>CAVZZG010000003.1:212500-2466736 GCA_963779685.1 uncultured Actinomycetes bacterium
TTAAGGAACTCGGCAAAATGGTCCCGTAACTTCGGGAGAAGGGACGCCCCAGTAGGGTGTAGGCCTTCGCGGCCGAAGCCCGAGGGGGCCGCAGTGACGTGGCCCAAGCGACTGTTTACCAAAAACACAGGTCTCTGCTAAGTCGAAAGACGATGTATAGGGGCTGACTCCTGCCCGGTGCCGGAAGGTCACGAGGAGGGGTTAGCCGAAAGGCGAAGCTCTGAATCCAAGCCCCGGTAAACGGCGGCGGTAACTATAACCGTCCTAAGGTAGCGAAATTCCTTGTCGGGTAAGTTCCGACCTGCACGAATGGAGTAACGACTTGGGCGCTGTCTCAACGAGGGACTCGGTGAAATTGTAGTATCGGTGAAGATGCCGATTACCCGCAGCTAGACGGAAAGACCCCGTGAACCTTTACTACAGCTTGATATTGGAGTTTGGCACACCTTGATCAGAATAGGTGGGAGGCTTTGAAGCGGAGACGACAGTTTTCGTGGAGCCACCTTTGAGATACCACCCTTGGTGTTCTGGGCTTCTAACCCCACTCCGTGATCCGGGTGGGGAACAGTGTCAGGTGGGTAGTTTGACTGGGGCGGTCGCCTCCTAAAATGTAACGGAGGCGCCCAAAGGTTCCCTCAGCACGGTTAGAAATCGTGCGTAGAGCGCAAAGGCATAAGGGAGCTTGACTGCGAGACCTACAAGTCGAGCAGGAACGAAAGTTGGGCTTAGTGATCCGGCCGTGGAGAGTGGAATTGCGGTCGCTCAACGGATAAAAGGTACTCCGGGGATAACAGGCTTATGGTGCCCAAGAGTCCACATCGACGGCACCGTTTGGCACCTCGATGTCGGCTCAGCGCATCCTGGGGCTGGAGTAGGTCCCAAGGGTTGGGCTGTTCGCCCATTAAAGCGTTACGTGAGCTGGGTTCAGAACGTCGTGAGACAGTTCGGTCCCTATCTGCTGTGGGCGTTGGAGAATTGACGGGAGCTGCCCTTAGTACGAGAGGACCGGGGTGGACAGGCCTCTGGTGTATCAGTTGTCGTGCCAACGGCACTGCTGACTAGCTACGCCTGGACGGGATAACCGCTGAAAGCATCTAAGCGGGAAGCCCACCCGAAGATAAGTTCTCCCACCCCTTCAAGGGGGTAAGGATCCTGGAAGACCACCAGGTTGATAGGCGGGATGTGGAAGCGCGGCAACGCGTGAAGCAGACCCGTACTAATAATCCGAGGTCTTGATGTGATCAACGAGATGCCACGACTTCCTATGCAGCTTTGAGGGTGCGCGGGTCCGCGACGTTTGCGGGCCCCCGCGCGATCTCAGAGATTTCCGGTGGCCATGGCGAGGGAGATACACCTCTTCCCATCTCGAACAGAGAAGTTAAGCCCCTCCGCGCCGATGGTACTTGGTTCGCAAGGGCCTGGGAGAGTAGGTCGCCGCCGGGATTACGTCAGATGAGCCGGGCTCTCGAGCCCGGCTCATCGTCGTCCTGCGGTCTTCGCGGCACGGCACGCAACGCCGCAGTCCGCGGACCGCGCGCGATCCGTTACACGTCCGGCCCGCTCCGGCGCTTCCGTGGCCTGCGTTCGCCTGCCGGGGCCCTGGGAGGCGTCACGGCGGGCGCGCGCATCGTCGACGTGCGGAATTCGCGGCACGGCACGCAACGCCGCGCCCCGCGGACCGCGCGCGATCCGTTACACGTCCGGCCCGACCGGGCACTTCCGTGGCCTGCGTTCGCCTGCCGGGGCCCTGGAAGGCGTCGCGGCGGGCGCGCGCATCGTCACGTGCGGCGTTGCGTGCCGTGCCGCGAAAACCGCATCAGAGGAGGTCGGCGGCGTCGGCCGCGTGGGCCAGGGGGACGTTGAACGCGTGGAGGCGCCAGGAGGCTTCGGGCGTGCGCTCGAGCACGGTCAGCGAGACGTGCGCGATCGGGCCGACGATGGTGCGCGCTGCCTGCGCGCCGGCGCCGAAGGTGTGGGCGACGGCGGCGCGGATGACGCCGCCGTGGCTGAAGACCGCGACGCACTCGCCGGCGACGTGGCGGGCGGCGATGTCCGCGAGTACGGGCGCCACTCGGTGTTGCAGCTCATTGTAGGTCTCGCCGCCCGACCACCCGGTCTCGCCGCGCCTCTGGCGGTCGGCGCCGGCGGGGTCGCCCTCCGCGACCTGGGCGCGTGTGAGGCCCGTCCAGGAGCCCGTGTCGATCTCGCGCAGGCCGGCGAGTTCGAGGACCGGCAGGCCCAGCGCGGCGGCCAGCGGTGCCGCCGAGTCGCGCGCCCGCCGGAGATCGGACGCGTAGATCGCGGCGAACGACCAGGCCTGCAGTGCGGCGGAGGCCTGCTTCACCTGCTCGACGCCGCGCGCCGTGAGGGGACGGTCGTCGTGGCCCTGCCAGCGCCCCTCCTGGTTCCAGTCCGTCTCACCGTGCCGGATCAGGAACAGCGTGGCCATCGGACGAACGGTATACGCTTGGCCTCGTGGAACTGGGTCTGGAAGGACGTCGCGCACTCGTCACGGGTGCGTCGGCGGGCATCGGCTTCGAGATCTCCCACCAGCTGGCCGCCGCCGGGGCCCGAGTCGCGATGGTCGCTCGAGGGGCCGAGGCGCTGGCCGGCGCGGTCGACGCGGCCGGCGGTGCCTGCGCGATCGTCGCTGACCTGGCGATACCGGGCGAGCCGGAGCGGGCCGTCGCGGAAGCCGTCAGCGCCCTCGGCGGTCTCGACATCCTCGTCAACAACGTCGGCGCGGCCCGTCAGACCACGTTCGCCGAGCTCACCGACGCCGACTGGCAGGCGTCGTTCGACGTGAACCTGATGAGCCACGTCCGTGCCATCCGGGCGGCGCTGCCGCACCTGCGCCGGTCCGACCAGGCGCGGATCGTGTCGATCTCCTCCACGGCCGGCAAGCGTCCCTCCGGTGGCATGCCGGACTACTCCGTGATGAAGGCCGCGCTGCTGTCGCTGTCGCGTCTCGTTGCCGATCAGGAGGCTGGCAACGGGATCCTGGTGAACGCGCTGTGCCCCGGGCCCACGCGCACCCCGGCATGGCTGGACGAGGGTGGGCTCGCCGACCAGGTCGCGGCGCGCGCCGCCATCGGCCGCGACGACGCCCTCGCAAAGGCCGGTGCTGGACGGCCGCTCGGGCGGATGGCCGAGCCGCGCGAGATCGCCTCGGTGTGCGTGTTCCTCTGCTCGGCTGCTGCGTCGTACGTCACCGGCGCCGCCTGGAGCGCCGACGGCGGCACCGTTCCGGTCATCATCTGATTCGTCGGCCCGGCTACGCTTCTGACCATGGCGGAGGCGGTGCGGATCTACGACACGACGCTGCGCGACGGCATGCAGCGCGAGGGGATCTCGCTCTCGGTGTCCGAGAAGCTCCAGGTCGCTCAGTTGCTCGACCGGCTCGGTGTCGCAGTACATCGAGGCAGGTTTTCCGGCGTCCAATCCCAAGGACTCCGAGCTCTTCGAGCGCCTTGCCGCTGAACCGCTCCAGCACGCCCGCGTGGTGGCGTTCGGCATGACCCGCCGTCGTGACGCGAGCGCCGCTGAGGACGAGTCGCTGAGCGTCCTGGCGCAGTGCTTCGCACCGGTCGTGACGCTGGTCGGCAAGACCTGGGACCTCCACCTCGAGAAGGTCGTCAAGGTCAGCCGCGACGAGAACCTGGCGATGATCGCCGACTCCGTGGCGTTCCTGGTCGGGGAGGGCAAGGAGGTCGTCTACGACGCCGAGCACTTCTTCGACGGATACCGCTCGGATCGCGACTACGCCGTGGCCTGCCTCGAGGCCGCGGCCGGCGCCGGCGCCGCGAACATCACGCTGTGCGATACCAACGGCGCCACCCTGCCCTCGGGCGTCGCAGCCGCCACCGCCGATGTGGTGCGGGCGCTCGGCGCACAGGTCGAGATCGGCATCCACACGCACAACGACGCCGAGTGCGCGGTCGCCAACTCGCTGGCGGCCGTCGAGGCCGGCGCGCGGCTGGTGCAGGGAACCCTGAACGGCTACGGCGAGCGCTGCGGCAACGCCAACCTGATCGCGATCATCCCGAGCCTCCAGCTCAAGCTCGGCCACCCGTGCGTGCCGGACGAGAGCCTGCGCCGGCTGACCCAGATCTCCCACGAGGTGGCAGAGATCTGCAACCTCCAGCCCGACGCCCACGCCGC
Source organism: uncultured Actinomycetes bacterium (assembly GCA_963779685.1). Taxonomy (GTDB): domain Bacteria; phylum Actinomycetota; class Thermoleophilia; order Gaiellales; family F1-60-MAGs149; genus CAVZZG01. Next base: position 216,662 of record CAVZZG010000003.1, read on the forward strand.
GTACGTCGGCCGCAGCGCCTTCGCCCACAAGGGCGGCATGCACGTGGCCGGCGTACAGGCGGACGCGCGCACCTTCGAGCACCTCGAGCCGGGCCTCGTCGGCAACGCGCGGAGCGTGCTCGTGTCCGAGCTGTCCGGCAAGGGTACGGTGCGCGAGAAGGCGGTCGAGTTCGGGATCGAGCTCGACGCCGCCGCCACCGAGCGCGCGCTCGAGCGGCTGAAGGTGCTCGAGCACCGCGGCTACGCGTTCGAGGCCGCGGACGCGTCGTTCGAGCTGCTGCTGCGCGACGAAGCAGGGCAGATCGAGCCGCTGTTCACCCTGGAGGCGCTGCGCGTCATCACCGAGAAGCGCGCCGACGGCCGGGTCGAGACGGAGGCGACGATCAAGGTGCGGGTGCGGGGCGAGCGCGTCGTCTCGACGGCCGAGGGGAACGGGCCGGTCAACGCGCTCGACGCCGCCCTGCGGGTCGGCGCTCACGAACCACTATCCGGAGCTGGCGCGGCTCGAGCTGGCGAACTACAAGGTCCGCATCCTGAACCCCCACAGCGGCACCGGCGCCGTCACCCGGGTCATCCTCGACACCACCGACGGCCACGACGAGTGGGCCACGGTGGGCGTCTCGCCCAACATCATCGAGGCCTCCTGGGAGGCCCTGGTCGAGAGCCTCACCTACGGCCTGCGCCTGCGCGTGCCCGCGGCCGGCCGCTGATGAGCCGCGGGGACGGGCCGGTCGCCGGCGGGTTCGCTGACCGCGTTCGCGCCGAGGAGGGGCAGCGACTCTCACCGCTGGCCGTGCACAGCTACGAGACGCGCGGACGCCGGTACGAGGAGGAGGCCTGCGGGCTGCGGACGCCCTTCCAGCGGGACCGCGACCGCATCGCGCACTCCAAGGCGTTCCGCCGCCTGCGCCACAAGACCCAGGTGTTCATCGCACCCGAGGGCGATCACTACCGCACCCGCCTCACGCACACGCTCGAGATGGTCGGCATCGCGCGCGTCGCCGCGCGCGCCCTGCGCCTGAACGAGGACCTCGCCGAGGCGGTCGCCCTCGGCCACGACCTCGGCCACCCGCCGTTCGGCCACGCCGGCGAGGAGGCGCTGTCGGCGGCGCTCGAGCGGGCGGCCGGTCGGCGCTTCCGGCACAACGAGCACTCGCTGCGGATCGTCGAGGAGCTCGAGCGCGACGGCCGTGGCCTCAACCTCACCGAGGAGGTGCGCGACGGCATCCTCAACCACACGGGTCCGGTCGCGCCGTCCACGCTCGAGGGACGGATCGTGAAGATCGTCGATCGCATCGCCTACATCAACCACGACATCGACGACGCCATCCGCGCCGGCGTGCTCGATCCGGGACGTTTGCCGGCGCACGAGGTCGACCTGCTGGGCGCCACCGCCTCGCGGCGGGTCGACACGCTCGTCCACGATCTCGTCGAGTGCTCGGCCGCCGCCGGCGACATCGTCCAGTCGCCCGAGCTGGGCGGGGCCATGCTCGCCCTGCGCGCGTTCATGTTCGACGAGGTCTACATGCGCGAGGAGACGGCCGACGAACGCCGGCGCATCGCGCATGTCGTGACGGCGCTGTTCGAGCACTACCTGGCACACGCCGACGAGTTGCCGGCCGGCGGGTCAGTGGACGCCGCGACGCGCGTGGTCGACCACGTCGCGGGCATGACCGACGGCTATGCCCTGCGTCGCTACCGCGAGCTGTTCGAGCCGGAGGGGTGGAGGCTGCCGGCGTGAGCGGGCGGATCAGCCGCGCCACCGTCGAGGCGGTCAAGGAGCGCGGAGACCTCGCCGAGCTGTTCGAGGCCCGGGTGGGCCCGGGTCGCCGGACGGGCGGGCAGATCATGTTCCGCTGCCCCTTCCACGACGAGCGCACGCCGTCGTGCCGTGTGCACCCGGGCGAGAAGATGTTCCACTGCTTCGGCTGCGGCGAGGGCGGTGACCTGATCGGCTACGTCATGAAGATCGAGAACCTGCCCTTCGACGATGCCGTCGAGTGGCTCGCCGAGCGCTACGGGGTCGAGGTCGAGTACGAGGAGCTGTCGAACGCGGAGCGCGAGCGGATCGACCGCTCGCGCCGCGTGGAGCATCTGCTCGAGGACGTGACGTCGTTCTACGAGCGGTACCTCGCCCAGAGCGAGGAGGCGGCGGCCGCTCGCGAGTACCTGGCCGAGCGCGGGGTGGAGCCGGCATCGATCGAGCGGTTCCGGCTCGGCTTTGCCCCGTCGGACTGGGACCGCATGAGCACCGCGGCCATGCGCAAGGGCTACCCCGCGCAGATGCTGTACGACGCCGGCGTGGCGACCGCCGGCCGCCGCGGCACGCCGACCGACCGCTTCCGCGACCGCATCGTCTTCCCGCTCACCGACGCGCGCGGTCGCGTGCGCGGTTTCGGGGCGCGCGTGATGCCCGGGGGCGACGGTGCCAAGTACCTCAACTCGAGCGAGTCGGACATCTTCAAGAAGGGTCGCCTGCTGTACGGCCTGCACCTCGCCCGCCAGCCGATCGCACGCGCCCACCGCGCGATCGTCGTGGAGGGCTACACCGACGTCATCGCCCTGCACGCGGCCGGCTTCGAGGAGGCGGTGGCGTCGATGGGCACCGCCCTCACCGACGACCAGGTGCGGGAGCTGCGGCGCCTCGCGGACGCCGTTGTGCTGTGCTTCGATGCCGACGTCGCGGGGCAGGAGGCCGCGGTGCGGGGCATGGCCCAGGCAGAGGCTTCCGGGCTGCGCGTGCGCGTCGCGGTGCTGCCGGCCGGCAGCGATCCGGCTGACGTGGTGCGCCGCGGTGGCCGGGAGGCGTTCGCCGAGGTGGTGGAGCACACCGAGTCGGTGCTCGCATTCCGGATCGGGCGGGCGCTCGCGCTGCAGGGCACGAACGGCGCCGATGCCGCCTACGCGGAGTCCCGCAAGATCCTCGCGGTCGCCGCCCCGGGCCCGGAGCGCGACGAGCAGGTGCGGCGCATCGCCGGCGCCCTGCGGTTGGCGTCGGACACGGCGGCGGCGCTGGTGCCCGGCCGCAGCCGGATCGCCCAGACCCCGGACACCACGCGGGTGCGGACGCACCGCGACCGACGCTCCGAGACGGAGGTCCAGCTGCTGGCCGGCTGCCTGGTGCTGCCGGCGCACGGCGCCGCCGCGCTCGATGCGGCCGAGCCGTTCATCGCCAACGAGCGGCTCCGGTCGCTGCTGCCGTGGGTGCGGTCACGCATGGGTGGCGGCTCGGCCAGTCCCCCGGAGGGCCTGGAGCGCGCTGCTGCCGCCGTGCTGGCACACGTCGGCGACTTCGACGTCGAAACCGACGACGGCCGCCGCGAGACGGCGGCCGCGCTGGACTCGCTCCTCGCGGGCGTCGAGCTCGCCGACGTCGAGAATCGCATCATCGGGCTCAAGGAAAGGCTCGAATCGGACGAATACACCCGAGAGGATCAAAGCGCGTTGAACGATCTGCAGCGGCAGCGAGCATCGCTCCGCGACCGTTTGTTCCGCGCGCCGGACTAGTCCAGGGATGGAGCCCGACCGCTTCGATTACACCGAGCTGCCCGGCCAGCCCGGTCTCGAGATCGACGAGACCGAGCCCGACCTCGTGCGCGCGGACGACGACGTCGTCACGATCGGGTTCGACCCGATCGACGAGGAGGAGGAGACCGAGGCGCTCGATCCCGAGGAGGGGCCGTCGATCGACGTCGGCGTGCGGCATCGCGACCACGACCCCGTCCGCGCGTACCTGCGCGAGATCGGCCGGGTGCCGCTGCTCACCGCCGAGGAGGAGGTCTCGCTCGCGAAGCGCATCGAGCGCGGCGACGTCGAGGCCCGCCAGGCCCTGATCGAGGCCAACCTCCGTCTCGTGGTCTCGGTCGCCAAGCGCTACGTCGGGCGCGGCATGCTGTTCCTCGACCTGATCCAGGAGGGCAACCTCGGGCTCATGCGCGCCGTCGAGAAGTACGACTGGCGCCGCGGCTACAAGTTCTCCACCTACGCCACCTGGTGGATCCGGCAGGCGATCACCCGCGGCATCGCCGACCAGGCCCGAACCATCCGCGTGCCCGTCCACATGGTCGAGACCATCAACAAACTCGTGCGCGTGCGCCGGCAGCTGACCCAGGAGCTGGAGCGGGATCCCACCAACGAGGAGATCGCCCTCAAGATGGAGATCACGCCGGAGCGCGTCGAGCAGATCCTGAAGATCGCGCAGGAGCCGGTCAGCCTCGAGACCCCGGTCGGCGACGAGGACGACTCGAACCTCGGCGACTTCATCGAGGACGACGAGTCGGCCCGCCCGCACGTCGCGGTCGACGCCAAGCTCCGCGATGAGGAGCTGATCGCCGTGCTCGCCACCCTGCCGCACCGCGAGCGTAAGGTGATCGAGCTCCGCTACGGGCTCACCGGCGAGGACCCGATGACACTCGAGGAGGTCGGCCGCTACTTCGGCGTGACCCGCGAGCGGATCCGCCAGATCGAGACCCGCACGCTCTTCAAGCTGAAGGGCGTGCGCGAGGGCAACCGGCTCCGCGACCAGCGATAGCGGCCGGCCCGGGGTATACTCAGACCCCGGACGATCCTCGGTAGCTCAATGGCAGAGCATCCGGCTGTTAACCGGAGGGTTGTAGGTTCGAGTCCTACCCGAGGAGCTACGAAAGCCCCGCAGCGACGGGGTTTTCGCGTTCTTGGGAGCGGGTCTGGGCGGCATTCATGGCACCCATGCCACGGCTGCGGCGGGAGGAAGGCGAGAAACGCTCGCGGGGCGAGGACAGGTGGGCCTCGGATCCGGCAGGTCTTCGATCTCGGTGGCCTCGTTCGGGAGCGGGCCGACTGCGGGGAGCCTCGGCGGATGCACCTCCTCCACGAGGAGCAGCTCTGATCTGACGACGCCCTTGACACGAGCACGCGCGCGTGGGTAATGTCGCTGGCGTCGCGCCTTCTGGCGCGCGAGCGCACGACTGGGAGCGACGCATCGGGGGACCGAGCGGTGGCGACGGGCCGGAGACTGATTCCCTGTCTGGTGGCGTGCGCGGCGGCGATCGGCCCGGGTGCAGCCGCCCATGCTGCCGCAATCGAACTGCTCACGCCGAACTCGGGTGTCCAAATCGACTCGCGAACCAGCGCGATGACGACCGGCGCCGATGAGGTCGTTCACGAAGACCATGCCGCGATCCCGTTCACCAGCCCCGGCGCATTCGAACGGTCGCTGAGCGCTCCAACCGCCAGTGCGACGTCAGCCTTCGGCACCGCGACCGCCACGGCGTCGGGGATCATCACCTCCTCGGTGACCGTCGACGCGGCCGGTACCTGGCAGGTGGTCGGCGACTTCACGGGGGAGACGACCGCGGATCTGAACCAACTCGCCGTTGGGGGGCTCGTCGCCTCGAGCGCGCTGGAACATGGTGATCTGGTGCTGGATTTCATGACGACGGCGGCCGTGTCGTACGAGATCTCGGCGACGCTGGACGCACCCGAGTTCGAGTTCAGCCAGAACACCGTGGTGCAACTGGACGGGTCGAGGCTCGTCGAAGCGGGCCAGACGAAGACCGTTCGAGGCGAGCTGACACCCGGCCGTCACACCTTCGGTGCCTCCTTCGCCGCACGGGCAGACGCGTCTGGGGCCACGGGTGTGACGATGTTCTCGCGGCACGACCATCTCACGCTGACGCTCACGCCGACCTGCGGCCCGGCGCTCGCGACACGAGCCGCGGCGCAGTGCAGTTCGTGCCCATCGCCGGGTGTCGGTTCGGTGACGGTGGGGTTGGCGGTGGCAGAGGGCTGCTTCGTCGAGCGAACGGCGGGTGGCAAGGGTACGGGGGTGTTTGAGACATCGTCGGATGCGTGGTTGGGGGGGTTGCACTTGCGGCCGAAGATGGGCGTGAAGCTGGTGTTGGATACGAAGCACCCGGCGACGGCGCTCGCGGCGGAGGGGCCGCAGGCACGTCCGCCCGTGGACTGGGTGTTGGATGATCTGACGATTCCGGCGCCGCTGGCGTTCATAAAGCCGTTCCTCGCGTCGTACAAGTTGTCGATGGGGTCGATAACCGGCTTCGAGCGGTTCTGGGGGTTCCCGCCCCTGGAGGGCGTGAAGGCGGAGGTGAACGTGAAGTGGGGGCCGGGTGGGACGTCGTCGGATGTGGAGGCGGCGCTGTCGATCGAGGAGCTGACGAAGCTGTTCGGGACGCCGTCGGTGCCCGACAACGCGGGCGACTCGCTGGGGGCGACCTCGGCCAAGGCGACGTTGACGTTCAGGAACAACGCGGAGGCGTTGGTCAAGCAGGCGGAGTTGGTGCTGCCGTCCTACACGGTGCTGTTGTTCGGCTCCAATCCGCCGGTGAAGACGGGGTTCGGTGGCGCGAGGCTGACGACCACTGGCAAGGACGCGCTGGGTGTGATCGAGTGGTCGGGTGAGGCGACGTTCCTGTTCGCGTGGGAATCAGGGAGCCAAGGGACATTGAAGGCGCGGGTCTACCTGCGCAACGCGAGGGTTGCGGGCGCGGGGTTCTCGCTGACCGGGTTCGCGGTGCCGATCGGGGCGAGTGGATGGAACCTCGCGGGAGTCGAGGGGGACGTGCTGTTTGACCCGCGGTTCGCGTTCAACCTCGGCGTCACGATCGAGACGCGGCAGGTGCCGGGGTTGCCGGCGCCGCTGTGGCGGTTGACAGGGAACGCGAAGGGCTTGAAGCTGGCGGCGCTCGACTGCCCTCACGGCGCCAACCCGTTCGCGTTCGTCGGCACCGCGAACATGCCCGTGCTGGAGCTCTCCGGGTTCGGGAAAGCGTCGCTGTCACTCGTCATCTGCGACTACATCGCCGGTCAGGCCGACTCGGGAGTCGAGATCGCCGCCAGCGGCGACGCGACCTTCAACGCCCCCGGCGTTCAGAACATCGCGACCGCGAAGCTGAAGCTCACCGGCTGGACGCGCGGGATCGAGGCCAACGTCGAGGGCAGCGCTCAGATCACGCTGCCGGTGATCGGGATCGTCAGCGGAAGCGGGATCATCTCAGGCCGCGGCTACGGGGTCTGCGGCCAGTGGAACTTCGTCAGCGTCGGATTCGCTGGAACGTGGGACCAGCCCGGCTCGAGCCTTACGGCGTGCGATCTCACGCCCTTCCGGACACCGCCGCCGGCAACGCGGTGGCTGCGCGCGACCGGTTCGGCGATCACGATCCGGTCCGGCACGACCCGGTTCGGGATCACCATCCACGGACCCGACACAACCGCCCCACGTGTCACGCTCACCAGTCCCACCGGCGCGATCTTCACCACCCCGCAAACGGCGACGCCCCTGGCGACCTCCGATGTGCTGATCGCACCGATCGACGAGCTCGCCACGACCTACGTCTTCCTCAAGAACCCCGCTCCCGGCGCCTGGCAGATCACACCCGTCGACCCGCTCACGACAGCGATCGGCACGATCCAAACTGCCACCGCACTCCCTCCCGCCCGCATCACCGGCGCGCTCCGCACCGTCGGCGCCAAGCGCCGCCTGACCTGGCGCGCGACCCCGATCACCGGCCAGCGCATCACGCTCGTCGACCACGCACCATCGATGGTCACGACTCTCCTCGACAACACCACCACGAGCCACGGCGCGATCCGCTTCACCCCCCGCAACGGCGCCGGCCGAATCCACGTGATCGAAGCGATCATCACCCAGAATGGCCGACCACGAGCACGCGTCACGATCGCGACCTACCGCCTCGCAGCACCGAAACGGCCCGGCGCCATTACGAAGCTCGCGGCGACACTCCGCAAAGGCGCCCTCACCGTCAAATGGAAGAAGGCGCCACGCGCCACCACCTACCTCGTCACCATCATCCGCGGCCACACCACCCTGCTACGCATCCAAACACGGCGCCCAACGCTCCACCTCACCGGCCTCGGCAGCCGCCGCCTCAAGGTCACCGTCACACCGCAGAACCCCCAGACCGCCAACGGCCCAGCGAGAAGCATCACTACCCGCTGACGCCCGCCGACCGGCCACGCGTAGGTGTCCCGGGTGCCGTCGAGGCGCGCCGCCCCAGCCATCGAGCGCGAACTGGCTATCGATATCGTATGTGATATCGTGACGATCATGACTGCGGCAGAGACGCTGAAGGACGCACGCCGTCGTCACGGCCTGACGCAGCGCCGGCTCGCGTACCGATCGGGCGTTCCGCAGTCGACCATCGCGCGCATCGAGTCCGGCTCCGTGGAGCCCATGCCTCACCACTCTGAACACGATCCTGGTGGGCCTGGGCGAGGTCGCCGGGTTCGGTACGGCGGCGAGGCCGACCACGTCGGACCCCGCCCACGTCCTGGCGGCGCTGGAACGATCACCGACGGACCGGCTCGAGCGGATGCTCGCCTTCGCACGGTTCGCCGCCGATGTGCGCCAGGCCGGAGCCACCCCGGGATGACGGCACCGCCCAACCCGGAACGGATCCTCCGGTCGCTTGCCACTGAAGGCGTGGAGTACGTCGTCGTCGGCGGGATCGCCGTCGTCCTGCGCGGGTCGCAGCGCGTGACCATCGACCTCGACATCGTCCCGCGTCCGACCGAGGCGAACGTGCAGGCGCTGCTGCGTGCGCTGACCGATGTCCACGGGACGGCTGTGGACGCCGATGGCGTCGACCGGTCTGCCGAGACCATCCGGCTCGGCGAGCCGACGCGGCTGGAGACCGACGGCGGGGCGCTCGACATCGTGCAGGGCCTGCCGGGTGTGCCGGAGTTCGCCGCGCTCGCTGCCCGGGCGGAACGGATCGAGCTCTACGGGATGGTGGTCGCCGTCGCCGGCGTCGATGATCTGATCGCGATGAAGCGGGCCGCCGGGCGCCCGCAGGACCTCGACGATATCGCGTTCCTGGCCAGCCTCGATCAGGCCTGACCGATCAAGCCTCGAGCAGGCTGCGCTCGGGCGCCCAGCGACGCGCCAGCGTGCCGTCCGCCAGCTTCACGTCGAGGTCGGCCGCCACGACGCCGACCTCGCCGTAGGGCACCTGCGCGAGCAGCGAGCCGTCGGGCGCGATGACGCAGGTGGCCGACCCCTGGTCGGGCCCGGCGTTGTTCGAGGTGGCGACGTACACGGTGTTCTCGAGCGCCCGGCACATCAGGGCCTTCTCGTTGTACGGGTTCGCCGCGTCGCACCAGCGGTGCGGCAGCGAGCCGTCGTCGGTCGTCACGTAGTGCGGCACGAACACCACCTGTGCGCCGGCGAGCACGGCCGCGCGCGTGATCTCGGGGTAGCGGAAGGCCTCGTGGCAGATCGCGATCGCGAACGTGACACCGGCGGCGGTGAAGGTGCGTCGGCCGCGACCGGGCACGTACGGGGCCTCCTCGGTCGGGTCGATCTGCGTCTTCGCCTGCTCGCCGAGGCGCGATCCGTCGGCTCCCAGCACGACCGACACGATCTCGCGGCCCGCTGCCGTCGGCCGCTCGGCGCCGACGATCGTGACGACGCCTGCGCGCGGGCGGCCGCGCCCACCGCGGCCACCGCGGCGTCGATCTCGGCCTGCGTCACGTCCGGCACGGCGCGCGCCTGCAGCCGGTGTCCCGGCAACCCCGTCTCGGGCAGGCACACCAGCCGCGCGCCGAGCTTCCCGGCCGCCTCGACGGCTGCGATCGCCGCCGGTACTGCCTCGTCGAGCGTCGCCGTGAGCGGTGTGGACGCGACCGCGACCCGGATCGTCTGCATGGGCGCAGGGTACCTGCCGCGCCGGCCTTGCTACGGTCGCGCCCATGACCGACCTCGTGCTGCGCTCCGACGCCGCAGGCGTCCGCACCCTGACGCTGAACCGCCCCGACCGCCGCAACGCCCTGAACGTCGCCCTGCTCGAGGCGCTGCGTGCCGAGCTCGCGGCCGTCGCCGGTGATGCCACCGTGCGCTCCGTCGTCCTGACGGGCGCCGGCAAGGGATTCTGCGCGGGGGCCGACGTGGACGAGTGGTCGAGTGCCGACGGGGGCGAGGATGCCACCGGCCTGCGCTGGGAGGAGAACGCCCACGCGCTGATGCAGGAGCTCTACGCGCTGGCGCGCCCGACGGTCGCGCTCCTGAACGGTGCGGCGGTCGGGGCCGGACTCGATCTCGCCTGCTGCTGCGATTTCCGGCTGGCCTCCGACCAGGCGCGGGTCGCCTGCGCCTACACCTGGATCGGCTACAACCCGGACGCCGGCGGCACCTGGCTCTACCCGCGGATCCTGCGCCCCGACGCCGCCCTGCGCCTCGTGTACACCGGAGATATCTGGGACGCGGCCACGGCCCTGCAGCACGGTCTCGTCAGCGAGGTCGTGCCGGCCGCAGAGCTGGCGGCGGCCGGGCAGGCGTTCGCGGCACAGCTCGCCGCAGGGCCCACGATCGCGCTGGGCCTGGCCAAGCAGCTGATGCAGGCGGCGCTGACGCGCACGTTCGCCGAGCAGCTCGCGGCCGAACGCGACGCCGGCCGCGTCTGCGCGGAGACCGCCGACCATCGCGAGGCGCTACGGGCCGCCGTCGAGCGGCGCACGCCCGTGTTCGAGGGACGCTGAGGTGTACGCCTTCGCGCCAACCGACGAGCAACTCGGCATCGTGGAGCTGGTGCGCGCGTTCACCGAGCGCGAGCTCCGGCCCCACGACGACGAGGTCGAGCGCCTGGGCGTCGTGCCGCCCGAGCTGGCGGCCGAGGTGCGTGGCAAGGCCATCGCAGCGGGCCTGTACGCCTGGAACATGCCGGCCGAGCTCGGTGGCGGCGGCCTCGACCACCTCACCCAGGCACTGGCGGAGATGGAGCTGTCGCGGGCCGGGCCCGTCTCGCTGTCGGTGCACCGGCCGGCGCCGATCCTGCTGGGTTGCGAGGGTCCACAGCGGGACGAGTACCTGCTCCCCACCATCCGCGGCGAGCGCTTCGAGTGCTTCGCCCTCACCGAACCCGAGGCGGGTTCGGACGCCCGAGCCATCCGCACGCGCGCGGTTCGCGACGGCGACGACTGGATCATCAACGGCACCAAGCAGTTCATCAGCGACGCCGACCACGCCGACTTCATCCTCCTGATCGCGGTCACGGGCACCGACGAAACGCCCCGGGGCCCGCGCGGCCGGATCACCTGCTTCCTGATCGACAAGGACTCGCCGGGCATCGGCGTGTCGCGCATCGGCTGCGTCTCCACCCGCGGCTACAACCCTCACGTCCTCACGTTCGCCGACGTCCGCGTCCCCGACCGCAACATCCTCGGCAGCGAGGGGCACGGATTCGACTTCGCGCTCGAGTGGCTGTTCTCGGGCCGGGTGATGCTGGCGGCGATGTGCGTGGGCCGCGCCCGGCTGGTGCTCGAGCTGGCCGCCGACTGGGCGCGGACCCGGAAGGCGTTCGGCAAGACCATCGGCTCGTTCCAGGGCACGAGCTTCAAGCTGGCTGACATGCAGGTCGAGCTCCGCGCCGCCGAGCTGCTCACGCTCCAGGCCGCCTGGAAGCTCGATCAGGGCACCCTCACGGCCGAGGACGCGTCGATCGCCAACCTCTACGCGTCGGAGATGATCGGCCGCGCCGCCGACAACGGCGTCCAGATCTTCGGCGGCATGGGCCTGGCCACCGAGTTCATCATGGAGCGGCTCTGGCGCGACGCGCGCGTCGAGCGGATCTGGGAGGGGACCTCCGAGATCCACCGCGACCTCATCGCCCGCGGGGTCCTGCGTGGCGGCTGACCGATCGCCGGCCGCCCGGCTGCTGCGCCCGCGTTCGGTCGCGTTCATCGGCGGCTCGCTGGCCCCGGCCGCCCTGGCGCTCTGCCGCGACCAGGGCTTCGAGGGCCCGATCCGGGCCGTGCACCCGACCCGCGACGAGGTTGCCGGGCTGCGGCCGTTCCGGTCGGTGGCCGACCTTCCCGAGGCGCCGGACGCGGCATTCGTCGCCGTCAACGCCGAGGCCGCCGTCGAGGTCGTCGGCCAGCTGGCCGCGATCGGCGCCGGCGGCGCGATCTGCTACGCGGCCGGGTTCGCCGAGGCCGGCCGTCCCGAGCTCGAGCGCGAGCTGCGCGCGGCGGCCGGCGACGACATGGCCCTGCTGGGCCCGAACTGCTACGGCCTGATCGACTTCGTCGACGGCGTCAGCCTGTGGCCGGTGCCGTTTCCGCCGTCGCGCCCGCCGCGTGGGGTCGCGCTGGTGCTGCAGAGCGGCAACCTCGGCATCAACCTGACCATGCAGCAGCGGGGGCTGGACATCGGCTGGGTCGTCACCGTCGGCAACCAGGCCGGCCTGGACGTGGCCGGCTGCGTCGACGCGCTGCTCGACCAGCCGGAGGTGACGGGGATCGGCCTCTACCTGGAGGGCCTTCGCGACCCGCAGGCGTTCGTGGATGCCGCCGAGAAAGCACTCGACCGGCGGGTGCCGATCGTGGTCGTCAAGGCCGGTGCGAGCGAGGCCGGCGCGAGCGTGGCCGCGACCCACACGTCGAGCCTCGCGGGCGACGATGCCATCTACGACGCGCTGTTCGAGCGGCTGGGCGTGGCCCGCGCGGGCTCCGTGCCGAGCCTGATCGAGACCCTCAAGGCGATGACGACGACCGGCCCGCTCCGCGGGCGGCGGCTGGCCGTGCTGACGTGCTCCGGCGGCGAGTCGGCGCTGGCCGCCGACGCCGCATCGGCCGCCGGACTGGCGCTGCCGGCGCCCTCGCCCGAGGCCACCCGGACGATCGCCGCCGAGCTGCCGTGGTACGCCGCGGTGGCGAACCCGCTCGACTTCACGACGGCGCTCTGGGGGCTGGAGGAGCCGCTCGAACGCGTCTTCTCGGCCCTGACGACCGACGGGCACGACGGCGTGGTGCTCGTGCTCGACTCGCCGCCGGAGGGGTTCCTGCACGCCGCCGAGGTGGACGCGGCCATCCGGGCCGGGCACGCCGCCGCCCGTGTTGCCGGTCTGCCGTTCGCGGTCGCGAGCGTGCTGCCGGAGGCCATGCGACCGGCCCGGGTGCGGGAACTCGCCGCGGACGGGGTTGCTGCGCTCGCCGGTCTGCCGGAGGCCTTCGCCGCGTGGGGCGCGTGCGCCCGTTGGAGCGACCGTCTCGAACGACGGGAGCCGCCACCTCGAGTTGCCGCGGCCCGCGCCGATCGGGGCGTCGCCCTGGACGAGCCCACCGCCAAGGCGCTACTCGCGGCTGCCGGCGTGGCGGTGCCCCGCAGCGAGGTGGTGGCCATCGGCGACGCGGGCGCGGCGGCGGAGCGGATCGGATTCCCCGTGGCCGTGAAGCTGGTCTCCGCGGCCCTGCACCACAAGGCTGCGGCCGGCGCGGTGCGGCTCGACCTGCGCACGCGCGAGGCCGTCGACGTTGCGGTGGGGGAGATGGTGGCCGCGATCGCCCCGCTGGTGTGCGATGGCGTGCTCGTCGAGCAGCTCGTGGATGACGTGGTCGGCGAGCTGCTGGTCGGGGTCAAGCGCGACCCCGCGTTCGGCCCGGTGCTCGTCATCGGCACCGGCGGTGGCGCCGTCGAGCTGATCGCCGACGCCCGGCCGCTGCTGCTGCCCGTCGCGGCCGATGCTATCGAGCGCGCGCTCAGCCGTCTGCGCTGCTACGAGCGGCTGCGGGTCGCGGGCGCGGACATCGCCGGCGCGATCGAGACCATCGGGCTCGTGGCTTCCTTCGCCATGCAACGATCCGACGACCTGGTCGAGCTCGACGTCAACCCGCTGCTGGTCGGACGCCGTGGTTGCGTGGCGGTCGACGCCCTGCTCGTGATCACGCCGACCGCGGGGCCGGAGTGATGAGCGGCGACGTCCCGGCCACGATGCGAGCCGTCGTCCTCACCCGGCACGGCGACCTCGACGCCCTGGTGGTCGAGCAGGCGTGGCCGACGCCCGTTCCGGCCACCGGCGAGGTGCTGGTGGCGGTCGGGGCGTGCGGGATCAATGCCACCGATCTCAACACCCGCGTGGGGTGGTACGCCAAGGGCGAGGGCGCATGGGATGCGCCGATCGGCTTCCCGCGCATCCAGGGCGCCGATGTCGCCGGGCGCGTTGCCGCGCTCGGTGCGGGCGCCGACCAGTCGTTGCTCGGCGCTCGGGTGCTGATCGATCCCTGGCTGCGCGATCCGCTGCGCCCGGACGAGCTCGACGGCTGTGGCTACCTCGGCTCGGAGCGAGACGGAGGCTACGCCGAGTTCGTGACCGTCCCGGCCGTCAACGTCCACCCGGTGCGCTCGACGCTCGGCGATGCCGAGCTGGCGTCGTTCGCCACCTCGGCCGGCACCGCGGAGAACCTCCTTCGCCGGGCGGCGGTAGGCCCCGGCGACGTCGTGCTCGTGACCGGCGCTTCCGGCGGCGTCGGCAGCGCCCTGATCGAGCTCGCGCGCTACCGCGGGGCGATCCCGGTTGCGGTGTGCTCGCCATCGAAGGCGCCCGCCGTGCTCGAGCTCGGCGCGGCAGCGACGCTCGACCGCGACCGGGACCTCCGCTCGCAACTGCGCGCCTCGATCGGGCGCGACACCGTCGACGTCGTCGCAGACGTCATCGGCGGCCCGGTCTGGCCGCAGCTGATCGCGTGCCTGCGGCGTGGGGGCCGCTACACCGTCGCGGGGGCGATCGCCGGGCCCGTGGTGGAACTCGACCTCCGCACGCTCTACCTTGCCGACCTCACGTTCACGGGCGTCGCCGTCACCCCGCGCGGCCTGTTCGCCGATCTGGTCCGGGCGATCGAGCAGGGCCACGTCCGGCCGCACGTGGCCGCCACCTACCGGCTGGACGAGGTGCGCGAGGCCCAGACGGCGTTCGCCGCCAAACAGCACGTCGGCAAGATCGTGCTTCGGGTGGGCGGCTAGGTCGTGCGGAGTCCGCGAACCGCCGTCGTGGTCGCGCTGCTACTGCTGGCGGGCGCGTTGCCCCCGGCCGCCGGCGCGTCGCCGGCGAGCCCGACCGCCGCCGACGCCGAGCTCGCCACCCGGTACGCGCCGGTCGTGATGCTGAAGCAGCAGACCGCGGCCTGCGATGCGAGCGGCGAGCAGTTCGTGCCGTCCCCGGTCGAGATCGTGCTCGGCAACCCCGATGTCGTCCTCGTCCGCGGCCCGTCCAGCGGCCAGTCCGGGTTCAAGACGCTCGCCACGGGCCCGACCTCCGCCGACATCGCCGGGCTCGGCCCGTCGTACTACCTCGACCTGCCGGGCAACCCGATCGAGCCCGGATGCACCTACGAGACCGCATCGAAGGCGCTCATGCAGGGCCGCGAACCCACCACCTACGCGCACATCGCGCACGAGCCGGGCGTGGCAGGCATCGCGCTCCAGTACTGGTTCTTCTACTACTTCAACCAGTTCAACGACGTCCACGAAGGCGACTGGGAGATGATCCAGCTCGCGTGGGACGGAGCCGCAACCGTCGACGAGGCGCTGGCACGATCGCCCGACCGGATCGCGCTCGCGCAGCACGGCGGCGGCGAGCTCGCGGCGTGGGCCGATCCCAAGCTGCTCCGAGAGGGCGACCATCCCGTCGTCTATCCGGCCTCCGGGTCGCACGCCACCTACTACGGTGCCGAGCTCTACCTCGGCACCGGACAGAACGGCTCGGGCTTCGGCTGCGACGATTCCACCGCGCCGTCCCGGCGGGTGCCGTTGACGGCCGTCGCCGTGCCCGACGCTCCGACCGTGGACGGACCCTTCGGCTGGCTCACCTACGAGGGCAAGTGGGGGCAGTACGAGCCGGCCCTGAACAACGGCCCGGACGGCGCCTTGCAACACGGCCAGTGGCGCGAGCCGTTCCGGTGGATGGACGGGCTGCGCACGGACAGTCCCACGGTGCCGGGCGGCACCACGTTCGGTCCCTCCGTGACCGGCTCGTTCTGCACGGTCATCGCGAAGGGCTCCCTGTTCTACAACCGGGTCTCGCACTCGCCGTGGATCATCCTCGTCATCCTCGGCGCGGTCGGGCTGCTCGCCTGGCTCGCGATCAGACACACGGTCTGGAGCCCCGCGCCGCGTCAGCCGCTCGACCAGCGCCGCCGTGGCGGGCAGATCCTGGCGGCGAGCCTCAGCCTGTACCGGGCCCGGTGGGTCACGTTCCTGGCGCTCGGTGCCGTGTTCGTGCCGATCTCGATCGCGTCGGCCGTCCTGCAGCACTACCTGTTCCTGACGACGGGCCTGAAGGCGTTCCTCGACGCCGCGGCGTCCCCGCGCACGAGCGCCCTGGTCGCCGTCATCGTCGGGTCCTTCGGGACGGTGCTGGCGTACACGATCGTGGTCGCGCTGGTCGCTGGCGGGCTGGGCGAGCGGCTCCGCGGCCGGCCGGCGGGGGTGCGTGACTCAACCCGCGCGCTACTGCGTCACCTGTGGTCGCTGGTCGGTGCCCAGATCCGCGTCACGGTCGCGCTGACCGCCCTCTCGCTGACCATCATCGGCGTGCCGCTGGCGGTGAAGAAGGCGGTGGACTGGGCCTTCACGCCGTACGAGGTGACGATTCCCGCCCGACAGGCGCGCGCGGCCCTGAAGAGCTCCACCGGGCTCGTGCGCGGTGCCTGGTTCCCGACGGCGGGCTTCACCATCTGCCTGGTCGGCTTGACCCTATCGCTCGGACCCTTCGTCGGGTACGTCCTGATCTTCCTCACGTCGGCGCCGCTGGAACTGATCAACATCTTCGGCTCGCTGGTGTACACCCTGGTCGTGCCGTACACGGCGATCGCGCTGGGTCTGCTCTGGATCGATCTTCACCACCGCGGCGCTGCTCCGGCCACCCCCGGCGGCTCGATATCCTCCACCGGCGACGACTGAGAGCGAGGTAGATGATGGCGACGACACGCACGCGAGCACGACGGGGTGGTGCCGATCCGACAGGGCCGCGCGCGATCCGGCGCGAGCCCGAGGGGCGGACGGCCGCGGAGCGCCAGGCCTGGGGGCGGGCGCTACGCACCGAGGTGCCGCGGGCGGCGATGGGCCCCTGGCAGCGGGCCGAGGACCGGCCCGACCCGGTCGCGTTGCTCGAGGAGCAGGGCGCGGTGCGGATTCCCGACCTCGTGCCCGTCAGGTACGGCCGCATGCTCGTCTCGCCGTTCACCTTCTTCCGCGGCGCGGCCCTCGTGATGACCGCCGACCTCGCGCGCATGCCCTCCTCGGGCATCTTCACGCAGTGCTGCGGCGACGCCCACCTGTCCAACTTCGGCATCTTCGCGACGCCCGAGCGGCGGCTGGTGTTCGACCTCAACGACTTCGACGAGACCTACCCGGCGCCGTTCGAGTGGGACGTCAAGCGACTGGCGGCGAGCGTCGTCGTGGCCGGGCGCGACAACGGCTTCAGTGAGGCGGCGAGCGCGGCGGCGTCGCTGGCCGGCACCAGGCGCTACCGCGAGATGATCGGCCAGCTGGCGGAGATGCCGTACCTGGACGTCTGGTACTCGCGGATGGACGTCGACGAGTGGCTCGCCCTTGCGCAGGCCGAGGGGCGTCGGCAGGCGATGACCATCGGCAAGAAGCTGCGCTCGAAGGCCAGTACGCGCACGAACCTCGGCTCGCTCTCCAGGTTCGCCCAGCAGATCGACGGGGTGTGGCAGATCCGCGAGGAGCCGCCGATCGTGATCCGCGTCCCGCCCGAGCAGAAGACGCCGACCGGCGTGACGGTGCGGGAGGCATTGCTACAGGGCTGGGGTCGCTATCTCGCCTCGCTGCGGCCCGACCTCCGGCAGCTGCTGTCGAACTACACGTACGCGGACTTCGCTCGCAAGGTGGTCGGAGTCGGGTCGGTCGGCACCGGCGCGTTCATGCTGCTCGGCATGGGGCCGCATGGCGACGATCCGCTCTTCCTGCAGCTGAAGGAGGCGCCGCCGTCGGTGCTCGAGCGCTACACCGTGCCGCGGCTGCACCGCCAGAACGGCGAGCGGGTCGTGACTGGCCAGCGGCTCATGCAGGCTGCGTCGGATCAGTTCCTCGGCTGGATGCGAGTCGATCATCTCGCTCGTCCGTACGACTTCTACGTTCGCCAGTTGCGCGACTGGAAGATGTCGTTCGAGGTCGCCACCATGACCCCGACGATGCTCGGCAACTACGCCGCCGCGTGCGGCGAGGCCCTGGCTCGCGCTCACGCCCGGGCCGGGAGCTCGTCCTCCATCGCGGGCTATCTCGGCAAGGGCGACCGCTTCGATCGCGCCATCAACGAGTTCGCCGTGGCCTACGCCGATCAGACGGTGCTCGACCACGCAGCCCTCGCAGAGGCCGAGGCCAGCGGCCGGATCGCCGTCCTGCACGGCGTCTGAGTCGTGGGGTGGGACGTGCGACGGCCGTCGTACGTCCCACCCCATCGCCGGTGACTGCGGCTTACTGGGTCGTGGCGCCCGCGGGCGGGGCGGGCGGAGCCTGGCCGTTCGGGCCGGGGCCGCCGAACCCGTCCAGCGTGGCGGTCGCCGCGTAGCTCGCGTTGACCTTGACGGTGACCTGGGTGCCATCGGCCTTCTGCAGGTGCGCCTCGTACGGCGAGCCGGCCGAATCGGTTTCGACCCGGATCACGGTCGCGCCCGGCACGGCCGCCAGAGCAGCCGCTTTCACCTTGTCCGCCGTCGAACCCGTCAGCAGCGTCTCGCCGGGCCCGTGGGACATCTTCGCCGGGTCCTGACCGGCGGTCGCCGCCGGCGGGTTGGCGGTCGTCGTCGCGCCGTTGTTGGCGGCGCTGGCGATACTCGTCGCGCCGACCGCCGCGCCCGCGGCGAGCGCTCCGGCGAGCACCCATGTGCGGAGATTGCTGTGCATCGTGCCTCCTGGTCGAGTGGAACGGACGCAAGGAGTGTCGGCGCCGGCCCTGGGCGCCCACTGAGTGCGCCGTGCACGCGGCCTGTGGATGCTAACCATCGGGTGTTCTCGTTCCGATACTGTCTCGAGTGCTGCGCATCCGTCACGCGGGTCGGCGACTGCTCGAGGTCGTCCTCGGCCGTCGCGGTGCCCGGCAGCGGCTCCTGGAGGCTGAGGAGCGCTACCGGACGCTGGTCGAGCAGTTGCCGCTGGTCACGTACATCGATGCGCTGACGGAGACCGCGTCCTCGATGTACATGAGCCCGCAGGTGGAGGCGCTGCTCGACTATCCGGCCGTGGATTGGCTCGGCGACCCCGAGTTCTTCGCCAAGGTGCTGCACCCGGACGATCGTGAACGGGTGCTCGCGCTGGTCGACCACTGCAACCGGACGGCCGACCCGTTCCGGGCCGACTATCGCCTCATGGCACGCGATGGCCGCACCGTCTGGGTCCAGGACGAGAGCCTCGTCCAGCGAAGCGCCGATGGGCGTCTGCTGTTCACCCAGGGCTACCTGCTCGACATCACCGAGCGCAAGGAGGCCGAGCAGCGGCTGGCGGCCGAGCACGGCGTCGCGCGCGTGCTGGCCGAGGCAGTCACGGTCGAGGAGGCGGCGGCTCGGATCGTGGCCGTCCTCCGCACCGTGTTCGGCTGGAACTCGGTGGTCATCCGGGTGCTCGACCGGGAGGCGGGTGCGTTCCCCGCCGGGCCGCCCGAGGACGAGTGGAGCGAAGCGCCTTCCAACCGGGTTCGCGCCGGCGGCGACGCCGTATGGACGCCGGCGGAGAACGTGGCCGTGTACGCCGAGCCGATTCGCGCCGGAGCGGAGCTGATCGGCGTGATCGCACTCCGCCTCGACACGAGTCGCGAGCCGGGCGCGGCCCTGACCCGGACGATCGCGATGATCGCAAGCCAGGTCGGGCAGTTCATCGATCGCAAGCAGTCGGAGCACGCGGTGCACGAGAGCGAGGCGCGCAAGCGCGCGATCCTCGACTCGGCCCTCGACTGCGTCATCACGGTCGATCACGACGGTCGCATCATCGAGTTCAACCCCGCCGCAGAACGGGCCTTCGGGCGGTCACTTGCCGACGTCCGCGGCCGGGGCGTCATGGACCTGCTGATCCCCGCGCGCCTGCAGGACGTGGCCGCGAGGACGCTGCGCCAGTGCGTCGGGAACGACCCGTCGGGCCTGCTCGGCCGCCGCATCGAGACCGAGGCGCTGCGGGCCGACGGCAGCGAGTTCCCGATCGAGCTGACCGTCGTCCGGGTCGACCTGCCGGGGCCGCCGCTGCTGACGGCATATGCTCGCGACATCACCGACCGGCGCGCCGCCGAGGAGGGGCGCGCCCGGGCGGAGACGGAGCTGCGCCACCTCGCACTCCACGACGGCCTGACCGGCCTGCCGAACCGGATCCTGTTCCACGACCGCGTGATGCAGGCGCTTGCCCGCAGCGAACGCAACCGCGCCCCCTTCGCGGTGCTGCTGATGGACCTCGACCGCTTCAAGGAAGTCAACGACACGCTGGGCCACCACACCGGCGATGCGCTCCTGCACGAGCTCGGCAACCGCCTGCTCGCGTGCGTCCGCCCGGCCGACACCGTCGCCCGGCTCGGCGGCGACGAGTTCGGGTTCCTGCTCGACGACATGGCGGCCGACGAGGCCGTCGAGGTCGTCGACCGGATCCAGGCCACCCTCGGCGAGCCGTTCCCGTTGCAGCGCCTGCTGCTCGAGGTCGAGGCGAGCATCGGCATCGCGCTCTTCCCGGAGCACGGGGATACCGTCGATCTGCTCCTGCAGCGCGCGGACGTCGCGATGTACTCGGCCAAGCGGTCGGGGTCGCAGTTCGCGTTCTACGACGCGGCCCAGGACGACCACACACCGGCGCGACTGACCATGATCGGCGACCTGCGCCGTGCCATCGAGGAGCGCGAGCTGGTGCTGCACTACCAGCCGCAGATCGACCTCGGCAGCCGTGACGTGACGGGTGTCGAGGCGCTGCTGCGCTGGCAGCATCCGGAGCGGGGGTTGCTCAGCCCGGATGAGTTCGTGCCCGTGGCCGAGCGATCCGGGCTCATGCACGCCCTGACGCGGTACGTCATCGACGAGGCGTTGCGGCAGCGCGCCCACCTGCAGCGACTCGGATTCGAGCTCACGGTCGCCGTCAACGCCTCCATGCGCAACTGCGTCGACGGCTCGTTCCCGGCCGACGTGGCCGAGCTGCTGGAGCGCCACGGCACGGCGCCGACGGCTCTCGAGCTCGAGATCACCGAGCACGCCGTGATCGCGGATGGGTTCCGGGCCAAGGCGGTGCTCGACGCGCTGAGCCGCACCGGCGTGACGATCGCGATCGACGACTTCGGTACGGGCTACTCGTCGCTGGCGTTCCTGCGCCGCCTGCCGTTGAAGGCGATCAAGGTGGATCGGTCGTTCGTGGCCGACATGACGACCGACCATGACGACGCCGTCATCGTCCGCGCCACCATCGACCTCGCGCGGAACCTCGGTCTCCGGGTGGTGGCGGAGGGCGTCGAGACGACAGCCGTGCTCACGGTGCTGACCGGGCTCGGCTGCGACGCCGCCCAGGGGTTCCTCATCAGTCAGCCCCTGGCGCCCGAACAGCTGATCGCATGGCTGACCGAACGGCGCGAGAACCCCGACGCGTCCCGGGCTGCCTGATCGTCAGTCGCGCTCGACGCGGCGGAGGAACCCGTCGACCGTCGCGGTGTAGAGCTCGAGTTCCTCGAGGTGGGCGATGTGAGCCGAGTGCTCGAAGATGACCAGTTCGGCACCCTCGACCCCGGCGCGGATCGTCTCGGCGCAGGCCGGCGTGATCTCGTCGTAGCGACCGCACGTGATGAGGGTCGGTACGTCGATGCGGCCGAGGTCGGCCGACCGGTCCCACGTGCGCAGCGGGCCCGTGACGTCGAACTCCGTCGGCCCGTTCAGCGTGTGGTAGACCTGGTTGGTCTCGAGCGCCTCGGAGGTGCGCAGCATCGCGTCCGGCCAGGGGCCGTTGCGATACAGGTGCCGCGTGTAGAACTCCATCACCGCCGGGCCGTAGGCCGGGTCGTCGTACGCGCCGCGGGCACCGAGCTCGATCAGCGTGCTGCGAGCCGGTTCGGGCATCGCATCGATCAGGCGGGCAGCCTCTGCCACGAACTGCGGGATGCTGGCGCTGGTCGAGGCGAGCACGAGGCCGGCGACGCCGGTCGTACCGCGGCAGAAGTACTCGATCGCCAGCCACCCGCCCCAGGACTGCCCGAGCATGTGGCAGCGGTCGAGGCCCAGCGCGGCCCGCACCTGGTCGAGTTCGGCGACGAACCGGTCGACCGTCCACAGCGACGGGTCGTCGGGCTGGTCGGAGTTGCCGCAGCCGAGCTGGTCGTACACCACCACCGGCCGCAGCTCTGCGATCCGTTCCGCGAAGGGCCGCAGGTACTGGTGCGTGGCGCCCGGGCCGCCGTGCAGGAGCAGCAGTGGGGGCTGGTCGCCGGTGCCCATGGTCTCGTACCACACGCGCCCGCCGGTGACGTCGATGGAGCCGGTGGCCATGCGCGCAACGATACCGGAGACCGTGACCACCGCACTGCCCCAGCTCCGAACCACGCGTCTCCTGATCAGGTCCGTCGTCGCCGGCGATGAGGCGGCGTGCAGGCGCACGCTCGCGCCTGACGACGAGGCCTCGTTCCTGCGCTGGATGGCCTGGATCGAGACCAACCACGTCGTGCTCGCCGATCTCCTGCAACCGCCGTACGGGGAGCGGGCGATCGAGGTCGCAGCGACCGGCGAGGTGGTGGGGCTCGTCGGCCTCGTGCCGATGCTCGCGCCGTTCGGCCAACTCGAGGAGGAGGGCGGCGACGTACCGTTCACGTGCGAGGTCGGGCTCTACTGGGCACTCGACCCGGCCCATCGCGGTCGCGGCTACGCGACCGAAGCCGCCACGGCCCTCGCCTCGGCTGCGCTCGAGCGAATGCGCCTCCAGCGGCTGGTCGCCGCCACCGAGGAGTCGAACATCGCATCCCAGGCCGTCATGCGGCGCATGGGGATGCGCCTGCTCCGCAACCGCAGCGCCGAGCCGAGCTGGTTCCAGGTGGTCGGGCTCCTCGAGCCATGACGCACCGCGCCTACAGCGTCCGGAAGCCGCCGCGGAAGAACACCAGCGGCTCGGCCTCGTGCTCGTCGACCGACGTGACCAGGCCCGTGAAGATCACGTGGTCGCCGCCGGGTAGGAGCGAGTACAGGGTGCAGTCGAGGTGCGCGAGCGCCCCGTGGATGCGGGGGGCGCCGCCCTGTCCGGGCTCCCAGGTGACGCCCGCGAACTTGTCGTCGCTGCGGCGGGCGAAGGCCATGCAGACCTCCTCCTGGTCGGCCGCGAGCAGGTTGACCGTGAACGCGCCGGATGCGACCAGGGCCGGGCGCGTGCCGGAGCTGCGGGCTGCGCAGACGAGCACGAGTGGCGGATCCAGCGACAGCGACGTGAAGGCGTTGGCGGCGAAGCCGTAGGGCTTCTCGTCGAGCGTGGTCGTGATCACAGCGACCCCGGTCGGGAACTGTCCGGCCACGCGACGGAGGTCGGCGCCGTCGACTCCGGTGGAGGTATGCGATTCGTGGTCCTCGTCGCCGCGCATCGTCGTGTGTCATGGTAGATGCGATGCGCTTCTCGATCTTCCACAACCTCGGGGCGCCCGGGGATCTCGACCGGTATGCGGCGTACATGGACGAGGCTCGCGAGTTCGCCCGGGCGGCCGAGGCGGCCGGGTTCTGGTCGATCTGGTACACCGAGCACCACTTCGGGCACGAGGGCATCGAGATCACCCCGAACCCGGTGGTGATGAGCACCGACATCGCGGCCCGCACCTCGACCATCCGGATCGGGCAGGCGGCGAGCATCATCACGTTCTGGCACCCCCTGCGGCTGGCCGAGGACCTCGCGATGCTCGACCAGCTCTCGGGCGGGCGGCTCGAGGTGGGCATCGGGCGAGGTCTCTACGGCCGCGAGGCGCTCAACCTCAACCCGATCGCCGACCCGCGCAACGAGGAGCAGAACCGGTCCCTCTTCGAGGAGACGCTCGACATCATGGTGAAGGCATGGTCGGAGGAGTTCTTCTCCCACCACGGGCGGTTCTACGAGTTCCCCCAGCCGGGAATCCGCTGGAACCACCCGCTGTCGCCGCCCGACCCGCGGTTCACCGACGAGCGTGGCATGCTGACGAAGATGTCGGTGACGCCGCGACCCCTGCAGCGGCCGCACCCGCCGCTCTGGCAGGTCATCGACACGCCACGGTCGATCGCATGGGCTGCGGGCCGGGGCATCCAGGGTCTCGTCTGGCTGCCACCGGTCTCGTCGCTCAAGGCTCGCTTCGCCCTCTACCGCGAGACCCGCGAGCAGGCGACCGGTGTGGCCGTGCGCCCGGGCGAGGGCCTGAGCCTCGTGCGCGACTGCTACGTCGCGCCGACGATGGAGCAGGCCCGGCGCGAGTTCGAGCAGGCGGTCATGACCACGTACCGGTGGATCATGCACTGGCGCGGCACGCGCAACCTGCTCGAGGCCGACGAGGCCCCCGGTACGCAGATCGAGCTCGACTACGACACCATCCATCCCCGCAATCAGCTCGTCGGCACGCCGGACTACGTGGCCGAGAAGATCGACGAGCTGCGCAGCGAGATCGGCCTCGAGCACCTCGTGCTCTGGACGACCCATCCCGGTCTCGAACACGCTCGCGCGATGCGGAGCCTCGAGCTGTTCGCCTCGGACGTGATGCCGCGGTTCGCGGCCAGGGAGGAGATCCCGCGGTGAAGTTGCGGAAGCTGATCTGCACGGTCGAGGAGACGCTGCTCGAGGGCGGGCGCGGCGTTTCGCCGGTGCCGCGCGTGGTGGTGGTTCTGGCCGTGATCGAGAACCCGTGGAAGGAGCGCGGGTTCGTGGAGGACCTCACGCCGCTGATCGACGAGGTCGCGCCGGCCCTCGGCAGGCTGCTCGCGCCACGATGCGTGGAGGCGCTCGGCGCCCGGGTGGAGGCGTACGGCAAGGCGGCGATCGTCGGGCTGAACGGCGAGCTGGAGCACGGGTCCGGCCTCATCCACACGCTCAAGTTCGGCAACCCGTTCCGCGATGCGGCGCACGCGACCACGCTGCTGCCGGCCGTCGAGAAGGTCGCGGCCGCAGGCGCCACGTTCGACATCCCGCTCAAGCACGTCACCGACGCAACCATCCGCTCCCACCATCAGACCGTGACCGTGTGCGTGGCCGACGCGCCGCGGCCAGACGAGATCGTGATCGGGCTCGCGGCGGCCTCGTCCGGCCGGCCGCAGCAGCGTCTCCGGGCCTTCGCGCCCGAGGAGCGGTGAGCGACCCGATCGTCCTGCTCCACGGCGTGGGCCTCGATCACACGGTCTGGGATCCCGTGGTGGGCCTCTTGCGCGCGGCCGGCGACCACGATGTCGTCGCCGACGACCTGCCTGGGCACGGCGGACGCCCGCTACCCCGGCCGGCATCCCTCCGCTCGCTGGCACCGGCGATCGACCGCCCGTGCCACCTCGTCGGCTTCTCGCTGGGCGGCATGGTGGCGAGCCGGCTTGCGGCCGATCGCCGCGATCTCGTGCGCTCGCTCACGCTCGTTGCCACCGTCGGCCGCCGCACGCCCGACCAACGGGTCGCCGTGCAGGCCCGGCTGGCAGCCGCCGAGGCCGACTTCGGGGCCTCCGTCGAGGCGGCGCTCTCCCGGTGGGGCTGCGAGCCCGGCGGCCCCGTGGATCGGGTGATGCGGGCCAACGACGTGCAGGACTACCTCGCCGCCTACCGGGTGTTCTGCGAGGCCGACGCCGAGACCTGGGAGCTCTACCCCGGGCTCACCCTGCCGGTGCTTGCGATCACCGGTGCCGACGACACGGGCTCGACGCCGGCCATGTCCGCGGCGATCGCTGCGGCCGTGCCCGACGGGCGCGCGGTGATCGTGCCCGGAACACGGCACCTGGTCGTGCTGGATGCGCCCGAGGCCGTCGCGGATGCGATCATGACGAACGTCAGGAGGGCCGAATGACAGCGGTCGGGTTGCAGACCTACGATCACTACATCGGCGGGGAGTGGGTTCCCGCCGCGGAGGGCGAGACGTTCGAGAGCTTCAACCCGGCCTCCGGGCAGGCCTGGTACCGGGCGGCGCGGGGGAGTGCCACGGACATCGGGCGTGCGGTCGCGGCGGCGCGGACGGCGTTCGAGCACCCGAGCTGGCGAGGACTCACGGCCACCGCCCGGGGGCGGCTCCTGCGGCGGCTCGGCGACCTGATCGGCGAGAACGCCGAGCGCCTGGCCGTCGCCGAGGCCACGGACAACGGCAAGCTGATCCGCGAGATGCGGGGCCAGTTGGCGGTGCTGCCCGAGTGGTACTACTACTTCGCGGGTCTGGCCGACAAGGTGCACGGCGAGGTGATTCCCGCCCTCCGCAAGGAGATCCTCAACTACACGCTGCGTGAGCCGATCGGCGTGGTCGGGGCGATCACGCCGTGGAACTCGCCGTTGCTGCTGACGTCGATGAAGCTCGCGCCCGCGCTGGCCGCCGGCTGCACGATCGTCGTCAAGCCGAGCGAGCACACCTCGGCGAGCCTGCTCGAGATGATGCCGCTGTTCGAGGAGGCGGGCTTCCCCGCCGGCGTCGTGAACGTCGTGACCGGCTTCGGCGCCGACTGCGGCCAGGCCCTGGTCGACGATCCCGGCATCGACAAGCTCGCGTTCACCGGCTCGAGCGCGGTCGGCCGGATGATCGCCGCGACGGCCGGGAAGCGGCTGGTCCGCGTCACCCTCGAGCTGGGCGGCAAGTCGCCGCAACTCGTCTTCGCCGACGCCGACCCGCAGAGCGCGGCGATGGGCATCGTGGCCGGCGTGTTCGCGGCCGCCGGCCAGACCTGCGTCGCGGGCTCGCGCGTGTTCCTGCACGAGGACATCCACGATGAGGTGCTCGAGCGGGTGCTCGACCGCACTCGCCGGATCCGCATCGGCGACCCGCTCGATCCCGAGACCGAGCTGGGTCCGCTCGCCCTGCGTGAGCAGCTGGCGAAGGTCGAGCACTACGTCTCCGTCGGACGCGACACCGACGGCGCGACCCTGCTGTACGGCGGCGGCCGGCCGGCCATCGCCGCGGAGACCGGCGGCTGGTATCACGAGCCGACGATCTTCACCGATGCCCGCAACGACATGACGATCTGCCAGGAGGAGATCTTCGGCCCGGTTGCGATGGTCATGCGCTTCCGAACCGAGGAGGAGGCCGTCGAGCTTGCCAACGCCACTCCCTACGGCCTCGCCGCCGGCGTCTGGACCCGCGACCTCGCGCGGGCCCACCGCGTCGCCTCCGGCATCTCCGCCGGCACGGTCTGGATCAACACCTACCGTGCCATGTCGCCGATGTCGCCGCTCGGCGGGTTCGGGCTCAGCGGCCTCGGCAAGGAGAACTCGACCGAGGTGATGCGCGAGTACACGCGCCTCAAGTCCATCTGGGTCAACACGAGCGACGAGCCGACGGCCGACCCGTTCGTCCTGCGCTAAGGGCTAAGGCCCGCCTACGTCAGCGTCATCCCGGTGATCTCGATGTCCGTGGGGTCGCCCTTGACCATGTCGGCGACGATCCGGGCGGAGCCGCACGACATCGTGAAGCCCATGTGGCCGTGGCCGGCGTTGAGGAACAGGTTGGACTGGCGGCCGTGGCCCATGATCGGCGTACCTTCGGGAGTCATCGGGCGCAGCCCGGCCCAGTAGTCGGGTTTCGTGTAGTCGGCGGCGTTCGGCAGCAGCGTCTGAGCGCTCGCGAGCATGGCCGCGAAGTCGGCCGGCGAGTGGCTGGTGTCGTAGCCGGCGAACTCGGCGGTCGACGTGAGCCGGAGCCGATCGCCGAAGCGGGCCCATGCGACGAGGTTGTTCTCGTCCACGCCGCCGTGCTCTGGCGGCTCGTGGCCCTCGCCGATCGGGAGCGTCGCCGAGTAGCCCTTCACCGGGTAGACCGGCAGGCGCAGGTCGAGTTCCCGGCCCATCCGGGCCGCCGCGCAGCCGACACTCAGCACGTAGGCGTCGCCCTGCACCGGGCCACGCGACGTGCGGACGTTCTCGATCCGGTCGCCCGCGATGGTGAAGCCGAGCACCTTCGTCGACCAGCGGAACTCGACGCCCTTCGCGGCCAGCCACTCGGCGAGGTTGCGGGTGAAGACGTGGCAGTCGCCGCTCTCGTCGTCCGGGCAGTAGATCGAGCCGGCGATCGCCGAGCGCGCAGCGCCGAGCGCCGGCTCGACCTTGATGGTCGCGTCGACGTCCAGCACCTCCATGCGCTGGCCGCCCTCCTGGAGGATGCCCATGTGGGCGACGCCGGCCTCGAACGACGGCGCGTCACGGTACACGTAGAGCAGGCCCGCGGCGATGCCGTCGTACTCGACGCCTGTATCGCGCACGACCTCGTGCAGGCGCTGCTGGGCGTAGCTGCAGAGCGAGAGCTTGCGCAGGGTGTTGACGCGGGCGCGGTCGGTCGTGCAGTTGCGGAGGAACTGCAGCGACCAGCGGTACAGGTCGGGCTCGAGCCGCGGCTTGAAGCGCAGCGCCTGGTCCTTCTTGTACAGCGACTTCATCAGGATCCCGGGTGCCTTCGGCGATGCCCAGGTGTAGGAGTGGCCGGGTGCGATCAGTCCGGCGTTGCCGAAGCTCGTCTCGTCGGCCGCGCCGTCATGCTGCTCGACCACGACGACCTCGTGGCCGTCCTTGAAGAGCTCGTACGCCGTCGTGACGCCGACCACGCCGGCGCCGAGGATGACGACGCGCATGGCTCAGCGAGCCGCGACGACGCGGATCTCGACGGTGTACTGCGGGAACGCCAGCCGTGACTCGACGCAGGCGCGCGCCGGGGCGGTGCCTTCCGGCAGCCAGGCGTCCCACTCGCCGTTCATCTCGTTGAAGGTCGAGATGTCCGAAAGCCAGATCGTCGCCATCAGCAGCCTGGTCTTGTCGCTCCCGGCCTCGGCCAGGAGTCCGTCGATCTGCTGGAGGATCTGCCGGGTCTGCCCTGCGACGTCGGCGGTCGGGTCGCCGGC
Organism: uncultured Actinomycetes bacterium; assembly: GCA_963779685.1. Taxonomy (GTDB): domain Bacteria; phylum Actinomycetota; class Thermoleophilia; order Gaiellales; family F1-60-MAGs149; genus CAVZZG01. Next base: position 245,417 of record CAVZZG010000003.1, read on the forward strand.
GACCTGCCCCGCGAGATACACCGTGTCGCCGTGGATCACGGCCTGGCTCATGCGCTGGTTCGTGTGAAGACGCTCGATTCCCATGGCCGCGAGCATAGCTCCACACGGGCTCCGGGTCGCCGTGTGCGTACCTAGCGTACTAATGTTCTCGCTCGGCATGCCGATTATGAAGAACAAGTAGCAAAAGACCACGGTTCTTCTAGAGCCGGGAACATCGCCAGCATCGCCAGGGAGGGCAACGATGGCACGCCGACAAGCAGAACTTCTGGAGACCGTGAGCGTCGCCGATCGCGTCGCCGAACTCGACTTCACCGTGGGCCAGGTTTGCAAGATCGCCGGCATCACCAAGATGCAGCTCGATTACTGGACGCTCCGCGGCGACATCCCCACCCGGGGCAAGAAGCAGCGCCTCTACGGATCGGCGGCGGTCGAGACCGTGATGCTGATCAAGCAGGCCCGCGATCTGGGCTTCGACGTCAACGCGGCCATCGCCGCGGCCAGGGAGTTCCAGTCGATGCGGGCCGAGGACCAGCAGGCGTCCCAGATCCGGCGCGCCGCCTGACGGGTTCACGTCGTCGCCGTCGCCGGCTGGCGTGCTGGCCCTCCCAGCACCGCCGCGTTAGGCTAGGGCCGCTAGGCCCGTAGCTCAGCGGTAGAGCAGCGGACTCATAATCCGTCGTGCCCTGGTTCGAATCCAGGCGGGCCTATGGCGCAAGGCCACGCCTGGATCCAAATCGGATGTAGCGTTCGAGCTCGATTCGAGCCGGCGCGTACGGTGGTAGTACGAACTCCGAAAGAGCGCCTCGAACCTAGACCGCGAACGCGCCCGGCATCCGCTCCGCGTGGACCTTCCGCTGCTCGCGCGACCAGTCGCCGTACGTGCTGGCGGTACGGCGACCGCCTGAGCCCGCCCGCAAAGAACCGGACAGACCCCTCGTCGCTGTACGTTTCCTTCGACCGCGGGTGGTGATGATTCGGGCGCGTCGTCTCGGCTCGGGAGGGAGGGACAGGATGGGACCGGTAGGCGAGAAGAAGCGGAAGGCGGCCTTGCGGGTGCGTGCGGAGCAGTTGTCCGAGCGGGCGCAGACGGAGCGTGAGCATCACTCGTCGCTGGACGCGGTCTTCGAGATCGTCGACACGGACATCGAGGTCGGGGGCGGGATCATCGCGGGCGCGCTGTGCTTCCGGCTGTTCCTGTGGTTGTTGCCGCTGGCGCTGGTCTTCGTCGGGGGATTGGGGGTCATCGCGGGCGCGACCTCCGAGTCGCCGAAGGCGGCGGCGCATGCGGTGGGTATTGCGGGTCTCGTCTCGAGCGAGTTCCAGAGCACCGCGACGACTTCGAGCCCCTGGCATGCACTGCTTGTGGGCGTGCCGCTGCTGATCCTGGCGACGCGGAGCGTCCTGCGTGTGCTGATCGGCGTCCACCGGTTGGTGTGGGCCGACGAGCGCGCCGCCGCGCCGAAGCCGACCGTGAAGGCGACCGTCGTGCTGCTCGCCGGGATGCTGTGCCTCTTTGGCCTGGCAGGTCTCGCGAGCTGGCTGAGGGCCCATGCGGTCGGGTTGGGCGTCGGTGGGACGATCGCGGTCGCGGCGGGCTTCGCCGGCACCTGGCTGCTCATCTCGCTGCGGCTGCCGCACCGGGGCGTTCACTGGACGGCACTGGTTCCCGGAGCGCTCGCGTTCGGTCTCGGCCTCGGCGTGATCCAGGTCTTCGCGATCTACCTGCTGGCGCCGTACGCGCTCGCGAAGCAGGGGACGTACGGCGTGCTCGGGATCGCGGCGGCGCTGCTGCTCGGATTGTTCATCCTCGGGCGTCTGATCGTGGCCGCAGCAGAGATCAACGCGACCCTTTGGCGGCGGAAGACCCGCGACGGTCATGCCGTGGAAACGGCGCGAAGCCGGTGACGCTCGATCCTGAGGCCCGGCCGGCGGCGGGCGGGAGCGTCGAGGCGCCCGGTACGGGTGGCGGGCGCCTTTCGGCCGTACGGGACTGGCTGCGTGGCCGGGAAGCCAACAGCTTCACCCGGCTGGCGCTGCTGTGGTTTCGCCGCTACCTCGAGGCGAGCCGCAACTCGGGCGCCGCGACGTCGGCCTACTTCACGCTCTCCGCACTTCCGACCGCGCTTGTCATCGTCGCGTTCTTCAACCTCGCGCAAGGCAATGAGAACGCGTTTGCGGTGCGCCTGATCGGCCACATGAAGCTCGACGGGACGACCGCGAACCTCGTCCATGACCTGTTCGGGACGACCTCCAACAACCTGGTTGCCGCCACGCTCACGATCGTGATCGGCTTCCTGCTCTGGGGCCTTGCGATTGGCCAGCTCTATCAGGACCTGTACGCGCGCGTCTGGCGCATCCACGTCGGCAGCCTGGCCGACCAGTTGCTGTTCACGATCTGGTTCTTCGTCGCGAGCGGACTCGTCGCCCTGATGACCGTGTCCGCCGCGAATCTCCGCAGCGACGGCTGGCTCGTGCTCGTCCCCGCCTGGATTGCTGGTTCGACGATCTTCTGGCTCTGGACGCCACGCTTCCTGCTTCACCGCAGGGTCCCGCTGCGCTCCCTGTTGCCGGGTGCGCTCCTCGCGGCGTTCGTCCTCGGTGGCACGGTCGCCACCTCGCCACTGTGGCTCGGGTCGACGCTGAACCAGAACGCCAGGGCCTTCGGCCCGTTCGGGGTGGTCCTCGCACTCTTCGCCTACACCCTCACCGTCATCACCATCTCCATGGCCTGCGCCGTCTTCTCGCCCGTCTGGGCCGAATGGCGACAGGAAGAGAAGGACCGGGACCAGCAGCCGGCCACGCCCGATCCGCCCATCGAAGGGGCAAGGGTCCCGGGAACCGGCGACACCAGACCCACGCCGGGTCATCAGGACGGCTGACGACCGGTCGCGGGTCGTGGCTACGTCGGTGGTGAGGCGCCGGCGGTCTTGGCACCGGGTTGTACGGTGGGGATGCCGCGGGTGAACAGGGGGGCGACGAGCGCGAAGAGTGCGAGGATCGAGAGGGCGGAGCGGAGGCCGTCGATCCGGCTTTGCTGATTGGTGGTCACGACGGCGTCGGCCGTCGCCTGGGGGACGTGAGCGTCGGCGAGGGCAGCTTTCAGGTCGCTGTCGGACATGAACGGGACGCCGCCGGCGAGTTTGGTCTGCGCCTGGGAGGCGACGCTGCTGGGCACGTCCGGGTTGTTCTGGATGCCGGCGAGGAACGACGCGGTCAGCGCGGAGATGAGGATGGCGCCCGCCAGCGCCGTGCCGATCGATGCGCCCAGCTGGGTGCCGGTGTTCTGCAGGCCTCCCACCTCGCCGCTCTGCTCGTCCGGTACGGCGGAGACGGTCACGCTGCCCAGCTGCGAGGCCATCGCGCCCAGCCCCGCGCCGGCGATCAGCAGCGGCCAGGTCACGACCTCGGGGCCGGATCCGACGTCCAGCAGTGCGATCAGCAGCACGATGCCGGCGAACAGCGTCACGAACCCGAGCCGGACGACCCGTCGCGGCGAGGCGTTGGGCCGCAGCTTGGGGACTCCGACGGCGAACACCAGCAACGTCAGCGACAACGGCAGCAATCGCACGCCGGTCTCGATTGCCGAGAGTCCGAGCGCGACCGAGAGGTACAGCGGCACGACGAAGAACGTCCCGAATTGCACCAGGAACATGAAGAAGAAGGAGATGACCCCGTCGCGCAGCTGGATGTTGCGCAGCATCGCCGGGTCGATCAGCGCGCCCTCGCCACGCTGGATCCGCCGGCTTTCCCACATCACGAATACGGCCATCACGCCACCGCCCGCGAGCACCATCCAGATCACCGGCGAGAGGCCCAACCACTGCGGAGCCTCGGGCTTGGGCTGAATGAACCCCCACGCGCCGGACTCGAGGATGCCGAGGACGATCAGGCCGAGGCCGAGCGCGGACAGCGCCGTGCCGACGAGGTCGAGCTTGACATCCTTCTGTGCCGGGCTGTCGTTCACCCGTCGCGCGAGCAGGAGGATCACCGCGACGATCAGCACCTCTCCTACGAACACCCACCGCCACGAGGCGTAGGTTGTGAACGCGCCGCCGATCACCGGCCCCAACGCCGCCGCGATCGCACCCGCGGCTGCCACCAGCCCGTAGGCGCGCGGACGGTCGGGCTTCCCGAAGTTCGTGGCCACGAGCGCCACGATCGCCGGCATGATCAGCACCGCCCCGAAGCCCTCGAGGAACGACCAGCCGATGATCAGCACGGTCAGGCTGTGCGCCAGCGCGGTCGTGAGCGAGCCACTGGCGTAGATCACGCATCCGATCGAGAACGCGCGCTTGCGGCCGATGATCGTCCCGACCTTGCCGCCCGTGATCATCAACGAGGCCATCACCAGCGTGTACAGGGTGATCGCCGTCTGGATCCCCGTGATGTCGGTGCCGACATCCTTGGCGACCGTCGCGATCGCCGTGTTCATCACCGTCGTATCCAGGGCCATCACGAACTGGCCCGCCGCCAGCGTCAGGAGCACCATCCCCGCCCCGGCGACAGCTCGCCCGCCTACGGCCGTCACAGCGCCCCCTCTTGTCGAAGGATCGTCCCGGTCCGGCAACGAGCCGCCGCTCCCGACCAGCGGGAGCTTGCGAGCCTCGTGGATCGGCGACGACGAAGCACGGCGGGATATTCAAGCACAGGGGACTACGCTTCGGCATCGACAGAGCGGAGCGGGAAGCGGCACGAGGTCTGCGCCGCACTGGTTGTAGTGGTTGCCGTCGACTCTACGGCCTCGACCTTCGCGAGGGCGCAGGAAGACCCCAGCGGTCGTCGAAGTGTGTCGCCGTGGAGAACCGTTGGACCACGGGGCGGGTCGAGGCGTTCAGCGACGGTGTGTTCGCGATCGCCGTCACGCTGCTGATCTTCGAAGTCGCCGTGCCCGAGACCGAGTTCCACAACCTGTGGCGCGGCATCATCGACCAGTGGCCATCCTACCTGGCGTACGCCACGAGCTTCCTGACGGTCGGGGGGATCTGGATCGCGCACCATGGCATCTTCCGGCGCGTGCAGTACGCGAACACGCAACTGATGCTGATCAACCTGCTGCTGCTGATGGCGGTCTCGTTCCTGCCCTTCCCGACGAGGCTCGTGGCCGAGGCGATCCATAGCTCTGCTGCCGAGCGGGCCGCGGTCATCTTCTACGGCGCGTCGCTGCTTGTCATCTCGCTCCTGCTGGGCGCCCTGTGGAATGCGATCGTTCGCGACCGTGAACTGCTCAGGCCGGAGGTGAGCGAGAAGGAGATCAACGCCATCCTGATCGCGACGACACCGAACTACGCCTTCTATATCGGCGTGATCGTGGCGGCCATCTTCATCCCGAGGGTGGCTGCCTTCGGCTACCTCGTGATCGCGATCGTCGCGCTGCTGCGAGTGCGCGGGGACCAGACGACAGCACCATCCGAACCCGCGTCTACGTAGCTGGCGCTCGCCGGCTGTGGGTGTCCCTAGCGGCTGTCAGCCGAATCCAGTAGGGACGCCACATGGTTGGCTCGCGAAGGGTGGAGCCGTCAGGCGCGTTCGCGTGGCGGAGCCAGCAGCGGGAACGCGGGGCGGATGCCCTGGCTGCGTGCAACGTCCCGCAGCGCAGCCATGCGATGGGTGAGCCGTTCGCGGAGGTACGTGTTGTCGAGCCGCTCGAGCAGCTCGTCGCCGAGACACAGGTAATAGCCGAGTTGCCGGGCCGGGCCGGCGTCGTACCGGATCCAGGCACGCGGCCCGAATCGTGCGAGGTTCCCGATCAGCTCGTCGGCGTTGGCGCAGAGGTCGGCGGCCTTCAGCCAGATCACCTCGCGCGAGGCCCGTCGCAGGGCGATGATGCTGAGCGACTTCTGTTCGACCCAGCTGAGCGGTAGTCCGGTGCGCGTGTCGACGACCTCGTTCGTGACGTGATCGACGATGGACGCGACCCGGGGCCCGAACCGACTGACGAGCTGGTCGATGGTCGCGTCGGTGTCTTCGACGACGTCGTGGAGGTACGCGGCCGAGACGAGCAGATCGGATCCACCCGCGCCGGCGACCAGATCCGCGACCGTCGCGACATGCTCGAAATACGGCGACACTCCATCGCGCCCGAGCGCGCCACCATGGTGATCGTGCGCGTAGCGACGTGCAGTCGCGACGAGCTCCGCCCTGTTCACGCGCATCTCGTCCACATCGCGCGCCCGCCGTGGTCTCTCACGAGTTGCCATCGAGACCAGCCATGGTATCGCCCTCGGGATGGGATCGATCGCCTGGCGGTCGGTTCCTGACCCTCCCGCAGCGGGTGTGCGGGTTTCCCGAATGCAAGCATACGGGCCGTCGCGGAAGCGAGGTCGGCAGGTGCGCTCTAGCATCTCCCAACATGCGCGTCGACCCTGTTCCCCCGGACATGTATCCTCCGTGGCCGCTGTTACTCACGATGGCCCTGGAAGCACCGGAGGACCCACAATGATCCATGCCTCAGCCCGAGGTCCTCGAGGACAAGTGTTCGTTGCAGCGCTGCTGGTCGTTCTGGCGCTCGCGGCGGTTGGGTGCGGGGGCAGCAGCTCCAGCAGTTCCGACCAGCAGGCGAACGAGGCGTACGCGAACGGCGTCTGCACCGCGGTCGGCGGCTGGGAGCAGCAGGTCAAGAGCGTCATCACCACCCTCGCCGGCTCCCCCTCCAAAGCGACGCTGGACTCATCGGTGTCCCAGATCGAAGCCGCCACCACGTCGCTTGAGACGCAACTCAAGGCCGTGCCGCCTCCGAACTCGTCGGACGGCCAGGCGGCGAAGCAGCAGGTCGACACGTTCTCGAGTGACGCGACGGCGACCATCTCCACGACGAAAGCCGCTGTCGCTGCGATTCCGGACGCTGCGTCGGCCACGGCTGTCGCGGCGGCGCTGATCCCCCTCGCGGCGCAGGTCCAGGGTCTCGTGACGTCCGGCAAGTCGGCGGTCACGGCGCTCCAAGCCGAGAGCGGCTCGCTGGGCTCGGCCTTCAAGAGCACCGCGTCCTGCAAGAGCCTCGGCGGGTAACTGAGGCGCCGTGGACCGGAACATGATGCCCCGACTAGTTGCAATAGTCCCAACGTCGCGCGATCGGTCGAGCGCCGGTCGCGCAGAAGGAGGAATGACCCATGGCAACCGATAGCAACGCGCCGGTCGACCTGTACATCGCGGCGTACCTCGATCCGGACGCCGCCCGGGGCGACTGGGACGCGATCAAGGCACTCGCCGAAGCCGACACGATCAGCGTCGACGGACTGATCCTGGTCAGCCGCCGTTCCGATGGGAAGATCCACGTCGACGACGACTTCAACCGCACCGGCAAGGGCGCCAAGTGGGGCGCGGTCGGCGGCGCCGTCGTCGGGTTGATCTTCCCACCCGCTCTGCTGGCCAGTGCCGCGGTCGGTGCCGGTATCGGGGCGGGCACCGGCGCGCTCGTCTCGCATGCGGAGAAGAAGGAGATCAAGGCGGATGTGGAGGACACGCTTCCGCTCAACAGCTCCGCGATCGTTGCCGTCTTCGAGGAGACGTGGGCGAGCGACATCGCCAAGGCGCTGCCGAACGCCAGCAAGGTCACGAAGGAGAAGGTCGACGGCGACAGCGCCGCCGCCGTCAAGGCCGCCGCGACGAGCAACGCTTAGCGAAGGGGGTCGACGATGAGCGTTGCGAGGACTGCGACCGCGCCGAGGTCAGGCGTGCCGGCCAAGGTCGAGCATTTCAGCGTGGCGGAGCGGGCGGCGCGGGGAAAGGCTGCCCGGGCGGACGTCCCTCGCTCGTCGCATGCGGTGTGGGATCCGCCGCCGTTGCGGCGCAACCCGGTCGATCTGCTCGAGGAGCAGGCCAGGACGCGGGTGCCGGAGCTGGTGCCGATTCGCTACGGGCGGATGCTCGTGTCGCCGTTCACGTTCTATCGTGGTGCGGCCTATCTGATGGCGTCGGACCTGGCCGGAGCGCCGAGGACGGGCCTGTACACGCAGTTGTGTGGTGATGCGCACCTGTCGAACTTCGGTGCGTACGCGGCGCCCGATCGGCGACTGGTGTTCAGCATCAACGACTTCGACGAGACGCTGCCGGGCCCGTTCGAGTGGGATCTGAAGCGACTGGTGGCGAGCTTCGCCGTCGCAGGCCGCGACCGGGGATTCGACGACAAGCAGCGCGAGATGGTCAACCTTGCCGTCGGGCAGGGCTACCGGGAGGCGATGACCAGCTACGCCGCCATGCCCAACCTCGATCTCTGGTACACGCGCGTCGACGTCGACGAGGTGATGGCCGCGATCCAGCGTGAGGCGACCGCCAAGGAGCGAAAGCGGGCGCAGGCGAATCTCGCCAAGACCCGGGCCAAGGACAGTCTCAAGGCGTTCGCGAAGCTGACGACCATCGTCGATGGCGAGCCGCGGATCATCGCTGACCCGCCGGTCGTGACGCCGATCGAGGATCTGCTCGGCGCCGACCGCGCGCACGAGCTCGACGACTTCCTGCGCACCGTCATCCGCTCCTACCGGCGGACGCTGTCGGGCGACCGCCGCCGGCTGCTGGAGCGCTACCGCTACGTCCACGCGGCCCGCAAGGTGGTTGGTGTCGGCAGCGTCGGCACCCGCGCGTACATCATGCTCCTGCTCGGCCGCGACGATGCCGATCCGTTGTTCCTGCAGTTCAAGGAGGCAGAGGCGTCGGTGCTGGAGTCGTTCGTCGGGAAGAGCACGTTCGCGAACCACGGCCAGCGCGTGGTCGAGGGTCAGCGACTCACGCAGTCGGCCAGCGACATCATGCTCGGCTACATCAGGGCCGAGGGCATCGATGGCGTCACGCGCGACTTCTACGTCCGCCAGCTCTGGGACGCGAAGGGCTCCGCGCTGGTGGAGTTGATGGAGCCGTCGCTGATGAGCCGCTACGCGACCCTCTGCGGGTCGGAGTTGGCACGCGCCCACGCCCGCGCCGGGGACGGCGTCGCGATCGCCAGCTACATCGGCACCAACAACACCTTCGACCGCGCACTGGCCCTCTTCGCCGAGGCCTACGCCGACCAGAACGAACGCGACTACAACACCCTCACCAAGGCCGTCCAAGACGGCCGCATCAAAGTCGAGACCGGCGTCTAGGTCATGAAGAGCCGGCCCACCCTGGACCCGCCGCGAGCGCGAGTCTCGGACACCCCGCTGGAATCCCGAAAACTGCTCACGCGCCGCGTGGGCCGCGAAAAGGAACGCAGAACATGATCCTCGGCAACCTCGGCGATTTTCTCTGGTCGCTGCTCGTGATCTTCTTCATGGTCATGTACTTCATGATCATGTTCCAGATCATCGTCGACATCTTCCGGAGCGACATCAACGGCTTCGGCAAGGCGATGTGGCTCCTGTTCATCTTCATCGTGCCGCTGGTCGGGATGATCGTGTACCTGATAGCAAACGGTGACGACATGGCGACGCGCCGCAGCCGCGACGCGGCCGCCTCAGACGCCGCCTTCGACGCCCGCGTTCGCCAGGCCTCGGGTGGCAGCGGTGGCGCCGCAGCCGAGATCGCGAACGCAAAGCAGCTACTCGATACCGGCGCGATCACGCAGGCCGAGTACGACCAGATCAAAGCGAAGGCGCTGAGCTAACCGTCGTCGCGCAAGCGAACGACCGCACCACCCGGTCGTCGGCACACCCGCCGCGACCGTGCAGCGAAGGAGGTAGGTATGGCCATCGGCCCCGTCCAGCTACTCGTGCTCGGCTTCGAGCACCCGGACTTCCACGGCGAGGTCATCGCCGAGCTCGAGAAGCTCCGCGAGTCCGACACCGTGCGCGTGATCGACTCGCTCGCCGTCTACAAGGACGCCGCCGGCGACATCGAGGTCATGCACCTCTCCACCCTCACCCGCGACCAGGCGATCGAGGTCGGCTCCAAGATCGCCGGCCTGATCGGACTCGGCATCGCCGGCGAGGAAGGCATGGAGGTGATGGCCGAAGCCGGCGCCGAGATCGCCGCCGAAGACGGCGTCCACGCGTTCGACGACGACGACGCCTGGGACGTGATCGAGGAGATTCCGAACGACTCGGCCGCCGCGCTGATCCTGCTCGAGCACCACTGGGCAGTCGGGCTCCGCGACGCGATCGCCCGCGCCGGCGGATTCCGCATCGCGGACGAGTTCATCAGCCCGCTCGACCTGGTCGCCATCGGCCTCGCCACCCGCGAGGAGGCCGAGGAGTTGCACGCCATCGAGACCGGCACCAAGGAGGCAAGGAAATGATGGGATCCCGCAGAGTCGCCCGCCGCACATCACGCCGCGTCGCCCGACGACGGTAGTCCGCACCTCCGGATCGCAACCGGGTTAACGAACCCTGGCTAGCCCGGCATCCGGACGTGATGATCCGGATGCCGGGCCGGCGGCAGTGCCTGCGCCCTCGCCACGCGGGCGCTCGTGGCCACAAACCAGGTCAGCTGATCAGGTGCCTGGCGCTTCTTCCCCCGACTGGCGCCGGCCGAGGCACCAAGCGAGACACCCCTGACCATCGGCAGACAAGCCAGGATCACCGTCGCCAGCACGCCGGCTGCAGGAGCATCGGGACGCCGGCGCCCTCCCGGCGCTCGAAGCCGGCCAGGATCGGCTTCACCGGCCCGAGCTGAAAAGCCCGGGTCTGCACCGCTGGCTGGCGGGCCGCTTCCGGAGGATCGGCCAGTCCGGTGGCGAACTCCGACTGCGATGACACCCGACACGAAGTTCGAGGGTCGTCTCGACCACCAGGTGGCACGCGCCACGACTCCGCGAGGGGCCGCGATCGTGATCGCGGTCGTCACGACGTCGATCACGATCGGCGCCGGTGCGCTGATGACGGCCATCGACGGCGCGGACTTCCCGTCGCTCGGCGGCGGCCTGTGGTGGGCGGTCCAGACCGTCACGACGGTTGGCTACGGCGACCATGTCCCGAAGAACACGGTGGGTCAGATTCTGGCAGCGCTTGTGATGCTGCTGGGAATCGGCTTCGTCACGGTGATCACCGCGTCGATCACGAGTACGTTCGTCGGCCGGCTGCACCAGCAGCGACGGGACGGCGGCGACCAGGCAACTCTCGCACAGCTGCAGAAGATCGACGCTCGCCTCGAGCGGATCGAGGCCGTCCTGAAAGCACACGACTGACGAGGATGTGGAATCGTGAGCAGCCAGCCCGCACAGCCAACGCGCACCGGCGCCCGTATCGAGGCGCTGTTCGAGCGCGACGTGATAGCGCCGATGGAGGACTTCAAGGATCCGTCGCAGGAGTGGCGCCGGCTGTTCTCGGAGGTCTTCGGGACGTTCCTGCTGGTACTGGTCGCCTGCGGTGGAGGCGTGATGGGCGAGGCGTTCCCGAACACGATCAGCCGGACAGCGGCGGTCACGGCGCCGGGGCTGATGGTGCTGGGCGTGATCCTGTTCATGGGCAAGGTTTCGGGCGCCCATCTGAACCCCGCCGTCAGCATCGCGTTCTCGCTCCGCGGTGACTTCCCGTGGCGGCGCGTGCCCGGTTACATCGTCGCGCAGCTGGTCGGCGCGTCGCTCGCGGCCTGGTTCGTGCAGAGCGTCATCAATGCCTCCGCGAAGTTCGGTTCCAACTATCCCGCCGCGGGCTACTCGACCACGGACGCCTTCCTGATGGAGGCAGTGCTCACGCTCGGTCTGGTGAGCGTGATCCTCGGCACGGCCTCGGGAGCGCAGAACCTGGGCGTGATCGGCGCGCTCGGCGTCTGTGGGTACATCATCCTCGCTGGCCTCTGGGGAAGCCCGATCTCCGGCGCCTCCATGAATCCGGCCCGCACCTTCGGCCCCGATCTGGTCGGCGGGAGCTTCACCAGCTACTGGGTGTACGTCGCGGGCCCGCTGGTCGGGGCCGGGCTTGCCGTCGCGTTCGCGTTCATCCTGCGTGGCTACGGAGGCGGCCAGGCCGGATCCGGCGCCGCCCAGGGGGGTCTCGACACCGACGTCAAGAATCCCGACAAGGCCTGACGGCGAAGCCGCGCGTGAGATGTACGAGCGCCGGTCGCGAGTCGGAGTGACCGGAGGGAGACCAGGCCCGGGCGCTGGCGAGGCGTCCGGGCCGTCGGCCTAGGGCGATCGCCCCGAGCACGGTCAGGACCACTGGCTCAAGGGGCCCCGACGCTTCACCGGTCACCCCCCGACGCTTCACCGGGAAACCCCCTAGTCTTCAGTCGCCTGCGGCGAGGAGAAGCCGCGAGGGCAAGCCAACCGAACCGCGTCGGTTCCGCGCCGAGGGGCACCTTGTGAGCACACCGTTCAAGGGCACGATCAACGTCGACATCCGAGACTCGGTGCCGGACTGGACGCCGTTCGAGCCGCCCAAGGCCCCCGACGGGGCGCCGAGCGTGGTCTACATCGTGCTCGATGACGTCGGCTTCTCGGCGCTCGGCTGCTATGGCGGGCCGGTGGAGACACCGCATATCGACCGCATCGCCGACCAGGGCGTCCGGTACACGCAGTGGCACACGACGGCGCTGTGCTCGCCGACCCGGTCGTGTCTCCTGACGGGTCGTAACCACACCCGCAACAGCATGGCCTGCATCACGGAGGCGGCGATCGGGTTCCCCAACGCCAGCGGGACGATTCCGCCGGAGAACGGCACCATCTCCGAGATCCTCGGCGAGCGCGGCTGGAACACCTACATGGTCGGGAAGTGGCATCTCTGTCCCGAGGACGAGATGAACCTCGCCTCCACGCGGCGCAACTGGCCGACCGGGCGCGGCTTCGAGCGCTGGTACGGATTCCTCGGTGCCGAGACCAGCCAGTGGTTCCCCGACCTCGTCTACGACAACCACCTCGTCGACCAGCCGAAGTCGCCGGAGGATGGCTACCACCTCACCGTCGACCTCACCGACAAGGCGATCGAGTTCATCATGGACGCGAAGGTCATCGCGCCCGAGAAGCCGTTCTTCCTCTACTACGCGCCGGGCGCGTGCCACGCACCGCACCATGCCCCGAAGGAGTGGATCGACAAGTACCGCGGCCGGTTCGACATGGGCTACGAGGCGATGCGCGAGCAGACGCTGGCCCGCCAGAAGCAGCTCGGGCTCCTCCCGGCGGACACCGAGTTGCCGCCGATCAACCCGATCGGCACCTCCGAGACGCGAACGGGGCCGGGCGGCAAGCCGTTCCCGCCGCTCGATGTCACGCGCCCGTGGGACTCGCTGTCGGCCGAGGAGAAGACGCTGTTCTCTCGCATGGCGGAGGTGTACGCCGGGTTCCTCGCCCACGCCGACGACCAGATCGGACGCCTGCTCGGCTTCCTCGAGGAGTACGGCTGGCGCGAGAACACCATCGTCGTCCTGGTGTCCGACAATGGCGCGTCCGGCGAGGGCGGTCCGAACGGCTCCGTGAACGAGATGAAGTTCATGAACGGCATCCCCGACTCCATGGAGGCCAACCTCCCGCTGCTCGACGACCTCGGGTCGCCGAAGACCTACAACCACTATCCCAACGGCTGGGCGATGGCGTTCAACACGCCGTTCAAGATGTGGAAGCGCTACGAGTTCAACGGCGGCACGAGCGACCCGTGCATCATCTCCTGGCCGGCCGGGATGAAGGCCAAGGGCGAGATCCGCGACCAGTACCACCATGCGATCGATATCGTGCCGACGATCCTCGATGCGCTGCAGGTCGAGGCGCCGGCGGCGATCAAGGGCCACACCCAGAGCCGCTTCGACGGCGTCAGCATGCGCTATAGCCTCGATGCCCCGGATGCCCCGACGGCGCGGCCGACGCAGTTCTACGCGATGCTCGGCTCGCGGGCGATCTGGCACGACGGCTGGAAGGCCGTCACGAACCACCCGACGATCGCCGGCTGGAGCAACTTCAACGACGACGAGTGGGAGCTCTACCACACCGACGTCGACCGTTCGGAGCTGCACAACCTCGCCGACGAGCATCCCGAGAAGGTGCGCGAGCTCGTGAACCTCTGGTTCGCCGAGGCCGGCGCGAACGGCGCGTTCCCGCTCGACGACCGGTCGGCGCTCGAGATCATCCTCACGCCACGCCCGGTGCTCTCGCCACCGCGCAATCGGTACGTCTACTTCCCGGGAACGGCCGAGGTGCCGGAGTCACAGGCCGTCAACGTCCGCAACCGCTCGTTCGCGATCGGGGCGCTGGTCGACATCCCGGCGCCGGGCGCACAGGGAGTCCTGTTCGCGCACGGATCGCCCTTCGGCGGTCACGCGATCTATGTCAAGGACAACCGCCTGCACTACGTCTACAACTTCGTCGGCATGTCGGAGGAGCACGTCGTGGGGACGGCCGACATCCCGACCGGGACGAACCTCATCCTGTCGGCGTCGTTCGACAAGGACGGCGAGGACCCGCCCGGCGTCGCGACCGGCCTCCTCTCGCTCTGGCACGGCGACGTCAAGGTCGGCGAGCAGCGGATCAAGACGCAGCCCGGCAAGTTCATGATCGCCGGCGAGGGCCTCTGCATCGGGCGCGACGGCGGTGCCGGCGTGACCGTCGACTACCCCGGCGTGGAGCCATGGTCCTTCACGGGCGGCACGATCCATAGGGTCGCAGTCGACGTCAGCGGCGAGCCCTACCTCGACCTCGAGCGCGAGGCCGTCGCGATGCTCATGCGGGAATAGCCCGGCGTGGGCGCGGCCGCAGGCGAGCGGGCCGGCCAGGTACCGAACCAGGTCTTGATGGGTCGCGCGAATTGTGAGACGCTGGGGCCTCTCGTGCGACGACCATGGCGCGTGCTCGTCCCCTCGGCGTTCGGCGTGGCGCTTCTCTGGAGCGTGGCCGCGATCTCGCTGGCTGCGCCGGGCTCCACGTGCGCAACCTGCGTGCCTCCGGCCCGTTCCCTGCAGGCCTCGCCGCCCCCTTCGCTGCTCGGCACCGAAGTTCGCCGGATCCTCCCCGGCGGACCGGTGAAGCCCCGCCTCAAGAACGGCCGGCTCGTGGCGCGGCCGACGTCGCGGGCGGTCGTGAAGGCGATCGTCGCCCGGTTCTCGGCCGCTGAGCCGGTGCTCCTCGCCAGCCTGCAATCGGCGCTCGCCACACACGGGACGGCAGTGCACCCACCCGGCACCCGCTCGCTGGCAGGGCTGTCGTCGACGGCGCCGACGGTTAACGTCAATCCCAACGGCTCCGCCTCCGCCGGCCTCGGCTTCGGGGGCACGGTGTCGGGCTCCAGGGTGCACGGGTCGCTCGACCTCACCGTCGACACGGCTGGCCGCCTCGGGGCCGGACTCGACGTCACGACCACCGACCGGTCGGGCGGGACGAAGTCGTGGGGATTCACCTACAAGGGCGGGTCGAATGGCCAGTTCGGCACGGGCCGTGATTGCCCGGACAGCACCGGCACCCTCGACCTCTCCAGCGACGACGAGGTCACCACCCGCACCGGCGAGACGTTCGGACCGAAGTGGGTCAGCCTGGGCGCCGTCAAGGAGGCGATCCGGGTCAGGGTGCGGTCGAGCGCCCAGGTCCACTTCGGCGCGGACGGCCGGGCGCTGCCATTCACCGTCACCGTCAGCGCCAGCGTGGCCTACAAACGCACTGGGCGCGCACTGTTCCTCCACAGCAAGTCGCGGATGTCCGCGTCCCGGTCGATGACCGGCACGCTCGACCCGGCGACCGGGGCCACGTCGGGGGGAACGACCACGTCGAGCGCACATACCTCCGGCTTCGACGGGACCCAGGCAGCCGCCGACGCGGAGGCCGCAGCGCTCGTCAAGAAGATGGTGGACGAGGAGGTCGCCCGGATCCTCAAGAAGGTCCGCGACGCGGAGCTGAAGTGCGGCCACTACGACGTGACGCTGTCGCTGACGACCTACGCCAATTTCGCCACCCATACCTCGCAGGGCGGCGTCAACGCCATCCTGACGGCCGTGCCGGACGTCTTGGCGATCGGCCCTCCCCGCTTCACCGGCATGCTCCCGGTGCTCTACGAGAACCTGATCTTCACGTCACTGATCCCGCCGTGCACGATGATCAGTCCCGTCTCGAGCGTCGCCACGCTGCAGGTGGAGATCCAGCCGTTGTCGACCACGGCGGCGCAGGTATCCTGGCACGCCGACCCATCGCTGGTCGCAACCGCGACGGTTTCGTGCCCGTCGACGGAGGGTCCCGTGGACATTCCCGGTCAGCCCGGTCCGGCGCTTGTGGCGCCCGATCCGATGAGCTTCCAGGTGCCGCTCGAAGGCGGCACGGTCGCCATTGCCGGCGGCCTCACCGCGTCCGGCGGCGGCTGGGTTCACGCCGGGACGATGACCGTCACGAGACGGTTCCCGTAGGCTCCCACCGACCTGAATTGGCTCGGCTCGGCGCTACTCGGCAGTCTGGCGGCTGGCAGCGGCGTTGCGCCAGGCGAGGATCAGGTCCTGGTCGGCGCGCGATTCCGGCACGAAGCGGAACCCGAAGGTGCAGTGACCGAACGCCGCCGGCGCCGACCAGACCACGACCGCGTTGACCCAACGCGGCTGCCCGGCCGGGTCGAGCGTCACCTGCACCGGGGTGCCGACGGCGAGAGCCGGGCCGTGACCCGTGGCGCCGAGACCGCCGGCCGAGATGTCGAGCGCCGCCAGGTCACGCTTGACGGCGTTCGGCGGGTACGTCTCGCAGACGACCGGAGCGCGGAAGGCCGGGAAGCGGACCGAGTGACGGACGGCGTCGCCGTCCCAGGCGTCTGGCGCCGCGGCCACCAGGTCGGGGCCGCCCGCCGGCCCCGGCCGGCACACCGTCTCGGCGTACCAGGCGCGCCCGTCCCTCAGGTACCGGCGCAGACCGACGCGCCCGAACCGCCACTCCGCCTCGGCCGGCAACCTGAGCCCGATCACGTCGTCGCCGGCCTCCACGACCGTCGCGCTGATGCTCACGCCCCGGAGCGGATCCTCGACGTTGATCACCTCGCCGATCTCGACGAGTGGCGCCTCGGCGGTCTCCGGTGTTGCGTCGTTCTCGATCACACTCATGCCTCATCCCCCCGTTTCCAACCCTACTGATGTTCCGGCCGGCGCTCGGTCGGGCCCGGCACGCGACCGGCGAGAACCGCCGGTAGCTCCGTATACCTCCCATGAGTTCGAGCAGGATCCTCCCGCCGCCCGCGCACGGACAGCGTGTCCGCGTGCACGATTCCGGTGTGCGCACACCACCGTGCAGCCTCCGTCGCGCCGCCGGGCTGGTCGCGCTGGCGGCGTCGGCGGCCCTGAGTGGTGGCGCGATCGCCCGGGCCGCCACGAATGACATCCGCTGCGCCGGCGCCGTCGGCGACGCCGCGCTCGCCTGCAGGTACCAACCAGTGCTCGTGTTCGCGCCGGGCGAGGCGTACCGCGCCCGCCCCGCGGAGCTCCTGCTCCAGGCAACGTCGGATGGGCCGGCCTTCCTCCGGATCGGCAACCCGCCGCTGGAGAGCGTCCCGCTGGACGGCACGCTGGCCGGCCTCGCCGGCGCGGAGGCGCTCCTGGTGCGCCGCCATCCGGGGGCGGCGCCGCTCGCGATCGACGCTCCCGCGGCCTCGACCGACGTCGCCGGCCAGGAAGCGGCGCAGCGGGAGATCCTGGCGTCGGCGCCGGGGCAGTTCCCGCTCACCCAGTACGTCGTCGTCCGGCCGGAGCGGCGACGGGTGATCGCGATCGAGTACTGGTTCTTCTACTACGCCGACGCCCTGCCGCTGACCTGCATCGCGGGGACGCAGACGCACGAGGGCGACTGGGAGCACGTCACCGTGCTCGTGAAGCGACGTCCCGGTGGAGCGGTCGTGCCGCTCGGCGCCGACTACGGCTGGCACTCGTCGAGCTCGACCGTCACCTGGGCCTCGCTGCTGCACCGGCGCCGGACGCATCCGGTCGTGTTCGTGGCCAGGGGCAGCCACGCCTCGTACCCGCTGCCCGGCGACTATGCCCCGCCCACCCGGTCCGGGAGCGGCTTCGTCCGGTGCTTCACCGACCACACCGGGCCGCGGACTGCAATGCCGCGCGCGCCCCGCGAGCGATTGCGCTGGCTCCGGCGGCGGACGCCGGGGTTCACGGCCGGCACGACCCGCCTGCTGTGGGGCGAGGAGCCGCCCTCGCCCGGCCTGGTGGATGACGAGGGACCCGTCACGCCGGTCCACCAGCGCCCGTTCGGAAACCCGCTGGGCGTCGCCTCGCAGGCGGCCCCGCTGGCAGAGCTCGCGCCGGTCGCGGCTCTCTGCGCGACTACCGGAAGCGAGCTTCGACTCGTCCGCAACGGTCGCGTCGTGCTCGGCTACGGCGGCCCGGTGGTCAGTCCCGACGGGTGGTACGTGAGGTCGCTGCCCTGGCTCGCGGCGTCGGCGTCGTGGTTCTCGCTGGACGCCGCGCTCCCGAACCGCTGCGCGCCGCCGGCTGGCGCGCGCGGTGTGTGGAGCGAGCTGATCCTGCGCTCCCCCGGCGCGCTGGGGTCGGCCGTCGTCGAGCAGGTCAGAAGCCCGGCCACGGCGGCGGCCGGTAGGCGCGACAGCCTGGTGCTCTGCAATCCGCTGGTCTATCCATCGACGCCCGCGCCCGCCCGAACGACGGCGAGGTGCGTCGATCCGGTGCCGTCAGGCTGACGCCAGGCGCGCTTCGAGCAGCGCCCGCACCTCCGGCCAGTCGTCGTCGATCACCGAGAAGATCGCGACGTCGCGCAGGCCCGGGCCGTCGGCGCGGCGGGAGTGCTTGCGCATGATGCCCTCGAAGGTCGCGCCGACGCCGGCAATCCCCCGCCGCGAGCGACTGTTGCGGGCATCGGTCTTGAGCGTGACGCGGGTGGCGCCGAGCACGTCGAATGCGTGGCCGAGCAGGAGCAGCTTGGCTTCCGGGTTGACGGACGTTCCCTGCCAGGGGCCGCCGTACCAGGTGTGGCCGATCTCGATCCTGCCGTCGTCCGGCGCGATGTCGAGGTAGCTGGACGAGCCGATGGCACGGCCGGTGGCGACCAGCACGACGGCGAAGGCGAACCGCACGCCGCGCGCGGTCTCGTCCAGCGCCTGCACCAGCCACGCCTCGAGCCCGCCAGCCTGCAGCGAGGGGCCGTATACGGTAAAGGCGCCGGCGTCGGCCGCGATGGCCGCGGCCAGGTCGTCGCGGTGCGCCAGCGCAAGCGGCTCGAGCCGGATCGCGCTGCCCACCAGGGTCACGGGGGTTGGCGCCTGCATCGGCGAACAGTACCTGTGGAGCGGTAGCATCCCGTCCGGCCCACGAGGAGGCATCCGATGAGCGCCGTGCACCGGTCAGCCACGTTGAACGGGATGTCCGAGATCCGCGCGTACCTGCGCACCAACGAGACGCCGATCTACTTCGTCTCGCCGACCGCGTTCAACCTCCTCGGTCTCGACCGGTGGCTGCGGGATCTCTGGTTCGTGACCTACTTCGACTCGTTCGAGGGCACCCATCCGCGGGTCTTCGTGCCCCGCGAACGCCCGTACCGGGAGTTCGGGTCGATCGAGGAGATCTGCACGTACCTGCTCGGCCACAAGGAGGTCGTGCAGCTGGTCGAGCGGCGCGGTCACGGCAAGGCCGCCTTCGTGATGTTCGACGAGGACACCGCCGCCGCGGCCGCCGACCTCGGGCTCGAGGTCATCCATCCCTCCGCCTCGCTGCGCAAGCGGCTCGACTCGAAGATCGTCACCACCCAGCTGGCCGACGAGGCCGGCGTGGCCAGCGTGCCCAACGTGCTCGGTCGCGCCGCGAGCTTCGCCGACCTGCGCTCGCTCGCCACGGCGGCGGGCCTGGGCGAAGATCTCGTGGTGCAGACGCCCTACGGCGACTCGGGCCGCACCACCTACTTCGTGCGCGGCGAGGCGGACTGGGACGCGAAGGCCGACCAGCTCGCGAGCCAGGAGCTGAAGATCATGCGCCGGATCCGCCCTCGGGAGGTGTGCGTCGAGGCCGTCATCACCCGGCACGGCACCCTCGTCGGCCCGTTCGTCGCCTCGCTGGTCGGCCGGCCCGAGCTGACGCCCTACCGCGGCGGCTGGTGCGGCAACGACATCTATCCGGGCGTGCTGAGCGAGGCCCAGCACCAGGCGGCGATCGGCATGACCCAGCGCCTCGGCACGCGGTTGGCGCAGGACGGCTACAAGGGGTTCTTCGAGGTCGATTACCTGGTCGACGACGACACCGGTGAGGTCTACCTCGGCGAGATCAACCCCCGCGTGTCGGGGCTCACTCCCATCACCCACGTCACGCTGGGCGCGTACTCCGACGTGCCGCTGTTCCTGTTCCACGTGCTCGAGTACCTGGATGTCGACTACCAGATCGACGTGGCCGAGATCAACGACCGGTGGGTGCGGCTGGCCGCCGACGACGTCTGGAGCCAGCTGATCATCAAGGAGCCGGAGGATCGAGTCGAGCAGCTCACGGCGGCGCCGCGGACCGGCGTCTGGCGGATGGCGGCCGACGGGAGCGTGTCGTTCGCCCGGTTCGGGCACGACTGGCACAGCCTGGTCGACGAGGACGAGGCGTTCTACCTGCGGGTGGCGGCGCCCGGCGACTACCGCTACCGGGGTGCCGACCTCGGCGTGCTCCTCGCCCGGGGCCGCATGGCGACCGATGACGGCGGGCTCACCGAGCGGTGCCAGGCCTGGATCGCGGGCATCCGCGGCTGCTTCGCCGGCCTGCCCGTGGCGCCGGCGGAAGCGGCCGAGGCGCCGCAGGCCAGCCTGGCCTTCAAGGGGACGTAGGGGTTGGCGCTCTTCGATGCGCTGCGGTCGCGATTCGGCTCCGACGACCTCGCCCTCACCTTCTACGCCTACCGGGAGGATGCGCCCGGGTCGCGGTTCCGGGCGCTCTACGACGCCACCTGGAGCGCCTACGAGCGCTGGTTCCTGCGCGAGGGCGACGCCGCGCGGCCGTCGTACGTCACCAGCCGCCGCATGCTCCGCGAGCACATGCCCGAGCTGGTGCCGACGTGGGAGGCGCTGTGCGAGCTCGCCGGGGGCGGTGACGGCGTGGCTCGTCTGCTGGCGCTGTGGACGCCGCCGCGGTTCATCGTCGCGTGCTCGCAGGTTGCGCTCGCCGCTCCCGCACCGTTCCTCGTCCGCAACTACGACTACAGCCCGACGGCCTTCGAGGGCGTGATCGGCGGTACCCGCTACCTCCGGCCGGTGATCGGGACGAGCGACTGCCTCTGGGGCCTCCTCGACGGCATCAACGACGCCGGCCTCGCGATCTCGATCACGTTCGGTGGTCGCCGCGAGCACGGGCCGGGCTTCGGCATCGCGCTGGTGGTGCGCTACGTGCTCGAGACGTGCGCGACGACGGCCGAGGCGATCGCGACCCTCCGCCGGTTGCCGGTGCACTTCTCCTACAACGTGACGACGATCGACACCGCCGGGCATGCTGCGACCGTCTTCGTCGCGCCCGACCGGCCGGCGATCGCGCGCTCGCACGCCGTGGCGACCAACCACCAGGGCGAGGTCGACTGGCCGGAGTACGCCCGGGCGACGGAATCGGTGGAACGGGCGGCGTGGCTCGACGCGCTGATCGCCGAGCGTCACCCGTCGAGCGAGCAGCTGGCCGAGGCCTTTCTCGTCCCGCCGCTCTACAATCGCTCGTTCAGTGCCGGCTTCGGCACGCTCTACACCGCCGTGCTGTCACCCGGCGAGGGGCGCGTCAGCTACCGCTGGCCGGGCGAGGCATGGTCGTTCTCGTTCGACGCGTTCGAGGAGGGCGAGCGGACGATCCGCCTGCGCGAGCGCGAGGCGATGCGGTTCCGCGTGCCGTGGCGGGCTATCGCGAAGTAGGCCGGCGCAGGTGGTGGTCGGTCTCGGCCTGGAAGGCCGCGCCGAGGCGGATCACGTCGGCCTCGCGGCGGCGGCCGCCGACGACCTGCATGCCGACCGGGAGGCCGTCGGCCGTGAACCCGCATGGAACGGACATGGCGGGCAGGCCGGTGAGGGTGATCGCATAGGTGAGGTAGAACCACTGCGTGTAGTCCTCGAGCGCGATGCCGTCGATCTCGGTCGGGTACGGCAGCTCCACCGGGAACGGCCGCACGGCGACGGTGGGGGAGATGAGGAAGTCGTGGCCGGCCATGAACGCCCGTACCCGCTCCCAGAGCGCCGAGCGTGCGCGCAGCCCGGCGGCGATCCGGGATGGCGTCAAGGCGAGGCCCTGCTCGATGTTCCAGACCAGGCCGGCCTGCAGGTCGCCGCGGTGGTCGCGGAGATGGTCCTCGTGGCCGACCACCATCGAGATGCCGCGCGTGGCGAGCACCGCGTCACGGACGCCGGTGAAGTCCGGACTGGCCTCGACGACCTCGGCGCCCAGTGCCCGCAGGGCGTCCATGGCGGCCGCCGCGGTCGCGGCGACCTCGGCCTCGACCGGGATCAGGCCGCCCAGGTCGGGCGTGAAGGCGATCCGCAGTCCGTCCAGCCGACCGGGCTCGGCAGCCCGGACGAAGGCTCCCGTGTCGACGTCGTAGGACAGCGGCGCGCGGTCGTCCGGGCCGGCGATGACCGCGAGCATCAGCGCGCAGTCGGCCACGTCCCGCGCCATCGGGCCCGTCACGGCCGAGGCCGTCGAACGGCAGGCCGTCGGGCCACGAGGGCACCAGGCCCGGGGTCGTCCGGAACCCGACGACGCTGCAGAAGGCCGCCGGCGTGCGCAGCGATCCGCCGAGGTCCGAGCCCTGCGCGAGCGGGCTCATGCCGGTCGCCAGCGCCACCGCCGAGCCGCCGCTCGAGCCGCCGCAGGTCAGCGCCGGGTTCCAGGGATTGCGGGTCGCGCCGAAGACCTCGTTGAACGTGTTGCCGCCGGCCCCGAACTCGGGCGTGTTGGTCTTGCCGAGCACGATCGCTCCGGCCGACCTGCAGGCGCTCGACGATGAGCGCATCCTCGCCCGGCACGTGGTGCTCGTAGATCTTCGAGCCGTACGTCGTGCGGATGCCCGCGGTCTCGGTCAGGTCCTTGATCCCGACCGGCACACCGTGGAGCAGGCCCGTGACGGGACGGCCCGCGAGGGCTGCCGCGGTCTCGCGCGCCTGTTCGCGGGCGACCGTGACGTACGCGTTCAGCGACGGGTTGGCCTCGTCGATCCGTGCCAGGAGCGCGTCGACCACCTCGAGCGGCGCTACCTCGCGCCGTCGGTAGAGGGCGACCAGGTCGCGGGCGCTGGTGAAGCAGAGATCGGTCATGGAGCCTCGTGGTCGAGAAGCCATCGCTTGGCGGGGAGCCCGCCACCGTAGCCGGTGAGCGAGCCGTCGCTGCCCACCACCCGGTGGCACGGGACGATGATGGAGACCGGGTTGCGCCCGTTGGCGTGGCCGGCCGCGCGAATCGCGGCGGGCCGGCCGGCGCGGGCGGCAAGCTCGCGATACGTGATCCGCTCGCCGTACGGGATGGCTCGCAGGACGGTCCAGACGGTCAGTTGCCAGGCCGTGCCGCGGAGGTCGAGCGGCACGTCGAACGCCGGTCGCCCGCCCGCGAAGTAGCGGTCGAGCTCGGCCAGCACGTCGGCGAAGGCGGGCTCGTCCCGATCGGCATCCAGTGGCAGCGGTCGCTCGCCGGCCACGTAGAGGCCGGTGAGGCCGGCGTCCGAGGCCGTCAGCAGCAACTCGCCGACCGGGCTCCGTGTCGTGCAGAAGCGCACCCGATTATCCTACGCGGCATGGGCTACGTGACGGCGAACGGCGTGAACATGTACTACCGCCAGCGCGGCTTCGGGGACGACGTCCTGCTGCTCTGCGGGCTCGGCGACGACAACACGGCCTGGGATGCGCAGGTCGACGTCTTCGCCGCGTCGTACCGCGTGACGGTGCTCGACAACCGCGGGGTCGGGCGCTCCTCGCTGCCCGACGGCGAGTTCTCGATCCGCGACATGGCTGCGGACGCCGCGGCGGCGTGTGAGGCGCTCGACATCGGCTACGCCCACGTGGCCGGCTTCTCGATGGGCGGCGCGATCGCGCAGGAGCTGACGCTCGCCCGGCCCGAGCTGACGCGGAGCCTCGTGATCGTCGGGTCGTGGTGCCGGAGCGACCGGATCCTCCAGGAGACGGTCAAGGGCGCCGCCTGGATGGCGGGCGTCGCAGACGACGCCCGGTCGTTCCTGTACTTCTTCAACACCCTGGTGTACTCGGCGGCGGTGTTCGAGGACGGCCGGATCGACGGGTTCATGGAGTCGGCGCTCGCCAATCCCCACCCGCAGGAGACCGAGGCATTTCAGCGCACGGCGCGCGCCGTGCTCGGGCACGACACCGCCGATCGGCTCGGGCACGTGACGGCGCCGACGCTGGTGGTGTCGGGCGAGGCCGATCTGCTCTGCCCGCCGCGGCACTCGCGCGCGATCGCCCAGCGCCTTCCCGGAGCGCGCCTCGTCGAGGTGCCCGAGCAGGCGCACCAGCCCTTCCAGGAGGATCCCGCTGCCTTCAACGAGCTCGTCCTCGAGTTCTGGGCCACGCTCCCGTAAGGGCGCGCTTGCCGCCACCGCCGCCGTGATCGCCGTCGTGGCGGGGGTGATCGTCGCGGCCCTGCTCGACGCCGGCGGCTCCGGCCACGCGTCCACGAGCACAGCAGCCGCCCCGTCGACGGCGGCCACGACGACACGTGCCGTCCCGACGTTCGACGACCGGCTCGCCCAGCTGCCGCTGGCCGCGCCCGGTGATCTCTCCGGGCGACTGCAGATCGCCGACGACAACTGCGACCTCCGCTGGATCGATCTCGCCACGATGACGACGCGGCCGTCGCCGCTCGCATCGCAGAGTTGCCGGCGCCACTCGGTCATCTTCGATGGGGTGTCGGATACGTCTCGCGTCCGGGATCCGGCCGGCTACCTGCTGGCGACGCTCCGCGTGCCGACCGACTGGTGGGTCTTCGACGTCACGAGGACCGACGCCATCCTGTGCGGCCCGAAGGGCGCCAGGGTGGTCGAGTACGCGGGTGGGAGGACCTCGCTGCCGGCCTGCCCGCTGCTGCGGATCGGCGAACGCCTGCTGTACGCGGCTCCCGACGGGCGCGCGCTGGTGGACGGGGCGGGGAACGTGATCGTGGCGCTCCGCCACAGCACCGCCGGGGCGAACGTGTACACGCTGTCGGCCGGGGTCCTGGTCGTGCAGCACGACAATGGCCGGGCCGACCTCTACCGGGGCGGCTCGTTCCTCGCGAGCGTGGGCCCGGCCGGCCACTTCGGCCGCGAGTGCAGCGTCACCTCGGCGAGCCGCGATGGCCGGGTCGTGCTCTGGTCCTGCGGTAACGACGGCGTGCTCGCCGTCACCGGGCGGGACGGCGTAACCCGTACCGTGCGGAACGAACTCGCCAGCTTCGAGGCGGTGCTGTCGGCCGACGGGCGCTACCTGTTCATCGTGCGGCGGGATGGCGGCGGCGTCGCTCCGCAGACGGTCGTGCTCGACGCCCGCACGCTCGCGCCGCTGTACCGGGTGCCGCTTCCCGACGGCTACACCGTGACCGTCACGGCGCCCTAGTCATCGGCTCCGAGGGGAGCCTGGATGCCTCCCGGTTCGACGGACAATACCGGCGGTGTCCGTGGGATACCATGAATGCACGGACACACGTCCGTTCATTGGAGTGGTGGGCAACCCGACCGAGGGGTGACGGATATGGCCGAGTACGGAACGATGCGCGTCAAGAGCGGTCTCGCCGAGATGCTCAAGGGCGGCGTGATCATGGACGTCACGACCGCCGAGCAGGCCAAGATCGCGGAAGACGCCGGCGCCTGCGCCGTCATGGCGCTGGAGCGCGTTCCGGCGGACATCCGCGTCCAGGGCGGCGTGGCCCGCATGAGCGATCCGGGCATCATCGCTGCCATCCAGGCGGCGGTGACGATCCCCGTGATGGCCAAGGCCCGGATCGGGCACTTCGTCGAGGCCCAGGTGCTGCAGGCGCTGGAGGTCGACTACATCGACGAGTCCGAGGTGCTGACGCCCGCCGACGAGTCGCACCACATCGACAAGTGGAAGTTCGACGTGCCGTTCGTCTGCGGCGCGACCAACCTGGGCGAGGCGCTGCGCCGCATCGGCGAGGGCGCGGCCATGATCCGCTCCAAGGGCGAGGCCGGCACCGGCAACGTGATCGAGGCCGTGCGGCACATGCGCTCCATCAAGGGCGAGATCCGCAAGCTGCAGGCCGCGGATCCCGACGAGCTGTACACCCGCGCCAAGGAGCTCGGCGCGCCGGTGCCGCTGGTGCAGTGGGTCGCCGAGCACGGCTCCCTGCCGGTGGTGCTGTTCACCGCCGGCGGCCTCGCGACGCCGGCCGACGCCGCGATGATGATGCAGCTCGGCGCCGATGGCGTCTTCGTCGGCTCGGGCATCTTCAAGTCGCGGCGATCCGGCCCGGCGCGCCCGCGCCATCGTCGAGGCGACCACGCACTTCACCGACGCGAAGCTGATCGCCGACATCTCGCGCGACCTGGGCGAGCCGATGGTCGGCCGCACCATGGAGGAGATTCCGGCCGATCAGCTGCTCCACACCCGCGGCTGGTAGGGGGCTGCGGATGATCGGCGTTCTGGCCCTCCAGGGTGCGTTCCGCGAGCACGGCGCCATGGTGCGCCGGCTCGGCGAGGAGGCGATCGAGGTGCGCACGGCGCGCGACCTCGATCGCGTCGACGCGCTGATCCTGCCGGGGGGCGAGTCGACGACGATCGACAAGCTGCTCGACTCGAGCGGCCTCCGCGAGCCTCTGGTGGAGCGGCTCGCCGGGGGTATGCCGGCGTTCGGCACCTGCGCGGGCCTGATCGTGCTCTCGGCCGGCGCGGTCGACGGCACGCCGGAGCAGCGGACGCTCGGCGTCATCGACCTGCTCGCCCAGCGCAACGGCTACGGCCGGCAGGTGCACTCGTTCGAGGCCGAGATCGCGCTCTCGTTCGACGAGCGGCCGATGGCCGGCATCTTCATCCGCGCACCCCGGATCGTGAGCATGGGCCCGGACGTCGAGGTGATCGCGCGGCTGGGCGAGGAGGCGGTCGCAGCCACCTCCGGCTCTATCATGGTGGCGACGTTCCATCCGGAACTGACCGACGATGATCGGCTCCACCGGCGCTTCCTCGCGATGG
Source organism: uncultured Actinomycetes bacterium (assembly GCA_963779685.1). Taxonomy (GTDB): domain Bacteria; phylum Actinomycetota; class Thermoleophilia; order Gaiellales; family F1-60-MAGs149; genus CAVZZG01. The sequence continues at coordinate 272,353 of CAVZZG010000003.1, forward strand.
CGGGCGCCGGGCAGCCGGCGTAGGAGCAGGTATGTCCGGCCACTCGAAGTGGTCCTCGATCAAGCACAAGAAGGCGGCGACCGACAAGAAGCGCGGCAACCTGTTCTCGAAGTTGTCGCGGGCGATCATGGTCGCCGTCCGCGAGGGCGGACCGAACCCGGTCGACAACCTCGCGCTCCAGAACGCGATCGAGAAGGCTCGCGCGTTCTCGATGCCCAAGGACACGATCGAGCGGGCCATCGAGCGCGCGTCCGGTGCGGGCGATTCGGCCGCCTTCGAGACCGTCGTCTACGAGGGCTACGGGCCAGGCGGGGCGGCCGTGCTGGTGGAGGCCCTGACGGACAACCGCAACCGCACCGCGTCGAACGTCCGCACCGCGTTCAACCGCGCCGGCGGCTCGCTCGGTCAGAGCGGCTCCGTGGCGTTCCTGTTCGACCGCAAGGGCGTGATCTCGCTCGCCGGCGAGGCCGATGAGGACGAGGTGATGCTCGCCGCCGCCGAGGCCGACGCCGACGACGTCGAGTCCGACGACGGCGTGCTGACCGTGATCTGCGAGCCGACCGCGCTCGCCCGCGTGCGGGGCGTGGTCGCGGCGGCCGGTTTCGCGATCGAGTCGGCCGAGATCCGGATGGTGCCCAAGACCGTCAACACCGTCGACGACGAGACTGCGGCGAAGCTGATGCGGCTGGTGGAGGCGCTCGAGGACGACGACGACGTCCAGGAGGTCTTCTTCAACTTCGAGATCCCGGACAGCCTGCTCGACGAGACCGGCTGACGGTCAGCCCTCGCCCGGCTGCCACGGCGCCGGCGGGTATTCGACCTGGTCGCCGCGGTGCTCGCCGATGGTCAGGACGCGCAGGTCCTGCTCGCCGTCGTTGACGAACTGGTGGGGCCGCTCCGGGCCCTCCTGCTTGGCGAAGAAGTCCCCGGGGCCGACCCGGAAGGCCTCGTTCCCGACCTGCAGCAGTCCCTTCCCCTCGAGGACGAGGAAGCACTCCTCCTCGTCGTGGTGCCAGTGGAACTTCGTCGACCGCTCCCCCGGCCGGATGACGTCGAGGTTCACGCCGATCCGTCGCAGTCCGGCGTGATCGCCGACCCGCGTCGAGATGCCGAAGGTCTCGCCGCCGGGCTCGTACTCGCCCTCGCCGGACGGCGCTTCCGAGACGTTGACGAGGAACGGCGGCCGGCCGTCCGCGCGCCGCAGGAGCCGCTCCGCGGGGAGCCCCTGCACCTCGGAGAGGCCGTACTCGCCACCCGGGAGCTCGCGCACCTGCACCCACCGCGCGGGAGGACGTCGGCCGCCACCTCGCTGCAGACCGCCTCCCACGCGCCCTCCCGGTCGACGACCGCGAAGACGTCGATGTCCGCGCCGAGGACGCGCCGCAGCTCGTCGGCAGCGGCCGCGACGTCCGGCCAGTACCGGGGATGCTGTTCGATCAGGGCCACGCGCCGGGTCGTCCGCTCCGCCATCCGCGGGATGGTAGCCATTTCGCGGCCTGCCGGCCGACGCGCCTCGTAGACTGCCCGGGTGGTGATACTCGGTCTCGATCCCGGGATCGCGGCGACGGGCTTCGGGGTCGTCGAGGCTCGCGGGAACCGCCTTCGTGCGCTCGCGTTCGGGGTCATCCGCACGACGCCGCGCACGCCGCACGCCGAGCGCCTGTCGATGATCCACGCCCGGGTTGGCGCGCTGGCCGGCGAGCACGACCTGGACGAAGCGGCCGTCGAGGAGCTGTTCATGGGCCCGGATCCGCGCGGTTCGCTCCTGCTCGGCCAGGCGCGTGGCGCCGCCCTCGCGGCCTGCGGGGCCGCCAGCATCGCCGTCACCGAGTACTCGGTGGCGACCATCAAGAGCGCTGTCTGCGGGTACGGCCGGGCCGAGAAGCGCCAGGTGGGGCGGATGGTGCAGGCCGTGCTCGCGCTCGAGTCGGCGCCCGACGAGCACGCCGCCGATGCGCTGGCGGCCGCGGTCTGCCATGCCCAGCACTCCCGGGCGCCGGGCCGGGCGAGGGCGCGGGCATGATCGCGCACATCACCGGGCGCGTCGTGGAGCGGGAGCCGGAGCGGATCGTGATCGACGTCGGCGGCGTCGGCTTCGAGCTCGCCGCCACCCGTCTTGCCGAAAGGGCAGCGGCGCCGGGCGAGGTCGTGACGCTGCAGACGCACCTCCACGTGCGAGAGGACCTGCTGCAGCTGTTCGCGTTCGCAGACGAGCGCGAGCGTGCGTTCTTCCGGCTGTTGCTGGGCGTCGCGGGTATCGGCCCCAAGCTGGCCATGGCCATCGTCTCGGCCTTCCCGCCCGAGCAGCTGGAACGGGCGATCGCGTCCAGGAACGTCGCGCTCCTGGCCTCGGTGAGTGGCGTGGGCCGCAAGACGGCACAGCGCATCTGCATCGATCTCAAGGACCGCGTCGGCGTCCCGGCGTCCGTCTCGATCGCCGCGGCCAACCGCTCGGCGGCCGTGCGCGTCCCATCCGGCGCGGATCTCGACGAGCCGTTCTACGCCGCCCGGGAGGCCCTGATCGCCTTCGGCTATGCGCTCCCCGATGCGGAGGCGGCGCTGGACGGTGTCGACGGCAGCGCCGACGAGCGCGTGAAGGCCGCGCTGCAGCGGCTCCGGGGCGCGGCAGCCCGATGACGGACGACCGCATGATCGCCCCGGGCGCGCAGATGGCGGACGACGAGGCCGATGCGACGCTGCGGCCGCGACGCCTTGGCGAGTTCCTCGGGCAGGCCCGCGTGGTCGGGCAGCTCGCGGTCTATCTGGAGGCAGCCCGGGGTCGCGGGGAGGCCTGCGACCACGTGCTCCTGGCCGGCCCCGCCGGTCTCGGGAAGACGAGCCTCGCTCACATCATCGCGACCGAGATGGGCGCGGACATCCACACCATCTCGGGGCCGGCGCTCGAGCGGAAGGGCGACATGGCGGCGATCCTGACCGCGCTCGAGCCTCGCGACGTGCTGTTCATCGACGAGATCCACCGCATGCCGAGGGCCATCGAGGAGCTCCTCTACCCGGCCATGGAGGATCAGGTGATCGACGTCGTGATCGGGTCCGGGCCCGGCGCGCGGACGCTCCGGATCGAGCTTGCGGCCTTCACCCTGGTGGGGGCGACGACCCGGGCCGGCATGCTCACGAAGCCGCTGCACGACCGCTTCGGCATTCACTTCCGGCTCGAGCACTACCCGTTGGACGAGCTCTCGCAGATCGTCGAGCGGGCCGCCGGTATCCTCGGCCTCAGCATCACCGCGACCGGGGCGGAGGAGGTGGCGCGACGCTCGCGAGGCACGCCGCGGATCGCGAACCGGCTGCTGCGAAGGGTGCGAGACGTCGCCCAGGTTCGCGGCCTGGCGACCCTGGACGACGATCAGGCCGCGGAGGCGCTCGACTTCCTGCAGGTCGATGCCGACGGCCTCGACCACGCCGACCGCACGTTGCTGCGGACGATCGGCGAGAAGTTCGCCGGCGGTCCGGTGGGTCTGTCGACGCTCGCGGTCGCGCTGGGCGAGGACGCCGGGACGATCGAGGAGGTCTACGAGCCCTACCTGATCCAGCAGGGGCTCATCCAGCGGACGCCGCGGGGTCGAGTGCTGACGCCGCGGGGTCGTGATCTGCAGGCGGTGCCGGCGCCGGAGGCGGGCTCGCTGTTTCCCTGAGCGGAGGGCCCTGGACGCACACCGTTGCCGCGCCGCGGTCGTGGAGCGTCAGGCGCCGGCCGTCGCCGAAGAGCATGCCGAGCGACATCACGGGGATGGCGAGTGCCACCCAGATCGCGACCCGCCCGGCCGTCGGGACGTCGGCCCATCGGTACGCCACCGCGCACGCCCCGGCCAGGATGTAGAGCTCGATGAACTTGATCACCCCGTCGCGGATCGCCGCGCGCGGGTACGACACGGCCGAGCCGTCCCAGGTCACGACGTGGAGGTCGACCAGGCGCTTGCCCAGGGTGCGTCCGGTGCTGCCGAGCGCCACCGGGAAGTAGAGCATCGTGGCGATCACGATCGCGGCCCGCAGAGCCTCGTCGCCCTGCGTGGGCGCCGGGTCGGCGATCCGGTCTGGCAGGAAGCCGGCGGCGATGAAGGCGGCCACGAACATGCCGAAGTCCAGGCCGGTGGCGATGATCCGCCGCCATGGCGACCCGATGGGGCGGAAGCCGCCGTGGTCCCCGGACGGTGTCAGCAGGCGTTGCGCACCGCAGGCCGAGCAGACGGGCCAGTCGTAGGGCGTCAGGGTGCCGCAGATCGTGCACGGTGCGACGGGAGCGATCATCGGCGCCGTCAGCGTACCGGCTGGCTGCGCCGCCGGATGGCGCGATCGACCGCGCGGTACGAGCGGAGGGCGGCATCGCGCGCCGCCAGGGCATCCGCCGTGGCGGCAGCCGTGCCGGCGGCCTTGCCGGCGGCCGTGACCGGCGACGGGGTCGCGGGGGCGAGTTGCGACATCGCCGCCGCCGAATCGGCCGCCTTCGCGCTCTCGACCGATACGCCGGCAGCCGCCGGGGCAGGGTTCGGCGCTCGCGGAGGAGCGCCGTCCTGTCGCCCGATGACGACGGCGGCGGTGACACCGGCGACGACCGCGAGCGGCGCCACGACCGCGAGGGCGCGGCGCATCACCGGGCGACGACGCACCGTTCGCACGGCGGGAACGGGCTCTGCGGCCAGTACCCGCTCGAGCCGCTCCAGCACCGCGGCCGGCGCCGGTTCGGTGCCGAGTGCCACGAGCAGCTCGCGGATGCGATCCTGGTCGGCCGGCGTGCTCATCCTGCTCCTTCGACGGTTTCGACGCCGGACGGTTCCCGCAGCAGTGCCGCGAGTTGCGCGCGCCCTCGGTGGACCCGGCTCTTGACGGTGCCGGTGGGCAGTCCGAGAACGGCCGCCGCCTCGCCCGCTCCCAGCCCGGCCACGTCGCACAGCACCACCGCCTCCCGGAAGTCGTCCGGCAACTGCCGCAGGGCGGCTTCCAGTGCTCGTCGGGTCGCGTCCTGCGCGTACGGGTCGCCGGGCGCCTGCGGTTCGAAGCCGGTCGTCTCGTCGATGGAGGTCGTCGCCCGGCGGCGGGCGATCACGTCGTAGGAACGCGTTGACGGCGATCCGGTAGAGCCAGGTCGAGACCCGCGACCGGCGCCCGAACGAGGCCAGGCCCCGGTAGGCGTTGAGGAACGTGTCCTGGAGGGCGTCCTCGGCGTCCGCCTGGTGTCGCGTGAGCCGGAGCGTGACGGCGTAGACGCGGTCGCGGTGCCGCACCACGAGTTCGTCGAACGCCGGCCGGTCGCCTCGCTGGGCCCGGCGGACGAGGGTCTCGTCCTTGTCCGGCCCGGCCACGCGCAGAATGTAGCTGCCGTGCGCACGAGCGACCTCGACTACGAGCTCCCGGCCGACCTGATCGCCCAGTCGCCGGCAGAGCCGCGCGACGCTGCCCGGCTGCTGGTCTTCGCCCGCGCCGACGGCGAGATCCGGCACCGCCGGTTCGCCGACCTGGCGGAGGAGCTCCGGCCGGATGACCTCGTGATCCTGAACACGACCCGCGTGCTGCCCGTGCGCGTCCGGGGCACCCGGCCCACCGGCGGCGCGGCCGAGGTGCTCCTGCTCGAGCCGCTCGGGGACGGCAGCTGGGAGGCGCTCGCGCGGCCCGCCCGCAAGCTCCGCCCCGGCACGCGGGTCGATTGCGGCCCCGGTCTGGAGATCGAGGTGCTGGCACAGATCGGCGAGGGACTCGTGCGGGTGCGCCCGCACGCTGCCGGATCGCTCGAGGCGGCGCTCGAGCAGGTCGGCGACCTGCCGCTGCCGCCGTACATCCACGAGCACCCCGCCGACCCCGGCCGCTACCAGACGGTGTACGCCGACGTCGCCGGGTCGGCTGCCGCACCCACGGCCGGTCTCCACTTCACCCCCGAGCTGCTCGAGCGCGTGCGGGCGACCTGCGAGGTCGCCGAGGTCGACCTGCGCGTCGGCATCGACACGTTCCGGCCCGTCGCCGAGGAGGATCTGGACGACCACGTCATGCACTCCGAGGCCTACGCCGTCGACCCGGGCACCCGGGCGCGGATTCGCGCGGCGCGCGACGGCGGGCGCCGCATCGTCGCCATCGGCACCACGAGTGTACGCGTGCTCGAGACCATCGCCGACGAGACTGCGCCCGACGTTGGCCGCACCCGCCTCTGCATCCAGCCGGGGCACGCGTTCCGGCTGACCGGGGCGATGGTGACCAACTTCCACCTGCCTCGCTCGACGCTGCTCGCGCTCGTGATGGCCTTCGCGGGCACCGCCGAGACGCGGCGGATCTACGCCGAGGCGATCGGCGAGCGCTACCGCTTCTACTCCTTCGGCGACGCCATGCTCGTCGTGTGAGCTACCTGAGGCAGAGCGAGCCGAGGTCGACGACCCCGTCGTAGAGCGGGAGGAAGGTCTGACAGCCGACGCGCTGCGAGAAGAGCTGCGCGAATCCCGATTCGGTGTAGAGCGGGATGAACGCGCCACCGTCGACGATATCCGCGTCGATGGCCGACCACGCGCGCACTCGCTGTTCGCCCGATGTGGCCCGGGCCGCGTCGATCCGGTCGAACAGGGGTTGGTCGTCGAGCCACGTGGGAAACGCGTAGTTCGGCGAGCGGGGTGAGACGACCGGATAGATGGCGTTCTCGGCATCGGGGTAGTCCGGGATCCAGCCACCGACCAGCGCGTTCGCCCAGGTGTCCGGGCGCGCCGCCTCGCGGAACGGGTCGTCGACACGGCGGACGTCGACGGCGACGCCGATCGGTGCGAGCTGTGTCCGGAGGGCGTTCGCGAACTGCACCATCCGGTCGTTGAACCGGGCCACGGGCAGCACCATCGTCACGTGCCGCCCGCGCATCAGGGCCCGTGCGGCGGCCACGTCGCCGCGCACCGGGACGAGCTGCTCGGGGCGGTACCCGGCGACTCCGGGCCCGATCAGCCGGCTCGCTGGGTCGCCGTCGCCGGCACGGGCGAGGGCGGTGCGATCGAGGGCGAGTACGATCGCGCGCCGGACGTCGCGGTCGGCGAACGGCCCCGAGCGGGTGTCGAGTTGGAGGAATCGCACCGCGGCCCCGAGCGGGCGGGCGAAGCAGCGCTGCGCGGCGGCGGGACAGGCGTTCGCGCCCCCGTACGCCTTCGCGAGCCGCCCGTCCGGAGCGAACGCGGGGCTGGACGGCTTATCGAGGTCGATGGCGTAGTCGGCCTTCCCGGCCTCGACGAGGGCCGCGCCACGTTCGGCGTCGCCGCTGGCCGTGAGGATCACGGCGTCCAGCGGAGCGGCCCGTGGGCCGTGATAGCCGGGGTTGCGGCGCAGGACGATCTGCTCGCCGAACGTGCGCGTGTCGACGTAGTACGGCCCGGCCGACGGGATCGGCTCGATCAGCCCGCTCCCAGCCGGCGGCGTGCCCACGGGAACGACGTGCGTACAGGGCGAGGAGAGCCGCGCCGGCAGGGTCTCGGAGGGGGCGCTCAGCGTCAGCGTGATGGCGTCACCGTCCACGGCGATCCCGCTGACGTGGGACGCCTTGCCGTCTGCGAACGCGCGGGCGCCGCGGATGTCGGGGAAGAGGGCCAGCGCGCAGTACCCGTCCTGCTCGATCATCCGCTCGAGGGAGAAGGCCACGTCCACGGCCGTCACCGGGGCACCCGACGGCGGTGAGAACCGCATCCCGGGACGCACCCGGAAGGTGTACCGGCGGCCGTCGCCCGAGGCGACCGGATCGCCCGCGGCGAGGTCCGGCACGACCTCGGCGGAACCATCGGCTGCGGGCCGGTACTGCATCAGGCCGGCGCCGGCCGGGTAGCCGAGCGCCGCCGATGTGGAGTCGCTCACGGCAGCAGGATCGAGCGTGAACGCCTCCTGGGGAATGCTCGCGGTGACCACGCGCACGCCGGCGACCCGCTTGCGCGCGTCGGCGGCGGAGTAGTCGAGCCCGACCCACAGGCGGCCGCGCGATACCGCGACGCCGAGGGGACGGTGGCCGGTGACGACCTGCCGGGTCGCGTCCGTGCGCGGGTCGAGTCGCGTGACCGTGCCGGATCCGGCATTCGAGATCCACAGGTCGCCGCCGGCGGCGGTCATCGCCCACGTGCGCGATCCGGTGGGCACCTGCTTCACCGGCGACGCGTCTCGGCCGATCTTCCAGACGCCGTTGATCGAGTCCATCGTCACCCACAGGTACCCCTCAGCGGCCGCCGCGTCGACCGCCGAGCCGCCCGCGATCTTGCCGGTGGCCTCGGCCTGGCCGGTCGGCCCGAGCCGTGCGACCACGCTGCCGTCGTCGTACACCACCCACACGTCGCGGCCGTCGGCGACCAGATTGCTCGTCGTTGGCGATCCGTCCGGCAGTCGCGTGCTGACGACGCGATCATTGGTCGGATCGATCCGAGCGAGCCGCGTCGGGTAGCCGTACGTGACCCAGATCTCGTCGCCGACGCGTGCGACGCCGCCGGGCGGGATGCCGAGGTTCTCGTCGAGACCCCGGTGCGGGAGCCTGACCTCCTTGGTCACCCGGCGGTAGACGGGATCGACCCGCACCACCCGGTCGCCGTCTTCGGTCGTGTACCAGATCGAGCCGAACTCGACCGTGGGCAGGAACCGGTGCGGGTTCTCGATCGGGATGCGGCCCCGGACCGTCCCGGTCGACGGGTCGACGTCGGTCAGGAACTGGCGGTTCGGGTCGAGCGCGTAGAGCGCGCCCGGTGCCGTCACGAAGGCCCATGCGGTCTGGCCCGCGATCGACGAGAGCGGCCGTCCCGTCGCCGGATCGAGCGCGACGATCGCATTCGCCGGCGGTCCGGCCGCTTCCGCGGCCGTCGCCGGCCCGCGCCCGCCGGAGTTCCGGATCGCGGCCGCGGCCGCGACGGCGATGGCGGCGACTGCCATGGCGGCGGCCGCGATCGCGAACGGGCGACGGGACGGGCGCCGCCGTGGTGGCGGCGGCACCGACCCGGCAGGGTGGACGCCGACGAGGCCGACAGGCTCGTCGAAGCCCTTCAGGCGTTCGAGGCGGCGGTGCCCGTACGCGACGCCGTCGACCTTGCCGGCGAGGTGCACGACGGCGTCCGAGGCGAGCACCTCGCCCGCGCCGGCGAGGGCGCAGAGCCGGGCCGCCCGGTTCAGCGCACCGCCGCGGAACCCGCCCGCGACGGGAACCGCCTCGCCGGCGTCGAGGCCGACGCCGACGCCCCGCGGGAGGCCGTCCTCGGAAATGCGTCGCTGGAGCGCGAGGGCGAACCGCAGCGCCTGACGCGGCGAGGCGAACACCAGCAGGCCCTCGTCGCCGCGCAGCTCCTGGAGCCGCCCGTCGAAGGCCTGCGCAGTGTCCGCGACCAGCCCGGCGAACGCCGCCGCGAGCGTCGCCCCGGCCTCGTCGCCGTTGTCGCGGGTGTACGCCGTGTAGCCGCGGATGTCGCAGAACAGGAACGTCTGCATGGCCGGTGCCGCCGGTGCCTCTCCCGCGAGCGCCGTCGCCGTCGCCAGCATCAGGTCGCCGCACGTGGCGTAGCGCTCGTCGCGATCCTTTGCGAGCGCCCTCGCGACGACCTCGTCGATCGCGGCCGGGAGGTCCTCGCGTTGCTCCGTCAAACGTGGCGGTGGCTCCCGCAGGTGGGCGACGATCGCCGCCAACTCGTTCTCGCGCGCGAAGGGCGGCGTACCCGCCAGGCACTCGTAGAGAACGCAACCGAGTCCGTAGACGTCGATCCGTCCGTCGACCGGGCGTCCCTCGATCTGCTCCGGCGCGAGGTAATCGACCGTGCCGAACACGGAGCGCTCGCCGGTCAGGCTCGTCACCGTGGACGCGTGCTTGGCCAGGCCGAAGTCGCACAGGTACGCCTGCTCGCGGTCGCCGTGCCGGGCGACGAGGATGTTGCCCGGCTTGACGTCGCGGTGCACGAGGCCGCGGTCGTGGGCGGCGTCGAGCGCGGAGGCGACCTGGGCGAGCAGTGCCAGCGTGCGCTCCGGGTCGAGCCGCCCGGCCTGGTCGAGGATCTCGCCCAGGTCGCGGCCGTCCACGTAGCGCATCGCGATGAAGAGGACATCGCCTTCCTCGCCGACGGCGTGGATCGGCACGATGTTGGGATGCTCCAGGGACGCCGCCACCCGGGACTCGCGCAGGAACCGCTCGCGGAACCGGTCGTCGCGCGCAAGGTCGGGGCGCAGCACCTTGAGGGCGACCCGGCGATCGAGCGATGTGTCGAGCGCCGTGTATACCTCTCCCGTGGAGCCATCGCCGACCCGGGTCTCTATCCGGTAGCCCGCGAGCGTGTCGCCGTGCTGCAACTGGGCCACCGGCGAAGCCTCGTTCACGGGCGAACGGCCGTCAAGGCCCGCCGGACGCGGTAGGGTCCGGCGGATGGCGGCTCCGGGGAGCTTCAGCGTCCAGGCCACGGACGGTTCCGCCCGCGCGGCGACGCTGACGACGGCGCATGGCGTGGTGGAGACGCCGGTGTTCATGCCGGTCGGCACCAAGGCGGCCGTGAAGGGCTTCGACCCGGACGAGCTGCGCGGACTCGGGGCCGCGATCGTGCTCGCCAACACCTACCACCTGCACTTCCGGCCGGGCGAGGACCTGATCGCGGAGCTCGGCGGCCTCCACCGCTTCATGGGCTGGGACGGACCCATCCTCACCGACTCGGGCGGATTCCAGGTCTTCTCGCTGCTCGATACCGCCCGCATCGACGCCGATGGCGTCACCTTCCGCAGCGTCTACGACGGCAGCCCGGCGCGGTTCACGCCCGAGCTGGCCATGGAGATCCAGCGAGCGCTCGGTGCGGACATCGCGATGTGCTTCGACGAGTGCCCGCCGGGGGACGCTCCGAGGGAAGCCGTGGCCCGTGCCGTGGCCCGGACGTCGGCCTGGGCGGAGAGGTGCGCCGCGGTCGAGCCCGCGCCGGGCCAGCTGCGCTTCGGCATCGTCCAGGGCGGGGTCGACCTCGATCTCCGCCGCGAGAGCGCCGCGGCGGTGACCTCGCTCGGGTTCGACGGGCACGCCCTCGGCGGCCTCTCGGTGGGGGAGGATCGCGGCCGCATGTTCGAGGTCACCGGTGCGACGGCGCCGCTGCTCCCGGCCGACCGGCCCCGTTACTTCATGGGCATCGGCGACCCCGAGGCGATCCTCCGCGTGATCGCGGCCGGTATCGACATGTTCGACTGCGTGCTACCCACCCGGCTCGGGCGAACCGGCTCGGCGTTCAGCTGGGACGGGCGCCTCAACCTGCGCAACGCCCGCTTCGCACGCGACCCCGGTCCGCTCGACGAACGCTGTCGGTGCACCACCTGCAGCCGCTTCTCACGGGCCTACATCCGGCACCTCGTGACCCAGGACGAGATCCTCGGCCTCCGGCTACTCAGCGTGCATAACGTCACCTTCCTGCTAGATTTGACCCGATCAGCGCGCGAGGCGATCCTCGAGGGCAGGTTCGACGTGTTTCTCCGCGAATCCCTCGACCGCCTGAACGCCGCTCCCACTCACTAGGACCCGACACGTGACCCAGTTCCTGCCGCTGCTCCTGATCGGGCTGGTCGGCTACATGATCCTGATCCGGCCGCAGCGCAAGCGGTCGGCGGAACGCCGCCAGCTCATGAGCGCGATCTCCCCGGGCGACGAGATCATCACCATCGGTGGCATGCACGGCGCCGTGCGCGACGTGGATGACGAGACCGTCGAGGTCGAGATCTCGGAGGGCGTCATCGTCCGATTCGAGCGCCGGGCCGTTGCCGCCATCACGAAGGACATCCCCGCCGACGATGCCGACCAGCACCGGCTCGAAGACGACGAGTCCGAGGACGAAGGCGACGACCACCAGCCCTCGGCAGGCGACGACGGCGAGACCGCCGCACCGGCGGCCGAGACCGACCGGGCGTAGGCCCCGCTAAGCCCTCCTCCCAACCGACCGATAACCTCCAGAAGTGCGCAGCCGCGGAAACCTCATCATCATCGTGCTCGTGCTCGGGCTCCTCGCCTGGGCAGGGGGCGTCATCGCGACCAGCAGCGTGGTGCTCGGCCTCGACCTGCGCGGTGGCTCGGAGATCATCCTCAAGGCGCAGCCAGACCCCGGCACGACGCTGACGTCGCAGATGATGGATCAGGCGGTGCAGGTCTACCAGCGGCGCGTCAACGCCCTCGGCACCACCGAGCCGCAGATCCAGAAGGAGGGCACGGATCAGATCTCGATCCAGGTGCCCGGCGAGAAGCACCCCGAGCGCCTGAACGGCCTCATCGGCTCGACCGGCGAGCTGAACTTCATTCCGCTGCAGTCGGGGCTCACGCCCGGCGTCTCGCGATCGGTCGTGTCCGGGGCGGCCGGGATCTCGCCCAAGACGAGCCTCTACCAGCTCCTGAAGGGCTCGCAGAACCTCGCCAACGGGAAGTTCTCGTCGTACTACGCCTTCGACCAGAAGAACGTGCTCCAGGCCAACGGCCAGTCCGGCAAGACGCCCGACCAGCTGCTGCAGCTGCTGGGCAAGACGTCCCTGCCGGCCGGCTGGCAGCAGCTCGGCGTCCCGGAGGGCAAGCTCGCCGTCTCATGCACCGTCACCGCCGACCGGCCGTGTCCAGGCGTCAACGACGCACAGCCGAAGCCCGGGGTGAACGGCAAGACCTACTGGTACATGTTCGACCTGCCAAAGGCCGACCAGCTCCTGACGGGCAAGGGCCTCGACCACGCCCAGGCCGACTTCGACTCCCAGAGCGGGCAGCCGCAGGTGTCCATGAGCTTCACCGACGCGGGCGGCAAGAAGTTCGAGGCCATCACCAAGCAGCTCGCCCACGACGGTCGCGCGGCCTACGACCAGGGCAAGGCGGGCGATCCGACCGCGCAGCCCTCGCAGTTCTTCCAGCAGTTCGCCGTGATCCTCGACAACCAGCTCGAGACCTGGCCGCACATCGACTTCACCGAGAACCCGGACGGCATCAAGGGCACGCAGGCGCGGATCACCGGGGTCTCCATCAGCGAGGCCAAGGACGTCGCCACCGTCCTCTCCTCGGGCTCGCTGCCGGTGAAGTTCGTCCGGCTGTCACAGAGCCAGGTGTCGGCCACGCTCGGCAAGACCTCCCTGCAGCAGGGCCTGCTCGCTGGCCTGGCGGGCCTGGTCGTCGTGATGATCTACATGCTCGTCTTCTACCGGTTCCTCGGCCTCATCGCCGACCTGGCACTGCTGATCTACGGCGTCCTGTTCTTCGCGCTCATCCTCGCCATCCCGGTCACGCTGACGCTGCCGGGCATCGCCGGCCTCATCCTCACGATCGGCGTCGCGGCGGACGCGAACGTCGTCGTGTTCGAACGCATCAAGGAAGAGGTCCGAGCCGGCAAGACGGTGCGCTCGGCCATCGCCGCCGGCTACTCGAAGGGATTCAAGACGATCATCGACGCCAACGCCGTGACATTGATCACGGCCGGCGTGCTGTTCGTCGCGTCCCAGGCCTCCGTACGTGGGTTCGCGCTGCTGCTCGCCCTCGGCGTACTGGTCTCGATGTTCACGGCCATCGCCGCGACCCGGGCCATGCTCGGCATCCTCGGCGGCTTCAGCTGGTTCAACAACGCCGCCTTCATGGGCGCCACCGCCAAGCCCGTGCGCTGGCGGATGGACTTCGCGGGGCGGATCAAGCTCTGGTTCGCGATCTCCGGCGCGGTGATCGCCGTCGGCCTCGGCTTCATGGCGGTGAACGGGCTCAACCGCGGCCTCGACTTCACCGGCGGCACGCGCATCTCGTTCACCCTCACCGGCAAGACGGCGACCACCGATCAGGTGCGGTCGCTCGTCAGTCCGATCGCCCCCGAGCTGTCACGGGCCGTGGTGCGTGGCAGTGGAACATCCAGCGGCGACCAGTACGCCTCGTTCCAGGTCGACTCCAAGGAGCTGACGCAGGAGGCCCGCGACCAGCTCCGGTTCGTGCTTCAGAAGCAGTACGGCGAGACCGTCGTATCGGACTTCAACGAGTCGACGGTGTCCGCCTCGTTCGGCAGCGAGATCCTGCGCGGAGCGGTGCTGGCGTTCATCTTCTCGATCGTCCTGATCGTGGCCTACCTGGCGTTCCGGTTCGACTGGCGCTACGCGGCGCCGACCATCGTCGCCCTGATCCACGACCTGCTGGTGACCGTCGGCGTCTACGCGATCACCGGTCGTGAGATCACCTCCGCCACGGTCGCAGCCGTCCTCACGATCCTCGGCTACTCCCTGTACGACACCATCATCGTGTTCGACCGCGTGCGCGAGAACGAGCACCAGTTGCGCAAGAACACGTATGCCCAGATCGTGAACATCTCGCTGTGGGAGACGATGACGCGCTCGTTGAACACGAGCTGCATCACGCTGCTGCCGATCCTCTCGCTGTTCGTCTTCGGCGGATCGACGCTGAAGGACTTCGCGTTCGCGCTGCTGATCGGCATCGCCTCCGGCGCGTACTCCTCGTTCTTCATCGCATCGCCGCTCCTGGTCGTGCTGAAGCGCCGCGAACCCGAGTTCGCCCGCCGCACCGGCACCGACGAGCTGCCGGCCGTGTTCCTGCGAGGCCCCGAGGTGGCGGTGGTCCCGGTTGCGCAGACCGCTGCGGCACCGTTGGCCTTGCCCGTCGACGACGACGCCCGCGAGGCGGCTCGCCGCCGTCGCCTCGACCGCAAGCGCTGACCGGGCCGGGATAGAGGCCTGGCGGGCGCGGCCACGTACGCTCGATTCACGTCAGGCCTCTCGTGGCTCCGTCCGGCCCGGGGCATACCGTTCACGGGCCGTGCGCTACGCCTTCAGCCAGTGCCCACCCGACGCGTCGCTCGCACTGCAGCGAGCGCTCGGCATCGGCCGGGTGACCGCCGACGTGCTCGTGCGCCGCGGGCTGGCGGATCCCGGTGAGGCGCGCGAGTTCCTCGAGCTGACGGGCTCCCAGCACGATCCGCTCGCGCTCGGCGACGTCGAATCCGCGTGTGCCGCGATCGAGCGGGCCATCGCCGAGCACCGGCCGATCGTCGTCCACGGCGACTACGACGTCGACGGCATCTGCGCAACGGCCGTCGCAACGGCGGTGCTGCGCGCGCTGGGCGGCGAGGTCGAACCGTTCCTGCCCAGCCGGTTCGACGAGGGGTACGGCCTTGCCGTCGAGACCGTCGAGCGGCTCGCCGCCGAGGGCTGCGGGCTGCTGGTGACCGTCGACTGCGGCATCACGGCGACCGCGGCCGCGTCCCGGGCCGCCGAGCTGGGACTCGAACTCGTCATCACCGATCATCACAGGCCCGCCGAACACCTGCCCGACTGCCCGGTGGTCGCGACGCACGGGCGCGGCGACTACCCGGCCGAGCTGTCCGGCACCGGCGTCGCGTACAAGCTGGCCGAGGCGCTCGTCGCGCGAGCCGGGGCCGACCCGGGCATCCTCCGCGAGCAACTCGACCTCGTCGCGCTCGCGACGGTCGCCGACCTCGTGCCGCTGGCGGGCGAGAATCGCGGCCTGGTGCGGGCCGGCCTCGACCAGTTGCGCCGCACGGCGCGCCCCGGGCTCGAGGCGCTGATGCGCGTCGCGAAGGTGGAGCGCACGCGGATCGGCGCGACCGAGATCGGGTTCCGGCTCGCGCCGCGCATCAATGCCGCCGGCCGGCTGGGGCACCCGCGCGAGGCACTCGAGCTCGTCACCACGACCGACCCGGCGCGGGCCCGCGAGCTGGCCGACCTCCTCGAGGCCCGCAACCGCGAGCGGCAGGCGATCGAGGCGGAGATCCTCCGCCAGGCGCTGGTGATGGCGGACGGGCTGCCGGCCGAACGGCGGGCCAGGCGGGCGGTCGTCCTGTCGTCGGCCGAGTGGCACGTCGGCGTCATCGGGATCGTCGCCTCGCGCGTGGCGGAACGCCTCGGCAAGCCGGCCGTCCTGATCGCCGTCGACGGTGACGAGGGCCGCGGGTCGGGCCGGTCGATCGCCTCGTTCGACCTGCACGCGGGACTCGGCGCCTGCGCCGGGCACCTGCTGGCGTGGGGCGGACACAGGGCGGCGGCCGGCCTCACCATCCGGGCCGACGCGATCGAGGCCTTCGCGGATGCGTTCGAGGTGCACGCGACGGCAGTCATCGCGGACGACGACCTCGCGCCCCCGGAGCATGTCGACGCCGTCGTCTCGCTGTCGGAGATCTCGCTCGACCTGGCCGACGAACTGGCCCGGCTGGAGCCGCACGGGCTCGGCAACCCGTCCGTGCGACTGCTCGTGCCCGGGGTGGCCGCCGAAGGCGTTGCCAGCCTCGGCCAGGAGGGCCGCCACCTGCGCTTCACGGCCCGCTCGAGCGCCGGCGCCTGTCGCGTCGTGCTCTGGAGCGGCGGCAAGGAGCTACGCCGGATCGCCGAGAGCGGCCGGGTCGACGTCGCAGGACGGGTCGAGCGCAACGACTGGAACGGGACGTCGTCCGTCCAGATCGTCGCCCGATCGGTCACCGAGGTGCCCGAGCTGGCGCCCGCCGAAGGCATGTGCGCCACCCCGTGCGACGCAACCTGCGCCGACCGCCGTCGCGGGCCGCGATCGCAGAGGCCACCGGCAGCGGCCGCCGAGCACGCCGTCCACGACCGGCGCGACCGCGGCAGCTACGCCGAACTGGTACGCCTGGCTGCCGCCGGCGACGGCCTGCTGATCGTCTGCGCCGACGTCTCGCGGCGGCGGGCGATGCTGGCCGGCCCGCTCCACCCGCGGCGGCTCGGCCTCGACGGCGCGGTGCTGCTCTCCGACCGGTGCGCCGACGAGGCGCTCGCGCGTCGGCTCGGATTCACCCAGGGCCGCTCGATGATCGGACTGACCGACTACGCCACGCTGGCCGCCGTCGCCGGCGCCTTCCCGCGGGTCGCCGCCCTCGATCCTCCGATCGGAGCCGCCCAGCAGGCGGCGCTCGACGGCGCCGGCGAGGTGCACCTGGTGTGGGGCGCTGCGGAGGTGCGGGCAGCCGTCAGGAGCCTCGAGGCGCGTGCCCCGCGAGCCCTGTGCGGGGCGGTGTGGAAGGCGCTCGCGGACGGCCCAGCGGGCCGTGACGAGTTGCACGACCGCATCGCCGCCCTCGGCCACCCGCCGTCGCCGGAAGACGTCGACTGGGCGGCGGCGGTGTTGACGGAGGGCGGGCTGGTCGTGGTGCGGGAGGATCGCTACGTTCGGATGCCGCCCGACGGCGACGTCGACCTGGACGTCGTGCCGGCGTACGCCGAGCGACTCGCCAGCCACCGGGCGGCGCTCGCCGCGTTCGCGCCCGAACCCGCCGTGGCGGTCGTTCGGTAGGAGTCAGGGCCCGTCTCAGGAGGTGACGTGGCAGATGGCGCCCGCTGCGGCCTCGTGATGGGAAGCGCGGCTGCGAAGCCAATACCTGACAAGGGATGTCTTGGCGAGCAGTCGCGGTAACCAGCGCGACGACGCAGGGCATGCCAGGTGGCGCGTTCACCTACTGAGACGGGCCCTAATGGGGCCAGACGGGCCGGCGCTTGTCGAGGAAGGCGCCGATGCCCTCCTGGGCTGCGTCGGCGGCCGCGTTGGCGGCCATCACGTCCTTGGTGAAGTCGTAGGCGCCGGGCTCGGTGCGGTCGATCTGCTCCCAGAAGGCCCGCTTGCCGACGGAGACGGTGTACGCAGACGAGTCGGCGACCTGGCGGGCGAGTTCGTCCACCGCGGCGTCGAGGTCCGCCGCCGGCACGACCCGGTTGACGAGGCCCCAGTCGGCCGCGGTGCCTGCGTCGATGGGCGTGCCGGTCAGCAGCATCTCCATCGCCCGCTTGCGGCCCACGGCCCGCGAGACCGCCACCATCGGCGTCGAGCAGAAGAGGCCGATCTTGACCCCCGGCGTCGCGAACCGCGCCTCCTCCGCCGCGATCGCGAGATCGCAGGTGGCGACGAGCTGGCACCCGGCCGCGGTGGCGATGCCGTGGACGCGCGCGATCACCGGCTGGGGCACCTCGTGGATGGCTTGCATCAGTACGGTGCACGTGTCGAACAGCTGGTCGTAGAAGCTGCGCTCGCGGCCGCGCATCTCGCTCAGGTCGTGGCCGGCGCTGAAGGCCGGGCCGTTGGCCGCGAGCACGATCACGCGGCACCCCTCGGCCCGCGAGAGCGCGCCGAGGGCCTCGATCGCCTCCTCCATCAGCTCGAGGCTCATGGCGTTGCGCCGCTCCGGGCGATTCAGCGTCAGCCGGCCGATCGCGCCGTCGCTGACGGCGGTGACGTGCTTGAAGGCGTTGCTCACGGTCATAGGGCGAAGTGTGCCAGCCGATACCATGAGCGAGTACATGGCCACGGCATTCCCCGATGCAGCCGAACGACACCGCGAGCTCCTGGACGAGCTGGTCGAGGACCTCACCGCCTACGCACCTGACGCGGACCTGACGGCGGTCTCCGACGCGTTCGCGTTCGCCTGCGAGAAGCACGCCGGCCAGCTGCGCAAGTCGGGCGAGGAGTTCATCTACCACCCGTGGGGCGTCGCGAAGGTCTGCGCCCGGCTCCAGCAGCCGCCCGTCGTACTGGCGGCTGCGCTGCTGCACGACGTGGTCGAGGATACCGATGCCACCGCCGAGGAGATCTCGGCCCGCTTCGGCGAGGAGGTGCGGCTGCTGGTCGAGGGCGTGACGAAGCTCTCGAAGATCCAGTTCGCATCGCGCGAGGAGGCCGAGGCCGAGAACTACCGCAAGATGGTGCTCTCGATGGCCCAGGACATCCGGGTGATCGTGATCAAGCTGGCCGACCGGCTGCACAACATGCGGACGCTGTCGTACCTCGGCAAGCAGAAGCAGATCGCGAAGGCCAAGGAGACGCTCGAGGTCTACGCTCCGATCGCCCACCGCCTCGGCATCCACTCCATCAAGTGGGAGCTCGAGGACCTCGCGTTCGCCACGCTCTATCCGCGCAAGTACGCCGAGATCGAGCGGATGGTCAACGAGCGGCGAGCCGACCGCGAGCTGTTCGTTGCCGAGGCTGGCCGCATGCTGCTCGACGAGCTCGACAAGGTCGGGGTGCGAGCCCAGATCGCGGGGCGCGCCAAGCACTTCTACTCCATCTTCGAGAAGATGACCCGGCGCGGCAAGGAGTTCAACGAGATCTACGACCTCACCGCGATGCGCGTGCGCGTGGAGTCCGACAAGGACTGCTACGGCGCGATCGGCGTGATCCACGCGCTCTGGAAGCCCATGCCCGGGCGCTTCAAGGACTACGTGGCGATGCCGAAGTCCAACGGGTACCAGTCGCTGCATACGACGGTGATCGGACCGCAGGGCAAGCCGCTCGAGATCCAGGTGCGGACCCACCGCATGCACCAGACCGCCGAGTTCGGCGTCGCGGCGCACTGGCTCTACAAGGACGGCAAGCCGCCGGAGCCGCGGACCTGGCTGCACGAGGTCGTCGAGGGCGCCGACGAGAAGGACCCGCAGGCCTTCATGGATGCGCTGCGGGGCGGCCTCTTCGACGAGGAGGTCTACGTCTTCACGCCGAAGGGCGAGCTGAAGGCGCTGGCGGCCGGCGCGACGCCGCTCGACTTCGCCTACGCCGTGCACACCGACGTCGGCCACCGCTGCGTCGGCTCGAAGGTGAACGGACGCATCGTGCCGCTCTCGTTCACGCTCTCGAGCGGCGACATCGTCGAGGTCCTGACCTCGAAGTCCGACCGCGGCCCGTCCCGCGACTGGCTCAAGATCGTGCGCACCACGCGGGCCCGCAACAAGATCCGGCAGTGGTTCGCCAAGGAGCAGCGCGAGGATCTCGAGCAGAAGGGCCGCGATTCCCTGCACCAGGCCCTGCGCTCGAACGGCCTGCCGCATCAGAAGGTGGCCTCGTCGCCGTTCCTGGCCGCGCTGATCCGCGAGATGGGGTTCCGCAAGGCCGAGGACTTCTACGTCGCCATCGGCGCCGGGAAGGTGCCGGTCGGGCAGGTCGTGCAGAAGATCCTGCAGCGCCTGAAGACGCACGAGGTGGTGTCGGAGTCCACGACCCGCGACCTGATCAAGCGGCGCGGCCGTTCGCAGCCGGTCGACGGGGCGACCCACGGCATCCTCGTCGAGGGCGTCGCCGACGCCGAGGTGCTGGTGCGGATGGCCAAGTGCTGCACGCCGGTGCCGGGCGACGACATCACCGGCTACATCTCGGTCGGGCGTGGCATCACGATCCATCGCTCCGACTGCCCCAACGCGCGCGCCCTGATGAAGAACCCGGAGCGGTTCACGCCGGTGGCCTGGAGCGGCGATCCTCTGTCGTCGTTCAGGGTCACGATCGCGGTCGACTCCTGGGACCGGACGCGGCTCCTGGAGGACGTCGGGCGCACGTTCGCCGAGCACGGCTGCAACGTCGTCGAGTACGGCGGGCACGTCACCGAGGGCATGGCGCGCAACTGGTACGTCGTCGAGGTCTCCGACGTCCGGACGCTGCGGGCGGTGCTCTCGGGCCTGCGCCAGATCGAGTCGGTCTTCGACGCCTACCGCGTCACCCCCCAGGGTCGCTGAACCGCGGCCCTGCTACGCTCGGTACATGGAGCTGCTGCCTGACGAGACCCTGGTGTGGGACGGCCGCCCGTCGTGGCGCGCGATGGTGTCGTTCTACGTCAAGTGGACGATCATCGCCATCGTGCCGCTCGTCCTCGGCGGGCTACTGGGCAACTTGCTGTGGGGTGCGACCGGCGCCGCGGTGATCATCGTCGCCGCGCTGCTGATCGGCTGGCTGCGGAGGATCTCGACCCGCTACACGATCACCGACCGGCGGATCATGATCAACCGGGGCATCCTGTCGAAGCGCGAGCAGCGCGCCCACATCGACCGCGTCCAGAACGTCCGTCTCGAGCAGTCCATGTTCGATCGCCTCTTCGGCGTCGGCACGCTCGACTTCGACACTGCCGGCACCGACGACTCCGATTTCCGCTTCGTCGGCATCGCCGAGCCCGATCATCTCCGCGACCGCATCGACCGCGAGTACGTCGCCCGATCGCGCGAGATCAGTCGCTCCGAGATCAGGTAGGCTCGCCCGGCGTCTCGCCGTCGGGCGCGGGGATCCCGAGTCCGATCCGCGGCCGCTCGTCGCCGGCCAGCGCGGGCGCCTCCATCGGCTCGGGAGCCGTGACGGGCTCGCCGGCTGCGGTCGCCGAGCCGCCGCGGCGGAAGATCCGCTTGCGGAGGAATCCGAAGGCGGCGGCGATCGCGATCAGGATGAACTTGGCCTTCGCCAGCAGCAGCGCGATGAGGCCGGTCTACGGGTTCCAGGTCTCGCCGCCGGTGTCCCAGCCGACCAGGCAGTAGGCCGAGATCAGGTCGCCGACGCGGTGGACGTGGGCGAGGGCGGGGGCGTCGAGCGTGCGGCCGATGACGAGCTCGGCGACCGCGGAGCCGTCGTAGGTGACCGGGATGATGGTGGTGGCCGGGGGAGGGGTGCCGGCGAAGGGGCCCTCGACGACGCCGTCGGCCTCGAGGAACCGGATGCCGCAGAACGCGTCGAGCCTGCGCGCGATCGCCGTGACGACGTGGCGGAGGATCTCGTCGGCCTCTCCCTCCTGCTCGACGATCCTGGCGACGTCGTCGACGGCGGCGGCGAACGGGTCGGTCGGCGGTGCGAGGGCGATGGCGCGCCCCTCGAAGAGCTCGACCGCATGCCGGTAGGGTTCCGGGACGGTGACGGGACGCCGGGTCTCCCGCTCGATGAGCACCAGCACCTGCTCCGCCGTGCACAGCAGCTCGCGGTCGTCGTTGTAGGCGGCGAACTGGAACGTGACGCTGGAGGTGCCGATGCGCTCGGTGCGGACGAAGACCTCGAGGCGATCGTCGAAGCGGGCCGGGGCGTGATACTCGACACGGTTCGCGCGCATGACGAACTCGCGCCCTGCCGGTCTGGCGTGCAGGAGGCCGAGCAGCCGCAGGTACTCCACGCGGGCGCGGTCGAAGTACGGCATGTAACGCCCGTAGTACACGACTCCCTGGGCGTCGGTCTCGTCGAACCCGACACGCGTCAGATGGGAGAACCGGAACGGCGGCCGGGAATCGGTGACACTCACGAGCGGATCACCGCCAGCACCTCGTCGCGACGGCGCTCCATGTCCTCGAGGCTGAAGGCCTCGAGGTTGAGCCGCACGAGCGGCTCGGTGTTCGAGGGCCGCACGTTGAAGTGCCAGTCGTCGAAATCGATCGAGATCCCGTCCAGGTGCGTCACCCGGCCGCCGGCGCCGAAGCGGTCCTTCAGTTCCTGCAGCGTCAGCGCGACGTCTTTCACGGGCGTGTTGATCTCGCCCGAGATGAAGTACCGCTCGCGGAACGGCGCGAGCAGCGCCGCGAGCGACCCGCCGCGCCGCGAGATCAGTTCGAGCATTGCCAGCGCCGGCACGATGCCCGTGTCGACGCCGTAGAACTCCCGAAAGTAGTAGTGGCCCGAGACCTCGCCTGCGAACTGCGCCTGCTCCTCGCGCATCCGCTGCTTGATGAAGGCGTGCCCGACGCGTGACGCGATCGCCGTGCCCCCGCAGCGCGCGACGACGTCAGGCACCGCTCGCGAGGCGCGGATGTCGTAGAGGATGGAGGCGCCCGGGTGCCGGGCGAGCGTCGCCTCGGCCAGCAGGGCAGTGATGAAGTCTCCGGGGGCGAAGCCGCCCTGGTCGTCGACGAAGAAGCAGCGGTCGGCATCGCCGTCCCAGGCGATGCCGAGATCGGCCCCCTCCTCCCGCACCCGGGCGATGATGAACTCCCGGTTCTCGGGCAGGAGCGGGTTCGGCTGGTGGTCGGGAAAGGTGCCGTCGGGATCCATGAAGCAGGGGATCGCGAAGATCGGCAGGCGCGGGAGGATGCGGGACAGCATCGTGCCGGCCATGCCGTTGCCGCCGTCGAGGACGACCTTCAGCGGTCGTACGGCCGAGATGTCGATCAGCGACAGGACCTTCTCGGTGAACCCGTCGAGGACGTCGACCTCCCCGCGGGTGCCGCGTGCTGCGGGCGTCTTGAACGCGCCGTCGAGCGCGGCCCTGCGGACCTGGTCGAGGCCCGAGTCGCCGCCGACTGGCCGGACGTGGCGCCGGACGATCTTCATGCCGTTGTACTGCGCCGGGTTGTGCGACGCGGTGACCGCGATCCCGCCCTCGTAGCCGTGCTCGCCGACCGCGTAGTACATCATCTCGGTGCTCGCCAGGCCGAGCACGTCGACGTCGCAGCCGGCGTCCAGCGCACCCCGCACCGCCGCCTCCGACAGCTCGGGCGACGACAGGCGCATGTCGCGCCCGATGGCGATCCGCTTCGGGGCGAACACGTCGACGTAGGCCCGGGCGATCCGGTAGGCCCCGTCGGCATCGAGTTCGTCCGGCACGACGCCGCGGACGTCGTACGCCTTGAAGACCTTCGGGTCGAGCGTCACGGCGCCGAACCTCCCCACGCATCTGAGAGCGACTGCCAGGTCTGGTCGAGATGCTGCGCCATCACCCGGACGTCCGCGAGTACCGGCATGAAGTTCGTGTCGCCCGACCAGCGCGGCACGACGTGCAGGTGGACGTGGCCCTCGACGCCGGCGCCGGCAGCACGGCCGAGGTTCAGGCCCACGTTCGCGCCGTGCGGTCGGAGGGTCGCGTCCAGCGTCTGCAGCGACCGGTCGAGCAGCTCCCACATCTCGGCGCGCTCGGCAGCGTCGAGATCGCCGGGCGAGGCGACGTGACGGTATGGCGCGACCATCACGTGGCCGTTGGCGTACGGGTAGAGGTTCAGCATCACGAAGCACGTCGGGCCACGGTGCACGATCAGCGCGGCCCGGTCGTCCGCTTCGCGCTTGTCGCAGAACACGCAGTCGCCCGCGTTCTCGCCCGACGCGGAGGCGACGTAGGTGAGGCGCCACGGAGCCCAGAGACGTTCCATCGCGCGGTAGCGTACCGACGTGGCGCCCTTCCCGACCATCGATCGACTTGCCCGCGCGCTGGCGGGCCGTCCGCTGGACGGACACGGCGACGTCGTCGCCGCCGTCATGCTCTGCATCCGCGACCGCGGGCGGGGCCCCGAGATCCTGATCGCGCGCAGGTCGGAGCGGTCGGGCGACCCCTGGTCGGGTCACATGAGCCTGCCAGGCGGGCGCCTCGACACGCCGGACGAGCCGGCGCTCGCCGCCGCCGTGCGCGAGACGGTCGAGGAGGTCGGGTTCGACCCGCTGGCCCAAGGCCGGCTCCTGGGAGCGTTGCCGGCCGTGCACGGGCGTGGCGACGCCGTCCTGGTGGCGGCGTTCGCGAGCGAGATCACGACCGATGTCGAGCCGGCTCCGTCGCACGAGTTGCAGGCAGCCTGGTGGGCACCCGTCGCGGAGTACCGCGAGACGACCGTGACCGTGCCGGAGGTGCCGCTCCCTGTGCCGGCGCTGGTCGGCGTCGGCCGTGATGGCCGGGAGGCCGTGATCTGGGGCATGACGTACCGGCTGCTTGCATCGGTCCGCGAACTCTGAAGGACGAGCTTGCGGGAAACCCGCAGGATCCCCGCGGGCTCTCGCGTGGCGGCCTGCGACCCCGTTCCCTAGTCTTCGGAGCCATGAACAGCACCATGGTCGCCTTCAACCTGGTGTACATCGGGCTGTGCCTGGTGGGGCTGGGTATCTTCGGCGTCATCTTCCTCTCGACGAGATCGTCGCAGCGCGACAAGCCCATGAGCGTGTCGCGGTGGAAGCGCCGCGAGAACGCCTGGTTCTGGATCGTGGTCGTCGCCCTGGCGGCCGCGCTCGCCGCCACGATCTTCAACACGCCCTGGAACGCCGCCGCGGAGGCGAACCGCCAGCGCGTGTCGGTGCAGGCGGCCCAGTTCGGCTTCACGTGGTCGACGAAGGTCATCCAGGCCGGCCGTCAGGTCGAGTTCCACCTGTCGTCGAAGGACGTCAACCACGCCTTCGCGATCTTCGACCCCGACGGCGTGCTCGTCGGTCAGGCCCAGATGATGCCCGGCTGGCCCACCGACTACCGCCTCACGCTGCACAAGAAGGGCACGTACCAGGTGCGCTGCTTCGAGTACTGCGGGATCGGGCACCACCAGATGATCGACACGTTCGAGGTGCGGTAATGGCTGCGGTCGACATCCCCGCCCGGGCTCTCGCCGGCGACGCGCTGCTGACCGCCGACCAGGTCCGGACACGCGCCAAGGGACTGGTGCTGCGCTACGTCATCACGTCGTCGGCGCTGCTCCTGATCAGCGGCTCCCTGGGTGTCGTGATCCGCCAGAGCCAGGCGAAGCTCCACACGATCAGCCCGGCGCTCTGGTACGAGCTGATGACGGCCCACGGGCTGGGCGCCTTCGTCGGCTGGGCGGCGTTCTGTCTCATGGGACTCAGCTTCTGGGTCATGCAGGAGAACGGGTTCCAGCTGCGAGGGTGGAGCTACAGGTGGGCCGTGGCGAGCTACTGGACCATGGTCGTCGGTGTGGTCGGCGTGGTCGTGACCGTGCTGGCGATGGGGTTCGCCGGATCGTGGGTGTTCCTCTACCCGCTGCCGTTCCACTCGGTCGGGCAGTGGACGGAGCTCACCACCGGGATCTTCTCCGTCGCGGTGATCTCCGTCGGGCTCTCGATCTTCGCCTACTGCTTCGGGCTGCTCGCCATGGGCACCGGGTCGGACCTCGGCGCGCCGCAGGGCGCGAGCGCGCTCAACCGCTTCGG
Source organism: uncultured Actinomycetes bacterium (assembly GCA_963779685.1). Classification (GTDB taxonomy): domain Bacteria; phylum Actinomycetota; class Thermoleophilia; order Gaiellales; family F1-60-MAGs149; genus CAVZZG01. The sequence continues at coordinate 297,911 of CAVZZG010000003.1, forward strand.
CTGCGCGATGGGGCTCGGCCACATCGGCCGCTGGGGGCGCCGGTTCCGGACCGAGCGGCCGCTGCCGTTCGCCGTCATCCCGCTGACGGTGATCGCGATCGACATGATCATCGCCACGCTGCCGCTGGCCGTGCTGCTGATCTTCATGGTGGCGCAGGCGATCGATCCGAACGTCACCGTCGACCCGCTGCTCGCGAAGTCGATGCTGTGGTGGTTCGGCCACCCGGTGGTGTACCTCCTGCTGTTCCCGGCGGTGGCCTGCTACTACCACATCATCCCCAAGCTGGCCGGCCGGGAGCTCGTCGCGGGTCACGTGATCGCGATCGGCTGGGCGATCGCCGCGATCACGAACGTGATCATCGGCGCGCACCACATGTACACCGACTTCCCGGGCAACGTCCAGCAGTCGATCAACACGTTCTCCCAGCCGATGACCTACGCGGTCACGATCCCGTCGGCGATCTCGCTGTTCTCGCTGGCGTTCACGATGTACCGGTCGCACTTCGACTGGAGCCAGCCTGCGGCGCGGTTCCTGGTCTTCGCCCTGTGCTCGTGGCTGGTGGCGGGCTTCCAGGGCGTCGCCCTCGCGACCATCGAGTTCGACTCGAAGGCGCACAACACGCTGTGGGTGGTCGGCCACTTCCACAACATGGCGCTGATCCACATCGGCTTCGTCATCTTCGGCGCCATCTACTACTTCCTGCCCGATCTCATAGGCAGGCCGTGGAAGTCGCGGGCCCTCGCAGACTGGCACCTCGGGCTCACGCTCATCGGCGGCTACGGCATGGTCCTGCCCTGGATGTGGCAGGGCATGTACGGTGCGCCGCGCCGTTTCGCGGTCCTCCCGGGCACCCGCTACGACCTCTGGTCGCAGATCTCGCTGCCGTTCGTCGCGCTGATCGTGATCGGGACGGCCTGCTTCGTGGTGAACCTCGCCGCGACGCTCGGCACGCCGTGGCTCGCCGGCGTCGTGGGCCCGAAGCCCGGCGCCGGCGACGACCTGGCGCCGGAGCGGGGAAGCGAGGGTCTCGCGGCGCTGATGGTGGGATGCGGCACCGCGCTCGGCGTGATCGCGATCTTCCTGGCGCCGTTCCTGTTCGCTCCGGTCGGCCTGCTCCTCGCCTACGTCGGCGCCACGTTCGGCGCTCGCCGCCAGGGCGCCTGGGGCATGGTCATCTGCCTTGTCGGCCTGGTGATCGGCGTCGCCCGCCAGATCTTCGGCTTCTGAGCGACGCCGCTAGCCGATCGTGACGAGGCGGTGCTCGAGGGCGTAGCGCACCATGTCGGCGCGGGTCTGGAGGCGCAGCTTGTTGAGGATGTGCCGGCGGTGGGCCTCGACCGTGCGCACCGACAGGTAGAGCTGCTTGGCGATCTCCTGGTTGGTGTAGCCGAGCGCGATCAGCCGCAGGATGTCGCGCTCGCGCTCGGTGAGATCGTCCTCCGGCTGGCGGACGACGAGGCGTGCCGCGAGTGCGGGGTGCACGTAGAGGCGGCCGTCGATCACGGCCCGGATCGCGGCCGCAAGCTCCTCGTCGGCCGCGTCCTTCAGGACGTAGCCCTGCGCTCCCCGCTCGAACGCCTGGCGGGCATAGGCGGGCTCGTCCTGCATCGACAGGATCACGACGCGCGGGCCCAGACCGCGGATGTCGGGCAGGATATCGAGCCCGGAGCGCGTCTTCAGGCCGATGTCCAGCACGACGACGTCCGGCTGGTGCCGGCGCACCGCGCGGATCGCCTCGTCCGCGTCGGCGGCCTCGGCCACCACTTCGAACTCGCCATTCTCGCTGAGCATGCGCCGCACGCCGGAGCGCACGATGGCGTGGTCGTCGACCAGCAGGATCCGCGTCGGAGGTGGCGTCGTCACAGTGGCGCCTCGAAGTGGATGCGCGTGCCGCCCTCGGTCGGCGCGGCGATGTTGATCCGGCCGAGCACCAGCTCGGCGCGTTCGCGCATGCCGTCGAGGCCGTAGCCTCGCACGATGGTGGCGGGGTCGATACCGATACCGTCGTCCTCTATCACCAGGTGAAGCGTGCCTGTGTCGATGGCCGCCGAGATCCTAACGCGCGTTGCCCGGGCGTGCTTGATGATATTCGTTACGGCCTCCTGCGCGATCCGGAAGGCCGTTGTGGCGAGATCGTCCCGGATCCCGGCGACGTCGTCGGCCGTCGCGCATTCCACCGAGACGCCGTTGCGGCGGCCGAGCGTATCGCCGAGACGCTCGAGGGCCGGCCCCAGACCGAAGTCGTCGAGCACCTTCGGGCGGAGATCGACGATCAGATCGCGGACATCGTCGATCGCCTCGCCGACGGTGCGGCGAGCCTCGGCGAGCCCCTCTCGCATGACCGTGGTGTCCGTCTCCCGCTCGAGCCGCTTCAGGTGCATCTGCACCGCCGCGAGCGTCCCGGCGGTGCGGTCGTGGAGGTCGTGGGCGATCCGGCGCCGCTCGTCCTCCTGCGCCTTGATGACGCGCACGAGCGACGTCCGGCGCGCCTCGGCCTGGGCCTCGGCCTGTCTCAGCCGGGCCAGGGCCTCGGACCGCGCCCGTTCGCGACCGAATGCCCGGGCGGTCTGGAGGGCTATGGCGCCCAGCGACGCCAGGCCCTCGAGTTGATCCTGATCCTCGGAGGTGAACGGCCGCCCGTCGACCTGATCCATGCACGACAGGACTGCGACGGTCTCGTCGCCGGCCTTCATCGGGACCGAGCACAGCGTCGTCACACCGAGCGCCTCGATGGTCGCCGGGTCCGGCGCCGACGAGGACGTCGCGTCGTCGATCCGCATCGATTCGCCGGCCGTCAGGACGGCGCCCGACAGCGAGGCGTCGAGCGGGATCTCCCGGCCGCGCATGACCTCTGCGCCCGGCCCGACCGCGACCGGGAACCGCACGGTGCGGGAGATCTCGTCCGGCACCCCGATCGCGACGGTGCGGGCGCCGACGAGGGTCTGGGCCTCCCGCGCCAGCGACAGCATGACGCGGCTGACGTCGCGTTCGCGGAGGATCTGGGCGGCGATCGCCGCCACCGATGCCCGCGCCTGGGCCGCGCGCTGGGCCTCGGCGGCGCGGTCGAGCGCGTCCTCGTACAGCCTCGCGTTCTCGATCGCCACGCCGGCCTTGGCCGCGAGCAGGAGCAGCACCGACTCGTCCTCGTCGGAGAACTCGCCCGACGGTGCCTCGGTCAGGTACAGGTTGCCGAACACGTCGCCCTGCGTGCGCACCGGGACGCCGAGGAACGAGTGCATCGGCGGATGGTGGTCGGGGAGTCCCGACGCACGCGGATCGACGCTCAGATCGCGGATCCGGATCGGTCGCTGCTCGTCGATGAGGAGCCCGAGGATGCCGCGTCCGGTGGGCGGCCCGCCGATCGCCTTCACCTGTGCCCGCGACATGCCGGACGTGACGAAGCGCACGATTCGCCGTCCATCGCCCAGCACGCCCAGCGCCGCGTAGCGTGCGCCGGTCACCTCGCGGGCGGCGTGGACGATGGCCTGCAGGGTGTCGTCGAGTTCCAGCCCGCGCCCGAGTTCCATGGTCGCGCGGGCGAGAACGGCGAACTTGTCCGTCGCGGCGGCTGGCACACAACAACGATAAGGCCGCTGAATCGTCGTATCGTGCGGGTTTTCCGCATACGTGAGCGAGGCGCCCCCGATGGCGTCGCGCCGCGACGGGGTGACGCTATGCGAGGAGATCGAATGCGCCGCGCGCAGGAGGTGGTCACACATGGCACGGAAGGTCCTTCTGGCGTATGACGGCACGGAGTCCGCGCGGCGGGCGCTCGAGCGCTCGATCGAGATCATCGGCGAGGGCGATGCCATCGGCATCATCAGCGTGGTGCCGCTCGTCGCGAGTAGCGCGCGATCGGGAGGCCCGTACGCAGCCGGTGACGGCCCCCGCGAGCACCGGGCCGAGATCGAGGAGGCGGCGGGGCTCCTGGCCGAGCGTGGCGTCGCCATGGCGGAGGCGATCGAGTCGATCGGCGACCCCGCGACGGCGATCTGCGACGCCGCGGAGGAGCACGGGTACGACGTGATCGTGATCGGCAGCCGGAACCTCAAGGGCATGAAGCGGCTGCTGCTCGGCTCCGTCTCGGAGAAGGTCGCCCACCACGCGGCCTGCGACGTCCTGATTGCGAAGTAGGGGTGTCATGCGCCGGGTCCTGCTGGCAACCGACGGTTCGGACGCTTCGCACGAGGCGCTCGAGTTCGCGGTCGCGTTCGCCCGCCAGACCGATGCCGTGCTGCATGTCGTCGTCGTCCGGCCGGTGTCGTCCCAGCCGAGGTCGCCGGTGCTCGACCTGGAGTCCGTGAAGGCCGCCACGCGGATCGCGGATGCCGCGGTCGTGCGGGCGGAACAGCGGGGGGTGGCGGCCGTCGCGCACGTCGCCCGGGGCGACGCGGGCCGAGAGATCGCCGAGTCCGCAGATCGCTTGCAGGCCGACATGGTCGTGGTCGGGGCACGCGGCCTCGGCGATGCGGAGGACCTGCTCGGCAGCGTCTCGCTGGCGGTCGCGATGCGGTCGCCCGTACCGGTCACGGTCGTACGGGAACGGCCGGCGCACGCCGCCTGACGAACCGGACCCTTGCGCACCGAGGATCACCTCACCCGGAGTGGCCGCCTCGTGCGGATCCGGCCCCCGGCGGACGGAGAGCCGGCTCCGCCCTTCGTCTGCCCGCACGGCGGACCCCCTCACCTCGTCGCCGAGATCGATGGCAGCCTGGTCGCGTGGCTCGGCCGGAGCGGCGACGACGTGCACCTCTGCCTGCATTCCGGCGCCCTCGGCGAAGGCATTGCGGCTCGTCTCCTGGCTCGGGCCGGGACGTTCGGCAGCCGGACGGTGAGCGTGTGTCAGCCGCTGACGTGAACTGCCGCGCGGAGCGCGGCGTGGCCTCCGGTCAGCACCGGCTGCCAGTGCGAGCAGAGCACCGATGCGATGTCGAGATCGAGCAGCGGCTCGAGCGCGGTGCGCATGCGTTCGCGGTGCCAGGCGCGCTCGTCGTCGGAGCCGCCGTACCAGGAGGCCGGACACAGCCGGAGGCCGCCCCGGACGCGCCCAGCAGCACATCGCCCGGTACCAGCGCGCGGTGCTCGGCGAGGTGGAAGTGGGTCTCGCCGATCGGGTCACCGAGCGCGATGGCGGCAACGGACGGTGGATGCCCGGCGTAGGCCGGATACCGGGCGCGGATCTGGGCGCACGACCGCTCGTGCCAGTGCACCGTACGCAGCGTCGCCACCGGCAGGCCGCGTCGCTCGACGTCGCGGTCGAGCGCAATCCAGAAGCGAGCGGCGTCGGACGGATCGGATGGCACGAGCGGATCGATGAGGACCGTCGCCTCGGGTGCCTCGTAGTAGACGCTGCCGACCATCTGCGGCCAGGCCGAGGCGCCGGTGCCGCCGGGGTCCCATTCCGGGTGCGGCGCCGTCCACCGCCACAGGCCCTGCCGGAGTCGCTCGACCTCCATGCCTGGATGCTACGCCCATGACGTCGGAACGGACACTGGTCGTCGCCGTCTCCGGGCTGGTGGCCGGCATCGTGCTCAGCATCTCGGGCGCCGGACAGGCGGCCTCGTGGATCTGGGCCGCGACCATTCTCCTCGTCCTCATCCCGGAGGCCATCGGCGTGGCCCGCTCGCTGCTGCACGGCGACGTCGGGGTCGACGCGGTCGCCGTCCTCGCCATGGCGGGAGCGCTGGCGGTCGGCGAGGAGCTTGCCGGCGCCGTCGTCGCGCTGATGCTGACCGGAGGCAACGCGCTCGAGCGGTCGGCCGTGCGGCGGGCTCGGCGGGAGCTGACGGCATTGACGGAGCGAGCGCCGCGGATCGCGCATCGCTTCCGCGGCGATGCCGTCGACGAGGTCGATATCGGCGAGGTCGTCCCGGGTGACGAGCTCCTCGTGCGCTCCGGGGACGTCGTGCCGGTGGACGGCGTCGTGGACGGCGGGAGCGTGACGCTCGACACGTCGGCCCTGACGGGCGAGCCGCTGCCGCGGCTGGTGCCGCCTGGGGAGACGATCGCGAGCGGCGTCGTGAACGCCGGCACGCCGTTCCGGCTGCGGGCCACCCGAGCAGCAGCGGACAGTGCCTACGCGGCGGTCGTGCGCCTCGTGCAGGCCGCGGAGACGCAGCGGGCCCCGTTCGTCCGGCTCGCCGACCAGTACGCCATCGTCTTCCTCGCGATCACCGTGGTCCTCGCCGGCATCGCGTGGCTGGGGTCGGGCGATCCGGTGCGGGCCGTGGCGGTGCTCGTGGTCGCCACGCCATGCCCGCTGATCCTCGCTGCACCGATCGCGCTGATCGCCGGCGTATCACGGGCGGCCAAGGCCGGTATCGTGGTCAAGGGCGGCGCGGTCATCGAGCGGCTCGCGAGCGTTCGCGCCGTGCTGCTGGACAAGACCGGCACCGTGACCCGCGGGGCCCCCGAGCTGATCGGCGTCCTCGCCCTGAACGGTGCCGACGCCGACGCGCTGCTGCGGAGCGCGGCGTCGCTCGACCAGCACTCTCCGCATGTCGCCGCCGAGGCGATCGTGCACGGCGCCGAGGCCCGCGGGATCCAACTCGGCCCGGCGGTCGACGTCGAGGAGACGGCCGGCGAGGGGATCGTCGGGACGGTCGACGGCCGGCGGGTCGTCGTCGGACGATCCGCGTTCGTGACCAGGGTGGCGGGCGTCATCCTGCCGGCCGCGCCGGCCGCGCCGGGCGAGGCCCGCGTCCATGTCGCGATCGACGGCCGGCCGGCCGGGACGCTGATCCTGGCCGATCGGGTGCGCGACGACGCGGCGTCGCTGGTCGTCGCCCTACGCGCCGCAGGTGTGCGTCACGTCGCGCTCGTCACCGGCGACGACGACGACGTCTCCCAGCAGATCGGCACGGCGATCGGGGTGGACTCCGTGTACTCCGAGCAGCGCCCTGAAGACAAGGTCGCCGTGGTCGAGTCGGTCCGTCTGAAGGCGGGCTCGGTGCTGATGGTCGGCGACGGCGTCAACGATGCCCCGGCGCTCGCGAGGGCCGACGTGGGTATCGCCATGGGCTCGGCCGGGGCGACCGTCGCCTCCGAGACCGCCGACGCGGTGATCATGGATGACCGCGTCGACCGGGTCGCCAACGCCCTGGCGATCGGGCGCCGGTCGATGGGAATCGCCCGTCAGAGCGTGCTGTTCGGGATCGGCCTGTCACTGGTTGCCATGGCCTTCGCGGCGGCCGGGTTCCTCGCCCCGGTCGAAGGCGCGCTGCTGCAGGAACTGATCGACGTTGCGGTGATCCTGAACGCGCTGCGGGCACTCCGTCCCTGACTGCGGGAAACCACCGATGTCCGCGCCGGGCCGCTGCCGGAGAATGCCGGTATGACACGGATCGTGGTCGGCATCGACGGCTCTCCCGGCAGCGCACGCGCCCTCGCATGGGCGATCGAGGAGGCCCGTCACCGAAACGCCATCCTCACCGCCGTTCACGCGTGGTCCGTGCCGTCGCCGGTCGTCGGTGCTGCGGGAGTCGGCATGGTGCCGGTGCCCGACACCGACCGGGATGCCCTGGAAGCCTCCTCCGCTGCCGTCCTGGACGAGGCACTGGCGGCGCTCCCAGCCGACGTCGAGTGCGAGCGAGTGGCGGCCGAAGGGCCGCCCGTCGAGGCACTCGTGTCCACCGCGCAAGCCGGCGACCTGATCGTCGTCGGGACGCGAGGGCACGGCGACCTTGCATCGTTCGTCCTCGGGTCCGTCAGCCACGAGTGCGCGCGGCGTGCGCCGTGCCCGGTCGTGGTGGTGCCGGACCGCTGAAGTCCGAGCGGTCCCCGTCAGGGGCCCCTCCCGCTTCCCGCCACCGGCGGGGACCGCTCTCGGACTTCGAGCTGATATTTCACCGCGCCGCCGTGGATCGAGGCTTGAGATGATCGCGGCGTAGCTCTCGCGAAAGGTGCAGCGGTGCTGTTCATGGTCATCGAGCGGTTCAGGAACCGCGATCCACGTCCGGTGTACGCGCACGTGCGGGAGCACGGTCGCGGCCTGCCCGACGGTCTTCGCTACGTCGACAGCTGGATCGAGCCCAGCTTCGAGCGGTGCTTCCAGCTGATGGAGTGCGACGATGCGAGCCTGCTGCAGCAGTGGGTGCTGCACTGGCAGGGCCTGGTCGACTTCGAGATCGTGCCGGTGGTGCCGTCAGCCCGCACGACCGACGTCGTCGGCGGCGCCGGCTGAGCGAGCCGCCGGTACGACGATCACTGGGCAGTGGGCGGTGGCCGCCACCCGGCTGCTGACCGAGCCGAAGGCGGCGCGGCTGACACGACCGGAACCGCGCCGGCCGACCACGATCAGGTCGGCACCGAGTTCCTCTGCCGCCGCCACGAGGGCGCTGCCGATGGAGCCGCCGGTGCGGCGTTCGTCGACCGTCACCGCTGCGCCCTGCGCGGTCGCGGCCGCTGCGGCGGCGGCGCTCATGTCCGCGGCCGCAGCCGTCAGCGACGCATCCACCGCTGCCCTGTCGACGACGTCGAGCAGCGAAGCCGGCAGCACCACGACGGCGAGCACGACGACGCGGCCGCCGCCCGCGACCGCGAGCTCGCCCGCGAGTGCTGCTGCTCGGGTCGCCTCCTCCGAGCCGTCGGCGCCGACGAGGGTGATGCGTGGAAGCGGCATGCCGTCAGCATGACGCAGGCCCCCGGGGTGGGTGGAACCGCCGGGGGCCTGCGTACGCCGGGTGCGAGAGTCTCAGACCCGGGCGTGCTCTCGAGCGTCGCGGGTGGTGACGATGGTCACCGGCACCGTCGACTTCTTCATCAGTGCGCGCGACACCGAGCCGACCAGGGCGCCCTGGATCGATCCGTATCCGCGAGAGCCGCAGACGATCAGGTCGGCGCCGAGTTCGGTTGCGCAGCGGACGATCTCCGAGGCCGGGTCGCCGTTCAGTGCGTAGGCCGTCACCTCGAGCCCTGCGGCGCGGACGGTCTCGGCGGCAGCGGCGGCGATGTGCTCTGCGCCGTGGGGCTCCTCGACCTCGTTGACCGGCGGGGCAGCGCCCTTGCCGCCGGCGCGGGCGTGATGCACCGACACTGCGGCGACCGCCGCCTCGTTCTCCTTCGCCAGCTCGATGGCGAGGTCGACGGCACCGCCGGCCTCCTGCGAGCCGTCTGTGGCCACCAGGATCAGCTTCATTTCGGTTCTCCTCTCACGACCATGACCGGGCGGTCGGCCTTCGCAACCACCCCGGACGCCACGCTGCCGAGGATCGCTGTCCCGACCGCCGAGCGCCCATGCGTGCCGACCACGATCAGGTCGGCGTCGATCTCCCGCGCCGTGTCGGCGATTTCGCTCGCGGCGTTCCCGAACCGGTTCAGCGGGGTCGTCGGCACGTACATCCGGTTCGCTTCCTTGGCCGCCAGCTGGGCCGCCATCTGAAGTCTGGGACTGGATGTCGTGACCGAGTCGTCCACGCTCAGGATCGAGAGCGTCGCGTGCGTCGCCTTCGCGAGGGAAACGGCAGCCTCGAACGCCTTGTGGGCGTTCGGCGAGCCATCCGTTGCGAGGAGGATCGATCGCATGCTCGAAGGATCTCTCCGGTATGGCCGACCGCCATCCGGGCGATGCCGACGGCCGAGCGCGGGTTTCCCGCACCGGGGCCCGCTCGTCGCGCGCTGGTTGCGGGTAGCGCGCACGGGCCCGGCGGTCGCTACGCTCGCCCGTATGGGAGACCACGCAGACATCGTCGTGATCGGTGCCGGCATCTTCGGCGCCGCCACGGCGCACGCGCTCTGTCGCGACCACCAGGGCCGCGTGGTGCTGATCGACCGCACCGCGCCGGCGGCCGGCGACTCGGGTCGCTCGTTCTCGATGGTGCGACGCCACTACTCGAACGCCGTCACGGCCCGGCTCGCCATGGCCGGTTCGCGGACCATCATGAACTGGGCCGACGAGGTCGGCGTCGCCGATGCGGGGTACGTGGAGTGCGGTTACCTGTTGACGGTGCCCGACGCGCTCGTCACGGCCTGCCGCGGCAACGTCGAGATGCTGAAGGGGCTTGGTCTCGACACGTCGTTCCTCGAGCCGCACGAGATCGCCGCGATCGAACCCGAGCTGTCGCTCGATGGCGTCGCCGGGGCCGCCTACGAGCCCGACGGCGGCTTCGCCGATGCCCAGAAGATGTGCCTGGGCTGGTTCGCAGCGGGCATGCGGAACGGACTCGAGGGGCGTCTCGGCAGCGACGTGCGACGACTGCGAGTGGCGGGCGGCAAGGTCACCGGCGTCGAGACCGATGCGGGGTTCGTCGCCGCCGACCGGGTCGTGCTCGCGACTGGCGCCTGGGGGAATGACCTGCTGCGCGAGCACGGCGCGGAGGTCCCGATTTCGCTGAAGCGGCTACAAGTGGCGGTCGTGCGCCAGCCGATCGGCGGTCCGTTGCCCACGGCGGTCTGCTCCGACGCGGTCACGAACGTCGTCGTGAGGCCCGACCGCGGCCGCCAGTTCTGCGCCGTGGCCTACTTCGGGGACGAGCCGCTCGATCGGGCGGACGAGTGCGACCACGGCCTCTCGGCCGGATACGAAGCTGTCGTCCGCAGGGCGGTCGCCGCGCGATATCCGCGCCTCGGCGGTTTCGACCTCGTCCGCGGGTTCGCCGGCCCCTACGACTACACGCCCGACTGGAACCCGATCCTGGGATGGTGCCCGGGAATCGAGGGGCTGTACCTCGCCCTCGGCTGGTCAGGGCACGGGTTCAAGCTGTCGCCGGCAGTGGGCGAGGTCGTCGCCGCCGAGGTCACGGGCCGCCCATCGCCGATCGACGTGGCCGATCTCCGGCCGACGCGGTTCGCCGAGGGACGCCTGCTTCGACTGGCGTACGGGCCCGGCGCGCGGGCCTGACCGGCCTTGCAGCTGGCCGTCGTCGCCCTCGTCATCGTCGTCGTCAACATGCTGCCGGCGTTTGCGCCGCCGACCTGGGCGATCCTCGTGCTCGTCCAGGTGCGCTACGGCTATCCGACCGCAGTGCTGGTGGTGATCGGGGCATGCGCCGCCGCCACCGGTCGAGCCCTCCTCGCATTGGGCGCCCGCCGCGTCCGGCACTGGGTGTCGCCGCAACGGCTCGAATCGCTCGAGGCCGCCAAGGGCCTGCTGGAGGCGCGGCGGGCAACCGCGATCGGGGCGCTCGCCCTGTTCCTGGTGTCGCCGCTGCCCTCCGGCCAGCTCTTCGTCGCCGCGGGCCTGCTCGACCTCCGGCTCCCGCCGCTGATAGCGGCCTTCCTGGTGGGGCGCCTGTTCAGCTACACGATCTACCTGACTGCAGCATCGGCGGCCGCGGCGACCGTCGACCAGTTGATCGGCAAGGGCGTGTCCTCGTGGGTCGTCGTCGTGGTGCAGATCGCCCTGTTCGGGCTGGTGATCGTGCTGGCGCGGGTCGACTGGGTGCGGGTCGCGAAGCGGCTCGCGCCGAAGCCGGAGGCGGAGCCCGGGTCAGCCGACGTCGAAGACGATGCCCTGGGCGAGCGGTAGGTCGTGCGAGTAGTTGATCGTGGCGGTCTGGCGGCGCATGTAGGCCTTCCACGCGTCGGAGCCCGACTCCCGGCCGCCGCCGGTCTCCTTCTCGCCGCCGAAGGCCCCGCCGATCTCGGCTCCCGAGGGTCCGATGTTGACGTTGGCGATGCCGCAGTCGGAGCCGGCCGCAGACAGGAAGCGCTCGCTCTCGCGCAGGTCGCTGGTGAAGATGCAGCTCGACAGGCCCTGAGGCACCCCGTTGTGGAGCGCGAGCGCCTCGCCGAGGTCGTCGTACCCGACGGCGTAGAGGATCGGCGCGAACGTCTCCTCGGCCACCACGTCAGTCTGGCCTGGCATCGCCACGAGGGCGGGGGAGACGTAGTAGGCATCCGGCCACTGCTCGGCGAGCACCCGCTCGCCACCGGCGACGACGCCACCCGCAGCCCGCGCACGGTCGAGCGATGCCTGCATGCGCTCGTAGGACTCGCGGTTCACGAGCGGCCCGAGCAGCGTGCCGGCCTCCCGGGGATCGCCGATCCGGACGCTGGCGTACGCGCGCTCGAGGCGCGGCAGCAGCTCGTCGCGGACGCTCTCGTGCACGATCAGGCGCCGCAGCGTCGTACACCGCTGGCCCGCGGTACCGACGGCGGCGAACACGATCGCCCGTACCGCCAGCTCCAGGTCGGCGCTCGGGGTGACGATCATCGCGTTGTTGCCGCCGAGCTCGAGCAGGCTGCGCCCGAGGCGAGCGGCGACCCTCGGCGCCAGTGCCCGTCCCATCGCGGTCGACCCGGTGGCGGAGATGAGCGGCAGGCGGGCGTCATCGGCAAGCTGCACCGCCCGGTCGGCACCGCCGACCACGACCTCCAGCAGCCCGTCCGGGATCCCGCCGAGGCGCTCGCCGGCGCGACGCAGCAGCGCCTGGCAGGCCAGCGCGGTCAGTGGCGTGCGCTCCGACGGCTTCCACACCACCGGGTCGCCGCAGACCAGCGCGAGCGCCGTGTTCCAGCTCCAGACCGCGACCGGGAAGTTGAATGCCGTCACGACACCCACCGGCCCCAGTGGATGCCAGCTCTCGAGCATCCGGTGGCCGGGACGCTCGGAGGCGATCGTGAGCCCGTACAGCTGCCGGGAGAGCCCCACCGCGAGGTCGCAGATGTCGATCATCTCCTGCACCTCGCCCAGGCCCTCCTGAACGATCTTGCCCGTCTCGAGCGTCACGAGCGCGCCGAGATCCTCCTTCGCCGCCCGCAGCTCCTCGCCCAGGAGCCGAACGAGCTCGCCCCGGTGTGGCGCCGGCAGGTCGCGCCAGTCAGCGAAGGCCGCCGTGGCGCGACCGATGGCCGCGCTGGTATCGGCTGCGGACGACCGCGACAGGCGGGCCACCACCTCGCCGTTGATGGGCGTCCGCACCTCGAGATCGCCCGTCCGGAGCGCGTCCGCATCGAGGCCGAGGTTGGTCAGGATCGCGTCGGAATCGGTCATCCCTGGATCGTTGCATGCCCGCACGGTCGCGACCGGCGGTCGTACACTGGCCCGGCCGTGCGGAACACGAATCTGCGACTCCTGTGCGCTGCCTGGGCCTGCTCGCGCGCCGCCGAGTGGGCGTTCCACGTCGTCGTCGGCGTGTACGCGTTCAACGCCGGGGGAGCGGTGGCGGTGGGGATCGTGATGTTCGCGCGGATGGTGCCCGCCGCGGCGGTGTCACTGGCCGGCACCGCCTTCGCCGACCGGTTCGCCCGCGAGCGCGTCCTGTTCGCCGTCGAGGTCGTCCGCAGCGGCCTCGCGGTGACGGCCGCCCTCGCCGTTGCCGCCGGTGCCCCGACGGGCGTCGTGTTCGCCATTGCGGCCGGGCACGCGGCCGTCTCGAGCATCTCGCTCCCGGCCGCCTTCTCGCTGCTGCCGTCGATCGTGGCCACCCCGGAGGAACTGGTGGCGGCGAACGCCTCGCTGCTGACTGCGCAGGGCGTGGGGACGCTGGCCGGCCCGGTGCTGGGCGGACTCGTCGTCGCCGCTCAGGGCGCGAGCGCCGGATTCGTGTCCACGGCCGCGCTCTCGGCGATCGCCGGCGTGCTGCTGATCGCCATGCGAGTGGAGGGTGCCGCCGTGCGGACGGCCACGGGCGAGCCCGGCCTGGCGGGTGGCGCGGCCGGCATTCGCTCGGCCGTGGCTGCGCCGGGCGCCCGGCTGATCCTGGGCGTCTTCGGATCGCAGACGCTCGTCCGCGGATTCATGACGGTGCTGGTGGTGGTGGTCGCGCTCGACCTGCTGGATCTCGACCAGTCCTGGGTCGGCTACCTCACGTCCGCGCCGGGGGCCGGTGCCCTCGTCGGCGCCGTCGCCGCGCGCCGGCTCGCCGGGCGGCCGCTGGCGGCGCCGTTCCTGCTCGGGCTGGCCGCCTGGGGCATCCCGATCGCCGTGATCGGCGTGCATCCGGCGGCCCTCGTGGGCCTGGTGGCGCTGTTCATCGTCGGCATCGGCGACGCCATGCTCGACGTCTCGGGCTACACGTTGCTCCAGCGGGCAGTGCCGGACGACGTGCTGGCGCGGGTCTTCGGCGTCCACAACGCCGTCACCCTCGCGACCGTCGGCATCGGTTCTCTGGCCGCGCCCTTGCTGATCGACGCCATCGGCACGCGCGCGACGCTGGTGGCGGTCGGGTTGCTGCTGCCGGCGCTGGCCATCCTCTCGTCGCCCCGGATCCACCGCATCGACCGGGAGGTGCTGCCGGCCTCGGCGAACATCGATCTGGTGCGAAGCGTGCCGATGTTCGCCACGCTGTCCGTCGCGGCGGCGGAACAGATCGCATCGCGCCTGGAGCGCCTGGACGTCGCGGCCGGCACCGAGGTGATCCGGAGGGGCGACGCCGGCGACCGCTTCTACATCCTCGACGAGGGCGAGTTCGGCCTGGCGCGCGACGGCCGTGACATCGTCATCTGCGAGCGCGGCGATTACTTCGGCGAGATCGCGCTGCTGCGGGACGTGCCGCGCACGGCCACCGTCACGGCCCGCACGGATGCCCGTGTCTACACGCTGGGGCGCGACGAGTTCCAGGCGGCCGTGACCGGTCACCGGGCGGGCCTCGCCGCCGGGTACGCCGTCGTCGCGGAGCGCATGCCCGCCGGCGAAGACTAGGCTGTCATCGTGGCAATCGGCGTCGTCAGGACCGCGAGTCTCTCGTTCATGGCCTTCGGGACGGCCGTGGCGATGCAGGGTCCGGTGCTGCCGGGCATTCGGGAGGACCTCGGGCTCAGCGACTTCGTCAGCGGCGTGTTCGTGGCCGCCCAGGGTGCCGGCTGGGGCCTCGGCGGGCTGCTCGGCGGGCTGGTCGCGAATCGTCGTGGCCGGCGCCTGGGCTTCATCATCGGAACGTGTCTGATGGCGGCCGGGCTCTTCACCGAGGCCGCCGCGCCGCATGCCGCGGTCGTCCTGTTCGGCGTGTTCGTGACGATGCTCGGTGGCGGGTTCATCACCGGCTCCCTCAACGCGAGCCTGTCCGACGTCGGGCCGCGTGCGGTGTCGTTCGCCAACGCCTTCTTCGGGCTGGGTGCCATTGCCGGCCCGCTGATCGCCGCCGGCATGATTCGCTACGGCCCCGGCTGGCGCGCGGCCCTGGTCATCGGCGCCGCCGGCATGCTCACGACCCTGCTGCTGTCCAGCAGCATTCCGGACGGTGAGCCGTCACACCCTGCCGACCGCCACGGCGTGCGCGGGCTGTCGCGGAGTCCGATCTTCCTGCTCCTCACCTTCATCCTCGGGCTCGAGATCGCGTCCGAGGCCGGACTGGTCGGCTGGTTCCCGACCTACGCCGTCTCCGCTCGCGGCTTCGAGCCGTGGGCCGCGGCCGCCGCCATCGTCGCCTTCTGGCTCGGGACGGCCGTGTCGCGGCTGGCGCTCGCAGGCTGGACCGGCACGATCCGGCCGCGCGGACTCCTGCCGGCGATTACAGCGCTCGGCGCCGTTGCGGCTGCCGGCGCGACGCTGCTGCCCGGGGCGGTCGCCGCGGTGGCGATGCTGGGCCTGGCCGGTCTGGCTGCCGGTGGCGTCTTCCCGCTCGTCATCACCGGCGTGGCGGAGGCCTTCCCGCACGACACGAACGTCGCCACCGGCGTCCTGCTCGCGACGGCGGGAACGCTGGAGACGCTCGTACCGCTCGTGATCGGTGTCGCCTCAACGGCAGCCGGCACGACCGCTGCAGGCATGTTCGTGATCGTGGCGACGTGGTCGGCCTCGGCGGTCACCGCTGCCGCCTTCGGCCGGCGGGCAACCGTGCCGGCGGCAGCGGGTTAGGCTCACCCCTTCGCGGGGAGCCGTACGAGCGTCCGGCCGCACGATCCGGCCAGCAGTCCACGGAGGGTTTGCGCCTCGGCAGGGTCGATCGACAGGCCCCACCGGTACTTGATCGTCAGCCAGTGCACCGCGTACGTGCAGCGGTTGCGGTCGGGAAGCCACTGCGACGGGTCTCGGTCGCCCTTCGAACGGTTGCTGTGGGCGGTGACGGCATCGAGCGTCCAGGCCAGGCCGAGGTCGTTGGCGTAGCGCAGGCGCCGCGCCGCCGTCCACGCCCGGCCGCCGGATACCCAGACCTCCTCCAGCGGCACCACGTGGTCGATGTCGAAGGTGGACGGGTTCCTCGTCGTGACCCCGTCGTACCACGACACCCACGTCCCGCCCGACAGGGTGCAGCTCGAGCCGGAGACCTGCACCGGTGTGCGCGACTCGGCGATCAGGACCTCCTTTCGCGTGTTGCACCCGTCATGGTCGGCGTCGATCCAGTCGCCGAACGCGGATCGCCGGTACGAGGACGCGCCGCTCGGCGCCGACTGCCGGAGCCGCGTGAGCAGCCAGGTCGCACGCTGCCGCTTGCCGGCGGTGGCCCGGGCGGGGCGTGGCCCGGCCTGGCGTGTCACCGCCGAGGGCGAGGCGGGTGCGCTCGATCGCGTCGGCGGGGGCCCGGTGCCCGGCGGCGTACTCAGGGCGTCCGTGCCGGGAGAGGTGTCGGAGCACGACGTCACCAGCGCCACCCCGACCGTTCCCAGGGCGAGCAGGGCCGCGATCGCGGCGAGCTTGCGCATCCTCGGACAGTAGACCACGGCGCCGCCCCCGACCCGACTCGACCTCGCTCCGCCGTGGCGGTGCCGCGGTGAGCGTCGAGAACGTGCGGGACTCAGCCTACGTCGTGGACGTCGCGATCACCCGAGGGCCATGCCTTCGGCAGCCACCGCGGCAACCGGATCTGGAAGTCGTCGCATGCGGAAGCCGTTGATGAGCCCGAGGATGCTGGCGAGGACAGGCACGAGGAGGGCGACCTGGAGGGAGCGATCGCGGGCTTCCTTGTTGATGCGGAGGATCTCTGCCTGGACGTCTTCGGGTTGGTCGACGAGGAGTGGTTCGAGTTGCGCGTTGCTCATGACCTCGGCGTCGTTCTCGAGCGTGTCGGAGATCTGCTGTTGCTGTGCAGGCGGGATCACGGGGCTGTCCTGGACGAGGTTGGTGAACTCGAAGGCGAGGACGGCGAGCATGATTCCTCCCGCCATTGCGAGCCCGAAGGAGAGGCCAAATGACCCTGCGGCGGCGTTGACGCCCGCCGCCTCGCTGGTGCGCTCCTCGTCGATCGGAGAGAGCGTGTAGTTGTTCAGCTGGGAGACGAGCAGGCCGAGCCCCGAGCCGGTGATGAGCAACGGGACGAGGAGCGCCCAGCCGCTGTCAGCGTGCGGCACGATGACGATGATCAGGGCGAGGCCGATCGCGCAGAGGGCGAACCCGACCAGGACGAGGGTGCTCGGCCGCCGCTTCCCCGCCCGGCGGCCTGCCAGGATCGCGACGCCGAACATGCTGAGCGAGAGTGGCGCCAGGGACAGGCCCGTCTGGAGGGCGTTGTATTCGAGCGTCATCTGCAGGAAGATGGGGAGCGCGATCATGGCGCCGCCCAGCGTGATGTTCTGCAGCATCTGGCCCGTGACGCCGCTCGTGAAGTGGGGGAACTTGAACAGGCCCGGGTCGATCAGGGCCACCTCGCCGGCCCGCTTGCGACGCACGAGCCACCAGGCCAGGAGCGCCATGGCGGCGGCACCGATCGCCATCAGCAGCAGGACGTAATCGCCGCCCTCCTGCCAGACGAGGATGCCGAGCACGAGGCCGCCCATCCCGATGACCGAGAGGAAGGCGCCGACGATGTCTACCTGCCGCGGCCCCGTGTAAGCCACGTCACGGACGAGCTTGATCTGGGACAACACGATCGCGATCACGACGACCTCGAGGCCAAAGCCGACCCGCCACGACAGGAAGGTCGTGACGAAACCGCCGATCAGCGGGCCCACCGCGGCGGCGATCGCGGCCGCGGCCCCGACCAGCGCGTACGTCTTCGTGCGCGCCGCGCCCTGGAAGTTCCCGTGGATCAGAGACTGCATCGCCGGCAGCAGGAGCGAAGCGCCGAGGCCACCGATGATCGCCCAGAAGATGATGATCGCCGTCACGCTCTGCGCCAGCGTCATGGCCACTGCGCCCGTCGCGTAGGCGAGAAGGCCGAGCACGTACGCGCGCTTGCGGCCGATCAGGTCGCCAATCTTGCTGCTTATGAGGATGAACGCGGCGGAGACGAGCGCTTCCAGGGCGATCGCGGCCTGCACGCTGCTCACGGTCGTGTCCAGATCAGCGACGACCGACGAGATCGAGACGTTCATCAGCGACGTGTCCACGACCAGCACGAACATCGCCATCGCGAGCAGCAACGCGAGTCGCGGGTTGCCGGCGCCCTCGTCAGGGACGCTGGGATCTGCCGGCTCGGTCATCTTCGCTCCGTCGGCCATCCGGCCGCCACGGTCCGACTCCTCGCGCACGACGGCACGTGCGTGTCTCGGAGTCCGATCGCGGTCCTGTGTTCGTCCATCCCGTGCGCCCCCCCCGCCGCCGTCGGCGGCGGAGCGCAGTCTACTGCGATCGTCTCAACCGGCGCGCTCGCCCGGGTGCCCCGACCCCGACTACCCGACGCGGCAGAGGAGACAGGGCGCCCCGCCGGGTGTATGCTCGCGTGGTCATGGCCGATCGCGAAGTCGTTTCGGAGCCCGTCGCCCCGGAGGTCGTCATACCGGAGGCTGTGCTCAGCTCGTTCCGCCGGTGGCGGGGCCTGTCACGCCCGGTGCGCGTTCTCATCGCGGCCAGCGTGGCCCTCTGCGTCCTGTCCGCGGTGCAACGCATCCGGTCGTGGTGGAAGCCGCGGCTCGAGGCGGCGCAGGCCGTCGAGGCGGAGCGGGCCGCGAGCGTCGAGGCCGAGGCCGCCGACCGGGAGGACCGGGCGCTCGTCGACTTCGGCCGGCGGGTCGCCGGGCACATGGGGCACCGCGTGCCGTCGCGTGCCTACCGGTGGCGGCCGGGCCGGCATCGGGCGACGGACGAGGCGCCGGAGGCGCCGGTCGACGTGCCGGAGCAGCAAGCGCAGGAGAAGCCCGCACCGGTGTGAGCGCCTTGAACCCGGCGCTTCGGACCGCACGGACAGTATTCAAACCGTCTGAAGGAGCCCCATGTTGAAGCGCGTTGCACTTCTCATCGCCGCCCTCGCCGGCGTCGCTCTGGTCGCGAGGCGATTCGGGCCGTTCGGCCGTGGCGGCGACTTCGCGTCTCGGATCGAGGCCATGCCCGACAGCGCTCCGCCGAAGTGGATCTTCAACCACGTCACCGCGATCCGTGCGAACACCGACCGGATCCTCGAGTTGCTGGAACAGCGTGCGGCGGCCGAGTCGGAGGAGCCGGCAGCAGGCGTACCTGGGGCTTGAGGCTCGGATTGGAACGCACCGCCCTGGGCTGCCCACGTGGTCGCTCACGGCGGAGTCCAACGGCTGGACGGGCCTAGACAGGCGTTGCCATGAGTGGCGACGACTGTGCCTGAATTCGGCTCGTTTGCAGGGATTTTCCGGATCCCTGCGGCATGCCCCCGGCAAGAATCGAACTTGCGCCCCAGGTTCCGGAGACCACGCAAAATCGGCTCAGCCATGCGCCCTCCGGGCGGCCATGGTGTCGACGGTGGTGCAGTGGATCAGGTACGACTCGACCCGCGAGACCATCTCGTCCTCGCTGCCGGGCATCAGCTTGCCGTACAGGTCGTAGGTCACTTCGATCGACGAGTGGCCGCAGAACGTGCAGATCGCCTTCGCGTTGATGCCGGCGGCGATCAGGATGCTCGCGAACGTGTGGCGGCACTCGTGGAGCCTCACAGGGGCAAGGCCGGCCCGCTTCCAGGCGGTCTCGGCGCGGCGGCGGACGGTGCTCGGGGTGAACGCGCGCCGGCCGAAGAAGACGTGGCGGTCACGCGCGATGTCCAGGTCGCCCGCGCGGTGACGTTCGAGCACGTCGGCGAGTGGCTGAACGATCGGGATGGTGCGTGCGCCGCTGACGCTCTTGGGCTCGATCATCACCCCCGTGTCGTCCATGCCCTTGCGGACAGTGATGCGGCCGGCCGCGAGATCGACGTCGCCCCAGCGCAGGGCGCGCAGCTCACCGCGGCGCAGGCCCGCGTAGAAGGCGGTGGCGTAGAGCGCTTCGAGGTCGGGTGGGAGCGCGTCCAAGAGGGCGTGCATCTCGTCGATCGAAGCGACGCGGTCACGACGACCGCGGACGGCCGGCAGCCGCAGGTGGTCGCAGGGCGAGACGGTGAGCTCGCCGTCCTCGATCGCGCGGCGGCAGATCACCCGGAGGGGCATCAGCGTGTTGCGGATCGTCGACGGCGAGGCGCCATCCGAGAGCATGTGATCGGCGAGGCGCTGGACGGTCGCGCGGCGCAGCTCGCCGAGGCGGATGCCGCCGACTTCGGGCAGGATCCGCAGCTTGAGCGCCGTCCTGTAGGAGCGAATGGCGCTCGGCTTGTAGGCGTCGCCGCTGCGATTGCGGACGGTGCCGTCCGACATCCCATCGAGCAGGCGCTCGGAGGCTTCGCGGACCGTGCGGCCCTGTTGGGCGCGCCGGAGTCCCGTTTCGAGGTCGCGATAGGTGTCCGCGCGCCAGCGGCGCGCCTGGGCGAGAGTGGGGAAGGAGCGGGTGACGCGGCTGCCGTCGCGCCGGTCGTAGACCGCCGCCCGGTAGCTCGGCGAACAGCTGCAGCGACCGCCGCGGTGCGTCGCGCATGCCTTGCGGTGGCGTGTCTGGACGCCTTCGCTCACGGCGCGAGGGTGCGCGCCAGGTTGCGTTCGATGTAGCGCTCGAGTTCGCGGCGCGGGACGAGGATGCAGCGGCCCTCGCGGACGATCCGGAGCTGGCCGATGATCCGCCGGTCAAAGGTTCGCCGGCTGACGCCGAGCATCGCCGCCGCCTCACCAGGGGTGTAGGCGAGCTTGTCGCCGCGGTGGTGATCGTACGCCGGCATCGCCATGGCAGGACCTCGCTGGTCTGGGTTGAGTGAACAATACCATATACGGTCTATAGACCTTGACAGCTATGAAGGCGACGTCAGGTCAGTTATGGCCTGCAAGCGCCTTCAGCGATCCGGGCGTAGACTGCGCCCGTGAACGCCGGGCTCCTGATCCGCGAGGCGAGACTACGCGCCGGCCTTTCCCAGGCCGACCTCGCCGACCGCGCCGGCCGCGACCAATCGCACGTCGCACGCTGGGAACGCGGCGACGTCGAGCCCGGTTCGCGAACCTCCAGGAGAGTCCTCCGCGCCTGCGGCTACCAGCTCTCGACGAAACTCGAGAAGTACGAACCGGTCGACGACGAGCTCCGGCGCAAGATCGCCGCCGCGGCCCCGAGCGAGCGACTCCAGCAGATGCTGGATCGTCGCGCCGACGAGCTGAGGTACCGCGGTGGCCGCTGAGCCATTCGACCCCTACGCGATCCTCGGTGCGCTCGAGCGTAATCACGTCGCGTACGTGCTCGTCGGCGGCCTGGCCCGGGTCATGCAGGGCAGCAGCGAGATCACGCACGACGTCGACATCTGTCCGCAGTCGAAGCCCGAGAACCTCCGACGCCTGGAGCGAGCTGTAGCGGAGCTCAGCGGCGAAGAGCGGCCGTCGAACGACCCCGCCGTACGCGAGTACCACACCCCCGCCGGCGACCTGAGCGTGATCGAACAGCCGACCGGCATCGACGGAGGCTACGACGGACTCCGCCGCCAGGCCGACCGCGAGGCGATCGGCCACGGCCTACGCGTGCAGGTCGCGGGAGTCCCCGACCTCATCCGCAACCTCGAGCATCTCGGCCGGGAGCTCGACACGTCGCTCGCCGATCAGCTCCGCACCATGGTCGAGCTCGAACGCTCACTCGGGCGTAGTCGCGGACTCGGAATCGACATGTAGGGTCAGGAGATCGGATTCCGAACGGCTGCGTTCGGGACACCCGCAGGAACGCTGCACTGAGGAGCGCCTCCCGAGAAGATGGACGACGTGGTTAATGACAAGCGTCGCGCGAGTTCTTGCCATCAGCCCGACTTGATGCGGAAGATGAGCGCCAGAGATTCCGGACGTCGGCAGCCATTGATCGGGGCGGCCTGGAGTCGTGGATGGACCCGTCGCGGGGGCCGTGCTTCGGCTGCCCAGTCCGCTCTGCGCGTCTTCGTCATCGTCTCCGCCGTGCGCTGACTGTGGCGTGTGCCAGAAATGCATATGTCAAGCCTCGCCGAAGGTCAGGCCGCTGCGGCCCGGGTTCGCATAGCGGCAGCGACCGCCGCTCGCGCGCGGGCCACGACCGGCGGCGGCCTTGAAATCTGACCGGTCCCTGCCTCTCCGGCGGAGCCGTGTGGACACCAGTGGCCGGACGGAACAACGTCGCACTGTAGAGTCCACTGTCGACAGATGACAAAACAGTAACGTCACGGCTGTTTACGCACCGCTTCACGATTCGTAGGATCGCCGAGACGAGGGAGGCATCCGTGCGGCGAATGGTGTGGGGGTTCGGGCGGCTGCTGACACTTGGGGTCGCGGCATGCGCGTGCGCGGTCGCGGTCGCGGCGGCGGACACCCCGCCGCTGAGCGAACAGGACTCGGTGCTGACGGCGCCGAGCGCGGCGGACGCGGCGGCGCTGGCCGCGCAGTCGGGCCAGCCAGTCGAGGTGACCGATGCCCTGACGAAAACCACCGCCACATTTGTGAATCCAGACGGCTCGTACACGATGGACTTGGCGTTGGGGCCGGTGCGGGAGCCGGATTCGTCCAGCGCGACCGGCTGGTCCAACATCGATACTACTTTGGTGAGTGGCGCTTCGGGGTTGAGCCCGGCGGTGGCGGACGTGCCGCAGACCTTTTCTGACGGGGGCGCGGACGGATTCCTGGCGAAGCTCGGGTTGGGTGCCGACCAGTTCACGCTGGGCTGGCTGCATGCGTTGCCGGTGCCGGTGGTGGACGGCGCGCGGGCCACCTATCGCGATGTGTATCCCGGGATCGACCTGGTGCTGGAGGCTCGCCCGCAGGGATTCGAGCAGTTGTGGGTGCTTCGTAGCCGGCCGACTGGCCCGTTGGTGTTGAACGTGCCGTTGGGCCTGAAGGGGCTGCATGCCGATGTCGGTGCCGACGGCACGCTGGTGCTGACCGATGTCGCGAGCGGCCAGGTCAAGGCCCGCTCCGACGATGCCCGCATGTGGGGCGCAGAGCGCGACCCGAACTCCGACGAGCCGACCCACTCGGCACTGGTAGCTATGGACGTGGTGCCCTCCGGAGCAGGGGTGGCGCTCGAGCTGCGTCCCGACGCGGCGTTCCTGGACGATCCGTCGCTGACCTATCCGGTCACGATCGACCCGTCTCAGGGCCTTGCCAAGTCCGTCGACACCTACGTCCAGAGCGACCAGGCGACCACCGATTCGCATAACGAGACGATCCTCAAGGCCGGCACCTACAACGGTGGTGGCGGGGTGGCGCGAACACTGATGCGGTGGGACACCTCGCCGCTGAACGGCGCCGTAGTCTCCTATGCCCGGCTTTCCCTGTACGAGTACTGGTCGTGGTCGTGCACGCCCTCGACGCTCGAGCTCTACCGCGCCGCCACCCACTTCTCCTCCATTACCCGCTGGATCGACGGCGAGTACGGCCTGGGCGCGATCTACGCATCGACCAGCGACGCCAAGGGCTGGTCGTCAGCCGGCGAAGGCGGCTCCTCTGCCTGCCCCGCAAACCGCATCTACCTCGACACCGGCGGCTACTCCGGTCACACCCTGACCGACCTCGTGCAGTACTGGGCCAGCCATCCTTCCGGGAACGACGGGGTAGTTATCAAGGCTGCCAGCGAGACCAGCAACACTGGCTGGAAGAAGTTCTACTCCTACGACAACGCCTCCGGCAACCCGATCCTCAGCGTCAACTACAACCATGCTCCGACAGCGCCGACCGCTCTCAGTATCCAGAACGGCCAGGTCCTCGACGATGGATCGACGCCGCTCTCAGCGACCTTCAACGACGCCGACACCGGTCAGACCGGAAAGACCGTCTGGACGGTCAGAAACGCGGCGAACCAGGTGGTCGACGACCAGGGAATGCCGACCACGCTCGGCTACTCGGGTTCCGGAGCCTACGTCGCGGCGGGCGCTTCGAGCAGTTGGGCGCCTGAGCTGCCCGACGGCGTCTACACCGTCACCGTCTACAACCACGACGACGCGTCAACCGACTCAGCTTCCGTCGGTCCGGTCACGATCCGGATAAACTCCGACTTCGCCGACTCGGCGCCCGCCAACGGATCGATCATCTCCGGCCTCACCCCGACGCTGTCAGTGACCCGCAGCGCGGGTGCGCCACCCAGCGCGCAGACCGACTTCTGGGTCTACCGCTATAGCGACAAGGTCCAGGTCGCCACCGGCACGGTCACTGCATCCGCGCCCGCAGCGGCGACCACCTGGCAGGTCCCGGTCGGCGCGCTCCAGCCCGGCCAGCTCTACTACTGGCAAGCCGGTGAGACCGACCCAACAGCATCAGCCGGCTTCCAGATCTCGGCTGCGAGCGCCTTCTTCACCGCCACTACCACACCCGACGTCCTGATCACGGCACCGTACGCCGGCGCCCAAGCGGTCGGCGACGTCGTCCGCGTCGCGGGGTCGCCGACCGGGTTCGCGACGGTCACCTCGGTTGACCTGATCGCTGACGGCGTGCTCACGGCGACGACGACCGACACGCCGTACGAGTTTACTTGGCCGTCGCCGCACAACGGAGGCGCGCACACCCTCGCGCTAACCGTGCACGGCACGAACTCTGCAGGCGCGACCGCCACCGCGACCCAGACCGTGACCATCACCACCCCGACGGTGACCGTGACCGCCTACCCGACCGGTACTCTGCGCTCGTTTGCCGATGCCGTCGCCACGCGCGTCGCCGGAGATCCCGGTCAGATCGTCGAGTACTTCGCTATCGACGATGGCGGCAACGCCGTACCGGACGGAGTCGACTTCGCCGACGACGGATCCGACAGCCAGTACCTGCCCGGATCCAACAAGGCGTACAACGGTCTTGCGGCGCTGACCGGATCTTCATACAACACGACGCCGCCGCCGACGGTGGACTGGGCGGACACAACAACCTGGATTCAACAGCAACTGGTCAGCCACTGGGTATGGCCGGCGCCCCACGTGCGGCAGAAGCGCCAGGATCTAGTATCGACGTACATTCACCTGAGCGTCCAGCGGCAGCAGGTCCACGGTCGTTCAGTCGTGCTGGATGGATGACGCCGGAGCCTACGGAGTCTGCAGCGAAATCAAGGTTGGTGCGAGCCTCCAAACAGCCGGAATGTCATCTCATGCTCAGGCTGACGCAACAATGGACGCATGTGCGGGTGATCCACCCGACAACCGGGCAGGGAGCGGCCTCGAAACTCGACTACAGCCGTCCCGACTGAGCAGACCCTATCCGACGACTGCCACTCGGTCGACATCAACTTCGTACTCCAGGCGACGTTCCGCGAAGCGGTAACGGCCGGCGTGTCACTACCCTGGGCGTACACCTGGTGCGACAGCCACTTCGTCAATTCCAACCCGCTCAACCCAAGCGACTTCAACTTCGGCTGGAAGGGCTCCAAGTCGGGGAATCGGACTCTGAAGTACGCGGACGGCTCGGACATTCTGCGGTTCGGCGCGACGCAGGCCGAGCGAAGCAAGACTCACGTCGGCGTGAACGTCCACACGAGGATGAAATGGAAGGATTGAGATGGCGGGAGTGAGCCACGATTCCGGTGGGTTATCCACGGGCACGGCGTCGATGGGCCTCGGCCCTGGTGGTTGCTCCGTGCTGATCGCGGTGGCGCCGGCGCCGCCACCACCGGTGGTGCGTGTGACGGCGGTGGCGTATGCCGGGGCAGGTGCGGGTGTGATCGCGGTGACCGCGGATGGCCGCGTGGTGCGGGTGTCGGCGTCGGGGCAGCGGGCGCGGGTTCTGGCGAACGCGTTGCCGGCTGGGTTCCGGCCGGAGGCGGTGGGTGCGGTGCGTGACGCTGGCTCGCGGCTGCAGTGGCTCGTCGCCGGCTCCGCTGCGAAGGGCGCCGCGGCCTACCGCTCGGCTGATCTGCGGACCTGGGTAGAGGCCGATGCGGGGCTCTACGGCGGGGCTGGAGGCAGCAGGTTCGGGTTGCGGGTGGTCGCGCTGCACTCGGCCTGTTCGGCGCTGATCGAGGGGAATGGTTCCGCCGACCTGTTCAGCTCGCAACGGGTCTGGGTCACGCACGACTGTGGTGATAGCTGGACGCTGGTGCCAGGCACCGATCAGCAGGCGCGTCCAGAGCGGTTCGCCGTCGACGCCGCTTCGGACACCATCCTGATGTCGGGGCTGGCGCTCGGGACGAACGGGCCACCCCTGGACGTCGGCCAGGTCGCACGGCGCACCACCGACTACGGCGCTCACTGGCGCGTGGCGGTCGGGCATGTACCGACCCAGATCCATACCAGCTTCGGGCCCCTGCGCTACGAATTCGCGCCGACGGCGTGGATCGAGGCGGATCCCGGCCGCCCCGGGATGTTCCTGCTGCGTCTCAGCGGGTGCTGCCAGAACGGGCTCGGCCCGCACGAACCGTCGTTCTGGCGGACCGCGGACGCCGGCCGTAGCTGGCATCCGCTCGGGCGCCACGACATCACCCACGGCGCCCAGGAAGTCCGGATGTCGGCAATCACGGCCGGGTCGAAGACCACCTTCCTGGCATGGTGGCAATACGGATCCGACAACGTCAACGAGCAGCACATCGCGCGCAGCGACGATCACGGCCGCACCTGGTCGTGGATGCGGCGGGGCCTATCGTTGCTCTCGAACGAGAACGAGATCGACGACGTCAACCTGGTCGCGATGCCCAACGACCGGGCGCTGTTCGCCTCCGCCAACGTCGACGACAGGACACTGCAGTGGTGGGACCGCCGTCATCGGCGCTGGCGGCCCACCCTCCTGCTCCCGGCAGGCCCGTGACGCGCGCGCCGGCTCCTCGGCGTCAGCTGACGAGCCCTGATCGCCTCCGCCAGTGCTCCTTGCGTGCGAGCGCTCGCTGCGGGAGGATGGTGGCCTTGAGGTACTGGGTGAGGCTCGCAATGGTGGTGCTGGGCTGCGCGCTTGCGCTCGGCACGCTGGCGTGGTGGCAGCGGGGGGAGCTCGTGCACTGCGTTAGCTTCGAGTCGGCGCGTGAGTGCGGGCCCCAGCGCGACGCCCAACGTTCCGGTTGTCGTACCTCCCGAGCTCACGTTCCCGGTCCACCTGCACCAGCAGTGGAAGTACCGTGACTCGCTGGCCCACCTGCGTCCGAAGCTGGGACGAGATCGAGCGTCGTCAGAAGGCGGAGCTGGCCGGATTGGTCGCGCTCAGTGTGATCTTAGTCGGACTGGTCGCGACCAGTGCCGCGAGGCCGCGGCCAGAAGCCGGATGGACCAAGCGGCGCGGCCGGAGTCGACCTGGCTCCCGAGTGATTCCCGGGTCGTGACGTAGGTTCGCGACCTGACTCAAGTGCTCGGCTGGCGGTCGAGAACACCGATGCCCACCTTGGGAACGGCGCAGACGGTGATTTCTGAGTAGCCGTTGGTCGTGGACTCGCACCCGACGAGGCTGGGGCAGTTGAGGCGCGGGTGAGCCTACAGTTCGAGGCCGACCGACTGTTCGCGCTGTAATCGATCGAGCGTGGCGACGGCCGGAACGGCCCCGGGCCCCGGCCGCTCGGGTAGCCGCTCGAGGGCGATGAAGTCGACCGCGTCTCTGCCCATCCCTTCGAGGACTCGCGCGATGACGTCTGGGCGCTGGCCTGTGGGCGAGGGGTCGTCGACGACGATGTGCTGGGTGGCGCCGCGGGCGCGGCTGCTGGCGGTGTAGGTCCAGCGGGTGTCGTGGTCGTCGGGGCGGGCGACGATGCAGGCCGTCTCGACGGTGGCGCCTTGGAGGCTGTGGGCGGTGAGGGCGTAGGCGTGTTCGACGTGCCCGGCCTTGGTGTAGGAGCGGGGTAGGGGGACGCGCCGGCCGTCGTCGGTGGTGATGATCAGCAGGCCGGTGGCTTGGTGCGCGGCGGCGACGGTGCCGCGGGTGCCGTTGTCGATGTCGAGGTGGCGGTCGTTGCGTCGGCAGATGACGCGGTCGCCACGCTGGAAGGTCGCGCCGCCGAGGTCGGCGGTCGGGCCTTCGAGTTCGCCGCGGAGGCGCCGCAGCTGCTGGATCTGCTCGTTGAGGCGGGTGCGGAGTTGGTTGTCGCGGCAGATCACCGCCACGCGGTGCGGGCCGTGCTGGTCGGCGGCTTGGAGCCACCAGGTGGCGGCCTCGCTCGTAGCGGTCGCTTCGTCGGGCGCGAGGACCATGCGTCGGTGCTTGAGGAGGTGGGTGAGGTACTGGTCGGGTTCGCCGGCGCGGAGCGCGGCGAGGGCGGTGATCTCGGCGGGGTCGCGTTGGCGGCGGACTTCGGTCAGGTGTTCTGCGCCGTGTCTGCGGGTGATGGCGGCGAAGGTGCCGGAGGCGGGGACGCCGGGGAGTTGGTGGGAGTCGCCGACCTGGATGATCTTGGCGCGGCCGGTGCGGGCCCAGGTGGCGAGTTCGGTCATCTGGCGGGTGCCGGCCATGCCGTTCTCGTCGGCGATGATCACCAGCCGCCGTGGCGCCGGCGCGGGCTGGGCGCGGAGGCGGGTGAGGATCGCGTCGATCGTGTCGGACGGCACGCCAGCGTCCTGGAGCTCGCGGGCGGCGCGCGCGGTGGGGGTGGCGCCGATCACCTCGTAGCCTCCGGCGCGGTAGGCGTTGGCGATGGCGCCGCAGACGGTGGTCTTGCCGCTACCGGCCAGCGCTTCCAGGTTCTCGATCGCGTGCCCGCTGGTCGTCAGCGCGCGGACGGCGCTGTTCCTGCTCGGCGCTCAGCTCGATCGGGTTCCCGGCGATCGCACGGTCGACCGTCGCCTGCGGGAGGACGGCGGTGTGGCTTTGCCGGCCCTGGTCGACGAGGTCGAGCAGGCGCTGCTCGCAGGCCAGCAGATCCGGCGTCGTGTACACCCCGTTCGCGAGGTCGACGACGAACGGCGGCTGGGCGACGAACCAGTCGGCCAGCGCCTCCAGGTGCTCGACGCGCGTCCCGGCCGCGAGCGCACCGGCGAAGCCGCGGATCACGTCGGCGCGGCGGAACGTGTTCTGCTTCGCCGTCAACCCCTCCGGCCCGGCCAGCTGCGTGGCGATCTCGCACAGCTCCACGCTCGTCGGCGCCGTTCGAGCGACCTCGGCGGGTTGCAGGGCGGCGCGGAGCTCGCGGGCACCCATCCCGTGCTCGGCGAGCCGCGCTTGCCACGCATCGCGTTCGGCAGCGAGGTCGGGCGCGGTGGCCGACTTCGGCTGGCGGGTGGCGAGGGTGGCGATCTGCCCGGCGTGCCAGCTCGACCCGCCATGGTCGGCCAGCGCCTGCTCGATCTGCTGGCGTCGCGTCGAGAACTCGCGGAGCACCTCCTCCGGCCACGCCTCGAGCTCCGCCAGCCCCTTCACCGGGTCACGCCAACCCCAGCCGAGGCGGCGCGTGACCTCGGCGCGGAGGTGGGCCTGGTAGGCGTAGCCGAGCGCCAGCTTCCACTCGCGCAGCAACAGGCGGCTGTCGAGCGCCCTCCACGTGCCGCCGTCGGGGCCTTGCGTGAGGTTCGCGACCGCGCAGTGGGTGTGCAGCTGCGGATCCCGCGCCCGGCTCGTCCGGTGCACGTACAGCGCCGCCACGATCCCGCTCCCCTTCGCATGAACGGCGCCGCCACGGCCGAGCCGGACACCGCACGCCTCCCGCTCCAGCAATCCCAGCGTCGCCGTCACCGCCGACTGATGGGCCGCTGCCAGTTCACGCCGCACGTCAGCCGGCGCGAGCGCGGCGGCGAGCGAGATCGACTTCGGCGCACTGAATACCAGGTCGAACCCGCCCACCGGCGACAGCACCTGCTCGGTCGTGATCCGCTCGCCCGTCTCGCGGTCGAGACTCGGCAGGTGCACGGTGCGGGCCCTGATCGGCCGGCGCAGCCGCTCGCCGGTCACCGGGTGGCAGCCATCGATCAACCGCTCGAGACTGCCCGCCGCGACCGTCCCGCGAAGACCGAGCGCCGCGGCGGCCGACCCGCACCACGTCCCTGGCGACTCGCCACGACCCGCGTAGTAGTCGTCCCGGCTCCACGCCACCTGCTCCTCCAGGTACGCGCCGCGATCGGGCGTCAGCGTCACGAGGCTCAGCACCGGATGGCCCCCGGACACAACCGGCCAGCGACGCCCGCACCGGCCGGTGCCACTGTGTGCATCCCTTCTCCGTGGAGCGGGATGACCTGGCGGACGGACTTCTCGGGATGGGACTGACGAACCGGGTCGGTCGGGTCGGACGACGTCGAGGTCGGGACCGGGGTGGAGGAACGGTCCCGTGGTGTAGTCCGTGGTGTAGTCCTACAGCTGGACGGGGCTAGACAGGCGTTGCCATGAGTGGCGACGCCTGTGCCTGAATTCGGCTCGTTTGCAGGGAATTCCCGGATCCCTGCGGCATGCCCCCGGCAAGAATCGAACTTGCGCCCCAGGTTCCGGAGACCTGTGCTCTATCCACTGAGCTACGGGGGCCGTGGCGCCGCAGTCTACCGAAGCGCCGCTGCGCGCCCTTCTTGATCATTTCGATAGTTCTGCAAGTAAGCACTCACAAATTCCCCATAAGGTGCCGATCTCACTAACGTGAGTGACGCAGTGCGCGTCGCTTTCCACCGAGATCGTCACGCACGTTGCACCCGCAAGGGGGATCTGATGTCGCTACCGCCCGATAGGGACGAGCGCACGCCGCAGGAGTCCGAACTTCCCATCTGGGCCGTCCGTCCCATCGACGACGCCTGGGAGGAGCCCGTCGAGGAACCGGGCGCGCGTGCCCGGTTCGCCGTCGGCGAACGCCAGCGCACGCTCCGCGGCCGCGTCGCCGGCCGAACGGCAGGCTTGCTCGCCGTGGGGGCCCTCATGGTCGCCGGCATCGCCGGGGCAGCCCTCGCCGATACGGGCACGCCCTCCGCGGGCGCCGGAGCGACCGGCTCCACCGACGGGGCGACGTCGTCCGCCACCTCGACCGATACCGGTGGGGGCGGTGGTGCGAGCACGACGACCGATCCGAACGCCGGCGGCACCACCTCCTCGGGCTCCGGCTCGACCGGCGGATCGACCGGCGGATCGACCGGTACCGGCTCGTCCGGCGGATCCGGCACCACATCCAAGCCGGTCGTCCACAAGAGGAAGAAGAAGGCCAGGTTCCACCGCCACACGACGGTGAAGAAGCCCGCCCCGAAGCCCGCGGCCCCGCAGGTATCGGCGCTCCAGATCCTTCAGGCTCAGAACTACCAGCAGTACGGCGCGCCGCCGGCTGCGCTGCCGTCGACCCGGGAACTGTCCCGGCGCTCAGCCCGCCGCCTGGCGAAGATGCAGCGGCAGTACCGCGTGGCGTGGCCGGTGCTCGCGGCGATCCGCAAGCTCCATCCGCGGCACCGCATGTCGCTCGCCGCCACGGCCGTCTGGCTCCATCGCCACGGTGCCCGGCGCGACCCGTCCCGGCCGTTCAAGTCGTTCCGGGCGGTAGCCCGCTACTACCACAGCCGCGACAAGGCGGAGCGGGTGCTCGCGCTGGCCTCGTACTACTGGGCCGTCCGCCGCACCGGCGTGACCCGTGGCCTCGAGGTCGAACGTGCCGGACTCGCGGACTCGGTCTTGCATGACCGCCACGTCTCCGTCTACCCGGCCGGCCAGTTCGACCTTGCAGCGCACCGCGTCGACCCTCGGGTGACGATGGCGATCCGCTACCTGGAGGCGGCGTTCGGCTCGGTCAGGATCTCGTGCCTCATCAGCGGCCACTCCGTGCTCACGGAGTCCGGCCACATCTCGGCGCACGTCTACGGCCGCGCCGTGGATATCGCAGCGGTCGGTGGGACGGACATCTACGGCCACCAGGGCCCGGGAACGGTCACCGAGCGCGCCGTGCGCCTCCTGCTGATGCTGCCGGCGGACGTCCGCCCGAACCAGATCATCTCGCTGATGGATCTCGACGGCCCGACCGGCAACACCGGCTCGTTCGCGCTGCCGGATCACTACGACCACATCCACATCGGCTACTAGCCGAACGTCTTCGGCGACGGCCCGGCGGAGCAGCGACCGCCGGGCCGTTATCGTTCGCGCGACATGCGCGTCCAGGCCAGCAAGTCGACGCTCGCTCTCGCCGAAACGTTCACCATCGCCCGCTCCTCGACGGACTTCGAGGAGGTCGTCCACGTGCAGGTCGACCATGCCGGCGTTACCGGGCGCGGTGAGGGCGCCCCGGTCGACTACTGGGGCGAGACGGCCGATTCGATGCTCTCGTTCGTCGAGGAGCACGGCGCCGCCGTGATCGGCGACGACCCGTTCGCGCTCGAGGCGATCGGCCGCCGGCTCGCGGCCGTCCCGGGCTCGACGGGCGCGAAGATGGCACTCGACGGCGCGCTCCACGACTGGATCGGCCGCAGCTGCGGGCAGCCCACGTGGCGTCTGCTCGGTATCGATCCCGGGACGATGCCGCCCACGTCGTACACCATCGGCATCGACACGATCGAGGGCACCGTCGACCGCACGCGGCGGGCGGTCGGCTTCGACGTGCTGAAGGTGAAGGTCGGCAACGCGGACGACCTCGCCCGCCTGCACGCGATCCGCGGCGCCACCTCGGCGCGCCTCCGCATCGATGGCAACGAGGGCTGGACGATCGACATCGCCCGGGCGCTGATGCCGGAACTGGTCGCCCTCGGCGTGGAGTTCGTCGAGCAGCCGTTCCCGGCCGGCGATCTCGAGGCGTTCCGAGCGCTGCGCGACATCAGCCCGCGCATCCCGGTGATCGTGGACGAGGGATGCAAGGACCTGACCTCGGTGGCTGCGATCGCGACCTACGCCGACGGCATCAACATCAAGCTCTCCAAGTGCGGCGGGATCCGCGAGGCGCTGCGCATGATCCACGCGGCGCGCGCGCTGGGGCTGTCGGTGATGCTCGGGTGCATGATCGAGTCCGAGCTCGGCATCGCCCAGGCTGCGCAGATCGCACCGCTGGTGGACTACGTCGATCTCGACGGGCACCTCCTCATCCGCGAAGGGCCGTTCCAGGGACTGGGATTCGCGGATGGCCGGCTCGTGCTGTCGACCGGGCCCGGCCTCGGGGTGGAGCCGCGGTGAGCGAGCGGCTCGCCATCTACGCCGGCAGGCAGTTCGACACGCTCAACGGCAAGACCGGCCATGGCGTCATCCGGTATGCGCCGCGGGAGATCGTGGCCGTGGTCGACGAGGTGTCCGCCGGACGCACGGCGTCCGATGTCGTTCCGTACTGCCTGCGCCCGGTGCCGATCGTCGCGACCGTCGCGGAGGCGGCCGCCCTGGGGGCGAACCGGCTGCTGATCGGCGTCGCGCCCGATGGCGGCAGGCTGTCGGCACCGTGGCGCGCGGCGCTGGCCGAGGCCATGGCACTGGGTATGGATGTCGAGGCAGGGCTCCACACGGTCCTCGGCGACGACCCGGAACTCGTGGCGCTGGCGGCGACGCACGGGCGCAGGCTGATCGACCTGCGGGTGGGGCCCGACGACCTCGACACGCCGGTCGGATCCGACGGTCGCGACCCCTCCCTGCGCGTCGTCGAGTCGGTGGGCTCCGATTGCGCGATCGGCAAGATGACGGTGACGCTCGAGCTCGATCGCGCTGCCCGGGAGCGCGGTGAGCGCTCGGTGTTCGTCGCCACCGGCCAGACCGGTATCGCGATCAGTGGCTGGGGCATCGCGGTCGACCACGTCATCTCCGACTACATCGCCGGCGCCGCCGAGCGCCTGGTCGACGAAGGTGCCGGGCGCGGCGACCTGCTGTTCGTCGAGGGCCAGGGCTCGCTCTACCACCCGGGCTACTCGGGCGTCACGCTCGGGCTGCTCCACGGCGCGGCGCCCGACGTGCTCGTGCTCTGCCACCTGGCGGGCCAGACCGCGATCCACTCCTACGAGTCGGTGAAGCTCCCGCCGATCGCCGAGATCGTGGCCCACTACGAGGCGGCCTGCAGGCCGGTGCGGCCGGCCAGGGTTGCCGCCATCGCCCTCAACACCCGTGGCATCGCCGACCCAGCGGCCGCGGCGGATGCGATCGGGCACGCGGCTGCCGAGACCGGGCTCGTGGTCGACGACCCGGTGCGCTTCGGCAGCGACCGACTGCTCGATGCCGTGCTGGCGGCCTTTCCTTGATCGATGCCGTAGCTGCCGATCGCATGGCGCAGGTCCTGGTGGAGCGGATGCTCGCGCTGCGTCCGGGGCAGACCTTGCTGATGGATGGGCCGACGATCGGTGCGCCGCTCTTCGAGCGTGTCGCCGCCCGCGCCGGGGCGATCGGAGCCCACGTCGTTGTGGAGGCGATGCCCGAGGGGGTGGAGCGGGCACTGCTGGCGGCGTCGTCGCCGGAGACGCTCGCCCGCGAGCACCTCGCCCACTCGGCGCTGATGCGCACCGTCGACGCCACCCTCCGCATCGACGCCGCGTTCGAGTCGGACGGGCTGGAGGGTGTTCCGGCCGACCGCTACCCCGCCTGGCAGCGCGGCCGGAGGCCGGGCGGGAGGATCCGCGCCGAACGTCACATGGCCGGGACGCTGCGGTGGGCCGTGGCACTGTGGCCGTGCGCCGCCTTCGCACGCGAGGCCGGGCTCGATGAGGCAGCCTTCGCCGACCTGGTGTTCCGGGCGGCGCGCTGCGACGAGCCGGACCCGATCGGGACCTGGGCCCGCCAGGGGGAGGCCCAGGCTCGCCTCATCGGCGAGCTCGAGCGCGGTTCGGAGCTTCGCATCGTCGCCCCGGGCACCGATCTCACGCTCGGCATCGGCGGCCGCGTGTGGCGCAACTCGTGTGCAGTGCGCAACCTGCCCGACGGCGAGGTGTTCACCGGCCCGCGTGAGACGAGCGCGGAGGGGACGATCACCTTCTCCTACCCGGGCACGCGCGGCGGCCGGCGGGTGGACGGAATCCGGCTCTCGTTCGAGGGCGGGGTCATAACCGAGGCCACGGCCGCGGTTGGCCAGGATGTGCTCGATGCCGCGCTGGCCACCGACGAGGGCGCCCGCCGGGTCGGCGAGATCGGCATCGGCACGAACTACCGCATCGACCGCTTCACCTCTCACACCATCCTGGACGAGAAGATCGGCGGCACCGTGCACGTCGCGCTCGGATCGGGCTACCCGGAGACCGGCTCGACGAACGAGTCCGCGATCCACTGGGACCTCGTGTGCGATCTCAGAGAAGGCGGCGAGGTCCTGCTCGATGGCAAGGCCCTGCGGGTCGCCGACTGGATTCCGGCCTAGCTGCCTCTAGCCGGGAAGCAGCAGCTTCTGGCCGACCTGCAGGTCGGCGGTCGAGAGGTGGTTCGCCTGCTCGATGGTTGCGACGCCATCGCGTGGGTCGCCCGGGAGTTGGGCGTCCGCGATGGCCCACAACGTGTCGCCCGGCGCCACCACGTATTCCCGTGCGGGACCTGCGCCGCTGGAGGGGGTGGCGTAGCGGAGGCCGCCGACAGCGAGTGTCGCGATGATCGCGAGGAACACGAGGCGACGCCGGACATACACATCGAACACGTGTTCGATTATAGACGAACAGACGTTCGTGTCAAGGGACCGCGGGGGCCCCTCGGCGCTACGTGTGCACGGGCGAGCGGAGGCCCTGGATCTCGCGGATGGCTGCGAGCTCGCGGAGCGCCTCGACTTCGATCTGGCGGATGCGTTCGCGGGTGAGGCCGAACTCGCGGCCGATCTCGTCGAGCGTTCGCGGGTCCTGTCCGTCGAGGCCGTAGCGGAGCTCGAGCACGCGGCGGTAGCGCTCGGGGAGCGCGTTCAGCCCGAGCTGGAGCGCCTCGTGCCGGAGCTGATCGGCGACGGCGTCCATCGGGTCGATGGCCTCGGCGTCGGCGAGGAAGTCCGAGAACGAGGACTCGCCGTCGTCGCCCACGGGCTCCTCGAGCGAGATGGGCGAGCGGGCGGCCTTGCGGACGTCCAGCACCTGGTACAGCGGCAGCTTCGCCTCGCGCGCGATCTCCTCGTTGGAGGGTTCGCGCCCGAGCTTCAGCATGAGGATGCGCTCGGCCCGGTTGATCTTCTGGAGCCGCTCGACGACGTGCACGGGCAGGCGGATCGTGCGGCTCTTATCGGCCAGCGCGCGGGCGACGGCCTGCCGGATCCACCACGTGGCGTAGGTCGAGAACTTCAGGTCGCGCCGCCAGTCGAACTTCTCGACGGCGCGGATCAGGCCGAGGATGCCCTCCTGGATCAGGTCGAGGAAGCCGAGGCCCTGACCCCGGTAGTTCTTCGCGATCGACACGACCAGGCGCAGGTTCGACTCGACCATCTGGCGTTTGGCCTGCAGGTCGCCCCGCTCCACGCGCTTGGCGAGGCGGATCTCGTCTGCCTTCGTCAGGAGGGGGTAGCGGCCGACCTCGTGCAGGAACAGCTGCAGCGAATCGGTCGTGCCCTCGTATGCCATGCGGCGTTGCTCGGGGGTGGGGCCGACCACCTTCGGCTCCTCCAGCAACTCGATGCCCTCGGCCTCGAAGATCCGGTAGACCTCTTCCATCGTCTCGACGTCGAACTCGTGGTCGAGTAGGGCCTCGGTGATCTCCGTCAGCGTCAGGACGCCGCGCTCAACTCCCGTTTCAAGAAGCCGCTGGACCTCTGCGAGGTCGTGCAGTTCGCTCGGCTGCTCAACGATCATAGAAAACGCACTACCCCCTCTGCCCGGGCGCGGTTAGCCTCCGACCGGCCACGGCTAGACTGACTCCCCCCCGCGGGAACCCGCGGGCCTTTCCGGAACGAACCTGGAGCTGATCATTCCCCTGCACGTCGCAGCACTCTCCCTCGGGCCCCTGGGGACCAACTGCTACATCGTGAGTCGTTCCGGTGCTGGGGACGCGCTGATCGTCGATCCGGGCGATGAGCCGGAGCGCGTCAGCGCGACGCTGTCGGCGGCCGGACTACGGTGTGTGGCGATCCTCGTCACCCACTCGCACTTCGACCACGTCGGCGCCGTGAGCCCGCTCGCGCGGGAGCACGGAGCCCCAGTGTACATCAGCGCGATCGACTCGCGGGCGCTTCTTTTCGTCAACGAGGACCTTCTCCCGGGCTTCGGCCCGTTCGAAGGTTACGAAGCCGATGTGAAGCTGCAGGGAGACGAGGTGCTGGAGCTCGCCGGGCTCGAGATTCGCTGCCACGCGGCGCCGGGTCACGACCCCGGGCACCTGGTCTACGAGATCCGCGACCCGGCCGATGGCCAGACGGTACTGTGCGTCGGAGACGTGATCTTCCGTGGCAGCGTGGGACGGACGGACTTCGAGGGGGGCGACTGGGCGACGCTCGAAGCCTCGATCCTCAGGCTGTTCGAGGAGTGCCCGCTCGACGCGCCGGTACTCTCCGGGCACTCCGGCCCGACCACGCTCGAGCAGGAGTTGCGCACCAACCCGTTCCTCGACGCCGTCCGGGCCCGGGGGTAGGCGTGGCTGAGTTCCGCGCCCTGCCCGGCATCCACGACTGGCCGCCGGAGCGCATGGCTCTGCAGCGGGCCGTGATCGAGGCGGCCCGCGGGATCTTCGAGCGGGCCGGCTACGAGGAGATCGGCGTGCCGGTGCTGGAGGCCACCGAGCTGTTCGTGCGCACGAGCGGCGAGGGCTCCGAGGTCGTCAGCAAGGAGATGTACTCGTTCGTCGATCGCGGTGACCGGGCGGTGTCGCTGCGCCCGGAATTCACGGCCGGCATCGTGCGCTCGTACCTCGAGCTCGGGATGTCGCGCCGACCGCAGCCCGTCCGCGTGTTCACGGTCGGCAACGCGTGGCGGTTCAACCGGCCGCAGCGCGGGCGCTACCGCGAGTTCGTCCAGTTCGACGTCGAGGCGATCGGGTCGGCCGACCCGGCCGTGGACGCCGAGCTGATCGCGCTGCAGATGGCGTGGCTGGCCGCCATCGGCATGGACGGGCTCGAGCTCGAGATCAACTCGATCGACACCTACGCCGGACGGAGCGCCTACGTCGAGGAGCTGCGCGCGTTCATCGACGCCCACCGCGCCGACCTCGACGCGGACGTGATCCGCCTGCGCGACGTGAACCCCTTGCGGGCGTTCGACACCAAGGATCCAGGCTCCCAGGCCGTGCTCGCCGGGGCGCCGAAGATCACCGATCGCCTGACGCCCGAGGCCGACGCCCACTTCCGGCAGGTGCTCGGCTTCCTCGACGCGCGAGGCGTGCGGTACACCGTCGCCAAGACGCTCGTGCGAGGACTCGACTACTACACGCACACCGCCTGGGAGATCAAGTGGCCGGCGCTGGGCGCGCAATCGACCGTCTCGGGCGGAGGCCGGTACGACGGGTTCGCGGAGATCCTCGGCGGCCCGCCGACGCCGGGCATCGGCTTCGCGGCCGGGATCGACCGCATCGTCCTGGCGCTCGAGGACCTCGGCCGCGCAGCGGCGCTGGTGGCCGGCCGGACGCGCTGCGACGTGTTCGCGGTGATCACCGCGGACGCCGCCCGCCCCCGCCTGCACGCGCTGCTGGACGAGCTGCGCGCAGTCGGCATGCGCGCCGAGGCCGACCTCGCCGGGCGCAGCGAGAAGGGGCAGGGCAAGCAGGCCGAACGCGTCGACGCCCGCGTCGTCCTGCGCTGCGGCGACGCCGATTGGACGCGGGGCGTCGTCCACCTGCACGACCGCGAGCGGGATGCATCGCGGGAACTGCCGCTCGACGGACTCGTCGCGTGGCTGACGGAGAGGATCGAACCGTGACGGGGCATTACCGGACGCATGCATGCGGCGAGCTGACGGTCGCCGACGTCGGCGCAGCGGTCGTCCTGAGCGGGTTCGTGGCGCATCACCGCGATCACGGCGGGCTGGCCTTCGTCGACCTGCGCGATCGTTCGGGGCTCGTGCAGGTCGTGATCGATCCCGCCCGGTTGCCGCAGGTTTCCTCGACGCGGGTCGAGTCGGTGGTGCGGATCGAGGGCGAGGTCGTCGGGCGCGACGCCCAGAACGTGAACCCGCGCATCGCCACGGGCGAGATCGAGGTGCGCTGCGGTGTCTTCGACGTCCTGTCGCCGGCGGATCCGCTGCCGTTCCAGCTCGACGACGAGGGGGTCGACGAGGCGCTGCGGATCCGGTTCCGCTCGCTCGACCTGCGCCGCGAGGAGATGACGCGGCGCATCGCCACGCGGGCGCACGTCACCCGGATCATGCGCCGGTTCCTCGAGGACCGCGGGTTCCTCGATCTGGAGACGCCCATCCTGACCAAGTCGACCCCCGAGGGGGCGCGGGACTTCCTCGTCCCGGCGCGCCTGGCGCCCGGGTCGTTCTACGCGCTGCCGCAGAGCCCTCAGCTGTTCAAGCAGCTGTACATGATGAGCGGCTTCGAGCGCTACTACCAGATCGCCCGCTGCTTCCGCGACGAGGCGCAGCGCGCCGACCGCCAGCTCGAGTTCACCCAGCTCGACCTCGAGATGGCCTTCGCGGAGCGCGACGAGATCCTCGATCTGGTCGAGGAGCTCTACTCCCGGATCTGGCTCGAGGTGAAGGGCATCGAGCTCGCCCGCCCCTTCCCGAAGCTGACGTGGGACGACGCCATGCTGCGCTACGGATCGGACAAGCCCGACCTCCGCTACGGCCTCGAGATCGCCGACGTGACCTCGATCGTCGCCGGCTCGGGATTCGGCGTCTTCGCGGGTACGGTGGCCGCCGGCGGCGTCGTCCGCGCGCTGGCATGCCCGGGCGGCGCGGCCCTGTCGCGCAAGGAGCTCGACGAGCTCCAGGAGTTCGCCCGCGAGTGGGGCGGCAAGGGCCTTGCCTACCTGCTGCTCGATGCCGGCGAGGTGCGCTCTCCGATCGCGAAGTTCCTGTCGGAGGCCGAGCTCGCGGGGATCCGCGACGCAACCGGCGCGGGGGAGGGCGACGGCATCTTCCTCGTGGCCGATACGGCACCGGTCGTGACCCGCGTCCTCGGGGCGGTCCGGCCACGGCTCGCCGAGCGGTTCGGGCTGATCGACGAGGCCGCCTACGCGTTCCTGTTCGTGGTGGACTTCCCGCTGTTCCAGTGGGATGAGGACGAGCAGCGGTGGGCGGCGGAGCACCACATGTTCACGGCGCCGCGCCGCGAGCACGAGCACCTCCTCGACAGCGATCCGGGCGCCGTCCTGTCGGAGGCTTACGACTTCGTCTGCAACGGGCTCGAGATCGCGTCGGGGTCGATCCGGATCCACTCCGCCGAGCTGCAGCAGAAGATCTTCGACATCGTCGGCTTCAGCGCCGAGGATGCGGAGGATCGCTTCGGGTTCCTGCTGCGGGCGCTGCGCTACGGCGCGCCGCCGCACGGCGGGATCGCGCCGGGCCTCGACCGTGCCGTGATGCTGCTCGAGCGCACCGAGAACATCCGCGACGTCATCGCCTTCCCGAAGATCGCCGGCGGCTTCGACCCGCTCACGGATGCTCCGACCCGGGTCGCGCCCGAGCAGCTCCGCGACCTCGGCCTCGATCTGCGTCGCTAGCGCTACGCTCCGCGGTGATGCGTTCCGACGGGAGAAGTC
This sequence comes from uncultured Actinomycetes bacterium, assembly GCA_963779685.1. Taxonomy (GTDB): domain Bacteria; phylum Actinomycetota; class Thermoleophilia; order Gaiellales; family F1-60-MAGs149; genus CAVZZG01. Next base: position 338,311 of record CAVZZG010000003.1, read on the forward strand.
CGGATGAGCTCCGGTCGATCGCGTTCGACGTCGACTTCATCCCGTCGGCGACGGGCAGCTGCCTCGTCACGATCGGCGCGACTCGCGTCGTCTGCACCGCCATGGTGGAGGAGAGCGTCCCGGGCTGGATGCGTGGCCAGGGGCTCGGCTGGGTCACGGCCGAGTACGGGATGCTGCCGGGCTCGACGACCACGCGCAAGGCCCGCGATGCGTCGCGCGGACGGGTCGACGGGCGGACGGTCGAGATCCAGCGGCTGATCGGCCGCTCGCTGCGGTGCGTGGTCGATCGCCGGCTGCTCGGTGAGCGCACCGCGTGGGTCGACTGCGACGTCATCCAGGCCGACGGCGGCACCCGGTGCGCGGCCATCAGCGGCGGCTACGTGGCGCTGCACCGCGCGCTCGCCTCGCTCGTCGACGACGGGCGACTGAAGGAGCTGCCGCTGACCCAGACCGTCGGCGCCGTGTCGGTGGGGGTGGTCGACGGCGTCCCGCTGCTCGACCTGCCCTACGCCGAGGACGTCCGTGCCGAGACCGACATGAACGTCGTGATGACGGGGGACGGGCGCTTCGTCGAGGTGCAGGGAACGGCCGAGGCGCAGCCCTTCGGCCGTGACGAGTTGGACAGCCTGCTCGGCCTCGCCGAGGCGGGGATCGGCCGGATCCGCGACCTCCAGTTGCGCGCATGCACCGCCGGCCGGTGATCTACCTCGCGACGAGCAACCCCGCGAAGGCGCGCGAGCTCTCGCGGCTCATCGGCCGCGAGGTGGCGCCCGTGCCGGGCTACGTGGCGCCGCCCGAGGACGGCGCGACCTACATCGCGAACGCGCACCTCAAGGCCCGTGCTGGCCGGGCCGCCGCGCCCGCCGGCTCGTGGGTGCTGGCCGACGATTCCGGCCTCGAGGTGGAGGCGCTGGGCGGCGAGCCCGGCGTCTTGAGCGCGCGATTCGGCGGTGCCGGCCTCGATGACTCGGGCCGCAACGCCGCGCTGCTCGATCGTCTCGGACCGGGCGCCGACCGCGCCGCCACCTTCGTCTGCGTGCTGGTCGCGCTCGACCCTGCCGGCGGCATCCACGAGGCGCAGGGGCGGCTGAGCGGGCGCATCGCCGAGGCGCCCCGCGGGAGTGGGGGGTTCGGTTATGACCCGCTGTTCGTGCCCGACGGTGAGCGGCGCGCCGTCGCCGAGTTGCCGGCGGACGAGAAGGACGCCCTCTCCCACCGCGGCCGCGCGGCGCGCGCCCTGCGGGAGATGCTCCGCTGGTGAGCGCCACCCGCCGTGACGACCTGTGGCGGCCGGCCCGGCTCGCCACCGTCACCGGCGCCATCCTGATCGCGGTCAAGGTCGGGCTCGCGCTCGCCACCGGCTCGGTCGCGGTACTCGCCGAGGCGTCCCACGCCGCCGCCGAGCTGCTGCGGACGATCGTCGTGGCCATGGTCGTGCGGGGCGAGGGCCGGTCGGGAGACGGCGGGGGTCATCCCGGCGTCGCCGAGGGCCTCCTCGTGCTCGCTGGCGGCAGCGTCGCCCTGATCGCCTCGCTGCGGGCGTTCGGCGACCCGGTCGCGCGCCCGTACCTGGCGGCCGGCGGCCTTGCCGCCTGCGCCATCGTGGCGGCGGTCGCGGCCGACAGGGTGGGGACGGTGGCGGAGCGCACCGGCTCGCGCGCGCTCCGGGCCGATGCCGCCAGCCTGCGCAGCTCGCAGTGGACCGCCGCTGCCGCCTCCCTGGCCCTGCTCGTCGTCGGCCTCGTCGACCTGGACGCGCTCGACTCGCTGGCCGGCATCGGCATCTCGGTGGCGGTGTTCCGGCTCGGCGTCGAACTCGTGCAGTCCTCCCGGCCCGGGCGCGACCGTCCGTCGGCATCCGAGCTCGCGCGCGTCGCCGATGCCGTCGCGGACGGGCCCTACGAGGTGGTCGGCTTCGGCCGCGTGACGACGCGGACGGCCGCGGGCATGCGGCGGCTGGACGTCGACGTGCTGGTGGCCAGGTCGAGCGACCCGGAGCGAGACCGCCTGGTCGCGCGGAACCTCCGCAGCCGCATCGCCGAGCGACTGCCGGGCATGCGGGTCGTGGTACACCTGCGTAAACCTCCCCCGACAGCGTCTGCTTCCCGCCGGCGCCGCGGGGTACGATGAGGTCGGTGAGGATGCGGCTCGTCGGCCTCGTGGTCGTCGTGGGCTTGGCGCTGGTTGCGCCGGCTGCCGCCTGGGCGTTTCCCGACGACCCGTACTTCGCATCCGAGCAGTGGCCCAGCACCATCCACTGGAACCCGGGCAGTCAGCTGCACGCCGAGAACGCCTACCCGACCATCGCCGTGGTCGACTCGGGGATCCTGACCGGGTTCGACGAGTTCGCCGGCTACCTGACCCCCGACAGCGCGGACTGCACCGGGCCCAGGCCCGTCCCCGCCACGACCGACTCGGTGATCGCCGACGAGCGCGACCCGCCTCACGGCACCCAGGTGGCGTCGCTGGCCGCCGGGCCGATCAACGGGGTCGGCAGCGTCGGGGTCTCGCCGTACTCGCCGATCGTCGCCGTCCGCGTCACGAGGGGCGCGGACGCCCAGCTCCTGCGCGCCCCGGTCGAGTGCGCGCTGAACTACCTGCAGGGACTCGCGGCGAGCGGCCCGCTGGTGGTGAACCTTTCGATGCAGTTCGACGCGCCCGACGGGCCCAGGCTCCAGCCCGCGATCGACAGGCTGGTCGCCCGGCGGGCGCTGGTCGTCGCCGCCACCGGCAACCAGGGCCTGGGCGCCGCCGGGGTGCAATGGCCGGCGAGGCTCAGCCACGTCATGGCCGTGGGCGACACCGAGGGGGACCGCCTCCTGACCGGGCCGCAGCTCGACGTGCTGGCGCCGGGCGCGAACCTCGACCTGCCGCAGCACGACGGCACCTGGGCGGTGTCCCAGCCCGGCACGTCCTACTCCACGGCCCTGGTCTCGGGCGCCGCCGCGCTCCTGTGGGGCGACCTGCCCGCCGTGTCGAACCCGCAGCAGATCGCGTACCTCCTTCGTTCCACCGCGACCAGGAATCGCCAGTGGTCGCCGCAGCACGGGTTCGGGACGATCAACCTGGCAGCCGCGCTGGCGGCGAGGGTGCCGGCAGACGACGAGTTCGAGCCGAACGACACTGCCGGACTCGCGTCGCGGGGGCCGCTTTGCCGCCGCAGCTGCCGCCTCAACGGCATCGCCGGTCTCACCGACGACCGGACGGACATCTGGCTCCTGCGCGGCCCCAAGGCATGTCCGAGGCTGAAGTACCCGCATAGGACCGTTCGCGTGAGCTGCCGCGTGAGCGGGCGGAAGGTGCTGGTGACCGTCACGGCCCGGAAGCCGGTCGTCGCCTACACCATCAGGTACTAACTGCTCGACCGAACGCAGGCGCGCCCACCGGGGCCGTCGAGCGAACGCAAGCTCCGGGACTGTCCCTTACGCGGAGCGCATCGAGTGGCCGGCACCCGACTGGGACTGTCCCCGTCCACAAGCCGTCGCATCCTCACAGGCAGCGAGGCGATCGGAGCGAGCAACACCCGCGGCGCCCGAGCGAACGCCAACCCGGCCTCCGAGGCCCATCCCACCACAGCGGCCCGCGGGCCGCGGTTCCCGCCCACCGCGGCCGCCGTCGACGAGCCGCCCTAGGCGGGGCTTCAGTGTCCCGTCTGCCGTCGGGCGTTCGCCAGGAGGACCGCCCCCCACAGGAACGGCACGCTCGCCTGCGGCTCGCATGCCCTTCCCATGGGGGGCCGTCCCCCCGCTGCAATTCGCCAACGGGCGCGCCCTCAGCGGCCGGTGGAGCTATGCCAGTCCGACGCCGTCGTCCTGCTCGTGAGCCTTGCGCCCCGGCCCGTACCACCAGTTGATCTCGGCACCGAGCAGCAGGATGTTCGCCATCAGGAAGAACCACACCAGCAGCACGACGATGCCGCCGAGCGCCTTCAGCGTCGGGATCGTCTCGACGACGCGCACGTAGGAGGGCAGCAGCTGGAACGAGGCCTGGAAGGCGATCGTCGCGAAGACGATGCCGGGGACGACCTCGCGCGAGGTCATCGGCGTGTTCGGCAGGTGCCGGTAGACCGCCCACAGGAACGCCACCGTGACCGAGCTCGTGAAGATCACGCCGACGGCCCGCTCGACGCTGAACAGACCGAGCAGGGTGTCGGAGATGCCCGCCGCCCAGGCGCCGGCGGCCGTCACCAGGATCACCGCCGCCATCAGGCCCGCGACGGCGAGTGTCACCAGCGCGAGGATCCGCAGCTTCTGGTCGAGGAACGACCGGTTCGGCACCTCGTAGATGATGTTGATCGCCGACGCCACTGCCGACAGCAGGCCCAGCGACGACCACAGCAGGAAGAAGAACCCGATCAGGCCGAGCGTCGACGCGTTCCCCCGGAGGGTGTTGACGAAGCGGACGATGTCGTCGACGGACTGGTTCGGGACCGCCTGCTGGATCTGCCGGATCAGGAAGCTCGAGTCGGTCTGGGTGCCGACGAACTGGAGCGGCGCGAGCAGCAGGAACAGCAGCGGGATCAGCGACAGCAGCGCGTAGTAGGCGATCATCGCGGCCAGGTGCGTCCCCCGGTCGGCGAAGAAGTTCGCCAGCCACGGGAGCCACAGTCGTCGTGCGTGATGCGGCCGCAGGCCGAGCCAGGCACGGGGCACTCGCTGGCGTCGGGGCATGCATCGAAGGATAGGGAGGGGTGCTACCGTGGCAACCGATGGATGCCGTCGAGGCGCTGTCCGATCTGAAGCAGATCTCGGCCCAGGTCGAGCGGGCCGTCGTGGTCCGGCCCGACGGCTCGATCGATGCCTCGACGCTGCACGAGGAGGGGGCCACGCGGCGCATGGCCGAGGGCGCGCTCTCGCTCTGCGCGGCAGCCGACGCCGCAGGCGGCGCGCTGGGCCGATCGGCAGTGGCACAGGTCGAGGTGGCGACCCCGCAGGGCAGCGTGTTCGTGGTGCGCGACGGTGACCGGGTGATCTGCGCGGTGACCGGCGCCGACCCGACGGTGGGCCTCATCTTCTACGACCTCAAGACCTGCCTCCGGCAGATCGCCGAGGAGCCGGGCGACGACGAGCCGGAGGCCGGTGATGGCGAGGCGTAGGGTTGCGGCGATCGCGCTGGCGGCCGGTTCGGTGGCCGGCACGGTGCTGTTCCGGCGCCGCCGCCGCCGCAACCAGGCACGCGCCGACCTGTACTTCGACGACGGCTCGATGATCTCGCTGGCCGGCGATGCCGACGACACGGCGGCGCTGATGCAGGCCGCCCTCGCCGTGCTCGACGGCTGAATGGGCATCCCCGGCGGGACACTGGCCGAGCGGATCCGCGCGGCCGCGTTCCTGGAGGGCGACTTCGTGCTGCGGTCGGGTCGCCGGAGCCGCTACTACGTCGACAAGTACCGGTTCGAGACGCGCCCCGATCTGCTCCGCGACATCGGCGCTGCGCTGGCCGGGAGGATCGCGGCGGTCGAACCCGGGGCGGCCCGGATCGCCGGGCCGGAGGTCGGTGCGATCGCGCTGGCGGCCGCCGCGAGCCTCGAGACCGGCCTGCCCTTCGTGATCGTCCGCAAGCAGGCCAAGGAGTACGGCACCTCGAAGCGGCTGGAGGGGGAGTTCGCCGAGGGCGAGCGCATCGTCGTCGTCGAGGACGTGGTCACCTCCGGCGGCGCCGCACTGGATTCGGTGCATGCCCTGCGAGATGCGGGAATGGTCTGCGAGACGGTGATCTGCGTCGTCGACCGCGGCGAGGGCGGGGCGGCGGCGATGGCGGCCGACGGCGTCGCCCTGCACGCCCTCTTCGATCGCGCGGCGCTCGGCCTGTCCGAGTAAGACAGCACCCCGGGCAACCGAGATTCGCCTGCAAAGCGCATGGTTGTGCGAAATCGCCCTCTTCGAAGCGGCGGTGTCCGTCCGATGCGTCTGGTAACGTCCGCGCCCGTTCAGGCTCGACTACCCGATGGAGGCGACGTTCGGTGACCAAGAGCGAGTTCATCGACCAGGTGGCCGGCAGGACCGGTCTCTCAAAGAAGGCTGCCGGTGACGCAGTCGACGCCGTGCTCGGCTCGATCTCCGACGCGCTCAAGCGCGGTGAGGACGTGACCTTCACCGGCTTCGGCAAGTTCCACGTGCAGAACCGTGCCGCCCGCGTCGGCGTCAACCCGCGGACCGGCCAGAAGCAGCCGATCCCCGCCAGCAAGGTGCCGAAGTTCTCGGCCGGCTCGGCCCTCAAGGCAACCGTCAAGGGCTGATCGCCCGCAGCGGAAGATGATGGTGAGACGGGCGCCCACGGGCGCCCGTCTTCGTTTCCGTCCGATTCTCATGCGAACATGTGTTCGTGTCGGGAACCGGGATCCAGCTCGCGCTCGACGGCGCCGATCGCCTGGTTGCGGAACTGCAGCGCCTGCAGCGCCCGCTTCGCTCGGCCGATGCGGCCCGGGTGCTGCTGGCCAGTAGCCGGGTGCCGGCGGCGCTGGCCCGGACGATCGTCGCCGGCGTCGTCGACGAGGACGCCCGCCTGGCATGGCGTTCGGGCGACGAGCTCGCGCTGGCGGCCTGGCAGCCGGCGCCCCAGGCGATCGAGGATGCCGTCTTCTGCGTCGTCGATCTCGAGACGACTGGCATGCGCGCCGGCGCTGACCGGATCGTCGAGATCGGCGCGGTGCTGGTGGAGGGCTACGAGCTCGGCGCGACGTTCGAGCGGCTCGTCGATCCGGGGCGGCCGCTCCCTGCCGCGGTCGCGGCGCTGACGGGCATCGCTCCGTCCCTGGTCGCACGGGCCTGCAGTCCGCGGACGGCGCTCGATGCGTTCCTGCGCTTCGCCGGTGACGCGGTGCTCGTCGCGCACAACGCGCGGTTCGACACCGGGTTCCTCGATGCCGAGCTGGCGCGCTTCGCGGGCCGGCGTCTGGCCTGCCCCGTCATCGACACCGTCGGGCTTGCGCGGCGCGTCGTCCCCGGTCGCTCGAGCTACTCGCTCGGGGCGCTCGCGGCACGGTTCGACACCAACGCCACGCCGTGCCATCGGGCACTGCCCGACGCGCTGGCGACCGCCGAGATCCTCCGCATCCTCATCGGCCGCGCACAGGAGCGCGGCGCCGCGTCGGTGGCCGACCTGGTCGCGCTGTCCGCGCCGCTGCCGCGACGGGCGGCTGCCAAGCGCCCCCTGGTCGAGGACGCCCCCGAACGGCCCGGCACGTACGTCATGCGCGACCAGCGCGACCGGCCGCTCTACGTGGGCACCGCGGGCAACCTGCGCGCCCGCACGGTCTCGTACTTCCGTGGAGGACCGGCCCAGCGGGCCGTCGAACGGGTGCTGCCAGCGGTCGAGCGGCTCGAGTTCCGCGAGGCGGGGTCGGCGTTCGAGGGCCGGCTGGAAGAGATCCGCCTGATCGCGGAGCTCCATCCCACGGCGAACCGCCGCGGGGCCCGCCCCGATCGCCTGGCCTATCTGCGGATCGACACCTCGGTGCCGGCCCGGGTGACGGTGGCGGGCGCGGCGACGCTGGACGGCGCGCTGTACGCAGGGCCGTTGCCACGCTCGACGGCCGAGCGCTGCGCCGAGGCGCTGCGCCTGTGCTTCGGCCTCCGGTCCTGCCGCGGCCCGCGGCCGACGGAGGACGGGTGCCTCGAGGGGCGTCTCGGCCGGTGCCTCGCGCCGTGCCGCGGCGAGCAGGAGGCCGCCGAGCACGGCGACGCAACCGAGCAGCTGCGCCAGGCGCTGTCCGGCGGCGGGACGGTCCCCGTGGCCCGCCTGCGCCGCCGGCGCCTGCGGCTGGTGACGCAGCAGCGCTTCGAGGAGGCCGCCGCCGTCCGTGACGCGGAGGAGGCCCTCCGGGACGGTGCGACGCGGCTGCGACGCCTGCGCGCCGCGCGCCAGTGCCACGGCGCGGTGCTCGCGCCGCACCGCGATCCGGCTCTGGTGACGGCGTTCGCGGTGGCGTGGGGGCTCGAGGTCGAGCGGCGGCCGGTGCCGCGCGCGGGCGCCGCCGTGCTCGAGTTGGCGGCGATCGCGGCTGCCGTCGAACGGGGCGTGCGGGCCGGTCCCGGCCCCGAGGGCGCGGCCGCGATACCGGCCGAGCGGGCCGAGGAGGCCTTGCTCCTGCGCTCTGCGTTCGAACGGCCGAGGCCGGGCATCGCCGCAGTCGCGTTCACGGGCGACGTGGGCGCCCTCGGCGTCGCGCTCGCGGGCCGCCGTGCCACGATCCCGGCGGGGCCCATGAAGTAGGCTACGGCCAGATGTCACAGCGGGGCCACTTCGCTGACCGCCTCGCGGACCGGGTGGAGCATCTCGAGTCGGTGCTGTGCGTGGGACTCGATCCTCGCGACCCGCTACCCGATGAGTGCCTGCGGGGTGTGCGGAGCGATCGCGCTGGACGCGCCCGGGCGATCGAGCGCTTCTGCCTGGGCATCATCGACGCGGCCGGGGACATGGCCGCGGCCGTCAAGCCCCAGGTCGCCTTCTTCGAGGCGCTCGGCGGCTACGGCCTGACCGCGCTCGAGCGGGTGTGCGCGGCGGCCGGCGAGCGAGGCATCCCGGTGATCGCGGACGCCAAGCGCGGCGACATCCCGTCGACGGCCGAGGCCTACGCGGCGGCGTGGATCGGATCGCGGGCCGGCGGCGAGGTGCCGGTCGCCGATGCCGTGACCGTGAATCCGTACCTCGGGCGCGATGCCATCGAGCCGTTCCTGATGGATGGCGACGGCAGCCGGGGCATCTACGTGCTCGTCCGGACGTCGAACCCCGGCAGCGCCGACATCCAGTCGCTGGAACTTGCCGGCGGCGGGACGGTGTGGGAGCGGACCGCGGCCATGGTCGATGCCCTCGGCGCCGGACGTGTCGGGCACTGCGGGCTCTCGAACGTGGGTGCCGTGGTCGGCCTGACCCAGCCCGAGGCGCTGGCCGCAGCGCGCCGGCTGATGCCGGCCACACCGCTGCTGATTCCCGGATTCGGTGCTCAGGGCGGCGACCTCGCGGCGGCGGCGCCGGCTTTCCGGCCGCATCCGGCCGGCGGCCTGCTGAACGCATCGCGCTCGGTGATCGACGCCTGGCGCGGCGAGCCAGGCCGGTGGCAGGAGGCGGTGCGATCGGCGGCCGAGACGCATCGCGCGCTCTTCTGGAAGGCGGTCGACGATGCGGCCTGAACGACGGCGGCGGCTGAGCGAGTACTCGATGTGGACGTTCGTCGCCCCGGTGGCCCTGGTCGTCGCGGTGGTGATCGTCGTGAGCGTCGTCTCGGGAGCGGTGCAGCGCTCCCGTTCCACGTCGTCGGGCAAGTCTTCGCCCGCCGCGACGAGTACCACGACGCCGATCGTGTCGACCGGTCCCGGCAAGAAGGCGTACTACCGCGTGCGGCCGGGCGACACGCTCGCGACGATCGCCGCGCGACTCGGCGTCGACGTCGACACGCTCTACCAGTTGAACCCGAACATCGACGAGTTCAATCTCCAGCCCGGTCAGCGCCTCCGGGTCGGCTGACCGCATCCCCGGGCGCGGCGTCCTCGAGCAGCAGGGCGATCCCGGCGCAGTCGCTGCAGTACCGGATGAGGCCGTCCACCAGCAGGATGGCGAGGAGGAACGGCGGGAAGATCGCGTTGGCGTCGAGCAGCACCTGGGTGAGCGTGCCGCTGAGCGCCTCGACGACCACGATCACGGTCACCAGCAGCGTCAGCGTCTCGCGCCAGCGCCGGCTGGCGAGGCGGAAGCTGCGCACGAAGGCGCTGCCGGCACTCCGGCGCTCGAGGATGACCGCGTAGTCGGCGTACAGCAGCGGCCACGCGGTGGCGAGCAGCAGCACGAGATAGACCTCGAGGACGCCGTAGTGGGATCCGGCGTAGGCTCCGACGCCGAACTCGACCGCCTCGGCCACCGCGTAGACCACGACGAGGTTCGCGAAGCCGTGCCAGCCGCCGTGCCATCGCAGCCGGCCATCGCGGACCGACGATATGAAGGCACCTGCGAGCCACGCGTCGATCAGCACCGATCCGATGAGATACAGCGAGATGGCCGCCACGAGGCTCGCCGGCAGGGGCGCCACGCCGAGCAGGTCGATGACGGTCTTGTCGGGCTGCACGGCCGCCCGCGCGTAGGTCGTGAATCCGGCGTCGCGGTTGTCGGCCAGCACGACGGGCGCCAGCAGGACCGCCATCGCGAGGCGGTTCGCGATCGGAAAGATGAGCAGACGCTGAGATGAGGCGATCAGGCGACCGGCGTGCGCGAGCCAGGCCGCGTAGGCCGGCGCGCCGCCGGGGCCGCGAGCCATACCCCCAGTATAGGAACCGCCCTGGAGGGAGCGGCGCGTCGGGCCGGCCGGCGGCTACCCTGCCGTGCCGTGCGGATCCTGGCCGTCGTCCTCGTCGTCCTCGCCTGGCCGGCGGCGGCCCTCGGCGCGGCCGCACCGCCCGTGCCGCTCGCCGCGTACGTGGTGGTGGACGGTTCGGACGGCACCGTGCTCGCGTCGAGTTCGGCCGATGCCGAGCGCCCGATCGCGAGCCTCACGAAGATGATGACGGCGTACCTCGCGGTGAACGACGGTGCGCTCGACCGCACGTTCACCGTGCCCGCCGCCGCCGCACACGTCGGCGAGTCGGGCGTCGGCCTGCGACCCGGCGAGCGGCTCTCGGGCCGCACGCTCCTCGACGCCCTGCTCGTGCCCAGCGCGAACGACGCCGCGGAGACGCTGGCCGTCGGCCTGGCCGGCTCCGAGGCGGCGTTCGCGGCCCGGATGAACGCCACCGCCCGGCGGCTCGGCATGCTGCGGACCTCCTACCGCACGCCGTACGGGTTGGACGCCACCGGGCAGTACTCGACCGCGGCCGATCAGTTGATCCTCGCCCGCCTGCTGATGAGCGACCGGAGGATCCGGGCGATCGTGCGGCAGCGCTCGGTGACGATCCACGGCGTACGGTTTGCCGCCAGCAACGCCCTGCTCGGCGCCTACCGCGGGCTCGACGGCGTCAAGACCGGCCACACCTCGGGTGCGGGATGGTGCCTCGCGGCCTCCGCCCGCCGGGGCGGCCATCGCATCTTCGCCGTGGCCCTCGGTGCGGCCGATGAGCCGACGCGGAACGCCGCGGTCACCGCCCTGCTCGACTGGGGCTTCCAGCAGTTCCACCCGGTGCTCGCCGTGCGCGGCGGCGACCCGGCCGGCGCGGTACCCACGTCCGACGGCGGGGAGGTGCCCGTGATCGCCGCCAAACCCGTCGTCGTGACGCTCCGGCCGGGCGACCGGCTCGGGCTGCGCTACGAGATCGCGAGCCTTGCGGTGCTGCCGCTCGCCGCCGGCGCCGTCGAGGGCCGCGTCGTCGTCTCCCGCAACGGCGTCGTGATCGGCTCCTCGCCGATCGTCGCGGCCCACGCCGTCGCGGCGCGGGGGCTGGCCGACCGCATCGGCGCGGTCTTCGCCGACTTCGAGGACGCCCTCCTGCCCGGCTGAGCGTCGCGGCGTCCCCCGAGGTCGGTATCCTGCGTTCCGGTGATCGTGACCGTCACCCCCAACGCGGCGATCGACAAGACGCTCAACGTCGCGAACTTCCAGCTCGGCAACCGGCATCGCTGCCAGCGCGGCGAGCAGCACGCCGGCGGCAAGGGCATCAACGTCGCGCGCGCGCTGAAGCGCCTCGGGGAGCCGGTCGTGGCCGTCGGCCTCGCGGGCGGACGCACTGGCACCCGCATCGTCGAGGAGCTCATCGCCGAGGGCATCCTCAACGACTTCGTGCGCATCGGCGACGAGTCGCGGACGACCACGGTCGTGATCGACCCCACCGCGGGGCGACAGACCGAGATCTTCGAGTACGGCCCCGAGGTCGAGCCCGCGGAGCTCGAGATGCTGATCTCGAAGCTGCGCTACCTCGCCGCCTCGGCCTCGTCGATCGTGCTCGCCGGGTCGCTGCCGCGCAAGATCGCCGGTGACTGGTACGCCACCGCGATCCGTGAGCTGCGCCGCCGCGACCTCGAGATCGTGGTCGACTCGGAGGGCGACCCCCTTCGCCTGTCGCTGCAGGCCCAGCCCGACCTGGTGGCTCCGAACCAGGGGGAGGCCGAGGAGCTCGCCGGGCACGAGTTCTCGACCGACGGCGACTTCGCCGACGCCCTGGACGAGATCGCCGAGATGGGCGCGCGCAACGTGCTGATCACCCGGTCATCGGGAGCCTTCGCGCTCGTGAAGGACGGGCCCAAGACGCGCCGGTTCCGGGTCGACATCGATCCGGTCGAGGAGGTCTCGGCCGTCGGCAGCGGCGATGCCCTGCTGGCCGGGTTCCTGGCTGCTCGGGTGCGCGGCCGGCCCCTGGAGGAATGCCTGCGGCAGGCGGTCGCCTGCGGCACCGCCAACACGCATTCGGTCGGCGCGGGCCGCTTCGATCCCCGCGACGCCACCCGGTACGCGGGCCTGACCCGCGTGACCGAGCTCTCGAGCTCCCCGGTCTGACCGCGCGGCGGGGACGTCCGCGGCGGCGGGTATCCTTCCGGCGAAACACGATCCTTTCGCCGTCCCGCCGCCGTCTCCTCCGCGAGGGTCTCGCGCCGGGAGGGCACACCGCGGGAGGCTGATCGCAGCAGTGGAGATAGAAATCGGGCGAGGAAAGAAGGCCCGCCGCGCGTACGGGTTCGACGACATCGCCATCGTCCCGTCGCGGCGGACACGCGACGCCGAGGACGTCGACATCGCCTGGAAGCTCGGCCCCCACCTCATCGAGCTGCCCCTGCTGGCGTCGGCCATGGACGGCGTGGTGTCGCCGCAGACGGCGATCCTGCTCGGCGAGATGGGCGGGCTCGGCGTGCTCAACCTGGAGGGTCTCTGGGGCCGCTACGAGGACGCCGACGCGGTGCTCGCGGAGATCGCGACGCTGTCCAAGGACGAGGCGACGCCGCGGATGCAGGCCCTGTACGCCGAGCCGGTCAAGCCCGAGCTGATCGATCGCCGCATCCGCGAGATCAAGGAGGCGGGGGTGCTGGCGGCCGCGTCCCTGACCCCGCAGCGGGTGCGCGAGCACTACCGCACGGCACTCGACGCCGGACTCGACGTCCTGGTCGTTCAGGGCACCGTCGTCTCGGCGGAGCACGTCTCGACCGTCGTCGAGCCGCTCAACCTCAAGGAGTTCATCGCCGGCCTGCCGGTGCCGTGCATCGTGGGCGGCTGCGCGAGCTACCAGACCGCGTTGCACCTCATGCGCACCGGCGCCGCCGGCGTGCTCGTCGGCGTCGGGCCGGGCGCGGCGTGTACCACGCGCGGGGTGCTCGGGGTCGGCGTGCCCCAGGCGACCGCGATCGCCGACGGCGCCGCGGCTCGCGTCCAGCACCTGCTGGAGACCGGCCGTTACTGCAACGTCATCGCCGACGGCGGCATGCGCACCGGAGGCGACATCGCCAAGGCCGTGGCCTGCGGTGCCGACGCCGTCATGATCGGCTCGCCCCTCGCTCGCAGCCGGGAGGCTCCCGGCCAGGGCTACCACTGGGGCATGGCCACGTTCCACCCGACGCTGCCGCGCGGTGCCCGCGTGAAGACGGATCAGGTCGCGACGCTCCGCGAGGTCGTGCTGGGCCCGGCGCACGAGAACGACGGGACGCTGAACCTCATGGGCGCGCTGCGCACCGCCATGGCAACCTGCGGCTACGAGTCGCTGCACGACTTCCAGAAGGCCGAGATCATGGTCGCGCCGGCGCTGCAGACCGAAGGCAAGAAGCTCCAGAAGGAGCAGGGCATCGGGATGAGCCGCTGATGTCGAGTTTCTGGCCCGACAACGAGTCCCACGTGGCCGAGGTCCATGTCGGGCCCGGCGTCGGCGAGGAGCAGCGGCCGGTGCTCGTGCTCGACTTCGGCGGGCAGTACGCCCACCTCATCGCCCGCCGCATCCGCGAGTGCCGCGTCTACTCGGAGTTGATCGTCCACGACACGCCGATCGCCGAGATCGTGGCCCGCAACCCGGTGGGCATCGTGCTCTCCGGTGGCCCGGCCTCGGTCTACGAAGCGGGCGCGCCGGTCCTCGACCCGGCCGTGCTCGGCCTCGGTGTTCCGGTGCTCGGCATCTGCTACGGCATGCAGGCCATGGCGCTGGCGCTGGGCGGGGAGGTGGGCCGCACGGGGCACGCCGAGTTCGGCAAGGCGCCGCTGGGGGTGCAGTCCGACGCGGTGCTCTTCCGCGACCTCCCGGCCGACCAGAGCTGCTGGATGAGCCACAACGACTCGGTGGCCAGGGTGCCGGCCGGCTTCCGGGTCACGGCCTCGTCGGCCAATGCCGCGATCGCCGCCATGGAGTCGGCGGAGCGCGGGCTCTACGCGGTCCAGTTCCACCCCGAGGTTGCACACACGCCGCGCGGACAGGACATCCTCAAGAACTTCCTCTATCGCGGTTGCGAGGCGTCGCCCGCCTGGACGGCCGCCCACGTGATCGAGGAGCAGGTCCAGCGCATCCGCGAGCAGGTCGGCTCCGAGCGGGTGATCTGCGCGCTCTCCGGTGGTGTCGACTCTGCGGTCGCGGCGCTGCTCGTGCACAAGGCGGTCGGCGAGCAGCTCACCTGCATCTTCGTCGACCATGGCCTGATGCGCGAGGGCGAGGCCGACCAGGTCGTGGACGCCTTCACGAACCACTACGACGTGCCGATCGTCCACGTCCAGGCGCAGGACCGGTTCCTGGCCCTCCTGCGCGACGTCACGGACCCGGAGCAGAAGCGGAAGATCATCGGCGAGGCGTTCATCCGGGTGTTCGAGGACGAGGCGGCCAAGCTCGACGGCGTGCGCTTCCTGGTGCAGGGCACGCTGTACTCGGACGTGATCGAGTCTGGCTCGCGCACGGCCGCGAAGATCAAGTCCCACCACAACGTCGGCGGGCTTCCCGAGGACATGGAGATGGAGCTCGTCGAGCCGCTGCGGCTGCTCTTCAAGGACGAGGTGCGACGGGTTGGCGAGGAGCTCGGCATGCCCGAGCGGATGGTGTGGCGCCAGCCGTTCCCGGGCCCGGGCCTGGCCATCAGGATCATCGGCGACGTCACCGAGGAACGGCTCGCGCTGCTGCGGCGCGCGGACGCCATCCTGCTCGAGGAGATCCGTCGCGCCGGCCTGTACCACCAGTTGTGGCAGAGCTTCGTCGTGCTGCCGGCCGTCAAGTCCGTCGGCGTGATGGGTGACGCACGGACCTACGCGTACCCGGTCGTGCTCCGTGCCGTCACCTCGGACGACGCCATGACCGCCGACTGGGCGCGGCTTCCGTACGACCTGCTCGAGACGATCTCCAGCCGCATCATCAACGAGGTGCCCGGTATCAACCGGGTCACGCTCGACATCACCTCGAAGCCGCCTGGCACGATCGAGTGGGAGTGAGAGCTGATTTCAGAATGAGCGGCGCGTTCGCATGGCCGGGGAGAGTCCTGCGCTGAAGCCGCCTCGGAGAGGCGGCTTCAGGGGCTTCGCGGCAGCGTCGTCCGTGCCTTGGCCTTGCGTCTGAGGCTGTCGCGTAAACCGGTCCGGGGGTCGGGTCGGTCCGTCCGGTCGGGGTCCGATGATTGGGCTACCTGTTCGTCGGCTGGAGGGTGTCAGCGGTGGCTTTCAACTTTGTTGCCTGTGATCGTGATCAGGAGTTCTTGTTGCCGCCGAGCTTGCGGGACTGGCTGCCGGCGGACCACCTGGTGTGGTTCGTGATCGACGCGGTTGATGAGATCGATCTGGGCGGGTTCTACGCCGAGTACCGCAGCGACGGGTGGGGCCGGGCGGCGTTTGACCCGAGGATGATGGTCGCGCTGTTGCTGTACGGGTATGCGGTCGGTGAGCGTTCGTCGCGGCAGATTGAAAGGCGCTGTCTGGAGGACGTCGCGTTTCGGGTGATTACCGCCAATACGGCGCCTGATCACGCGACGATCGCGCGGTTCCGGGCTCGGCATGAGCAGGCGTTGGCGGACACGTTTGTGCCAGTGCTTGAGCTGTGCCGGCGGGCCGGGCTGGTCTCGGTCGGGGTGGTCGCGCTGGATGGCAGCCTGGTTTCCGGGAACGCCTCGCTGACGGCGAACCGCAGCTACCGCTCGATCCGCGACGAGGTCGAGCGGATCCTGGGCGATGCCGCCCAGGCTGACGCTCGTGAGGATGAGCGCTTCGGCGACGCGCGCGGTGACGAGTTACCGGCCGAGCTCGCCGACCGGCACGCACGGCGGGAGCGGCTGCGTCGCTGCAAGCAACAGCTCGAGCGGGAGCAGGCAGCCCAGGAGGCCGCGTATCAGGCCAGTCTCGCACGGCGCGCGGCATGGGAGGAAGCGAACGGGCGGCGCTCTCCCGGTCGCATGCCAATCCCGCCCGACCCGTCGGCGCTTCACCGACGGAGGGTGAACACGACCGATCCCGACACGCGGCTGATGAAGCGCGCCGGCGGCCCCTCGGTGCAGGGCTACAACGCGCAGATCGTCGCGAACGCCGAGCAGGTGATCCTGATGGCGGAGGTGACCCAGGCGCACAACGACCGCGACCAGCTCGCGCCGATGATGAGCCGGGCTGTCGAGACGCTACGCATGGCCGGCGTCCACGAGCCGATCGGGATCGTGCTCGCCGACGGCGGCTACTGGAACTCGTCCGCGATCCGACACCTCCATGAGCACGGCAGCGAGGTGCTGATCCCGACCCACGACCCGCGACGCACCACGCCACGCAAACTGGCACCCAAGCAGGGCCCGGAAGCAGAACGGATCGACGCGCTGCTGTCCCGATCGGAGGGCCAGACGCTCTATCGCAGACGGAAACAGATCGTCGAGCCCGTGTTTGCGCAGACCAAAGTGATCCGCCGCAGCGGCCGCTTCCTCCGCCGCGGCCTGCCGGCCTGCCAGGCCGAGTGGAAACTGATCGCCGCTACCCACAATCTGCTCAAACTCTGGCGGGCTGGGCTCGCCCAGACGCACGCGCACGCCGAACACCCGCTGCCAGCCTAGCCAGCGGCCCTGCCGACCCTCCACAGCCCCGACTCGGAACGCGGCACGCAAACGAACCACGCCGACCACGACCACAACCAGCGCCCAGCAGCCTTTACGCGACAGCCTCGTCTGCAAGGCCTGCGGAACGCCCGGTCGCTGCCGCTCGCTCCCCGACCCGCGACCACCACGCTCATTCTGAAATCAGCTCTGATATGGAGTGCAATGTCAAGCCGTTGGGGTCGGGTGGTGGGATTCCTGAAGCGGCGGGCGGAGACAGCGACGGTGGATCAGACTGATATGCGCGGGTTGGGTACCGCAAGACTGGGAACCGTCGGGGCTGCCTCTGTCTAAGGTCGCGGGTCGCCGTTTGGGGCGCCGCATAGAGCTGACGAGGGTTCCCCGGAGGGTCTGCCCGCCGCTTCAGGAATCCCACCGGTGGCTAGCCGGTGGTGATCGGTTGGTCGGTGGCGGTCGCCCAGATGAACCCGGCCAGCTCGCGCGCGACGGCCGTCACGATCACCGGTTCTGGCTTCCCGCGGGCCTGCATCCGGCTGAAGCGCTTGTGGAGGCGATGCTCGGCGCGGATCGCGCGCTCCACGGCGAGCGGATGCTGGCCGTGGCGGCGACGCTGGATCGTGTAGCTCATCGCGGGGCGGCGGCGATGATTCCAGGCCGCCTCCACCAAGAGCCTGCGGACGTGGCTGTTGCCGGCCTTGGTGATCCCTCCCAGCGAGCGCTTGGCGCCACTTGAGTGCTCGGACGGCACCAGCCCGATGAAGCTCATGAACCGCTCCGCGGTCTCGAACCGCTCAAAGTCGCCGATCTCAGCGACGATCCCGATCGCGGTCAGCGTGTCGACCCCCCGCAGACACCGTAGCCGCGCCACCAGCTCGGTGTAGGGCCCGTTCGATGCCTGCTCGTGCAGGGCCAGCTCGAGCCGCTCGATCCGCCGGTCGACGATATCGACACTCGCGACGTAATCATCGAACGCCGCCTGCATCGTCAGCTCGTCGAACCGCTGCTGGCCCAGCCACGCGCGGCGCTGGATCGACCAGGACTGGGTCGGCATCGATCGGCCCTGCCGCAGCAGGAACTTCGACAGCCGGCCCCGCGCCCGCATCCGATCATGCCGCGCGTCCTCACGGCAACGGACGAGATCGCGCAGCGCCTCAAGCTCCACCGGTGGGTACCCAGATCGGCTCCAGCATCCCACCCTGGAACTGCAACGCCAGCCGCCTCGCGTCCCGCGGATCGGTCTTCACACGATCCCCCGGCTGGCGCCACACCAACCCCGGCGCGACCACCACACAGCCGATCCCGACCCCGTTCAGGTACCGGTACAACCCGAACCCGGTCGGCCCCGCCTCATAACAGCACGACGCGACACCGCCGGCGCGCAGCTCATCGGCGATCACCACCGGCTGGCTCGGAACCGTCACCTCCCGCACCAGCCGCTCACCCATCACGACAGCGATCCGCGTCGTCAGCTTGTGCACATCCAGCCCTGCCACCGGGCAGATAGGATCAACCATGGTCGGCGCCTCCGTATGTGGCTCTACCGGCTACCCGCCGGCAACCCACGACCTTACGCAGCGCGCCGGCCACTCCATCCTGTCTAGTCCGGGTCGCGCCGAGTCGTGACACGTGATACGATCTCGGAGTTATCCGAGTCTCCGAGATGATGAGCGTTCGGCTGGTCGAGTGCTCTCCGGCCACGACCGTCGCGGACGCGGCGCGGAGGATGGTCGCCGCCAACGTCGGATCCGTGCTGGTGTGCGAGGAGCTGCGACTGATCGGCGTGCTGACCGAGCGCGACGTGCTCCGGCTGGTCGCCGAACGCCGCGACCTCGAGCGCGAGACGGCGGGATCCCACGTCGTGACCGACCTGGTCACGGTACCGCCGGACGCCACCATGGACGAGGCTGCGGCGCTCCTCAACGAGCACCGGATCCGGCACCTCCCCGTGGTCGAGGGTCCGACGCCCGTCGGCATGCTGTCGTTGCGCGACTTCTTCGTCGCGGGCGCAACCTCGCCCGTCTGATCGGCTCGAGCTCCTCAGCGCAGCAGCGCGGCGGCGGCGGCGATGGCGCCGGGGTCGCCCGGCGACGGGCGCCAGGGCAGCACCATGCCGTCGTCGGGGTAGCGGGGGATGACGTGGACGTGGAAGTGGAACACCGTCTGCCACGCGGCCGGCCGGCACGAGTTGATCAGGTTCACGCCGTCGGCCCCCAGCCGATCGAGCGCGCGCCCGGCGAGATCCCGTGCCGCGAGCACGCAGGCAGCGAGATCCTCGTCGCCGATCTCGGTCAGATCGGCCGCGTGGGCCCGGGGTACGACCAGGCAGTGGCCGCGGGTGCCCGGGTTGATGTCCATGAAGGCGATCGTCCGCTCGTCCTCGCGGACGATCGTGGCCGGGATCTCGCCGGCCACGATCCTGCAGAAGAGGCAATCCACGCCGCAAGTGTACGCATCGGGGCTGGGCGGGCCGCGCGCAGGCCCCTGCTATAGTCAGCCGGTCGCAGCGCGGTGGTAGCGCGCGGGCGGCGCCATGGCCCTGCAAGGGCCCGACCTGGAACAGTTGCGATTCCCGTGCCACAGAAGACCTACAACCCGAAGCCCGGCGAGATCGAGCGCGTCTGGTACGTCGTCGACGCCGACGGCGAAACGCTCGGTCGCCTGGCGACGCGCATAGCCGACACGCTGCGCGGCAAGCGAAAGCCCCAGTACGCGCCGCACGTCGACACGGGCGACTTCGTCGTCGTCGTCAACTGCGAGCGGGTTCGCGTCACGGGCAAGAAGCTCGAGCAGAAGCGCTACTACCGGCACACCGGCTACCCCGGTGGCATCCGCGAGCGCACGCTCGCCGAACAGCTCGCGCGACGGCCCGAGGAGGTCATCCGGCACGCCGTTCGCGGCATGCTGCCCGCGAACCGCATCGGCCGCGCGCAGCTCAAGAAGCTGAAGATCTACGCCGGGGCGGAGCACCCGCACACGGCGCAGCAACCCGCGCCGCTGGCGTGACGGAGGAATGAGCAACGTGGCTGACGACAAGGCCGTCTACCAGGGCACGGGCAAGCGCAAGACGTCGGTCGCCCGCGTGCGGCTGACGCCCGGATCCGGCACCGTGACGATCAACGGACGCGTCGTCGAGAACTACTTCCCGCGGCTCTCCGACCGCGTGCTCGCGCTGCAGGCGATCAAGGCCGCCGGCCTCGACAGCCACTTCGACGTGATCGTCCGCCTCCAGGGCGGCGGTGTCACGAGCCAGGCCGGGGCGATGCGCCACGGCGTTGCCCGTGCGCTCTGCGAGGCCGACCCGAACCTGCGCGGCGAGCTGAAGCGGGCCGGGTACCTTTCGCGCGATGCGCGCGAGGTCGAGCGCAAGAAGGCCGGCCTCAAGAAGGCCCGCAAGCGGCCGCAGTTCTCGAAGCGCTAGCCGCGGGCGGATGGCCCGACACTACTTCGGGACTGATGGCGTCCGGGGTCTCGCGAACGACGATCTAGGGCCGGAGCTCGCGCTCGGGCTCGGGCGTGCCGCCGTGCGCCTGCGGCAGGTCGCGGGCGTCCGCCGGCCGCGGGTGGTCGTGGGCCGGGATACGCGCCGTTCCGGCTCCATGCTGGAGGACGCGCTCTGTGCCGGCGTCTGCTCGGCCGGCGGCGAGGCGCTCCGCGCGGGGGTCGTGCCGACTCCCGGCGTGGCGTGGCTGGTGCGCGAACTCGGTGCGGATCTGGGCGCGGTCATCTCGGCCAGCCACAACCCGTACCCCGACAACGGCCTCAAGTTCTTCGGCGGCGACGGCTTCAAGCTGTCCGACGAGGACGAGCACCACGTCGAGGCCCTGCTGGGCGAGGCGTACGATCCGCCGACCGGCTACGGCGTCGGCATCTCGTCGCAGCTCGACGAGGGCGCCGCGCGCTACGCGGGATTCGTCGCCGGTCTGGTCGATGCGGATCTCGCCGGCCTGCGGGTCGTGGTGGACTGCGCCAACGGCGCCGCCTCGCCGGTCGCGGCCGAGTGGCTCGACCGTCTCGGCCTCCGCTACGAGCTGATCGCGGCGGCGCCCACGGGCGTCAACATCAACGTGCGCTGCGGCTCGACGCACCTCGAGAACGTGGCCCGGGTGGTCACCGGCGGCGGCTTCGACCTCGGCCTCGCCTTCGACGGCGATGCCGACCGGTTGCTGTGCGTCGATGGCACGGGCGAGCCCGTGGACGGCGATCACATCCTCGCCATCCTCGCGCGCGACCTCAAGCAGCGCGGCAGGCTCGCCGACGACCTCGTCGTCGTCACGTCGATGGCGAACCTCGGCCTGCACCGGGCGCTGGAAGGGCTCGGCTGCGGCAAGGTCGTGACCGACGTCGGCGATCGCTACGTCCTCGAGGCCATGTTGCAGCGCGGCGCAGTGCTCGGCGGCGAGCAGTCGGGCCACGTGATCGCGCTCGACCACGCCACGACCGGCGACGGGATGCTGACCGCGACGCTGCTGCTGGCGGCCCTGGCCCGCGCCGGCCAGTCGCTTGCGGACGCCCGCGGCCTGGTCACCAAGTACCCGCAACGGCTGGTGTCCGTGCGCGCCGACCGGACCAGGCTCGCGGAGGCGGACGGCGTCTGGGCGGCAGTGGCGGAAGCCGAGGCGGAGCTCGGCACCGAAGGCCGCGTCGTGCTGCGGGCGTCGGGCACCGAGCCGCTCATCCGCGTGATGGTCGAGGCGGCCGACGCGGCCGATTGCGACCGCCTCGCCGAAGAGCTGGTGCGGGTGGTGACCGAGGAGCTCGGGCTAGACTGACCGGGCTGTGTGCGGGATCATCGGATACGTCGGGCAGCGAGCGTGCAAGGAGCTGCTGCTGACGGGGCTCGAGCGGCTCGAGTACCGCGGGTATGACTCCACCGGGATCGTCCTCCTGGAAGAGGGCGAGCTCGTCCGCACCCGCACGATCGGCAAGGTGGCCGATCTGCGCGCGATGGTCGGGGCGAACCACTCCGCAGCCACCACCGGCATGGGCCACACGCGCTGGGCGACGCACGGCGGCGTCGTCGACCGCAACGCGCACCCGTTCCTGTCCAACGACGGCCGCCTGGCCGTCCTGATGAACGGGATCTTCGAGAACTACGTCGAGCTCAGGGCGGAGGTCGCCGCGAACGGGCACGAGCTCACCTCCGACACCGACACCGAGGCCCTCGTCCACCTGCTGGCCGACGTCTACGACGGCGATCTGGTGGCCGCGGTGCGTGCGGTGCTGCCGCGCCTCGAAGGCCACTTCGCGTTCCTGGCGCTGTCGCGGGACGAGCCGGGCCGCATCGTGGCATCGCGGCTCGCCTGGCCCCCGCTGGTCGTGGGCGCCGGCGCCGGCGAGAACTTCATCGCCTCGTTCACCCCGGCATTCCTCGAGGAGACTCGGCAGATCCAGGTCGTCCGGGAGGGCGAGATCGTGGACCTGCGACCCGACGG
Source organism: uncultured Actinomycetes bacterium (assembly GCA_963779685.1). GTDB lineage: Bacteria > Actinomycetota > Thermoleophilia > Gaiellales > F1-60-MAGs149 > CAVZZG01. The sequence continues at coordinate 360,636 of CAVZZG010000003.1, forward strand.
CGTCCGGTTCTGGCCGACCGCCGGCGGGCCGGCGGAGAGCCGCGAATTCGAGCAGGTCGACACGACCATCGAGGTCGCCGAGAAGGGCGGCTACGAGACCTTCATGCTGAAGGAGATCCACGAGCAACCGCGTGCGATCCTCGACACGATCGGCGAGCGGTTCCGCGACGGCAGGCTCCATCTCGACGGCATCGGCCTGGACGAGGGCGAGCTGGCCGGCGTGCGCCGCGTGCTGGTGGTCGCGTGCGGCACCGCCCTCCACGCCGGGCTGGTCGGGCGGTACCTGATCGAGGAGTGGGCGGGGGTTGCGACGGAGGCGGACGTGGCGTCGGAATGGCGGTACCGCCACGCGGTCTTCGACCCGGCCACGCTCGTCCTCGCCGTCTCCCAATCCGGCGAGACCGCCGACACCATCGCCGCGATGCGACTGGCCCGCGAGCGCGGCGCGCGGGTGGTGGCCATCACCAACGTCATGGGCTCGGCGGTCACCCGCGAGTCCGACGGTGCCCTCTACACGCGCGCCGGACTGGAGATCGGCGTCGCGTCGACGAAGTGCTTCACGGCCCAGATCACGCTCCTGACCCTCTTCGCCCTGCGTCTCGCCGAGCTACGCGGTCGGCTCGCGCCGGAGCGGGTCGCCGAGATCGGCGCTGCGCTCGAGCGGCTGCCCGGCCAGGTGCAGCAGGTGCTCGACGACGAGGCGCTCGACGCTCAGATCCAGGCACTGGCCGACCGCTTCTGCCACGACCGGTTCTTCCTCTTCCTCGGCCGGCACCTCGGTCTGCCCATCTGCCAGGAAGGCGCACTGAAGCTGAAGGAGATCAGCTACATCCCGACCGACGCCTACCCCGCCGGCGAGATGAAGCACGGTCCGATCGCGCTCCTCTCCGACGACACCCCCGTCGTCGCCGTCGCCACGAACTCGCACGTCTACGAGAAGCTCGTCTCGAACCTCCAGGAGGTCAAGGCCCGCGGCGCCCACGTCATCGCCGTCGCCACCGCCGGCAACGAGGGCATCCACCGGCACGCCGAGCACGTCCTGGCCGTCCCCGAGACGCTGCCCGAGCTCACGCCCATCCTCGCCGTGCTGCCGCTCCAGCTACTGGCCTACCGCATCGCCCGCAACCTCGGCCTCGACGTCGACCGGCCCCGCAACCTCGCGAAGACCGTCACCGTCGAGTAGCCCGGGTCAGAGCGGGTACGGGACGATCGACAGGGCGCCGGCGACGTACCAGCAGCCGATCGCGGCGCTCGCGCAGGCCAGCGCCGGAGCGGCCCTGCGGATGGCGACGACCGCCGACGGCCCGTCGACCGCGACCGCGAAGACGGCCGACACGACCGTCATCGACAGAGCGGCGCAGGACGCGAACAGCACCAGGGCGGTGACGGCCAGCACGTGGTCGGAGATCGACGCCAGCAGCAGCAGGCCGAGGCCCGCCGAGCCGCCCATGCCGTGGACGAGGCCGATGCCGTAGGCCGCCGCTCGGGTGCGCGTGGGAGGTAGCTCGTGATGTCCGCCGGGGGCGAGACGACCGCGCCGCCAGCGGACGAGCAAGCGCGCCCCGAGCGCCATGATCGAGACGCCCACGATGACGTCGGCCGTCGTCTTGACGGCGGCGGGGAGGTATCGCGACGCCAGCACGATCGGCAGTCCGAACAGGACCAGCGACGTCCCGTGGCCGGCGCCCCACACGAGCCCGAGCCGGGCGGCGCGCCGGGCGCGACGGTCGTCCTCGGCCGCGACGAGCGTCACGACGGCGGCGAGATGGTCGGGGTCGGTCGCGTGGCGCAGGCCGAGCAGGACCGCGATGACGGTCGCCACCAGCAGGGGGTGACCACTGCCCAGACCGGCGATCCAATCGTCGACGACGCCCATGGCGCAGGTTCTACCAAACCGCTAGCCTGCCCGCGTGTTCATCGGCATCGACCTGATCGAGATCGACCGCATCGGCGCGGCGCTCGCCCGGCACCCGGAGCGCTTCCGGGGCCGCGTGTTCACCGACCGCGAGGTGGCCGAGTGCGACCGCAAGCCCGACCCCGTGCAGAGCTATGCGGGCCGGTTCGCGGCCAAGGAGGCGATCGGGAAGGCGCTCGGCCGGGGCGTCCCGTTCGCGTGGCGCGAGATCGAGATCGCCGGCCGCGGCAAGCCGCAGGTGACGGTGTCCGGGGGCATGCGGGCCGCCGCCGATCGGCTCGGCGTGACGCGCATCGACCTCTCGATGACGCACTCCCGGACGACCGCCGCAGCGGTCGCGATCGCGGTTACCGGCTAGGACTTCTTCGCGGCGGCGCGGCGGCGGGTCTTCTGCTCCTGCGGCCCGCGAGCGACGATGCCTGCTGCCCGCGACTTCTTGCGGGCGGCGGTGTTCGGGTGGAGCGACCGGCGCGCGGCGGCGCGATCGATCAGTTTCACGAGCTGGACGTGCTCGGCCGTCACGACGTCGGCGTCGCCGCCGTCGACGGCGGTCTGCAACCGCCGGAAGTACGTCTTGATCGCGGAGCGGTACCGGAGGTTCTCCAGGCGCTGCCGCTCGGCGATCCCGATCCGCTTCTTCTGTTGCTTGATGTTCGCCACGCCGCGCCGAACGCTACCACAGGGCGTTTCTGCGGGCCGCACCTGCGATCATGCTCCGCCGATGGCGGACCAGGGCACGGAGCGCACGCGGCGGCTCGCGGTCTCGACGATGATCTTCGCCGCGGCCACGGGGTTGTCGCGGCTGATCGGGCTGGTGCGGGAGATCGTCGCAGCCGGCCTGCTCGGTGCGCGCGGCGCGGCGAGCGCGTACACGGTCGCGAACAACCTGCCGAACACCGTGCGCTCGCTGGTCGCCGACGCGGCGCTCGGGGCGTCGTTCGTACCGATCTTCAACGACCTGCTGGTGCAGGGCGAGCGCCGTCGGGCCTGGCGGGTCGCGTCGACCGTCACCACCGTCTCGGCCCTCTTCCTGATCGTCGTCTCGGTGTCCGGAATGCTGCTCGCCCGCCCGGTGCTCGGCATCTCCCAGCTCGAAGGCGCGCAGCTCGATCTGGCGGTCGAGCTCGCCCAGATCCTCTTCCCGATCGTCGTCCTGCTCGGCCTCACCGGGATGGTCAACTCGATCCTCTACTCGTTCGACGAGTTCACCGTGCCGTCGCTCGCACCGGTCGCCTGGAACGCGGTCATCATCGCCTTCCTGCTGTACGCGACGACGGTGCCGTCACGCCACGAGCAGGTCGTGCTGTACGCGGTGGGCACGCTCGTGGGCACCATCGTGCAGTTCCTGATCCCGCTGCCGTGGCTGCGTGGCCGGGGCGGCCGCCTCACGATCGCGTTCGCGGTGCGCGACCCTGCCGTGAAGGAGGTGTTCGTCCTGATGCTGCCCGTGACCGTGGGTCTCGGGCTGATCAACTTCACGCAGTACATCTCGATCCAGTTCGCCACCGCCGTCGGGAACGGCGACTACGCGCCACGGGCCATCGAGGCGGCGTTCCGCGTGTACATGCTGCCGCAGGGGATGTTCTCCGTGGCCGTCGCCGCCGTCCTGTTCCCGACCCTGTCGCGCCTCGTCTCGGAACGGGACGGCGCCGGGTTCCGGATGCGGGTCGCGGGCGGGGTGCGTCAGGTCGCGTTCCTGCTCCTGCCCGCCTCGGTGATCTGCGCCGTGCTGGCGACGCCGATCATCCGGCTCCTGTTCGAGCATGGCTCCTGGACAGCCGATCAGACCCCCGGGGCCGCGGAGGCGCTCGCGGCGTTCTCGCTCGGTCTCACGGCCAACGGCGTCGTCCTGCTCCTGACACGTGCCTTCTTCGCGCTGCGGCGCCCGTGGCTGCCGTCGGCCATCGCCGCGGGCAATCTCATCCTGACGACGCTCCTGAACTGGGCGTTCCTCGGTTACGGGGTCTGGGGCATCCCGCTGGCCACGTCGATCGCCAACCTCGCCACCTGGGGCGCGCTGTCGGTGGCGCTGACCCGCCGGATCGGGCCGATCGAGCCGCGGCGCACGCGGCGGGCGATGGCACGGATCCTCGTCGCGTCGGCACTGCTCGGGGTCCTCAGCTTCGCGATCTGGCACACCCTCGACCAGGTGCTGGGCCGCTCCGTCCCCGCACAGCTCGTCTCGGTCGGCACGGCCGTGGCCGTCGGCGGGTTCGCCTACCTCTGGCTCACCCAGAAGATGCGCGTCGCCGAGGCGCACCTGGCCGTGTCCCTGATCCGGCGGCGGCTGGGCCGGTGAGTCTCCCGGACGGTTACCGGCTGCGACGCCTGCGGGAAGCCGATCTCGCAGCCGTGACGACCATGATGAGGGTCGAGAGCCTGGCCCTGATCGGCGAGGCCATCGTCACGCACGACTTCGCGCGGCTCTGGTGGCATCGTCCGGGCGCCGACCACGACCGTGACTTCGGGGCCGTCGTCGACTCCGGTGGCGCCGTCGTCGGCGCCTTCCTGCTGCGCTCCGACCCGCCGTACGAGGAGGTGATCGCCGCCGGCGTGGTGGATCTGGCACATCACGGGCGAGGGATCGGCGGCGCCATCGTGCGCGAGACCGTGCGCCGGACACGACGATGGCCGGAGGCGCGGGTGCTGCGCCACGCGACGCTCGACCTCGAGCCGGTCGGGCGGTTCTACGCCGAGCAGGGCTTCCGGCTGGGACGGCGCTTCCTGACCATGGCGATCACCTTCACCGAGCAGCCGCCGGCGCCCGTGGCGGTCGCCGGCGTGCGCGTCGCCAACTACCGGCCGGACAGCGACGCGCGGGCGGTGTTCGAGGCGATGAGAGACGCGTTCCGCGACCACTGGGGCGACTCGGAGGAGACCCGGGAGGGCTGGGTTGCGAACACCCATGGCCGTGACGGGTTCGATCCGGGTCTCTGGCAGATCGCCTGGGCGGGCGACCGGGTGGTCGGCGGGCTCGTGGGCATCGTCGAGCCGCACGCGCCGGCGATCGGGAAGGTCTCGGAGCTTGCCGTCGGCCGCGAGTTCAGAGGGCGCGGTATCGGCGAGCTGCTGCTGCGCTCGGCGTTCTGCGAGTTCCACCGCCGCGGCCTGAAGGGCGCCGACCTCGGCGTCGACGCGGACTCGACGACCGGCGCCACCCGGCTCTACGAGCGGGTCGGCATGCTGGCCCGGCCGCGCTTCGCAATCTACGAGAGGGAACTGGTTGCGGGACCCGCGGCTACGCTGTGAGTCGTGGACCAGCGCCTGATCCGCAACTTCTCCATCGTCGCCCACATCGACCACGGCAAGTCGACCCTGGCCGACCGCATCCTCGAGCTGACGCATGCCGTCACGGCCCGCGAGATGCGCGATCAGCTGCTCGACTCCATGGACATCGAGCGGGAACGCGGCATCACCATCAAGGCCCAGGCCGTGCGGGTCCTGTGGGACCACGAGGGCGAGACCTACCAGCTCAACCTCATCGACACTCCCGGCCACGTGGACTTCACCTACGAGGTCTCGCGCTCCCTGGCCGCGTGCGAGGGCGCCGTGCTGGTCGTGGATGCCGCGCAGGGCATCGAGGCCCAGACGGTCGCCAACGCGCACCTCGCCATCGAGAACGACCTCGACATCGTGCCGTGCGTCAACAAGATCGACCTGCCCGCAGCCGACCCCGACGGGGCGGCCCGCGAGGTCGCCGACCTGCTCGGCGACCGGCCCGAGGCCGTGATCAGGATGTCGGCCAAGTCGGGCATCGGCGTGTCCGCCCTGCTCGACGCGGTCTGCGAGCGGATCCCGCCGCCCCGGGGCGATCGGAGCGCACCGGCGCGGGCGCTCGTGTTCGATTCGGTGTACGACCAGTACCGCGGGGTGATCGCATTCGTGCGCGTCGTCGACGGCCGCTTCACCAAGGGGCAGGCGCTCCTGGCCATGGCGACCGGGACGCGGTTCGACCTCGAGGAGGTCGGCGTGATGTCGCCACAGCGCACGCCGGTCGACGGTCTGGAGGCCGGCGAGGTCGGGTACGTCATCACGGGCCTCAAGGAGGTCTCCGAGCTCCACGTCGGTGACACGCTGACCTCGGCCACGATGCCGGCCGAGGAGGCGCTCGAGGGCTACCTCGAGGTGAAGCCCATGGTCTTCGCCGGACTGTTCCCGTCCGATGGCGAGGAGTACGGCGACCTCCGCGACGCCCTCGAGAAACTGAAGCTGAACGACGCCTCCCTCCAGTACGTGCCGGAGACGAGCCAGGCGCTCGGCTTCGGGTTCCGGGTCGGCTTCCTGGGTCTGCTCCACATGGAGGTGATCCGGGAGCGGCTCGAACGGGAGTTCGACCTCGAGCTGATCGCAACCACGCCGAACGTCTCCTACCACGTCCGCACGACGGCCGGCGCGGACGTCGAGGTCAACAACCCGTCGCAGATGCCGGACGCGGGCAAGATCGAGAGCGTCGCGGAGCCGTTCGTGAAGTCGTCGGTGATCGTCCCCAAGGAGTACGTCGGCACCGTCATGGAGCTGTGCCAGGACCGCCGGGGCGAGTTCGATCACATGGAGTACCTGACCGAGAAGCGCGTGGCGCTGATCTACCGCCTGCCGCTGGCCGAGATCGTCCTCGACTTCTACGACCAGTTGAAGTCACGCACCCGCGGCTACGCCTCGTTCGACTACGAGCTCGCGGGCTACCAGGTGTCGGCGCTGGTGAAGGTCGACATCCTGCTGAACAGCGAGATCGTCGACGCACTCTCCCTGATCGTCCACCGCGACAAGGCCTACTCGGCCGGCCGTTCGCTCGTCGAGCGGCTGCGATCGATCATCCCCCGGCAGATGTTCGACGTGCCCGTGCAGGCGGCCATCGGCTCCCGCGTGATCGCACGCGAGACGATCAAGGCCAAGCGCAAGGACGTGCTGTCCAAGTGCTACGGCGGTGACATCACCCGCAAGCGGAAGCTGATCGAGAAGCAGAAGGCGGGCAAGAAGCGCATGAAGCAGCTCGGCGTGGTCGAGGTTCCCCAGGAGGCGTTCCTGGCGGTGCTGAGCCTCGACGACGTCAAGGGCTCGTCGAAGTAGCTACTTGGCCGGACATGGTCCGTCATCGGGCCGCTCGGGTCCGTTCGGGGCAAGTGGGCGCTGCGCGCTGAGAAACGCTTCGGTTCCAGGTCTTCCGTTAGCTACTTCCCCCGCCCCAATCGAGCCGGACCACGGGGGCTTCGCCGGGGGAAGTAGCTAGAGCCACTTGGCGAGCTTGAAGGCGAGCGCCATGCTGCAGCCCAGGCACGCGATGATGCCCGAGACGATCCAGAAGCCGTGGATCTCCGACGCCCATGGCACGCCCGTGTTCATGCCGAAGAGGCCGGTGATGAACGTCATGGGCAGGAACAGCACCGTCAGCACCGTGAGGATCCGCAGGATGCGGTTCTGTCGCTGGTTGATGATCGACTCGTTGGTCTTCTCGAGCGCGTCGACGACTTCCTTGTAGTTGTCGAGGACGTCCCAGATCCGCTCGGAGGAGTCGACGAGGTCGTCGTAGTAGATCTCGAGGTCTTCGGCCAGGAACCGCACGGTGTCGCGTTCGAGCAACCGGAGCGCCGGCCGCTGCGGCTTCATGATCTTGCGGTACGAGATGATCTCCTGCTTGGCGTTCGAGATCTCCTGGACGACGTCCTCGTTGCCGCCCTCGGCGAACAGCATCTCCTCGACGTCGTCCAGCTTGCGGCCGATCGAGTCGAGGATCGGGAAGCAGTACTGGATCATGCGGTCGAGCACCTCGTAGAACATGTACCCGGTGCCCTTCGCGAACCACTCCGCCCGCAGATCATCGTCCTGGGCGAGCTTCGCGAACAGGCTCGCGATCGGCTTCAGCGGCACGTTCGGCAGCGTGATGAGGTAGTCGCGGCCGATGAACGCGTTCAGCTCGGCCGCGTAGAGGCGCTCGGAGGTCTTGTCGTACCACGGGAAGTGGAGGACGACGAACAGGTAGTCGTCGTAGTCATCGACCTTTGGCCGCTGCCGTCGCGACCGCACGTCCTCGAGGTCGAGCTCGTGGAACGGGTACTCGGCGTCGAGCCAGGCGACCTCGTCAGCGCCGGGCGACTCGATCTGCACCCATCGCAGCCCGGCGTCCTCGAGCACGGCGATACGCGGCTCCGCTGGGCGCGGAGCCGTCATCGTTACGGCGCGGTGCCTTCGACGGCGGATACGTGGCATGGGTAGCTGATGGAGACATGCAGGTGCTTCCCCCATAGTACCGCCCTCAACTCGTGCTCGGGTAGCGTTCCGGCGCGTGAAGGTGCTCGTGCTCGCATGTAGGAGGTTCCGGCGCGGGTGACGCGCCGCCGCAAGCTGCTGATCGCCCTCCAGGTCGTGCTCCTCGCTGCGATGGCCGTGTTCCTGGTGGTCGAGGTGCGCCAGTCGTGGTCTGACCTGCGAGGGCGGCTCGAGTCGGTACAGGCGGGTCCGGTCCTGATGGCCGTCGCGCTGGTGGCGATCTACTACGCCGTCTTCGTGCTGGGGTGGATGGCGATCCTGCGGGCGTTCGCCATGCGCCTGCGCTACCGGGACGCCCTCGGTGCGGAGATGCTCTCGATGCTCGCGAAGTACATCCCGGGGGGCGTCTGGACGCCCGCGGCGCGCGTCGTCGCCTGTCGCCGCCTCGGGTTGCCGGGCGGGCCCGTGCTCGCCTCGGTCGGCTACGAGGCGGGCCTCTCGGCGATCGCCGGGGTGGCCGTGTTCGTCGTGGCCCTGCCCTTCAGCCCGCGCGTGGCGCTACCCGTCCCGCTCTGGTCGCTCGTCGCCTTCGCCGTCCTGCTGCTGGTGTTGCTGCAGCCTCGCGTGTTCGGCCCGATCGCCGATCGCCTGCTGGTGCCGCTCGGCGACCTGCCCGCACCGAGACTGCCGACGGCCCGGGCGGTGCGGATCCTGCTGTTCTACGCCGGCACGTGGCTCATCGGCGGCGCGGCCCTGGCGGTGATGGCGCGGGCGTTCGGCGGCAACGTACCGCTCGGAGCGATCCCGTATCTGGGCGGCGCGAGTGCGATCGGGGCGATCGTCGCCGTGCTGGTGGTGTTCGCACCGTCAGGTCTGGGCGTCCGGGAAGGGGTGGTCTACGCGCTGCTGCTCGCGTACGTCGATCCCGCGACGGCCCTGGTCACGGTCGCCCTCAACCGCCTCGTGATCACTGCCGTCGAGGCCGGCCTGCTGGCCGCGGTGCTCGTCCTCCGCCGCCTCGAACGTGTCACGGCCGGTAGCGAAGCACCACCGGTCGGCACGGAGACCCCGTGACCTCGTCGCGGATGGCGCCGCCGCGACCGTCCTTCAGTTCGATCTTCAGCCGGTTCGCGGTCGCACGCACCTCGGCGTAGGAGTACGCGTTCGACTGCACGCAGCGCATGGCGATGCCGTCGATGAGGCCGCCGAGCTTGGCGGGCTTGAGGAGCCCGCTGACGATGCTCGCCGCCGCCCCCGGGCTGCCGACCACGCCGTCGATCTCGCGCGCGAACGTCATGGTCGCAACCGGGCCGGTGACGACTTCCGTGATGCCGGAGTCGATCCGGTGGTTCGGCGCCTCGAGCGTCTGCAGCCGGACGTCGTTGACGAAGTTCGCGTGGGTGTCGGTGGCGATGAAGACGACGTTCCGGATCCGGTCCTTGAGATAGGTGACGAGGGCCAGCCGCTCGGCCTGGTAGCCCTCCCAGCGGTCGTAGGGGAGGGCGTAGAACTGCTGGATCGGATCCTCCGTCAGGATCACCTTGAACCGCGCGGTCGATGCCGCGATGTCCTGTTCGAAGCGGTTCAGCTGGGCCGCGCCGAGCATCGTCCGGCCGGGATCGGCGATGGCGTCGAGGCAGGCCTGCGAGACCGTGTCGGCGAGCTGGGGGAGTGCAGTGAGCGTGCGGATGAACTGGGGCACGGTCGGGGCGAGATCGGGCGCGTGCGTGGTCGGGTTGTCGCAGACGCCGCCGGCCGAGGCCTTGGCCGACCGGAACGACCGCAGATCGAGGACGAACACCTCCACATTGGCGCCCCACCGCACGGTCCGGTACAGCCCGGTCGCCTGGCTGTACGTCGCCGGCGCGTAGTCGAGAAACGCCTTGCGGCCGGCCTCGTAGAGGCCTGACCCGTTCTCGGCCACGGAGAAGTCGTTGATGAATTCGTGGTCGTCCCACTGGCTGATCAGGCCCGCCCGGGCCCGCAGCCGCTGGAGGGCGGGCATCGCGAGGTTCTGGCGGTACTTGGCCCACTTCGCCGCCACCGTCAGGGCCGGCGCGCCTGCACCCGGCACCTCGGAGTCGGAGTAGATGGTGTCGCCGAGGTTGACGTTGAAGGCATTCGGCTCGCGCGCCATTGCGCGGTACACCTGGAACGCGTTGTAGAACGGCCGCGAGGCCCCCGGTGCACGCTGCGCGTCCGCGTCGCCCGAGACCGCGAAGCGCACGATGGCGTTCGCGCGTGCAGCGGGTGCCGTCGAGAACGTGCCGGAGGTGGACGTCGCCTGGCCCTGCACGAACCGGTACGCGAAACGGTGGCCCGCGGGGAGCCCAGTGATGCGGAACCGGACGGTGCGGTCATCGCCGGTGCGGGCACGATGGACGCCCAGCGCGACGACGTCGGATCGTCCGGCGGTCACGTCCCACACGGCCAGCCGGACGGGGCCGACGTGTGGCGCGCGGGTCCAGAGGATCGCGCCGTGAGCGCTGACATCCCCGGCCGCGACCCCGGAGCCGAACCCGGACTGAGCCCGCGCCACGGGGACGACGACGACGAGCGCGAGCGTGAGGATCGCGAGGCGACGCATCTGGGGAGTCTAAGCCCGGGCGGCGAGCAGGGCCACGGCCAGCAGCGGTACCGCGACGGCCATGGCGGCGAGCGCGGCCTCGTCCGGCTCGGTGAGCCATCGCGCGGTCAGCGGCTCGATCGTCCCGTCGCGCCGTCGCAGCTCGCCCGTGGCGACGTCCACGTCGCGGCGCAGCAGACGCACCCGGGCCGAGAGACGCCGCTGTGCGTGGCTCAGCGCGTACGCGGCGGCGGCGGCGGGCAGGGCTGCCGCCGGTAGTCGACCCTCCTGGGCGTACGCGGCGACCAGGACCGGATAGGCACCCCACAGCAGCGCGAACCAGTGATCCCCGTGGACCCGTCCCCCCACGAGCTCCAGGTTGTACAGGGGGACTGCGGCGGCACCGACGACGATGAACACCGCCAGGCCGGGCCCAACCTCGCCCACGCCGGCGATGCCGATGGCCACGGCACCGGCCAGGGAGACGCCGGCGAGCGCGATCAGGACCCGAGCCGGTATGGCCGTTCGCAGCGGACGGCCATGCAGCTCGTCGAGAGCGTGCGCGGCCACCCCGACCGCAAGCAGGAACGCCAGCGCCGTCCACGCCGCGCGGCCGAGATCGAGCCGAGCCGCGCAGGCCGCGCCGATGCCGACATAGCCGAGGTGCCACGCCGTGTACGGCGGGTGCAGCAGCGTGACGTAGTCGCGCCAGCCCCCCGGCGCGAGTGCGTAGAACGCCGGCCGCTCATCCGCCGGCACGACGACCCGTCACGACGATGCCGCCGCCGAGCGACAGGCACCGGTAGCCGACGTCCCGGAAGCCGGCCCGGCCGAACGTCCGCGCCAGTTCCGCCGGCGGGTAGCGCTTGCTGAAGGCCGTGATGGACGGACGGAGGAACGCGCCGACCTCGTGCCAGGCCGGCGATATCGCCCGTCCGGCAAGAGGGAGTCCGATGCCGGTGTAGGCATGCCAGGCCCAGCGCAGCGGCCCGGCCGGCGGGAGCGAGAACTCGAGGTATGCGAACGGCGCGCCGGGCCGGACGACCCGCGCGAGCTCCGCGAGTGTCGCGTCGACGTCGACGACGTAGCGCAGCAGGTACGTGCACGTGAGGCCATCGAAGGTCGCGTCGGGCCACGGCAGCGCCTCCGCCCGACCCTCGACGAGCTCGACGCGGTCGGCGGCGCCGCCGAGCCGCGCCCGGGCTCCTGCGAGCATCTCCGGCGACTGGTCGACGCCGACGACCCGGCAGCCATGCTGCCGCACGAGCTCGCGCGCGACGAGGCCCGTACCGCACGCCACGTCGAGCACGGTCGCGTCTGGCCCGACCGCCACGCGGCGCACGAGGAACCGCCGCCAGCGCGGATCCTGTCCGAAGGAGAGAACCGACGACCAGCGGTCGTAATCGGCGCCGAGGCCTGCAAACAGCGACCGGGCGCGCAGGGTGAGCGGTTCGGCGGCCGTCATGCGAGGGAGCATAGTCGGGCCCGGGTTCGCCGTCGGACTGGCTTTCCGGCCACCCGATCGCATAAGCTCTCCCCACCGGGAGGGACCCCATGCTGCGCACCTGCGGGAGGACAGTTTCTGCTTCGACTCGCCGCCGCCGCCGCGCGTCGGGCGGGTTTGCCCTGCTCGTCGCCTTCCTGGCCGCCGCCGGCTGCAGCTCCGGCAGCACGAGCCACCCCGGAGCGGTCGTCGAGGTGCTGAAGGACTTCCGCATCGAGTCGGGCGCGACCCACCTGAAACCCGGTACGACGACCTTTGAGGTGATCAACGAGGGGCCGTCGACGCACGAGTTCATCATCGATCGCACCGATCTTCCGGCCGACGCCCTACCGCTGGGACCGACCGGTGTGAAGATCGACGAGGAGGACCCGCGCCTCCACCCCGTGGACGAGGTGCCCGGCCTGTTGCTGGGCGGGAAGGACTACCTGACCGTGAACCTGCCGGCGGGTCACTACGTCCTGTATTGCAATCTCGAAGGCCATTACGAGGAGACGATGCATGTCGCGCTCGTCGTCGGTTGAGGCGCCGGTGGCGATCGGGGACGCCAAGGGCGACCGCTGGCGCGGCTTCGCCACGCCCGGCCGCGAGCTGCGCAAGCGCGCCAACCGGACGGTCGCGGCCATCTTCCTGCTCTTCCTCGTCCTGGTCTCGGCGATGGTCTTCTACAACGTCAGGGCCACCAGCGCCGAGCGCGGCACCGCCGAGCTGATCGACGTCACGGAGCGCCAGAGCGCTCTGACGATGCGGTACTCCGGCGACGTGATGCTGGTCGTCGACGGGTACCAGGCCGACCCTTCCTACTCGGCGGACATCCTGCGCCAGACCGCGGCCTCGCTCCTCGACGGCGGCCCGGTGCTGACCCCACGGGCCGGATCCGAGGACATGATCTCGGTCCCGGCCGCGACGGAGCCGAACCTGCGGGCCAAGCTGCAGCAGGAGAAGAACCTGATCGAGGAGCTGATCGGGCGAGGCGACCTCGTGCTCGCCCAGGCCAAGGCCGCGAGCAGGCCGACGCCGATCGCCGTCCAGCAGATGCGCCTGACCGCGGCGAAGCTCCAGACGGTGACGAACGACGCGACGTACCAGATGGCGCAGGACGCCCGCAGCGCGCTCACGCGGCTCGTGCGGGTGGAGATCGTGCTCGGCGTGCTGTCGACGATCGCCGCCCTCGTGATGGCCCTGCTCCTGTTGCGCACCACCAACCGCCAGTCAAGTCGGTTCCGGTCGCTCGTCCACAACGCCTGGGACGTGATCTTCGTCACGGCGCCGGACGGCCGCATCCGGTACCTCAGCCCGTCCTTCGAGCGGGTGCTCGGGCTCGACGTCGAGAAGCACTACGGCACGCCGGTGCTCGAGCTGATGCATCCCGACGATCTCGGCGCCCTACGCGGGAAGCTCGACGACCTCGATGCCCATCCCGGGTCGACGGTGGCCATCGAAGGCCGCATGCGCACCGCCGACGGTGGCTGGCGCGTCATGGAAGGTGCGGCATCGAACCTCGTGAACGACCCTTCCGTGGCCGGCTACGTGCTCAATGCCCGCGACGTGACGGAGACCCGGCGGGTGTCCGATGATCTGGCCGAGGCGCGGGACGCCGCGCTGGAGGCGAACGAGGAGCTGGCCCGGTCGAACGAGTTGCTCGCGGAGGCCTCGCAGCACAAGACCGACTTCCTGGCGAACATGAGCCACGAGCTGCGCACCCCCCTGAACGCGATCATCGGCTACACCGAGATGCTCTCCGAGGAGGCGCAGGACAGCGGGGCCGAGGAGTTCCTGCCCGATCTGGACAAGATCGGAAGCGCCGGTCGCCATCTCCTGGATCTCATCAACAACATCCTCGATCTGGCCAAGATCGAGGCCGGCAAGATGGACCTCTACCTGGAGACGTTCGACATCGCGTCCGCCGTCGGCGAGGTCGTCGGCACGATCAAGCCGCTCGTCGACAAGAAGGGCAACGCCCTCGTGGTCGAGCTCGGCGAGGGACTCGGCGAGATGCGCGCCGACCTGACGAAGGTGCGTCAGACGCTCTTCAACCTGCTCTCGAACGCCTCCAAGTTCACCGAGGACGGCCGCATCACGCTCTCGGTCGTGCGCGAGTCCGACGTCGAGCCGACGATCGTGTTCCGGGTCGCCGATACCGGCATCGGCATGTCCGAGGAGGCGAAGACCAAGCTCTTCCAGGAGTTCTCGCAGGCCGACGCGTCGACCACCCGCAAGTACGGCGGCACCGGCCTCGGGCTCAACATCAGCCTGCGCTTCTGCGAGATGATGGGCGGCGACATCAGCGTCGAGAGCACGCCGGGCGAGGGGTCGACCTTCACCGTCCGGCTGCCGGCGCGGGTGGATGGCGACGGGGCGACGCCGATGACCAGCGAGGCGACGGCCGTCGCCCTGCCCGGCGCGCCCAAGGTGCTGGTGATCGACGACGACCCGACCACGCTCGACCTGCTGAAGCGCTTCCTGACCCGCGAGGGGTACATGGTCGTGACCGCGTCGAGCGGTGTCGAAGGGCTCGAGCTGGCCCGCGCGCTGCGTCCGTCGGCCATCACGCTCGACGTCGTCATGCCCGAGGTCGACGGCTGGTCGGTGCTGACGCAGCTGAAGGCGGATCCCGACCTCGCCCCCGTGCCGGTCGTCATGCTCACGATCGTCGACGAGAAGAACCTCGGGTTCGTGCTCGGCGCGAACGACTACCTGACCAAGCCGATCCAGCGCGACCAGCTGCTCGCGACCCTCGCGCGCTATCGCCCCGACGGCACGGGCGTGCGCGTGCTGATCGTCGAGGACGACACCCACACCCGCGAGGTGATGCGGCGCATCCTGACCAAGGAGGGGTGGGCGGTCGACGAGGCCGAGAACGGCCGCATCGCCCTGGAGGCGATCGAGCGGGTCGCACCCGACGTCATCCTGCTCGACCTGATGATGCCCGAGATGGACGGCTTCGAGTTCGTGGACGCGCTCCGCGCGGATCCACGCTGGGCTCGGGTGCCGGTCGTCGTGGTGACCGCCAAGGACCTCACCGAGGCCGATCGCCGGCAGCTGCACATGAACGTGCAGACCGTCCTCATGAAGGGCGCCTACAGCCGGGCGGAGCTGCTGAACAGGGTGCGGGAGCTGGTCGCAGCCTCCACGCGCAAGCCCTCCGACTAGACGCCTGATGTGAATCGCTGCAGGCGCACCGCATCCCGCCAGGCCGCGGCCACGTACGCTCGATTCACATCAGCCCCTAGCCGGTGAGCAGGGTGGTGCCGGAGGCGGTGCGGAGCTCGTCGAGCATGTCCGCGGCGCCCGGGCTGACGCTCGTGAAGCGGATGGGATAGCGATCGTACTCGTCGGGCTGGCCGACGATGCGTCCGTAGAGCTCGTGCTTCGTGCCCGCGATCCGCAGGCGGACGCTCGTCAACGGGTCGAGCGTGATGCCCTCGGGCTGCACCAGGGCGCGCGACGCCGAGACCGCGGCGATCGTGCCGGCGTACCGGTGGGACGACACCCGCTTCGCGTCGTCGATGAGCATCAGGGCGACGGGTAGCGGGCGGCTGAGGAGGTGGAGCTGGTCGTCGAGCTCGGGCAGTCGCAGCTCGTCGACGCCGAGCACCTCGTGGATCGTGATCGGCTCCGTCGCGCCCTTCACGGTCATCGCGATCGTCGCGCCGAGCGCGACGCCCGCCCCGGCCTCGTCGAGCGTCGCGGGCGTCGTCAGGATCTGACCGCCGACCGCGCTGGCCTCGATCCGCGCGGCGACGTTGATGACCTCGCCGACGACGCCGTACTTGGCCCGCTTCTGCGAACCGATGTTGCCGACGATGGCGTCGCCGGTGTTGACGCTGATGGCCATCTCGATCCGGGGCAGCCCGACGTCCGCGTTGTGCGCGTTGACCTCCGTCATCGCCAGCTGCATGGCCACGGCGCACTGGAGGGCACGCCGGGCGGCGTCGGGTGACGCGACGGGTGCCCCGAAGACGGCGACGATCGAGTCGCCGATGAACTCGTCGATGGTGCCGCGGTGCGCGAAGATCACGTCGGCCATCACCGACAGGTGCCGGTTCAGCAGCGACACCACCTGCTGGGGCTCGAGCATCTCGCAGAGCGACGAGAACCCGCGGATGTCCGAGGTGACGACCGTGACGCGACGAAGCTCGCCGCCGAGGGCCAGGCCCTCGGGCGTCTCGAGCAGGCTCTCGGCGACCTCGTCCGATACGTACCGGCCGAAGGTGTGCCGGATGAACCGGTTGCGCACCTCGAGCGCCTCGGCGAGGCGATGGATCTCGTCGCGGGCGCGCTTCAGCGCCAGCTGCCCCTGGAGGCGGGCGAGCACGACCGGCAGGTCGAGCGGCTTGGTGACGTAGTCGTTGGCGCCGTTGGCCAGTGCCTCGACGACATCGCTGGAAGCGTCCCGCGCCGTCGCCATGATCACCGGGAGCTCCGACATCGACGCCGTCTGCCGGATCCGGCGCAGCACCTCGGTGCCGCTGAGGTCGGGCATCATGACGTCGAGCAGGACGACCTGGAAGCGCTGCTCCGCGATGCGGGCGAGTGCCTCGTGACCACCGGCCGCGGTCTCCACCTCGAAGCCGCGCGCACGCAGCCGCCGGGCGAGCATGTCGCGGTTCTCCGCGCTGTCGTCGACGACCAGCAGCCGGGCGTCGGTGATCGCATCCGGCGGGCCGGCCGCCACCGGTTCCGCATCCGTCCCGGCGATCGCGGCCGGAACGTCCGGCACGGCGTCATCGAGGTCGCGGATCCCGTCGATCAGCTGGAGCAGCCGGCGCGCCGCCGCCTGGATGCGACGGAGGTCCTCACCGTGGTCGTCGATGCCCTGGTCGGCGAGCTCCTCCTCGACGAGCTCCGCGTAGCCCATGATCTGGTTGATGGGCGTCCGCAGCTCGTGACGGAGCGAGGCGCGATCGGGCAGGTCGCCGCTCATCCGCCGGCGGTCCGGGCGAGCTGCGCCTCGATCTTGTCGAGCAGCCGGGCCAGGTCGACGGGCTTGGTGTCGAAATCGTCGCAACCGACCTCGACCGCGCGGTCACGGTCGGTTTGCATCGCGTGCGCAGTGAGGGCGATGATGGGCACGTGCCCCGCCTCCGGTGATGCCTTCAGCTGGCGCGTCGCCTCCCACCCGTCGATCACCGGCAGGCTGACGTCCATCAGGATCACGTCCGGCTGCACGCTGCGGCCGAGCGCGACCCCTTCACCGCCGTCCACGGCGATGACGACCTCGTAGCCCTTCTTTGCGAGACGTCGCGACAGCATGTCGCGGTTCATCTCGTTGTCTTCGACAAGGAGGATCTTCGGCACCTCTCCCGCTTCCCTCGGGACGGCACTACCTTACATGACCCTGCGGGCGCGCGCCCGCGGAAATTCGGCGTCCGGTCAGGGACTCTCTTCGCCGGCGACGCAGCCCCGCGACCAGCCGAACGGCGACACGCTGTGATCCGGGCCTCGCGCCGTCGTGCAAGAGCCCAGCCCGTACACTGCGAGCCCGATGCCGAACGCGCGATCGCGACCCGGAGATCGAGACGCTCGTGACGCTCGAGTCGAGCACCGTGACGAGCTGCGCGGCACCGAGGATCGCAGGGTCAGCCCACGTCGTCGTCAGCGCCTGTCGGACACCGGTCTCCAGGCTGGCAGCGCGCGTGCCGATGTCAGCGCGGTATGGACATGACCGATCCACGACGGTTGATGGTGACGATCGCGGCCGGCGCCCTCGCCGTCACCGCCATCGTCGTCCTCGTTGCGGCCGGGCCGCGTGAGGCGACCTCGCGCGCCTCGGCGCGGCCCATCGCGGCCCGGATCTCGGGCAGTGCCTACCGTGACGTCGACGGCGCGCTGCGCGACCTCGCGGCCGCCAGAGCCGGGGTCGGGCGAGGTCTTCGGCAGTGCAGCGCACGCCTCCAGCTCGGCGGCTTCGAGGCGCCGCCGAGCTGCTTCGGCGACGTGTCCGGGCGGTTCGTGCAGTCGGCGTTCCGGCTCTGGACGGCGCTCGGCACCCTCGACGGCTCGGTGGCCGGCGGCTGCCGGACGACGCTCCGCAACCTGCGCTTCCAGCTCAACCTGTCGGCCACGGTCGTTCGGCAGACCGACATGGCCATCCAGTCGCTGCACCTCACCGAGTTCCGCTCCCTCGCCGACGACATCCCACGCCTGGCACCCATGGAGTCGAACGCCCTGGCGCGCTTCGTGAGCGCCTGCTCGCCCGCGTAGCGATCCCAGAGCGACCAGGTCCGGATCGGTGCACCCGCGCTGGCGATGAGCCTGCGTTCACGCAGCAAGGAGGCCCTCAGAGACGAGAAAACCCCCGCGACTGACTGCAGGGGTTTCCTTGCATAGCGCATACGGGATTCGAACCCGTGCTACCGGCGTGAGAGGCCGGCGTCCTAGGCCCCTAGACGAATGCGCCACGGTGGGGCGGGTGGATGGTACCCGGTTGGTCCCGCGGGAGGCTGCGGGACTAGGATTCGAACCTAGATTAACGGATCCAGAGTCCGCTGTCCTGCCGTTAGACGATCCCGCAACGGCCGGCTGACCTTAGCATACGGCCGTGCCAGGTCCTCCCGGAAACGCTCTCGACCTGGGTCCCGTGCAGCTTCAGATGTACCCGGTGTGCGTCATCACCGGTTTGCTCGCCTGGATGCTGATGACGGCGTGGATCTGGCGGCGCGGCGGCGGGGATCCCATCGGTGCCATGTGGGTGTGCGTCTTCGCCGCGCCACCTGCGCTGCTGGGCGCGCGCCTCTTCTCCTCAATGACCGACGCGCTGCGCGGCGTGCCGACCCCGCCGCTCGACTTCTCGCAGGGCGGACTCGGCATCTACGGCGCCCTCGCCGGCGGGCTGGCCGCGATCGTGATCCAGTTGCGGCGCCGGCGCTGGCCGGTCGGGACGTTCCTCGACTGCGCCGCCCCGGGGCTGGCGTTCGCGCAGTCGCTCGGGCGCTGGGGCAACTGGTGGAACCAGGAGCTCTTCGGCGGCCCGACGAACCTTCCCTGGGGGCTCTGGGTCGATCCCGCCTACCGGCCGGCCGCGTACCAGGCCTACGACCGGTTCCATCCGCTGTTCCTCTACGAGTCGCTGTTCGACCTGGCCGTGTGCCTCGCGTTACTCGGCCTGTTCGACCTGATCCGAGGGCGCTTCCGCCCGGGCGCGGTCGCCGCCACCTACCTCGGCCTCTACGGCGCGGGCCGGTTCGCGCTGGAGTTCCTGCGGATCGACGAGGCTCCGATGGTCGGGCCGCTGAGGATCAACGCGCTCCTATCGCTGTTCGCGGTGGCGACGTCGGTCCTGCTCCTCGTCGCGCTCGATCGCCGGCGGCCGGCACGGTAGCGCCGCGGGCACGCTTCCTGACGAAGCCGGCCTAGAGCCGCACGACCGAGACGAGCAGCTTCTCGCTCTCGGAGTCGATGTGCGCGAACACCTCGATCCACCCCTCGAGGCCCGAGCCGTTGAGCTTCTTCCGCAGCAACTCGTCGATCTGGTAGACGCCCGCCGAGTTGTTCATCTCGATCTCGACCTGGATCGGGCGCTCGACGCCGTCGTGGATCGTGACCCGCTCGATGGCCGCCGCCGAGAGCGAGTGGATCGACGTGCGGCCCTCCGAGAACGGGATCCGCGACCGGCCCTTCGCCATGTCGAGCGCGTCCGCGACGCGCACGATGCCCGCCTCCAGGCTGAGCGGCTCGCCGTCCGCGCGGTGCGCGGTGATGCACT
The DNA here is from genome assembly GCA_963779685.1 of uncultured Actinomycetes bacterium. Taxonomy (GTDB): domain Bacteria; phylum Actinomycetota; class Thermoleophilia; order Gaiellales; family F1-60-MAGs149; genus CAVZZG01. The sequence goes on from CAVZZG010000003.1 coordinate 380,530, forward strand.
GGAGCACCTCGCAGATCACGACCGTCCGCTCGGGCTCCTCGTAGAGGCCATCGAGCAGCTCGGGGAGCTTGTCGGCGGCCATGAAGAGGCTCCAGTCCTCATGCCCGCGCCGGTGCACGGCCATGCCGACGCAGTGGAACAGCGCGGCGAGCACGACGACCACCTCGGCGTCCTCGGTGCGCATGCCGTAGTCGCCCTTCATCCCGGGCGTGGCGCCCTTCCGCACGAGGTCGCGCAGGAGCTTCAGCGCGATGTTCGCGACCACCTGCACGTGCACCCACGAGTGGTCGTTGATCCGCATCCGCCGGACGGCGTTGACATTCGCCACGTGCCACCAGGCCAGCAGCGAGACGTCGCGGTTGGCGCGGTTCACCACCTCGCGCAGCGTGCGGTTGGCGCGAGCCGGTACCCGGATGCGCATCGCGGCCACCGCCTCCGCCGGCGACATGTGGGCGCCGCGCTCGGCCTCGACCGATACGCCGCGCTGGCCCGTCTCGGGCGGCTCGAGCTCCGGCTCGACCTCGTCCGGGGCTGGATCGTCCGCCATGCCGCGTACCCTATCGCACCGTGGCTGTGGTGCCCGAGACGTGGCCGGCGCGCTACCGGATCCACAAGTACTGGTCGCGCAAGCCGTCCGACGAGGTGGCGCGCCGGATCGCCCGCGCCACCGGGCCCGGCGACCTGGTGGTCGACCCCTTCTGCGGCTCGGGCGTCGCGCCGATCGAGGCGGCGTTGCTCGGGCGCCGCGCCATCGGCATCGACCTCAACCCGTTCGCCATCCACCTGGCCCGCGCGACGGCGATGGCCGCGGATGCAGACGCGCTGCACGCCGCCGGGCGGCGGGTGCTGGCGGCAGCCGAGGCCGAGGAGGTGAGGTGGCACGTCAGCCGGTGCCGGCGGTGCGGCGGCGACGCCCGGCTCGCGGGCACCGCGCGGCGCGGTCACGAGACGGTCGCGGTGCTGGTGCGCTGCGGTCGTTGCGGCCTGCAGCGCGAGCAGCCCGACGCCACCGACCTGGCGCGGAGCCGGGCGTCCGACCTCGCCGGCGACGGCGGTGCGCCGCGGCCCCCGGTCTTCACCGGCTGGCAGACGCGCAAGCTGCTGCGGGCGGGGATCGGCGACTTCGGCGAGCTGTTCACGGCCCGCAACCTGAGGGCGCTGGCGGCGATTCGGCGCGAGATCGCGCTGGAAGATGACCCGGCGCTCGGCGCCCTGCTGCAGGTCGCGTTGACCGGGTGCCTCGCGCAGGCGTCGCGGATGATGGCCGACACCACCCCGGACGGCGGCGGGGCGTCGTGGAAGATCAACATCTACTGGCTGCCGGAACGCAGTCTCGAGCTCGACCCGTTCCGGTGCTTCGCCAACCGGCTGCAGCGGGTGGTGGCGGCCAAGCGGGCGCCGGCGCCCGCCGAGCAACCGGCGTTCCACGTCGGCGACGCGCGAAGGCTCACCGACTTCGTCGCCCCCCGCTCGGTCGAGCACGTCTTCGCAGATCCGCCGTACGGCGGCGAGGGGATCCAGTACGCGGAGCTCTCCGCGCTGTGGTGCGCGTGGCTCGACCCGCCGCTCCGGCCTGCACTGGATGACGAGATCGGCGAGAACCCGGCCCGGGGTCGTACGGCGGCGGACTTCGCGACCGGGCTCGCCGTCGCGTTCCGCGCGATCCGCGAGGTGCTCCGCGACGACGGGCTCGTCACGGTCACCTTCGCCTCCTCGCGGCCGGCGTCGTGGGCGGCGCTCCGCGCCGCGCTGGCCGGCGCAGGGCTGCGGGTCGACTCCGAGTCGGCGCTGGGCCGGTCGGCGCCCAGCCTGACCGGCAGGGTTGCGCGCGGCGCGACGCGCGCGGACGCCTGGCTCGAGTGCCGCCCGGCCGGCCCGCGACGGTGACACGCCGGAATCGCACTCTGGTGGTGGCGATCGTCGCGCTCGCGGCGCTCGCCGGCGCGCTGCACACGCTCGGCGCCGACCCGCTGGTGGTCTTCGCCGTCAGTGCCGCCGCGCTGGCGGGCCTGGCGTGGATCGTGGCGTTCGCCACCGAGGCGGTCGGGTCGCACCTCTCTCCGGCCATGACCGGCGTCCTGCAGTCGACGCTCGGCAACCTGCCCGAGCTGTTCGTCGTGGTGTTCGCGCTTCGCGCCGGCGAGACGGTCGTCGCGACGACCTCGATCCTCGGCTCGCTGCTCGCGAACGCCCTGCTGGTGCTCGGGCTCGTCGTCGTCGCCGGCTGCCGGGCCGCACCGGACGGGGTGATGCGATTCTCGCCGCGCCTGCCCAACGACACCGCCACCCTGCTGATCCTGGCGACGTTCATCATCGCGCTGCTGGCTCTGTCGAACTCGGCGGGCGACCGCGCGAGCCACCATCAGGAGGCGATCTCCGCCGTTGGCGCGTGCGTGCTGCTCGTCGTCTACGCGGTCTGGCTCTGGGGATACCTGCGAACGCCCCACGTGACCCAGGGAGCCGAGCACGCCGGCGCGCCGGATATCGACATGCGGCTCGCGGTCGTCCTGCTGAGCATCGCAGGGGTGGGCGCGGCGCTGGTGTCGGACTGGTTCGTCGCATCGATCACCCCGGCCGCCGATGCGCTCGGCGTCTCGAAGGCGTTCATCGGTCTCGTCGTGGTGGCGATCGCCGGCAACGCCGTCGAGAACGTCGCGGGCATCTTCCTCGCCGCCAAGGGCCAGGCGGAGCTCGCGATCAGCGTCGTCAAGAACTCGGTGGGTCAGATCGCGGCATTCCTGTGGCCGACACTGGTGCTCGTCTCGCTCCTCTTCGACACGCCGCTCACGTTCGTCCTGTCACCGGTCCTGACCGGCGCCCTGCTGCTCACCGCCCTCGCGGTCTGGCAGATCACGGGCGACGGCGAGGCCACGCCGTTCGAGGGCGTGGCGCTCGTCGGCCTGTACGTGATCGTCGCGTTCCTCACCTTCTTCGAGTAACCGCACTAGGCTGAGAATCGTGGGCGATATGGAGCAGTTCCTCAGCGAGTTCGCCGACGAGTTCGGCCTGCATGTCTCGACGGCGGACGTCCGCGACGGCGACCTCGTGCCGTCGTTCGCCGGGCCGGGACTCCGCCGGCTCCTCGGCGGTGACGCCGCCGGCCCGGGCGCGCGGGCGTGGCGGTCGCAGGTGCACCCTGACGACCTCGCCCGCTACGACGAGGCGGTGGCCCGCTGGTGCGCCGGCGAGGGAGCCGAGGTGGTGTACCGGCTGGTCGGCCTCGACGGCGTCGCACGCTGGATCCGCGATCGCGGCCGGCCCCGTCACCGGGGCGAGGCGATGGTCGTCGACAACCTCGCGATGGACATCACCGACGCGCACGAGGCGCTCGCCGCCGTCGATCGCGCCCGGGAGGACGCCGAGGAGCGATCGCGTCGCGACAGCCTCACCGGGCTCTGGAATCGTCGGCACCTCGTCGATCTGCTCGACACTGGCCTGACGGGCGATCGCCGCTGCGGGCTCGTCCTGGTCGACCTCGACCACTTCAAGCCGGTCAACGACACGCACGGCCACCGGGCCGGCGACGACGTGCTCAGCGAGGTCTCCGGTCGGATCGGGCAGGCGGTGCCACCCGGGCACGTCGCCGGTCGCTGGGGCGGGGAGGAGTTCGCGGTCGTTGCCCTGGACATCGGCGGTCCCGATGAGCTGCGCATGGTCGGCGAGCGGCTGCGGGCTGCCGTCGGCGGCGCAGGGTTCGTAGTCGGTGCCGAGTCGATCGGGCTGACCGCGAGCGTCGGCGTGGCGGCCAGCGAGCCGGGCGACACCACCGACGACCTGTTCGAGCGCGCCGACGATGCCCTCTACCGCGCCAAGCGACAGGGCCGCGACTGCGTCCGCGTGGCCGGTGACGGCCGGCTGGGCGGCGAGGAGCCCCAGAGCGCCGCCGCCCGCGCCCTCGCGCTGGCCGGCGTGCTGCACGAGCGCTTCCCGCAGATCCACGCCGACCAGGTCTCGCAGCTGGCCGCCGCCACCGCACGCGAGCTGGGTCTCACGCGGGCGGCGGAGGAGCGGATCCGGCTGGCCGGCCTCCTGCACGACGTCGGCAAGATCGCCATCCCGGAGTCGATCCTCAACAAGCCGGGGCCGCTCGACGCGGCCGAGCGTGCGCTGATCGACCGCCATCCGGAGCTCGGCGCCGAACTGGTGCGCCACGTCCCGGGCCTCGAAGGCGCGGTCAGTGGGATCCGCTTCCACCACGAGCGGTACGACGGCGACGGCTACCCGGACGGTCTGCGGGGTACCCGCATCCCGATCGACGCCCGCATCGTCGCGGCGGTCGATACCTACTCGGCCATCACCACAGACCGGCCCTACCAGCGGGCGACGTCGCACACCATGGCCCTCGCCGAGCTCCGCAGCTGTGGCGGCAACCAGCTCGACCCGGTGGTCGTCGAGGCGCTGTGCCGCGTCGTCGCCCGGGAAGCCAGCAATCTCAGCGAACGCCTCGCCGGCTAGCGCCCGGTGCGCTGGCCCTTCCAGAACCGGATCGTGTAGGAGACGAGCCAGAGCACGACCACCAGCAGGGCGCTGATCGCGAAGATGCGCGGGATGATGCCCATCGACGGCGGGATCAGCCGGTGCCCGAGGAGCACGACCCCCACCGTGAGCACGATCAACCCCGCGCGCTGCAGGCCGATCTTCATGCCACCGCCTCCTTCCAGTCACCGTAGAGCGAGTGGTAGCGCCCCTGCCGGGCGATCAGCTCGTCGTGCGTTCCCTGTTCGACCACGGCTCCATTCTCCAGCACCACGATCAGCCCTGCACGCCTGATCGTCGAGAGCCGGTGCGCGACGACGAACGCGGTGCGTCCCGCGAGCAGTGTGCGGAGCGCGATCTCGATCCGCTCCTCCGTGGCGATGTCGACGCTCGACGTCGCCTCGTCGAGGATCAGGATGCGGGGGTCGACCAGCAGCGCCCGGGCGAACGCGAGCAGCTGCCGCTGGCCGATCGACAGCCGTGCGCCGCGCTCGCCCACCGGGGTGTCGTAGCCCTGCTCGAGACGCTCGATGAAGGCGTCGGCGCCGACGGCCGACGCCGCTGCCTGCACCGCGGCGAGGTCCGCGCCGGGCCGGCCGTAGGCGATGTTGTCGCGCACGGTGCCGGCGAACAGGAACCCCTCCTGCGGGACGATCGCCATCTGGCGGCGAAGCGAGGCGGTCGCGAAGTCGCGAAGGTCGCGGCCGTCTACCAGGATGGCCCCCGCGGTCGGGTCGTAGAAGCGGGCGAGGAGCTTGACGATCGTCGACTTGCCGGCGCCGGTGTGGCCCACGAGGGCGACGGTCGTGCCCTCGGGCACGTCGAGGTCGAGACCGTGCAGCACCTCCCGCCCGGCGCGGTAGCCGAACCGGACGTTCTCGAGACGCACGGCGCCGGCGATCGCGACGTCCACCGCCTCGGGTGCCTCCGTGAGCTGCGGCTCGACGTCCATCACGTCGAAGATCTTGTCCAGGGCGGCGGTGGCGGCCAGGAACGTGTTGTAGAGCTGGCTCAGCTGCTGGACGGGGTCGAAGAAGTTCGCCAGGTACCCCGTGAACGCCACCAGCGTGCCGATGCCGACGTCGCCCTGGATGTACAGCCAGCCGCCGTAGCCGAACACGATGGCGGTGCCGAGGTTCGCGAGCAGGCCGACTGCCGGGAAGTAGTAGGCGTTGGAGTAGACGGTGGTCTGGTTGGCGTCGCGGTAGGCGCCGTTGACCTGGCGGAACTGCTCGAGGTTCGAGTCCTCGCGCCGGAACGCCTGCACGACGCGCACGCCCGACAGGTCCTCCTGCAGGGTGGCCGTGACCCGGGCGAGGCGCTCCCGCATGCGCCGGTAGGCCCGCGCCGAGTAGTGCCGGAAGACGGCGGTCGCGATCGCCATCAGCGGGAAGACGATCATCGTGGCGAGCGCGAGGCGCCAGTCGAGCAGCAGCAGGATCACCGTCGCTCCCAGCAGCGAGAGCGTGTTGGACACGGTCGACGTGACCCCGTCGGTGACCAGCTGCTGGAGGGCCTCCACGTCGTTGGTGAGACGGCTGATGAGCACCCCGGCGCGGGTGCGTTCGTAGAACCCGATCTCGAGCCGCTGGAGGTGGGCGTACAGGTCGCCGCGCAGGTCGGTGAGGACCCGCTCGCCAGCCCAGCCGACCCAGTACGTCTGGCCGGCCTGGAGGCCGAACCCGAGCGCGCTGACGACCAGGAAGGCGATCACGATCTTCACGAGCGTCGCCGTGTCGCCCTGCTCGATGCCGTTGTCGATGGCGAGCTTCGCCAGGTACGGGCCGGCGAGGCCGGCTGCGGTGGCGGCGAGCATCGCGAGGATGCCTGCGAGGGCCGTCCCCCGGTACGGACGCGCGTACGAGGCGAGGCGCCGGATGCGGCGCGCCGAGCGCCGCAGCGGCGTCGGCGCCTCCGGCACCGCGACCGCGTTCATCATGCCCGGGCGACTCACAGCGCCACGCCCTCCTTGGGTGGCACGTAGACGTCGCCGTCGAGATCGACGAATGTCCGGTCGACGAGCCCGTGGTCGCGGATCCGCCGGTAGATCTCCGACGTCACGGCCAGGTCGTCGTGGCCGCCGTCGGCGACCACGCGGCCGTCCTCGATCGCCACCACCCGTTCGGCCAGCGCGATCGTGGAGAGGCGGTGCGCGATGATGATCGTCGTCCGGCCCTCCATCACCTCCCTGAGCGCGCGCTTGATGCGCGCCTCGGTGGTGGCGTCGACGCTGGCCGTGGCATCGTCCAGGATCAGGATCCGCGGATCGACCAGCAGGGCGCGCGCGATCGCGATCCGCTGCCGCTGGCCGCCGGAGAGCGTCAGCCCGCGCTCGCCCACCACGGTCGCGTAGCCGTCGGGGAGCGACGTGATGAACTCGTGCGCCTGGGCCCGCCGGGCGGCCTGCTCGACGTCGTCGTCGGTCGCATCCGGCGCTCCGAAGGCGATGTTGTCGCGGACGGATGCGGAGAACAGGAACGTCTCCTCCGAGACGATCCCGATGGCGCGGCGAAGGTCGGTGAGCGGCAGGTCCCGCACGTCGACGCCATCGACCGAGACCGAGCCGGTGGTGGTGTCGTAGAAGCGCGGGATGAGCGTGGTGAGCGTCGTCTTGCCCGAGCCGGTGGGGCCGATCAGCGCGACCGTCGAGCCCGGCTCGATGGCGAGATCGATGTCCTCGACGATCGGTCGGTCCGGGTCGTACCCGAAGCGCACCCCGGCGAAGTGGATGGCGCCGCCGCCGGGCGGAAGCGGCACGGTCTGGCCGGGGTCGGCGATCTCGGGCTCGACGTCGAGCACCTCGAGCACGCGCAACCCGGACGCCACCGCACGCTGGGCCTGTCCGACCCACATGCCGAGCATCCGGAGCGGCATCACGAGCATGCCGAGCAGCAGGTTGAACCGGACGAACTCGCCGAGCGTCATCGATCCGTTGATCACCATCTCGCCACCCACCAGGAGCACGGTGGCGACGGCCACGGCGGGCATCAGCCCGAGCAGCGGCACGTAGATCGCCCGCAGGCGGTTGGCCTTCACGTTGGCGGCGAACACGGCCTCGGAACGCGCCCGGAAGCGATCGGCCTCCTGGCGCTCCTGGCCGAAGGCCTTCACCACCCGCACCCCCACCATCGTCTCCTCGGCCTGGGTGGTGACGTCGGCCAGCGTCTGCTGGGCGGCCGTCAGCACCGGATGGCTGACGCGCGAGTAGCGCACGGCCGTGTAGACCAGCACCGGGGTCGTGGCGAGCGCGACCAGCGAGAGCATCGGATCGGTGTAGAGCAGCACCGCGAGCACCGTCACGATGGTGATGAGGTACTGCGTGAAGAACAGGAGCCCGTAGCTCAGGAAGATGCGGACGGCGCCCACGTCGGCGGTGGCCCTGCTCATCAGCTGCCCGGTTTGGTTGCGGTCGTAGAACCCGAACGACAGCCGTTGCAGGTGGGCGTAGGTGATGTTGCGCAGGTCGTACTCGATCGACACCGCCATCGTGCCCGCCACCAGGCGCCGCGCCGTCATCAGGCCGAAGCGCAGCAGGGCTGCGAGCAGCATCAGCGCCACCAGTTGCTTCAGCCGATCGAGGTCCTTGGGCTTGATCGCCTGGTCGATGAGGCTGCCCGTCAGCCACGGCACCGCCAGCTCGAATGCCTGGGCGGACACCGCGAGGGCGATCGACAGCCAGAGTGCCCGGCGGTAGGGGCGGGCGAAGCCGAGCATCCGCCGCAACGTCCCCCAGAAGTACCCCTCCGGCAGCGGGCGGTCCGAGGGCGGCAGCGCAGTCGACATCCTCCCAGGCTAACGCCATGCCGCACGCGCACCTTCCACGAGCCAGGCCCAGGCAGCCGCCGCGGTGGCCAGCGGGCTGCGGCGGCCGTCCTCGGAGGTGCCCGGCACCTCGGGGTCGATCCACGCCCGTTTGCGCCACGGGGCGAGCGCCCCGTCGGCGAACCGACGGCGGGCGGATGGGGCGGCATCCGCCGGGAGCAACGACGCCGGGACGACCCGCCCGAGCGTGCCGTTCCAGTCGTCGCCGGCGAGGTCGATGCCGGACGGCGCGAAACCGTTGGCATGCGATCCGCTGGCGCGGTAGACGACCGGATGGGAGCCGATCGCCCGCCAGCCCGAGTCGGCTACCCACCAGGGTCTCGCCCCCGTGAAGCCGAGATGGGCGGTCACCCGCGCCGTGGCCGTGCCGCCTTCGAGGCGCACGATCGCGCCCTCCCAGTCGTCGGGATGGCGTCCCCGCAGGGCGGCGAGCGGCAGGTGGCTGGTGCGCGAGTCCGGGTAGTAGAACCAGTACTGGATGTAGGCACGGCCGGGTCGTCGCACGAGATGGACGTAGGTCGTCGGCAGCCCGGTGCCCAGGGCTGCGCAGGCCGGCGATCGGCAGAGCAGGAAATCGACGGGGACGCTCGCGTCCTGACCGTAGCGGTCGCGCTCCAGCACGAGGATCGGCACGAAGCGGCGGATCAGCGGACCCCAGGTCGGGCTGGCGAGCGCCCACCGGTCGTCCTGGATGGCATGCTCGTGGCGCACGGCGCGCCGCACCGCGTCCGCCACCGCAGGCGCGACCGCCGGTGCCGCGCGTACGAGGGTGGCGACGACGGCCACGAGGACCCCGCCCAGCACCAGGAGTTCCACCGTCGACTGGGCGCGGGCGGATCGCATGGCCGAAGCGAACCTCGGCCCGGGCGCACCGGGGGCGCGCGGACGATCAGGCGAGGTGCAGGGATCCCGCGATCAGACCGACGGCCGTCTCCACGAGTGCCCGGTTGCCCGCGTCGTTGACCCACGCGCTCGCGCCGGACGGATGCGGGAGCGGCACGATGTCGCGATCGCCGTGCCGGAAGCGCCGGCCGATCACGTCGCCGAGACGGGCCGGTGCCAGGGTCGCGGCGATCGCCATGCTGCCCACCGGGATGATCACGTCCGGGTCGAGGAGCGCGATCTGGCGTTCCGTCCACGGCGCGCAGCGGGCGAGTTGACCCCGGCCGGGCCGCCGGTCGCCGCGAGCACCCGGGTCGCGTCCCGGGAAGCACTTCATGACCGCGGTCATCGCGAACACCGCCCGGAAGCGCTGCTCGTCGTCCAGCCCGTAGGGCCGGAACCACGACCGCAGCCGCCGGCCGGCGTCGCCCGCGAACGGCAGGCCGATCGCGGGCTCGTGGACGCCCGGCGCCTGGCCGATGATGAGCGCGCGGTGGCGCGCCTCGACCACGGCTATCGGCCGGGAGCAGACCGGCTCGCCGGCCGCGTCGCACAGCCGGCAGGCCGCAAGGGCGTGCCGGAGCCGATCGAGATCCGCGGCCCCTTCGGCGGGATGCATGGCGCGATCCTGGCATACAATTGCGCCGTGTCCACGAGGAAGCAGGAGCGCCGCGACCGCAAGCGGCGGGTGCACGGCGAACCGGGCGAGGAGTCGCGGCCCGTGACGTCCCGGCCGGCCTCGGCCGCGAAGGCGGGAAAGGAGCGCAAGCCCCGCACGTTCGGCACCGTGACGATGATGCCCGACGGCACGTTCCTGATGGGGCGGCGCAAGGTCATGCCGCCGACGTTGAAGCGGTCGGTCAAGCGGGCGATGCTGTTCCTGCCGATCGGTTTCGCGCTCGGCTTCTTCTTCGTGAAGCAGCACTCGATCCAGTCGGCGACGCTGCTGGCCTTGGCGTATACGGTTGCCGCGATCCCCATCACCTACTGGACCGACCGCATGTCCTACCGGCGTCTTGCGCGCAAGTTCGAAGACGCCGGCGGCTCGCTGCCTGCCGCCGACCAGTAGCGCGCGTGAACCTCGAGGTCCTGTTCCTCGGCACGGCCGGTTCGACACCGACCGCGACGCGCATCACGTCCGCGACCCTCCTGCGCAGGGGTGGCGACCGCATCCTGGTCGACTGCGGCGAGGGCGTCCAGCGCCGCCTGCTGCAGTCGATCGTCGGCCTCACCGACATCGAGGTGATCCTGCTGACGCACGTCCACGCCGACCACTTCCTCGGCCTGCCCGGACTGCTGAAGACGTTCGACCTGCGGGAGCGCGAGGCGCCGCTGGCGCTGTACGGCCCGCCGGGGACGCGGGCGCTGATGCGCATGCTCGAACCGATCCTCGGCAGGCTGTGCTTCCCGTTCGCGCCGGTCGAGGTCGACCCGGGAACGGAGATCCGCTGTGACGGCTACGTGCTGCGCTCCGTGCCGACGATCCACCGGGTGCCCTCGTGCGGCTGGGCGCTGGTCGAGGACGAGCGCCCCGGCCGGTTCGACGTCGACGAGGCGCGCCGTCGCGGCGTGCCCGAGGGCCCGCTGTTCGGTGCGCTCCAGCGGGGCGAGGAACGTCACGCTCGAGGACGGGACCCTGGTCACCGCAGTGGGCGTCGTCGGCGAGGATCGCCGGGGACGAACGGTGGTGATCTCCGGCGACACGCGCCCGTGCGACGGCGTCCTGCAGGCCGCCGTCGGAGCCGATGTGCTGGTGCACGAGGCCACGTTCCTGTCCGACGAGGCGGAGCGGGCGCGAGAGACGCGGCACTCGACGGCGCGCCAGGCCGCGGAGCTCGCGCGCGAGGCCGGGGTCGGAATGCTGGCTCTCACCCACCTCTCGACCCGGCATCCCCCGCGGGCGGCGAAGGACGAGGCCGTCGAGGTGTTCGAGGCGACGGTGGTGCCGCGTGACCTCGATCTGATCGAGGTGCCCTTCCCTGAGCGCGGCACACCACGTATGGTGCGGGGCGGAGCCCAGGAGGTGCCACGATGACCGATGCGCTCGTCACGATCTACGTCGCTGCGGACATCACCGAGGCCGACGAGGTTCAGGGGGTGCTCGCCGAGGCGGGGATCTCCTCCTCGCTCGAGCCGGCCGAGTCCGACGTGCCGGCGCCTGTCGGCGACGGCCCCTGCCGCGTGCTCGTCAGCGGCCGCGTGCGGGAGGCGGCGATCGACGTCCTCGCCGCCGGGTCAGGAGACGATGAGCTCGATGCCTGGTGAGGATCTCGTCCGCCTGACGGCGGCGGGCAGCGACGTCGAGGCGAACATGATCGAATCGCTGCTGGCCGGGTACGACATTCCCTGTCTGATCCGGCACCCTCCCGGCTGGATCGCGTCCATCCCGTCCGCCCAGGGATCGCACGAGATCTTCGTCCACGCCGGCGACCTGGGCCGCGCCTCGGAGATCATCGCGCCGCCGTGAGGCTCGCGCCGCGGCACGTGCGGGCGCTGGCGGCCATCGCCGATGCCTTCGCACCGGGCCTCGACGGACTGCCGTCGGCGAGCGAGGCCGGCGTGCCGGAGGCCGTCGTCGCCACGATCGCGCGACTGCCGCGAGCGGCCGACCGGCGCCAGTTCCAGTTGCTGCTCGACCTGTTCGCGGCCACGGGCATCAGTCGCCTGCCGCCCGAGCGGCGCGGGGACGCGCTCCTGCGATGGGGTGACTCGCGGCTGACGACGCGACGGGCCGGCTTCAGCGCGCTGCGCAAGCTGGTGCTGGCGAGCTACGCCACGAGCGGGCCGGCGGTCTGGAGCGCGCTCGGATATCCGGGCCCACCCGGCCCGGGCGACGCTCCGGCGCCCGCGTTCGCGCCGCTGCGACCGGCCGGCGACACCGTCCTCGGCTGCGACGTCGTGGTCGTCGGCAGTGGCGCGGGCGGCGGCACGGCAGCGGGCGTGCTCGCGGCGGCGGGTCTCGACGTGGTGGTGCTGGAGGCCGGCGAGGTCTTCGCCGGGTCGATGATCGATGGCGACGAGCGCACGGGGCTCGCCCACTACCTCGACGGGGCGGCCACGACGACGGCCGACGGCGGCGTCGGGCTGCTGGCGGGCGCGTGTCTCGGCGGTGGGACGGTCGTGAACTACACGACGGCCTTCCGCACGCCCGACGACGTCCGCGACGAGTGGGCAGCGGCCGGCGTGCCCGCATTCGCCGAGGCCGGTTTCACGGCGGCGCTCGATGCCGTGTCGGCCCGGTTCTCGGTGACGCGTGCCGAGAGCGAGCCGGGGCCACGGTGCGCGATCCTCGCCCGCGGCTGCGAGGCCCTGGGCTGGCACCACGACCGGATGCCGCGCAACGTGCGTGGGTGCGACGCGGTCTCGTGCGGGTTCTGCGGCTACGGGTGCCGGGCCGGTGCCAAGCAGTCGACGCTCGTCACGTACCTCGCAGATGCGGCCGCGGCGGGCGCGCGGATCGTGGTGGGCACGCGGGCCGAGCGTGTGATCGTCACCGCCGGCGCGGCCCGCGGCGTCGTCGCGCGGAACGCCGCCGGCGATCGCGTGACGGTGCGGAGCCGGGCGGTGGTGGTCGCGTGCGGGGCCCTGCAGACGCCGGTTCTGCTCCGCCGTTCGGGGCTCGCCAATCCCCGTATCGGGCGAGGGCTGCGGGTGCACCCCGCCACGGCGGTGCTCGGCCAGTTCGACGACATCGTCGAGCCCTGGACGGGCACGATGCAGGCGGTCTACTCGGATCAGCTGCGCCGGCTCGACCGCGGGTACGGCGTGAAGTTCGAGACGGCACCGGCGCACCCTGGCCTGGTCGGCATGTTCCTGCCGTGGCGCTCCGCGCGTCAGAGCCTCGACGACCTGCGGCTCCTGCCCCGGATCTCGCCGGTTGCGGTGCTGCTTCGCGACCGTGACGCCGGCGAGGTGCGGGTCTCCCGCGAGGGGGCGCCGCGGGTGCTGTACCGGCTCTCGGACCATGACGCCGGTCATCTTCACGCGGGCATCGCCGGCGCCGCCCGCATCCTCGAGGCTGCCGGGGCCACGCGCATCGGCTCGGTGCATCAGGCGCGGGTCTCGTACGAGCCGGGCCGGAGCGGCGACCACGGCACCTTCGTGGCCGCCTGCGCCTCGGCCGGCTACGCGCCGGGCAGGCTGACGCTGGCGTCGTTCCATCTCATGGCCAGCGCTGCGATGGGCGCCAGTGCCGGCACATCGGCCTGCGACCCGGAGGGCGAGTGCTGGGAGGTTCGCGACCTCGTCGTCTGCGACGGGTCGGCGTTCCCGACCTCGAGCGGGGTGAACCCGATGCTCTCGATCGCAGCCCTCGCCCACATGAACGCCTCCCGCCTGGTTGAACGCATCGCGCGAACGGCGTAATGTGAGCCGATCACCGGGGCCTGCGACCCCCGGGGACACATGGGGGGAGGATCGGGAGTGCGCCGCATCCTGTTCTGCATCGCGATCGGGCTCGTCTCCGGCGTCCCGGCACAGGCCGGGACCTACCCGGTCGGCCTCTACCGGGCCGACCTCGATCGGTACCTGACGCCTGCCGCGCCGATCCGATCGCGCACGATCGACGTCGTCCGCGACTATGCCGCGCTGACCGACGGCTGGACCGGTACGCGACTCCGGGCGACCGTCGGCGGCCGCCACGACGCCTCCTCCCACGCCTCCCTGGAGCTTGCCGCACCCGGTGCCGCCACCTTCGTCTCCAGCACGGTGGAGGTCGCGCTGCGGGTGTGTTCGAACGATGCAGCGAGCGGCTGGTGGGGAGGCCTGACCGTCTCCGACGGGGTCAACGCGACCCGGTTCGCGCTGCTCGACGTGCCGGGTGCGTCCCCGTGCCTGGAGGACGTCGCGGCGCGCGCCAGGGCGGCGGTGTCCGCGGCCCGGGTGCTGCGGATCCAGCTCGGCGCGCGGCGGGCGGGAACCGCCCAGCGCAGCGGGACATGGCTCAACGTCCGCTCCGTGAAGACGACGGTCGCCGACGATGCGCCGCCCCGCGTGACCGCTGCAGCAGCGGCGGCCGGGAACGACCTGACGGTCTCGTGGTCCGTCGACGACCTCGAGTCCGGGCCGCGCGCCGTCGTGGTCGCCGTCACGGGCCCCGGCGGGTTCTCGGCCGGCACGCCCTCGTGGAGCGGCGATGTGAAAACGGCGCAGACCACGTGCCTGTCGGGACAGTGGACGACCGCCTGCGCGACCCGGAAGACGGGCGCCACCCACATCGCCCTGCCGGGCATCACCGGCGACTACGACGTCCAGGTCTCGGCGCGCGATGGCGTCGGGAACGGTGCAACGGCCGTCACCCGGGTGCGCGTGACGTTCGCGCCGACCGTGACGAGCCTGCCGCAGGTGCGCGGCACCGCTCAGGTCGGCCAGGCGATCTCGATCGGGGGTGACGCGTGGGCCAACGCGCCCGACGACGTGCAGTACGCGTTCTACCGGATCGAGGGCACCGCGCTGGTGCCCGTCGCCGGGCCGGCGGCCGACCCGACCTACACCCTCGTCCCGGCCGACCACGGTCGCATGGTCGTCGGCCGCGCCATTGCCGCCAACGGCGCCGGGAGCGCGAGTGCCGACAGCGCACCGTTCGGCCCGGTCCGCGCCGCGGCACCGGCCGGTGGGATGCCGAGCCTGGCCGGGTTGCCGGCGACCGTGGACGGTGAGCTGTCCGTCATGCCGGGCGTGTGGGACAACGGCGGGGCTCCCGGGCAGCCCGCGGTGACCGGGGTGGCGTGGTACGCCTGCGACAACGCCGGTTGCGCGCTGCGAGGCTCTGGAGCGATCTTCTCGCCCGGCGCCGGTGATGTCGGCCGGCGTATCCATGCCGACGTGACGGTGGCCAACGACGGCGGCTCGGCCACCGCCGCGACACCCGACTCGGACCCGGTCACGGCTGCACCGCCGCGCCTCGTGAAGCCACCGGCGATCGTCGGCGACGCCCGCGTCGCGGC
The DNA here is from genome assembly GCA_963779685.1 of uncultured Actinomycetes bacterium. Taxonomy (GTDB): domain Bacteria; phylum Actinomycetota; class Thermoleophilia; order Gaiellales; family F1-60-MAGs149; genus CAVZZG01. The sequence goes on from CAVZZG010000003.1 coordinate 395,655, forward strand.
GACCCTCGCCGCGGTCCCGGGGATCTGGAACGGCGCTGGCGCCCCGGTCGTGGTGACGACCGAGTGGCTCGCGTGCGACCGTGCCCTGGCAGCCTGCTCGCCGGCCGGAACCGGCCCCGAGCTACCGGTGGGCGAGAACCTGATGGGAGCCCGCCTCCGCATACGCGAGACGGCCGACAACGGCACCGACCGCACCGTCGCGCTGTCCGCGGCGACCCCGCCCGTGGCCGGCGCTGGGGTGTGCGCCGAACGCGGCCAGGGCATCGTCAGCGTCTGTCTCGGCGACGGCAGGCTGACGCTGCACGCCGCGCTTGCGCGGCTGCGAGTGCTCGCCGGTCGGTCCGTCCTCGTCAGCGGCCGGGTCGACGCGTTCGGCGGAATCGCCCTACCCGCGGAGGTCGTCGTTCGGCTCGCACCGGCCGAACCGTACGGCGCCTACGGGTCGGTGACACGGGTCGCACCCGGGTCGGACGGCTCGTTCCGGATGCTCCTGCAGCCGGCGATCTCCGGGCGGGTCGAGGTCTCGACGGCCGTCGCCGGCACGCCGGATGCGCTCGTGCTGTCGCTGCCCGGACTGCGCGTCCGGCCCCGGATCGCGGTCGCGTTCACCGTGCGGCCGGACCTCTACGGCCGGGTCCGCGACCTGCGCTTCACCGGCCGGGTCGTGCCGCGGGTCGCACTCGACCGGTTCCGTCTGCTCCTCAGCGGACGGCTGCCCGACGGCACGGTGGTGGGACTGGTCTGCCGGGTGATGGAGCAGCCGGTCGTCCATCGCGGGCGCTTCGCCGGCGGCTGCCGCAGCCGCGGCCTGCCCCGGCGCGCGCGGTTCCGCGTCACGTTCCTGGCCGGGCCTGGCTCGCCGCTCGACTCCGCATCGAGCGCCTGGCGGTTGGCGCGCGTCCGCTAACGCCGTGCGGCGCAGGACGTGGTGCCGTGGGCGAGGAGCGAGCCCGCCCCGTCCACGATCCGGCCCTCGGCCGTCAGCACCGTCCGGCCCGCGTGGAGGACCCTGGCCTCGCAGCTGACCGGGCCGGTCGCGACCGTGATCGGGCGGACGAAGTTGACCTTCAGCTCGAGCGTGCCGAACGGCACCAGCTCGTCGAGCGTCGTGTACGCCGCGATCCCCATCGCCGCATCGAGGATGGCGGCCGTGACCCCGCCGGCCAGGACCCCGCCCATGCCCACATGGCGTGCCTGGGGCGTGTAGGCGAACACCACTCGGCCCTCCTCGGCCGCGACCAGCCGCAGCCCGAGGTCGACCGCAACCGGTAGCTCGGCCGGCCCCGCGATCAGCGAGCGGACGTAGGCGAGCCCGGCGGTCACGCCTGCACCGGCAGCGGTGTCGGGGCGCATCGGGTGGAACGATAGGTGTACACCCGACCCACCCGCTACTCTTCCTCCCGGCCTCGGTGAGGCTGCAGGTCCCTTTAATGCCGTGCCCGGAGAGGCCGGAAAGGAGCCCGGATGGTTGCTGCGACCGGCAAGGTCGTGCTGGACGAGGATGCGCTGCGGCGCACGCTGGTGCGCATCGCGCACGAGATCGTCGAGAAGCACGCCGAGCTCGATGCGGTCTGCCTGGTGGGGATCTTCACCCGGGGCGTCGCGATCGCGCAGCGCCTGCGGCGGGAGATCGCCGAGGCGAGCGGGGTGGAGCTGGACGTCGGCGCGCTCGACATCAGCTTCTACCGTGACGACGTCGGCGCCCGGGCGGGCGAGCTTCGCCAGCCCGTGGTCCACGCCACGCGACTCGACTTCCCGATCGACGGTCGCACGATCATCCTGGTCGACGACGTGCTGTTCACCGGCCGCACCATCCGGGCCGCGATCGACGCCGTCTTCGACATCGGCCGGCCCGCGCGCATCCAGCTGGCGGTGCTCGCCGACCGGGGGCATCGCGAGCTTCCGATCCGGGCCGACTACGTCGGCAAGAACCTGCCCACCAGCGCCTCCGAGCGCGTCTTCGTGCGGCTCGTCGAGATCGACGAGGTGGACGGCGTGATGATCGTGGGAGCGTGACATGAACGACGAACTGCGAACCCGCCGGCACCTGATCGGCATGCGCGATCTCGATCGCGAGGGGATCGAGCGCATTCTCGAGACGGCTCGCTCGTTCGAGTCGGTGCAGGACCGCGAGGTCAAGAAGGTGCCGGCGCTCCGCGGCAGGACCGTGCTGAACGTCTTCTTCGAGTCGTCGACCCGCACGAGCTCCTCGTTCGAGCTCGCGGCCAAGCGACTCTCCGCCGACACGATGTCGCTCAAGGCGAGTGGCTCGAGCGTCGACAAGGGCGAGTCGCTCAAGGACACCATCCAGACCCTCTCCGCGTACGGGCCGGACGTGGTGGTGATCCGCCACCAGCACATCGGCGCCGCCCTGCTCACCACCCGTTACACCAGCGCCCACGTCGTCAATGCCGGCGACGGCAAGCACCAGCACCCGACGCAGTGCCTGCTCGACCTCTACACGATCCGCGAGGCCCTGGGCCGGACCGACGGTGTGCAGGTGGCGATCGTCGGCGACGTGCTGCACTCGCGCGTCGCGCGGTCGAACATCCAGGGGCTGCAGATGATGGGCGCGGACGTGCTGCTCGTCGCACCGCCCACCCTGCTACCCCGCGACATCGAGGCCCAGGGCGTCCGGACGTCCCACGACATCGCCGACATCGCCGACGCCGACGTCGTCTACGTGCTGCGGATGCAGCACGAGCGGATGCTCGAGGGCTCGAACTTCGTTCCCTCGCTGCGCGAGTACACCGCCCGCTGGGGCGTCACCGCCGACCGCGTCCGCCCGTCGCAGATCATCATGCACCCTGGCCCCATGAACCGCGGCGTCGAGATCGCACCGGAGGTCGCCGACGCCGCCCAGTCATTGATCCTGCGGCAGGTGCAGGCGGGTCTCGTGACCCGGATGGCCGTGCTCTTCGACCTGCTGACACGCCCGTTCGGCGACCCCGGCCCCGTGGCCGTGCCGGCGGCCGAGGCGGTCGCCTGATGCCCCGGCTCGCCCAGCGGGAAGGCGCACCCGCCGACCTCCTCATCCGGGGCGCGCGCCTCTTCGACCCCGATGCCGGGGTCGACACGGTCGCCGACGTCGCGCTCCGGAACGGCCACATCGCCGCGATCGGCGAGGACCTCGACGCGGGCGACGGCGAGGTCGTGGATGGAGCCGGCCTGACCGCCTTCCCCGCGTTCGTCGACCCCCACGTGCACCTGCGCACACCGGGTCAGGAGTACAAGGAGGATCTCGACTCCGGGACGCGGGCCGCCGCCGCCGGCGGCTACTGCGCGATCCTCGGCATGCCCAACACCGATCCGCCGGTCGACTCGACCCCGCTCCTGGAGTCGCTGTTCGAGCACGCCGCAGCCGAGGCGGTCGTCCGGGTCGGGTTCCTGGCGGCCATCTCCGTCGGACTCGAGGGCGGCCGGCTGACCGAGATGTACGACCTCGCCCGGCAGGGAGCCGCGGGCTTCACCGACGACGGACGCCCCGTCGAGCGGGCCGGGCTGCTGCGCCGGGCATTCCAGTACGCGGCGCCGCTCGGGCTGCCGATCGCGTTGCACGAGGAGGACCTGTCGCTCTCGCGGGGCGGCCACATGCACGAGGGGGCGGTCTCGGCCGAGCTCGGCATCGGCGGCTATCCGGCCATCGCCGAGAGCGCGATGGTCGCCCGCGACCTGCGCATCGCACGCTACGAGAACGCCCGGGTGCACCTGCAGCACCTGTCGACCAGGGGTTCGTGGGAAGAGGTCGCCGCGGCCCGCGCTGCCGGCGTCCGGGTCACCGCCGAGGCGACACCCCACCATCTGCTGCTGACCGACGAGGCGGTGCGCTCGCTCGATGCCGACTTCAAGATGAACCCTCCGCTCGCCTCCGAGGAACACCGTCAGGCGGTCGTCGATGCGCTGCGCAGTGGTGTCGCCGACATCATCGCCACCGACCACGCGCCGCACGCGCCGTCCGAGAAGGAGCAGCCATTCGAGGCCGCACCGAACGGCGTCACGGGCCTCGAGACCGCGTTCGCCGCCATCCACACCGGCCTGGTGCTGCCCGGCATCGTGCCGCTAGCGGTCGTCATCCGGGCGATGACGACCGCGCCGGCGCGCGCGTTCGGCCTGCCGGAACCGCGGCTGGCGGTCGGCGCCGAGGCGAACATCGCCCTGTTCGATCTCGGCGAGGAGTGGGAGGTGGGGGCCGGCGGGTACGTGTCCCGCAGCGCCAACTCGTGCTTCAAGGGCGGGCGTCTGCGCGGCCGCTGCCGCCTGACGATCGCCGGCGGCATCCTCGTCCACCGGCTGACGGGGGTGGCGACGTGACGGACGCCTCCTATCTCCTGCTCGAGGACGGGCGGCGGTTCGACGGTGAGCGCGCCGGGGCGCCCGGGTCGGCGCTCGGCGAGGTCGTGTTCACGACCTCCATGACCGGCTACCAGGAGAGCCTCACCGACCCGTCGTTCGCGGGCCAGATCCTGACCTTCACGGCGCCGATGATCGGCAACTACGGCGTCGAGGAAGACGTCGGCGAGTCCGACACGGTGCAGGTGCGGGCGATGATCTGCCGCGAGGCACGCAACGCCGCTCCGGTCGGCCGGAGCGGTCTGATCGACTGGCTCGACGGGCACGGCGTGCCGGTGCTCGCCGGCATCGATACCCGCGCCCTCGTGCGCCATCTCCGCGACCGGGGGGCGATGCGCGGCGCGGTCGTCACCGACGGGACGCCGGTGGCGGCGGCGGCCGCCGAGATCGCCGCCATCCCGCCGATGGCCGGCCAGGATCTGGCGGGCGCGGTCTCGCGACCCGCCCGCCACCTCGCACCCGCCACGCCGGGCCGGGCGCGGATCACGATCATCGACTACGGGATCAAGGACTCGATCGGACGGCTCGTGGCCGAGGCCGGCGGCGACGTCACGGTGCTGCCGCACGACGCGACCGCCGCCGACGTCGATGCCACGGATCCCGACGGCGTGCTGCTCGCGAACGGCCCCGGCGACCCGGCCGCGATGGATGCGCACGTCGACCGCATCCGCGAGCTGCTGGAGCGCGACACCCCGCTGTTCGGCATCTGCCTCGGCCACCAGCTGCTGGCCCGCGCACTCGGGCTCGAGACGTTCAAGCTCCGGTTCGGCCATCGCGGGGCCAACCACCCCGTGCTCGAGCGCGAGACGGGGCGGGTGCTCGTCACCAGCCAGAACCACGGGTTCGCCGTGCGCCCGCCCGAGCACGACGGCGAGCTCGTCGTCACGCACGAGTCGCTCTACGACCACACGGTCGAGGGCCTGCGGGTGGCGCACCGGCCGGTCTGGTCGATGCAGTTCCATCCGGAGGCCTCGCCGGGGCCGCACGACGCGCGTGGCGAGCTCGTGACCTTCGTCGAGATCGCCGCGGCCCACGCCCGCCGCCGGGAGAGCGTCTGATGCCGCGGCGAGACGACCTGCGCAAGATCTGCGTGATCGGCTCGGGACCGATCGTGATCGGCCAGGCGTGCGAGTTCGACTACTCCGGCGTCCAGGGACTCCGCGTGCTGCGGGCCGAGGGCTACGAGACGGTGCTGATCAACTCCAACCCGGCGACGATCATGACCGACCCGGGCTGGGCCGACCGCACGTACATCGAGCCGCTCGACCTGGAGGGCATCACCACCGTCCTGCGCAAGGAGCGGCCGGATGCGATCCTGCCGACGCTGGGCGGGCAGACGGCGCTGAATGCCGCCATGGAGCTGCACGGGGCCGGCGTGCTCGACGAGCTCGGGATCGAGCTGATCGGCGCCTCGGTTACGGCGATCGAGACCGCGGAGGACCGCCAGCTGTTCGCCCGCGCCATGGCCGCATGCGGCCTGCGGTGCGCGAGGTCGGAGATCGTCCACTCGGTGGCCGAGGCCGACGCCGTGCTCGCCACCTCGGGGCTGACGTTGCCGCTCGTGATCCGGCCCGCCTTCACCCTCGGCGGCCAGGGCGGCGGCGAGGCGCGGACGGTGGAGGAGCTCCACCACTTCGTCGAGCGCGGATGCGCCGAGTCGCCGATCTCGCAGGTCCTGGTCGAGGAGTCGCTGATCGGCTGGGGCGAGTTCGAGCTGGAGGTGATCCGCGACCGGGTCGACAACGTCATCGTGGTCTGCTCGATCGAGAACCTCGACCCGATGGGCGTCCACACGGGCGATTCGGTCTGCGTCGCCCCGGCCATGACGCTGTCCGACCGCGAGTACCAGGCGCTCCGCGATGCCGCGGCGACCGTGATCCGCGCGGTCGGCGTCGAGACGGGCGGCGCGAACGTCCAGTTCGCCGTCAACCGGCCGACCGGCGAGATCGTCGTGATCGAGATGAACCCGCGCGTGTCGCGGTCGTCGGCGCTGGCGTCGAAGGCCACCGGCTACCCGATCGCCAAGGTCGCGACGAAGCTCGCGCTGGGCTACACGCTCGACGAGATACCGAACGACCTGACGCAGACCACCCCCGCCAGCTTCGAGCCGACGCTCGACTACGTGGTCGTGAAGATGCCGCGATTCGCGTTCGAGAAGTTCCCGGGCGCGGACGAGCGGCTGACGACGCAAATGAAGTCGGTCGGCGAGGCGATGTCGATCGGGCGCACGTTCTGCGAGTCGTTCGGCAAGGCCCTTCGCTCTCGCGAGCTCGATACGACGCCTCGCCTGGAGGGGCCCGTCGACGTTCCCCTGTGGGACCGCTACGACACCATCCTGGCGCGGCTGCGCAGCGGCGAGTCGCCGGCGGCGCTGGCGGCCGAGAGCGCCGTGCACCCCTGGTTCCTCGCCGAGTTCGCGCGCATGGTCGCCGTCGAGGAGGGTCTCGTCGGCCGTCCCATCGGGGCGATCGAGCCGGCCGAGTGGCGCGAGGCCAAGCGTCACGGGCTCGGCGACTCCTGGCTCGCCAAGCGGCTCGGCGTGGCCGAGCCCGAGGTGCGAGCGGCGCGCATCGCGGCCGGCGTCCGGCCCGTGTTCAAGAGCGTCGACTCGTGCGCCGCCGAGGTCGAGGCGCGGACCAGCTACCGCTACTCGACCTACGAGTCCGAGCACGAGGAGATTGCCGACGAGCGGCCCAGCGTGCTGATCCTGGGCTCCGGCCCGAACCGCATCGGCCAGGGTCTCGAGTTCGACTACTGCTGCGTGCACGCCGCCCACACCTTCCGGGCGCTCGGCTACGCGGCGATCATGGTCAACTGCAACCCGGAGACCGTCTCGACCGACTACGACACGTCCGACCGGCTGTACTTCGAGCCGCTGACGATCGAGGACGTGCTCGAGATCTGCGACCGCGAGCGGCCGGCGGGCGTCGTCATCCAGTTCGGCGGGCAGACGCCGCTCCGGCTCGCGAAGCGGCTGATCGACGCCGGCGTACCCATCCTCGGCACGCCCTTCTCGGCCGTCGACCTGGCGGAGGACCGCCTGCGCTTCGGCTCGTTGCTCGAGTCGATCGGCCTGCGCGCGCCGGCCTGGGCGATCGCTGCCGACCGCGACGAGGCGGCCGCGGCGGCGAACCGGATCGGCTACCCGGTGCTGGTGCGCCCGAGCTACGTGCTCGGTGGGCGCGCCATGCGCATCTGCTACGACGAGGAGATGGTGCGGGCCGGCCACATCGGCCCCAACACGCTCGTCGACTCGTTCGTCGAGGACGCCATCGAGATCGACGTCGACGCGGTCTCGGACGGCGAGGACGTGCTGATCGGCGCCGTCATGGAGCACGTCGAGGAGGCCGGGATCCACTCCGGCGACTCGGCCTGCGTGATCCCCGCGCTGGCCATCGGCGAGACCGTAGAGCGGGAGGTCCGCCGCCAGACCCGGGAGATCGCCCGGGCGCTCGGCGTGGTCGGTCTCGTGAACGTCCAGTTCGCCGTCCGCGACGGCGACGTCTACGTGCTGGAGGCGAACCCTCGCGCTTCCCGGACGGTGCCGTTCGTGGCCAAGGCGACGGGCCTGCCGCTGGTCGAGGCCGCGTGCCGCGTCGCGTTGGGCGACCGGATCCGCGACCTCGGCCTGCGCGAGGTGATGCCCGAGGCCGTCAGCGTGAAGGAGGCGGTGCTGCCCTTCGCGCGCTTCCCGGGCGCCGACGCGCTGCTGGGGCCGGAGATGCGTGCGACGGGCGAGGTGATGGGCACCGGGCCCGACTTCGCCACCGCCTTCGCCAAGGCGTCGCGCGCCGCCGGTCAGCCGCTGCCGGCATCGCGCACCGATCGGCCGCCGGCCGTCGTGATCACCGTCAACGACCGCGACAAACCGGCCGCAACCCTGCTGGCCCAGCAGTTCGCCGACCTCGGCTTCACGATCTACGCGACGTCGGGCACGGCGGGGGCGATGCGACGTCTCGGCCTGGACGTCGAGGAGGTCGCGAAGGTGCACGCACCGGACACCGTGACGATCCCGGAGCTGATCGCCCGCGGCGACGTCGACCTCGTCGTGAACACGCCGCTCGGACGTGGTGCCCGCGGCGACGGCTACGCGATCCGGCGGGCGGCCGTGAACGCCCGCGTGCCCTGCATCACCACCCTCAGTGGTGCAACCGCGGCCGTACGGGCCATGGCCCGCGCCTGGCGGGTCGATCCCAAGCCGCTGCAGGAGCTGCACCTGACGCAGGGGTCGGCGTGGGCAGGGCCCCGCGTCGATCAGGCGGCCGTCACCACGTGACGGGCATGACCGAGGTCGGGGTGGCGGCGGTCGAGGCGGTCGGCGCCTACGCCGTGATCCGGCTCGACGACGACCTCGATTGCGGCCGGCCCGGACAGTTCGCGATGGTCCACGACCCTCGCTCACAGGCCTACCTGCCTCGTCCGGTCGGGCTGTTCCGGCGCCACGGCGCTCCCGCGATGCTGGTCGACCCGGCCCTGCAGGTCGGTGAGCTCGCCCACGCCCAGCGGCTCCGGATCCTGTCGCCGCTCGGGCACGGCTTCGAGCTGGGCGGGGCGGTGCCCGAGACCACGCTCCTGGTGGCGGGCGGGATCGGGATCACCGTGTTCGGCGGCATCGCCGCCGCGCTGGGCGGCCGCCCTCGGCTGGTCGCCGGGTTCCGGCTGGCAAGCCAGGCCGCGGCGGTGGAGATCGTCGACGCCGAGGCGACGGTGAAGGTGGCACCCGGGCTGGTCACGGACGGCCTCGACCTGAGCGGCGTGGAGCGCGTGCTCGCGTCCGGGCCGCGCGCCATGGTGCAGGCGGTGGCGGCGCTGGCCGCCGGAGCGGGCGTCCCGTGCCAGGTGGCGCTCGAGGCGCCGATGGCGTGCGGCTTCGGTGCCTGCTACGGCTGCGTGGTGGAACTCGACGGCTCGCTCCAGCGCCTCTGCATCGAGGGGCCGGTCGTCGCGGCCGGGCGGATCGGATGACGGCCGACCTCTGCGGCATCCCCCTGGCCCACGCGGTCATCAACGCGTCCGGAACGCTCGACGCGATCGCCGCGCACCACGTGCTGGGCGACGCCACGCTCGGCGCCGCCGCCCACGTGACCAAGACGATCCTGCCGGCGGCCCGCCCGGGTAACCCCCCGGCGCGGATCGCCGAGGCGCCCGCCGGCATGCTCAACTCGATCGGCCTGCCGGGCCCGGGCATCGACGCGTTCTGCGCGGCCGTCCTGCCACGCACCGCCGAGCTCTGCGGTGCGACGCCGATCTTCGTGTCGATCGGCGGCTTCGCGCCGGACGAGTACGTCGCCCTGGCCCGGCGCCTCGAGGAGCAACCGGCCGTGCGCGCGATCGAGCTGAACCTCAGCTGTCCGAACGTCCACTCGGGCTGCATCGCGATCGGCACCGATGCGGCCGAGACCGAGGCCGTCACCCTGGCCGTGAAGGCCGTAACGTCCCGGCCGCTCCTGGTCAAGCTGTCGCCCAGCGTCTCGGACATCGCCCCGCTTGCCGTCGCAGCGGTCGCGGGCGGCGCGGACGGGCTGGTGCTGACGAACACGGCCCGTGCGATCGCGATCGACCGCTGGACCGGCGAGCCGCTCTTCGGCGGCGGCGGCGGCGGACTGTCCGGTCCTTCGCTGCGTCCGATCGCGCTCGGCGCCGTCTACGCCGCCCGGCAGGTCGTGGACGTGCCGATCGTGGGGCTCGGCGGGATCGCGACACCGCAGGATGGCCGTGACTTCATGATGGCGGGGGCCACCGTCGTGGCGGTGGGGACCGCGAGCTTCCGGGACCCCGGCACGATCCGGCGGGTGGTGGAGGGACTCGATGCAGCCTGACCGGGTACCGTGGCCGGCGGCGCTGAAGGCCGGCCTGGTCGCGTCCATGACGCCCCTGGCCGTACTGCTCGCGGCAAGCGTTCTGCTGCGCGCGCCCGGCGTGGTCTTCCCGCTGACGATCGCAGCGGTTGGCGCGGGCTTCGTGCTAGCGCGGCGTTTGGTGGCCCGCGAGGGGTTCGTGATCCGGATGTGGATCCTGGTGGTAGGGTTCATCGCGACCGTGATGCCCGCCTACGGCGGTGGCGCCTTCGGGATCACGGCCGGCTGGCTGCTCGTCTCGACCGCCCTCGTGCGACTCGCTTCGTCGCGCACGACGATCGACCCCGATCCGTCTGTTTCGGAGTTGTGAGGAGGGTTCGCACCCCTCGATCGCAGTGCCCGTGTCCGCCGCCCTACCGATATTGTCCGGGAAGCGAGTTTCCGTGGAGAAAACAGGCCAATTCGCCTTGCGGACGCCTTCACCGCATGGTCATAATCCGCCTCCCATGTCGACCGCATCGAAGCTCGCCTCCCAGACCCCGGCCCGCTCCCTCGACCAGCGCATGGACGCCTTACAGCGCGCGAACGAGATCCGGATCAGGCGGGCGCAGCTGAAGCGCGACCTCAAGGCCGGCGTGGTGGTCATCGATCGCGTGCTGACGGAGCCGCCGGAATGGCTGCTCACGGCGAAGGTGTTCGATCTGCTGCTGGCGGTGCCGAAGTGCGGCCGTGTCCGTGCCACCCGCTGGCTCACCACCTGCCGCATCTCGACATCGAAGACCGTCGGCGGCCTGTCCGAGCGTCAGCGCACCGAGCTCGTCGGACTCCTCGGCCGTTAGGCACCTCCTCCATCGCGGTCCTCTTCGTCATCTCAGGCCCGAGCGGGGCCGGCAAGGGCACCCTCATCCGGCACGTGCTGGAGCGCGATCCGCAGCTGGCATCGGTGGCGGTCTCGGCCACGACGCGGCCGATGCGCCCGGGTGAGTCGGACGGGCTCGAGTACTTCTTCCTCGACGACACCGAGTTCCAGCGCCGGGTGGATGCGGGCGAGTTCGAGGAGCACGTCTCGTTCGCGGGCGGCCGGTACGGCACGCTCCGGTCGGAGGTCGACCGGCTGCTCGGCGCAGGACGGAATGTCATCCTCGAGCTCGAGGTGGAAGGGGCCTTCGCGATCCGCCGCCGCCGGGCGGACTCGTGCCTGGTGTTCATCGACGCGTCGATCGCCGACCTGGAACGTCGCCTGCGCGGTCGGGCCACCGAGATGGCCGGCGAGATCGAGATGCGACTCGAGATCGCGGCGGCGCAGAGGGCCGAGCGCGACGAGTTCGACCACGTGATCGTCAACGACGACGTGGGGCGGGCCGCCGACGAGCTCTACGCTACGATGCGTGCGGAGATCGCCCGACGGGCGGGATCCGCCGTGCCGAATCCTCCCGAGGCGTAGACATGATTTATCCGAAGCTGGACGATCTCAGCCAGGTGGTGTCGTCGAAGTACGCCCTGGTGATCATCGCCGCCAAGCGTGCCCGACAGCTGAACACCTATCACCACCAGCTCGGCGAGGGCATGGTCGAGGAGGAGTTCGCGCCGCCGATGGTGGAATCGCGGTCGAAGAACTACCTGACCATGGCGCTCGAAGAGGTCGCACAGGACCGCATCGCGTGGGGGTCGGACTGACCGACGGCGCCGGCCCCGAGGTGCTGCTCGGGGTCACGGGCGGCATCGCCGCCTACCGGGCTGCCGAGCTCGTCAGGCTGCTCGTGAAGGCCGGCATCGACGTGCAGGTGGCCGTCACGCCCGAGGGTCTGCGCTTCGTGGGCGAGCGCACGTTCGCCGGGCTCTCGCGACGTCCCGTCCTGACGGACGATGCCGGCGACGGCCCGATCTATCCGCACCTCGGCGCCGCCCGCGCCGCCCGCGCGCTGGTGGTCGCGCCGTGCTCGGCGAACACGCTTGCGAAGCTCGCCGCCGGGATCGCCGACAACGTCGTCTGCGAATCGGCACTGGCCGCCGCCGGCCAGCTCGTGGTGTGCCCTGCCATGAACGTGCGGATGTGGGAGCACCCGGCCACGCAGGCCAACGTGGCGCTGCTGCGCTCGCGCGGGGCGATCGTGGTGGGCCCCGAGGCCGGCGACCTCGCCGAGGGCGAGGTCGGCATGGGGCGGATGGCGCGGCCGGAGGACATCCTGGCGGCCGTCGCCGCACTGGCACGGCCGGCCGGGCCGCTCGTGGGCCGCACCGTGCTGGTCACGGCCGGCGGCACCCGCGAGCCGATCGACCCGGTGCGTTACCTCGGCAATCGCTCGAGCGGCCGGATGGGCGTGGCCCTGGCGGACGAGGCGGCGAAGCGCGGCGCCGAGGTCACGACGCTCCTGTGCAACGGCCTCGTCCGGCCGGTGCGAGGCGCCGTGCTCGAGACGCCGACGGCTGCCGACCTGGAACGCGAGACGGTCCGGCTCGCGAACGAGGCCGACGTGGTGCTGATGGCCGCCGCCGTGGCGGATTTCCGGCCGAAGGCGGCAGCGGCCGCGAAGCGACGCCGATCGGAGGGGCTGACGCTGGAGCTCGAGCCGACGCCCGACATCCTCGCCACCATCGGCGCGGGCCGCCGGCCCGGACAGGTCCTGGTCGGGTTCGCGGCCGAGACCGGTGACGGCCTGGCCAGCGCTCGCGACAAGCGGGAGCGGAAGGGCGTGGACCTGATCGTGCTGAACGACGTCTCGCGGCCGGACATCGGTTTCGACGCCCCCGACAACGAGGTCGTGCTGGTCGGCGCCGACGGCGAGGTCGCGCTCGCACGCGCCTCCAAGGTCAGGATCGCGGCCGCCATCCTCGACCGCGTCGAGGAGTTGCTCCAGCGATGACGGACAAGCCTGCCGTGGTGACCGACCTCGGCGGTGGCGTGCACCGCGTGCGCCTGCCGTTGCCGTGGGCCCTCGACCACGTCAACTGCTACGCGGTCGCCGACCCCGGCGGGTGGACGATCTTCGACACGGGCCTCGGCACGCCGGGCACCGGCCAGCGCTGGCGGCAGGCGCTCGCCGAGCTCGGTTCGCCGGCCGTGCGGCGGATCGTCGTGACCCACTACCACCCCGACCACAACGGCAACTCCGCGCCGTTGGCCGAGCTAACGGGCGCCGGGGAGATCGTGCAGGGCCGGCTCGACCACGAGCTCACGTACGGCGCGTTCCTCGACCCGGCGGGGTCGGCGCGGTTCGAGGCCTACCTCGTCACGCTGGGCATGCCTCCCGCGGAGGCGGTCACGTCGGCGACCGACGAGCGCGAGACGCCGTACAAGCCGGCCACGCCCACCCTGCTCGTGGACGAGGGCGATGAGATCGAGATCCAGGGCGAGCCGTTCGGCGTCTACCACCTGCCCGGGCATGCCGACGGGCACGTCGTGTTCTGCGGCGCTCGCAGCGGGCGCATGTTCGGAGGCGACGTGATCCTGAACGAGATCACCCCGAACGTCGGGCTATGGGAGGACGCCGGCGACGCCGACCCGCTGGCCGCGTACCTCAACAGCCTCCACCGCATCGAACACGAGATCGCGCCCCGCGTGGTCTACCCCGGCCACCGCACCGTGATCGAGGACGCCGCCGTGCGGGCACGCGAGATCTGCGCGCACCACGATGGACGGCTCGACAGGTGCGTCGAGGCGCTCGCCACCGGTGCCGAGACGCCCTACGAGGTCGGCCAGTACCTCTGGGGAGGGCGGCTCGGCTATCACGAGCGGCGCTTCGCCATGGTCGAGGCGGCGGCCCACCTCGTGCGGCTGGTCGGCCTCGGCCGGGCGGTCGTGGCAGCGCCGGGCCGCTGGTGCCTGGCGTGACGGGTTTCGAAGGGCGTTCTTAGCTGGCACCCGTAGGATCTCCGGCCGTGGCACCCACGGACGTCGAAGAGCCGACCGCAGCGCGGGCAGCCAGCCGTGCCCGGGCACGGGCGTCCGCGGCGCGGACGCGCCGGATCTGGGCCGCGCTGGCCATCATGGCCGGCGTCGCGGTCGCCGCCGGCGCGGCGGTGCTGATCGTGGGCCTGGCCTCCGGATCCGGCGGCGCCGCCGTGCGATCGACGATCTCGGGCCGGTCGGCCCTGGCCCCGGCGACGTCGACGGGCTCCCATCCCGCTACCGATCCGGCGCCGCTGCCGGCTGCCGTCTCCCGGCCCCGGCGCGTGCGTCTGTCGGAGGTGCCGACCGGTCGTCTGCCTGCAGGGGTGCAGGACGCGGCAGCCGTCGCCCTGCGGGGGCGCGTGCTGCTTCTCGGCGGGCTCACGCCCCGGGACACGTCCACCAGCGCCATCGTGTCGACCGACGGGCACGCGGCTCGGGTCGCCGGCAGCCTGCCTGCGGCGCTCCACGACGCCACCGCGGCGACCCTCGCGGGCGCCGTCTACTTCTTCGGTGGGGGCGATGGCGCCGCCCAGCACGACGCCATCCTGCGCTTCGACCCGGGCACCGGCCGGGTGACGGCGGCCGGCAGGCTCCCGGCCGCGGCGTCGGACGTCGCGGCGGCGGTTGTCGGGCCCACCGCGTACGTCGTCGGCGGGTTCGACGGTACCCGCTGGCTGACGAGCATCGTGGCGTTCCGGCCGGGGGGCACGGCCAGGGTCGTCGGACACCTGCCGGTGGGTTTGCGGTATGCCGCCGTCGGGGCGGCCGCGGGACGGATCGTGATCGCCGGGGGCACGCTGTCGTCGGGCGCCGCCTCGCAGGCCGTCTACGTCTTCGACCCTGCGACCGGCGCCGTGCACCACATCGGTTCGCTGGCCGCAGCGACGACGCACGGTGCGGCCGCCGGGCTCGGCGGCATCGTGTACGTGATCGGCGGCCGCGGATCGGCCACCGGCTCTGCGACGTCGAGGATCGTCGCCGTCGATCCGCGTGCCGGCACCGTGCGGCCGGCCGGGAGCCTGCGGTCGCCCCGTTCGGACCTGGCCGCGGTGACGCTCGGCAGCCGGATCGTGCTGGCCGGCGGGGCCGGCGTCTCGGCGACCACGTCGTCGATCTCGGAGCTCACGACGCCGGTGCCCGGTGTCCCGCCCGGCGGTGACGTGTATGCCGCCGATCGGGCGGGCATGGTGACCGGGGCCGCCCGGCATGCACTGCAGCGGATCTACGTCCCGCTCGGCGGTGCCAACCAACTGGTCGTGATCGATCCACGCACCTACCGCGTCATCGGCCGGTATCCGATGGGGACGCTGCCGCAGCACGTGACGCCGACCTACGACCTCAAGCGCTTGCTCGTCTCGAACAACCGCGGCAACACGTTGCAGGCCATCGATCCCCGCACCGGCCGGCCGACCGGCGCGCCGATCCCCGTTGACGATCCCTACAACCTCTACTACACGCCGGACGGCCGGCGGTTGATCGTCGTCGCGGAGCGCAACAACACCCTCGACTTCCGCGACCCGAAGTCCTACCGCCTGATCCAGAGGGTCCCGCTGCCGTGCCGCGGCGTCGACCACATGGACTTCGCCGCCGACGGCTCGTACCTGATCGCCAGCTGCGAGTTCTCCGGCAGCGTCGTGCGCGTCGACCTGCCGTCGCTGAAGGTGCGGGCGCAGATCTCGCTCGGCTTCGGCGCGATGCCCCAGGACGTGAAGCTCTCCCCGGACGGTTCGGTGTTCTACGTGGCCGACATGACGAGGGGCGGCATCTACCTGCTGGACGGGCGGCGGCTCCATGTCATCGGCTTCGTGCCCACGGCGGCGGGTGCGCACGGGCTCTACCCCAGCCGGGACGGCAAGCTGCTGTACGTCTCGAACCGGGCGGCTGGATCGATCTCCGTCCTGCGCTTCTCGACACGGCGGGTGGTCGCGACCTGGCACATCGGCGGCAGCCCTGACATGGGTGGTGTTTCGGCCGACGGCAAGGTGCTCTGGCTGAGCGGCCGGTTCAACGGATCGGTCTACGCCATCTCCACCCGCACGGGGCGGCTCCTCGCCACGATTCCGGTCGGCGCGGGGCCTCACGGGCTCTGCGTGTGGCCACAGCCGGGTCGTTTCTCGCTGGGCCACACGGGAATCCTGCGGTAGAACCGGCCGCCGGCCGAACGCGTATCACGTCGTATACTGGCCCGCAGGGAGGACGGTCCTTGCCCCGAGAAGGAGCATCCACCGCGTGATCGAACCGACAGCCGCACAGCCGACCGACGAAGGCACCCAGGCCTCCAGGGCTGCCGATCTGGCGAACCGCGTGGTCGCGAACATCCGGAAGGTGATCCACGCCCCCGACGAGGTGCTGCGGCTCTGCGTCCTGGCGATGATGGCCGAGGGGCACGTGATCCTCGAGGACGCTCCGGGCGTCGGCAAGACGCAGCTCGCCAAGGCGTTCGCGCGTTCCGTCGACCTCCGCTTCGCCCGCGCGCAGTTCACGCCCGACCTGCTGCCGAGCGACGTCACCGGGGTGTCGGTCTACAACCAGAAGACGAACGAGTTCGAGTTCCGGCCCGGGCCCGTCTTCACCGACATCCTGCTCGTGGACGAGATCAACCGTGCCTCGCCCAAGACGCAGGCGGCGCTGCTCGAGTGCATGCAGGAGCGCCAGGTGACCGTCGACGGCACGACCTACCCGCTCGCCTCGCCCTTCATGGTGCTCGCCACCCAGAACCCGATCGAGTACGAGGGCACCTATCCCCTGCCCGAGGCGCAGCTCGACCGGTTCACCATGCTGCTCAACCTCGGCTACCCGGAACTCGCGGACGAGGCGCGCATGCTCGGCGAGCAGTCCACCGACGATCCGCTGGAGAGCCTGACGCCCGTCGCGTCGGTCGAGGACATCCGCGCCGGCATCGACGCCGCCCGTCACCTGTACGTCGACGAGAGCCTCAACCGCTACGTCGTCGCCCTGCTGCGCCACACCCGCGGCGATGGCCGGGTCCTGCTCGGCGGCAGCCCTCGGTCCGGGATCGCGGTCATGCGGGTCGCCAAGTCGCTGGCGCTCTGTGCCGGGCGCGATTTCGTCGCGCCGGACGACATCAAGGCCGTCGCCGTGCCGGTGCTGTCGCACCGCATCATCCTCTCCCCGGAGGCTCGTGCCGCCGGGATCGGTGGGGCCGAGATCGTCGGCGACGCTCTCGCGCACACACCCGTCCCGCTCTGATGCTCACGGGCCGCGGCAGACTCGCGCTCCTCGCGGCCGCCGGCATGTACGTCGCCGCCTGGGCGCTCGGCACGCGCGAGGCCTTCGCCACCGCCGTGGGACTCGCGCTGGTCGTCGGGCTGGCCGCCGTCTACGTGCGGCTGCTCCGCGGTCCGTTCCGGCTCAACCGTCGCGGTGGCCCGGGCGAGCACCTCGAGGGTGGCGAGGTGCCCGTGCTCGTGGAGATCCTCGCCGACGGCGCGCTGCGGCCGGCCGGGGCCCGTCTGCGCGACCACATGCCCGGCGTCGGCGCGGTCGACGTGCCGCTGCAGCGTCGCGGCGACGCCCTGGTCGGCCGTTACCTGCTCCGGGGCCTGCCTCGCGGGCACTACCGGCTGGATCGTGCGAGCCTCCTGATCGAGGATCCGTTCGGCCTCGCGTGCCAGACCATCGACCTGCCCGCCACCGGCACGATCGTGGTCTACCCGCGGATCTACGAGCTCGAGCGCCTCTTCCCGGATGGCGGTGGCCCGCACGGCGTCTCCGGCCGGCTGCTGCTCTCGCGCGGCGCCGGGTTCGATCTCCATTCGGTGCGCGATCATCAGCAGGGCGAGTCGCTCCGGCGAGTCCACTGGCCATCGACGGCGAAGCGCCAGAAGCTGATGGTGAAGGAGCTCGAGGACGCCCCGCGCGACGAGGTGGCCGTCGTCCTCGACGCCCGCATGGGCCTGAACGTCGGGTCGGCGCCCGACGCCTCGTTCGAGATGATCGTGCGCGCCGCCGGCTCGCTCGTGCGGCGGCTGGCAGCCGAGGGCCGGCGGGCCTCGCTGGTGGTGTCCGGGGGCCGCATCGAACGCACCGGCGTGACGTCCGTGGATAGCGACTGGCGAGCGGTGCTCGAGGTCCTCGCCCGCGTCCAACCGGATGGTCGCCGGTCGCTCGCGTCCACGCTCGACGATGGCCGGGCCGGCCTCGATGCCGCGCGCCTGTTCCTGGTCACCTCGGATCTCGACGCACGGCTGGCGGATCGCGTCTCGGCGGTCGTCGGGCGGCGGGAGATCGCACTGGTCTGGGTGGACGCCCGGACGTGGCACGACCCCGAGCCGGCCGCGGGGCTGCCGGATGCGATCGCCGCGACGCTCGCACGGCGCGGCGTGGCGGTGGCACGGCTCCGCCGCGGCAGCGACGTCGCGGACGTGCTGTCGGCGAGCTCGCGGCGGGCCCGCCAGGTGGCCTCGTGATCGCCACCGTCCGCCGCATCGGTCCGGGGCTGCTGCTCTACGCGGCGATGGCGGCGTTCGCCGTCTGGCATCTCCGGCGCGTCGAGCAGCCACCGGTGCCCGGGCTCGCCCGCTGGGCCGTGTTCGCCGCGCTGCCGGCGCTGGTCGCCGTCGTGCCGGGCACCGTCGGTGCAACGCGCCGGCTGCTGATCGCCCTGGTGCCGTACACCGTGGCCGCTGTCGGTCTGGCAACCGGGCACTGGCCCTTCCGGCCGCATCTGCTGGGCAGCGGCGGCTACTTCGCGCGGTCCGTCGGCGACGTCCACGATGGGCTCAGTAGCTGGGTGTCGACGGTGCTGCCCTATGACGCCGCGAAGACGCCCGAGCTGCGGGTCGTGGTCGTTCTGTCGATCGCGGTCCTGCTCGCCGCGCTCGCGGCCGTCATCCTCGTCTGGCGCTCGGCGCTGCCGGCGATCGTGCTGGCGTTCGTCCCGTTCCTGGTGGTGTCGACGGTGTTCTCGCTCGACCGTCCCGCGCTCCGCGCCGCCATCATGCTGGCGCTCTCGCTGGCAGCTCTCGCGATCCTCGGCGGCCGCGGGCCCTCGGCGCTGCGCGTGGCGACGGCCGCGCTGGTCGTCGGCCTGGCGACGGCGTTCGTCGCGATCCCGGGCGTCGCCAAGGGCGAGTTCGTCGACTGGCGCCATATCGGGCAGGCACAGAAGAAGGGCGCCTCGGTGGCCTTCGTCTGGAACCAGAACTACGGTCCGCTGATCCGGCCCAAGAAGCCGATCGTGCTGCTGAAGGTGGACGCCGGGCGCCCGTCCTACTGGCGCGTTGCGGTGCTCGACTACTTCGACGGCATCAAGTGGGTGGAGGAGCCGGCGAACGTCACGGACGCGGCGGCTCCCGACGTGACGATCCCGGCCGACCAGCTCCCGGCCGACACCGTCGGCCGGCTGAACCACGACCGGCTCACCGCGCGGTTCACCAACATGGGCTGGAGCACGACGGCCCTGGCGGCGCCGCCGGTGGCCGTTGCCTACCACGGTCTGCAGTCCTCGCTGGGCGCCGTCCGCGAGAGCAGTCTGGGGACGCTCAACGTCGAGCACCCGGTCGCGGTGGGGGGGTCGTGGAGCGTCGACTACGTGCCGCCGCGACCCAGCCTCACCGACCTCGTCGCGGCGGGAGCGGCGTATCCGACGAGCCTCTCCCGCGACCTGCAGCTGACGAACGAGCGGGTCGAGTTCCCGGCGTGGGGGACGCCCGGCCGCGAGGCGGCCGTCACGGACGTGCTGAACCAGCACTTCTTCGGTGATGCTCTCGTCGACTGGCAGCGTGTCTACGTCCAGGCCCGGCGGCTCACGCGGACGGCGGAGAGTCCCTACGAGGCCGCCGCCGCCATCGAGCAGTACTTCCACGACACGTACTCGTACTCCGAGAAGGCCGACTTCAGCCAGGCGCCGGCGCCGCTCCCGGCCTTCTTCTTCTCCCGCGCCCGCGCGGGCTACTGCCAGATGTTCAGCGGCACGATGGCCGTCATGCTGCGCATGCTCGGGATCCCGGCCCGGGTCGCCGAGGGGTTCGCGACGGGCGCCCGGAAGCCCGGCGCGACGAACTACCTCGTGACCGACCGCGAGGCGCACGCGTGGGTGGAGGTCTACATCCCGACCTACGGCTGGCTGCCGTTCGAGCCGACGCCCACGCGGTCGCTGCCGTACAGCTACTCGACCACGTCGCCCGAGCTCTCGAAGGCCTTCGCGGCGGAGACCAGGCGGTCGCCCGGCAACAACCGCCTGCTCCACCTGCGGCCGGGCCTCGGCATCAACGCCGGGACGCCCGGCGGGCCGCTCGGGCGCACACCCGGCGGCACCCGCAACCTCCGCGAGGGCGCCTCCGTCGCCGGACCGCCGCCGTCGCATCCCTGGCGCCCGGGGTTCGGTGCGTACGCGCTGATCGTCGCCGGCGCCGCGGTGCTCTTGATCGTGCTCGTGAAGCTGCTGCGAAGCCTCCGCCGGTACGTGCGGCGCACTCCCGAGTCGATCGCGGCGGCCGTGCGCTCCGATCTCGAGGCCTACGTGCGCGACCAGGGCGTGAGCTCGGCGGTGCGGTCACTCACACCGGTCGAGTTCGGGCGACTGCTCCGGCGCGAGTTCGGGGTCGACGCGCGACGCTGGTCCGACCTCCAGTCGCGAGCGCGCTACGGCCCGCCGGACGGACGTGCCTACGATGTCGCGCGACAGGCCCGCCGGGAGGCCCGGGCTGTGAAGCGGGAGCTCCGGAAGGGCCTCGCGCGAAGCGAGCGGCTGCGAGGCGCCGTCCGGCTTCGCTCGCTGCTGCCGTGATGACCGATGGACGACGAGGGCGCATACGAGCTGTTCACCGCGGGTCGCGCCCTCTTGCGCGACGGCAGGGCCGAGGCGGCGATCGACAAGCTGGTGGCCGCCCGCGACCTCGAGCCCGACAAGGGCTCGATCCGGGAGACGCTCGGCCTCGCCTACCTGCGTGCTGCGCGGAACTTCGACGCGGAGGCGGAGCTGACCGTGGCCGTCGACCTGGCACCGAACGACCCGTACCGGTACTACCTGCTCGGCCGGGCCCAGGAGCGGCTCGGCTTCACCGAACTGGCCCGGGGGAGCTTCAAGATGGCGCACTGGCTCGACCCCCGGTCGGCACTGTACCGGCGGGCCCTGGACCGGTTGTGAGGGCGGTCGTCCAGCGCGTCGCGAGCGCGCGGGTGCTGGTCGGCGGTGAGGTCGCTGGCTCGATCGACGCCGGCCTCCTGGTGCTGCTCGGCGTGGCCGCCGACGATGCCCCCTCCGACGCGGCGCACCTCGCCGGGCGCATCGCCCGGCTCCGGATCTTCGCGGACGAACGGGGCCGGTTCGACCGCTCGGTGCTCGACGTCGGCGGCGCCGTGCTGGTCGTCTCCCAGTTCACCCTGCTCGCCGACACGTCGCGGGGGAACCGGCCGTCATTCTCCGGCGCGGCCGCGCCCGAGACGGCCGTCGGCCTGTACGAGCGGCTATGCGATGAGCTTCGCGGGCTGGGCCTGCCGGTGGCGACCGGGCGGTTCGGCGCCGCCATGATGGTCGAGTCCGTGAACGACGGGCCCGTGACGATCGTGTTCTAGCGTCGCGTCCTGCGACGGATCCAGGCCTGTCCCCTGCTACCCTATTTCGTGCACCGGGACCCGTAAGAGCCCGGTTCGCACCCACAAGTGGGCCGCGGTGCCCACTTTTTTTTCGCCCATGACCACCCAAACGCTCACCGAACACATCGAGGCCGTCGTCGCGGCGGCGCGTCCCGACGTCGAGATCTGGGACGTGACGCTGATCGAGCGGCAGGGCCTGGTGCGGGTGCTCATCGAGCATCCCGACGGCGTCGACCTGGGGCTGTGCGAGGACGTCACGCGACTGCTCGCCGACGTCCGCGAACGCTATGCGCTGGAGGTCTCCTCGCCCGGGGTCGACCGGCCGCTGATCAGGACCAGTCACTTCCAGCGGGCGATCGGCGAGACGATCCGCGTGCGCCTCTCCGAGCCGATCGAAGGCCGGCGGACCGTCACTGGCCGTCTCGTCGGCGCCGACGACGCCCGTCTGCGGATCGTCCTCACCGACGCGGGCGAGTTCGAGGTGCCGCGGTCGCGTGTGGGCAGGTCGTGCATCGTCTGGAGCGGGAGACCATGAGCAAGGAGATCCTCGACGCCGTCCACGAGCTCGAGCGTCAGAAGTCGATCGATTCCGAGGTGCTGCTGACCGCCCTCGAGGACGCGCTCAAGGCCGCGTACAAGAAGACGCCCGAGGCGGCGCGCCACGTCCGCGTGTCGCTCGACCGCGACACCGGCGACATCAGCGTGTTCGAGGTCAACGTCCCCGACGAGGTGCTGATCGAGAAGGGCCTCCTCCGCTACCCCGAGCCTCCGGAGGAGCCGGTCGCGGACCCGGATCCGGATGCTATCGAGGAGGAGCCGGAGCCCGAGCTCGACTGGGACCGCCTCGCCGAGGCGGACATCGACATGGTCGACGTGACGCCCTCCAACTTCGGGCGAATCGCAGCCCAGACGGCCAAGCAGGTCATCCTGCAGCGGATCCGCGAGGCCGAGCGCGAGATGATGTTCGAGGAGTACCAGGACCGGGTCGGGGACGTCGTGACCGGCATCGTCCAGCAGTCCGACAACCGCTACTGCCTCGTCGATCTGGGCAAGGTCGAGGCGCTCCTGCCCGGCTCCGAGCAGGTGCCCGGTGAGCGCTACGAGCACGGCGCGCGCATCAAGGCCGTCATCATCGACGTCCGCAGCGGCACCAAGGGACCGCAGATCGTGCTCTCGCGCCGTTCCGAGGAACTGATCCGCGAGCTCTTCGAGCTCGAGGTGCCCGAGATCGCCGACGGCCTGGTCGTCATCCGGGCCGTCGCCCGCGAGCCCGGATACCGCTCGAAGATCGCCGTCGAATCGCGCGCCCAGGGCGTCGACCCGGTCGGCGCGTGCGTCGGCCCTCGCGGGTCGCGCGTGCGGATGGTGGTGTCCGAACTCCGCGGCGAGAAGATCGACATCATCCCGTACAACGACGAGCCCGCCCGCTTCGTGGCCAAGGCGCTCGCGCCTGCGCGGGTCAAGGAGGTGCTGGTCGACGACGACCAGCAGCAGGCGACCGTGATCGTGCCGGAGGACCAGCTGTCTCTGGCGATCGGGCGCGAGGGGCAGAACGCCCGGCTGGCGGCGAAGCTGACCGGGTGGAAGGTCGACATCAAGTCCGAGATGGAATACGCCATGGAGACCGACGAGGACTTCACGGGCGGCGAGACCCTTCAGGGCTACCTCGAGTCGCACGGGCAGGACCCGCGCGGACTCCGGGCCGTGCTCAAGGAGGGTCGCGTGTCCATCAACGGCATCGTCGTGCGCCGCGCCGAGCGGTTCGTGGGTCCCGACGACGTTGTGGCCGTGGACGGTGAGCCCGTCTGAGCCGATACGCACCTGCATCGGCTGCGGCTCTCGCCGTCCGCAACGCGACCTCGTCCGCTACGTGCTGCGGGACGGCGTCGTGACCGTCGGCGGCGGGCCCGGCCGGGGCGCGTACACGTGTCCGGAGCAGGCGTGTATCGCCCGGGCCATCGAACGGAACGCTTTCGGGCGGCGCCTCCGCGCCGCGACATCGATCCCGGCCGACCTGGCGCAATCCGCGCTCGGAAGCCGAGACTGAGCCGGTTGGTAGGATTCGAGCCCCATGGCTAAGCGCCGTATCACGGATATCGCCCGCGAACGCGGGCTCGACCCGAACGAGGTCGCCGCCCGTCTCTCCGAGGCGGGCGTGGCCGTGCGCGGCGACATGGTCGACGAGGCCGCCGCCGCGCGCGCACTCGCAGGGTCGCGCCCTTCGGCCGCCGCCCGGCCCGCGCCCGCTGCGACGCAGCAGCGCGCCCCGGTCGCCCATCCGCAGGCGGTCCGGCCGCAGCCACGGCCGGCGCCGGCCGCACCGCGCCCGGGCGACCAGCGCCCGCCGCGCGACGCGCCTCGCACCCCGCGGCCCGATGGTGCGCGTCCCGACAATCGCAGCGCCCGCCCCGACCCGCGCGCCCCGCGCCCGGACGGTCTCGGTCCGCGCCCGCCGCGGCCCGACACCCGCAGCGCGCGCCCCGACCCGCGCGCCCCGCGCCCCGACGGTCTCGGCCCGCGTGCCCCGCGCCCGGACGCACCGCCCGCCAGCCGGCCTCCGATCGGCGGGGCCGCGGCCGGTCCGCCGCCGGGTGGCGGCGCCGCGGCCGGACGACACCGGCCGCAGCGCGGCGTCCCGCAGGGGAAGCGCCGCCGGGTCGTGATCGACTCCCAGGCCGCTCGCCAGCCGCGCGAGAAGCAGCAGCGCAGCGCGCCGCAGCACCGCGAGCAGCGCCCGGTCGCGCCGCGCCCCACCGGGCCGGTGACCGTGCCCTCCGGGGTCGCGGTGAAGGATCTGGCCGAGAAGCTCGGCGTGTCCGCGGCCGAGATCATCAAGCTGATGTTCCAGCTCGGTGAGATGGTCACCATCACCCAGTCGCTCACCGACGACGCGGTCGAGCTGATCGGATCGGAGCTCGGCCGGGAGATCACGCTGCAGCACGCAGAGGACGAGGTCGAGGAGCAGGAGTTCGAGGACGCGCCGGAGGATCTGCAGCCGCGTGCGCCGGTCGTCACGATCATGGGTCACGTCGACCACGGCAAGACCACGCTGCTCGATGCCATCCGCCACACCTCGGTGGCGTCCGGTGAGGCGGGTGGGATCACCCAGCACATCGGCGCCTACCAGGTCGCGCTCGGCGACCGCAAGGTCACGTTCCTCGACACCCCTGGCCACGAGGCGTTCACGGCCCTGCGCGCCCGCGGCGCCAAGGTCACCGATGTGGCGGTGCTGGTTGTGGCCGCCGATGACGGCGTCATGCCCCAGACCATCGAGGCGATGGACCATGCCAAGGCCGCCGAGGTGCCGATCGTGGTGGCGGTCAACAAGATCGACAAGCCGGACGCCAACCCGACCCGCGTTCGCCAGGAACTCGTCACCCACGGTCTCCAGCCGGAGGAGTGGGGCGGGCAGACCGTCTTCGTCGACGTGTCCGCCAAGCAGAAGGACGGCCTCGACAACCTGCTCGAGATGCTGTTGCTCCAGGCGGACGTGCTCGAGCTGAAGGCCAACCCGAACGCCGAGGCCAGCGGCCCGATCATCGAATCGCGGCTGGACGTGGGCCGCGGCGCCGTCGCGACCATGCTGGTGCAGCGCGGCACGCTCCACGATCGTGACGCGATCGTGGCCGGCGACGCCTGGGGCACGGTGCGGGTGCTGTTCGACGAGCACGGCGAGCGGCTGCACGAGGCCGGCCCGGCGACACCCGTCGAGATCCTCGGGTTCGACAAGCCGCCGCCCGCGGGCGAGATCTGCCGCGTGGTCGACTCCGAACGCACGGCGCGGCACATGGCACAGAAGCGCGCCGCCCGCCTGCGGGCCGAGTCGCTCGCCCGCCGCTCCAAGAGCGTCTCGCTCGAGGACCTGTTCAACCGCATGCAGGTCGACGGCCTCCAGGAGCTCAACCTCATCATCAAGGCCGACGTGAACGGATCCGTCGAGGCCGCTCAACAGGAGCTGCAGAAGCTCAAGCACGACGAGGTCGCAGTGCGCGTCATCCATACCGGCCTGGGCGGGATCACGGAGTCCGACGTGATGCTGGCGGCGGCCTCGAAGGCGATCGTGGTCGGCTTCAACGTCCGCCCGAACGCCGACGCGAAGGCCGCGGCCGATCGCGAGGGCGTCGACATCCGCACCTATCGCGTCATCTACCAGCTGACCCAGGACATCGAGAACGCCCTGATCGGCATGCTGCGCCCGCGCGAGGAGGAGGAGGTGCTCGGCACCGCCGAGGTCCGTGCCCTCTTCAAGGTCTCCCGGCTGGGCACCATCGCCGGCTGCATGGTCACCGGCGGCACCATCACGCGCAGCGCCAAGATCCGCGTGCTCCGCGAGGGCGCGATCATCTGGGACGGCGGTATCGATTCACTCAAGCACCTCAAGGACGACGTCCGCGAGGTCCGCGACGGATTCGAGTGCGGCATCCTCCTCGCCGGCTACAACGACCTGCGCGAGGGCGACGTGCTCGAGGCCTACACCTCCAAGCTGATCGAGCGCACCGAACTCTGAGCTCGCACGTCCTCGCCCCCGATGCCAACCGGGACGCCGTGGCGCTGATCAGCGGCGGTGGCACGGGCATCGGCCGCGCGACGGCGCTCGAGCTGGCCCGCACGGGTGCGCGGATTGCGATCTGCGGCCGCCGGCCCGGGCCGCTGGCCGAGACCGCGGCGCTGGTCGAGACGGCCGGCGGTGCATGCCTGGTGGTGCCCACCGACGTCCGCGAGCCCGACCAGGTCGACGCGCTGCTCGACGCCGTGCTCGAGCGATACGGCCGCGTCGACGTGCTGGTCAACAACGCGGGCGGCCAGTTCACGGCGCCCGCCGAGGACATCCCGCTGAAGGGGTTCCGCGCCGTCCACCGCCTCGCCGTCGACGCGGTGTGGGACGTGACGCAGAAGGTCGCCGTCCGCTCGATGATCCCGAACCGCTCGGGGGTCGTGGTCTTCATCGGCTTCTCGCCGCCCCAGCAGCGAGGCTCCGCGCATGCCGCGGCGGCTCGCGGCGCGATCGAGAACCTCACCGCCGGCCTCAGCCAGGAGTGGTCGCGATACGGCATCCGCACCGTGTGCGTCTCGGTCGGCAACGTGCTGACGGACGGCGCCCTCGCCGCCTACGGCGAGGAGTCGGTGCGCCGCTGGGAGCGCACCATGCCGCTCGGCCGGCTCGGCACCCCCGAGGAGATCGCCACGGTGATCGCGTTCCTCGCCTCCTCCGGCGCCAGCTTCGTCACCGGTTCGGTCGTCCGCGCCGACGGCGGCCAGGGCGCGTGGGGCGCCGCCGCCGAGCCACCGCCACCGCACCCCGGCCCGCCGCCCACGACCGTCGAGCGAACGTAGGCCCGCCCACCTCGAGCGGCGAGCGAACCCTGCGAGACGCGGTTCCCGACCATCACGGCCTCCGTCGGCGGAGCCGCGGTAGGCGGGGCCTCAGTGTCCCGACTGCCGTCGGGCGTTCGCCAGGAGGACGGGCCACCACAGGAATCGCACGCTCGCCTACCGGCTCGCATGCAATTCCCATGGCGGCGCCATCCCCCCGCAACACTTCGCGAACCCGAGCGCGCCGACTCCACTAGACTCCGCCCCCATGGCGAACCCGTACGATCGACCGTCCGATCCGGCCAAGCGGATCTCGAAGACCATTACCGATGGACCTGATCGCGCCGGCGCGCGGTCGATGCTGAAGGCGATCGGTTTCACCGACGACGACCTCGCGAAGCCGATCGTCGGCGTTGCGACGACGTGGACCGAGACCATGCCGTGCAACTTCAACCAACGCGAGCTGGCGCTCCGGGTGAAGGACGGCATCCGGGCAGCGGGCGGCACGCCGATGGAGTTCAACACCATCTCGGTCTCCGACGGCGTCACGATGGGCACCGCCGGCATGCGTGGCTCGCTGGTGAGCCGCGAGGTCATCGCCGACTCGATCGAGCTCGTCTGCCGCAGCCACATGTTCGACGGCGTGGTGTGCATCGTCGGGTGCGACAAGACCATGCCCGGCGCGGCCATGGCGATGGCGCGGCTCGACATCCCGGCCGTCGCGTTCTACAACGGGTCGATCCAGCCCGGCACGTTCCGCGGGAAGGACGTGACCATCCAGGACGTGTACGAGGCGATCGGGGCGTACGCGGCGCAGAAGATCACGGCCGAGGACCTGCACGAGGTCGAGTCGAGGGCGTGTCCCGGCGCCGGTGCGTGCGGCGGCCAGTTCACGGCCAACACGATGTCGACGGCGCTCGAGTTCCTCGGCGTCTCGCCGGGCGGCCTCAACGGCATCCCGGCGCTCAACCGGGGGAAGGGCGACGCGGCCGAGGAGACGGGCCGGATCGTCATGCGCCTGGTGCGCGACGACCTGCGGCCGTCCCGGTTCATGACGCGCAAGGCGCTCGAGAACGCCTGCATGTCGGTCGCGGCGACTGGCGGCTCGACCAACGGCGCGCTGCATCTGATCGCGATCGCGCGCGAGCTCGGCGTGCCGTTCGACCTCAAGGACTTCGACGAGATCTGCGCCCGGACGCCGATCGTGGCCGACCTCAAGCCGAGCGGCCGGTTCGTGGCCACCGACATCTTCGATGCCGGCGGCGTCGGCCTGGTGGGTCGCGAGCTCAAGCGCGCCGGCCTCCTGCACGCCGACGAGCCGACCGTCGATGGTCGCACGATCGGCGAGATCGCGGACGCCGTGGTCGAGACGCCGGGCCAGCCGGTGGTCGTCTCCATCGACACGCCCCTGAAGCCGCGGGGCGGCCTCGCCGTCCTGTGGGGCAACCTTGCTCCGGAGGGCTGCGTGGTCAAGCTCTCGGGCCACGACCGCACCCACCACCGGGGTCCCGCGCGCGTGTTCGACTGCGAGGACGACACCTTCGCAGCGGTCAAGGCGGGCGCGATCAAGCCCGGGGACGTGGTCGTGATCCGCTACGAGGGGCCGGCCGGCGGGCCGGGCATGCCCGAGATGCTGCACGTCACGGCCGCCATCGTGGGAGAGGGCCTGTCCGAGCACGTCGCGCTCCTCACCGACGGCCGCTTCAGTGGTGCCACCCACGGGTTCATGGCCGGGCACGTCACGCCGGAGGCCTTCCGCGGGGGGCCGATCGCCGCGCTCCGCGAGGGGGACATGGTCGTCTTCGACATCGAGCGGCGCGAGCTCAACGTCGAGCTCAGCCAGGAGGAGATCGCCGCCCGCCTGGCGGACTGGACGCAGCCGACGCCCCGTTACGCGGGCGGCGTGTTCGCCAAGTACGCCGCCCTCGTGCAGACCGCATCCGAGGGCGCCGTCACCAGAATCGACCCCTGAGAGGCCCGTCAAGGCGGTATGCTCGGAGGCCGGACGGCGAAAGGAGTCGACATGGCGCATCCAGTCGTGCACTTCGAGCTCGTGGGGAAGGATGGGGACGCCCTCAAGAGCTTCTACACAGAGGCGTTCGGGTGGGCGATCGACAGCTCGAACCCGATGGACTACGGCATGGTCGAGCGGCTCGAAGGCGGGATCGGCGGCGGTGTCGCCGCTGCTCAGGACGGCCAGAGCCGGGTCACCATCTACGTGCAGGCGGACGATCTGGCCGCCGCGCTGGCGAAGGTCGAGGCGGCGGGCGGCACCACCGTCATGCCCCCCGAGGCCATCCCGGGCGGGCCCGAGATCGCGCTGTTCACCGATCCGGCCGGTAACCTGGTCGGACTCGTCAACGGGATGTAGCGCCCGGGCGGACGCTGAGGATGGGCGGCAGGTTGCGCGCCGCGCACCGCCAGGTCGACCCGGCGTCCGCCGAGCCGAACAGCTCGCCCGACTGGCAGCCGAACCAGAGTCCGAGCGGCGTCCGGCCGTCGTGGCAGAAGGCCTGCCGCAGGGCCATCTGGTAGGCATCACGTTGCGGCAGGCCCTGCGTGAGCTCCCGCCAGCTGGCGCCGCGGTCGTCGGTCTGGCACACGCGGAGCCGGCCATCCGGCGGGACACGGTCCATATCGGCCACGAGCGGGATCACCCAGGCACGATCCGCGTCTCGGGGGTCGGTCACGATCCCGAAACCGAAATCGGCGGGCAGGCCATCGGCGATCGACTGCCAGGTCGCGCCGCCGTCGTCGGAGCGGTAGACGCCACCGTGGAACTGGAGGTAGAGCGTTGCCGGCGCGGCCGGCGATCGTTCGACGTGGTGCACGCAGAACTCGGTCGTCGGTACGACGCCGGGCGGCATGTAGCGGGCGACGATGCCCTCGTTGCCCTGCCGCCAGGTCGCGCCGCGGTCGTCGGTGAGCCAGATGCCACCGGCGGAGATGCCCACCAGGAGCCGGTCCGGGTCGCCCGGCCACGGGCAGATGGTGTGCACCATCAGGCCGCCGGCCCCGGGTTGCATCAGCTGGCGTTCGGGCCGGTCCCAGAGGGAGCGCACCAGCGTGAAGGTCTCGCCGTCATCGACCGAGTGGAAGAGCGCCGCCGGCGCCACGCCGGCCCACAGCTCGCCCGGAGTCTCGCCGGGGGTGATGACCCAGATCCGCTCGACGGTCGCTCCCACGTCCTCCGGGAAGACGGGGCCCGACGTCGGTGCGTAGCCGTCCTCGGCCGACCTCGAGCGCCAGATCCGCGGTCCGTGATGCATGTCGTTGCAGGCTGCGAAGTAGGTGCCGGTGCGTTCGTCGTGGATCGCATAGTCGACCATGCGGCCGGCCAGTGCCCGGCCGGCGACTGCGAGCTCGCCGCCCCGCGGGCCGCGGAGGGTGACGAGACCCTTGCGCGTCCCGACCAGCAACTCGATCTGATCGTCGGCGCCGCCGCTGATGGCCGGCAGCACCGACACCTGTGCCTGCGCAGCGACGGGAGTCGCCTGATCCGCCGGGACTCCATCGACGAAGAGGGCCAGGTGCTTGCGGACCGATCCCCGCTCGTCGCGGATGAAGCCCCGCAGGACGGGGTGGAGTCGCTCGAGATCGGCCAGGGCGGCATCGACCGTGTCGCCCTGCACCTCGTGGTGCCCGCAGTTGCCGGCCAGTTCCTTGAGCGTCGCCCGGAGGTGGACGGTGACCATGGCCTTGGAGTATAGGAGACGCCTTTCAGCCGACGGGTGCTTCGGCGGCCTCGGCGATCATCGCCAGGACGGCGTCGCCGTACCGGTCGAGGAACGTGCGGCCGACGCCCGAGAGGTCGCCGAGCGCTGCCAGATCCTGCGGCCGCTGCGCAGCGATCTGGGCGAGCGCGCGGTCGTTCGCGACGACGAAGGACGGGACGGCGCGTCGCTGCGCCTCCGCGCGCCGCCACTCCCGGAGGGTCACGAGCAACGGGTCGCCGGCCGCGACCAGTGCCTGGTCGCGAGGTGCGCGACGCGCGCGGCCACCGATACCGCCGGGCGGGGCGGCCTGGGGCGAGGCACCCGGCGGCAGCAGCAGCGGGTAGCGGCCCTGGGTCTGCACCAGCAGGAAGTCGGCTAGCGCGGTGGCGATGGCCTCACGGACCTCGGGCGGGCGCGAGGCGATCGCGTGGCCGAACAGCGGGTGTTCGCCGAACCGGTCACGGTAGGCGTCGAGACCGCGCAGGATCCCGTCCACGCCGGCCTTGCCGACCGACGGGGTCGCGGTCGACGCGACCTCGACCACGGCCTCGACCAGGTCGGCCGGGGCCAGCCTGCGGCGGCGCTGCGTCGCGGGCTCCGGATCGCAGACGTCGCAGCAGCGTTCGCCGTGCGGCACGGGCTGCGACCGATCGCCGAAGTACTCGAGCAGCGTCCGGCGCCGGCAGTCCTCGGCCTCGGCGTAGCGCTGCATGGCGTCGAGCTGCTCCCAGCGGACGCGCTCGACCGCGCGGGCCCGCTGCTCGATGGCGCCGCGCCGCTCGGAACCGAGTCGCCGCAGGCGCAGCGTCCCCGACCAGGCGGCGCCGCTGCCGGGTGCGAGCTCGAGCGCACCGGCCGCCTCCGCCGCAGCCAGCCAGGCGCGCAGGTCGCCCTCGGCCGCGCCCGTGAAGGCCGACACCTCTTCCGGCGAGGCCCGGAAGGCGCCGGTGGCCGGATCGGCCAGCCGGACGAGAGCCTGCAGGAGACGGTCGACCTCGGCCGGGCCGAAGCGCGCATCGCGGATGAACCGGCTGATGATGCCCCGGTCACCGGGGGAGTACATGAGGAGGCACTGCGCGGCCTCGCCGTCGCGGCCCGCGCGGCCGGCCTCCTGGTAGTAGGCCTCCAGCGAGTTCGGCATGTTGAAGTGCCAGACCGACCGTACGTTCGGCTTGTCCACGCCCATGCCGAATGCATTCGTGCAGGCGATGACGGCGTCCGACGATCCCATGAATGCGTCCTGCGCCGCCCACCGGCGATCCGCGTCCAGGCCCGCGTGATACGCCAGCGCGCCGAGTTCCTGCGACAGCAGGTCGACGGCGCGGCGCGACCGGGCATAGACGATCGCCGGCCGCAGCGCCGGATCGGCCAGCGCAGTCGCCAGGGCCGACAGGCGCATGCGCTCGCCGGTCGTGTGCAGCACGTCGAACGTGAGGTTCGGCCGGTCGAAGCCGGTGCGGATCTCGACCGGGTCGACGAGCCCGAGGCGCCGCACGATGTCCGCGGCGACCCGGCGGGTGGCGGTCGCCGTCAGGGCCATCGTGGGCGGCCTGCCGAGCGAGTCCCGGACGGCGGCCAGCCGGCCGTAGTCGGGACGGAAGTCGTGGCCCCACTCCGAGAGGCAGTGCGCCTCGTCGATCACCAGCAGGTCGACCGCCGTGTCCGCGATCGCCGCCGCGAACCGCGAGTTGGCGAACCGCTCGGGCGCGACGTAGAGCAGGCGGATCCCCCCGGCCGGTATCGCCTGCAGCGTCGCCGACACCTCCTCCGCCGGCGTGCCCGAGCTGATCGCGGCGACATCCTGGCGTCCCAGCCGGCGCAGGGCTTCGACCTGGTCGGCCATGAGTGCCACCAGCGGTGAGACGACGACGCAGAACCGCAGCGCGCCGAGCGCGGGAAGCTGGTAGCAGAGGGACTTGCCGGAGCCCGTCGGCATCACGACCAGGACATCGCGCCCGGCGAGCGCGGCCGTGACCGCCTCTTCCTGGCCCGGCCGGAACGCGGGGTGCCCGAACACGTCATGCAGTAGCACGGCAGGGGCAGTAGCCGGGTCCGGCACGTCACGAAGCCTAACCACCGGGCCGGATGTCGCTGCGGTCGGCGTACACTGCTCGGGCGTTGCTGCTCGACGTGCTGCTTCGCTCGCTCGACGTGCGGGCCATGGAGAACGCCCGTGCCGGCGTCCAGATCACCGACCTCGCGTACGACTCGCGCAGCGTCACGCCCGGTGCGCTGTTCGTCTGCGTGCCCGGTGACCGCGTCGATGGCCACGACCACGCCGCTGCCGCGGTGGAGCTCGGCGCGGTCGCTCTGGTGTGCGAGCGGGTCCTCCCGCTGGAGGTTCCGCAGGCGGTCGTCGCCTCGGCCCGGCACGCGATGGCGCGGCTTGCCGACCGGTTCTTCGAGGCTCCATCCGCGTCGCTGAAGGTGGCCGGCGTGACGGGCACCAACGGGAAGACCACGACGACCTACCTCGTCCGCGCCGTCGCCGAGGCCGCCGGCCTGCCATGCGGCCTCGTGGGCACCGTCGGGCAGGTCGTCGGCGGCCACGCCGAGACCCTGGCGCGGACGACGCCCGAGGCGATCGACCTGCAGCGGACGTTGCGGCGGATGGTCGCCGGCGGCGACCGCGCGTGCAGCATGGAGGTCTCGTCGCACGCACTCGCGCTGCACCGCGTGGACGGCGTGCGCTTCGGAGCCGTGTGCTTCACCAACCTCTCGCGCGACCATCTCGATTTTCACCCGTCGATGGACGACTACTTCGCCAGCAAGGCGCAGCTGTTCGACGGACGTGCTCCGTCGGCCGTGAACGTCGATGACCCGTACGGCCGCCGGCTTGACGCGACGCTCACCTTCGGCGTCGAACGCCCGGCCGAGATCACGGCCCGCGAGGTCGAGTTGCGATCCGACGGCGCGGCGTTCCTGCTCGTCACGCCGGCCGGATCGGTGCCCGTGAGAACCCGCCTGCGGGGCTCCTTCAACGTCGCCAACGCACTGGCGGCGGCGGCGACCGCGAGCTTGCTCGACCTGCCGCTCGACGCGATCGCCCGGGGCCTGGGCGCCGTTGCGGGCGTGCCCGGCAGGATGGAGCCGGTCGAGACGGGCCAGCCCTTCCAGGTGCTGGTCGACTACGCTCACACGCCGGAGGCCCTGGCCGTGGCGCTCTCCGCGGCCCGCGAGATCTGCGCCGGGCGCCTGATCGTCGTGTTCGGGTGCGGTGGCGACCGCGACCGCGGCAAGCGGATGCCGATGGGCGCGGTGGCGGCCGATCTGGCGGACACCGTCGTCATCACCAGCGACAACCCCCGCGGCGAGGATCCCGAGGCGATCATCGCGGAGGTCGTGGCCGGCGCCGGCACCAGGGCGACGGTGGAGCCCGACCGCCGACGTGCGATCGCGGACGCGATCGGCCGCGCCCGCCCCGGCGACGTCGTCGTGATCGCGGGCAAGGGTCACGAGCAGGGGCAGGAGCGCGACGGGGTGGTCACGCCGTTCGACGACCGGGTGGTCGCGCGGGAGGTCCTGGCGTGATCCCGGTGAGCTGCGGCCGCCTCGCCGGCTGCCGGGTGGTGCGCGGCGACGCCGGTGCGCTGGTGGAATCGGTCGAGATGGACTCGCGCCAGGTCGTGCCGGGTGCGCTGTTCGTCGCCGTGCGCGGCGGGCATGCCCACACCGCCGAGGCCCGCGAGGCCGGGGCCGTCGCGGTGCTCGTCGACGAGGCGCGGGCCGCCGCCGAGACCGCCGGCACGGTGCTGGTCGCACCCGACACGATCGCCGCCCTGCAGGCGATCGGCGCGGCCAACGCGGCGGCCGCTCCCGGGTGCGCCGTGGTCGCCGTCACGGGCTCGTCGGGCAAGACCTCGACCAAGGACGCCATCGCCGCGCTGGCTGCGCCGCAACGGGCCACGGTCGCGGCAGCCGAGGGCCACAACAACGAGATCGGCCTGCCGTTCACGCTCTGCCGCATCGCGGCCGAAACCGAGGTCGCCGTCTGCGAGCTGGCCATGCGGGGTCCGGGCCAGATCGCAGAGCTGGCGGCCCTCGCCCGGCCGCGGATCGGCGTCATCACGAACGTGGGGGAGGCCCACCTCGAGCTGCTCGGCAGCCGCGGGGCGATTGCCGCGGCGAAGGCGGAGCTGCTGGCCGCGGTGGCGGTGGCGGTCGTTCCGGCCGCGGACGACCTGCTCGCGCCGTACCTCGCGGCGGCCGCGTGCGAGCTGCGGACGTTCGGCGAGCACGCGGGCGACGTGCGGATCGTCTCCCGCACGGGGCGCCCGGGTGGGATGGAGGTGGTGTTCGACGTCCGCGGTGCCCGGCTCGCGGTCGAGACGAACCTCGCAGGCCGCCATCACGCCCTCAACCTGGCCGCGGCGCTGGCCGTCTGCGACATCCTCGGGCTGGATCTCGCGCTCTGCGCGGAGGCGGCCCGGGACGTGCGGCTCCAGCGCTGGCGCAGCGAGCCGCACGCCCTCCCGGGCGGCGGCGTGATCGTGAACGACGCCTACAACGCCAATCCGTCATCGGTGGAGGCGGCGCTCGAGGCGCTCGCGGAACGGGGCGGCGGCCGCCTGATCGCCGTGCTCGGCGAGATGGCCGAGCTCGGCCCGGATGCTCCGCAGTTGCACCGGCGGGTCGGTGCCACGGCGGCCCGGCTCGGCTATGCGGCGATCGTGGCCGTGGGTCCGGCGGCGCGCGGCTACCTGGAGGGCGCGGGCGACGCGGTCGAGCCGCACTGGCTCCCGGCCGCTGACGGGCTCGTGGCGTATCTGGCCGGCTTCGTGCAGCCCGGAGACCGGGTGCTCGTGAAGGCGTCGCGCGCCGCCGGCCTGGAGGCCGTTGCGGGAGGTTTGGTCGGGGCCCTGTCGAACAGAGCCGAGTTGTGACCCGTGCCCTCGCCGCCGCCGTCCTCGCCGCGCTGATCGTGATCGTGAGCGGGCCGGCGTTCATCGGCTTCGTACGGCGCCTGCGAGCCGGTCAGCAGATCCGTGCGGAGGGCCCGCAGCATCACCAGGCCAAGCAGGGCACCCCGACCATGGGCGGACTCCTCATCGTCGCGGCGACCCTCGTCGCCTACGGCCTGCTCAGTCGCTGGGGCGTCAAGAGCGCGGCGGTGCTCATGGCGACGGCATGCTGTGCGGCGATCGGGTTCGCGGACGACTGGCTGAAGGTCGTACGGCGCCGGTCGCTGGGCCTGCGTGGCCGCTACAAGCTGATCGGCCAGGCGGCGGTGGCCGCGATGATCTCGATCGTCGCCCACCGGCAGGGTGTCAGCACCGAGGTCTTCCTGCCGATCATCGAACAGCACGTCAACCTGCAGTGGGGCTGGTATGTGCTGGTGTTCCTGATGGTCGTCGGTGCGGCCAATGCGGTCAACCTCACCGACGGCCTGGATGGCCTTGCGGCCGGCACGACGACGCTCGCGATGCTGTGCTTCACCGCCATGACCGTGGTCGCGTACCAGGCCGGTCAGCGTGCCGTCGGGCAGTGTGTCGAGTCCCACTGCGTCGGTCACGGCATCGGCTACTGGCTCACCTACCGCGACCAGTCGCTCGACCTCGCGATCCTGGCCGCCGCCCTGCTCGGGGCCTGCACGGGATTCCTCTGGTACAACAGCTTCCCGGCCGACGTGTTCATGGGCGACACGGGCTCGCTGGCCCTCGGCGGTGCGATCGCCGCCTTCGCGGTGTTCACCAAGACGGAGTTGCTGCTGCCGCTGGTGGGCGGCGTGTTCGTGGCCGAGGCGATGTCGGTGATCATCCAGGTGATCGCGTTCCGCCGCTACGGGAAGCGGGTCTTCCTGATGGCGCCGATCCACCATCACTTCGAGATGAAGGCGTGGAGCGAGACCAAGATCATGATCCGGTTCTGGATCGTGGCCGCGATGTGCGCCGGGTCGGCCTTCGTGCTGTTCTACCTCCGGTTCGACCAGTTCGGATGACGCTCCCGGCGTCCGTGCTCGTGGTCGGGGCTGCCCGCTCCGGCATCGCCGCCGCTCGGGCGCTCGTCGCGCACGGCGTTCGCGTGCGCCTGCACGACCGCGACCCCGCCCTTGCCATCGACGTGCCCTCCACGGTCGAGCTGGTGGCCGGTGCGCACGACCCGGCCGCCCTGCTGTCCGGCGTCGAGCTGCTCGTCAAGTCGCCCGGCGTGCCTCGCGATGCAGCGGTCGTGGCCGCAGCCCGCGCCGCGGGCGTGCCGGTGTGGAGCGAGGTCGAGGTCGGCTTCCGGCTGCTCGCGCCGGGCGTGCGGCTGGTCGGGGTGACGGGCACCAACGGCAAGACCACCACGACCGAGCTCACCGCCCACCTGATCGGCGGCGTGCCCGCCGGCAACGTGGGCCGCGCCCTCTGCGACGTCGCCACCGAGGTCACGACCGGCGTCATCGTGTGCGAGCTCTCGTCGTTCCAGTTGGAGGACGTCGTCACGCTGCGCTGCGACGCCGCCGCGCTCCTGAACGTGACCCCCGACCACCTCGACCGGCACGGCTCGTTCGACGACTACGCGCGCTGCAAGCTGCGCGTCTTCGAGCGCCAGACGGCCAGGGACGTGGCGGTGCTGAACGACGATGATCCGTGGGTCCGCGACCTGACCGCACTTCCCGGCGCGGGCCGGGTGGTCCGGGTCGCCGCGGCCGACGCCCCGCCGCTCGCGGGGACACTCCTTCGCGGTGACCACAACCGCGAGAACGCTGCCGTGGCGGTGGCGCTGGCCCGCTCGATGGGGGTCGGCGACGCTGCCATCGCCGCCAGGCTCGCAACCTTCGTCCCGCCGCCGCATCGCCTGGAACGGGTCGGCCAGCGCGACGGCGTGACCGCCTGGAACGATTCCAAGGCAACCAATCCGGAGGCCACGTTACGCGCGCTGACCGCCTTCCCGGACGGCCACGTGCGCATCATCCTCGGCGGGTCCGATAAGGGATCGGCGTTCGAGCCGCTGGCCGCGGCCCTGCCTGGACGTGTACGCGCCGCCTACCTGACGGGCCCGGCCGGGGCTCGCATGCGCCCGCTGGTGGAGCGCGCGGTTCCCACCCGCTCGTACGAGACGCTCGCGGCCGCGCTGGGCGCCGCCGTCGCCGATGCCGAGCCCGGCGACGCCGTACTGCTCTCGCCCGCGTGCGCGTCGTTCGACGAGTTCCGCTCCTACGAGCAGCGCGGCGACGTCTTCCGGGCGCGCTGCCGGGCGCTCGGTTTCGCCTGAGCTCTGAGCCCGCGGGTCGACGGGGGAGGGACGGACCGGTCCGTGCCGAACTCGACCGGGCATGGAGCGACCGAGGCGGCGAGATCTTCCGGCTGAAGGGCAGGTTCTCCTGCTCGTGACGCTCGGCCTGACCGCGTTCGGTCAGGTGATGGTCTACTCGGCCTCCAGTCCGCTTGCCCTCAGCTACCAGATCTACAACAACGACCCTCTGTACTTCGTGAAGCACGGCCTGCCGTTCACCGTGCTCGGCGTGCTCCTGATGCTGCTGGTGATGCGCGCGAAGCCGTCCTGGCTGCGCGTCGGCGGTCCTGCCGCCCTGCTCGCCTCGTACGCCCTGATGGCGGCCGTGCTGGTGCCCGGCGTCGGCGCCACGGTGAACGGCGCCCGCCGCTGGATCGTGGTCGGCCCGATCACGGTGCAGCCATCCGAGCTCGCCAAGCTGGCCCTGCTCGGAACCGTGGCGGCGCTCCTGACGGCGCGCAAGCAGCCGCCGCAGACGCTCGGCCAGCTGATCAAGCCGATCGGCGTGCTGACGGCGTTGGCCTGCGCTCTGATCCTCGCAGAGCCCGACCTCGGCTCGGCCATCGCCACCGCGATGATGGTCTTCGCGATGCTCTGGGTGGCCGGCGTGCCGTCGCGTCTGCTCGCGCTGGTGATGGGCGCGGGCCTTGCCGTGAGCTCGGTCGCGATCTGGTTCGAGCCGTACCGGCGCGACCGGCTGCTCGCATTCCTCCACCCGCAGGCGCACGCCGCCGACGGCTCCTACCAGGTGCTGCAGGGCATGATCGCCGCCGCCAGCGGCGGCGTCTCCGGCGGCGGCCTCGGGGCGAGCCAGCAGAAGAACCTCTTCCTGCCGGAGGCCCACACCGACATGATCTTCGCGATCATCGGCGAGGAGCTCGGCCTGATCGGCACCGTCATGGTGGTCGCCGGGTTCGCCGCCTTCGCCTGGGCCGGATTCACGATCGCGCTGCGCGCGCGTGACCGCTACAGCCAGCTGGTCGCGGCCGGTGCGACCGCGCTGGTCGCCGGCCAGGCCTGCGTCAACGTGGGTGCGGTGATGGGCATCCTGCCCCTCACCGGCATTCCGCTCCCGCTGATCTCCTACGGATCGTCCAGCAAGGTCGTGACGCTCGTCGTGGTCGGGGTGCTGCTCGCGATCTGCCGCGAGGGCCGTGCCCCGCAACCTGCTCGTGCGGACGGGGAACGGGCGGCGCGCACTCCGCGCGCCGCCCGCCGCGCCCGTACGGCGTAGGTCCCGCTGTCTAGGACCCGCGGGCGATCCCGACGACGAGTTGCTCGCCCTCTCGGGTCCGCCGGCCGATCACGATGCGGAACCGGCGACGCCGGACCCACATCGCATGGCGGCACTCGGCGTCTTGCAGACGCTGCCGGTGCATTGCCATGGCCGCCTGGATATGCATTGCGTTCACTTCTGATCCTCCTCTGGACCTGGTGGTGGGACGGGCTCCGCCGGGTCGACGTGAGGACGGGTGGCACCGGTGCCGGACGTGCGTCGGCACCCATGCACCTCTCCCTCGAGGTCGCCCGGATCGGGCGGCGTCGCCTGCAGTACGGCGGCCGTCAGGCCGCGTCGTACGCGGACACGCACGCCCCGCCGACCGCGACTGCTGTCGCGTCGGCACGGTTCGGCGTGATGTCGTGTCCGGTCGTCTGCATAGCACTACGCTCCTCGACGGAGTCGACTCCAAAGATACCGGACGCATCGGACGTATGCAACCCGCCGTTCCCCGGCGAGGCCCTCCGGTACCCTGGACCGGCTGATGACCACACGGATCCTGATCGCCGCCGGCGGTACGGCCGGGCACGTGATGCCGGCGCTGGTGGTCGCGGACGAGCTGCGGCGCCGGGGCGCGGCCGTCGTCTTCGCCGGCACCCCCGATCGCATGGAAGCGCGGATCGTGCCGGCTCGCGGGTATCCGCTGGAGACGTTCGTCGTGTCGGGATTCGAGCGCCGGCTGTCGCTGAAGCTCGCCGCGGCCGTGGGGCAGGCCATCGTGGCGCCCGTGGCGTGCGCCCGCATCATCGGCCGCGTCCGCCCGGACGTCGTGCTCGGTGGTGGCGGATTCGTGGCCGGCCCGATGATCGCGGCCGCGGCGGCCCGGCGCGTGCCGACCGCGCTGGTCGAGATCGACGCCCACGTTGGCCTCGCCAACCGGCTGGCCACGCCGCTCGCTGACCGGATCCTGCTGTCGTTCGCGATCGCCGGCTGCGAACCGCCGCGCTACCAGCTCGTCGGGCGTCCGGTCGAGCCGGCGTTCTTCACCACCACCCGGGCCGAGGGCCGCGCGCTGTACGGCATCGGGGACTCCGAGGCCGTGGTGGTGGTGTTCGGCGGCTCGCTCGGCGCCGGGCCCTTCAACACCGTCGTGCCCGAGGCGTTCGGCGGCCGGACGGACGGGCCGCTGGTGCTTCACGTCACCGGCCGGGGACGGGCGACGGGGATCGTGCCGACCGACCGCTACCGCGTGTTCGAGTACTGCGACACCATGCCGCAGCTGCTGGCAGCCGCCGACGTGGTGGTGTGCCGCGGCGGCGGCTCGCTGTTCGAGGTTGCGGCGGCCGGCCGGCCGGCGATCGTCGTGCCGTGGCCGGGGGCTGCCGGCGATCACCAGGCCAGCAACGCCGCCGCCTTCGCCGCCACCGGTGCCGTGATCGTCCTCGACGAGGCGGACTTCAACGCCGCCCGGCTGGCCGCGGAGGTCGCCGGGCTGCTGGCAGCGCCGGAACGCCGCGAGGCCCTGGCGGCCGCCATCGCCGGCCTTGCGCGTCCGGAGGCCGCCGCGACGATCGCCGACGTCGTGCTGGAGCTGGCCGGGGGCCGCGCGTGAGCTACCACCTGATGGGCATCGGGGGCGTTGGCATGAGCGGCATCGCGACCGTGCTGGCGGAGCGCGGCGAGGAGGTCTCCGGCTGCGACCGCGGCGAGGGCGCGCCGCTCGAGCGCCTGCGCGCGCACGGCATCGAGTGCCGCGTGCCGCACGACCCGCTGCACCTGGAGGGCGTCACCACCGTGGTGGTGTCCGGCGCCATCGCCGCCGACGAGCCCGAGCTGGCAGAGGCGCGGCAACGCGGCCTCGAGGTTCTGCACCGGGCGGATGCCCTGGCCGGCCTGCTCGCCGAGTACCGGCAACGGGTGGTGGTGACGGGCAGCCACGGCAAGACGACCACCACGGGCATGATCGCCTTCGCCCTGTCGGAGCTGGGGTTCGACCCCACGTTCCTGGTCGGCGGTGACGTGCCCCAGCTCGGCACCAACGCCCGCGCCGGCAGCGGCGGCACCTGCGTCGCCGAAGGCGATGAGTCGGACCGTTCCGTCGCCCGCCTCCCGGCCACCATCGGCGTGGTGCTGAACGCCGAGCTCGACCACCTCGATCACTACTCCTCGATCGACGGCGTCCTGGAGGTCTTCGGTGCCTTCGCGATGGCTCTCGCCCCGACCGGCTTGCTCGTGCTCGGCGACGGCCTCGACCTCGCGACCGCGGCCCGCGTCGCCCACGCGGGCGTCGGGCCCGGACCGGGATTGCGGGCGCTCGATGCCACGCCCGCCGGGGCGTTCCGGCCGTCACGGGGCCCCGGAGCGGTGCAGCTGTCGGTGCCCGGCGTCCACAATGCGGGCAACGCCTGCTGCGCGGCGCTCGTGCTCGAGGAGCTCGGCGTCCCGCTCGCCGACGGCTTCCGGGCGCTCGAGCGCTTCACCGGCGCCGCGCGCCGGTTCCAGGTCCTCGGCCAGCGGGACGGGTTCACGGTCGTCGACGACTACGCCCATCACCCGACCGAGCTGGCCGCCACCATCGCCGCAGCCCGGGCGCGCCATCCGGGACGGCTGGTGGTGTACTTCCAGCCGCACATGCCGTGGCGGACACGGGCCTTCGCGGCCGGGTTCGCCGACGCGCTGGGTGGGGCCGATGCGGTGGTGCTGTCCGAGACGTACGTCGCCCGCGGCCGGCCCGACCCGGATGCGAGCGCGGTGCGGATCGCCGAGCTCCTGGCCGGCCGGAAGGTCGTCTTCGCACCGGACTACGCGGCCGCCATCGGCGCCCTCCGGGACATCGCCCGGCCCGGAGACCTGGTGCTCTGCTGCGGCGCGGGGCCTGTCGATCAGGTCGCGAGGGCGGTCGTGGCCCCGTGAGCCCGACTCGCCCCGCCCTGATCGAGGACAGCTTTCCGCTGGCGCGGCTCACCACGATCGGCACGGGCGGCCCGGCGAGGTACTTCGGACGGCCGCGCGACGTCGCCGACCTCGCCGCCTGCCTGGCCTGGGCCGGCCGCGACGGCGTCCCGTTCCGGGTCGTCGGGCTCGGTTCGAACCTCCTGGTCGCCGACGCCGGCTACGACGGGCTGGTGCTGCGCCTGGACGGCGAGCTCACCGCCATCCGCATCGACGGCACCCGCGTGCGCTGCGGTGGCGGGGCGAGCCTGGCCGCGATCGTGCGGCGTTGCGCCGACGCAGGGCTGACCGGCATCGAGTTCGGGTGCGCGATCCCCGGCACCGTCGGCGGAGCGGTGCGCATGAACGCCGGCGCCTACGGACGCGAGACCTGCGAGGTGCTGGAGGAGGCCACGCTCGTCAGCGCTGCCGGCACGCGCGTCGCCGGGGCGGCGGCACTCGACCTGCGCTACCGGCACTCCAACGTCGGCGAGCACGAGGTCGTCGCCGATGCCGTCTTCGCGCTCTCGGAAGGCGACCCGGGCACGATCCGGGACACCATCCGTGGCATGCAGCACCAACGCTCCGAGGCTCAGCCGCGCAAGGCCCGCACGTTCGGCTCGGTGTTCAAGAACCCGCCCGGCGACCGCACGAGCGGCCAGATCCTGGACGAGTGCGGGCTGCGGGGGTTCACGATCGGC
Source organism: uncultured Actinomycetes bacterium (assembly GCA_963779685.1). Classification (GTDB taxonomy): domain Bacteria; phylum Actinomycetota; class Thermoleophilia; order Gaiellales; family F1-60-MAGs149; genus CAVZZG01. The sequence goes on from CAVZZG010000003.1 coordinate 438,353, forward strand.
GGCGCGCGGATCTCCGAGAAGCATGCGAACTTCATCGAGAACGCGGGCGGCGCGACGTCCGCCGACGTCGTGGCCCTGATGACGGAGGGACGGCGGCGGGCACGCGAGCGGTTCGGCGTCGACCTCGAACACGAGGTCGAGTTCCTCGGCGACATCGTCGAACCGTGATGCCCGGGTCCGCGCGCGCCAACCCGGTACCGGCAGTCGCCCCGTCGTCGCCGCAGCGGGTGGCCGGCCTCGACGGCATCCGGGGGCTGGCTGCGCTGTTCGTGGTGGTGAACCACGTCTTCCTGCGCGCGTTCCCGGGCTACCCGGTGGACCGGGCGCCGGTGTGGGCCGGCGTGTTCATCTACGGACGCTTCGCGGTGGTCGTATTCATCGTCCTGTCCGGCTTCTCGCTGGCCCTGGCGCCCGCCCGCCGCGGCTGGCGACTCGACGGGATCGGGAGGTTCGCCGCTCGGCGGGCGCGGCGCATCCTCCCGCCATACTGGGCGGCGCTCGCCTTCAGCCTTGCGGTGGCGTGGCTGATCCTGCCTCCGCCGGGTCAGGGAGCGCCCGACGCGAAGTCGGTCGTCGTCAACGGCCTGCTGGTACAGAACCTCGTCGGCGCGCCTTCCCCCGACCGATCGTTCTGGTCGATCGCGGTTGAGGCCCAGTTGTACGTCCTGTTCCCGCTGTTGCTGCTCATGGTCCGCCGCCGGGGCACCGTCATCATGCTCGCCACGGTCACCCTCGTCGTGGCGGCGGTGGGCATCCTCGGTCCGCACGTCTCCCGGCTGGACGTCCTCGTGATCCAGTCGCCGCCCGACCTCGCGGCGCTGTTCGCGGTCGGCGTGCTGGCCGCCGGCATCGTGGGCGCGAGCGAGGCTCGCAGGTCGTGGCCGTGGGCGGGGATGGCGCTCGCCGCGGCGGCGCCCGTGCTCGCGCTGATCGCGTGGCAGGGCTCGGTGTGGACCCTCGACCACCTGTTCTGGGTCGACCTCATGCTCGGCCCGGCCGTCGCGTGCCTCCTGGCGGGTCTTGCCACGGGCCATCCGGCCCCACTGCTGCGCCTGCTCGACGCGCGGCCGTTGCGCAGCCTCGGCTCGTCGTCCTACAGCCTGTACCTGACCCATGGCCCGATCGTCGTCGTCGTGTACGAGGAGCTGGTGGCCGGCCGGGTTCGTCAGGGTGTTCCGGCCTTCATCGTCTCGCTCGTCCTGGTGGTGCCGGTGACGATCGTATTCGCGCGGATGTTCGCGTCCATCTTCGAAGTGCCGTTCCGGCAGCAGCGCAGCCGGCGGGCCGGCGTTTCCGATCGGGAGCCCGCACCTTGGCCAGCCTGGGTCTCGACGCGCTGATCGCACCATGGCTGGTCGCGTTGCGCACGGCCCAGTCGGCAATCGAAACGGCGGGTTCGGGCCTCGGCCCGCTCGAGCGCGGCGAGCATGCCGCACGGCTCGAGCGCCAGCGCCGGGACATGGCGCAGCGGCTCCGGCTACTCGCTCGCGAGCAGCACGTCGACAGCCCGCTGCTTGCCTGGCTCGACGATCACCGGCTCACGCTGGCGATGCTGGGCCTGCCCACGGAGGTGACCGCCTGCGTCTTCGACCTGGACGGGGTGCTCACCACCAGCGCCACCATGCAGGCCTCCGTCTGGGCGCAGATGTTCGACTCGTTCCTGCTCGACCAGGCCGAGCGTAGCCACACCGAGTTCACGCCATTCGATCGCCTCCACGAGTATCCGGAATACATCGCGGGCCGGCCCCGCCTTGCCGGGGTGCGCGGCCTGCTCTTCAGCCGCGGCATCCATCTCCCGGAGGGCAGCGGCGACGATCCGCCCGGCGCTGAGACCGTTCACGGGCTCGCCAATCGCAAGAACATCCTGCTCCAGATCCACCTCGAGCAGGAGGGCGTCGCCGCCTTCGCCGGATCGCGCTCGTACCTCATCGCGGCGCGCATGCTGGGCCTGCGCCGCGCGGTCGTGAGCGAGAGCGCGAACGCCGGAACCATCCTCTCGCGGGCCGGTCTCGCCGACCTGATCGACGAGCTCGTCGACGCGACGACGATCGAGAGCGACGGCCTACGCCAGAAGCCCGCTCCCGACTGCCTGCTCGCCGCGTGTGAGCGGCTGGGCGCCCGGCCCGATCAGACCGTCGCGTTCGAGATCAACCCGCTCGGCATCGCTGCGGCACGTGCCGCCGGCGTGCGCCTCGCGATCGCCGTCGACCGCGACGGCCAGGCTCAGGCGCTGCGCGCCAGCGGTCCGGATCTGGTCATCCGCGACCTGGCCGAGCTCCTGGCGCACGCCAGGCCGGGTTTCTAAGCGGACATCTCCCTGTCGAACCCGCCGAACTAGTCTGTGGGCACGCCGATCCCGGGAGGAGCGCCGATGCCGGTAACGAGTGAGCTCGCCTACGACCGCTTCGACCTCCAGGTCGACGGCGTCGATGTCCGCGTCGCGACGGTCGGCCGGTCTGGCGACGGCATGCCGGTCGTGTTCCTCCACGGGTTTGGCTCGACGAAGGAGGACTACGCCGACATCGTCCACCAGCCGGCGTTCGCCGGTCGCCCTTTCCTGGCCTACGACGCACCGGGATGCGGCGACACCGGCTGCGGCGACCTCTCGCGCGTCACCATTCCGTTCCTCGTCGAGACCGCGCAGGCGGTGCTGCGACGCGGCGGCGTCGGCCGGTTCCACCTCGTCGGGCATTCGATGGGCGGGCTCACCGCGCTGCTACTCGCTCGGGCGGACCCCGGCCGGGTCGTGAGCTTCGTCGACATCGAGGGGAACCTGGCGCCTGAGGACTGCTTCCTGAGCCGCCAGATCGTCACCCATCCGGCTGACGGCCCGGATGCGTTCCTCGACGACTTCATCGAGCGCACGAGGCGCTCGCCGTTCGCCTCCACGGCGCTCTACGCCGCGAGCCTCCGCCACAAGGTGCGACCGGGCGCCGTGGGCGGGATCTTCAGGTCGATGGTCGACCTGTCCGACCACGGCGACCTGTTGACCGCGTTCCTGGCGCTGCCCCTCCCGCGGATGTTCATGTACGGCGAGCAGAACGCGTCGCTGTCGTACCTCGAGACGCTCGCGGCGCGCGGCGTCGACCTGGCCGAGATCCCTCGTTGCGGCCACTTCCCGATGTACGCCAACCCGACGGCGATGTGGGATCGCATCGCCGAGTTCCACGCCCGCGCCGGCCCCGGCCGCACGTGACACCGGTGGCGCAGCCCGCCGATCGGTAGGATCTCGGCCGATGGCCGGAGACGTGTCCGTGTACCCGCTCGACCTCGGCCGCCTCGAGGCGCTCGTCGGGCGCCAGCGGATAGCGACGTTCGAGGCGGCTGCGAAGGACGCGCGCGGCCGGCTCGGCGACCGCATGGTCGTGAACGTGAACTCGACCGCGGCGGGCGGCGGCGTCGCCGAGATGCTGCAGACGCTGCTCGCGTACGTCCTCGGAGCCGGGATCAAGACCCGCTGGAGCGTGATCGACGGCGACGCCGCCTTCTTCGCCGTGACGAAGCGCATCCACAACGGGGTGTACGGCTCGCCCGGTGACGGACGTCCGCTGGGCGCGGCCGAGCACGCCGTGTACGAGGCGACGCTGCGCGCGGCGGCCCGCGATCTCCTGCCGACGGTGCGGCCCCGGGACGTCGTGCTGCTGCACGATCCGCAGACCGCCGGGCTCGCGCGCGCCCTCCGCGCGGCCGGTGCCGTCGTCGTGTGGCGTTGCCACATCGGCAGCGATGCGCCGAACGAGTACGTCGAGCGCTCCTGGTCGTTCCTGCGGCGATATCTGGACGGCGTGGCCCACGGGTTCGTCTTCTCACGCCGGGGGTTCGCGCCGGACTGGGTCGACGGCGCCCGGCTGGCGGTGATCCCGCCCTCGATCGACCCGTTCTCGACCAAGAACGCCGATCTCGCGCCGGATGAGGTGCACCGCGTGCTCGCGCACGCCGGCCTGCTCGACGCACCGCGGGATGTGGAGCCCGTGCCGTTCGTCCGTCGCGACGGAACCGGAGCCCGGTTCGAGCGGCGCCTCGACACGCTGCTCACCGGAGCACCGCCGCCTGCCGGCGCGCCGCTCATCGTGCAGGTGTCGCGCTGGGATTCGATGAAGGACATGGCGGGCGTGATGCAGGCATTCGTGGAGCACGTCGCGCCCCGCTCGACCACGCCGCAGCTCGCCTTGATCGGGCCGCAGGTGCGCGGTGTGGCCGACGATCCCGAGGGCGAGCAGGTGCTCGACGACTGCCTGCGCCGCTGGCAGGCGCTGCCGGCTGCCGTGCGCGGCCGCGTGCACCTCGGCTGCGTCCCGATGGACGACCCCGACGAGAACGCGCTCGTCGTCAATGCGCTCCAGCGGCACGCCTCGGTCGTGGTCCAGAAGAGCCTGGCGGAGGGCTTCGGCCTCACGGTCGCCGAGGCGATGTTCAAGTCCCGCCCGGTGGTCGCCACCGCCGTCGGCGGCATCGCCGATCAGATCGTCCACGGCGAATCGGGCCTGCTGGTCGACGACCCCGGAGACCTCGCCGCGGTCGGCGCGGCCGTGTGCGAGCTGCTCGACGACCCGGCCCGGGCCGCGGGGATCGGCCGGCGGGCGCGCGAGCGCGTGATCGCCGACTTCCTCGGCGACCGGCACCTCGAGCGCTACGGCCAGCTGCTCGCGACGATCATCTGACGCCCGAGCGCCCCGGTCGCCTACGATCCGTCCGGAGATGGAGGTCGAGGACGTGGCCATCACGACGGGGTCGATCACGCTCGGCCAGCTGCTTCAGCTCGCCGGCGTGATCGAGACCGGCGGTGACGCGCGGGCCATGCTCGCGGACGGCGGCATCGCGGTCAACGGCGACGCCGAGGCACGCCGCGGCCGCAAGCTCGTCCCGGGCGACGTGGTCGCGCTGCCGGGAGGCCGGCGGCTGCGCGTCGTGGCCGGCTGAGTGGGAACGCTCCGTTTCGGTTGACCTGCCGACCGGGGCGCACCATTCCGGACGTGGTCCGGAATGGTGCGCGCGAGGTCACAGCAGCCTGTTGGTGATCTGGTCCCAGCCGGCGGTCACGGGCGAGCCGCTGGTCGGGGCCTCGGTGACGGTGAGGGTGCCGTACACCATGGTGATGGCGTCCATCGGCTGCGGATCGCCGGGGACCGGCGACGCGAAGTTGACTGCCGAGATGAAGACCGTGCCGAAGGTGTACGTCAGGTAGGGGCTCGTCGCACCGGCCTTGCGCACGGTGAGCGTGACGGTCTTGTAGTGCACGCCGCTCGCGCAGGCCTTGAAGAGGGCGGGCGAGGCGGCGTCGACGGTCTTCTTGATCGTGAACTCGTTGAACTTCACCTTCCCGGCTCCGGCGCCGCCCGTGGCGCTGCCGATGGTGGTCGGGTTCTCCACGCCGAACGACCAGTCCTTGATCTCGAACGTCGGTGCGGGCGGATCGCCGCCGTTCACCGTGTCGCCGTTCGGGAGCGTGAAGGTGATCTCGCTGACGTCCGGGGTCGCTGCGCCTCCTCCCCCGCCGGCGGCGGCCGTGTTCCATGTCAGCACCGACTCGAACCCGCGGCAGCTGCTGGCCTGGCCGACGATGCGGATCCGGCCGCTCATCTTCCCGACACAGGCGGTGATGGTGCCGTCGGGCGCCACGGTCGTCACCGCGGCGGTGCGATGCGCCGCGAGCGCGTAGCCTCCGCCGAGACCGATGGCGCCGAGCGCCACCACGGTCGCGATCATTGCCTTCCGGCCGATTCCCAGCATCGTGCCCTCCCCGGTGGGTGTCCTCGCCGGATATCGGCACGCCACTGCCGGTTCTCAACCACCGGCTCCGGTGCTCACTGGCGTGAGGCGCGAAGATCGGGCACTGTCCCGGATGTGTGGATCCCGCTGGTGGCCGCCGGGTGAGCGTTCCCGATACCTGCTACGTGAAGACGTCCGACGGTGTGAGCGTGGCCTACCAGGTGATCGGGGACGGCGCCGTCGATCTCCTGTTCGTCCCCGGCTACCAGTCGAACCTCGAGCTGAACTGGGACCTTCCGGCCTACGCGAACATGCTTCGCCGGCTCGCCTCGTTCACGAGGCTGATCATCGTCGACCGGCGCGGCACCGGACTATCGGATCGCCTCTCGGCCGGGGAGCACCCGCCGCTCGAGGTGCTGATGGACGATATGAGCTGCGTGCTGCGCGAAGTCGGGTCCGAGCGGGCGGCCCTGGCGGGCTTTCTCGACGGCGGGTACCTCTGCGTCCTGTTCGCCGCGACCTATCCCGAGCGAACCCGGGCGCTCGTGCTCTACGGCAGCTCGGCCAGCGGGCAGTGGTCGCCCGAGTACCCGTGGCAGTGGCAGAGCGAGGAGTGGGAGGGCTTCATCGACCAGATGCTCGCGGGCTGGGGTCGGCAGCAGTTCGCCGATGACACGCTGCGCTGGTACGCGCCGAGCGTGGCCGACGACGAGCAGACTCGCCGGTGGTGGGCCCGCTACCAGTGGCTCTCGGCCAGCCCGGGCTCGGCGGTCGCCCTGGAACGCCTGTACACCCAGACCGACGTGCGCCACGTGCTGTCGTCGATCCAGAGCCCGACGCTCGTGCTGCACCGCACCGACGACCAGACCGAGGCGATCGAGGGCGCCCGGTACGTCGCGGGCCAGATCCCGGGCGCGAGGATGGTCGAACTGCCGGGAATGGACAATCCGCCGTGGGCTGGAGACTCCGATGCGATCGTGGACGAGGTTCAGGAGTTCCTGACCGGCGTGCGTGGCTCGCCGGAGATCGACCGCGTGCTGGCGACCGTGCTCTTCACCGATGTCGTCGACTCGACGGCGACGGCCGCCCGGATGGGTGACCGTGCCTGGCGCGCCACCCGCGAGCGGCACGATGCGATCGTTCGTTCGCAGCTCGCGCTGCATCGCGGGCGAGAGGTCAAGACGATGGGCGACGGCTTCCTCGCCACGTTCGACGGGCCGGCGCGGGGCGTGCGATGCGCCCAGGCGATCGTGCAACGCGTCGGGGACATGGGCATCGAGGTGCGCGCGGGACTGCACACGGGCGAGGTCGAGCTGGTCGGCAGCGATGTCGCGGGCATCGCGGTCGCCATCGGCGCTCGCGTGAGCGCGCTCGCGCGAGGGTCGGAGGTGCTCGTCTCCCAGACGATCAAGGACCTGACGGCCGGATCCGGGATCGTGTTCACCGACCGCGGCGAGCACACCCTGAAGGGCATCCCGGACAGGTGGCGTCTCTACCAGGCCTCCGGCTGACGCCGCGCTCACGCCAGACGCGAGCGCGCGCGATGCGGGTTACCGTACGCCGAGCGGTACCCGGGTGGCCATTCGTGCCTCGCGGGCCGTCACGACGTCGAGTATCGGGAGGATCGGCCGTGAAGGTCGGATTGCTGCAGGCGGGCGAGGTCCGGGACGGCACCACCCGATGACCGGCTTCCCCGACCGGATCGTCGTCTCCGACCGGTTGATCTCGATGGCCGGCGCAGCGGCGGATGCGATGCAGGCGGTGCTCATCCGCGACGGCCGCATAGAACGCCTGGCCCGCCGGGAGGACGTCGAGGCGGCGCGCGGTCCCGATACCGAGGTGATCGATGTCGCCGACCGGCCGCTGATGCCCGGCTTCATCGACGTGCACGCGCACGTCGAGGTCGCGTGCCGCGCGGCGTACGGGACGGTCGACTGCCGTGCGCCCGAGTGCGGGTCGGTCGACGAAGTGCTGCAGGCGCTCGCCGCCGGCCTCGACGACGCCCGCGAGACCGGCTGGGTGGTCGGGCAGGCGAACCTGTTCTTCGACCGCAAGCTGCGCGAGCGCCGGCTACCCACCCGGGAGGAGCTCGACCGGGTCAGCGGCGACGTCGCGATCGCGGTGCGGGCCGGTGGCCACATCACCGTCCTCAACACGCGCGCCCTGGAGCTCGCCGGCATCGACCGCGGCTACGCGCCGCCGGCGCACTCGATCACCGGCAAGCCGTCCGTCGAGCACGCAGAGGATGACGAGCCGACGGGCGTGGTGAAGGAGATGGACAGCATCCTCCCGCTGCCGCCGCAGACATCGGGGGTCGTCCGGCGCGCGCTGCGCGAGGGCGTTGCGACTCTGTTCACCCGCTACGGCGTGACGACGATCGGCGAGATCTCGGAAACGGTCGAGGGACTCGAGGCCATGGACAGCCTGGCCGCAGCGGGTCAGCTCGGTGCGCGGATGCGGGCGTACCTGTGGGCACCCGGCACGATGAGCCTCGAGCAGGCGCTCGTCTGGCCCCGGCACCTGCGGCTACGGGCCGGCGACGAGCTGGTCTCCGTACAGGGTGTGAAGCTCTTCTGCGACGGCGGATACTCGGCCAAGAGCGCCGCTGTCAAGCACCCGTACCTCGGCATGGGCCGGGAGCACTTCGGCGACATCGCCCTCGAGCGGGACTTCCTGCTCGAGGCCGTTCCGGCGACCCGCGACGCGGGTCTGCAGCTGGCCATCCACGCCAACGGCGACCGGGCGCAGGAGTGGCTCTGCGAGGTGATCGAGGCGGCCGGCGGATCGCCCCGCGGCGAACGGTTGCGTACGCGCATCGAGCACGCCGGCAACTACATGCCCGAGCACGTCACGAGCGAGTGGTGGGCGCGCGCGGGCATCGTGCCGGTGCCCCAGCCGGTGTTCCTGTACACCTTCGGCGACTACTTCCAGGACTACCTCGGCGAGCCCGGAACCCGTGGCCGCTTCCAGTTCGCCGACCTGCAGCGGGATGGCTGGCTGCTGACCGGCTCCAGCGACGTCTGGGTGGGGTCGGAGCGCGAGGCCACCAACCCGTTCTTCTCGATCTGGTGCTGCCTGCGGCGGCAGACCTACGACGACCGGCTGATCGATCCCGACCAGGCCGTGTCGATCGACGATGCCCTGCGCATGCACACCATCAACGGCGCCCACGTGCTGGGGGAGGCGACCGAGAAGGGGTCGATCGAGCCGGGCAAGCTCGCCGATCTGATCGTTCTCGACCGCGATCCGCGTACTGCCGCCATCGACGACCTCCCGGCCATCCGCGTCGAGCGCGTCCTGCTCGGCGGCGTCGACGTCCACCCGGCCCCGAAGGAGACATCGCCCGATGCCCGTTGACGTGATCGTCCTCTACCAGTCACCGTTCGACCCGATCGCGTTCGATCGTTCCCCCTTCACGGCTCCGGGTATCGAGAGATGACCGATCCCACCGGTCCGGGCCCGCGCCGTGCAGAGGTGGTCGGTGCCGGGATCGCCGGCCTCAGCGCGGCGACCGCCCTCGCCCGCCGCGGCTGGCAGGTGCGCGTGCACGAACGCGGCGCCGAGCTGCGTGAGATCGGTGCCGGTATCTTCCTCTGGGAGAACGCGCTCCGCGGCCTCGAGGCGATCGGTGCCCTGGACGCGGCCGTCGAGCACGGCGAGCTCGACCGCTTCTGGGAGTTCCGCGACGAACGGCTCCGCCTCCTGCAGTCCGGCTGGATGATGGACGACGCGCGGCTCTACACCGTCTTGCGGCCCGACCTGCACCGGGCCCTGGTGCTGGCCGCACAGGACGCGGGCATCGAGATCATCACGGGCGTCCGGGTCGACCGCGCGACGCCGGAAGGCACGCTCCTTTTCGAGGACGGCACCGAGATCGCCGCCGACCTGGTCGTCGGCGCCGACGGCGTCGGCTCGCGCGTGCGGGACGGCCTCCAGCTCGGGCTCGAGGTCAAGGACCTCCGCGACGGCTGCAGCCGGCACCTGATCGACCGGGAGCCGGTCGACCCGGTGGGACGGACGCTCGAGTACTGGAACGGCGGACGCCGCGTCGGTGTCGTTCCGTGCAGCCCGACCAGCGTGTACATCTACCTGTGCTGCCCCAGCGACGACCTCAGCGGCCGGGCCTTCCCGCTCGACCGCGAATCGTGGATCGGCTCGTTCCCGACGCTCGCCCACGTCATCGAACGGATCCCGGACGAGTCGCGCTGGATCGGTTTCAGCAACGTCACCTGTCACGCGTGGTCAAGCGGGCGCACGGCGATCATCGGGGATGCCGCCCATGCCATGGCGCCGAACCTCGGTCAGGGCGCTGCCGTCGCGATCACGAGCGCGGTCGCGCTTGCCGCCACCCTCGGTGCGACCACCGACATCCCCGCAGGGCTCCGGGCCTGGGAGCGTTCGGAACGTCCCGTGGTCGATGCCACGCAGCGGTACTCCCGTATCTACGGCAGGATCGGCACCAGCTGGCCGCGACCGCTGCTGTCTGCCCGCTCCGGGCTTGTCTGGGCAGTCGGGCGATCGGCCCGCATCCAGCGGCGCGTCAACGTCGCCGCACACCACCACCCGGCGCCGTAGGACGAAGTCAGGTGCCGGCGGTGGCGAGTGCGACGCGATCGCCGGGGCCGAGCGGGTACCACGGGTCGGTCACCGGCGGTCCTCCGTCGATCGTGGCGACGACGTGCCCGTCGAGCGCCAGTCCCGCAGCGACCACGGCCTCGCCGAGGCGCGAGGCGCGGGCCGCGAAGCTCGCGCGCCGGCCGGGGGCGCCGGCCACCTCGATCGTCACCTCCGGCGATAGCAGGGCGCGGACCTGCTCGTACTCGTCGGGCGTGTTGACGTTCCGTAGCGCATCGAGGAGGGGATCGACCTGACCGAGGCCCGCGCTGGTGCGCAGCGCCGTCTCGTCGAGAAGGCGCGTGCGCACCTGCGCCAGGGCGACGGCGAGGCGGCGTTCGCCCTCCGCGAGGAGCCGGTCGAAGAGCGGGAGCACGGTCAACCGGTAGGCCGCTGCGAGCGGATGGCGATGACCGTGGGCGATCGGGACGGCGGCGTCGTGGTCGCCGAGGCCCGCGAGCACCGCCGCGACGAAGCGGGCGTGCAGGAGTGGGGCGTCGACGGACGAGACGTAGGCCACGTCGGCGCGACCGCTCAGGTGGGCGAGTCCGGCCGCGAGCCCGCGCAGCGGGCCGTCACCCTCGGCCGGATCGGCGATGACCTCGACTCCGGCGGACATCGCCGGCAGCTGCTGGCCGGGCGCGCCGACGGCGACGACCGGCCCGTCCGCGACGGCGCGGGCGAGCACCCGCGCGACGCGGCAGGCGAGCGGCTCGCCGTGCCAGTCCAGTGCTGCCTTCGCGGTCCCCATCCGCGTCGAGCGACCCCCGACCAGGAGGATCGCGCCGGTGGGCGGCGGCGTCGGCGTCACCGGCGCCATGCTAGATGAACGGCAGCGTGGTGATCGTCGCCCCGACACGGCCGCCGGGTGCCTCGATCTCGACCGGGACGCCTGCCTCGACGACACCGCGCTCGATCTGGGCGAGCGCGATCGTCCGGCGCAACCGATGGGAGAAGACGATCGCGCTCATCGTCCCCACCGCTCGACCGTCGGCGGTCACCGGGGTCCGGTGCGGAAGCGGCCAGGCATCGGCGACGTCCGCGCCGACGGTGAGGCCGACGAGCAAGCGCGCCGGTCCCTCCTCGGCGATGCGGCGGAGGGCCGCCTTGCCGATGTAGTCGACAGGCGTGTCCACGTCGACGAACCGCGCCATCCCTGCCTCGAACGGGTTCGAGCCCGGGGTGGTGTCCCCGCCGAACGACAGCAGGCCGCTCTCGACGCGCTCGACGTGGTTCGGAGCGCCCGGGCCGATCCCGAACGGCTCGCCGGCCGCGACGGCCCGGTTCCACAGGTCGACGCCGCGCGCGCCGTCCCGCAGGAACAGCTCGAAGCCGCCCTGCCGGCTCCATCCAGATCGGCACAGCACGAGCGGGATCCCGTCCAGTTCGGTCTCGACGAGCGCGAACGGGCCCATCGTCCGCACGTGCTCGCCGAAGAGCCCGGCAACGACATCCGTCGCCCTCGGGCCCTGCACGGCAAGTGGCGAGACGTCGGGTTCGCAGACGGCGACGTCGAAGCCGTGCTCGGCGGCGATCGCACGCACCCACAGCAGCATGTCGCTATCGGCGAGCGAGAACCAGAAGCGGTCGGAAAGCCTGAGCAGCACCGGGTCGTTGAGGAGCGCGCCGTCGTGGCTGCACAGCGCCACGTAGCGCGCCTGGCCCGGGCGCATGGTGGTGAGGTCGCGCGCCGTCAGATACTGGACGCACTCGCCGGCGCCGGGGCCGCTGACCTCGACCTGGCGCTCGCACGCGACGTCCCAGATCGCGACGCCCTCGACCAGCCGGCGGTACTCCGCCTCGAGGTCGCCGTAGGAGGTCGGCATGACCATCTTGTTGTAGATGCTGAAGTCGGCCAGGCCGGCGGCGACCGTCGCCTCGTAATAAGGCGACTTCCGGATGCGGGGGCTGAGGGTGAGCCGGGCCATCGATTGCTGCCTCTCGTCGTCGTCGGCCTCAGTAGGCCGTCACGTCGTCGGTCGTGGGCGTCAGGCGGACGTCGACGACGACCGGGCGCGTGAGCGTGGTGCCGACGGGCGAGGTCGCGACGACCCGATCGTGCACCTCGCGGAGCGTCGCCTCGTCGGTCTCGGCGTCGATCTGGACGTCGACGGCGAGCCGGGAGTAGCCGGCATGGCCGGGGGCGATGCCGAGAAAGGGGCGAAGATCGAGCTCGCCAGCGACGGCGATGTCGAGGCTGTTGATCGGGATCGCGCGACTCGTCAGGGCGGCGACGTACCCGACGGCGAGGCAGTGGCCGAGCGCAGCCGCCACCTGCTCGACGGGATTCGGTGCAGTGTTCGTGCCGCCAAGCCCGTTCGGTTCGTCGGACGCGGCAGGTGCGAAGTCCCGGACAGCGGCGCTCGACCGGAATCCGCCGTGCCAGCTGACGTTCGCCCGCCAGGTCGTGGCGGCCTTCGACGGGTCGCTGTGAATCGCCTCGACGAGCGCTACGACGGCGCCGAGGTCGAGATCGTTCAGGGCTGCAGGCTGGGACATCGCGTCGCTCCTTCGATGGGAGCGCGCACGGTATCACGGAATGACTTATGCAAGACATAAGACTTACTGATACGACTATCCCCCGAGGTCGCCCGCGACGACCCGGCCGGCCATCACGGTCGCTGACGGGACGACATGGCGGAGGTCGTCGACGGCGAGCTCGAGGGGGTCTTCATCCAGCACGACCATGTCGGCGAGCCTGCCGGGCTCGAGGGTGCCGAGGTCGTGCTCGCGGCCGATCGCGAAGGCGCCGCCGGTCGTGTACGCGTGCAGCGCCTCCAGCGGTGTCAGGCGCTCGGTGGCGTCGAGCTCGCGCCCGGCTTCGGTGCGCCGTGCGCAGGCGGCCCAGATACCGGTCCACGGGTTGTGGTCGGAGACCGGCGTGTCGCTCGATCCGGCCAGCGGCACGCCAGCGTTGAGATAGCTGCGCATGGGCATCGCGCCCGCCGCCCGGGCCTCGCCGATCGACGTCACGAAGCTCTCGGCCAGGTACACGAGAAACGGGTTGGAGGTGACGGCGGGGATGCGGTGGCGGGCCATCAGCGCGAGCGTCTCCGGGGTGGGGAAGTAGGCGTGGTGGACGCGATGGCGAAGCCACGGCTTCGGGTTCGCGTCCTGCGCGGCCGCGTAGGCCGCGACGGTGACGGCCTGGGCCTCGTCGCCGCAGGTGTGGGTGTCGATCGCCCAGCCGCGATCGTGGGCGAACCGCACCATCCGCGGTAGCTCACCGGGATCGACCACCCATGTGCCACGGTTCGAGGGATCGGCGAGGTAGGGCTCGTACACGCGGGCGGTCCGGTCGCCGATGCCGCCGTCGGGCAGGATCTTGATGCCGCCCAGGCGCAACCGGTCGGATCCGAAGCCGGTCGGCGTGCCGATCCAGGCGAGACGTTCGTGAACGGCGGCGTCGTCCTCGGCGCCTCCCCAGCCCCAGGCGCCCAGCATCAGCTCCGTCCGCACCGTCAGGCGGCCGGTGCGCTCCGCATCGGCGAAGGCGCGCACCTCGTCCGGCCACAGGCCCGGCTCGCCTACCGCTGTCAGGCCGAGGGTGTTGTAGGCCCGGCATGCCGCCACGACCGCATCGACGAGTGCGGCTGCGTCCGGCTTCGGGATGGCGCGATGGACGAGGTCCTTGGCGCGATCGCGGAAGTGGCCGGTGGGGTGCCCATCGGAGTCGCGCTCGAACCCGCCTGCGTAGAGCTCGCCGGCGGGAGGGTCGGGCGTGTCGCGGGTCACGCCCGCCGCTTCCAGGGCGCGCGAGTTGCAGACCAGCTGGTTCCAGACCCGCTCGAGGACGACCGGATGATCGGGCGAGACGGGGTCGAGGTCGTGGCGGCTGGGGTGGCGGCGCTCGGCGAGCAGGCTCTCGTCCCAGCCCCGTCCCAGCACCCAGCTGCCCGCGGGCAGCTCGGCCACGCGAGCGGCGACCCGGTCGACGATGTCGCCGATCGACCGGCAGTCGAAGAGCTGCACCTGCGCGAGCACCTGGCCCGTGTGCAGGAGGTGGTTGTGGGCGTCGATCAGGCCCGGGATGACGGTGCGCCCGCGCAGGTCGAGCCGCTCGGTGTCCGGCCCGGCCAGCTGGTCGAGCTCGGAGCCGCCAAGCGCCAGCACCCGTCCGTCGCGCACGGCGATCGCGGTCGCCGTCCCGCCCGCGGGAGCGAAGGTGTGGATGCGACCGCCGGCCAGGATCGCGTCGGCGTAGAGCACGCCCGAACGGTAACCCGGATCCGCCGGGACGCGCGCCCGCGGCGAGGCCCGCCGTCGGCAGGAGCGGTGGGGAGGGCGGCGAACGAACCCCCGTGTCCCGCTCGCGTACGCGTCCGCGCCGTCCCGTCCCCGCCCGCCGCAGCATCCGGCTCCGGCAGGCGACGGCCGCCGCCTGCATCGCCCTGGTCGCCTGCGGCGGATACGCCCTGTTGAGGACATCGAGCATGTTCGCCGTCCACCGCGTCACCGTGCACGGTGCCGTCGACGCCGCCGCGGTACGCGCGCGGGTCGCGGCCGTGATCGGCCACCGCAGCCTCCTCGCCATCGACCCGCAGGCCGTCGCCGACGCGGTGGCCAGCCTGCCGGACGTCCGGCGTGCGTCGGTCGACCGCGCGTTTCCGAACGAGCTTCGCATCGACGTCGTCCCCGAGGTCGCCGTCGCCACCGTCGCCACGTCCACGGGTCGCTACGCGATCGCCGCGTCGGGGCGCGTCATCGGGCCGGCCGGAAAGGCGGCGCTCCCGCTCCTGGTCTCCGAGGCGGGAACGATGCTGCCGCCGCCGGGCGGCATCGTGCCCGGATCGCTGGCCGACCAGCTGCACGTCGCCGCGGCGGTCCACGGCCACCGGTCGCTGGCGCTGCGGGCGATCCGGGTGTCGGACCTCGGCCTCGCTGCGGTGACGGGCAAGGGCATGACGCTCGAGCTCGGCACGGGCGCCGAGATCGAGCGCAAGCTGCTGATCGCGCGGTCGATGCTGGCCCAGCGGCCCGGCGACAACCAGACCGGCGTGCAGGTCTCGCTCCGCTACATCGACGTCTCCACGCCCGACCGCCCGGTCTACCGGTCGCTGTCGGGCGATCCGGCCACGGTGGGCCGCGGCGGCGCGCACGGCGCGGTCGCGACGACCGACCAGCCGACGCCGTCGGCGCCGGTCGACCAGGCGGCCGCGGCCATCGCCCAGCTGTTCGTTCCCGCGTCAGTCTCGATGGCAACTTGAGCCTTGAACCTGAATATCGACTTGAAGGTGAGTATCGACCCCTTGACACGCGTGACCGGTCAGGAGTATGCTGGTATCCGGCCCCGCGTGCGTGCACGTACGGGCCGTTTCTCGTTCCAGGGAGCACTCTCATGGTCAACTTCACAGTTATAGTCAAGACGGGCGGAGGGTGATGGCGGTGCGCGACGCAGGTGGGTCGTACGTTGCGGTGATCAAGGTCGTCGGCTGCGGCGGAGGCGGGTCGAACGCGGTCAACCGGATGGTGGACGCCGGCCTCCGCGGGGTCGAGTTCATCGCGGTGAACACCGATGCCCAGGCCCTTCAGATGACCGACGCCGACGTACGTCTGCACATCGGCGCGAAGGTGACACGTGGCCTTGGCGCCGGCGCGAACCCGGACGTCGGCCGTGAGGCGGCGATCGAGAGCCGCGACGAGCTGAAGGAGGCGCTGAAGGGCGCCGACATGGTGTTCGTGACCGCCGGCGAGGGTGGCGGCACCGGTACCGGCGCGGCGCCGGTCGTGGCCGAACTGGCGCGAGAACTGGGCGCGCTGACGGTCGGCATCGTGACGCGGCCGTTCGCGTTCGAGGGTCGGCGCCGCACGGAGGTCGCCGGCGGCGGCATCGAGGAGCTCGCCTCCAAGGTCGACACCCTGGTCGTGATCCCGAACGACCGGCTGCTCGCCCTCGTCGAGCGGAAGACCTCGATCATCGAGGCCTTCAAGCTCGCCGACGACGTGCTGCGCCAGGGCGTGCAGGGCATCACCGATCTGATCACCGTGCCGGGCGTGATCAACCTCGACTTCGCCGACGTCCGGACGATCATGAAGGACTCCGGCACGGCGCTGATGGGCATCGGCCTGGCCGCCGGCGACAACCGCGCCGCCGAGGCGGCCCGGGCGGCGATCAGCTCGCCGCTGCTCGAGGCCAGCGTCGAGGGTGCGACGGGCATCCTCCTGAACATCACCGGCGGCACCGACCTCGGTCTGTTCGAGGTCAACGACGCCGCGGAGATCGTCGCCAGCGCCGCCGATCAGAACGCGAACATCATCTTCGGCGCCGTCATCGACGACGCGCTGGGCGACCACATCCGCGTGACGGTGATCGCGACCGGGTTCGACAAGGCACCCCGGGGTTGGGCGGCCGTCGAGGAGGAAGAGGAGCGCCCGGCGAGCGGCGGCTTCGAGATCCCGAGCGACATGCTCGAGGTGCCGAGCTTCCTGCGCCCCGACGAGGACTAGTCCAGCCCGCCCTCCATCGCCCCGCCGTCGCTGGCCTCGCCCGGCGTGGCGCCGATCTCGGTGATCGGACGCGCGCCACCGGGATCGAGCCGGCCGAGCAGACTCGAGTCGGAGGCGTCGAGCAGGCCTGACCGCGCGTAGAGCTCGAGCTTCTCGCGCGAGTCGGCGATGTCGAGGTTGCGCATCGTCAGCTGGCCGATCCGGTCAAGCGGGCCGAAGGCTGCATCCTCGACCCGCTCCATGCTGAGGCGGTCGGGGTGGTAGGTGAGGTGCGGCCCGGCGGTCTCGAGGAGCGTGTAGTCGTCGCCGCGGCGCAGCCGCACGCGCACCGTGCCCGTGACCGCGCGCGCCACCCAGCGCTGGAGGCTCTCGCGCAGCATGAGGGCCTGGGGATCGAACCAGCGGCCCTCGTACAGGAGCCGGCCAAGACGCCGCCCCTCGCGCCGGTAGGCATCGAGCGTGTCCTCGTTGTGGACGGCGTTGACGAGGCGCTCGTAGCCCAGGTGCAGGAGCGCCAGGCCCGGCGCCTCGTAGATGCCGCGGCTCTTGGCCTCGATGATGCGGTTCTCGATCTGGTCGGACATGCCGAGGCCATGGCGCCCGCCGATGGCGTTGGCCTCCAGCACGAGGGCGGTGGGGCTCGCGAACTCGCGGCCGCCGATCGCGACCGGCATGCCCTCGGCGAACGTGATGACGACGTCCTCGGCCGCGATCTCGACCGACTCGTCCCAGAAGCGGACGCCCATGATGGGCTCGACGATCTCCATGCTGGTGTCGAGGTGCTCGAGCCGCTTCGCCTCGTGCGTCGCGCCCCAGATGTTGGCGTCGGTCGAGTAGGCCTTCTCGGTCGTGGCCCGGTAGGGCAGGTTGCGCTCGGCCAGCCAGCCCGACATCTCGTGACGTCCGCCGAGCTCATGCACGAAGGCGGGGTCGAGCCACGGCTTGTAGATGCGCAGGGCCGGGTTGGCGAGCAGGCCGTAGCGGTAGAAGCGCTCGATGTCGTTGCCCTTGTAGGTCGACCCGTCACCCCAGATCGACACGCCGTCCTCGCGCATCGCCTGGACGAGCATGGTGCCGGTGACGGCGCGGCCGAGCGGGGTGGTGTTGAAGTACGTCCGCCCCGCCGATCCGATGTGGAAGGCGCCGCACTGGAGCGCGACGAGCCCCTCGTGCACCAGTTCCGGCCGGCACTCGACGAGCCGGCCCGCCTCGGCCCCGTACTCGACCGCGCGGCCGGGCACGTGGGCGATGTCGGGCTCGTCGTACTGGCCGAGGTCGGCCGTGTAGGCGTAGGGCACCGCGCCGCCCTCGCGCATCCACGCCACCGCTACCGACGTGTCGAGCCCGCCGGAGAACGCGATGCCGACGCGCTCGCCGATCGGCAGGGAGACGAGGACCTTGGCCACGGCCGGAACGCTACCGCATTTCTATGCAGCACCGCGTATACTCATGCGCGATGAATGAACGCCATCGGCTGATCGCGGTGATCCTCGATCGTCGCGAGGTCACCTCCCAGCAGCAGCTGGTCGAGCTGCTCGCCGAACAGGGCGTGGCCGTCACGCAGGCCACGGTGTCGCGCGATCTCGACCGGCTGTCCGCCGTGCGCGTGCGGCGCAACGGGCACATGGTGTACGCCCTTCCCGAGGCGGACGACCCGATCGACCCTCGCGACCTGCTGCGCCAGGCGCTGCAGGCCGTCCACTCGATCGAGGCGTCAGGGAACCTGTGCGTGCTGAAGACGAAGCCAGCGCAGGCGATGCCGGTGGCCCGGGCATTCGACCAGGCCGAGCCGGCCGAGGTGCTCGGCACCATCGGCGGCGACGACACGATCCTGGTGATCGCACGGGAGCCCTACGACGGCGCCGGGGTGATGGCGCTGTGCCGGCGACTGGCGGGCGGGGAGTGACCGAGGCGCGGCCGCTGTGGGCCGGGCGGCTCGCCGGCGGCCTCGATCCGGCCGTGCTCGACTTCTCGCGATCGCTGCCGGTCGATCGCCGGCTCCTGCCCTACGACCTGGCCGCGTCCCGGGCGCACGTCCGCATGCTGGGCCGGCAGGGCATCCTCGACGCCGCCGACGCGAGTGCCATCGAGCTGGCGCTGGCAGACATCGTCATCGACGACGGCGCGGACGACGAGGACGTCCACTCCCTGATCGAGCGCCAGCTGGTCGCCCGCCTGGGCGAGGTGGGCCGGCGCGTGCACGCCGGGCGGTCGCGCAACGACCAGGTGGCGGTGGCGTTCCGCCTGTTCTGCCGCGATGCCGCCCGGCAGCTCGAGCTGGCGGTGGCGACGCTGCAGGCGGTGCTCGTCACGCGCGCCCGCTCCGACGGGGAGCTCGTCATGCCCGGCTACACGCACCTGCAGCGGGCGCAGCCGATACCGCTCGGCCACCACCTGGCGGCGCACGTGTGGGCGCTGCAGCGAGACGTGGAACGGCTGCGAACCGCCCGCGTCGCCGCGGACGTCTCGCCGCTCGGCGCCGGTGCCCTGGCGGGGTCGAGCCTCCCGATCGATCCGGCGGCCGTGGCCGCCGACCTCGGCTTCGGCGCCGTGTTCGCGAACTCCGTCGACGCCGTCTCCGACCGCGACTTCGCCTGCGACCTCGCGTACGCATGCGCCGCCTGTCAGGTGCACCTGTCCCGGATCGCGGAGGAGCTCGTGATCTGGACGACGCAGGAGTTCGCGTTCGCCGAGCTGGACGACAGCGTCGCCCAGGGGTCGAGCATGATGCCGCAGAAGAAGAACCCGCAGATCGCGGAGCACGTGCGGGGCCGGGCGGGCATCGCGATCGGCCGTCTGGCCGGGCTGCTGGCGGTCGTGAAGGGGCTGCCGCTGGCCTACGCGAGCGACCTTCAGGAGGACAAGGAGGCGGTCTTCGCGCTGGCCGACACGCTCGCCGGCTCGCTCGAGGTGCTCGCGATCGCCTTTCGCGGCATCCGATTCGACGGCACGCGGATGGCGGCCGCGGCCGGCGACGGGGCGACGGTGGCGACGGACGTCGCGGAGGCGCTGGTTCGCGACGGCGTGCCCTTCCGCGAGGCCCACGAGCGGGTCGCGGCCCGGATCGCTGCCGGCGAGCGGTTCGCGGCACCGACGCCGGCGGAGGCGATCGCTGCGCGCGGCGGGCCCGGCATGCCCGGCAGCTACCGCGACCAGCTGGACGCGCTCGACGCCCTGATCGCCGCCACCCGCGCATGAACCTCGGGCGGTTCCCCGACTCGGCCGCCGATCGCGACGGAAGGCTGCTGTTGGACGGCATCGACGCCGCGGAGCTCGCCGACCGCTTCGGCACGCCGCTCTACATCTACGACGCCGCCACCCTGCGGGCGCGGGCCCGCGCCTACACCGGCCCGCTCGCGGCCGCCGGGGGCCGCGTCGTGTTTGCCCTCAAGGCCAACGCGGCGCCCGGGGTGCTGCGGGTGCTGCGCCAGGAGGGACTCGGGGCCGACGTGGCATCGGCGGGCGAGATCGCCGCAGCCGTACGGGCCGGCTTCCGGGGCCCTGACCTGGTGGTGCACGGCAATGCCAAGTCCGACGCGGATCTCGACGCCGCCCTGGCCGCCCGCGCCGGGCTGGTCGTCCTCGACTCGCCCGAGGACGCCGGCCGGGTTGCGTCGCGGGCGCAGGGGCTGGGGATCCGCCAGGACGTGCTGGTGCGGGTGACGCCGGACATCGGCGTCGACACGCACGCGAAGATCCGCACGGGTGATGCCGGATCGAAGTTCGGGCTCGACCCGGCCGTCGCCGCCGAGCTGCTGCGCGCCGCGCCCGAGCCCCTTCGGGTCGCCGGCCTCCACGTGCACCTCGGCTCGCAGGTCATCGACGCCGCGCCGCTGGCCTCCGGTGCCGCCTGGTGTGCCGCATTCTGCCGTGACCACGGCTTCGCGCCGGAGATCCTCGACCTCGGCGGCGGCCTGGGCGTGGCGTACGCGCCTGGCGACCTGGCTCCCGACCCGCGCGCCTACGCAACGGAACTGGCGGCCGCACTGCCCGCTGCCTTCACCGCTGCCGGGCTGCCGTCGCCGCGGCTGCTGCTCGAGCCGGGCCGATCGGTGGTGGCCCCGGCAGGTGTCACGCTCTACCGGGTCCTGGCGGTGAAGGCCACCGCGGCCGGGGTGACCTGGGTCGCGGTCGACGGCGGCATGGCCGACAACCCGCGGGTGGCCCTGTACGACGCCACCTACGAGGCGGTCGTGGCCACGCGGCTCGGCGCGGCGCCGTCGGGCGCGTACGCCGTCGCGGGCCACCACTGCGAGTCGGGCGACGTGATCGCGCGCGACGTGCCGCTGCCCGCGCCGCAGCCCGGCGACGTGATCGCGGTGCCCGTCACCGGCGCGTACCACCAGTCGATGTCGTCGGTCTACAACCAGTTTCCGCGGCCGGCCGCGGTGCTGATCGACCGCGGCGAGGCGGTCCTGATCACGCGCCGCGAGACGCTCGCCGACCTCCTGTCGCGAGAGGTCGACTAGTCGCGGTCGCGGGTGTACATGCCGCGATGGGAACCTGGCTCGTCCGGCTCGTCGCCGTTGGTCTTGGGCGACTCGAGGTGGCGCTGGCGGCGCTCGGCCCTGGTGGCCTGTGCGGCCTCGACCAGCTGGGCGAACAGCGCCTTGCCGGCCTCCTCCTCGATGAACCGGCCGCCGTAGCGGTTGGCTGCGGCCGGGTCGGCGCGAACGACCTCGAAGTCGGCGCCGGCATCGGCCGGCTGAGGACCCTCGAGGTACAGCACGTCGCCGATCGAGAGCGGCGTGTCGGACTGCACGCAGACGCCTCCCGGCGAGGCGTCGATGACCTCGACGACGACCTGGCAGTCGGCGGGCAGCTCGCTCGCCGAGACGACGGTGCCCGAGACGGTCAGGTCGATCCGCTCACGGGTGTGGTTGCGCTGCGGCGCCGGTTGGGCCTCGGCCAGCATGCGGAGCTTCACCAGGTCGCGCATACCGGGCGATTCCCGGCTCGATAGGGCCAGGAACGAGGCGCGGCGCCAGCCCGTCTGGGAGTTGAATCGCGCCATGAAGTACTGGCCCGGACGGATCGAGCTGCGCGGTGCGTCGACCTCGACCGTGCCGATCGTGCCGGGCGGCCCGAGGAAGGCGACGGGCGTCACCGCGTTGATCGTCTGCCAGCCCTCGACCCCTCCGAGGGCGATCGGCGACGCGCACGCCGTGAGCCGGAATCCCTGGGCACCCGCTTCCATCGAGCCTGTTCTCCTGTCCTTCGTGGCGGCGCCGGGGATGGCCACCCGATCCTCAGCCTACCGAAAAGGCCGGAAAGTGGAAGGGCCGGTTGCCGTGCGCCCGGTCAGTCGCTCGCGCTGTCGGCCTCGGCCAGCTCGAGCGTCTCATCGACGAGCGTGCTCGCCTTGTGCAACTCGGCCACGTCGACCGACCCGCCCTTGGCCGCGAATTCGCGGTGGGCCTGGCACAGGCGGCGGATGAGCCGCGAGAGGCCGTCGCCGGACGTGCGCACCTCGACCACCTGACCGTCCCAGCGCGCGACGTGCAGCAGCATCGAGCGGTGATCGTTGCGCTCGGTGTACGACCACTGCAGCTGGCGCCACTCGGCGCCATCGGTGTCGACCTCGGCCGACCACGCCCGGTAGCAGTCCTCGGCGATCAGGGCCAGCTCGCCGAGCAGCGCGAACTCCTCCTGATCGAGCCGCTCGATGAACGCGAGCGTGTTCAGGAGCTCGCGCGCCAGCTCGCCGGATCCGCACACGGGCGTCCATGCCGTCAGGATGTCGCCCTCGGTGAAGATCGTGATCGGCCCGCCGCGCAGCACCCGGTCGGCCCGGTCGCGCAGCATCGCCGCCTGGCGTGGATCGCCCAGCAGTCCGCGCAGCTCGTCGGACATCGCCATGCAGGGAACGCTACACGACGTGAGGCGCTCAGCGGCCGTGGCGTGCGCGCAGCACCGCCAGCGGGGCGAGCGGGTCGAGGCCGTCGCGGGCGAGCAGCACCATGCTGTGGTACCAGAGGTCGGCGACCTCGCCGACCAGGTCGTCGGATGCGGGCTCGGCGGTGAGCACCTCGGCGGCCTCCTCGCCGACCTTGCGGGCGACGTGGGCGCGCGGCGCATGCAGGAGCCGAGCCGTGTACGAGCCCGCCGGGTCGGCCGATGCGCGCTCCTCGATGGCCGCCCGGAGCCGGCCGGCCATGCCACCGCCATGGGCCCCGAAGCACGACCGGGCGCCGGTGTGGCAGGCAGGGCCGGTGGGGGTGACCTCGACGAGCACGGTGTCCGCGTCGCAGTCGAGCGTGATCGCCTCGACGCGCAACTCGTGGCCGGACGTGCGTCCCTTCGTCCACAGCTCCTGGCGGGACCGCGACCAGAAGGTGGCCAGCTCCAGCTCGACGGTGCGACGGAGCGCCTCGGCGTTGGCCCAGGCGACCATCAGCACCTCCCCGGTGTCGGCGTGCTGGCAGACGCACGGGACGAGCCCGGCCGCGTCGAACCGCACGGCGGCGATCAGCGCATCGGCAGTCCCGAGCTCCGGCATACGGCCTTCACCTCCTGCACCGTGAACGTGCCATCGTGGAAGATCGAGGCCGCCAGCGCGGCCGAACATCCGCTCGCGAGCGCCTCCGCCAGGTGCTCCGGCCCGGCTGCGCCGCCCGATGCGATGACCGGCACCCCGACCCGTTTTAGGATCGCTCCCAGCAGGTCGAGCGCGTAGCCGCGCCCCGTGCCGTCCGCGTCCATCGACGTCACCAGCAGCTCGCCGGCGCCCCGCCGCACGGCCTCCTCGGCCCACGCGACCGCATCCCATGCGGTCGCCGTCCGCCCGCCCGCGACGTAGGCGCGCCACGACCCCGCCTCCGCGCGGGCGTCGATGGCGACCACGATGCACTGCGACCCGTGATGATCGGCGCAGGCGCTGATGAGCGCGGGGTCGGCGAGGGCGGCGGAGTTGATCGACACCTTGTCGGCGCCGGCGGCGAGCAGGTCGCGGACGTCGCGCTCGCGGTTGACGCCGCCGCCGACGGTGACCGGGACGTCCACCTGCACCGCCGCCTCCTCGACCTGGCCCAGGAGGTCGTGCCACGACTCCGCGCCGGCGGTGATGTTGAGCCAGCAGATCTCGTCGGCGCCCTGCGCCGCGTAGCGGACGGCCGCCGACACCGGATCACCGCAGTCGCGCAGGTTGACGAAGTTGACGCCCTTGACGACGCGCCCGCCGGAGACGTCGAGGCACGGGATGATGCGCCTACGCAGCATCGGCGAGTGCCATGAAGGCGCGGAGCAGCCCCAGACCGGCCGCGCCGGACCGCTCGGGGTGGAACTGCATGCCGGCGATGCGGCCGGACGCGACCACGCTCGCGAACCGCACGCCGTCCACCTCGGTCGTGCCGACGCCCGCGGCGGCGGCGTCGACGACCGCGTAGGAGTGCGCGAAGTAGGCGCAGACGGGGAGCGCCGCCGCCAGCGGGTGCGTTCCGGCCGGCTCGACGTCGTTCCAACCCATGTGGGGCAGCCGCGCGACGCCCGCGAGGCGCTGCACCCGGCCGGGCAGGAACCCGAAGCACTCCGCCTCGTTCTCCTCGCTGGTGGTGAACAGCAGCTGCAGGCCGACGCAGACCCCGAGCAGGTGCGCGCCGTGTGCGACGGCCTCGCGGATGGCGGTCTCGAGCCCGGTCGCCCGCAGCGTCGCCATCGTCGGCCCCGCCGCGCCCTGTCCCGGCACCATCAGCAGCGAGGCGCGTGCCACGGCCGCCGGGTCGGAGGAGACGACGGCGTGCGCGCCGGCGCGCTCGACGGCGGCCCGGAGCGATCGGAGGTTCCCCGACCCGTAGTCGACCAGCACCGCGGTCGTCACACGGCGCCCTTCGTCGAGGGCAGCGCCGAGCCGCGGCGCGGATCGGGCTCGCAGGCCTCCCGGAGGGCGCGGGCGAGGGCCTTGAACGCCGCCTCCACGACGTGGTGGTCGTCCGCACCGCGCGCCTGCAGGTGCAGGTTGACGCGACCGGCCCGCGCGAACGAGTCGAGCAGATGCGGCCACAGGCTGGCCGCGACGCCGCCGACCGGCTGACTGGACAGCCCGAGGTCGATAGCCGACACGCCGCGGCCGCCCAGGTCGACCGTGCAGGTGGCGAGGGCCTCGTCGAGCGGCGCCGAGGCGTCGCCGAAGCGGCGGATGCCGGCGCGGTCGCCGAGCGCACGGTCGAGCGCCTGGCCGAGCGCGATGCCGCAGTCCTCGACCGTGTGGTGCTCGTCGACGTCGAGGTCGCCGGCGCAGTCGAGATCGAGGTCCATGCAGGCGTGGAAGGCCAGCGCGTGGAGCATGTGGTCGAGGAACCCGATGCCGGTGCGGACGGCCGTGCGGCCCGAGCCGTCGATCACCAGGCGGGCATCGATGGCGGTCTCCCGGGTGCGGCGCTCGACCGTGCCGCGACGACCCCAGAGGTAGTCGTGGGCGGCCGGCGCTGGCTCGAGCTCCGGGACCGGCGCCCCGCACAGCGCCGCGACGCCGGCCACGAGCAGATCGGACTCCGGCGGCGTCTGCACGGTGGCCCGGATCACGCCGGCGAGGAGCGGTTCGTGCCCGAACGTCCGCACGACCAGGCCCGCTTCGGCCAGCCGCTGCCAGGCCTCGTCCGATGCCACGGGAGTCCGGAAGGTGACGAACGGCCCGGCCTCGGCGATCACGTCTGCGCCGGCCGCTGCGATGCCGCGAGCGAGGCGGCCGCGCTCGGCCACGTACGCCGTGCAATCCGCCCGCATGGCGTCGGCGTGGGCGAGCGCCAGCTCGGCCGCGGCGGCGGACTGGAGGCTCAGGGACCCGGGCGGGCGCAGAGCGTCCAGGGCGGCGGCGATGGCGGGGCTCGCGATGGCGTAGCCCACTCGCAGCGCGGCCAGCGCCCATCCCTTCGAGAGCGTGCGGGCGACCACGAGGTTCTCGAGCTCGCGCACCAGCGGCGAGAGGTCCTCGCCGCCGAACTCGATGTAGGCCTGGTCGACGACGACGAGGCCGGGGCACGACCGGCACAGCTCGCGGACGACGTCGGCGGGCGCCTCCTCGCCGGTCGGGTTGTTGGGCGAGCACAGCCACACCACCCGCGCTCCGGGGGCGCGCTCGAGCAGTCCCTCGACGTCGAGCTCGAGGCCCGCGACGGGCGGCAGGGCATCCAGCGCGGCTCCGGCCGTCGCCGTCGAGACCGCGTACATCTGGTAGGTCGGCTTGCAGACGAGCGCGGTATCGCCGCGCCCCATCGCCAGGGCGGCGGCCATGAGCAGCACCTCGTCGCAGCCCGCGCCGGGCACGATCTGCGCGGGCGGGAAGCCGACGTAGCGCCCTAGCGCCTCGCGCAGCGGCCAGTAGGTCGCCTCCGGGTAGGAGCACGCCTCGAGCCGGGCCACCCGCGCCGCGATCTCGGGCCAGGCGGCGGGGGAGAGGGGCAGCGTGTTCATGTCGAACCGGCTGACCGGGCCGGCAGGGACGTTGTCCTGCCAGCGGTAGGGCGCCGGCCGGGCCATCTCGGGCCGCACGTAGGGGATGCGCGTGTCGCTCATGGGATCAGATGCTCGATGGGGAGGACCAGGATGCCGCTCGCGCCCGACTGCTTGAGCGGTGCCAGCAGCCGCACCACGTCGGCGCCGTCGACCACGGCGTGGACGGCGTGCATGCCGTCGCGCGCCAGCGGCAGGACCGTCGGCGCGTCGATGCCGGGCAGCAGCCCGAGGATCTCCGGCAGGTGGTCGTCGTGGGCGTTCAGCATCAGGTAGCGCTTCGGCCGGGCCGCGAGCACCGACTCGAGCGCCACCACCAGGTCGGCGACCCGGTTCGCGACGGCCGGATCGAGCACCCGCGGCGCGATCAGCACGGCCTCGGAGTCGAGGATGGTCTCGAACTCGGCCAGGCCGTTCTGGCGCAGCGTCTCGCCCGACGACACCAGATCGGCGATCGCCTCGGCGGCGCCCAGCGCCGGCGCCAGCTCCACCGAGCCGGTGATCGGGATGCACGTCGCCGTCACGCCGTGGCCGCCGAGGAAGCCGCCCACGGTGCGCGGGAACGACGTCGCGATGCGACGGCCCTCCAGATCGAGCACCGTCCTCACGCCGCCGGCAACCGGTGCCGCCAGCGCCAGCCGGCAGCGTCCGAAGCCGAGCTTCAGCCGCGTCGCCACGTCGACACCCGACTCGGTCACCTGGTTGGCACCCGCCACGCCGCAGTCGACGGCCCGGTCCTCGACCCACACCGGGATGTCGTCGGCGCGCGCGAACAGGATCTCGGCGGTGTGCTCGGGCAGCGGCAGCCGCAACCGCCGGCCGTCCGGCTCGAACGGCATCCCCGCGTCCCGGAACAGCCGGTAGGACGGCTCGGCCATCCGCCCCTTCGACGGCAGCGCGATGCGCAGCGGGGCGGTCACCCGGCGACCCGTTCCAGTGCCACGCCGTACCCGCCTTCACCATGCCGGAGCCAGTGCGCGACGCGCGTCACCGTGGTCGTCGACGTGCCCACATCGCGCGCGATGTCGGTGTACGTCCTCCCACCCAGCGCGAGCATCCGCGCCGCCGCCCAGCGATGGCCCAACGCCTCCAGTTCGCCCACCGTGCACACGTCCCGCAGGAACCTTGCCATCTCGTCCGCATTCCGCATCGCCAGCAAGGCCTGACACAGGTCATCGATATCGCTCGTAAACCAGTCGGTGGACATCGGGTTCGCTCTCCCTGGGTGCCGTGCACTTGCACCGGACGCGCCGTGCACTTGGACGGAACGCGCCGTGCAATTAGACCCTCATGCTAACATGCTGTCATGTCATCACGCCAGTGACAGCTCGCGGTCAGGGCCGAGCGTCTCGAGGAAGCGGCGATCGTGGGAGACGACGACGAGCGTTCCGGGGTAGTCGGTGAGCGCCAGTTCGAGCTGTTCGACCGCCTCCAGGTCGAGGTGGTTGGTGGGCTCGTCGAGGATCAGGAGGTTCGCCTCGCGGCCTTGCAGCTCGGCGAGGTGGGCGCGGGTCCGTTCGCCGGGTGAGAGGGACTCGCACGGCCGCCCGATCGCGTCTGCGCCGAGCCCGAACTTGGCCAGCAGGGTGCGTGCCGGCTCGCCGTGGAGTCCCGACCGGGCCGCGAAGGCGTCGAGCAACCCGATCGGGCCGTCGTAGGCGCTGCGGCCCTGGCCGATGGCGCCGATGCGGGTACCGGGCCCGACCCGGCGGGTTCCGGCGACGAGCGGCTGCTCGCCGAGCAGCATGCGGAGCACCGTGGTCTTGCCGGTGCCGTTCGCGCCCGTCACGGCGACCCGCTCGCCGGCCGTGAGGGCCAGGGAAACCGGGCCGATGCGCACGGTGCCGAGGTCGGCGACTGCCTCGGCCAGTTCGGCGACGACGTCGCCACCGCTGCCTGCGTGGGCGAGCGACAGGCGCAGCTGCCATGGCACCACCGGCTTGGCGGCGTCATCGACGCGGCCGAGGTGGCGCTCGGCCTGGCGGACCTTGCCCGCCAGGGCCCTGGTGCCGCGGCGGTCGGTCATCGCCCCGCCGGCGCGGGCCTGCGCCCGTCGCTCGGCGAGGAGGCCGGCGAGGTGCCGTCGGCGTTCGTCCGCCTCGGCGAAGCGGGCCCAGGCTGCGGCCTGCTCCGCCTCGCGGCGGGCCGCGTAGGCCGTCCAGCCTCCGGCGTACTCGCGCGCCTCGCGGGTGACCGGGTCGAGCGCGACGACGCGATCGATGGTGCGGTCGAGGAACGCGCGATCGTGGGAGACGACGATGAGGCCGCCGGCGAACCCCGCCAGGTGTCGCTCGAGCACGTCCAGGCCGGCGAAGTCGAGGTCGTTGGTGGGCTCGTCGAGCGCGAGCACGTCGAAGCGCGCGAGCAGGATGCTCGCCAGCGACGCCCGGGCGGCCTCGCCCCCTGACAGCTCCGCCACCGGGCGGTCGAGCGCGACGTGCAGGCCGATGTCGCGCGCGACGGCGTCGGCACGCTGTTCGAGGTCGCCGCCGCCCAGCGTCAGGAAGCGGGTCAGCGCCCGGTCGTAGGCCGCCTCGGCGGGCCGGCCATCGGCCAGGCTCGCCGCCGCCCGCTCGAGCTCGCGCTCGGATGCGGCGACACCCGTGCGGCGCCCGAGCAGGCCCAGGACCGTCTCTCCGGGCAGCGGAGCGGGTTCCTGTGGCAGGTAGCCGACCTCGAGCGTGGGGGGCTCGCGGACGACGCGACCGCTGTCGGGCACCGCCTGCCCGGCGACCAGTCGCAGCAGCGTCGACTTGCCGACGCCGTTCGGGCCGACCAGGCCGACGCGCGCCCGGGCCGGGAGCGAGAGCGAGACGTCGCGGAGGATGACGGTGGCGCCGTGCGAGCTGCAGACGCCTTCGAGATGGACGCGCACGATGATTCCTCACGGATCCGGCCCCGCCGGGGGCGGGGCGAAGGTGGTCGGGAATGTCGCGTCAGTCCGTCATCGTACGGCGCGCGTGGCGCCATGGATTACGGTAGCAGAGCGGAATATCAGCCGATGACGCGCACGAAGCGGCAGTCCGCGACCGCCGTCGTGACGCCTTCGGCCGACACCTCGCAGCGCGTGCGCACCTTGCGGCCGACGTCGCCCTCCACCCACGCGGTCAGCAGCACCGGCCGGTCGGTCGGGGTCGGCCGCAGGTACTGCAGGGCCATCTCGGCGGTGACGTACACGATCGCATCGCCCTCGCCGACCTCGCGCCCCTCGGCCCGGTACGCCCAGCCGATTGCAGCCCAGCAGGAGTGGCAGTCGGCGATCGTCGCGATCACTCCGCCCTGCATCGTGTTCGGGAAGCCGGCCGTCTGGTAGGGGGCGGCCTGGTAGGTGCAGACGACGGTCGAGCGGTCGACGTTCCAGGTGCTCTTGATGCGCAGCCCGTGGGGGTTCGCCGAGCCGCAGCCGAAGCACTCGCCATCGGGTAGCACGAGATCCTGGAACGCCCCCTGCATCGCGCCCCGGAGGATACGCGACGATGTGCGGGTGCCGTTCGACGTGATCCCTGCGATCGACCTGGCCGGCGGACGCGTCGTGCGCCTCGTCCGGGGCCGGTTCGACGACGAGACGGCCTTCTCCGACGATCCCGCCGAGACGGCGCGGGCGTTCTTCCGGGATGGCGCGCGCGTCCTGCACGTGATCGACCTCGACGCCGCCCGCACCGGCGTGCGGCCGGCCGCCCACGCTGCCGCCATCGGGCAGATCGCGGCAGCCAAGCCGGCCGGGGCGCTTCTGCAGGTCGGCGGCGGGTTCCGGGACGAGGCGTCCGTCGATGCCGCGGTCGCGGCGGGCGTCGACCGGGTGCTGCTCGGCACGCTCGCGTTCCGCGACCGCGCGGCGCTCGAGCGGCTGACGGACCGTCACGGCCGCGCCATCTGCGTCACCGCCGACACGCTGGACGGCACGGTGCGGGTCGCCGGGTGGCTCGAGGACTCCGGCGTCGGCGTGGCCGAGGCGATCGGCGGCCTGGCCGGGTGCGGCGTGTCGGCCTTCCTGGTGACCGCGATCGACCGCGACGGGACGCTGCGGGGCCCCGACGTGGCCATGCTCGCCGAGGCGCGGGCGGCCACCGCGGGCGTCCTGCTCGCCTCCGGCGGAGTCGGGTCGATCGCGGATGTCGTCGCGTGCCGGCGGGCCGGCGCGGACGGCGTCGTCGTCGGGCGGGCCCTCTACGACGGCGCGTTCACCCTCCGGGAAGCGCTCGAGGCCGTCCGGTGATCGATCCCGGCCGGCTGGCGCGCGACGTCGCGGCGCTGGTGCAGGTGCCCAGCGTCACGGGCGACGAGCGCCCGGCGCTGGAACGGCTGGCCGAGATCGCAGGTGCCCTGGGCCTCGCGGCCGAACTCGTGACTCACGACCTGGCGGCCTTGCGCATGCTGCCCGGACATCCCGGTGAGGAGGCGCCGCGCAACGCGCTGCACGGCGTCGTCATCCGCCGCCCGGGGCCGCCGGACGGCCCGCGCATCTGCCTCGACGGTCACGTCGACGTCGTGGCGCCCGGCGCGGGTCCGTGGACTGACGATCCCTGGTCGGGCGGGATCGCCGCCGGCCGGGTGTTCGGCCGCGGCTCCGTCGACATGAAGGGCGGTGTCGTCGCCGCGCTGCACGGGCTGGCCGCCAGTGCCGACGCCCCCAGCGGGGAGGCCGTGCTGTTCGGCGTCGCGGCAGAGGAGGACGGCGGCCTGGGCACCTTCGCCGCCCTCGAGGCGGATGCGCGCTTCGACGCCGCCCTGATCCCGGAACCGACCGGGTTCGACGTCGTCTGCGCCCAGGCCGGCGCACTCACCTTCACCGGGACCGTGCCGGGGCGCGCCGCGCACGCCGCCATGCGGCTCGAGGGCGTATCGGCCATCGATCGCTACATCGCCGTCCACGCCGCCCTCGCCGCGCACGAGGCCCGCATCAACGCCGGGGTCGACCACCCGCTGATGCGGGAGCTGGCGCTCCCGTACCCGGTCTCCGTGGGCAGGATCGAGGCCGGCGAGTGGTCGTCGACGGTGCCCGACCGGCTGACGTTCGAAGGGCGAGTCGGCGTGCGCATGGGCGAGTCCGTCGCCGACGCCCGGGCTGCGCTCGCCGCGGCCGTGCGCGGCGCCGCCGGCGATGTCGAGCTGACGTGGACCGGCGGCCAGTTCGGCCCCGGGGAGACGGACGCGTCCGACCCGTGGGTGGAGCGGGTCCGGGCCGCCGCCACCGGCGCGCTGGGCCGGCCCGTTGCGGCAGCCGGCGTCCCCTATGGGGCTGATCTCCGGCTCTTCTGCGAGCGCGGCATCCCGTGCGTCATGTTCGGGCCACCGGGGCTCGAGCGGGCGCATGCCGTCGACGAGTACGTCGAGATCGCGGACCTCGTAGTCGTCGCGGAGACCGTCGCCGCGGCGCTGCGCACTACACTGGCCGCATGAGCGAGCGCTTCGGGCCCTCGACGAGGGCCATCCACGCAGGAGTAGCTGGCGGCGAGGACGTGATCGCGCCGATCAGGCGGTCGGTGATCAGCCGGTTCGACACGGCCGAGCGCTTCGGCCGCGTCATGGCGGAGGAGGAGGCCGGCTACCTGTACGGGCGGCTCGGCAATCCGACCGTCATGGAGACGGCCCGCGCCATCGCCGAGCTGGAGGGTGCCGAGGCCTGCGAGCTGACGGCATCCGGCATGGCCGCCGTGCACGCCGCAGTCGTCGCACTGGTGCCGACGGGCGGTCGCCTGGTGGCCGCCTTGCAGGCCTATGGCAACTCGGTGTCGCTGTTTCGCGACCTCGTCGGGCCGCGGCTCGGCGTCGACCTGCGCGAGGTCGACGTCCGCGACCTGGACGCCGTGCGGGCGGCCTGCGCGGACGGTGCCGACGCGATCTACTGCGAGACGATCGCGAACCCCGGCTCGACCGTGGCCGACCTCGACGCGATCGGGCGCATCGCGACGGCCTGCGGCGCGCGCGTCATCGTCGACAACACGGTCGCCACGCCCTTGCTGTGCCGCCCGCTCGAGCGCGGGTGCCACGTCGTCGTCCACTCGGCGACGAAGTTCCTCAACGGCCACCACGACGTGCTCGCGGGCGCTGTATGCGGCACGGCCGAGGATATGGCGCGCGTCCGCGCGATGCTCATCGACACCGGCGGCGTCCCCGACCCCGAGGGCGCATGGCTCCTGCGGCGAGGCATGCGGACGCTTGCCCTGCGCCTGGAGCGTCAGTGCGCCAACGCGCTCGAGCTGGCCCGCTGGCTCGAGCCGCGCCCGGACGTGGTGGGCACGCCCTACACCGGTCTTCCGTCCCACCCGCAGCACGAGCTCGCCACGAGGCTGCTCGACGGCCGCTACGGCGGGCTCCTGGCCGTGGAGGTGGCCGGCGGCCGCGCCGGCGGCGAGGCCGTGATGAACGGGTGCCGGCTGATCGAGCGTTCGACCTCGCTCGGCGGCGTCACCTCCGGCATCTCGCATCCCGCCTCGACGAGCCACCGGCAGCTGTCGGACGACGAGCTGCAGGCAATCGGGGTCGCGCCGGGCCTGCTGCGCATCGCCGTGGGCTGCGAGGACGTCGCCGACCTCATGGCCGACCTCGACGGCGCCCTCGCGATCGCTGCCACCTCGGTCGCAGCTGCCGCCTCGTCGCGCTAAGAGCTGAGAGCCGCCCGAAAGGGGGATCCCCGCCCGGCCGCTGGAGCCGATGCTTCGATCAGTGAAGCTCCTGCTGACGGCTGCCCTCGGAGTCGTGGCCGTGGTCGCTCCCGCACAGGCGGCCTACCACTACTCCACCACGATCCGCTTCTCGGGCTCGTTCGTGTCCGAGGAGTACGACTCGGGCACGGTCATCACCCGGGTCTCGTCACGCGCCAGCTGGAGCCTGCACGACCCGACCACGGTGGTGACGGTGCAGCGCGGCGCCTACGCGCTGTTTCCGAGCGGGCACACCAAGGCGCGCCTGTCGGTCGCCCAGTCGGGGTTCCAGACGGTCTGCACGGCGACCCAGCAGGCGTTCACGGACTCGCTCGCGCGACAGCCGAGGCTGGCGTGGTTCGCCCTCCGGCGGTCGCGGTCGGGCGGCGTCGTCACCTTCGGCTGGAGCGGTGAGCAGGTCAACCGCCATCGGGACGCCGCCACCGAGGGCAGCTGCTCGGATGCCGGCGGTACCGAGGCCGGCGGCGGCAACGTCGATGAGGCCGGCTCGGCCGGCATGGCCGGCCGGTTCGGGCTCAAGATCCTGCTCTCGAACCGCAAGCTGCTGCAGGGACGCAGCATCGTCAGGCGGGTGAGCGTCGCCAAGACCCACACCGACATGTTCGCCGGGACGGGATTGGTGGAGACGTTCACCGGGCACTACACGGTGCTTCTCTCGCGCGTTTCATGAGCTTTCGCAAGGTGCTGCTCACGGCGCGCACCGTTTCCGCCGACCCTAGGGGGGTGAGGCGTCTCGCCCTGCTCGCATGCAGCGTGGTCGGCCTGGTGGCCGCACCACCCGCCCTTGCGGGAAACTGGGCCGATCCGCAGATCCGCGTGGTGGTACACCGGCAGATCCTGCCGGGCGTCACGCGCCGGTCCTTCGGCCCCGACCGGGCGCTCGACCATGGCACGCTCGCGATGCTGGTCTGGGGCGCCGTGCCGGCCTCGATCGCCACGACGACCATCTCGACCTCGAGCGACGCGGCCACGATCGGCGAGCTGGACGCGGCCTTCGTCTCGGCGCTCGGGCTGAGCGGCGCTGCCGCCGACGCCGTCCGGTCGCTGCAGGTCGCCGGCTACCACCCGAACCAAAACGCCGGCACGGAGATCGTCGCGCGGCTGCTCGGGTTCCGCTTCAACCACCCGTCGTCGGCCGATCGCCTGGAGCGCTCGGCAGCCGAGCCGGCGACGCGCGCGGAGGCGGCCTACACCACCGCGATCGTGCTCGCGGGCCCACCCGTCGCGTATGCCCGTCGCATCGTCGCCCAGATGCGGCGGCTGCCCAAGACGACCGGGCTGCGCCACGACGCGCTCGACCGCGCCATCCAGATGCTCGGGCAGCCGTACGTGTGGGGCGGCACCTGGGAGACGGCGAGGGGTGGCCCCTACGGCGCCCAGGCCCATGGCGGGTTCGACTGCTCGGGCCTCGTCTGGCGCGTGATGGCGCTCGATCCGCACGCCTGGGCCGGGGCCGGCGCGAAGCTCGGCGGCCGCACCACCTACGACATGGCGCGGACGACGGCCGCCGGCAAGCGCCGCCGCGGATCGCGGGTCAAGCCCGGCGACGTGCTGCTGTTCAGCCCGCTCGGCAGGCGCGCCCACTGGCAGGACGTCGGCCATACCGGCATCGACCTCGGCGCCGGGCTGATGATCCACTCCTCGTCCGAGGGTGTCGCGATCAAGGAGTGGAACTCCGGCTATCACCGTACCGCCTTCGCCTGGGCGAAGGCCGTCTTGCCGGCGTAGGCTTTCCCGCCCGCGCGGCGAACTGTGGGCGGTGCTGCGGGTACTGGAGTACGGGAGTGACCGCGAGGCCGGCTTCCGGGAGGTCGCGGCGGCGGCGCTCGCACCTGCCATCCAGGCCGGGGGCGGGGCGCCCCTGGTGTGGATCGACGTCGTCGATCCGCAGGAGGGCGAGGTGATGGCGCTCGCCGAGGCGCTCGGCTGGCACCCCCTGGTGACCGAGGACGTGCTGCACCGCGGTCAGCGCCAGAAGGTCGAGCAGTATCCGACCGGCGTGCTCTCGGTCGTCCACTTCCCGCGACTCAAGGATGGCGCGGACGCTCCCAGCGAGGTCGAGCTGGTGCAGACCGAGCGGGTGCTCGTCTCCCTGCACGACGACTGCGACACGGAGGTGGCCGCGATGGGCCGTGAGGTCGGCCGGCGGCCGGACCTCACGCAGAACGGCGCCACCGCAGCCGTGGCGGTGGTGGTCGCGCACATCGCCGACCAGTACGAGCAGGTGATCGACGAGCTCGAAGAGCACGTCCAGCAGATGGAGATCGACTCGATCGGCGAGACGCAGGGCGACCCTGCCCCGGCATTGCGCGGCGCCGCCGACACGCGCCTGGCGATCGCGCGCGTGCGACGTTCGAGCGGCCAGCTGCGGGAGGTGGTCGGGGTCTACGTCCGGCGCGAGCTCGTCGACATGGTGCACTCCAGCGAGCTCGACCTGGAGCTGCGTGACGCGCTCGACCACGTCGTCCGGGCGCACGAGGATCTCGACGTGCTCCACGACCGCATGAGCGCCCTGGCCGAGACCCGCCTGGCGCTGGTCGCCTACCGGCAGAACGAGATCACCAAGGCGCTGTCCGCATGGGCTGCGATCCTCGCGGTGCCCACCGTCGTGACCGGCTGGTTCGGTCAGAACTTCCGCAACATGGCGGTGATCGGCTACGTGCACGGTCAGATCATCGCGATGGCCATCATCGTCGGTATCGGGGGCGGGCTGTTCGCCTTCTTCCGGCGGCGGCGCTGGATCTAGCCGGAATCCACTGTCGTGGATTCCGGCTCATGTTGCCTGCTTCGCCGAGGAGGCCGCGGTGGGCGCGGGCGCGGCCTCGGCCGTCGTAGTGGTCGAGAATCGCCGGCCGCTGAGGGCGCGCACGTTGGCGAATCGCAGCGGGGGGATGGCGCCGCCATGGGAAATGCATGCGAGCCGGTAGGCGAGCATGCGTTTCCTGTGGTGGCCCGTCCTCCTGGCGAACGCCCGACGGCAGTCGGGACACGTACGCCGCGTCAGCCGTCGGGACACGTACGCCGCGTCGGCCGTCGGGACACGTACGCCGCTAGTGCTCCGCGACCACGGCGTCGTCCGGCTCGACCGGAAGCCCGAGCGCGTGCCAGCGAGTGAAGCCGCCGAGGACGTTCCACGCGTCGTAGCCGATCGCCCGGAACGCCGTCGCGACCATGCCGCCGCGAACGCCGCCGCGGCACATGAACGCGACCGCGACGTCGCGCGGGATCGTCGGCGCACGCCAGGCCACCCGCTCGATCTCGTGATGCGCGGAGCCGGGCACGTGGCCCGCATCCCACTCGTACTGCTCGCGGACGTCGACGAGCAGCATCGTCCCGGCCTGCACGCGGGCCAGGACCTCCGCGGGTTCGAGGTCGAGCACAGGGTCCTCGAACGCGCTTGGGAGCAGCTCCGGCAGGTCGGTCACAGCACGCAGAGCGTAGCGGGGGTCGTCGAGGCCACGCGTGCGCCGTGCTGGCCGAACAGAAGCGTGTCGATGGCGAAGAACAACCCCGCGTGGCGCGGCAGGAACACCTGGGTCTCGCAGTTCACGGCAGTCCCGGGTTCGAACAGCCGGTCGGCGTTCAGCTCGGCCAGCGGATCGAAGACGAAGTTGCCGACCCAGTCGGGCGCGAAGGCGATGCCCATCTCGTAGCCGCCGATCCAGCCGCGCGACTGCCAGAGCCCGTGGTCGTGGTAGTAGGCCAGCAGGGCCGCGTTCAGGTCGCGCACGGGCAGGCCGGGTCGCAGGAGCGGTCGCACGGCCTCGATCGAGCCCGCGGCCGCCGCCGCGACCGCGGCCAGGTCGGCCGGCGGCTCGCCGGTGTGGAAGGTGCGCGCGGCGTTGGCGTGGTAGCGGTTGACCACGCCGCAGACGTCGACGGTGACGACCTCGCCCGCGCCGATGGTCCGGCGCGTGGAGAGCGCGTGGGCGGCGTTGGTCTTGCTGCCGCTCAGCACCGGCATGGTGATGGCCGGGTTCTCGCCGCCGGCTGCCGCCATCGCCCGCACCACCTCGCCGTAGACCTCGAGCTCGGTGACGCCGGGCATGATCGTGGCGGCGGCGGCGGCGAGGCCGATGTCGGCGATCCGGCCGGCCTCGGTGAGGCATGCCATCTCGGCGTCGGACTTGATCCAGCGGACATCCCGCACCACGTCCGTGCCGTCGACGACGGTCGCACCGCGAGCCTCCAGCAGGCGCTGGAACCGCTCGGAGAGCGGGCGATTCGGACGGTAGCTCCACAGCTCGAGCCCGACGGTGCCGTGCAGCCAGCCCGCGCGGGCGAGCTCGTCGATCACGAACGAGGAGCCATCGCGGAGGTCGGTGCGCGGGAAGTAGCGCGTGTCCTCGGCGCACGAGAAGATCCGGCCGAGCGCCGCCTCGCGCTCGGTGTCGAAGTGGATCACACGGTCGTCGTCGACGTGGATCGCGGTGCAACTCGCGGCCGGCCACTGGCGCGGCGACTGCGCCTGGTACCACTCGCACTGGTAGCCGGTCGCGTAGTACATCGACTCGGGTGCGGTCAGGACCAGGGTGGCGATGCCGTCCCGCTCCATGCGAGCCCGGATGCGCCCCCAACGGGCCTGGAACTCGCTGCGCGGGAACGGCGGCTCGGGTTCGGAACGACTCTCGAAGTACACCTCATCGCGATACTCCATGGCGGTACCCTACGGGTGACGGCAGGGGACATCGAGTCCGTCCGACCGGCCCTCTATGGTTCCCAGCCCGTCCCGGAAACGGCCGTCAGGCCAGGCCCGTGGCGTCCGTGCGGACGAGAGGAGCACCCGTGATCATCGAGAGGCGGTTCACCGAGCCGGGAGGCGACCCGTACGCCGACGTGGAGTTCGTCGAGCGGACGTCGCGCATCGTCAACCCGGACGGATCCGTCGTCTTCGAGGCGACCCTCTTGGCGCCCGCCGAGTGGTCGCAGGTCGCGGTCGACATCCTCGCCCAGAAGTACTGCCGCAAGGCGGGTGTCGTGGCCGCGCTGCGCCCCGTGCCCGAGGATGGCGTGCCGGACTGGCTGCGTCGCTCGGAGCCCGATCCGGCCGCGCCCGCGGCAGGCGAGGGCATCGTCGGCGAGACCGACGCGCGGCAGGTCTTCCGCCGGCTGGCCGGCTGCTGGGCGTACTGGGGCTTCACGCACGGCTACTTCGACGAGGACAACGCGCGCGCGTTCTTCGACGAGCTCCAGGCCATGCTGGCGCGGCAGGCCGCCGCGCCCAACTCGCCGCAGTGGTTCAACTCGGGCCTGCACTGGGCCTACGGCATCGCCGGCCCGCCGCAGGGCCACTGGTACGCCGACCACGACAGCGGCGAGCTGCAGCGCTCGACCAGCGCCTACGAGCGGCCCGCACCGCACGCCTGCTTCATCCAGTCCGTCGCCGACGACCTCGTCAACGACGGCGGCATCATGGACCTGTGGGTGCGCGAGGCGCGCGTCTTCAAGTACGGATCGGGCACCGGTTCGAACTTCTCGGAGCTGCGCGGCGAGAACGAGCGGCTCTCCGGCGGCGGCCGGTCGAGCGGCCTGATGTCGTTCCTGAAGATCGGCGACCGCGCGGCCGGGGCGATCAAGTCGGGCGGTACCACCCGCCGGGCGGCCAAGATGGTGACGCTCGACCTCGACCATCCGGACGTCGAGCGCTACATCCGCTGGAAGGTGGTCGAGGAGACGAAGGTGGCCGCGATGGTCGCCGGCTCCCGGATGCTGTCACGGCACCTCAACGCCGTGGTCGCCGCGACCCGGGACGGCGAGGGCGACGCCCGCTTCGTGGCGCGCGACAACCCGGCCCTGGCCGGCGCCATCCGCGGCGCCCGGCAGGCCGGTATCCCCGACGTCTCGATCCAGCGCGCGCTCGACCTGGCGCGACAGGGCGTCGACGAGCTGCACATCGACGAGTACGACACCGACTGGCAGGGCGAGGCCTACCAGACCGTCTCCGGCCAGAACTCGAACAACTCCGTGCGCGTCACGACCGCGTTCATGCGCGCTGTCGAGCAGGACGACGAGTGGTCGCTGATCGATCGCACCGAGCGCGTGCGCGCGCTCGCCGACGGGCGGGCGCCGCGGGCCAGCAAGGTGCTGCGCGCCCGCGACCTCTGGGACGAGGTCGCCGAGGCAGCCTGGCTCTGCGCCGATCCCGGCCTGCAGTTCCACGACACCACCAACGAGTGGCACACGTGCCCGGCCGACGGCCCGATCCGGGCATCGAACCCGTGCAGCGAGTACGTGTTCCTCGATGACACCGCCTGCAATCTGGCGTCCCTCAACCTGCTCAAGTTCGAGAGCGCCGAGGGCTTCGAGATCGAGGCCTTCCAGCACGCCGTGCGGCTCTGGACGATCGTGCTCGAGATCTCGGTGCTGATGGCGCAGTTCCCGTCGCGGGAGATCGCGCAGCGCAGCTGGGCGTTCCGCACGCTCGGACTCGGCTACGCGAACATGGGCGCGCTGGCGATGCGCCGCGGGCTTCCGTACGACTCGCCCGAGTCCCACGCGCTGTGCGGTGCGATCACGGCCATCATGCACTTCACCTCGCTCGCCACCAGCGCCGAGCTGGCGGCCGAGGTGGGACCGTTCCCGGCGTACGAGCGCAACGCCGAGCACATGCTGCGGGTGGTGCGCAACCACCGCCGCGCGGCCTACGCCATGCCCGGGGACGACTACGAGGCGCTGTCGGTGCTGCCGGTGCCGATCGACCCCTCGGTCTGCGAGCCGGCCCTGCTCGCGGCGGTGCGCGAGGACGCCGACCGCGCGCTCGCACTGGGCGAGGCGCACGGCTACCGCAACGCGCAGGTGACGCTGATCGCTCCCACGGGCACGATCGGCCTCGTGATGGACTGCGACACGACCGGCATCGAGCCCGACTTCGCGCTGGTCAAGTTCAAGAAGCTCGCAGGCGGCGGCTACTTCAAGATCGTCAACGCCTCGGTGCCGGCGGCGCTCGCGTCGCTCGGCTACGGGCCGTCCGAAGTCGACGACATCGTCCGCTACTGCGTCGGTTCGGGCACGCTCGACGGTTGCCCGCACCTCGCTCCCGAGCGCCTCCTGGCGCTGGGCTTCACCCCCGAGGCGATCGCCTCGGTCGAGACGCAGCTGCCGTCGGCGTTCGACGTGCGGTTCGCGTTCACGAAGTTCGCCATGGACGCCGACGTGCTGACGGAGAACCTCGGGCTCGACCCGCTCGAGATCCAGCGGCCCGGGTTCGACCTGCTCTCCGCGGTCGGCTTCACGCCCGCCGAGGTCGAGGAGGCCAACACCTACGTCTGCGGCACCATGACCGTCGAAGGTGCACCGCATCTGAAGGCGGAGCACCTGCCGGTGTTCGACTGCGCCAACCGCTGCGGCCGGCTCGGCACCCGCGCGATCCGCCCGCTGGCGCACGTCGAGATGATGGCGGCCGCACAGCCGTTCCTGTCCGGCGCGATCTCGAAGACCATCAACATGCCGAACGCCGCCACCATCGCCGACGTGGCCGAGGTCTACCGGCACTCGTGGCAGCACATGCTGAAGGCGATCGCCCTCTACCGCGACGGCTCCAAGCTCTCGCAGCCGCTGTCGTCGGCGGCCGCCGAGGCGCTGGACGTGGGGGAGGATGCGCCGCTCGAAGAGGCACGCGAGCTGCTGCCCTCCAGCCAGGAGGTGGCCGAGCGCGTCGTCGTCGAGTACCTGCGCGAGCGGCGCCGGCTCCCCGATCGGCGGGCGGGCTACACGCAGAAGGCGACCGTGGGCGGCCACAAGGTGTACCTGCGCACGGGCGAGTACGCCGACGGGTCGATCGGCGAGGTGTTCATCGACATGCACAAGGAGGGCGCCGCCTTCCGGAGCCTGATGAACTGCTTCGCGATCGCCATCTCGCTCGGACTGCAGCACGGCGTACCGCTCGAGGAGTACGTCGACGCCTTCGTCTTCACCCGCTTCGAGCCCAACGGCATGGTCGGCGGCAACTCCCACATCAAGATGTCGACGTCGGTGATCGACTACATCTTCCGGGAGCTCGCGATCAGCTACCTCGGGCGCGACGACCTCGCCCAGGTGAAGCCCGAGGACCTGCGTCACGACACGATCGGCGGGGGCAAGACGCGGTCGGAGCAGCTCGCTCCGGCGATCGTGACCATGCCCGACCCGACCTCGGGCTCGGCGGTCGGCGTGCTGCCCGGCCAGGCCGTTGCGCCGGTCGCCCCGCTGGTGATGAACGACCGCGATGCGGCCCGCCTGCGCGGCTACGAGGGCGACGCGTGCTGGAACTGCGGCCAGTTCACGCTGGTGCGCAACGGTACCTGCCTGAAGTGCGACAGCTGCGGCGAGACGTCCGGCTGCTCCTGACACGACTCCGGGCTAGGGTTCCGTATCCGCACCGACCCGGGAGCCACACCATGAAATCCGTCCTCGCGATGCTCGCGATCCTCCTCTTCGCGGGGCTCGCCGCCGGCTGCGGTAGCAGCCAGTCGGCGTCCGACAAGGCGAAGTCGAACGTCTGCAGCGCGGTGACGGACATCAAGACCCACGTCGACAGCCTGCAGTCGGTGACGCTGGCCACCGTCACGTCGGGCGCCGCGCAGGCCGACCTCCAGGCGATCCAGACGGACCTGAAGACGATCTCCGACAACAAGGATCAGCTCGCGAGCGACTTCAAGGCGCAGCTGGAGACCGCAACCACCGCCTTCACGACCTCCGTCACGCAGGCGACCTCGAGCCTCGGCTCCACGACGTCGCTCGCGGATGCGGCCACGGCCATCAAGACCGCGACCGGGCAGCTCGCGACCGCCTACACGCAGGCATTCGCGGGGCTCGGCTGCAGCTGATCGGCTAGGCCCGCACCCGCGCGAGGTGCGCGATGATCGAATGGAGCTCGGCTGCGGGCGCGGTGATCCTGATCGTGTCGTGCCCGTCCTGCACGCACGCGCCCGGCGAGCCGTCGTAGATCAGGACGGACACCGGTGTGCCGTCGGCGACGACGGCCGGTGACGTCGTTGCGGGGCCGCACGGGAACGGGTCGCCCGCCTTGGTCGTGATCACGATGGAATTCGGGATGCCACTGCCGGCGTCGGGCATGGCCGGCCAGGTCTGGGACCGCCGGCGGTCGTCCTGCTGGCGGCCGGCCGCATCGAGGTAGACCACGGTGTAGGTCGATGCCGGATCGTCGGGGGTGGGGTGGTCGATCGAGATGATCGATGCGAACACGGCTGACCGTCCGGCGAACTGCGGGGAGAGCCACCAGGCGTGCGCCCTGCCGGGAGCGTCGCCGGGCCGGAGCTGGCGCATGGCCGCGTCCGGTCGCGTGGTGTCTGCGAACAGCCCGAGCTCCCGGGCGCGGCTGAGATCGACCGCCCGGTCGACGGACACCTCGACGGGCGTCGGAGGGCCGTTCTCCGAGAACGGGAGCTCCCCGTGGATCACGAAGCCGGTTCCGAGTGGTTGGATCGAGCCGGCAGCAGGGACACCACCTGGATTGGATGCGAGCCCCTCCA
Source organism: uncultured Actinomycetes bacterium (assembly GCA_963779685.1). GTDB lineage: Bacteria > Actinomycetota > Thermoleophilia > Gaiellales > F1-60-MAGs149 > CAVZZG01. The sequence continues at coordinate 480,705 of CAVZZG010000003.1, forward strand.
GCAGCGCGGCACCGACCCGGCCGCCGTTCCAGGCGGGCACGTTCTGCTCCTTCACGAAGGCCGGCGAGCCCTCGACGCGGGCGGTGTGGCGATACCAGCCGGAGACCGCGCTCTCGCCGTCACTGGCCAGCACCAGGCGTTGCGCCCCGGCCAGCACGAGCTCGAACCTGTACGCGCCGGTGGCCGGGGCGTACCACTCGTCGCTCACTGGCTCCAGCCCAGCCCCGCGTCCCTGGTCGAGCCGGACGACGGCGTGGAAGATCAACGGCGAGTCCCGTCTCACCATCTCCGGTGTGACCGTCGACGGCGGCGTCGACGGCGGCGCCGGCGCGACCGCGCCGGTGGCATCCGCGACCGGCGCCGACCCGGGGGCCCGCACTTCGGCGCCACCGCAACCGGCGAGCGCGGCCGCCAGGACCAGCAGCGATCCAACCGGTGGGAGACGGATCATCGTCTCAACCGTCGCCGACGCGACCGCTACCGGCCATCCCCCGTCCGGGGTTCGTCCAGCGCCGCGCGCAACTCGACGGCGCGTCGCTCGGCGAGCGCATCGATGACCCGCAGGGTCTTGCCGTCCCCGTCCATGAGGAACGCGCCGTAGCGGTCGAGGCCCTGGTCGATCAGGTAGGCCCGCAGGGTCTCGGAGAGACTCGCCGGATCCCGGTGCCGGTGCTCGCGCGTCTCCTGCACGAGCCGGGCCCGGACGACCTCCTCGAGTGGCGCCAGGTCGTTCACGACCGGCATGCGGACGAGCGCGCGACCGCGGCCGTCCACGCCCAGCACCTCCAGGCCGACCGGCGCGAAGTACGCCGCGCAGAGCGCCTCGACGGGAACGAGCGGGAGCTCCACGGCCTCACCCTACCGCGCGCGGCGGCGCGGTCAGGAGAGGTGGACGCTCTCGTTCCACATCTCGGTGGCCGTGCGAGCCCTACCCTGGACCTTGAGACGCACGATGGCGAGCGCGTTCGCCGGCCCGGCCTCGAACCCGCGTCCGCCCTCGTCCTCGCCGACGTTCTGGACGTCGGTCACGTCGAGCATCCACTCGTTGGAGGGCGTGCTGGCCGGGGTGAACTCGATGTGCGGCGTCGCCGTGCCGATGACGTGCCGCCCGCCCCACGTGCGCTGGCTGATGACCACGAGCGTGATCTCGAGCTCGAGCGCCGGGAGGTCGGAGGCGGTCGTGCCGGCCCAGTGGATGGGCCCGCAGACCGTCAGCGTGCCATCGGCGTTCAACGTCAGCGCGGTGTCGAAGTTGCCGTGAGCCATACCCTCGTCTCCTGTCCGTAGCTCTCGATCGTGCTAGGCGGGTGCGAGTTCGCGAAGCAGCGACCGCACCCGGCCGACGGCAACCAGATTACCCTTTCTCTCGTAGAGCGCCAGCGCCTCACCGGCGGTCTGCGTGGCATCGTCGAACCGTCCGGCAGCGCGCAGCGCTTCCGCCAGGTCGATCAGCACGTCACCGTGGTCGCAGAGCAGGTCGGTTCCTGCAGCCAGCGCCACTGCCTCGCGCGCGAGCACCTCGGCACGACCGGCCTCACCCCGCCCGGCGAGAATCCTCGCGGTGCTGCCGCGCCACGCGATCTGCGACACGAGGTCGGCGGGTGCGGCTGTCTCCTGGCAGACGAGGGCGAAGCCGAGCGCCTCGTCATCACTCCCCTGGTCGTGGAGGGCCCGCGCCAGGAGCCCGGCCGTCGTCGCCAGAAAGGCCCGTTCGCCCATGCTCTCCAGGCGGTCGTAGCCGGCCCGCAGGCGTTCCTCCGCGGCTCGCGACTCGCCTGCCAGCATCTCCACCAGCGCCGCCCATTCGGCAACGGCGTGGATCGAGAACCCGACCTCCGCGAGGATGGCGTCACTCTCGCGAATCAGTGCCCGTGCACGCCCGAACTCGCCCGTCTGGGCGTAGAGCCCGGCGAGGGCTCCGAGGATCTCGGCCTCGGCCCGCCGGCTGCCACGGAGTTCCGCGCGGAGCTGCTCGCAGCGGTTGATGCCCTCGCTCACCGGCGTCGGCCCGAAGAGCGCGGCGGACGGGATCCAGCGGAGGGCGTCCGACCGGCGGTGCGCGTCGCCGCGCCGATGCGCGTACTCGGCGGCGCGCGCCCAGGACGCCTCGGCCGCTGCCGCGCGACCCTGGAACCAGTGCACCAGAGCGTCGCAGTACGCGAGTCGCGACAGACCGAGCTCGTCGTGCGCGCGCTCGAACACGGGCAGAGCCAGCGCCGCCACCCCCGGGGCCCGTTCGATCGCCCAGTCGGCATCGAGTTGGAGCTGCAGCACCACCCGCTCGAGCTCCGCGCGGGCTTCGAGCGCATCCTCGCCCAGTGTTCGCGCCAGCGCGACCGCCTCGCCCAGCGCCTCGTCGGCCGCCGTCAGCTGGCCAGCCTCGGTCATCGCCGCTCCCAGCTCGGCCAGCAGGTGGGCCTGCTGAGCGGCGCCGGCCGGCGCGACGGCCACCGCGCGGCGCAGGAGGCTGACGGCGGCGAACAGGTCGCCGCGTACGAGCGCGCGCTGCGCAGCCCGCTCGAGCCGTTTCGCTGCGTCCGCGCCCAGCGCTCGCTGCTCGTCGCCGGCCGGCGCGAGCGCCCGCAGGTTCAGACATGCCTGTTCGAAGTGGTAGCCGGCGATCTCGACCAGTTCGGTCCCGCCAGCCGCTCCCCGCGCCTCGAGCCACCGGGCGAAGCCCTCGTGCGCCGCCGCGCGCTGCGCCTTCGGGATGCCGCGGTACGCCGCGTCCCGCACCAGCTGATGCCTGAAACGGAACGCGGGCGCCCCGTCGACGGTCGTCGGGCGCACGAGGTCGCGTGCCAGGAGTCCGTCGAGCGCAGCCGGCACCGCCTCCCGGTCATGGGGCGATGACAGCGCCGTAACGGCTTCGGCCGTGAAGAGAAGACCTTCCACCGAGGCGTGCTCGATCGCCAGCCGCTCGGCCTCGCCGAGCAGGTCGAGGCGGCTGGTGAGGAGCGCGTCCAGCGTGACCGGCAACGGCAGCGCCGTCGCCGTGCCGGACTGCTCCCATCCCGTGTCCGACCGGGCGACGCGTCCCGTGTCGACGAGCATCTCGCACAGCTCTTCCAGGAAGAGCGGATTCCCGCCGGCGCGGGAGACGAGCCGGGCGCGCAGGTCGTCGCCCAGGATGTCGCTCCCGAGCACGTCGGCGATGAGATCGCCGGCCTCGGCATCGCTCAGCCGGCCGAGCGTCAGCTCCGTTCGCGCCGTGCGCGCCTCCCTCCAGGCCGCCTGCTCCAGCAGCTCGGGCCGGGCGAGGCAGAGAATCAGGACCGGCACGTCGACCGTCGTGAGCGAGTCGATCAACCGCAGCAGCGTGGGCTCCGCCCACTGGAGGTCGTCCACGATCAGCACCACCGGCCCGTCGGCGGCGGCGGCGTGGAGCAGCACACGGCTCGCCCAGGCGATCTCCTCCGGCGTGGCGGGAGCCGCGCTCACGCCCGCGGCCGCGGCGAGGAACTCGCCGGCGGAGGCTGCGTCGGGCTCCCCCGCGACCAACGTGTCGATGCGGGCGCGGGCGTCGGCAGGCGTGTCCTCGGCGCCGATCCCCGCCGCCTGCCGGATGGCCTCGCCGAGCGGCCAGTAGGTGACCCCTTCGCCATAGGACGGACAGCGAACCTGCAGGACCGAGGCGCCGGTCGCGCTGGCGCGGACGAACTCGCGCGCCAGCCGCGACTTGCCGCCGCCGGGCTCCGCGATCAGGGCCGTGAGATGTGCGCGTCCGGTGACACAGCACCGATCGTAGATCGCGTCCAGCGTCGCGAGCTCGCGTTGTCGGCCGACGAGCTCCGCGCGCAGGCGACGCGGGTGTCCGGCGGCGTTGTCGATGACCGAGACGACGCGATAGGCGAGCACTGGCCGGGTCTTTCCCTTCAGTCCCAGCGGCCCGAGGGGGTCGACGCGGACCGCCTCGCGGGTCAGCCTGTGGGTCTGGTCGCCGATCAGGATCTCGCCTGGCCCTGCCGCCTGCTCGAGCCGGGCCGCGATGTTGAGCGTGTCGCCGGACGCCATCGGCTCGTCGCCGCTGGCCGGCCCCGCGGCGACCTCGCCGGTGTCGATGCCGATGTGGATGGTCAGGCGCCTGCCGAAGCGCGCCTCGAGGTCGTCTCCGAGGGCGTCCAGGCGCCGCTGCATCTCGAGCGCGGTGCGGATCGCCCGCAGCGCGTCGTCCTCGTGGGCCACCGGTACCCCGAACAGCGCGACGACGGCGTCGCCGATGAACTTCTCGACCGTCCCCCCGTGGGCCTCGACCGCGCCGCGCATCTCGTCGAAGTAGCGCAGGGTGAGGGCGCGGAGCGACTCCGCGTCGAGCGCCTCGCCGATCTCGGTCGAGTTCGCAAGATCGCAGAACAGCACCGTCACGAGCTTGCGTCGCTCCTGCGGCATGCCTCGCAACAGCCGGGCGCCGCAGGCCGCGCAGTAGCGGGCCTGGAGCGGGCTCTCCGCGCCGCAGGTGAGGCAGACCACGCCGAGAGTGTAGAGCGGGCGCGGTGTCAGATCGATCGCAGCACGCGTGCGAGGCGCACGAACGTCGGACGGAATCCAGCTGCCGTCCAGTAGCGCGATGCGACGAGGTTCGTACACCGCCAGTTGGTGAACAGGGCCGGTGCACCGGCGGCCTGCGCCTGGTCGGCGACGGCGGCGAGGAGCAGGGCACCCAGACCCCGGCCTCGTTCCTGCGGGACGACGGCGGTGGATGCGATGGCGTGCGACCCGGGTGCGACGCCGAACGAAGGGTCGGCAGGCCAGCTGACGGTGTGGCCGACGACGACGGCTCCGCGCGCCGCGATCAGGTAGCGAACGTCCGGATCGGCAAGCGTCTCCTCCCAGTCGGTGCGATGCCGCTCCGGAGTGGGCCGGTAGCCGGAGAACGACGGCGCCTGTTCCTGGCAGTCGTGGATGAGCGAATCGATCGCGACCGCGGCGTCCAGGTCGGCAGGCCCGCCGCGCCGGATCGTCACCCCCTCGACTACCGGTAGCGGCCCTGGCCATTGTGTGGCGCGGCATCCCTCGACGTGCATCTGGGCGAACCCGAGCCGGTACCAGACGTCCAGGCACTCGGCAATGGCCGGGACGAGGACGTAGTGCCGTTGGATCGAGTCGGCGTCCCACGCGGCCGCCAGCCGCGTGTAGAGGTCGTGCAGCACCTCGGGCGGGGCGCCGGCGTGGCCCGCCGGACCGATCCATGCGCCCGGGCCGAACACGTCGGACGTGACCACCCGCCCGATCATGAAGCCGTCGTCCGCGACGACGCCGGAGGCACCTTCGGCCGCGAGCTCCGCGGCCACGGCGCCGGCGGCGTCGACCGGGGCGATCAGCGGCTCCGCGGCGCGGTGGATCGCATGCCGCCGGGCGAGGAGCCGGCCGGCCAGCGCCACCTCGGCGGGCGTCAGTTCGCGGGCCACCACGGCATCATGGCGCCGCGTAACTGCGTGGGCATCGATCAGGCAGCCTCGCCTCGCCGTGCGGCGAGTCGTTCCTCGTCCTCGCGGATCACGTCCAGCAGCGCCGCCACGACCGTCGCGTCCAGATGACGTCCGGCCGCCGCGTCGAGCTGGCGCATGGCCTCCGCCGGCGCCATGGCGGGCCGGTGCGGCCGTTCGCCGATCATGGCGGAGTACGTGTCGGCCGCGGCCACGATCCGCGCTTCCATCGGGATCGCGTCGCCGGCGAGGCCATCCGGGTAGCCGAGGCCGTCCCACCGCTCGTGGTGATGGCGGACGGCCTTGCACGCCTCCTTCAGGCCCGCGACGCGGCGGATGATCTCCTCGCCGATCACCGGGTGGGCCTGCATGATGCGCAGGTCGTCGGGCGACAGCGGCTCCTGGCTGGTCAGAATCCGGTCCGGTATGGCCACCTTGCCGACATCGTGGAGCCAGCCCCCGAGCCGGCACCGCAGGACGACCGGGCTCGGCTGCCACAGCACCTCGGCCGTGCGGGTGGCGAGGTCGGCGACCTGCATCGGGTGCGCCGCGCCCGTGCCCTCTCGCAGCCCCGCGGTCAGCGCGAGCGCCTCGGCGATGCGGACCGCCTCGGGGTCCTCGGCCAGGAAGTCCTCGAACTGCCATTCGGTGTAGAGGCGGGTCTGGTTGCGGCCACGGCGCTTGGCCGTGTAGAGGGCGCGGTCGGCGGCATCGACGAGGTCGTCCGGCGCGACCAGGCCGGCCAGCTCGCGGGCCGCGCCGATCGATACGGTGACGCCGATCTCGACCTGTTCGAACAGCACCGGCTCGTGCTCGATCCGGAGCCGGATGCCCTCGGCGATGCTGCGCAGGGCCTCGTCGTCGCGGATGTCGGTGATGAGCACCGAGAACTCCTCGCCGCCCCAGCGCGCGACGCAGTCGGCGGCGCGCAGGCTGGTCGCGATCCGGTCTGCGACCGCCACCAGCACCGCGTCGCCCGCGGCATGGCCGTAGGTGTCGTTGATGCGTTTGAAGTGGTCGATGTCGAGCAGGAGCAGGGCCACCTGCGCCTCGCCCTCCGAGCGGGCGAGGGCGATGCCGAGCTGCTCGGCGGCGTGGCGCCGGTTGGCGACGCCGGTCAGGGCGTCGGTACGCGCCCGCAGCTCCGCCTCCCGGCGGGCGTCCTCGACCTGGTCGGCCTCGCGCCGGGTGGCACCCACGGCGGCCCGCAGCACGCGCTCCAGCGCGATCTTGCCGGTGACGTCGGCCGCCACGGTGTGGACGACCACCGATCTTCCGGCCACGAGCGGCCACGACCGCAGCCCGATCGACCGGGTGCGGCCCGGAGCGACCGTGACGCGGATCGCATCCTCCGCCGCCTCGCCGGCCCGCAGCCGGCGGACGTGGCGGCGCAACACGTCGGCGTCCTCGGCGACCACCGCGTCGTGGAAGACCGCGAGGGGATCCCGATCCGACCCGGGCCCTGCTCCGAGCAGCCGTCGTGCGCAGTCGCTCGCGTACACCGTCCGGATCTCGCCGCCGGTGCGGATCTCGAATGTGAAGAGGCCGTCGCCGAGACCCGCGGCCAGGCCCTCCAGCGCACCGTCCACCAGGGCGGGCGGCTCCGGCGGGCAGAGCATGACCACGTGACGGGTCTCCTCGCCACCGAAGCTGAGCGCCGTCACCCGGGCCACCAGGTCGATCGGCGGCCGCGAGAATCGGTGCCCGGTGACGGCCTGCGGGTCGCTGCTCGCGAGGTCGAGCCCGGCGGGGACGAGGTTCGTCAGCGGCGTCGCCGTGATCGCGCCGGCGGGAACGCCGAAGAGCTGCTCGAAGGCGACGTTGACGGCCGTGATCCGACCGTGTCCGTCCACGGCGCAGACGGCCACCTGCTGATCGCCACGTTGGTCGAGCCGGCGCTTGTTCACCGGCCCATCTATCGGCCGGTGGCGGGCGGCGCTACAGCGCTACCTCGAACGGCGTGCGCCGGACGAACCCCACGACCGTCCGCAGCCCGCACTCGCGCAGCAGCTGCCGGTAGCGTACGACCGCGCCGGCACGCACGGGGCGGTGCGCGTCGCTGCCGAGGCTGACGGCCGTGCCGTGACGGGCGCAGGCGCCGGCGAGGACGGTCACGAGCTCGGGACGCGCGATCAGATCGCTGCCGTTGACCTCCAGCGCCACGCCGGTGCGCGTGGCCGCGGCCGCCAGCGCATCGAGACCGTCGGCCAGGAACGCCGGCACCTCGGGCACGGTCACCGCCAGGCGCACGGGGTGCGACACGACGTCGTAGCGCCGGGTCTCGACGGCCGCCACGAGGCGGTCGAGGTAGTCGCGCCACGCCGCTGCCGGATCGACGCCCGTCGGCGACCCGTCGACCGAGACGTCACCGGAGATCACGTGCACCGACCCGATCACGACGTCCCAGTGGTGTTCGAACCGCGCCCGGAAGGCCGTGGTGGCGGCCTCGAGCGCGAGGTCCTCGGCCCGCACGTCCAGCTCGATGCCGGCCCGTACCGGGATCGGCGCTGCGGCGGCCGCAGCCTCGATGCGCGTCATGTACGTGGCGTGGTCGATCGGCGGGCCCTCGGGGGTGAAGCGCGTCGCGAGGTACCGCGACAGCGCCCGTGCCTCCTGCAGGTGGAAGATGTGCTCGGTGAAGATCAGCTCGCCGACCCCGGCCGCCACGGCGGCCGCGACCATCGCGTCGGCGTCTCCCCAGGCAATGAAGTGGTTGTGGTTGTCGGGCAGCGGCGCGGGGTGAACGTTGTCAGCCACGGATCCCCCGCGTCTCGAGGACCGCGACGATCGTCCCGGCCAGGATGCCGGCGAACGCCGTCGACTGGGTGACGACGATGACCGGCGCCGCCGCCACCGCCGCGACGGATCCTGTCAGCCGGCGGCGCTGCAGGGGAATGCAGTCGCTGACGAGCAGGCCCGTCCCGATCACGAACAGCGCGAGCGCGCAGGGCATCACGATGGTGAACACCTGGGGCCGGCCGATCGTGGCCGACGCGACCGCGATGGCCAGGCCTGCGACGGCGCAGATCGTGCGGAGCGTCCTCACCGGCCGAGCCTGTCGAGCACGCGGCCGCGCTCGTCGATGAAGGTGTACGAGATACGCTGGCCGGCGAGGTCGATGCGCAGGAACCCGTAGTCGAGCAGCGACACGGCGGCTCCCGGGGTCGGTTTCGTGAATTCGGCGCCCCCCGGTCCCTGACCACCGGTGCCGACGGTGAAGTTCAGCACGCCGTCGACGGTGCGCCGCTCGTACCGGTGCAGGTGACCGGACAGCACGGCGTCGACGTGGGCCGCTGCCAGCACCGGCAGCACCGGATTGCCGGCCTCGAGCGGCTTGTGGACGATCACCAGCCGGTGCACGAAGCCGGGACGGGTGAGCGCTGCCTGGAGGAACGGCACGTCGGCCGCCGCCGCCGCGACGCCGAGCACCACCACCTCCAGTGGTCCGTACGCGGTCACGAAGCGGGGGCCGGGCAGGTCGAACGCGTTGACGATGGCGCTGCCGCCGCGCAGGAACGCGTCGTGATCGCCGAGGTCGACGACGGGTGCGGCGTTCGCGAGCAGTGACCCGAGTGGGCGGAAGATGTTGCGGTCGAGCAGCTCGGGAGCCGCGATCAGGTACGAGTTGTCGCCGACGGTGAGCGCGAGCGCGGGATCCTGGGCGGCCGCGACGCGCGCCACCGCCCACTCGTGGTCGTTGCCCGACCCGTAGTCGCCGATCGTCACCAGCGTGATCGGCGTGGCCGCGTCGGCCGGCGCGGTGCGGAACGACCCGGCCGCCCGTGCCAGGTGGTCGACGGAGGCTGCCCAGGCATAGCGAGTGCCGGGTACGAGGCCGCGGAAGGCGCCGCCCTGCGCCTCGATGACGGTACCGTCCGGTGCGACTGCGCGTAGCTCGACGGACTGGTCGTCGCGGACCTTCCACAGCAGCGCCGCCGAGCGTGCGTCGAGCCGCACCAGGTACGGGCCGCGCGTGAAGGGACTGCCGCTCGGACCCAGCAGGTACGCCTGCCAGTACCAGAGGGTGGCGCCGACGCCGAGCACGCACACCGCGGCGAACATCGCCGTGGCTATCAGCGCCCGCCGGAGCCGTCGCTCGACCATCGGCTCAGGGTACCGCGCGCTGCGAAAGTCACCTCCGGCCCTGGGCGAAGTGCTGGGCGGGTGGCGCAACGGCTCGCAGGCTGGCCAGCGCCGGCCGGCGGCCACGCTCGCGGGCGCGGCCGAGCGTGCGCCTCCCGGGGGTGTCCAGCGGCTCGAGCCGCTCGACGATCACGTTCAGGTTGCGGTCGCGGCGCTCGAGCTTCCCTTCCACGAGCAGCAGCGGCTCGGTGCGCGCCAGCAGGCGGTGGCGCTCGTACACGTCCGGGAACAGCACCAGGTTGACGAGCCCGAACTCGTCCTCGAGCAGCAGGAAGACGATGCCGTTCGCGCTCGCGGGTCGCTGACGCGCGATGCAGAGTCCCGGCAGGGCAATCTCGGTACCGTTGGCGAGCTGCGAGAGGTCGGCGCTCGTGACGATGCCGTCCAGATCGCGGCGGATGATGGCGATCGGGTGATCGCGCAGCGACAGGCCGGTGTGGGCGTAGTCGGCCACGAGCAGCTCCCACTCGCCCGGCCGGGGCAGCGCGGGCGTATCGCCGAGCTCGAGGTCGAGCGCGAGCTGGGCGCCACCGCGGCCGCGCTGCGGGCGGGCGGCGAGGCCCAGCTCCCAGAGCAGGCCGCGGCGCGGGCCCAGCCCGTCGCAGGCCCCTGAGGCGACCAGCCGCTCGAGCCGGTCGATGGCGAGATCCAGCCGGCAGGCGAGGTCGCGGGCGGAGATGAAGGGCCCGTTCGCCTCCCGTTCGGCGACGACCGCGGCGGCACCTTCATCGCCGAGCCCGGTGATGTAGCCGAGGCCGATCCGCACCGCGCCCTGCTCGAGCCGGCAGGCGGCGGTGGAGCGGGCGATGTCCGGGCCGAGCACCTCGACGCCGCGGCGCTGGCCGTCGCGGACGAGCGAGGCGGGCGGATAGAACCCCATCGGCTGGGCGTTCATGAGCGCGCACAGGAAGGCAGCGGGATGGTGGCGGCGCAGCCATGCGCTCTGGTAGGCGAGCAGCGCGAACGCGGCGGCGTGGGCCTTCGGGAAGCCGAAGGCCGAGAACGCCATGATCTTCTCGAAGACGCCGGCCGAGACGTGCTCGGCGACCCCCTTCGCCAGGGCGCCGGCGCGGAACGCCTCCCACTGGGCGAGCATCGCCGCGTGCGAGCGCCGCCGGCTCATCGCCCGGCGCAGGGCCTCGGCCTGACCGGGCGAGAAGCCCGCCAGGGCCTCGGCGACCGACAGCACCTGGTCCTGGAAGACGATCACGCCGAGCGTCTCCTCGAGCGCTTCGGCGAGGAGCGGATGGTCGTAGGGGATGGGGAAGTCCGGGTCCACGCGGCGGGCCAGACGGCGCTGGATGAAGGGGTGCACGGCGCCGCCCTGGATCGGGCCGGGCCGCACCAGCGCCACCTCGACGACGAGGTCGTCGAGGTTCTCGGGCTGGGTACGCAGCAGCATCTGCATCTGGGCGCGCGACTCGATCTGGAACACGCCGACGGTGTCCGCGGCCTTGATCTCGGCGTACACGGAGGGATCGTCGAGCGGGATCCGCGACAGGTCGACGGACTCGCCCTGCTCGTGCAGCGCCACCACGCACTCCTCGACCGCCGAGAGCATGCCGAGGCCGAGCAGGTCGATCTTGAGGAAGCCCGCGTCGGCGCAGGAGTCCTTGTCCCACTGGCAGATCGTGCGCCCGGCCATGGCGGCCGGCTGCAACGGCACCATCGTCGAGAGCGGCCGGTCGGAGATGACCATGCCGCCGGGATGCTGCGAGAGATGGCGGGGCAGCCCGGCGATCTCGCGGCAGAGGGCGGCCAGTGCCCGGAAGCGGCGGTCGGAGGCCCGCTCGGCGAGCCCGGGCAGCCGCGCCAGCTCGTCGCCCACGTTGGCGGCGCTCCAGCCGTCGGAGGCCGTCGCGAGCCGGGCGATGTCCGCCGGGGGCAGCCCGAGCACCTTGCCCAGCTCGCGGATCGCCCCGCGCGCCCGGTACGTGGCGAGCGCTCCCACCAGGGCCGAGCGCTCGGCGCCGTAGCGCTCGTGCACGCGCAGGATCAGCCGCTCGCGGATGTCGCGGGGGAAGTCGAGATCGATGTCGGGCGCCGACGCCAGCTCCCGGTTCAGGAACCGGCCCAGCGACAGCCGCGCCTCGACGGGGTCGACGTGCGAGAGCCCCGTCAGGTAGCAGACGATCGAGCCCACGCTCGAGCCGCGGCCGCGCCCCGGTGGCAGCGTCATGCGCACCGATCCGGCGCCGCGCACCTCCAGCGCGACCTCGCGGGCCAGCTCGAGCACCTCGTGGTGCAGGAGGAAGAAGCCCGACAGGCGGTGGTGGCGGATCAGGCCGAGTTCGTCCGCGAGCCGCAGCGTCGCCTCGCCTCGGTGCGCTGATCCGGCTGGATAGCGCTCGTCGAAGAGGTGGCCGCAGAGTCGTGCCAGCTCCCGGTCGGGCTCCTGCGCCGCCTCCGGCGGCCGGTAGCCGAGATCCCGCGTGAGGTCGAACGCGACCCGCTCGGCGATGGCCCGGGTCGCGGCCACCGCCTCCGGCAGGTCGGCGAAGAGCGCCGTCATCTCGGCGGGGGTCTTCAGCACGTGCTCGCGGTTGCCGCGGCGGTCACCCTCGCTGGCGTCGAGCGTCTGGTGGACGCGGATCGCCACCATCGCGTCCTGCAGCGGCCCGCGGCGCCGCGTGTGCATGTGCACGTCGTTGGTCGCCACCAGGGGCAGCCCGAGCCGGCGGGCGAGCGCGACCTGGTCGCGCACTCGTGTGCGGTCGCCCCGGCCGAAGGGGCGCTGCAGCTCGACCCACAGCCGGCCCGTGAACGCCTCGGTCAGCTGCCGGATCGATGTCGGGTCGTGGATGCCGTGGCGGGCGCACCCCGTCAGGCACAGCAGACCCTCGGCGTGTGCGCAGACCTCGTCCAGCGTGACCCACGCCTGCCCCGGCGAACGGTCGCGCGCATCGCGCGTGTGCGAGTGGGAACGGGTGAGCAGGCGGCAGAGGTTCGTGTACCCCGTCGCGTCCTCCACGAGCAGCGTCACGTGCCGGTGCTCGCCGGCGAACCGCACCGTCAGCTCGCAGCCGGTGATCGGCCGGATACCTGCAGCCGCCGCCGCGTGGGCGAACACGAGCGCCCCGCAGAGGTTGTCGTGATCGGTCAGTGCGAGCGCGTCGTATCCGTACCGCGCGGCCCGGTCGACCAGCTCCTCGGGCTGTGACGCCCCGTCCAGGAACGAGAAGGCCGAGTGGCAGTGGAGCTCGACGTAGGCCACTACTCGCAGTATACGAACATGTGTTCGCATACTGCGAGTAGTGGCTATATGGACAGCCGTACGATCGGGATCTCCCGGTCGGTCTTCTGCTGGTAGCCGGCATAGCCGGAGTGGAGCTCGACGACGCTGCTCCCAGAGCCGTGCGCGCTCCGCCGGGTCGGTCACGGTCGCTGCCCGCGCTCGCACCCGGCGGCCGTCCAGCTCGAGCTCGACGTCCGGATCGGCGACCAGGTTGCCGTACCAGGCGGGGTGCGCGGGTGCGCCGCCGTTCGAGGCGATCAGGATGAGATCGCCGGCGTCCTCCAAATAGGTGAGCGGGACGGTGCGCCGGGCGCCGCTCCGGCGGCCCGTCGTGGTCAGGAGCACCACGCGCATACCGACCAGCCGCGTGCCCAGACGCCAGCGGGAGCCGCGAACAAGGCTCACGTGGAACGCCGTGACGGCCCGCTGGGCGAGCCCGGGCACTAGCGCCTGTCACCCGTCACGACGACGTAGTCGCTGTCGAACGGCGGGTCGCCGAAGGCATCCAGCAGCGCGGCGTCCAGATCAACGTGCCGCGCGGGTTCGAGGCGGTCGTAGAGTGTCATGAGCGGCCCGTTCGAGGAGCGGAAGAACGTGAGCAGATCGGCCGCGTCGGCGAACCCTTCGAACCGCCAGGTGCCGGGTTGGAACGAGAGGTCGATCGGATGGCCGGCGAACAGCTTGCGGACGTGGTCGGTGTCGCCCCAGGACTCGGGCGGCTCGATGCCCGTGATGTGAGGCGGCTGGAACGGGCGGAGCGCCTCACCGATCCGTCCGAACCGGCCCGTCGGGCTCCAGTTCAGCATCGCCAGGCGACCGCCGGGCCGCAGCACGCGGACGAGCTCCGCGGCGACGTCGGCCTGGCGCGGGGCGAAGATCGCGCCGACGCAGCTGATGGCGACGTCGAACGCGCCGTCGGGGAAGGGGAGGGCCTGCGCGTCGGCCTCCTGCCACTGCAGCGCGAGGCCCCGTTCGGCGGCGCGCCGCGCGCCCTCCGCGAGCAACTCCGGCGTGAGGTCGGATGCGGTCACGTCCGCGCCGCGGGCGGCGGCGGGCAGCGAGGCGTTGCCGCAGCCCGCGGCGACGTCCAGCACCCGCTCGCCCGCGGTGATACCGGCGCGCTCGACCAGGATCTCGCCGAGCCCGCCGATCAGGCGGTCGGCGAAGGCGGGATAGTCCCCTTCGGCCCAGACCCTCGTCGTCATGCCCGTTGACGGTACCAGGTGCCGGGCCGGCGGCGGTCCTCGAACACGACCTCCACGCGGCCGCCGGCAACGACGATCTCGAGGTAGCGCCGTCGCACCGGCGCGTCGCTCCACCAGGCCTCCTCGACCCGCCACTCCTCGCGCACGGTCTCCACCGCGCGTCCATCCACGACGGCCGGGAGGCCATCGGCGTCCGTGTCGACGGCGACGGGTCGCGGGGCGTTCAGCACCTTCAGCGTTCTGGCGCGGGGCACTCGGGACACTAGCGGGGAGCGAGGCCGAAGCGGCGTTCGGGCAGGCGGCTGGCGGTGTCGACGGCGACCACGTGCAGGGTGACGTCCTCGCCGAGCGCCGCCCGTACCTGGCCGACGGCGCTCTCCAGCCGGGCCGATCGCGCGTCGCCGTCCTCGCGGAAGAGGAGTGTCTGGCGGTTGCCGGGGGCGAGGCCGGCGATCTCGACCGCGAGCTCCTCGGCGGGGGCGGGGAGCCGGGCGAGCTTGGCCTGCAGGGCGAGCCGGATACGGGCAGGGTCGGCCGTCGGTTCGCGCAGGGGCACCTCGCAGCTCCAGGAGCCGCCGCCGACGATCCGGGCGCCGAGCCGCAGCATCCGCGGTTCCCGGCCACGGCGGTCGGCGCGGTTCAGCAGCCGTTCGATCAGCACCCGCAGCGCATGGTCGAGCGCGCCCTCGGTGACCGCGGCGTCGGGCAGCTCGATCGACTCACGCATGGCCTCGGCCGGCGGGCGAGGGCGGAGCGGGGTGGGATCGTCACCGCTGGCCAGGCGCCAGACGCGCTCTCCCTCGGGGCCGAAGCGATCGCGGAGCGGGAGCCGCCCCAGCGCCTCGAGCGCTCCCAGCCGGTCGATGCCCAGCCGTTCGAGCGAGGCGACGAGGCCGGGATCGGCATCGCCGTCCTCGGCCAGCGCTGCCAGCGGCAGCGGCGCGAGGAACTCGCGGATGGCCGGTGCGGTGACGACGACCGGCCGTCCGGGCCGGGCGCGCCGGGTGGCGGCGAGCGCCGGGAACCTGCCCGGGGCAGCGCCGATCCGTGCCCCGGGCACCGCGTCCTGCAGGCGCATCAGGACGCCGGCGCGGCCGCCGTAGAGGCGCTCGATGGGAGCGATGGCCAGGAGCGCCCGGCCCGGACCGGTGGGCTCGACCCTGGCACCGAGGTCCTCGAGGCGGCACAGGAGGTCCTCGGCGGCGTCGGCGATCGCGATCGGGTCGGGCGGCAGGAGCGCGATGCGCGGGCACAGCGCGAGCGCCTCGGACAGCCGCATGCCGGCGCGGACGCCCGCGGCGGCAGCCGCTGCAGACGGCTCGCCGACGCGGGGTGGTCCACCGGGCTCGGGAGCGAGCGCCGCGGGTGCCGCCGCATCCTCCATCCCGATCCGCGCGGCCACCACGGCGAACGCGAAACGGGGGAGTGCCAGCGCGGCGATCACCCGCCCCAGTCTATACGAACATACGTTCGGTGTCACGTAAAGGCGCCGGGCCGCGATGTGACACACTCGCCGCCGATGCCCGATTCCTCGTTCGTCTGCTCGGCGTGCGCCCGGAGGTTGCCGGCCGACCCGGTCCACTGGCGCTGCCCGTGCGGGGGCGTGCTCGATCTGGAGGGGGAGGCCGGCGTCGAGCCGCTCGACCTGGGGCTGGTGACGACGCCGCTGCTGCGCCTCGCGCACCCGTCGCTCGACCTGTTCGTGAAGGTCGAGGGCCAGCTGCCGACCGGCTCGTTCAAGGATCGCGGGAGCGCGACGCTCGTGGCCGTGCTCGCGGCCCACGGCGTCGGCACCGCCGTCGCCGACTCCTCGGGCAATGCCGGCGCCTCGCTGGCCGCGCACTGCGCGGCGGCGGGCATCGGCCTCGACCTCTACGCGCCGGCCACGGCCTCGCCGGGGAAGCTGGTCCAGGCCCGCGCCCATGGCGCCTACGTGCACCTGATCGAGGGCCCCCGCCAGGCTGCCACCGACGCCGCCCGCAAGGCGGTCGAGGCCGGTGCCGCCTACGCCACCCACGCCTGGAGCCCGTTCTTCCTGGCCGGTACGGCGAGCTTCGGGCGCGAGCTGGAGACCCAGCTCGGGCGCCCGCCCGACGCGCTCGTGATCCCCGTCGGCGCCGGCACGCTCGCGCTGGGCGCGATGGCGGGGTTGCGCGGCCGCAGCCGCCTCTACGGCGTGCAGTCGGCCGCCTGTGCGCCGCTCGCGACCGCGTTCGCCGCCGGCCTGGACGTGCCGGCCGAGATCACGCCGGAGCCATCGCTGGCGGAGGGCGTGCTGGTCGCGAGCCCGCCCCGTGGCATGCAGGTGCTGCGCGAGGTCAGGGAGAGCGGTGGCGAGATCGTCGCCGTCGCCGACGATGCGCTCGGACCGGCGCTGGCGCGCCTCGCCCGCGCCGGTGTCCTGCCCGAGCCGACGGCCGCGCTCACGATCGCCGCCACCGACCGCCTGCTGGCCTCCGGAGCCCTGGCTGCCGGCGAGACCGTGGTCTGCGCGCTCACCGGGCACGGTCTCAAGGCGCCGGCCGCCGTTGCCCGGGCACTCGGCCTCAACGGCTGACTCAGGTGCAGCGCGCGTCCGGCCGATATCCGAGACGTGATCGATCGCACGACGCCCGCGATCCTGGCCGCGGCCGTGCTGCTGACCGGCGCTGGTGCGGTGGCCGTGACGCGGCTGCCCGGGCACGGCATGCGGGCCGTGCCGGCGGCCCGGCCGCCGGCCACGCTGGCCCTGCCGTACGGGCCCGCCGACAGGTTGGCCGAGCCGGTGGCGGCGCCGGCCGCGATGCTGCGCGCGGGCGATGGCGGTGCCGCGATCTACGCCGCCGGTGCGGAATCGACCGATGATGCCGCGCGGCTCCTGACGAGCGCCGGCGTCCCGGCCCTCGTCGCCGCATCTCCCGCCGACGCCCTGACCCATCCGGTCGTGGTCTGGGTCGGTGAGCTGCCGCCCGCAGACGTGGCGCGGGTGACCGCGTACGTGAACCACGGCGGCATCCTCGTCGTGTTCGGGGCATCGGCCGCCGCCGAGCAACTGGCAGCGGCGACCGGCCGGCGCTCGGCCACGCGTTCCACGGTGCAGGTGCTGCCCGGCGGGGGCGTCAGCGCCGCCCAATTGCACCTCGCACCCTTCCCCGGCACCGGCTGGCAGCGCGCGGGCGGTGTGCTGGCGCGCTACGACGACGGCAGCGCAGCCTGGGTCCTGCGTCGCACGGGCCTCGGCGCGGTTGCGCTCGCAGGCGTGCCGCTCAGCGCCCTGGTGGCAGCCACGCCGGCCGCTGGAGACCCCGGCGCGCGCGATGTCGCGGCGTCGGTGACCCGGGCCCTCTACCAGCTCTCACCGCTCGGCATCACGCTCGGATCGGCGCCGGCCGGCGACGCGCAGGCGCTGGTCCTGACCCACGACCTCGACTCGCCACCGGCGTACTCGGAGGCGGCCGGCATGGCGCAGATCGAGGCGGATCGCGG
Organism: uncultured Actinomycetes bacterium; assembly: GCA_963779685.1. Classification (GTDB taxonomy): domain Bacteria; phylum Actinomycetota; class Thermoleophilia; order Gaiellales; family F1-60-MAGs149; genus CAVZZG01. Next base: position 498,179 of record CAVZZG010000003.1, read on the forward strand.
GGTCACGAGCACCTTCTTCGCCGTCACGCGCACCGCGGCCTCCGGCGCCGACCCGCTGCTGACGCCTGCGGCGGCAGGAGTGCTTCGCGACCTGGCGCAGCGTGGCTTCGACATCGGGGCCGGCGGCGTGGTTCCCGACCGGTTCGGGTCGCTCGCCGCGGGCACCGGGAGCGAGTCCTACCCCGGGTACGCCCCGGCGGCGGGCGCCGGTGGTGCCACGCGATCCGGCGAGGTCCGGGTCTCGGCCCACGTCGTCGGCGCGGTCACGGGCACTCCCCCGACGGCCTTCCGGCCTCCGGCCCTGCTCGATGGCGGGGCGGCCACCGGTCTCGATGCGACGCTGGCCGGTGCCGGGCTCGGCGCCGAAGCCGCCGTGGCCGCGTCTGCATCCGGCGGAAGCCTGCCGTTCCGCGCTGCGTTGACGACCGGCGAGGAGTACGCCGTCCTGCGCCTGCCGGTCGCCTTCGACGACCGCGCAGGCCCTCGCGTCGACACCCGCAACGACGAGCTGACGGCAGTGCTCGCCCATGCGGCTGCCACCGGCGCCCCCGCCGTGGTGCGGATCTCGCCGTCGGCCGGCTCCGCCGCGACCTTCGCCGAGCAGCGCCTGCTGGCCGAGCTCCCGGCCGCCACCTGGGTCGGCTCGGCCCGCGACTACGCGTCGTTCTGGTCGGCGCGGTACGCCCTGACGCTCGGCGTGGCGGCGGCGGGCGACGCCCTGCTCGTCCGCCTGTCGTCGCCCGGCCACACGCCCGGCCAGACCCTGGTCACGCCGTTTCCGGTTGCATCGGCGACCTTGCGGGCGTCCGGCGAGCGGCTCGCCGTGTCGGCCGACAGGCGGCACGTGGCGGTGCCGCCGTTCACGGGCGCCGCCGAGATCGAGCTGGCAGCGGCGGCCTGACCTGACGAGTCCGGGTCAGCCCCAGCCGTTGTCGACGAGCCGCGAGGCGCCCTGACCGATGTCGGCCGCAATCGCCGAGAAGATGCCGTCCAGCGTGCCGGTGTCCGGCTTCACGTAGTAGTCCGACGGCGTCGACGCGATCGCGGCCAGCGCCTGGTCGGGCGTGATCGCCGGCGTCTCGAGCGCGCCGGCGTCCGACCTGCACTGGTCGCCGCCGATGGCGTAGCCGATGGTGTAGATCCGCGTCCCCGCCGCCTTGGCCGCGGCGGCCGAGGTGACGCCGGAGCCGCAGGGCTCGGTGTTGTACGGCGAGGTGGCCGGGTAGAAGCCCGGCCCGGTGTTGGCAGCGCCGTCGGTGAGGAACACGATGACGTGCAGCGCGTCCGGCCGGCCGTTCGTCGCCAGCTCCGCCTGGGCGGCCTCGATCGCGAGCGCGTAGCTCGTGCTCTGGCCGGCCTTGATGCAGTTGACGGTGGAGACGAGGTTCGAGGTCGGGTCGACGACCCCGTTGACCTTGTAGTCGTGGGAGAGCGGCACGACCACGTAGGTCGACGTGGTCTTGTCGTACGCGGTGGCGGTCGGTGCCGAGCAGCGGGTCGCGACGCTGTCGGCCGGCGCCATCACGGCCAGGCCGATGTTGACGGTGCCGGGGTCGAAGAAGCCGATCAGGGTGTTGATCCCGGCCTTGGCGTTCGTGATCTTGTTCGGCGTGCCGCCCTGCAGCATGGAGCCGGTGCGGTCGAGGATGATCATGATGTCGAGCGGCTTGCCGCCACATGGCTGGCAGGCGGTGGCCTTGGCCCCCACCGTCCAGGAGTCGATGCCGAGCACGCGGGCGAAGAAGGTGTCCGCCCTGGCCGTTGCCGTCACCACGATGGCGTTCGAGGGGCTGCAGCCGGGGGCCGTGGTCACGCACTTCGTGACCACGGTGTCGGCGATCGCGCTGACGCCGTGCACCGGATTGCGCCCGAAGTAGTCCTGGGCGGTGGCCATGGCCGCGTTCGGGTCGGGGAGGTTCTGCGCGCCGGCGAGCGCGGCGGCGTCGACCGTGGCCTGCAACTGACGGCGGGCGTACCAGCCCATCCCGACGTCGACGACGAGTGCGGCCATCCCGATCAGCACCACCATCGAGAGGACCAGCAGGATCAGGACCTGGCCTTGCTCACCCTTTGCATGCTGCTTCCTGGTCACGAGGCCAGGATGCGCCAGGGCGGCGGCCCCACGAATCACCCCTCCTAGGGGTCTTGGCCGCGGACTTCCGGCCGAACGGAGCCCTGCTTGCCCCGCTGCGGCTCGTGGCATCGAGCTCGAGACGAGCGCTCCAAGGCTGAGCGGTCGTGACGTCGCACAGGCTACGAGAAGGTGAGTTGCTCCGTGTGGTGGTGTGAGGGTGACGGCGTACTCCCAGATGTCCGCGGCGTGCCTGGCGCCGTGACCTCATAGACCACGCGCGCTCCGAACGCCGCTGCCGGCAGCATTGTGTCAACGACGTCGAACTCCATCACGAGGAGAACGCTGCGACTGGCCGGCGGAACCGCCGGTACGACGAGGGAGTCCATGCTCTTGAACGCTCCATACGGGTCGAGAGCGAGATCGGTGGTGAAGAACACCCTCCGAGCAGGATATTGGCAGCGCGCAGCGGTGCCGCACTCACGATGCGCGAGACCTCGCCAGGCCCGATTTCGCTGATCGGGAGTAGATAGGTGCGCGCCACTTCGAGATGCGACCCGAAGCACGTGAAGTTCGCTCGCGGTTGGGCGAAGACCGGGACGCCACCTGTTGCTCGCCCTCCCGACTGGCCGGCGCAGCCTGCAACTGCGGTCGCCGAGGCGCAGACGACCGCTGCGACCCAGAGCCCGGGCGCATACCGCAGCGCGATACGACCGAAAAGCGTCAGCGGACTCGTCTGGCCTCCAGCGGTGGCGAGCTTGAGATCTTACGCCAAAGGCTTCCAGGATGTCCGTCTGCGTCGAGGTGGCTGTACTAGAGGAGTCAGCCCCAGCCGTTGTCGACCAGCCGGGAGGCGCCCTGGTTGATGTCGACGGCGACCTGGTTGAAGATCGTGTTCAGCTGGCCGGTGTCCGGCTTGACGTAGTAGTAGGCCGGGCTCGAGGCGATCGCGGCGAGCGCCGCGTCCGGCGTGATGGCCGGCACTTCGGCGCCGTTCGCCCGGTCCTTCTGGCACTGGTCGTTGCCGATCGCGTAGCCGATCGTGTAGATCCACGTGCCCTTGCCCTTGATGACGGACGCCGAGTTGACGCCCTGCTGGCACGGCTGCGTGCGGTAGGGCGAGTTGGCGGCATACGTGTGCGGGCCCAGGTTCGCGGCGCCGTCGGTGAGGAACACGATCACGTCCTGGACGTCGGGCCGCCCGTGGAGGTCGAGCTCCGCCTGGGCCGCCTCGAGCGCATCGGCGTAGGCGGTCGAACCGCCGGGCTGCTGGCAGTTGATCGTCGTGATCAGGTTCGAGTTGTTGTTCAGCGATCCGCCGGTCTTGAAGTCCGTCGAGAGCGGTACGACCACGTATGCCGGGTTGGCGAGGTCGTAGTTGTTGGTCGAGCCGGACTGGCACTTGTTGGCGACCGTGGTGGAGGGTGGCGTGACCGCGAGCCCGACCCGGTCGGTGCCGCCGTCCAGGAACCCGAGCAGCGTCAGGATGCCGCTCTTGGCGTTGGTGATCTTGTCCGGGTTGCCGCCCTGACTCATCGACTGGGTGCGGTCGAGCAGGATCATGACGTCGAGCGGGCGGCCGTTGCACGGCTGGCAGGCAGTGGCCTTGGCCGACACGTGCCACGAGTTGATGCCGAACAGTCTCGCGAACACCGTGTCGACCTGCGCGCGGGCGGTGATGACGATGGCGTTGGCCGGGTTGCACCCCGGGGCCGTGGCCAGGCACTTCGAGGTCACGCTCTCGCTGATGCCCGACACACCGCGGATCGGGTTGCGCTTGAAGTAGTCGAGTGCGCGGTCGGTCGCCGTCGCGGTGGCCGGCAGGTCCTGAGCGGATGCCAGGGCTGCCGCGTCGACGCTGGCCTGGAGCTGGCGGCTGGCGTACCACGCCCGGCCGACGTCGACCACGAGCGACGTGATGCCGAGGAGGACGACGATCCCGAGCACGAGTAGCACGATCACCTGTCCGCGAGCTTCAGCGGTGGCGATCCTGCTACGGGAGGCAGCCGTAGCGGAAGGAACCATCGACGCAGTGTGGTCGCCCCGCCGGCGGATTTCGTCACCCGTCGGCGGGATTTCGCGCGAATTCAGCAGGATCAACCCCACCCGTTGTCGACGAGCCGCGAGGCTCCCTGGTTCATGTCCACGGCGACCTGGTTGAAGATCGTGTTCAGCTGGCCGGTGTCGGGTTTGACGTAGTAGTTCGAGGGGCTGGACGCGATCGCAGCCAGTGCCTGGTCCGGTGTAATGGCGGGCGACTCCGGACCGTTCTGGCGATCCTTCTGGCACTCGTCGTTGCCGATCGCGTAGCCGATCGTGTAGATCCACGTGCCCTTCGCCTTGATGACGGATGCCGAGTTGACGCCCTGCTGACATGGCTGCGTGCGGTAGGGCGAGCCGGCGGCGTAGAAGTGCGGACCCGTGTTGGCGGCGCCGTCGGTGAGGAACACGATCACGTCCTGGACGTCGGGGCGCCCGTGCGCGTCCAGCTCTGCCTGCGCAGCCTCGAGGGCGTCGGCGTAGGCCGTGGTGCCGCTGGCCTGGACGCAGTTCAGCGTCGAGACGAGGTTCGAGCTGGCGTTGAGGTTGCCGTTGACCTTGAAGTCGGTCGACAGCGGCACCACCGTGTAGACCGACGATTGCGAGTCGTAGACGGACGATGGCGGCGTGCTGCATCGCGACGCGATATTGGTCGACGGCGGTGTCACGGCCAGGCCGACCCGGTCGGTGCCGCCGTCGAGGAAACCGAGCAGCGTCGAGATGCCCGTCTTGGCGTTGGCCAGCTTGTTCGGCGATCCACCCTGGGACATCGAGCCCGTGCGGTCGAGGACGACCATCACGTCCAGTGGCCGGCCGCTGCAGGGCTGACAGGCGGTGGCCTTGGCCGATACCTGCCAGCTACCGACGCCGAAGAGGCGGGCGAAGTAGGTGTTGACGGTCACCCTGGCAGAGATCTGGATCGCGTTGGCGGGGTTGCAGCCCGGCGCGGTGGCGAGGCACTTGGCGACGACCGTCTGGTCCATCGCAGCCACCCCGCGCACCGGGTTTCGCCGGAGGTAGTCGAGGGCACGGTCGCCGGCGCTGTTCGACGGCAGATCCTGGGCAGCCGCCAGGGCCGCCGCGTCGACCGACGCCTGCAGCTGCCGGCGGGCGTACCACGCCATCCCGACGTCCACCACCAGCGCCGTCATGCCGATCAAGACGAACATCGACAGCACCAGCAGGACGAGTACCTGTCCCCGTTGCTCGCCGACCGTTCGACCGGCCCGGCGACGGGCTTGTTGCTCCCCCATGAAGCTCCCCCCTGACCAACGAAGGATTGCGCCCTGATCGCCATTTCACGTCACCCCTCGGAGGGGTTTTCGGCAGGTCGCCGGACACCGGTGCCAGGTAGCGGTCAACTCGGGCCGTTTCGGCGCCGATGTGTGTGAGGACTGTGAGCGAGCGTGACGTCCAATCCCGGCTGCAGGCGCTGAGCGGTATCGACGGACCGCAGCGCAGCCTGCGAGGCGCGATCGACTCCAAGCAGGCCTCCGTTACGGAAGACGAGATCCAGGCCCGGATCCAGGAGGAGAGCCAGCGCCTGCTGAAGCAGGCGGAGCGCCTGCTCGCCCAGCGGGAGGCCCAGCTCGAGGCCCGCGAGCGCGCCCTGGCGGCGCACGAGGCCGGCATCGACCTCTCGGCGATCAACGCCGAAACCGTGGCCCGGGTCGGCGAGCTCGAGTCGCAGATCTCCGAACTGGAGGTGCGCGAGATGCGCCTGCAGGAGGCGCTCGAGGCCGAACGTGCCCGCGCCGGCGAGCTCGAGCACCTGCTCGGCTACGGCAGCTACGTCGCGCCCGCCGAGGATGACAGCGGCCTGACCGATGCCCTCAAGACCGAGCTCGAGGCGCTGCAGGGGCAGATCGCCACCCGCGAACGGGAGGTCGCCCAGCTGCAGCTGGCGGCGAAGTCCGCGGATGAACGGCGCGGCGAGCTCGAACGGGTGCTGGCCGACGTCCGGGCAGACGCCGCGCGCAAGGTCGACCCCGACGACATGCGCCAGCGCATGGCGCAGCTCGAGAAGCAGGCCAAGGCGGCCGGCGACCTCGAGCGTCGCGCCGAGGAGCTCGAGGCACAGCTGGCCGCGGCGGGCTCGGCCGACGGCGCCGATCCGCGCGTGGCTGCCCTCGAGGCCGAGCTCGCCGCGCTCCGCGAAGCGGCCGGCACGACCGGCGACGGCCAGGCGCTCGCGCTGGGCGAGGAGGTCGCCCGGCTGCAGGCGGAGCTGGCCGAGGCCCGCGCCGCCGTGCTGGCGGCCGAGGGCGCGGCGGCCGCGGCGGCCGCTGGCGCGGGCGACAAGGAGCAGGCCGATGGCCGGATCGCGATCCTCGAGGAGGCGCTGTTCAAGCTGCAGCTCGACATCGAGCAGCGACCTACGCCCGAGGCGCTCGAGGAGCTGCGGGCGCGCGTCGGCGAGCTGGAGGGCGAGCTCAAGGAAGCGTGGACATCCGCCGGCGAGCTGACCGACGAGGCCGACCGCAGATCGACGGAGGCCGAGGCCCGTGCGGCTGCGGCCGAGGCTGCCATCGAGGAGTTGCGCAAGGCCGGGGTCGACGCGGCCGACGTCGCGGTGCGACTGGCGGCCGCGGAGGCCGAGCTCGCGAACGCCGTCGCCACGGCAGAGCACCAGGCGGCAGCCGTCGCCGAGGCCGTCGGTCGCGGCGAGACTCTGGGACAGGAGATCGCGGCCCTGCGCGACGAGCTCGCCGCGCGTCCCGACCCGGCCGAGGTCGCGGCACTCGCAGCAGGAGCTCGAGCTGACACGGTCGGCGCTCGCCGAGCGCCCCGGACCCGGCGGTGGTGACCCGGCTCGAGACGGAGCTCGAGCAGGCTCGCCAGGCGCTGGCCGGCGGCCCCGACCCGGCGGAGCTCGCGCGGCTGGAAGAGGCGCTCGCCACGGCCCAGGCGGACCTGACGGCGGCCCGCGAGGACCTCGCCGGCCGCCCGGAGCCGGCGGACGTCGCACGCCTGGAAGAGGCGCTGGCGACCGCCCAGACCGGCCTCACCGCGGCGCACGAGGACCTGTCGGCCCGTCCCGACCCTGCCGAGATCGCACGGCTCGAGGAAGCCCTCGCTGCCGCCCAGGTCGAGCTCGCGGCCGCGCAGCAGGACCTGTCCGGCCGTCCCGATCCGGCCGACATCGTGCGCCTCGAGGAGGCTCTGGCGAGCGCCCGGTCGGAGCTCGAAGCTGCCCGCGAGGACCTCGCCGGGCGCCCGGACCCTGCGCTCGTCACGGAACTCGAGGCGGCACTGGCCGCGGCCCGCGCGGAGGTTGCCAGCCGGCCCGACCCGGCCGACGTGAAGGCGCGGGAGGCGGAGCTCGCCGACGAGGTCGAGGCTGCCAGGCGCCGCAGCGACGAGGCTCGGGCAGAGGTGGAGGAGCTCGCGGCGCGGCTGACCGGGCTCGAGGCCGATCTGGTCAAGGCCCGATCGGCGACCGAGGACCAGATCGCCGCCGCGACCGTGGAAGGCGCCACCGCACTGGCCGAGGCGCAGCGCGTGATCGAGGAGCGGCAGGTCGAGATCGCCGCGTTGCAGCGCGATCTCGAGACCGCGCAGAGCGGCGCTGCGGAGGCCAACGACCGCGCGAAGGAGCTCGAGGGGGCGCTGCTCAGCGCCCGGAACGAGGCGATCGAGCTCGAGGACGTCATGCAGCGCCTGCGCCAGCAGGTGGCCGAGCGGGTCGACCCGGCCGAGGCGAGGCGCGACCTCGAGGCCGCCGAGGGCCGGCTGCTCGAGGTCGTCGAGGAGCTGCAGCGCATCTCGGCAGAGCGCGACACGATCCGCCGCCGCGCCGACGACCTGTCCGAGGAGCTCGCCCGGGGCCAGGAGGATCGCGCGCGCCAGCAGGAACTGGAGGCCGAGCTCGCCGCGGCCCGGGCCGAGGTCGCGCAGCTGACCCAGGCCGTCGGCCAGGCGGAGCTGCTGTCCCGCGAGCTGGAGACGGCGCGCGACGAGCTCGCCACGAGGCCGGATCCGCAGGAGGTCGAGCGGCTCCTGAGCGCGGTGCAGGTCGAGGCGCAGGCCGCCGCGCGCCGCGTGATCGAGCTGGAGTCGGCGGCGGCCGCGGCTGCCGCAGAGACGAGCCGCATGCTGGCGGAGCGCAACCGCGTCGCCGAGGAGGCCGAGGCCGCAGCGACCGCCGTCCATGCAGAGCTGCGGAGCGTGACCGAGCAACTGGAGGCGCTGCGAACCGAGCGCGAGGCGCTCGCGGCCGAGGTCGGGCGGCGCATCGACCCCTCCGAGGCCGAGGCGCGGCTGGCAGAGGTGGCGAACCGGGCCGATGCCGCCGATGCCCGGGCCGCGGAGCTCGACCGGCAGCTGGCGGCCGCGCAGGCAGCAGGCGAGGCACTCCGCGCGGAGAGCGAGGCGCGCGTCGCCACGGCCGAGCGAGCAGCTGCGCGAGGCCCAGCGGGCGCTCGCCGACGTGCGCTCCGAGGCCGAGCGGCTGGGTGTCGAGGTCGCCAGCCGGCCCGAGCCGACGGCCGTCGAGGCCCAGACGTCCGCCCTGACCGAGCGCGCCCTGGAGGCCGAGCAGCGGACGGCGGAGCTGGAGCGGGCCGTGGCCGCTGCCGAGTCGGCGGCCGAGGAAGCACGTGCCGCACTGGGCCAGCGGGAGACGGAGGCGGCGCAGCGCATCCGGGAGCTCGAAACGGCCGTGGAAGGCCTCCGCCTGGAGTCCGACGGGCTGCGGGCCGACCTCGCCGACCGGCCCGAGCCGGCCGCGGTCGAGGCGCGCGTCGCGGAGGTCGAGCGGCGAGTCGAGGCAGCGGAATCGCGGGCGCGGTCGCTCGAGGCCGAGCTCGAGCTGGCCCGCTCCGAGGCAGAGGAGCTGCGGCGAGACGTCGAGCGCCGCCCCGACCCGGAGGAGGTCGAGGCCGCCAGGCAGCGGCTCGACGAGGCGGCGGCCCGCGCGGTCGACCTCGAATCCGAGCTGGCGTCCGTTCGCGACGACCTCACGGCGGCCGCGCGTCAGGCGCAGGAGGCCCGGGTCGCGGCGGGCGAGGCGAGGATCTCGGCTGACGCCCTGCTCGAAGAGGTGGAGTCGCTGCGCTCCGACGCCGACCGGACGCGCACCGAGCTCGAGCAGCAGGTCGCGTCCGCCGAGACGCGGGTGGAGGAGCTCGCCACCGCCCGTCAGACTCTCGAGGAGCAGCTGAACGAGGCGTCGGTGCGTGCCGTCGGCCTCGAGCAGGAGCTCGGCCGCACGCGGAAGGAGGCGGATGCGCTCCGCGCCGAGCTGGAGACGCGGCCGGACCCGAAGGTCGTCAAGCGCGAGCTCAAGGCAGCCGAGGATCGGGCCCTCGATATCGAACGGGCTCTCGAGGAGATGCGCACGAGCGCCGGCGACATGCGGGCAGCGGCCGAGGCCGCGCTGGCCGACGCCGAACGCGCCCGCGACGAGCTTCACGCCGACCTCGAAGCCGCCAGGGCCGACGCCGGCAGCGCTCGGGGCGAGCTCGCGACGGCGCGCGAGGAGGTGGATCGCCTCCGCGGCGAGACGACGCAGTTGGAGACGGCGTCGGCCGCGGCCCACGCCGATGCCGAGACCCGCCTTGCCGAGCTGTCTGCGGCGCGGGACGAGGTGGATCGCCTGCGCGGCGAGACGAAGCAGCTGGAGAAGGCCTCGGCCGAAGCCCGCGCAGAGGTCGAGAACCGGCTCGGCGAGCTGTCGACGGCACGCGCGGAACTCGATCTCCTGCGCAACGAGACCCGTCAGCTGGAGGAAGCCGCTGCCGCTGCGCGCAAGGATGCGGAGAACCGGCTGGGCGAGCTCGAGTCGGCGCTCGGGGACGCGCGAGCGGCGGCCGAGGACGCCGGCGCCGCGCGGTCGCAGGCCGAGGCGCTGGTCGACGAGATGGAGCGCACGATCGCCGAGCTGCGCGCGACCGTCGGCCACGCCGACGCCCGCGCCACCAAGGCCGCCGAAGAGGTCGAAGAGCTCCGCGCGGCCCGCGCCGCGAGCGAGGGCGAGGCGCGGACGCTCCGCGAGGAGCTGCAGGCAGCGCGCGACCGGCTCCTGACGGCCGAGAGCGACGCCCGCGTCGCCGCCGAGCTCGCGAACCGGGTGACGACGCTCGAGGCCGACCTGAAGGGTGCCGTCGAAGTTCGCGAGACGGCACGGACGGACGCCACCCGACGGGCCGCCCAACTCGCCCAGGTCGAGGCCGAGCTGACCGCGGCGCGCGCCGAGGCCCGCGAGCGCGCCGTGGGCCTCGAGGAGCGCGCGAGGATCGCCGAGGGACGCATCACCGAGCTCGAGAGCGAGCTCGCGACGGCGCGGGCCGGCGGCGGCGCCGGCGACGGGGCCGAGACCAGCCGGCGCGCCGTCGAGCTGGAGCTGAGGGTCGGGACGCTGCTCGAGCGCGAGGCCGCGGACCAGCAGCACATCGCCGCGCTCCGGGCCGAGCTCGAGGCGCTCCGGGGCCAGGACGCCATCCGGGCCGGCACCGCGGCCGAGGTCTCGGGCCGCGAGCAGGAGCTGGCCGAACAGGAGGCCCGCCTGAAGCAGGAACTTGCCGCGCTCGACGCGCGCAGCGAGGAGATCCGCGCGCTCGTCGCCGAACAGCGCGCGCTGGAGCAGGCCGTGATCGAAGACCGCCGGGCCATCGAGGCCGAGCGGGCCCGCATCCAGGCCCGCGAGAAGGAACTGGACGAGCTCGGCCGGTCGCTCGACGAGCGCCAGCGAGCGGGCGTCACGGTGGTGCGGTCGGACCTCGAACGCCGCGAGGTCGAGCTGACGACCATCGCCGAGTCCCTGGCCCGGCGCCGGGAGGAGATGCGGCGGCTCGACGAGTCGCTGGCGGCGCGCGAGCGCCAGGTCGACCGCCGCGCAACGGATCTCGAGCACCGCGCCGACGACGTCAAGCACCGTGAGGACGACCTCGACCGGGCCGAGCGCAAGATCTCCCAGATGAAGGCGGCGCTCGAACGCGCCGAGGCGATCGCCGGCGAGCCCATCGAGCTGCCGGAGGATGACGACTCCAGCACGGTGCAGACGTGGCTCGACCGGCGTCGGAAGAAGCAGGCGACCTTCGATGCCCGCCAGGCCGATCTCGAGCGTCGCGAGAACTCGGTGCGGGAGCTCGAGGCGCGGCTGCAGCAGCTCGAGGAGAGCCTCCTGCGCAAGGAGGCGGACCTCTCCGCGTTCGCGGAGATGCTCCAGCAGAGCCTGACGCAGGCCGAGGCGGCCGCACTGTCGGAGGCACGCCAGCGAACACCGGCCGAAGAGGATCCCACCCAGCGCCTGCGGTTCTGGACGCGGGATTCGGCCTCCGGTGCCGGCGGCTGACGGCTCGCGTCAGCGCTGATCGCGTACCCTCACCGCCGTGCCGTTCGCGGTCATCACCGGCGGGTCGTCGGGCATCGGGCTCGCGCTGGCGCGGCGGCTGGCAGCGCGGGGCTTCGACGTCGCGCTGGTGGCACGTGGCGAGGCGCGTCTCGACAGCGCGGTCGCGGAGATCGGCGCCCGGGCAGTCGCCATCTGCGTCGACGTGGGCGAGCCGGGCGCGGGCGAGCGCATCGCGCTTGCGGTGCGCGACGCCGGCCGGACGGCCGTCGATCTCCTGGTCTGCAACGCGGGCATTCCCGGCCGGCTCTCGGCGCTGACGACGGACGAGCAGACCGCCCGGTCGGTGATGGACGTCAACTACATCGGCATGCTGTCCGTCACCCGCGCCCTGTGGCCGGAACTGCGTGCGGCGCGGGGGAGGGTGGTGAACGTCGTGTCCGTGGCCGGCACGGTGGCGCTGGGCGCATCCGCACCGTACGCCGCGTCCAAGCACGCCGCGATCGCGTGGTCGCGCTCGCTGGCGGCGGTGGCGCCGGCGGAGGGCGTCCGCGTGCTGACCGTGAACCCCGGGCCGGTGGCGACCGAGGGGTTCCCGCAGGCGAAGATCCTCGCCGATCGCCGGCTCCGCCGGTTCGTGATCACCGCAGATGCCTGTGCCGACGCCATCCTCCGCGGCCTCGACCACGGCCGGACCGAGATCTTCGTGCCGCACTGGTGGCGGGCCGCGGCGCTGGTCGGCGCCCTCGCACCCGGTACGACGGCCCGTCTGGCGGGCCGGATCAAGCGGTAGCGACGGGGGACTACATCGCCGTCAGAAAGGCCAGCACGACCTCGTCGAAAGCGGCCGGTCGTTCCAGGCTCGGCAGGTGAGCCGAGCCGGCGATGGGCACGTGCCGCGCGCCCGCGATCGTCGCCACCAGGTGCTCGGCGATGACCGCGCCGTCCGGTTGGTCGAGTTCGCCGCTGAGGGCGAGGACCGGCACGGCGATCTCGGACAGGCGCTGCTCGAAGCCGTCGGCGAGCGCGACCAGGTCGAGCTCATCCCAGAACGGCACCTGGAGTGCGAACGCCTGGCGCTGCATGTCGCCGACGAGCGCGACCAGCGCCGGATCGACGTCACTCAGCGATCGGGTCGGCCCGGCCAGCCACGTCTCGAGGTTCGCCTGCACCGCCGCGTCCAGGTCGCCGCGCTTGATGGCGGCGTCCTCCGCGTCGCCGAAGGCGCGGACGGCCTCCGACCACTCGTGATCGGGGACGGCGCCTGCTGCGAGCACGACTGCCCGGACGAGGTCGGGGCGGGCGACCGTCAGCTCGAGCGCGACCGCGCCCCCGAACGAGGCGCCCACGACGACGGCGGGGCCGGCGCCGAGCTCGTCCAGCAACCGTGCCGCCTCGGCCGCGGGCCGAAGCAGTGCATCGGCCGGCACCGGCGTGCGCCCGAACCCGGGCAGATCGCAGCGCACGAGCCGGAACGTGCCGGCCCACGTCCGCCACTGCGGCTCCCACATGCGCGCGTCGGCGATGCCGGCATGGAGAAGGAGCAGTGGGGGCCCCGACCCGGTCTGCTCGTGCCACATCATCCTGCGCGCGCCTCGAGGCCGGCCACGTGCACGCGCCGGAGCCGGTCGACCTCGGCCCGATCGGAGCCGCGGCCCTCGGGGCCCGGTGTCTCGAGGATGGCGGGCAGATGCTGGAGGGCCGGGTGGGAGAGGAACACGCCCATCCCCATGCCCATCTCCCCCTCGAGCATGTTGGCGTGGCGATCCCGGTTCGAGCCGAGGGTCGCGGCCGCGTCGTTGACGTGGAGGGCGCGCACCCGGCCGAGGCCGACGTCGCCGTCGACGGACGCGAGGAACCGGTCGACCACGACCGCGTCGCAGAGGTCGACACCGCTGACGTACAGGTGGCAGGTGTCGAGACACAGGCCGATCCGGGGATGGCCGGCGGCGTGGATCACGGCAGCGAGTTCCGACACGTCCCTGCCGATGGTATCGCCCGCGCCGGCGGAGTTCTCGAGCAGCAGCCACCGGTCGGGTGCCAGAAGCGCGCACGCGTCCTCGAGGGCGGCCTGGATGCGTGGCATGGCATCGGCAAGCCCCCGGCCGAGGTGCGAGCCGACGTGGAACACGACGTCGGCTCCGATCGCCGCCGCCACCCCGGTGGTGTGCGAGAGGGCGGCGACGGACTTGGCGTAGACCTCCTCGTCCGGCGAGGCGAGGTTGATGAAGTAGATCGCGTGGCAGAGGCTGTAGGCGATCCCGGCCTCGGCGGCACGCGACGCGAACGCCTCCAGGTCGGCCGGTGCGTGGCTGGTCGGCCGCCACTGCCGACTGCTCTGGGTGAAGATCTGGAGCGCGTCGCAGCCGAGCTCGACGGCCCGGTCGATCGCGTTGAGGATCCCTCCGGCGGCCGAGACGTGAGCGCCGTACAGCACGGTCGCGTACAGTACCCGGCCGATGACCGTGCGGGTCCGGTTTTGCCCCTCGCCGACCGGCTACCTCCACGTCGGCGGCGTCCGGACGGCCCTGTACAACTGGCTCTTCGCCCGGCACGTGGGCGGGATCGCGGTGCTCCGGATCGAGGACACCGACACCGGCCGTGAGGTCGAGGGCGCGATCGAGCAGATCCAGCGGTCGCTGGAATGGCTGGGGCTCGACTTCGACGAGTCGCCGGCGGCCGGCGGCGCGTACGGGCCCTACCTCCAGAGCGAGCGGCTCGACCTCTACCGATCGCTGGTCGACCGGCTGATCGCGGCCGGCATGGCATACCCCTGCTACCAGTCCGCCGACGAGCTGGAGGCGGCCCGGGCCGCGGCGCGCGACACCGATGACCCGGCGGCGCCGACCCGCGCCCACCGCGAGCTGACGGCCGGCCAGGTGGCGCAGTTCGCGGCCGAGGGCCGGATCCCGGTGATCCGGTTCCGGATGCCGCTCGACGGCGCGACCGAGGTGACCGACCTCGTGCGCGGCACCGTCAGGTGGGAGCACCGGCTGCTCGGCGATCACGTGCTGGTCAAGGCCGACGGGATGCCGACCTATCAGCTCGCCAACCCGGCCGACGACATGCTCCAGGGCATGACGCACGTCATCCGTGGCGACGATCTGCTGTCATCGACCCCGCGCCAGAAGATCCTGATCGAGGCGCTGGGCGGCAGCTACCCGCTCACCGCCCACCTCCCGCAGATTCTCGGCCACGACCGGAAGCGGCTGTCGAAGCGCCACGGGGCCGCTTCCGTCGAGGACTTCCGCGCCGCGGGGATCATCCCCGAGGCCCTGGTCAACTACCTGGCGCTGGTCGGCTGGAGCTACGACGAGAGCACGGAGATCATGAGCGTGGCGGAACTCGTGGAGCGATTCACGCTGGAGCGCGTCAACACGGCGCCGGGGATCTTCGACACCGAGAAGCTGCAGTGGATGAACGGCGTGTACCTCCGGGGCCTCGAGAGCGCTGACTACGGCCGTCGCCTGCGCGCGTTCCTGGCCGAGCGGGGATCGCCGCTCGCGGGCAGGAGCGAGCTCGAGACCGCGGTGCCGCTGGTGCAGGACAAGATCGCGAGCCTGGCGGAGTTCGAGCCCTTCGCAGGCTTCCTCTTCACGCCGGTGGTCTACGACGAGGCGTCCTGGGAGGCGCTGGCGGCGACGCCGCAGGCTGACGCGCTGCTCGGCGCCATGGCCCGTGCGCTGGAGGAGCTCGCGACCTGGGACGCCGCAGCCGTGGAGGCGGCGCTGCGGAGCGTCGCCGAAGCCGCAGACCTCAAGCCGCGGGTGGCGTTCCTGCCGCCCCGGGTTGCGATCTCCGGGCGCACGATCTCGCCCGGTCTGTTCGAGTCGATCGCGCTGCTGGGCCGCGACGAAGCGGTCGCCCGGCTGCACGCTGCAGCCATCCGGATCGCACGCCGGTGACTGCCGGGTAGGTTTTTGGTGAAGAACGCGGTATAACAGTGCGGTCCGATGGCCGTGCAGACGCAGACCGCTCGGATCGTGGCACTGCCGGTGGAGGATCTGGTGGAGCGCGATCCCCGCGAGGTGCTCCAGCGCCGCTTGCGATTCCTGCTGGCGCTGGTGCTGTGCATCGCACTGGCCGTCAGCGCGGCGATCGCGACGGCGGTCGTCCTGCGCAGCGCGGACGGCGCCGCGTCATCGGCTCCGTCCGCGACCGCGCTCAAGCAGGCCGCTGACAGGGCATTCGCAGCGGGGAAGGCAGCCGGGTACAAGCAGGGCGTCGACGCCGGCACGGCCTCGGCCGCCAAGTCCGGCTACGCGAACGGCTACTCGGCGGGCACGAAGGCCGGCTACAAGCGGGGCTACCGGCGCGCGGAGTTCATCGGCAAGCGCGAGGGTTACACCCGGGGCGTCACCGAGACGTCGCAGAAGTACGACCAGGCTGTCAAGGACTTCACCACCCTCACCGACGACCTGAAGCGCCAGGTCGCCCGGCTCCAGCGTCAGCTCGCCGCGGCCAAGAAGCCGTGACGCCGGAAGAGGAGCGCCCGAGCGTGGGCTCCGGCGCGGGCGATACCGTTTCGGCGTTCCCGCGTACCTGACATCGGCCGACCGGCGCCATCTCGGTGCCGTCTACACGCCGCCCGCAGAGGTGGCACTCGCATGCGAGCTGGCACTCGGGCACCTCGGCCGGTCGCTGGAGGGATGCACCGTCCTCGACCCGGCCTGCGGCGACGGCGCCTTCCTGCGCGGCGTCACGGCACTCGGCGGGGCCGCACTGGTCGAGGGCGTCGACGCCGACCCGGTGGCGGTCGCAGCCGCGCGGGAGGCGCTGCCGGACGCCATCGTCCACCACGACGACGCGCTCACCCGGGCCTGGCCGGGCCGGTATGACCTGGTGCTCGGCAATCCGCCGTACGTCCGGCATCAGGAGCTCCGCGACCCGCTCGGCAGGTCGGGATCCTACGGCGCGACCGTGGCGTCCGCGCTGGCCCGGTTCGCCCCCGACCTCCGGCTTCCGGCCAGGGCCGATCTCTCGGCGGCCTTCCTCGCACTGGGCGTGTCGCTGCTCGCCGAGCGCGGGGTGCTCGCCTTCGTTACGACCAGCGCCTGGCTCGACGCCGCCTACGGCGAGCCCCTGGGGCGGTGGCTGCTCGATCGCGGACTGGTGGAGCTCGCGGAACGGCCCGCCGAGCGCACCTTCGCCGGCGCCGACGTCAACTCGGTGATCGTCATCGTCCGGCGCGGCGCGATCGGCGATGTGACGGTGCGCCAGGTGGGACGGCCGGTACGGACGGTGTCGCGGCCGGAGTTGCGCCGCGCTCCGAAGTGGGGTGGGCGACTGCTGCGCGCGCCGGCGGCCGCTCCGCTGCTCGGCCAGGGCGTGGCGCTGGGTGAGCTGTGCCGGGTCGGGTCGTACCTGATCACCGGCCACGACCGGTTCTTCTACCGTCGCGAGCCTGGCGACATCGACCCGCGTCTGCTGCGCCCGGCCGTCAAGTCGACGCGCGGCCAGCATGCCATCCAGCTCCGCGGCCCGGCACCGTGGTCACTGGTCTCCGCTGCCGACCCGGCGCAGCTCGGAGAGGCCGGAGCGGCCGCGGTGCGCTCCGGCGTCCCGCTCCGCAGTGGCGTCCGCAGCCGGCCGGTCTGGAGCGCGATCGAGCAGGAACCCGCTCCGGTGCTCTGCGTCCGCACGTCGCGCGCCCGGCACCTCGCATATCTCAACCCGCACGGCTGGGCCTCTGGCGAGTTCTACCGGGTGTGGCCGCCCGAGGGCGTCTCGCCCCGGGCCCTGGCGGCGTTCCTCAACTCCGCCGTCTGCGGCCTGCAACTCGAGGCCCTGGGACGGGCGTACGGCGGCGGCGGCGGGCCCCTGAAGGTCGAGCGGGCCGATCTCGTGCAGCTGCGGCTACCGCACCTCGATCGTCTCCGCGGTGCAGCCGGCGCGCTCGAGACCGCCCTGACCCCGCTGCTGGCCCGCGACATCGGCAACGTCGCCGGCGAGCGCGAGCGGTCGGATCGCGACCGGCTCGAGGCGATCTGCGCCGGGCTGGCCGGCGCCGACGCGGACGAGGTACGCGACGCCCATGTCGCGGCGGTCGCGGCCCGTGTCGACCGCGCCCGCCGCGTCATGACCGCGAGCTGATGTCAGGAGGCTACGACGTGAGGTCGTGCGCCATCTCGTCGAAGACCTTCACGAAGTGGTCGCAGTCCGCGAAGGTGTGCGTGATGGACAGCGTCCACTCCTCCTCGCGGCCCGGCGTCATGAAGATGCCGCGATTCATGTTGTACAGCCACGCCAGGTCGCACAGCTCGCCGTCCTGGTTGGCCTTGAACGACTCGTAGTCGACGACCTTCGTGGGCGAGAAGGTGACGCAGCCCTTCGACCCCACGCCGACCGCATACCCTGGCAGGTTGTACTTGGCGATCACGCCCTGGCAGCCCTGCAGGAGGTGGTCGTTGAGGGCGTCGAGATGGGCGTAGGCCGACGGCGTCATCACCTCGAGCAGGTTCGCGCGGGCCGCGGCCATCACGAGCGGGTTGCCGTTGTACGTGCCGACCTGGTAGACCTTGCCCGCGGTGACGGTCGACATGGCCTCCTCGGTGCCGCCGATGGCGCCCGACGGGAGGCCGCCGCCCAGTGCCTTGGCGAGCGTCACGAGGTCGGGCTCGATGCCCCACTTCTCGGTCGCACCGCCGGGGGCGATGCAGATCCCGGTCTTCACCTCGTCGACGATCAGCAGGATGCCGTGGCGGCGCGTGATCTCACGCACTGCCTCGAGGTACCCCGGCTCGGGCAGGATCACGCCGAGGTTCATCATGCACGCCTCCATGATCACGCAGGCGGGCTTGCGATCCTCGGCGATCAGGCGCTCGATCCGCCGTTCCATGGCGTCGGCGTCGTTGAACGGCACCGGCACGGTCATGTTCGCCACGGACTGCGGGATGCCGGCTCCGTACGGCAGCGAGGCGAGGTTGTCGCGATCGCCGATGGCCCCGTACGGGACGCCGATCGAGACCATGACGTAGTCGTGGTGACCGTGGTAGGAGCCGAAGATCTTCATGATCGTGTCGCGGCCGGTGTGCGCCCGGGCGATCCGGATCGCGTCCATCGTGGCCTCGGAGCCGGAGTTGACGTAGCGCCAGAGCGGCAGCCCCCAGCGGCGCTGGAGCTCCTCGGCGACGACGATGGCATCCTCGGTCGGGGCGGCGAAGTGCGTGCCCTGGTCGATGCGTTCCTTCACGGCCGCGGAGATCGCCGGGTGGGCGTGGCCCTGCACCATCGAGCCGAACCCGTTGTGGTAGTCGATCATGCGGTTGCCGTCGACGTCCCAGACGTAGGCGCCCTCGCCCCGCTCCAGGTAGATGGGCCACGGGTCGCGCAGCTGGTAGGACGATGCGACCCCGCTCGAGAGCACCTTTCGGGCGCGCTCGAACATCTGGCCGGAACCCCTCGTCTCGGCGTTGAGATGCGTTTCCTCGCGCGACGACAGCTCGGCGATGCGCTCGCGGTCGATGGTGGTGGTGGACCTGGTGGCCATGGAACATCTCCCCTCGGAGCCGGCTGCGCGAAAGCGGCCGACGCCAGCAGGATACGGCCTGAGCCGTGAATCAGGCAACCTGGATGGCGGCTTCCGCCGCGGCCCGCCGTTCGGCGAGCAGCGCGCGCACTGCGGGCTCGTCGCCGGCGCGCAGGAGAGCGATCGGATCGGGGTCGCCGTTCACGATGCCCTCGAAGAAGTCGCGTCGTTGCTCGTAGGTCGGGAACGTGTCCTTGGCCCACGCGCGCATGTCGTTCAACAGCTCCGCCAGACGTGCGTGGGAGGCGCCGAACTCCGCCGCGATCTCGCGTTTCAGCCGCTTGGCGAGCGCGGGGCTCGCACCGGAGGTCGAGATCGCGATGGCGATCGGACCGGCCCGGACGATGGCCGGGAGGATGAAGTTGCACAGCGGCGGGACGTCGACGACGTTCACGAGCATCGCGCGACGCTCGGCATCCCGGAACACGCGGACGTTGAGCTCCGTATCCGCCGTGGCCGCGACTACGAGCATGCGGCCCTCGAGATCGTGCGTCACGTACTCGCGCTGCTCCCACGTGACGGCGCCGTCGGCCGCCAGTTCCCGGACGGCCGGCACCGCCTCGGGCGCGATCACCGTGACGCGCGCGCCCGCCGCCAGGAGGCCCTCGATCTTCTCGAGCCCGACCGGGCCGGCGCCGACCACCAGACAGGACCGCCCGGTCAGGTCGAGACAGGCCATGTAGAACGTCTTCTCGAGCATCAGCCGGGTGCACGTGCCGTCGCACGCCTCGAGCGCGAGATCGCACACACAGGGTCGGCGGGCAGTCGGCACGGCGCTCATCGTAGCTACTTCCCCCGGTCAAAGCCCCCCGTGGTTCGGCCCGATCGGGCGGGGGAAGTAGCTTAGATTGGGGGCGCTCCGCGCAGTGTTGGTGGGCGATCCTCACCTACGACCTCGACACCCTCGCCCGCTGCCTCCGCTAGCACCCACCCAGTCAACACCCGGCTGCTAGGCGACCCTGAGCTACTTCCCCCGACCACCCGATCCCGCCTCCCGAGAGGGCTCTTGCCGGGGGACGTAGCTGCTCACCCCAGGCGAACCCCCGGGGTGGGCTCGATCGGGGCGGGGACGGTGGCGATCGCCCGCCGGGGAGCGACGACAATGCAGGTGTGTGGCCGGTCCGGCATCTGTACGTGCACATCCCGTTCTGCGCACATCGCTGCGGCTACTGCGACTTCGTCACCGTCACCGGCAAGGATGACCGCCACGAACGCTACGTCACCGCCCTGATCGCCGAACTGGAGGCCCACCGCGGCGCCCTGGCCTCCCGGCTGGAGTCCGTCTACCTGGGCGGCGGCACGCCCACCATGCTCGCGGTGCCGCTCCTGGCGCGTCTGCTGGCGGCGCTTCCGGGTGCCGAGGAGCGGTCGATCGAGTGCAATCCGGAAACCGTCGGGCCGGAGCTGGCCGAGCTGCTCGCGGGGGAGCACATGCGCGTTTCGCTCGGTGCCCAGTCGTTTCAGCCGGCGCTGCTGGCCGTGCTCGAGCGGCGGGCCACGGCCGAGTGCGTGCGCGGATCGGTACGTCTGCTGCGCGCCGCGGGCGTCGGCGACCTCTCGCTCGACCTCATCCACGGCATACCGGGCCAGGACCGGGCGGCGCTCGACGACGACATCGATCAGCTGCTCGCCCTCGCCCCTGACCACTGCTCGGCCTACGAGCTCGAGGCCAAGCCGGGCACGCGCTTCACCCATCGTCACGGGCCGGAGCTGGCGCGCCAGGCGGCACTGCTGGAGGATCACTACGAGCGCCTGATCGATCGCCTGGAAGCCGCGGGGTACCGGTGGTACGAGACGGCGAACTTCTGCCGGCCGGGGCGCGAGTCGCGGCACAACCGCGCCTACTGGACCGGTCGCGACTACCTCGGCGTCGGCGTCGGCGCAGTGTCCACCCTCGGCGACGAGCGACGCACGAACCTGCCGCGGCTCGACGCGTACATCGATGGCGTGCTGGCGGGCGGGCACGCCCCGCATCGCGTCGAGCACGTCGATCCGGCCACCCGGCTGCGGGAGCGGCTCATGCTCGGCCTGCGGCTCGAAGAGGGCGTGGCGATGGCGACCGTGGCCGAGGTCGTCGACCCGGCGGCGCTCGAGCAGCTGCGCGGCGCCGGGATCGTGCGGCTCGAGGAGGGTAGAATCGTGCTCGAGCGGCGGGGTCGCCTGGTAGCCGACGACGTCGTCGCCCGGCTGCTGACATGACCGACACCGAGATCACACCCCGCCGCGAGCGCATCCTCCGCTGGGTCGTCGAGGAGTACATCGCCACCGGCCAGCCGGTCGGGTCGAAGACGCTCGTCACGGCGGGCGGGTTCGACTTCGCCCCCTCGACGCTGCGCTACGAGCTCGCCTGGCTGGAGGAGGCCGGTCTGCTCGACCATCCGCACACCTCCGCCGGACGCGTCCCCACGGAGGCCGGGTACCGCTTCCACGCCGTTCGGCTGGTCGCCGAGCGCGCTCCGGCCGCGCCGTTGCCTGTTCAGCTGCCGGCGGCCTCGCAGGAGGTCGACGGAGCGCTGCGGGCGACGACCGAGGTGCTGTCGCAGGTGACGAACCTGCTCTCGATGGCGTCGGCCCCGCCGGCGAGCGCGACGGTCATCCGTCACGTCGAGGTGCTGCTGCTCCAGCCGCAGGTCGTGATGGTGGTCGTCATCACCGCGTCCGGCAGCGTCGAGAAGGGCCTGTTCGCGTTCGAGCAGGCCGTCGACCCCAAGCTCGTCGACTGGGCCCGTGCCTACCTGAACGAGACCGTGGCCGGCACGCAGATCGGGACGCACGCGCTGCGACGCCGGCTCGAGGCCCCCGACCTGACGCCGCGCGAGCGGGAGTTCCTCGCGGCCGTCGCACCGATCTTCTCCGACCTCATCGAGGAGGCCCACGAGCGGGTCTTCGTCGGCGGTGCGTCACGGCTCATGTCCGAGCTCCAGGCGCGGGACGTCCACGATCTCGGCCGGCTGGCCACGGCGCTCGAGGAACGCGCCACCATGCTCGGCCTGCTGCGAGACGCCCTCGCACAGGACCGCGTGATCGTCCGGATCGGCTCCGAGCACGGCGATCCGCGGATCTCGCCCCTGGCCGTCGTCGCCGCGAGCTACGGCACCACCGCCCGCAACCTCGGGGTCATCTCGCTGGTCGGGCCCGTCCGCATGGACTACGCCGGCGCGATCGCCTCCGTTCGCGGCGCGGCCCAGGCCCTGTCGGATTTCGTCGAGGACGTCTTCGCCTGATCGTCGCGGGCGACGGTGCGGCGTCGCGAAGCGGCGCGGGTACGATCCGGCGGGATGGCGGAACGGCGTGACTACTACGAGGTGCTCGGGGTCGAGCGGACGGCGGACGACGCCGCAATCAAGAAGGCCTTCCGGCGGCTCGCCCGCCAGCTGCACCCGGATGTCAACAAGGACGATCCCTCGGCGGCAGATCGGTTCCGGGAGGTGGCGGAGGCCTACGAGGTGCTGTCCGACCCGCAACGGCGCGCGACCTACGATCGCTACGGCCATGCCGGTCTCGACGGCCAGAATCTCTCGGCTGCCGACGCGTTCACGCAGACTGGCCTCGGCGACCTGTTCTCGATGCTGTTCGGCGAGGAGCTCTTCGGCGGCGGCGGCCGCGGCGGCCCCATGGCCGGTGCGGACGCCGTTGCCCAGGCGACCATTTCCCTCAGCGACGCCGCCTTCGGGGCTCGCGTGGATGTCCACATCGATGTGCAGGGCGCCTGCCCGCGCTGCGAGCGATCGGGTGCCGAGCCCGGCACCCAGCCGGTGCGGTGCGAGACGTGCGCCGGCGCCGGCCAGGTGCGCCAGGTCATGCGCTCCGTCCTCGGCCAGGTCGTCAGGACCCACACCTGCCCGACCTGCGGCGGCCGCGGCAGCACGATCGAGACGCCGTGCCGCGAGTGCCGCGGCAGCGGGCGCAAGGTCGAATCCCGGCTCGTGACCGTCGCGATCCCCGCGGGCATCGAGCACGGGCAGCAGGTGCGCGTCCGCGGCCAGGGCCACGTCGGCGACCCGGGGGCGCCCGACGGCGACCTCTACGTCGGGATCATCGTCGCCGAGGACGAGCGCTTCCAGCGCGATGGCCACGATCTCGTCACGGTGCTCGACCTGACGATGACGCAAGCTGCGCTCGGTGCCACGATCGACGTGCCGACCCTGGACGGGACGGCATCGGTCGAGTTCAAGCCCGGCACCCAGCCGGGCGAGGTGCGGGTGCTGAAGGGCCAGGGCATGCCGAGCATCCGCAGCGGCCGGCGCGGCAACCTGCGCGTCCTGGTCAACGTCCTCGTCCCGCGGACACTGTCGGGCGATCAGCGCCGGCTCGTCCAGGAACTCGACGGCGCGCTCGAGGACCGCAACTACGACGCCGATGGCGACGGCGGCCTGCTCGGCCGGCTTCGTCGCATGCGGGGTGGTTGAGCCCGCGCTCGTGCGCTGGAGCGTGCGGGTGCCCGCGGCCGCGGCCGAGGTGGTGGCCGCCCTGTTGCTGGACGCCTTCCCGGAAGGGCTCGAGGAGGAGTCGGACGATGGTGCGACGACGCTCTCGGGCTACCTGCCGGCAGGTCGCACGCCCGCGCTGCCGCCCGGCCTCATCGCGACGCCGGTCCCGGTCTCGCCCGGGTGGCGCGAAGGCTGGCGGGCGTTCCACCGGCCCGTCGTGCTCGGGCCGTTCTGGATCGGCCCTCCGTGGCTCGACCCGGCGCCGGGTTTGCGGCCGGTCGTCATCGAGCCGGGCCGTGCCTTCGGTACCGGCGCCCACGGCTCGACCCGTGCCGCGGCCGCGCTGCTGCTGCGGATTCCCGCCGGCGGCCCGATGCTCGACATCGGGTGCGGGTCCGGCGTGCTCGCGATCATCGCGGCGATGCTCGGGTTCCGGCCGGTGTCGGCGATCGACGTCGACCCGCTCGCCATCGAGGCGACCGGGGCCAATGCGCGTGCCAACGGCGTCGTGATCGCCGCACGCGTGGGCGACGCCCACGTCATGGAGCTGGCGCCGGCGCCCGTTGCCGTCGCCAACCTCCAGCTCGAGTTGCTGGGACCGCTGTTCGCTCGATCCGATCTGCCACCATCCGTCATCGTGTCCGGGCTGCTCGCCACCGAGCCGTTCCTGCCGCACGGCTGGGCCGTGCGCGACGAGGAGACCTGCGACGGCTGGCGCGCCGCCCGGTTCGAACACACGGCATGAGGCACACGTTCCATTTCTTCCTGCCGGAGGGCGAGTCCGGTGGCCACGGCGACGTCGTCCGCGTCTGCGAGCAGGATGCCCGCCGCATCGCGCGCGTCCTGCGGCTCGGCCGCGGCGATCCGGTCGAGGTCGCGGACGGCTCCGGCCGCGTCTGGTCGGCAGTGGTCGCCGGGGCGGGAGAGGTGACGCTCGGCACCGTCATCCGGGAGTCGAGGCCGGCGCCGCCGCTGATCGTGCGCCTGGCCCAGTCGGGGCCGCGGTCGGACACCGCCATCGAGAAGCTCGTCGAGCTCGGCATCGAGCGGATATCGCCGCTCGAGACGGCCGGATCGCGCCGTGAGGCCCGCATCGACCGGTGGCAGCGGATCGCGGAGGCGGCCGCGTGCCAGGCCAAGCGCCCGAGAATCGCCGCCATCGAGGCGTCCGTGGCCTTCGCGGACGCGCTCGTTCCCGGTGCCGTGCTGCTGTCGCATCTCGAGCCCGATGCATCTCTGGGTGAGGCCATCGCCCGGGTCGCGCGTCCGGTCTCGCTCCTGGTCGGCCCGGAGGCCGGGTTCCTCGAGGACGAGCGAGCCGCGGCCCGCAGTGCCGGTATGCCGGTGGCCACGATCGGCGACGTGGTACTGCGCACGGAGACCGCCGCCATCGCGGCGGCCGTGCTGACCCTCGAGCACCTCGAGTGCCTGTGACGCCGACCTTCTCGGCGCAGTTCCTCGGGTGCAAGATCTCCCGCGCCGACCGCGACGCGATCGCCGAGCGACTCGCCGAGGGCGGCGCCGATGAGGTCGAGGCCGGCGGCGATCTTCACGTCATCAACGGATGCTGCGTGACGGCGGAGGCCGTCGCGAAGACCCGGCAGGCCGTGCGGCGGGCGGTCGCCTCCGGTGCGAGCGGGGTCGTCGTCGCCGGCTGCGCCGCCCGGCTGGCCGGCACCGGGCTGCGTGACATCGACCCGCGCGTGCACGTCGTCTCGCAGCAGGCGGAGGCGACGCCGGCCGCGGTCGCGTCCCTGGCCCGCGCGCTCGGCTGCCTCGGGACGACACCGGTACCTGCCCGGCGCTCGCGGATGCGGGCATTCCTGAGGGTTCAGGATGGCTGCTCGTTCGCATGCTCGTTCTGCGTCATCCCGCTCGTCCGTGGCGCATCCCGCTCCCGGCCGGTCGAGTCCATCGTCGCCGAGGCCGTCAGGCGCGCAACGGACGGGTACCGCGAGATCGTGCTGACGGGCGTCAACATCGGCCTCTACCGCGACCGCGGTGCGGCGGCCGCGCGCCTCGGCGACGTCGTCCGTGCCGTGGCCGCAGTGGACGGCATCGAGCGGATCCGCATCTCGTCGATCGAGGTGCAGCACCTCGACGACCGGCTGCTCGGGGTGCTCGCCGCCGAGCCGAAGGTGCTGCCGCACCTCCACGTACCGCTGCAGTCCGGCGACGACGGCGTGCTGCGCGCCATGCGCCGGCGCTACGGCGCGGCCGCCTACCTCGGGCGGATCGCCGCCGCCCGGGCGGCGCTCGGGGGTCTGAACGTGACCGGCGACGTCATCGTCGGTTTCCCGGGCGAGTCCGAGGAGGCCTTCGGCGCGACGCTCGATGTCGCGGCCCAGGCGGGTCTGACCCGCGTGCATGTGTTCCCGTACTCGCCGCGGCCGGGGACGCGCACCGCCGGGGACGACCCCGTTCCGGCCGACGTCAAGCGCAGCCGCTCGGAGCGCCTCCGCGCCGCGGCCGACGCCCGGGCCGCCGCCCACCGCGCCGGCCGCGTCGGAACCGCCGACCGGGTGCTGGTCGAGCAGGTGGACGGGCACGGCGTTGCGACCGGGTACGCTCGCGACTACACCCCGTGGCGGATCACCGCCAGCGCGGCGACGCCGGGCGCGGTGGTCGCGGCGACGGCCGTCGGCACCGGCTCCGACTGGATAGAGGCACGAGAGGCATGAGCGAACTGATCGACACCGTGCGGGCGGATCGCCTGCAGGCACGTCGCGACCGCGACGAGCACCGCACGCTCGCGCTCGGCAACCTGCTGGCGGCGCTCGAGACGGCCGAGAAGAGTTCTCCCGGCGCCCTCTCGACCGAGGACGGGATCGCCGTCCTCCGCAGGGAGCGCAAGCGCCGTGAGGAGGCCGCCGCCAGCTTCCGCGAGGGCGGACGCGAGGCCGACGCGCTCCGAGAGGAGGCCGAGGGCGCGCTGATCTCCGGCTACCTCCCGGCCGACCTCGGCCCGGACGAGCTGGCGCAGATCGTCGACGAGGCCATCGCCGAGGCGGGAGCGACCTCCGCGAAGGACCTTGGCGCCGTCATGAAGCTCGTCATGGCCCGCACCGGCGGCCGCGCCGACGGCAAGGCCGTCTCCGGCCTCGTCCGCGCGCGCCTCGGCGGCTGACACCACCACGGCCGCCAGGCGAACGGCGGTTCGGGACTGTCCCATTCGAATCGCAGCATCTCGACCGCGCGAAGGGCGGGGACAGTCCCCGTCCACAAGCCGCCGACCAGCCACAGGCAGCGAGGCGGTCGGAGCGAGCAACCACTACAACGGTCGAGCGAGCGCCTACCCGCCCAAAGCGGGCCTATTCGAAGATGCGGTTCGGCGAGCCTGGGATCTGGCGCCAGGCGTAGCCGAGGTCGGCGAGGAGCGCCTCGACGGCGGGGGACTCACCCTCCACGATGAGTGCCGGGTGGTCGCGGGCGATCAGCGCCCGCATGCCCGTGAGGGCGGCGAGCTCGTGCCCCTCCACGTCCACCTTGATGAGGGTGACGGTCGGCGGGAGGCCGAGCGAGTCGAGCGCGACCGTCAGCACGGCCGCGCCACGGCCCGGGGCGGCCAGCTGCGAGCGGTAGTAGTTGGGCAGGCCGTCGTCGCCGACCGGCACCACCACCGAGGACAGGCCGCCCTCGTCCGACGCGGCGAGGTTGAGCACCGTCACGTTGCGCATGGGGAGGAGCGCCGCGTTGGCCGTCAGCAGCTCCGCGTTCTCCAGGACCGGCTCGATCGCGATGACGTGGCCGGTCACGCCGGTGAGGCCCGACAGGCGCATGGTGTAGTGGCCCACGTTGGCGCCGACGTCGAGCACGACGTCCCCGGGCCTGACCCAGCGGGCGAGCAGGTCGAACTCGGGCTCGCGGGAGCGGAACGTGCCCCGCCTCACCTGCGCGGCGTAGCGCAGCCGGCGGAGTTCCTGCTGCGGCCGGGCGGGGAGATGGCCCACCGATCGGCGAAGGATGCGCGTCAAGGTGACGTGACGTTACCGCACTACACTCCGATGGTGGCGAGAGAGACCCTGTCCGTCTCGGACGAGCTGGCGCGGGCGTTCGCCTCGCGCTCCGACGAGCTCCTGAACGCGTTGCAGGAGCACCTCGGGCTGCGCGTGTTCCTCCGGGGCGACCAGCTGATCCTGGACGGCGACGAGCCCGAGCTCGTGCAGGCCCGGCGGATGGTCGGCGAGCTCGAGGATCTCGTCGAGCAGGGGCTCGCGATCGAGGTGCCGCACACCGTCGACGCGGTACACGGCGTTCTCGAGGCAGACGGCAGGGCGGTCGAGGTCCTGCACGACGTCGTCTGGCGCCACCGCGGCAAGCGGATCGCCCCCAAGACGCTGAACCAGAAGCGCTACTGCGATGCGATCCGTCAGAACACCATCGCCATCGGCATCGGCCCGGCCGGCACGGGCAAGACGTACCTCGCCATGGCGCTCGCGGTGGCGTCGCTGATCGACCGCGAGGTCGGCAGGATCATCCTCACCCGCCCCGCGGTGGAGGCCGGCGAGCGCCTCGGCTTCCTGCCCGGCGACCTCATGGCGAAGGTCGATCCGTACCTGCGGCCCCTCTTCGACGCGCTCATGGACATGCTCGACTCCGACCGCGGTCCAGGCATACCTCGAGAAGGGCATCGTCGAGGTGGCGCCGCTCGCGTTCATGCGCGGGCGCACGCTGAACGACTCCTTCATCATCCTGGACGAGGCGCAGAACACGACTCCCGAGCAGATGCAGATGTTCCTCACGCGACTCGGCTTCGGCTCCAAGATGGTCGTGACGGGCGACGTGACGCAGATCGACCTGCCGCGCGGGAACGGGTCGGGGCTGATCGAGGCCTCGCAGATCCTGCGCGACATCCCCGGCATCGCCTTCGTCGAGTTCGACCGCACCGACGTCGTCCGCCACCGGCTGGTGCAGCGGATCGTCGATGCCTACCGGGATGCCGACCGGGAATGACCTGCTCGGTCGAGGTCACGAACCACACGGCCGAGGACGTCGACCTCGAGGCGCTGGCGCAGGTGGTCGCGACGGTCGTCGAGGACGGCGGGCCCGGCGACGCGGAGGCGGGCGTGCTGCTGGTCGGTGCGGCCGAGATGCAGGAGCTGAACCGGATCCACCGTGACATCGATGAGGTCACCGACGTCCTGGCGTTTCCGATCGATGCCGACGAGGTGCTGCCGGAGGCGATGCAGCGGTTGCTCGGCGACGTCGTGGTCTGTCTCGACCGCGCGGCCGAGCAGGCGTCGGAGGCCGGCCACGCCCCGGGGCGCGAGCTCGCGATCCTCACCGTGCACGGCACGCTCCACCTGCTCGGACACGACCACGAGGCGGACGCGGGGGAGATGCTGGCGCTCCAGGACCGGCTCTGCGCCGAGATCGCGGACGTCGGATGGCGCCGCTGACCGCGCCGCCGCCCTCGCCGCGACCGTCGCGCGAGCGCCGGCCGCCGCCGGCGGGATCCCTGGCGGAGTCGCTCAACTACGCCGTCGAGGGCGTGATCTACGTCCTGCGGACCCAGCGCAACATGCGGATCGAGCTCGGCCTGTCGTTCCTCGCGCTGGTGGGCGGCCTCGTGTTCGGCGTCACCCGTGGCGAGCTGCTCGCGATCCTCCTGGTGGGCGCGCTGGTGATCGTCGCGGAGATGATCAACACGGCCTTCGAGGCCACCATCGACATCGCGACCTCGAGCTTCGATCCCCGCGCGAAGGTCGCCAAGGACGTCGCTGCCGGGGCCGTTCTGGTGTGCGCCGTGGTCGCGCTGGGCGTCGCCTACCTGGTATTCGCCGACCGGCTGGCCCATCCGACGTCGGTGGCGATCGCCCGGGTGCGGACGTCGCCGGTGCACCTCACCGTCATCGCCACGGCCCTCGTCCTCATCGCCGTGATCGCCGGCAAGGCCCTGATCGGGCGCGGCACGCCGGCCCGTGGCGGGCTGCCCAGCGGGCACGCCGCGATCGCGTTCTCGAGCTTCACGGCGGTCACGTTCATCAGCGCCGACATGCGCCACAACGTGCTCGTGACGGTGCTGGCCTTCGTTATGGCCTCGCTGGCGGCTCACTCCCGGGTCGAGTCGGGGATCCACACCTTTCCCGAGGTGCTCGCGGGCGCCGTCCTCGGCTGCGTGGTGACCGTGATCGTGTTCCAGCTCTGGTACTGACTGCGCGGTCACCGCGATGAACCGCGCGTCCCGCGCGCGCCCGGCCCGTGCCAGGATCGTCGTGTGGCGCCGGCGGAGCGGTACCTTGTCGACCGCCGGCTCGTGACGGCCGGCGCGACGGTCGCGGCGATCGATCGCCAGGGGCGATGCATGGTTGCGCTGCGGGACGGAGCCTCCGTCGCCCTGCCCGCGGAGGAGCCGGACGGGCCGATCGCGGTCATCGCCGTCGTGTCGCGCCGTCGCGTCGCCGGCCGTCCGGTCGCGCTGCTGGCTGCCGCGACGCTGGCCTTCGCGATCGTCGCCGTCCGCACGCAGGGTCCGCCGCCGGCCGCCAACGCCACGCCACCCGCGGTCACCGGATCCGTCGTCGTACCCGGGCCGGTCGCCCCACCGGTGCGCCACCGCCCGGCGCGCCGCCGCCACCGCCAGCCCTCGCCTGCGCGCCCGCGCCGGCCCTCGTCGCCCGCACCCGCCGCCCCGTCGCACGCGCCGGACGGTGTCGCCGAACCGGCGCTGTGAAGCGGCTAGACTCGGCGGGGTGCGACCGGCCACGCCCGACGAACGACTTCTGCACGGCCGCGCCGAGGAGGCGCGGGGCACCGCCTATGCGCCCTACTCGAACTTCACGGTCGGCGCCGCGCTGGTGATGGACGACGGCGCGGTGGTGACCGCAGGCAACGTCGAGAACGGGTCCTACGGGTTGACCATCTGCGCCGAGCGGGCCGCGGTCGCCGCGGCCCTTGCGCAGGGGCACCGCCGGATCGTCGCGGTGGCGGTGGCCGGCCCCGGCTCCAGCGTGCCGCCGTGCGGCGCCTGCCGCCAGGTGCTCGCCGAGTTCGGGGAACCTGACACCCCGGTCACCTTCCCGTACGAACAGGAGCTGCAGACGGCGACCCTGGCCGAGCTGCTACCGGCTCGGTTCGCACTGTGAGCGGCGCCTTCAGGTGCGGTCTCGTCGGGCTGGCGGGACGGCCGAACGTGGGCAAGTCGACCCTCGTCAACGCCCTCTGCGGCGCCCACGTGTCGATCGTCTCCGACAAGCCGCAGACCACGCGCCGCCGTATCGCCGGCATCGCCAACGGCGAGGGCTGGCAGCTGGTGCTGCTCGATCTCCCCGGCTTCCAGCGGCCCCGCGACGGCCTCACGGAGCGCATGCAGCGATCGGTCGACGAGACGCTCGCCGACGTCGACGTGGCGCTGTTCGTGCTCGACGCGGAGGGTCCGGTCGGCGCGGGCGACCGGTTCATAGCGGAGCGGGTGTTCGCGGCCGGGCCGCCGGTGGTGATCGCGTTGAACAAGGTCGATCGCCTGACGCCGTACGCGATCGGCAGGGCCATCGAGGGCGCAGCCGAGCTGGGCGCCTTCCACGCGCTGCATCCGGTATCGGCTCGCACGGGCGACGGCGTGGCGGCGTTGCGCGACGAGCTCATCGGGCTCGCGGTCGAGGGGCCCGCCCTGTACCCCGTCGACGCGCCGTCCGGCGACCCCGTCCGCCTGCGCATCGCCGAGCTGGTTCGCGAGCAGGCGCTCGGGCGGCTGCGCGAAGAGGTGCCGCACGCGGTCGCGGTCGTGGTCGACGAGCTCGAGCCGGGGACGAGGCACCGGGCGGCTGACGTCAGCTGCCGGATCCTGGTCGACACCGAGTCCCAGCGGGGCATCCTGGTGGGCAAGGGCGGCGGAATGGTGCGGGACATCGGCACCGCCGCGCGGCCGATGATCGAGACGGTGCTCGGGACGCAGGCGATGCTCCGTATCCGCGTCGACGTCCGCAAGGGCTGGCGGGACGACGACCGCGTCCTCGACCAGCTCGGCCCATAGCCAGTTCCCCCGCTCTGATCGAGCCGAACCACGGGGGGGATTGCCGGGGGAACTGGCGAGGGCTTCCCATCCGGGGTTTCGGCTGGGTGCGTGCTACCGGACGCAGCTGGCGAGGGTGTCTAGGTCGTAGGTGAGGATCGCGCAGTTGCTGCCGCCATCGACGCAGACGATCCGGCGTGCCAGCCGTAGCGGTCTTCAATCTAAGCCACTTCCCCGGCCCCGAGCGAGCCGAATTACGGGGGGCTCGGCGGGGGAAGTGGCTACGTGCTTGGAGTCGCCGGCGGGAACGTGAGCAGCGAGCCGTCGTACTGGGAGGCCGCGTTCCAGAGCATGAAGCCCGACGGCGTCATCTCGCGCGTGCGGGAGACCTGTCCATCGACGCGGCTGCGGCCGTAGGTGATGCCGGCCCAGTTGTAGGCCTGGAGCCACGGGCGGAGCTTCACGGTGCCGCCGGTCAGTACGCGCTGCCAGTCGGCCAGGGTGGCCGAGATGGTGTCGGCCGCACTCGAGCACGGGTTGGCGATGTTGTACGACCCCGGCCGGTACGCGCAGGGGTAGGCCATCGGCGAGATGGCGTCGAGGACGTTGCGCAGCAGCCGGGGGTCCTGGCCGATGTGCAGGTCGGTGGTCGCCGCCAGGCCGAACAGATCGGCCGAGACGCGGAGGTTGTCGCGGTGCAGCGTGTCGACGGCCGAACGCAGGAACCGCTCGATCGTGCGCGACATCGGCTCGTCGCGCCGGTGAGGCCAGACCGCGTTCTGCACGTGGCCGTCGGTCGGGAACCGGACGTAGTCGAACTGGATCTCGTCGAATCCCTGCCGGCCGGCCGCCCGGGCGATGTCGACGGCGTACTTCCAGTTGCGCTCGTCGTACTCGTTCAACCAGGCGAGGCCGATGTCGTTGTGCCACACCCCGCCGTCGGTGGTGCGGATGGCGCGGTCCTTCCGGGCGCCGCCGAGGATCGGGTCCTCGAACACCACGACCCGGCCGATCACGTACAGGCCTGCGTTGTGGAGGCGTTTGGTGAGGAAGTACGGGTCGTAGTAATCGCCCGCCGCGCCGGTCTCGCGCGCCAGCTTGGGCACCCCTTCCGTGAACGCGACGTGGCCGTCCTCGTTCTTGACGTCGACCACGACGGCGGTCAGGCCGGTGGTCGGGTTCGCGGCCCGGATCACCTGATCGAGCACGCCCGGCTGCTGCGCGAAGTACATGTTGAGGTGCGTTGCGCGAACCTCGGCCGGCTCGGGGAACCGCGCCGGCCCGACCGGTGCGGTGGTCGCCGCCGCCGCAGTCGTCTTCGGCGCCGTGGCCCGCTTGGCGGCGTGCCCGCGGGGCCACGCTCCCGCCACGGCCAGGGCCGCGACGGGCACGAGCAGCAACGAGACCGCGATGGCCCGGCGCCGGCGGTAGATGCGATGCATCTGCTGGCGCTCCACCTGGCGCGCGCGGATCTTCGCGATCTCGGCTTCGCGATCTCGTGCTCGGAAATTCTCGTAGTCCACAGGCTGTCCGGGGCCGCACAGCATACTTCCCCTGCACGATCGTGTGAACCCCCGGTAGCATGCCGGGCCGTGGCGCTCCGTCCCCACGAGCTGGCGAAGGCCCTCGAGGCCGTGCTCCTGCGTCCCACGCTGACGTTCTCGGACGTCGACGAGCTGTGCGCGGCGGCGCGTGACCGCCACCTCGCAGCCGCGTGCGTCCTGCCCTGCCACGTGGCGCGGGCCGCGCCCGTGCTGCGCGGTTCGGACGTGAAGCTCGTGGCGATGATCGGCTACCCGTTCGGGGCCGACGTCCCGTCGGTGAAGGTGGCAGCCGCCAACGCCGCACTGGCGGATGGTGCGGACGAGCTGGAGGTCGTCATCGCGCTCAGCACGTTTCTCTCGGGCGACGTCAACGCGGTCCGCGACGACCTGGCCGGGGTGGTGAGGGCCGCGCGGCTGTTCACCATGACCAACGGGCGCCGCGTGCCCCACGTGCGGGCCGTGATCGAGACGGCCTACCTCGACGACCGCCGGATCCGGCTTGCCGCCCGGGTGGCCCGAGCCGCAGAGGTGGACGCGGTCGTCACCTCGACGGGCCTCGGCCCGCGGACGGTGTCGGTGCTCGACGTGGAGCTGCTGCGTGAGGAGCTGGGCGGCGGGGTCGTGATCAAGGCCGCGGGCGGCGTCCGCACCCGGCGGGAGGCCGAGGAGCTGATCGCCGCGGGCGCGCACCGGGTCGGTTCGTCGTCGATCGACGAGATCGTCGCCGGAGCGGCTGCATGAAGCCGAAGCTGTGGATCCGGCGTCGCTTCGAGGGCGACGACTTCGACCGGGTGCTCGACGCGTTCGACGCCACGGTGCTGGAAGGGCCGCTGGCACCGCGGATCCAGGCCGGCGAGGCTCGCGACGTGGTCGCGCTCTGGACGTTCGGGGAGCGGGTCGACGACGAGCTGCTCGCCGCGCTGCCGGCGTTGCGGGCGATCGCGAACCACGGCGTGGGAACGGACACCATCGACCGGGCCGCCCTGGCCCGGGCGGGCGTCGAGCTGATCGTCCCGCACGGCGCCAACGCCGATGCGGTCGCCGACCACGCCATGGCGCTCCTGCTGGCCGTCCGGCATCGTGTCGTCGCCGGTGACGCCTTCATCCGCGCGGGCCTCTGGGGCAGCCGGCATGCGACCGAGCCGGCGGGCGAAGACCTCACCGGGGCGACCCTGGGCATCGTCGGCCTGGGAGCGATCGGCACCGAGACCGCACGGCGCGCCACGGCCTTCCGGATGCGCGTGATCTACCACAGCCGGACGCGACGGCAAGACCTCGAGCAGTCGCTCGGCCTGGGCTGGCGAGGCCTCGGAGAGCTCCTGGCCGAGGCCGACAACATCTCGATCCACTGCCCGCTCACGCCGGAGACGCGGGGGATGCTGGGGCCGGAGGAGCTGGCGGCCGTCAAACCGGGAGCCGTGCTCGTCAACACCGCGCGGGGTGCCATCGTGGACGAGGAGTCGATGATCGCCGAGCTCGAGAGTGGCCGGCTGGCCGGCGCCGCACTCGACGTCTTCCCGGCCGAGCCCCATGTCGATCCGCGGCTCGTCGCGATGCCCCAGGTCGTCCTGACGCCGCACATCGCGGACCTGCAGGAGGGAGCGATGGCGGCCCTGACGAGAGGCTGCGTGGACGGTCTCCTGCGCGTCGCCGGCCGCGCCTCCCCCTGACGGCCTGGTACGTTCTGCCGCTGTGGACCGCTCGCTCGCCCTGTTCGTGGCCGCCATCGCGGGCGTGGTGATCTCCGCCCAGTCGCCGCCGAACGTGGCGCTCGGCAACGTGATCGGCCCGCTGCGCTCGTCGTTCGTGCAGTTCGTCGTCGGTGCTGCGGTGATGGCCGTCGTCGTCGTCCTGTTCGCCGGCGGGTTCTCCGGCATCACGGCCGATCGGACGCCGTGGCACTACGTCGGCGGCGTCACCGCGGCGATCTTCGTGACGGCCGCGATCCTGACCCTGAAGCCGCTCGGCCTCACGCTCCAGTTCGCGGGCATCATCACCGGCCAGGTCGTGGGTGCGATGACGATCGATCACTTCGGCCTGCTGGGCGTGCAGCGGCGGCCCATCACGGCTCTGCACCTGGTCGGGCTCGGGCTGATGGCTGCCGGGCTCGTGGTGGTGAGCCGTGCCTCCCGGTAGCGATCCGGCAGCGCTCGTCACCGGTGCCTCGAGCGGTATCGGCCGAGCGGTCGCCGCGCACCTGCTGGCGAGCGGCTGGAGGGTCACGGCGGTCGCCCGCGACCCCGCGCGCGGCGACCTTCAGGGGGCGAACCTCCATGCCGCCGACCTCCGGCACGAGGACGCCTGCGTTGCCGCGGTGGCCGCGCACCGGGAGGCCTACGGCGACCTCGACCTGCTGGTGAACGCCGCCGGCGTGGGCATCGCCGGACAGGTCGAGGGATACGCGACGAAGCACTTCGACCTCCAGCTCGCGCTCAACCTGCGTGCCATGTTCCTGATCACCCGGGAGGCGCTGCCGATGCTGCTGGCCCGCCGGGGCCGGATCGTGAACCTGTCGTCGATCCTCGGCCTGGAGGGCTCGGCGTCCATGTCCGCCTACGCCGCGACCAAGCACGGCGTGATCGGCTTCAGCCGCTCGCTCGCGGCCGAGGTCGAGCCAGCGGGCGTCCGGGTCACCGCCCTCTGCCCCGGGTACGTCGACACGCCGATGACCGACTGGATCAAGGACCGGCTGGCCGCCGAAGCGATGATCCAGACCGACGACATCGTGCGCGCCGTGCAGTTCCTGCTCGACCTGTCCCCGGGCTGCATCGTCCACGAACTGGTCATCGACGGTCCCCGCCCGCCGGGGCTCGGCTGACGGCGCCGCCGCGCGGGGCCGGCGGGCCTTTAGTTCGGCGCTGAAAACGCCGAAATTCATCGGAACATGCAAGGCGTCGTCTTGGAACTCGTGGTTCCGGCCCTGCTCGCCAGCGCGCTGGTCTTCATGCTGCTCGCCTCGACGTTGCTGATCGAGAAGGCGCTGCGCTCGCGTCGCGAGCGCGCGACCCGCCGGCGGCGGGCCAGCTACGCCGGGCTGAGCAGCAATCCGGCGCCGGCGGACCTGGCCCGTGCCGCCGTGGATATCACCCACCGCGGCGACGCCATCACCGACTTCATCGGCGCGCTGGCGGCCGAGGATCCAGGCGAGCGGTTCCGCGGCGCCGCGCGCACCGCCAGGGTGCCCGAGCGTCTGCGCCGGAAGCTCACGGCGTCCGACCCCTCGTTGCGCGGGCGCGCGGCGCTCGCAATCGGGGTCCTGAGGCTCCCCGAGGAGGCCGGCAGGCTGGAGGCTGCGCTCTCCGACCGGGATTACGACGTCCGGCACGCTGCGGTGCGGGCGCTCGGCATGCTGGGCACCGACGAGGCCGCCCGGGCGCTGGTGCGCGGCATGGCGAGCGGTGCCGTGCCGGCCGAGCGCATTCTCGAGCACCTCGGCCCCTGGGCGGCAGATGCGCTGGTCGAGGCGTACGGACGAGATGACCTGCGGCCGATCCGGGCTGCGCTGGCCGAAGGTCTGGGCCTGGTGGCTCCGGACGCCGCTGCCGACGTCCTCGCATCGCTGCTCGCGACGGGCGATCACGAGGAGCGCGTGCGCGCGTGCCGGGCCCTCGGGCGGACGCGGGATCCCCGGCATGCGAGCCTCCTCGCGACCGGGCTCGCCGACAGTGCCTGGCGGGTACGCGCACAGGCCGCCGCCGCGCTTGCGCAGGTCGGCTCGTCCGACCCGGCGGTCGTGGCACGGCTCGAGGCGGGTCTGACGGATGACGCCTGGTGGGTGAGGACGAACTGCGGCGAGGCGTTGCGCGCCGCCGGTGCTCCCGGCATCGCGGCGCTCGAGCGCGCGCTGACATCGCCCGACCCGTACGCTCGCGACCGCGCCCGTGAGGCCCTCGAGCTGGAGCGCACGCGGGTGGTGGCGGCATGACGGATCTCCTGGCCTCCCTGTCCGAGGCGTTCAACAACTTCATGATCCTGTACTTCGCACTGCTCAACGCGATGTACTCGGCCCTGCTCTACCTGGGCTGGCGCGGCATCCGCGACTACGTCCACCGTCGCGGCATGCTGGACTACGACACGATGTCGACGTCACCGCTGACGACGGCCGTCTCGATCGTCGCGCCGGCATACAACGAGGGCCCCGTGATCGTCGACTCGGTGCGGGCGCTGCTCGCGGTGCGCTATCCGACGTTCGAGGTGCTGGTCGTCAACGACGGCTCGACCGACGACACG
Organism: uncultured Actinomycetes bacterium; assembly: GCA_963779685.1. Classification (GTDB taxonomy): domain Bacteria; phylum Actinomycetota; class Thermoleophilia; order Gaiellales; family F1-60-MAGs149; genus CAVZZG01. Next base: position 535,264 of record CAVZZG010000003.1, read on the forward strand.
CTCGCGACGTTGATCGACGCGTTCTCGCTGGTGCCGGTCGAGTACGTGCCCAGGGCGGGTCTGGGAACGCAGCCCGTGCGCCAGGTGTACGTGTCGCCCGTCCACGACGGCCTGGTGGTGGTCGACAAGGCGCACGGCGGCAAGGCGGACTCCATCAACGCCGGGCTCTGCTACGCCCGCTATCCGCTGTTCTGCTGCGTCGACGCCGACACGATGATCGAGGCCGACGCGCTGGTGCGGCTGGTGCGGCCCTTCCAGGTCGATCCGACCACCGTGGCCTGCGGCGGCGTCGTGCGGATCGTGAACGGCTCGGTGGTGCGGGACGGGATCGTGAGCGAGGTGCGGACGCCGCGCAACATGCTCGTGAACATCCAGATCGTCGAGTACCTGCGCGCCTTCATGACGGGTCGCGTGGGGTGGAGCCGGCTCGGTGCGCTGCTGATCATCTCGGGCGCGTTCGGGATGTTCCGGCGCGAGGACGTGATCGAGGCCGGCGGGTACGACACGACGACCGTGGGGGAGGACGCCGAGCTCGTCGTGCGGCTCCACCGGCGCTGCCGCGAACAGCGCCGCCCCTACCGCGTGGTGTTCATCGCCGATCCCGTGTGCTGGACGCAGGCGCCATCGTCGGCCCGCCTCCTCGCTCGCCAGCGCAACCGCTGGCACCGGGGCCTGATCGAGGCGCTGATCAAGCACAGCGCCATGGCCTTCGACCGGCGCTACGGCGTCGTCGGCATGTTCGCGATGCCGTACTTCGTCTTCTTCGAGGCGCTCGGGCCGGTCGTCGAGTTCTTCGGGTACGTGAACTTCGCGGTCGGCCTCGCCTTCGGGTGGCTGACACCGGCCCTGGCCTTCTCGTTCTTCGTGCTGTCCATCCTCTACGGCCTGGTCCTCTCGTTCGGCGCGCTGCTGATCGAGGAGCACGCGTTCCGCCGCTACCGGGCATGGCGCTGCACGGCGCGACTGATGGCGGCCGCGTGGCTCGAGAACTTCGGCTACCGGCAGGTTGCGACGGCCATGCGGACGTGGGCCTTCGTGAGCCTCGCGCGCCGTCGCCGCGGATGGGGCGACATGCCGCGAGCGGAGTTCGGCGCCGCCGAGCCGGCCGAGCCGGCGCGGACGAGCTGCGCGAAGCAGCCTGACCCCCGACCGGCGTGACGCTCGCCGTGGTACGGTCCCGCCGGTTCGACGTCCCGGAGGAACTTGCATCGTGAACGCCATCGTCCCCAACGGTCCGCGGGCAGCGGGCGTCCACTGGGATCTCTCGCGCATCGTCACCGATGCGGCCGCGGCGCGCGCGCTGCTGGCCGACGCCCTGGGCGCCTGCGAGGCGTTCGCCGACCAGCTTCGCGGCCGGGTCGGCGAGCTCGGTGCGGACGAGCTGGCGACGGCCCTCGCGGAGCTCGCGCGGATCGACAACGCGCTCTCTCGCGCGGGCTCGTACGCCGGCCTGCGGCGGTCGGTCGACGTCAACGACGACGAGGCCCGCGACCTCGAGGCGGCCGTCGACCAGGGCTTCGTCCAGGCCTCCAACGCGCTCCGCTTCTTCGAGCTCGAGTGGATCGCCCTGCCGGACGATGTCGCGTTGCCGCTCGCGGACGCCTCCGAGGTCGCGCTCGACCGGCATCACCTTCTCTCCATGCGCCGCTTCCGGCCGCACCGGCTGACCGAGCCCGAGGAGCGCATGCTCGCGGAGCGTCAGCCGTCGGCGGTGACGGCGTGGCAGAACCTGTTCGAGCAGACCGTGGCGAACGTGCAGGCGCCGTTCGACGGTGGAGACGGCGAGCGAGAGCACACCGTGGACGAGCTGCTGGCCTACGTGCACGGCAACGACCGCGCCATCCGGATCGGCGCCCTGGACACGCTGTACGGCGCGCTCGAGCCGCTCTCGCCGGTGCTGGCCCACTGCTACGACTCGCTCGTCGCCGACCGTCTGGTCGACGACCGGCTCCGCACCTACGACGGACCGATGGCGCAGCGCGACCTCGCCAACGAGCTCGAGCCCGAGGCGGTGCGGGCGATGATGGATGCGATCGAGGGCCGCTACGGCACCGCCCACACCTGGTACCGTCGTAAGGCCGAGCTGCTGGGCCTCGAGCGCCTGCACCTGGCAGATCAGTACGCGCCGCTCGGCGAGGGCCGCACGTTCTCCTACGACGAGGCGCGCAGCATCGTCCGGGCGGCGTTCGCCCGGTTCGACCCGGGCATCGAGCGCATCGGCGAGGACTTCTTCGTCGATCAGCGGGTCGACGCCGAGCCGCGCCAGGGCAAGCGAGGCGGGGCGTTCTGCGCCTCCGTGGCCCAGGACGCGCAGCCGTTCATCCTGCTCAACTACACCGACCGCCTGCGCGACGTGATGACGATGGCGCACGAGCTCGGTCACGGCATGCACTTCACGCTCTCCGCCCAGCGGCAGACGGCGCTCAGCTTCCACCCCGGCATCGCCCTGGCCGAGGTCCCGTCGACGTTCGCCGAGCTGGTCGTCTTCGACCATCTCATGGCGACGGAGGATGACCCGGCGACGCGGGCCGCGCTGGTGCGCGGCGAGCTCGAGTCGGGCTTCGCCACGGTGTTCCGCCAGACGATGATGGCGCGCTACGAGCTGGACGCGTACACGATGCGCGCCGAAGGCCGGACGCTGACGCCCGACCGCCTCTCGGAGCTCTGGATCGGGCGCAACCGGCGCCAGTACGGCGACGCCGTCGACCTACCGGACGGCTACCGGCTGGGATGGAGCTACATCCCGCACTTCATCAGCACGCGGTTCTACACCTACGCCTACGCGTTCGCCCACCTCGTCAGCCTCTCTCTGTACGCGCTCTGGCGCGAGGAGGGCCCGTCCTTCGTGCCCCGCTACATCGAGTTCCTGGCACGGGGTGGTGCCGCCTCGCCGGCCGAGCAGCTCGCACCGCTGGGCATCGATCTGGCGCGCCCCGAGGTGTGGGAGACGGGGCTGGCGGAGATGGACAGACTGCTCGAGATGGCGCTCGCGGCGAGCTGAACCGGCGTTGGCCAATGGGCCATTTGCTAAGATCCGACAGTCATTCGTCGCAAGACGCGCCTGAATAGCTGCGAGTCTCGCTCTGCGAGGTAGTCGAAAGCATCGGCGCGCCTGTGACACGAAACGGACGCGTCTCCAGTCCAATGCTTCCCTCCGATACCCCGGTGCGCCGGCTTGGCGTGTTCGCCTTCCTGGCCTCGTTCTGCGAGGCCCTGTCGTTCTACGCCGCCGCGCTCTACGCCTACCAGCTGACCGGTTCGATCGTGGCCGTCTCGGGCCTGATGACCGCCGTGGCGTTCGCCGAGGTAGCCGGGTCGCTGCTCGGCGGCACCCTGGCCGATCGCTTCGACCGCAAGGTCGTCGCCGCCAGCGGGGCGCTGTCGGCTGCCGTGCTGCTCGCGGTCATCGCGTTCGGTGCCAGCGTCGCGGCGCTCGTCACGATCATGGTCTGCGCCACCGTCGCGGCCTCGCCGATTCGCCCGGTGATCGGCGCCGCGCTGCCGAACCTCGTGGTGCGCGGCGACCTCACCTTCGCCAACGGCTACGTCCAGGCTCTCCGCAGCGCCGCCGTGACGCTCGCGCCGATCGTGGCGGGGCTCGGCGTCGGCGTGTTCGGCGCACGTGGCATCTTCGCGGCCGCGGCGATCTCCCAGTTCGCGGCCGTGCTCGTGCTGCTGCTCGTCCGGGGCGAGTTCCGCTCCCGCGGGCCCGCAACCGCGGCCACGGTGTCGGATTCCCCGCTCGAGGGGCTGCGCGCGATCCGCCGCGACCCGGTGCTGGTCGTGCTCGTGCTGGCCGGCACGCTGGCGTGGTTCACGGCCGCCAACACCCAGATCGCCGACCTGCCGTTCGCCGTGTCCGAGCTCGGCATCGGCGAGTCGGGCTATGGCGTGCTGGTCGCGGTGTGGGGAGTGGGTGCGATCCTCGGGTCGTTGCTCGCACCGGTCGCCATGCGACGCCTCGGGGGGCCGTCGGCGTTCGCGCTGTCGATGCTGCTCGAGGGGATCGCACTGGGCGTGGTGTCGGTCGCCCCCTCGGTGTCGCTGGTGGCCGTCACGTTCATCGCCGGTGGCGTGTTCTCCGGCATCGGCGCCACCGCCGACCAGGTGATCGTGCAGGAGCGCGCGCCCGACAGCGCACGCGGCCGGGTGCGGGCGGCCAGTGACGCGATCATGTCGGCCGCATACGCGCTCTCGCTCGCCGCCGGCGGCATCGTGGTGGACGTCCTCGGCCCGCGCGGCACGTACCTGCTCGGGGGCGTCGGCGTGCTCGTCGCCGGCGTGATCGCGCTCGCGGCGCTGCGCCGGGTGCCGGTTCACGCGGCATGATCCAGGGGTGATCTCCGAGGCCGTGATCCGGCCGCGCTCGCCGTTCGACCTCGCCGGCTCGGCTCGCGGCCTCGTCGACGGCCTGCGGGCCTTCCGCGACGGCGTGCTCTGGGTCGCGCTGCCCTCGGGCGAGGCGATGGTCAGGCAGCGCGGCGACGGCGCTCTGCTGGTGCGGGTCGAGGCGACCGAGCCCGAGCCGGCCCACGCGGAGGTCGCGTTCGTGCTGGGCGCGGATGTCGACCACGGGCCGTTCCTCCGCCAGGCCCGGCTCGACCCGTTGCTGCGGGACGTCGTGCCACGGAGGGCCGGGATCAGACCGCTGCGCACCGCCACGGTCGCGCACGCCGCCGTCAAGGCGTTCTGCGGACAGCTGATCCAGGCTCGCGAGGCCGCCGCCATCGAGCGGCGGATCGTGCGCCGCGTCGGCCCCCGTCCACCCGACCGGTCAGCCGTGGCGGGGTTCGCCCCGGCCCAGCTCTCGGCGTTCGGTCTCGCCCCGCGGCGGGCCGAGGCCCTCGTACGCACCGCGCGCGCCATCGACCTCGAGGGTCTGCACGCGCACCCCACCGACCGCGTCGTCGCCCGCCTCGTGCGCGAGCGCGATCTCGGCCCGTGGTCGGCCGGCGTCATCACGCTCTACGGGCTGGGGCGCCCCGAGCATGGCCTCGTCGGCGACCTCGGCCTCATCCGGCTCGCGCGCGCCCTGCACGGCGGCGACCCGCAGGCCGACGATACGGCCGCCCTGCTCGCCCCCTACGACGAGTGGGCCGGCCTCGCGAGCCTCCACCTGCTGGCGCATCCGTTGGCCCACGCGCGCCTTCCGCGACCATAGAACGCGGTCGTCCGGGCGTTGGCGGCGGTGGTAGTCGACAATCGTCGGCCGCTGAGGGCGCGCCGGTTCGCGAAGTGCAGCGGGGGATGGCGCCGCCATGGGAAATGCATGCGAACCGCAGGCGAGCGTGCGTTTCCTGTGGTGGCCCGTCCTCCTGGCGAACGCCCGACGGCAGACGGGACACTGACGCTTCGTCGACCGCGCTCCGCGGTCAGCGGGCGCTGCGCAACTCTCGGGGTAGGTTGAAGGAGACGTCCTCGTGGACGGTGTGGAGCTCGTCGACGTCGGTCACACCGCGGGCGGCGAACCAGTCGACGACGCGCGTCACCAGCGATTCCGGGGCCGAGGCGCCGGAGGTGATGCCGACGGTGGCGGCGTCCACCAGCCAGGCGGGGTCGATCGCGGATTCATCCTCGATCAGGTGGCTCGGGACACCTGCGCTGCGGGCCACCTCGACGAGGCGGTTCGAGTTCGACGAGTTCCGCGACCCGATCACGAGTACGAGGTCGACCGCCGCGGCCAGCGCCTTCACCGCCGCCTGGCGGTTGGAGGTCGCGTAGCAGATGTCCTCCTTGGGCGGCCCCTCGATGTCCGGGAACCGGGCCCGCAGCGCGGCGATGATCTCGCGCGTCTCGTCGACCGAGAGCGTGGTCTGGGTGAGGTAGACGAGCGGCGTACCCGGCGGGATGTCCGACAAGGTGGCCACCTCCTCGACGGTGCCGACCAGGCGGGTCGCGGCCGGCGCCTCGCCCATCGTTCCCTCGACCTCCTCGTGCCCCTCGTGGCCGACGAGGATGATCGTGTAGCCGCGGGCGGCGAACTGGCGTGCCTCGCTGTGCACCTTCGTGACGAGCGGACAGGTCGCGTCGATGACGCGCAGACCACGGCCGCGCGCGTTCACGTGGACGCTCGGCGCCACGCCGTGTGCCGAGAACACCACCGTCGCGCCCCGGGGGACGTCGTCCTCCGAGTTCACGAACACCGCGCCGCGTTTCGCCAGCTCGGCGACGACGTGTCGATTGTGGACGATCTCCTTGCGGACGTAGACGGGCTCGCGTGCGAGGTCGAGCGCCCGCTCGACGGTCTCGACGGCCCGGTCGACGCCGGCGCAATATCCGCGCGGAGCAGCCAGCAGGAGGCGCGTCGGAGCCACGGCGCGGAGTGTACCGGGGCAGCGCCTGACCGGCCGATCCTGCCGGTAGGATGCGACAAGTCCCCCCGCCGTGAATGAACCTGCCCGTTACTTCCTCGTTGCCGCGCTGATCGGACTGGCGCTCGTCGCGCTCGCGACGGCCATATCGCTGCTCGTGGCCCGAGCCCGCGTCGACCGCCCGGCGCCGCTCGCCTCGGCCCTGACGTTCGCCCTGCTCGCGCTCGCGGCCGGCGCCGGCGCCGGCGCCGTGGCGGCAGCCATCGGCTCGGCCGAGCTTGCAGTGGTGGCAGCCGTGCCGGCGGTGATCGCCGCGCTGTCGATCGGGCGCGTGGCCACTCTCCGGCGCGAGCACGAGGCGCTCGTCGGCGGTGCGCGGGCGCTTGCGGAGGCGCGCGCCGATGCCGCCGCGGCGAACCGCGCGGTCGGGGCCGGAGCGCACCTCGCCGAGCACCTCGCCGCTGCGACGTCGACGGTCGACGTCGAGACCCTGACCATCGATGCAGCCCGCACGGCGCTCGAACACGCCGTCGTGACGCTCTCGCAGTCGTCGGACGATGCGGCCGCCGTCGTCGTGCCATGGCCGACCGAGGACGGGCGCCACCTGCGGGCGAGCCCGGAATCCGGGCCGCCTGGCCGGGCATGGCGCGCGAACGCGGCTCAGGTGCTCGATGCCCTGATCGCGGAAGCGGCCCTCGGGCTCGATCGCCTCGCCGCCCTCGGGCTGACCGAGGCCGAGCGCCGGCGCCGGGCGGTCTCCGCGACCCTGAACGCTCGGCTCCGAACCGCCGATGACGTCTTCGGCGCGTGCCACCTGGCCGCACAGGCGGCCGCCGAAGCCGTCGGCGCCCGCGCGGTCGAGGTGGTCGGTACGGCGTCGAGCCTCGGCACCTTCCAGTTCGGGGATGAGGACTCGCTCGTGCCCGACGTGGTCGTGCCGCATGGGTGGCGGGCAGGGCGAGTTCCGTACCGCGCTGCCGCCCGAACCTGCATCCGACGCCCTGCCGGTGCTCGAGGGCATCGCGGAGGAACTCGGGCGCGCCCTCGAGGCGCTCGAGTGGCAGCGGCTCGCCGAGGAGCGACGGGCTCGCCAGGCCGCGGTCGTCGCAGCGGTCGCGAGCGCGCAGACCGGACGCAGCGCCTCCCTCCGCGGCGTGCTGGAGGCGGCCCGCTCGGCCCTCTCGGCCGACGCGGTCGTCCTCTACGCGGCCGACGCCGGCGGCCCGCCGGTCGCGCTCGAGGCCGTCGGCATCGCTGCGCCGGCCACGTGCGACGGCATCGCCGCTCAGGCCCTGGCGGCCCAGCGAGCCGTTATCGACGAGGCCGGCGGGCACCTCGCGGAGGCGCCCGTCGAGGGCATGAGCTCGGGCATTGCCGCTCCGCTGCCGACCAGTGGCACGGCGGCGGTCTTGTCGGCGCTGTTCGCTGGAACACGATCCACGACACCGGCGGATGCCGACGACCTCGTGGCGTTCGCTCACCTCGCCGCGCTGGCCATCGAACGCCGCGACACCCAGGTCGAACTCGACCGCCGTGAGGCGCTCCGGGCCGGGTTCGTCGAGATCGCCCAGGCCCTGGCGGGGCCGCGCGAACCGGGGGAGACGTACGCGGCCGTGGCGGCCGCAGCTCGCCACGCGCTGCAGGCGGCCGCGGCGGTCGTCGTCACGCGTGGCGATGGACTCCAGCTGGCGGCGGCGGCGCCCACGCCGTCCGGGCTGGTCGACGAGTCCGGAGCGGGAGGAGCCCTGCTCAAGCTCGTTGCGCGCGAAGGGCGCGTGGTGCTCTGCGCCGACGCCCGCAGCGACCGCCGTGTCCCGGCCGCGGAGCGCCGCCGGCTGCTGGAGGCCGGACACCAGTCGGCCCTCTGCATCCCGATCGGCGCGCCGGAGGCTCCGGCCGCGGTCCTCGGCGTGGTCTGGTCGGAGCCGCACGGCGCGACCGACGACGACCTGGAACTCGCGCGCCACGTGGCAACGGCGGCCGGCGCCGCCATCGAGCGGGCCGAGATGCTCGCCAGCGAGCGGCGCGCCCGGACCAGGGCGCAGGAGCTGCAGCGCATCGGCGGGCTGGTCGCGTCGAACCTCGACGCGCCCGCCGTGCTGCGCGAGATCGTGTCGCAGGCGGCCTTGCTGCTGACCGCCGAGTCGTGCGTGCTCCGGCTCGTCGAGGGCGATCGGCTCGTCGTGCGGGCCGTGCAGGGTGAGGCGGCCGACCTCCTCGCCGGCGAGCAGGCGCCGATCGCCGGCGGGCCGACCGGCGAGGTGCTGGCCCGCCGCGTGTCGGTAGCGGTCGCCGACATGGCCGCGGACGATCGCTTCCTCCCCGACGACCCCTTGCTCCAGGCCCGGTTCAGCGCCTACCTCGGGGCCCCGATCCTGTCGCCGGACGGCGACCTGCGCGGAGTCCTCGCGCTCTACGACCGCCGTCGGCGCACGTGGAAGCCCGATGAGATCGAGGCCCTCGAGGCCTTCGCGAACTCCGCCACCGTCGCCCTCCAGAACGCCCTGCTGTACCAGCGAGTGGCGCAGGAGAAGGAGAAGTCCGAAGCGATCATCGCGTCGATCGCCGACGGCGTCGTCGTCGTCGGACCGGATGGCCGCGTGGAGATGTGGAATCGCGCGGCAGCGGCCATGACGGGCGTCAGCTCGCGTCAGGCGCTGCGCCGGACGCTGAAGGAGCTGCTGCGCACCGAGTTCGGCGAGGCCGAGGACGCCGCGTTCGAGGCACTGCAGGCCGCGAGCGCCGAAGGCATCGGCGTCGAGATCCGCCTGGGGCGGGGCGATCGCGAGATCTGGCTGTCGGCGCGAGCGGCGCAGCTCCGCGATCCCGTCGAGGACCGGGTGGGGACGATCTACGCGCTGCGCGACGTGTCCGAGGACCGCGAGCTCGACCAGTTGAAGTCGGACTTCGTGGCGACCGTATCGCACGAGTTGCGCACGCCGCTGACGTCGATCTACGGGTTCGCCGAGACGCTGCTGCGCGGCGACGTCAGCTTCCCGGACGAGGACCGGCGTACGTTCCTGACCTACATCGCGTCCGAGTCGGAGCGGCTGACGCGGCTCGTGGACGGGCTCCTGAGCGTCACGCGGCTCGAGGCGGGCGGCGTCGAGCTGGAACTGGCCGACATCGACGTCGCCGACGTCCTGCGCGAGATCGTCGTGCGACAGACCGAACGCGTGCGCGACACCCACACCTTCGAGCTGTCGGTACCCGGCGAGCCGCTCGTCGTCGCCGCCGATCGCGACAAGCTGCGCCAGATCGTGCTCAACCTCGTCGACAACGCGATCAAGTACTCGCCCGACGGCGGCGCGGTCACCGTCGGCGCCCAGCGACGCCTGGACGTGGTCGAGGTACGGGTCGCCGACCATGGCATCGGCATCTCGGCAGCCGATCAGCGCAACCTCTTCCGCAAGTTCTTCCGCGCCGACGCCCGCATGACCCGTGGCATCCGCGGCATCGGCCTCGGCCTGTACCTGACACGTGGATTCGTCACGGCCATGGGCGGCCGGATCCGGGTCGAGTCCGAGCCGGGGCAGGGCTCGACCTTCATCGTCGAGCTGCCGCTGCGCCGGCGCGCGGGCGGCGGGAGGCGTGCAGCGGCGTGAAGATCTTGATCGTCGACGACGAGATCTCCATCCGCCTGCTCTGCCGGGTCAACCTCGAGGCCGAGGGTTTCGAGGTCAGGGAGGTCGGGACGCGTGCCGAGGTGCTCCCTGCGGTGCGCGACTTCGTGCCGGACGCCATCCTCCTCGACCTGATGCTGCCTGGCGTCGACCCCCACGACGAGTGGGCGGTCGCGCGCGACCTGCGGGCCGATCCCGCGGGCGCATCGCTGCCGATCGTCTTCCTGTCCGCCAGGGCCGATCTGCGCGGTCAGGAGGAGGCGTCGATCCCCGGCCCGGTGGCATACCTGACGAAGCCGTTCAACCCGCTCGACCTCGCCCCGGCCCTCCGCCGCGTGGCCGGCGACCCGGCATAAGCACGGTCTCCGAATCGTCTCACGGCCGGCTCATGGCGGCCGGGCACCCTGCACGTGTCATGAGACGCAGACCATCCCTCACCAATGCCATCACTGCCGCGCTCTGCGTGGCCACAGGCACCACCCTCGCCGCCACCTTCAACGCCAACGCCCAGGCGTCGGCCGCGCAGAAGGTGGCGATATCCGCCAAGGCCGAGGCCGCGGCATGGAAGATCGTCGCCACGTCGGGCGGTGTGTCCGGCAAGGCCGCGACGGCCGCCGCCGCCAAGGCGGTCACGCAGGTCGTGGCGGCGGCCCCGACCACTGCCACGAGCTGAGCCTGCGTCCACCGTCCGGGTGGCGCGGGCCGATGCTACCCGCTGAAATCGGCCGTGTAGATGCGCGCGTTGGCGTTGCCGAGGAACTGGCCGTGCGCACCGCCGATGCCGATCCGCCGGAACCGCGGATCCATCAGGACGTCGCGGTGCGGCGGGCTCGCGAGCCACATCGCCAGCGTTCCCTCCGGCGTGCCGTACAGGCCGGTGCCCCATGCCAGGTCCTCGCCGATCAACCGGGGCGCCGTCAGGTACTGCGCGATCCGCGTCACGGCTTCCCCGTGCCCGAAGTAGCCCCGCTGCAGCATGTCGCGCGAGTGGGAGCGGGCGGCCCTGGCCAGCGGGAGGTAGAAGCGCAGCGGGCGGAGCCCTGCGCGCCGGCGCTCGACGTTGATCAGCAGCACCAGACGGCGTGCGCTTCCGAGGCGGTGCGTGCCCCCCGTCACCGAGGCACGCGCTTCAGCCGCCGGAACGGCGACGGCGAGCAGGGCGGTGGTGACCGCGAGGGAGCGGGAGATCCTCACCTCTGGAGCATCGGCGCGATCGGCCGGCTCGAAGACACAAGCTCAGCCGAGACCGCCGTAGTATTCAGCAGAATTCAACGCCGACCGGCGAAGTCGGCGGTCACCAGCACGGCGCCACCGGAACCGGCGAAGTGGCCGACCTTGCGCCCGATCCCCACCCACCGGAAGGCCGGGTCGAGCAGGATCTTGCGGTGCGGTGGGCTCGTGATCCACATGTGGACGGTCATGGCCGGGGTCGCGTAGAGGCCCGTGCCCCATGCCAGTGCCTCGCCGACTACCGGTCGCGACAGGAACGAGCGGATGCGACGGTCCCATGCGATCGCCGGGTGGCGGGAGTCGTGGGCGAAGTAGTCGTAGCGCAGCATCTCCGCCGAGTGGTAGCGGGCCGCATCGACGAGGCGTCTCGAGATGTGGACGGGCGCGAGACCGCGAGCGATGCGCTCGTGGTTGATCAACTGGACGATCCGCACCTCGCTGCGGGTGGGCGAAGCTGCCCCGGCCGGCGGCGCGAACACGACGAGTGCTCCCGCAAGCGCGGCCAGTAGCCAACGAGCCATGCAGCCATCGTCCCCCGGAGGCCGCGAGCGTCCGACCCCCGAACGGGGGAGAGGCTACTGTTCCGGCGGATGACGGTCGGGTTCGCCGCGCTGCCGCTCGCCACGGCTCTGCTCGCCGCCGGCCTGGCGGCGAGGGTGGGCGGGTCGGCCGTGCGGCGGTTCCATCCGGCGAAGGTGTTCTGGGCAGTCGGGCTGCTGCTCTTCGGCCTGGCCGCCGCCGCGGAGGCATACGGCGCGGCCGACGGCTGGGGCGTCGCCTCGTTCAAGGTCTACTACCTGGCAGGCGGGTGCCTCACCGTGGGCTTCCTCGGCGTCGGTGCCGCATGGCTCATCGCGCGCCGCGAGTGGTCGCTGATGCTGACCGGCGCGCTGCTCGCCAGTAGCGTCGGGGCCGCGATCAGCGTGGCCGTCGCCGCCACCGACCCGCTGCTGCTGGCCTCGGCCGCGGGCCACCGGCCACCGCCGAATGCGGCGCTTCTCGGGCACGTCTACCTGTGGGCGATCGGCCTCAACACGGTCGGCACCCTGCTGCTGCTGTGGGCGTCGGGCGCGTCGATCGTCCGTCGCCGGCGGCCGTGGCCGAACGCGATCCTGCTGGTCGGCGTGCTCCTCGTGGCCGCCTCGGGCACGCTCACCCGGCTCGGCAGCTATGGCTTCGTCTACCTCGGCCAGATGCTCGGCCTGGTCATGCTCGTGATCGGGTTCGAGCTGGCGACCCGCTCCTATCGCGGCCAGATCCGGTCGGCGGGCCAGGAGATGCGCATCGCATACGTCGAACCGCCTTCCACGTAGGGCACGAATCGCTGCTGGAAGTCCCGGCTCATGCCCGTCTCTGCGCAGGCGCGCTCCATCAGCGAGGCCCACCGGGCCCGCTGGGCCTCGCTGATCTCGAGGCCCAGGTGCGAGCCCTTCATGACCTCGAAGCCACCGCGCGCCTGCGTGTGCTCCGCCGGCCCTCCCAGCAGCTCGGTCAGCCACATCGCGAGGCGGCCGGCGTGCTCCTCGCCCGGCTCGCGGAAGAGCGGCGCGAGCAGGTCGTCGGCGAACACCAGCTCGTAGAAACGCTCGCAGAGCCGGTGAATGCCGGGGGCGCCGCCGGCAAGCTCGTACATGGTCTGCGTCACGCCGGCGCCTCCCCGATCAGTTGACGGGAGTGGGCGGCGCCTCGCCGCGGAGCACGGCGATGGCATTCCGCGCGGCCAGGACACCCATCGCCGTACGCGTCTCGGTCGTCGCCGAGCCGAGGTGGGGGAGCAGCACGACGTTCTCGATCTCGAGCAGCGCCGGATGCACGTCGGGCTCGTGCTCGTACACGTCCAGGCCGGCGCCGGCGATCACGCCCGTGCGGAGCGCTTCGGCCAGCGCCGCCTCGTCCACGACCGGCCCGCGGGTCGTGTTGACCAGGTAGGACGTGGGCTTCATCGAGCGCAGCCGCTCGGCGGAGATCAGGTGCCGCGTCTCGGGCGACAGGGGGCAGTGCAGGGAAACGACGTCCGCGGTGGCGAGCACCTCGTCGAGGGAGACCCGCCGCGCGCCGAGGTCGGCCTCGACCTCGGGCGGCGCCGGCCGCCGGGCGGCGTAGACGACGTCCATCCCGAAGGCCCTCGCCCGCCGTGCCGTGGCGCGCCCGATCTGGCCGAGCCCGACGATGCCGAGCGTCTTGCCCTGGAGCCCGGAGCCGAGCATGAAGAACATGCTGAAGTGCCACGGGCGCGATGCTCGTACCAGCCGCTCGCCCTCGCCGAGGCGGCGGGTGGCCATCAGGATCAGCGCGAACGCGATGTCGGCGGTCGCCTCGGTCAGCACCCCCGGGGTATTCGTGAACCGCACGCCGCGGGCGGTACAGGCCGCGACGTCGACGTTGTCGTACCCGACCGCCACGTTCGCCACCACCGCCAGCTGCGGTCCGGCCGCTGCCAGCAGGTCGCCGTCCACGCGGTCGTGCAGCAGCGCGACGAGCGCATCGGCGCCGCGGGCCGCGGCGCGCAGCTCGTCGCGGGTGAGCGGGCGATCGTGCGGGTTGAGCCAGACGTCTCCGGCGGCGCGCAGCAGATCGAGCGCCGGATCGGGGATCCGCCGCGTCACGACGATCCGATGGGTCATGCGGGGACGCGGTCGAGCAGCTCGCCCATCTTCGCGAGCGCGGCCGCGATGTTGTCACGCGAGTTCGCGTAGGAGACCCGCATGTAGCCCTCGCCGTACTCGCCGAACGCGCTGCCGGCCAGCATGGCCACCCCGGCCTGCTCGAGCAGCTCGTCCTGCAGCTCCCGCGATCCCTTGCCGGTGGCGGTGATGTTCGGGAACGCGTAGAAGGCGCCGGCGGGCCGGACGCACGAGACGCCCGGCAGCGCATTGAGGCCGTCGACCACCAGTTCGCGTCGGACGCGGAACTCCGCGAGCATCGTGTCGACCTCGTCCCGCGGCCCGGTGAGGGCGGCGACGCCGGCCATCTGGGTGGCCGGGGCGGTGCACGAGTGGCAGTTGATGAACAGCCGCGCCAGCGGCTCGACGAGCTCGGCGGGCATGGCCGCGTAGCCGAGGCGCCAGCCGGTCATGGCGAACGTCTTCGAGAACCCGTCCAGCAAGATGGTGCGATCGAGCAGGCCCTGGTGGGAGGCGATCGAGTCGTGCTCGTCGTCGTAGGCCATCTCCGAGTAGACCTCGTCGGAGAGGATGTAGCAGTCGTGGTCGGCGAGCAGCCGCGCCACGGCCACGTTCACCTCGCGGGGAACGACCCCGCCGGTCGGGTTGGCGGGCGAGTTCAGGATCACGAGCTTGGTGCGGGGCGTGAGCCGCTCGGCCAGGTCGTCGGCCGAGAAGGCGAAGCCGTTGGCCTCGGTCAGCGGCAGGGGCACGGGCGTGGCGCCCGCCCAGCGGATGACCGACTCGTAGATCGGGAAGCCCGGGTTCGGGTAGATCACCTCGTCGCCCGGGTCGCACGTGGCGAGGACCCCGAAGAAGAGGAACGGCTTGGCGCCGGGCGCCACCAGCACGCGCGCCGGGTCGATGGCGAGCTGGCGCGTGCGCGAGAGGTAGTCGGCGCAGGCCTCGCGCAGCACGGGCAGTCCGGGCGCCGGGCAGTAGTGCGTCATGCCGTCGCGGAGCGCCCTGGCGGCGGCTTCGACGACGTGGGGCGGGGTGTCGAAGTCCGGCTCGCCGATCTGCAGGTGGATGATCTCCCGTCCCTGGGCTTCCAGGGCCTTCGCCCGCGCGAGGACCTCGAACGCGGTCTCCGTGCCGAGTCGCGACATGCTGCGTGCGAGGTTCACGACACCACCTTTCCGTATGCGGGGAGGCCGCCGTAGAGCGGGCGGCGGTCGAGGATCGCGGCGATGCGGCCGCGCAGGGCGGTCACGTCGGCGTCATCGGCGAGGCTGGCCGCGATCACGTCGGCCACCTCGCGGAAGTCGGCCTCGTCGAGCCCGCGCATGGTCGCGGCGGGTGTGCCGATGCGGATGCCGCTGGTGGTCATCGGCGGCCGGGGATCGAAGGGGACGGCGTTGCGGTTGACCGTGATGGCGCACTCGGACAGCCGGGTCTCGGCCTCCTTGCCGTCCCAGCGGGTGTCCTTCAGGTTCAGGAGCACGAGGTGGTTGTCGGTGCCGCCGGAGACGAGCGCGTGCCCCCGCGCGACGAGGGTCTCGGCGAGCGCGGCCGCGTTCTTCACGACCTGGGCCTGGTAGGCGCGGAACCCGTCCGTGCCGGCTGCGGCGAAGCAGACCGCCTTGGCCGCGATCGTGTGCATCAGGGGCCCGCCCTGCATGCCCGGGAAGACGGCGGAGTCGATCTGCTTGGCGAGCCCGGCCCTGCAGAGGATGAACCCGGAGCGCGGGCCGGCGAGCGTCTTGTGCGTGGTCGAGGTGACGATGTCGGCGTAGGGCACCGGCGAGGGATGGACGCCGGCCGCGACCAGGCCGGCGATGTGCGCCATGTCCACCATGAAGAGGGCGCCGACCTCGTCGGCGATCGCGCGGAAGCCGGCGAAGTCGAAGTGGCGCGGATAGGCGGAGGCGCCCGCGACGATCAGCTTCGGCTGGTGCTCGTGGGCGAGCGAGCGCACCTCGTCCATGTCGATGTGCTCGTCGCTGGGACGGACGCCGTAGGAGACGAAGTTGTACTGCTTGCCCGAGAAGTTGACGCGGTGGCCGTGCGTGAGGTGGCCGCCCTGATCGAGGCGCAGGCCCATGATCGTGTCGCCGACGTCGACCACAGCCATGTAGGCGCCCATGTTCGCCGGGGCCCCCGCGTGGGGCTGGACGTTCGCGTGCTCCGCACCGAACAGCGCCTTGGCCCGTTCGATGGCGATCTGCTCGATCTCGTCGACGACCTCGCAGCCGCCGTAGTAGCGGCGGCCGGGATAGCCTTCGGCGTACTTGTTGGTCCCGACCGACCCGACGGCCTCGAGCACGCTCGGCCAGGTGAAGTTCTCGGAGGCGATCAGCTCGAGCTCGTTGCGCTGGCGGTGGAGCTCGCGGTCGAGGAGGCCCGCGATCGTGGGATCGAGGGCCTGGAGGCTCGAGGTGGTGAGCGTGGCGAGCGTGGTATCGGTCATCGGACGCGCCAGTGTAGGCCCTCAGCCCTTGACGACGAGTCGGCGGGGATGGGAGGTGAAGCACTCGGCCCCTGCCGGCGTGACGCGGAAGGTCTCGGACAGCTCGTAGCCCCAGTCGTCCATCCACATGCCGAGGATGATGTGGAACGTCATGTCGGCCTCGAGCAGCGTCGTGTCGCCCGGGCGGAGGCTCATCGTGTGCTCGCCCCAGTCGGGTGGATAGTTGAGCCCGACCGAGTAGCCGATGCGCGACTCCTTGGAGAGGCCGTGGCGGGTGATGACCGCACGCCAGGCCGCCTCGATGGACTCGCAGGTGACGCCGGGACGCACGGCCGCGAGCGCTGCCTCGAGCCCTTCGGTGACGATCTCGGCCGTGTCCGCCAGCCTGGCCGGCGGCGTGCCCAGGTAGACCGTCCGGGCCATGGGCACGTGGTAGCGGTGCCGGCACGCGCCCAGCTCGAGGATCGTCGCCTCGCCGGTCGTGAACGGACGGTCCGACCACGTCAGGTGCGGGGTGGAGGTGCCGATCCCGGTCGGGAGCATCGGGACGAAGCTCGTGTACTCGCCACCGTACTCGTCGGTGCCGCGGATGCCCGCGTCGTAGATCGCCGCGACCGCGTCGCACTGGCGGACGCCGGGACGCACCGCGTCGATGCCGACGGCCATCACCCGCTCCATGATCCGGGCGGCCTCGCGCATGACGGCGAGCTCGGCGGGCGACTTGACCGATCGCACCCAGTTCACGAGCTCGGCGGAGTCGACCAGCCGGGCATCCGGCAGCCCGGCGCGGAACGCCTCGTAGGCCCGGGCCGTGAAGTAGTAGGAGTCCATCTCGAGCGCGACCGTTCCCGAGCCGAGGCCGCGAGCCCGGAGCTGCTCGGCGACCCAGTCGTTGGGGTGGCGACCGGGCTGCTGCACGTAGTGGTCGGGGAAGCCGAGGATGTGGTCGTCGTCCAGGTAGGTGGTGACGCGCGCCCCGTTGGCGTCCATCAGCCGGGTGTAGAGCAGCGGGTCGCCATCGGCACCGACGACCACGCCCTGGGGCGTGTAGAAGGACCAGCCGTCGTACCCGGTGAGGTAGTTCATGTTGGCGGGATCGGTGGCGATCAGCACGTCGATGCCGGCAGCCGCCATGCGCTCGCGCGTGCGGCGGAGGCGGTCGGCGTACTCGGATCGGTCGAACGGCGGCATCAGAGGGCTCCTGACAGGATGCGGCGGGCGAGCAGGGCGTAGGTGGCGGCGGCCACGCCGAGGTCGGCGAGCGGGACCGACTCGTCGGGACGATGGGCCTCGGTGACGCTGCCGGGCCCGAAGATCACCACCGGCAGGTCGGCGTCGCGGGCCAGGAAGCCGCCGTCGCAGGCCCCGGTCAAGGCGCCGGGCACGGCGGGCGGCGCGCCGGCCTCGAGCGCTGCTGCGCACAGGGCGTCGAGCAGCGGGTGGCCGGCCGGCGTCTCCATCGCCGGCATCTCCATCCGTAACCACTGCTCGACCACGATCCCGTCCGGCTGCCACGGTTCGGCGTGGAGCGCGCGCTCGAGCTGGCGAAGTGCTTGCTCGCCGGTCTCGCCGGGAACCAGCCTGCGGTCGAGCCAGACCGTGCACTCGGGCGCGACGGCCGACACCGCCAGACCGCCGGAGATGAGCCCGGCGCCGATGCGGGGCGGCGAGACGATGTCGTGCGTGCGGCGTCGTAACACCGCATCGTGGGCCTGGACGCGGCGGATCACCTCGGCGGCGCCGTGGATGGCGTTGATGCCGAGGTCGGGCGCTCCGGCGTGCGCCGAGCGCCCGCTCACCCGCACCTCGAAGTAGCAGTTGCCCTTGGCCGCTCGCAGGGGCTTCAGCTCGGTTGGCTCGCAGACCAGGGCCCAGTCTGCGCGGAGGCCGTCCGCGATCGCCGCCCGGGTGCCGCGGCCGGCGTCCTCCTCGTCCACCACCAGCGTCAGCAGGATCCGCCCGACGGGCTCCTCGACCGCCCGGCTCGCCGCGACCAGCGCGACCATCGCGCAGGCACAGCCGGCCTTCATGTCGGCGCTGCCCCGGCCGTAGAGCCGGCCGTCGACCACCTCGGCGCCCCACGGGTCGCGCGTCCAGCCGTCCCCGGCCGGCACGACGTCGTAGTGGCCGTTCAGCAGCAGGGTACGACCCGCACCGGGGCCGACCGCCGCGATCACGTTCGCTCGCCCGGGCTCGACCTCGACCAGCTGCGCGTCGATGCCGCGCTCCCGGAGCCAGGCCGCGCACAGGGCGGCGATCGCCCCTTCCTCGCCCGTCACGCTGGGGCAGCGCACCATGGCGGCCAGCAGGTCCTGGAGTTCGCGCGGGTCGATGTCCATGTGGAGCGGAACTCTACGTCCGACCGGCGGGGGAGATCGAAACCTCGCCCTTGCCGGGCGCCCATACCGGACCGACCGCCGTTTCGCCCGTCGCTGCGCGACGGCAGGCGACTCCCAGACCCGCGGCAGGAGATAGATGGAACGGATGGGATCATCGACCAGGGCGGCCGTTCACTTGGCCGCGTTGGTTCGCACACTTGGACGTGTCGTTTCGTGCACTTGGATCCATCGGCTCGTGCGCTTGCACGACTCGGCTCGTTCATTTGGACAAGTCGGTTCGTCCACTTGGACGACTCGGCTCGTTGAGTCGGACGCGAGCCGTAACGTTTTGCGGACGCTCGTCGGCCACCATGAAAGCGTGACGCTGGTGCGGTCCCTGTCGCTCGTGGTTGCGGTGTGGTGGATTTCGACTGGGCTGCTCGTCTCGGCGGGCGTGATCGCCCTGGTATCGGGCGGCGCGGTTGTGTGGATCGCGATCTTCGGCGCGGTGCAGCTGGCCTTCTCGATCTGCGGCGCGGTCATCGCAAGCAGGATGGCGTCGCACCCGATCGGCTGGCTGTTCCTGGTCTTCGGGCTGCTGGCGTCGCTCGCGATCGTGCTGGAGGAGATCTCCGTCGCCGCCACCCGTCCCGACGATTCGATCCCGACGGCTGCACTCGCAGGCCTGGTCGTCTCCAACGTCATCTACGGGCCTCTGCTCTTCGGGCTCGTCGCTGCGCTCGTGCTCGTGTTCCCCTCCGGGAGCCTGCCGTCGCCGAGATGGCGCCCGGCGGCGGTCGCCGCGGGGTTCGGGACGGCGCTCTTCAGCCTCGTGAACGTGGTGTCGACCGGCGACCTCAACGCACTCGACCCGAATCAGGCCGTCGAGAACCCCCTGGCCATCCGCGGCACCGGCGAGGTCGTGGCCGGTGTTCTCGGTGGCGTATCGTTCATGGCGATGACCGGCGTGCTCGTCGCCGGAGTCGTCTCGCTCGCGCGCCGGTACCGACATGCCACCGGCACGCTGCGCCAGCAGCTGAAGTGGTTCGGTGGAGCCGCCATCCTGGTGGTCGCCGGCGGCGTTGCCCAGTCCTTCTTCTGGAACAGCACCGTCAGCTGGGCGTCTGCGGCAATCCTCGGCCTGTTCGCCGGCACGGTGGTGGCGCTCCCGGTCGCGACGGCCATCGCCATACTCCGCTACCGCCTTTACGACTTCGACCTGATCGTGCGCCGCACGCTCGTCTACGCCGTCCTCGTCGTCGTCCTGGCCGCCGTCTACTTGCTCGGCGTCTTCGTGGTCGGGGCCCTCGTGCAGTCCGTCGTCGGACGGTCCGATGCGCTCGCCGTGACCCTGTCGACCCTGGCGGTGGCTGCCTTGTTCCAGCCGTTGCGCCGCCGCATCCGCGGCGTCATCGACCGGCGCTTCTACCGCCCTCGGTACGACGCTGGCCGGGCTCTCGAGCTATTCGGCGGCCGGCTCCGTGACCAGATCGAGATCGACGCCCTGGAGGGCGAGTTGCTCGCCGTCGTCGGCGCCACGGTCGGCCCGAGCCACGCGTCGATCTGGCTGCGCAACTGACGGGGACAGACCCCGCACGCGCGCCCGCGAGGGTCAGTCCCCGTCACGGCGCGCCAAACCTGCCGGAACCGCGACCACGGCCGCGCCAATTGCGGCGCATTCGCAGCGCTGGCACATTGGTATCCCGGCCGCGCGCGCACTCTTCGCAACCCGGATATCGCTCCGGCGAGCTGGCATGTCACGCACATTCACGGATGGTGCGAGACGTGACGGGGACTGTCCCCGCCGGGCGCTGGTGCGGGGGCTGTCCCCGTCACGTAGGCCGCGTCGAACCGCGCGGAGGTGGAGCGGTCAGTCCCCGAGTTCGTGCCGGCGGCGGACGACGTACGCCTCCAGCTCTTCGCGGATGGCGGCGTCGAGCGGCGGCTGCTCGTACTCGTCGAGCGTCTTGCGCCAGATGTCGCCGGCACGGGCGGTGGCGTCGAGGCCGCCGAGCCGGTTCCAGCGCTCGAAGTTGTCGGTCGACGACAGCAACGGCCGGTAGAAGCAGGTGCGGAAGTGCTCGAGCGTGTGCTCGGCACCGAAGAAGTGCCCGCCGTGGCCGACTTCCTGGTGCGCTCCGAAGGCGAGCGACTCCTCCGTGATCTCGAAGGGCTTGAACGTCTCCTGCAGCATCCGCAGGATCTCGATGTCGACGATGAACTTCTCGTAGCAGCTCACCAGGGCCGACTCGAGCCAGCCCGCCGAGTGCATGACCCAGTTGGTGCCGGCCAGGAAGGTCGGCAGCATGGTCATCATCGCCTCGTAGGCGGCCTGGGCGTCGACGGTGGTGGACGAGGTGAGGCCGCCGCCGGAGCGGAACGGCAGGCCGTAGTGGCGGGCGATCTGGCCGGTGCAGAAGAGGCCGATGGCCGACTCGGGCGTTCCGAACGCGGGCGCGCCCGACTGCATGTTGTTGTTCGAGAGGAACGACCCGAAGATCACCGGCGCGCCCGGGCGGATCAACTGCACGAGGGCGATCCCGGCCAGCGCCTCGGCCACCTGCTGGGCGAGGGTGGACTGGACCGTGACCGGCGACATCGCGCCCATCAGCAGGAACGGCGTGATCACCAGCGGCTGGCCGGCCCGCGCGTACTCGAACAGGGCGGCCAGCATGCGCTCGTCGTAGCGCAGCGGCGAGTTGACGTTGATCAGCGAGATCATGGCCGGGGTGCGCTCGATCGCCTCGCGCCCGCCGAACAGGATCTCGGTCATGCGGATCGCGTCGGCCGCGTTCGGGCCGCTGGTGACGCTGCCCATGTAGACCTTGTCGGTCAGCGTCTGGAGCGCGTAGACCATGTCGAGGTGGCGCGAGTCGAGCGGGCGGTCGTCGGGCTCGCAGATGGTGCCGCCGGCCGAATCGAGCTGCGGGAACGACTGCGAGAGCCGGCAGAGGTTCTCGAAGTCGCTCATGGTGGCCGTGCGCCGGATGTCGCCCTCGCGCACGAAGGGCGCCCCGTACACCGAGGCGAAGCACATGTTGTCGCCGCCGATGACGATGCTGTTGGCGGGGTTGCGAGCCTGGACGGGGAACTCGTGCGGCGCCTTGGCGACCTGCTCGAGGACGAAGTCGGGATCGAGGAAGACGTTGTCGCCCTCCGTGCGCATGCCGGCCTTGGCGAAGACCTCGACTGCCTCCGGCATCGTGAACTCGATGCCGAGTTCGGAGATGATCCGCTTCCAACCGCGTTCGAGCACGGCCATGGACTCCTCGGAGAGGATCTCGTAGCGAGGCTGGGCGTTGCGGATCACGGTCGTCCCTCCGGCGGGTTCGTTGCCTGAACGATACCCCTTGTCGCGTCCCACGTCGTGAGATACGATCCAAGGAGTGGAATCAACGTTCCATAACGTGGATCCTGTACAGGTCACCGGCACGCAGGCGATCGATCGCGCCGCGCAGCTGCTCGTGCTCGTCATCGAGGGCGAGGCCATGACCGTCGGCGAGCTCGCCGCCGCCGCCGCGCTGCCCAAGAGCACCGCCTCGCGCCTGATCGGCTCGCTCGAGCGCCACGGGCTGGTGCAGCGCGACTCGATCCGCGGCGTGCTGCGCCCGGGCGCCGTGCTGATGCGCTTCGCCCATCGCGGCCTCGCGGGCCGCGACCTGCTGACGCTGGCCGACCCGTTCCTGCAGGCGCTGGCGGACGTCTCGGGCGAGACCGTGAACCTCGCGGTGCCCACTCCGGGCGGGGTCGAGTTCCTGGCCCAGATCGACAGCCGGCACATGCTCGGCGTCGGCAACTGGCTCGGCCGCCGCGTCGGGCTGCACGCGAGCGCGGTGGGCAAGGTCTTCCTGGCGTACGACGTCGCGCGCCTGCCGCGCGGCCCGCTGCCGATGTTCGCCGATCGCACGCTCACCGACCGCCGGGCACTGCTGGCGAGCCTCGATCGCGTGCGCACCCGTGGGTTCGCAACCGCCGTCGACGAGCTCGAGAGCGGGCTCGCCGCCGTGTCAGCGCCGGTCCACGGACCGGGCGGCGACGTCGTCGCCGCACTTGCCATCTCAGGGCCGACCCTCCGCATGCCCGCGGACCGGCTCGAAACGCTGGGCCGGCTGTGTGCCGAGCAGGCCGCCCTGCTGTCGAACCGGCTCGGCCACGCCACGACCGCGGAGGGTGCGGCATGACGCACGACGAGATCCTGAAGGGCCTCTACGAGGAGACGCTGATCGGCAACAAGCCGGCCGTGCACGACCTCACGAACGCCGGCCTCGAGGCGGACATCCTGCCCGAGACCATGCTGTTCGACGCGCTGATCCCGTCGCTGGAAGAGGTCGGGGCGCGGTTCGAGCGCGGCGACTACTTCGTGCCCGAGATGCTGATCGCCGCCCGCGCCATGCAGGGCGCGCTCGACATCCTGCGACCGCTGCTCGTGGCCACGGGCGTCGCGCAGGTCGGCACCGTCGTCATGGGCACCGTCAAGGGCGACGTCCACGACATCGGCAAGAACCTCGTCAACATCATGCTCGAGGGCGCCGGCTTCACCGTGCACGACCTGGGCGTGAACGTGGCTCCCGAGAAGTTCGTCGAGCAGATCATCGAGCACCAGCCCGACGTCGTCGGGTTCTCGGCCTTCCTCACGACCACCATGCCGATGTTCAAGGCCAACATCAACGCGATCGAGAAGGCCGGCCTGCGCGACCAGGTGATCATCATGGTGGGCGGCGCGCCCGTGACGCAGGAGTACGCCGACGTGGTCGGTGCCGACGGTTACGCCGCCGATGCCTCCAGCGCCGTCAAGAAGGCGAAGGACCTGATCGAGAAGCGCCGCGCGCTCGTGCCCGCTTGAGCCTCGTCTCCTTCCTCGAGCACGCCGCCAAGAAGCCCGTCTTCGGCTGCCGCATGTGCGGCCAGTGCGTGCTGCACTCGACCGGCATGACGTGCCCGATGACGTGTCCCAAGACGCTGCGCAATGGCCCGTGCGGCGGCGTCCGCGAGGACGGCTCGTGCGAGGTCAAGCCCGAGATGCGCTGCGTCTGGGTCAAGGCGGTGCAGCGCAGCGAGGACCTGCCGCTGCTGCCCGGGCGCTGGCGGCGGGAGATCGACCACCTCCGCCCGCCGGTCGACAACCGGCTCAAAGGCACCTCCTCGTGGGCGAACCTCGTCTCCGGCCGCGATCGGCAGGTGCCCGCCGGATGGGCCGAGGAGTGAGCATCCTGGCGACCAAGATCGGCCGCGGCGCGTTCGTGGTCACGGCCGAGATGCCGGTGATCGACGGCGGGGGCAGGGCAGAGGTGAACCGCCAGCTCGACTACATGGCGGCCTACCTCGACGCCGTCAACGCGACCGACAACGCGGCCGCCCACGCCCACTGCTCGCCGCTGGCGCTGTCGCTGGCGATCCTCCAGCACGGCGTCGAACCGATCATGCAGCTCACCTGCCGCGACCGCAACCGGCTCGCGCTGGAGGCCGACCTGGTCGGCGCAGCCATGCACGGCGTGACCAACGTCTGCTGCCTCACCGGCGACGACGTCAGTGCGGGCGACGAGCCCGAGGCGCGGCCGGTGTTCGACCTGGACGGGATCCAACTCGTCCGCCTGGCCGGGACGATCGCCGGCGGCCACTACCTGTCCGGGCGGGCCCTGGAGCCCGCGCCCGAGCTGTTCATCGGCGCGGTCGAGAATCCCGGCGCGCCGCCGCTCGACTACCGCCCGCGCCGCGCCATGAAGAAGGCGCTGGCCGGCGCCCGGTTCCTGCAGCTGCAGATCTGCTTCCACCCCGAGCGGCTGGCGGACTTCATGGCGGCCTGCGTCGCCGCGGGCGTGACGGAGCGCTGCGCGATCCTGCCGAGCGTGATCATCGTGCGCAGCGCCGGTGCGCTGCGGTTCATCGACGAGCAGGTGCCGGGCATCGCGGTGCCGGCGGAGACGATCGAGCGCGTGACCGCGGCCGACGACCAGGTGGCGGCCTGCGAGGACCTGGCAGTCGAGCTGGCCGAGCACGCGCTCGCGCTGCCCGGTGTCGCCGGCATCCATTTCATCAGCTTCCGCCGCGACGCGGGCATCGCACGTGTGTGCCAGCGGCTCGGCATTGCCACCCGCGAAGAGAGGGAACGCGTTGGAGACCGTCCTTTCGTCCAGGTCTAGCACCGTCGTGATCGGGCCCGACCGGCCGTTCTGCATCATCGGCGAGCGGATCAACCCGACCGGACGCAAGGCCTTCCAGGCCCAGCTCCAGGCCGGCGATCTCAGCCAGCTCGAGATCGACGTCGCCGAGCAGGTGGCCGGTGGCGCGCACGTGCTGGACGTCAACGTCGGCGATCCGCTGGCCGACGAGGTCGGGCTGATGGGGCGGGCGGTGCCGATGATCCAGGGCCTGACCGACCTGCCGCTGTGCATCGACTCCTCGGTCATCGAGGCGCTCGAGGCCGGGCTCGCAGCCTACGACGGCAAGGCGCTGGTCAACTCCGTCACGGGAGAAGACGAGCGGCTCGAGCGGATCCTGCCCATCGTCGCGCGCCACGGCGCCGCCGTGATCGGCCTGGCCAACGACGACGAGATCCGCATGGATCCCGCCGACCGGCTCGAGATCGCCCGCAAGATCGTGTCCGCCGCCGGCGATCACGGCATTCCGCCCGAGGACGTCGTCATCGACGCCCTGGCGATGCCCATCGGCGCCGAGCCACGGGCTGCCGCGTGGTTCTTCGAGACCGTGCGGCTGATCCGCGACGAGCTGGGGTGCAACACCACGTGCGGCGCCTCCAACACCAGCTTCGGCATGCCGGGCCGCCACGGCCTGAACGCGCACTTCATCGCCACCGCCTCGAGCCACGGCCTCACCTGCGCGATCATGGACGCGCGCTCGCCCGAGTGCGTTGCGGGCGCCCGTGCGGCCGACGTGCTATCGGCGCGCGACGAGTACGGCATGGCCTGGATCCAGGCCCACCGGCGGGCGCAGGCGGCGGCGACGGCGTGAGCGTGGGCGAGGAGATCGCGACCGGGCGCGTCCGGCTCCGCTTCCGGCCGGAGGGCGGCGAGGTGCGCGTGCCCGCGGGCACGTCCATCTTCGACGCCGCCAGCTGGAACGGGATCGCGATCGATTCGACCTGCGGTGGGCACGGCACGTGCAAGAAGTGCCGGGTGCGGGTGCTCGACGGCGCGGTCGCCGTCTCCAACGTCGACGCCCGCGCCTTCACCCCGGACGAGCTGCGAGCCGGCTGGCGCCTGGCTTGCCGGTCGGCCGTGGCCGGCGACCTCGAGATCGACGTGCCGCCGATGCAGACCCGCCCCAAGGCGGCGATGGCCGGCGTCGGCCGCCACGTGATCCTGCGGCCACCGGTGCAGAAGCGCTACCTGGTGATGACCGAGCCGACGCTGGAGGACCAGCTCTCCGACCTCGAGCGGGTGCGGGCGGCGGTCGAGGA
This sequence comes from uncultured Actinomycetes bacterium, assembly GCA_963779685.1. Classification (GTDB taxonomy): domain Bacteria; phylum Actinomycetota; class Thermoleophilia; order Gaiellales; family F1-60-MAGs149; genus CAVZZG01. Next base: position 561,236 of record CAVZZG010000003.1, read on the forward strand.
CTTCGACCTGGTCGTCTCGCTGGAGGTGGCCCGGCCGCTGGGGCGGACACTGCGCTCGAGCGACTTCAAGGTCACGGCGGTGATCGTCGACGACGAGTTGATCGACGTCGAGGCGGGCGACACCACCGGCCAGCGGCACGCGATCGCCTTCGATCTCGGCACGACCACCGTCGTCGCCACGCTGCTCGATCTCGAGACCGGCACGCCGGTCGCCGTGCGCTCGATGCTGAACCTGCAGCAGCCGTTCGGCGCCGACGTGATCACGCGCGTCTCGACCATCATGATGGATCCTGCGGCCCTCGACATGCTGCGAGCGCGCGCCCACGAGACGCTGAACGGGCTCGCCCAGGAGGTCTGCGAGGCGGGCGGCGTCGACCCCGCCCACGTGTACGAGATCGCCGTCGCCGGCAACGTCACGATGACCCAGATCGCGCTCGGCATCGACCCCGAGCCGCTCTCGATGGCGCCGTTCACGATCACCTCCCGGCGTCTCCCGCCGGCGCGAGCGGCGGACTTCGGCGTGCGCGTGCATCCGCGCGCACCGGCCGTGGTCTTCCCGGCCCTGGGCGCCTACGTCGGCGGCGACATCGTCGCCGGTTTGCTCGCGACTGGACTCACCCGCGACCGGCGGATCCGGCTGTTCATCGACGTTGGTACCAACTCCGAGATCGCGCTGGGCTCCATCGACCGGGTCGTCTCGACCGCCGCGCCGGCCGGCCCCGCCTTCGAGGCGGCCCAGATCCGGTGCGGGATGCGGGCCTCGGACGGCGCCATCGAGGGCGTGACGATCGACGACGACGCGCTCGCGCTGTCGGTGATCGGCGACTGCGAGCCGCTCGGCATGTGCGGCTCGGGCCTGGTCGATGCAGTGGCCGAGCTGGTCAAGGTCGGCCTGATCGACCGCACCGGCAAGTTCATCCCGGACGAGGACGCGGCCGAGCGGTGGCCGGCACTCGCCACGCGGCTCGTCAAGATCGGCCAGGAGCGGGTATTCGTCCTGCACTGGCGCGACGGCGACCCGGCCGCCTCGGTGTTCCTCTCCCAGCGCGACGTGCGCGAGTTGCAGTTCGCCAAGGCCTCGATCGCGACCGGCTGGCGGATCCTGCTGGGCGAGCTCGGCATCGAGGAGTCCGACGTCACCCAGGTGCTGCTGGCCGGCTCGTTCGGGTCGTACCTGTCGGCCGCCAGCGCCGTGCGCATCGGCCTGGTGCCGAAGCTCGCACTGACGCGCATCGTGTCGGCCGGCAACGTGGCCGGCGAGGGCGCCAAGATGGTCCTGCTCTCGGATCGCGAGCGGGCCGCCGCCGACCTGATCGTGGACGAGGTCGCGTACGTCGAGCTGTCCGGCCGCACGGACTTCAACGACGCCTTCATCGACCAGCTGGCCTTCCCCGTCTGATGCGCGTCGCGGTCGTCGCCTGCGGCGCGCTCGCGATCCACGTCAAGGCGATCGCGGCCCGCCGCGGCTGGGACGTCGACCTCCATCCGTTGCCGCCCGAGCTGCACAACCGGCCGGAGCGGATCGCACCCGCAGCCGAGGCCCTGCTCGATGAGCTCGAGGCACGCTACGACCGGGTCGTGATCGGCTACGGCGACTGTGGCTCGCGCGGGGCGGTGGACGAGCTGTGCCGGCGTCGCGGCCTCGCCCGACTGGCCGGCGACACGTGCTACGACATGTTCGCAGCGGCCGAGGTCGAGGCCGCGCGCAGCGATCAGCCGGGCACGTTCTTCCTCACCGACTTCCTGCTGCGGGGCTTCGACCGCCTGGTCTGGCGCGGCCTCGGCATCGACCGGCACCCCGAGCTGCGCGACGACTACTTCCGCAACTACACCCAGGTCGTCTGGCTCGCCCAGAGCCGGACGCCCGACCTGGAAGCGCGAGCCATGGCGGCCGCCGAGCGCCTCGGCCTACCGCTCGTCGTCCGCGAGGTGGGGGAGAGCGGTCTCGAATGTGCCCTCGCCGCCGTCATCGACGACTGACGCCGGCCGCCGCGAGCGTATCGTCCGATCCGCGGCCTGACCCGCCGAGTGGATCGCTCCCGTCGGCACCCGGTGCCCCGTGCTGCTGGATTGCCGACTGCCGTTTCGCCCGTCGCTTCGCGACGCAGGCGACTTCCTGGCGGGCATCGGGGAAGGGGAAGGGAACGGGCAACGTGCACTTGGGAGTGCCGTCTCGTCCACTTGGGACATTCCGTTGCCGCTCGGCCCCCGTCGCCGATCGTTCGTCACGTCGCACCTCGGTCAGGTGGCGGTCCGCGCGGAAGGAGCTCGCGGCGAAGCCGGTGGTGATCGAGCAGCCGGCCAGGCCGCCGACGGCACGCGGGGAACGCCGAGCACGGCGATGGCTGCCTCGCGGATCCCGACCTGCCGCAGCCTGACCTTTCGCAACCGGCCCCCGCAGTCGCCACGATCGAAGAGCCGTTCTTGTCCTTCATGCAAATCGACGTGACCTGACAGGGAGTCAGGCCGGAGCGTCACGGCCTCTAACGGCATCAGCCCTGACCTGGTCGCGCCTCGGGCCGCCTCCGAGGTGACGCCGGCGGGAGTACCTTGCCCGATTTGGCCGGTCGGTCGATGCGCTGGGGGCGCCTCCAAGTGTCGGTGACGCGATGAACGAGTGCGTGCGACCCGTTCGTCGAGTTGGCGCTGCCGCGTCCTCCACTTGGTGCTTGCCCTACGGGGCGGGCCACCGACCGTCGGGGCGGGTGGGGGGCGCCTGCCGTGCTTCTCGTCGGCGTACGTGGGCTGCCTGGTGTGACCGGTGTCGCTACGATCGGCCACATGATCCCTGAGCGTGTGGATACCTTGATCCTGGGCGGCGGGACGACGGGGTGTGTCGTCGCCGGGCTGCTGGCGGAACGGTCGGACGAGACGATCCTGGTGGCCGAGGCCGGGCCGGACTACGGTCCGCTGGTTGGCGGGCGGTGGCCGGAGCGGTTGATGAGCGCGGCCATGCTGGGTGTCGGCGTCCACGACTGGGGCTACACGAGCGGGCTGTCCCGGCACGGCCGCAAGCTCGACTTCGAGCGGGCACGGGTGATCGGCGGCTGCTCGTCGCACAATGGCTGCGCCGCGATCTGGGGCTCGCGGTCGGACTACGACTCGTGGGGGCTCGAGGGATGGTCGACGGCGGAGCTCGAGCCGTTGCTGGCCGAGTCGAACCGGCGCATGCGCGTGATGATCCCCGACCGCGCCGACCTGACGCCCTACCAGGCCGCGGCGCACGCCGCGCTCGAGGCGATGGGCATCCCGGCGGTGCACGACCTGAACGACCTGGACGAGGACCAGGGCGTCGCGCCCAGCCCCGTCAACGTCGACGACGGCGTGCGCTTCAACACCGCCTTCGCCTACCTCGACCCGGTCCGGAGCCGGCCGAACCTGACGGTCGTGGGCGAGGCGCTGGCCGATCGTCTGCTGGTGGAGCACGGCCGCGTCGCGGGCGCCGAGCTGATCCACGGCGGGCGCCGGATCCGCGTTCTGGCCGGCCGCACGATCGTCGCCGGCGGGTCTTATGGCTCGCCGGGCGTCCTGGAACGGTCGGGCATCGGCGACCCGGCCGTGCTCGCCGGGCTCGGCATCCCGGTGACGCACGCGCTGCCGGGCGTCGGTGCGAACCTGCACGACCACCCTGCCGTACAGCTCTTCTGCGCGGGCACGGACGAGCTCGTGCGGCAGATGCGCGAGCGGTCGACGCGCGGCTTCTGCCCGGAGGAGCAGATCATCGCCAAGGTGCGCTCGCCGCTGGCGACGGAGGCCTTCGACCTGCACGTCTACCCGGTAGGCGGCCCCGAGCGCAACGACAGTGGCGACTATTTCTTCGAGTTGCCGGTGGCATGCATGACGCCGCAGTCGCGGGGCACGTGCCACGTGTCGGCCACCGACCCCGAAGCCATCCCGGCCATCGATCACGCGTTCCTCACCGACGCCGAGGGGCGGGATCGGGCGGTGCTCGCAGCCGGCCTCGCGTTCCTGCGCGAGATGATCGCCAAGGAGCCGTTCGCGAGCCTCGTCGGTCCGGAGATCGCCGGCCCGGGCGAGGATCTGGGCGACGTCTGGGTGCACTACTACCACCCGGTCGGGACATGCAAGATGGGCCCTGCCGGCGATCCGTCGGCCGTCGTCGACGCGCGTTGCCGGATCCACGGCCTGGCCGACGGCTACGTCGCCGACTGCTCGATCATCCCGGTGGTGCCGAGGGCGAACACCAACATCCCGGCGGTGCTGGTGGGCGAGCGGCTTGCCACCTGGCTCTGACCGCCGGACAATCCCCGCATGGCCATCATCGCAACGCAGGGCGGCGCCTTCATCGGCGGCCGCTGGGTCGCCGGCGACGGCGACGAGATCGAGGTCCGGGGCCCCTACGACGGCGAGCTGATCGGTACGATCCACGCCTCCAGCCCGGCCCAGGTCGACGCCGCCGTGCAGGCTGCGAAGGCGGCGTTCCCGGCCTGGCGCCGCACGCCCATCCGCCGCCGCGTCGAGCTGCTGCGGCGCGCGTTCGACATCTGCATGGAGCGCAACGAGGAGATCGCGCAGATGATCGCCCGCGAGGTGGGGAAGACCATCCGCGAGGCCCGCGAGGAGATGGAGGAGTTCACCGTCGATCACTTCCGGCGCGCGTCCGAGGACGTGCTGCGCTACCGGGGGCAGGTACTGCCCTCGACCCAGGAGTGGACGGGCACGAAGCGGATCATGGTGGTGCAGGAGCCGATCGGGGTGGTGGCGGCGATCACGCCGTGGAACTTCCCGGTCGACATCGCGGGCATCCCGGTCGTGTACGGGCTGGCGCTCGGCTGCACCACGGTCTGGAAGGCCTCCGAGTACGCGCCGCACTGCGCCAACATGTTCGTCCAGGTGCTGCACGACGCCGGCTTCCCGGCCGGCACGGTCAACATCGTCCACGGCGGCGGTGACGCCGGCTCGCAGCTGGTGCGCCATCCGGACGTCGGCTCGGTCGTGTTCACGGGCTCGGTCGCGACGGGCGAGCAGGTGGCGCGCGATGCCGGCCTGAAGAACCGCGTCCTGGAGCTCGGTGGCAACGGGCCGCAGATCGTGTTCGCCGATGGCGATATCGAGAAGGCCGCCGATGCGGCCATCATGGGGTGCTACTACCTCGCCGGCCAGTGCTGCACGGCCGCCGAGCGGATCCTCGTCCACCGCTCGGTCCACGACCGCTTCGTGGACGCAGTGGTCGAGCGCGCCCGGGCGCTGAAGGTCGGCGATCCGATGCTCGACGAGACGGACATGGGCCCCGTCCGCACGCAGGCCGTGCTCGATCGCACCCAGGCGCACATCGCCGACGCCGTGGCCAGGGGCGCAACCGTGGTGCTCGGCGGCGGCCACGCCGGCCAACTGCACGAGCCGACAGTGGTGACTGGCGTTACCCGCGACATGCTGATCGCCCGCGAGGAGACGTTCGGGCCGGTGGCGCCGATCATCACCTTCGACACGGTCGAGGAGGCGATCGAGATCGCCAACGACACCGAGTTCGGGCTGACGGCGGCCGTCTTCACCAACGATCTCAAACTCGCGTGGCACGCGGCCGAGGAACTCCGCCACGGCACCGTCCACATCAACGAGACCACGAACTACTGGGATCAGATGGCGCCGTTCGGCGGCGCCAAGAAGTCCGGTTCGGGACGCGAGCTGTCGGGCTACATCTTCGACGCCATGTCCGAGACCAAGCAGATCACCTGGGAGCTCGGCTGACCACTTGACGGACGTCAGGCGGCGAGGCGCTGGTCGAGTGCCGCGCCACCGACGATCGCGGCCAGCGTTTCGACGCACCTCGGGTCGAACGCGGCGCCGGCCTCCTTGCGGAGGTGGGCGACGGCGTCGGCCGTGCTCCAGCCGGGCCGGTAGACGCGGTCGGAGACCAGCGCGTCGTACACGTCGCACACGGTGAGGATCCGTACCTCGATCGGCAGCCCCGATGCCGCGACGCCGTCGGGATAGCCGTTGCAGTCGAGCCGCTCGTGGTGGCTGCGCACCAGCGAGAGGATGTCGGGCCCGAAGCCCAGCGCCCCCAGCAGCTCGGTGCCGGCCACGGGATGGGTGCGGATGACGGCGAACTCGTCGTCGTCCAGTGCGGCGGGCTTCTTGAGGATCTCGTCGGGGATCGAGAGCTTGCCCATGTCGTGCAGCAGGCCGCCGACGGCGAGCGTGCGCAGGCGGGCGGCGCCGAGCCCGAGGCTCTCGCCGACCTGCACGGCGAGCAGGGCCACCTGGCGCACGTGACGCTCGGTGTAGTGGTCCTTCTCGGCCAGCCGGCGCGTCAGCGCGTGGACCTGCGCCCCGAGGAACGCCTCCTCGTGCAGCACCAGCCGCGAGGCGTCGGTGTCGCCCTGGAGGGCGCGGGAGGGAGCGTCGCGAGCGAGGTCGGCGAGCACGGCACCGGCGACCAGGCAGATGCCGGTGGTCTCGAAGCCGTGGCCCAGCCAGAACGCCAGCTCCCACCAGTAGCTGGTCAGGGCGGCGATCGCTGCGGCGGCCAGGAAGCCGATGCCGAGCGGCGCCGTCCAGTCGACGGTCCGACCCGTGAGACGGGCCGCGCGCCAGGACCGTCTGCCCGAGACGGCCAGCAGGAAGAGCGTCACCGCCAGCAAGACGAAGGCCGGCGGCTCCTCCGGGTCGGGCGCTGCCGGGATGACGCTCGGCCAGGTGAAGCCGATCACCGCGATGAGCACGACGCCGATGCCGGCGATGGACGAGCCGATCAGCAGCCAGCGCGTCGCGCCCGGCTGGCCCATGCGGGGGGCGCATGCCAGCAGCACGGCCCCTGCCGGGATGGTGAGCGCGCCCGCGAACGCGATCATGCCGTTCTGGCCGATCAGGTAGCCGGGAGTGGCGGCGCCGTGGAGGGCCAGGAGGGCGGCCATCGCCGCGAAGGCCACGCCGACTGCGAGCGAGCGGCTGTCCTGACGCCGGACGGCGACCACCACCAGGACCACGGACATCACCAGCGCGGACCCTGCCCCGAGCCCCACGCACAGCACGTGGTCGGCGGCCGTCAGCGAGACGCTGACACCGCGGCCGTACAGAACCGCGCAGATCGCGACCACGATACCGAGTCCTGCCAGCGCGGGAGCGGGGGCGACGCGCCTCACGCTCTCCTCATCGGCCTCTGCCGTCGCCGACTTGACCGCGCTTCCGGGGGGCTCCTCAGCCGGAGGCCAGTGGCCCGCCGGGATCGACGCTCGGCATCGGGCGGGGAAACTCCCGGTACTCGCCGGTCAGGAGGTACGCCGTCTGCTCGGCGACGGCCACGGCGTGGTCGCCGATCCGCTCCAGACCGCGTGCCAGCAGTATGGCTCGCACGCTCCACGGCCGCAGCGACCTGTCGGCCGCCAGCTCGACGATCCGCTCGAGCGCGGTGAGGATCTCCTGGTCGAGCACGGCGTCCATGTCGGCGATCGCGAGCGTCCCGGCGAGCTCGCGGCGCTGCCGGGCCGTGAAAGCGATGTCGAGCATGCGGTCGGCCCGCGCACCGGCAGTCCGGAAGACCGCCGCGACCGGCTCGGGGAGTCCGATGCCCTCGATGGGTTCGAGGAACCGCGCCATGCGGGCGGTGTTCCGCGAGATCCGCCGCACGCTGCGGTTGACGTGCAGGGCTCCGATCAGGAGCCGGAGGTCCGACGCCACCGGGGTCTGGCGTGCGAAGAGCTGCTCGGCGTCCCGTTCGATGCGCAGGTAGCGCACCTCGGCGTCGGCCACCTGGCGCTCGACCCACTGCGCCAGCGTCGCGTCCCAGGCGTCGAGCAGGCGCAGCGCGCCCCCGAGCGCGCGACGCGCGATCGCGGCCTCCTCCTGGAGATCGGCCTCCAGGGAGTCGAGCTCCTCCGCGTAGGCCTCTCTCACCCGAACTTGCCCGAGATGTAGCCCTCTGTGCGCTCGTCGCTGGGGTTCGTGAAGATCTTGTCGGTGCGGTCGTACTCGACCAGGACGCCGGAACGCCGGCCCTCGGCGCCGACCTCGACGCTGAAGAACGCCGTCATGTCGGCCACGCGCGCGGCCTGCTGCATGTTGTGGGTGACGACGACGACGGTGTAGTCCTGCTTCAGCTCGACCATCAGGTCCTCGATCTTGGAGGTCGCGATCGGGTCGAGTGCCGAGGCCGGCTCGTCCATCAGCAGCACCTCCGGCTCGACTGCCAGGGCGCGGGCGATGCAGAGCCGCTGCTGCTGCCCGCCCGACAGCCCGAACGCGCTCTCCTTGAGCCGGTCCTTGACCTCGTCCCAGATCGCCGCGCGGTGCAGCGCCCGCTCGACCCGCTCGTCCATGTTGCCCTTCATCCGCAGGATCCGCGGCCCGAAGGCAACGTTGTCGTACACCGACTTGGGAAACGGGTTGGGCTTCTGGAACACCATGCCGATCCGCGTCCGCACCGCAACCGGGTCGACGTCACCGGCGTACAGGTCGGTGCCGTGATACCGGACGACGCCCTCGACCACGGCCGACGGGATCAGGTCGTTCAGGCGGTTGAAGCACCGGATGAACGTCGACTTGCCGCATCCCGAGGGGCCGATGAAGGCCGTCACCTCGTTGCGGTAGATCTCCATGTCGATCGGCAGCAGCGCCCGGTGCGAGCCGTAGAGGACGCTGAGCCCGGCGACATCGAAGACCACCTCGCGGTGGATGTCGGCGTGGTGCCTCGATGCAACGTCGGCGAGGTGGATCTCGGGGGCGAGGGTCTCGGAACTCTCCATCAGCGGCGGTCCTTCAGCGAGGGCCCGCGCGTCGCGATCACGCGAGCCACGATGGTCAGCGTCAACACGATCATGATCAGCACGAATGCACCGGCCCACGCGCGCTGCTTGGCGGCGTCGTAGGCCGAACCGGAGTCGGAGAAGATGAGCAGCGGGAGCGCGGAGTCCGGCCCCGAGACGTCGGTGAAGCCGGTCACGAACTGGTTGCCGAACGACGTGAACAGCAGTGGCGCGGTCTCCCCTGCGGCGCGGGCGACGGCCAGCATGGCTGCGGTCGTCAGGCCCGAGGCGGCGGCCGGGAGCACGACGTTCACGATCGTCCGCCACTGCGGCGTCCCGAGGGCGAGCGACGCCTCCCGGAGGTCGCGCGGCACGAGTCGCAGCACCTCCTCGGAGGCGCGCACGATGATCGGCACCATCAGCAGGCCCAGCGCGAGCGCGCCCTTCCAGGCTGCGTAGCCGGAACCCTCGACGGTCAGCGCGAAGACGAAGATCCCGATGAAGATCGACGGCACGCCGGCCATCAGGTTCGCCACGAAGCGGACGAGCGCCGCGAACCGGCCGCGCCCGTACTCGTTGAGGTACACCGCGGCCAGGATCCCGACCGGGATCGCCATCGCGCTCGCCATCAGCAGCAGCTTGAGCGTGCCCTTGATGCCGTTCCAGTACCCGCCACCGGTCTGCGACTGGTCGAACGGCGCCGGCTGCGAGAGGAAGTCCCACGAGAGCGCGCCTGCGCCCTTCCTGATCAGCTGGAACAGGATCAGGCACAGCGGCACCAGGGCGATGATGATCGAGGCGATCATGAACCAGACGGCGAGCCGGTTGCGGAATCGCCGCCCCTTCGAGGTGCGGCCGATCTGCAGCGGGGCGGTGCTCACGCCATCGCCTTGATCGATCGTCGCACGAACACCTGGGCGATCACGTTCACCACGATCGTGATCACGAACAGCAGCACCCCGATCGCGATCAGCGCCTGGGTCTTCGCACCGCTCGACTCCGCGAACTGGTTGGCGATCACGCCGGCCATGGATTGACCGGGCCCGAACAGCGAGGCGGGGATGCGCGTGAACGACCCGATCACGAGCAGCACCGCGATCGTCTCGCCCAGCGCGCGGCCGAGGGCGAGCACGGCGGCGCCGATGATGCCCGAGCGCGCGTAGGGCAGCACCGCCTGGCGCAGCACCTCCCACTGCGTCGCCCCGAGACCGACCGCGGCCTCGCGCTGCGCTGCCGGGACGAGCGCGATCGCCTCGCGGGAGAAGGCCGTGACGATCGGGATGACCATCAGCCCGAGCAGCAGGCCCGCCGTCAGGAGCGAGCGGCCGGTACCGACCGGCCCGCTCATGTACGGCGCCCAGTCCAGCGCCGAGGTCAGGGTGGGGTAGACGTGCGCCACGAGGAACGGCACCATCACGAAGATGCCCCACAGGCCGTAGATCACGCTCGGCACGGCCGCCAGCAACTCGACCGCGTAGACGAGCAGTCCGCGTGTGCGGCGCGGGGCGACCTCGTTCAGGAACAACGCGATGCCGACGCCCGCGGGCACCGCCAGCACCATGGCGATCAGCGAGGACACGAGCGTGCCGATGACGAACGGCAGCGCGCCGTAGGAGTCCTTGTCCGGCACCCAGTTCGAGTCGAATGCGTACCCCGGGTTCGACGACATGAACGGCCACGCCAGCGACGTCGTGCGGACGACGATCAGCCCGAGCACGACCAGCACGAGACCGGCCGAAGCGGTGACGATGGCGCGAAACCATACGTCGCCGCCCCGGCCGGTCCTCCGCGTCTGGAGACGCGGGACGACAGGGTCGACCACCGACAAGCGCTAGCCCACCATGGAGTTGACGGACGCCATCGCGAGCGTCTGGAGATCGGTGGGCAGCGGTGCGTAGTTGAGCGTGGTCGCGGTCTTCTGCCCCTCCGTCAGCTCCCAGGTCAGCCAGGCCTTGAGGGCGGCCGCCTTGGACGCGTCCTGGCCCGCCTTGCTCGGGTCCTTCCAGACCAGCTGCCAGGTGGCGCTGACGATCGGGTAGGCGCCCGGGCTGGCCGAGTCGAGCAGCGAGAAGCGCAGGTCGGGCGGGTAGGTGGCGCCGGTGCCCGCGGCGGTGGTCGACTCGAGCGAGGCGGTGACCGACTCGCCGGACTTGTTCTTGAGCTGGGCGAAGGTGATGTTGTTCGTGAGCGCGTAGGAGAGCTCGTTGTAGCCGATCGCCCCGTCGGTCGCCTTGACCTGCGCCGCGACGCCGTCGTTCTTCTCGGCGCCCTCGCCGACCGGCCACTGCGGATCCTTGCTCTGGCCGGGACCGGCCGCCCAGTCGGGCGAGACCGCGGCGAGGTAGCCGGTGAAGATGAAGGTCGTGCCCGATCCGTCCGAGCGGTGCACGACGGTGATGGGCGTGTCGGGGAGCGTCGCGCCAGTGTTGAGGGCTGCGATGGCGGGATCCGACCACTTCGTGATCTTGCCCAGGAAGATGTTGGCCAGGGTGGGTCCGTCGAGCTTCAGGTCGGTGACGCCCGAGACGTTGTAGGTGACGACGACCGCGCCGAGCACCATCGGGATGTGCAGCACGTCCCCGCCGGCTGCCTGGGCGGCGGTGATCTCCGAGTCCTTCATGGGGGCGTCCGAGGCGCCGAAGTCGACGGTCTTGGCCGTGAACTGCTGGATGCCGGCCGACGAGCCGACGCCCTGGTAGTTGACCTGGACGCCCGACGCCGTCTTGTAGTCGCCGGCCCACTTGGAGTAGATGGGCTGCGGGAAGGTGGCACCGGCGCCGGTGAGGCTGCTGGCCGCGGCGGCGCTGGAGCTGCCGGACGACGAGCTGCTGGAACTCGAGCTGCTGCTCGAGCCGCAGGCTGCGGTGAGGGCGGCGATCAGGACGGCCGCGCCGAGAATGGTTCGTGGGTGCTTCATCATCACGGCCATCGTCACCGCAACGGCACTGCTAGCGGGTCGCGGGACGGTGCCACGGTGGTGAAGAACTGGTGACAGCTACCCTCCCGGCATGGCCAATATCAACGTGCTGCACCCGCTGGAGATCCGCGATGTCCCTGGCTTCGAGGCCCGTCGCGGCCGGCTCGGCTGGGACCTCGGCACCGAGCAGATCGGCCTCGGCGTCTGGGAGATCGAGCCTGGACAGGCGGCCTATCCGCTCCACTACCACCTCCGCGAGGAGGAGGTCGTCGTCGTGCTGGCGGGGACGCCGAGCCTGCGGACAGCCGAGGGCTGGCGGGAACTGGCGGCCGGCGAGGTGGTCGCGTTCCCGGTCGGCGAGGCCGGCGCCCACCAGATCGCCAACTGGGGGACGGAGACGGCCCGGTTCCTGGCGATCTCGACCACCGGCTCACCGGACATCTGCATCTACCCGGAGTCGGGCAAGATCGGGGCGTTCGAGCGGTTCAGCGACCGTCGCGGGCTGTTCGCGATGTTCCGGCAGGCGGACGCCGTCGACTACCACGTCGGCGAGTCGCCTCCCGCGCGACCCGTCTGACATCGGCGCTAACCGTCGCCGCCGCGGTCGCGATGCTCGTGGTGCTGCCGGTGGGTGGCGCCCGCGTCGACGGTGACGACGGTGGTGGCAAGCGCCGCGCCGGTGAGGATGCTGAGCCCGAGCGCGAGCCACCGCCGGCGGGCACCCTCGACGTGCGACCGCCGCGGCAGGTCCTCACGCACGAGCCGGCGCGTCTCGCGCATGTGGGCGAGCACGTGCACCGCCATCGCGACGAAGAACACGATGAAGCTTGCCGAGTGGAGCCCGCGGAGCGTGTCGTTGCGCCCGGCGAAGATCAGGCCGACGCCGCTGCCGATGACCGCCACCGTGGCGATCGAGACCACCGGGCCGAGGACGCGCAGGTAGGCGTGGGGTGCGCCGCGCATCCGGTAGGCCGCCGTGCCCGCGTAGTAGCGCACCATCCGGTAGCCGGTCGTCACCAGCTTCAGGGCCACGACCGGGATCAGCGCCAGGCCGATGAACACGTGCACCGTGAACAACTGGTCGAGGGCGATGATCGATACGCCTTCGACGGCCAGCATGACGAACAGCGCCGCGGCCACCAGGGCCGTCAGCCGCTGGTTGCCGGCAACGCCGGAGGCCGTGTCGCTGGACATGATTCGAGGTATACCGGTACTGGATGAGGGCGGCCTTATGACTCACTCGCACGGCGGTCGCACGGGATTGCTACGTTGGCCCGATCACGATCGCGACCGAGCAGCGGGTTGGCATCGACACCGGCGGGACGTTCACCGACATCGTCGCCGTCGACGGACTCGGCTCGGCGACGCTCACCAAGATCCCGTCTGACAGCCGGGCCGATCAGATCGCCGAGGCGTGCTCCCGCCAGACGAGCGACGCCCGCGTCGTGGTGCACGGCACCACCCGCATCACCAACGCCATCCTCGAGGGGCGGTTCTCCCGCACCGCGCTCGTCACGACCCGCGGTTTCGGTGACGTGCTCGCCATCGGCCGTCAGGCCCGCGATGACCTCTACGACCTCGGGCGCCCGGCCCGCGCGGCGCCCGTCGTGCCGGACGAGCTCTGCTTCGAGGTGGACGAGCGGGTGGCGGCGGACGGCACGGTCCTGCGACCGCTCGGCGACGACGAGGCGGGCCGGATCCGGGCGAAGCTGGAAGCCGCCGGGGTCGAGGCGGTCGGGGTCTGCCTGCTGCACGCCTACGCCGACCCGACGCACGAGATGGCGCTCGGGGCGGTGCTCGGCCAGCGACTCACGGTCAGCCTGTCGCACCGGGTGTCCGGCGAGCGCCGCGAGTACGAACGCGCGTCGACGACCGTGCTGAACGCCGCCGTAGCGCGGTTCGCCGCCGACTACGTGGGCGGCCTCGAGGCCGCGATCGCCGACCGGATGCCCGCGGCACGGCTGTACGTGATGCACTCCGCCGGCGGCATGGTCGCAGCGGCGGATGCCCGGGACCTGCCGCTCGCAACGGTCATGTCCGGGCCGGCCGCCGGCGTCGCCGCTGCGGCGCTCCTGGCGCGGCGCACCGGCCTTCAGCGCGCCGTTGCCTTCGACGTCGGCGGCACCTCCACCGATGTCGCGTTGCTCGAGGAGGGCGAGGCTCCGATGGCCCGTGACCGGCGCGTCGCCGGGCACGCCGTGCGATTGCCGGCAGTCGGGGTCGAGAGCATCGCTACCGGCGGCGGCTCGATCGCGTGGGTCGACGACGTCGGGGCGCTCCGCGTCGGGCCGCGGTCGGCGGGTGCCGTGCCAGGTCCCGCGTGCTTCGGGCGGGGCGGGGTCGAGCCGACCGTCACGGACGCCGACCTCGTGCTCGGACTCCTGCATCCAGGGTCGACCCTCGGTGGCATCGTGCTCGATCCGGCCCGTGCCGAGGCGGCCCTCGGACCGCTCGGCCTTGCGCTGGGCCTCGACGTCGTCGGCGCGGCCCAGGCCGTACTCGCGGTCGCGACGGCGCAGGTGGTGCGCGCCCTCCGCCTCGTGACGGTGAACCGCGGTCACGACCTGCGGAGCGCGACCCTCATCGCCTACGGCGGGGGAGGGCCCGTGCACGCCGGCCCGATAGCGCTCGCTGCCGGCGTCGAGCGGGTGGTCGTGCCGCCGCTCGCATCGGTCTTCTCGGCGCTCGGCTGCTGCCTCGCCGAGCTGGCAGTGGAGATCGCGCGCACGAGCCTTGCCGCGGTCGACGACGGCACCGTCGCGGCCGTCGACCGGCGACTGGCGGCGCTTCGCGACGAGGGTGTCGCGAGCCTCGGCGACGCCGTCGACCCGGCCGATATCGTCGTCGCGCAGATGGTCGAGGCCCGCTACCGGGGCCAGAACGACGAACTCGAGGTGCGTTGGCCGGGGCCGGATGCCGCTGCGATCCGCGCCGCCTTCGGTCGCGAGCACGCCCGCCGCTACGGGTACCGGACGGACGAGTCGGTCGAGATCACGGCGCTTCGCTGCCGTGTCGCTGTCCGCCACGCGACCCCGTGGCCGTCGTCGCCGGGCGCCGCGGCAGGGCCCGAGGGCGAGACGACCTTCGCGCTCGGACTCGACCGGCCGGTCTCGGCCCCCGTCATCAGCGTCGGCGCGCTCGAGCCCGGCCACCCGGTCGCCGGGCCCGCGCTGATCGCCTGTGAGGGCACGTCGGTCACCGTCTGCGCCGGTCAGACCGCGACGGCGGCGGCCGATGGCGGCGTGCTGCTCGAGGCGGCGACGCGGTGAGCGACCCGGTCCTGCGCGAGGTCGTCCGGCACGGCACGGCTGCCATCGCGGAAGCCATGAAGCACGATCTCATGCGATCGGCCCGTTCACCGGTGCTCCGCGAGGCGGGTGATCTGTCGTGCGCGTTGACCGACGCGAGCGGCGCGACGATCGCGCAGGGCAACGACATACCGATGCACCTCGGCGTGATCGGCTTCACCGTCAGCGAGCTCATCCGCCATGTCGGCCGCGACGCGCTCCGTCCGGGCGACGTCTGGTTCGTCAACGATCCCGCCGTCGGCGGCAACCACCTGCCGGACGTGAAGGCCGTCCGCCCGGTGTTCCACGGCGGTGTGCTGCGTGCGTTCGCCGTGGCATTGGCGCACTGGCCGGATATCGGCGGAGCGCTGCCGGGCAGCTACGTGCCCGACGCGCGGGAGATCTACCAGGAGGGCCTGCGGATCACGCCGGTGCGGTTGTTCGACGCCGACGGGGAGCGCCGCGAGGTGCTCGACCTGGTGCTCGCGAACGTGCGCGGCGCCGACGAGCGCCTCGGCGACATCCGCGGGCAGGCCGCGACCACGGCGATCGCCGGGAAGCGCCTCGCCGAGTTGTTCGACGAGCACGGGGCGGACACCGTCATGGCGATGTGGCGCGAGCTGCAGGCGGAGTCCGAGGTGCGCGTCCGGCGTGCCCTGGCATCCGCTCCGGATGGGGTGTACGAAGGCGCTGACGCGCTCGACGATGACGGGATCGGTGCCGAGCCGATCTGGATCCGTTGCCGGGTCACGATCGACGGCGACCACGCGATCTTCGACTACACGGCATCCGACGACGAGGTCGCAGGCCCGGTCAACACCACCCGTTTCATCACCGCAGCCTCCACCTACTACGTCGTCAAGGCCCTGCTCGCAGGCGACGCGGTGCCGAACGCCGGCGCGTGGCGGCCGATCCAGGTCCTCACGCGCCCGGGCTCCATCTGCGACGCCGGCCCGACCGCGCCGGTCGTCGCCGGCAATCACGAGACCTCGCAACGCATCGCGGATGCCGCCTTCCGGGCACTTGCCGGAGCCGTCCCGGAGCGGGTGGTGGCCGCCGGCATGGGCTCGTCCGGCCTGGCGCTCTTCTCCGGCCGCCACCCCGACGGCCGGCCGTTCTTCCTGTACGAGACGCACGCCGGAGGGGCAGGCGCCGGCGCCACGCACGATGGGTCGCATGCGACGCGCATCCACCTGTCGAACGTGATGAACACGCCGGCGGAGGTGATCGAGGCGGAGTATCCGCTGCGCGTCGAGGTCGCCGCGATCCGACGTGGCTCTGGCGGAGCGGGCGCCCACCGCGGTGGTGACGGCCTTCGCCGCCGCTACAGGGTGCTCGTGGACGACGTGCGCGTGACGACCATCGTCGAGCGGTCGCGAGTGGCGCCGCCCGGCCTGTTCGGGGGCCGCGACGCGAGCGTCAGCGCCGTGTGGCTGGAGCGTGACGGCGAGCGGTCGCTGCTGCGCGGAAAGGGCACGGCGACGCTCCGGGCCGGAGACCTGATCGAGATCGAGACCGCCGGCGGCGCCGGCTATGGAGAGGAGCGCGAGTGACCGGATCCGGTGTCCCGACCGTGACGCGACCGGTGGAGCTGCACGGCAAGGTGGCGATCGTGACGGGAGGTGCGAAGGGCATCGGTGGGCAGGTCTGCGCCCTGCTGGCGCGTGAGGGCGCGGACCTCGTCCTGGCGGCGAGGGATGCCGGGCCGCTCGAGGAACTCGCCGCGGAGCTCACCGATCCGGCGACCGGCCGGCGAGCGATCGCGTGCGCCTGCGACGTGACGGACGAGGCGCAGACCCGCGAGCTGGCGCAGGTGGCGCTGGACGCGTTCGGGCGCATCGACATCCTGGTCAACACCGCCGGCGGCACGGGGCCGATCGAGACGCCGTGCCACGAGTACGACGCCGACGCCTTCCGGGCGATCCTCGAGCTGAACGTGATCGGCACGTTCCTGCCCTGCAAGGCGGTCATCCCGACGATGCTGGCCCAGGGCTCCGGTGCGATCGTCAACATCGCCGGCACGTCCGGGCTGCGCGGCTACCGCAACCGCTCGGGCTACTCGAGCTCGAAGTGGGCGGTGCGGGGCTTCACCCGGACGCTCGCGCTGGAGCTGGGCCCGCACGGGATCACGGTCAACGACATCTGCCCGAACGTCACGAACGGTGCCCGCATGGACCGGATCGTGCGGACGAAGGCCGAGCGCCTCGGCAAGACCGCCGAGCAGGTCTACGCCGACTTCGCATCGCAGACCGCGCTCGGCCGGTTCGTGGACGAGGTCGACATCGCCGAGTCGGTGCTGTTCCTCGTCACGAACCGCGGTCGCAACATCACCGGGCATGACATCGTCGTCGATGCCGGCTGGGACGTCTGAGGCATGTATCCGCGCGCGGTCGCCTACGAGCGTCCAGGATCGCTCGAGGACGCGCTCCAGGCCCTCGCAGGCGACCCCGGGGCCCGCATCCTCGCCGGCGGGCAGAGTCTCGTGCCGATGCTCGCGCTCGGGCTGGTGGGACCCTCGCTCCTCGTCGATGTCAACGACCTCGACCTGGCCGGGCTCGAGGACCGCGGCGCGACGGTCGCGATCGGCGCGCTGACGCGCCACCGCGAACTCGCCCGGGGCGCTGCCGCACGGCGCCTGCTGCCGCTGGCCGCCGAGGCCGCGGCCTCGGTCGGGAGCCCGCGCGTGCGCAACCGCGGCACGTTCGGCGGGAGCCTCGCCCACGCCGACCCCGTCGCCGAACTGGCGGCCGTGGCCGTCGCCTACGGCGGGCACGTGGTGCTCGCCGGACCTGCCGGGCGCAGGCAGGTGCCCATCGACGAGTTCTTCCTCGGCTGGTACGAGACGTCGATGGGACCTGGCGAGATGGTCGTCGAGGTGGAGCTGGTACGGCCTCCGCATGGCGCCGGCTCGGCGTTCGTCGAGGTGGCGGAGCGCGCGGACTCCTACGCGCTGGCCGGGGCCGCGGCGATCGTCGCACTCGCGCCGGACGGCGCGACCATCGACGTGGCACGGGTCGTCGTGATCGGCGGTGGCGCGGGCGTGGCGGTGCGCAGCGCCGCGGCGGAGTCCGCGTGCGCGGGATCCGTGCCCGGGCCGCTGCTCGAGGCGGCCATCGCCGCGGCAGTGGCCGCCTCGGTCGAGCCCGAGGACGACCCGTTCGTCCCCGCCCACCACCGCCGCCGGGTCGCCGCCGCATGTGCGGCCAGGGCCGTGCGGACGGCAGCCGCGCGGGCACTGGAGGGCTCCCGATGATCTCCTTCACGCTCGACGGGGTGACGGTCGCGCTCGACGTCCCGGTGCACTGGACGCTGCTGCGGGCCCTCCGCGACGGTGCGGGATGCACGGTGGTCAAGCACGGGTGCGGCGAAGGCGTGTGCGGCGCCTGCGCGGTGCGCGTCGATGGGGTGGCCGTGAACGCCTGCTCGATGCTCGCACCGCAGGTCGAGGGCGCGGTCGTCGAGACGGCGGCCGGCCTGGCATCGCCGGACGGTGCGCTCCACCCGCTGCAGCGACTCTTCACCGAGCACGGCGCCGTCCAGTGCGGCTTCTGCACGCCCGGCATGCTGATCGCCGTGCTGGATGCGGTCGAATCGGGATCGGCCGGGACCGCCGCCGAGATCCGCGAGGCACTCACCGGCAACATCTGCCGCTGCACGGGCTACGCGGGCATCATCGCGGCGGCCGAGGCCTACCGCGACCTCCTCGCGCAAGGGACTCCGTCATGACGGCCTTCCGCGTCGTCGGCACCGAACTGGTCAGGCACGACGCCATCGAGAAGACGGCCGGCCGGACCCGCTATGCCGCCGACATCCCGCTGCCCGGCATGCTGCACGCGGTCCTCAAGCGCTCGGACGAGGCGCACGCGACGTTACTCGCCGTCGACGTTGCGGCCGCGCGGGCGATCGACGGCGTCGTCGACATCCTGCTCGCCGCGGACGTGCCGAACAACGTGATCAGCGTCGACGTCCCGGGGCAGACGGTCGAGGTCGGCGCGCTCAAGGCGCGTCAGTACGTGTTGGCCGATGGCGTCGTGCGCTTCCACGGCGAGCCGATCGCACTCGTGATCGCCGAGACCGAGGACGCCGCGATCGCCGCGGTGGACGCCATCGACGTCCAGTACGAGCCGCTCGAGGTCGTCGACGACCCGGTCCGCGCACTCGAGGCCGACGCACCGGCCATCCACGAGGGCGGCAACCTGCTCGCCCGCTGGGAGCTCGAGGAGGGTGACGTCGACGAAGCGATGGCGGCCGCTGCGGTGGTCGTCGAGGGCGCCTACGAGACGCACTTCGTCGACCACGCCTACCTCGAACCCGAGGCCGGCACGGCCTTCGTCGACGGCGACGGCGTCGTCGTCATCCGCGCGTGCACCCAGGTCATCGAGCATTTCCGGTCGGTTGCCCGCATCCTCGGCGTCGACCAGAACCGCGTGCGCGTGATCACGCCGTACGTCGGCGGCGGCTTCGGGGGCAAGGAGGACATGACGGTCGAGCCGTTCGTGGCGATCGCCGCCGTCCGCACCGGCCGGCCCGTGCGGATGATCTGGTCGCGTCAGGAGTCGCTCCTCGCACGGCAGAACCGGCATGCCGTGCGCATGCGCTACCGCACGGCGGCGGACGCCGACGGACGGCTCGTGGCCCAGGACATCGACCTGGTCAGCGACGGCGGCGCCTACGCGTTCCTCTCGGCGCTCGTCCTGCTCTACTCGGTGACCCACGCGCCCGGCCCGTACCGGTGCGCCAATGTCCGCATCCGGGCCCGGGTCGCCTACACCAATCACACGCCGTGCTCGGCGTTTCGCGGCTTCGGCGGGATGCAGGTGGCGCTCGGGTACGAAGGCCAGATGGACCGTCTCGCCGAGAAGCTCGGGATCGCCCCCGCCGAGGTGCGCCGGCGGAACTTCATGGCGCCCGGCGACCGGCTCGCGATCGGACAGCCGATCGAGACCGCCGTCGCGCTGCCGCAGCTCCTGGACGCGGTCATCGACCGGCTCGGCCCACCGCCCGCGGCCCGCTCCGGTGACGTCCTCGTCGGCCGTGGCATCGCGTGCAACATGCAGTCCTACGGCCGGTGCGTGTGGCTGAACGACTGGTCGAGCGCATGGATCGGATTCGAGCTCGATGGCAGCGTGGTGATCAGGATCGGCGTCCCCGACATCGGCTGCGGCCAGGCGTCCTCGCTCATCCAGATCGCATCGGAGGTGCTCGGCGTGGCGCCGGAGCGCTTCGCCATCCACATCGGCGATTCGGCGCTGACTCCGCTCACGGGCACCTCGACGGCGACCCGGCAGCTCTACATGTCCGGCAATGCCGTCCTGCGAGCCGCCGGCGAGCTGCGGGACGGCCTGGTGACGGTCGCTGCCGACCTGCTCGGGACGGTCGCGGCCGACGTGATGCTCGGGCCGGGCGGTGCATCGGCGGCCTCCGCGCACGATCGGTGCGTGGGTTTCCCGCAGCTGATCGCCGCCTGCGTTGCCCGCGATGTCGAGTGGCAGCGCTTCGCCGTCTTCCACGCGCCGAAGAGCGCGGCCTGGGAGGCCCACGAGCGATGGAGGGGCCGCGTGCTCCCGGACTTCACGTACGGGTGTCACGGCGTCGACGTCGAGATCGACCGGGCGACCGGTGAGCTGCGAATCCTCCGCTACGTGGCGGCGCACGATGTCGGCCGCGCCATCAACCCGCAGTCGGTTCGCGGGCAGATCGAGGGCGGTGCCGTGATGGGGATCGGCTATGCCCTCGGCGAGCGGATCGTCTTCGACGGCGGCCAGAACCTCACCGGGACGTTCGCGCAGTACCTCGTGCCGACCGCGGTCGAGGCGCCGTCCGTGGAGTCGATCGTGCTCGAGAGCGGAGAGGGGCTCGGCCCGTTCTCGGCCCGTGGCATCGGGGAGCCGCCGATCGGCCCACCGGCGCCGGCGCTGGCAGCCGCGATCCACGACGCGACCGGATGCCGGCTTGGGCGCCTGCCCTTCACGGCCGATCGGATTGCCGACGTTCTCGAGGAACTCCGCTCGTGACGGCCATCGAGGGTCGCGAGCGCCTCGGGCTCCCACCCGCCGACGTGTGGCAGCGCCTCACCGATCCCGTGGCCCTGGCCGCGGCGATTCCCGGCTGTAGCGCGCTCGACGCCCAGCCCGACGGATCGTTCGCCGCCACCATGAGCGTCGCCGTCGGCGCGGTGCGCGGCAGCTACGAGGGCACCGTCCGCTACGAGGACGTCGCGCCGCCTGACCACTGCACCATCGCGGTCGCCGGGAAGGGGAGGATGGGCGAGATATCGGGCCGCGGCCGGCTCGAGCTGGCGGCCGTCGAAGGCGGTACCGAGGTCGCCTACGACGGCACGTTCGAGGTCAGGGGGAAGGTTGCCGCAGTGGGCGCGCGGGTCGTCGGCGGCGTCGCGCGACGGATGATCGTCGAGACCCTGCGCAACCTGGAGCGGGGGACATGACCGAGACGCCGTTGGCAGGTCGTGTCGCCGTCGTCACCGGCGCGACCCGCGGCATCGGCCTCGCGATCGCCGAGGCCCTGGCCGCGCGCGGTGCCACCGTCGTCCTGCACGGCCGTCGGGCCGATGAGCTCGAGGCGCGCGCCCGGGCGATTCCCGGTCGGGCGGTCGCCGTCCCCGGCGACGTCACCAGCGAGACCGACATCGCCCGCCTGATCGAGGTTGCCGCCGCCGTCGCCGGACGCATCGACATCGTGGTCGCCGCGGCCGGCGTGACCGGTGCGGTGGGCGTCGAGGCTCGCGATCTCGATCTCGACCGCTTCGACGAGGTCGTCCGGATCAACCTGACCGGCGCGTTCCTGACCGCGCGGGCTGCGATCCCGTGGCTCGTGGCATCGGACCACGGCCGGCTGATCCTGATCGGCAGTACCAGCGGCCTCAGAGGCGAGCCCGGCCGCGCCGGCTACGTCGCGTCGAAGTGGGCGTTGCGCGGCCTGGCCCGCACCCTGGCGCACGAGCTCGGACCGCACGGCGTCACCTGCAACTGCGTCTGCCCGAACTTCACGCTCGGCGAGCGCACCGAGCGGATCGTCGCCGAGACCGCAGCCCTCGGCGGGATCGGCCGCGAGGACGTGCTCGCGGAGCTGCGTGCCGAGACGCTCCTCGGAAGGATCCTCGAGCCCGTCGACACCGCCGAGCTGGTCGCCTTCCTCGCCGGCGACGAGGCGCGCAACATCACCGGGCAGGATCTGGTCGTCGACGGCGGCGTCGTCGCCTGAACGAGGCGGCGGCGGGGCCGGGCGTAGACTCCAACGGCATCGACCGTCGAGGAGGTTGCGATGACACGCAGGCAGATCCGGATATCGGTCGCGGTGGTGGTCGCCGTCGGCGCCGCTCTCGTGTCGGCGGTGGCACTGCGCCCCGGGGCGGCCGCGGGCGCTGCACCGAAGCCCTGCTACGCACCGGGCGCACCGACCTGCGTGCGGGCATACGTGCGAGGATCCGCCTCTGCCGACGGCAGCATCAGGCCGAAGCGGCTGGAGACCGTCACCTACGTCGTTACGATCGGGGAGCTGACGTGGAGTTCGTGGGGGGCGACGTCGGCGGTCGGGCGCGGGAAGCTCGCGCGCTGCGGGAACTGCCAGGTCTTCTCCGACTACGGCCAGTCGGTCAAGGTCACGCTCTACCGGCCCGTTCACTACTCGTGCGGTGACCCATCGACACCCATCGGCGTCTGGTTCTCCCGCGCGAAGATCGAGTCCCGCAACGTGAACGTCACGACGTCGATCATCGGCAAGGGCCACCCGAACGCCTGCTGACCGGCTCGAGTCGGGGCGGTCAGATTCGAACTGACGACCACGTGCTCCCAAAGCACGTGCGCTACCAGGCTGCGCTACGCCCCGCGTGGTTCGCAGTGTAGAGCGCCGGTTGACAGGAAGCCCGCCATCGGGATGAGTGAGAGGGGAGGCCCCGGAGGAGGAACATGCGCGTTCCAGATCGACGTTCTCTGCTCGTGTTCGCATCCGGCGCTGCCGTGTCGGCGGCCCTGGTGTCGACCGCCGCGGCCGTCGCGGGCAGGCCGGGCCATAACCCGGCACCGCCGCCGCCGACGGCTGCCACGACGATCCAGGCGTGCATCGCCCACGGCTCCGGGGCGCTCTACCTGCCCGGCCACGGGCAGGAACGGGGACGCGGCCCGGCGCCGAGGCGGCGGCAGCACGGGCGGCTGCCGCCGGCACGATACGGCGATCGTGTGGAACGTGGCCGGGCCGCAGGGCCCAGCCGGGGCCGATGGCGCACCGGGACCGCAGGGAACCGCCGGGTCGCAGGGTCCCGCGGGCCCGCAGGGGCCCGAAGGACCGCAGGGCCCTCAGGGTCAGGCAGGCGCGGACGGACAGCAGGGGCCTCCCGGCACGCCGGGCACGGTCGGTTCGCTGCGGAGTCCGAACGGCCTCTTCTCGGTCGAGATCACCAACAACGGCGTGTTCGTCCGGGGCCCGGGCGGCACGATCTACGTCGACCGCTACACGACCGGCTCCACCGTCGATCGCTTCCACGGGAGATGACGGTGGCCGACTCGCGCACCACCCGCCGCGCGCTCCTGGGCACCGGCATCGCAGGCATCGCGTCGGCAGCCGGCTACGGACTGCTCCGCCGCGAGCCCGATGCGACGCCACCGATCGTCCTCACCGGCACGGACTGGCAGCTCGTCCGGCCCGGTGTCGAGCCCGGTCAGCTACCGCCGCCCGGCACGCCGGTGTACCCGGCCGGCACGCTGCGGTCGGAATCCGGCGACGTCGTCGGCTCGTTCCGCGCCGGCGCCGGACAGGAGGGCATGGTCTCGCACCGCATCGAGCTCGCCGACGGCGCGATTCTCGGTGTCGGACCGGCCGCGCTGACGCACGAGACCTTCACGATCGTCGGCGGCACCGGCCGTTACACGGGCGCTGGCGGCACCTACGAGTTGCAGCAGAACCCGCTGCCCATCGGCGACGGCTCCGCCGCGCTCACCCTGAACGTCGTCACCCCGGAGGCCTGAAATGGCGAACATGTATCTGAAGCTCGACGGCATCAAGGGCGACGTCACCCAGAAGGGTCGCGAAGGGCAGTTCCTGCTCGAGTCCTTCTCCTGGGGCGAGAGCCGCGATCAGCCTGCGGCCAACGTCGTCGGCGAGGTGGCGTGCGTTGCGCCCGTCGGCCAGGCGTCCCCGACGATCGCCCAGGCCTGCGCCACGGGCACGCCGATCAGGTCCGCGACGATCACCATCTGGGTCGCCTCGGCCTCGGGCGCGGAGATCCAGCAGACCACCGTGGTCGCCGACAACACCAGCGTCAGCTCGTACCAGATGGGCGGCTCCAAGGCGGATCCGCAGGTCTTCGACCGGTTCACCCTCACGTTCGAGAAGCTGACGATCACCGACATCCCGCGCGGGAACGTCGGCGTGATCGAACCGGCGCCGCCGGCGTAAGGGAAGCTCTCCCCGGCACTCGAGCGCCGGACCCCGGGCCGCTATGCTCGCAGCGTGAGTCGGGTGCTCATCATCGGTACCGGCGACATGGGGGAGCGCTTCGCCATGGGGCTCGCCGCGTCGGGTCGCGTCCGCGAGCTGGTCCTCTCCGACCTCGCCGGCAGCGAGCTGGACGCCCGCGCCGCGGCGATCGCGAGCGCACATGACTGCATCGTCCGCACCGCACCGGCCGATGCGACCCAGCAGGGGGAGATCGAGGCCGTGCTCCGGCGCGAGCGCCCCGACCTCGTCGTCCAGTCCGCCTCGCTCCAGAGCCCGTGGGCGCTCGTCGGCCGCACCGACCCGGTCGCCATGGCCCTCGCTCAGGCCGGCCTGGCCGTGCGCCTGCCGCTCCAGCTGCCCGCACTGATGGCCGTCATGCGCGCGGTCCGGGAGGTCGGCTTCGAAGGGCCGGTCGCGAACCTCTCCCTGCCCGACCTGACCCATCCGATCCTGTACCGCGTCGGCCTGGCCCCGACGGTCGGGCTCGGGAACGTCTCCATGCAGCTCCTCCGCGTCCGGGCAGCGCTGCGCCAGGAAGATCCTGCCGCAGCCGCCATGCCGCTGATCCGGGTCGTCGGGCAGCACTACCACGTCTACGGCGTGATGCAGTCGCGCCCGCCGGCCGACCCCGCCGACGGCCCGCGCGTCTGGATCGGCGAGCCCGGCGCGCGCCGCGACGAGCTCGCCTACCGCGGTCCGGCGATGGCCCCGGGTATCCGCTACAACGTCGTCACCGCTGCCGCCGCGCTGCCGGTCCTGCTCGCGCTGCTCCCCGGCGGCCGCATGTTGCGCTGGTCGACGCCCGCGCCGCTCGGCCTGCCCGGCGGCTACCCCGTCCGGATCGAGGACGGACGGGTCGAGCTCGACCTGCCCGACGGCGTCGACCTCGCCGAGTCCGCCGCGTTCTGCCAGCGCATCGGCCGCGGCGATGGCCTCGACCACATCGACGACGACGGCACCGCCCACTTCACCGACGCGGCCATCGCCGCCCTGGCCGACACGGCACCCGACCTCGCCGAGCCGCTAGCGCTGGACGACGTCGAGCGCCGCGCCGCGCGCATCCTCTCGCTGCTGCGCTAGACACGCTGGGCACATGGCCGTGCCAGCGTGTTAGCACGACGGCCTAATTGCACGACTCGGGAAGTCCAAGTGCACGGCGTCCGAAGTCCAAGTGCACGACGAGCGACGTCCAATTGCACGACGAGCGAACTCCAAGTGCACGGACTGCCCGGGCCGGGGGAGTCCGGCTGCACTACTTCCGGCGGCTGGCGCGGAGCACGAAGAAGGCGCCGGTCGAGGCGATGGCGACGCTCGCGCTGAGGGCGAAGCCCATCAGCGGGTGGATGGCGGCGCCGATGCCGACGGCGAACGGGAGGACGCCGAGCCCGGCGGGCGCGGCCACGAAGACGCGCTCGAAGATCAGCGGGCCGAGCAGGTACGCGAACACCCCGGTCGCGACGGCGGTGCCGCCGAGGAGGGTCGCGGCGATGGCCCCGTTGGCGCTCGTGATGACGTCGAGTTGCCAGAGGACCAGCGCGACGGTCCCCGCCACGGCGGCGGTCGCGCCGATGACGAAGGCACGGATGTCGCTGTGGACCTGCGCGCGGTAATCCGTGGCCATGGACGGCAGTATGTCGGCAGAGGTGTGGGGCGCGGCGCCGGCGGGCGCCGCGCCCCACGTTTCGACGGTCAGGCGCGCGCGATCGGTGCGGCCGGGGCGTCCGGGGCGCGATGCTCGTCGCGGACGCCGACCTTGTCCTTCTGGAACCCGTAGTAGATGATCAGCCCTGCTCCGAGCAGCACGATCGTGACCAGGATGGGACCCCACTTCTGGTACCACAGCGGGCCATAGAACGCCGCCCGCGGCCACTCCAGGTTGATGATCATGGCCGCGCCGTACAGGATCGCGATCACGTTGGTCGGCTTCGCCCAGCCGCCGAGCCGGAACAGGCCGTCCCTGCGGTCGGGCAGGTTGTCGGGCCAGCCGCCGTTGCGCTTGCCCAGCAACTGGCTGTTCACCATCAGGTACGCGATGTACATCAGGATGATGCCCATCGAGATGATGATCGTGAAGGCCTTCGCGTTGGCCCAGTTCGACGCCAGGATCAGGATGCCGATGCTGCCGGCGGTGACGGCCGGGACGATCGGCACGCGCCGCGTGCCGGAGACCGACGACAGCTGCCGCGCGAACGGCAGGGCGTTGTCGCGTCCCATCGCGAACAGGATGCGCACGCTCATGGCGTGGATCGCAAGACAGCACACGAAGATGGCGAGCGCGACGTCCCAGAGGAACAGCTTGCCCCAGGTTGCACCGAGGACGTCGGTGGTGATACCCGCGAGGCCCGTGGAACCGAGGTTCGCCACGCCGGCGTCGGACACGGCCATGATCCCGAACGTGATCAGGAGGAAGCCCATCAGGGCGGCGGTGCACAGGGCCTGGATGACCGCTTTCGGCGCCCGCTTGCGGGGATCGGCCGTCTCCTCGGCGAGTGATCCCGCGGTGTCGAACCCGTACATGACGTACAACGGCATGATGGCGGCTATCAGCAGCGCCCCGAGGTAGCCGAGCGGCCCGTAACCCACGTTCGTGCCGTCGGTCTTGAAGAGCACCGAGGGCCCGTTGTGGATGTGGATCATGTAGAGCAGGATCAGGCCGGTTGCGCCGACCAACTCGGCCGCGACGCCGATGTTGTTGATGGTCGACAGCACCTTCACGCCGAGGCAGTTGATCAGCGTCGTGAGCAGGATCATGATGACCCCGAGGATGAGGCCGTTCTTGGCGAACGCCGGATCGAGGTACGTCGGGTAGTTCGCGTCGGGGCAGGTGTCGGATCCGACCGGGCTGCACTTGATCATCTGGAAGCTCGTCGAGATCTGCGGGAGGATCACCTGCCAGCCGACGGCGACGGCCGGGATCGTGACGATCTGGGCACAGAGGTACACCCAGCCGTTGTTCCAGGCGAACGCCTTGCCCGAGATCTGCTTGGCCCACTGGTAGATCGAGCCGGCCAGCGGGTAGTGAGCGGAGAGCTCGGCGAACTGCAGGGCGACCATCATCTGGCCGAGGAAGACGACGGGCCACGTCCAGACGAACGCGCGCCCGGCGAACGCGAAGCCCAGGTACGAGGTCTGAAACATGCCGGTGAGAATCGAGATGTACGAGAAACCGGCCGCGAACGAGCTGAAGCTGCCCAGCGATCGGTTCAGCTCCTGCTTGTAGCCGAGGCTCGCAAGATCCCGGGTGTCTGCCGAATCGTGGCTCGCCAAGTACCCCTCCTCCAATCGGGTTACAGCGCGTTGATACCAGACCGGCTCCCCGGCGTCTAGCTCCGCGACCGTCAAGTCGCGATTCGCGGACGCCGATATACCACTTGAAAGCGGCATGATGCCTGCTTGAAGAGGGTCAGGACGACCCGGCTCGTCGTCCATGCCTACGACTCTCTCGCCCCGCATCCGGCTCACCCTGGCGCTGCTCGCGGCCGCAGTCGTCCTCGGCGTGCTCGTCTCGCCGGCGTTCGGTGCGCCATCCGCGACCCCGGTGCGACCCACCGATCCGGCGCTCCAGGTACCGCTGCCCAGCACGAATCAGGACCCGGGCACGAACCTGTCGATCCTCGCGCTCTTCACGCTCATCACGCTGGGGCCGTCGCTGCTGATCATGATGACGGGCTTCACCCGGATCCTGATCGTGCTCGGGTTCCTCCGCAATGCCCTCGGCACGCCGCAGATCCCGCCCAACCAGGTGCTGGTCGGGTTCTCGCTGTTCCTGACGCTGTTCGTCATGGGGCCGACGTTCAGCGCGATGAACAAGACGGCGCTGCAGCCCTACCTGGACAAGAAGATCGATGCCAAGACCGCCATTCAGCGGGCCGAGGATCCGCTGCGGGTGTTCATGCTGAAGCAGACCGGCAAGTCCGAGCTCGCGCTGTTCGTGCGGCTCTCGCGCGAGCCACCGCCGACCAGCGCCGAGGACATCCCGCTGACGACGCTGGTGCCGGCCTTCATGATCTCCGAGATCAAGACGGCGTTCGAGATCGGGTTCCTGATCTACATACCGTTCCTGATCATCGACATGGTCGTCGCCTCGACCCTGATGTCGATGGGCATGATGATGCTGCCACCGGCGATGATCTCGCTGCCGTTCAAGCTGCTCCTGTTCGTGCTCGTCGACGGCTGGGCGTTGCTGTCGCAGAACCTCGTCGCCGGGTTCCACGTATGACCCAGGCCTTCCTCGAGGGCCTGCTGAGCCAGGTGATGGTGGTCACGCTCAAGCTGGCGCTGCCGACGCTCGTCGCCGGTCTCGGCGTCGGCCTGATCATCTCGGTGTTCCAGGCCGTCACCCAGATCCAGGAGATGACCCTCACCTTCGTGCCGAAGGTGGTCGCGGTCGGGCTGATCATGCTGATGGCCGGGCCGTGGATGCTGAACACGCTGATGGCGTTCACCGTCGAGGTCTACGCCCACATCCCCGACATGACGGCGTCGCTGGGCGGCTGAGGCGATGGAGGTCGTCAACCAATTCACGGCTACCGGCGCCGCCGTGCTGATGCTGTCGATGGCGCGAGTGGCCGGGCTGTTCATGGTGGCCCCGGTGTTCTCGTCGAAGCTCATCCCGTCACGCGCCAAGGTCCTGATCGCGCTGGCCATCTCGCTCGGGGTCGCGCCCGCCGCAGGCAAGAACGGTGCCCCCACCGCGCTCGTCGAGCTGGCGGTGCTGGCCGTGAAGGAGGTGCTCGTCGGGGCCGCGATCGCCTTCTCGGTGGCGCTGGTGTTCGCCGCCGTGGCCTTCGCCGGGAGCCTGATCGACCTGACCGTCGGGTTCGCGTTCGCCAACGTCGTCGACCCGCTCCAGGGGACGCAGATCTCGGTGATGGGTCAGCTGTACTCGCTGCTGGCCTCCGCCGTGTTCGTCGCCATCGCCGGGCCGGAGCTGGTGATCGCCGGCCTCGTCCGCTCGTTCGACGTGGTGCCGGTCACCCAGATGCCGGCCTGGTCGTCGCTGACGGGCGAGATCGTGCAGTCCATGAGCGGGCTGTTCGCCGTCGGCCTGGAGGTCGCGGCGCCCGTGCTGATCACGCTCCTGGTCACCGACACGGCCGTCGGTTTCCTGGCCCGGGTCGCGCCCCAGATGAACATCTTCGGGATCGAGTTGCCCGGCAAGATCATGGCCATGTTCGTGCTGCTGGCCGTCACGGCGCCGTTCCTGGTGACGTCGATCTCGAGCCAGCTCGGCGACGGATTCGACCGCATGTTCGCCATGCTGCTGGGTGGGCCCGCGTGAGCGCGGCCTGGGTGCAGATCGACCTCGCGGTCGAGATCGAGGCGCCACTCGAGGTGCGTGCAGAGCCCGATGGCGACGGCGGCTGGCGGATCCGCCCGGAACGCTCGCAGGGCGGGGCGGGGACGACCCTGTTCGGCTGGCTGCAGGCCGGCCCGCAGGACTACGCGATCCGAGTTGGCGGAGCCATCGGCACCCAGTCCGAGAACGGCGCGTAGGCCTCCTCGGGGAAACGGGTCTCGGTCGTCACGCCGGCGCCGTGGCGCAGTGCAACCGGCGCCACGGGATAGAGGACGGCGAGGTCGGGCCGGGCGCCGACGGACAGCACCGTGCACGGCTCGTCGCCGCCCACCAGCACGTGCTCGGTCCATGCGGGGCAGTGGAAGTAGTCCCACCGCCGTAGCCGGCGCTCGACGCCCTCGACCAGCAGGATGCACTCGCCGGCGAGCACCAGGAACCCCTCCTGGGTGTCCTCGCCGTGGTACATGCAGGTGGGTTTCCCCGGCTCGAGGACGTGGATGTTGATGCCCAGCTGGGGGAACCGGGCTTCGCCCTCGAACCGGCAGAAGGTGCCGAACGCCTCCGAGCGCTGCCACTGGGCCTCGAGGGCGTTCACGACGAACCAGCCGTCATCGGCCGCTACCAGGCCGTGGCCGTTATCGATCAGGGGAGCTTCGTGAGCCATCGCCCGATGGTACGGCACCGTCCCGCCGGTCACCAGGCGCGGGCCGCCCCGATGTAGCCCGGGTGCCGTTTCGGGCCGCGCAGCCAGCCGTAGCTGACGCGCGTGCCCGTGCGCGGTGAGTGGATGAACCGGTTGTGGCCCACGTAGATGGCGACGTGGGAGGGGGCCGAGCGCGATCCGAAGAACAGGATGTCGCCGGGGTGCGGGTGGCGAACGTGGCGCAGATCGGCCCAGAGCGCGTAGCTCGAGTGGGCGAGTTGCACGTGGACGTGGCGATAGACCGCGTAGACGAGGCCGGAGCAGTCGACGCCTGCGCGGGATGCGCCCGCCCACCGGTAGGGCGTGCCGAGGAACGAGCGAGCGATCCGGACCACCTGCTGGCGGCGGGCGGAGACAACTGAGACGTGGGCGTGCGCAGGACTCTGCCCCACTGCGAGTGGCAGCATGCGAAGGATTCCTCCTGGTCGGCGGCGGGCGCGCAATCGGCGCCGGCGGCGGCGGAGCCACGCATCGCGCCCTGCAGGCTGCAGGGGCCAGCGCGACTCCTGTCGTGTCGCGTATCCGCCACCAACCATACACGAGCGGTACCGATGTGCCCGCATTTCCCCCGGCAGGGGCATCGCCGGCTCGGCTCGGCTTTCCGACCTTCAAGTGGTACAGACCAGCTGCCGATACTGGGGCGAGACGCCCGCAAGGGAGTGCGAGCACCCGTGTCGGTCAGGACGACCACGCACCACGAGAGGTCCGGATGGCCGGCGAGCGCACGGAACGAGCAACCCCCAAACGACGCGGAGAGGCACGGCGGAAGGGGCAGGTCGCACGCAGCACGGAGGTCAACTCGACCGTCGTGCTGCTGTCGGCTGCCACCGCCCTGGCCCTGACGGCGACGGCAAGCGCCAGCACGCTGCGCCTGCTGGTGACCGAGACGATGGGCCGGGTGTCCCAGCCCGACATCACCTCGGAGACGATCTTCGGCCTGATCCGCCACTGGGCCTCGGTGCTCGGCGAGCTCCTGATGCCGGTGCTGGCGGCGGCCGCGGCGGGCGCGCTGATCGCGAACGTCGTCCAGAACCGGCCCGGGATCAACATGTCCGCGCTGAAGCCGGACTTCCACAAGATCTCACCGGTCGCCGGCGCGAAGCGCATGATCGGGATGCAGGCGGTCGCCGAACTGGTCAAGGCCATCCTCAAGGTCGCGATCGTGGCGACGGTCGCCGTGATGGTGCTCTGGCCTGAGGTCGCCAACATGACGCGCCTCGGAGATCTGCCCGAGAGCGCCATCGCCGGGTTCGCTCTGTCGCTCATCGCCCGGCTCTCGTTCGCCATCATCGGCGTGCTCGTGCCGCTGGCCGTCATCGACTACATCTTCCAGAAGCGCCAGTACGAGAAGTCCCTGCGGATGTCCAAGCAGGAGGTCAAGGAGGAGCAGCGCCAGCAGGAACATCTCGCCGGAGATCAAGGGCGCGTTGCGGCGCAGGCAGGTGCAGATGTCGCGCCAGCGAATGCTCGCGCAGGTGCCGAGCGCCGATGTCGTCGTGACCAACCCGACTCACTTCGCCGTGGCGCTGCGCTATGGCCGTGACGTCGCGGCGCCCCGCGTCGTCGCCAAGGGCGCCGACCTGCTCGCGCACCGGATCCGCGAGATCGCCGAGGAGAACGGCGTCGCCATCGTCGAGAACCGGGCCCTGGCCCGGTCGCTGTACGCCGAGGTCGAGGTCGACCAGGAGATCCCGCCGGCGTTCTTCGCCGCGGTCGCCGAGGTGCTCGCGTTCGTGTACCGGACGTCCCGGCGGAGGCTGAGCTGGGTCTGATGGCAGCGGTCGCCTACGAGAACACCCTGACCGGGCGGATCCTCCGCCACGCCGACCTCGGCGTGGCGATCGCCGTCGTGATGGTGGTCGTGATGATGGTGCTGCCGCTCCCGGCGGTGCTGCTGGACGTGCTCATCACGATCAACCTGTCGATCGCGCTGACCGTGATCCTGATCTCGATGTACACGCAGGATGCGCTCGACCTGTCGGTGTTCCCGTCGCTGCTGTTGTTCACGACCCTGTTCCGGCTGGCCATCAACATCTCGGTCACGCGGCTGATCCTGCTGCACGGCGACGCCGGCGCGGTCATCCACGCGTTCGGGTCGTTCGTCGTCGGCGGCAACGTCGTGGTCGGCCTGGTCGTGTTCCTGATCATCGTGATCATCCAGTTCGTCGTCATCACCAGCGGCGCCGGCCGGGTCGCGGAGGTTGCGGCGCGGTTCACCCTCGACGCGATGCCCGGCAAGCAGATGGCGATCGATGCCGACCTCAACGCCGGCCAGATCACGGATCAGGAGGCCCGCCAGCGCCGCGACAAGATCCAGCGCGAGGCCGACTTCTACGGATCCATGGACGGCGCGTCCAAGTTCGTCAAGGGCGACGCGGTCGCCGGCCTCGTGATCGTCGGCATCAACCTCGTGGCCGGCATCGCGATCGGCGTCATCCAGCAGGGCATGGGGTTCTCCGAGGCCGTGTCGACGTTCTCCCTGCTGTCGATCGGCGACGGCCTCGCGGCCCAGATCCCGGCGCTGCTGATCTCGACCGCGACCGGCATCATCGTCACGCGCGCGGCGACGGACGCCGATACGAACCTGGGCATGGACATGGCCGCGCAGGTGCTGCGCCAGCCGCGCCCGATCGCCATCGCGGCCGTCGTGATCGGCGTGTTCGGGCTCGTCCCCGGCCTGCCTCACTGGCCGTTCCTGATCCTCGCGGCCGTGCTCGGGTTCCTCGCCAGCGGCATCACCGCCCGGCGGAAGGCCGAGGCCACTGCCCAGTCGGAGCTCGATGACGCCGAGGCGCAGCGCGCCCTCCCGGCACCCCAGGATCAGGTCACGAAGTCGCTCACCCTGGACGCGCTGGAGCTCGAGATCGGCTACGGGCTGATTCCGCTGGTCGATGAGAGCGAGGGCGGTGAGCTGCTCAAGCGCGTCGGCATGGTGCGCAAGCAGATGGCGGCCGAGCTCGGCCTGATCCTGTCACCGATCCGGATCCGCGACAACGTGCAGCTCGAGTCCCACGAGTACGCGATCCGCATCAAGGGCGGCGAGGTGGCGCGCGGCAAGCTCGCAGCCGGCTGCCTGCTGGCCATGAACCCCGGTGATGCGGATCCCTCGATCCCGGGCGAGCAGACCGTGGAGCCCGCCTTCGGACTGCCGGCGGTGTGGATCGCCACCGCGACCCGCGACATGGCGGAGGCGGCCGGGTACACCGTCGTCGACCACCCCTCGGTGATCATCACGCACCTCACGGAGGGCATCCGCCAGCACGCGTCGGAGCTGCTCTCCCGGCAGGATGCGCGGACGTTGCTCGATCACCTCCACGAGCGCTACCCGGCGGTCGTCGACGAGCTCGTCCCCGATGTCTGCTCGATCGGCGAGGTGCACCGCGTGCTCCAGCTGCTGCTGGCCGAGGGCGTGTCGATCCGCGACCTGGTCACGATCCTCGAGACGCTCGGCGATCGAGGGCGCCTGACCAAGGATCCGTCGCTGCTCGCCGAGTACTGCCGCCAGGCGCTTGCACGCCAGCTGACCCACGGCGCGATCGACCCGTTCGGGACGCTCCCGGCGATCGTCCTCGAACCGACGCTCGAGTCGGAGCTCGGGGACTCCGTCATCCAGACCGCCGACGGCGCCTACCTCGGGCTCGATCCCGGCCGTGCCGAGCTGCTCGTGACCGGCGTGCGCGACGAGGTCGAGCAGTCAGCGGCCCGCGGAGTGCGCGCGTCCATCGTCTGCTCGCCCAAGGTGCGGCGCCACCTCCGCCAGCTCGTCTCCCACGCCCTGCCGCGAACCGCGGTCCTCTCCTACAACGAGATCCTCCCGACCACGCACGTGGAACCGGTCGGGACGGTCACGCTCGTCTCTGAAGGGAGCGTTGCATGAAGTTCAAGAGCTACAGCGGCCGGACGGTGGCCGAGCTGGTACCGAAGATCCACGCCGAGCTCGGTCCCGAGGCCGTCATCCTCAAGCAGCGGCCGACCCGCCTGGGCGGCGTAGGCGGCTTCTTCGCCCACAGCGGCGTCGAGGTGCTCGCAGCCGACGCCATGCCCGACGCCGGCGCCGCCGTGCCGGAGGCGAGCGTGCGGCGAGTCGACGTCAGCGATGCCGACACGAGTCGCGACGAGCTGTTGCGCCAGACGTTCGCGGATGCGCTGGCAGCTCGGGTCGAGCCCGACCCTTCGCCGGAGGCGGAGGTCTCGGTCGAGCCGGCCGGCGCACTCGCGCTGGACGCGCCGGCCCCGGCGCCCGAGCCGGTCGTGGCGGCGGCCACCGCCCACGAGGCCTACACGGGCCGGGTACGTCCGTTCGAGCCCGTGCGGATCAGCTCGACGCGGGCAGCCACCGGCATGCACGTCGGCCCCAACGTGCGGCAGGAGCCCGCGCTCGCACCCCTGGACGAGGAGTCCGAGGGCCTGGCGCTGGAACTGGAGCGCTGCGGTGTCTCGCGGCGGGCCGCCGAGGCGCTCGTGCGCGAGGTCAGGTTCCACGTCCAGCCGTTCGGCGAGGACTCCCTGCGCGACGCGGCCCGCAGGCGGATCGCCTCGCGCATCCGGGTCGAGCAGGGTTGGGTGCCGGCCGGCACGGCCCGGCGGGTCGCGGTGATCGGCGGATCGGGGTCGGGCAAGACGACCGCGGTGGCGAACCTGGCAGCCGCCTTCGGGGCGGCCGCGATGACCGTCGGCATCGTCATCGTGGCGCGCCGTGACGAGGGCGATCAGATGCTGCCGCGGCTGGGTGCGGCCGGCGGCTCCCAGGCCGACCACGCGCTCGCCTACATGGCCGGCGCCGACGTCTGCCGGGTGGCGTCCGGCGAGGAGGCGCGGCGCGGGCTGGCGCGCCTGGCTGCCCGCGACGTGGTGTTGATCGACACGCCGGGCGTGCAGCCCGATGGCGACGAGGCGGTGGCGGAGATCCTGCGGAGCGCGTCTCCCGACGAGATCCACGCGACCGTCCCGCTGGGCATCGCCGAGCGCGAGGCGGCAGCGCTGCTCGCCCGCCTGGAACGGCTCGGCGCGAATCGCCTGCTCGTCACCCGGACGGACGAGGCGCGGTTCGCCGGCCCCCTCTACGAACTGGCGACGACGTTCGAGATGCCGCTCGGCTACCTCGGCTGCGGGCCGAGCGTACCGGGCGGGCTGAAGCCCGCCGACGGGGGCTCGATCGCGGCCCGGATTCTGCCGATGTGATGAAGCGGAGCTGACGAATGGCAGACGGCGACCTCGATACCCCTGCGGCGATCTCCGCGATCGTCGACCCGATCAAGGCGGTCGGCGGCCTGGTGGGCTTTGCCATCGGCGCACTGGCCACGTACCGGTCGGGCGGCGCGATCCCGGATTCGATCATGCACGGCATCCTGGGTGCCCTGCTGCTGTATCCGGTGGCCTGGTTCCTGGCTCTGATCCTCGTACGCGAGGGGATCCGCGCCAACGTGGACGATCAGCGCAGGGCCTACGAACGGAAGGTCGTCGACGCCAAGCGCCAGATCGCCCAGCAGATGCAGTCGGCGGGTATGCCGTTGCCGCCGGCGCTGCAGGAGTACAACCGGGCCGAGTTGCCGCCCGGCTCCTGAGGTGAGCGATGAGCGAGGTCTCTCCGATCGGCATCCCGAATCTGCTCTCCCAGGGTGACGTGCTCGCACGGACGCGCGGAGCGCAGGCCGGGGCCGAGCAGGTCCTCAAGGAACAGGCCGCCGTCGAGGTGCGCCGCGCCGCCGACCGCCGCGCCGAGCAGGTGCAGGCGTCGGCCCGGATCGGGGCCGCGGGCCGCCGCCGGCGCGAGGACGACCGGCGCGGCTCGCGCCAGCATCACGATCTGTACGACGCCGGCGACGAGGAGCCCGAGGATGGCGACGAGGGCCATCGCCTGGACGTGAGCGCGTGATCGGCTACCTCGCGGTGATCCTCCAGGAGCCGACCGGGTACCTCGGCGGCGTGCTCGTCGCGGACGATTTCGGCCTGCCGCTCGAGTTCCGGCACACGATGCCGGTGCGGCCCACGAAGCTGCAGCGGGCGCTCTACGGCAGCTCGCTCGACCGGTACCTGCGCAGTGCGGTGATCACGCGGCGCCTGATCGAGGGCATCGAGCACGAGCCGGCCGTGGTGCTGGTCGACGATCCGGTGCTGATCGGCCCGGGGGAGCCGCCCCTGGCGCACGCGTCGGCCAGCGGCGTCGATCCCGTGGGTCCGGTCGGCCACGTGGAGCCGTTCGGTGGTGCTGCTGCCGGCTTCCTCCTGCAGGTGCGTGCCGACGAGGCCCCGCTTCGTCTCGTCACCGAGGCGCCGCCGCACGTCTACGGCGAGATGGGCGGTGCCCTGTGCCGGGCCGCGCAGACGATGGACATCGCGGAGCCGATGCAGCGGGTGCGGTCGGGGTTGCAGATGATCGCGGCCGGCGACGTGGCCGCGGCATGATCCGCCGCGCGCTGGCCGGGAGCCCGGACATCGCCGTGGGAGCCGTCGCCCTGGACTGGCAGACCACGCTCGCCGTCGTGCCCGATCCGCCCGTCGTCCATGCCGGCGTCACGCTGGAGCCGGCGGTGACGATCACACCAGGGCTCCCGGACACCGACGCGGGCGCTGCGGTGGACGTCGACCTGCGTCCCATCGCCGACGTCGTCGCGGTCGCGCTGGTGGAGAGCCTGTTCGCGCTGCGGCGCGCGGATCTACGGCTCACGGTGCCGGAGAACCGCGCAATGCCGCTGCTGGCCTGCGAGACGAGCGGCGCCCCGGCCCGGATCGCCGAGCCGGCCGTCGCCCGTGCCGACCCGCCCTGGCTGGCCGTGATCGAGCGCGCGCCGACGCCGCCCGGGTCGGTGCCGAAGGCCGAGCTGCGCACCATGCTGACCGCCCTGTTCCGTGCCAGCGGGCTTGCGGCGCCGACCGATCTGAGCCTGGTCGGGATCTATCGCCGCGCTCCCGGCGGTGCCATCCGGGCCGTGTCGATGGCCGGCGATCGCATCCAGTTGCGGGTCGATCCGCGTGTGCGGGCCCGGCCGGCGACCCTGATCGTGGGTCGCGATCGCACCGGCGGCAACCTCGTCACGGCGGAGCTTTGAATCTATGGAAATCTCGGCAGAATTGAGCAGGATTCTGATCTTCACAGAAGAATCTTCCGGCATGGACGTACTCAGGTTCACGAAAAAGTCAAGGCCAGGACTCAAGGTTTTGCGGAATCAGCCGATGCGGGTATCACGATGAGTGTCGCCAAGGCCATCCCGTCCCTTTCCGCCGACGAGGAAATCGAAGCCCGGCCCCGCCTGGAGCTCGTACCCGCGTCGACCGTGCTCGACGAGCCGGCCGATGCCGATAGCGAGGTCGACGCCGAGGACGTCGTCCAGCCGGCCGACGAGGTCGACCTGCTGCGCACGTACGTGCGGCAGATCGGCAACGGCAGGCTGCTCACGGCCCAGGAGGAGGCCCTCCTCGCCAAGCGCAAGGACGCCGGCGACATGGCGGCCAAGCAGCGACTGGTGGAGTGCAACCTCCGGCTCGTGATCTCGATCGCCAAGGCCTACTCGGCCTCCGGCGTGCCGCTGCTGGACCTGATCCAGGAAGGCAACCTGGGACTGATCCGCGCGGTCGAGAAGTTCGACTACCGGAAGGGCTTCAAGCTCTCCACGTACGCGACGTGGTGGATCCGCCAGGCCATCTCGCGGGCGATCGCCGATCAGGGACGCACCATCCGGCTGCCGGTGCACATCGTCGACGTGCTCAAGAAGCTCCATCGCGTCGACCGCCAGCTGGTGCAGACCCTTGGCCGCGACCCCCTGCCCGAGGAGGTCGCCGCACAGCTCGAGATGCCGGTGGCACGCGTGATCCAGCTCCGCCAGCTGCTCGACGACCCGGTGTCGCTCGAGACGCCCGTCGGCGAGGGGGATTCGCTCTTCTCCGACATGGTCGAGGATCGCAACGCCGATCGGCCCGAGATCGTGGTCGCCGAGACCATGAAGCTCCGCGAGCTGGGGGAGGCCCTCGAGGCGCTCCAGGAGCGGATGCGCGAGGTGCTCGAGCTGCGCTACGGGCTCGACGGCTCGAAGCCGTGCACGCTCGAGGAGGTCGGCGCACGGCTGGGCGTCACCCGCGAGCGCGTGCGCCAGGTCGAGGGTCGCGCGCTGCGGGAGCTGGAGCTGATGAACCCGGGACTCCGCGACTACCTGAGGCGCGAGGAGTAGCGGTGCAGCGCAGAGGCGCCGAGCGACGCCGGTTCGTCCGGGTCGCCGATGAGGTCGTCGCGTCGGTGACGGAGAGCGGCAGCCCCGCCCACGATTCGCGGACGCTCAACTTCTCGGCCGGCGGGGTGCTGTTCGCGTCGGATCACTACCTCGACGCGGGCACGAACCTCACCGTCTCGCTGCGCCTGGACGAGGA
Source organism: uncultured Actinomycetes bacterium (assembly GCA_963779685.1). GTDB lineage: Bacteria > Actinomycetota > Thermoleophilia > Gaiellales > F1-60-MAGs149 > CAVZZG01. Next base: position 599,961 of record CAVZZG010000003.1, read on the forward strand.
CGAGCAGGATCTGCTGGTCTTCGAGGCCCGGGTGATCCGCGTGCGATCGATCTCCGATCACACGCACGAGGTGGCGGCCGAGTTCGTCGGCGGGTCGGCCGCCGATCAGCGGCGCCTGCAGGAGCACATCGCCACGCGCGTCAGCGCTCTGGCGCCGCCGCCGGCATTCCCGCCGCTCACGGCCTAGTCTGAATCCAGGCTCAAGCCCTCAGCTCGCTGCCCGGGAGAGGCGGAGGTTGACCGCCTTCTCGGCCGCGCGCTGCAGCGACTCCGACATCGACGGCGTGACCGTGCCGGCATCGGCCACGACGTCGACCGGCAGCCGCGCATGGATGGCGAGGGCGATGGTGGCGATCATCTCCGCGGCCCGGTAGCCGACGATCGACGCACCCAGCAGCGCGCCGCCGGACCGGTCGACGACGAGCTTGATCATGCCCTCGGTGTTGCCGGAGATGACGCTGCGCGGGTTCGCGCCCAGATAGTGCTTGGTGATGTCGACCTCGACGCCGCGCCGCGCGGCCGCGCCCGCCGTCAGGCCGACGCTCGCGACCTCGGGCCGGGTGAAGATGGTCCACGGCACGGTCCCGAGCGCCAGCGGTTCCGGTGCGACCCCGAGCGCGTGGAGGGCCGCGTGGCGCCCCTGCATCGCCGCCGTCGACGCGAGCATCATTCCGCCCGCGACGTCGCCCGCGGCGTAGACGCCGTCGGCGGTGGCCCGCTGGTTCCCATCCACGCGGATGGCGCCGCGCTCGTCCATCTCGACGCCGACCTCCTCCAGGCCGAGGCCCGCCGTGGCCGGGCGCATGCCCATGCAGACGACGGCGTCCGACCCGTCGAAGGTCTTGCCGTCCTCGCACGTGACCACCACCCGGTGCCCGGCCTGCGCGACGTCGTTGGCGCGGCACTCGAACTGGAGCTCGCAGCCGCGCGCCAGGAACGACTCCTCGACGATCTCGGCGACGTCGCGGTCCTCGGCCGGCAGGATCTGGGGGCGGGCGGACATCATCGTCACCCGGACGCCGCACGACAGGAAGAACTCGGCGTACTCGCACCCCGTCGCGCCGGCGCCGACGACCAGCAGGTGCTCGGGCAGCCGGCGCAGCGTGAGCACGTCGCGGGGCGTGAAGATGCGCTCGTGGTCGACCTGCGCGAACGGCGGCTCCCATGGCGCCGCGCCCGTCGCGATCAGCAGCCGGTCGAAGCCGACCTCGACCTCGCCGACCGGCGAGCCGACCAGGAGCGACCCCGGGCCCACGATCCGCGCCCGGCCGTGGATCACGCGGGTCGCCGTGCCCTCCAGCCGGTCGCGGATGCCGCGGCTCTGGTGCGCCGCCACGTACCGCGCGTGCGCGATCGTCCGCAGCAGGTCGACGCGCGGCCGGCCGTGCTGGAACTCGATCCCCAGCGCCTCCGCCCGCTCCACGCTCGCCATCACGTTTGCCGTCGACAGCAGCGTCTTGGAAGGGATCGCATCCCAGATCGTGGCGTTCCCGCCCAGACCCTGCTCCTCGACCAGCGTCACCTCGGCGCCCAGCGCCGCCGCCGCCCCGGCCGCCGCATACCCCGCCGGCCCGCCGCCGATGATCACGAATCGCATGCCCTGAGTCTACGTTCGCTCGACGGCCGTGGTGTCCCCGACGCGGATGAGCGTCGCGCGTCCCGCCATCAGGACGCGGGCGTGGTCGTCGGCGGGTGAGAGGCGGATGTCGGCCGTGGCGAGGGTGCGGCCGACGCGGAGTGGGGTGGCTCGCAGGCGGTAGCTGCCGGCGCCGACCATGCGGACGAAGTCGGTGCGGAGGTCGACGACGACCCAGGTGCCGGGGCGCGCGTGATGGACGGCGTACCAGCTACCCGTGTCGACGCACGTGGCGAGGGCGCCGCCGTGCACGAACGGCGGGTCGGCGTCGACGAGGGCCAGCGGCGTCGGCGTGAACGCGAGGTTGGCGGTGCCGTCGTCGTCGAAGCCCTCGAGTGCGAGGCCGATGCCCTCGTCGAGGCGGGAGGCGTAGGGCGAGTCCATGGGGGGAGCCTATCGGCGGCGCTGGCCGGCGTCGCGATCGTCAACTTGACATAACGGTGCTTATCGGGCGTGGACGTGCGGCGGCCGGCCGCGCCGTCCGATGACTCGTACACTCCCCGGCGGGATGGCATCGGGGGTATTGAGAGGCCCGCTCCGGGCGCTCGGCTCGCCGCGCTTCGGCACGTACTGGGGCGCGCAGTTCGTGTCGGCCATCGCCGATCGTGCGTACCTGGTCGCGTTCGCGCTGCAACTCGGCGTCGTCGAGCATCGCACGACGCTGCTGGCCGTTGCCCTGGCGGCCAACGCGATCTGTTTCACCGTGCCGATGCTGCTCGCCGGTGCGGTGATCGACCGGGCCGGCACCCGCCTGAGCCTGCTGGCCGCCGACCTGATCCGCTTCGCCGGCACCCTGGTGCTGGCCGTGGCGTTCTCGGAGGGCCGCGTCGACGACTGGGTCTTCGTGTTCACGGCATCGGTCGTCGGCATCGGCGAGTCGATCTTCTACCCGGCGTTTGCGACGGCGATCCCGGAACTGGTCGGCCCGGACCGGCTCGCGTCGGCGAACAGCCTGCGGGCGGCCACCCAGTTCGCCGGCTCGACCGGCGGCCCGCTGATCATCGGGGTGCTGGTGGCGCGCGACCATCTCGACTGGGCGTTCTGGGCGCAGTCGCTGACCTTCCTGGTGGCGGCGGCCGCAGCAGTCGTCATCCCGCCCCGTGCGGCGGCGGCAGCGACGCGCGAGCGCGGCGAGACGCTGCTGAGCGAGGCGATCGCCGGTGGGCGCTGGGCGCTGCGCCAGCGCTGGATCGTGCTGGTGATCCTGTTCCTGTTCGCCGAGAACCTGCTCACCGAGGGGCCGCGCTTCGTGCTGCTCCCCCAGCACGCCTCGAGCGAGACCGGCCTCGGGCTGGGCACCGCCGGGTTCGCGTGGCTGTCTGCGGCCAGTGGCGCGGGCGCCCTGGTCGGGTCGCTGTTCTGGGGCCGCCGTGAGCGCGGCCCGGGCGAGCGCGTGCGCGCGTTCGCCGGGGCGCTGCTGATGGCCGGGGTCGGCTGGACGCTGGCCGGGACCACCTGGCCGGCCGCGGCGTACGTCGGCATGGCGCTGCTGGGGGCCGGCATCGCCGGCGAGTTCGTGCTGAGCTATTCGGCGGTGCAGGCCCGGGTCGCGGCGCCGCTGCTGGGGCGCACCTCGGCCGCGATGGAGACCCTCGTCTACCTGTCCGGGCCGCTGTCCTATGCCGGCGTGCTCGTGCTCGGCGGCCACGTCAGCAGCGGCACCGTCATCATCGTCTGCGGGCTGTTGATCGTGGTCTGCGGGCTCCTGGCCGCGAGCGGGCTCCTGCGCTCGATGGACGAATGACCCTCGATCCCTACGAACGCCGGACGCTGTTCCAGGTGGCGCTGGTGAGCGCCATGCTGGCCGGCGCGCTGGTGGCGGCGCTCGCGATCCTCACGTCCCTGTCGCCCCTGGCGATCGCCATCGCGGCGGTCGTGGCCTTCGGCCTGGCGTTCGCGGCGATGGTGCTGTTCGCCGCGTCCTGACGGGGCCGGCTACCAGACCGGCTGGTCGGCGATGACGGCCACGAGGCCGCCGATCAGCCAGCAGATTCCTGCGACCACGAGGGCGATCCGGCCGAACCGATCGCGGTCGCCGGCGGTCGCGAGGCCGAGGATGCCGAGGAAGATCGCCAGGAAGCCCGGCTTGAAGGGCGTGAAGTACAGCGCGGCCAGCCCGAAGACGATCGCACCGGCCGACAGCAGCATCGAGAACGTCTCGAACGGGTGCTCACGCCTGGGCAGCGTGCGGTTGTAGTAGTCGACCTCGCCGAGCGTGTTCGCGGGATCTCCACTCATAATGGCCGAGTGTAGCGGTTCGCCCCGGGAGCGCGCCGGCGCTCGTGCGATCTGTTCCGTAGTTGCCGCCGTCCGGCGGCACCTCTAGGCTTCGCCTCGCGCGGTGCGGGCACCGGTGCCGGTCGCGCGCGGAGGAGCGATTTGAAGGCCATTGTGATCGGTATCGTCGGTGCGGTGCTGGGCTGTGCGCTCGGCTACTGGATCGACCAGGCGCATGCCCTGCCGGCCGCCATGTCCGTCCAGGCCGACAACACCGACTGGCTCTACACGATCCTCCTGGTCGTGACCGGCGGGATCTTCGGGCTCGTCACCGCCGTGCTGGTCGCCGCCATCGTGCTCTTCCGCAAGCGCAGGGGCAGCGACCGGGTGTCGTCCCCGGTCCACGGCCACACGATGCTCGAGGTGATCTGGACGGTCATCCCGACCATCATCGTGGTCGTGTTCACGCTCCTCGCCTGGCAGGTCCTGGACGACAACGAGGCCGCCAAGGCCAACCCGAACCGACTGGTGGTCGTGGTCACCGGGTTCCAGTGGAACTGGAAGTACACGTACCTCGATCAGGCCGGCAAGCCTATCCTGCGCGACCAGCAGCAGCTGGTAGTGCCGAAGGACCGGGAGATCGAGTTCAAGGTCGAGTCGACCGACGTGATCCACGGCTGGTGGGTGCCGCAGTGGCGCATCCAGATCAACGCCACCCCGGGCCAGACGAACATCGTCTACGCGACGCCGAACCGGCTCGGAGAGGCAGCGGTGGTCTGCACGTTCATCTGCGGCAACGGCCATCCCCAGATGGGGACGGAGGTCGAGGGCGCCTTCCCCAGCCGCATCAAGATCGTGACGCCCGACGAGTACACGGCGTTCATGACCAAGGGAGTCGCGGCGCAGAAGGTCGCCGGCGCCAGTCCCGCCGCCGCGGCCGTCGCCGTCTTCAACGCGAACAGCTGCGGTGGCTGCCATACCTGGACGCCCGCCAAGGCAACCGGCGCGGTCGGGCCGAACCTCGATAACATCGCCGCCGACGCCAAGACCGCCGGTCAGGACGTCGCGGCCTACGTGAAACAGTCCATCGTCGACCCCGCAGCCTACGTCGTACCCGGCTACCAGCTCCTCATGCAGCCGGGCTACGGCACGAAGATCCCCGCCGCCGACCTGGCGACCCTGATCAAGTCCATCGCGAGTGGAGGGAAGTGAGATGAGGGTCTTCCTCCGCCCGAACCTCGCCCGCTGCATCTGGGTCACGCCGCTCGTCTCGGGCCTGTTCATGACGCTCGCGCTGGTGGTCAGGCACGTGTTCGACATGAACCCGGTCTGGGATCCGACCAGCTCGCCGCAGCAGTTCCTGGTCATCGGCTACCTGTCGGGGCTGCTCGGGTTCATGATCGGCATCGGCGCCTTCAGCACCTGGTGGCCGTGGATGATCGGCGCGCCGACCCGGCCCGAGGACCACTCCCAGCACGGCGCCTACTCCTGGCGCGACTACTTCAAGTTCAACACCGACCACAAGGTGATCGGCGTCCAGTACGTCGTCACCACGTTCATCGCGTTCCTCATCGGCGGCATGATGGCCGAGATCTTCCGATCCGAGCTCGCGCATCCCAAGCTGAACTTCATCAAGACGGCGAGCGAGTTCAACGGCTTCCTGTCGCAGCACGGCACGCTGATGATCTTCACGTTCCTGGTGCCGGTATTCGCCGGCATCGGCAACTACGTGATCCCGCTCATGATCGGCGCCCCCGACATGGCCTTCCCGCGCCTGAACGCGCTCTCGTTCTGGCTGCTGCCCCTGGCGCTCATGATCTTCCTCTCGTCGTTCATCGTGGGCTCGTTCGAATCCGGCTGGACCGCCTACCCCCCGTTCTCGACCCGTCCCAACGCGACCGGCGAGGCGATCTTCGAGATCGGCGTGCAGGTGGCCGGTTCGTTCCTCGATCGCGACCGCGGTCAACTTCCTCGTCACCATCATCACGATGCGCGCGCCCGGCATGACCCTGTTCCGGATGCCGCTGCTGGTCTGGGCCAACCTGGCGACCTCCGCCCTGGTCGTGGCCGCCACGCCGTTCATCGCCGGCGCCCAGTTCATGTCGATGTTCGACCGCGTGCTGGGAACCAAGTTCTTCGTGCCGAGCATGGGCGGTGATGTGCTGGCCTACCAGCATGTCTTCTGGTTCTACTCACATCCCGCCGTCTACATCATGATCTTACCGGGGTTCGGGATCATCTCCGAGGTCATCTCCGTGATGGCCAAGAAGCCCATCTTCGGCTACCGGGCGATCGCGTTCTCGTCGGCCGGCATCGCCATCCTCGGCTTCTCGGTGTGGGCCCACCACATGTTCGCCTCCGGCATGGAGGACTGGCTGCGGGTGCCGATGATGATCTCGACGATGCTGATCGCGATACCGACCGGCATCAAGATCTTCTCCTGGGTCGCGACGCTCTGGGAGGGCGTGATCGAGATGTCGACGGCCATGCTGTTCGCGATCGGGTTCATCTTCACGTTCGTGATCGGCGGCGTGACGGGCATCTGGCTCGCCGCCGTGCCGTTCGACCAGCACGTCCACGACACCTACTTCGTGGTCGCGCACTTCCACTTCGTGCTCTTCGGCGGCTCCGTGATGACGGTGTTCGCGGGGCTGTACTTCTGGTATCCGAAGGTCACCGGCCGGCTGCTCGACGAGCGGCTCGGGCGGCTGCACTTCTGGGTCACCTTCGTGGCCTCCATCGCGACCTTCCTGCCGATGCACTGGATCGGGCTCGAGGGCATGCCGCGACGCGTGGCCGACTACGCGCCGAAGTTCGCCGACTGGAACCTGTTCATCTCGATCTCGGGCTTCATCCTCGGCGCCGGGATGCTGATCTTCGTCTACAACGCCATCGTCTCGGCACGCCACGGCGCGCTCGCGACGGCGAACCCGTGGGGCTCGATGACGCTCGAGTGGCAGCTCTCGTCGCCGCCGCCCATCTACAACTTCCCGGTCACGCCGCGCGTCGTCGGCGGTCCCTACCGCTACGGTGAGCCGGGCGCCGTCCACGCGATCTTCCCCGAGCCGGCCAAGGAGCCGGCCCACGCATGAGCTCGCACGCCGACGCGCACGACCACCCCGCCGAGCACACCTATCACCCGTACCCCATGCGGCTCAGCCCGCTGGCGCTCGGGCTCGTGATCTTCCTGACGTCGGAGATCGCCCTGTTCGGCTCGTTCTTCCTCTGGTACGGCCACGCCCGCCTGGTCCACGGGCTCGAGTGGCCGCTGCCCGGCTACGAGATCCCCGCCGACTCGACGTCGATCAACACGATGATCCTGGTCGCGTCGTCGTTCACCTGCGAGCTGGCCCTGCTGGCGCTGTTCCTCAACCGCCGGCGCGGGCTGTTCTGGTGGCTCGTGGTGACGGCGCTGCTGGGTGCGACGTTCCTCGGCCTGCAGGTGCACGAGTACATGACGATCGGGTTCACGCCGCAGACGAACGCGATGGGCTCGATCTTCTTCAGCCTCACCGGCCTCCACGGGGCGCACGTGTTCCTCGGCCTCAGCCTGCTGGTGTTCTGCATCGTGCGCACCGCGCGCGGCCACTTCGCACCCATCCCGGGCAAGTTCACGGGCCTGCTCCTGGTCAGCATCTACTGGCACTTCGTGGACGTCATCTGGATCCTGCTGTACACGCTGGTCTACCTGCTGCCGTCGCACACGTGATCCCGGCGCGGGCCGCTGCCGCGGTACGCTGAGCAGTCATGTGGTGGGTCATCGTTCATCTCCCCCACCTGTTGCCGCCGGTGCTCGCGTTCGGCTTCCTGATCAAGCTCGGCCTGTGGGCCGCCGACCAGCCGCCGCAGCACTACGGTGACGAGGACGTCGCCGAGTGGAGGGCCTCCCGCGATCTCCTGAAGGCCGATCGGAGGCGCCCGGTGCGTGCCGTCACCTCGCGACTGGGGCTGCTCGCGCTGGCGCCGCTGGTCGGGGCGTTCGGCACCGGCCTGGCGATCTACACCTTCAACCTGCGCGGCGACCGGCCATCATCGGTGCACATCTGGGTGCACTCGGCACTCGCCGTGTTCGGGCTCCTGGTCGTCACCGTGAAGGCGGGCGAGCTCGGCTGGCGCCGCATCCGCAGGGCCGTGTCGGTGCGCAGGCCCCAGCACGCGATCTCCTCGGTGGTCCTGCTGGCCCTCGGCCTGCCGCTGCTCGGAACCGGGGCCGCGTTGCTGGTCAGCCCGTCGGGCCACTCGGGCACCGACTACTTCCACCTGATCGCATCGGTCTGGTGGGTGGTCCTGTTCCAGTGGCACCTGTGGCGCTACCTGGGGCGTGCGCTGAGCGCGGCCACCGGCAAGCGGGTCGAGCTGATCGGTGCGACGCCGATCGAGACCGGCGGCACGCCCTCGGCCTGATCGGCCTGGAGCGCGGCCAGCACCAGGCGGAAACACACCTGCCGGGCATACTCGGCGTCACCCGTGCGCCGTACGACCAGCGCCCAGAGCTCGTCGAACAGCGCCGGGACGCGGACGGCCGATATCGAGCGGTGCAGGAGCTCGTCGCCGCTCGCCAGGCCCATCTCCCACGCCGCCAGCGACAGCAGGCAGCCCTCGCCGTCCTCCCGGCTCCCCCACGCTCCGCCCGTCAGCTCGGCGCTGCCGCGCTCGAGCGCCTGCCCGAGCGCCGATCGCGTCTCCCAGTCGAGCCCGCGCACCTCGCGCGCCAGGGCCGTTATCACCGCATGCTCTCGGGCGTACTCGGAAGCCACCTGCGGATCGTACCGCGGCCGGGACCGGCCCTTCGGCCGTAGACTGCCCTGGTGCGCACGCTGCTCGCGCCCCGCACCGCAGTGCTCCTCGGCGGCCTCGGGCTTCTCCTCGAGGTGCTCGCCATCCTCCCGCCGATCGACCGCGCAACCGAGACCAACGCGACGTTGCACTACTCGCAGCACGGTCTGATCTTCCTGGGCGGCCTCCTGATGGGGATCGCGATCCGCGACCTGATGGCAGCGGGACGACGGTGACCGGCGCCGCGATCGCGGTCGACGGCCTGCGCAAGCGCTACGGCACCCACGAGGCGGTGCGCGGCATCTCGCTGTCGGTGGCAGCCGGCGAGGTGTTCGCCCTGCTCGGACCGAACGGCGCCGGGAAGACCACGACGGTCGAGGTGCTCGAGGGGTTCCACGCGGCCGATGCGGGCACGGTGCGGGTGCTGGGGCTCGACCCGGCCACGGGCGGGCGCGCGTTGCGGGAGCGGATCGGCGTGGTCCTGCAGGCCAGCGGCGTGTTCCCGTTCACCACGCCGCGCGAGGTGCTGACGCTGTTCGCCGGCTACTACCCGTCGCCGATGCCCGTGGCGGACGTGCTCGAGCTGGCCGGTCTTGCCGACCAGGCCGATCGCCGCGTTCGCACCCTGTCAGGCGGTCAGGTGCGCCGGCTCGACCTTGCGCTGGCGCTCGTCGGGCGGCCGGAACTGCTGTTCCTCGACGAGCCGACCACGGGGTTCGACCCCGCCGCGCGGCGCGAGGCGTGGGATCTGATCGCCCGGCTGGCGGCAGAGGGTACGACGGTCTTCCTCACCACGCACTACATGGAGGAGGCCCAGCGCCTCGCCGACCGGGTGGCCGTGTTGCGGGACGGCGTGATCGTGGCCAGCGGTCCGCCCGCGACGCTGTCGGATGACCGCACCGAGATCCGGCTGCAGCTGCCCGCCGGCGCATCCGGCGCGGAGCTGGCGGCAATCGCCGCCGGCGAGCTGCGCCGCAACGGCTCGGAGGTCGTGATCGCGGTCGGCGACCCCACGGCGGCGCTGCACCGGCTCACGTCCTGGGCGGTCGAGCGCCACATCGACCTCGCCGGCCTCGAGGTCGCCCGTCCGCGCCTCGAGGACGTGTACCTGACGCTGACCGGCGAGGAGTCGGCGCCGTGAGCAGGGTGCGACGTCAGGTGACCGCCGAGCAGCGCCTCTACTGGCGCAACTGGCCGGCTGCCTTCTTCACGTTCGTCCTGCCGATCGCGATCCTGGCCCTGTTCGGCGTCACCGGCACCGACCGCAAGGTCGACGGCGAGCCGTACATCGATTTCGTCGTGCCCGGCATGCTGGGCATGGCGGTGCTCCTGACGACCTTCGCCGGGCTCGCCATCACGCTCACGATCCGCCGCGAGCGGAACATCCTCAAGCGGATGCGGGCGACGCCCCTGGGCCCGGGCGAGTACCTCGCGGGCCTCGTCACGTCGACGGTGGTCGTGCTGAGCGTCGAGACGCTGGTGCTGCTGCTGCTCGGTGCGGCCGCGTTCGGCGTGCCGCTGCCGTCCGGCTGGCCGCTGGTGGTGGTCCTGGTCGCGTTCGGCGCCTCGTGTTTCGCGGCCATGGGCATCGCGGCCACCCGCGCGGTGCCGACGGCCGAGGGCTCGTCGGCGGTGGTGAATGCGATGTACCTGCCGGTGCTGATGCTGTCCGGCGCGTTCTTCCCGATCGACCGGCTGCCCACGGCACTGCGCGACATCGGCGAGGTGCTCCCGCTCACGCCGCTGCTCGACGCCATGCGCGCCGTCTACCGCACCGGGGGGCTCGGGACCTCGGAGCTCGCCGGCCTCGGCATCACGGTGGCGTGGGGGCTCGCCGGCGTGATCGTCGCCCGGCGCACGTTCAGGTGGGAGCCGCGCGGTGGGTGATGCCATTACCATGGAGCACGTGGCTGACGCCGTCGTCACCGTCCGGGCCGAGCGCTCCGCGCTTGCGGACTACTGGGAGCTGACGAAGCCCAGGATCGCGCTGCTGGTCCTGATCACCACCGTCGGCGCGATGGTATGGGCGGCGGGCGGCGTGCCCCCGGTCGGACTGCTGCTGGCGACGGTCGCCGGGATGGCGCTGGCCAGCGGCGGCGCGGCAGCGCTGAACCACGTGCTCGACCGGGACATCGACCGGCTCATGGAACGGACCCGCTTCCGGCCGGTCGCCGACGAGCGGGTCTCGCCGCGGTCCGCGACCATCTACGGACTCGGCCTGATCGCCGCTGCGGCGATCGTGCTGGCAGCGTGGACGAACGGGCTGACGGTCGCGCTCGCACTCGGCGGCGCGTTCTTCTACGTCGTCGTCTACACGGTCCTCCTGAAGCGCCGCACGGTGCAGAACATCGTCATCGGGGGCGCTGCGGGGGCGGTGCCACCGCTGGTCGGGTGGGCCGCCGTCACCGGTCAGATCGGGCTCGCGGCCGTGACGATGTTCCTGATCATCTTCCTCTGGACGCCCCCCCACTTCTGGGCGCTGGCCATCCTCAAGCGGCACGAGTACGCGGCCGCCGGCATCCCGATGCTGCCGTCGGTGCGCAGCCAGCGCGAGACCTCCACCCAGATCCTCGTCTACACCGTCCTGCTGACGGCGTGCTCGCTCGTGCCCTTCGCGGCCGGATTGCTGGGCGTCCTCTACCTGGTCTGCGCGCTGGCCCTGGGCGGACGGTTCATCCAACTCGCGGTCAGGCTCGCCCGGTCGCACTCCAACGCCGCCGCCCGCGACACGTTCGTCTACTCGCTGCTGTACCTGGCGCTGATCTTCGCGGCGATGGGGCTGGACGGCGCCGTCGCGGCTATCTGACCGTCCGCTCGCGGATCGAGTCGAGCAACCCGCGGCGCTCGGCGCCGGCAGGCGGATCGGCGAGCGTGAGCGCGATGTCGTCGGCGGTGGCGGCCGTATCGGTCAGGCCGGCATCCTCGGCCTCCGTCGGCGAGAGCACCTGGAGCGTGGCGATGCCATGATCGGTGGCACCGATCAGCAGCACCCGGTCGGCCACGCGCACCAGGTGCAACGAGCGCTGGGGTGTGACCGCCAGCGTGTCGAGCAGCTCGATCGATCCGGAGCTGCGCGTGCTCACCGGCTTCCCGCGCTGTGCCCGGCGGGCGATGACGTAGAGCACGACGATCACGACCACGACCACCAGGAGGCCGAGCATGACCCGGCCGATACTGCCCACGCCGGTGCCGCTGACATGGGTCTGCGACGGTGTCCCCGAGCCGAGGTTCTTCAGGTCGCCGTCGGCCACTGCCAGCGCCGTCGCCGGCAGTGCCAGCACGGTCACGAGCGCCAGCGCGAGCGCGCGCATCACGCTGCCATCGTCCGCAGCCGGTCTGCGGGCGACACCACCTCGGTCACGCGGATCCCGAAATTCTCGTCGATCACGACGACCTCGCCCTTCGCGATGGCCTGCCCGTTGACGAGCACGTCCACCGGTTCCCCGGCGTGGCGGGACAGGTGCAGCAGCGAGCCCTGGCCGATCTCGAGCAGCTCGCGGATCGTGCGCGTGGCCTGGCCGAGCTCGACGGTGATCTGCAGCGGCACGTCCATCAGCAGGTCGATGCCGCCCACGTCCGTGATCGGCGCCAGCACGCGCGGCAGCTCCGGGAGCTGGACGTCCTCGACACGGGGGGCGAGTTCCACGCCAGCGCTCGGCGGGTCGAAGGCCTCCTCGGCGGCGATCAGGGCGGCGATGTCGTCAGCGGTCAAGGCCGCGTCGTCCAGGTCGGCGGCGAGCGCGTCGACCAGTTCGTCGCCAGCATCGGCCGTGGGCAGGTCGGCGGTCGCGTCCGCGACGAGCGCTTCGGTGATGTCCTCTTCGAGCGGGTCGTCGGTCATGGTCAGCCTGCCGGCTGCGCCTGGATCGCGAAGAACGTGAAGTACACGTCCAGGCAGACGGTCTTCGCGGTCGTCTTGTTGATGGTGGTCATCAGGTCGTCCTTCATCTTCTGCCGGCCCTCCGCCGTGCCGAGCTCTGCCGACGAGTACGAGCCGAGCACGTCGATCACGAGGTCGCGGATCTGGGTGTTCTCCTCCAGCACCGGTGCGGAACTGGTCGACTCCGCGGTCTTGGCCTCGAAGGGCGTCTCGGCGTCGACCTTCAGCGAGATGTCCGCCTTCGCGAACGCGCCGAGGTTGGGATCCGAGAGGTTCACGACGAACGAATCGCCGAGCGAGGCGATGGGGCCCTCGATGCGGTCCTTGAGTCGCGTCTTCTTCGACGCCGCCTGCTCGACCTTGAGCTTCTTCTGCGCCACGGCGGGCGGTTCGGGCGCGGGGCCGCCGGCCAGGAACATCGTGTAGGCGAAGTAGCCGCCGCCGATGAGCACCAGGCCCAGAATGATGGGGAGTATCTTCTTCATCGCATATCCGTCACGCGCTCAGCGCGTATATCGGCAGATCACGGCGTGATCTTCACCGCCGGTGGGCCGATGTCCGGCACGGCGGCGGGATTGACCCCGAGCGCGCCGTTCAACTGGCTCTCGACGGCCTTGGTGTAGTTGATGCGCTGCACGACGACCTCGACGCGCCGGTTGCGCGGGCCGGCGCCCGTGCGCGAGTCGTTCGGGACGATCGGCGAGCGGTCGCCGAAGCCGCCGGAGCCCGCGTCGGGGTGGCGGGTGAGCGAGAACCCGTGCTGGAGCATGAACACGAACACGGCCAGCGATCGCTCGGTCGAGAGCCGCTCGTTGCCGTACGGATCGTTGGCGTAGGGAATGCCGTCGGTGTAGCCGTTCACCCGCACCGGGTTCGCCCCCAGGTGCTCGACGGCCGTGCTCACCACCTGCAGCAGCGGCCCGGCGGCCGGCTTGATCCTGGCCGAGCCCACGTCGAACAGCACCTTGTCGGTGATCAGCCGGATCACGAGTCCCTGGGAGTTGATCGTCGTCGACACCTGCTTCTCGAACCCGAGCTCCCGGGCCCGCTGATCGATAGCCGTCTTTGCGGCTACGAGGCCCTTCTGCTGGGCGGTGTCGAGCGCGTGGGCGCTGGCGAGTGCCTTGGCGTTGGCAGCGGCGTTGCTCGGCGGGCGCTGGGCGGCGGCCTGCACCGGCTGCGGCATGCTGTTGACCTCCGAGGGCGCGGTCGCGGTCGGGTTGTCCGTGCCGACGTTCAGGATCGAGTTGCCGCCGCGGTCGAGCGGGCCCGAGAACGCCTGCCGCAGCGACCGCGCCAGCTCGTCGAACTTGCCCTTGTTCACGACCGCGATGCTGAACAGCACCATGAACAGGGCCATCAGCAGGGTGATCATGTCGGCGTAGGTGAGCAGCCAGCGTTCGTCCGCGTGGGCATGCTCCTTCTTGCGCCCCATCAGGCAGCGGCTCTCTCGGCTTGCTCGCCGGCCGGCGCCTGCTCGAAGTGCTCACGCTCCTTCGGCTCGAGGAAGGTCTTCAGCTTCTCCTCGACGATGCGGGGGTTGTCCCCGGCCTGGATCGAGAGGATCCCCTCGATCATCATCGTGCGGGCGTCGGCCTCGTGGGTGGAGAGCTCGCGCAGCTTGTTCGCGATCGGCAGGTAGATCAGGTTCGCGCTGGACACGCCGAAGAAGGTCGCGATGAACGCTGCCGAGATCGCGGGACCGAGCGTCGAGGGGTTGGAGAGGTTCTCGAGCACGTGGACGAGGCCCATGACGGTGCCGATGATGCCGATGGTCGGAGCGAAGCCGGCGGCGTGCGCGAAGATCGCGGCGTTCTCGTGGTGGCGGCCCGCCATGGCCTCGACGTCGAGGTCGAGGATGTCCTTCACGAGCTCCGGGTCGGTGCCGTCGACGACGAGCTTGAGGCCCTTGCTGAGAAAGGCGTCATCGACGTTGTCGGCCTCCTCCTCGAGGGCGAGCAGACCCTCCCGCCGAGCGCGCTCGGCGAGCTTGACGAGCGTGCGGATCGCCTCCGGGCGGTCGGGCGGCGTGCCCGTCATCGCCTTGATGTAGAGGGTCGGGATGCGCAGGCAGGCTGCAAGCCCGGTGGACGCCATCACGACGCCGAGCGTGCTGAAGAGGATCAGCACGAGCGCCGACGGGATGATGAACGCCGCCGGGTTCCCGCCTTCCATGAAGAGCGAGCCGATCACGCCGACGATGGCCAGCACGAGGCCGATGATGGTGCCCGGATCCAAGGATCAGACCTTTGTCACTCGAAGGGGGTACACGAATCTACTTGCGTTCTATCGTCAACGGTCCGTGAGAACATGAGGCCGGGCGAAGGCCTTCCGCTTGTGCTCGAGCACCAGCGCGGCGATCTCCTCCGGTGTCTCCCTGACGAGCAGGCGCCGGTCGGTGGTGAGCTTGACGACGGTGTCCGGCGTCGACTCGATGGTCTCGATCAGGTCCGCGTTGACCCAGATTTCCTTGTGTTCGCGCCCGTGATGCAACTTGATCATGGTGCCGTTCCTCTCGTAGTCGACGAGCTCGGCCCGTGCGTCCGGCCTGGCGTGGAGCGCCGACCGGACCTGTCGCGATCTGAACGCGACGACCGGCGCGAGCGCCCCCGCGTCTCCGCGGGGGCGCACGAGCCGGATGACGAGCCCTGTGAGGCTCACGTTCTGACCCAGCGCTTCATGTTGACGAGCTCCTGGAGGATCTCGTCCGAGGTCGTGATCACACGCGTGTTGGCCTGGAAGCCGCGCTGCGCGACGATCATGTTGGTGAACTCCTGGGCGAGGTCGACGTTCGACATCTCGACCGCGCCGCTCTGGACGTAGCCGAGACCGTTGGTCGTCGAGTCGCCCCAGATGACGGCGCCGGCCGGGTCGGCGGCGTCGAAGAGGCCGGAGTTCGGCGTGTCCTTGAGGTCGTTCTGACCCACCCGCGAGAGGCCGGCCGGGTTCGGGAACTTCGCCAGCTCGATGCGGCCGGCCACGATGCGGCCGCCGAGGTCGTAGCTGACGACGCCGGACTGGTCGACCGAGACGCTGGTGGCGTTGGTCGGGATCTGGAGCCCCGACAGCACCGGCGGCGCGGCGAACGTGACCGGGGGCCCCTGGGAGGTCGCGAGGTTGCACAGGACGTACTGGCCATGCTGGTCGACCAGCCAACCTGCCTCGTCGACCGTGAAGTTGCCGGCCCGCGTGAAGGACAGGTCGGGTGTCGCCGGCAGTGCGCCGCCGGCGGTGGTGTCGACGCTCTTGGCGACGATGAAGTAGCCGTCGCCGTTGATGCCCATGTCCGACCACTGGCCGGTCGTCTGCAGGGAGCCCTGGGTCATGATCGAGCCGATCGAGTTGATCGCCATGCCGAGGCCGACCTCCATCGGGCCGGATCCACCGGCGCCACCCGTGGTCGGGCCGGCGGCGCCGCGGAGCACCTGGGCGACCATGGATTCGAACGCGACCCGCTGGGCCTTGTAGCCGATCGTGTTCACGTTCGCGATGTTGTTGGCGGTCACGTCGAGCATGACCTGGTGGTTCTTGAGTCCGCCGATGGCGGTGAACATTGCACGGAGCACTTCGTCGTCTCCTTCATCGGCCGACGGCCGTTCGGGCCGTCCGCCTCCGGCCTCCTCCAGGAGGTCCAGCCGGTTCGTGGGTTAGGTGATGACCGCGGCGTCGATGTTGGTGAACACCGCGGGTCCGGTCTCGTCGTGGGCGAGCGCCGTCACGACCGTGCGGTTGCCGACCGCGACGACCATGGCGACCGAGTCGACGAGGACCAGCGCCTCCTTGCTGCCCTTTGCGGCGGCGGCATCGATGCCGCCTTCGAGCCGGGAGAGCTGGGAGGAGTCGAACGACACGCCACGCGCGGCGAGGCGCTGCTCGGCGTGGGCCGAGAAGCGGAACCCGACGTGGCGTCCGAGCTCGTCGGCGAACCGCGGGCCGTCACTCGACGGTCGCGGCTTCGCGGGCGAGGCCGGTGCCACCGGCGACAGTGCGCCGGCACGGGCTGCGGGTGTCAGTCTGGGGTCCACCTACTCGACCTTCTTGACCTGGCCGCTGGGGACGTCGGAACCGTCGATGGTCAGGATCGAGCCGGTGGGGCTCGGCTTGACCGACTGCACGACGCCGGCGTGGATCGAGCCCTGCTCGTCGAGCCACGTGACGGTCTTGCCGATCATCGTGACCGACGACGCGAAGTCCTGCTGGATATTCAGCGCCGTCAGCTGCTTGTTGAGCTTGTTCAGGCCTTCGACGGCCGAGAACTGGGCCATCTGGGTCATCATCGCGGCCGAATCGGTCGGCTGCGTGGGGTCCTGATGCTGCATCTCGGCCATCAGGAGCTTCAGGAACGTGTCCTGACCCCAGGCCCCTCCCGCGTCGGTGCGGTCGACCTGGCTCGGTGTAGGGGTCAGGCCCGTTGCGGGGCCGGTGACGGGATTGGGCATCGTGTTCACCTCCTTGGTGTTCAGGCGAGGATCGAGACGGAACCCGCAGCCAGTGCGGGTTCGGGTGACGCGGCGGCCGGATCGATCCGGCCGAGCGTGAAGAGCGAGCCACGCGGCGCGTGCCGGTGGCCGTGCGGGTGACGCGGGTCCTGCTGCCGGCCCTTGCCGTCGTCGGCGACGCGGACGTCGACCCGGTCGAGCTGGACACCGCGGTCGGCGAGGCCGCTGCGGAGGTCCGCGAGAGCGGACTGCAGCACGCGGCCGGCATCCCGGTTGTCGGTGATGAGGCTCGCCTGGGCGATCCCGTCACGGATCTCGAGTCGCACGACGACCTCGCCGAGCTCCTTCGGGTCGAGCTGCATGCGCACTCGCGCGCCGTCGCCGGCGTGCGAGAGCTTGAGACGGGCGGCGAGCCCGTCCACGAGCCGGTCGAACCGCTCGCGGTCGAGCGGCGCCGGCGGCAGCGGCGTTGCCACGGGATCGGCGTGCGTCTCCCGCGGCTGGGCCACGTGCACCGCGTTCTGCGGTGGTGCTCCCGGTGCATCGGCACGGGGATCGGCGGCCTGGACGGCCTCGACCGGGCGGATGGCCCGTCTCGCGTCGTCCTTGCCGCCGGCGTGCGGGGTCGCCGGAGCCGTGACCGGAGCTGTCGCCTCGACCGGCTTCGCCGCCGGCCCTGCCGCCTTGTTGACGGGCAGCCGGAGTCCGACGGTCGGCGCGGCTGCCACGGCGAGCTCCTGCGGGAGCACGATCGCTCCGCCAGGATCCTGCCCCGCGGCTGCCTCGGTGGCCGGCGCAGCGGCTGCCGGCATGGCCGGAGCCGGTACGACCGGTGCGGCCGGCACGGCCACAGGGGCAACCACCGGATCCGGCGTGGTGGCCGTCGCCGGCGTCGCCGGGACGGTCGCCACACCGGTGGCGGTTGCTGCCGGGGCCGGGGCCGGGCCCGTGAGGGTCGCGGCCGCCGTCGCCGGAGCGACATCGGGCTGCGTGCCCTTCGCGCAGTCCGCCTGAGCCCCAGCCGGGGCCTTGCCCGCCTTCGCGGGAGTTGCCGGGGTGACCGGCACCGGGACTGCCACCGGGATAGTGGCGACCGCCTGCGTGGCGGCGGCGTCGACGCCCGTCTGGTGGGCGTCGTGCGCATCGTGCGCCGTCTCCGGCGTGGCCGGGACGGTCGTTGCGGCGGCCGTGGCCGCCGGCGCCGTTGCTCCCTGCGCCGGGGTGGCATCGCTCCCTGCCGTGATCTGCTCGAGCTGTGCGAGCAGCACCGCGAACAGGGCGAGCGAGCCGGGTGCGGCCGCCGGAGTCCCGGCCGCCGCTGGTTGTGCCTTGCCACCGGCGGTCGGCTGACCGGGCGCCGGTGGGTTGGGTGTTACTGGTTCCACTGAATCACCTCCTCTCGCTCGGAATTCCTCACGCGTACCGCCGCGCGCCGCAGAATTCGGACGCGTAGCCGGGGTCGTTGAGGGACGAGATCTTGACCACGTCGCCCGTGTGCGGGGCGTGGAGGAATCGGCCGCCGCCGACGTAGATGCCGACGTGGTGGATGTCGCTGCCCCTGGCGAAGAACACGAGGTCGCCCGGGCGGAGCTGATTGGACGCCACCGGCTGGCCGGCGCGGAACTGGTCGGCCGCGACGCGCGGGATCGAGATGCCCTGCGCCTTGTAGAGGTACTGCGTGAGGCCGGAGCAGTCGAAGCCCTTCGGCGACTCGCCGCCCCACACGTAGGGCGTGCCGAGAAACGAGAGTCCCTGCTGCACGACGTTCGCCCCGGCGCCCGACGGCTGCAGGTACGACGGCAGGCCAGCGGGCGATGCCGGTGCCGTGGCAGCCTGCGTTGCGTCGACCGAGAACTCCCGGAAGTAGCCCATCACGCGCGGGACGTAGGCCTGGGTCTCGGCGTACGGCGGAATCCCGCCGTACTTCGTGACCGCGGACGGCCCGGCGTTGTACGCGGCTACGGCCTTCTCCATGTTCCAGCCGAACGCGTCGAGCTGACGACGAAGGTAGCGGGCGCCGCCGGCGAGGCTCTGGGCCGGGTCGAACGGGTTGGTGACGCCCAGGCCGGCGGCCGTGGCCGGCATCAGCTGCATCATGCCCTGCGCGCCCGCGGGTGAACTCGCGTTGGGATTGAACCCGGACTCGGCCTTCGCGACCGCCTTCAGCAACGCCGGCGGGATCCCGGCATCGTTCGCGGCCTGCACGATCATGCCGTCGTAGGGCGTCGGCTGGCCGCCGAGCCCGGAACCCGAGGCAGCCGACGTCCCTGCCGTGAGCTGGCCCTGGAGGGCGCGCGCGAAGGCCGTCGCGTCGGTCGCCGTCGCGGGAGGTGGTGCCAGGGCGGCGATCTGCGACTGGATCGCGGTGATCCGCGAGAGGGCGTCGGTGACCGTCATGACGTGCGCCTCGCTCGCAGCTCCGCCGCGATCCGCCGGGCGCTCCGCATCTCGGTGATGTCCGCCAGGTCGCGCTCCTCCTCGGCCAGCATGGCCTGGCGGTGGGCATCGCGCTGGCGTTCCTCGAGCCGGTTCAGGGTCTCGACGGAGCGGCGCGCCTCGACCAGTGCGGCACGCGCCTGGTCGACGCCGTGCGTGCGGTCGCGGAGATCCATGATCGCCCGCTCGAGCCCGAGCCGGGCGCCGTCGCGATCGCGGTCGGCCTGGGCGAGCCGCGCCGCCGGCCCGCCGGCATCCGCCAGTGCCCGCTCGGCCCTGCGATGGCGGTCGAGCGATGCCTCGGCGGCCTCGTGCGCCGCCGCGTGCGCCCGCAGCCGGTCGGCCATCGCGATCCGGGCGGTCAGCTCGCGGTGGTCGCGGAGATCACGGACGGGTTGGAGTGTGAAGCGGAACCTGCGCATGAAGCACGAAGGCCGGCCCACCCCTCCGGGGCGGCACCGGCCATCCTTAGCCAGTACATTTATCGGTTGAAAGAGATATTCGCTTGAGGAAGCTTCTGGCGTCCTCAGCCGACGATCGTCGCGAGCCGCCGCTCGGCGAGCTCGGGGTGCTCGTTGGCGTCCGGAGGCTGGCGGAGGAACTCCTCGATCGGCTCGATCAGCTCGATGGCAGCGTCGACGCGGGGGTCGGAACCGCGCGCGTAGGCGCCGATCGAGATCAGGTCCTCGCGGGCGCGGTAGGTGGCGAGCGCCTCGCGCGCCCGGCCCGCCGTCGCCTGCGCGGCGGGCGTCGTGATGGCCGGCGCCAGCCGCGACACGGATGCCAGCACGTCGATGGCCGGGTAGTGGTTGCGGTGGGCGAGGCGACGATCGAGCACGACATGGCCGTCCAGGATCCCGCGCACGGCATCGGCGACCGGCTCGTTCATGTCGTCGCCCTCGACGAGCACGGTGATGAGTGCGGTGATCGAGCCCCGCGCGCCGCTGCCGGCGCGCTCGAGCAGCTTCGGGAGGCGTGCGAACACGCTGGGGGTGTAGCCGCGGCTGGCCGGCGGTTCGCCGACCGCCAGGCCGATCTCGCGCAGGGCCATGGCGTAGCGGGTCACCGAGTCCATCAGCAGCAGCACGTCCTTGCCCTCGTCCCGGAATGCCTCTGCGACCGTCATGGCGGTCTCCGCGCACTTCGCCCGCACCAGGGCGGGCTGATCGGAGGTCGCCACGCAGACGACGCTGCGCTGCATGCCCTCCTCGCCGAGGTCGTGGTCGACGAACTCGCGCACCTCGCGGCCACGCTCGCCGACGAGTCCGATCACGGTCACGTCGGCCTCGGTGTTGCGGGCGATCATGCCGAGCAGCGTCGACTTACCCACGCCGGATCCCGCGAAGATACCGAGACGCTGGCCCCGCCCGCACGGCACGAGCACGTCCAGCGCACGCACGCCGAGCGGCAGGCGCTCGTCGATCGGCCGGCGCGCCAGCGGGCCGGGCGGCGATGCGGTGAGCGGGCGTCGCTCGACCATGCGGGCGCCGCCGTCCAGCGGCGGCCCGTCGTCGAGCGGGTTGCCGAGCCCGTCGAGCACCCGTCCCAGGACCGCGCTCCCGACGGGAGCGGTCAGCGGATGGCCGGCGCCGACCACGGGGTCGCCGGGCTTGATGCCGGCCACGTGGCCGAGGGGCATCAGGAGCGTGCGGCCGTCGCGGAACCCGACGACCTCGGCCATGACGGCCCCGCGCCGGGAGTCGCCGATCAGGCACAGCTCCCCCACCTCGGCCTCGGGTCCCGTGGACTCGATCACGAGGCCGATGACCTCGGCCACGCGTCCCATCGTCCGATAGGGATCGGCCATGCGAAGGCGGTCGGCGAAGGCCGCCAGCGGTTGGGCTGCCTCAGCCATCGCCGCCGAGCATCGCGGCACGCAGGCGGTCGAGCTGTGACTCGAGCGTCGCGTCGACGTCCCCGCCGGGTGTGCGCACGATCACGCCGCCGCGGCTGATACGGCGGTCGCCGATCAGCTCGAGGTTCTTGAGCGTGCCCACCTGGGCCTGGAGGTCCTGAGAGGCACCCTCCACGAGCGCCAGGTCGTCCGGGTTGCAGACCACCTGGACGTGGTCGCGGACGTAAGCCTTGCGCAGCGCGCCACGCAGCACGTCGGCGATCCGGTGCGGCTCCAGCTCGAGACTCGTCTGGAGGATCTTCTCGGCCACCTGCACCGCCAGTGCAACCAGCGCCGTCTCGGACTCTTCCAGCATCCGCGTCCGGGTCTCGGCGATCTCCCGCACCGCGCCCTCCGCGAACCGGAACAGGTCGCTCAGCTCGCCCTCGGCACGCTGCAGCCCCTCCGCATACCCCGCCTCGTAGCCGGCGGTGCGTGCCTCGGTGGCGATCTGATCGGCCTGCGACCGAGCCGCCGAGACCAGTTCGGCGCCCTGCCGCTGAGCCGCCATCAGGAACGCGTTCAGCCCGGTGGCCGCCGGCGCGCGGCCGGCGACGTCGTCCAGCCCCGGAGGCTCGTCGAGTGGCACGACCTGCAGCCTGCGCGTGCCACCCGATGCGGCGCGCGCGATGATGCGCTGCTCAGGCAACCAGCTCGTCTTCCTGACCCGCGCCGCCGCGGGCGACCTGGATCTTGCCGGTCTCCTCGAGGCGGCGGACGATCGCCACGATGCGACCCTGCGCCTCCTCGACCGAGCGGCGCTTCACCGGGCCCATGAACTCCATGTCCTCCTGCAGCATCTGGGCCGCGCGCTGGGACATGTTCGAGAAGATGAGGTTCTTGATGTCGTCGTTGGCGCCCTTGAGCGCCAGGCCGACGTCCTTCATGTCGACCTCCTTCAGGAGTTGCTGGATGGCCTTCGCGTCGAGGATCAGCAGGTCCTCGAACACGAACATCAGCTTGCGCACCTCGTCCGCGAGCTCCGGGTCCTTCTCGTCGAGGTACTCGAGCACGTTGCGCTCGGTCGCCCGGTCGGAGAAGTTCATGATGTCCACGAGCGCCTTGACGCCGCCCGCGGCCTCCAGGTCCTGGTTGATCAGGTTGGAGAGCTTGCGTTCCATGACCGCCTCGACCTCGCGCAGCACCTCGGGCGCCGTGCGATCCATCGCGGCGATGCGCATCGCGACCTCGGTCTGCACCTCCTGCGGGAACATCCCGAGCACCTGTGCGCCGGCGTCGGAGGGCAGGTAGGCGAGCACCAGCGCGATGGTCTGGGCGTGCTCGTGCTGGAGGAAGTTGTAGATCTGGACGGGGTCGATCTTGCGCAGGAACTCGAACGGCGAGACGCGGATGAACGTCGACAGCCGCCCCATGATCTCGAGCGCGCGGTCGTCGCCGACAGCCCGCTCGAGCACGTCCTTGGCGAACCCGACGCCGCCCTGGGCGATGAAGTCCTGCGCCAGCGATGCCTCGTAGAACTCCTCCATCACCGACTGGCGCTCCTCCGGCGTGACCCGGTCGAGCGAGGCGATCTCGAGCACGAGCTCGTCGATCTCCTCGTGCGAGAGGTGCCGGAAGACCTCGGCCGAGAGCGTCGGGCCGAGCGCGATGGCCATGATCGCCGCCTTGCGGCGCGGCGACGCGCTGACGGCGGCGACGCCGGTCTCTTCGAGGGCCGTGTCGCTCATGCGCTCTCAGTGGCCAGCCAGCCGCGCAGCTGGGCAGCGACGTCGGCCGGCCGGGTCTGGGCGATGTCCTCGACTCGCGCCTGCAGGGCCTTCTTCTCGACCGCCTGCAGCTCGGCCGCCGATGGTCCGGCCAGCGCCGGCATGAGCTCCTCGATCTTGATCGGGGGAGCCTCCAGGGCGGGCAGCCACGAGGCATCGGTGGATCCGAGCAGGGCCTGGCGTTTGGCGAGCGACTTGCGGACGAGGAACAGGAACGCGAGCAGGGCGATGCCGGACGCGATCGGGGACAGCAGACTGCCGAACGGCGCCGGCACGAGACCGCCCAGCGCGCTGCCGCTCGAGGCCGAGCCGCCCGAGCCCGAGAAGGGCTGCACGCCTGCGGCCTTGAGCGCCGCGACCGGATTCGGGAGGGTCTCCACCGCGTTGGCCGCGATCGTGTTCTGGGTGTTGGTGGCGTCGAAGCCGACGGCGTTCTCGACCGCGGCCTGGAGCTGGGTGATCGCCTGGGTCTGCAGGGCGGGGTTCGTGGACGCCCCCTTGACGACGTTCTCGAGCGACTTCTTCGAGACCATCATCGAGATCGACATCTTCTCGGGTGTGCCTCCGGCGAGCTGCGTGTCCGTGGCGGTGGAGTCGATGGCGTTGGTCGAGGAGTTCTTGGCGTGGTTGTACTGCGAGGAGCTGCCGCCGCTGACCACGGCCGCGCCGGGCACGTTGCCCGCCGTGCCCGCCAGGCCTCCGGTGCCGCCGCCGCCCTGCTGGGTCAGCTTCTCGGTCTCGGTAGCACCGGCGATGGCGCCCTTGTTGCTTCCGAAGGTCTGCTGCTTGGTCGTGACCGTGTCGAAGTTGAGCTGGCCCGCGACCACGACCGTCGAGTTGCTCGGGCCGAGCACGCGATCGAGCGTGGCCTGCGCGACGGCCGTCTGCTGGGCGTCCCACTTGCGCTGAGCGGCCAGGCGATCCGAGGCCGCGAAGCCGATGGACGACATCGTGCTGTTGAGGAGGTTGCCGGCCTGGTCGGTGACGGTGACGTTCTGGGCCACGAGCCCCGGCACGCCGTTCGCGACCAGCGCGACGATGCCTCGCACCGCGTCGTCCGTGAGGGAACCGGTGGTCTCGAGCTTCACCGAGGCCTTGGTCTCGCCCTGGTCGGCGGTGAAGATCGACTGGGACGGGATCGCGAGGTTGACCGTCGCGCGGCTGACCCCGGCGATCTGCTCGATCTGGTGGGCGAGCACGCCCGAGCGCGCGATCTGCACCCGCATCGCCCACTGGGCATCGGTCGTCGAGAGGCTCGTCTGGTCGAGCAGGGCCCAGCCCTCGTTGCCGTTCTCGCTGACGCCCGCGCTGACCGCCGCGACCATGGCCGCGTCGAGCTGGCTCGAGGGCACCATCACCGTCGTCCCGCCGCCGGTGAGCTTGGTCGGGATCCGCTGCGAGGCGAGCGCCGCCTGGACCTGGCCGGCCTGGCGGGGCGTGAGGTTCGTGAACGCGGCCGTGTAGGCCGCGCCGTTCGCGGTCATGACGATGTAGGCGATCACACCGATCGTGACCAGGGCGATGACCCCGACCACGATGCGAGCGGTCGATCCGAGGCGGTCGACGGCGGTACCGAGAAGTCCCACGACGTGATCCCCCTGGGGTTAGATCTGCATCCTCATCACGTCCTGGTAGGCCTCGATGGCCTTGTTCCGGAACGCGGCGGTCAACTGGAGTGCGATGGCGGCCTTCTCGACGGCGATGGTGGCCGCGGAAACGTCGGTGGCGGTGCCGGTCGCCAGAGCCTGGGCAGCCTGCGAACCCTGGTTCTGCAGGTCGACGGCGCCCTGGAGCTTGGAGGCGATCAGGTCGCCGAAGCTGGTCGCGGTCGGCTCGGTGGCCGGCGAGGTGGCGGGACTCCCGGCCACCTGCGGCATTGACCGGTAGAGCTGGATTGCGTCGACGCCGACGCCGCTGATCGCGGGGACCGTCATCAGCGCAGCACGTCGATCGCGCGGGAGAACTCGGTCTTGATCGCGTTCAGCGAGGTGGTGTTGGCCTCGTACGCGCGGGTGGCGGTGATGAGGTCCGTCATCTCGGTGACGGAGTTGACGTTCGGCGTGCGGACGTAACCCCGCGCGTCGGCGTCGGGGCTGGACGGGTCGTACTTCAGACCGGTGCCGCCCGGGTCCTCCACGATGCCCGCGACCTGGACGCCTCCCGGCGAGGTCGATGCCGCGAAGTCGCCGAAGGTCGAGAAGCTCGGCGTCGGACCGACCGGCGCCGTCCCGGCCTCCTGGAGGACGACCTCGCGGCGCAGGTACGGGCCGGGCTGGCCGTCGGCGCGCCGCGTGGAGTTCGCGTTGGCGAGGTTCGCGGCGATGGTGTCCATCCGGACGCGCTCGGCGGTGAGGCCGCTGGCCGTGACGGTCATCGCGTCGAAGAGCCCCATCAGCGGGCACCCGTGATGATGCTGGACATCGTCGCCATGTTCTTGGTGACGACGGCCATCAGGGCCGAGTACTGGAGCTGGGTCTCGGCGAGGTAGGTGGCCTCGCGGTCGACGTCGACGTTGTTGCCGTCGACGCGCATCGTCGAGACGTTGTCGGTCTGGACGGTCGGCGTGACGGACGCGACGGCATCGACGCCGCCGCTCGAGCCCTGGAACTGCAGCGCTTCGGCCAGCTGATGCTGGAACTCCACGTCGCTGCGCTTGAATCCGGGCGTGTTGATGTTCGCGAGGTTGTTCGCGATCACCTGCTGGCGAAGCTCGGTGCCGTGGAGTGCGACCTCGAGCGACCGTTCCGTGACGTCGAACAGTTCCATGGACACCTCCTCCCGAAACGACGAAGGACGCCTGTCGGCGTCCTTCCGTGAACTCGCATTCCGCGACCCGCGATCCGTGCGGGCACTACTTCTATCGGAAGGTGTTCATATGGTCTTTAGAGGATAAACATCGATCCGCCGCGGGCCGGTGGATCGATGTGATCTGAGCGGTTCGGGCTGGTGGCGGGCGCGCCGGGTCCGGCGGTGTGTTCGGGATCGTGGTCGCTGGACGGCTGTTGGCGACGAGTGCGACCGCCGGGGCGTGTGAGGGTTGATGTCGGGCAGGTTGACGCGACCGGGGCGGCCGTCCGAGCGTGTTCCGGTCGCGGTGTGCCAGTCCCGTCATCCGTCACCATCCGGATAACCTCCTCAGCCCAGGACCCGCGGCTGCGCCCACGGCCCGTCTTGCGGGCTCCGGAGATCATTCTGACCGCGCAACCATACGCCACCGACTATCTCAATTCACCGCGACGCGATGGATTGAGATAGTCGGTGGCTCACCGGGAGCCGTGGCCCGCGAACACGATGCCCACCGTCCGCAGCAGGATCGCGGCATCGAGCGAGAACGAGCGGTTTCGCAGGTAGTAGAGGTCGTAGGAGAGCTTCAGCCGGCTGGAGTCGAGCGACGATGCGTACCCGCCGCACACCTGGGCCCAACCGGTGATGCCGGGCTTGGCGAAGTGCCGGGGCTGGTAGAACGGGATCTCCTCGGCCAGCCAGCGGACGTAGTCCGGCGTCTCGGGCCGTGGTCCGACCAGCGTCATCGTCCCCTCCAGGACATTCACCAGCTGGGGCAGCTCATCGATGCGGAAGCGTCGCAGCCAGCGACCGGCCGCGGTGATGCGCGGGTCGTCGGTCGCCGTCCAGGTGGTCTCGTCACCCGCCTCGGTGGAGTTCATGGAGCGGAACTTGACCATGGTGAACTGCTTGCCGTGCTCGCCGATCCGGATCTGGCGGAAGAGGATGGGACCCGGCCCGCCCCACAGTCGCACGGCGATGGCGGCGCCGAGCAGGATCGGGGACGCCAGCACCAGTCCGACCGCGGCCAGCACCAGGTCGAAGACACGCTTGGACACCCCCGCCTCGTCGCGGCGGTGGAGGTGCATCGTGTGCAGGAACCAGGTCGGCGTCAGCTCGTTCAACGGCACGCGACCGAACGTGCGCTCGAAGAACGCGGGGTACTCGATCACGGACACGTCGAGGTGCGTGAGTTCGAGCAGACGGGCGTAGATCGCCGGCCGGCCTGCCCGGACGCCGAGGATGAACACGTCGACGCCGCCGCCGTAGGCGATCCGCTCGAGGTCGTCGATGTCGCCGAGGCGCGGTGCGCGCGCCTCCTCCGGCGGTCCGGGCTCGATCGGGTCGTCGATCCATCCCAGCAGCTGGAACGGCCGCGCGCCCGGGGCCAGGCGCTCCTCCTCGAGCTCGTGCACGACCGCGGCGGGACCGACCACCACGCAGCGAAGCGGCTCGCCGAGCGAGCGATGCCCTGCCACCGCCGCGTGCCAGAGGAAGGCCAGCAATGCCACCGCCGCGACCGCGCCCACCTCGCCGGCGAGCGGGTCGTTGCGCTCGAACACGGAGTGGAGGGCGATGATGATGCCGGCGGCGATCACCGCGCCCTCCGCCGCCCGGACGATGGTCAGCGCCCAGCTCGGGCCGGCGCGAGACTCCCGCAGCAGCGTGTATCGGATGCAGGCGTACCAGATGGTCGTGTAGAGGAGCGCCAGCGCAGCCCGGCCGACCGTCGCGCCTCGTGACAGCTCGTGGATGGCGAACCAGAGGCCGGCGATCAGGATGTGCCCCTGGCGCAGCCGGAGCACCCGGCCCGGCGGGATCGGGCGCGGGCCCGCCGGTGCCGTCACGCGGGGCTCGGGCTCCGTCTCGACGGACGTCATCGGCACGAACAGACCGGGCACGCCGAGCGGCGGGCCAGGCCGAGCGCGTCGAGCTCGTCCGCATACGCCCTGAAAGCGTCAGGGTCCCGCGCGGCGATCGTCCCAGTGAGCTCCTCGAGCGTGATCATGCGCGCTCCGTAGGTTAGCCGCACGAGCCACCACGCCGTCACGGCGTCCGACGGCTCCCCGGTCTGGGCGTCGATGCCCGCCATGAGCGTGACGGCGCCGTTCCGGCGCCCGGCACTGAAGCGCTTCGCAAAGAACGACGGCACCTCGCTGTCGGGCATCGGGTAGAACCGGTATCCGAGCGCTACGAGCCGCCCGTCGCCGGCCACGTGGAGGCACCGATCGCCGAGGGCCTCGGCTCGTGCCGAGGCCTCTGCGGGAGCGGCCTCCTCGATGTCGAGGAGTCGCAGTTCCATTAGCTCGCCAGCCGAAGGCCGCGAATCTCGGCGACCGCGCGGTCTCGCTCGAACTCGTGCCGGCGCCGGTCGTGAGCGAGCTGGGCCATCGTGCGGCGCAACCGCCG
Source organism: uncultured Actinomycetes bacterium (assembly GCA_963779685.1). Lineage (GTDB taxonomy): Bacteria > Actinomycetota > Thermoleophilia > Gaiellales > F1-60-MAGs149 > CAVZZG01. The sequence goes on from CAVZZG010000003.1 coordinate 628,159, forward strand.
CCAGGCGAGCGACTCGCTCTGCTCGTACACGTCGGACGCGACGCCGCGGATCGTCAGCAGGTACTCGTCCCAGGCTTCGCGCTCGCGGGCCGCGATCTCCTGTAGACGGGTCGTGAACCAGTTCTCGACTTCGCTGAGTGTCCGGGGCTCTGGCATCGGAACCTCCTGCGGGCGCCTTCCATGGCGGCACCGTCTAGTCCTCAATCGGCATGGTCACGATGGGGCATGAGGGCCGTTCGGCCCATCTCCCTGCGGGGCGGTGCCGTGTCAGGCTTGAGGGCCGCCCCTCTCGCGCCGATAGACGAGCCGTGCAGCACAACCAGGATGGCAGCGCTGCGGTCGTCGGCGGAGTCCTCACCGTCACGCCGCCCGAAGGGACCGGCCGTCCAGCGGTGATCCGTTGCGAGGACGGCGTGGTGCTGTCCGAGGACGGCCGCTCCGCGCACGTCGCAGACGTCGCGCCGCAGCTCACCGTCCACGTCGAGGTCGCGCGCGACGAGCTGCTGGCGACCGTTTCCGTCGAGCGCGCCCCGGGGGCGCGCTACCGGCTCGCGGACCAGCCTGCGGGTCCATCGATCCTGATCCGAAAGACTCTCGCCGAGCGCATCCCGTGCCCCGAGCCGACGCTCGGCGATCTCTACGCGGCGCTGACCGCCCACGGCGTCGTCGACGGCATCGACCACGACGCCCTCCAGCGGCTTGCCCGTGGCGAGTTCGGCACGCTCCCCGTGGCCCGGGGAACGAGCCGGATCCCGCCCGAGCACGCCCGAGTGCAGGTCCTCCAGGTCGTCGATGCGTCGGGCGACCGGTACGTCCGGGCCGGCACCGAACTCGCCCGGATCGAGGCGGCGAAGCCCGGCACGCCGGGCCACACCGTGACCGGCCGGCCGCTGCCTGTCGAGGAACCCCGCGCCCCCGACCTCGGGTTCGGCGAGGGTGTGGCGATCGAGCTCGGCGGGAGCGTCGTGGCGACCACCGACGGCCACGCGCACATCGTCGACGGTGTTCTGTCCGTGGCGCCCGCGCTGCGCCTGCCGGCCATCCAGGGCCGCGACGGCGAGGTGTCGAGCCCGGGGTCGATCGAGGTCACCGGCAGCATCGAGGACGGGGCTCTCGTGCGCGCGCGGCGGTCGATCGCGGTCGGCGAGTTCGTGCGCCACGCCACCCTCGATGCAGGGTTCTCGATCCGGATCGCGGGCGGCGCGTTCGATGCCGCCCTACGCGCGGGTCACACGATCGCGGCGCTCGCCCGGCTCACGGAACTCGTCGCGCCGCTCGCCCACGACGTGGCACGCGTCGAGGCCGGCGTCGAGCAACTCGTGGCCGCCAGCGAGAACGCCGGCCGAAGCCTCCACCCCGTGCGTGCCCTCGGGATGGTGCTCGAGCGGATCGCGCCGGAGCTCGAGCCGAACATCCGCCGTGCGCTGGCAGAGGCCGACCGGGAACGCGGCACGGTGCCCCACGACGTGCTCACCGCTCTGCGCGGCGCGCACGTCGACTTCGACGCGATGCGGAGCGGCAAGTACCCCGTCGACGGCCTCGGCGCGATCGGTCAGACCTTCGCGCGAGAGGCCGACCGGCTGCACCAGCTGACCGCGGTGCCCGCCGAGGTCCGTGCCGGCCTTCTGCAGAAGTGCGAACTCGACGTCGTCGGCGCGGTCGTCGTCACCGGCAAGGGCGTGATCGACTCCACCGTCGCCGTGCTCGGTTCGATCGAGGTGCTGTCGCCCGACGCGATCTTCCGCGGCGGCCGGCTCAGGCTCGACGGCACCGGCGAGATCACCGAGCTCGCCCCGGGCGCCGGTGGGCTCGAGGTCGACCTCGCACCCGGATCGACGCTCGAGGCGAGGACGATTCAGCCCGGTGTCATCCTGAACCTGCCCGACGAGACTCGGCGGGTCTCGCGTCTCATCACCGAAGCTCGCATCACCGCCGACCCGCTGGCGGCGTAGCCTCAATCCGCCGCAAGGCGGTGGATTGACGCTCAGGCCAGCTCGCCGTCCAGCTTGACCTCGACGCCCTGGGAGACGAGGCGCTCGCGGAGCAGGAACTGGAAGGTCGACCAGGCACCGCGGCGGGAGTCGAACATCCGGTAGACCTGCCACTCGGTGAGCATGTTGATGTCGCTGCGACGGGCCTCGGCCCAGTCCGCGAACTTCGGCAGCCGGCCGATCTGGGCCGCCAGCAGCACCCCCTGGTCGAGCGCGCGGTCGAGCCGCTCCTCACCGACGGCGACGTCGAAGCCGGCCTCGCGGAGCGCGTTCGTGAGCGAGCCGAAGGTGTGCCAGTACAGCGACTTGGACGGCATGCTGCCGCGGCGGGCCTCGATGTCCTTGGCGGTCGGCACCCGGCCGAGCTCGTCGCCGAGCGCGCGGAGCAGGCGCACCAGCTCCTCGCGGGTGGCAAAGCGCCGCGGCACGAGGCCGGCCTGGCGCTTGGCCGCGTTCCACGAGCCGAAGTGCTCGATGACGGTCTGGGGATGCACCGTCGTCTCCCGATCGGCCTCGAACTCCCGCATCGTGGGCGACTTGCCGAGCCGCTGGGCACACGCGCGCAACTGCTCGAGGATCTGGGCGTCCGAGTACCGCTTGCGCATGCCCGCCTGGAACTGGGCGAGCCGATCCTGATCGATGTTCTCCAGTGCTGAGAAGACCGTCTTCTCTCGCATCCCGATCGCCTCCTCGGTCGCCGGAAGATCGCCAGATCCCGACGAGCGTGTTGATCCTCTGAACGAAGAGCATATATCACTTCCAATGGATTGCAATACCCTGAGTTGAAATTCGTACTCGCCAAGACGGAAAGACACCCAGAGGCTTGATGTGGATCGAGCGTACGCGCCCGCGCGGGATGCGGTGCGCCTGCCACGATGCACATCAGGCCTCTAGTACCTTCCGGGCGATGTCCCTGTTCGCCGCCAAGGTCGCGGTTGCCCGTGCCACGGGCGCGCTGTCGCGGCGTGCCGGACGCGGCGGCGGCACGACCTTGCCCGGCAAGGTCCTCGTCCGGCTCGAACCCGACGCACTCGACCGGCTCGCCCGGCGCCTGCCCGATGGCGTGGTCGTCCTGTCCGCCACGAACGGCAAGACGACCACCGCGGCGATGGCGGCGACCATCCTCGAGCCCGATCGCGTCCTGGCCCGCAACGCGAGCGGTGCGAATCTCGTCTCGGGTGTCGCGAGCGCCATGGTCGATGCTCCGCTTGCTGCCCGGATGGGCCTCTTCGAGGTCGACGAGGCCGCGCTCCCCGAGGTCGCGTCGAGGATGCGGCCGCGGACACTGCTGCTGGCAAACCTCTTCCGCGATCAGCTCGACCGGTACGGCGAGCTCGAGCTGATCGCGTCGCGGTGGCGCACGCTGCTGACCGCCACCGACCGCAGCGTGCGGCTGATCGTCAACGCCGACGACGTCCTCGTCGCATCGCTCGCCGACGACAGGGCCGCGATCCGCTTCGGCATCGACGACCCCCGCCATGCGCTGCCCGAGCTCCAGCACGCGGCCGACTCGATCACCTGTCCGTGCGGGACGCCGCTGGTCTTCCGGGCCGTCTACCTCGGCCACCTCGGCGACTACGAGTGCCCGGCGTGCGGCCGGTCGCGCGGACGCCTCGACGTCGCCGGGCGCGAGATCGAGCTCCTGGGCCTCTCCGGGTCGCAGTTCCGGCTCGACACACCGGACGGCTCGGCCGTCGTCCGGCTGTCGCTCCCCGGCATCTACAACGTGTACAACGCGGTCGCGGCAGCCGCGCTGGCCTGGTCGCTGGGCGTGCCCGCCGGGGTGACGGCAGACCGGCTGGCGACGTTCCGCGCCGCGTTCGGACGGTTCGAGCACCTGATCGCCGGCGGCACCGACCTGGTGCTGCTGCTGATCAAGAACCCGGCCGGAGCGAACGAGGCGCTGCGCGCGCTGGACTCGGCGATCGACGGCGCAACCCTGATGCTGGCCCTCAACGACGGCATCGCCGATGGACGCGATGTGTCATGGATCTGGGACGTCGACTTCGAGCTGTCCCTCCCCCGCGCCGGCCACGTGATCTGCAGCGGACGGCGGGCCGCCGACATGGCTCTGCGTGCGCTCTACGCCGGAGTCGATCGCGACCGGATCGAGGTGCAGGACGACCTCGAGCACGCCCTGGATCGCACCATCGCCCTGGGCGGAGAGGCCGCCTACGTGCTGCCGACGTACACGGCGATGCTCGAGCTGCAGCGGATCGCCACGGCCCGCGCCATGACCCGGCCCTACTGGGAGACGCGCACGTGATCACGATCGTGCCGATCTATCCGGAGCTGCTGTCGATCTACGCCGACCGCGGCAACGTCCGCGTCCTGGAACAACGCGCCCGCTGGCGGGGGCTCGACGTCCGGGTCGCGCCGATCGGCCTCGGCGATCCGCTCGATCCATCGGCGGCCGACGTGATCCTGCTCGGAGGCGGCCAGGATCGCGACCAGCTGCTGGTCGCGGGCGCCCTTCGCGGGCTCACCCCGGCGATCCGCGCCGCGCTGGCCGACGGCGCCGCCCTGCTCGCCGTGTGCGGCGGCTACCAGCTGCTCGGCCACCGCTACCGCGGCCACCAGGGCGACGAGATGGAAGGCACCGGCCTGGTCGACCTGGAGACCGTCGCAGGCCCCACGCGCCTGATCGGCAACATCCTCGTCACCTGCACGGTGGATGGCCTGCACCGCGAGCTCGTCGGCTTCGAGAACCACGCCGGCCGCACGCACCTCGGGCCCGGCCTCGAGCCGCTCGGCCAGGTGGTGGCCGGGGCAGGCAACAACGGCGAGGACGGCACCGAGGGCTGCATCCAGGGACGCATCGTCGGTACCTACGTCCACGGCCCGTTGCTGCCGAAGAATCCGTGGCTCGCCGACCAGCTGATCGCGTGGGCGCTCGACCGCCGCGGCGGGCCCGCCGAGCTGGAACCGCTCGACGACGTCCTCGAGCGGCGGGCCGCCGCAGGTGCAGCGGCGATCGCGCGCGCCGAGCGCCGCTGATCGATCTGGACAGGCCGGCCGACCCTACCCGGCAGCGCCTCAGGTTCCCGTCGTACGCCCGCCCGGGGGGCGCGCGTCGCGGCCCGGGCACAGCAACGGGTCTTCCATCGGGCATCGCTGCAGTTCGCTGGGAATCGCACGCAGGAGGGCGAGCCTCAGGACGGTGTCCCCTCCGTCGGGCCAGCCGTTGTACGACTCGATCACGATCACGACGTTGGCGTCACGGACCACGCCGACCTGGTATCGGTTCGGGACCCACTCGTGGGTGATGACGTCGCGGTAGCGGCGGCCCTGCGGTGCTTGCCCGCCGAACGCTTCATCAGCCGGCCAGCCCACCAGGTTCGTGCCATCCGTGATGGTGAACGCCAGCCCGTGCCGTCGGGAGCAGCCCGCGAACTGGTTCCTGACATCGGCGAACGCGCGTGTCGCGGCCGTTGCATCGTCGTAGCGGAGCACGTACTCGTTCAAGTTCGATTTGCCGGGGTGGCCCCAGCCCGACGACCGGAACTCGGTGGCCCCCAACTGGCGGGCGTCGGTGATGCACTGACTCAGCTGATGCGGCTGGGCGAGGGTGCGGGGCAAGAACTTGCGGACGACTGCACGGAAATTCACGCGCCATCCGTTCAGGGACGCCCAGTCCCGCGTGGTCGGGAACGGGCGCGGTGCGAGGGCGGTGAACGCCCTCGGGATCGGCCGGGGACCCGGCGGCGTGACCGGCTGAGGTTGCGACGCGGGATGGCGCGCGACGACCAGGGCGATGGCCACGACCAGCACCAGGCCGAGCGCGATCGCCGTCAGGACGAGCCGGCCCGGCCGCCAGCGCGCGGTCGACGGGGCATCCTGCTGCCACCGCGCCGCGGCGCGCGCCACGACCGTGTCACGGGTCGCCATCACCCGATCGGGCGCCTGCTCGGCCGCAGGGGCGGCGCGCCGGACTCGGGCTTCCAGGTCAGCGCTCATGCGCCACCCCCTCAATGCCGAGGCGGAGATCATCGAGGCCGCGCGCAAGCCGCGAGCTCGCCGTGCCGACCGGGATCTCGAGGAGCTCCGCGATCGCCGGGAGAGAGAGGTCGGCCCAGAAGCGCAGCGCGACCACTACTCGCCGATCGAGCGGCAGCTGCGCGACCGCCGCGCGGATCTCCGGGTCAGCGCCCGACGATCCCGCGTCCGCCAACTCGGCGACCCCGTCCAACGACGACGATCTCCGCTCGCGGCGCAGCACGTCGATGGCGCGGTTGACCGCGATCCGGTGCAGCCAGCAGCCGAAGCTGTCGGCGGGCGTGCACCGGTCGAGCGCGTCGATCGCCCGCAGCCACGCATCCGCCGCGACATCCTCCGCCTCCGCCGGCGACCCGAGCACCGCGACGGCCGCCCGCCAGGCGCCCTGCCAGTGCCGGTCGTACAACGTCCCGGCCGCCCGGGAGTCGCCGGCCAGGACCCTGGCGACCAGCTTCGCATCGGAGGCGCGGTCGATCATGCCAGGACTACGAATGAGCGGGGGCGAAACGATCCCGGCCCCCGCCGGCCCAGAGGCTCGCTGCTCACGCCGGCCTGACCCTCAGCCCACGAGCCGCCGCTCGCGGATGTACGGCAGCGGCACGGCCGGGTCGTCGCCGTCCAGCTCCATCGCCAGGCGGTGTCCGTCGAAGACGCAGTCGGCCAGCAGCCGTGGCGCCGCGCCGTCGCCGATCTCGAACACGCCGCGGATGCCCGCGGCGCGGGTTGCCTCGGCGTCGGCGGCGAGCTCCCGCGCAAGCGCGTTCCGGGACTGCCGGGCGGTGACCAGGACCACGGTGTCGGCCTGAAGCACCGACGTCGCGCCGAAGCGCGTGACCGTGCACTCGCCATCGCCGACCTCGGCGATCTCGGTGTCGGCGTGGGTGGTGACCCGCAGCTCGGCGAGGCGCCGCCGGGTCGGGTGGCCCTCGATCGTCTTGTCGAGGAAGGGCCCGACCAGCGCCAGCGGCGTCACGAGGTCGACCTGGTGGCCCCGCATCGCCAGCAGCTCGGCCATGCCCACGCCCATGAAGTAGCCCTCGCAGTCGTACACGCAGACGCGCGCGCCCACGTCGGCTCCGGCCAGCACCTGCTCGGGTACGAGCGTGCGGCCCTCGCCGGCGCCGGGCAGGGGCAGGTGCGTGTGCGGCGTGAGGCCGTCCAGCCGCCACTCGGCGCCGGTGGCCAGGATCACGAGGTCGGCGCCGTAGTCGCGGACGTCCTCGGTGCTCAGGGTGCGCCCCGTGATCACCTCGACGTTACGCAGGTGGCGCAGCGCCGCGACCCGGTGGGCGATCAGCCGCGACCACTCGCCGAGACCGGGCAGCCGCGCCGCCAGGGCCGCGTAGCCGCCGACCTCGGGCGCGCCGTCCACCAGATGCACCCGCCGGTAGCCACGGCGCCCGAGCGTCACGGCGGCCTGCAGGCCCGCGGCGCCTGCGCCGACCACCAGCACGTCGGTCGTGCGATCGCGGGTCGGCGGGACGTGCTCGGGATGCCAGCCGCGGCGGAACTCCTCGCCGGCAGTCGGGTTCTGCGTACAGGCGATGTGGTTCGACGAGAAGACGCGCGCGAGGCAGATGTTGCAGCCGATGCACTCGCGGATCTCGTCGTAGCGGCCGGCCTCGATCTTGGCCGGCAGGAACGGATCGGCGATGGACGGCCGGGCGCCGCCGATCAGATCCCAGGCCCCCGACCGCACGATGTCGGCCATCAGGTCGGGGTCGGTGAGCCGCGAGACGCCGACGACCGGCTTGGAGGTGGCCTCCTTGATCCGGCCGGTCACCTCGACCTGATAGCCCTGCGGCGCGAGGCGTGACGGGCGCATGTCCACCCAGTGCTCGGCGATGACGCTGGTGTTGACGTCCCACAGGTCGACCAGGTCGTCGGCCATCCGCACGAACCCGAGCACCTCGTCGATGCCGGGCCCGGAGCGGGCGGAGGGGTCGACGCCGATCCGGACGGCCACCGCAGCTCGCCCGTCGACGACCGTCCGCACGGCCTCCAGCGCCTCCAGCCAGAACCGCGCCCGATTGGCGAGCGAGCCGCCGTACGCGTCGTCGCGGTGATTGGAGAATCGCTGCAGGAACTGGGTCGGCAGGTAGCCGTGGGCGCCGTAGACGTAGACGATGTCGAACCCGGCGTCGATGGCGCGCTCCGCGGCGGCCGCGTACAGCCCCACCACCCGCTTGATCCCGGCTACCGTCAGCGGACGCGGGTAGGTCATCGGATAGGCGTCGTTCGGCAGGCCGCTCGCGCCCCCCGGTGCGATCCGGCTCGGTGAGCCGTCCACCGACGAGCCGCCATGCCACAGCTCGGCGCCGACGAGCGAGCCCTCGGCGTGCACCTCGTCGCACAGCAGCCGCAGGTTCCGCACGTCGTCGTCGTCCCACAGCTGTGCCGGGTCCGGCACGGGCGCGCGGTCGACCTCCTGGTCGATGGAGGCGATCTCGAGGTTGACGCCGGCCCAGCCGCCCGCCGCCTTCGTTGCGCGGAAGCGGGCCTGGCTGCCTGGCTCGTGCGTGCCGAAGCCGGTGGAGTGCGGCGTCTGGTAGAAGCGGTTGCGGAGCGTCCGCGGCCCGATCGGCACGGGCTCGAACAGGATGTCGTGCCGTTGGTCGCGCGCCATCAGGTCGACCAGACCCGGCCGAGGCTGACGAACGGGTCGCCCGGCTCGAACCGCTCCAGGAAGCGCTGGATCGGCGGGCGCAGGTCGACGTCGGCGAGCTCGCGGCGGCGGACGACGCGATGGTTGCGCACCGTCTCGTCCCTCGATGCAACCATCTCGATCGCCCCGGGCGACACCTCCACGTGGTAGATGAGGTGGACGACGTGCTTGCCGTCGGGCACGCCGGCAGGGGCGATCGACTCCACCAGCGCCACCGGTGCCACGACCGCGATGTCGTGGAAGCCGCATTCCTCGGCGAGCTCGCGCGCCAGCGCGCGCTCGAGCGTCTCCCCCGCCTCGACCCCGCCTCCGGGCAGCAGCCAGTACGGCCGGCCCTCCTTCTCGTGCCGCAGCAGCAGCAGTCCGTCGCCGTTGCGCAGGATCAGCGCCGAGACCCGGATGCGCGGCTGGCGATGCACGTCACCGCCTGCCCGTCGAACCGAATCCCGCCTGCCCCCGTGCCGAATCGGCCAGCTCCGGCACCACCACCGGCTCGACCACGGGCACGGCGACGACCACGAGCTGCGCGATCCGGTCGCCGACCGCGATCGGGAACGCCTCGGAGCGGTCGGTGTTGTGCAGGGCGATCTTGAGCTCGCCGCGGAACCCGGAGTCGACCAGGCCGGGCGCGTTGAGGATCGTGATGCCGTGGCGAGCGGCCAGGCCCGAGCGCGGGATCACCAGGCCGCAGTGCCCGGCCGGTATCTCGACGGCCAGGCCGACGCCCACCAGCGCCCGCTCGCCCGGGCCCAGCTCCAGCTCCTCGGTGCTGGCCAGGTCGAGCCCGGCGTCACCCTCGTGGCGGGCCGCCGGCAGCACGGCGGCGGGGTGCAGGACGACGAACGGCAGGCGCATCACGCACCGCCGTCCGTGCGGAACGCTGCGTAGCGGCGCACCTCGGCCTCGGGCAGGTGGGCGCGGATCACGACCCCCTCGGCCGTGTCCTCGCGTTCGATCGGCGCGCCCAGCGCATACAGCGCCGCCAGCGCACTGCCGTCGCGGTGGGGCACCAGCAACTCCACGCGCTCGAACCGGCCCGAGAAGAAGCGGGCGATACGGTCCTCGAGCTCCGTCAACCCCTCGCCTGTGCGCGCCGACACGAGCACGGCCTCGCCGTGGGCGTTGCGCAGCCGCCGCAGCGAGAGCGGGTCGAGCAGGTCGATCTTGTTCAGCACCAGGAGCCTCGGCAGGTCGGCCGCGCCGATCTCGTCCAGCACCTCGTCGACGGCGAGCTGCTGGGTGACCCGCTCCGGCTCCGCCGCGGACGCATCGGCGACGTGCAGCAGCAGGTCGCCGGCGAGGGTCTCCTCGAACGTGGAGTGGAACGCCTCCACGAGCCCGTGGGGCAGCTTGCGGATGAACCCGACCGTGTCGGTCATGGTGTAGGCGCGCCCGTTGTACACGTAGGCACGGGTGGTCGGGTCGAGCGTCTCGAAGAGCCGGTTGGCCGCCGACACGTCGGCACCGGTGAGCGCGTTGAGCAGCGTCGACTTGCCGACGTTCGTGTAGCCGGCCAGGGCCACCGCGGGCGTGCCGCTGCCCGCGCGTTTCTTGCGCATCGTCGCGCGACGCCGGGTCGTCCGCCCGAGCCGCTCCTTCAACAGGGCGATCCGCCGCCGCGCGATGCGACGGTCGGTCTCGAGCTGGGTCTCACCGGGTCCGCGCGTGCCGACGCCGCCACCCAGCCGCTCCAGGTGCTTCCACATGCCGCGCATCCGCGGCAGCTGGTACGAGAGCTGGGCCAGCTCGACCTGCAGCTTGCCCTCGGCGGTATGCGCGTGGGCGGCGAAGATGTCGAGGATCACGGCCGTCCGGTCGACCACCCGCACCTCGAGCGCGTTCTCCAGCACGCGCTGCTGCGTCGGCGACAGCTCGTCGTCGCAGACGAGCACCTCGGCCCGAGCCTCGGCCATGGCGGTGCGCAGCTCGTCGATCTTGCCAGGCCCCAGATAGGTACGCGGATGCGGTGCCGTGCGTCGCTGCACCACCCGGCCCACCGGCACGACCTGCGCGGTGCGCAGCAGCTCCTCGAGCTCCTCGAGTTCCACCTCGCCGTCGCCCGCCGGGCCCCAGACGGCGATCACGATCGCCCGTTCCGGCTCGGCGTCGCGAATGGTGTGGAATGCCTCGGGCAACGGCCGAAGCCTACAGCGAGTCGCGGAGACGCTCCATCGCCTCCGCCAGCCGGTCCTCCGGCTGGGTCAGCGCTATCCGCACGTGGCCCTCGCCGGCCTGCCCGAAGGCCGAGCCCGGCGAGACGACCACGTCGGCCCGTTCCAGCAGTCGTTCGGAGAACGCCAGCGAGGTCTCGCCGCCGGGTACCGGAAGCCACACGTACATGCCTCCCCGGGGACGGCTGACGGTCAGGCCAGCCGCCGCGAGGGCGTCGCACACGAGATCCCGGCGAGCCCCGTACACCGCGGCCAGTGCCCGGCGTTCCGCCGGATCGCTGTCCAGGAGGGCGATCGCGACGTGCTGGAGGGCGACGAACATGCCGGCATCGACGTTGGTCTTGAGCCGGTGGAGGGTGTCGATCATGGCTGCGTTGCCGATGGCGAACGCGATCCGCCAGCCCGGCAGCGAGAAGGCCTTCGACAGCGAGAGGATCTCGATGCCGGCCTCGCGCGCGCCAGGCGTGGCCAGGAAGCTCGGCGCGACGTAGCCGTCGAAGGTGATCTCCGAGTAGGCGTTGTCGTGGCACACGGGCACGCCGAAGGCGGCCAGCTCGCCGAACAGCCCGTCGCCGGCGACCGCGCCGGTGGGATTGTTCGGATAGCCGGCGATGATGAGATTGGCACGGTCGCGAACGGCCGCAGGCACCGCACCGAGGTCCGGCTGGAAACCGCGATCGCCGCGCAGCGGTAACGCCACCGGTGCCGCCCCGGCGAGCGTCGGGCCGCCCACGTACACGGGATAGCCGGGGTCGGCGACCAGGGCCACGTCGCCCGGGTCGAGCTGCGCCAGGCAGAGGTGTGCGATGCCCTCCTTCGCGCCGAGCAGTGGCAGCACTTCGCGCTCGGGATCGAGCGTGACCCCGAAGCGGCTCGCGTAGAAGCGGCAGACCGCCTCCCGCAGCGGCGCCAGGCCGCGATTTGTGGGGTAGTGCGCGACATCCGGCCGGCGGACGGCAGAGGCGAGCAGGTCGCGCGCCCACGCGGGCGGCGGAAGGTCAGGATCGCCCACGCCGAGCGAGATCACGTCGCGGCCGGCGGCGCGCCGCTCCGCGACCAGCCGGTTGAGGCGCGCGGTCAGGTACTCCGGCAGCGGATCCAGCCGGCGGGAGTGCCTCATGCCCGCCCGAGCGCGTCGAGGAAGCGCGGCGCGAGCGTGACCGATCCGATCTCGGCCACGGGTCCCGTCATGCGCAGCTCCAGGCCCTCGCCGACGTCGATCGTCAGCTCGCCACCGGGCAGGCCGACCCGCACGGGGCTCTCGAGGGCCGAGTCCAGCACGGCGGCGACCGCCACCGCGCAGGCGCCCGTGCCACAGGCCGCGGTCTCGCCGACGCCGCGCTCCCAGACGCGCATCTCGACCCTCCGGTCGCGCACCGTCCAGACCTCGACGTTGGCGCGCTCGGGCACCCAGGGGTGGCGCTCGAGGGCCGGGCCCTCCGTGTCGAGCGGGAAGGTGGCCGGGTCGTGGACGCGCAGCGTCAGGTGCGGGTTGCCGACCGAGACGAACCGGTGGACGTAGGGGAACGGCTCGCCCGTGGGCCGGTACTGCGGCGACTCGAGCGCCGCCGTCGGCATCTCGGCGCTGACGATGCCGTCCGGCTCGACCCGCGCATGCAGGAGGCCGGCGTCGGTCTCGATGGCGACCTCCGCGTGGCCGCTCCAGGCCGCGGCGATGCGCGTGCCGTTCCCGCAGGCCTCGGGCCGGGAGCCGTCCGGGTTGATGATGCGCATCCGCAGGTCCGCGATACCGGACGGCCCGACGACCAGCACGCCGTCCCCGCCGATGCCGAGCCGCGGATCGCACAGCAGGGCCACCTGGGCGGCTCCGAGAGGCACCGGGCAATCGGCCTCGTCGATCACGAGATAGGTGTTGCCGGCCCCTTGCCACTTGGCGACGTTCATGTGCCCGCACGCAGGAAGGAGAGCAGCACGTCCTCGCACTGCTCCAGCGCCGCGACCGACACCCACTCGTCGCGCTGGTGCGCCTGCGAGGACTCGCCCGGGCCGTAGTTGATGGCCGGGATGCCGGCGGCCGAGAGCGTGGCGACGTCCGTCCAGGCCTGTTTGGGGTGCACCGCCAGGCCGGTCGCCCGGATGAAGTCCTGCACGGCGGGGGCCGTGACGCCGGGCAGGCAGGACGGCGAGGCGTCGAGCCACGTGACCTCGCCCTCGGGCCCGGCCAGGCGCTCGACCTCGGCTCGCGCGTCCTCCAGCGAACGTCCCGGCGCCACGCGGACGTTCACCGCCAGCCGGAACTCGTCCGGCACGACGTTGCGGGCGTTCCCGGCGTGGGCCATCGTGATCGTGACCGTGTCGTGGAAGCGGAGCCCCTCGACGTCGACCGGCTCGGGTGCCCGCGCGGCGAAGCGGGCCAGCAGGGGCGCCGAGCGGTCGACGGCGTTGACACCCTCCCACGGGCGCGCCGAGTGCGCCAGCTTGCCGCGCACGACGACGTCGGCGTTCATCGTCCCGACGGCACCGGCGTGGATGGTGTTGCCGGTCGGCTCGAGGACCACCGCGAACCCGGGTGTGCCGAGCAGGCGCGAGCACTCGAGGACCTGGTGGATGCCGTTGCGGTCGTTCGGTCCTTCCTCGCGGTCGTAGAAGACGAACACGACCGGCGGATCCGCATCGCGCAGGCGGCCGAGCAGTCGCAGCATGACCGCGTCGCCGCCCTTCATGTCCGCCGCCCCTCGCCCGACGATGCGGTCACCGGCGACGTGGACGCCACCGCCCTCCCAGTTGGGCACGGTGTCGAGGTGGCCGACGAGCGCGACGCCGTCGCCGCCGGCCCCGGTGCGTGCCACGACGGCGTTGCCGAGACGCTCGTGCCGGACCCCGAGGTGCCGGCAGTGGGCCTCGACCATGCCGGCCAGCAGCTCCTCGTCGCCGTACTCGGACGGCGTCGAGAGCAGGGCGACGCACACGTCCGTGATGGGGCCGTCAAACGGCGATGTCATGCTCTCGGAGGGCCGCGTTCAGGGAGGTCTTGCGGTCGGTCGACGCGCTGCGGTGACCGATCACGTAGGCGCATGCCACCTGCACCTCCCCGGCCGGAAAGCTCTTCGGGCGGGTGCCGGGGACGACGATGCTGCGGGCCGGGACGCGCCCGCGGTGCTCGACCGGTTGCGGGCCCGTGACGTCGATGATCGGGACGGAGGCCGAGAGGGCGACGTTGGGAGCGATCACGGCCTCGCGCTCGACGAGGACGCCCTCGACGACGATGCAGCGTGAGCCGAGGAAGGCGCCGTCCTCGATGATCACGGGGCGCGCGCCGGGTGGTTCGAGCACGCCGCCGATGCCGACGCCGCCCGCGACGTGGACGTCGCGGCCCACCTGCGCGCCCGAGCCGACGGTGGCCCAGGTATCGATCATGGTGCCGGCGCCGACCCGCGCGCCGATGTTGACGTAGCTCGGCATCAGGATCACGCCCGGCTCGACGAAGGCACCGCAGCGCACCGTCGCCGGCGGCACCACCCGGACGCCCTCGAGCGCGCCGATGCCCTTGAGCGGGATCTTGTCGTGGTACGTGAACGGGCCGTGCTCGATGACCTCCATCTGCTGGAGCCGGAAGTAGAGGAGGATCGCCTCCTGCAGCCAGCCGTTGACGACCCAGCCATCCGCCACGGGCTCGGCGAGCCGGGCCTGGCCCGTGTCGAGTTGCCGGATCGCCTCGACCACCGCGTCGCGGGCGTCGCCGGCCGGGATGTCGCCGCGGAATGCGGCCTCGATGGTCTCCCGTATCACGCCCGCATCGTACGAGACGGCAGCTGCACGAGGATCACCGCCCCGAGCACGAGGCAGGTTCCGACGATCTGCATGGGTGTCAGCCGCTCGTCGAAGATGACGAACGCGTAGACGATCGTGGCGACGGTCTCGAAGCTCGTCAGCAAGCCCGTCAGCGACGGCCCGATCCGTTTCATGCCGGCCATCATGGCCGTCACGGCGATCGTCGTCGACACCAACGCGCTGCCCGCCAGCCAGAGCCAGCCGATGCGGTCGAAGTCGAACGCGAGCTGGCCGACGGCGGCGGAGCCGATCAGGAAGCCGATACCGCCGCCGGTGGCGATCAGGCAGCCGAGCCGGACGGGGTCGATCGTGCCGACGACGCGGTCGCCGATCAGGACGTAGCCGGAGTACCAGACAGCCGAGCCGATCGCGAGCGCAACGCCCAACGGCACGACGGTACCGATCTGGTCGGTGCCGAAGAGCGCGACCAGCGCGGTGCCGATCATGGCGACGGCGATCGCGACGAACGTCCGGCGGTGGGCCCGTTCCCGCCCGATCAGCACGGCGACGACCGCGACGATGGCCGGTGTGATGGCCTGGAAGACCGACGTGACGTTGATGTCCTGCAGCGACACCGCCGTGAAGTACATCGTCGCCTGCCCGGTATAGGCCAGGCCGAGCAGGAGCCCCGGCCCCACCTCGCGACGGGTGAAGCGCGGGCGCAGCACGGCCCAGAACACGATCGCGGCGAGGCAGAAGCGGACGGTCAGGAACGTGCCGATGGTCACGCCCGCCTCGTAGGCAAGCTTCGCGAACACGGCGTTCGCGCCGAACGCGGCCCCCGACAGCAGGACCAGCGTCGCGCCGGTGCGGTCGACCGCCCGGCTCACGCCGCGGCCAGGAGACCGAGGATCGCGCGAGCGGCGTCATCGGGCGGCTGTGCGCCGTCGATCGGGACGAGCCCGGAGATCCGGCGCATCCACGTCTCCTGACGACGCGCGTAGGCGCAGGTGCGGGTGGTGAGGCGCCCGGCGGCGTCGGGGTCGCGCGCCAGCAGCAGATCGAGGCCGAGCGCACGGGCCGCGGTCGCCGAGGGCCGGCAGGCGGCCACCGCCGCGGCCACCTCGGCCTCGACGCCCTGCGCGAACATGGCGGCCGTGCGGGCGGCGATCCGCCGGCGTAGCTCTGCCCGCGGCACCTGCACGCCGACGATCAGCGTCGGGTACCGGAGCGCGCCCGCCCAGAGCGTGTCACGGTCGGGCGCCAGCGACGAGCCGAGCTCGTGCAGCTCGAGGGCGCGCACGACGCGGCGGCGGTCGTTGGGATGCACGCGGGCGGCGGCGGCCGCGTCGGCGGCGACGAGCCGGCGGTATGCCGTCTCTGCACCGTCCCGGTCGTAGTCCGCCTGGAGTCGCTCGCGGAGGCCGGGAACCGGGCGCGGCGGCAGCGCGAGCTCGGCCAGCGCCGCCCGCAGGTAGAGGCCGCTGCCGCCGCACACGATCGGGAGCCGCCCGCGCGCGAGCACGCCGTCGACGGCTGCACGAGCCAGTTCGCCGTACCGCGCGACGTCACCGTCGGCGTCCAGCGGCCAGATGCCGACCAGATGGTGCGGCACCTCGTCCAGATCGCGGGCGGCGGGCTGGTTCGTCAGCACAGGCAGGCCCGCGTAGAGCTGCATGGCGTCGCAGGACACGATCTCGCCCGGCCGTCCTGCGCGCGAGCGCCATCGCCACGGCGCTCTTGCCGCTCGCCGTCGGCCCGAAGATCGCGACGACGGTCACCCCGATACGGCAACGAGGGCGGTACCGCGCAACGTCTGCGACGTCGCGGCGTCGATCCGCACCTGGACGAGCTCGCCGGGGACGGCCGGACCGTCGAAGATGACCGTCTTGTTGCCGCTCGAGCGACCGCGGCCGAGGCCGTCGTCCGTACGGCTCGCCCCTTCCACGAGGACCTCCTGCACCGTCCCGACCAGCGCCTGGTTGCGGGCCCGGGCGTGGGCCTGCACCAGTGCGACGAGCCGTTCGAGCCGCTCGTGCTTGACGTCGTCGGGCACCTGATCGGGCATCGCCGCGGCCTCGGTGCCGCGCCGCGGCGAGTAGAGGAACGTGAACGCGTGGTCGAAGCCCACCTGGTCGTACACGGCGAGCGTCGCAGCGAAGTCAGCCTCCGTCTCGCCCGGGAAGCCGACGATGACGTCGGTGGTGAGGGCGATCCGCGGCATGGCCGCGCGGATCCGCTCGACCAGGGCGAGGTAGCGCTCGGCGTCGTACGTGCGGCGCATCCGCCTCAGCACCTGCGACGAGCCGGATTGCATCGGCAGGTGCATGTGCGCGCAGGCGACGCGGCTCTCGGCCAGGGCCGTGATCACGTCGGCGCGCATGTCCTTCGGGTGGGGCGACGTGTAGCGCACCCGCGCGAGCCCGGCGATCGCGTCGAGCTTGCGGATCAGGTCGGCGAAGGTGAGCCGGTCGCCGATCGCGAGGTCGCGCCCGTAGGAGTTGACGTTCTGGCCGAGGAGCGTCAGTTCGCGCACGCCGTCGGCCACCAGCGCCTCGGCCTCCTGCAGCAGGTCGCGCCACGGCCGCGACTGCTCGCGGCCGCGGACGCTCGGGACGATGCAGTACGCGCACACGGAGTTGCAGCCCATCGAGATCTGCAGCCAGGCCTGAAAGGGCCGCTCGCGGTGCGTGGGCAGCTCCGCGGCGAACTCCTCGAAGGTCGCGAAGTGCCCGCGTGGCAGCGGGCCGCCCTCGAGGTATGGCCCGAGCCGGCCGATCGAGCCGGGACCGAAGGCGAAGTCCACGAACGGGTACTCCTGGAACAGCTCGTCCCGCATGGCCTCCGCGAAGCACCCGCCGACCACGATCCGCTTGCTCGGATCACGCTGTTTCATGGCGCGCGCATCCATGAGGTGCTGGAGGAAGCGACTGTCGGCCTTCTCGCGGATCGTGCAGGTGTTGAACACGATCACGTCGGCCGCGGCCGCATCCTGGGCCTCGGCGAGGCCCGCCGACTCGAGCAGGCCCTTGATCCGCTCGGAGTCGTGCGCGTTCATCTGGCAGCCGTAGGTGGTGACGTGGTAGCGCTGCATGCCGTCAGGGGATGAGATTACTTGGCGAAGTCGGAGGCGCGGGACTCGCGGATCACGGTGACCTTGATCTGTCCCGGGTACTCGAGGCTGTCCTCGATCTCCTTGACGATCTCGCGGACGAGCAACGCCGCGCCGTCGTCGTCGACCTCTTCCGGCTTCACCATCACCCGCACGTCGCGCCCCGCCTGCATCGCGAAGCACTTGTCCACGCCCTTCTTGGACATCGCGATCGCCTCGAGCGCCTCGAGCCGCTTCATGTAGTTCTCGAGGCTCTCGCCGCGGGCACCCGGCCGGGCTGCGGAGATGGCGTCGGCGGCCTGCACGAGCACCGCCTCCACCGTCTGCGGCTCGACGTCGAAGTGGTGCGCCTCCACCGCGTGCACCACCGCCGGCGACTCGCCGTACTTCTTGCAGATCTGGCCGGAGATGATGGCGTGCGACCCCTCCACCTCGTGCGTGACGGCCTTGCCGATGTCGTGCAGCAGCGCCGCCCGCCGGGCCGTCTTCTGGTCGGCACCCATCTCGGCCGCCATCATGGAGGCCAGGTGTGCGCACTCGAGCGAGTGGCGCAGCACGCTCTGCCCGTAGGACGTGCGGTAGTTCAGGCGTCCGAGCACCTTCAGCAGCTCGGGATGCAGACCGGGCACGTTCGCCTCGAACGAGGCCTGCTCGCCGGCCTGGACGATCTTCTCCTCGATGTCGGACTTGGCCTGGTAGTACATCTCCTCGATGCGCGCCGGGTGGATCCGCCCGTCCGCGATCAGCTTCTCGAGCGTGAGGCGCGCGATCTCGCGCCGCACGCCGTCGAACCCCGAGAGGACGACGGCGCCCGGCGTGTCGTCGATGATCACGTCGCAGCCGGTGATCGTCTCGAGGGCGCGGATGTTGCGGCCCTCACGACCGATGATCCGCCCCTTCATGTCGTCGCTGGGTAACTCGACCGTGCTCACCGTGGTGGCGGCCGCGTGGCTGGCGGCCAGCCGGCCGATGCTGGTCGAGATGATGCTGCGGACACGCCGGTCGGCCTCGAGCTTGGCCTCCTCCTCCACGCGGCGCACCATCTTCGCCATGTCGTGGCGGGTCGACTCCTCCAGCTCGCGCAGGATCTGCTCCCGGGCCTGGGCCTGGCTCATGGCGCTGACGCGCTCGAGCTCGCGGATCTTCTCGTCCTTGGCGGCCTTCAGCTCGTCCTGGAGGGTCTTGGCGTGCTCCTCGCGATCGGCGACGCCCTGTTCGCGCCGGGCGAGCTCGGCGAGCTTCTCGTCGCCCTGCTCCTCGCGGGCGAGGATGCGCTCTTCGAGCTTGGCGAGCTCGGTGCGCCGCTCGTCCAGCTGCGACTCGGCCTCCTCGCGGATGCGGAGTGCGAGCTCCTTGGCCTCGAGCTCGGCCTCCTTGCGCAGCGCATCTGCGTCCCGCTTGGCGTCTTCGAGCGCAGCCGTGCTTGCGACCCGGTCGGCCTCGACGCGGACGCCGGCGACCTTCTTGTAGACGAGGAACGTGACCAACGCCCCTACCGCACCTGCCAGTAGGAGCAACGGCACCACCAGTACGGCGGCCATCGGGCTTCACCTCTCTCCCCCGCCACGACGGGGTATGTCGGGCCGCGTCCGCCACAGAAGCCGGATGCGGTGTGAGTAGTAGCGTCTACGTGCCTGCGATCCGGCCTACTGCCGGAGGAGTGTCGTGATTCAACGATAGCGCGCACCCCTGGCACCGGCAATCAGTGCCTCGCCCGATCGCTGCGCGGCCGGGCGAGGCTACATGTCCTCGGGCGTGAAGCCGCGCGCGATCAGCCGGCGCAGCGCCGCAGGCCCGTCGCGGCCTTCCACGGCACGGCGGGCCGCCCCGGTCACCCGGGCGGGGTCGAGCCCGGCGATGGTCCCGCGGACGACCTCCGCCGGCACCCCGGCCACGCGCAGATCGTGCTCGATCCGGGCCGGGCCCCAGCCTCGCTCGAGTCGGTGCTCGGCCATCGTCACGGCGAACCGGTCGTCGTCGACCATGCCCGCCGCCGCCAGCCGATCGACGGCGCGGGCAACCGCAGCCTCGTCGTCGACGCCACGCCCGAGCCTGGCGGCCAGCTCGGCGCGGCCGTACTCGCGACGTGCAAGCAACCGGGCCGCGGCCTCGAGCGCCCGCTGCTCGGGGTCGGTATCGGTCACGGCGACGTCAGGCGCCGGCGCTCGCCGCAGCGGCGAGGACCTCGTCCGACGCCGGCGCGGGTGCGGCCGGCACCTCGATCTCGGGCACCTCGTCGTGCTCGGCGATCCGCTGCAGCATCAGCGCCAGCGTATCGCCGTGCTCGCGCAGGAAGGTGACGGCGTTGGCGCGGCCCTGGCCGAGGCGTTCATCGGCGAACGAGAAGTACGACCCCGACTTCTGCACGATCTTGCGCTCGAGCGCGACGTCGAGCACCGATCCCTCCCACGAGATGCCCTCGCCGTAGATGATGTCGAACTCGGCCTGCCGGAAGGGCGGCGCCATCTTGTTCTTGACGACCTTCACCCGCACCCGGTTGCCGTACGCGTCGCCGCCGTCCTTGAGCGTCTCGATGCGACGGATGTCCAGCCGCACGGACGAGTAGAACTTGAGCGCCCGGCCGCCCGGGGTGGTCTCCGGCGAGCCGAACATGACGCCGATCTTCTCGCGGAGCTGGTTGGTGAAGACGGCGACGGTGCCGGTGCGGTTGAGGCCGCCGGTGAGCTTGCGCAACGCCTGGCTCATCAGCCGCGCCTGCAGGCCGACGAAGCTGTCTCCCATCTCGCCCTCGATCTCGGCCTTCGGCACCAGCGCCGCCACCGAGTCGATCGCGACCACGTCGAGCGCGCCCGACCGGATCAGCATGTCGGCGATCTCGAGCGCCTGCTCGCCGTTATCGGGCTGGGAGACGAGCAGCTCGTCGACGTTCAGGCCGATGCGACGGGCGTACGCGGGGTCCATCGCGTGCTCGGCGTCGATGAAGGCCACCGCCCCGCCACGCCGCTGGGCCTCGGCCATGATGTGGTACACGAGCGTCGTCTTGCCGGACGACTCCGGGCCGAAGATCTCGACGACGCGGCCGCGCGGTACGCCGCCGATGCCGAGCGCGATGTCCAGGGAGAGGCATCCGGTCGAGATGGCCGCAGCCGGGATGCGCGACTCGTCGCCCAGCCGCATGATCGAGCCCTTGCCGAACTGGCGCTCGATCTGGGAGACGGCCGCCTCGAGGGCCTGATCGCGCTGTTCCATGGTGACGACCTCCTGCCCGGACACGGGCGGTGTGCTTCCGAAAACAACCGGTCGCAGTCGCGGCCGGGAGGTCAGTATAGGTGGGCGATCGGACGGAAAGCGAACAGGTGTTCGCGTCAGTCGGTCGCGGGCGTGACCGCCATGCGCACGAGGTGCAACGCGGCCGTCGCGGACCAGTCGCGGACGTTCTCCCGCGGCCCCGGGAAGCGCCGTTCGGCCGGGCGCTCCACGCCCGGCGCCGAGACGTGGAGGTGCACGAGCCCGACGGGCTTGGCGTCCGTCCCGCCGCCCGGCCCTGCGACACCGGTGACGGCGACGCCGACGTCGGCACCGGCGACCCGCCGGGCGCCCTGCGCCATCGCGGCCGCGCACTCCGCCGATACCGCGCCGAAGCGGTCGAGCAGGTCGGCCGGGACGCCGAGCACGTGCTGCTTGACCTCGTTCGCATAGGCGATCACGCCACCGAGGAGGACGTCCGACGCGCCCGGCACCGCGGCCACGCGCGCCGCCACCAGACCGGCCGTGCAGCTCTCCGCCGTCGCGAGCGTGAGGCCGCGGGCGCGGAGCAGGTCGAGGACGACGGCCTCCAGCCGGGCCTCGCCCTCCGCGTAGATCGCACGGCCGAGACGTGCGCGAAAACCGTCCGCCAGTGCGTCGCCGGCGGCCCGGTGCTGCTCCGGGTAGCGGATCACGATCTCGATCTCCGCCTTCGAGGCGCAGATCGTCGTCTCCGTGCCCCCGGAGTCGCCGCCGAGCTCCTCGAAGAGGTCGCCGACCTGCGACTCGGGCGTGCCGTACACCCGCAGGATGCGACGCGGCATCGCGGCCCGGGCCAGCACCGGCGCCACCAGCGGGTTCTCGACGGCCGCCGCCCACATCCGCTGCAGCTCCACCGGCGGCCCCGGCAGCACGACGATCACCTGGCTGCCATGCGGCACCACCACACCGGGAGCGGTGCCGACCGGGTCGAGGACCGCTGCACCGGCCGGTACCTGCGCCTGCTTGCGGTTGCCGCGGGCGTACCTCGCGAAGTCGACGCCGCGATGACGTGCGAAGTCGGCCACGATCGCGTCGATCTTCGCCAGCGTCGCCTCGTCGACCGCGAGCTCGCGGCCGGTCACGCGCGCCACCACGGCCACCGTGCGATCGTCGTGGGTCGGGCCGAGCCCGCCGGACGTCACGACCAGATCGACGCCCTCGGCGAGCAGGCTCTCGAGCGCCTGCGCGATGGCGTCCTCGCCGTCGTCCACCTGCACCACCCGCACCAGGCGCACGCCATGGGCGTCCAACTGGCGGGCGATCCAGCCCGAGTTCGTGTCCTGCGTACGGCCGATCAGGATCTCGCTACCGGTGACGAGCACGGCGGCGCGCGGGGCGGCGCCGGTCACTTCAGCTGCTCGACCCGGCCGGTCGGCCGGACGAAGAACCTCGTCCCGGTCGGGATCAGGTACGAGTTGCCGTTCACGACGAGCTTCGTGGCGCCCTCGACGCCGACCTCGATGGTGAAGCCGACGTCGTTGCGGAACGGCGGCGTCAGGTCGTGGCCGGGCTTGCCCTCGATCACGCCCGAGAAGAGCTGGGCTCCGGCGTGGCCGCGCCCGGCGTAGATCGTCACGTAGCAGGGCCGGTCGGCCGCGACCACGACGAGCGAGACGCGGCCGGCGGCCGCGGTGGCGATGTCGGCGGGCGAGGACGTCGTCGGCGCGATCACGGCCGGGTTGCCGACGCCCGACGTCGCCCCGGCAGTCACCGGCAGCGTCGCCGGCTGCTGGTTGCCGGCGCCGCGCGGATAGGTGGCCGCGACGATCACCAGCACGGCGATGGCGACGATGGCCGCCAGCGCCACGAGCACGGCGTTCGACTGACGTCGCCCGCGGCGGTCGCGGTTGATCTGGCGCCGCCGCGCGAGGTGCTGATCCTCGTCCGACGGGTCGAAGAACCGGGAGTTGTACTCGTCCACGTAGAGCTGGCCGTCGAGGCCGAGGTAGGCCGCGTAGGTGCGCAGGAAGCCCCGGACGTAGGTCGGCCCGGGCAGCACGTCGAAGTCGTCGTCCTCGAGGGCGCGCAGGTAGCGCGCACGGATCTTCGTCTCCGTCTCGGCCTGGTCGAGCCCGAGGTGGAGCCGGTCACGCGCCTGACGGAGTGTCGATCCGATCTCGAACATAGGGCCCGCGCCCCCCTGGGCGACGCCGCAAGTGTACGCCGTCGGGCCCGCCGGTGTGCCCGATGGCCCGCACAGTTAGGCGCATTTTCCGGGACACAGGGACCGCTGGGGATGCCGGCTGGCGCGGTCAGCGGCCGAACCAGGCCCCTCGAGGTGAGCGATGGGACTCGAACCCACGACCGCCGGGACCACAACCCGGAGCTACCACCAGCTGAGCTACGCCCACCATGTTGCCCGGCGCCTGCCGGACGACGCCAGTATAGATCGGTAGCATGGAGCCGTGCCGACGGTGCTCCTGGTGGAAGACGATCCCGTGCTCTCGCAGCTCATGCGCCGGCACCTCGTCGAGGCCGGCTTCTCCGTCGAGACGGCCGGCGACGGCGAATCGAGCCCTGCGCAAGCTCCGGTTCGAACGCCCCGATGTGGTCGTCCTCGACCTCATGATCCCGGGAGTCGACGGCTGGACCGTGATCGAGCAGGTGCGGGCCGAGGGCGACACGACGCCGATCGTCGTGCTGTCGGCGCGCTCCGGCGAGCACGACAAGATCCACGCCCTCGAGCACGGCGCCGACGACTACATGGTGAAGCCGGCGTCGATGAAGGAGTTGGTCGCGCGCGTCCGTGCCAACCTCCGGCGGGCGAAGATCACACCGGCGGCCGCCGGGGACGAGCCGATCACCGTCGAGGGCCTGCGGCTCGACCCGGACCGGCACGCGGCCTTCGTGCGCGTGCCGGGGGCCTCGTCCGACCCGGCGACGTGGCCCGACGCCGGTCTCACCGTCAAGGAGTTCCGCCTGCTCTGGACGCTCGCGCTGTCGGCCGGCCGCGCGATGAGCCGCGACGAGCTCCAGCAGCGGGTCTGGGGCATCCCGTACCGGCCGCGCGACCGCTCGGTGGACGTGTGCGTCCGCAAGATCCGCGAGAAGGTCGACGCCCGGGCCGACCATCGCAGCTTCGTGCAGACGCACTACGGCATCGGCTACCGGTTCGAGTCCCTGCCGGCATGAACCGGCTCTTCGGCAGGGGCGGGTCGTACTTCGGCATCATCGCGACGGCGGCCTCCACGGCCTTCGATGCGTCCGTCGTGCTGCGGGACGCCTGCGATCGGTACCCCGACCACTTCGAGTGGGCGGAGCGCGTCCACGCCCTCGAGCGCCGGGGCGATGATCTGGTCGCCCAGATGAAGACCGCCCTCGAGTCGACCTTCGCGACGCCGGCTCCGGCGCGCGATCTGCACCGGCTCGTGACCGGGTTCGACGACATCACCGACCGCATCGACGACGTGGCCGAGGAACTGGCGCTCTACCGGCCGGTGTCGATGCCCGAGGGTGCGCGGGCGCAGGCACGGGTGCTGATGGTCGCCTGCGCGCGCCTGGCGGACGCGGCCGGCCGGCTGCCGGCCTTCGCGTTGATCGGCGGGGATCTCGAGGAGGTGCGGGCGCTGGAGGAGGAGGGCGATCGGCTGCGCCGCGACGCCACGGCAGCCCTCTTCCACTCGGGCCTGGACGCGCTCGAGATCATCCGCATCAAGAACGTGCTGGAGGGCCTGGAGAGCGCCATCGATGCGTGCCGGTCGGTCGCCGACGACCTCGCCATCGTCGCTCTGCGCCAGTGACCATCCGCTAGCGGGCAATGCTCGCGGCGAGTGCGAGCACCAGGACGGCGCCCGCGACGCCCGTCCATCGCCGGGCGGCGGCCGGCAGGCGATGGCGCAGCAGGCCGCCCGTCACCGCCAGCAGCACCTGCCAGGACAGCGACGCGAGGAAGGCCGCCAGCACGAACGCCACGCGCTGCGCGCCGGTGCCGTGGGCGACGCTGGGGAGCCCCAGCACGAGCGACGCGAAGTAGATCGCGGTCGGCGGGTTGACGATCGTCAGGGCCAGGAACTTCGCAGTGGTCGTCCTCGCACCCGGCGGCTCGGCGAGCGGGGCGTCGGGCGCGGTGCGGAATGCGTTGCGCAGCAGTATCAGCCCGACCACGGCGAGCACGACGGCGCTCGCGATCCGCAGGGCGTTCGCGGCCGGCTCGAGCAGGTTCGCGATGGCGGAGCCGCCGATCACCGCGGCCGCCGCATACAGGCCGTCGGCGGCGGCCACGCCGAGCGCCGCGGCGAGCGCGTGACGCAGCCCGTAGCGGACGCCGCCGTCCACGATCAGCACGGCGATGGGCCCAACCGGTATCGCGATCGCGTAGCCCGCGGCGCCACCGGCGAGGATCGGCGCGATGAGATCCGTCACGGTGCGAGTTCGGGCGGCTCGGGGAGGACGATCCGCACCGTCGTGCCCTCGCCGGGCAGCGAGACGGCCGAGACGCGGCCCGTGTGGGCCTCGATGATGTGCTTCACCACCGCCAGGCCGAGGCCCGTCCCGGCGCCGGCCCGCGACGCGTCGCCGCGGTAGAAGCGCTCGAACACGTGCGGCAGGTGCTCCGGGGGAATGCCGAGCCCCGTGTCCATCACGGCGATCTCGACCTCGCCGGCGAGACCCCGCACCGACACCGTCACGACGGCGTCCGGCCCGCCGTGGCGGAGCGCGTTGTCGACCAGGTTGCCGATCACGACCTCCAGCAGCCGCCCCGCGATGGCGACCCGCAGGCCGCTCACCGCATCGACCTCGAGCCGGCGGCCACGCCCGGTGCGCCGCGCCCGCGCGTCGGCGATCACGGCCTCGGCGATCGCGCCCGGATCTGCGGTCTCCGCCGACAGCGTCGCCTCCCCCTGGTCGAGCGCGGCCAGGAGCAGCATCTCGTCGATCAGGCGTCGCATGTTGTCGATCTCGATCTCGGTCTGGGCGACGAGCGCCTCGCGCTCGGCATGCGACTGCGGCAGCAGGAGGGTCTCGACGAGGCCGAGGATGCGCGCGAGCGGCGTGCGCAGCTCGTGCGAGACGGCGGCGGAGAACAGCCGGCGCGACTCCCTGAAGTCGACCGCCGCGGTGACGTCGGTCAGCACCGCGACCGCGGCTCGCGTGTCGCCGTCCGGGTGCGAGCGCAGGCGGACCTCGTAGGCCCGCCGCACCGGCTCGCCGGTGACGATCTCGCACTCCAGGGCCGGCGGTCCGTGGAGGACGGCGTCCAGCGCCGCCTTCAGGTCTCGCGAGATCGCGGCCACCGGCGTGCCGGGGGCTGCGGCCGGAAGCGCCGCGCGGGCCGCGACGTTGACCCGCCGCACGACGCCGTCGCCGTCGAACACGATCACCGGCTCCGGGCAGGCGTCCAGCACCGCTTCGCGGGAGAACAGCATCGCGGACAGGTCGTCCCGCGGTACGCGGTTGTGGAGCTCGCGCTGCAACGCGATCGCGATCGGCTGATCGGGCGCGCCGAGCAGGGCGAGCGCCGCCTGGCGATCGCGCGTGGCCCGTCGCGCCGCAGCCGCGAACCAGCCAGCGGTGATGGCCAGCGCGACGCAGAGGATCGACAGGACGATCACACGGGGAGGATACGGGTGGCCATGCGACGCAGGTGCCCCGCTTCTTCACCATCACGCCACCACACCGGAGCCCCCTGTCAGACGCCGCCCGCATAGCCTGGAGGGGTGCCCGCCGTGCTCCTGGTCGAAGACGATTCGGTGATCGCGAACGTCATGTCGACCCACCTGCGGCGGGCCGGCTTCGACGTCGAATGGGTCGACGACGGCGAGCGCGGGCTGGCCCGTCTCCGCCACTCGCGACCCGACGTCGCCGTGATCGACCTGATGCTCCCGCGTCTTGACGGCTGGGCGCTGACCGAGGCCGCCCGGCGCGACAGCATCCGGGTGCCCATCATCGCGATCTCCGCGCGCGGCGCCGAGCACGACAAGGTGCATACGCTCGGGCTCGGCGCGGACGACTACCTGGCGAAGCCCTTCGGGATGCGCGAGCTCGTCGCGCGCGTCGAGGCCCTGCTCCGGCGCTCGCGCGACTTCGAGCCGGTCGTCGAAAGGGACGGCGACATCCTGGTCGAGGGCCTGCTCGTCGACGAGGCGCGGCACCGCGTGCGAGTGCGCACGCAGGGCGACCAGCCGGTCGAGGCGTGGCCCGACGCCGGCCTCACGCCCACCGAGTACCGGCTCCTCCTGGCCCTCGCCCGCGCCAACGGGCGGACGCTGTCGCGCGACGAGCTGCAGCAACGGGTCTGGGGTACTCGGCCGCGCCATCGCGACCGCACCATCGACGTCTGCATCCGCAAGCTGCGCGACAAGCTCGATCGCGCCAGCCCGAGCCACACCTACCTGCACACGCACCGCGGCGTCGGCTACCGGTTCGAACCGGAAGCCCGCACCGCCTCTTAGCCTCGCTGTCGTCGCGCGAACGCCGGCCCGCCCACCACCGCCGTCGAGCGAACGTAGGCTCCGGGACAGTCCCATTCGATTCGCAGCAATTCGCCCGTGCGCGAGGCGGGGACTGTCCCCGTCCACAAGCCGCCGCATCCTCACAGGCAGCGAGGCGATCGGAGCGAGCAACAACCACGACGCTAGAGCGAACGCCAACCCGCCCACCACGGCCTGCGTCGGCGAAGCCGCGGTACGCGGGGCGTCAGTGTCCCGATGGCCGTCGGGCGTTCGCCAGGAGGACCGCCTCCCACAGGAAACGGACGCTCGCCTGCGGCTCGCATGTATTTCCCATGGGAGGACCGTCCCCCCGCAACAGTTCGCGAACGGGCGCTACCCGGCTCAGTAGCCCATCGCGTTCGGCGGGGCCTGGGCGCAGGTCGGCGGCGACGCGCCGAGCGCCTCGGACGCCGACCTGGCGAGGGTCACGTCGAAGGTCATGTTCACCGGGCCGCCGCGGCTCGCGACGAGCCGGGTCATGCCCGGAGCACCGGACGGGGCCGCGCAGACCGACTCCGGGTCGCTGACCTGCCAGAAGGGCGTGAACCGGACCCGCAGGTCGTAGACGCCGGGGCCGGGAAGCCACAGCGACAGCTCCGTCGCACGAAAGCGCAGGACTGCCGGCCGGTCGCCGACCGCCGCACGGCCGGGCGGCCCGTAGTCGCGAGTCAGCAGCGGCGTCGGCGAGCTGACGGCGTAGATGTCGTTGTTCGCGTCGCCCCACTCGAACACCAGCACGCCGTCGCTGCGCGCCTGCCGGATGAGCGCCGCCTCCGTGCGCGACGAGTAGTCGAGCTCGTCCCGCGGGAGCACCACGTACTCGACGGCCAGCGAATCGAGCCAGGCGCGGTAGGCGGCGACGTCCAGCGCGCCGTCGTAGAGGGGCGCGTTGATCGGGAAGTCGTCCTGCCGGAACCAGCCCCGGGTGAGCGGGATGCCCTGCTGTGCGAGGTGGTAGCTCTCCCAGTGACCCCAGGTCGCGACCACCTCGACGCGGTGGTCCTGGTCCTCGTGCGCGTGGAGCCAGCCGATGGCGCCCGCCCAGAACGCGGCCTGGTTGGCCCGCTCGGCGAGGCCGCCCTCGAGGACGCGGTACTGCGGGACGGCCTGGCCGACCGCGGCGATCAGGAGCACGATCAGGGCACCCCGGCCGAGTGGGGCGCGGCGCCGGACGTAGGCGAGCAGGAAGATCGGGACGGCCCCGTAGTCGGCGATCCGCGCCACGTTGCCGCCCACCCCGCTGGGGAACACGTAGACGAGCATCACGACCACGGCGTAGGCGCCGAAGACCCCCTGCATCGGCCGGTCGCCGCGGCTGATGACCAGCCCGACCACGCAGAAGAGCAGCACGGCGGCCATATCGGGCAGCGCGAACGGCTGGTGCCCGGGGATCGGGAAGAGGCGCAGGAGCACCGCCTCGGCCACGATCAGCACCGCGAGCGCCGCCGCGGCGAGCCCTGCCCGGCGCCGGGCGAGGCGCCGGCGCCGGCTCATCACGAGCCCGGCCAGCGTCGTCGTCAGGAAGAGAAAGGCCAATGGGCTCGCGAGCAGGGCGCAGAGCGCCGCCAGCACCCCGAGCAGGTGGCGGTGGAGGACCAGCGCGAGCACCGACGCCAGCGCCGCCGCCGCGCCCAGCGCGAACGGGTACTGGCCGGTGAGGACGATGCTGGGCCAGATCGCGGCGAAGGCGACCGCCGGCAGACGGTACCGCGGGCCCGCCACGGTCCGCATCAGCGCCGCCCAGAGCGCGCTGCCGGCGGCGAGGCTCGCCACGACGACCACGTCGATGCCGAACACCGATGCCAGCGGGTAGAAGATGATGCTGTAGTTGAGGAGCTCGTACCGGCCGGCGTACCAGTAGTTGTTCCAGACCCGCCAGCCATGCTCGGAGAACTGAGCGGTGTGGTAGACGTGCGCGGCCCGGTCGACGCCGGGCGGCCCGAACGCCAGCAGCAGCGCGGCGGCGAGCGCCGTGAAGAGCGCGCAGCCGGCGATCACCCCGGGTCGGGGGAGCCGGCGCGGGCGCCGCGGCGGGCGCGGAGCCGGTGCGGATGGTGCCGGCGGGCGCGAGTCGCTGCGGCCAGGTGTCGTGACGGTCGCCACCGCACGTCGGAGCGTACCGCCTCCGGGGCGTTGCTCCTCAGCAGGGGCCATCCCTCGCGGGGGGAATACACTTATTCCGATGCAGCTCTATCTCGTGCGCCATGCGACGGCGGAGGATCGCGCCCTCTACGGCGGCGACGACCCGTCCCGCCACCTCACCGACGAGGGTCTCGCCGAGGCCAACCTCGTGGCGCAGGCCATGCGCGTCATGCGCATCGAGCCCGATCTGGTCGTGACGAGCCCGTACGCCCGCTGCCTGGAGACCGCCAGCGCGATCGCGTCCATGCTCGACGTCCCGCTCGAGGAGGACAAGCGCCTGGCGCCCGGTTTCGAGCCGACGGAGTTCCCGCCGCTGTGGGAGCGCCACGTCGACTCCGGCAGCCTCGTGGTGGTGGGGCACGAGCCCGACCTGTCGGCCCTGGTGGAGTACCTGACGGGCGCCCACGTCGTCATGCCGAAGGGCGGCGTGGCGCGGATCGAGGCCGGCGCGATCCGGTCGCGCTGCGAGCTGCGCTGGCTGCTGCGGCCGAAGCAGATCCGACTGATCGCCTCCTCGCGGGTCAGCGCCTGATGGCCCGCGCCACCCGAGGCCGGCGGGCCCGGCCACTGGAGGACACGTCCCTCTACTTCAGCCGCGAGCTCTCGTGGCTCGACTTCAACCACCGCGTCCTGCAGCTGGCCGCCGACGAGAACCTCGAGCTGCTCGAGCGCGTGAAGTTCTGCGCCATCTACGCCAACAACCTCGACGAGTTCTTCATGGTGCGGGTCGCAGGGCTGCTCGACCATGCCACGGCGGGCACCGTCCCCGGCGACGGCATCGCGCCCGGCGACACGCTGCACCAGATCGCGGAGCGCGTCCGCACCCTCGAGGTCGAGCTCGAGGCGATCCTGCACGAGTCGGTCCTGCCGGCCCTGGCCGCGCAGGACATCCGCATCCTCCGGCTCGAGGACTGCACGGCCGCCGAGCGCAAGCGCCTCACGGAGATGTTCGAGACCGAGATCTTCCCGGTCCTGACCCCACTGGCGGTCAGCGCCGGCCGGTCGTTCCCGTACATCTCGAACCTCTCGCTGTCGCTCGGCATGTTCGTCGACGACCCCGTCACGGGCGAGCGGCGGTTCGCGCGGGTGAAGGTGCCCGAGGTGCTGCCGCGGTTCGTCGCGCTCGAGCGCGGCCGCCGCTACGTCCCGCTCGAGGAGGTCATCGCCGACAACCTCCACCGGCTGTTCCCGGGCATGCAGTTCGCCGAGCACGCCACGTTCCGGGTCACCCGCGACGCGGACTTCGACATCTCCGAGGCCACCGAGGACCTGCTCGAGGCCGTCGAGCAGGAGCTCTCCAGGCGCCGGTTCGGCGATGTGGTGCGGCTCGAGGTCGAGGAGGGCATGAGCGACGCCATGCGCGAGACGATCGTGCAGGCGCTCCGCGTCAGGCCCGACCACGTGTACCGCGCCCGCCCGCCGCTCGATCCGGCCGACCTCTTCCCGATCGCCTCGATCGACCGTCCCGAGCTGCACTACCGGCCCTGGACGCCGCAGACCCAGCCGCGACTGGACGTGGGCGAGAACCAGGTCGTCGACATGTTCGAGGAGATCCGGCGCGGCGACATCCTCGTGCACCACCCCTACGACGCCTTCTCCACCTCGGTGGAGCGCTTCGTCGAACAGGCGGTGGACGACCCGGACGTGCTCGCCATCAAGCACACCATCTACCGCACCAGCGGCGACTCGCCGATCGTACCGGCGCTGATCCGGGCCGCCGAGCAGGGCAAGCAGGCGGTCGCCATGGTCGAGGTCACGGCGCGCTTCGACGAGGAGCGCAACATCCGCTGGGCCCGGTCGCTGGAACGCGCCGGCGTCCACGTCGTCTACGGCCTGGCAGGGCTCAAGACGCACTGCAAGCTCGCGCTCGTCGTCCGGCGGGAAGAGGGGGTCGCCCGCCGCTACGTCCACATCGGCACCGGCAACTACCACCCGGCGACCGCGCGCCTCTATACCGACTTCGGGCTCTTCACCTGCCGCGAGGACATCACCGCCGACGTCTCCGACCTGTTCAACCAGCTCACGGGGTTCGGCCGTCCCCAGCGCTACCCGAAGCTGTGGGTCGCGCCGGTCGAGTTGCGCCAGCGCCTCCTGGACGAGATCTGGCGCTGCACCGTCGAGCACGATCCCGCCCAGCCGGCGCGCATGATGCTGAAGTGCAACGCCCTGGTCGACCGCGGCGTGATCGCCGAGCTGTACCGCGCATCACAGGCCGGCGTGCAGATCGACATCATCGTCCGCGGCATCTGCTGCTTGCGGCCCGGCGTCCCGGGGCTCTCGGAGAACATCCGCGTGATCTCCATCCTCGGCCGGTTCCTCGAGCACGCGCGCATCTACGCCTTCCACACGGCGCGGGCCCAGACCACGTACATCGGCTCCGCCGACCTCATGCCGCGCAACCTCGACAACCGCATCGAGGTGGTGGCGCCGGTCGAGGACCCCGACCTGGTGTCGGAGATCGACGCCGTGCTGGGACTGCTGCTCGCCGACACGGCGGGCTGCTGGACGCTCGACGGCGACGGCGCCTGGACGCGCCGGCGGCCGGTCGACGGCGAACCTTCCTTCTCGAGCCAGGCGGCGCTGATGGAGCGCGCGCTGGCCTCGAGCGATCTCGACGCCCGCGGCGACCGCCGCGAGGCAGCGGCAGAGCGGCGCCTGCTGGTGCGGCCGCAGCCGGGCAAGCCGGGAGCGCGGCGACCGGAGGCCGGCTGATGGCACGACCTCGCCGGGTCGTGATCGCGCCCGACGCCACCTTCGCCGAGGCCGCTCGCGCCACGCTCGAGGTGCGGGGACCCGCCCTGCTCGAGCACGCCGAGGGGGTGCTGCACGGCGACGACATCGAGGACGTCCACCAGATGCGGGTGGCCGGGCGGCGTCTGCGTGCCGTGCTCGAGGTGTACGCGTCGTGCTTTCCGGCCAAGCGCCACCGCCGCCTGCTGGCGCTGGTGCGCGACACCGCCGATGCCCTGTCCGAGGCCCGCGACCTCGACGTGCAGATCGCATGGCTGCAGGGGTACATGGAAGGCGCCCCCGCCACCGACCGGCCGGGGCTGCGGAGCCTCGTCAGCGAGCTCAGCCGGCGGCGCGCAGCGGTGCAGGAGCACATCCCCGGTGCCATCGCGCGCCTCGACGGCGAGGACTTCAGCGGCCAGATCGCAAGGCTCGTGGGTCCCGTCGGATGAAGGCCCGCCGCGTCCGCAAGCTCGAACCGGACGGCACCGTCCATGCCAATGCGGCGCGGATCGTCGCAACCCGGCTGAAGGAGCTCTACGCCTTCGATCCGGCCATCCGCGATCCGTCCAACGTCACCGACCTGCACGACATGCGGATCGCCGCCAAGCGCCTGCGCTACGTGCTCGAGGTGGTGGGCTTCGCGTTCGGCCCGGCCGCGGCGGAGCTCGAGGCCGAGGCCAAGTGGCTCCAGGAGGTGCTCGGCGAGATCCACGACTGCGACGTCCTGTCCGAGCTCGTCGAGCGGCACGTCACGACCCTCCGCGACGTCGACCGCTCGCACCTGATCGCGAACGGCCCCGAGGCGCTCGCGCGGCTGCCGAACCGCACGCGCTACGCCGGCCTCGAGGCCCTCGACGCCTTCACGCAGGCGCGCCGCTTCCACCTCTACGAGGACTTCCTCGACCACTGGGACCGCCTCCAGGCCTCGGGCTTCCGGGCCCGGGTCGAGGCGGCGCTGGCGTAGGGCCTCGCGCATGGCCGGCCACATGACGCCGGACGAGTTCCGCCACCAGGGGCACGCGCTGGTGGAGTGGGTCGCGTCGTACATGGAGCGGGTGCCCGACCTGCCGGTGCAGTCGCGGGTGGCGCCGGGAGACGTGCGCGCGATGCTCCCGGCGCATCCGCCCGAGACGGGCGAGCCGTGGGATGCCATCATCGCCGACCTCGATCGCGTGATCGTGCCCGGCACGACCAACTGGCAGTCGCCCGGCTGGTTCGCGTACTTCCCCGCCAACAACTCGGGCCCGAGCATCCTCGGCGAGCTCGTCTCGGCGGCCGTCGGCGCGCAGGGCATGCTCTGGTCGACGTCCCCGGCCTGCACCGAGCTCGAGACGCACGTCATGGACTGGCTGCAGGAGGCGCTGGGCCTGCCGGCCGCGTTCCGCTCCGACGGTCCCGGTGGCGGCGTGATCCAGGATTCCGCCTCCTCGGCCGCCATCTGCGCCATGGTGGCTGCCCGGCACCGGTCGGGCGCCGACCTCGAGCGCCTGGTCGCCTACGCGTCCACCCAGACCCACTCATCGATCGAGAAGGGCCTGCGGATCGTCGGCGTTCCCGTCGATCGGCTGCACCTGATCGAGGTGGACGACGACTTCGCCCTCCGGCCCGATCTGCTGGCGGCCCAGGTCGCCGCCGACCGTGCCGCCGGGATGGAACCGTTCTTCTGCTGCGCCACCATCGGCACGACGTCGAGCCTGGCGGTCGACCCGGTGCCGCAGATCGGCGAGATCTGCCGGCGCGAGGGCATCTGGCTCCACGTCGACGCGGCCATGGCGGGCGTCGCCGCGCTCTGCCCGGAGCACCGCGGCCTGAACGCGGGCCTCGAGCTCGTGGACTCGTACTGCACCAACGCGCACAAGTGGCTGTTCACGAACTTCGACTGCGACCTGTTCTGGGTCGCCGACCGGGCCGCCCTCGTCCGATCGCTCTCGGTGCTGCCGGAATACCTGCGCAACGCCGCCACCGAGTCGGGCGCCGTGATCGACTACCGCGACTGGCAGGTGCCGCTTGGCCGGCGCTTCCGCGCGCTGAAGCTGTGGTTCGTGCTGCGCCACTACGGGCTCGACGGCCTGCGGGCCGCGCTCCGCGAGCACGTCGCGCTCGGGAGCTGGCTGGCGGAGGAGATCGCCGCCGATCCCCGCTTCGTGCTGACCGCTCCCCCGCGCCTGGGCCTGGTGTGTTTCCGCCACCGCGACGGGGATGCCGCCACGGAGGCGCTGCTGGCGGCGCTGAACGCCGAACCGAGCGTCCACCTGACGCACACGCGGCTCGGTGGCCGCTACACCATCCGGGTCTCGATCGGCCAGACGGGCACCCGCCACGAGCACGTGGCGGCGCTGTGGCAGCTCATCAGATCGCGGGCCGCGGCGCCGGGCTAGGCACGCCGCACACCTTCAGCCCCAGATCGGCCGCGGCGGCCCGGGCCTGCTTCGCAAAAGTCCCGGCCCGCGCGAGCTGCAGCGACGGGTCGCTCCCGCGACGCGCGGCCGCCGCGGCCGCCGCGAGCGCCCGCAGAGCGCGGTCACGGGCCGCGACGGTGGCCTTGATCGCGGTCGCGTCCGCGCCGTCCGGTCGCGGCAGCGCGGCGACCTCGGCCAGCTCGGGCCGGGTCAGCGCGAGATTCGCCCGGAGGTGGGCAGCGATCGCCCGGTTCCCGGTGGGCATCGGCCCGAGCGCGGCGATGCGCGGACCGTAGCGGGCGCAGATCGCGTCCGCCGCCTTGACCCAGTCCTGCCGCGTCGTCCCGGAGCTCCCCCCGCAGGACGCGACGACCAGGGCGATGGCGAGTGCCCATACGCACCTCACGTCCTCGGAGTATGCCCGGCCGCCGCGTAGAATTGGGCCCGGGCGCCCGTAGCTCAGCGGATAGAGCAGGGGACTTCTAATCCCAAGGCCGCAGGTTCGATCCCTGCCGGGCGCGTGCGGTAAGGCATTGATTGGAGCCGCCTCGGCCGCGGCCGAGCGAGCAGCGCCTGGCCTCGTCTTGGGGCCATCAATTCCTCACCACGAGCGGCAGCGTGAGCGGGTCCACCATGTCGCGCGCGGTGGTCGACGAGTTGATGGCCGTCGGCGCCGCACATGGGAGGGCGCTGCTGCGGGTATCTACCGACGGTTGGTAGAGTCGCCGAACGAGTGCAGGTCTTGCACGGGAGCTCTTTGCAGTCAGTCGTTGCGGATGCCCGCGTCGCGCTGGTCACCGTGCGTTCCCGCGTCGGGGCGGGCAGCGGAGAGTTGACATCCGATTGGAGGTTCGCAGGTGCCGATCGTTGAGTACGAGCCAGGAGCGGCGTTCCCCGGTCTGATCGGCCGGACCGCCGAGGAGTCGAGCCCGGCCTGGCCGGCACCGGTGCGTGCCGCGGCCGGCGCTCCCAACGTGCTGTTCATCGTGCTCGACGACACCGGATTCGGCCAGCTTGGCTGCTACGGCAGCCCGATCAAGACGCCGAACCTGGACCGGATCGCCGCGGACGGGCTGCGGTACAACAACATGCATACGACGGCGCTGTGCTCGCCGAGCCGCTCGTGCATCGTGACGGGCCGCAACCACCACGCGAACGGGATGGCGTGCATCACGGAGCTGGCCTCGGGCTACCCCGGCTACAACGGGATCGTCCCGTTCGAGAACGGCCTGTTGTCGGAGATGCTGCTGGAGCAGGGCTACAGCACCTACATGGTCGGCAAGTGGCACCTGACGCCGAGCAACCAGGAGACGGCAGCGGGGCCGTACGATCGCTGGCCGCTGGGCCGAGGATTCCAGCGCTTCTACGGCTTCCTCGGTGGTGACACGAGCCAGTGGTATCCGGATCTCGTGTACGACAACCACCAGGTCGAGCCGCCGAGGAAGCCTGAGGAGGGCTACCACCTGAGCGAGGACCTGGTCGACAAGGCCGTCTCGTTCATCGCGGATACGAAGCAGGCCGACCCGCAGAAGCCCTTCTATCTCCACCTGTGCTTCGGCGCCACGCATGCTCCTCATCACGTGGCGAAGGAGTGGGCGGACAGGTACAAGGGCGTGTTCGACGACGGTTGGGACGCGTATCGGGAGAAGACCTTCGCGCGGCAGAAGGAGCTCGGGATCATCCCGGCTGATTCACAGCTGTCGCGCCATGACCCGGACGTCCCGGACTGGGATGCTCTCCCTGCCACGGCGCGGCAGCTGTCCGCCCGCATGATGGAGGTGTTCGCGGGCTTCCTCGAGCACACCGACCACCAGATCGGCCGGCTGCTCGAGTTCCTGACGAAGCAGGGCGAGCTCGACAACACGCTGATCATGGTCATCTCCGACAACGGCGCCTCCGCGGAGGGCGGCCCGACCGGCACCACCAACGAGGCGCAGTTCTTCAACAACGCGCAGGAGCCGATCGAGGAGAGCCTGAAGCTGATCGACGAGATCGGCGGCCCCAAGCATTTCAACCACTATCCCTGGGGCTGGACCTGGGCCGGCAACACCCCGTTCCGCCGCTGGAAGCGCGAGACCTACCGCGGTGGCGCCTGCGACCCGTTCATCGTGTCGTGGCCCAAGGGCATCAAGAGCAAGGGTCAGGTCCGACCCCAGTACGCCCACATCATCGACATGGTGCCGACGGTACTCGATCTGCTCGGGCTTGAACCACCTGCCACGATCCGGGGCGTCACCCAGTCGCCGTTGCACGGCGTCAGCTTCGCCCACACCCTCGACGATCCCGAGGCGGACACGCACCATCACACCCAGTACTTCGAGATGCTGGGCCACCGAGCGATCTACCACGACGGCTGGCGAGCCGTGTGCCCGTGGCCGGGACCGTCCTTCACCGAGGCCGGCAAGGGCTTCGGCGAGCCGATCTCCTCGGAGACGCTCTCCACGCTCGACGCAACCGGGTGGGAGCTCTACCACGTGGACGAGGACTTCGCCGAGAACCACAACGTCGCTGCCGAGCATCGCGCCAGGTTGATCGCGATGATCGGCACCTGGTACGTGGAGGCCGGCAAGTACCAGGTGATGCCGATCGACGGCAGCGGCCTGGCCCGCATGATGGCCGAGAAGCCGCTGATCGCACTGCCCCGCGACCGCTACACGTACATGCCCGGCACCCAGTCGGTGCCGAACTTCGCAGCACCGAGGGTGCTGAACCGCCCGCACAGCATCACCGCGGACGTCGAGATCCCCGACCACGGGGCCGAAGGCGTGCTGCTCAGCCAGGGCACCGCCGCAGGCGGCTACTCGTTCTACGTCAAGGGCGGCCGGCTCCGCTACGTCCACAACTACGTCGGCCGGCAACTCCTCGAGGTCGCATCCGAAGACCCCATCCCGTCCGGAAAGCACGAGCTGCGGTTCGAGTTCGAGCCGACCGGCCCACCTGACCCTCCGAAGGGCAAGGGCGCGCCCGGCCGGCTGCAGCTCTACGTCGACGGGGTCCTCGTCGGCAACGCCGATGCCGCCGTCACGACGCCCTTCATGTTCAACCCCGGGGCCCTGACCTGCGGAGCCAACCCCGGCTCACCCGTCACACCCGACTACGAAGGCCCCTTCACGTTCACCGGGACACTCCACAGCGTCACCCTCGACGTCAGCGGCGAGCTGATCATCGACCACGACGCCGAACTGCGCGCCCACCTGGCCCGGCAGTAGACGCCGACGGCGCGTACGCAGTACAGACGGCGGAAACGACCGTACGAGCGTTGCAACGCGGCCGGGCGCACAACCCGCCGGCCGATTCTATGGAAATCTCCCATCCGATGGCTGCGGGTCGGCCATCCATGGGGTATCGTGGATTGGAGACCGCATGTTGGCCGGGCGGTCCGGTCCCCGCACTCAACCCCCCAATTCCTGCATGCGCATTCTCGTCGTCGAGGACGAACCCCGGATCGCCCGTTTCCTCTCCAACGGCCTCGAGGCCGAGGGGTTCGTCGTCGACACGTCGGCGACGGCCGAGGAGGGACTCGCGCTGCTCGAGAAGACCGAGACCGAGTTCATCATCCTCGACCTCGCCCTGCCGGGGATGGACGGGCTCGCGTTCCTCGAGCGCATCAAGCTCGAGAAGCCCGAGATCTCGGTGCTGATCCTGTCGGCCCGGCGCGACATCGCCACCAAGCTGGCGGGGCTTCGCGGCGGCGCGTGCGACTACATGGTGAAGCCGTTCTCGTTCGACGAGCTCGTCGAGCGGATCCGCATCCACCAGTCGGCGCGGCTGGCGAGCGTCGGCGGCCACGAGGTGCTCCAGGCCGGCGGGCTGGTGCTCGACACCCGCTCGCGGCGGGTGAACGTCGACACCGCCACCGTCCAGCTGACGAGCCTCGAGTACCGCCTCCTGGAATACCTGATGCGCAACCGCGGACGCACCATCTCGCGCCAGCGCCTGCTGTCGGCGGTCTGGGGCTACTCGCATCAGCCGAACACGAACGTCGTGGACGTCTCCATGCGGCGCCTGCGGATGAAGATCGGGCACGGCCGCATCGAGACCGTCCGTTCGGCCGGCTACCGGCTCGCGGAGTAGCCGCGGTGGGGCTCTGGCGGTGGCTGGCTCAGGGGCGCCGCGCCGAGGTCGCGCTGATCGCGTTCGTCGCGCTGAACCTGGTCGCGATGCTCGTGATCCACGCGTGGTGGGCCCCCGTGCCGTTCCACTTCGCCTACACGGCCGTGACGATCGTCTACGGACTGCGCCTGTGGCGAACACGGGGCGTGATCGCCGCCGCCGTGCTGCTGGGGACGTCGACGTTCCTCGTCACGCTGTTCAACGTCGTCAGGGGCGGCGAGCCCGGCGCCGAGCTCGTCGAGGTGCCGCTGATGCTGGCGATGGTGCTCGCCACCGCCTGGCACGTGCGCAGCCGCCAGCGGGCCAACGCCGTGGTCGCAGCGCTCGCGGACGAGCGGGCCCAGATGATCGAGCGCGAGCGGGCCTTCTTCGCGAACGTCTCGCACGACCTCATGACGCCGCTGACCGTGGCCCGCGGCCACCTCGACATGTTCGGCCGTTACCGGCAGGTCACCGACGACGACATCGCCGAGATGAAGCGCATCGTCGTCGACGAACTGCGTCGCATCGAGGCCATGGTCGGCGACCTGCTGGTGGTCGGGCGGCTCGACGCCGATGCGCGCCTGGAGCGCCACCCGACCGACGCCCAGGAGCTGCTGGAGGGCGTCGCCGAGCGCTGGGGACGCGTGGGCGATCGTATCTGGGCGGTGGAGATCGC
Source organism: uncultured Actinomycetes bacterium (assembly GCA_963779685.1). Taxonomy (GTDB): domain Bacteria; phylum Actinomycetota; class Thermoleophilia; order Gaiellales; family F1-60-MAGs149; genus CAVZZG01. The sequence continues at coordinate 667,551 of CAVZZG010000003.1, forward strand.
GGCCCAGGGCTCGCTGTTCTGCGATGCCAGCACGCTCGCCAAGGCGCTCGACAACGTGATCGAGAACGCCGTCTCCTACACGGTGCCGGGCGATGCCATCGCCATCACCGCACGCGGCGAGCCCGACCGGCTGACGATCACGGTCTCCGATACCGGCCCGGGCATTCCGGCCGATGCACTCCCCCACGTCTTCGATCGCTTCTACCGCGCCGATCGCGGGCGATCGCGCCAGACGGGCGGCTCGGGCCTCGGACTGGCGATCGTGCGGGACGTCGTCGCCGCCCACGACGGCGCGGTGACGGCCGAACGGCCCGCTGAGGGTGGGACGCGCATCGTCATCACCCTGCCCGGATTCACCCCGCTCCGCACCCAACCCCTCCGCCGCACCGGCTGATCGTGCACGGCCGCCGCTCGAGATTCGCAGCCGTCCTCCTCGGCGTCGCGATCCCGCTGCTGACCGCTCCGGCAGCGGCGCTCGCCCACGCCGAGCTGATCCGGTCGTCGCCGGCCGCGGACGCGTCGCTGGAGACCGCGCCGCAGAAGCTCGTGCTGTCCTTCAGCCAGCCGGTGGTGCCCGATCGCACGGAGATCACCCTGGTGGACGACACCGGGAAGACCATCGCGTCCGTCGGTCAGGGGCTCACGCCGACCGCCTCCGCCGACGCGGCGACCGTCAGCACGGCCCTTCCGCCGCTCGGCAAGGGTCTCTACAAGGTGATCTGGCGGTCGCTGTCCAAGGACGACTACCACAGCGTCGGCGACCAGTTCGTGTTCGGCGTCGGCCTTCCCGTCCCCGGCGCGGCCAGGGTGATCCCGCTCCCGCCGGAGCCCCGGCCGCGGGCCGTCGAGACGCTGCTGCGGTGGGTGTCCTTCCTGGGCGGCGCGCTCCTCGCCGGCGCGGCGTTGCTGGCCGCAGTCCTGCGCCGGCGCGACGACCCGGACAATGCCGTGCGGGCCTGGCGGCCCGCGCGCATCGGAGCGGCGGTCGCCATCGTCGCGGCGGTGGCTCAGCTGCTGTACCAGACGTCGCAGGCCGGCGCCTCGCTCGGCACGACGCTCACGGACACGACGTTCGGCCAGGGCTGGCTGATCCGCACGCTCCTGCTGGCGGCCGGGCTCGGCATCGCAGTCGTCGTGCGAGCGCCCGGCCCGGCCACCGACGCCGCAGCCGCCGTGGCCCTGCTGGCAGCTGCGGCCGGCGCCATCGGGTCGCACGCGTCGGCCTTCGGGACCGTCGCCAGCGTGATCCTCGCGCTGCACCTGGTGGCCGCGGCAGCCTGGTCGGGCGTGGTGGTGCTGGTGGCGGTCGTGTTCGCTCCCCGGCTTCGCGACGAGGCGACCCGAGCGCAGGCACTGCGAGCGCTGCGAGCCGTGGCGGTGGTGGCGGTGCCTGCGGTGGCGATCCTCGCTGCGACGGGCCTGTACGCGCTGGGCCGCCACGTCGCCAGCATCGACGGGTTGCTGACGTCGATCTACGGAGGCACGCTCCTGGTCAAGACCGCCCTGGTGGTCGCCGCGGCCGCGCTCGGCATGCTCACGCACCGGCTCGTGCGCGAGGACGGCGGCGTCGCGCGGGTGCTTCGCACCGTGCCGCTCGAGGCGGGTCTGCTGTGCGCCGCGCTGCTCGCAGCGGCCGTGCTGGCAGCCGGTGCACCGGCTCGGGGCGTCCGCTTCGACGTGCAGCCACCGCCGCCCGCGCCGTCGGTCATCGACAGCCGCGACGTCGACGACCTGCTCATCAGCGTCGAGGTCAGGCCCAACCAGCCCGGCGCCAACTTCGTCACGGTCAAGACGCTCAACACGCGCCGGCCGGCACCCGCAGCGATCGACGGCGTGACCGTCACGATGGACGGCACGGCGGTGGCGGCGCACTCCATCAACACCGTCAACCAGAGCGACTGCACGCCGCCCGGTGAGTCGCCCTACGCCTGCCACTGGGAGGCTCCCGTCACGCTCGCGCGGGCCGGACAACTACCTTTGACCATCGCGGTCAGCCGTTCCGGGCTACCGACCACGACGCTCAAGACCACCTGGACCATGGCCGGCGGACCCACGCTCGAGGTGCCGTCGACGGTCGTGTCGCGCTCCCGGCTCGCCCCCGCCACCACCTGGCTCGCCGTACTGGCGGCGCTGGCGGCGGGCGTGGCGATACTGCTGGGCATGAGGCGCACGGAGCGGCCCACGTGAGAACGGCCGCCGCCCTCGCGCTTGCGGCCTGCCTCGGCGCGTGCGTGGCCGCCCCGGCCCGGGCCGACTCCGGCTACCTCGATGTCATCGTGCGGGCCAGGACGACCACCGCACCGCCGCTCGTGTTCCCGGTCGGCCGCCAGGCCCGGGCAGGGGCCATCGAGGAGGCGCTGCGCTACCGGCTCGCATCCAGGTCGGCGCTGATCAGCGCGCTCCGCGCAGCGCGGGAGGCCGGCACCGTCCGCGACCTCCGCCGCCTCTGGATCATCGGCGGGTTCGCGCTCCGCGCCACGCCGGCCGAGGTCGATCGCCTGCGCCGGCGCCCGGACGTGCTCTCGGTCGCACCCGATGTGTCCACGGCCCGGCCGGCGACGGCGGCCCCGGAGCTCGCGCTGCTCGGCATCCCGGACGTCTGGGCCCACGCGGGCACCGGCACCCTGGCCGGGACGACCGGCACGGGCGTGACCGTGGCGGTGCTCGACACCGGCGTCTCGCCCTTCTACCAGCTCGGCGCGAGCTGGCGGGGCGGCGCCCACGACTGGTTCGACCCCTACGGCGACTTCGCCACGCCGATCGACTACGCGGGTTCGCCGGGCCTGCACTGCACCGGCCATGGCAGCCAGGTGGCGAGCATCATCGTCGGCGGCGACGACGGTACGGGGCTCGAGGTGGGCGGCGCGCCCGGCGCGCGCTGGATCGCCGCCAGGATCTTCGACAACCAGTGCCACAGCCCCGCCTCCGCCATCCACGCCGCCTTCCAGTGGACGCTCGATCCGGATGGCGACCCGGCCACGCCCGACGGCGCCGACATCGTCAACAACTCCTGGGACAACCCTGGGATCACGTGTGACCCGACCTACGAGCCGGATCTGATCGCGCTGCGAGCAGCCGGCATCGTGCCGGTGTTCGCGGCCGGGAACTCGACGGTCGCCCCGAGCCCGGCGAACCTGCCGGAGGCCCTCGCCGTGGGAGCGCTGGCGGCCGACGGCGTGACCGCTCGCAGCGACAGCGCCGCCGGCCCGTCGGCCTGCAGCGCCCGCACGCGGTTCCCGGATCTGGCCGCATCCGGCACCGGCGTGCCGACGATCGACAACAACGGCGTTTCGGGCACCGCCGCCGGCACGTCGGTGGCCGCCCCGCAGGTGACTGCGATCCTCGCCCTGCTGCTGTCCAGGCACCCCGGTATGACTGCCGATGAGCAGGTCGCGGCGCTCGTGGGCACGGCCACCGACCTCGGCTCGCCGGGCACCACCGGCGCCGGACGGCCGAACGCGCTGGCCGCGTTCGAATCGGCGCTGCCGGCGCCGCGCGATCTGACGGCGCCGCGAGTCGTGGCCGGCGGCGCCTCGCCCAACCCGGCGGCCGGCGGCGACGTCGTCGTCACCGGCCACGCCAGCGACACGGCGCCGGGAGCCCGCCTCACCGGCATCGTGGCCAGCGTGTCGATCGCGCTGGACGGCGGCCCGCCGGGCCCCGCGCAGCCGGTCGATGGCGCCTTCGACGGACCGGAGGAGGACGTCACCGCCACGGTGCCCGTGGCAGGGCTGACGGAAGGCACCCACACTGCCGTGCTCGCCGCCGTCGACGACGCGGCCAACGCCGGCCCGGGGACGAGCGTGTCGTTCGTCGTCGACCGCACGCCGCCCACCGCCGGCAGCGTGGTCGTGAGCGCGGGCGACGGCGTCTTCTCCTTCCGCAGCGACGCGACCGACTCGCTGTCGGGTGTTGCCGGCGGCGAGTGGTTCGTCGATGCCGATCCCGGCGTGGGCAACGGCGTGCCGCTCGTCTTCGCGACCGGCGCCCCCGGCGATGCCTCGGTGACGCTCGGCGGCGCTCTCGAGACCGCCGATCTCGCCCCGGGAACGCACACCGTCTCGGTTCGCGCCCGGGATGCAGCCGGCACCTGGAGCGCGCCGGCGGCTGCCAGCTTCCGCGTGGCCCGCTTCATTCTGAAGGACGGGTTCGAGCAGGGCCTCGGCCGCTGGTCGACCGTGCACGGTCTCGTCTCGACGTCCCGCCGGGCCGCCATCGCCGGTCGTGCCGGCCTGCTCGTGTCGCTCTCCGGGCGACGCGCGGCCTACGTCGCCTCCACCGCTCCCGGGAACGTCCGCTCCCTGACGGCCGGCCTCGCGATCGACGTCCGCCGAGCGGTCCTCCCGGGGCCGACGCGGGTCTTCGAGGGCCTCGCCCGCAACGGCCGGCGAACGCTCTCGATCGACGTGCGCCACCCGCTCGGCTACCGCGCGGCGATCCGGCTGTGCGCCGCCACCTGCAGCGCCTGGCACCCGCTCGGCTCGGCCACGCACGCCCTGCGCCTCGACTACGCCCCGGCCGGCGCCACGCTCACCCTTGACGGCGCCCCCGTCGCAACGCTCGCGGGCCCGCTCACCGGCCAGGTCGACACGTTCCGGCTCGGCGCCGTCGGCGCCGCCGCCGGCAGCCGCGGCACTCTGCACCTCGACGCCTTCACCGCCTCCCGCGCGGGCTGACGCCGCGCGTTTCCCGCGCGCCACCGTCGGTCGTTCATGACGGGGACGGCCCCCGCACGAGCGCCGGCGAGGGTCAGTCCCCGTCACGGATCGCGCGATCCGTCCCGACTCACGCGATCTGCGACCCGGTCCGCGTGCAACGAGGCCGGAACGCCAGGGCATGGTCCGTCACACGTGCACCGTTCCGTGACGCCGCGCGCGAGCGCCGTGTCGTCCCGGGAGTCCGCGGCGCGGCGCGACGGGGACTGACCCTCGCGAGCTCGCGTGCGGGGGCTGTCCCCGTTAGGAGGCCGTGACGCTGTCGGCGACCCAGTGCTCGGGCGCGTCGCGGTGCGCGTGGACGATCACGGCGCCCGCCCCCGGAACGGTCGCGAGCACGCCGGGCGAGGCCGCGAACGACCAGTGGATGCCCTCATGCACGATCACGAACCCGTCGGGACCCGTCTCCCAGACGGTGCCGGCGATGGTCGCCACGCCAGGGCTGGTGACGACGATTACGTCGGCGACCAGGAAGCCCGGGCTCGATTCGTGCGCGACGACGTGCACGATGTCGCCCACGTGCGGGATGGCCGCCAGCGCCGAGGGCAGCCCGAGCGTGACCGGCACTCCGGCCCGCAGCACCGTGAAGGTGCCGCCGTCCGTGTTGACCCCTGAGACGAACGCGTTGATCTCGACCGAGGCGCCCGGAAGCTTCTCGTAGCTGTCCAGCACCCAGTGCTCCGGCGCGTCGCGGTGTGCGTGCACGCGGACGCGATCGCCGCAGGCCAGGCCCGTCGTGGCCCCCCACAGCACGAGTCCCGTGGGCGTGCCGGAGGCGCAGTCGAAGACGTCGCCCGCACCGCCCACCACCAGGAACGCATCGGTGGCCGATCGCACCCGCGCCACCAGGTCGACCGACATGGACGGCAGCGGGATCTCCTCCGCCGATGTGGCTACCCACGCGTCGCCGTCGCGATGCGCCACGACATGCACGACCTCGTCCACCGCGAGGCTCGCGAGCAGCTCGGCGCTCGCATGGATGACCACCGTGCCGTGGCCGTCGCCCGGCCGCCCCAGCACGAACTGCCCATCGCCGAGCTCGTGCACGACGCCGTAGAAGTCCCGTGTGCGGCCGCCGTCGCAGTCGTTGCCGGAGTCGCTGCGCACTTCGACGCGAACCGCCGTGTACCCCGCCGCCGGGCTGCCGTGTCCGGCGACCGCGACCTCGGTGCCCAGATGCAGGGACGCCAGCACGTCGGCGGAGGCGCCCGAGAACGTGTACCCGCTGCCGTCGCCGCCCGTCCCGACGGAGAACGTCCCGGCGGTGGTGTCGACGCCCGTCACGTGGCCCTCGACGTGCACCGGGCAGTCGCCGCTGCAGCCGGCGGTGCCCTCGTGCTCCAGCCTGATCACCACCGTGACGTCGCCGCCGGCGGAGACCGCCACGTCGGCGTCGACGGCGTCACCCGAGGTGAAGCCAACGACGCTCACGGTGCGGCTTCCCAGCCCCAGCGCGCCGCCGTCGGCGAGGCGCATCGCGTGCCGCGCCACGCGGCCGTGGACGAGGAAGCGCGAGCTCGTCCCGAGCAGGCGGACACGGCGGGCGGTGCGACCGGTCACGCGCAGCTGCACGCGCGATCCGGTATGGATCGCCGCGCTGATCGGGCCCCGGACGGCGAAGCTGCGGGCCTCGTGCCGCGCACTCACGATCCGTACCACGTGATGCGCACGGTTCACGGACAGCACCGTGCCGCTGACCGTGCTCGCTCCGGCCGTCGGCGCGACCACCAGAGCGGCGGCGGCCGCGGCGAGCGCAGCCAGGCTCCGTCGCCCGTTCATGTCTGCCCCTCTCGATCGCATCGCAGGGAGCCCGTTGCCGCTCCCACTGGAGCTATCGGCGGCAAACCTGCGGAATCCTCACCCGAATTCGGGGGTTTCGGCTACCCCGCCTGGGTGGACTTTCGCGCGATCAGGCGTCCCAGGCGGCGATGGTCGTCCCGTGAGATGCCGATCAACTCGATCCCGACGATCGAGCCGCGCGACGCCCGCGCCACCCGGGCGACGCGCCCCCGGAACGCGACCGACCCCTCGCCGTCGCCGGGAAGGGTCACGCCGAGCGTCGAGCCCGGCGGCGGCGCGACGGCCAGCCGCACTGCCAGACCCGTCAGGCTCGCGTTCAGGCACTCGCCGCGGACAACGGCATCCAGACCCGACTCGGGCCGGATCACGACCGGGCCGCCGAGCTCGATCCGCTCCGTCCAGCGCTCCGACGTCACCTGCAGCGCGTCGCCGATCCGCACCCGCGCCAGCGCCGGCTGCGACTCGAGCACGATCATGGTGGCGAACCAGGCCGCATCGCCGGCGTGGATCCGGAGCGACGCCAGCGCACCCTCGGGCAGCTCGCCCGCCGTGGGACGCAGCTCCAGGTCGACCCCGTCGATGGCCGTCACCACGGCGTCGACCAGCGGCCCGTCCGCCCGCACCAGCGTCAGCGCATCGCCTGCGTCCAGCAGCGACGCGAACCGCAGCCTCTCGTCATCGTCCACGCCCCCGTTCTCCATCTTCCTCGGCATCGGCCTCCCGACGTCGCCCCTTGAGTAGACTCCTCGCGCCGGGCGGGTGTAGCTCAATGGTAGAGCGGCGGCCTTCCAAGCCTCAGACGAGGGTTCGATTCCCTCCACCCGCTTGTCGGCCCAAGGTCGCGAGTGTGACACCGGCCACGCCCGGATGGGTGCATGCGCGACGTACCTCCGGCATGCCGCGCCCGTCTCGCGGACCGGGTCGGCGATCTCCGGAGCCTCGTTGGCATGCATCCGGATCCCGCACGGGCAGCCAATCCCCTGCCGTGTCCGCCGCGTCTGGTAGGGCCGTCTGCGCCGGTCGTCCAGCCCAACACCCGGCCGTCATCGGCCGACCCGGGCGGCGATGATCGCGAGGTGACGCATCGTGACGGCTTCATGACGGTCTCGTCATAAAGATCGACACCGACGCGAGATAACAGTAGGTTTGCGACGTCAGCCGGAGTTCCCCCTGTCCGGCTTGACGTCCCCCTGAATTCGGGCGCAGCAGCAGCAACGCCGCACGCGCCCCGTCAACGACGTGCCGTTCTTTCGGACGGTACGCCGTCGGCTTCGCGTGCGATGAGGAAGGAGCAAGCGGCATGGTCCAAGGTGATGCCACATGAGTCCCCGCCAGATCCGGCGAGGAATTTCAGCAGCCGTTCTCGCGGCTGCTTTCGTGCTGCTCGCGGCCGTACCGGCCTTCGCGGACACGGTCACGTTCCAGATCCGGGAGGGCCGCGACGTCTCGAATCAGGCGTCGGGGGACCTGATCGCTCGCGAGACCGATCAGATCCCGGCGGGCACCCACTACTCGTGGCTGCATCGTCCGCGACCTGGCCGAGCGACCCGTTCGACAACCTCCTCGACTGCCGGCCCGCCGCCGCCAGGCACGCTGATGGCACGCCGCTGACCGACGCCGAGCTGAAGGCGGCGTATGCCGTCTACCCGTCGAACTGCTCCTGGCCATCGGTTCACGCAGTCGAGCCGGGCACCACCGATCAGATCCTCCAGCCCGACCTCACCGACCCGTCCGGCGGAAGCTACGTGAAGGTGACCGGCACGGGCAGCTACGGCACCGACAACCCGATCGGTCACCAACCTCGCGACCGGCAAGTACATGGTCTCGGTCTGGGCCGACGGCTACGAGGTCGCCGGCGGCTACTTCGAGGTCGTCTGCGGCACCGACTCGACGTGCGACACCACCGCCAAAGCCAAGCCCGCGGTCGCCAAGGCCGTCGACGGCTCGACGCTGCCCGGTACGGGCCCCGTCCAGATCTACGCCCAGCGCAACCCGCTTCCCGCTGGCGACGCTGCGCGTCGACGTCTTCGCGGACACCTCGCCGACCAACAGCGAGTACGACCGCGATACCGAGGTCGGCTGAACGGCTTCAAGGCGACCATCGCCGACATCACCGGCGAGGCGGTCACCACCGACTCCTACGGCAACCAGATCTGCACCGACTACGAGCCGGTGTTCGACACGCCGAGCGCAGCCCATGACGGACGGCGACGGACTGACCGTCTACCAGCTCTACTGGGACAACCCCGATACGCGGCGACCACCTGCCCGTCTACGCCTCGGCCGGCGGCGACTACCGCGGCCACACGTTCGCCGCGGTCGCCGCCGACGGCACCAACCCGCTGCTCAGCCCACGCGGACGCGGTCGCCAACTCCGGCGACGCCGCCCCGACCCGATCGCGGGCACCGGCGGCAAGTGCCTCTCGCAGGGTGTCGACCTGGAGGACCCGGAGACGGGCGATCATCACCCACACCGACGGCAACGTCATCATCCGCAACCTCGATCCGGCCCGCTATGCGGTCACCATCTCGCCCCCCGATGTCACCAGCGGCAGCCCCGACCCGACCTACGACCCGACCTGGTCGCAGACCACGACGCTCGAGGGCGCCCACGACTGGGACGCTTGGGTCGTGGCCGGCGACTCCGGGTTCGACCACGAGATGGTCAACGGCAGCGAGAAGGTCACCCAGGTCTTCTCCGGATGGGTCAAGCAGACGGCCGATTTTGCGCCGGCGAACCAGCTCATCTCCGTCGCCGGTGACCCGCTCCCGGCCGAGGCGATCGGCGCAACCGTCGCGTTCACCGCCTCCTTCACCGCGACGGGCTACTCCATCCGCCACGCGCACGATCAGCGGCGTCTCGCCGGCGCTGACAACCGACAGCCTCGCCGGCGCGACCGTGACCCGGGGCAACACGACCCGGACCGTCGCCTCGCAACACGGCGACGACCATCACGCTCGCCGGGCCTCCCGCGTCGAGCAACTTCGGCAACAACTCCGCCTTCTCGTTCACGGCAACCAGCGCTGCGACCCGCACCATCACCGCGGTCCGGGGAAATACGGCGACGCTCAACGCCGCCATGCCGGCCGGTCCCTGGACCGGCGTCCGGCTCACCGCTCTCCAGCCGTACCGCGGCGTTGTCGACGCCGGCCCGGCCGCCGGTGCCAGCGACTTCGACGCCGTCGACCTCCTGCCGCTGGGACTCGTGGGCGGCACGCTCTCGTTCCCCGGACACACGGGCACCGGCCTCGGCGGGCATCAGATCACCTCGATCGCCGGCACCACCATCGACATCGACCCCGACACTTGGGACGGCACGCTCCCGGACGTCGGCTGGATCTTCCAGGTCTCCTGGCCCGCACAGAACCTCCGGCTGGCCGCGAACCCGCAGCTGGGTTCGATCCACGGCTTCGTCGAGAACACCTACTCGTACACGCCGAACCCGATCAACGGCGTCTACATCGGCCAGAACGAGTACTCGCTGCAGCAGTCGGTCGACCCCACCAGCGAGCTCGAGGTGTCGCTCACGGATCTTCTCAACGGCGACCAGATGGTGTACGCAAACGCCTTCTTCGCGAAGAACCCCGACCAACCACCTCAAGCCCGGCGAGTTCCAGATCGACAACGTCCCGCCCGGCGACTACTCGCTGGCCGTCTGGGACTTCGACCAGCAGGAGATCCTCTACCAGCAGAACGTCACCGTCCTGCCCCACGACCAGACCGACATGGACACGTTGCGTCTCCCGGGCTGGTGGACGCGCGTGCAGGGCTCCATCTTCAACGACTCCAACGCCAACGGAAAGCAGGATCCCGGGCGAGGCCGGCATTCCCGGCTTCGTGGTCACCCATCGCGTCCCGCGAGAACAACCTGTTCGAGCAGGGCACGAACCTCGGCACCAGCGACATGGCCGGCCACTACGAGCTGATCGGCGCGTATCCGATCGGCCAGTGGACCGTGCTCGAGGCCTATGCCGACGCCTACAAGAACACCGGCATCACGGTGCAGTCCGGCAACGACCCCGCCCCGCAGACGTACCTCGGCGCCGGTGTCGACGTCAACTTCATCCCCTGGATCACCCAGGGCCTGACCGTCGACTGGGGCAAGCAGGCTTACAAGCCAGACGAGAACGGCGGCATCGTCGGCTCGGTCTCGTACGGCACGACGCGCAACGAGCTCAATCCCGAAGAGGCCGCGATCGAGGACTGGCAGCCCGGCATCCCCGGCCTGACCGTCCACATGTACCGCGCGGCCAAGACCTGCACGCCGGCCGGCAGCACGGACTGCACGGTCGTCCACGACACCGACGGCACCATCATGGTGCAGGGTCGCAACGGCCAGCCCGTGAACCCCTACACCGACCAGGCCGAAGCCCTCGACGCCGGCCCTCCTACGTCACCGAGAAATGGACCCGCCCCGTCGACTGCGACACTCGCGACGCCCAGGGCAAGGTCATCGCCTACCCGTGGCAGCCCGAGTGGGACTCCTACGCGCTCGGCGGATCGGTATACGTCCCGGCCACGGCGCCCGTCATGCGCGACTGCCCAGAGGGCATCGGCGGCGGCACCAAGATCGGCATGATCCCGGCCGGCGGCGGAGCCAAGGACTGGGCCGCGACGGTCAACGGCAACTTCGGCTTCGGCGATCAGTACAAGGACCCGTCCATCACCGACCCCGATCTGCTCAACGCCGACTCGAACCTCGAGCCGGTGGTGCAGGACGACTATGTGGTCAAGGTCGACGTCCCCAAGGACCTCAACGGCACGCCGATCCTGAAGCCGACCCGGGAAGAGGACATCAACGTCTTCACGGGCGACTCGATCAACCAGTCCACCAAGCCGCAGATCCTGCTCTCGGGCTGCGCCGGCCCGTACCACACGGTCGACGTTGCGAACGCCCATAAGGGCGACGGCAGCGATGGCCTCGATGGCTACCCGGCCACGACATTCCCGGCCGACCCCGCCAAGGGCTTCCCGAATCCGTGGGGCGTCCCGGCCTCGACACCGATCGACAACCCCGGTCTCGTCGACGGCAGCGCCGGCAACGTCAAGTACGAGGGCGTCGCCACGCCCGAGTGCACGTCGAAGCTCGTCAACCTCGTCAACGGCCGCTCCATCGCGCCGCTGTTCGAGTTCTTCACCGACGTCCCGCTGCCCGGTATCCACTTCGGGCTCGTGATCGACGACCTCAACGTCTCGGTCGATCCGAAGGAGACCTTCTACGGCGACAAGGCGCCGGCCGTCCACATGCCGGTCAGCTGGTACGACTGGTCCGGCCGGCTCCAGCGGCAGGCGATCAGCGACCCCAACGGCTACTACGCCGTCATGCTGCCGACGACCAACCGGATCAACGATCCGAGCCCGTCGGGCGTCTCGGCGCAGATGTACACCCTGGTCGCGAACGACCCGTCCGCGGTCGACAACACCAAGACGCCGTCTCCGACCGATCCCCGGCCGGTGCGGCCCAACCCGCACTACACACCCGCAGTACCGCACCATCGCCACGCCGTTCCAGCTGTATCCCGGCGACGGCTACATCACCGACCTCGCCCTCGTCTCGGCCGCTGCACCGGTGCAGGGCGCCGGAGCGACGTCGAGCCATCCGGCCCAGTGCCTGATCGACGATGGCATCGCCAACCCGGGCACCGCCACGCCCCAGCTGTACGCGGCGAACCGCGTGGTCATGCCCTCCAACGCCACCGACCGCTCGTTCAGCCTCAAGGGCATCGGCTTCGGCTCCGGCACCGCCGGCGCGCTGACGCTGGCCAACGAGGACGGCGGCTCCAGCACCAGCGGCACGATCTCGTCGATCCTGACGGGCGGCCCGGCGAACTACTCGTCGGTGTCGAGCATCACCTCCGGCACCAACATCGGCGGCGTCGCGACGCCGGGCGTGAACCGCACGGCCACCGCGTTCAACGCCGGCACCGGCGTCCTCACCATCTCCACCGCGGGTGGCGTCGGCAACCTCCCGACAAGCGCGGCTGCACCGACGCCGCTGACCGGTTCGACCGTCAGCGTCTACAACGCCGCCGGCACCACGGTGGTGCTCACGGGCACCGTCGCCTCGAACACCAACAACAGCATCACGCTGCAGAACGTGGCCGGCGCATACGGAGCCGCGGGCAATCGCACCGTGATCCTGAACGACGTGCTCACCGTCTCGTCGGTCCTCGGCGCCAACAACGCCCTGGCCGGCAAGTGGCTGCTCTGGTCCCCGAACGGCGCCAGCGGCACCAATGCCTCCAACGTCGGCAACGCCGAGGCGCAGATCCTCCGCAGCCAGACCGTCGGCGGCACCGTATGGCTGACGATGGATCCGGCAACGCGCGCCGCAAACGCGGGCTTCGCCACGGCGTACCCGATTGCCGGCCGCAACTCGCGGATCTTCGCCAACAATGCCGCGAACACGACGCTCAACGCCGTGATCACGCCGGGCTCCGGCAACTGGTCCGGCCTCGCCGGGCGCACGCTGACGGTCGCCGGCGGGCTCACCGCGACGATCCAGGCGAGCAACACCACCACCATCACGCTCAACGACGCGTCGGTGGCCAGCCAGAAGCCACCGCTCCGCGGCGCGGCGTTCACGCTCGACCCGCAGGTGGCCACCGTGAACGGCGCCACCTTCCCGACGCCGAACGGGCTCGCAGGCCGCACGCTGACCGTGACGGCAGGCGCCAACGTGGGCGCCACCCGCCTCATCACGGCCAACACGACCACGACGCTGACCCTCACGGGCGGCTCCGGCACCGTCGCCGCGGGCGACGCGTTCCAGATCGCCTCGTCGCTCGACATCCCGGCCACGGCAGTCGGGACGACGACCTGGAACGACCACGAGATCGACTTCTCCCTCCCCGCCGGCCTCGCGCCCGGCCCGTACCAGCTCTACATCACCAACGGCACGTCCAAGCAGCGATCGATCAACGCCGTCACGATCCACGTCACGGGTAGCACCTACAACCCGCGGATCTTCGACGTCGACCCGAGCCAGCCGGAGACGGCCTCGAGGAAGCAGACCATCCAGGGTGCCGTGAACGCCGCGGCGAACGTCCCTGCGACGCTGCCGAACACCGCGCCGGGCGACTCCGTACCCGGACTCAACAACACGAGCGCGATCATCGTCGTGCACCCCGGCACCCCGGGCGGCTTCAACCCACGCGGCGCCTACTACGAGAACGTGGTCATCCCGACGGCCCTCAAGCTGCAGGGCATGGGCCCGGGCGGCGACTACCCGGCCGGATACGCCGGAGCGCTCGGCGACACCTCGGTCCTCGGCTCGGTCATCGACGGCTCGCTGTTCGGCACCAAGAACGGCGGTCGGTACCGCACCAGCTGGTACGACCTCGCGACCTACATCCAGGCCGCCACCGGCAACACGAGCACGCTTCAGGACTCGGCCGTGATCACCGTTCTCACCGGCGAGAAGGTGCTGAACTCGAGCGGCAACCGGACCAGTCAGGACACGTTCTCGAGCACGTTCAAGGCCGGGATCGACGGCCTCCGCATCGAGGGCGGCGACTCGCTCGAGCTGCCCGGCGGCCTCAACACCAACGGCGGCGGCGGACCACTGCCACGTCGCGTGCAGGCCATCGGCCAGCCCGAGGCACAGGGCGGCGGCATCTTCGTCGACACCTGGGCCCGCTACCTGCAGATCAAGAACAACCTGATCCGCCAGAACAGCGGATCCGTTGCCGGCGGCATCCGCGTCGGCTCCCCGAGCCTTGCCGACGCACTCGGCGGCAATACGGGCTCGAGCCACAACACCAACCTCCGGATCGCGAACAACCAGGTCGACGCCAACGGCGGCTTCCGCGTCGCCGGCGCGATCGGGCTGTTCAACGGCTCGGACAACTACGAGATCTCGCGCAACGAGATCTGCGGAAACTACTCGGCGGAGTACGGCGGCGGCATCAGCGTCTTCGGCTTCTCGCCGGGCGGCTCGATCCATCACAACCGCATCTACTTCAACCAGAGCTACGACGAGGGCGCCGGCGTGATGATCGCCGGGCAGCTGCCGAACCCGAAGGTCTTCCCGAACCTGCCTCCCCAGGCCGGACTGACCCAGGGCTCCGGCTCGGTCACGATCGACTCGAACGTGATCCAGTCGAACATCGCCGGCGATGACGGCGGCGGCCTGCGGTTCCTCATGGCCACCGGCACCGGCGGCACCGGCGCGAACGAGCGGCACGTCGTCACGAACAACTTCATCGTGAACAACATCTCCGCCCACGAGGGTGGCGGCATCGCCCTCGACGACACCGTCAACGTCCAGATCGTGAACGACACGATCATGAACAACCTCACGACGGCGACCGCCATGACGTCCAACGGCGACGCGGCCCCGGCCGGCATCTCGAGCGGGGCGAACAGCTCCCAGCTCCAGGGCCTCCCCGGCGTCACCGGATCGTGGACGCCGCCGACCATCACCAACACCATCCTCTGGGACAACAGGGCGGGTCGCTACGACGGCTCGACCGTGTACGGCATCGGCCTGCACCCGACCACCACGCCCGCCAACCCGGACATCAACAACTGGGATCTCGGCGCGCAGGACGGCGCCGGCGCGATGGCACCGACGTACTCCGATATCCAGGCGGCCACGAACGGCGTCGCCTACACGCCGGCGGGCACCGAACAAGTCGGCCAACCCGGGCGTGAAGTCGGAGTACGACACGAGCGTGCTGCTCGCGCCGTTCCGCGGTGACGCCCACTTCGTGGCCGGCACGATCCTCGCGATCGAGTTCCCGCCGACCCGCATGGGCGACTACCACCTGGCCTCGAGCTCGAGTCCGATGGTCGACGTCGGCACGATGAACGGCGCTACGGCGCTCGACATCGACGCCGATACCCGACCCGCGGGCGCCGGCGCCGACATCGGTGCGGACGAGTTCCTGGTCGGTAACACCCAGATCGGCCCGAGACTCCGCGGCACGACGCTCACCGTCACCGCGCGGGTGCTCGCGACACGACAGCCGGCCGCGAAGCTCACTGTCGTCGGCGGTCTGGCGGCCCAGCAGGTCAGCTCCAGCTGCACGCAGTGCACCGGGCTGCTGCAGATCAGGCGAGGGGCGCACGTGCGCTCCTACGTCATGCGACACACGGCATCCGGGTTCTCCGTCAGCGTCCGCAAGCTGCGGCCCGGCACCTACCGCGTCCGCGCGGTGATCACCGACCATCGGGCCCACCGGATCAGCCGGTCGGCCTGGAAGACCATAACCATCAAGCACGGGAAGGGGGCGCGATGACCGACGCCTCGCTCACGCGGCTCAGCCGTCGGCGACTGCTTCTGGGCGGGGCCGGCCTGACCGCCGGCGCGCTCGGCGCCGCGTCCTTCGCCAACATGCTCCGTTCGCCCGGGTCCGCCCGGGCGGACGGGAGCCCTCCGCACATCCCGTCGAAGGTCACGGTGCGCCGGGCCCTCGCGGGCACGGACGGCTGGGCCTACCTGCCGGTTCCGGCCGATCGTCCGCCGGACGTCGCGCAGTTCTTCCCGGATGACCTGGCGCCGGCCCCGCTCAACGCCTACGTCTACGGCTTCGTCGACGTCACGGCCGCGCACCTGGCATGGGCCGGCGCGACCAATGACACCGACCGCGCCCTGGCCCACGACCAGATCTACAAGTGGAAGGGCCACACCCAGAACCAGTCGCCGATGATGGCGTTCGACGAGGGCGACCAGGTCGAGATCACGCTGTACAACCTCGGCTGGCTCATCCGCCCCGACATCCCGGACGGCCACACGATCCACTGGCACGGCTTCAAGAACGCCACGCCCGTGGTTCGACGGCGTGCCGGAGATGTCCGGCGCGGCCCCGATCAACAAGTCGTTCACCTACTTCTACGACTGCCAGGAGCCGGGTACGTACATGTACCACTGCCACTGGGAGGACGTCGAGCACATCCAGATGGGTATGACCGGCATGGTCTTCATCCGCCCACGCTGGAACCACACCCGCACCCTCACCGGCTCGATCACGATCGCCGGCACCGCGGTGGCCGGCACCGGCACCCGGTTCGCCACCGAGCTCAAGCTCGGCGATCTGATCAAGCTCTCGTCCGCACCGGACGCGAGCTTCCGCGAAGTGGCAACGATCGCCAGCGACTCGGCACTGACCCTGGTCTCCGCGCCACCCGCGAACGGATCCGGCTCGGCCATCAGCCGCGGCCTGCGCCGGGTCACGCTGTCCGGCTCGGGTGTGCTCGGCACGCCGGCCTTCACGAACCTCATCGGGACGGCCACGCTCGGCAACAACGCCGGCCCCGGCGGGGTCCGGCGCCGCATCACCGGCACGGGCACCAACTTCCCGGGCCAGGTCGCCGTCGGCGACAGCGTCAAGTTCGCGAGCGACCCCGACACGAGCTACACCCCGGTCGTCTCCATCACGAACGGCGGCACCCGCATCAACCTCGGGGCTGCCTATCCCGGCACCGGCCCGCGCGCCGGCCAGCCGCTGATCGCCCGCCGACCGGGCGACCCGACACAGGTGAACGGCTCCGGCACGAACTTCCCGGCCGAGGTCAACGTCGGCGACAGCTTCAAGTTCGACGGCGATCCGGACTCGGCGTTCACGCTGATCGCGAGCATCTCGAACGGCGGCGCCCGCCTGAACCTGGCGGCGAGCTACCCGGTGACGACCTCCTTCGGCACCATGATCGTGCGGAGGGCGAACACCGGCACCGCCGCATCCGGCGACCGCAAGTTCGTCTACAACAGCTTCGCTACCGAGTACGACCGCGAGTTCCCCATGATGCTGATGGACTACGACCTCCGCCAGCACCAGAAGCTCTCGCACATCCAGCAGCCCGACTGGTCGGAGTACGTCCCGAACGCCTGGACGATCAACGGCCGCTCGTATCCCGACACGCTCGCGCCGAACGGCGTCCAGGGCGAGGCCCTGGCGGGCATCTCGAATACGGACCCGGAGGCGCTGCGATACCAGCCGCAGTCGGCCCTGGTCACCGCCAATGCGGGCGACCGGGTGCTGTTGCGGGTCTCCTGCCTCGGCTACCAGCCGCACGCCATGACCCTCGACGGCCTCCCGTTCAAGGTCATCGGCCGCGACGCGAACGACCTCGGCACAGCGGTGTACGACACCGACACGATCGACGTGTCGCCCGGCGAGTCCTACGACGTGCTGTTCACGGCACCGACCTACTCCGGGAACGGCACCGACCCCGACGTCTACATGTTCTACGACCGCAACTACGAGAACGACAGCTCCGGCGGAGACACCTACTTCGCCGGCATGGCAACGGAGGTCCACGTCTATCCGACGAACTTCCTGGCGCCCCAGACCGCTCCCAACGACCAGGGCATGTGAGGTATCGACGTGGATGACCTGAACCCCACTTCCCCTCCGCGCCGCAGCCACCGGCTTCGGCGCGGGCTCTGGCTGATCCCGGTCGCCGGGATCGTCGCGGCCGCCACGGGCGCCATGACGACCACGGCCCACACCAAGCAGGTCGCCGCTCAGCCGACCGGCCTGATCTGCGACGACGGCACTCTCACGGGCAACGAGCGCACCTTCGTGCTGACCGCCCGGCGAGGCGAGATCGCGACGCCCGACGGCAATACCGTCCCGATGTGGGGCTTCGCGCCCGACAACGGCGACGCCTACCAGTACCCCTCGCCGTTCCTCTGCGCGAGGGCCGACGAGCAGATCAAGGTCGTGCTCCACAACAGGCTGGGCGCGATCAACGGGTCCCCGCTCCGCACCTCGATCATGTTCCCGGGCCAGACCGGCGTCACCGCCGACGGCGTACCCGGCCAGGCCGAGTTCGCCAGCGGCGCCACGACCTACACCAACACCACGGGTGCGCCGGGCGCCGTCCGCTACACCGGTGGCACCGGCGTCGTCGTCACCGGCGGCACGCTCACGAGCGGCATCGACCTCGCACCGACGGCTAGCCTCGACATCGCCTACGACGCGGGCGGCGCACCCACGGTCGCCCTGGCAGACGGCACCACTCCGACCATCGCCTCGAGCACGACGGTCGACACCTACACCGGTGTCAACGCCGTCGTCAAGATGGCCGTGCCGCCGACGAGCGGTGGCACCCCGTCCGACGCATACGACATCGCCTCGGGCACCGACCTCGCATTCAGCTACGCCGACACCGACCCCGCGCCGGTGGTGACGGGCGTGGACGGCGTCGTCTGGGTGCCGGCAGGCTCCGTGAACGACGGCCTCGGCACCATCACCGACACCTACACCGGAGTCGACGGCACCGTCCGCATCGCGGGCACCTACACGGGCCTCACCGGCGGCACTCCCGTCACGGTCTACGACGTCGTCAGCGGCACCGACCTCGTCGTCACGCACGCCACCGGCTCGCCCGCGGCGGTCACCTCCGCCGTCGACAACTCGGCGTGGACACCGGCCGCGAGCCGCGTCACCGACACCTACACCAACGGCGGCACCACCCCGCAGACCTTCACCGTCTCGGGCGGCACCAACCTCGTCGTCACCGGCGGGGCCGCCGCGAACTTCTACGCGGTCGCCGCGAACGGCACCATCACCGTGTCGTACGCGAGCGGCGGCGCCCCGACCGTCACGGGCGTCGATGGCTGGGGTTCCGTGGCCGGCGGCACGCCGGCCTCGGGGCTGACGTCACTGGCGGCTTCGATCGCCGACGGTGAGACCATCACCTACAGCTTCCCGGCCACCCACGCCGGCTCGTACCTCTACGTCAGCGGCACCGAGACGGCCACGCAGCAGCAGATGGGCCTCTTCGGCGGCCTGATCATCCGGACCGCCGCGGGCACCTCACTGTTCGAGGACGATGCCGCGACGACCACGGCGACGGTCTACGGCCGCGAGTTCGCGCAGATGCTGTCCGACGTCGACCCGGAGATGCACACCGAGGTCAACAACGGCCACCCGTTCGACATGGCGAACTTCACGCCGCGGTACTGGTTCATCAACGGCCGCTCCATGCCGGACACGATCGCGCCGAACAACGCCGAATGGCTACCGGCCCAGCCCTATACCGGACTGGTGAACGTGCTGCCGTACGACCCGGTCAAGTCCGGACTCGACCTCGACCGCAACGGCGGCACCACGGGCCCGAGCTACCCGCCCGGCATGAACGCCTCGGACTACGACCAGGCTCCCGCCGCCATCCGCTACTTCAACGCCAGCGAGACGGCGCACCCGTTCCACCCCCACGCCGCCGACACGACATTGTTCGGCGTCGACGGACGGCCGCTGGGGACCAATACGCAGAACCACTACGTGCTCGAGATCGCGCCCGGTCAGACCATGGACACGACCTGGCGGTGGATCGACGTGCACGACTGGAACCCCACCAGCAACCCGATTCCGGTGCCCACCCACGACTTCCGGGACACGCGGTTCACCGGCGGGGCCACCTGGTACGGCGGGTCGCCCTACCTGGGCGTCCAGGACGACCTGCCCACGGGCACCGTCACCTACAACGAGTGCGGCGAGTACTACCACGTCGCCCACAGCCACGCCGTCAACGAGGCGACCACGTACGGCGCCGCGATGGGCGGCATGCTCACGCTCTACCGCATCGACCCGCCGGGCAAGGAGGGGTGCAAATGAGCCGCCACCTCCCCCCGCATCCAGGAGACGCTGACGTGACCTTCCACCACCCGCACCGCACGCGAAGCCGCGTGATCGCCGGCGTCGTGGCGGCCGCGGCGGCGCTCGCCGTCGCGGTGCCCGCGGCCAGCGCGGCCACGGCCACCAAGACCCTCTGGGCCGTGCCGTCGCAGATCACGTTCCCGGGCAGCCCCGCTCCGGTGGTCGCCAACACGTGGCGCTTCACCGATCTCGACCCGAGCGCCAACCCGGTTCCGGCCGGCGTCGGCGGTCCCCTGATCGAGGTAACTGAGGGCGACAACCTCACGATCACGCTCTACAACCGCCTCTACCGCGGTGGGAGCTCGATCGCGAACCTCTCGCTGTCGCTCCCGCAGGCCGGCGGAACGATCTACGGCCACGATGGAGCCGCGGGACGACGCGGTACCGACAAGACCGGCGTCGCTGCCGGCCACTTCGCCACCTACACCCTCAACGGGCTCAAGGCCGGCACCTACCTGTACGAGGCCGGCCCAACCGACGCCGGCAAGCGGCAGGTCGCCATGGGCCTCTACGGCGTGCTGATCGTCCGGCCCGCCGGCGGAGGCACGGCCTACGGCCCGGGCACCGCCTACAACACCGAGCGCGTCATGCTGCTCTCGGAGTTCGACGTGAACATGGCCAACTCGACGACCCCGTACCCTGAGTCGTTCCCGTTCCACGACTACGACCCGGATCACTGGTTGATCAACGGCGCCACGACGGCCCAGGCACCGGCCATGGTCGCGGCCGGGCAGACCGCGCTGATCCGCTACGTCAACGCAGGCGTCGACACCCACTGGATGGGACTTCTCGGCCTGCACCAGAACCGCATCGCGTTCGACGCCCAGCGGGCGACCGCGGCCACACCCGGCGTCGTGGCCGCGCTCCAGGCCGGCTCCACGGCCGATACGCTCGTCGCCGTCCCCGGCGGCACCGCCGCCGGCACGGTCTACCCGCTGTTCGACGAGGGCCTCGAGCTCGACGTCCCGTCGAGCCACATGGTCGACTACCTGCAGGTCGGCTCCGGCACGCTCCCGACCTGCGGCGCGACCGGCGCCATGCCCGCCAGCGTGCAGGGCATGCAGATCGTCGGCGGCAATTCCCTGCTCCATGCCGATGCGTCGCTCCCGAACCTCGTCATCACCGCCACGGCTCCCGCCTGTCGCGGAGCCTCGAACTACGCCGCCCATGTCGCCTTCTCGCTCGACCATCCGGGATCGCCCGGCGAGGTCGACGGCGGCACGCATGTCGCGTACGCCAACGGCGTCGTGACGGTCACGATCCCGCAGTCCGAGCTTCTCTCCCTGGTCACACCCGCAGCCGCCGGCTCGGCGCAGAAGCATCGCGTCTTCCTCCGAGCCCAGTCGGCTGGGGGAACCTGGGGCGAGGCCGCCTCGATCGCGTTCACGATCGACAACCTCGGGCCGGACATCATCGAAACCGTGCGCGAACCCGCGGCGGCCAACCACATGACCAAGATCCATGTCTGGGCGACCGCAGACGAGTCCACCACCGGCGGCTCGGCCATCCGGTCGTTCACGTGGGCGGTTGCCGGCGTACCCACATGCACGGGCGGCGGCGACCTGATGGCGGGTGACCCGCCCGTGGCGACGCCGGCTCCCAGCCCGGCCAGCCTCGAGTTCGAGATCGACCCGACATGCGCCGGCCCGACCGGTTTCGCGTTCGGCTCGCATACGATCACGATCCACGCGACGGACACGTTCGGCAACACGACGTCGGACGACCCGGCCATCAACACCCTCGAGCCGGTCACGTTCACCGTCGACAACGACAAGCCGGTCCTGTCCGCGATGGCGATGCAGCAGCGGCTGCGGATCCACCCGCCCGCGCAGACGCTGAACGGCGCCGTCTCCGCAACGGCGAGCACGATCAACGTGACACCGGCGACCGTCGCCGCCAACCTTCCGGCCCTGCCGTTCAACGCCACGATCCAGGACGAGACCGTCCAGGTCACGGCGGTCGACGCCACGGGCGCCCAGTGGACCGTGGTACGGGCCATGGCGGGCACGGCCGCGTCGCATCCGAGCGCCACCGCGATCGGCGTGCCCGACGGAACCCCCGGAGCGATCACCGACCGCAACAACGGCACCCTCAGCTGGGAGCCGAACCTCTTCGCGGTGCGGGCGCTCGCAACGGCTACCGACCCGACGTCGGACATCGCCCAGATCCGCGGCACGTTCGACACGGCCGGGTTCTGCGACGTGACCGATCCGAGCGCGGCCGGTGCCCGACTCGACCCGCGGGACGGCCAGTTCGACGCCCTCGCCGAGATCGGGTTCGCGTACATCCCGCTCAGTGAGCTCAACACGCTCCTCACGCAGATGACGAGCATGGCCGCGCCGGACAACTCCGTGCATGCCTTCCCGTTCTACTTCCGGGCCGCCGATGCGGCCGGGAACTGGTCGGACTGCGCCTCCGTCGACGAGATCATGGACCGCACCATCCCGACGGCCCAGGCCATCGCCACCGTCACCGAGGGGGGCGGCGCCCGCGTCCAGCAGGCCGCCACGGGTGCAGCTACCGGTCTCCGGCTGAGCGGAACCGGTGCGGCCGGCGCCGGTGACAGGATCACCGCCGCCGAGTGGTTCGACGGCGCCGACCCCGGCGTGGAGCACGGCAACCCGCTGAGGGCCAGCGACGGCGTCTTCAACTCGCCGAACGAGGCGTTCCGCGGCCAGGTCTCCACCGCTCGCTGGACACCGGGCGTCCATCGGCTCTCGATGCGCGTCCGCGACGCCGCCGGCAACTGGTCCGCGGTCGTCACGAGAACCGTCACCGTCCGGTTCCGGCCGGTGTTCAGCGACGGGTTCGAGTCTGGCGGGCTCCGGAAGTGGGCCAAGAAGCACCCGTCCGCGTCTGTCAGCGCCGACGCGGCGCTCGCCGGCCGGTACGGACTCCTGATCCGATCGGGTGGGTACGTGACACGCGCGATCGGCGCCCGACCGAGCCTCCGGACGAGCTTCATGCTCGACACCAACGGCTCGGCCACGGGCGGCGACATCCAGTCGATCCTGCTCGGACGGACCTCGACAGGAGCAACGATGTTCGCCGTCCAGCGGCGAACGACGGCCGCGGGCCAGGCCATCCGGCTCGTCGCCTACGGCGGCAGGTCGAACCTGACGGGCGACTGGGTCGCGCTCAGCGACGACCCGCACACCGTCCGCACGGCCTGGTTCGCCGGCACCAACGGCGAGGCGGCGATCTGGGTCGACGGCCGCGAGGTCAACCGCCTCGCGGGTCTGCGACTCGCGCCGCGCACGGTCACCAACCTCGCGTTCGGCGCCACCGGTGCCCGGCACGCGAGAGGATCACTCAGGTTCGACGCGGTCTCCGCGACGAACTAGCCCGCCGGAGGGGCGGCGGCCGAACGCCGCCGCCCCTCCATACGCGCCCTCCCCCGAACGTGCGTTGCCGGCCCCCCGGTACCGCGAGGAAGCTGGTATGACGTGTCCGAGGCAGCCCTGACCCCCTCCGCCCGCCGCCCGCCGCTGGCCGCATGGTTCGTGGCCGCCATCCTGATCGTGGCGACCGGAGCCTTCTTCGGTGCGCGCCTCGTCGTGGGCGAGCAGGCCGGCCCAGCTCAGCCGACGGCAGGCCAGGTAAAGCCCGGCCCCATGCCGCAGAGCCCGCAGATCGAGGCCAAGTACGGCATCCAGTTCTCCCGCGTCGGGCTGACGGCGAACGGCGGTCTCGTCGACGTCCGGTTGCTGGTGCTCGATCCCGCCAAGGCGACGCCGGTACTGGGCCACCACTCCGGGGTGCAGATGCTGCTCGCCGACGAGCGGGCGAAGAAGGTCTTCGACACCCGGGCCATGACTCCCGGCGACTCGAACCTCGCAGCTGGCCAGGGGTACTACATCCTGTTCCGGAACTCGGCCGGCACGATCCGGCGCGGTGACTACATCGACATCTTCGTCGGCGACCTGGTGCTGAACCACATCCAGGTGCTGTAGCCCGGATCAGCCCGTGCGGCTGGTGTTCTGCTGCTGCAGCAGCGAGTTCGAGAGGCTGGTTCCGGCTGCCTGCAGTTGGCTGATGGCCGACTCCATGGCGATGAACTGCGCCTGCAGCGAGGCCTGCTTGGCGTCGATGCGGGTGTTCATGCGGTCGATCTGGTCGTTCAGGTCCTTGATCTTCGCGTCCTCGCCGGCCATCGCCTCGAAGATCGAACCACCGCTCTTGGTGAAGTTGTTGGCGAGGTCGGAGATGCGCTGCGCGAAGCCGTCGGTCGCGGACGTCCCGCCGTTCTGACCCACGATCGCATGCAGGCCCTCGCGGTCGCTCGAGAACATCTGCATGAACTTCGTCTTGTCGAACGACAGCCGGCCGTCCAGGGCGTCCTGCGAGGTCTTCGCGTCGCCGGTGGCGCTGCCGCTCGAGATGCCGGCCAGCGCGGCCAGGTTCTTGTCCGGCGCAAGCCCGGCGACGGTCTGCTGGAGCGCGCTGCGGAAGGAGTCGATGACGTCCTGCAGGCCCGAGTCGTTGAACAGCAGGCCCGCCTGCTTGTCGGCCAGCGTCGTCGCCTTCGGCACCTTCTGCTCGCGGACCTTGGCGAGCATGGTGTCGAGCACGTCGTTGTAGGCGGTCACGAAGGCCTGCGCCCGGGTGGCGGCCTCGTCGGGGTCGACGTACTTCGGGTCGGTGGTCGCGGTCGCGGCCGTCGTCATGCTCTTCTTCAGCGTCAGGGTCGCGCCCGGGAGCAGCGTCGAGGTCGTGTTGGACTCGCTGGTCTGGTCGGCACCGTCGACCGTCACGACGGCGCTGGTCGCCGTCACCGTGCGGGCAAGGCCGAGATCGGTCACCGTCGTGCCAGTGCTGGTGACGGTGACGCGGCCGTTGGTCGCACCGGTGTCCTTGGACGAGACGCGCAGCTTGCCGTCGACCACGCCGGCGCTGACGTTGCCGTTCGCGTTCACGATCGCCTGGGCGACGGCCTGCATCGTCCAGCCCGCCTTGACGGCGACGTCGAACGTCAGCGAGCCGGCGGTGATGTGCAACGTGTCGTCGACCTGGACCTTGCCCACGCCGGATGCGGCCTGAACTGCCGAGGACGTCGCGAAGGTGCCGTCGAAGAGGCTCGCGGCGCCGCCGGTCGAGAGCGCCAGCGCGGTGATCTCCTGATCGGCGCCCGACGGGCTCTGGATCGACAGCCTGCCGCCGCTTGCGACCGTGATCGTCGACCCGGGCAACTGACCCTGCAGCCATCCCTTGAGGTCGTCGAGCGTCGAGGTGGCCGTGATCGTGTACGGCGTGGTGCCGGCGATCGCGGCGCCACCCTGGGCTCCCGTCAGCGAGATCGTCTGACCGACGGCGAGGCCGAGGTTGGTGCCGACAGCCGTCGACAGGTCGGTCAGCTTCGTGGTCGAACCGGCCAGCACGCCGGCACCGCCGTACACCTGACCGAACGAGCGCCGGCCGGCCGACGCCGCCTGCGTCCACACATCGCCGGTCGCGAGCCGCTTCACCTGCACCTGGTAGCTCGCTGCCGGCGCGTCCGGAGCGACGTCGACGGTGAACGAATCGGCGTCGCCGCTCGTCCCGTGCGGCCCGCCCAGCCAGAACGCGGGGCTGCGGAGGTCGTCGGCGGCGGTCTGCAGCTTCCCCAGCCGGGTCTTGATGTCGTCCAGCAGGCTCTTGCGGTAGGTCTCGAGGTCGCGGTTCTGGGTCACCCGCTGCACGGGGATCTTCTCGATCGAGATCAGCTGCGTCACGATCGACTGCCAGTCGACCCCGGACGCGAGGCCCGTGAAGTTGATCCCCGAGGTCGAGGTGGACGGCGACGTCGACACTAGCCCTCCCGCTCCAGCGTGAGCGGCGTCGATTCGGGGGTGTAGGCGGCGAGGGCGACGCGGCCCGCGCCGATATGGGCGAGCTGCAGGCCGATCTCGTCGCGCGCTTCGCGCGCCGCCTCCTCGTTGCGGCTGGCGAGGTCGAGGAACCGCCGGACGTGCACCTCGCTGCCCGCTGGAAGCTCGGCGGGAAGCGCGGCCAGCAGGGCCTCGCGCTCCTGGCAGATGTGCACGACGGTGGCCGCGTCGCCCGTCAGGATCGCCCCGGACTCGGCCTCGGTGAGGTCGACGAGGCGCGCCAGCAGCTCGAGCGCATCGACGGGCACTAGGCTGCCTTCTTGGCGGCCTCTGCGAAGGCATCGCGGAGCTCTGCGATGAGGTCCATCGCCCGCCGGATGTTCTCGGCGGACGCCTCCCGCGATGCCTCGAGCAGGTGCCGGTGGAGGAAGAAGTAGAGCGAGCGCAGATTCTGGGCGATCTCGCCGCCGCGCTCGAGGTCGAGGGTCGCGTTCAGCTCCATGATGATCGCCGTGGCCCGCGAGATGCTGTCGGTCAGCTGCGGTCGCTGACCCGCGATCGCAGCCGCCTCCGCCCTGCGCAGGAATCGGAGACAGCCGTCGTAGAGCATGACCACGAGCTGCTCCGGCGGGGCGGTATGGATGGCATTCGACTGGTAAGCCTGGTAGCCGGTAGTCACGAAGCCTCCGGGGACGACGCTCGGGTACTCACCGGTTGTTATCGGCGTCCGAGGGGTGCGAGTGAAGCACCGATTTCCCTGCTTCGAGTGGTACTGATCTTATCGGAAACCACTATTCACTACGCGAACGTGCTCGGGAACTGGGCCTGCAGGCTCTTCAGCTGCGCGAGCGACTGCTCCATCGCCGTGAACTGCGCCCGCAGCCGGCGTTCCCGGTCGTCCAGGCGGACGGTCATCTGGTCGAGCGAGGCGTGGTACTCGGCGATCCGGGCGTTCTCCGCGCCCGTGCGCCCCTGCAACGCCCCGCCGGCCGAGGCGATGACTCCGTCCAGGCGGGTCGCGAGGCCGTCCACCAGCGTCGCCACCGCACCGGGGTCACGCCCGAGCGCCGTCCGCAGCTGCGCCTCGTCGAGCACGAGCTTGCCCGACAGCGAGCCGGCCGCGATGCTGCCGGTGGACGCGCCCGTCGACAGTCCGATCGCGGCCGCCTGGCGCAGCGCGGCGCCCGCGACGGGGTCCTGGGTGGCGCGCTGGAGCTGGTCGCGGATGCCATACAGGAGCGAGTCGGACGAGGATGCGACGCCGTCGAGCACCGCGTTGTAGGCCGATACGAGTCCCTGCAGCTGGCCGACGATCGCATCCGGGTTGCGGCCCGCCGGGTCGGTCGCGACCGCGACCGGCGCTCCCGTCGCCGCCTGCAGCGTCATGGTGGCGCCCACCAGCACGTCCGAGACCGTGTTCGCCGCCCGCACGTAGGCGGTGCCGTCGACGGTGAAGTGGGCGTCACGCCCGGCCAGCGTGCTCGGTGAAGGCCAGGTCCGCTGCCAGGCTGCCGTCACTCGAGACCGCGATCGCCGCTGCGGCGCCGGTCGTCGTCGAGGTCAGCCGGAGCTTGCCACCGACGACGCTGGCGGCCACACCACCGCCGGTCGCGTTGACGCGCGACGCGATCGTCTCGATGGAATCGCCGGCACCGACCGCGACATCCACCGCGCTCCCGCCTCCGGTGAGGTGGAGCACGTCGGCCGCGCCGGCCGCCGCAAGGCTCGAGCCCTGGGTCACGACGTCGGCCCGAGCCAGCTGTTCGACCGTGACGGAGTAGCTCGTCTGCACGGCGTCCGCCGTCGCCGTCACGGCGACGCGCGCCGGGTCGGACGACGTGGCCGACGGGGCGGCGGCGAAGGCACCGGGGCCGCGGAGGCCCTGCTCGGCGGCCCGCAGCGCGTTCAGCGACGCCTGGATCCCGGCGAGCGCCGTGATCCGCGCGCCGGCGGCATCGATGCTCCCCTGGAGGGCCACCGACGGCCGGCGTTCGATCGTCATCAACTGGTCGACGATCGCGCCGGAGTCGACCCCGGACGCGAGGCCCGTGAACGTGATCGGTCTCGACACGCGTCAGGCTCGCCTGTCGACGTTCCGCTGCCAGATCGCGCGAAGCTCGGCCAGCTGGTGCATCACCTTGGTGGCGGGCACGGTCTTGACGAACTCGCCGGTCGAACCGTCGAAGAAGCTCGCGACCCAGACGTTGGCGACCGGGTCGAGCCCGTACCGGACCTCCACGCCGCCCGGCGTCGCGTCGGCGACGTCGACCGCGAACGAGGGATCGGACGCCGACCCGGTCTTGTTCAGGGCAGGCGCCGCCCGCTCCACGGGTGGAAGGCGGTCGTAGAGCTCTGGATTGTCTGGAATTGGCTTTGTTTGCACCGCGGCCTCCTTGGCGGTACGACCAACTCCCCCGACCTCATGTCAGGGTACAGCTATGACCAGAGCATAGACAATGAAATGCAAGTCGGGGAGAAGTTCCCCCGCCTGGGGCACCGCGGCCGCCGGGGCGCTGTCAGCTCTCAGGCAGCGAGCCGCATGCGGACGCTGGTGAGCAGCGTGCGGACGCTGATCTGGCTGGGGTCGAGGTCGAGCGCGGCCTCGAGCACCGGCAGCGCGTCCTCGAACATGCCCTCGGCGACCGCCGCCTTGCCGAGCGCGGCGAGCGCGCGTGGCTCCGGCCCGCCGATCTCGATCGCGCGCATCGCCCAGTCTCCCGACAGACGCCAGAAGCCGCGCGCCGCGAACAGCTCCGACAGCGAGAGCGCCGCCATGCCGGGGGTCGCCGATCGCCTGCTCGGCCACCGGGACGAGGCGTTCGAACAGCTCGAACTCCTCGAGCCGCGCGAGCGCGTCGAGCATCTGCACCGCGTACGGCGCCGCGGACTGATCGAGACGCCCCGGCGCCACATCGGCGGCGAGACCCGCGAAGACCTCCAGGAAGCGACGCTCGTCGGCATCGCCGCCGTGCCCGAACCGCTCGACGGCGGCCGTCGCGGCGGCGGCGTCGCCCGCAGCCACGCCGGCCAGCACCCGGCAGCGTTCCAGGGCGATGGCTGCGGCCGTCGCTTCCGGCAGGTCGCCGACCTCCACGAGCAGGTCGTCGTAGCGGTGCTGCGTCAGCAGCGTCTCGGCGAGCCCGACCGTCGCGGCCGCATTGCCCGGCGCGCGCTCGAGTGCCCGTCGGAACAGCCGCTCCGCCTCGTCGGCGTGGCCGCGCTCGTAGAACGCCGTGCCGAGGAAGAGCCACCAGGTGGCCTGATCGTTGTGCGCCGACTCGAGCCGCTCCAGCACCGCGGCCGGATCGGCCTCGGGTTCGGCCAGGAGCGTGTCGGCCAGCTCGAGACCGGCCGGCAGGTAGGCCGGGTACTCGCGCAGCGAGCGCTCGAGATACGCGACGGCAGCGGCGCGATCGCCGACGTCGGCGGCCACCGAGGCCAGCGCGGCCAGCGCCAGGAACGATCCACGACCGACCATGCCGGCGAACCGGGCCGGCGCGTCGCCCATCTCGAGGCACCGGTTGAAGATGACGCGCGCGCCCTCCAGGTCGCCCCGCTCCCGGGCGCAGAGGCCGCGCTCGAAGACGAGGTCGGTGAAGGTCGGGTAGACGCGCAGCATCTCCTCGGCCAGGGCGTCCGCGCCGTCGATGTCGCCCGCCCGGCGGCGGACGCCGATCAGGCGCGTGACGAGCAGCGATGCGTAGGCGATCTCCTGCCAGCCGGGCTCCTGGCGGATCAGGCGCAGGGACTCCTCGAGGTGCTCGGCAGCGCGGGGCGTATCGCCGATGGAGGCGTACTCCGTGCCGAGGTTGAAGTGCGTGAAGGCCGAGTTGGGGGTGCGCTTCAGCTCCGTGAGCAGCAACTCGAGGTTGCGCTCGTGCTTGTTCTTCTGCTCGATGCGCGACTTGAGGTAGCCGTAGTGGCGGATGCGGAGGTTCGAGATCGCGAACCGCTCGGGCAGGTCGATCGGCATCGCGATCCGGATCTGCTCGTGGATCGCGCCGGAGAACCGGTACGGCGGCCGGTGCCGCCAGAGTCGCAGCGCGAGGTGGTTCGCGGCCATCCCGACCTCGTCCTGGCCGGTGAAGTTGGTCTCGACCAGCCAGTGCGCCTCGCGGTAGGGCTGGGCGGCCAGCGCCCGCAGCCGGAGCGCGTCGCCCTCCTCGAGCCGCTCGTCGGCGTCGAGCCAGAGGACGTGGGTGCCGGTGGCGGCGTCGATGCCGATGTTGCGGGCATCGGAGAAGGAGCCGTTCCATGCGAAGTGCAGCACGGTTGCACCGAACGACTCGGCGATCTCGACCGTGCCGTCGGTGGATCCCGTGTCGACGATGATCATCTCGTCGACGCCGTCACGGCACGATTCCAGGCACTCGCCCAGCATCTCCTCCTCGTCGCGGACGATCATGCAGAGGGAGATGCGGACGTCACCGAGGCGGTCGCGCTCGGCACGGGCCGGCAGCGCCTTGAGGAACGTCCGGAAGCCGTTCACGGCCAGTCGCTCGCGCGGGGTCAGCGCCGACTTGACGGGCCGCTTGACCCTGGCGCGGGCCGCTGCGAGGGAGCCCGCGAGGTTCTCGAGCCCGGCGTCCAGGCGCTCGGCCGCCTGCAGCACTCGCACGGCCAGGGCCGGCTCGTTCAGCCCGTAGACGGCGACGCCGAGATAGTTGAGGAGCACGGGCTCCGCCGGGCGGCGGTCGAGCCACGGCCGCACCAGCTCCACCATCGCGATCCCGCGCGGCACCCAGCGCTCGGCGCCGGCCGGCCCGATCTGATCGATCAGCCCCTCGCACAGGACCTTCAGGACACGGTAGCCCGCGGTCGCGTCCTCCCAGCCTCCCAGCGCGGCCCCGATGCGGGCTGCCCGCGCCGGATCCTCCGTAAGCGCCAGCTCGTAGAGCTTCGGCGCCTCGTCGGCGAACCGGTGGCCGTCGGGCTTCGCCAACGCCGCCAGGGCGTCGTCGTGCCGGCCGGCGTACCAGAGGCGCAGCGGATTGGCGAGCCGTTCGTCGTCGGTCGCGCGGACGATCTTCAGGGCCATGTCCTACCCAATTTCGGCGGGTATGCGTACTTGCTTGAGGTGAGATAGATCCGCGGCCGTCGCAGCGACGACCTCGCGGGCCAGCCGGAGGTGTCCGGCGCAGGCATCGTGGAGCGGGGCGAAGGCGTCCACGGCGGCGTGGATCCGGCGCAGGTCGTCGCCCTGGACGGCGTGTTCGAGGATCGACAGGTCGGCGAGGCCGGCCAGATCGACGCCGGCACGATCGGCGGCCGCGACGACGTGGGCCTCCCACAGCTCGGGCCCCCCGTCGATGGTCGGATCGGCGAGCAGGTACAGGCACGCGTCGTCGCCGGGCGCGAACGCCGCCCCCCAGGCGACGAGCAACTCGGCCAGACGGTCGGCGCCACGCCACGCCGGCGCGGCGAGGAGGCTGAGCGCACGTGCCTCGGGCAGCTGGAACGGGGCCGGCGGTGCGGTCGCGCTGCGCGGCCGGCGCTGCGCCAGCAGGCGGATGCGCTCGTCGTAGGCGGCCGCGACGCCGTCCCAGGAGTACGCCTCGGCCGCGCGCCGGCCGGCGAGGCCGCGCGTCCGGCGGCCGTCGGCGTCGTCGGCGGCAGCCCGCAGCAGCGCCGTCAGCGCGGCCAGGTCGGGTTCCAGCATCGAGGGCGTGTCGAGCGTGTCCCACGGGAACCGCGTCATCGGTCGGCGCACGGCCGGGATCCGCCAGCAGGCGTCGTCGGGCACGAACTCGTCGGTCGGACCCCCGGCGGTCACGATCACCGGCCGGCCGCACGCCATCGCCTCGAGCACCGGCATCGCGAAGCCCTCGCCGCGGTAGGGGTGCACCAGCACGTCGCAGGCGCGATAGAGGCCGGCGATCTCGTCGTCGTCGAGGTCGCGATCGACGTACACGACCCGGCCGGACGCCTGCAGGGTGCGAATCCGGTCGCCGAGGTTGATGCCCTTGTAGAAGCTCGCACCGCCGATGTCCTTCACCACCAGGGTGACGCCGGGGTCGTCGGCGAACGCCTCAATAAAGGCCTCCAGCAACAGGTCGACGCCCTTGCGGTAGATCGTGCCGCCGACGAACAGCAGCCGCAGCCGGGCTTCGGGCAGGTCGAGCGCCGGCCCGTCCGGGGAGAACCGCTCGAGATCGACGCCGTTTCGCACCACGTGCACCCGGTCGCCCGCGACGCCGGCGTCGCGGTACATGCGCGCGACGTACTCCGACGGCACCCACACCTCGTCGACGACGTCCAGCAGCGGCTGGCGCCAGTCACGCGGCAGCGAGCCGAACTCCCAGGGCTGGATCAGCGCGAGGCGCCCGATGCCCCTGCTGGCGAAGTCCGGCGGCCAGGCGTGGCGCACCTCGACGTCGGCGGGACGGGGCAGCGGCGCGTCGCCGGTGGCGCCGTCGAGCGCGTTGCGCTCGACCACGAGACCGTCGCCGAGTCGCGCGGTCACCTCGCGGTTGATGGTCGCGAGGCTCGACACGGCGTGCTGGTCGCCCGTCCAGCGCACGGCTACCGGCAGCTCCCGCGCCTCCTCCACGGGCAGTTCGCCCGTGCGGTACAGGCCCTCGAGCTCGTCGACGTAGCGGTCGAACGTCTTCGGCGGACGGATGCCCGCCTGCAGGCGCTCGAGCAGGCCGTCTTCCAGCGCCACGCGCCGGAGGGCCGCGACCAGCGCGTCCCCCGAGCGACCGTCGACGACCAGCCCGTCCACCCCGTCCGTGACACCCTCCACCAGCCCGCCCATCCGCGAGACGATCACGGGGACGCCGGCGGCCAGGCACTCGAGCACCGTGAGACCCGCGGTCTCCCAGACCAGGGACGGCACGACGGCCACGTCGATGCCGGCCAGGATCGCCGGCAGCTGCTCGGCGGTGTACGCGCCGTGCACGCTGATCAGCCCACGGGCGTCATCGCGGGTCAGGCGGGCGGCGTTCTCGCGGTCGGGGATCTCGCCGTGCACCTCCAGCCTGATCGGTGCGTCGGCGACGCGCACGGCCTGGGCCACCAGGTGGGCGCCCTTGTGCGCGGCCAGCGAGCCGATGAAGCCGACGGCGAGGCCGTCGCCGACCCGGCCGGGCGCGCGGTGCGCGCCGACCGCGGCGTGAAGGTCGGCGGCCGCCGGCGCGGCCAGCCGCTGCACGTGCAGCATCGCGGGATCGAAGCCGGCGCCGGCGAGCACGGTGCGCACCGTCTCGGAGACCGGCAGGATCGCCTCGACGCGCGCGGCGATCCGCTCGCGCATCTCCTCCTGACGGCGCACGTACCCGTCGCCATCGCGCGAGTGCACGCAGGTCGCGCACGCGCGACCGCCGTCCGAGCCGCCCTCGCACAGTGCACCGCCGTCCTGCACGAAGTGGTTGCGCGCGCAGGCGAGCCAGAAGTTGTGCGGCGTGAAGTACGACCGGATGCCGCGGCAGGCGGCCTCGTCCACCAGCGACAGACCGAGGTTGTGGAGGTTGTGGTAGTGGACGACGTCGGGCCGGCGATCGTCGAGCAGCCGCCCGAATGCGCGGGCGATCGGCGGATCGTCCAGCTCGCGCCCCGGATGGCCGAAGTCGAGCAGGGCGTGGGGACGGTTGAAGACGCCGACCAGGTGGACGTCGCCGTCCTGCCACTCGCGCACCGTGTAGGCGGGCGCGCCCGCCACGGCGCCGACGCCCGCGTGGAACACCGTCACCTCCCAGCCGCGCGCCGCCAGCGCCCTGGCGGCCATGCGCGGGATCAGCGTGCCGCCGCCGGGATCGTCGTACCCGAACGACGTCATCACGATGCGGCCCGGGGCGGTCACCAGCCCGCCGCCCTGTCGCCGGCCCGGCCCGGCCGCTCGACGAACCCTCGCGCGTGGCCGGCCTGGACGGTCAGGTGCCCGCCGCCCGGCAGCGGCACCACGTCGCGCCCGAGCCGCACGGCGCACGCCGCGACGATGCCGAGCTGCGCGGCAGCGTGGAGCCGCGCCGCCAGAGGGACCCGCAAGGCCGCGATGGCGGCCAGTACTGCGTCGGCGTCGCCGCCGGGCACCGCCTGCAGCTGTGCCAGCGCCCGCGCCATCCGCAACTCCTCATCGTGGTCGGCCGAGACCGCGATCTCCCCCGCTCCCACCCGGAACGCGCGCATGGCGAGGTAGCCGGGGTCGAGCCGGTCGGCGGGAACCATGTGCCCGGCCGCTGCGGCTGCGCGATAGGCGATCTCGCCCAGTCCCCGGCGGGCCACGGCCGCGCCGACGGCGCTCTCCTCGCCGCCCAGGCGCGAGTCCGCGGACGGCCCGAGCGTCACGTCGAAGCCGCCGACCGCGTCCAGCACCCGCCGCCGAATGGCCCAGTTGGCACCCCAGGGGCCCTGAGAGGGCTCGATGACCCTATCGGTGTCGCCCAGCGACAGCACCGAGACCAGGAACGCCCACGCCGGCGGCAGGACCGACGGATCGATTGGCCCGTCCGCGAGCGCGTGGATCGGCCCGCCGGCGATCGCCACGGCCTCCGACGAGAACGCGTCCCGCAGCGCGCACAGCCAGCCTGGCGCCGGCCTGGCGTCGTCATCGAGGTAGATCAGCACGTCGTGGCGGGCCGATGCCGCACCGGTGTTGCGGGCCCGCGCAAGGCCCGGCGTCGGCTCGCAGACGTGGCGAACGATGCCGGCATGCGCGGCCGCCAGGCGCGCGCACACCTCGGGCGTGGCGTCGCGGGAGGCGTTGTCGACCAGCACGACGTCGGTCGCGCCCTCCTCCAGCAGGCGGGCGACAGCGCCCGGGAGCACCTCCGCGCGGTCCTGCGTGCAGACGATCACCGACGCCTCGGGTCCCACCGAGTCGCGGCCGACCAGACCGGCGGCGGCAACCGCCACGCGCCGGCCGCGAGCGACCGCGAGCTCGTACGGCCCGGCGAGCGGGTCGGGGACGGGGAGGCCTGCGGCGAAGACGTGCCGGGCGGCGGCCAGGCAGTCGAGCGCGAGGCCGTCCCCGTGCGGGCCTGCGAGATCGGCGCCGTCGCGGATCGCGGCCACCAGTGGCGCCACGAACCCCGGGCGCGGCCGGGCGGTCGGGGCGAGCGCGATGCAGACGTCACCGCAGGCGGCGGCGGCGGCCTCGGCCAGCGCCGCGCGGCGGCCGCGCGGCACCGCCGAGCGCACGACCCTCACGTCGCCCTCGATGAGCGAGAGGAAGGCGCTGACCTCGTCGGTGGCACCGTCGTCGGCGATCACCACCTCGACGTCCGGCCCGATGTCGGCCTCCACCAGCGCCGCGATCAGGGCCTCGAAGGCCGCGGCGTCCTCGCGCGCCACGAGCAGGAGCGAGGCGTTCATGCTGCCCTCGCCACCCGCGCACCGAGGTACTCGACCAGCTCGGCGAGCTCGCGCTGACAACGGTCAGGGCCGAGCGTCTCCGCAACCAGAGCCCGTCCACCGGCCGACAGCTCGTGCCAGAGGCGGTTATCGCCGGAGAGGCGGACGATGGCGCCGGCGAAGGCGTCCCAGTCGTCGCAGACCAGCATGCCGCGGGCCGGCTTGCGATAGCCCTCGGCGGCGATGGGCGTGCCGACGACGGGCAGGCCGCAACCGAGCGCCTCTCCCACCTTGCCCTTGAGCCCGGCACCGAAGCGCAGGGGCGCGAGCGAGATGCGACGACGCGCGAGCTCCTCGGGCACCGACTCGAGGAACCCGAGCACCTCCAGCCCGTAGCGGCGCGCATCGGCTGCGAGCGCCTCGTCGAGCCGGCTGCCGGCGATCGCAACCGGCTCGTCGTAGCCGAGCGCGCGCAACCGCGGCAGGACCTCGCTGCCCAGCACGTGCACCGCGTCCACGTTGGGCGGATGCCAGTACGTGCCGAGGAACAGCGCACCTCGGCGCCCGGCGAGCGGCGCCACTTCCTCCGGCAGGCGGTGCACGTTCGGCACCACGCCGACCGGGATGCCGGGCAGATCCTCGGCCAAGAGCTCCTGCTCCTCCTCGGTGATGGCGAGCACGACGTCCGCGCGCCGGTAGACCTCGAGCTCCCGGGTCCGCGTCTCGGCCGCGGACCGGCGGTCCTCGGGCAGACCGGTCACGTCGGCCTGCCGCTGCAGCCGGCGATAGACGATGTCCACCGAGTCGACGACGATGCGCGTCTCGGGCGCCAG
This sequence comes from uncultured Actinomycetes bacterium, assembly GCA_963779685.1. Taxonomy (GTDB): domain Bacteria; phylum Actinomycetota; class Thermoleophilia; order Gaiellales; family F1-60-MAGs149; genus CAVZZG01. Next base: position 703,605 of record CAVZZG010000003.1, read on the forward strand.
GCGCCGCAGCAGGCCGACGAGTGGCTCGGCGACGTGGAAGAACGACAGCAGCGCGACCGCGAAGCCCCGCCGCACGGTGGTATCGACGACCGCCGCCGGCTGTGGCGCGCGACCGGCGAGCACCACCTCGACGCCGGCGGCCTCGAGCTCTGCCACCGTGTCGTCCGGGCCGTCACCCAGCGCGAGCAGGACCGGCGCCTGGCCCAGGCGCGCCAGCGCCAGGAGCATCTCGTAACACCTCAGGTAGGCGCCGCAGGTGGAGGGCACCGGGAGGGTTTCGAAGGCCAGCAGCACGCGATCGGTGTCCGGCACCGTCCGCGCGGCCTGCAGCGCGGGAGGCTCGTCCGCCGGCCGGGGGACGACGCCGAGCGCGTGGCGAGCCGCGAAGTGGACGCCACGACCGTCCGGCAGCGTCACGCGCTCCTCCCCTAGCTCCGCCATCGCCCCGGCGAGCTCGCCGAGCGCGAAGCAGGCCGTCACCCGGTCGATCAGCGACAGCGGCGCTCGCGCGAAGCGGCCGACGCCCTCGTCGGCGCCGATCACCCGGGCCGGCAGCAGCGGGGCGATCTGCCCGGCCGCGGCCTGCGCCCACGCCATCGCTCCCGCCCGCGTCAGCTCCCCGCGCTGCCGGGCCATGCGGATCTGCTCGGCCCCGCTCTTGAAGCCCGAGATCATCAGGAACCCCGGCTCGGCACGGCTCGCAGGCGTGTCGTGATAGACGCCAGCGGCCGGCAGGTAGCGCACCTGTCCGAGGCCGCCGCGCACCACGCGCTCGGTGACGTTCGGCTCCTCGCCGCCGATGCGGACGTCCGGGCCGATGCCGAGCTCCGGGTCGAACCCGCCGATCGCCGCCAGCGCGGACGCGCGGATCGCGTAGGTGGCACCCCAGGGGCTCTCGTCCGGCCGGAAGTCGCGCTCGGCGTCGCCGAGGTCGAGGATGCCCAGGTACCCCTCGAAGCGACGCGGCAGCACCTGCTCGTCCGGCACCTGACCGTCCCAGGCCGGGAAGATCGGCCCGCCGACGATCGCGATGCCCGGGTCCGAGAACGCGTCCAGGATTGCCGCCAGCCAGCCGGGGCCCGGCACGGCGTCGTCGTCGAGGTAGGCGATGACGGCGCAGCGGGCGGCCTCCGCGCCGGCCTGGCGCGCCACCGAGACACCGGGCCGGGGTGCCACCACCAGCCGCACCGCGGCATGCTCGGCCGCCAGGGCGCGCACCGTTGCGAGGCTCGCCGGGTCGTCCGAGGCCGAGTCGACGACCACGATCTCGCTCCCGTCCGGCAGCCCGCCCGCGAGCACCGCACGCACCGCCCGGGCCACGCCTTCTGGCCGGTTCCGCGTGCAGATGACGACCGACGCCGCCTGCGCGGGCGGGCGCGGTCCCGGATCGAGGTCCACGAGCTCGATCCCCCCGGCGATGCGGTCGTGCCACGCGCCGCGGCGCACGTCGTAGTCGGGCAGGGCGGCGAGCACCGCGCGTGGGACGGCGAGGCAGTCGCGGCGAGCCGCGAGGGCGACGGGCTGGCCGGCCGCCGCCAGAGAGCCGATCGTGCTCGCGGGCGGCGTCATCCCGGCCGGGACCACGACGCACCGCGCGGCAGTCGCGATCGCCGCCAGCGAGCGGATCGCGGCGGTGGCGGGTGCGGCGTCGTCCGTCAGCACCTCGTGGCCCCCGGCGGCCAGGTGTTCGATGGTCGCTCGGCGCGCGGCAGGCGTCCCGCCAGGCGTCACGATGACCGAGCACGCTCCGCTCATGGCGCCCCCGACCAGCCGAGCGTGGCGATGATCGTCTCGGCGAAGGCGTCGGCCGAGAACGTCGACTGCGCAGGCCCGGCCAGGAACCGCGCGGCGGCCGTCAGGTAGGCGCGGTACTCCTCGGGCTCGATCGTCGTCAGCCGGTCGTAGAGGGCCTCGTAGCTCGCATACGCGCGGGCGTCGATGAAGCAGTCGGCGGGGACGTGGTCGGCGATGTTCTCGGCACCCCAGTAGACGGGGACGTTGCCGGCCTGCAGCGAGTCGAAGAGCTTCTCCGTGATGTAGCCGGGGATCCGCTGGGCGTTCTCGAAGCAGATCGAGAACCAGAACCGCTCGAGCACCGGACGCTTGGCCGCGGGAGCGCCGCACCAGGACGGGAACTCCGAGCCGGGCGCGCCCCAGCCGAAGCCGTGCAGCTCGAAGTCGGCATAGCGGTGCTGCTCGAACCAGCGGATCGCCCCGACGCGGTGGCTGTAGAGCTCGAGCGGATGCGCCGAGTGCTTGTTGCTGGCGATCAGGGTGCAGAGGTTGCGCTCGGCCGCGTCCAGGTCGACGGCCGGGGGTTGGGCCAGGGCGCTCGCGAAGTTCAGCTTGCGGTAGCGCTTGCCGTCCACGAGCGGGTCGCGCCAGGTGAAGATCGCGTCGAAGCCGTCATGGGCGCCGTCCACCCAGTTGCGCGGCAGCACCACCTCGCACTCCTGCAGCATCAGCAGCCGCGGCACGTCCATCAAGCCGGCCGGGACACGCGCGGCGACGCCGCCCTCGGGCAGATCGCAGAACAGCAGCGCGTCCGGCCGCTCGCCGGCCGCGACCACGGTGTCCAGCGTGTGGCAGCGGTCGCCGCCGGCGGCGAGACGGTCGCGCAGCCGCAGGTAGCCGCAGAGGATGTCGTCCCGGTTGTTGGCCGGGTCGAAGACCGCGTCGGCGGCGTAGAACGGGTCGGGTACCAGGGCCAGCAGCGACATCAGAGGACTTCCCAGCGGTCCGGGTCGCGCGGGCGCCCGTACGGCGACGGCGTCACGTACTCGACGGGAACCGCACCCAGGCCCTCGGCGACGTCGAGCCAGGGGTCGCCGGACCGGCCGAGCGCCAGCGATCCGGGCGCGATCAGGGCGGCCGGCTCGTCGCTCACGACGAGGTCGACGTCGACGCCCGGGTCGAGCGCCTCCTCGAGCGCCGCGATGACGGCGTCCGCGATGCCCGGGTCGACGACGACGACCGGCGTCGCGCCGCAGCCCGACCGCGCGAGCGGCTCGAGGATCGCGACGACGACGCCCGCGTCGTCCGGTTCGGCGATGCGCACGGTCGTCGGCAGCGATGCGGCCGGTAGCTCGATGCCCGCGGCGCGCGCCAGCGCCGTGAGCACCTGCCGCGCCCGGGGATTTGCGGGGTCGGCCAGCAGCGCCCGGCCCGCGACCGCATAGGGTGCGACCCCGTCGGCGCGCCGGCGCAGGCCCGCGTCGTGCAGCGCGATGGCGGTGTGCAGGAGCCTAGCCGCGAGCCAGGCCGGGCATTCGCCTGCCCAGGCCGCCGGGAACGCGGGGTCGGAGAAGGTCTCGGCCATGGCCGCGGGCTCGTGGATCGCGAAGCGGCCGTCCCTGACGCCCTGGACGCTGCCCGTGGCCTCGTGCTGGCGGTACTGCACGAGGGGCTCGGCGAGCGCGCAGACCGGCTCGCGGAGGGCGAGCCGCAGCCAGGCCAGCCAGTCGCCGCAGAGGATGGAGCGGGGATCGAAGCCACCGATGCCGCGGAGGGCGTCGATCCGTACCACCACGCTCGGCGTCGCGGCGTTGTTCAGCGGCAGCAGGCGGCGGGCGAAGTCGGGCGCGGGCACGACCTCGTCGGCCGGCAGCGGCAGCAACACGCCCGTCGGCGCACCGCCGGCATCGATCGTCTCGACCGGGCCGTGCACGTAGCCCGCAGCGGTGTCCTCGAGCGCCTCGACCTTCCGCGCCAGGTTGCCGGGGAGCATCACGTCGTCCGCCGCGAACGGCGCGAGGTACCGCGCATCGGTGGTCGCTGCGGCCCGGTTCATGCTGTGGAAGAAGTTCGAGCCGGGTGGGTTGCGGACGACCTCGACCTCGTCGTAGCGCTGCGCGATCGCCACCGTGTCGTCCGTGGAGCCGTTGTCGAACAGCACGACCCGGAGGTCGACCCCGCCCTGGTCGAGGATGCTCTCGATCGCCTCCGCCAGGTACGGCGCCCCGTCCTTGACGGAGATCGCGGCGAGCACGCTCGGGCCGGGCAACTCAGGCCGCCCGCAGCCCGGGCGTGGCGGCGTCCCACACCCGCCACGGTGCCGAACCGGCGGCCCAGATGGCGCGGAGCTCGTCCACGTCGCGGATGGTGTCAGCGCACTGCCAGAAGCCCTCGTGCTGGTACATCGCGAGCTGGCCGTCCCGGGCCAGGGCCTCGAGCGGCTCGCGCTCGAGCACGCAGGCCGGATCGGGTGAGAGCCGGTCGAGCACCGCGCGGTCGAAGACGAAGAACCCGCCGCTGACGTAGGCGGTGTCGGTGGGCTTCTCGGCGAACCGGTCGACGACGTCGCCGCTGTTGACCAGCTGTCCGAACCGCGCCGGGGCGTGAACGCCCGTCACCGTGGCCAGCCGGCCGTGCGCGCGGTGGAACGCGAGCAGCGCGGTGACGTCGATGTCGGCCACCCCGTCGCCGTAGGTGCAGAGGAAGAGGTCGGCGTCGGAGAGATACGGCGCGACGCGCCGCACGCGCGCTCCCGTCATGGAGTGCTCGCCGGTCTCGGCGAGCGTCACCGACCAGTCCTCGGGCAGCATCGACTGGTACGCGACCGAGCCCGCCGCCAGGTCGACCGTGAGGTCGGCGCTCATCATGCGGTAGTTGAGGAAGTACTCCTTGATCATCCAGCCGCGATAGCCGAGGCACAGCACGAAGTCGCGATGCCCGTGATGCCCGAACAGCTTCATGATGTGCCACAGCAGCGGCCGGCCGCCGACGTCCACCATCGGTTTGGGCCGGTACTCGGTCTCCTCGCGCATGCGCGTGCCCTGTCCGCCGCAGAGGATGACCACCGGCGCCGTCATGCCGCGATCCTGGTGCTGCGCGTGAGCCGCTCGGCGATGGTTCGGGCGATGCCGGAGGCATCCAGGCCGAGGTGCCGCAGCAGGTAGCCGCGGGATCCGACGACGTGGGTCGGTACGTCCGGCAGCCCGAGCCGCAGCAGCGGGGCGACGGCGCCCGCGTCGGCCAGCGTCTCGGCCACGGCGCTGCCGAACCCGCCGATCGCGGCGTGTTCCTCGACCGAGACGACCAGCTGCGATCGGAGGGCCGCGGCGAGCACCGCCTCCTCGTCCAGCGGCTTGACGGTGCCGAAGTGGGTGAGGCCGGCCGAGAGGCCCGAAGCGGCCAGCAACTCGCGTGCGGCCACGGCCTCGCCGAGCATGGTTCCGCATGTCAGGATCGTCACGTCGCGGCCGGCGGCCAGCTCGCGGGCGACGCCGATCCTGAACGGCGTGGCGGCTCCGAGCAGGTGCGGCTCACCGTTCTTGCCGAGCCGCAGGTAGACCGGCGATCCCGTCGCAGCTGCCGCGTTGGTGGCAGCGGCCGCCTCCCACGGGTCGCCCGGTGTGAGCACCGTCATGCCGGGCAGCGATCGCATCAGTGCGATGTCCTCGGTGGCGTGATGGGTCGGCCCGAGCGTGCCGTAGGAGAGTCCAGCGCCGACGCCGACCACCGTCACTGGCACGCCCGAGATGGCGACGTCGACCCGGACCTGGTCGTGCGGGCGCGACGTCGCGAAGGGCGCGATCGAATACGCGAACGGCCGCTTGCCTGCCTGGGCCAGCCCGGCGGCGACGCCGATCAGATTCTGCTCCGCGACGCCGACGTTGAGGAACCGGCCGGGCGCGACCCGCTCCAGCTCGTCGAAGAGGCCGTAGCCGAGGTCGCCGGTGAGCAGGCAGACACGACGGTCCGTGGCGGCCAGGGCCGTGACGGCCATGACGAACGCGTCCCTCATACGGCCTCCCGGGCCATTGCCAGCTCGCCCAGCAGCCGTTCGCGCGCGTCGGCGCGGTACGACTGGTAGTGCGCCCGCAGTCCGTCGGCCTCCAGCTCGGGGATGCCACGGCCCTTGACGGTGGTCGCGAGCACGCAGCGCGGACGGTCCGTGGCCGGCCGCAGCAGCGCGTCGGCGAGCGCGCCGCAATCGTGGCCGTCCACCTCCGCCACGTCGAACCCGAACGAGGCCGCGCGAGCTGCCAGCGGCTCGCTGTCGACGACGTCGGCGACCCGGCCGAGCCCCTGGAAGCCGTTGCAGTCGACGATCGCCGTCAGCGCCGAGAGCCGCAGGTGCGAGGCGAGCGCCATCGCCTCCCAGACCGAGCCCTCGTTGAGCTCGCCGTCGCCGAGAACGCACAGCGTACGCCGGTCGGCGCCGTCGATCCGGTCGGCGAGCGACAGGCCGACCGCCACCGTCAGCCCGTGTCCGAGCGACCCCGTGGTCGCCTCGACCCCGGGTGTGATGCGCTCGGGATGGCCGGCATAGGCGCCGCCGTCGGCGCAGTAGCCGTCGATCACCGAGCGCTCGTCGAGCACGCCGTCGAGCACCAGCGCGCCGTAGAGCGCTGCCGCCGCGTGCCCCTTGGAGAGGAGCAGGCGGTCGCCGTGGTCGCGGCGCAGCACCATCCCGTAGCTGACGCTGAGGATCTCGGCCACCGACAGGCTGCTGCCGATGTGGCAGGTGCCGTGGGCGACCGCGCACTCCACGGCGATGCGCCGGATCTCCCAGGCGCGATCGACGGCGGCCGCAACCTCAGGCCGCATCGGCGAGCTCTCCGGCGAGGTGGTCGCGATACCAGTGCACCGTGCGGGCGAGCGACTCGGCCAGGTCGTGCTCCGGTTGCCAGCCCAGCAGGCGCCGTGCCCGCTCCGCCGACAGGAACTGGGCCTGGATCTCGTGCTCGGCGACCGCCTCGACTACCGGCTCCAGATCGCGCCGGCCGCAGGCGGCGAGGATCATCCGCGTGAGCGCGAGTACGTCGATGGGCGACTCGGCCGAGAAGTTGAAGGCCAGCCCGCGGACGCCGGCGTCGCCGGCGTGCCTGCCGGCCAGCAGGTAGGCGCTCACCGCGTCCTCGGCGTACAGGTAATCGCGCTCCGGCGTGCCGTCGGATCGCAGCACCGGCCGCTCGCCGGCGAGGGCGGAGCGGATCGTCCCGGGAACGATGCGGTTGAAGTTGAGGTCGCCGCCGCCGAACAGGTTCCCGCAGCGCGTCGTCACGACCGGCATGCCGTACGACCACGCGTAGCTCTGGGCGATGAGGTCGGCGCAGCTCTTGGATACGTCGTAGGGGTGCCGGCCCTGCAGCGGGTGGTCCTCGTGATAGGGCAGCTGCGGCTGGTGTCCGTAGGCCTTGTCCGACGAGGCCACGACGATCGCGCGGGGTCGGCCGCTGCGACGGCAGGCGTCGAGCACCTCCCAGGTGCCCTCGACGTTCGACCGCAACGTGTTCGCGGGATCGCGGTAGGCGTGCTCGACGATCGTCTGCGCGGCCAGGTGGAACACCGTGTCGATCTCGTACTCGGCCAGCAGCCGCTCGACGAGCCGGCCGTCGCGCACGTCGCCGTAGGCCGTGACGGCGTGGCGCGAGGCGCCGGACTGGTGCACGCGCGAGTCGGGCACCAGATCGCGGACGAGCATCACCACGCGGGCCCGGCGTGCCACCAGCGCCTCGACGAGCCAGGCGCCGAGCAACCCCGTCGCCCCGGTCACCAGCACCGGGCGGTCGTCCCAGAAGTCGCTCACGCCGCCGCCCTCACGAGCTCCCGCCGCCAGCGCATGAAGGTCGTCACGAGGTGATCGAGCGCAGGCGTGCCGAGACCCGGATAGCAGCCGACCCAGAACGTGTTGCGCATGACGGCGTCGGTGACGTCGAGATCCGACGACGACCCGATGCGCGACGTCCCGGTAGGCGGGCTGACGCAGGAGGTTGCCGCCGAACAGCAGGCGCGTGGCGATGCCGGAGGACTCCAGGTGGGCGATGAGACGGCGTCGATCGACCTGCGGGTCGCGCACCGTGACCGCGAACCCGAACCAGCTCGGCTCCGAGCCGGGGGTCGCCTCGGGCAGGACGAGCACGTCGGCGAGGTCGTCGAGGGCCTCGAGCAGGTAGGCGTGGTTGGCCCTCCGGGCGGCGACGAACGCATCGATGCGGCCCAGCTGCACGCGGCCGATCGCGGCCTGCAGATCGGTGGCCTTGAGGTTGTAGCCCAGGTGCGAGTAGACGTACTTGTGGTCGTACCCGGCCGGCAGCGTGCCGTGCTGCTGGTCGAAGCGCTGCCCGCAGGTGTCGGCGCAGCCGGGCTCGCACCAGCAGTCGCGTCCCCAGTCGCGCAGCGACTCGACGATCCGCTTCAGGCGCGGCCGGCGCGTCAGCACCGCCCCGCCCTCGCCGGTGGTGATCTGGTGGGCGGGGTAGAACGACAGCGTGGCCAGCTCGCCGAAGGTGCCGACGTGGCGACCCCGCCAGCGGGCGACCGAGCGCGTCGCAGCAGTCCTCGATCAGGAAGAGATCGTGTCGTGCGCAGAAGCCGGCGACGGCGTCGAGGTCGAAGGGGTTGCCGAGCGTGTGAGCGATCACGACCGCCCGCGTGCGGTCCGAGAGCGCCGCCTCGAGCTGGCCGACGTCGACGTTGTAGGTCGGCAGGGTGACGTCGACGAACACCGGCACGAGCCCGTGCCTGCACGATCGGGTTGACGGTGGTCGGAAAGCCGGCCGCCACGGTGATCACCTCGTCGCCGGGTCGCAGGCGACGGTCGCCGAGATCCGGCGAGAGCAGGGCGTGGACGGCTGCCAGGTTGGCGGAGGAGCCGGAGTTCACCATCAGGGCGTGCCGGTTGCCCGTGTACCGGGCCAGCTCCCGCTCGAAGGCCGCCGTCTCCGGCCCGGCAGTGAGCCAGAAGTCGAGCGCCGCGCGCGCCGCCGCGACCACCTCCTCCGCGCCGAAGACCCGGCCCGAGACGGGCACCGACGGAGCGTCGGGATCGAAGGCATCGGGCGCCGGCCGGCCGGCCGCGTACGTCGCGACGAGCGCGAGGATATCCTCTTCGGAGAGTACGCTCACCGTTTTCAACGTATCGGCAGAACCACCGCCGGCTTGACCTCGGAAACCGGTTCTACGCAGCGACGCGGGCGGCGCCGGCCACGGCGGCGCGGACCGCGCTTCCCACCCTGGCGACCTGCGAGCGTTCGAGCCGGACGCCGCTCGGGAGGTTGATCCCCTCGGCGGCGATCGCGGCCGCCACCGGCGGCGTGACGTGCGGACGCCCCCAGAACCCGTAGGCGCCGACGCTGGGGAACACCGGCCGGGTGTCGATCCCGTGCGCGTCGAGGTACGCCCGCAGGCCGTCGCGGGTGAGGCCGCTGGCCGCGCTGACCCGGATGTTCGTCATCCAGTAGATGCTCCGCGAGCGCTCGATCTCGCGCTGTACGTCGATGCCCGGGAGGCCGTCGAGCTCCTCCGCGTACCACCCGTGGATCCGGCGCTTGGCGGCGATCATCGGCTCGATCCGCTCGAGCTGGGCCAGGCCGAGCGCCGCCTGCACGTTGGCCATCTTGTACTTCATGCCGAGCGCCTCGATGTCGAAGGTGCCGGCGACGCGGCCCTGGTCCCAGAGGAACCTGGCCCGCTCGTAGAGGTCCCGGCGCGTCGTGACGAGCATGCCGCCCTCGCCCGTGACCAGCAGCTTGGCGCCCTGGAAGCTGAACGCCGCCACGTCTCCGAACGTGCCGACTCGCGTGCCGTTGCGGGTGGCGCCGATGGCCGGCGCCGCATCCTCGACCACGGCCAGGCCGTGGGTGCGCGCGATCGCGACGATCCGCTCGATCCGGGCCGGCTGGCCGTACAGGTGCACCGGCACGACGGCCCGGGTGCGCTCCGTGATGGCGCCCTGGAAGGCCTGCGGGTCGAGGCACCAGGTATCCGGTTCGACATCGGCGAACACCGGCGTCGCGCCCGTGTAGGCCACCGCCGCGGCCGTGGCGACCCACGTGATGTCGGGGACGATGACCTCGTCGCCGGGCCCGATGCCCAGGCACGCGAAGGCGAGGTGGAGCGCGCCCGTACCGCTCGATGTGGCGAGCGCGTGGGGAGCGCCGACGTAGGCCGCGAACTCGGCCGTGAAGCGGTCGAGGTAGCGGCTCCAGCAGGCATTCCAGCCGTGCACGGCGGCGTCGGCCACGTAGACCGCCTCCCGGGCGCCGGTGGCGGGGCCTGCGGTCAGGATCCGCCCGGCACCGGGATCGGCCGCCAGCCGGTAGTCCATCGTCAGGAAGCAGTCATCGGGCGGTGCGTCATCCCCGTCGCCAACGGGCACGAGGGACATCTGCTCACCGTCGCCGTCCAGCCGCAGCGGCTCCACGGCGCCGGGAACGAACCCGAGGCGCTCGTAGAACGCGATGGCCCGGGTGTTGCTGTGCAGCACCCGCAGCCAGGCGGCGGGCGGGTACGCCTCCTCCCGCGCCCACCGCAGCAGACGTTCGGTGGCGCGGGACATGAGGCCGGGCCCGCCCTCGCGGCCCCGGACGACGTTGTCGACCTCGACCCCGCCCGTCGGTCCGGGATGCACGACCAGCCCGAGATGACCGACCGGGTGGCCCAGCGGGTCGACGACCAGGAAGAGCATCCGGTCCGGCCGGTCGAGCACCTGGCTGCGGAGCCAGGCAGCGGTACCGGCGACGGTGACGTGGAAGCGGGTCGGGAAGGCCTCCTGATGCGCCGCGCGCCAGGCCGCCAGTGTCGTGATCAGCGCCTCGTCGGCCGCGTGGAGCTCGCACACGGGCAGCAGGTGCCCCGCGTCGCCCGCGAGCGGCAGGCTTCGCAGCCACGCGTCGGGCACCCGTTCGGCCGCCTTCATGAACGCGAACTCCGCCAGCAGCGCGTCGTGCCAGCGGTCGCTCATGCCGCCCTCGCGGGGACGGCGGCGGTGACGGCCTCGACCACCGAGCGCACGTCGGCCTCGGTGAGGGTCGCGTGCACCGGGATCGACAGCACCGTGGCGGCCAGGCGCTCGGCGTGGGGCAGCGGCGAAGCTGGCCGGGCGACGCCGGCGAGGGACGGCTGGACGTGCAGGCCGAGCGGGTAGTGGATGCCGCTCGCGACGCCGTGACGGGCCAGCATGCCGGCCACGACCTCCCGCGTGCGGCACCGCAGCACGTACTTGTTGTAGACGCAGCGTGCTTCCGGAACAACGGTGACCGGGCGCACCTCGGCGAGGTCGGCGAACGCCGCGTCGTAGCGGATTGCGACCGACCGGCGTCGTTCGTTCCAGGCCTCGAGGTGAGCGAGCTTCACGTTCAGGATCGCGGCCTGGATCGTGTCCATGCGGGAGTTCCAGCCGTGCTCCGCGTGGACGGCATCGTCTCGCCGGCCGCGATCGCGAAGCCGGCGAAGACGGCCGGCGATCGTGGCATCGGACGTCGTCAGCGCACCGGCGTCGCCCCAGGCGCCGAGGTTCTTGCCCGGGTGGAAGCTGAACCCGGCCACGTCGCCCCAGGCCCCGACCCGGCGCCCGCCGATGGCGGCGCCGTGCGCCTGGCCGGCGGCCTCGATCAGCCGCAGGCCACGCTGGTCGGCCAGCCGCCGGAAGCCGGGCATGTCGCATGGCTGCCCCCACAGGTGCACGGGCATGATCGCGGCCGTGCGGGGCGTGATGGCCTCGGCGACCCGCTCGGGCGTGACCAGCCCGGTGTCGGGGTCGGGATCGACGAGCACCGGCGTCGCGCCGACGTCGACGACGGCGGAGGCCGCGGCGATGAAGGCCAGCGCAGAGGTGATCACCTCGTCCCCGCGCGTGACGCCGACCGCGTGCAGCGCCAGCCGGAGGGCCTCGGTGCCGCTCGCGACCGCAACGCACTCCTCGGCCCCGCAGTAGGCGGCGAACGACTCCTCGAAGACGGCGATCTCGGCGCCGCCGACGAACGCGGACCGCGCGACCACGCCGGCCAGGGCCGTTTCGATGTTGTCGCGCAGCGGCGCCTCGAGCGCGACCAGGTCGACCAGCGGCACGCGCATCGCTGCCGCTACCCGAGTGCCTTCTCGACGGCGGCCAGCACGCGGTCCTGCTGGAACGGCTTGACCACGAAGTCCTTCGCCCCCGAGCGGATCGACTCGATCACCTTCGCCTCCTGTCCGAGGGCCGAGCACATCACGACCCTCGCGGCCGGATCGGCAGCGAGGATCTCCCGCAAGGCCGAGATCCCGTCCTTGCCGGGCATGGTGATGTCCATCGTCGTGACGTCGGGCTGGAGTTCGGCATGGCGGGCGATCGCCTGCTCGGCATCCTCGGCCTCCCCCACGACGTCGTGCCCGTTCTGGCTGAGGATGTTGCGCAGCATCATCCGCATGAAGGCGGCGTCGTCGGTGATGAGCACGCGGGCCACGGGTCTCTCACGCCGCCGGGCTCAGGGAGACGATCTGGGCGGCGTACTCGCCGTCCACCAGCACCAGCCGCGCCTGCGCGAAGGGCCGGCCATTGACGAGGATGTCGATCGGGTCGCTCGGCAGCCGGTCGAGCTCCACGATCGCACCCGGCGGCAGGTTCATGGCCTCGGCGACGCCGATCCGCGTCCGTCCCAGCTCGGCCGAGACCCGCACGTTGACCGTGTGGAACGTGTCCATGCTGAGCGCGGACGTCGTGGTGGTGGCTGCGGCGGCGTTGGTGGCGGCGGCCGCCGATCGCGCCGGCCCTCCTGGCGCGCCCACGCCGCGGGCCGTATCGGCCGCCGCGAACGCGTCCTGCAGGTGCAGGGCGAAGTCCGCGGACACGAGCTGCACGACGTCTGCCGTCAGCCGGTCGGACGTGATCTGGAACCTGGCCGCGAATGCCGGGCGCTCGAAGATCCGCCGCGCATCCTCCACCGTGGCGATCACCTGGCACATCGGCGGCGCGACCTCGATCTCGAGGCCGACGCCGTCGGCCAGCACGGACGTCGCGGCGCCCATCATCTGGTTCATCGCCTCGGAGACGGCGGACAGCTCGATATCGGACAGCTCGTCGCTCGCGGGCTCGTCGCCGCCCATCATGGCCCCGGCCAGGCTCGCGGCCTGCTGGGGCGTGAGTGCGAACAGGTTGGCGCCGTTCACGCCCGAGACGTACGACACCTCGACGGTCACGAGCGGGTAGCTGAGTCCGCCCAGCGGATCGACCGGGTTCGCCTCGACATCGGGAGCCATGGCGGTGGTCTTGGTGCCGAGGAGCGCCGTCAGGACCTCCGCGCTCGCGTCGGCCGTGATACGTGCGGCGCGCTCGACGGCGGCCCGCGTGTACTCGTCGATGAGGGCGAGCTTCGCGGCCTGCTCACCGCCCTCCACCGCTCCGGTCGTCTCGGCGCTGGTGAGCGCCGTCTCGAGCGTGGCGGCGAAGTCGCCCGGAAAGAGCATCGAGAACGCCGCAGACAGCGGGCCTGCGGTGACCGTGAACGAACCCGTGAAGGCCGCCGCGCCGAGCTTCTCGGCCGCCTCGCGGTCGGCGAGCACGGTCAGGACGGGCGCTGCGGCATCGGTCGGCGTCCCGAGTACCTCGCCGATGGCGGTCGCGACCGCCCCCACCATGCGGTCCGCGGCCTCGGCCAGGGCCGACAGCTCGATCTCGTTCAGGTCGCCTTCGATCTCCGCCTCGGCGAGGCCCATCGTGCCTGCCGCGAGCGCCCGGCCCTGCTCGAGGGTCAGCAACACCGTGCACCGGCCGCCGATGCCCTCGACGAACTCGACCTCGAGCGCGAGCGACGGGAACGCGACGGCCGCCCACGGGTCGGTCGTCTCCCCGGCGGTGATGTCGGCGCAGGTCCCGGGCGCTCCCATCAGGTCCCCGAGTGCTGCGGCACATGCCCGCGCGGTGAGATCGGTGATCCGGCTGACCGCCTCGGCGATGTTCACGCGACCTCCTCCTCGGGCGCGGGCAGCGCCTCCAGGCGCGCGATGCGGTCGTGCACCTGCACCGCCATGTGGCGGCGGTGGGCACCCGGCATGACGCGATACAGCGGGCTGTCGCCCGCGAGCAGCACGACTCCCTGCTCGACCGGCACGCCGAGCCTGATCACGTCGCCCTCCTGCAGCGCCAACACGTCGCCGAGTGGCAACTCGGTGCCGCCGACCTCGGCCCGCACCTCGATCTGGACGTACTCGAGGGGCGGCAGCAGGTCGACGCCGCGAACGCCCGCGCGGCCGCCGGCGAAGTACGAGTTCGCCGTCAGGTTCGGCGCCACGGTCTCGATCGAACGCCACGGGAGGCAGAGCGTCATCACGCCGGCCGAGTCGGCCACCCGGATCTGGAACGACAGCAGCACCGAGAGCTCCGTCGGCGGCGCGATCTGCGCGAACTGGGGGTTCATCTCGGTGTGGCGCAGCGTGAAATCGACGCCGACCAGTTCCGACCAGGAGGTCGACAGCTCGCCCAGGAGGCGGGCGATGATCGTCCGGCACAGGGAGAGCTCGATGTCCGTCAGCTCACGCAGCCGGGCCGTGCCCTGCCCGGTTCCGCCCAGCAGGCGGTCGATCATCGAGAACACCAGCGGCAGGTCGATCGCGAGGATCGCGTTCGTGCCGAGCGGCTGGAGCTCGAGGATCCCGGTCAGCGCCGGCACCGGCAGGGACGAGATGAACTCGCCGTAGGTGACCTGCTCCGCGCCGAGCACCGAGATGTCGGCGACCGACCGCAGCGCTCCCGAGAGGTAGGTCGCGCCGAGCCGGGCGAACGTGTCGTGCAGCATCTCGAGCGTGCGCAGCTGATCCTTGTTGAACTTCGACGGCCGCCGGAAGTCCATGGCCTGCACGCGCGACCCGGGTGCCGCCTCGAGCGTGGTGGGCGCGGCCGGACCGCTTGCCACCGCCGCCAGCAGGGCGTCGATCTCGGCCTGGCTGAGGGTGTCGTTGCTCTGGGTCATGCCGATCCTGCCTGGTCGAGGTCGAGCGCGCGCAGGAGCTTCGGCACCATGCCCTCACCGGGCACGAGCAGGAAGCCGAACTCGACCGCGGCACCCTCGACCCGCATCGACGTCTGGAGCAGCAGCACGGTGCCGGTGGGCGATGCGGCCGGGGCCAGCACGGCCGCGACGACGGCGTCGAGCCGGTCGCGACGGAGCCGCGCGGGCGCCGGATCGATTGCGAGCCCGGTCAGGCCGGCGATGGCGGTCGCGTAGCAGCTGGAGAGGATGTTGCCGATCTCCTCGAGCGCGGACCGCCCCATGTCGCTGGCGGCGTCGGTACCCAGCAGCCCGCACAACGCCTCGGCCGCGGCGATCGGAAAGGCCAGCAGCAGGCTCGCGTCGAGGCCACCGGTGACCGGGGTCAGGACGGCGACCACCTCGCCCTCGGCCGGGCCGATGCGGCTCGCGGCCTCCGCCAGCGGCACGAGTTCCGCCTGGGGCATGCCGATCTCGACCATGCGCGCCACCAGCTGGGAGAGCGCCGTCGCGGCATTGCCGCTGCCGATGCTCGCGATCTCGCGGATCGCCGACAGCTCGATGTCCGAGAACCCGGCCCGCGGCCGGGATTCCTCCGCCCGCAGCGGCAGCCGGATGGTCACCGCCGTACCCCGGCCCGGCGTCGACGTCAGCAGGCAGTCGCCGCCGAGGTCGCCGACCATGGTGCGCACGGCGTCCATCCCGATCCCGCGGCCGGCAATCGCGGACGTCGCGCCGGCCGTCGAGAAGCCGGGCGTGAAGAGCAGCTCGATCGCCTCCTCGAGGGTCAGCGCCGCCGCCCGCTCCCGGTCGATGAGACCCCTGTGGGCGGCGATCCGGCCCACCGCGACGGGGTCCACCCCGCGGCCATCGTCGCCGACGCCGATCGAGACCTGCTCGCCATCCCGCTCGGCCGAGAGGGTCAGCGTGCCGACCGGCACCTTGCCGGCCGCAACCCGCTCCAACGGGGTCTCGAGCCCGTGCGCGATGGCGTTGCGGACGAGGTGGACGAGCGGAGCGGCGAGCGCGTCGACCAGTGCGCGATCGAGCTCGATGTCGCCGCCGGTGATCCGGAGGTCGACCTGCTTGCCCAGCGTCGTCGCCAGGTCGCGCACCAGGCGCGGGAAGCGCATGAACGCCTGCTCCAGCGGCGCCAGCCGCAGCTCGGTCGCGATCCCGGCCAGTGACCGCTCGAGGAACGCCAGATCGTCGATCGCCGCTGCCAGCTCCGGATCGGCGGCGATCGGTGCCAGAGCCTCGACACGGGCCCTCGCCCCGGCCATCTCGCCCAGCACGTCGAGCAGCTCGTCGAGGCGCTCGACCCGGACCCTGACGGTCCGCGGGGCCTGGCGCTCCGGCGGCTCGAGCTCGTCCGGGCCGAGGGCCCGCAGCCGGCTCACCAGCTCGACGGGGTCGGACTGCTCGGAACCGTGCATCTCGATCTCGCTTACCAGCCGCTCGAGCGCATCGAGGCACCCGAAGAGCGTCTCGACCGCGGCGGGCGCGAGTTCGCCGCCCTCCTCGCGCATGCCCTCCATGACGCTCTCCATCTCGTGCGTCAGCGACTCCATGCTGCCGAAGCCCATCGTCCCGCTCATGGCCTTGAGCGTGTGCGCGACCCGGAAGATGTCCTCGATGCTGGCCGCGTCGGTCGGATCCCGCTCGACCCTGACGAGCGAGACGTTCAGCGTCTGCAGGTGCTCCCGGCCCTCGGCAAGGAACATCGGCAGGTACTGGGAGGCCTCCATCAGGCTAGAGATCGGCGCGCAGCCGTACGTCCTTTAGGTGACGCTCGTACGAACTACAACGCGTGTCGCAGGCGCCGGTCGAGACCCGGTCAGGGCTCGAGCGCCTCGACGGCGTCGGCACCCGCAGCCGCGGCCTGGCGGTTCTCCTCCTGGATCTGGAGCCAGATCTCCTCCCGGTAGACCGGGATCGAGGAGGGTGCGTTGATGCCGATGCGGACCTTGTTGCCGCCCACGATGTCGATCACCGTCACGGTGATGTCGTCGCCGACGACGAAGGTCTCGCCGATCTTCCGGGTCAGAACGAGCATGGATCGGCCCTCCGTGGCGCGCGTACGGGCGGACTCAGCGTCCGCTGGAAAGGATCGTAACGTTCGGTGCGTCGGACTCGTGCATCGCGACCGGCGTCGGCGAGCCCTCCTCCTGGAAGAGCCGGTCGCGCGTCGAGTAGCCGTCGATGGTGTTGATCACCTGGCGGCCACGGCGATCGCCGTTGTTGACGACGATCGGCGCGAACAGGTTGATGGTGGCGTTGCGGACGTCGGCGCCGACGTTGACCACGCAGTAGATCGAGATCTGGTCCGCCCGGGCGACGCCGATGGCGTCCATGTCGGCATCCGCGAGGTCCACCTCGTAGTCCCAGTAGAACACCCACGGCAGCACGATCGGGAAGGCCAGCGACCCCTCGTCGAGGCTGTGGAGCCACATGAAGACGCTGTCCTCACGCTGCTTGAGGATCGCGTAGCGGCGCTGCTCCGGGAAGCCGATCATGCCCTGTTCGAAGGTGATGACGATCGACTCGTCGACCTCGATTGTCCCGAAACGGGTGGACTCGACCGTGACGCGACCCATCGTGCTCCTTACCTGATGAAGTCGAGCAGCGTGGGCTGCACGACGCGCGCGCCGGATTGGAGCGCTGACTGGTAGACGGATTGCTGCATGGAGTAGTCGACCATCGTCTTCGCCATGTCGGCGTCCTCGGTCTTCGACAGGAGTCCTTCGACGTTCAGCTCGAGGTCCTTTAGCCGCGCGTCCTGCGACGTGAGCCGGTTGGAGCGCGCGCCCACCTGCGCCCGGGCCGACGAGAGCTGGTCGAGCATGTTCGACGTGGCCGTCAGATCCGTGCCTCCGAGCGCTGCCTGGTTCCCGGCCACGAGGTCGGTGTGGATCTGGTCGAGCAGCTGGAGCACGTTCTGGCCGCCCGCCGTCGGCGGGGTCGAGAAGGCCTCGTAGCCGACCAGGTTCACGTCGGCGAGCTCGCCCTGGCCGACCGTCCGCTGGATCACGTTGCCGTCGCCGGCGTACGTGAGTGCCGGGGGCGGGTACGGCTGGGTGAGGGTCTTCGAGCCGCCGAAGATGAACCGGCCGGCGAACGTCGCGTTCATGTGCTCGCGGGCGCCGTCGATGAGGGTCTGGATCTCGGCCGCGATGTCGTTCATGCCGCTCTGGTCGACGGTGCCGTTCGAGGCCTGGACGAGGAGCTGCCGAGCCCGCTGGACGATGTCCGAGACCCCGCCGAGCGCCGAGTCCGAGGCATCGAGCCAGCCCTGGGCCTCGCCGACGTTGCGCTGGTACTGCTGGACGTCGGACACCTCGGTGCGCAGGAACATGGCGCGAGCGGCGCCCACCGGATCGTCCTCGACCTGGTTGATCTCCTTGCCGGTCGACAGCTTGCGCTGGGTCTTCTGGAGCCGGTCGGACACCTGCTGCAGGTCGTACAGCACGTGCGTCGCCACCTGGTTGTTGGTGGTGCGGATCACAGGCCGACCCTGCCCGTGCTGTTGATGAGGCGATTCAGGTTGTCGTCCATCGCCGACAGCACGCGGGCGGCCGCCGAGTAGGCATGCTGGAACTTGATCATGTTGGACATCTCCTCGTCCAGCGACACTCCGGAGGACGACGCTCGCCGGTCGCTGAGGCCGTTCACCACGATGTCCTGGGCCCCCATGTTGCGGCTGGCGCCCTGGGTTGCGGTGCCGAGCGATGACTGCAGGCCGTTGTAGTAGTCCTTGAAGGTCGTGGCGCCGGTCGTGACGGCTTCCTGGAGCGCGATCATGGCGTTCGCGTTGCCGGCCGAGCCCGGCCCCTCGCCACTCGTGGCCGCCGCGATCTTGGTCGGGTCGGCCATGATGCCGGCCGCCATCGTCAGCCTCGCGGCCGCGCCGGGAGGGGCCGTGGCGGACGTGAAATCGAAGAAGAGCCCACCCGCGGCGCCGCCGAGATCGCTACCGAGCGCGTGCTGCGTGTTGACGGCGTCGTGGAGCGACTGCGCGAGCACGTTCAGCTGGGCCGCGTACGAGGTGGGCACGCTCTCGTCGAGCATGTTCTTCCACGCGTCCTCGAGACCGTAGAGCTTGCCCGCGGTCAGGTTGCCGCTGCCGAAGGCCGTGTCGACCGCCGCGCGGGTGAGCGTCGTCGCCCCGGCACCGGGCGCGACGAGCGTGGTGCCCGCCACGACGACGGTCGCGCGGTTCTGGTCGTCGTAGGTGACGCTCGTGATGTTCGCGAGCTTCGAGAGGTCGTCGAGGAGCTTGTCGCGCGTGTCGAGCAGGTCGTTCGGCACCTGGCCGGGCGTCTTCACCTTCCCCGTGGTCAGGTCGGTCTCGGCTCCTGCCAGGGTCAGCTGCCCGATCTGGACGTTCAGCTGCGCGATCTGCGTGGTGATGGTGTTGATCTCGGCAACGTGCGCATCGATCTCGGCGTTGTCGTTCGTCCGCATCGACGTGAGCGACGCGGACGCCTCGTTGAACGCCGTCGTGAGCGACTGGCCCGACTGCGCCAGTGCCTGACGCGCAGCCAGGTTCTCGGGGGCGTTCGAGACGTCGTGCCAGGCGTCGAAGAACTTCTGCATCAGCGCCTGCAGACCCTGATCCGAAGGCTCGGGCATGGTCAGGCTGATGCCGTGCAGCTCGCGGTAGCGCACGTCCTCGGAGGCCTGCTTCGAGAGGCTGTCCCGCAGCTGTGCGTCGTTGAAGACGTCGCGAATCCGCCGGTACGAGTCGACGGTCACGCCCTGGCCGATCTGCCCCGGGAAGACCATTCCCCACACCGAGACGTTCGAGATCGGATCGGCGGCCTCGAGCACGGCCTCCTGCCGCGAGTAGCCCTCGGTGTTGGCGTTGGCGATGTTGTGGGTGGTGACGTCCAGCGCCCGCTGCTGGGCAAGCAGGCCGCGCAGGGCGATGTTGAGGCCGTTGAAGGTCGAGATGCTCATCAGGCCCTCGCATCCAGCAGGGAGATCGTCCCCGCGTCGTAGGTTCCGGAACCGCGGTAGGTGGAGCGCTCGCCGCGATGGGCGACCCGCACCACCTGGTCGATCACGGCCAGCTCGTGCTCGAGGAGCGCGCGGTTGGCCGAGCTCTGGCGCGCGAGCCGCTCGACGGAGCGGATCACCGTCTCGCCCGCGCGCAGCAGCGCGTGGCTCTCGTTGCGCGGGAGCGCGGCCGCGAGCGTCGTCAGGGTGGTGGTGCCGGGATCGACGCCGAGTGCATGCGCCAGATCGGCCGCGAAGCCCGTGCGGCGCTCCTCCAGCACCCGGCCCTGGAGCACCTCGTGCTCGAGACCCGCGGAGAGCTGGTTGATCGCGTTCAGATCACGCCGCACGATGGCGGCGGTCTGGGCCTCGGTCAACTCCAGCGCCTTCTCGAGCGAGTCGGCCTGCCGGCGAAGCACCGCGATCAGGTGGCGAAGCGCCTCGCTCACGGCGCCGCCGTCCGCTTCATGGTCTCGACCAGCTGGCCGTAGACGGTGCCGGCCAACCCGAAGGTGCCGTTGTTGACGAGATTCTGGGTCATGGTGTCGTCCGCCATGTCCTGGTAGACGCCCTGCACGCCGGAGGCATCGTCCGCGCCGCGGGCAGACGACAGCATGCCCTTGACGAGATGGGAGACGAACACCGCCTCGAAGCTCTTGCACGCGTCGTAGAGGGCCTTCTCGACCGGCGTCGCCGGCGGTGCGACACCGGGCGGAAGGGGGCCGACGGAGTCGATCTGGCCCACCGACATCAGCGGCGCAGCCCGTTCGCGGTGTTGAGCATCTCGTCGGAGGCCTGGACGACCTTCGCCACCGACTCGTAGGCGCGCTGCGTGGTGATCATGTTGACCATCTCGTTGACCGCGGAGACGTTCGACATCTCGAGCTGGCCCCCGACGATCGAGCCGGCGCCCGGGGAGGTCGGCCGCACGATCGTCGCAGCCCCCGAGTTGGCGGTCTCGACGTACTGGTTCTCGCCGATCGCCGACAGCCCGGCCGGGTTGGTGAAGGTCGCAAGGCCGAGGGTGGCGACGAACTGTGCCGAGCCAGTCGGTGTGTCGACCCGGATGTCGCCGGCAGGCTCGAACGAGATGGAGGTCCGCGTGTAGCCCGCGGGGAACTTGATGGTGTTGCCGGCCTGGTCGAGCACGAGATCGCCGCCGGGCGTCACCAGCTGCCCTGCCGCGTCGATCGCGAGGTTGCCGGCCCGGGTGTAGGCCGTGCTGCCATCGGGCTTGCGGACACGGAAGAACCCGTCGCCGGAGATACGGAGGTCGGTGACCTCGCCGGTGGTCTGCGCCTGGCCCTCGCCGTACTGGATCTGGACGGCGGAGATGGCGGTGCCCAGGCCCATCTGGTTGCCCTGGGCGCTGCCGTCCTTGGGACGCAGGTCGTTGTAGAGCAGATCCTCGAACGACGTCCGCCCGGCCTTGAAGCCGACGGTGTTGACGTTGGCGAGGTTGTTGGCGATCACGTCCAGCGCGACCTGCTGTGCCAGCATGCCGCTCGCTGCGGTGTACAGGGCGTCAAGCATCAGACCCTCCCGACCTGGTTCACGGCCTTGTCGATGGTGTCGTCGAGCGCGCGGACGACCTTCTGATCGGCCTCGAAGTTGCGCATGTTCTCGATCAGGTTGACCATCTCCGAGACGGTGTTGACATTCGAGGTTTCGAGCGCTCCCTGGGCGATGCTGCCGAGCTTCGCCGCCGGGTCGACGGTGCCGGTGTAGTAGTTGGTGCCGAGGTGGTGGACGCTGTCGGCGTTGAGGGCGACGAGTGCGATCTGGCCCACGGCCGTGGTGCCCACCGAGACGTGACCCTGGCGGTCGATCGCCACTGGGCCGGGGCCTGATGCGACGATGGGCTTGCCGTCGACTCCCAGCACCTGGTCGCCCTGGGCCGTGACGATCTCGCCCTGGGCGTTGGTGGTGAAGGCGCCGTTGCGGGTGTAGGCGATGCCCTGCGCGGTCTGCACCTCGAACCACCCCTCGCCGACGACGGCCAGGTCGAGCGGGTTCTGCGTCCAGCGGACGCCACCGTGGGCGAGGTCGGGGGTGATCTGGACGACCTGGGTACCGACCGACAGCGGCCCGATCGTCGCGCCCGTCTCCGTGTTCGTCAGCAGCATGTCGCCGAATGCCTGCTGCGACAGCTTGTCGCCACGGAACCCGGGGTTCGTGGCGTTCGCCAGATTGTTCGCGATGACATCCTGTCGGACCAGAGCCGCGAGCATCCCTGACGCGGCGATGAAGAGCCCTCGTTCCACGAGGTGCCTCCGATCCGTCCGCCGCGGGCCATCGCCAGAGGGCCACGTGGCGAATATTATTTAGAAGTCATATCGGCACGATCCGTAGAGAGTTGAGTGATCCGGGCCGGCGACGGCTCCCGCCCGCACCCGCGCCGTCCGAGGCGGTTGCTACAACGCCGGGGTGGCGAGCATCGACGTACGCCGGCGCCGGTTCAAGGTCGCGACGCTCGCGCTGGCCATCGCGATGCTGGCCGGCGCACACGTCGTGCTGCCGTTCTGGCCGGTCGCCGCACCCGCCCTGACGGCCGCTGGGGTCGGGTTCGCGGCCGCCGGCGGCGGCATCCCCGGCCTGGTCGTGGCCGTGTTCGGCGCCGGCCTCGCGCCTTTCGACACCCCCCTCCGGGTCGCCTTCGCGATCGGCGCGGTGGCCGTGTACGAGCGGGCGTCGCGCCGCGACGACGAGGTCGACCGGGTGACGACGCAATCGTTCACCGACCGGCTCACGGGGCTCTACACGTACGGCTTTCTGACCGAGGCGCTCGAGCAGGAGGTGCGGCGCAGCCGCCGCTACGACGAGGTCTTCTCGCTGATCGTGCTCGACCTCGACCGGTTCAAGGACTTCAACGACCGCTACGGGCACGCGGCGGGCAACGAGCTGCTCGCCAAGGTCGGCGCCACCATCACGCGCCTCAAGCGCGATTCGGACGTCGCGGCGCGCTACGGCGGCGAGGAGCTCGTGGTCGTGGTGCCGGGGCCGGCGACCCATGCCTACGCCCTCGCCGAGCGGATCCGCGAGGCCGTCGCCGACATCGGCGTCTCGGCGGGCACCGGCCGGCGGACGGTCGGCACCACCGTATCGTCGGGCATCGGCGAGTTCCCCGCCGACGGCCGGACGCCGAAGGAGCTGTTCGCGGCCGCCGACGCCGCGCTCTACGCCGCCAAGCGCGAAGGCCGTAACCGCGTGATCGTCGCCTCCCTGCCCGAGCCGGCGATCGCGCGCCGGGCCGCGGCGGGGTAATCTGGTCCTGCCAGCGAGCCGATAGTGAGGTCAGAGTGTACGATCTTCTTCGCAACCGGTTCCGAGTCATCTGCCCGAACGCCGAGCGCGAGCTGGAGCGGCCGATCTCTGCCTTCCGGGCCATCGAGCGCCTGCCCGGCGCCCAGCACCCCGCCGTGTACCACGTCACGTACCGGTGCAGCGTCTGCGGCGGCGAGCACCCGACGCTGATCTCCGAGCACGATCTCGACTGCGCCCCCGTGGCGCCCCGCGAGGAGCTGCCCTTCGTGAACGTGCTCACCGGCACGGTCCAGGATGCGGCCGACGACGTGATCGGCCTGGCAGAGCTCCAGCTGCGCCGCGGCAACTGGCCGTGGACGTTCTTCTGCGCCTGGGAGCACGAGATGCGGCCCGGCTACCCGTCCCACCTCGCCCGGCTCGCGCCGACCGAGGACGAGCGGCAGCTGGGCGTGCTCGTGCGGTGCACCGTCTGCCACGGGCACTCGATCAACCTCGTCTCGCAGCGCCACCTCGACGAACCGTTCTTCCACGACCGCATCGTCCGCTACGTCGACCGGCCGCTCCGGCAGGACGCGACGGCATTCGAGCGCTTCTCGCACGAGCTCTGGTCGAGCGCCTTCGACGCCGAGCGCAACCGCTACGCGGCCTGAAGGCCGCGAAACGGTCAGGTGACATCGGCCGAGCGGACGGCGCGGCCTTCCCGCTCGGTGAAGCCGAACGAGGCCAGCAGCGCGCGCGCCGCGCCGTCGCCGAGTCCGACCGAGATCTCGACCTCGGATGCCTGGTCGCCGCGGGCCCGGTCGAGCGCGCGGGCGAGCAGTCCGGCACCGTGGCGCTGGCCACGCTCGCCACGGCGCACGAACAGCTCGGGCACGACCAGGACGCGCTCACCCGAGGGCATGCGCCGGAACTCCCAGGCGATGTAGCCGACCACCGCGTCGTGCTCGACCGCGACCCGGATGTCCCCGGCGGCGATCCGCCGCTGGACCCAGCCGTCCCAGTCGGACTCGTGCACGTCCTCGCGGCCGACCGCCGCGAGTTCGGCGCGGTAGGCGGTGCGGAGTGCGGTCAGCGAGGCGACGTCGTCGGGTCGGCCCGGGCGGATCACTCGGAGTCGTACACCACCAGCGAGTGCACCGGGACCGGCTCGAGCGCCTGCCTGCCCGGCAGGAACGAGAGCTCGACGACGAACGCCGCTCCCACCACGATGCCGCCGAGCTGCTCGATCAGGTCGACCTTGGCCTTGGCCGTGCCGCCCGTGGCCAGCAGGTCGTCGTGCACCAGCACGCGCGTCCCGGGCCTGAGCGCGTCCTCGTGCATCTCGAGGGCGTCGGTGCCGTACTCGAGGGCGTAGGTCGCGCTGATGGTGCGGTACGGCAGCTTGCCCGGCTTGCGGGCCGCCGCGAAGCCGACGCCGAGCTCGTAGGCGAGCGCGGCCCCGAGGATGAAGCCCCGCGCCTCGGCACCGACGATCAGGTCGGGTGCCAGGGGCCGGGCGAACTCGGCGAGTTCCGCGACGGTCTGGCGGAGCGCCGTCGCGTCGGCCAGCAGGGGCATGATGTCGCGGAAGACGATGCCGGGACGCGGAAACCCGGGCACGTCTCGCACGAGCGACCGCAGATCCGTCATCGGCCGGAGTCTAGTGGCTACCCGGCGGCGCGGATGCCGGTCGCCTTGTGCACCTCGAGCACGACGATCCGCTCGGTCAGGTCGGCCGTGAGGCGCGCCAGCACCGCGAGGTCCTCCTCGCCCAGCTCCCGCCGTTCGGGGTTCCGGGCCCGCAGCGAGGGAGCCACGACGCCCTCGATGAGGCCGGCCGCGCGCAGGACGCCAGTGTGGAATTGCCGCAGGTGACGGGGCCCCAGCCCGTAGGCGCTCAGCTGGATGCAGATCCGCACGATGTCGGCCTCGAGGTCGCCGTACTCGCCGTCCTCGGCCGCCGCGATCAGCCCGAAGCCCTCCAGCTCGCGCAGGACCGCCTTGTCGGCGCCGGTGGAGCGGGCAAGCTCCTCGAAGCTCATGCGGCCGTGCTCCTCGACCATCTCGGGCGTGCGGCGCCGCCGCGTCTCGCGGGTCGTCCCGGCCGCGGCCAGCTCCTGGCGGATCACGCGCAAGGGCAGGAACTCGTCGCGCTGCAACCGCAGGATCACGCGCAGGCGCTCGACCTCCTCGGCGCCGTACAGGCGGTACCCGCCGGGCGTGCGCCGCGGCGCGAGCAGATCCTGATCCTCGAGGAACCGGATCTTCGAGATCGAGATGTCCGGGAACTCCTCGGCGAGGGCGCGGCACACGGCGCCGATGCGGAGGGGCTTTTCGGTCTGGACTGTGGCCACGTCACCGCTCCAGGAACGTCAGCTTGAACTTGCCCACCTGCACCTCGTCACCATCGCCGAGCCGGGCGCGCGTCACCCGCACGCGGTTCA
The DNA here is from genome assembly GCA_963779685.1 of uncultured Actinomycetes bacterium. Taxonomy (GTDB): domain Bacteria; phylum Actinomycetota; class Thermoleophilia; order Gaiellales; family F1-60-MAGs149; genus CAVZZG01. Next base: position 728,980 of record CAVZZG010000003.1, read on the forward strand.
CGTACGTCCCGTTGAGCGAGCCGAGGTCGCGGATGTAGAAGCCGTCGACCTCACGCTCGATCAGCGCGTGCTCCCGCGAGACGGTGACGTCGTCCAGGAAGAGGTCGGCATCGGTGGCGCGGCCGATGCTCTCACGTGCCGACCGCAGCGGCAGGTGCTCGCCGGCCCGTCCGCCACCGGCGCGAATCACCAGCATGGGGCCGTCGCCTTCCATCGGCTCACCGCCCTGTGCGGCCTCCGCATCGAGCGGCACGAAGCTCATGGTGGTCTGCGCCCCGCCGTCCTCCGGCACGAGCATCGACCCGCATTTCGAGCAGAAGTGGGCGGCCTCGTTGTTCTGGAAGCCGCACTCGGAGCAGTACACGTCAGCCCCCGGCGTCGTCCGCGTACCGTTGCTGGAGCCGCGCGACGTGCTCGGTGCGGAGCTCGTCGAGCTCGCGGTGCAGCTCCTGGCGACGCGCCGAGGTCTGGCGCTCGCGCTGCGTGAGGGCGCGCACGAGGCCGGCGAGCTCGGCGTCGTCCAGCGTGCCGAGCTCGGCCAGCGGCTCCAGATCGGCCGGCTCCATCTCCTCCACCTCGGCTCCCAGACGGGCCAGCTCGTCGTCGATCGGCGGCGGGCCTTCGTGGGTGAGCGCGGCGCTCAGCCGGCTGACGAGGTCCTGGAGGTCGTCGCCCGAGCTCGCCGGCGCGCCGTCGCGGCGCCCGATACGGGCGAGGATCTCGCTGCGCACCACGTCGATCCGGCCGTGCAGCATGCGTCGCTCGAAGGAGACCTGCTCCTCTTCATGCTTCGCGGTTCGGATACGGTCGCGGAGCGCCTCGTCACTAAGGCCTGCTTCGGGCACGGGTCACTGGTCTCCTCGCCGAAGTATACGCGGGAAGCGTCAACGGCTGGTTGAGGGTTATGGTCGGGCATTCGGCGGAGCCGGCGCGGCTCCTTCCGGGTCCGCGCCGTACCGCCGCCAGATGGTGACGATGTAGATACCGCCGGCCGCGAGGCTCAACCCGACGCCGACGTAGAGCAGGAGCTCTGGGATCAGCGTGCCGGCCGGCGTCAGCATCATCAGGAACAGCGCCGTCATGAGCACGAACGTCGCCGCCTTCCCGAGGTAGATGACGGACACCTGGTAGCCGCGCTCGGCCGCGAACTTGAGACCCGACAGCAGGATCACGTCGCGTCCGAGGATCAGCAGGACGACGAGCAGCGGGATACGGCCGTGATGCCAGAGGATCACGACGGCAGAGCCGATCAGCAGTCGATCCGCCAGCGGATCGGCGAGGCGTCCGAACCGGGTCGAGACGTCGTAGCGGCGGGCGAGGTATCCGTCGAACCAGTCCGTGAGGCTCGCGACCGCGAAGATCGCCCCGGCGGCCACCGACTGCCCTTCGGGCGCGTGCCACAACAGGACGCAGAAGACCGGGATCGCGAGCAGGCGCAGGACCGTCAGGGCGTTCGGAACGAGCCGCACGAAGCCGTGTATATCACGCCGCAGCGGCGCGGAGGGCGAGCCGTGCGGCGGCGTCGAGCAGTGCGGCGGCGTTGTCGGACAACTCGTGAAGCCCGAGGCTCTCGCGCAACTCGGCGACGATCGAGGCCGCCGTCGTGGCCGTGCCGGGCCGTTCGGCGAGAAGGTCGTCGGCGAGTTGGACACGGTCGCGGCCCTGGCGCTTGGCGAGGTACAGCCCGCGATCGGCCGCGTCCACGAGGGAGCGCGCCGTCGACCGGCCCTCGCCGGCGCGCGCGCCGCCGACGCTCGCCGTGAGTCCGAGCAGGCCGTTGCCGACGACGAAGGGCCGGCCGCCGATCGCCTCCCGCAACGCCTCGCCGACCGCTCGCATCGCGGGGTCGTCCGGCACGCCCGGCACGAGCACCGCGAACTCCTCCCCGCCCCACCGGCACACCAGGTCGTACGGCCGCACGGCGTTGCGCAGCCTGGTCGCGGCCTCGATCAGCACGGCATCTCCGGCGAGGTGACCGAAGGAGTCGTTGACGTGCTTGAAGTGGTCGACGTCGAGCATCATGAGCGCTGGCGTCGAGCCGTCGCGCCCGGCGCGTGCGAGCTCCACGTCGAGGGCCTCGTGGAGGTGGGCACGGTTGAAGGCGCCGGTCAGATCGTCGATCCGCGCCCGGTGCTCGGCGTCGGCCCGCGCCTTCTCGAGGTGGGCGAGCGCCGCCCGCAGCTCCGTCTGCACCTCGATCCGGTGCGTGATGTCGAGCGCGAAGCCGTCCACGAGCAGCCGGCCGTCCGCCCGCCGGGGCCGGCCCCGCTCCCAGATCCACCGGGTGATGCCGTCGTAGCCGACCATCCGGTACTCGACGTCGCCTGGCTGACCCCCGTGGATGCGATTCATCGCGTCGCGGTAGGCGGGCATGTCGTCGGGGTGCACGCGCGCGGTCCACTCCACGTCGGTATCCGACCCCGGCGGCGCGGCACCGCCCATGAGCGCTTCGAGGCCGGGGCCGGTGAAGACCTCGCCGTAGCCGTCGACCGCGACCTCGCCCGTGAACACGTGCAGACCGATCGCGTCGACCAGTCGGGTGAGCACGGCGGGATCGGGGGGATCGAGCGGCACGAACCCGATTATGCGCTCGAAGTGCCACCTCAGGAGGGTGATATCGAGAGAATTACCTAGATTTCGCGCGGTACCTCGGGGAACCGGTCGAGCCTCCGGAGCTCCGGGAACCAGCGGGCCCAGACGAGCGCCGCGATCACCGAGGCGACGCCGCCGGCGACGACGGCGATGACCGGCGTGAAGAGCGCCGCCGCGACGCCCGACTCGAGCGCTCCGAGCTCGTTCGAGGCGCCGATGAACACCCGCTCGACCGCCCCCACCCGGCCACGAAGCTCCGGAGGCGTGAACAGCGGCCCCAGCGCCCCGCGGACGTAGACGCTCACCATGTCGGCGCCGGCGAGAAGCGCAAGCGCGACCAGCGACAGTCCGTAGCTCTGCGAGAGGCCGAACACGATCGTGAAACATCCGAACGCCGCCACCGCGCCCAGCAACACCCGGCCGACGTGCCGCCGCAGGGGGTGGATCGTCAGCCCGATGCCGACCAGAACCGCGCCGACGCCTGGCGCAGCGCGCAACATGCCGTAGCCGAATGCGCCGACATGCAGGATGTCGGTCGCGAAGATCGGGGTCAGCGCGGTCGCGCCCCCGAGCAGCACCGCGACGAGGTCGAGCGAGACCGCGCCGAGCAGCGGGCGGGTTGCGAAGATGAAGCGCACGCCGGCGAGCGCCGACCGCAGGGTGGGCGGTTCCTCCTCGCTCGGAGCGTGCGCCGTCCCGAGTGCCGCCGGCACGCAGAGTGCGAGCACGACGGCAGCGAGCTCCGCGAAGACGACGGCCAGGAACGGCGGTGCATCGCCCGCCACCTGGAGCAGGCCGCCGATGACCGGGCCGAGGATCGACGCCGCCTGCCAGACGACCGAGCTGAGCGCGACCGCAGGCGGGAACGACGCCGCAGGTACCGCGGCGGCGAACAGCGGGGTCACGGTCGCATTCACGAAGGCGGCGGCGCATCCGCCGAGGCCCGCCAGCAGGTACAGCGGCCACAGCTGCTGGTCGCCGCTGGCCGCATCGACCGCGAGCGCGAGCGCCGCCGCGGCCACCCCGGCACAGCCGAGCATCAGCAGGCGCCGGCGGTCGCCGCGATCGGCCGCATGACCGGCGGGTATCGCAAGCAGCAGCGCGGGCAGGAACTCGGCCAGGCCGACGAGGCCGAGCGCCAACGGGTCGTGGGATCTGGCGTACGCCTGCCAGCCCAGAGCGGTGGCGAGGATACCGCGCGCGACCGACGTCGCGAACTCCACGCCGAGCAGCGCCGCGATCGGCCCGTCCCGCAGGAGGCGGCGGGCGTTCGGCGGGTCGGCTGCCATGCGCGCAACTAGAATAGCCCTGTGGAGACGCGTGCGAACCCCGACACGCCGCCGACGACGACGATGTCGGGGCACCCGCTGGACACGGTCTACGGGCCCGGCGAGACCACCGGCGCGGCGCCGCTCCCCGGCGAGTACCCCTTCACCCGCGGCGGGCACGCCGAGATGTACCGCAGCCGGCTCTGGACGATGCGGATGTTCGCGGGGTTCGGGGCACCCGAGGACACCAATCGCAGGTTCCACGACCTGCTGGCGCACGGCCAGACCGGACTCTCCACGGCCTTCGACATGCCGGCGCTGATGGGATACGACCCCGACCACGAGCTGTCGGCCGGCGAGGTCGGGCGGGAGGGCGTATCGGCGGCATCGAGCGCCGACTTCGCGCGGCTCTACGCTGGCATCGACCTCGAGGCCGTCTCGGTCTCGATGACGATCTCCGGGCCGGCGCCCGTCGCGCTCGCGCTGTTCGTGGCAGCCGCCGAGCGCCGCGGGTTCGCGCGCGCCAACCTCTCGGGCACGCTGCAGACGGACATCCTCAAGGAGTACATCGCGCAGCGGGAGTGGATCGTCCCCGAGCGGCCGGGCATGCGCCTCGTCGGCGACCTGATTGCGTTCTGCGCGGACGAGATGCCGCGCTGGCATCCGGTCTCGATCTCCGGCTACCACATTCGCGAGGCGGGCGCCACGGCAGCTCAGGAGCTCGCGTTCACGCTGGCGGACGGCGTCGCCTACATCGAGGAACTGGCCGCGCGGGGCGTCGACCCGGACCGTTTCCTGCCCCGGTTCTCGTTCTTCTTCAACTGCCACTCGGATTTCTTCGAGGAGATCGCCAAGCTCCGCGCAGCCCGCCGCATGTGGGCGCGCATCACGCGCGAGCGGTTCGGCGCCCGCGATCCCCGGAGCTGGCAGCTACGGACGCACTGCCAGACCTCGGGCGTGTCGCTGACGGCCCAGCAGCCGCTCGTCAACGTGGCGCGCACCGCGATCGAGGCGCTGGCCGGCGTGCTGGGCGGGACGCAGTCGCTGCACACGAACAGCTACGACGAGACGTTCGCGATCCCGACGCTCGAGGCCGCCACGATCGCGCTGCGCACCCAGCAGGTGATCGCGTTCGAGTCGGGCGCGGCGAGCGTGGCCGATCCGCTCGGCGGATCCTGGTTCGTCGAGCGCCTGACGGACGAGATCGAGGCGCAGGCGACGGCCTATCTGGACGAGATCGAGCGGCGCGGCGGCATGGTCGCGGCCGTCGAGCAGGGCTACCCGCAAGCAGAGATCGCCGAGGCGGCGTACGCCTTCCAGCTCGCCATCGAACGCGGCGACCGGATCGTCGTCGGCGTCAACGCCTTCGACCAGGGGGACGAGCCCGACATCCCGCTGCATCGTTCGGATCCCGCCGTCGAGCGCGATCAGATCGGGCACGTACGGGCACTGCGCGCTGCACGCGACCCGGACGCGCATGCCCGGGCGATGGCCGATCTCGAGGCCGCCTGCCGCGGTAGCGAGAACGTCATGCCCCGGCTGATCGCAGCCGCCGCGGCCGACGCGACGCTGGGCGAGATGTGCGACGTGTTCCGGGCCGTCTGGGGCGTCTACCGCGACCCCGGCGAGTTCTGATGATCCCGGCCCTGACGGACACGCATCGCGACCTGGCGGAGCTCGTACGCGAGTTCGCGCGGCGAGAGCTCGCGCCGCACGCCGACGAGTGGAACGCCGGCCATCACGTGCCGGTGGACGCGATCCGGCGGATGGCCGAACTCGGCCTGCTCGGCGTCATCATCGGCGAGGAGCACGGCGGCTCCGGTCTCGACTACACCGCGCTGTGCATCGTCGTCGAGGAGCTCGCGCGGGTGGACGCCGGAGTGTCCGTGGCGATCGCCGTGCACGCCGGCCTCTGCGCCGCGCCCCTGATCAGATTCGGGAACGCCGAGCAGCAGGCCGCCTTCCTACCTCGCCTCGCATCGGGCGAGCTGCTCGGGGCGTACGCGCTGACCGAGCCGGACGCGGGCTCGGACACCGCTGCCATCCGGGCCACCGCCCGGCGTGACGGCGACGGCTGGCGGATCGACGGCACCAAGACCTGGATCACGAACGGCGGCTTCGCCGACTTCTTCATCCTCTTCGCCCGCACGGGCGATGCGGGCCCGAAGGGCGTCAGCGCGTTCCTCGCCACCCGCGGACCCGGCCTGGAGTCGAACCGCGAGCTGCCGAAGATGGGGCTCCACACGTCGTCCACCGCCGAGCTGGTGCTGGACGGGCTGCGCGTCGGCGCCGGCGAGCTGCTCGGCAACGAGAACGAGGGGCTCCGGATCGCGCTGGCCACGCTCGACGGCGGACGCATCACCATCGCCGCCCAGGCCTGCGGGATCGCCAGGGCCGCGCTCGACCTGGCCGTAGGCTACGCCCAGGAGCGCGAGGCCTTCGGCGGCCCCATCGCGCGGTTCCAGGGCGTCCAGTTCCCCATCGCCGATATCGCCGCCCGGCTCGAGGGCGCGCGGCTGCTCACCTACCGCGCCGCCGCGTTGCGCTCCGCGGGCGAGCCGCACGGCATCGAGGGCGCCATGGCCAAGCTGATCGCGAGCCGCGTCGCCGTGGACGCCGCCGACGTGGCCGTCCAGACCCTCGGCGGCTACGGCTACTCGGCCGAGTTCGCCGCCGAGCGCCTCTACCGCGACGCCAAGATCACCGAGCTCTACGAGGGCACGAGCCAGATCCAGCGCCTCGTCATCGCCCGTCACCTCCTGGGTTCCGCCGCGCGCGGCTGAGCGCCTGCTCGCGACGTCTCGCGCGCCGGCGCGACGAACCCGTGACGGGGACGGCCCCCGCACGCGCGGTTTCCGGGGTCAGTCCCCGTCACGAACGTGCGCCGAGCACGGCCGGAACGCGAGAAACCGTGCACTGACGCACGCCGCAGGCACCGCGACGCGCGGCGACGGCCCGTTGGTCGCCCCGGGACTCGGCGGAATGTCACGAACGATGGCAACGCAAGGTCGTCCAGTGGGGTCACTGAGGCCGGTTCGTGGCGGCGCCTGCGCCGTGACGGGGACTGTCCCTCGCCGGCGCCCGTGCGGGGGCTGTCCCCGTCCTATCCGCGTCACGCGGGCCGACGCGATTCGCACGCGCGCGCACGCCGGGCCGACGGGCGAGGTCACGCCGACCAGGGCAGCGGGGGCAGAGAGCCGTCGGCGGCGAGGGCCTCGAAGCGGTCGCGCAGGAGCTCGTCGACCTGGTACGGGTGCGTGAAGATCCAGAAGCGGCCGGCGTCGATGCCGGCGAGGGCGAGGGCGGCAACCTCGGCGGGCGTGCGGCCACGTTGGAGGTCGTCGTGGACGCGCTCCGATCGGTCGGCGTCGGCCGGGCGGAAGTCGCCACCCTCCTCGCGCCACTGGTCGAGGGCGTTGTGCATGAAGTCGGTCACGGTCGAGCCGGGACAGAACACGGAGGCGGTGACGGGCGACGACCGGCGCCGCAGCTCGCGGTAGAGCGTCTCCATCAGCGCCACGATGCCGAACTTCGAGACGCAGTAGGCGGCGAACTCCGGGTCTCCGGCGTTGCCGTGGAAGGACGCCGTGGCCTGGATGTGGCCCGTGCCCTGCGCCTCCAGCGCCGGCAGGAACGCCGTGACGCCGTTGATGGCACCGTGAAGGTTGACCCCGAGCACGAAGTCCCAGTCGGCCGGCGTCATGTCCTGGATCTCCCGCCGGATCGCCACGCCCGCGTTCAGGAACACGCGCTCGACCCGGCCGGTCGCGAAGGCGACGTCGCGGAGGTGGGCATTGGCCGCAGGATCGCGCACGTCGGTGACGACCGAGATCGCGGCGGGCAGCTCGCTGGGGACGAGGTCGGCGACGACCGGCGTCATGCCGGAGGCCGCGCACGCCTCGGCCAGCGCGTGGCCGATGCCGCGCGCCCCTCCCGTGATCACTGCAACCCGTCGCTCCGTCATGACCGTGCGGTATACCATCGCCCCTGTGGCCATGCTCCCGGAAGCCCTCGCTGGCCTCGCCGACGTCTTCGGCGACCGGCTCACGTCGGCGCCGAGCGTGCTCGACCTCCACGGCCGCGACGAGTCGTCGTATCCCCCCTGCCGGCCCGACGCCGTGGCCTTCGCCCGCACGACGGCCGAGGTGTCTGCGGCGCTCGCGCTCTGCACCCGTTACCGGGTCCCGGTGGTGCCGTTCGGGGTCGGGACGTCGCTCGAGGGCCAGGTGCTGCCGGTCGCGGGCGGCCTGTCGCTCGACCTCTCCGGGATGGACCGGATCCTCGAGATCAACGGCGACGACCTCGACTGCCGCGTCGAGCCCGGCGTGCGCAAGGACCAGCTGAACGGGCGCCTGCGCGACCACGGTTTGTTCTTCGCGATCGACCCCGGCGCCGACGCGACCATCGGGGGCATGGCGGCCACCGGCGCCTCGGGCACGATGACCGTGCGCTACGGCACGATCCGCGAGAACGTGCTCGGCCTCGAGGTCGTGCTGGCCGACGGCAGCGTCGTGCGGACCGGTTCGCGGGCGCGCAAGTCCTCGGCCGGCTACGACCTGACGCACCTCTTCCTGGGGTCGGAGGGGACGCTCGGCGTCATCACCGAGATCTGCGTGCGGCTGCACGGCATCCCGGAGCGGATCGCCGCCGCTCGCGTCTCGTTCCCGACCGTCCAGGCGGCCACCGACACCGCCATCGCGACGATCCAGTCCGGCATCCCGATCGCCCGCTGCGAGTTGCTCGACACCCTGATGGTGCAGGCCTCCAACGCGTTCTCACAGCTCGACGAGCCCGAGCAGCCGGCCCTGTTCTTCGAGTTCCACGGCTCGGAGGCCACGCTCCAGGAGCACGTTGCCGCCGTCGAGGCGATCGCCGTCGACAACGGTGGCAGCGCGTTTCGCTGGGCCACGCGCACCGAAGACCGCACGCGGCTCTGGGACGCGCGCCACGACGCCTACTTCGCCCAGCTCGCGCTGCGGCCCGGCTGCCGGATGGTGGCGACCGACGTCTGCGTGCCGGTCTCGCGCCTGGCCGAGTGCATCGCGGAGACGAACGCGGACATCGCCGGCATGCCGTTCCCGATCCCGATCGTCGGCCACGTCGCCGACGGCAACTTCCACTGCGGGCTCCTGATCGATCCGGACGACGCCGGCGAACGCGCCCAGGCCAAGGCCTTCACCGCCCGCCTCACCGAACGCGCGGTCGGCATGGGCGGCACCTGCACCGGCGAGCACGGCGTCGGGCTCGGCAAGATCGCCTCGCTGCGAGGTGCAGTACCCGCCGGCGACGATCGCCCTCATGCAGACGCTGAAGCGGGCGATCGACCCGCTCGGCATCATGAACCCCGGCAAGCTGTTCGACGTGAAGCTCCCATGATCACGGCGCCGGTCTAGAACGCCTCGGCGTCGAGCGCCATCAGCGAGCGCTTGCCGGCGGTGATCTGGCGCGCCAGCGCGGCCGTCTCCGGCAGCACCCGCTGCATGTAGAACCGCCCCAGCGCCAGCTTGCGCTCGCGCTGCGCCTCCGGCACCGCCGGGTCGAGCGCCGCCTCCGCCATCCGCGCCCAGAGGTAGCCGAACATCACGAGCTGGAACAGCCGCAGCGTCTCGGTGGCCGCCGCACCCGCCTCCTCGCGGTCGGCGAGCATGCGCTCCCCGAGCCACAGAACCGTGCGCTGCAACCGGCCCAGAGCCTCGCCCAGCGGCTTGACGAAGTCGGCCAGCTCGGGATCGTCCGCCCGCGTCGCGACGAAGTCGGCGGCCGGGTGGAAGAAGCGGCGCATCAGACGGCCGGCGCCCTCCGGGAGCTTGCGGCCGACCAGATCGAGCGCCTGGATGCCGTTCGTGCCCTCGTAGATCTGCGTGATGCGGGCATCGCGGACGTACTGCTCGACGCCGGTCTCGGTGATGTAGCCGCTGCCGCCGAACACGCCCAGCGCCGCCGTTGCGCTGTCGAAGCCGAGGTCGGTCAGCCCGGCCTTGATGATCGGCGTCAGCAGGGCGACCAGGTCGCCCGCCTCACGGCGCCGCTGGGGATCCGGGTGGTTGTGCTCGATATCGATCTCGGTGGCGGCCCACAGCGCGAGCGCGCGGCCGGCCTCGACCTGCGAGCGGATCCGCAGCAGCGTGCGCCGGATGTCCGGATGCACGATGATCGGGTCGGCCTCCAGGTCGGGCCGCGCCGGCCCGCCCAGGGCCCGTCCCTGCAGGCGCTCGCGGGCGTAGGCCGCCGCCTGCTGGTAGGCGGCCTCGGCGAGCGCGAGCCCCTGCACGCCGACGCCGAGCCGCGCGCCGTTCATCATCGTGAACATGTACTTCATGCCCTGGTGGGGCTCGCCGACGAGCTCGCCGACGGCGTCCTCGAAGCTCAGCACGCAGGTGGCCGACCCGCGGATGCCCATCTTGTGCTCGATCGACAGGCACTCGACGCCGTTGCGGGCGCCGCCCGGCAGCACCTTGGGCACGATGAACATCGAGATGCCCCGCGTGCCCGGCGGCGCGTCGGGCAGCTTCGCCAGCACGAGATGCACGATGTTCTCCGTGAGGTCGTGCTCGCCGGCCGTGATGAAGATCTTCTGGCCCGTGATCCGGTAGCCGTCGCCGTCGGGGACGGCACGCGTGCGGATCAGGCCGAGGTCGGTGCCCGCATGCGCCTCGGTGAGGCACATGGTGCCCGACCACCCGCCGCTCGCGAACTGCGGCACGTAGCGGCGGCGCTGGTCCTCGGAGCCGTGCAGCAGCAGCGCGGAGGCGGCGCCGTGCGACAGCGTCATGTACATGCTCAGGCTGATGTTCGTGGCGTTCAGCAGCTCGTCGAGCACCACCTCGACGGTGTGCGGCAACCCCGCGCCGCCGTACTCGACGGGCAGCGAGACGCCCTGCCAGCCGGCGTGGCACCACTGCCGGTAGGCCTCCTTGAAACCCGCCGGCGTGATCACCTGGCCGCCATCGAACCGGCACCCTTCCGCATCGCCCGAGCGGTTCAGCGGATGGAGCACCCCTTCGCAGAACGACGCCGCCTCGTCCAGGACGGTCAGCACCGTCTCCAGGTCGGCGTCCTCGTGGCCGGGCAGCGACGCCACCCGCTCGTCGTAGTGCAGGACCTGCTCGAGCACGAACCGGACGTCTTCCAGGGGCGCGGTGTACGGCATCAGTTCCTCAGCGGCTTTCCGTTCATGAGCATGTGCTCCATCCGGTCGAGCGTGCCCTCGGTACGCGCGAGGGCGACGATCGCCTCCCGCTCGAGGTCCAGCACGGCCTGTTCGGACACCGGGCTGGTCGGGTCGGCCTCGCCGCCCGACAGCACGCGGGCGAGGTGCCCCGTGACGACCACGTCATGGGGCGAGGCCTGCCCCGTCAGCGCCAGGCCGTGGACGGCCAGGCGCAGCGCTGCAGCACCGGCCGGCCCCGGAAGCACGAGCTGCTGGGGGGCCGGCGGCGCGTAGCCGTCGACGAGCTCCAGGGCGCGCCTGCGCGCATCGCCGAGCAGCCGGTCGCGGTTCATGGTGATGGCGTCCGTCGGGCGCAGGAACCCGAGCTCGCGGGCCTCGGCCGCCGATCGCGACACGCGCGCCAGGCCGATCGTCTCGAACGCCTCCTGGACCGGCGGCATCGGGCCGCCGGCCGTGCGGGCCGCCGTCTTCCGCAGCAGGAGCTCCTTGCATCCTCCCCACCCCGGCACGATGCCGACGCCGACCTCCACCAGCCCCATGTACGTCTCGGCGTGCGCCTGCACGGCATCGCAGTGCAGGAGGATCTCGCAGCCACCGCCGAGGCACATGCCGTGGGACGCCCCGACCACGGGGAAGGGGGCGTACTTGAGCCCGCTGAGCGCGCCCTGGCCGCCGCGGATGCCGAGATCGAGCTGCTCCCACATGGCCGTGTTCGCCATCAGGAGCACGCCGGCGAGGTTCGCACCGACCGAGAAGTTCTCGCCCTCGTTGTGGATCACCAGCGCCCGGTACCGATCGCCGACCACCGAGAACGTGCCGACCACCAGCTCCATGACGCCCTGATCGAGCGCGTTCATGCGGGTCGTGAACTCGAGGCAGAGAACGCCGTCGCCCGTGTCCCAGAGGGCGGCGCTGCGATTCCGCTGCACCGGCTCCGAGCGCTGCTTGACGTCGCGCAGCAGCTCGACGCCCGGCTGTCGGCGCGGCCGGCGCCGTTCGCCGAAGCCCCCGGTCGTCACCGCCTCCTCGAGCAGCGCCGGCACGTCCAGCCCCTCGGCCTGCAGGCCGGCCACGACGTACCCGGCGCCCAGCTCGTCGATCATCGCGAACGGCCCGCGCGCCCAGGCGTAGCCCGTCTCCATGGCGGTGTCGACGGTGGCCGGCGAATCGGCGACCTCCGGCGCGACGCTCGCGGCGTAGGCGAGCGTTCGCAGCACGACCGCGCGGGCGTAGGCGCCGTGCTCGCCCGGTGCATCGAGCAGCGCGCGAAGGCCGCCACGTGCTGCGTCCAGCGCCGCCGAGCGCGCCTTCCGGGACGGGCGGTACTCGCCGGTCGCGAGATCGAGCGCCAGCTTCGTCCGGGCCCCGTTCGACCGGTCGAGCCGGTAGAAGCCGCCGTCGCCCTTGCGGCCGATCCGGCCCTCGCCGACCATCCGCTCGATGAAGGCCGTCGGCCGCGCGACGTGCAGCAGCGGATCGGCTGCCGGCAGCCGTGACGCGAACGACCGCTGGACGAGCAGCATCAGATCGATGCCGACGACGTCCAGCAGTCCGAAGGCGCCGGTCTTCGGACACGCGAACGCCCGCGCGATCAGCGCGTCCGCGGCCTCCACGTCGAGCGACCGGGCGAACGCCTCGCTGACCGCGTAGTCGATCCACGCGCCGCCGAGCCGGTTGGCGATGAACCCGGGCGTATCGCGGCACCGCACGACCGTCTTGCCGAGCCGTTCGTCGGCGAAGGACCTCGATGCCGGCGAGCCGGTCATCGGCCGCCACGACCTCGAGCAGGCGCAGGTAGCGGGGCGGGTTGAAGAAGTGCGTGATGCCGTCGCACGCGAGCTCGGCGAGCGGGATGGTGGACGTGTTGGAGGTGACGAGCGCGCCCGGACGAAGCACGCTCCGCAGTCCCCCGTAGACCTCGTTCTTGACCGCGGCGTCCTCGAGGACCGCCTCGACGACCCAGTCGGCGGCGCCGATCAGGGCGAGATCGTCCGGCAAATCGCCCGGCGTGACCAGTCCGACCGCCGCGCGGCTCATGAACGGGGCCGGCTCCGCGGTCTTCATCCGCTCGATGGCGCGCGCCGCACCGCCGGGGACGACGTCCAGCAGCGCCACCGGAACGCCGCTGTTTGCGATCTGGGCGGCGATCCCGGCGCCCATCACCCCGGCGCCGATCACGGCTGCGCCCGCGACCGTCATCCGGCCGCCTCCAGCACCGTCGCGATCCCCTGTCCGCCGCCGATGCACTGGGTGGCCACGGCGTAGCGGCCGCCCTCGCGTCGCAGCAGGGCAGCGGCCTTGCCCGTGATCCGCGCCCCGGTGGCGCCGAGCGGGTGGCCGAGCGCGATCGCGCCGCCGTCGAGGTTGACCCGCGCCGGATCGATACCGAGCTCCGAGATCACGGCCAGCGCCTGACTCGCGAAGGCCTCGTTCAGCTCCATCAGGTCGATCTCGTCGATGCCGATGCCGGCCCGTGCGATGGCCTTCCTGACCGCCTGCACCGGCCCCATGCCCATGATCTCCGGATCGCAGCCGGAGACCGCGAAGGAGCGCACCACGGCCAGCGACTCGAGGCCGTTGCGGGCCGCGTACTCCTCGCTCGCCACCAGCACCCCCGCGGCCCCATCCGTGAGCGGCGAGGACGTGCCGGCGGTGACGCTGCCGTCGGCGCGGAACGCGGGTGCCAGGGCGGCGAGTCCCTCGGCCGTCGTGTCGGCCCGGATGCAGCCGTCCTCCTCGACGCCGCCGATCGGCACGATCTCGTCGCGCAGGCGGCCGGCGCTGCGCGCCTCGGCGGCCTTCCGCTGGCTGGTGACCGCGAACGCCTCCTGGGCCTCGCGCCCGATACCGAACCGGTCGGCGACGTTCTCGGCCGTCTCGCCCATCGCGATGTAGATCTGCGGGTAGGACTCGACCAGCTCCGGGTTCGGGAGGAAGTTGAACCCGACCATCGGCACCCGCGACATGGACTCGACCCCGGCCGCGACGTACGCCTCCCCCGCCCCCATCGCGATCGACCCGGCGGCGGTGTGGACGGCCTGCATCGAGGAGCCGCAGAAGCGGTTCACCGTCTGACCGGCGACCGACCGGGGCAGGCCGGCCAGCACGCCCACGATCCGACCGAGGTTCATGCCCTGCTCGCCCTCCGGGAAGGCGCAGCCGAGCCCCACGTCCTCGATCGACGCCGGGTCGACCCCGGCCCGCTCGACGACGGCGCGCACGACCGCGCCCGCCAGGTCGTCCGGCCGGACGCGGGCGAGGTCGCCCTTACGCGCGAAGTGGAACGGCGAGCGGGCGTAAGCGGCGATGACGACGCGTGGCATGGGCCTTGCCTCCGGTGCGATCAGGTAGTGGATCGCACGATAGCGCAGCCGTTGATCGACATGTCAATCAGGGACCCGGACGCTGCGGTAGCCCACCTCGCACGGCGGCCCGTCGGCCACGTGGAGCACGCCGGCGGTGAGGTCGGCCACCAGCGAGGCGACCGTCGCCCCCTGCTCGTGGAACGGCAGCGACGCATCGACGTGACCGCAGATCGACCGGGGATGGCTGGCGTGGTCGGCCAGCAGACCCTGGAAGGTGACGGGATCGAGGCGTCCCTGCTGGGCGGCGGCGAGGCGCCCGAGCCGGTCGAGCCGGAACGGGCTCGACGGCATCACGACCCGTGAGATCTCGGCGCCCGGCAGGTCGCGGCACGCGAAGTGGTTCGTGTGCAGCAGCAGGCCGGATGCATCAGGGAAGAGCAGCCGCAGCTCGCGGAACCCGCCGGGCGCGGCTTCGACGTTCACGGCGACGCCGTCGCGATGCGCCAGCAGGTAGTTGGCCGACGACGATCGCTGCGGTGCCTGCAGCACTGCGAGGGCCGCGGGCAGGTGCCGGCAGCCGAACAGGGCGCGGAGCATGACGTGGTAGGGCACGGCCGGCGCGCCGCGATCGAGCTCGGAGCACAGCGCGTTGGTCATGATCGCGAGCCCGTGGGCGTTGACGCCGGCCTTTGCGAGCAGGCCGGCCTCGACCACGGTGACGAAGGCCGGTCCGTCGTCGGGATGCGCCTCCAGCACGACCAGGGTCTCGAAGGCATGGGGCAGCCAGTCCCAGTTCTGCCCGGCGAGCGTGGCACCGTCTGCGGTGGCCGGTGCCAGGGCGGCGAACGCGCTGCATTCCGACGGCGCCCCGGCCAGGGCCCGCCGCGCCGCGGCCGCGTAGATCACCTCGGTGCGCACGTTGATCGCGAGCACGTCGCCGAACGGGACCGCCGCGCCCTCGGCGATCCCCGTCATCTCCTCCAGCGCCGAGGGCAGGAAGGCCCGGATCGCCGGTACGTACTCGGAGGCGTGCTCGCGCGCGGCGGCCCGGTCGAGGGCGGCCACCGCCTGGAACACCTCGCCGTAGGCCTCGACCGACCTCCGTACGCGGTCGCGCGCCTGCTCGCCGTACTGGCGCCCGCGGTCGCGGGCCGCGCCCTCGACGCGCACGGTCGGATAGGTCATGCCGGAATTGCCGTCGCGTCAGCACCCTTCAGGTTCAGCATGGCCCGCGCCTCGTCCGCCGTTGCGACCTCCAGCGACAGCTCGCGGAGGATGCGGACGATCTTCGCCACCTGCTCGCCGTTGGAGGTCGCGAGCCGTCCCCGTTCGAGGTAGACCGAGTCCTCGAGCCCCACCCGGACGTTGCCGCCCATCAGCGCGCCCATCGTCACCAGCCGCGTCTGGTGACGCCCGGCCCCGAGCACCGACCACACGTAGGCGTCGCCGAACAGGCGATCGGCCGTGCGGTGCATGTGGAGCAGGTCCTCGGCGTCGGCGCCGACGCCGCCCAGGATGCCGAAGATCGTCTGGACGAAGAGCGGCTGCTCGACCACGCCGCGATCCAGCATGTGGGCGAGGTTGTAGAGGTGCCCGACGTCGTAGCACTCGAACTCGAACCGCGTCCCGTTCGCGCCGAGGGTACGGACGATGCGCTCGATGTCGGCGAACGTGTTGCGGAAGATGAAGTCGCGCGAGCCCTCGAGGTACGGTCGCTCCCAGTCGAACCGGAACTCGCCGATCGCGCCGATCATCGGGTACAGCCCGAAGTTCATCGAGCCCATGTTGAGCGAGCAGAGCTCCGGCTTGAACCGCTGCGCAGCTGCGGTGCGCTCGTCGACGCTCATGTTCTGGCCGCCGCCGGTGGTGATGTTGATGACCGCGTCGCACGAGGCGCGGATCCTCGGCAGGAACTGGGCGAACACGTCGGGATCGGGCGTCGGGCACCCGTCGGCGGGCCGGCGGGCGTGCAGGTGGACGATCGCCGCGCCGGCCTCCGCCGCCCCGATGGCCTGATCGGCGATCTGCTCCGGTGTCAGCGGCAGATGCGGGGACAGCGACGGCGGGTGCACCGACCCCGTCACCGCGCAGCTCACGATCACCTTGGCCATACCTGTCGCTCCCTTCGTGTCGTGCTATCTGGTCGTCACCAGCCGGCGTCGTGCAGCGCCTTCCAGTGGCCGCTGCGCGTCGTGGACAGGTCGTACAGGCTGATGCCGGCCGCGCGGTCGGTCTTCATCTGACGTCCGAACGCCAGGGCTGCCGCCCGCGACGTGCCCGACGCCAGGCCGCCGACGACGTGGATCGGCAGCGGCACGTTGGGCGCGGCGTTGCGGATCATCTGCACGCAGTCGTGCGCGTAGGCAGCGGTCGCCGCCGAGTTCAGCTTCCGGTACGTGAAATAGCACATCGGCAGCCAGGCGTCGGACAGCGCCGAGAGCTCCGCGTACGGGAACTTCGGCCAGTAGGTCGGGCGCAGGGCCATGCCGGGCGGCGCCGGGATGATCGACGCGATCGGCAGGTTCGGCGCCACGGCCCGGCGGACGCCGCGGAAGAGCTTGAGCAGGCGCTTCGTCCGCACCGAGACCCGCGCCACGGCGGTCGACTCGATGTCGATCGCGAGCCCGTCGACGCCGCCGGGTCCGGCGAACGTCGTCGCCGCCACGAGACGGTTCTGATCGAGCGTCAGGTGCGCGAGGGTCGGCAGGTACCAGACGACGACCTTGATCCCGGCCGCGTGCGCCTGGGTGATGAGCCGGCGCAGCGAGGTCGCGGCCATGATCGTGTGCGGGGAGGTCGAGTTGGACGTCTCCAGGTAGATCGTCTTGACGCCCTGCCTGGTGGCGGTGGCGACGGTGCTGGTCGGGTTCGCGATGACGTGGGTGTCGTAGATGTCGATCCACGTGCCGAGCCCGGAGAAGACCGAGGCGGAGGCGGGAACCGGAACCACGAGCAGGGCGATGAGGGCGATCCAGATTCTCATCGGAGCAGGGTACACGCCGCTTCCGGCGCCGTCGGCGTGAGGCTTGATGTGACATCGAGCGTACGTGGCCGCGCCCGCCAGGGCGCGTCGGATGCGGCCCGGTCGCGTAGGCAAGGCGGGAGGCCTTGTCAAGCGGCCGGGACGCAGAGCGGTGGCGACCCGCAGAGCCCGCCAAGGCGGGCGGCGCGGGTCGCCCGAGCGGCCGACGCGGCCTGGCGGGATGCGGTGCGCCCGCAACGATGAACATCAGGCCTCTACCAGCGGAAGCGGCCCGGACCGTAGGGTTCGAGCTCGGTGTCCAGGTCCTCGCCGGCCACCAGGCCCGCCACCCAGGTCGCCGTGATCGGCGCCATCGTCAGGCCGAGCATGGCGTGGCCCGTGGCGATCACGATCCGGGGATCTCGCGGCGACCGGCCGACGATCGGCATGCCATCGACCGTGACGGGCCGGAGCCCGCGCCAGATGCGATCCGGCTCGCGGCCTTCGAGGCCGGTCAGGCGGTCGGCGCCGGCAGCGACGATGGCCGCGATCCGGCGCATGTCGACGCCGTCGGGGTCACCGCCGAACTCGAGCGTGCCGGCCAGCCGCAGCCGGCCGGCGAGCGGTGTCGCCACCACCCGCGCCTCGGCCAGGAACACCGGCCGGGCCGGCAGGGCGCCGGCGCCCACGTGCTCGACGTGGTAGCCCTTGGCGGCGATCATCGGCAGCCGGCAGCCGAGCGCGCGGCCGAACCGGGCCGACCACACGCCGGCCGCGATCACGACCCGCTCGGCCGAGACCCGGCCCGCCGTCGTCTCGAGCCTCAGCGTCGGGCCGGGCGAGATCGCGAGCACGTCCACGCCGGTCTGGATGCGCGCGCCGGCGGCGACGGCCGCTGCGGCCACGCGCTCGGTGAACACGAGCGAGTCGACGTGGGCGTCGTCGGGGTAGAACGAGCCGCCTGCCGACGACCGGATCAGCGGCTCCCGGTCTCGCACGTCGGCAGCGTCCAGCACCTCGACCGGGATGCCGGCGGCCCGGTGCTCGGCGACCCACTGGTCGCGGTGCGCCAGGCCCTCCTCGGTCGCCCATGCGTTCAGCACTCCGTTGGCGATCAGCCCGGTGTCGGCCGACGCGGCCCAGTCCCGGTGCAGGCGCGTCGAGATGATGCAGTGGTCGCGCAGGGCGTCGGTGCCGTGGCGGGCCGCCCGGCTCTGAACCGACGCGGCGGCGAACCGCGCGAGCCACGGCGCGACCTTCAGCGAGGGCCGGACGACCAGCGGCCCGGCGGGGTCGAGCAGGAACCGCAGTCCCTCGCGCAGCGCCGCGGGGTTCGCGAGCCGTTCGGCGTGACTTGGCGTGACGAGGCAGGCGGTGCCGGCCGAGGCGCCCGCGCCGACCGCCGCTCCGCGCTCGATCAGGAGCACGTCGTGGCCGGCCCGGGCCAGCTCGAGGGCGGCCGCGACGCCGACGGCACCGCCGCCGACGACGGCAACCTCGGCGGAGAGGAGCGAAGCGGACACGCCGGTAGGCTACCCCCACGTAGAGTCCCGCTGTGGAAATCGTCCTGGCGCTCGCCGCTGCCCTGTCGTGGGGCATCTCCGACTACAGCGCCGGGATCCTGTCGCGGCGCATCTCGGCCATCCCGGTGACGACGGTCGTGCTCGGCTTCGGCGGCCTGATCGCGCTGCCCATCGCCGTCGCCACCGAGTCGTCGCCGAACACGCGCACCATCCTGTTCGCCCTGCTGGCAGGCGCCACGACGGGCTTCGGCGTCACCATCTTCTTCCACGCCCTCGCCGTCGGCGTGATCGGCACGGTGGCACCCATCTCCTGCGCCGGCGCGGCGCTCCCCGTGATCACGGGTCTCGTCACCGGCGAGCGGCCCGGCGTGGCGCAGCTCACCGGCGTGGTGCTGGTGATCGGCGGCGTGATCGCGATCGCCCGCGCCACCTCCGGCGAAGCGACCGGGCAGGCGCGCGATCCGCGCAAGGGCGTCCTGCTTGCGATCGTCGCCGCGGTCGCGCTCGGGGCCTACTACCTGTGCGCGCGCCAGGGCGCCACGAACGGCACTCCGCTCTGGTTCGTCGCCATCGGCCAGCTCTCCGCGGCGGTGCCCCTGCTCGCCCTCACGCTCGTGCAGCGCCACGAACGGCTGCCGCGCTCGGACGCCGGCAAGCTGGCGGCGATCGGCGGCGTCAACGGCGCCGGATGGCTGCTCTCGACGCTCGCCCTGCGCGGGGGGCTGCTCTCGGTGGTCTCGGTGCTGACCGCGCTCTACCCGGCGATCACGGTCATCCTCGCCGCCGTCCTCCTCCACGAGCGGCTCTCCCCCGTCCAGCTGCTCGGTGCGGGGATCACGTTCGCCGGCGTCGGTCTCATCGCCGCCGGGGGATGATCCTGGTCTGGATGCGCGGGAGCGCACGCGGTAGGGTGTCAGAACCTACTGAACAGGGGGATGCTCATGGGTAAGGGAGGCCTTCGTGCCGCTGCGGCGACAGCAGCGGCACTACTCCTGGCGACGGCCGTGTCGGCCTTTGCCAGCGTGGCGCCGCCGAGCGCTTCGATCACCGTGCCCGCGGGCACGGCCGGGTCGACACCGGCGACCGTCAGCGTGCCGGCCCTACCGACCAAGGCCGACATCGAGATCGCCATCGACACCACCGGGTCGATGGCGCCCGCGATCGCCCAGGCGCAGGCCGAGGCGACCGGGCTCGTCACGGCCGTCCAGACCGCTGTGCCCGACTCGCAGTTCGCCGTCGTCGACTTCAAGGACGCAAACTGCGACGAGCCGAACACCTACGTGCTCCGGCAGGCCATGACGTCCAGCGCGACCGACGTCCAGACCGCGATCAATGCGATGTCCGCCAACGGCGGCTGCGACACGCCGGAGGAGTACAACCTCGTCTTCAAGAACGGCTACGCCGACGCGACCACCGGCTGGCGAGACGGATCGCGGAAGTTCGTGATCGTGATCGGCGACGCGATGCCGCACGGAGCCAACGGCACGGCGTTCCCGGCCTGTGGCGACCAGTCCGCCGATCCGCTCGGGCTCGACACGGCAACGGAGCTGTCGGCGCTCGCCGCGGCCAGCCGCACCCTGATGATGGTCAACGCCGGCCCCATGCTGGCGTGTTACCAGCAGCTGACGGCAGGCGGTTTCGCAGGCAGCCAGGCCGTCGACATCGGAGCCGACCTCGCATCCCAGATCGTGGCCCTGATCACGAGCGCCAGCTCGACGGTCGCGAGCGTCAGCATGGCGGTCAGCACCGCGCCGCCAGGCGCCGACGCGTCGTGGATCTCGTTCGCGCCGCCCTCGGCCGGGCCGGTCACGCCCCCTGCCGACGTGCCATTCAGCGTGACGGCGACGGTGCCCCCCGCCACGCCTGCGGGCACCTACACGTTCGATCTGGTGGGACTCGCCGATGGCGGTGACGTCGGGCACATGAGCCTCGACGTGGTCGTTCCTCCCGCCAGCGGCGGCAACCAGCCGCTGACGATGACGAAGACGGTCGACCACGGCACCGCCGCGAACGGCGATACGGTCACCTACACCATCACCATCCACAACCCGAACGGCGGCGACGTGACCCTCAAGCGGGTCACGGACACGCTCCCGAAGGGCTTCCGCTACGTCAAGGGATCGACGACCGGCGCTGGCGAGCCGAAGACCGGGAACGGGCACGGCCACGGCGACCGCCGCCACTCGCTCGACGGCCACGGCCACCGGCACGGCCACCACGGTGCGAGCAACAAGCTGACCTGGAAGGGTCCGCTCAGCGTGCCGGCCGGCGGCGATCTGGTGATCACGTTCCAGGTCAAGGTCGGCGGTCACCGCGGCTGCTCGACCGACTCGGCGACCGCGACCGCCGTCTCTCCGTACACGGTCACGGGCACGGGCCCGACCGCGCCGGTGTGCGTGACGAGGCGCCATCACGACCACCATCACCACGGTGGCGGTAGCGGCCACTAGGACCATCCGCGCGACGTTGCGGGGGAGGGTGGCCGAGCCGCCCTCCCCCGCAAGGCGCCAGCGCCCGGGCCCGTGAACGTCGGCCTCGTCCACGGTGCCTGGCACGGTGCCTGGTGCTTCGACCACCTGGTGGCCGAACTGCGAGCGCGGGGGCACGACGCGACGGCCGTCCAGTTGCCGTGCGACGACCTCGAGGCCGGCGGAACGCGCTACGCCGAGATCGTTGACGCGGCGCTGCCGCCGGATCCCGCGCTGGTGCTCGTCGGGCACTCGCTCGGGGGCCTCACCGTCCCGCTCGTCTCGGCGCGCCGGCCGGTGGGCCGGCTCGTGTACCTGTGCGCATTGATTCCGGAGCCCGGCCGCAGTCTCGTCGACCAGCTGCGCGACGATCCCGCCATCTTCTCACCCGGCTTCGGGGCGCACCCCGCCTGCCACCGTGACGAAGAGGGACGCAGCTGGTGGGAGCCCGAGGCCGCCGCCGACGTCTTCTACCACGACTGCCCGCCCGAGCGAGCGACCGCGGCCGTCGCGCGCCTGCGCCGGCAGGCGCCCGCACCGTCCCGCGAGCCGTGCCCGCTCGCGCGGCTGCCGCCGACGCCCGCGAGCTACATCCTGTGCCGCCAGGACGCCGCGATCGCGCCGGCGTGGTCGCGGGGAGCGGCCCGCACGCGGCTCGGCGTCGATCCGATCGAGCTCGACGGCGGGCATAGCCCGTTCCTGGCGCGGCCGGCCGAGCTCGCCGACGTGCTGGCCTCGCTCGCCCCGTGATCGACGCTCACGCGGGCGAGCCGAACACGTACCACCGATCGACGACGCCGAACGCGGCAATGGACGCCGTGCCGGTTCGCTCGTACGGCTCGCCCGTGTAGCGGAACGACATGACGTCAAGGAGGACGAGATCCGGATCGGGCCGGATCTCGACGATGTGCCCGTACACCGTCACGTGGTGGTACCAGTCGTCAGCGAGCACCGTCAGGGAGAATCGGGGGTCGCGACGGAGGTTCCGGCTCCGCGCCCCATCGTCGTCCATGCTCAGCACGATCCGCCCGTCGCGCCAGTCGTACCAGGTCGCCGCCGTGGACGGGCTGCCGTCGGACCGGACGGTCGCGATGACCGCCTGACGGGGTGCGGCGAGGAACGCTTCGAGCTCGGGCGGTAACGGAGCCGGGGGCACGGCGCCGGATCGTATCGTCAACCGGCGGTGTCGCGCCGGATCAACTCGTGGAGGGCCGGGCTGAACGCCGAGTTCTCGAAGCTGGCCGCCGTGTCGCGGAGCTGCGCGCGGGCCTCGCGCGCGATGCCGCCGATGCGATCGGCGACGGCGTGGACACGGGTGTCGTCGGCGTGCTGCTCGGCGAGCTGACGCGCGACGTGCTCGATGTCGGCGACCCGTTCGACTTCGTGCTCGAGTGCGCGCTTGACATCGCCGGTGAGCGCGACGAGCTCGGCGAGCGCGGCCTGGGTGTCGGGGTGCATGGCTCGACCATGCCACCAGCTCCTGACCTTGTCATCGGCGATACGTGCGAGCCGCGCTGCGGGAAACCCACGCCCGGGCCGGGAGGCGACGGGCGAGACGGGTGTCCCGACGCCTCACCGACCGGGCAGATCCGGTCCGGCTGACCCCGATTGCCGGACTCGGCACGCGCCGATGCTACGCCCCGAGCCGCAGACGTGCAATCGGGGTGCGAGCGTAGCTAGCAGAAGAATTACGTGGATTTTCGGCGTGTTAGGGCACCGGTCTCGCGGTTTGGGGATGCCCGGTATTCAGCCGTCGATGAGGTGTCGCAGCGCCCGCTGCAGCTCCGCGGACGGGTCCCGCCAGGCGATGACGACCTTGCGCTCCGTCCGCCCGGGCAGGGGCTCGAGGCGCAGCACCTCGGACTTCACCTCGCCGCCGGGCAGCTGACCCGTCGCACCGATGAGGCGCACGACCAGGCGGTCGCCGGGTGCGAGATCGAGGTCGGAGACCAGCGACGCTCCGCCCAGCGAGAGGTCGAGCGTCGCCGACTCGAAGCGGGAACCGCGAACATGCTGGGCGCCGCGCTCGACCGTTCCCCGCAGCGCGAGCCGGATCGGCCCGCGCGGACACGAGCGGCGCTCCTTCTGCTGCTTCGGCTCGTCACGCAGGCCGAGGCGAAGCAGCCCTGCGTCGGGGTGGCCGTCGGGCCACGCAGCAAGCACGCAGGTCGTCGCGGTGGCCCAGCCGCGCCCGTCCGACCAGGCGATCTCGACCTCGTCGCCCTCGCCCAGCACGCTGGGACGTCGCATGTCGAGGACGAGCCCGCCGTCCTCGTCGATCCGCCGCACCAGCATGGTGCGGACGCGACCCGATGCGAGCCGGAGCGCCACCCCGCCCAGCGGATGGCGCCCGTGCCACGGCCGCAGGTGACCGGCCGGCTGGGCCTGCGCGACGGCCGCCGGGGGATCGTCCGTCGTCGTGACCTCCGAGGCCGCCGCTCCGGCCTCGACGCCGCTGCCTTCATCCGCCGGCAGTGGCGCGAGCCGCAAGAGACCGGCGTCCTCGTGCGGCCGGAAGCGCGGAGCCTCGACTCGCACCCGCAGCGTCTGCCAGCCGAGGTTGCCCGGAGTCGAGATGGAGAGCACGCGGCCGATCGGGAAGCCCTGTGGATGGCGCAGCCCGAGCACCATCGTCCCACCGGGCTCGACGCGACGCAGCGGCACGGAGACGAGACGATCATCGTCCTCGCCCGCAACGTGCAGCGCGATACTCGGCACGCCCTCCGCAGATGCCATGCCTGCAATGTCGGACGCCACGCCACGCGCCTTTAGATCCCGCACCCGTCACGACCTCGCCGCCCACTGGGCATGCCCAGGGGTTTCCCCAGGGTGTCCCTAGGATCGCGCCGCCCGCGGAAGATCCCTCCGCCCTGCCCGGTCTAGCAGGGTGTGACGACCAACCAGTCCACGCCGAGCAGGGAGCACACCATGAAGAAGCGCCAGGGAACCTCGAACTACCTCAAGCGCACGCCGAGCGCTCCGAGCCTTCGCAGGCGGTAGCCGAGCGCCGACGGCCGCCTCCACGGCCACTCACCAGACCGTCCCCTGGAAGCCTCCGCACGGTACGTCGCGGAGGCTTCCGCGTAGCTTCACCGTCTACGGATCGTTCGACGTCCCGCTTGGAGACGGGCCCCGTCCACGAACCACGCCTGCCGCGTAGAGCCGCGACTCCACCCCGACCGGCGACACGCTCCGCAAACCCGCGTGGTCATCAAATCGGCCCACTTCGACGCCAGGAGCCGCTCTCGACCACGGACGGCGCGCGCCGGGCTAGGGACCCATTTGGAGTCACTCCACTTCAGGAATCAGTTGCTCGCAGAACCGGCCGCTGGTCGCTCGAGTTCGCCAGTCTCGCCGAGCGGACCAGGGCCCGGGCTGCAGGTTCGAGAACTCGAACACCGCCGAGTCGATCCGTCGAAACCGCGCGCTTTGACTCCCGCGACGGGCCGTCCGCGGGCGAAGGTCGGCCTCGACGGGACACGGCCTTCAGTAATGCGGCTCCAAACGCTCTGGTTCCTCGCCAAGTCGCCCTCCGCCGGAACGGTCGTTCCGGATCAGCCGGGAACGTCACCTCCGACCCGACTGGAGCTCAGGCTCATTGAGGTCGTCGGCGAGCGCTTCGCCCAGTTGCTCATCGCCACGCACTCGATCGAGATCCTCTCGCACGTCGATCCACGCGACATCCTCAGCGTCGATCGACACGCTCCAAGATCGTCGTTCGTAGCCTCCCTTCTCGGTTGCAGCTAGTTGGTCGATCGTCTCGGTGGAAAGCAGAACATCCAACTCACGCGGGTTCTCAGGCTCCTGAGCGGTGCTTGTTCGTCGAAGGAGAGGACGGCCAGATCCTCGCCCGGAACGGAATTCGAACCCGCGAGATGGAACCATCCTCTCGACATCCTCCCTCCGCTCCTCGACCTCGGCGGCCGCGGCGGCTGGATAAGTCGCTTCCCGACGGAACTCCGAGAAAGAACATCGACGGAGCCGCGATCTACATCTACGTGTTGCTCGACCGCGACTACTACCCGGATGAGGAGGTCGAAGAACGCTACGCCGAGGCCGCAGATCGACGCGTGAACCTTCACATCTGGGAGCGCAAGGAACTCGAGAACTACCTGCTCGTTCCGTCCGCGATCGCGCGACTGATCGCCGGGGCGGCGCCCGGGCCTATCCCAACACCGGGAAGAGGTCGCTTTGGAGGTCGACGCCGACCTGTAGACGCTCGCCGGGATGAGATCACCGACGCCATAGCCAAAGCTGTCCTCGAACGGAACCGGCGAGCCGGCCTCCCGTCGGCGAACCGAAGAGCGCGGGACGTGGTTCAGTCGAAGTGGAGCGCCCAGGGATGAGCGCTGGGGCCTCGCGCCAGGGAAGCTGATCATCTCGGGCCTCTCGGCTTGGTCCCAGTCCGCGTTTGGCGCTTCATTCGGGGCAGAAGGCGTCGCGCCGGAATCTCCTCCCGTCAGAGCTTCCTGAGGAGGTGAAGACCTTCCTCCGAGCGATCCGAAGCGGCCGGAGGCTCAGGTCGCCCACGAAATCGTGGCGCGCCGCCGAGAGTTGAATCGCATGTAGCCATAAAGGAGAGACGGTGTACTGCACCGGGGGTGCTATCGTCTCCTTCATGCTGAGCGTGGTGAAGCTCTCGCCGGGGCAGGAGGCCTACGTACGCGGCGAGCGTCGCGGACGGCCTCGAGGACTACGACGCCGGCCGTGGTGAGGCGCCCGGCATCTGGCACGGCCACGGCGCGGAGACGCTCGGCCTGGTGGGAGTCGTCTCGGCCGAGCAGCTGCGGCAGATCGTCCGCGCGATCGACCCGGTCTCGGGACGCCAGCTTCGCGAGCACGCGCCGGCGCGAGTGACGCGGGTCGACCGGATCGATCCGGTCACCGGCACGCACTACACGGCCGAGCGCGAGCTGCGGCCGGTTGCCGGGTTCGATCTGGTGTTCGCGGCTCCCAAGAGCGTCAGCCTGCTCCACGCGCTCGGGTCGGAGGAGGTGCGTGACGCGATCCGGCGCGCCCACGAGGCATTCCTGGCAGGCCGCGCTCGCATACCTCGAGGCCGAGGCATGCGTGACCCGCCGCGGTCGCGGCGGCGCCATCCGCGAGAACGCCGGCGGGTTCGTCGCGGCCGCGTTCCCCCACCGCACGAGCCGCGCCCCAGGATCCCCACCTGCACACCCATGTCGTGGTCGCGAACGTCGCCCAGAGCCCGGATGGGACGTGGCGGGCGCTGGATGGCGTGCCGATCCTGCAGACCCACCGACTCGCGGCCGGGTACCTCTACCAGGCCCATCTGCGATCGGAGCTCTCCCGCGAGCTGGGGGCGGCCTGGACACCGACCCGCACCGGCCAGGCCGAGCTCGCGAACGTCCCGTCCGAGGTGGTGGCGGTGTTCTCGCAACGCCGAGCGCAGCTGGTCGAGCACCTGGAGCAGACCGGCACCGCCGGCTGGCACGCCGCCCAGGCCGCAGCCGTGATCACCCGCGCCCGCAAGGAGCCACTCGACCTGGCCAGGCTGACGCGGGAATGGCGCGCCCGAGCTGCCGAGCACGGCCTCGACCGGGCCACCCTCAACCGCGTCTTCGAGGCGCCTGGCTGGCACCAGCGGAGCGCCGAGACGATTCGCAAGATCACCGCCGAGCTGGTCAGCCCGGACGGGCTGACCGCGCGCCGCACGTCGTTCACCCGCGCGGACGCGATCATTGCGATCGCCGAGCGCCTCCCCGACGGCGCACCGACCAGCCGCATCCTCGAGTTCGTCGACACGATGCTCGCAAGTCACGCGGTCACCCGTCTCGACGACGCCACACCCGGACGGCCGGCGCCGTACACGACCAGCGAGCTGATCATCGCGGAGCACGACCTGGTCGAGGCCGCCGCCCGGATCGCCGTGACCAGTTCCCGCGCCGTGCAGCCGGTAGTGGTCGAGCGGATCATCGACGGCCACACCCGCCGCCACGGCCTGGCCCCCGAACAAGCGCACGCCGTTCGTACGCTGACGACCGCTCAGAACAGCCTGAGCGTGCTGGTGGGCGCGCAGGCTCCGGCAAGACCAGCTCACTCGCCGCCGTCGCGGCGGCGTTCGACTACGCCGGGTACACGCTGATCGGCGCCGCACCCAGCGCCATCGCCGCCCAACACCTCGAGCACGCCACCGGCATCCCCTCCACCACCCTGCACCGCCTCGCCGACCAGACCCAGCGGCGACCCCTGGCACGCCGCACCTGCCTCGTCGTCGACGAAGCCGGAATGGCCGACACCCGCACCCTCCGTCGCGTCCTCCACGCCGCCGAGCACGCCTCCGCGCGCGTCCGACTCGTCGGCGACCCCGAACAGCTCTCCGCCGTCGGGCCCGGCGGCGCGCTCTCAAGCATCATCGACCAGCACGGCGCCACCTACCTCACCGAGACCCACCGCCAACGCGACCCCGCCGAGCGCGCCGCACTGGGACGCCTCCGCGATGGCGACGCCGCCTCCTACCTCACCCACGCCGCCAGAACCGCCCGCCTCCACATCACCAACACCACCGAGGAGGCCATCCCGAGCGTCGTACGTGCCTGGTGGGCCGAGGGCCGCGACAACCCGGCCGAGAACCTGATGATCGCCCTGCGCCGCTGCGACGTCGACGCCCTCAACCACCACGCCCGCGACCGCATGCAGCGCTCCGGACGACTCGGCGCCGAGATCACCACCCGATCCGGCCTGCCGCTCGCCGTCGGCGACCGCATCGTCCTGCGCCGAAACGACCATGCCAACCGGCTCACCAACGGCACCCGAGCGACCGTCACCAGCGTCGACCCGCGCCACGGCGTCACCATCCAGACCGACCAGAAGCAGACGCTGGCCGTCCCACGCGAGTACCTCGACGCCGGCCATCTCCAGCACGGCTACGCGATCACCGGCCACCAGGCCCAGGGCACCACCGTTGAGCGCGCCTATGTCCTGGCCCCCGACACCGGCCGCCTCAAGGAATGGGGCTACGTCGCCCTCAGCCGCGCCCGCTCAGAAACCCACATCACACTCACCACCCAGAGCCTCGAGACCGCCGACCCCGCCGAACGACTCGGCGGATTCCTCCACCACCTCCAGACCATCGGCCGCGAAGAGATGGCCAGCCGCAACCGCACGATCGGACGAGGCATCAGCCGCTAACAGCCGCGGTTCTCAGGTGCCCTGACCCGGCGCCTAGACTGGACGCCGATGGCCACCAGTGACCTGAAGACGGACGCGACCATGCGCATCCGTTAGCGTGCCGCCATGCGCGTCTCGACACAGGCCGAGGTGCTGCTCGACCACAAGGCTTTCAGGATCGATCACGTCGGCCGCGCGACCCAGGCTCGGTACCTCGTGTCGTCCGACCGACCGCAGGCGACGCTCCTCG
This sequence comes from uncultured Actinomycetes bacterium, assembly GCA_963779685.1. Lineage (GTDB taxonomy): Bacteria > Actinomycetota > Thermoleophilia > Gaiellales > F1-60-MAGs149 > CAVZZG01. The sequence goes on from CAVZZG010000003.1 coordinate 757,650, forward strand.
ACCATGCCCTCCGGCCTCTCGCAACGTACCGATTGAAGGAGGTCGGGGACCTCAACAGCGCCGTACTCAGCCCGACCCGACCACTCGCCTGCTTCGCCGGCGCGAGTGGCGCGAGCCTCGCCGATCTCACCGGCCGCACACTGAGCACGCGCGACGCTCCCAACGCCTCCGCCCGCTTCGCCCCAGACGGAAGCCGCGTGTGGCTGGCACGCCGAGCGTCCGCCGATCACGTGACCATCGAAGTCCTGGCGATTGAGGGGAACCGGTTCGCTCGACAGCCGGAAGCGGCGGTGACGATCGACGACCCGTACGGAGACTCTGCCCTCGTGTGGCAGGACCTTCCGGACGACGATCGGACGTGGCTTCTCCTCCTGGCTGGACAAGACGGAGGGGCAGCCTTCGAGATCGTCTGCACGAAGGCGGGACTGAGGGTCACGGACCGCTCCAAGGAGGCGGGCTGTGGGCCATTCAGCTTCGGCATCGGGCCAGAGGTCCTCGCAGTGGACAGCGACGCCGGAGTCGCAAGACGGCTGTCGTGGCCGGACCTCCAGACGCTCGGCACCTTCCGATACCCGGACGACGGCGAGGCGCTGGGCTGGATCGCACTTCACCTCGACGCCGCCCATGCAGTGATCGAGTATCGAGAACTCCAATGGTGCCTCGACCTGGGCACGATGGAGACAACCGGCCCGTTCATCATCGCCGGCCACGAGGCACGGCCGCTGCGCGAGATCTACCCGAACCTTGAGGACGACGATCTTGCCACCGGCATCTTCCTCCTTCAGGCAGCAGGCGACGTGATCGCCGGCGCATTCATCGGCCCCGACGGGCAGCAGAACGGTGTGCTCCTCGCAGAGCGGGCGCCGCAGTGAGGTCGCTGCGAGACAGCCCGCCGGAGCCGCACCATCAGACGAGGCATCTGCCGGTGACCGCCACCGGTCGCTAGGCACGGGGAATTGCAGTTACGGCAGATAATGAGATACACTCGGGACATGGCTCGCCCGACCCGCCGCAGCAAGGGAGCGACTCCCTCCCACTTCCGCTTCACGCCCGGGCCGGACGCGTCTCGGGCCGCAGAGGGCCCGCTGGCAGTCGACGACCTGGTCGAGTCGATCACGTCGCGCCTCGCAGCCGGGCACGCCGTCTCCGTCTGGGTCGCGGACGAGGCCGCCGATCTCACGCCGCGCGAGGCCGCCGAGATGCTCGGCGTCTCCCGACAACTCGTGATGCGGCTGATCCACGACGGCGACCTGGCAAGCCGCCGACTGCCCTCCTCGACCCACCACCGCGTACCGGTCGAATCGGTCTTGGCCTTGATCCGCCGCCGCGAGGACGCCCGCGCCCGCCTGGTCGCGGCCAGCCGCGCTCTGGACGCCGCCGGCGTCGACTACGAGTGACCCCGCCACGGCGCGTGGTGCTGGACACCGACGTCCTCTTCTCCCGCATCTACCACGAGACCTATGGCTATCTCGGCGCCGAGAGCGTCGTTGACGTGATCTGGTCAGAGGCGATCCTGAGCGAGCTTCACCGCGTCTTCGTTGAGCGGGGACGTTCGGCTGCTTACGCCGAAGCGGTCTGCGGCTTCGTTCGGGCAGGGTTCGCCGACGGCCAGGTCGAGATTGACGACACCGTCGGCGCTGCGTACGTCACCGACCCGGGCGACGCCCACGTCGCCGCAACCGCCATCGCCGGCGCGGCGGAAGCGATCATCACCCGAAACCACCGCCACTACCGGATCGCGGAACTCGCCGCGCACGGCGTCGCGGTGATCGATCCGACCGACCACCTGATCGCAATCGCCGAGCACTACCCGCAGGAGACCGCCACGGCGATCACCCGTCAGGCGGCGGCCAGCGCGTCACTGCGGACTCCGGCGGCACTGCTCGACCTGTTCGAAGCGCGCGGCCACGATAGGCTCGCCAACGGTCTCCGGCGCACGCTCGGCCCGGAGCCTTGAGCGCTCCGGATTGCGAGGCCGATCGAGGTGCAAACCCGGCGATCGACAGAGGCACTTGCCGGTAACGGCTGTGCCACGAGCCGCCGTCCACACGGCCTCGCCGCCCGTCAGTGCGCGGCCAACGTCTGCGCGGCCTCGACCGACGCCGCCGGCCCCCCGAAGTGCTCGATGGCGGCGAGGATATCTGCCGGTGACCGGTCGAGGTCGGACAACAGGACGTCCAGCCGATCGGGATACCGCCCGAATCCAAACCCCGCCCAGCCGGCGCTTCGCAGAGATCGCCGCAACCTCGAGCTCGACTGGGGTCGGCGGAGGTATCCCTGGGCGTTGAGAATCGTCAGGCGGAGCCACACGTTCTTGGGTCCGTTCCCGTACGACCGCGTGAACGTCGTGACCGAGGCCACATCGCTCCACGGGATCGCACCGCGCACGACTCGACGGCGGAGGGTGATCCCGACGGCGTCCATCACGATCCGAGGACGGCGGCCCCGTACCAGTCGCCACCCGTACCCGATCGTGACCGCCACGCCAAACGCCACGCCCATGAACCCGAGGCCGACGATGAACCGTGGCCATTCAGGCATGTCCGGATCAGGCGCCCCCAGAGCAAGGAACAACCCCGCGGCGATGGTAGCGACGCCCGTGAGCAAGCTCCCCAGCGTCCGCTTCAGGCGCGGCCGGCAGGCAAACGAGTCTCCGACCACCTCCGTCATCGACTCGGCACCTCTGCGCCGGGAGTTGTTTGCCGCCGGGATCGGAGCAGCCGAAGGTTGCCAGCGGCCGCGGCGGCGAACAGCGCCACGTCGAGGACGCCGAGCGAGATCGCGAGCCACGTCGCCTCGGAACCGTCCGCCGACTCCGTCGCTGCGAACACGCCGCCGACGACGGTGATCAAGCCCGCGCCGACATAGACGCCCACGATGGCGGCGATCCCGAGTGGCAGCGTCACGATCACGGCGGCAAGAAAGTACCGCGGATCCTCCGCGATCATCCCGCCGATCGGCAGACAGCCAGCCAGCGCAACGTACGCAACCTCTGCGACCCGCCCCACCACCGCGCGACCGTGACCACTCATCGCGAGATCCCACGCGACCGGTCGATCGCCTCGATCCGCTGCAACGCGGCCATCCGTACCCGGTCGACCTCTCCCGCGTTCTCGATCCTGACCAGGTCGCGAACGTCAGCCACGCTCGCGCGCACGCCGTAGGCGAGGTGCGGCCGGTTGGCCTTGCGCCGGACGTCCTCCCAGCCGCGGGTGCCGGACGGCACCGGCGTCAGCCGAAGCGGCCCGCTCGGGGTCTCCAGCACAAGCGAGGAGCCCTCGCCGAGATCGGCGAGCGCAGCGACCCGCGACGGGTCGGCGCCGAGCTCGCCCAGAGCCGTCGATAGCCGCTCGAGATTCTCCCCCTTCACCTGCACCGTCACCTCGACCTCATCGAACCCGAGCGGGGAGCCGTGCGCGACCTCGGCCATGTCCCCGATCAGGACGTAGGACACCCGGCGCGCCTCCAGCACCCGCAGGATCCCGATCGGATCAAACGCCTCAGCCACGACGCTCTCGCTCCTCGAGCGCCCGCGCGATCCGCTCCGACGGCGACAGGTTCACCCACTCCTGAATCACCGCGTCGTCGACCGGTAGCGCCGGCCGGAAGTCCAGATGCAGATCAAGCCCGCACAGCGCGACGATCTCCATCACGGCGTCGAAGCTCGGCGAGACCGCGTCGCGCTCCCAGCGGGCGATCTGCGTCCGGTCGCGGTTCAGCTTCATCGCCAGGTCGCCCTGGCTCATGCCGGCCCGCAGCCGCGCCTCGCGGATCACTGCCCCACCGGTCATCATGCCGCGCAGTCTACGGCGCCACGGCTTGACTGGAACACTAGAGACATATACGCTCCCTTGGACCATGGAGTCTTCGCGATTCACCACCCCACTCCTGCGTCCCTCCGAGGTCTGCGCGATGCTCGGCGTCAGCCGCAGCTGGCTCTACCAGGCCGCGGCCGACCGACTGCTCCCGTCCATCCGCCTCGGCGGGCCGCACGGCCCACTGCGGTTCCACCCGGATGACCTTGCCGATTGGATCGGCCACGCGCGCGCCGTCTGGCGGCCGGGCGACACCGGTACGGCGACCATGCGCCGTGCCATCGTGACAGCGCCCGGCCTTCGCGAGCCGGTCGAGCGATAGCCGTGGCGCGCGGCAGCATCCGCCAGCGCGTGACGCGAGCGGGCGTTGTCTTCGACGTGACATTCGATGTGCCTGATGCCTCGGGCAAGCGCCGCCAGCGGCGCCGGACGTTCACGACGCGCCGGGAGGCGGAGTCCTTTCTAGCCGCCGAGATCACGGCGGTCAACCGAGGCGAGCGGGTTCACACGCCGCCGACGACGTTCGCGGCGTATGCCGCCGACTGGCTCGAGGCGAAACGGCCGCGGATCGAGGCGTCCACCTACCGCGACTACGAGATCCACCTGCGCCTGCGCCTCTCGCCCGCCTTCGGCAAGCTGCGTCTCGACCGAATCACGCGGTCGGCGATCGAGCGCTACCTGGCCGATGTGGACGCCGCCGGAACCGTTGGCCGCAAGGTCATCAACGACAGCCTGATCCCCCTGCGCCAGGTCCTCGGCCGCGCCGTCCGCGAGCGGATCATCGCGACCAACCCTGCCGTCTCGACCGACCGCGATAACCCGCTCGAGCTCCCGTACGAGGCTCCGCCGAGGCGACCTCTGACACGGGCCGAGGCTGAGGCCTACCTGGCGGCGGCCTACACGGTTCGCGGTCGCGCCCGCGGCGACCAGACGACGGCCTGGTACGGGCCGATCGCGGACATCCTGCTTGGCGCAGGCCTCCGGATAGGCGAGGCGCTCGCCATCGAATGGCGCGACGTCGATCTCGAAGGTAGCGCGCTCCACGTCGCGAGGACCACCAAGTACGGCGGCATTGGCACGCCCAAGGCGAACCGGCCGCGGACGGTCTACATCGGCCCCGACCTGACCGATGCGCTCCGTCGCCACCGCGCGTTGACCGGTCGTATCGCCGGGCTCGTGTTCCCCAGCGCCACCGGAACGCCGATGGATCGCTACAACGTTCGCCGGCGCGGCCACGACGTGACGCTCAAGCGCGCAGGGATCACCGATCACGTGCGGCCTCACGACCTCCGCCACACCTACGCGACCCTGGCGCTTGCGATGGGCGCGAGCATCTACTTCGTCAAGGAGCAGCTCGGCCACGCCGACATCCAGACGACGATCGACCTCTACGGGCACCCGGATCAGGCCGCCCATCGCGAGCAGGCAGCACGGCTTGACGCCTTCTGGCGCGGGTCGACCTCAGCCGACGCCTGACCGCGGCTGAGCCGCCCATCACGCTCGCGATCACGGCCCTCGCACCGCGTCATCAGGCCATCGCCAGCGGCGGTCGTGACATGCGCCGTGACATGATCCCACCGCTGGACGACCTCGAGAAGTCAAAAACCCCGCACTTGCAGGCCCTTCGATGATCGGGGCGAGAGGATTTGAACCTCCGACCACTCGGCCCCCAGCCGAGTGCGCTACCAGACTGCGCCACGCCCCGTACGGGAACCGAGTATAGCCCGGCGACGGCCGGCTCCGGGCCGGCGTTGCACACCGGCATTCGCGTAGCGGGTAGACTGGCCGCGCCGAGGGGGCACTTCACGAGGAGGCCGTGAGATGAAGGTTCGGGCGATACTGGTTGCGTCGCTCGCAGGCGTGGCCATGCTGGCTGCGGCCTGCGGGGGTTCGGGTGGCACTGCGCCGACGACGGGCGCGGACACGACCTCGGGCTCGACGTCGTCGACCTCGGCGAGCGGGCCGGCGAAGCCGGTCGACATTCTCCGCATCGGCACCACGAACTACATCGACTCCTTCAACCCGTGGAACTACATCGAGGCCGAGTCGACCGTCGCGTTCACCATGATCTACCCGTACCTCGTCCAGTTCACGCACGGCCGGGAATGGGAGGGCGACCTGGCCACGAGCTGGGACACGGCGCCGGACGGGAAGACCTGGACGTTCCACCTGCGGCCCGGGCAGTGGTCGGACGGCCAGCCCCTGACCGCCGACGACGTCGTCTTCTCGATCAACACGACGATCAAGTTCAAGGACACCACCACCGCGGTGCTCGGGACGAACGTGGCGCACATGGTGAAGGCCACGGCCACCGACCCGGAGACCGTGGTGATCTCGTTCGACGCACCGGTCGCGATCACCCTCGCGAACATCTCCGGCCTCCCGATCCTCCCCAAGCACGTCTACGAGCCGCTCGTCGGCACCGACGGCAAGGGTCTGAAGACGTTCAAGCCCGAGCAGCACATGCCGATCGTCACCGCCGGCCCGTACACCCTCGCGAGCTACGAGAAGAAGGGCGCGACCGTCTTCAAGGCCGACCCGAACTTCTACGGCGAGCCGAAGCCGCTCCAGAAGGCCGTGACGCTCAACTGGTACACCAACGCCGACTCGATGATCGCCGACATGAAGTCCGGCCAGCTCGATTGGGTGGACGAGGTCCCGACCAAGGCGGTCGCGAACCTGAAGACCGACCCGAACATCGAGGTCGTCCAGAAGCCCGGCGCCGAGACGACGAACATCACCTGGAACTCGAGCGACAACAAGCAGAAGAACCGCGAGCTCCTCGACCCGAAGGTCAAGCAGGCGCTGTCCATGGCCGTCGATCGCCAGCGGCTCATCGACGTCGTCTACGACGGGCTCGCCACGCCGGTCGAGAGCATCGTGGGCCACATCGCAGGCAAGTGGGAGAACGCGAACCTCGGCCCGCTCAAGTTCGACATCGCCGGCGCCAACGCGGCTCTGGACGCACTCGGCTACACGAAGGGGGCGGACGGCATCCGGATGGTGCCCGCCACGACCGGAGCCCACGCCCAGCCGGCGCACCAGATGTCGTACGACATCATGACGCCGACCTCCGTCAACTACAACGCCGACCGCACGTTCGAGATCATCAAGGCCGGCTTCGCCCAGCTCGGCGTCGACGTCCACCAGACCTCGGGCGGCGACTCGACGGCGGCCTACGCCTACGAGACCGGCGACACCTGCGACGGCACCAAGAAGGGCTACGAGAAGTTCGACATGGCGCTCTGGGACTGGGTCGGCTACCCCGACCCAGACTTCCAGTTGTCCGTCGTCACGACCGGCCAGCTCTGCTCGTGGAGCGACACCGGCTGGTCGAACCCGGCCTACGACGCCGAGTACGACCAGCAGGCGACGCTGATGGACGAGGCCGCGCGCAAGACGCTCGTCGACAAGATGCAGCAGGAGGTCTACGACAACGTCCTGTACACGCAGCTCGTCAACATGCAGGCCATCGACGCCCACCGCAGCAATATGACCGGGTTCGACATCGACCTCAGCGGCTACTCCAAGCGCTACTGGACGGAGGTCGGCGGCAAGTAGTCGAGAGCCGGAGCCCGGCCGGTGAGCGGATACTTCCTCAAGCGGATCGCGTTCGCACTCCTCACGGTGTGGGTCGCCGTCACGCTCAACTTCCTGCTCTTCCGCGCCCTGCCGGGCGACGCCGTCTCGGCGCTCCGGTGCAAGCAGTGCACGCCGACGCTGAAGGCCGAGCTCCGCAAGGAGCTCGGCCTCGACAAGTCGACGTGGCAGCAGTACGTGCTCTACATGAAGGGCCTGGCCCACGGCGACCTCGGCAAGTCGGTCAAGGGCCAGGGCTCGGTGTCCTCGATCATCTGGGAACCGATCAAGAACACCATCCCCATGGTGCTGCTCGGCACGTTCTTCTCGATCGTGTTCGGGATCCTGTCGGGGGTGATCGCCGCCTGGAGGCGGGGCACATGGGCCGATCAGGTCGCCGTGTGGCCTGCACTGGCCTTCTACTCCATGCCGACGCAGTGGCTCGGGCTCCTGATCGTGTTGTTCCTCGCCCAGCGGCTGGGCCTGCCGACGTCGGGGATCCACGACCCGACGCTGGGCGTGCTCGAGCCCGCATCCTGGTGGGACAGGTTCTACGACCAGTTGAAGCACATGATCCTGCCGGCCATGACCCTCGGGCTCGTGCTCTACGGCGACTACACGCTGATCGTGCGCTCGGCCATGCTCGAGACGCTCGGTGAGGACTACATCCTCACCGCCCGCGCGAAGGGGCTCTCGACGTGGCACATCGTCTGGCGCCACGGGTTCCGCAACGCACTGCTGCCGACCGTGACCCTGATCGCGCTCTCGCTGGGCTTCGTGATCGGCGGCTCGATCACGATCGAGTACGTCTTCTCGTATCCCGGCATCGGCTGGGAGACGGTCGAGGCGATCGACCAGCGCGACTACCCGGTGCTGCAGGCCTGCTTCCTCCTGCTGACGATGTCGGTGATCTTCTTCAACCTCGTCGCCGACCTCCTCTACCCCGTCCTCGACCCGCGGGTGGCGGCCGAATGAGCATCGCCGCCGAGACGGCCGCCGCCGAGGTCCCGGCCGCCCAGCATCCGCCCGGTGCACTGCGCTCCGTGCTCTCGGAGCCCCGGGCGATCGCCGGGATCGCGGTCATCGTGGCCTTCATCATCCTCGCGCTGTTCGGCGAGGCGCTGGCGCCCTACCCGGTGCACGTCCAGACCGGCCGCGTGTTCGAGCCGCCCAACAGCCGGCACTGGCTCGGCACCGACGATGGCGGCATCGACATGCAGTCCCTCGTGATGGTCGGAGCGCGGGTGTCGATGTACGTCGGCTTCACCGCCGCGTTCGTGGCGATGGTGATCGGCGGCGCCGTGGGCGTCATCAGCGGCTACTTCGGGGGGCGGACGGACACGGCCCTGATGCGCATCACCGACTACTTCCTGGTGATCCCGGACGTGCCGCTGATGGCCGTCGCGGCGGCCCTCTTCGGCCACAGCCTCACCAACATCATCCTGATCATCGCGCTGATCTACTGGACGGGCACCGCCCGGCTGATCCGCGCGCAGGTCAAGAGCGTGCGCGAGCAGACCTACGTGAAACGCGCACGCTCGATCGGGGCCGGCAACACGCGACTCATCTTCCGTCACGTCCTGCCGCAGGTGACGCCGCTGCTGATCGCCAACACCGTCCTGACCATCGCCGTCGCGATCTTCGCCGAGACCTTCATCACGTTCCTCGGCCTGGGCGACCCGAGCGCGATCTCCTGGGGCCGGCTGATCTACAACGCGTTCCGCGGCGACGCCCTGCTCAACGACGCCTGGTGGGCGATCGTGCCCCCGGGGCTCTGCGTCACCATCGTGATCCTGGCCTGCACGCTGGTGGGCCAGTCGATGGAGGACACGCTCAACCCCCGCCTCAAGGTCGGGCACCTGTCGGTACGACGGTTCAGCATGCGGCCGGCGCCGCTGCGCGGCAAGGATGGCCCGTGAGCGAGGGCTCGATCCTCTCGGTGGAGGACCTCCACGTCTGGTTCGATCTCGGCCCGGGAGGCGAGCTGCACGCGGTGCAGGGCGTCACCTTCGACCTCCGGCCCGGCGAGCGGCTCGGCCTAGTGGGCGAGTCGGGCTGCGGCAAGACGACGACGATCCTGGCCCTGATGGGCCTGCTGCCGCCGACCGGATCGATCGCGGGCCGGGCGTTGTTCGGGTCGGAGAACATGCTCGAGCAGGGTGAGGAGAGCATCGCGAAATACCGCTGGAAGGACGTCGCGATGGTCTTCCAGGGGGCGATGAACGCCTTCAACCCGGTGCAGAAGATCGGCGACCAGATCGCCGAGCCGCTGGAGCTGTACGGGATCGCCTCGGGCCGGGCGGCCCGGGTGCGCGTGCGGGAACTGCTGGAGCTGGTCGGGATCTCGGGCGATCGCGCCGATCGCTACCCCCACGAGTTCTCGGGCGGCATGCGCCAGCGGGCCGCGATCGCGCTCGCCCTGGTCTGCAGCCCCAAGGTGCTGCTCGCCGACGAGCCGACGACGGCCCTGGACGTGATGGTGCAGGCGCAGATCATCCAGCTACTGGTGTCGCTGACCCGCGACCTCGGCCTGGCGCTCGTCCTCGTCACCCACGACCTGCCCGTCGTGGCGCAGATCTGCGACCGGGCCGCGGTGATGTACGCCGGCAAGATCGTGGAGCAGGGACCGATGCTCGACCTGTACAGCGACCCTCGCCATCCGTACACCCGCATGCTCTTCGCGGCCACACCGAGCCTGTCCGGCGACGAGGAGGTGGTCTCGATCCCGGGCGCACCCCCTCGCCTCGACCACGAGATCACCGGCTGTCCGTTCAGACCACGCTGCGACGCGGCCTTCGCTCCGTGCGCAACGGTCGAGCCGGTCGATCTTGCGCTGGGCGGCGAACGGCACCGCGCGAGCTGCCACCACAACGATCCCGCCGTGGAGCGCTCCGCGTGAAGGGAGCGGAGCTGCTGACGGTGCGCGATCTGGTGACGCGCTACTACCTGGGCCGGGGCGGGTTCATGGGGTCGATCACGCGCAAGGAGGAGACGATCGTCCACGCCGTCGAGGGGGTCTCGTTCTCGATCGCAGAGGGCGAGATGCTGGGTCTCGTGGGCGAGTCGGGCTGCGGTAAGACGTCGACCGCGCAGACCGTGTGCCGGATGGTGCGGCGGGAGTCCGGCGAGATCCTCTACCGCGGACGCGACATCACCCGCCTCGAGTCCCGCGAGCTGCGCGCCCTGCGGCGCGAGATCCAGATGATCTACCAGGATCCCTACGAGTCGCTCGACCCGCGCTTCACGGTGCGCGCGACCATCCAGGAGCCGCTGGACGTGCATCGTCTGGCGGGCTCGAAGTCGGAGCGCGACCTGAAGGTGCGCGAGGCGCTCGAGCGGGCCGGGCTGACGCCGACCGACCTCTACATCGACCGGTATCCGCACGAGCTGTCCGGCGGCCAGCGCCAGCGGGTCGCTATCGCCGCGAGCCTCGTGCTGGAGCCCAAGCTGCTGGTCGCCGACGAGCCCGTCTCGATGCTCGACGTGTCGGTGCGGGCCGGCATCCTCAACCTGCTGGACGGGTTGCGCCGCGACGGCCTCGGCATCCTCATGATCACGCACGATCTCTCGACGGCCGCCCACTACGCCGACCGGATCGCCGTCATGTACCTGGGCCGGATCGTCGAGGAAGGGCCGGCCCGGGACGTCGTGCGCAACCCCCAGCACCCGTACACCAAGGCCCTGGTCTCGGTCGTCCCGAAGCGCGACCCACGTGATCAGACCCCGCCGCAGATCCTCACCGGCGAGACACCGAACCCCACGCAGATCCCGCCAGGCTGCCGATTCCACCCGCGCTGCCCCGTCGCCAAGGACGTCTGCCGCGAGACCGATCCGCAGCTCCACGTGGCCAACCAGGGTTCGGGGCCCGAGCACCGGGCGGCCTGCCTGTTCGCATGAACGCCGAGGCGTTCGATCGCATGGTCGACGACGTGCTCGCCTCGGTGCCCGACTGGGTGGCGGCAGCACTGCGCGACGTCGCGGTGCTCGTCGCCGACGTCGATCCCGACGAACCCGACCTGTACGGCGTCTACTTCGAGGAGCCGCCCCGCGTCGTGGTCTTCCGCCACCCGCTGATGGAGGACTTCCCCGACCCGGCCGAGTTGCGCGACCAGGTCCGGATCACGCTCCTGCACGAGATCGGCCACCACTTCGGCATGGACGAAGACCGGCTCGACGACCTCGGCTACTCCTGAGGTACGGGGACAGTCCCCGCACGCGAGCTTCCCGGGGTCAGTCCCCGTCACAGCACGTCAGGGGCGCACGCGGGCACGCCGGGGACGCGCGGGGACCGACGAAACGGCGCATGCGTCACGGCCGGCGCCGGTCTCCGCCGCACCCCGGCCGCACGCGGGCGCCCCGGGGTCGCGCCGGATCGCGCAGATCGCGCGACCGCGCGTGCTTCGTGACGGGGGCTGTCCCCGCCGGGCGCCGGTGCGGGGACTGTCCCCGTCACGGAACGCGCACCGCTTTGCGCGGCGCTCGCGCGGCGAGGCGTCAGGCGAAGTCGCGATAGAGGGCGTCGACGAGGTCGGGGCGCTCGGCGAGCGCCTCCCAGACGACGCGCATGCGGTAGTCGCGGAAGGTGTCGGGCTCGACGGCGAACGCAGCCGCGACGCGCTCGATCACGTCGTTGGCGGGAGCGGGACGGTTGCCGTGGACGAGGTGGTTGAGGTAGCCGCCGGAGAGTCCGGTCTGCGACGCGAGCTGGCGGTAGGACACGCCGTGCTCGTGCATGAGCCGGCCCACTGCCGGGCCGAACTCGAGCGCCTCGAGGGCGGTCACGTCCATCGGGCGTCCACGATCGCCTTGTCCAGGCTGTCGGCGGCGCCGGCGACGGGCAGCTCGACGACCTCGCCAGTCGCGCGGTGGCGCAACTCGACGATGCCGTCCGCCAGCTTCTTGCCGATCGTCACCCGGAGCGGGACGCCGATCAGGTCGGCGTCGGCGAAGCGGACGCCCGGCGACAGCTCACGGTCATCCACCATCACCGAATGGCCCCGGGCCTGCAGGTCGGTCTCGAGAACGACCGCGGCGGCCAGCGCGTCGTCGCCGATCGGCACGATCCACACGTCGAAGGGCGCGATCGCCTGCGGCCAGACGATGCCGCGGTCGTCCGAGTGCTGCTCGACGGCGGCCGCCAGGACGCGCGCGGGACCGATGCCGTAGCTGCCCATCACGACGGGCTGCTCGGCGCCCTCCTCGTCGAGGTAGTGCGCGCCCATCGCGACCGAGAAGTGGGTGCCGAGCTTGAAGATGTTGCCGATCTCGATCGCCGGCTCGATGCGCAGCGTGCCGCCGCAGTGCAGGCAGCCGTCGCCGGCCTCGACGTGCCGGATGTCCGCCACACGCCCGCTGAAGTCGCGGCCGAACTCCGCGTGCAGCAGGTGATGATCGGTGTGGTTGGCGCCGGCAACGTAGCCGCCGTGGGTGACGACCTCGTCGACGATGATCTCGCGCAGTGCGCCCTCGCGGACGCCGACCGCGCCGATCGAGCCGGGATCGGCGCCGAACGCCGCGCGGATCTCGTCCGGATTGGCCGGGCTGAACGACACCTGCAGCACCTTTGAGAGCTTCAGCTCGTGCAGCCGGTGGTCGCCGCGAACAAGGGCCAGCACGATGCCGCCGCGCTCGTCCTCCGGCACCACCATCACCGACTTGACGGTGGCCGCGGTGTCCACGCCGAGGAACGCCGCAAGCCCCTCGATCGTCGTCACGCCGGGCGTTGCGACCTCCTCCAGCGGGCCGGTCGGCGCATCGAACGGCCGCGGCACCGAGACCGCCTTCTCGACGTTGGCGGCGTAGTCGCAGCCGTCGCACAGCGCGATCCGGTCCTCGCCGACCTCGCTCGGCGCCATGTACTCGTGCGCGCTGTTGCCGCCCATCATGCCGACGTCCGACTCGACCTTGTAGAAGCGCAGGCCGGCGCGCCGCATCATCCGGTCGTAGGCGACCTCGTGCCTGGCGTACTGCTCGTCCAGGCCGGCCAGGTCGCGGTCGAGCGTGTAGGAGTCCTTCATGATGAACTCGCGGGTGCGCAACACGCCCGCCTGCGGCCGCGGCTCGTCGCGCTCCTTGGTCTGGATGTGGTACCAGATCTGGGGTAGGTCGCGATAGCTGCGGATCACCTCGGCGGCGTGGAGGGCGATCACCTCCTCGTGCGTCATCGCCAGCACCAGGTCGCGGCCGACGCGGTCCTGCAGCTTGAACAGCTCCGGGATCACGTAGCGCCCGCTCTTCCGCCACAGCTCGGCCGGGTGGAGCACCGGCATCAGCATCTCCTGGCCGCCGATCGCGTCCATCTCCTCGCGGATGATCTGCTCGACCCTGCGGTGGACCCGCCATCCGAGCGGCAGGTAGGAGTAGAGCCCGGCGCCGATCTGACGCACGAACCCCGCCCGCACAAGGAGCCGGTGGCTGGTCGCCTGGGCATCGGCCGGCGCGTCCCGCAGCGTCGGCATGCTGTAGCGCGTTGCGCGCACGGCTACGTGCTCCGCTTGCGCGCCGGCGGGAAGTGGATCGGCCGGCCGAGGGCGACGAGCGCGGCCTCCTTGAGCCCCTCCGCGAGGGTCGGGTGGGCCGCGATCGAGTCGCCGACCGCCTCGATGGTGGTCTCGGCGTCGATGCCGATGACACCGGCGTTGACGATCTCGGTGGCCTGGAGGCCGACCACGACCACGCCGAGCAACTCGCCGTACGTCGTCTCGTGAATCGTCTTCACGAAGCCCGTGCGGTCGGCGAACATGGCCGCCCGCGCGATCGCCGCGAACGGGAACTGGCCGGTCACGATGCGGTCGTCGCCGTACTCGGCGCGGGCCTGCGCCTCGGTCAGCCCGACGGCTGCGATTTCCGGGTCGGTGTAGACGCAGCGCGGCACGGCGCCCTGCACGATCGCGTCGTGGCCGGCGATGTTCTCGGCGGCCACCTCGCCCTCGCGAAACGCCGTGTGGGCGAGCTGCCAGTAGCCGGCGACGTCGCCGACGGCGTAGATGTGCGGGATCTTCGTGCGCCGGTGCTCGTCCGTGCGGATCCCCGTGCGGTCGTACTCGACGCCGAGCATCTCGAGCCCCAGGTCGTCGACCACGGCCGCACGCCCGGTGGCGACCAGGATCAGGTCGCCCGTGACGGACTGCACCTCGCCGCCCTTCTCGAACACCAGCTGCATGCCGTCGGCGGTGTCGTCGACCCGCGTGCCCTTCGCGGACAGGTGCAGCGTGACCTTCTCCTTGCGAAACGCCCGCTCGAGCGCCGCGATGGCGTCCTGATCCTCGTTGGAGATGAGGTGATCGAGGAACTCGACGATCGTCACCTCGCTGCCGAGGTGGCTGAAGATGGAGGCGAACTCGCAGCCGATGACGCCACCGCCGAGCACGATCAGGCGCTTGGGGATCTCCGTGACGGCGAGCAGGCCGGTCGAGTCGACGCAGCGCGGGTGCTGGATGCCCTCGATGGGCGGCCGCACCGGGAAGGACCCCGTGGCGATCACCGCGCTCTTGAAGTTCACGGTCTCGCCGGTGTCGGTGATGATCGTGTGGGGACCGGCGAAGCTGCCGCGCCCCGCCACCACGGTGGCGCCGTTGGCCTTGAGCAACCCGCCCACGCCGGCAACGAGGCCGTCGACGATGCCCTGCTTGTTGGCCTGCACCTGCGTCCAGTCGATCGCGACGTCGCCGACGTTGACGCCGAGCTGCTTGAACGTGCCACGGGCGTCCTTCACCGCATGCGCGCTCTGCACCCACGCCTTGGTCGGGATGCAGCCGACGTTCAGGCAGGTGCCGCCGATGTTGCCCTGCTCGATGATGGCGACCGAGAGGCCGAGCTGGCAGGCGCGGATCGCGGCGGGGTAGCCGCCGGGGCCGCTGCCGAGCACTGCAACGTCGACGTCCATGGAGTGGTGTCCTCCTCGGGGGGTGGTGTGAGTCTAGAGCCCCGGCTCAAGCGGCGCCGGTGCGCATCCGGTGGATCGTCGCCAGGAGCTCGGCGGTATCGAGGTCGTCGTCGGGGTCGAACGCGCCGTGCCGCAGTCGGAGCGCGGCCCAGGCCATCAGGTCGCGCATGGACACCATGCCGATGACGCGGCCCCGGTCGACGATCGGCAGGTGCCGGAAGTGCCCGTCCACCATCATCGCCATGGCCTCGGGGAGCGAGGTCGCGGGCGAGGCCGTCAGGACATGACGCGTCATCCGATCCGAGACGCTTGCTCCCGGCTCGGCGCCCTGCGAGAGGTAGCGCAGCAGGTCGCGCTCCGAGATCATGCCCGTGAGGTTGCCGTCGTCGACCACGCAGGCGCACCCGGTGTCGATCTCGATCATGCGCCGTGCGGCCTCCGCAAGCGACATCTCCGACTCGACCATCGCGAAGGTCGTCGCCATGATGTCCGCAAGATCCACGGTCGCAGGCTAGCCGAGCAGCAGCAGCGGCTGCTCCAGATAACGGCGCGCGGACTCGAGGAACCGGGCGCCATCGGCACCCGACGACGCACGATGGTCGACCGACAACGTGACGCTCAGGACCGGCCGGACGACGACCGCCCCGTCCCTGACCACGGGCCGCTCGACGGTGGCGCCGATCGCCAGGATGCCCGGCTCGGGTGGGTTGATGATCGCGGCGAAGCTGGCCACCCCGAACATGCCGAGGTTCGAGATCGTGAACGTGGCGCCCTCGATCTCGGACTGCTTCAGCTGGCCCGCCCGCGCTCGCGCTGCCAGGTCGCGCACCTCGGTGGCGATCGCGCGCAGCGGCTTGGTCTCGGCCGAGCGCACGACCGGCACGATCAGGCCGTCGTCGAGCGCGACGGCGACGCCGATGTTGGCGGCCGGGTGATAGACGAGCCGGTCGTCGACGTACGAGCGGTGGAACTGCCGGTTGTCGCGCAGCGCCAGCCCGCAGGCCCGCACGATCATGTCGGTCACCGACACCTTCACGCCCTCGGGCGCGAGTGCCTCGTTCAGCTCGGCGCGCACCTCGAGCGCGCGCCCCATGTCGATCTCGCCGGTGAGGTAGAAGTGCGGAATGGTGGCCTTGGCCTCCGCCATCCGCCGCGCGATGATCCGCTGCATCTTGGAGGGCTCGACGACCTCGCCATCCGGCTGTGGAACGGTCACCGGTGCGACGTGATCGGGCGGCGGGAGCTGCTCGCGGCGCTCGCCGCGCGCGATCATGCGCTCGACGTCGACGCGGACGATGCGCCCGTCGGGGCCCGACCCGCGGCCCGCCAGCTCGCGCAGGTCGACACCGCGCTCCTCGGCGATCCGCCGCGCGATCGGGCTCGCGATGATGCCCGCTGCGGCCGGCCGGCCGGCGGTCGCGACCGTCCCTGAGGCCGGGACGGCGTCCGCAGACGTCGCTGCGTCGGCGGCGGGCGCAGCCGCGGCCGGTGCCGCGACCTCCTCGCCCGGCGAGCCGACGATGCCGATCGGCGCCCCGAGCTCGGCCGCCTCGCCGTCGCCGACGAGGATCCGCAACAGGATCCCGTCCAGGTCGGACTGGTACTCCATGGTCGCCTTGTCGGTCTCGATCTCGGCCACGACATCGCCGGCGTGCACCTCGTCGCCCTCGCGCTTCAGCCACCGGGCCACGGTGCCCCGCTCCATCGTGTCGGAGAGTCGCGGCATGACTAGCTCCTCGGCCATCACAGCACCCCGCAATCACGCAGCAGGCCGCGCGCGGCCGCCTCGATCTTGGCCTCGAGCGGCATCGCCGCCAGCTCCAGCGGCTTCGAGTAGGGCATGGGAGCCTCGGCCGAGCCGACCCGCTCGACCGGCGCATCGAGGTCGTCGAAGCAGGCGCGGTGCACCCGCGCCGCGATCTCGGCGCCGATGCCGAACGTGGCCCAGCCCTCCTCGGCGACCAGGCACCGGGAGGTCCGGCGCACCGAGGCGATCACGGTGTCGACGTCGAGCGGCCGCAGCGAACGGAGGTCGACGACTTCGGCCTCGACGCCCTGCTGGGAGAGGTGGTCGGCGACCGTCAGGCACCGGCGGACCGTGTACGAGTGGGCCACCATCGTCAGGTCGGATCCCTCGCGGACGACTTTCGCGAGCCCGATCGGCACCAGCGGATCCTCGCCGGCGGGCGGCATGGCGCCGGACAGGTTGTAGAGCACGAGGTTCTCCATGAACAGCACCGGGTCATCGTCGCGGATCGCCGCCTTCAGGAGCCCGTAGGCGTCCGCCGGCGTGCTGGGCGACACCACCTTCAGCCCGGGCACGTGCGCGAACATCACCTCGAGGCTCTGCGAGTGCTGCGCGGTCAGCTGCGCGCCCGCGCCCCCGGGCGTGCGGATCACCATCGGCACCTTCACCTTGCCCCCGAACATCTGGCTCACCTTGGCCGCGTGGTTCACGATCATGTCCATCGCCACCAGGGCGAAGTTCACGGTCATGATCTCGACGACGGGCCGCAGGCCGAGCATGGCCGCACCGATGCCGGCGCCGACGAAGCCCTCCTCCGAGATCGGCGTCTCGCGCACCCGCTTGCCACCCCACTTCGACCAGAGCCCGGCGGTCACCTTGTAGGACCCCTCGAACCGCCCGATCTCCTCGCCCATCAGGAACACCCGGTCGTCACGCTCGAGCTCCTCGTCGAGCGCCCGCCGCAGCGCCTCGCGGTAGGTCACGTCCTCCATTCGCGCGTCCCCTGCCGTTCACCGAACGGCGCCGCGGTGTCCATCCGCCGGAACTGGCCGGCGGATGCCGGGTCGCCGTAGACGTTGTCGTACAGCCCCGAGACGGGGGGAGCCGGCGCCGACGCCGCAGCCTTGATGGCGTCGTTCACGACGAGCTCGACCTCGCGCCGGATCGCCGCCACGTCCGCGTCCGACAGCACCCCGGCGGCGATCAGGCGCCGCTGGAACAGCTCGATGGGGTCGCGCGCCTTCCAGTGATCGATCTCGTCCCGGGTCCGGTAGACCTTGCCGGCGTCGGCAACGGAGTGGCCGCGGTAGCGGTAGGTGAGGGTCTCGAGCAGCGACGGCTTGCGCTCCCGCCGGGCCAGCTCGACCAGCCGGCTCGCAGCCTCGTGAACGGCGCTGACGTCATTGCCGTCGACCTGCTCGCCGTGCATCTCGTAGGCCGAGGCGCGGCGGTAGAGCTCGGTCTCGGCCGACGCCATGGCCACGGACGTGCCCATCCCGTACAGGTTGTTCGTGATCTGGAAGACGACCGGCAGGTTCCAGACGGCGGCCAGGTTGAGCGCCTCGTGGAACGCGCCCGTGTTGGTCGCGCCGTCGCCGAACTGGCAGAGCACAACCCCGTCCGATCCGGTGTAATCGAGCGCGAGCGCGGCCCCGACGGCGATCGGCAACTGGCCGCCCACGATGCCCCAGCCGCCGAGGAACCGCCGCTCCACGTCGACGAGGTGCATGGAGCCGCCGTACCCGCCCGCCACGCCGGTCGCCTTGCCGAACAGCTCTGCCATCACCGCGCCCGGATCGGAGCCGATCGCCAGCGCCGTGCCGTGATCGCGGTAGCTGGCGAACAGGTAGTCGGACTGGCCGAGCGCCTCGATCGCGCCGACGGTGGCAGCCTCCTCGCCGATCGCGAGATGGCAGTACCCGCCTATCCGCGCCCGCGTGTACTGCTCCTCGGTGCGCTCCTCGAACCGACGGATCAGCACCATGGTGCGCAGCACCCGGCGAGCGGCGTCGTGGTCGTGGAGGAGTACCTCCTCGTGTTCGACTGAGCTCGCCACTCCTGTCCGACGGTAGCAGGTTCTTGCAGACCCGTCCCGTAGAATCCAGGACATGCAGAGCCTCGTGGAGTCCTGGGACGCGCTGCTCGCGAGCGAGCCGGACGACTGGTCGCAGCTGACCGCGCACCTGCGCCTCGACGATCCGGAGCGGCTCGAGGAGGCCGCCCTGCTGATGTGCTCCGCGAACCCGTGGCATGGAGCGAACTGGCGGTCGGGCGTGCTCGACTTCCGGGTGGCGCGGACGTTCGGCTACGGCGCCAGCGCCCAGCTCGTCCGCGGCCTCCTGCGGCGCCTCGACGACCACGGCATCGCCGGCAATCTGGTGATCACGGCCTCGATGGACGCCGTCCTCCCGGTCGGGACGCAGGGCCCGACCCTCTGACGCGCGGCCGTGACCTCGTTCCTCCGCATCGACGGTGACGAGCTCTCGCTCGCCGGCGCCCGCCTGATGTGGCAGCCCGCGATGTCCGCCGGCCGGCGCGGGATGACCTTCCACCTGGCGGCGCACGGCAACCGGCACATGCTGCACGTCGCCGGCTGGGCGCCGGCCGAGACCATCGCCGACCTCACCGGGCAGGTCGTCTCGCTGAAGCGGCCCGGCCCTGATGGCGCGGTCGACGGCAGGCTCTTCGCGGCCGCCGAGATCCGCTTCGGCCGCGTGCGCGCCGACGTCGCCGTCGTGTCGATCGACGGGGAAGTCGAGGCGCTCGATCCGGACTCGTCGGCCCGGTCGACCGTCGAGGCAGACATCGTGTGCGACGTGCAGTCGGCGCCGGAGCGCCGGCACTGCCTGGCCTGCGGCCGTCCGCTGGACGACTGGGCCGAGGATCGCGACGACTTCGTCGGCGGCATCCGCGTCCAGCTGCGGGTACTGCCGATCCTGTGCCCGAACGACGCCGGCTTCGCCGAGTCGCCGCGCTTCTGCCCCACCTGCGCGAGTCCGTACTCGCCCGAGAACGTCCACGCGCTCTCCGACGCCGACTCGGTCGGCTATACCGCCATCTGCCCGAACGGCCACACGTTCTCGGGCCAGCTCGCGGTGCACCCGGAGTAGCTTCAGCCGCGCAGCTCGGCTCCGTACCGCGCCGCCAGCGCAGCGACGATGACGTCACGCACGGCGCTCGCCTCGCTCTCGGTGAGGGTGCGCTCGGGATCCTGGAAGACGAGCCGGATGGCGAGTGAGACGCGATCGGGCCCCAGCCGGGCCGGATCGCGGAACACGTCGAACACCTCGGCATGGGTCAGGAGCGGCGCGCCGGCCTCGAGCGCCGACGCCACCAGCGAGCCCGCCTCGACCGTGTCGGGCACGACCACGGCGATGTCCTGGCGAACGGGCGGCTGGTCGGGGACGGGGGCATAGGTGAAGCCGGCCGGGATGGCGGCCGTGAGCAGGTCGAGATCCAGCTCGAGCACCGCCACACGGCCCTCGAGGTCGAAGCGGGCAGCGACGTCGGGGTGCAGCTCACCGAGCTCGCCGGCGAGCGTGCGCGTGGTGCCGATCAGGATGCTGGCGGCCCGGCCCGGGTGCAGGTAGGGCCGCTCCAGGCGCTCCAGCGCCACCGGCACGCCAAGACGGGCGCAGAGGGCATCGACGATGCCCTTCCCCGTGAAGAAGTCCGTCTCGCGGCCGGCCCCGTGCCACGATCCGCCGCCGAGCGGCCCGCAGATCGCCGCCGCGAGCGTCCAGGGCTCGTGCGCGAGCGCCTCGGCGGTCACCACGCCACCGGGCGCGTGGTACAGGTGGGCGATCTCGAACAGCGCGACGTCGCCGCGACCGGCGGCCCGGTTTCGCCGGATGGCCCGCAGCAGGCTCGGCAGCATCGTCCGCCGCATCAGCGCGAAGTCGGCCGAGAGTGGATTGGTGAGCGCGATCATGTCGCGGCGCTCGTCGTCGGGCGCCAGCCCGAACTCGTCGTCGATCAGGCCGCGATCGACCAGCGAGAGGGTGTAGGCCTCGTGCAGGCCCATGCCGGCCAGCGCGTCCTCGACGCGACGACGCGTCCGCTGGCCCGGATCGAGGCCGCCGCCGCGGTCGTGCCGGGCCGGGATCGTCGCGGGGAGCCGATCGAGGCCGTGGATGCGGCCGACCTCCTCGACGAGATCGATCTCGCGGGTCGTGTCCTGCCAGCGCCAGGTCGGGATGCGGACGGCGACGCCCTCGGGCGTGCGCTCCGGTTCATAGCCGAGGCGGTGCAGGATGCTCGCCGCCTCCTCGTCGGAGACGGGCATGCCGAGCACCCGCTCGGCCCTGCCGGTGCGCAGGACGATCCGCTCGCGCTGGGGCAGGAACGCCACGGCGTCCTGATCGTCGGCCAGCATGCTCGCGCCGGCCATCTCCGCCATCAGCTCGGCCACCCAGGCCGACGCCTGCGGCGCGAGGTGCGGGTCGACGCCGCGGATCCACCGGTTGGCGCCGTCGGTGCGGAGGCCGAGCTCGCGGCAGGTGCGGCCGATGCCGTGGCGCTCGAAGTTCGCGACCTCGATCACGACGGTCGTGGTGTCGGGCGCGATCTCGGAGTGCTCGCCGCCCATGATGCCGGCGAGCCCGTTCGGTCCCTCGGCGTCCGCGATCACCAGCATGTCGCCGGACAGCACCCGGTGCCGCCCGTCCAGCGTTGTCAGCTCCTCGCCGGCCTGCGCGAGGCGCGCCGTGAGCACGCCGCCCGGTATGCGGGTGGCGTCGTAGGCGTGGATCGGGTTGCCCAGGCCGAGCATCGCGTAGTTCGTGATGTCGACGACGTTCGAGATCGGTCGCATGCCGGCGGCGGCGACGCGCTGACGGATCCGGAGCGGCGAGGCGCCCACGGCCACGTCATCGAAGGCCCGGGCGGTGAAGCGGAAGCAGCGGTCGGGCGCCTCGATGCCGACCCGCACCACCTCGCTCATCGACCGCCGGCCGGCCGGCGCCGGCGCCGTGCCGGGCATGGGCGCCAGCGGCCGGTCGAGCAGCGTGGCCACCTCCCGGGCGATGCCGTAGATGCTCATCAGGTCCGACCGGTTGGACGTCACCTCCAGCTCGAGCACCGTCTCGAGGAGGGCGAAGTGGTCGCGGGCATAGGAGCCGACCTCGTAGACGGCCGGCAGGCGGATGATGCCGTCGTGCTCGTCGGACAGCTCGAGCTCGCGCTCCGAGAGCATCATGCCGTCGGAGACCTCGCCCCGCAGCTTGGCGCGCCGCAGCGGCTCGGTGGCCCCGGGGAGCCAGGCACCGGGCAGGGCCACCACCACCGTGTCGCCGGTCTCGAAGTTGGAGGCGCCGCACACGATCTGGCGCGGCTCCGGCTCGCCGACGTCGACCCGGCAGAGGCGAAGGCGATCGGCGTTCGGATGTCGTCCCCACTCCACCACGCGGCCGATCCGCAGGTGACCGTCGTCGTCCGCGTCCGCAACGCCGCGCTTGACGATGCGGTCGACTTCCAGACCCGACAGGACGAGCTGGGCGGACAGCTCCGCCAGGGGAATGCCGTCGATGCTGACGTAGTCCTCGAGCCAGGAGAGGGGCACCCTCATGCCGGGAACTGCTCCAGGAATCGCAGATCGTCGTCGTAGAGCATGCGCAGGTCGGGGAAGCCGTACTTCAGGAAGGCGATCCGCTCGATGCCCAGGCCGAACGCGAAGCCCTGCCACACGGTCGAGTCGTGCCCCGCCATCTCGAGCACGTTCGGGTCGACCTCGCCGGCGCCGAGGATCTCGACCCAGCCCGAGTGCTTGCAGGCCGCGCAGCCGGTGCCGTTACAGAGGAAGCACGACACGTCCACCTCCACCGAAGGCTCGGTGAAGGGGAAGAAGCTCGTCCGGAAACGCGTCTCGCGATCCTCCCCGAACAGCTCCCGGGCGAAGTACGCGAGCGTGCCCTTGAGGTCGGCGAGCGTGATGTTCCGGTCGACGACGAGCCCCTCGATCTGGTGGAAGATGGGCGAGTGGGTGGCGTCGGGCGTGTCGCGCCGGTACACGCGGCCGGGCACGATCACGTAGACGGGCGGGGCCTGGCTGCGCAGCGTCCGGGCCTGGGCCGGGGACGTGTGCGTGCGCAGGCAGACGCCGGGCGCGATCCACAGGGTGTCCGTCTCGGCCTTGGCGGGATGATCGTCGGGGAAGTTGAGGGCGGCGAAGTTGTTGTACTCCAGCTCGACCTCGGGGCCCTCGGCGATCTGGTACCCGAGCCCGACGAAGATGTCCTCGATCTCGCGCCTCGTCTGGGTCAGCAGGTGCAGCCCGCCGCGCGGCACCACCGCTCCGGGCAGCGTCACATCGACCCGCTCCGCCGCCAGCCGTCGCTCCACCTCGCGGGCGGACACCGCCGCCTCGCGGGCGGCGAACGCCGCCTCGATCTCGAGCCGCGCTTCGTTGAGCCGCTTGCCGGTGGGTCCGCGTTCCTCGGCGGGCAGGGTCGCGATCCCACGCAGGAGCGACGTCAGCGGGCTGGCACGGCCGAGCAGCGCGACCCGCGCCGCTTCGAGCTGGGCTGGGGCATCCGCGGCCTCGATGCGAGCCCGTGCGTCGGCCAGCAGCTGGTCGATGTTCTCGGCCATCCGTGGGCGGCAGTCTACCCTGCGCCTCGTGCCGCAGGACCCGGACGCCTACGCCGCGATCGCCGACATCTACGACCACTGGTGCGAGGAGGTGACCGAGGACGTCGGGTTCTACCTCGACGCCTGCGCCGGAGTAGCCGGGCCGATCGTGGAGATCGGCGTGGGCACCGGCCGGATCGCCCTGCCGCTGGCCGCCGCCGGCCACCGGGTGATCGGGGTCGACCGTTCGGCGCCCATGCTCGTGCGACTCGCCGAGCGGGCCGAACGCGCCGGCGTCGCGATCGAGACCCATCTCGCCGACCTCCGCTCGTTGCCGGCGCTCCCCCACGCCGACCGGGTGCTCGCACCCTTCCGGGTGCTGCTGCACCTCGCGACCGATGACGAGCGCCTGGCGTTCTTCCGGCGGGTCGGTGAGATCCTGAACCCCGGCGGCCGGATCGTCTTCGACGTGTTCGAGCCGACGCCGGACGACATTCACGCCACGCAGCGCCGGTGGCTGACGCGGGAGTCCGGCGTCCGGGAGTACGTGGTCTGGGACGTCGCCGCCGGATCGTTCGACCTGAAGGTGCGCTACCGCGGGCGCGAGACCACCATGCGCCTCACGTACATCCCGGGCGAGCGCTGGCCGGAGCTGCTCGAGGCGGCCGGCCTCCGGGTCGTCGCCGGCTACCGGGACTTCGACGGGAGCCGCTTCGACGGCCGCCCGGGCGATTCCGCCTGGGTCGCCGAGCGTCCGCTACCGTCCCCGCCGTGAGCTTCCGTGCACGCCTCGCGACGGGCCGCTTCGTCGTCACCACCGAACTCGTCCCCCCGCGCGGAGCCGACGGTGACGCCTGCCGCCGTCAGGCAGCCGAGCTGGTGCCATTCGCGGACGCCGTCAACATCACCGACGGGGCCGGCGCGGCCGTGCGGATGGCGGCCCTCGCCGCTGCGACCTTCGTCGTGGCCGAAGGTGGCGAGCCGATCGTCCAGATGACGACGCGCGACCGCAACCGCATCGCCCTGGCAGCAGACGCCCTCGGCGCGGCCGCGATCGGCGCGTGCGGCATCCTGCCGCTCTTCGGCGACCCCGTTGCCGGCGGCGAGAACCCCGAGGCAGCCGAGGTGCGCGATCTCGAGACCGTCGGCCTGATCAGGCTGGTGGCCGATCTGAACGCCGGCCGGACACCCGGTGGCAAGGAGCTCGACGCGCTGCCGGACCTGCGCATCGGCACCGCCGGCGCACCGGCTGCCCCGCCGCAGGCACTGGCCGCGCTGGCAGCCAAGATCGACGCCGGTGCGGTCTTCGTGCAGACCCAGATGACGCTCGACGTCGACGGTTTCCACGCGTGGATGGAGCACGTCCGCGCCGCCGGCCTCCACGAACGCGCCGCCATTCTCCCCGGCGTCGCCGTCCCCGCCTCGGCGAAGGCCGCAGAGCGGTTCCGGGCACTCGGCGGCCAGATCTCCGACGCCGCCATCGAGCGCGCCGGCCAGGGTGAGGGTCTCGCCCTCGCGATGGAGGTCGTCGAGGCGCTCGCCGCGACACCCGGCGTCGCGGGCGTGCACCTCTACCCGCTCTCCCAGCCGCCGACGGTGATGGCCGACCTGGCGGCGCGAGCTCGCGCCGCCGCGGCCTGATCCCTACTTCAGCTCGACCTCGATGAAGGCGAACGGACCCGGGGTGGCGTTGCGGACGTCGTGCTCGACGCCGGCCTGGCGGAAGTAGGGATTGCCGAGCTGGAGCGGGACGTCGGTGACGGCGCCGTCGGTGCCGGTGATGGAGAGGGTGCCATCGCCGATCGGCACCACCACGTAGTCGTACTCGTGGCGATGCCAGCCGGTCGTGGCGCCCTCGGCGAAGCTCCAGGTCGTGACCCTGACCCGCGGGTTGTCGATGTGAACGGTCGCGATGGCTTCCATGCCCGGCATCATGACCGCTGTCGACGCGCCTCGTAGAGCGCGATGGTCGCGGCCATCGCCACGTTCAGCGAGTCGACCGCGGCGCTCTGCGGGATCCGGGCGACGACGTCGGCCGTATCCCGGAGCTCGTCGGCGAGCCCAGCCCGCTCTCCGCCCAGGACGAACGTCGCAGGGCCCGACAGGTCGAGCGCCGCCAGCTCGACGGCGCCGTCGGCGGCGAGGGCGACCCGCGTCGCCGTGGGCGCGGCGGTCAGCAGCGGCGTCGTGAAGAGCGCTCCCATCGCCGCGCGCACGGCCCGCGGCCCGCAGGGATCGGCGCAGCCGCGGCCGAGCACCACGGACGCCGGACCGAGCGCCGCGGCGCTGCGCAGCACCGTGCCGACGTTGCCCGGGTCGTGCACCTCGTGCAGCTCGAGGGTGACGTCGCCGACGGGCGCGGTGGGCAGGTCGGCGCTGCGGAACACCGCGATCACGCGGGCGGGGTGCCCGAGCGTGCCCACCTCGGCGAGCAACGCCGGCTCGACCCGCTCGGCCGGGACCGGCAGCTCGACGTCGGGCACGGCGAGCACCTCGACCGGCTCGATGCCCGCCCGGAGCGCCTCGGTGAGCAGATCCTCGCCCTCGGCCACGAACAGCCCGGAAACGGCGCGGGCCCGCCGCCCCTGGAGGCGACGGGCCCGCTTGAGCCGCGGATTCGAACGACTCGAGATCAAGCCGGCTCGAGCGCCGCCTTGGCTCGCTCGACAACGGCTGCGAATGCGGTCGGCTCGGTCGCGGCGAGATCGGCGAGGATCTTGCGGTCGACCTCGACGCCGGCGAGCTTCAACCCATGCATCAGCTGCGAGTAGGACATGCCGTGCATCCGGGCGCCCGCGTTGATGCGGATGATCCAGAGCTGCCGGAAGTCGCGCTTGCGGACCTTGCGATCGCGGAACGCGTAGTTCCCCGAGCGCATCACCTGTTCCTTGGCGCGCTTGTAGACCTTCGACTTCAGGCCCCAGTACCCGGAGGCCTGATCCAGGACCTCGCGACGCTTCTTGTGCGCGTGAACTGCGCGCTTGACCCGCGGCATCTCGCTCTCCTACTTCTTCGCCAGGAGGCGCAGGGCCTCCGGATAGTCGACCGCCGCGAGCGGCTGATCCTGATGGAACTTCCTGCGCCGCTTGGCGCTCATCTTGCCGCGGTTGTGGCTCTCGAACGCCTGCCGCCGCTTGATCTTGCCGCCGGCGGTCAGCTTCATGCGCTTCTTCGCCGACGAGTTGGTCTTCATCTTGGGCACGGGTTCATTCCTCGTTCGTTCTGCGCGCGGTGGCGGGCTACTCCGCCGGGGCTTCCACGACCACCGCATCACCGGCGGCCGGGGCAACTTCTTCTTCGGGCGCCGCGGCGACCTCTTCCTCGGCCGGGGCCTCGACTTCCATCGCCCGGGCCGCCGCGACCAGCGCCTCGTCGGCATCGGGAGCGGCGTCGTGCGCGGGCTTCGTCGTCGTCGTCTGCGCCAACTTCACCGGAGCGAGCATCATCACCATGTTGCGACCGTCCTGCAGCGGTTCCGACTCGATCACCGCGAGCTCCTTGACGTCGTCGGCGAGTCGCAGGAGGAGTGCCCTGCCCCGCTCCGGATGCGTCGTCTCCCGGCCGCGGAACATGATCGTCACCTTGACCTTGTCGCGGTTCTTGAGGAACCGGATGACATGGCCGCGCTTCGTCTCGTAGTCGTGCTGCCCGACCTTCGGGCGGAGCTTGATCTCCTTGATGGTGATGGTGCTCTGGTTCTTCCGTGCCGCCTTGGCCTTCTGTTCCTGCTCGTAGCGGTACTTCGAATAGTCCATCACCCGGCAGACCGGCGGACGTGCGTCGGGCGCCACCTCGACCAGGTCGAGGTCCTGGGCCCACGCGTACTCGAGCGCCTCGTCGCGAGCCTTGATGCCGATCTGCGATCCATCCGAGTCGATCAGGCGTACCTGGGGCACGCGGATCTGCTCGTTGATGCGCGTCCGCGGCTCCTCAGGGGGCCGATCGAACGATCGCCGTGGCCTCAAAGCAGATGCTCCGTGATCAAATGCGCGCTTCTCCGTTCCTGGTTTTCATGGACGCGGCACTCAGAGCATACGCAAGCACGCCAGATACGGAACGGGCTGCGAAGCCGCAGCCGGTAGCGCATTCGATTGAACCGGCGCGCCGGAGGCGGCCGGTGAGGCGTGCCTGAGCACCCCTGCTTGCCGGCTCGGACGGTAGCACAACGCCTGCCGACCCGCCCCGGCAATCGCCTCTACGCAGGCTCCAGCGAGCGGCTGGCCGACTCTGCGACGAGCTCGGAGATGACGTCGGCGAGGGGCCGCGTGCCGAGGTCGCCGCGGCCCCGCCGCCGCACCGAGACCTGTCCCTGCTCGGCCTCCCGGTCACCCACCACGAGCATCACCGGGAGCCGCTGCGCCTCGGCCTCCGCGATCTTCTTGCCGACCGACTCCTGGCGACGGTCGACGCGCGCCCGCAGGCCCGCGTCCTCCAGCGCCATGGCGACCTCTTCGGCATAGGCGAGGTGGCGATCGGCGATCGGCAGCACCGCCGCCTGCACCGGGGCGATCCAGAGCGGGAAGGCACCGGCGAAGTGCTCGATCAGGACGCCGATGAACCGCTCGAACGACCCCAGCATGGCGCGGTGGATCATGACGGGGCGGTGCTCCCGGTCGTCGGCGCCGGTGTACACCAGGTCGAAGCGCTCCGGGAAGTTGAAGTCGAGCTGGAATGTCCCGCACTGCCACGAGCGGCCCAGCGAGTCGAGCAGGTGCATGTCGATCTTCGGGCCGTAGAAGGCGCCGTCCCCCTCGTTCACCTGGTAGGGCAGCCCGCGCGACTCCAGCGCGCGGGTGAGCGCGCTCTCAGCCATGTCCCAGATCGCGTCGTCCCCCACGCGCTCCGGCGGCCGGGTCGAGAGCTCGACCCGGTAGCCGAGCCCGAACAGCTCGTAGAGGTGGATCGCGAAGTCCATCGTGCCGACGATCTCGGCCTCGATCTGCTCGGGCGTGACGAACAGGTGGGCGTCGTCCTGGGTGAACGACCGCACCCGCATGAGGCCGTGCAGCACGCCCTGCATCTCGTGCCGGTGGCACAGCCCGGCCTCGTTGATCCGCAGTGGCAGGTCGCGATAGCTGCGGCGCTCGGCGGCGAACAGCAGGCAGTGGGCCGGGCAGTTCATCGGCTTCATGGCGAAGTCGCGCTCGTCGATCTCGAGCGTGTACATGTTCTCGCGGTACTTGTCCCAGTGCCCGGAGGTCTTCCACAGGGACGCGTCGTAGAGGATCGGCGTCTTCACCTCGGTGTAGCCGCGGCGGCGGTTCTCGCGCCGCCACAGCTCGTACAGCTCGTGCCACATGGCCAGGCCGTCGGTGTGCCAGAACGGCGAGCCGGGCGACTCGTCGTGGAACGAGAACAGATCGAGCTGCGGGCCGAGGCGCCGGTGGTCACGCCGGCGCGCCTCCTCCAGCAGGTGCAGGTGGGCGTCGAGCTCCTGCTGGTTCCAGAACGCGGTGCCGTAGACGCGCGTCAGCTGGGGGCGATTGGAGTCGCCACGCCAGTACGCCCCGGCGAGGCTCATCAGCTTGAACGCCTTGATCGGCGCCGTCGACTGCAGGTGGGGACCGCGGCAGAGATCGGTGAAGTCGTCCTGGGTGTAGAACGTGATCGGCTCGTCGGCCGGGAGATCGTCGATCAGCTCGACCTTGTACGGCTCGGCCTCGGCCACGAAGCGCGCCCTGGCGTCGTCGCGCGTGACCTGCTCGCGCCGGAAGGGGTGCTCGCCCGCCTTCAGGATCCGGCGCATCTCGTCCTCGATCCGGCCCAGATCGTCCTCGGTGATGGGCTCCGGGAAGTCGAAGTCGTAGTAGAAGCCGTTGGCGATCGGCGGACCGATGGTGATCTTGACACCGGGATGGAGATGCCGTGCCGCCTCGGCCAGCACGTGCGCGGTCGAGTGACGCAGCACGCCGAGGGCGTCGGCATCGCCCACCCGTACCACCTCGAACCGGGCGCCATCGGGCAGGGGCAGTCGCAGGTCGCGCAGCTCGCCGTCGACCTTCACCGCGGCCGTGGCAGCGGCCAGGCGCGGGCCGATCGCCCGTGCGGCGTCGAGGCCGGTCGCGCCGTCCTCGAGCTCGAGACGCTGGCCATCGGGGAGGGTCACATGCATGGTGAACGCAGGCTACAGGAGGGCCTCGATGTAGGCCGCCACCCCGTCCTCATCGTTGGAGCCGGTCACCCGGTCGGCGACGGCGAGCACCTCGGCCTGGGCGTTGGCCACCGCCACGCCGATCCCGGCGACCCGCAGCAGCGGGATGTCGTTCAGGGCGTCGCCGAACGCGATCGAGTCGCCGACGTCGATGCCGAGCCGCTCGGCGACGCGCTGCAGGCCACGGCCCTTGTGGATCCCCGGAGCCGAGATCTCGACGATGCGAAGCCCCGAGAACACCACCTCTGCACGCCCGGCGACGACCTCCGCGACCGGCGCTGCGAGGGCGGCCGCTTCGAGCGTGTCGTGCCGGACGATCAGCTTGGTGACGCTGCCGGCGACCAGCTCGGGCAGGGTCATCTCGACATCGGTCGGGCGCGGGAACGACGACCCGTAGTCGGGCTCGTGCGCGAACTGGGCCCCGAGCTGCGCGGCGAAGCGGACGTCCGGCAGCGCCGAGCGGATGTCGTGGGACAGGGTTGCGGCGAGTGCCGCCGCCATCGGTGCGTGGTCGAGTTGCTCGCCCGTGTCGAGGTCGACGAGCATCGCGCCGTTCAGGCACACGCACAGCGCGTGCACGCCGGCCTCGTCGTGCAGGCCCTCGATCCAGCGGGGAGGCCGGCCCGTCACCGCCACGACGGTGACCCCCGCGGCCGTGATGGCGTCGATCGCGGCGCGCGTGCGCGCGGACAGCTGGCCGGCGCTCGTCAGCAGCGTACCGTCGAGGTCGGTTGCGATCAGCCGCGGGAGCGTCACCGCCGGCGGGCGTCGGGCAGCGGCGTCTGGGGCGGCGCGACCATGGCGCCGGTGGGCGGCTGGTCCGACCCGCCGGCGTCCCGCAGGGCCTCGCCGAAGGCCGTCAGCCGCTCGCGGACACGCCGGTCGATCTCGTCGATCGGCGTCGCCAGGGCGATCTCGAGCGCATCCTCGACCAGCAGCACGCCCCGAACGTGGAAGCGCCCGGCCGCCACGTCGGCCGCGATGGCAGGCGCCAGCGTCAGGTCGAGCACGTTCTGCGCCGGCAGCACGACGCCGTGCGACCCGTCGAGACCGCGCGCGCTGCAGAGCCCGTGGAACCCGGTCACCTTCTCGGTGGCGCCGCCGATCGGCTGCACCTCGCCGTGCTGGTTGATCGACCCGGTGAGGGCGAGACCCTGGTCGGCCGGCAGGGCGGCGAGCTCGGACACGAGCGCGACGACCTCCGCGATGGAGGCCGAATCGCCGTCCACGCCGGCGTAGGACTGCTCGAAGGCGAGGCTGGCGGTCAGCGTCAGCGGACCGAGGTCGGCGTAGCGGCGACGCAGGAAGCCGCTGATGATGAGCACGCCCTTGTCGTAGACGTTGCCGGAGAGCCGGGCCTCGCGCTCGACGTTGATGATCCCGGCCTGGCCGGGCGCCGCAGAGGCGGTGATCCGGGTCGGCTTGCCGAAGGCGTGATAGCCCAGGTCGTAGACCGAGAGACCGTTCACGCACCCCACCGTGGCACCGCTCGTGCCGACCAGGATGATCCCCTCCTCGAGCAGCTCCCCCATGCGCTCCTCGATCAGCGACTCCCGCCGCCGGCGGCCGGCGGCGGCCGCCTCGACGTCCTGACGGTCGATCTCGGCGGCACCGCGAGCGCGGGCCGCGTGGGCAGCCTCGCGCAGCAGGGCCGCGAGCTCGCCGAACCGGGCCGAGACCCGTGTCCGGCGGCCGGCCCGGGCCACGCCGTCCTCGACCAGCGCGCCCACCGCGTCGGCCGTCACCGGAGGGTGCCCCTCGTCTGCGACCAGGCCGGCCGTCACGCAGGCGTAGCGTTCCAGCGCGGCCTCGCTGAAGGGCATGTCAGACGCGAAGTCGGCGCGCACGCCGAACAGCTTGCGGAACTCCGGATCGGCGCTCCACAGCAGATCGAACACGTTGCGCTCGCCGATCAGGATCACCTTCGGCTCGACCGGGACGGGGTCGGGTTCGAGCGGCCGCGGTAGCCCGAAGATCCCGGGCATGGAGGCGCCGATGTCGAGCAGGCCCGTCTCCAGCGTCCGCTTCAGCGCATCCCACGCGCCCGGCTCGCGGATCACGTCGAGCACGTGCAGGACGAGGAACCCGCCATCGGCCCGCAGCAGCGCGCCGCCCCGGATGGTGGTCGCGTCGGCGCGGAACGCCATCGGCCCTTCCTGAACGCGTTCGACGCTGCCGGCGAGGTTCTGCCGGCTCGGGAAGCGCTCCTCGACCACCGGCGCGCCCGTCAGGCCCGCGCGGTCGGCGATCAGGTTGATGCGGTAGCGCTCCAGCCGCGCACCCACCCGGCCGATCGCATCCGGCCCGCTCTCGGCGAGATCGACGACTCCGGCCACGATGTCCTCGCAGACCTCGGCGAACCAGTCCGCCATCGCCTCGTCCGGCACCTGCTTGCGGACGTCGCCGACCTCCTCGTCTGCGAGCTGCCGGGCGGCCTCGGCCACGAGGTCGCGCAGCTCGGCCGCGAACTGGCGCTGGTGCTCGCGAGTCTCGCGCAGCGCGTCGCGCAACTCGTCGCCGTAGGCCGACAGCTTGTCCTTGATCGTGCGGAACGCCTCGGGCGGCAGGCTCCGCTCGAGCTGTTCCATGGGCGCCGGCTGGCCGTTGCGGATCGGCACCACCTCGGGCCGTATGAAGCCGCCGAGATCGACCTGCACGAGGCCGAAACCGTCGCGCTCGAGGCGGGTGCGCAGGTCGGTCAGGTCGTGCTCCTCGCGCTCGGCGTACTTCTTGCCCAGCGCCTCGCGTCGCCGTCCCAGCTCGCGGTCGTCGAGCAGCAGCGGGATCCGCTGACCGAGTTTGCGCCGCAGCTCCTCCATCTCGCGCACCAGCACGGTGCCGGCCCCCGCTGGCAGCGTCAGGAGCCGTGGGCGCTCCGGGTCGGCGAAGCGGTGAACGAAAACGCGATCGGGCGGCGTCGGGCGCCCCGGCGCGAGCCGGCCGAGCAGATCGCCGAGCGCCGACGAGCGGCCGGTCCCCGGCTGGCCCGCGACGAAGACGTGGGTGCCGGGACCACGCAGCTCGAGTCCCAGCGCAAGTGCCTCCACCGCGCGCTCCTGACCGACCATGGTGGCCGGCCGGGCCACGTCGGCGGTGGTCCGGAACGCGAAGGCCGTCGCATCGACGACGACCCGGAGGTCGCCCGCCGACACGGCGAGGTCGGGGCGGCGGCCGGAGAGGGGTGGCAGGGCATCGGGCATCACGACCGGTACCATGCCACCGGTGTCCGGCGACGACATGGACGGTCTCACCTCCGCGGAGGCAGCCGAGCGCCTGAGCCGCCTGGGACCCCGCCCGCCGGCCACCGGCAGCCGGTCGGCGCGGCGGATCGTGCGCGAGAACACGTTCACGCTCGTGAACGGCATCACGCTCGTGTTTCTCGTGCTCATCGGCGCCGCGCAGGCCTGGCGGGACGCGATCTTCGCAGGCGTGATCGTCGTCAACACGATGCTCGGCATCACCACGGAGCTGCGGGCGAAGCACAACCTCGACCGGCTCGCGCTCCTGATCGCACCCAGCGCCCGCGTCCGCCGGGACGGCAGCGTCCGGGAGCTCTCGCCGGAAGCCGTCGTCCCCGACGATCTGATCGAGCTCCAGCCCGGCGATCAGGTGGTGGCGGACGGCGTGGTGGTGCGGTCGTCGACCCTCGCGCTGGACGAGTCGGTGCTCACCGGCGAGTCGAACCAGGTGTCGAAGGAGCCCGGCGACGAGGTGCTGTCCGGTGCCTACTGCGCCGCCGGGAGCGGGATCTACCGGGTGCGTGCGGTGGGTGCCGACTCGTTCGCCTTCCGCCTGACGGCCGAGGCGCGGGAGGTGAAACGCAAGCTCTCGACGCTGCAGCTCGAGATCAACCGCCTGCTGCGGCTGCTGGTGCTCGCGATGGTGCCGCTCGCAATCGCCCTCGGGACGGCGCTCTACCTGCATCAGATCCCCTTCCAGGAGGCGGCGCAGACATCGACGGCGGGGCTGATCTCGATCATCCCGGAGGGCCTCGTGCTGCTGGCGAGCGTGACGTTCGCGGCCGGGGCGGTGCGGATGGCGAGGGCCGGGGCGCTCGCGCAGCAGCTGAACGCGGTCGAATCGCTGGCATCGGTCGACGTCGTCTGCCTCGACAAGACCGGCACGCTCACCGACGGCACGCTCGAACTGATCGACGTCATCCCCGCCCCCGGCATCGACGCCGCGGCGGCGCGGCGCGCCCTCGCCCGCCTGGCCGCCGCGGGCAGCGTGCGCTCGGCGACGTCCGACGCGATCGCGAACGCGCTCGGCTCCACGCCCGAGGTGGCGCGCGCCGAGGTGCCGTTCGCCTCCCGCTGGAAGTGGTCGGGGGTTGCGCTCGCCGACACGGTGCTCGTGCTCGGCGCCCCCGAGGTGCTCGGCGCGGGACCACTTGCAGATGTCGTCGATCGCTGCCAGCGCGAGCGCTCGCGGGTGCTGGTCTTCGCCCGCGCCGCGACGCTGCCGCCGCCGCCCGCCGCCGGGGATGTGCCGCCGCTGCCGGCGGGCCTGGAGCTGCTCGGGCTGGCGGTGCTGCGCGAGCGGATGCGCCCCGAGGCGGCGAAGGTGGTCGGCTACCTGGCGGGCGAGGGGGTCGCGCTCAAGGTCATGAGCGGCGACGCGCCGGCCACCGTGGAGGCCGTCGCGACGGCGGCCGGGCTGGCCAACCTGGCCGTGATCGCCGGGCCGGACCTTCCTTCCGACCCGCAGGGCATCGCCGCCGCGGCCGAGCGCTACGGCATCTTCGCCCGCGTCACACCCGACCAGAAGCGCCTGCTCGTGGAGGCGCTGGCCGCCCGCGGCGCGTACGTCGGCATGGTCGGCGACGGCGTCAACGACGTCCCCGCGATGAAGGCCGCCCGCGTGAGCATCGCGCTCGGGAGCGGTGCGCAGATCGCGCGCGGCGCCTCGGACATCGTGCTCGTCTCCAACGACTTCGCGGCCATCCCACGCGGCATCCAGGAGGGCCGGCGGATCCTCGCCAACATCCGCCGGGTCGCGAAGCTGTTCGTGGTCAAGTCGGCGTTCGCCGCGACGCTTATCCTCACGGCCGGGCTGGCCGGGGCCGCCTACCCCCTGCTCCCGCGCCACCTCTCGCTGGCCGCGACGTTCACCGTCGGCGTGCCCGCCTTCGTCCTGGCGATGGCCCCGTCGGTGGGTAGGGCCCCGCGTCTGGACTTCATCGGCGACCTGCTGCGGTTCAGCGTGCCGGGCGGGGTCGCCTCGGCGTTCGCGGTGCTGGCGGCGTACAGCGCCACCCGCTCGCTGCCCGGCCGGGACGTGGCGGACGCCCGCACGGTGGCGTTCCTGGTGCTCGTGCTGACGGGCCTCTACCTGGTGCTGCTGCTGGAGGCCGAGGCGATGCGGACATCGCGGATCCGGGCCGGTTCCGTCCTGCTCCTGATGGGAGCCCTGCTGGGCGGCCTGGTGCTGGTGTTCGCGATCGACCCCGTGCGCACGTTCTTCGCCCTGGAACCGCTGGACGCGGTCGAGATCCTGCTCGCCGTGCTGGCGCTGTGCTTCACCGTCGGCGCGCTCGGCCTGGCGGGCCTGCGCGCGCCGCTGCTGGCGACGCGGCTATTCGGGGACGGCTGAGGTACTCGGGCGACGACGGCGTCCACCGCGGCGACCGCGACGACGCGGTGCGGCGGCGGCCTCACCCGTGGGTGACGCTGCCGGCGGCGACGTCGGCGCCGGCTCGGCCGGCTCCGGAGCCGTGTCGGGTGCCTCCGGCTTGCCCCACGGTGCCGGGCGGACGCCGATCAGATCGACGATCGCCTCGAACTTCCGCTTCTCCTTCGGCGCGACGAGCGTGATGGCGCAGCCGTCGCGGCCGACCCGGCCGGTACGGCCGATCCGGTGCACGTAGACCTCGGGCTCGTCCGGCAACTCGAAGTTGATGACGTGGGTGACGTGCGAGACGTCGAGCCCGCGGGCCGCGACATCCGTGGCGACCAGGACCGGGATCCGACGGGCCCGGAACGCGATCATCACCGAGTCGCGGGCGCCCTGGCCCATGTCGCCGTGCAGCGCCCGCACGCGGTGGCCGCGCGCGGCGAGGTCGTCCGCCAGCCGCTGGCACGCCAGCTTGGTGCGGGTGAAGATGATCGCGCAGCGGGGATCGGCCTCCCGCAGCACGCGCTCGAGCGCCGTCAGGCGATCGCGGGGCTCCACGTACACGACGAACTGCTCGGTCGCCTCGACGGTGACGACATCGGGCGTGACCCGGATCGTCTCGGGCGAGTGCAGCTCCTCGTCGGCCAGCCGCTGGATCTCCGGCGGGATCGTCGCCGAGAACAGCAGCGTCTGCCGCCCCCAGGGCGTGTGCCGGAGGATCGCGCGGACGTCGTCGATGAAACCCATCGAGAGCATCTCGTCGGCCTCGTCGAGAACGACCATGCGCGCGTCGTGGAGCAGCAGCTTGCCGCGCTGCAGCAGATCCAGCACGCGGCCGGGGGTGCCGACCACGACCTGCGCGCCGCGGGACAATCGGTCGACCTGCTCGCGGATCGGTGCGCCGCCGTAGACCGGGACGACGTTCACCCCGTCCAGATGCCGGGCCATCTCACGCGACGCGTCCGCCACCTGCAGGGCGAGCTCGCGGGTCGGGCAGAGCACGAGTGCCTGGGTGACATCCGAGCCTGCATCGATGCGCTCCAGGATCGGGAGCATGAATGCGCCGGTCTTGCCGGTGCCGGTCTGTGCCTGGCCGAGGACGTCGCGATCCTTCAGGACCAGGGGGATCGCCGCCGCCTGAATCGGCGTCGGCTCCTTGTAGCCGAGCCCTTCCAGCGCCCGCAGGAGCGGCGCCGAGAGCCCGAGTTGCGAAAAACTCATCTGCAAACAGCGTACAGCCTCAGGCCACGAGCGCTGCCAGGCGATCGAAGAGCGCTTCGTTGGCGGCGACCGCCTGGGGCAGCCCGTCGACCGGTCCGGGGGCGACCCGGAAGCGGCCGCCGGCCTCCTGCACGAGCAGGCTGCCGCCCGCGTAGTCCCAGTGCTGGATGTCCGTCTCGTAGAACCCGTCGAGGCGTCCGCAGGCGACCCAGGCGAGGTCGAGCGCGGCCGAGCCGGCCCGACGGATGTCGCGCACCTCGCCGATCACCGTCGCCAGCTGTGCTCCCTGCAACCGTCGCCGCTCCGCCCGGTAGGCGAAGCCCGTGCCGATCAGCGCGTGGGAGAGATCGCCGAGGTCGCTCACGCTGATGGGTGCGCCGTCCAGCCTGGCGCCCAGGCCCCGGCCGGCGGTGAAGGCCTCGTCACGGTTCGGGTCGTAGACGCACGCCGCCAGCAGACCCTGCGCATCCTCGCAGGCCACCGACACCGCCCACTGGGGTACCCGGTACAGGTAGTTGGTGGTGCCGTCGAGCGGATCGACCACCCACCGGATACCGGATGACCCCGGGCGCGCGGCCCCCTCCTCGCCGACCACCCCGTCATCCGGGCGCTCGCCGAGCAGCAACTGCTCGAGCAACTGCTCGCTGGCCCGGTCGGCGGCGGACACCATGTCGGTCGCGCTCGACTTCGAGGCCACCGCCTCGGGCGACCGGGTCGCGCGGTCGAGCAGCAGCGCGCCGGCCGCGCGGGCGGCGCGCTCGGCGAGCGCCACGAGCTGTGCTGTCATGCCAGGTCGGCCATGGTCGAGTGACGGATGATGGCGGCAAGCTCGGCCGGCCGCTCCAGCATGGGCAGGTGGCCCACGTCGTGGATGAGGTGCACCGGGATGCCCGGGCGGGCCGCCCGCGCCTCGTCGACGCCGGCCGGTGACAGCAGCCGGTCCTCCGTGCCCCACACCAGGTCGACGGGCATCGGCAGCCGGCGGAGCGCGCTGCGGATGTCGGCGTGCATGGCGGTCTTGACGCCCTGGCGGATCCGGGTCGCGCCGCGAGATGCCTCCAGCACGAGCCGCGCGTCGGACGCGTGGAGCCGCTCCGGGTGGTGCACGACGCGCCCGAACATCACCCGCCGCGCCTGCGCGCTGGTGGCCACCGGCCGCCCGAGCTCGCGGCGGACACCGATGAGCGCCTCCAGGATGCGGCCGATCGCCTCGCCCGGGAGGGCCAGCCGCGGCTGCAGCCCCGCCGGTGCCACCAGGACGAGGCGCCGAACGAGGCCCGGATGCCGGTCGGCGAGCGTCACGGCGACCAGGCCGCCGAGGGAGTGGCCGACCAGCAGGCAGTCGGTCGCGCCCAGGTCTCGCAGCACGGCGACCAGGACGTCGGCCACCGATGACGGCGAGAAGCCGACCCCGACCGGGTCGCTGCCGGCGTAGCCCGGAAGGTCGGGGGCCAGCACTCGCGCATCGCGCGACAGATCGCGCCTGACCCGGTGCCAGGACCGGTGCGACGACCCCATGCCGTGCAGCAGGACGACCGGCTTGCCCGCGCCGGACTCCTCGACGACCACGGTGCCGTGCGGCAGGTGCACCCGCACCAGCTCCGGTGTCAACGCGTGAGCTCCCGGCGGAGCGCGCGCACACGCGCCGCCCTGGCCTGCTCGCGCTCGATCACGGTGTCGGCCACGTCACGAACGGTCGCGCGGTCGGCGCCGAAGCCGAACGCGAGGTTGATCGCCAGGGGGACCTCGCGGCGGTAGTCGTGCGCAATCGACTGCGGCCGCGCCGACGTCCAGTTCGTCGAGCGGATCACGTCGACGACGACCTGCACGAACGTGACCCCGGGGATCCAGCGGACGTCGGCAGGGACGCCGAGCCGCTCCCGACCCGGCTCCGTGAGCCAGGGCGGACGATGCCACAGCAGGCTGACGCCGGAGAAGAGCGCCACCGGATCGGTGGGCCGCCAGAGGAAGGCGTACCGGATGACGGCCGCGTCGACCGGGTCGTGGTGGAGCAGCTCGTGCACCTCGAGGAAGACCATGGTCTCGTCGACCGGGATGGTGCGGCGGCGCGCCTTGCGGACGAAGCGGGAGAACCACGGTGTCCCCACCCAGAGCGCCCGGTCCACGCCGAACGCCCGCAGCGCGTTCACGCCGCCGTCGCCGAACACCTCCTGGCTCGCCCAGGCCCCGAGGCTCTCGCCGTAGACCACGAGCTCCGGCGCGTCGTCGCCCTGCTGCTCGAGACGCCGGCGCAGCGCCGCCAGCAGCTCGCGGTGCGTGGCGGCCGCGATGGGCACCTTCAACGGCATCAGCAGCGTACGCCGGTCGTGGTACTGCACCGTCACCAGCGCGATGTCGCCATCCGCGAGCACCTCCGCCGACTCCGTCGCGACCGGGTTGACGTAGCCGCGCAGCGTCGCCGAGCAGACCACGATCCGCCGGCGCCGCAGCCCGCCCAGCCGCTCCAGTTCGATCACCGCCAGCTCGGCGCGCGTCGCGGGGTCGGGCGCGCTGCGAACGCCCACGAACACGCGCACCGGGTCCTGTGCGAGCCCGGTCGCGGCGCCCGCGAGGAACCGCGTCCCCTCGTAGTCGAGCGACTCGCGCGGCGCGACGCTGCCCACCCCACCAGAGACGGAGTCGAGGTACGCGTCAGCCGGGTAGGTCGACAGCCGGGGTCTGCGGGGCCGAAGCCGGCCCCGCGCGACCCGAACGCCGGCAGCGGTGGCCGCCACCGCCGCGACGATGCCGACGCCGCCGATCCGCCGCCGGCGCGGCGCGACGGTGCCGAGCAGGGCGCCGATGGCGGCCACGCGCGCCGCCGTCCCGACGGCCGAAACCACGGGCGTCGGATGCCGCGGCAACTCGGCCGCAGTCGCCGCCAGGCCCGCCGCCACGAGGGCCGCACGAGCGGCGGGCATCCCACCCGGGGCGACGGCAGCCACACGCCGTACGAGCGCCTCGGTGAGGGCCCCGGCGAAGGCGCCGATGCCGGCCGAGCCCAGCGAGACCACGACCTGGTCCTGGCGCCGGCGGGCCACCAGCGACGGGGTGAAGGACAGCGCCAGCCCGAGCGCGGCCATGAGGCGGGCAGTGTCGCGGTGCTCCTGGCGCGACGGCACGGAGCGGGGTCAGTGCTGGTGCGCGGCGGGCAGGCCGAGTCGCTCGCACGTCTGCGGGCCGCAGTCGTACTGGATCAGCACCGCCGCCTGGTCGCCGACCACCCAGCCGTCGTGGCCCGGCGCGATGACCATCGGCGCCGGGGCCGTGTAGGTGTGCTCGCAGCCGTCGCCGTAGCGCACCACCATCGAGCCCTGGACGAGGAACCCCACGTGGGCGTGCATGCAGAGGTCCGTGTGCGTCACGGGACCCATGTGCGTCGTCCACCGCCATCCAGCCGGATAGATCACACGCTTGATGCGACCGGTGCCCGCCGGGACCTCGTCGACGACCACACCGCCGATCTCCGTGCGGGTGGCGTCCGTGACCGGGTCTTCGAGGACGCTCATTCCGACCCCTCCTCGCTGTCGATCCGCTCGATCTCCTCGAAGCGGCAGTGCACCTCCTGGCCCGCGAACTCGACCAGTGCCAGCAGTTCGATCTCGAGCCCGTGCGGATGCGGCGTCCACTCCGCCCGGTGGTAGATGCCGGGCGTACCCGGCTCGACCGGCGGATCGGCGTGCGCGATCGAGCTCACGGCGCGCACCGGATCGCCCGGCCTCCAGTCAGAATCCGGCATGCCGGCAGTCTACGCCGTGCAGACGCCCGCCATGCACGTGCCGCCGGGGCAGGTGGTGCCATCGGCGACGGGCGGGAAGGAGGGCGTGCCGCCCACGCAGACCGGCGTCACGCACGGGTTGCTGCTGGACGGCAGGTCGGTGTCGTCGTTCACCGTCGTGAACCCACCGGCGCCGTCGCAGACAACCCGCTTGCAGTCGCCGGCGGTCTGGGTATCGCCCGGCGTTCCGGCCACCGCGAACGTGGCGCCGCAGTGGCCGCCCACGCAGGTCCGCGTCGAGCACACGGTGTCGGTACCGGGACAGTCGGCGGGGCTCGAGCAGGCGCCGGTGCAGGCCGCCGTGTCGAACGTACAGGTGTTGGTGCACGCCAGCGTGCCGCCGGCAAAGCCCAGCCCGGCGCACGTCTGACCGCCGAGATCGGCCCCATCGCACTGCTCGCCGGCCTCGATCACGCCGTTGCCGCAGACGGCCCCAGCGGCCTGGCACAGGCCAGTCACGCAGGTCTGGTTCCCGCTGCACGTCGTTCCGCAGGCACCGCAGTTGGCGTGGTTCGTCGCGAGATCCACGCACGTGCCGCCGCAGGTCGTGAGGCCCTGGGCACATCGGGGGGTGCACGTGCAGGGAATCGCGACGCACTTCCCCTTGCGGCACAGCTGGTTTGCGCTACAGACCTTGCCGCAGCGGCCGCAGTTGTCGGGGTCGATGTTGATGTCGCGACACAGGCCCTTGCACGCCTTCATGCCCTTCGGGCACACCGTCGCGGCGTCGGCGGTGTCGGCTTCCGAGAGGGCGACGACAGCCGCCCCGCCGCCGATGAAGGCCGCCGCCAGCCGCCGGAACATGGACCTGCGCGGCAGGGTGCCCTCGCTGCCGGCCATGCGGCGGGCGAGATCGTCGAGGCGGTCGTCGATCATCGCGCCATCGCCTCCTCGTCGACGGGCGCCCCGTCGAGCGACGCAAGCACGGCGGGCCCGCCGACCGCGTGCTCCCGGCGGGCGGCGCCGTCCGGCGAGACCTCGACCGCGATGGGCGTCCCGGAGACCCCGAACGACTGCATGATCGCGCCGTCGGCATCGATCACCACCGTCGCAGCCAGTCCCTCCACCGGCCGCCGCGAGACCACCACCAGATCCCTGCCGCCGGGGCGCGGACGCCATCGCTGGAGATCCGGGAGGATGGCCGCGCAGTACGGGCAGGCCGGATCGAAGAAGAGCACGAGCCGCGTGCCCTCCTGGGCGGCGACGCCCGGCAGTTGCGGCGCCTGTTTCGGCTCGTCATCGATCGTGGCAACGGCAGCGACCAGCGCGCGGATCGCCGGTGCGCCGCTCACCAGGCGCCGCCCGATGGTGCCATCGGCCGCGATCAGCACCGCTCCGGGCGTGCCGGCGTACCGGTAGGACGCGGCGACGGCGTCGTCGGACTGCAGGACGACGCGCTCGAGCCCGTGCTCCGAGGCCTTGGCCCGGACGAGGTCGTGCTCGCCGGCGATCAGCACCGCAACCGTGAGCTGCCCGGCGAGGTCGCGCTGCCAGGCGGCGATGTCGGGCAGGAGGGCGTCGCACGGCGCGCAGCGGGCGTCGCCGAAGATCAGCAGCAGCGGCCGCCCGGCCTCGAGCAGGCGCTCGAGCGACGCGGCCCGGCCGTCGAGGTCGACGGCGTCGAACCGGGGCGCAGTGGCGCCGACGGGGAGACCGCCGGCGACGACCGTCGGCCGGATCTCACCCGGGCCGGCTTCGAGTTGATCGATGCGGCGCAGGAGCCGGCCGTTCTGGCGAAGCACCAGCAGGCACGCGGCGGCGCTCGCCAGCGCGACCACGAGCGCCGCACCGGCGACGACGGCGAGCACCGATGGCCGCCACGTGACCGGGCCGTCGGCGACGACCACGGCGACCGCGAGCGCCGCCAGCCCTGCATTCCGGAGCAGCGTGTGACCACCGACGGGGCCCCGCGAGAGCGCGCCGAAGCAGTTGCATGCCGGACGCCTCCCGGCTCGCAGGGCACGGGCCACGACGGCCGTGAAGACGAGCAGCAGAGCGAGCGTCGCCAGTGCCGCCGGGCGGCTGGCGAATCCGGACGCGAGCCATCCCGCCAGCAGGATCTCGATGCCCGCCGTGGCGACGACGACCGCTGGCGCGATGCGACGCGGGGCGCCGAGTCCCTCCGCCGCCAGCGCGGCATCGCGCACCCGGCTCGCCTTCGCGGCAGCGGCGACGATGAGGACCAGGGCCAGAACGATGCGCGCAACCAGGGCCACGATCTCCACAGCGAGGTCTCCTTCTCGTTCGCTGCGGGAACGCTACAGACCGGCCCCCCGAGCACGACGCCCGGTCAGGTCAGCGCACGATCAGCACGTCGCACTGCGCGGTGTTCGCGACGCGCGTCGAGACCGAACCCAGCGCCAGGCGGCCGATCAGGCCGTGCCCGCGGGTGCCGATGGCGATGGCCTCGGCACCGCATCGCTCTGCCTCGGCCACGATCACCTCGGCCGGGTCGGCGAACGAGTCGCCGGCGATCGGCAGCGCGCGGGCCCTGACGCCTCGCTCCACGAGTTCGGCGACGACCTCCTGCAGCTCGAGCTGCTCGGCGACGACCTCCTCCGGGTCGACGTCCGCCGGCGCGTAGTCCTCGGGCACGATCTGCGGCAGGACGTGGATCAGCACCAGCTCGCCGTCGCCGACGAGCCGGGCCGCGTGGTCGAGTGCCCGCCGTGCCGGCGGCGAGCCGTCGAATGCGACCAGGATCCGCTCCATGCCCGAAGCCTACCCATCAATGCCCCGGCCGCGCCGGTGCACGCAGCGCTACCAGGCGCTTCCGGCCGACTCGTCCATGGCGGCGTTGGCTGCGGTCGCGGCGTCGTTGTGCCGTTGGACGAGGAAGACGCAGGCGCCGACGTTGACCACCAGGAACAGCAACGGGATCGGAGGTGGCCGCGCCGCCGCTCGGGAGCGCGAAGCCGATCGCGAGCTCCGCGAGGACGATGAGGAGCGCCCAGTACCAGCGGATCACGTAGAAGAACCCGAACGGGCCGAGGAGGACGGCGAGCACGACGGCGAGCCAGGTCTTCTTCGGCCGCACCGCGACCGGCCGTGGCTGCGAGTAGCCGACCGGCTCCGGGTGGACCACGGGATCTTGCGGGTCGCTCATGCCGGCCTCCGTCTCCTCGATGTACCGCGAGCATACGCCGTCGCTCCCCGGCCGTCGCGGCGGGCGCGGGCGACGGTCAGATGGAGACGGGGTCGATCACACCCGCCGATGCGAGCCCATCCAGGATCAGCTGCACGGCGATGGCCGCGATGAGGAAGGCGAAGACCTTCTCGGTGACCAGCATGCGGCTCTCGTCGAGCCGCTCGCTGACCCGGTTCGCGCCACGAAAGACGATCACGTCGAACAGCAGGACGAGCGCCAGGATTGCGAGGTCGACGCCAAGGACGGCGAGCGACTCCGCCTCGCCGGAAATCGTCACCAGCGCCACGATCCCGATCGGGTTGAGCAGGTAGGGGACGGCCAGTGGCACCCGCGCGAGCCGCATCGGATGGTCGTCCCGAACAGGGTGCGGCTCCGGCGATCGCACCACGCCTGCGACCGCCGTCGCCAGCAGCATCAGCCCGCCCGCGATCGACAGCGACGCGACGCTGAAGTGCAGCAGTGTCCGCAGCAGCTCGCCGAGCACGATCAGCGCGAGCGCGGTCGTCCCCGCCGTGACGAGCATCTGGCGCAGCACCCGCGTCTTGGTGGCGTCGTCCAGCGTCGCCGTGATCTCCAGGTACGGGACGAGCGCCAGCTTGGGGCCGATGCCGATCAGGAGCAGAAGGAACGCGTCGATGACACCCGCGGTCGTGACCGAGCTGGAATCCACCGGCCGAGCGTAGGGCATCCACCCCCGAGCGACCGCCGGCCCGCCGCCGGCAGCCGTCGAGCGAACGGCGGCCCGCCAACCGAAGCCATCGAGCGAACATTGGCCCGCCGACCACGACCGTCGAGCGAACGCAGGCCCGGGACAGTCCCATCCGAATCGCAGCCATCCGACCACGCGCCAGCCGGGGACTGTCCCCGTCCACAAGCCGCCGACCAGCCACAGGCAGCGAGGCAATCGGAGCGAGCAGTCACCACGACGCCGGAGCGAACGCCGATCCGCGCACCGCCACCGCCGGCGAACGCAGGCCCGCCC
This sequence comes from uncultured Actinomycetes bacterium, assembly GCA_963779685.1. Classification (GTDB taxonomy): domain Bacteria; phylum Actinomycetota; class Thermoleophilia; order Gaiellales; family F1-60-MAGs149; genus CAVZZG01. The sequence continues at coordinate 802,136 of CAVZZG010000003.1, forward strand.
ACCACGGAGTCCGTGGACGAGCCGCGATAGGCGGGGCGTCAGTGTCCCGACTGCCGTCGGGCGTTCGCCAGGAGGACCGCCTCCCCCAGGAAACGCACGCTCGCCTACGGCTCGCATGTATTTCCCAGGGGAGGACCGTCCCCCCGCTGCACTTCGCGAACCAGCGCGCGCTCAACGGCCGAGACTCGCGCCTAGGCAGTGAAGCTGAACGAGTTGATGAACCTCTCGAACTCCGCCGCAACGCAGTCGGAACATGCCAACCGAAACACCGTATCCCCGCGGACAAAGGCAAGCTCGACCTGGTGATGGTCACCATCGACCTTCGTCCAGGAAGACGTCGCCCGCAACGCCCGGAGTCCATTGAACTGAACGAAGGCCCGCGAGTCGATCGTCCCGTGAGCGCGCGCCATCTCGCTCTCCACGCCAGCCGTGAGCGTGTCATCGACATCGCGGGCTCCGACTCCGGGGACCGAGAAGATCGTGAGTGAGATATCGCGACCCTTGGTTCGGAGGTCGAAGTAGCTGAACGCCGGGGTTCCGTTGGAAGCTGGCCGCTGGAGCTGGGTCGGGTGGCCGGGGAACGAGACTTGGACGTTGAATTTCGCTGACCTCGTCGGCGCCCAGGATTCCGTGCTGCCCTGTGTTGATCCGCCGCAGCCGGCGGCGGCTGCCATGGCAAGGAGGAGGATGGCCCGGCGATGGAGGCGCACGTCCTCGATATCGGCAAGCGCGGCAGAGGTACGGAGCGGGGTCGGCCGCCGAGGCCGCACCGCACCCAGTCCGGGCGAGGCGAGCGAGGTGCGGGACCACGAGTACCCACGACGCCTACCCGCCGCCTTGATCCTCGCGGCCACGCCTCTCCGCGAGCGTCCGACTACCGCCCGTCAACCGCACCGCCTCGCGCTCCGCCTCCAGCCGCAGACGTACGGCACCGTCGCCCGGCTCGATCGCACGCGCAGCAGACCTGCTCGACGCCGCCTACTGACCGACTCAGGGGCGGATGGCGGGGCAGGAAAGGGCAGCGAGCCCACCAGGCGGTGACGCATCCACACGCAACTGCGTCACGTTTGTCCCCGCGACAACTGCCGTGAATACGTACCCGCCGCCCTTCCAGTAGAACCCGGCAGGGCTACCAACCACGAGGGACGGGCGTGCATCTCCCATCGCAAGCAACGCGTCGGCAGGGAACATGCCGACCTTCAGGCCGCACCACGTCGCGACCCAGTGGGCGACGTCGGCCGAGGTTGGAGGCCGCGGGTCGGGGAGTTCCATCGAGACGGTGACGTCGGAGGTCGTCGGAGACGCATCCGTGATGATGGGGATGGTCTCCGTGGGTATCCCGGTGCCGAGGTCGGAGGCGGTGTCGCTGCACGCGGCCGCGCCCACGACCAGCACCAACAGGACCGCGACGAGGGCGACGAGCCTCACGCGCGAGATACTACCGACGCAGCCTGGAGCGCCGACAGGGGCCGCCGACCTGCTCGACGGCCCGCGCCGTGACACTTTCCGTGACACCCCGCTCCCCGTGAGCCCACCGAGAGCGACGATTTGGCTCTACCAGCGGACTTGAGGGAGTGGGCGGTACTGGGCTCGAACCAGTGACCCCTAGCTTGTCGAGCTAGTGCTCTACCAACTGAGCTAACCGCCCCGGGACGGCCATGGTAGCAATCGGCGGAGGGGCGCTACACCTTCTCGATCGGGGCGTAGGCGACGTGCAGCGTCTTCTCGCCCTGGCCCGGGAATCGCACCACGATCTCCTCTGCCGAGCGCACGCCGATGACGACGCCCTCGCCGAATGCCTTGTGGCGGACGGTGTCGCCGGTGGCCAGCACCGGCAGGTCATCCTTGGGCCGCGGGGCCGGCGCGCGCTGGGCAACGGACGGCGTCACGAGCCCGAACCCGCGCTGCCGATCGCGCTCGAACCCGGCCCGCCCGGGGCCGTAGCGGGCCTCCGGGCTCGGCGTGCGCGAGAAGGCGGGCTGGAGCCGCTGGTGCTCGGTCGCGTCCTGGGGGATCTCGGCCAGGAACATCGAGGGCGCGTTCGAGTTGCGCCCCCCGAAGAGCATCCGGCTGCGGCAGTAGATCAGGGTCAGGCGCTCCCGGGCCCGGGTCATGCCGACGTAGCAGAGGCGCCGCTCCTCCTCGATGTTCGCCTCCTCGATCGACCGCTGGTGCGGGAAGACGCCGTCCTCCATGCCGACCAGGAACACGACCGGGAACTCGAGTCCCTTCGCGGTGTGCAGCGTCATGAGCGTCACGAGCGAGCGCTCGGTGTGCTCGTCCTCGTCGGCATCCGACACCAGCGAGAGCTCCTGGAGGAACGCCTCGATCGTGCCGGGCGCGTCGTCCCGGGCCACGAACTCGCGGGCGACGCCGACGAGCTCGTCGAGGTTCTCGAGCCGGCCGCGGGCCTCGATCGTGCGCTCGGCCCGCAGGGCGTCGCGGTAGCCGGTGTCGTCGAGCACCTGGTCGAGCAGCTCCGCGACCGACGCCGTCGCCGCCTTGGCCTCGAGCTCGTCGAGCACGGCCGAGAACGCGCCGACGGCCTTCCGCGCGGCCGCGTTCGGCAGGGCCTCGTCGGCGTTGCGAAGCGCCTCCCGGAGGGTGACCCCGAACGCCTCGGCGTACTGGATCAGCCGTGAGACGGTGGTGTCGCCGATACCCCGGCGGGGGGCGTTGACGATCCGGCGCAGCGACAGGGCGTCGTTCGGGTTCACGAGCACCTGCAGGTAGGCCAGGGCGTCCTTCACCTCGGCGCGGTCGTAGAACCGCAGGCCGCCGACCACCTGGTAGGGCAGGTCGTGGCGCCGGAGGACGTCCTCGATGACCCGGCTCTGGGCGTTCGTGCGGTAGAAGACGGCCACCTCGCTCGCGGAGTGGCCCTCCTGCAGCAGCTGCGCGATCTGGCCGACCACGTAGCGGGCCTCGGCCTGCTCGTCGTCGCACTCGACGATCCGCACGTGCTCGCCCGCGCCGAGCTCCGACCAGAGGCGCTTCGGCTGGCGTTCGCGGTTGTGGCCGATGACGCCGTTGGCGGCATCGAGGATGCGCTGGGTGGAGCGGTAGTTCTGCTCGAGGCGGATCACCTCGGCGTTGGCGAAGTCCCGCTCGAAATCGAGGATGTTCCGCACGTCGGCGCCGCGCCACGAGTAGATCGACTGGTCGGAGTCGCCGACCACGCACAGGTTCCCGTGGGCCGCGCACAGCGCCCGCACAAGGCGGTACTGCGCATGGTTCGTGTCCTGGTACTCGTCGACGAGCACGTACCGGAACCGCCGCTGCCACTTCGTGCGAACGTCCGGGACGTTCCTCGAACAGGCGCACGGCGTGCATGAGCAGGTCGTCGAAGTCCATCGCACCGGCCTGCCTGAGGCGCCGCTGGTAGGCCGTGTAGACCTGCGCCACCGTCTGGTCGAAGAAGCCGGCCGCCTCGGCTGCGAACTGCTCGGGGCCGACAAGCCGGTTCTTGGCATCGGAGATGCGCTCGTGGATGCCGCGGGGCGGATACCGCTTGGGGTCGCGATCGAGCTCGTTCTCGAGCACGTCCTTCACCAGCCGCACCTGATCGGGCTGGTCGTAGATCGTGAAGCCCGGACGGAAGCCGATCAGCTCGGCCTCCGCACGCAGGATGCGGGCGCAGGCGGCATGGAACGTCAGGACCCACATGCCGCGGCTGCGACCGCCGAGCAGCTCGTCGACGCGTTCGACCATCTCCCGGGCAGCGCGGTTCGTGAAGGTGATGGCGAGGATCTCGTGCGGAGCCACCTCGTGCGTCCGCACGAGATGGGCCACGCGATGCGTGAGCACGCGTGTCTTGCCGGAGCCCGCGCCCGCGACGATCAGGACCGGCCCTTCAACCGCCTCCACCGCCCGGCGCTGCTCCGCGTTCAGGCTGTCGAGGAGACTCGCCGGCATCGCCACCCGCAGGGTACCAGCGACCCTCCGCGCATCACGGCAACGCGACCGGGACGTAGCCGCGGCGAGCCAGAGCGCGGAGCACCGACGGCAGCGCATCGGCGTCCAGCGTCGAGCCATCCGGCGCCGACCCGCAGTGCATCAGCACGATCTCGCCCGGGGTGAGGGCGTCGAGTATCCGGGCTCGCACGGATGCGACCGAGCGGCCAGCCGATGCGCCCTGCCAGCCGAGCGTGTCGACCGTCCAGCGGAACGCGCCGTAGCCGAGCCCGTTCACGACCCGGATGGCCCGTGGGGAGGTCTCGCCGTACGGGAACCGGAATCGCGGCCGAGGGTCGGCACCGGTAGCCGAGCGGATGGCGGCTTCAGCGGCGACGACGTCGCGGCGCAAGGCCGTGGCCGAGAGGGTCGCCAGGTGCCCGTGGTTCAGCGAGTGGTTGCCGACCCGGTATCGCGAGGCGATCGTCCGTGCCTGGTCCGGGAAATCGCCGACCCAGGCGCCGGTGAGGAAGAACGTCGCCGTGGCACGGGCGTCGGCAAGTGCCTTCAGGATCGCCGCGAGGCCGCCCGCATTGCTTCCGCAGTCGATGGTGAGCGCGACCTCCCGCCGCGTTGTGGGAAGCCGCGACACCTCGGCGCCCTCCATCCAAGACGGCAGCGCGTCCGGCTCGGTCGGAGCGGGAGCGGTCGTCGTCGTCTTCGCCGGCCCGGTCGTCGTGGCGGGCCTCGTCGTCGTCGCCGGCCTCGTCGTCGTCGCGGGCCTCGCGGTCGTCGCGGGCCTGGTCGCCGTGCCCGCGGGCGGGGTCGAGGTCGGCATGGCCGGCTCGGTCGTGACGGAGACCGCCGGTGTCATCGCGGTGGACCCCGGCTCCGACCGCGGCGCGGGCTGCGTGGCCGTCTCGCCCCCGCACCCGGCCACCACCGCCAGGATGGCGGCCAGGGCGATCACGTGTCTCGATCGCGACGGTACCGGCATGGTCCTCCCGTACGGAACCGACCGTAGACGTGGCGCGCGCTCCCCGCATCGGCGATTCCGCGCAAGCGTGGTTGCGGGTTTGTTCCGGCTCTCACCCGGCCCAGATCTCCACGAGCCTCGATCGGTGCCGTCCGGCCACGGCCCGGAAGACGTAGAGCCCGTGCCGCGGCAGTGAGACGGTGGTGGAGAACCGCCCGCCGACCGGAGCCTTGAGGCGGCGGACGACGTGCCAGGCGCCGCCAGAATACGCCTCGATCGCCACCCGCGCGCGCCACGGCACCACGATGCCCCGGAGCCGGGCAGCCCGGCCCGCCCTGACGTCGCCCGGAGGCCCGGCGAGCGCCACGCCGGGCCGCAGCACCACCCGGGCGACGGCCGTCGCCGCACCGGCCGAGGCCACGAGCCTGCCCGGCTTCCAGACCGCGGCCGTGACGCGGGCGACGCCGCGGCGGTCACTGACCGCCGCGCCGAGCACGACACCGCCGAGGCGGATCTCCACGGCGACGCCGGCTGCCGGCTCGGAGCCGTAGCGCAGCACGACGGGGATCCGGACCGGCCCGGGACGGAACGCCAGGCGGGCGTGACCGAACGAGACCGAGAGCGGCTGCGCCACGGCGAACGACCACCCGGACTCCGTGTCGTTGCCCGCGACGTCTGTTGCCGTGACGGACACGTGATGCAGGCCCGGGGCGAGCGGTTCGGGCGGGGTTGCGCGCACCCAGCCCTCGTCGTCGGGGCCATCGACGCCCGCCACGGCCGAGCCGTCGAGGGCGACCACGACGGAGTCAGGGGCCACGCCACTGCCCGCATCGATTGCCCGCACCACGATCTGATCGTCTGCGGCCGCGTCGCCGGTCGGGGCCGGCGCCACCAGCAGCGGCGGCGTGTTGTCGACCTGCAGCGGCACGAGCACGGGCCGCGACCGGTTGTTGCCGCCGGCCGTCACGCCGTCCGTGGCCTCGAGCACGGCCTGCAGGTAGCCGTCGGGCGCGCCGGTCGTGTCGATGCACAGCTCGCCTGACAGCTCGCGGGGTCGCGGCTGGAGACGCGTGCCGACCGCCCCGGCGAGCGCCGCCTCCACCTCGGCGACGGCGAGCGTGATGCCGTAGACGCCGAGGCCCGCATCGCGCGCGATCACCTGGCCGCAGACGGTGCCGGCGTGCCAGGAGCCGTCGCCGAGGGCGCCGCCGGTGATCGCGACCCGCGGCGGCGCGGTGTCGCGAAGCACGACCTCGATCCGCTGCACCGTCACCTCGTCGTCGTGGCCGGAGGTGACGGCCGCCGGCCGCACCGCCGTGGACGCGTACAGGCTCGGCCCAACCCGAGTGGCGCCGGCCGGGATCCTGATCGCAGCGACCGCCCAGGCCGCGCGGTCCGGAAGGGCCTTCGCGCGATAGGCGCCACCGCTCGACCAGATGAGGCGGGCGTGGACGCCCGCGTCGCGGACGCGGTAACGGACGGTGATCGTGCCGCCGACGATCGCGGTGCCGGCGGGCCGGCTGAAGAGGATGTCGGCGGTGCTCCGGGCGGGGATACCGACGCCGGCGACGGCGTGCAGGCCGAGGGCCCCGGCCGATCGACAGGCGGATCCGCCGCCGCAGGCTGCGAACCCGGCGCCGGGGATCGACACCAGACCGGCCTGGTCGGCGGTCGGGAAGCGGTAGGTGATCGTGTAGTCACCGGCGTGGGCGGGGACCCCGAGCAGCAGCCCGGCCGCCGAGAGGAAGAGTGCGCGTCGCATGCGAGGAGCGTTTCACGGACCCGGCAGGCCGTTCTCGCGCGGATCGTCGCGGGGGTGCGACGGAGTCGCGCGGGATAGGCTTCGGCGGTGCAGAACCTGCTCCGCTGGCTCCCGGCACTCGCCATCGCCGCGCTCATCTTCTGGCTGTCGAGCATCTCCGACCTTCACGTCACGCGCGGCCTGACCGAGTACGTGCTTCGCAAGGGCGCGCATGCCTGCATCTACGCCCTGCTGGCGATGGCGTGCCTGCGGGGCAGCCGCGATGCCCGGATCGCGCTGGCCCTCGCGGTCGCCTACGCGGTGACGGACGAGTTCCACCAGTCGTTCGTCCCGGGCCGCGTCGCCAGCCCGATCGACGTCGCCATCGATACGGCCGGCGCGCTGGCGGGTCTGGCGCTCGTCCGGCGGGTTCCGCGGGTCGAGCGCCTGGTGCTGGCGTGACGATCGTCGCGTCCGATGCGGCATTCGGCGACGCGGAGGCGGTGTTCGCCGCCGCGGTCGACCACCTGGCGCGCAAGATGAGCGCCATCAACCCGCTCGACCCCGCGTCGGTGCCGGGCGACCGTCCCGGGGCCATCGCAGCCCTCGACGCCTGGGACGCGAGCGGCAGCTGGCGCACCGAGCTCGTCCGCTTCTACGAGGCCCACGCGCCGGTGCTGCTGCGGCCCGACCCGACCCTGAACACGGCCCTGCGCGGCGCCCGGCGGGGCGGTGTCGTGCTGACCGTGACCTCGCCCCTCCCCCGCGCCGCCGCCGAGCTCTTCCTGGCCCACCTAGGCGTGCGTCGCAGCATCGAGACGGTGCTCGGCGAGGAAGATGCGCAGCCCGACGCCGCCATCGCGACGCGCACCGCGCTGGAGGCGGCCCTCACGCCTCCAGGATGATGCGCTCGAGCGCCTCGCGGGTGGCCGCGACGTGGATCACGTCCGCTCCCCGCGCCATCGCGGTGTCCGGGTCCTTGAGGCCGTGGCCCGTCAGCACGCACACGACACGCTCGCCCTCCGCCACCACGCCCGTGCGGCGAGCCTCGGCGAGCCCGGCCAGGCTCGTCGCGCTGGAGGGCTCGCAGAAGATGCCCTCGAGCCGGGCCACCCGGGCGTACCAGTCGAGGATCTCGGCGTCGCCCGCAGCCACGAACGCACCCTCCGACTCGCGGGCGGCACGCGCTGCCTCCTCGCGGCGCACCGGGCGACCGATGCGGATCGCGGTCGCGATCGTCTCGGGCTCGTCGATGTCGAGGCCGTGCACCATCGCGGCCGAGCCCGCCGCCTGGCATCCCAGCAACCGCGGCCGATCGCCGGTGTCCCCGGCCTCCACCGCCTCGTTGAAGCCGCGCCAGTACGCGGTGATGTTGCCGGCGTTGCCGACCGGCAGCGCCAGCCAGTCGGGCACGCCGATCTGCTCGACGACCTCCCAGGCGGCCGTCTTCTGCCCCTCGAGCCGGTACGGGTTGAGGTTGTTGACGAGCGTGATCGGGTGGTCGTCCGAGATCTCCAGGACCAGCCGCAGCGCGTCGTCGAACGACCCGTCGATCGCGCACACCACGGCGCCCGCGATCTGGGCCTGGGCGAGCTTGCCGAGCGCGATCTTGCCGCCCGGAACGACCACGATGCAGCGGATGCCGGCCCGCGCCGCATAGGCGGCCGCCGAGGCCGACGTGTTCCCGGTCGACGCGCAGATGACGGCCCGTGCGCCATCCTCGGCCGCCCGCGAGAGCGCGAGCGTCATGCCGCGATCCTTGAAGGAACCGGTCGGGTTCGCACCCTCGAGCTTCAGCCACAGGTCGACGCCGAGCTCCGCGCCCAGCCGCGGTGCCGGCACGAGCGGTGTCGATCCCTCGCCGAGGCTCACCACAGGGGTTGCCGCGGTCACTGGCAGGCGGTCGCGATAGCGCTCGATCAGTCCTTGCATTGCAGGGCGAACGCTACCGAACCGCTACGCTCTCGGGCCGCATGAGCGCCCTGCCCACCGCCATCGGCCTGCTCGGCTACGGCACCGTCGGATCCTCCGTCGATCGTCTGCTGCGGGAACGCGCGGATGACATCGCGACGGGTCTCCGGGGCCGCCGTCGAGGTGCGCCGTGCGCTCGTTCGCGACGCCGCCCGCCCGCGGCCCGGTGCGGCACCGGGGCTGCTGACCGAGGACTTCGCCGCCGTCCGCGACGATCCCGAGATCCGCGTCGTCGCCGAGGTGATGGGCGGCGTCGAGCCGACTCGCGGCTACCTGCTGGAGCTGTTCGCGGCCGGCAAGTCGGTCGTCTCGGCGAACAAGCAGCTGCTCGCGCGCCACGGCGAGGAGCTGTTCGTGGCCGCCGAGCGTCACGGTGTCCAGCTCCGGTTCGAGGCGTCCGTGTGCGCGGCCATCCCGGTCGTGAAGGTCCTCCGCGAGTCGCTCATCGCGAACGACGTCAGCGGCGTGCTCGGGATCGTGAACGGCACCACCAACTTCATCCTCACGGCGATGGCGGCCGGGCAGGACTACGCCAGCGCCCTGGCCCGCGCCCAGGAGCTCGGCTATGCGGAGGCCGACCCGACCGAGGACGTGAACGGCGCCGACGCCGCCGCCAAGATCGCGATCCTGGCGTCGATCGCCTTCCACACCCGCGTCGGGCTCGAGGACGTCCCCTTCGAGGGCATCGAGCAGCTCGAGGCCGTCGACGCGGCGTTCGCCGCCGACCTCGGCTTCCGCGTCAAGCTGATCGCCTCCGCCGAGCGGCTGGCGTCCGGCGTCTGCGCCCGCGTCCACCCCACGCTGGTGCCCGTCGGGCACCCGCTGGCGGCCGTGGACGGCTCCTTCAACGCCGTCATGCTGCACGGCTCGGCGATCCGCGAGATCACGCTGGTGGGGCCCGGCGCCGGCGGCGACGAGACGGCCTCGGCGGTGATCGGCGACGTGATGAGCGTGCTTGGCACCTCCGGCACCGGCTTCTTCCAGCACGACGGCTTCTTCCGCACACTCCCGATCGTGCCCGAGACCGAGGTGTCGAGCGCCTTCTACCTCCGCCTCGACGTGCTCGACCAACCCGGCGTGCTGGCCCGCATCTCCAGCATCCTGGCCGACGAGATGGTGTCGATCGAGTCGGTCATCCAGCGCGCGGCCGAGGGCCGTGCGCAGCTCGTCGTCACCACCCATCCCGCCGCCGAGGGCCGCTTCTTCGCGGCCATCGGGCGGATAGCCGCACTCGACGCGACGGGCGCGAAGCCGCGCGTCCTGCGCGTACTCGGCTCGCGCTAAGCGGTCTACGCGAGGTTGGCGATCAGCGGGATGATGAGGATCGCGACGATGTTCGCGATCTTGATCATCGGGTTGATGGCCGGGCCGGCGGTGTCCTTGTAGGGGTCGCCGACGGTGTCGCCGGTGACCGCGGCCTGGTGCGCCACCGAGCCCTTGCCGCCGTGCGCGCCGTCCTCGATCAGCTTCTTGGCGTTGTCCCACGCGCCACCGCCCGAGGTCATCGCGATCGCCAGGAAGAGGCCCGTCACGATGGTGCCGACGAGCAGGCCGCCGAGCATCTGCATCGAGATCACGCCGACCACGACCGGAACCGCGACCGGGATGGCGGCGGGCAGCATCATCTCGCGCAGCGCGGTCTTGGTGACGATGTCGACGCACGTGCCGTACTCGGGCTTCTCCGTGCGGTCCATGATCCCGGGCTTCTCGCGGAACTGCCGGCGAACCTCCTCCACGACCGCCTTGCCGGCCTTGCCGACGGCGGCCATGCAGAGAGACGCGAACAGGAACGGCATGGCGCCGCCAACGAGCAGGCCGACGACGACCCAGGCGTTGCCGAGGTCGAACCGCAGCGACGCGGCCAGCGCCGCCTTGTTGTCGGCGATCAGGCGGATGCTCAGCTCGTCGCGGTACGACGCGAAGAGGACGAGCGCGGCCAGCCCCGCCGACCCGATGGCGTAGCCCTTCGTGACGGCTTTGGTCGTGTTGCCGACCGCGTCGAGCGGGTCGGTCACCTTGTCGCGCACCTCGTGGGGCAGGTTCGCCATCTCGGCGATGCCGCCGGCGTTGTCGGTGACGGGACCGAACGCATCGAGGGCGATGATCACGCCGGCCATGGAGAGCATCGAGACGACAGCGATCGCAATCCCGGGCAGCCCGGCCAGCTTGTTCGCGACCAGGATGCCCGCGCCGATCACGACGACCGGCGCCGCCGTGGCCTGCATCGAGTATCCGAGGCCCGCGATGATGTTGGTCGCGTGGCCCGTGGTCGACGCCGCGGAGACGTCCTTCACCGGCTTCCACCGGGTGCCGGTGTAGTACTCCGTGATCGCCATCAGCAGCGCCGTGATCACGAGGCCGGTGAGCGCGCAGATGACCATGTCGCTGGTGGTGATGTCGGCGAACTTCGGACCCGCCTCCGCGAACAGGGCGCCGATCGACCGGATCGGCGGCAGGAACAGGACGGCGGAGATGACGGCCGAGACCAGCACCCCGACGTACAGGGCGTTCATGATCGAGCCGCCCTCCTTCACCCGGACCAGCAGCGTACCGACGATGGAGGCCAGGCCCGAGAGGCCGGCGAGGATCAGCGGCAGGCCCACGATGGCCTGCGATACCGACGCCGAGGCTCCCGACGTGGCCTGGTCGAGGAGCAGCATCGAGGCGACGATCGTGACCGCGTACGTCTCGAACAGGTCGGCGGCCATGCCGGCGTCGTCACCGACGTTGTCGCCGACGTTGTCGGCGATCACGGCAGGGTTGCGCGGGTCGTCCTCGGGGATCCCGGCCTCGATCTTGCCGACCAGGTCGGCGCCGACGTCGGCGCCCTTGGTGAAGATGCCGCCGCCGACGCGCGCGAAGACCGAGATCAGCGAGCCGCCGAAGCCGAGCCCGACGAGTCCGCGGATCGCCTCGTTCTGGGAGTAGCCGCCGAGCTTGAGGGCACCGTAGTAGCCCGCCACCCCGATCAGCCCGAGGCCGACCACCAGGATGCCGGTGACCGTGCCGCCCTTGAACGCGACCGACATTGCCGGGGAGAGGCCGCTGCGGGCTGCCTCGGCGGTGCGGACGTTGGCGCGGACCGCCACGTTCATGCCGATGAAGCCCGCCGCCGCCGAGAGGGTCGCGCCGATCACGAAGCCGACCGCCACCCGCCAGCCGCCGAGATCGGGGATGAAGAGCACCGCCGTCAGGACGACGGCGACGATCGCCACCGTCCGGTACTGACGCCGGAGGTACGCGGCGGCGCCCTCCTGGATCGCGGCCGCGATGGCCTTCATCTCGTCGTTGCCCTGCGGCTTGGCGAGCACCCAGCGGATGAGTGCGACGCCGTAGATCACCGTGGCGAGGCCGCAGACGAGGGCGATCGCCACGGCATGCTGCTGGAACAAGTTGTCCATCGGTTGAGAGGTCCGTTCCTGACGTCGGTCGGTTGGTGAAGAAGACGGCGGCCGAGTGTACCAGCGCCGTCAGCGGGCCTGTGCCGATCACGCCTCGCTCACGGCAGCGGAATCTCGCGACATCTCTCTTCAAGGAAGAGACGACAAGTTCCGATATCGAGAAGGACAGTCCGCAAGGAGCGTGTCCCGTGTTCCGCCGTCCCAGTCTGCCGACCGCCATCTCCGTCACCGCTCTGGTCCTCGCCATGGCCGGCGTCGCCCCTGCGGCGACGCGGCTCATCAACGGCAGTTCGATCAAGAACGGGACGATCACCGGTCAGAAGATCGCGTCCGGGACGATCACCGGCAGGAACATCAAGGAACGGGACGATCACCGGCCCGGACATCGCGGACAACTCGATCGCGGCCGTGAAGCTCAAGGGCGTCGGCGGCATCCCCGGCCCGCAGGGCGCCACCGGCCCCTCGGGGCCGGCCGGCATTCGAGGGCCACAGGGCGATCCGGGCCCGGACGGTCCCGACGGCCCAGCAGGTCCCGCCGGCCCGCAGGGCGACCCCGGGGTGCCCGGCCCAGCCGGCGCCGACGGTCAGGGGCCGGCCTCCTGGCATGCCGTGGCCGGGATCGCCCTGTCGGCGACCGCCACCGGATCCGGCACGGCGGACGTGATCGGCGGAGTGGGCGTATCGGGCCACAACCTCGCCACCGGCTACTACACCGCACTGGTCACCGGCACCGTCTTCGCGACGGGCGCGAACCACGAGGTCACGTGTCGCAATGCGGGGTCGGTCGGGAGCGACAACACCACCTTCGAGTTCACCGCCATCGACGGTCAGCACCGCTCGTTCGCGGCCTCGTGGGACGGCTGGATACTCGGCGGCGCTTCGCTGGGCCGGTTCGCCGTCTCCTGCTGGGGCGACGTGACCGGCGCCAACCAGGTCACGTTCGACAGCATGACGGTCACCGCCCTGCAGGTCAGCGGTCTCAGCGACCGTCCCTGACGCGCCGCGCTACGCTACTGCCAAGAGCGCGGGAGCCTCGCGAACCGGGGCTGAGAGGTGGGCCGGCGGCCTGCGACCGCGGAACCTGAACTGGCTCGTACCAGCGTAGGAAGCTCGTGGCCCACCCTCCCGCACCCACTCCCGACGCCCTCGTGGTCGGTGCCGGCGCGTGGGGGCTCACGAGCGCCTGGACGCTCGCGGGCGAGGGCCTGAGGGTGACAGTCGCCGATGACGGCCGGCCGGCCGCCGCCGCCGTCGCCGCCGGCATGCTCTGCCCCTGGTCGGAGGCCGAGGACGACGGCGAGCACGACCTGTTCGACGCCCTCCGGGCCGGCGCGCGCGACTGGCCGGACTTCGCGGCGGCGGTCGAGACGGCATCCGGGGTCGAGACCGGGTACCACCGAACCGGCAGCGTCTACGTCGCAGCCCGCCCGGAGCACCTCGGGGCCGTCGAGCGCATCCGCGATACCCTTGCCCGCCACGGCCACGCGCGGCCGCGGCTCGATCTCGAAGCTCTCCGGAGCGTCGAGCCCGGGCTGGGCCCGGCGGTCGCGAACGGGATCGCCTTGGACGACGAGCACCAGGTGGAGCCCTCACGGCTGCTGGGAGCGCTGCGCGCGGCCTGCGCCGGCGCGGGCGTCGTCTTCGTGCCTGCGGTCACCGCACTCGGAGAGTCACGGGAACACGTGCCCCTGACGGTGATGGCTGCGGGCCACGCGTCAGGCGGGCTCTCGGTGCGGGTGGCGACGCGACCGGTGAAGGGCGAGATCGTCGGGCTGGCACCGCGAGTCGATGCGCCGTGCCCGATCACGCGCATCGTCCGGTCGCCCGGCGTGTACCTCGTCCCGCGGCCCGACGGCCGGGTCGTGATCGGCGCCACCTCGGTCGAGGCGTCCGACCGCGACGCCACCGCCGAGGGCGTGCTGTGGCTGCTGGAGGAGGCGGTCCGGATCGCGCCGGGCCTGTCGGGCATGCGGTTTGCCGAGGCGGCGGCCGGGCTGCGGCCGGCGACGGCCGACCTCAGGCCCGCGATCGGCCCGGACGAGACCGGGCTCGTCTGGGCGACCGGTGGCCACCGGCACGGGGTGCTGCTCCTGCCGGTCCTGGCGGCGGCCATGCGGGCGGTCGCCCGCGACGAGTGCGCGCCGGCCCTCACCGCGGCCTTCACCCCGACCAGGTTCCCGGTGCCGGCATGCGCGTGACCATCAACGGCGACCCCAGCGACCTGCCGGATGGCGCAACCGTACTGGCCGCGGTGAGCGCGACGGGGGTCGAAGCCGGCGAACGGGGCGTCGCGGTCGCCGTCGACGCCGCGGTCGTGCCGCGGAGCGAGTGGGCTGCGACCGTGGTCGCACCGGGAGCGAGGATCGAGATCCTGCGGGCGAGCGCGGGTGGCTGAGCCGGTCGACACGCCGCTGGTGATCGCCGGCCGTACGCTGGGCTCGCGGCTGCTGCTCGGCTCGGGCGGCTTCGCGAACCTGGAGCGATTCGAACGCGCGCTGGAGGCCTCGGGCGCCGACCTGGTGACGGTCGCCCTCCGCCGCGTCGAGCACGCTCCCGGCGGGCTCTACGAGGCCATCGAACGCGGCGGGGCGCGGGTCCTGCCGAACACGGCCGGCTGCTACTCGGCTCGCGAGGCCGTGCTGACGGCGCACCTGGCCCGCGAGGCATTCGAGACCGACTGGGTCAAGCTCGAGGTGATCGGCGACCGGCGCACGCTGCTGCCGGACGCCGTCGAGCTCCTCCTGGCCGCGGGCGAACTCGTCGCCGACGGCTTCGTCGTGCTGCCGTACACGACCGATGACCCGGTACTCGCACGGCGGCTCGAGGACGCCGGCTGCGCGGCCGTGATGCCGCTCGGATCGCCCATCGGCAGCGGCCTGGGAATCCGCAACCCCCACGCCATCGCCCTCGTCCGCGACGCCGTGACGGTGCCCGTGGTGCTGGACGCCGGCGTCGGCACGGCGTCGGATGCCGCCCTTGCGATGGAGCTCGGCTGCGATGCCGTACTGGCCGCGAGCGCCATCTCCCGCGCCCGCCACCCCGCGCTGATGGCCGCCGCACTCCGCGACGCCGTCATCGCCGGGCGCCGCGCGGCCCTGGCCGGCCGGATCCCGCGGCTCCGGCACGCGACCGCCTCGACGCCCGAGGACGGCGCTCCCGACCTCTCAGGCTCGACGTGAATCGCGATGCGCGCGAACGACTGCGGCAGGCGCGGATCTACGTGATCGCGCCCGCCTCCCTGCGCGCCGGGCGCCTGGCGAGCCTCATCCCGGCGATGGCGGCGGCCGGTGCCGACATCGTCCAGCTGCGCGATCGCAGCCTTCCGGAACCGGAGCTCGGCGAGGAGGCCCGGGCATGCGCCGTCGCGTGCCGCGTCGCCGGCTCCCTGTTCGTCGTCAACGACGACCCGCAACTCGCCCTCCAGGCCGGCGCCGACGGCGTCCACCTCGGGCAGGGCGACGGAAGCATCGCCCGGGCCCGCTCGATCCTCGGACCGGACGCGATCATCGGGCGCACCACCCGCGGCGGCGCCCAGCTCGAGGCCGCCGCGGCCGAGGGCGCGGACTACGCATCCGTGAGCCCCGTCTGGCACACGCCCACGCACCCGTCGCGGGATGCGGTCGGCCTTGCGCCCGTTGCCGCCGCGGCCCGCACCCGCACGATCCCGTGGTTCGCGCTGGGCGGAGTGGACGAGCGACGGATCGGCCGGCTGGCGGCGGTGGGTGCACCGGCGGTCGCCATCGTGCGGGCGGTGACCGAGGCCGACGACCCGGCGGCGGTGATCCGCTCGCTCCGCGCCCGCCTCGCCGGCCGGGCGCGGGTGTTGACGGTGGCGGGCAGCGACTCGGGCGGCGGGGCCGGCATCCAGGCCGACATCAAGGCCATCGCCGCCGCGGGCGCCTTCCCGCTGTGCGCCGTCACGGCGCTCACGGCGCAGAGCACCATGGGCGTCTCGGGCGTCGTCGAGGCCGGTGCGGCGTTCGTGCGCGATCAGTTCGAGGCCGTCGCAGGTGACATCGGCCTCGACGCCGTCAAGACCGGCATGCTCGGCACCGCGGCGACGGTGGAGGCGGTGGCCGCGGCGGTGGCCACGCTCGATCCGCTCGACGAGGTTCCGGTCGTGGTCGACCCCGTGATGCGGGCAGAGGCGGGATCGCCGCTCCTCGAGGCCGGCGGCGAGGAGGCCTACCGCCGTCACCTGCTGCCGCGCGCGACGGTCATAACGCCGAACCTGTTCGAAGCCCGGGCGCTGACCGGCGGCGACGGCGACAGCACCTGGCTCGCGCAGGCCCTCTACGACGCGTACGGCTGCGCCGCGATCGTCACCGGTGGGCACGGCGACACCGCCGACGACGTGCTCTGCGACGCGTCCGGAGTCATCCGGATCGCGGGCATGCGGCTACCGGTCGCGACGACGCACGGCGCCGGCTGCACCCATTCGGCGACGCTCGCCGCCCTCCTCGCCCGGGGAGTGCCGCTGATCGAGGCTGCGCAAGGGGCGAAGGAGGCCGCCACCCGTGCGGTCGCCCACGGCCAGCCCTTCGGAGCCGGCGCCGGGCCCGTCGACGTCACCCGCGGCTGACACCGGGCGGCGAGCGCCCGTGCAGGGCCGCGCCGGCCAGGGTACGGTGAGAATCGTGAGCGCCCAGCCGGACCCTCCCATGCGCATCAGCGCGTCCGCGTCCCCGATTCCCGCCGATACCGTGGGCACGATCCGGATGACGCTCTCGGTCGCGTTGCTCTCGGCGCCGACCGGTCAGGCCACGATGCGTCTCGAGGGACCGAAGGGTCTCATCGGCGAGGGTGCGTTCTTCGCGCTGCGGTACTTCATCCACCGCCGCGCCCGGCGCGCCGTCGTGCAGGCCCAGCGCGTCACCCAGGCGTCGGCGACGCGCGACATGATCACCGTCCGGATCATCTCCGACACCATGGTGCAGAAGCGCGACGCCCGCCGCGAGTACGTGCACCTCGGTGCCCGGGCGCGATTCCTGTCCGGCACCGAGGACGACGCGAGGATCATCTTCGACGTCGAGCTCGCCGACGTCTCGCATTCCGGCGCCGGGCTCGACTCGCACGTCGAGCTTGCCCGCGGCGACCGGCTCGAGATCATGCTGGGCGACGCCGCCGCCGAGGTCGAGATCGTCCGCTGCGACCCGTTGCTACCCGTGCCGTTCGGCGCGCGGTTCGTCGACCGGCTGGCGGGTGAGGCGCTCTTCGCGACGGCACTGGAGGCGATCTGGACGCCGCCGCGCCTCGTCGCGCCGGCCGGGCCGGGCGAGATCGCGATCGACGGCGGGCGCAAGGACTCGACCCGCGAGGGCATGCGCACCCGCCGGCCGCGCGGCCAGTGACCGCTGCGACGGGCCCTCCGAGCCGATCCTAGAAGCGAGCGCCGACCAGGGCGTCGCGGCACGGGTCGCCGGCCGGCTGACCGCCGACGGCTCCGATCAGCGCGAAGAGCAGGTCGCGAAGGCGGGCGTTGTTGCGGTTGAAGACCTCGACCACCTCGCCGTGGCTGACGGGCGCGCCGCCCTCCGCGCCGACGTCGTAGTCGGTGATCAGCGAGACGTTCGCGTAGCAGAGTCCGGCTTCGCGGGCGAGCCAGGCCTCCGGGTAGCCGGTCATGTTGATGACCTCCCACCCCATCTGCGCGAACCAGGCCGACTCGGCGCGGGTCGAGAACCGGGGACCCTGGATCACGACCATGGTGCCGCCGTCGCGAATATCGAGCCCCTGCGCCCGCCCCGTTTCGAGCACGAGCGCGCGCAGCGACGGACAGTAGGGGTCGGCCGCAGAGACGTGCGTGGTCACCGGGCCGTCGTAGAACGTGTCGGCCCGGCCGCTCGTGCGGTCGACGAACTGGTCGCAGACGACGAACGTCCCCGGTGGGACCCCGCGCGACAGCGACCCGGCTGCACACGGACCGATGATCCGGCGCACGCCCAGCTCGCGCATCGCCCAGATGTTCGCCCTGTACGGGATGGCGTGCGGCGGCAGGTGGTGGTGGCGTCCGTGCCGGGGCAGGAAGGCCACGCGCGTGCCGCCGATGTCGCCGACCATGAACCTGTCGGAGGTCGGCCCGTACGGCGTGTCGACGGCCACCTCCTCGACGTCATCGAGGAAGGCGTAGAACCCCGAGCCGCCGAACACGCCGACCGTGGCGGTGGCGGCGCTCATACCTCGCCCCGCGGCGTCCAGATGCCCGGCCGGCGCGGCGGAGGCGGCGGCTCCTGCGCGGCGGGACGGGCGGTCCCCGGCGGCGCCTGCTCGGCATAGGCCATGCGGAGGCTCGCGAGCGTGTCCTGGATCTCGCGACGACCCTCCGGCGGCAGCGCCGGCTCGATCACCGGGGCGAGAGCGGCGACGGCGTCGATCGCGATCCGTGCCTGGGCGAGGTCGAGCGCCTCTGGCGCCTGCGGGACGAGCCCGAGCCGTACGGTTGCGACGTTCACCAGGCCGCCTATGGTGGACAGGACCACCTGCTCGGCACGGATGGAGAGCAGCTCGCGGAGCATGTCGTCCTGCTGATCACTCACGGCAGCACCTCGCTCGTTGACAGCGGCGCCGACGGGTCGTCCGCGACGGAGTCGCGGGCGCGCGCCACCTGCTCGGCGTAGATCGTACGGTGGTCCTCGCCGGCCTCGATCCGATGGGCGAACTGCGAGGCGTTGTCGCCGTGCTCCAGCAGGCGCTCCAGCGGGCCGAGATAGGGCCCGAGCCCGAGTGCCCGGATCTCCGGCTCGCACGCCTCGACCAGCGCCGCGACGCGCTCGCGGGCGGGCACGGAGCGAGCCGCCGCGAAGTCGATCAGCTCACGATCGAGTCCCCAGCGGATCGATCGCCAGACGTTCTCCTCGAGGTAGCGGTGCTCGTAGATCGGCAGGGGCTCGCCCTCGTCGAACATCCGGGCGAAGCGCGCCACCAGCGCCACCTGCAGCGCGCAGAGGGCGAGCGACTCGTTGATGTCGGGGAGCGCGTCGCAGGCGCGGATCTCGACGGTGCCGAACGACTGGTGCGGCCGGATCGTCCACCAGATCTCGGTGTGCTCCCGGATCGAGCCGACGTCCAGCAGGTAGCGGACGAACCGCTCGTAGGCGGCCCAGTCGCCGAAGGCATCCGGCAACCCGCAGCGCGGGAACATGCGGGTGAACACCTGCGTGCGCGTCGACCGCAGGTGGGTGTAGCGATCTTCGAGCCACGGCGAGCTCGCGGATGCCGCCGTCAACTCGGGCACGATCGACCGCAGGGCGTCGCAGATCGCGATGGCGCGGTCGGCATCGCGGACCCCGACGTGAACGTGGATGCCGAAGGTGTTGTTACGCCACGCGACGTAGCGCAACTGGCCCTCGACGAGCCGGTAGTGGGGCGTGTCGATGACGACCTGGTCCTGCCAGCGGGCGAAGGGATGGGTGCCGGTGGCACCGATTCCGACACCGAGGTCGTCCGCGATCCGGTACAGGTCGCGCCGCCGGTTCCGAAGCGCCGTCGCGGCCTCCGCGAACGTCTCGCAACGGCCGGTCTTGATCTCGATCTCGGACGAGATCAGCTCGCCCGCCACGTTGCCGGCCAGCGGCGAGGCGTCGGCCAGCGCCTTCAGCTCCATGAACCGCTGCGTCAGGTCGAGCGTCGCCGGGTCGAGGATCTGGAACTCCTCCTCGATCCCGATCGTGAAGTCGGTTGCATCGGCGAAACGCCCACGAGCATGCGCCAGCGCCGCCAGGGGATCATCGATCGACTCGCCCATTTCGCGGCCGGGACGATAGCAACGTAGTATCCTGCCTACGTCCGATGACGTCGCGTGACCGGATCCCCGAACACCCCGGTGAGCTGATCCTGCTCGACTACCTCGTGGGCCAACTCCCCAACGAGACGAAGGACCAGGTCAGGCGCCACGTGGGCGCATGTCGCGCCTGCCGGCAGACCATGCAGGACCTCTCGGCCATCGTCGAAGACTTCGATCGCCTGCCCCTCGTGGCGATCCCCCACGACTCGCCACGGGGGATCCGGCCGCCCGCAGGCCGCAAGAGCCGCCTGCGCACCATCCTCCCGGGCGCGCTGGTGCTGGCCATCGCCCTCGCCGCCAGCATCGTCGTGGGCGTGTTCCGCGACCGGCCGGCGACGCCCGCGCCGTACCGCACGGTGCGCGTCTCGCTCGACGAGACCCAGCCCGCTGCGAGTCTCGAGGCCAAGCTGCCCCTCGGCCTGAGCGGCTACAAGGTCGCCGTCGACGCCGACGACGACCACACCCTCTACCTGATCGTCCCCGACACCCAGGTCAACGCCCTCGCCGATGGCCTCGCAGCCGGCGGCGCCGGCGGGACGTTCGCAGTGGTCGTCGTGGGCGCCGGCGCCCACGCCCCGTCGCTGGCCAACCCTGCCGCGACCGGCATTTAGTCTCGGCCGCTGCAGGCGCGCCCGTTCGCGAAGTGTTGCGGGGGGACGGTCCTCCCATGGGAAATACATGCGAGCCGCAGGCGAGCGTGCGTTTCCTGGGGGAGGCGGTCCTCCTGGCGAACGCCCGACGGCAGCCGGGACACTGACGCCCCGCCGCTCCGGGGCGGTGCGGGTGGCCGTTACGCCAGGTAGAAGTAGAGCGCGTACAGGAGTTCGACGACCGGGCTCGAGGTGTGCACCGTCACGTCGCTGGGCACCGTCAGCAGGGCGCCCGAGTAGTTGAAGATGATCCGCACGCCCGCCTGGACGAGCCGGTCGGCGACGTCCTGGGCAGCCCTGTCGGGCACGGCCAGCACGCCGACGATGATGTTCCGCTCGGTGACGATCTCGGCGACATCGGCGAACGAGAACACCTCGACGTCGCCCACGGTCGTGCCGATCTTGGCCGGGTCGACCTCGAACAGCGCGACGATGTTGAACCCGTGGTCCTGGAACAGGTCGGAACGCGCGATCGCCTGGCCGAGCGGGCCGGCGCCGATCACGGCGATGTTGTGCTGCCCGGCCGTGCGCAGGATCTTGCGGATCTCGCCGATCAGGGCGTCGACGCTGTAGCCGACGCCGCGCTTGCCGAACTTGCCGAAGCCCGAGAGATCCCTGCGGATCTGCGTGGCGTTGATGTGCGTGTACTCGCTGATCTCCTGCGAGGAGATCGCCTCACGGCCCATCTTCTTGGCCTGGGTGATCACCTGCAGATATCGAGAAAGACGGGCGGCGACGCCGACGGTCAGTCGCTCGGGTGCCAAGATCTGGTGCCTCCTACGGGAGCGAGCGGTCGGACTTTGTAACAGCACAAGGAACCTTACACCCCCGGCCGGGAACGAGCGCCAGGCTGCACAAACCCCCGAGCTTGTGCGAGGTTCTAGGCGGCGCCGGCGCGGCGTAGGCGGTCTTCGAGCGCTGCGGCGTCCAGGTAGTACTTGAAGGCCCTGCGGCCGTCGATCTCCACCACCGGAAGCGCGGGACGGTACGCGGCCTCGAGGGCGGCGTCGCCGGCGATGTCGACCTCCTCGAACGGCACCCCGAGCCGACCGCAGACCTCGCGCACGGTCGTCTTGACGGGATCGCACAGGTGGCAACCCGGCGCCCAGTACACGGTCACCCGCGGCATCAGCGAACGCGCAGGCGCAGTTGACGCGTCGACGAGACCCCGTCCACGGACACCGCCCGCACCACCAGCAGGTAGGAGCCACGCCCGAGGGGCCGTCCACGGGCGTCGCGAGCCGACACCTGGTAGCGGTACAGGCCCGGGTTCAGGTCGCGCGCCGCATAGAGCACCGTGCTCCGCCCGTGGCGGCGCAGATCGATCTCGAGCGCCGTGATCGGCGTGATGTCGAGCACATCGCCCGCGACCGCGACGTCGCCCAGATCGACGCTCAGGGTCACCGTCGGCGTGGCCGCCGCCGTCGGCCGCGCCACCCGGTTGCGACTGAGCGTCACCGACTTCAGGGGGTGCCCGGCGGCCGGCGCGGCGATCGCCGTGAACGGCACCCGCAACGACCGGCCGTCGCCGAGCATCACGACGACCCAGCCGCCGACGACCGGATCGGCCGGGTCGACCACGTCGATCGTCAGGGCGATCGGGACCAGGAGGGCGGCACCCGGCGCCAGGACGAACCGCGCCGGATTGACGCGGATCCCCAGCGCGCCGCCGCCGCCGTCGCGCTGGAGGGCGAGCGTCACGTCGACGGGCGACGCGCCCGGGTTCCTGACGGTCAGACCGGCCTCGGCGCGGTTTCCGACCATCCGCCCGAAGCTCAGCGTGGCGGGCGACACGAAGACGCCGACACCGGCGGCCGCCGCGAGATCCGGCTCGCCACCGCCCTGCTGCTCGACCGGTGCGAGGTTCCCGTCGACGCCAGCGACCTGGCGGGCGGTCGAGACCAGGGCGGAACGCAGTTCACCGGCGCTCCAGTCGGGATGGATCGCTGCCAGTGCAGCGGTCTCCCCGGCCGCCTGGGCCGCGGCGACCGACGTGCCGGAGAGCGCCGACCATTGCCCGTAGGGCGCGGCGCTCAGAACGGCGACGCCCGGCAGGACGAGGTCGGGCTTGGCCTGGCCCGCGTAGCCCGGGCCGGTGGAGGAGAACGGCGCCACCGAGCCGAGCCGCTGGTTCGGGGCGTAACTCGACGCGCCGAAGGTCACGCTGACGGCGGCACCGGCGCCGACGGCACTCGCCGCCGCCGCACCGGTGGAGGCCGGCAGGGCGACCACCGCAACGGGAACGCGATCGTCGACGCCGAACGCGCCGGCCGGGATCGGATCGCCGTAGACGAGGATCGTCGAGGCGCCGGCCAGCGCGGCCGCTCGCACCGCGGCCCGCACGTCAGCACCGTCCCGCGCCACGAGCGCCGCTGCGCCGGCCAGCGAGCCGGGCGCCGGCGGCGTGGCTGGATCCACCAGCCGCACCGGCAGCGGCAGGCCGGCCACCGGAGCGAGCCCGTACACCAGCGGGGCCGTGGCGAGACGCTCGGCGAGGCCGCCGCCGTCCACCGCGACCGGCACCTGAGGAAGGCCCTGGCGGCCGTCGCTGGCGCCGATCGTGAGCGCCGCGGGCGCACTGCCGGGGGACGAGAGGCTGCCGAGCCGGCCGGACGTCGGCCCGTCGTTGCCGGCGGCGGCGACCACGACGGTGCCGAGGTGGTCGAGCGCGTCGATCGCCACCGCCTCGGGCGTGTCGGCGAATCCGCCGAACGGCGCCGAAACGGCCGCCAGCGCCACGCGAGCGTGGTCGGACAGGTCGCCGTCGGCATTGGGATCGGCCACCAGCTCGAGGCCGCGCAGCAGGTCGGCCGTCGTACCGACGAGACCGCCGTCGACGCCGGGGGTCAGCACCTGGATCGCCAGCACCCGCGCTGCCGGCGCCACGCCAAGCCAGCCGACAGGTCCGGCGCCGCCGGCCGCGAGCGCGGCCATGGCCGTGCCGTGGTCGGCGCCGATCGACGCCGACGGCGGGGTGGCGCCCGCGGGGTAGTCGACCCGCCCCGCGAGCACCGGATGCGTGGTGTCGACGGGACCGTCCAGCACCGCGATCTCGATGCCGCCGCCGGGACCGATCGGCGAGTGCAGCGGGAGGGCGCCCGGGCCGAGCGAAGGCAGCGCGCTCTCCGCCACGCCGGCCGGGAACACCGGGCGAACGGCGAAGATGCCGGCCACGGAGCGATCGGCGAGCAGCCGCGCGCGCTCGCCGGACGGAACCCGGGCGATCACCGCGTTGACGGTGCGGGTGAAGCGGTCGATCACGGTCAGGTGCAGGCCGCGACGGGCGAGGTGCTCGAGCGCGCGGTCCTGATCGGCCCGCGCGGCGGCGGTGGCCTTCGTTCCGGTCAGGGCACCGGGCCGGTCCGCCGCGGGGGCGAGCCGGAACAGCACCACGACATCGGCCGTCGGCGCCGGCGCCCCCCGGCCGGCCGACACGACGCCCGCCCACGGCCGCACGAGGTCGCGCGGCACCGCAGCCGTGGCCGTCGCGGCAGCCACGAGCAGCGCGGACAGGGCCACGGCGATACGCGATCGGGCCTGCAAATGGGGCACTACAAGGATTCTACGCCGAGCAGTGTCCGCGCACGGGCGTCGAGATCGAGTGCCGCCCGTCGCTCGAGCGGCTCCAGCCAGGCTGCGGCGGCCCCGATCATGGCGGCGTTGTCGCCGCACAGCGCCAGCGGCGCCGCCCGGAACTCGATGTCCCGGTCGGCGGCCAGGCGCTCGATCGCAAGGCGGAGCCGGGCATTGGCCGCGACCCCGCCGACGAGCCCGAGCCTGCGCGACCCGGTCTGTTCCAGCGCCGCCTCGAGCCGGGCCATGAGGCTCGCGACGATCGCCTCCTGGTACGAGGCCGCCAGATCGGCGCGATCGGAGTCATCGAGCGCCGACACGTCCCCCGCCCGGTGCAGCAGGGCCGTCTTCAGACCGGAGAACGAGAAGTCGAGCCCGGCACGGCCGTGCATCGCCACCGGGAACGCGATCCGCCCGGGGTCGCCGTCCCGCGCCAGGCGCTCGATCGCCGGTCCGCCGGGATAACCGAGCCCGAGCAGGCGCGCGCCCTTGTCGAACGCCTCACCCGCCGCATCGTCGCGGCTGCGGCCCAGGACGCCGATGGTGCGATGGTCGTGAACGGACAGCAGCATCGTATGCCCGCCCGAGGCGAGCAGGCAGAGGAATGGCGGTTCCAGCGGATCGGGCTCGAGGAACAGCGAGGCGACGTGGCCGTGGAGGTGGTCGACGCCGATCAGCGGGAGGCCGGCGGCGTAGGCGTAGGCCTTGGCCGCGGCGACGCCCACGAGCAGGGCGCCGATCAACCCCGGGCCCGTGGTCACGGCCACGGCCCGGCAATCGGCCAGCGCGACCCCGGCATCGGCCAGCGCGGCAGCCACCACCGGGGACAGGAGCTCGAGGTGACGGCGCGAGGCGATCTCGGGCACGATCCCACCGAAGCGGGCGTGGGCCGCGACCTGGGAGGCCACGACACTCGACCGGATCCGCCGCCCGTCCACGACGACGGCGGCGCACGTCTCGTCGCAGCTGGTCTCGATCGCCAGGATCACGCGGTCGAGTCGTACTCCTCGGCCCCTTCGGTGTCCCGCCACATCACCAGGGCATCCTCGCGGTTGTCGGTGTAGTAGGCGCGCCGGATACCGGTGGGCCGGAACCCCAGCCGCTCGTAGAGCTCGATGGCGCCGAGGTTCGACACCCGCACCTCGAGCGTGCACCCCCTGGTGCCGTCGTCGCTGGTCTGCTCGAAGAGGTCGCCCAGCATCCGCTGGGCGATGCCGCGGCGTCGGTAGGGAGCGTCGACGGCGACGTTCATCACGTGCCAGGCGTCGACGTAGCGGCTGACGATCAGGTACCCCGCCAGGCGGTTACCGTCGAAGGCCCCGTAGCAGCGGGACGTGGCCTTCGCGATCTCGCCGGCGAACATCGTCCGCGACCACGGAGTCTGGTAGGCGCGGCGCTCCACCTGCTCGATCAGCGGGATGTCCGACAGGCGCAGCCGTCGGATGTCGATCGCCGTCATCACGCGGTCCGCTCCCGCGCGTCCGGCTCCCGCAGGTACAGCGGCGCGGCCGGCGTCCCGTCGAAGCTGGCCAGGCGGGCGTGGATCGTCGCCGACGGGGCGTGGACCGGGTCGTCGTCCGGCGGCACGTCGTACCCGGCCGCCTCGAGCACGTCCCGATAGCGCTGGGCGCCGTCGCCGACCGCGGCCGTGCCGCCCGCCCGCACCCGAGGGAGTGCGGATGGCGCGTACGCCCCGGCGGCGAGTCCCGGCCCGCTCGCGAACACCTCGCCCCGGCGAGCGTCGATGACCGCCAGGGCGCCGGCGGGCGCGCCGGCCTGGAGCGCAGTGAGGGTCGCGACGGACGCCACCGGCACGCCCGCGGCGTCGCCCAGCGCGCGAGCGGTTGCGATGCCGATGCGAAGGCCGGTGAACGACCCCGGCCCTGCGCCCACGGCGATGCCGCGGAGCTCGCCGACGGTGACCCCCGCCGCTGCCAGGACGGCGTCGATCTCGGCCAGCACCCGGCGGGCGGCACCGGCGTCGGCCTCGCTGACGCTCTCCGCGAGCACGCGGTCGCCGCGCACGACGGCGGCGGTCAGGTAGGTCGTGGCGGAGTCGAAGGCCAGAACGGGCACCGCGGAACTTATACCTTCCGCACGGCGATCCGTCGAAGGTCACCGCCGGCGTGCGCCATCTCGACGACCACGGTGGGCGGGGGGAGCATCCCGTCGCCGGCGGCGGGCCACTCGACGAACACGATCGCGTCCTCGCCGAGGTAGGCCTCGAGGTCGGCGAGCTCCTCGACCGAGACGCCCGCCGAGCGATAGAGGTCGAGGTGGCACACGATCACGTCCCCCGGGCCGGAGTAGCGGTGCGCGACCGCGAAGGTCGGGCTGGTGACCGGCTCGCCCACGCCCAGCGCAGCTGCGGCGTACTGCACGAACGTGGTCTTTCCCGACCCCAGGTCGCCGACCAGGTGGACGACGTCGCCCGCCACCAGCGAGCCCGCCAACTCGCCGGCGAGCCTGGCCGTCCCCGCCTCGTCAGTGACCGCAGCCGCAGCCACCGCCGCAGCAGCCGCCCGATCGCGGCGCCGGCGAGGCGGCCGGCATGTCGCCGCCCACGCGCGTGCGCTGGAACTTCGAGAGCAGCTTCGACACGTCCTGCGACGTGCATTCGGGGCAAGCCACCATGGTGGTGCCGGCCGGCGAGACCAGCTCCTCGAAATGGTGCTGGCAGGCGACGCATTCATACTCGTACAGCGGCATGCGGAAAGCATATCGCGCCGGGGCAGCGGCCGACGACGGCCCCAGGCGGCCTGCTACGCTCCGCACAGGACTCCATCCACCGGAGGGGTACCCTTGGCATGAGAACGCTCAGAACGATCCGTGAAGTGCGCGCCGCCCTGTTCGGCGCCCGCACGTCCGGTCGGCGTATCGGGCTCGTGCCCACCATGGGCGCGTTCCACGACGGTCACCTCAGCCTGATGCGGACGGCGGTGGCGGAGTGCGACGTCACCGTGGTCTCGTTGTTCGTCAACCCGCTCCAGTTCGCGGCCGGCGAGGACCTCCACCGGTACCCGCGCAGCGAGGCCGACGACGCCGAGAGCGCGGCCAACGTCGGCGTCGACTTCCTCTTCGCTCCATCCGACGAGGAGATGTTCCCGCCCGGGTTCGCGACCACCGTGGAGCCGGGCGCGGTCGCCGCCGGCCTCTGCGGCGCGCACCGCCCCGGGCACTTCGAGGGCGTAGCGACGGTGGTGGCCCGCCTCCTCGGGGTCGTGGCTCCGGACGCGGCCTACTTCGGGCTGAAGGACTTCCAGCAGGTGGCCGTGATCCGCCGGATCGTGTCCGACCTCGCGATTCCGGTCGAGATCCGCGCGCTGCCGACCGTGCGCGAACCCGACGGTCTCGCCATGAGCTCGCGCAACCGCTACCTCGCGCCGGCCGAGCGCGAGCGTGCGACCGCCATCTTTCACGGCCTCCAGCGCGCCTCGACCGTGTACGCGGGCGGCGACCGGGACGGGCGGGCGCTGTGCTCAGCGGCGTCGGCACCCCTCGCCGAGGCCGGCCTCGACATCGAGTACGTCGAGGTGCGCGATGCCGAGACGCTCGGCTCGTACACGCCGGAGCGCGCGGCCGTCCTGGCCGTCGCCGTCCATGTCGGCGGCACCCGCCTGATCGACAACATCGTCCTCGCGCCGACGCTCCAGAGCGAGCGCCGGTACGCCACCCGCAGCGCCTGGAGCACGAGTTGAGTACGAGACCGCGCCACCCCGCCCCCGCCACGCCGGCGCCGGGCAAGCTCGCCCTGCCCGAACTCGCGGAGATGAAGCGCGAGGGCCGCCGGATCACGATGATCACGGCCTATGACTACCCGTCGGGCGTGATCGCGAACGAGGCCGGTATCGACCTCGTGCTCGTCGGCGACTCGGCCGCCATGACCGTCCTCGGGCACACGTCCACGGTCCCGGCGACCATGGAGGAGATGCTCGTCCTCACCCGCGCGACCACGCGCGGGGCGATCCGGCCGCTGGTGATCGCCGACATGCCGTTCCTGTCGTACCAGGTGGACGACCGCGACGCGATCCTGAACGCGGGAAGGTTCGTCAAGGAGGCCGGCGCCGACGCCGTGAAGATGGAGGGCGCCGGCACGTCGCTCGACCGCATCCGGGCCGTGACCGCTGCGGGCATCCCGGTCATGGCCCACCTCGGGCTCACCCCGCAGACGGCGACCGCACTGGGCGGGTTCAAGGCCCAGGGCCGGACCGCCCGGGCCGCGACCCGGCTGGTCGCCGACGCGCACGCCGTGCAGGCCGCAGGCGCCTTCTCGCTCGTGCTCGAGTGCGTGCCGGCAGCGGTGGCCGAGCGCATCACCGAGGAGGTCGAGATCCCGACCATCGGCATCGGCGCCGGCGCCGGGTGCGATGGCCAGGTGCTCGTGTTCCACGATCTGCTCGGCCTCGGCTCCGGCAAGCCGCCGCGCTTCGTGCGCCAGTACGCCGACCTGCGGGTGATCGCGATCGAGGCCGTCCGGCAGTATGCGGACGACGTCCGTCACCGGCGGTTCCCCGGCCAGGAGCACACCTACGCGATGCCCGACGCCGAGCTGGCGGCCTTCCAGGCCGAGCTGGACGTCAGGACTCGATGAGCTCGATCCGGTAGCCGTCCGGATCGCGTACGAAGCAGAGACGCGATCCGCCCTCGCGCACGCGGTAGGGCTCGCGCTCGGGGACGATGCCCTTCTCGGCGAGGCGGGCCAGCGTGGCGTCCAGGTCGTCGACGTACAGCGCGATGTGGCCGTAGCCGGTGCCGAGGTCGTACGGCTCGTCGCGGCCGAAGTTGAAGGTCAGCTCGAGTGGCAGGTCCGGTGATCCGGCCGGCGTCAGGAAGACGTTGATCGCCTCGTCGCGGATCGGGATGCGCCGCTGCTCGGTGAATCCGAGGCCGTTGACGTAGAAGTCGACCGATCGTTCGAGGTCGTTGATCCGGTAGCAGGTGTGGGCGTATCGCATGGTTGCGTCAGGATGACACGATCACGAGCGGCGCAGGCCGTGCACGGGCCGGCCGAGCGCCTGCCACTGGAAGATCGACATGGCCGGCAGGACGTCGTCGTAGGCCTGGATGCGCGGGTTGCGGCCGATCTCCTTGCACTTGGCCGCGATCATCAGCAGATCGTCCTTCGACGGAGCCACGATCACGAAGTGGGCGCCCGTCACCCACTCGAACACGGCGCCGCAGGCTGGGCAGGGCCACGGGTCGGTGCGGATGCCGTACCACTCGCCCTCGCTGGTGTCGACGCCCTCGAAATCCTCGATCTCCTGCTCGTCCCAGACGGTCTGATCGGTCTGGGACGGCAGAACCACCGTGCCGGGACGCATCTCGTGGCTCATCTCGGGTAATGATTGCCGACGTGGACGCGCAGGGGGCACGCCTGGTACGGGCTCTGAAGGCATACGAGCCGGCCGACGCCGACGAGGAAGGCCACCGGCAGGCGATCCTGCAGCTCCTGCGCGACGCGCCCCGCCCCTTCGACCGTACGCAGTACCAACCGGGTCACCTGACGGGGAGCGCCTTCGTCGTCGACGGCGCAACCGGTCGCGTGCTCCTGCACCGGCACCGGCGGCTCGGGCGATGGCTCCAGCTGGGCGGCCACGACGAGGGCGAGCACGACCCGCTCGTCACGGCGATGCGCGAGGCCCGCGAGGAATCCGGCATCACCGACCTCGTCAGCCTCTCTCCCGGCATTCTCGACCTGGACGTCCATACCATCCGGCCGGCCGGTGGTGAGCCCGCGCATCTCCACTTCGACATCCGCTACGCGCTCGCCACCTGGCGGCCGTACGACATCACCGGCGAGCACGGAACCGGCGGCATTGCCTGGTTCGGCCTGGCGGACGCCGACCAGATGATGCGCGAACCGGGCGGTTCGCGCGCGCTGCGCAAGCTCGCCGCCCTCCTGCGACCACCACCGGCGTAGCCGGGAAGCCCCGGCCCGACGCCCGACGCCGACATCGACCCACGCGGTGGGTCGAGACCTAGATGAGGGTCGCCTGGGGTGCCGTCTCGCGGACGGCGTGCTCGAGCTGGGGGGCGAGGAACCGGCCGGTGTGGGATGCGGGCACGAGCACGACCGTCTCGGGCGGTCCCGCCGCGACGATCTCGCCGCCGGCGTCGCCGCCCTCCGGCCCGAGATCGACGACCCAGTCGGCCTGCTTGATGACGTCGAGGTTGTGCTCGATCACGAGCACCGTGTTCCCCGTGTCCACCAGCCGGTGGAGCACGTCGAGGAGCTTCTCGATGTCGGCGAGATGCAGGCCTGTCGTCGGCTCGTCGAGCACGTAGAGCGTCCGCCCGGTGGCGATCTTCTGCAGCTCGGTGGCGAGCTTCACCCGCTGCGCCTCGCCGCCCGAGAGCGTGGTCGCCGGCTGGCCGAGCCGCACGTAGTCGAGACCGACGTCGTGCAGGGTCTGCAGCCGGCGCCGCAGCTTCGGGATCTTGGCGAAGAAGGACAGTGCCTCCTCCACCGGCATCTCCAGCACGTCGGCGATCGACTTGCCCTTGAAGCGCACCTCGAGGGTCTCGCGGTTGTAGCGCCGGCCCTTGCACACCTCGCACGGCACGTAGACGTCCGGCAGGAAATGCATCTCGATCTTGATCGTCCCGTCGCCGCGGCAGGTCTCGCAGCGACCGCCCTTGACGTTGAAGGAGAAGCGACCGGGCTTGTACCCGCGCACCTTGGAGTCGGGCGTGGAGGCGTAGAGCGCGCGGATGTGGTCGAACAGCCCGGTGTAGGTGGCGGGGTTCGAGCGCGGCGTGCGGCCGATCGGCGACTGGTCGATGTCGATCACCTTGTCGAAGGCCTCGATGCCCTCGATACGCGCGTACGCGCCCGCCTTGACCCGGGCGTTGTGGAGGCGGTTCTTGAGCGCCTTCAGGATCACGTCGTTCACGAGCGTGGACTTGCCCGACCCGGAAACGCCGGTCACCGCCACGAACCGGCCGACCGGGATCTCGACGTCGATGCTCTTCAAGTTGTGCTGGCGGGCGCCGCGGACGACGAGCCACTCACCATTGGCGGGGCGGCGAACCGGCACCGAGATCCGCCGGCGCCCGGCGAGGAACGCACCGGTCACGGACTTGCGGTTCCGCGCGACCTGCGGCGGCGTGCCCTCGGCGACGACCTCTCCCCCGTGCTCGCCCGCGCCCGGGCCCATGTCGACGACCCAGTCCGAGGCGCGGATGGTGTCCTCGTCGTGCTCCACGATCACCACCGTGTTGCCGAGGTCGCGGAGTCGGGTGAGGGTGTCGATGAGCCGGTGGTTGTCGCGCTGGTGCAGCCCGATCGACGGCTCGTCCAGGATGTAGAGGACACCCACCAGGTGCGACCCGATCTGGGTGGCGAGCCGGATGCGCTGGGCCTCGCCACCCGAGAGCGTGCCGGCAGCCCGGTCGAGCGTGAGGTAGCCGACGCCGACGTCCACCAGGAATCCGAGCCGCTCCCGAAGCTCGCGGAGGATGCGCTCCGCGATCAGGGTCTCGGTCTCGGTGAGGCGCAGCCCGTCCACCCATGTGCGCGCACCGAGCACGGAGAGACCCGTGATCTGATGGATGTTCAGATCGCCGACGGTGACAGCGAGCACCTCGGGCTTGAGGCGGGCGCCCTGGCAGGTCGCACAGGCGCGGAGCGTCATGTACTCCTCGATCCGCTCCCGCTGCAGCTGCGAGTCGGTCTCGCGGTAGCGGCGCTCGAGCCCGGCGATGACGCCCTCGAAGGCCATCATGTACTGGCGCTGCCGGCCGTGGCGATTGCGGTACGTGACGAGCACGCGCTGGCCGCCCGTGCCGTAGAGGAAGAGCCCGCGCTGCTCGTCGCTGAGCTCGCCCCAGGGCACCTCGGTCGGGACCGCGAAGTGCTCGGCGACCGCCTGGATGGCCGACTCGTAGAAGCTCGACCCGCTGACGTTCCACGGCAGGAGCGCTCCGCCCGCGATCGACGCCTCGGCGTCGGGCACGATCATCTCGGGATCGAGCTCGGGCGTGGCGCCCAGCCCGTGGCAGGCCGGGCAGGCGCCGTGAGGGGAGTTGAACGAGAACACGCGCGGCGCCAGTTCCGGCAGCGAGACGCCGTGTTCGGGGCACGCGAACTTCTCGGAGTACGTCGTCGTCGCGCCGTCGACGATCGCGATGTCGATCAGGCCCTCCGCGAGCTGGAGGGCGGTCTCGACCGAGTCGGCCAGCCGCTTGCGGAGGTCGGGCTTCATCACCAGGCGGTCGACCACGACGCTGATGTCGTGCTTGAACTTCTTGTCGAGCTCGATCGGCTCCTCCAGGAGGCGCTGCTCGCCGTCGACCTTGACGCGCGTGAAGCCCTCGCCCCGGAATCCCTCGAGCAGCTCCTTGAACTCGCCCTTGCGGCCGCGCACGACGGGGGCATCGACGGTGAAGCGGACGCCGTCCTCCAGGGTCATGGCCTGGTCGACGATCTGCTCGGCCGACTGGCCCGCGATCGTGCGGCCGCACTCCGGGCAGTGGGGGTGGCCGACGCGCGCGAACAGCAGCCGCAGGTAGTCGTAGATCTCGGTGACGGTGCCGACCGTCGAGCGCGGGTTGCGCGAGGTCGTCTTCTGGTCGATCGAGATCGCCGGCGAGAGGCCGTCGATGTGGTCGACGTCGGGCTTCTCCATCTGCCCGAGGAACTGCCGGGCATAGGCCGACAGGGACTCCACGTACCGGCGCTGGCCCTCTGCATAGAGCGTGTCGAAGGCCAGGCTCGACTTGCCCGAGCCCGAAAGGCCGGTGATGCAGACGAGGCGGTCGCGGGGGATCCGCACCGTCACGTTCTTGAGGTTGTGCTCCCGCGCGCCGCGGATCGTTATCCAGTCGCTGGCCACTGGGACGCAGGCTAGCAACCAGCCCAGACGCGAACAAGTGTTCGGTGTTGACTAGTCCCGGCGCCGCGGCGAACCGGGACGCGATCTCGTCCACGTCGTCGCCGGTCATGACGGTGGAGAGGGAGCAGAGGCCGTTGGTCGCCACCAGCAGCCCCGCACGGTAGAGCCGCCACCAGAGGTCGAAGTCGCCCAGCACGGCCAGCAGGCGGAACAGCGAGCCGCTGCCGGCCACGTCGTACCCGAGCGCGCCGACCCGCCCGCGCAGGTCGTCGCCCATCGCGTTCAGGCGGTCGATGGCCGGCGCGTCGAGCAGATCGAGCGCCGCGAGGCCCGCCGCGGTGGTGACGGGATTCGCGGAGAACGTGCCGGCGTGGGGCACCGCCGTGTCGCCGCGCCGCGGGTCGAGGATCGCCATCACCTCGGCCGATCCACCCCAGGCACCGACGGCAAAGCCACCGCCGATGATCTTGCCCATCGTCACGAGGTCAGGCTCCAGGCCGTACCGGCCCTGCAGGCCACCGACGCTCAGCCGCAGCGTGATCACCTCGTCGACGATCAGCAGGATCTCCCGGCGCCGCGTCTCGGCCCGCACGAGGTCGGCGAACGCCTGCGGCACCGGCCGCAGGCCAGCCCGGTTCGGCATCAGGTCGATGATCACGGCCGCGATCCGGTCGCCATCTCGATCGAGCGCCGCCGCGAACGCCGCGGCGTCGGCGACCGGGATCGTGCGGACGTCGCCGCCCGCGGCCCGGGTCAGGCCCGGGGCCTCGTCGGGCAGGGCGGCGTCGTAGATGCCGTGGTAGCTCCCGTCGAACCGCAGCAGCAGATCGCGCCCGGTGAACGCTCGCGCCGTGCGGACGGCCATCATGACCGCCTCGGAGCCCGAGTTCGTGAAGCGCAGGCGCTCGACCGCCGGCACGCGCTGCGCGATCCGCTCGGCGAGGGCGACGTCGTGGCGCGTCGGCAGGCCGAAGCACGTCCCCTCGTCCATCGCCGCCGCCGCGGCGGCCATGACGACCGGATGGCGGTGGCCGTGCACGAGCGTCGTGTAGTTGTTCTGGAGGTCGATCACCTCGTGGCCGTCCTCGTCGATCAGGCGGCACCCCTCGCCTCGCGCCGCGTACGGCGGCACCGGCGGGATGTGGAGCGTCGAGCGCGTGTTGCCGCCGGGCATGGCCGCGACGGCGCGGGCGTACAGGTCAGCCGAGGTCACGTCGACCAGCATAGGTGCTGATCACCGACGACACGCTGTCGGGGTCGGGCACGTAGCGCAGGCGTGTCCCGCGACCGCCGCCGGTCACCTCGATGGTCCCGTAGCCCAGCAGCCGGCCGGGGATCGAGCGGCGTACACGGAGCCGGGAGATCACCGCCAGCGGGACGATCTGCTCCGTCCGGCGCAGTCCCTGCCGGTAGACCGCGAGGTGCTCGGACGTCACCACCAGCAGCGTCCGGTCCCACTCCCAGACCCGCCGCACGAGTCGCAGCACCGCCCATGCCGCACCCGCGGCCGCCACCAGCGCCAGCAGCACCCCTAGGAAGCCGGGATGCGCCAGTTCGTGCACGGCCCCGACAACGCCCGCCAGGCACGTCGAGGCGAGCACGGCCCACGCGATCGGCCGCCACAGCACCGCCGTGTGGGCGCGCGTCATGACGAGGCGTTCGGCCACCCGAGCCGCCTTCGGCGGCGATGGCCGGAGTCCTACCGGCTGTCGACGACCCGGTCGATGATCCCGTACGCCGCCGCGGCCGCGGCCGACATGAAGAAGTCGCGCTCCGTGTCGTCGTGGATCTGCTCGACCGTCTTGCCCGTGTGCTTGGCCAGCACCTCGTCCATGCGCTTGCGCACCGCGAGCACCTCGCGGGCCTGGATCTCGATGTCCGTGGCCTGTCCCTGGAAGCCGGACGAGCCCTGGTGGATCATCACCTTCGCGTTCGGGAGGGCCATGCGCTTGCCGGGAGCGCCGCCGGCGAGCAGGATCGCGCCCATCGACATGGCCATCCCGAAGCAGATGGTCTGCACCTGGGGGCGGATGAACTGCATCGTGTCGTAGATCGCCATGCCCGCGTACACGTCGCCGCCGGGCGAGTTGATGTACAGCGAGATGTCCTTGTCCGGCTCGTCCGACTCGAGATGGATCAGCTGCGCGACGATCAGGTTCGCGATCTCCGGGAAGATCGGCGTCCCGAGGAAGACGATGCGCTCGTTCAGCAGCCGGGAGTAGATGTCGAACGACCGCTCACCGCGGCCGGTCTGCTCGATCACCATCGGGACGAGGGGGCTCATACCCTCACGGTAGCCGACGCGCACCCTGCCGGCCGGTGACGACAGACTTGTGCTCCACGGCCGATCACTGATACAAGGGCAGTACTCGTCCCGAGCTAGGAGTCGTCGGTTTGCCCAGAATCCGATTCGCACTCATGCTCGCGGTGCTGTCTGCCGCGACCATGAGCACCGTCCTGATGGCCGGTGCTGCCTCGGCGACGACGGGATCCCCGATCCTGGCGCGCACCATCACGATCAAGACCGGCATCGCGCCGATCACCTACACGGTGCTCGACTCGAAGGGCAATCCGACGGCCGTCACGGGCACCGCCGTGATCACGACGCCGTGGAGCGACTGGCTCGCGGCCTCGAGCGTGCCGGCGCTGGCGGGCTCCTCCTGGATCAGCACGGACATCAAGGACGGCACCATCACCGGGCGCGGCCTGGGCGCCACGACCCGGTACCGCACCACCTTCGCGCTTCCGGCCGGGTACTCGGCGCCGAGCCTCACGATCACGCTCGCGGCCGACGACGGCGCGACCGTCCTGCTGAACGGGCACAGGGTCGCTGCGCAGACGCTCACGCATACGGCGGACGACGACAAGTACCACCGGCAGCCGTGGGCCTACTCGACCGCCGATCCGACGATGTTCGTCGCGGGCACCAACACCCTCGACGTCCAGGTCGAGGACTACGGCCCCGAGGCGGGCATCGACTACGTCGCGAACGTCACCTACACACCCGGGCTGGTCAACGTCTCCGGCGTGACGCTCACGGGCCCGGGCTCTGCGGGCGTGGGCATCGGCGCGCTGCCGCTCGACACGCTGCCGGTCGCCGGCCTCCTGCCGCAGACGGCCGCGCAGATCCCCTCCGCGAGCCCGGCGTCGGTGTCCCTCGCCCGGTCGACCATCACCTCCCTTCCGGCCGCGCGGATCCCGGCCGCGCGCATTCCCGCGGCGCGGATCCCCGCCGCCCGGATCCCCGCCGCCCGCATTCCCGCGGCGCGGATCCCCGCCGCCCGGATCCCGGCCGCGCGCATCGGCACCTCGATCCTCGCCCGGCTCCTCAACGCCCACCTCAGCGATCTGCCGCTGGTCGCCCCCGGGGGCTGGCCCGCGTTCCTCGCCGGCACCCGCGACTTCACGACCTCGTTGCCGCAGACGACCACCGTCGCGGACCTCGCGACCGACTACGCGAACTCGCACGATCCCGGCCTGGCGCCGCTGCTCGACCCGACCTGCGGCACGACCGCCGGCCCGGCCGGATGCACGCCGCTGACCCTCGACCAGTTCCTGGTGGACGGCACCCCGCTCGCCCAGATCCAGGCGCTGGCCGTGCTGCTGAACGGGATCACCTGGAACGACGTGGCGCCGCCGACCAGCGCCGGCTGGTGCGCCGACTTCGCATCCCTGCCGGTGAACTGCACGACGACCACGCTCGACGGCGCCAACCCCGACCTGGCCGTCACGCAGTCGATCTTCGAGAGCTCGCTGTCGGGCCTCGACCTCGGTGCGACCTCGCTCGGACTGCGATCCATCGGCGACCTCACGACCTCCCCGCGACGGCCGCTGTTCCTCGACCTCCCGGTCGCTCCGCTGAACATCACCGGCACGTTCCTCGGCGATGTCACGACCGTCCAGCTGGCTGCAGCCGGCAAGTCGGTCTCACAGGTCGTGGACTGCACGAAGGTCGTGTGCCCGACGGATCTGCGCACGGCATCGAAGGCCGGGGCGATCAACGCGGCCGCCACGCTCGGGGATCTCGGCAGCACGATCAACGGCGCGTTGCTGGCCGACCTCGTCCTGGCGTTCGCCGACGCCACGTCGCTGCCGTGGGAGCAGATGTCGCTGGCCGGCGCGCACGTCGAGAGGCTGTTCCCGGGAACCGCGCCAGCACCGCTGCTCGGCCCCGGGCTCGCGCCGGAGGTGGCATTCATCCACCAGACGCTGTCGTTCTCGCTGCCCTGCGGCGAGCCGGCCGTGGCGACCGTGACGCTGGCGGCCGGCTTCGGCTACCGGCCGGGCTCGTCGCGGCTCGCCGTCGGAGCGGCCGCCGCCACGGGCATCGCCGACCCCGCCGCGGACGCGACCGGGGCGGTGCTCACGTGGCGCGTGCCGGCGCAACCGTGCGCCGCGAGCACCGCGAGCACGGCGTCGCCGCCGGACGCGATCGTCCTCGACTTCCAGTCCCTGCCCGCACTCACCACCGGGTCGGCCCCGGCCAGCGCCTCGGTCGCGGTCGACCTGGCGGGAGCCACCGCCGGTACTGCTTCGGCCGTCACGAAGGTGGCGCCGGATCCGGCCGGGGCGCGCGACCTCGGGCAGAACCCCAACGCGCTGATCGTCGGTCAGATCAGCGGCCCGGGCGACGTCGACCTGTTCACCGTGAAGGTGCCCGCCGGCAAGTCGCTCAGCGTCACCCTGAGCCAGCTCAAGTACGACGCGGATCTCGTCCTCTACGCGCCGCCGGGTACGACACCGGCGAGCCTGCTGCACGGCACGACGCCCCGCCAGGTACCCGCCGCCACCGATCCGATCGCCGATCCCGGTTCGGGCGGAGCGACGCTCCCGCCACCGGTCCTTGCCGACATACCGCTGCAGCCGGGCGCCGATGTCGCCGGCATCTCCGCGTTCCGCGGCACCGACGGCGAGTCCATCACCACGCCCACCGTGGGCGGCACCTACACGATCCAGGTCAGCGGGTACAACGGCGCCGGCGGCCCCGACCCGTACACGCTGGTGGCGCGGCTCGCAGACCCGCCGCAGCTGCCGCCGTGCTCGGCGACGGCCACGATCCCCGGCGGCCCGAACGCAGTCGATACGGCCGGCGTGGACGCCCTGATCCCCTCCCCGTTCGGCGTCGGCGCTGCGGTCGACACCCTGTACCTCGTCGACGCCCCGCGACTCGTCCGCGCCTTCGGCGCCACGACCGCGGCATCGATCATCACCGACCTCCGGGCGTCGACCGCCGTCGGCGGCCACACGGCGGCACTCATCCCCGTCAACCGCCTCGGCGGCGTGAGCGCGGCCTTCGATGCATGGGACGCGAGCCCGTGCGACGTGGCGTTGTCGAACGCCGTCGTCAAGGCGATCGACGACGGGGTCGACGGCCTCGGCCAGGCACCCGGATCGCTCGCCGGGGTGCGGAACATCGTGATCGTCGGGGACGGCACCATCATCCCCCACGCCGCCCTGCCGGATGCCACAACGGCAACCAACGAGCGCGACTTCGTGGGCGAGACGCTGCAGGGCGGGCAGTCCACGCTCCTCACCGCGGCGGTCGGCAACGGCCGGTTCCTGTCCGACGCCCCGTTCGGCTCGTTCCAGCCGCTGTCCGTCCGCGGCCAGATCGTGTACCTGCCGCAGGTGGCCCTCGGCCGGCTGGGCGGGTCGGGCGACGCGATCGATCGCAGCATCCAGCAGTACACCGCGCTCAATGGACTCGCCGGCGATCCGAGCCGGTCCTCGGCCCAGCGGACGGCGTTCGAGAGCGACTACGACTTCTTCGCCGACGCCGGCACGCAGATCCGCGCGACCCTGCAGGCCCAGCTGTCCTCCGGCAACGTGACGTCCCTCTCGGGGCCGGCCTGGGATTCGACGGCGCTCGCCAACGCGTTCTTCCCCTCCGGCGGGCGCACCCCGGACGTGCTCGTGCCGAACGCGCACGCCGACCCGACGCGCGTGCTGTCGGCGAACGGCAGCACCACCGGAAGCGGCGACTCGTACACGGCCGCCCAGATCGGCGCCAGTCCGCCGGGGAGCATGGCCGCGCGGATCCTCTTCACCATCGGCTGCCACTTCGCCCTCGACCTGCCCGGCGGCGCGACCACCTGGGAGTCGGCGCTCCAGGACCGCTCCACGGCCGTCGTCGTCGGCAACCTCGGCTACGGCATCGGCGACAGCGCCGCACTCGCCTTCGACGAACGCCTGCTGGCGACCTACGCGACGGAGCTCGACGGCTCCCGCTCGGCCGGGGCCGGACTCGTGGACGCACAGCAGACGTACTTCCGCTCGATGCTGGCGTGGAGCCCGTACGACCTCAAGGTGCTGGAGCAGATCACGCTCTGGGGCTTCCCGACCTACAGCCTGCCCACCGTGAACGCGACCGCGCCGACGTCGCCGGCCGCCACCCCGTTGGTCACCGACCCCGCGACCGGCCTCAAGAGCACCACGATCCCCGTCAGCATCGGCACCACCCTGCATCGCACCGTCGTCACCGATCCCGCCGGCGGCCCGGCGCGCGTCTATTACGACAACGCCGGCCTGACGACGAGCACGAGCCGCTACCCGATCATGCCCCAGGTGCTCGCCGACCTCCCGCCGGGCACCGGCGGCGAGGTCGCGCACGGCGCCCTGCCGCTGACCCTTACGGTGCACGACATCGCGATCAGCCCCACGGACGCCGACGCGCCCGGTGGCTACGCGTTCGCCGGCGCCCGACTGGCGGCGACCTCCGGTGGTCCGGCGCCGACGGGCAGCACCGTCTTCCCGTCCGCGTTCGCGAACGTCGGCACGAGCTTCGCCGCCGACGGGTCGGCGCGCCAGCAGCTGACCCTGACCCCCGCCCAGTTCCGGTCGGGCAGCGGTGACCCGGCGTTCGGCATGCTCCGCACCTTCACCGATACGACCTGGCTCGTGACCTACTCGAAGTCCACGGACTTCGAGGGCCCGCGCTTCGGAACGCTCGAGGTGCTCGACCAGGGCGGGCACACGGCCCTGTCGGCAGTCGTGACGGACACCAACGGCGTCGCCCGGGTGCTCGCGCAGGTGCTGAGGCCCGGCTCGCCCGACTCCGTCTACCAGCGCGTCGAGCTGCTCCGCGACGGCACCAGCGACCGGTTCTCCGGCGTGGTCAATGCAACCGACGTCACGGAGGTGACCTTCTACGCAACCGACCGCGCCGGCAACACCTCCGTCGCGAACAACAAGGGGCCGGGCTTCCCGATCGGCCCGGGCAAGAACGGCAACGTGGGTTCCGGCCAGATCACGACCACCCCGACGGCTCCGACCCTGACCGGGTGGTTCACGAGTGCCACCACCGCGACCGCCGGCAACGGCTTCCAGCTGTTCGTCGACGGCTCCGCAACGCCCGCCCCGGCCGCGCTCGGCGACGGCTCGCACGTGCTGCAGTCCTTCGCGCCCGGCGCCTCCCCAGCGACCGGAAGCCCGGCGAACGCCCTCACGGTGTTCGTCGACAGGACCGGTCCGACGATCACCGGCTCGGCGACCCCGGCCGCGAACGCGGCCGGCTGGAACGCGACGCCGGTGAGCGTCTCGTTCGCCTGCAGTGACGCGACCTCCGGCGTCGCCTCGGGCTGCGACCAGACGACGGTTCTGAGCAGCGACACGGCAGGGCAGACCGTCAGCGCGACGGTCCTCGACAACGCCGGCAACTCGGCCTCCGCCACCATCGGCCCGATCAGGATCGATCAGACCGCACCCGACCTCTCGGCGGTGCTGCAGACGGCCACCGTGCCGCCGCTCCCGGCGCCGGCCTGGTCGAAGGACAGCGTGGTCGTCCACTGGACCGCGTCCGATGCCCTGTCGGGCATCGCCACGGCCCCCGCGGACGTCACGCTCACGGATGAGACGCCGCTGGCCGGGACCACCGTGCCAGGTGCCGCGACCGACAACGCCGGCAACTCGACCACGGCCACCTCGCCTCCCGTCAAGATCGACCGGCACGCCCCGGCCGTGACCGCGATCGTTCCGTCTCCGAACGCCAGCGGGTGGTACACCACTCCGGTCGTCGACATCGGCTACTCCTGCGCCGACGCGCTCTCCGGCGTCGCGTACTGCCCCGACGACGTGATCCTGCGGGGCGACGGCGTCTACGCCGGCGTGACGAGCGGCCAGACCTCGGGCGGGCAGGCGTCGGACGTCGCGGGCAACACGGCCGCGCCGCTCACGACCGACGGCCCGTTCCGCATCGACCACACCATGCCCCAGACCCTGATCAGCTCATCGTGCAGCCCGATCTGCGTCACGAGCGGAACGGTGACCCTGACGGCCTCCGACTCGGGGCCCGCCGGCCCGGGTTCGGGCGTGGCGGCGACCTACTACGCGATCGATGGCGGGACGCCGACGCTGTACACCGCGCCGTTCCCGGTCTTCGACTCGCTGCTGGGTCGGACGATCACCTTCTGGTCAACCGACAACGCGGGCAACGTCGAGGGCATCAACACGGCCACGTTCAGCCTCAACAACGCCGGGCCCGGGATCACGCACACGATCAGCCCGGCCCCCGTCGGGGAATGGAACACGTCGCTGCCGGTGACTGTGCAGTTCACGGTCACCGACGGCACACCGGCAGCGCCGGTCACCGTCACGGGCGAGGGCGTGACCACCGTCACGGCGTACGCCAGCGACAGCTCCGGCAACACCTCGAGCGATACCGCGACGGTGAAGGTCGACGTCACGCCGCCCACCATCGTCGCGGCGGCGGATCGCCAGCCCGACGCCGGCGGGTGGTACAACCACGCGGTCACGGTCAGGTTCACCTGCACCGACCCGGCCGGCTCGTCCGGAGCCGCCGGATCCGGCATCCCGGCGGGCGGATGCCCCGACCCGATACTGGTCGCCAGGTCGACGCTGGTTCAGGTGCTGGTGATGGACACGGCGGGGAACCGGAGCGCGCCGACGAATCTCGCGATCCAGTACGACGATGCGGCCCCGGCGCTCTCCATCGGCGGCGTTGCCGACCACGCGGTCTACACCCTCGGCGCCGTTCCGACCCCGACGTGCTCGGCATCCGACGGCGGCTCCGGCGCCTCCGGCCAGTCGTGCACGGTGGCGGTCACCGGGGGCACGGCCAACAGGGTCGGCGACTTCACGGCAACCGCCACCGCCGTCGACCCCGCCGGCAACAGGGCAACCACGTCGGTGCGCTACCACGTCAACTACCGGTTCGGCGGGTTCTCGGCACCGACGACCACCAGCGGTGCCACGGCGATCGTCCGCGCCGGCGTGAACGTGCCGGTCGCGTTCCAGCTGCTCCAGGCAAGCGGCACCGGCTACACGGCCGTCAAGCTGGCTGCCGCACCGCTGTGGGTGGCGCCGGCCAAGGCGGGAACCCTGTCGTCCGCGGCCGTCGCCAACTCGCGCGGCACGACCCTTGCGGCGACGACCGGCACAAGCTACGTCTGGGACACTGCCACGAGCCGCTACGTGCGCAACTGGGCGACGTCCGCAGCGATCAGCGGCTCCTACTGGCGGATCACGGTCAACCTGGACGACGGCCAGTCGTACTCGACGCTCGTCGGCGTCTCCCGCCTGCGGGCCTCCGATAAGGACTGTCCGGAGGATCCCAAGGACCCGACCCACGCCGCCAAGGGGTGAGTCAGGGCAGCGGAAACGCCGGCACGGCCACGACACCGAGCTGCTCGCGGAGCGCCAGCGCCTCCGCGAGCAGCAGCTCGGCGTCGTCGCGTCCGCCGGCCACGTGCGCCAGCGTCTCGAGGGCCATGGCGAGCTCGTAGCGGTCGTCCGCCTCCCGAGCCAGCGCGATCGCCCGTTCGATGAACTCGATGGCGCCGTCACGATTGCCCGCCTGCGCCCGGGCGATACCGCCGAGCCGGTAGACCAGGCACTGGATGGCAGGCGCCACGTCGAGCCGCTCGGAGCGCCGGACGAGGGCCTCGGCGGGCTCGCGGGCAGCGGGGTCGCCACCGGCCAGCAGCATGCCCTCGACGATCTTCGCGTCCGCATCCAGCACGTGAGGCTCGTCGCCCAGGCCGGCCCACTCGTCGCGCCCGGCACGCAGGAGCTCGGCGGCCTCGTCGTGACGGCCCGCTCGGGCAGCGATCCGGCCGCGCAGCACGAGCGAGAACGCGACCCCCATGCGGTACCCGGCGGCCCGGTGCGCGGAGAGGGTGTCGCGCGTGACCCTCTCGGCCGCCTCGAGGTGGCCCTGGTCAGCGAGGATCTCGGCGATGTTGTAGTCGGCGTCGCCGGCCTCGACCCACGCACCTGCTCGCAGGAGAGCGTCGCGGCTGCGCTGGTAGAGCGAGACGGCCTCCGTCCAGGAACCGCCGTAGTAGGCGTCGATGCCGAGGTTGTTCAGCACGTAGCCCTGGCGAAGCAGGTCGCCGAGCTCCTCGTAGATCGGCAGCGCCAGATCGCGGTACCTGACCCGCTCGGGACTGCCGAACGACATGTGGATGACGTGGAGGAGGTAGTACGCCCTCGCCAGCGCCCGCCGGTCGCCCACCGCCTCGGCGTGGGCCGCCCCGCGCTCGCACCATTCGATCGCCGCGCGGTACCGGCCGAGGCGGAAACGCACACCGCCATGCTCCACGAGCAGCTCGGCGCGCGATGGCGAGTGCGGCGTGCACGCATCGTCGAGCCGCAAGGCACGCCCGAGCCAGCGCAGCGACTCCGAGTAGCGCCCGGCGTGCTCGCGCAGCACGCCCTCCTTCATGAGCAGGCGCACCTGGGCGGCGGGATCGCCGGCGAGCAGGCGCCGGGCGCGCCCGTACGCCACCGAGGAGGGGGCGAAGGCGCCCATTCGCTCGCGGACGTCGCCGAGCGACTCCGCGACCGCGGCCACATCGCCGAGCGCGAGCCCGGGGACGTGGCGCGTGCAGTCGAGTGC
The DNA here is from genome assembly GCA_963779685.1 of uncultured Actinomycetes bacterium. Classification (GTDB taxonomy): domain Bacteria; phylum Actinomycetota; class Thermoleophilia; order Gaiellales; family F1-60-MAGs149; genus CAVZZG01. Next base: position 845,814 of record CAVZZG010000003.1, read on the forward strand.
GCGGGCGAAGAAGTCCGACGCCTCGACGTTCGCCCACTTCGCCTGTGCGCGCTCGCCCGCGGCCCGCGAGTAGCGCCAGGCGTCCTCGTACCGCTGCGCGTTGTAGAAGTGCAGCGAGAGCAGCTCCGCATGTTCCAGCTCGGCGACGTCGGACGCGTTCTGGATCGCGTCGCCGACCCGGCCATGCAAGGCCCGCCGCTCGCGGAACGAGAGCCCCTCGTACGCTGCGTCCCGGATGAGGGCGTGCACGAACCGCCGCTGGCCTGGCGCGTCAGGCTGGACGAACTCGTCGAGGCCGGCCCAGGGGTCCGGCGGCGGATGATCGAGGATGCCGAGGGCGAGATCCTCGGCGAATGCCTGACCGATCACCGCGAACCGCCGCAGCAGCGCCCGGCGCGCGGCGGGCAGGCGATCGATCTGGGCTGCGATCACCGCCTCGACCGAGTCGGGCAGGCCCTCGACCGAGCTGCCGGCGCGTGCCGCCGCGACCAGTTCGCGGAGGAACAGCGGGTTCCCGCCGGCGCGGCGGCGTAGCTCGTCGATCTCGTGCGGTGCGAACGGCGCCTCCGCGGTGGCGGCGTCGATCAGCGCGGCCGCCGCGTCATCCCCGAGCGGCTCGGGCACGAGGCGCACGAGACCCGGCCAGCCGACCGGGTCGACGCCCTCCTCGACGCGACGGCGCGTGGCGACGACCACCCAGGGCACCGTCGAGAGTCGCGCGACGAGCTCCCTCAGCACCGTCCCCGACGCCTCGTCCATCCAGTGCAGGTCCTCGATCGTGAGCAGCACCGGCCCGTCGACGACCCGGAACAGCAGGTCGGCCACGGCCCGACCGAGCTGCGTGCGGCGCGCCTGCCAGCCGAGATCGCGGGTTTGACGGGTCGCTGGCGCGTCGAGGCCGGCCGCCGTCGCGATCAGCGGCAGCCACGGCTCGAGCTCGGGTGCCGCCGACCGCACGCTGGCGACGAGGCCGGCAAGCGCCGCCTCCTCGTCCTCCTCGCCGAGGCCGAGTGTGGCCCGCAGCAGGGCCCGGATCGCGAAGTACGGCGTCGAGGACTCGTACGCCTCGCAGGCGACGTGGAACCGGGCGAAGCCCGCGGCCAGGGTGCGGGCCTCCGCCACCAGCCGCGACTTGCCGATGCCTGGCTCACCGACGATCTCCACTAGCCGGCCGCGGCCGTCCCGGGCCCCGGCGATGGCGTCGGCCAGCGCCGCGACCTCGGTCTCGCGACCGACCAGCGGGCCTCCATCGCGATGGTCGGCGGCATGCCGTCGGTCGGGAGCGCCGACGACGGACGCGGAGACCGGGTGCGACTTCCCCTTCACCATGAACGGTGCCAGTGGCTCGTGCTCGAACGCGGCCCGCGCGTGGTCGAGCACCGCCGCCGTGGCGACGACCTGGCCCGCGGCAGCCCGGCCCATGACGCGTGCCGCGAGGTTGACGGCGTCGCCCTTGATCGAGAACGTCCGGCGGTAGTACGGCCCGAGCGTTCCTGAGAAGACGTGGCCGCGGTTCACCCCGACCCGCACCTGCAGAGGTACGTCGGGGCGGGCGGCGGCGAGTGCTGCGAGCAGGACGCGGTCCTCGTCCGCACCGGTGGTGGTGGGCGCGCCGGCCACGAGCAGGATCCGGCCCCCATCCGGCGCGATGTCGGTCTCGTGGAACGAGACGTCGTGGCGGACCGCCGCCGCCTGAACGCATCGCACGAGCGCGTCGAGCGCATCGCCGAGAGCTGCCAGACCGTCGCGCACCAGCAAGGCGTCGGTGCCGGCGAACTCCACGAACGCCACGGTCACCGCCCGGTGCTCGGCCTCCCGCGAGCCCGACAGGAGGCGCTCGCGGAGTGCGAGCGGGACGTACTCGACGAGGTCGAGATCGGACACGTCGCCGACGTCCGGCGCGGGCCGGCGCGGAGCCTCGGGCGCGGCCCGCAACAGCACGCCCACGTCGGTCCGCTCGCCATGCACGACCGCCGGCACCAGCGCGGCCGTCTCATCGCTCATCAGCACCTGGCCCGCCTCCGCGGCCGATTCGAGGGCAACGGTCCTGGTGACGGCGGGTCCGCAGACCAGCAGCTCGCGGTGGACGTCGCCGACGAGGGCGAAGGGGATGCGGCCGCTGTGGACGCCGATCGACATGCGGAGCGCGACCCGCCCCGCGGAGGTGCGGATCGGCCCGAGCCTCCGCAGCTCCCGCTGCATGCCGACGCTCGCCCGGCAGGCCCGCGCAGCGTGGTCGACGCCGTCGAACAGCAGCAGCACGGCATCCCCGCCCCACTTCACGAGGCCCGCCCCATCCGCGTAGGCGATGGCCAGGAGCCGCGTGAAGGTGTCGTCGAGCACGTCGGCGAGTTCCTCGGCCCCGGCCTTGCCGTTCCGCGCGAGCCGCTCGCTCATGCGGGTGAAGCCCGAGATGTCGGCGAACGCGAGCGTCCCGTCCACCTCGAGGACGCGCTGGTCGGGTGCCGTCCGCAGCCATTCGATCACGAGCCGCGGCAGGAACGGCTTCAGGGTTTCGGACGCGGACGTCTGAGAGGCGGACACGAGATCTCCGGGAGGAGTGGCCGAACCAGTGTACGACGGGCTTAGGGCCCGTCTCGGTAGGTGACGTGGCAGGTGGCGCCCGCTGCGGCCTCGTGATGGGAAGCGCGGCCGCGAAGCCAATACCTGACAAGGGATGTCTTGGCGAGCGGTCGCGGTCACCAGCGCGACCTCGCAGGGCATGCCAGGTGGCGCGTTCACCTACCGAGACGGGCCCCTAGCGCAGGCCGGCTGCGTTCATGGCCGCGAGCTCGCGCCGCAGGTCGCGGGCCTCGTCCCGGAGGCGCGCGGCGTACTCGAAGCGCAGCTCCTCGGCGGCTGCGTGCATCTCCTCCTCGATCTCGACCGCCAGCCGCTCGAGCTCGGTGGCGTCCATGCCCTCGGCCTTCGAGGCGCCACGCCGGCGCGAGCTGGGAACCGTCGGAGTCTCGAGTGACAGCAGCTCGGCGATGTCGCTGACGCCCTTGACGATCGACTGCGGCGTGATGCCGTGCTCCTCGTTGTACGCGACCTGGATGGCGCGGCGCCGGTTGGTCTCCGCGAGCGCCGCCCGGATCGCCTCGGTCTCCTTGTCGGCGTACATCAGCACCCGGCCGCGCACGTTGCGCGCGGCCCGGCCGATGGTCTGGATGAGGGCCGTCTGGCCGCGCAGGAAGCCCTCCTTGTCGGCATCCAGGATGGCGACCAGCGACACCTCGGGCAGGTCGAGGCCCTCGCGGAGGAGGTTCACCCCCACCAGCACGTCGTACTCGCCCAGCCGCAGCTGACGGACGATGGCGATCCGCTCCAGCGTGTCGATCTCGGAGTGCAGGTAGCGCGCGCGGATGCCCGACTCCAGCAGGTAGTCGGTCAGGTCCTCGGCCATCTTCTTGGTCAGCGTCGTCACCAGCACCCGCTCGCCGGCGCGCTCGCGCTCGCGGATCTCGCCCAGCAGGTCGTCGATCTGCCCACGCGTGCGCCGGACCTCGACCTCCGGGTCGATCAGGCCCGTCGGGCGGATGATCTGCTCGACCACGCTGGCGGAGTTGCGCAGCTCGAACGGGCCGGGGGTGGCCGAGACGAAGACGGCCTGGTCCACCCGCTCCAGGAACTCGTCGAACCGCAGCGGGCGGTTGTCGATCGCCGACGGCAGCCGGAACCCGTGCTCGATCAGCGACGCCTTCCGCGACCGATCGCCCTCGTACATTCCCCCGATCTGGGGGACGGTGTTGTGCGACTCGTCGATGAAGACGATGAAGTCGGACGGGAAGTAGTTCAGGAGGGTGAACGGCGGCTGGCCCTCGGTTCGCCCGTCGAGGATCCGCGAGTAGTTCTCGATCCCCGAGCAGTAGCCCATCTCGCGCATCATCTCGAGGTCGTACTCGGTGCGCTGGCGCAGGCGGTGGGCCTCGAGCAGCTTGCCGTTGGCCTCGAACCAGGCGACGCGCTCCTCCATCTCGGCGCCGATCTCCTCGGCCGCGCGCTCGAGGGTGGGCGGCGTGGTGACGTAGTGGGTCGCCGGGTAGAGCATGAGGTCGTCGAGCCGGCCGTACACCTCGCCCGTGATCGGGTCGAAGTGCGTGATCTGCTCGATCTCGTCGCCGAACAGCGAGATCCGGTACGCGGTCTCCGTGTAGGCCGGCTGCACCTCGATCACGTCGCCGCGGGCCCGGAACCGGCCACGGCCGAGCACCACGTCGTTGCGGCTGTACTGGATCCCCACCAGGTCGTGCAGCAGGCGCTCGCGGGCGAACTCGGCACCGACCTCGAGCCGGACGAGCTGCTGCTCGTACTCCTCGGGCGAGCCGAGGCCGTAGATGCACGACACCGAGGCGACGATGATCACGTCGCGGCGCGTGAGCAGGGACGAGGTCGCCGCGTGGCGCAGGCGGTCGATGTCGTCGTTGATCGCCGAGTCCTTCTCGATGTACGTGTCGGACGCCGCGAGGTACGCCTCCGGCTGGTAGTAGTCGTAGTAGGAGACGAAGTACTCGACCGAGTTGTCGGGGAAGAACGCCCGGAACTCGTTGCACAGCTGGGCCGCGAGAGTCTTGTTGTGCGCGATCACGAGCGCCGGGCGCTGCACCTGCTCGACCACGAAGGCCATCGTGGCGGTCTTGCCCGTGCCGGTCGCGCCCAGCAGCGTCTGGAACCGGTTGCCGCCGCGCAGGCCGTCGGCGATCTGCTCGATGGCGCGGGGCTGGTCCCCGGTGGGGTGGAACGGCCCGGCAAATCGGAACGGCGGCATCGCAGAAGGCTATCGCGCCCGGCGCGTCGCGCGGCGATGACGGCGGCTCGTCCATAGTTCGCTGCGCAGCCGTCCGCCTCACCATCGCGAAAGGGCGATTCCGCGTGACCAGCATCCACCAGTCCGGGGCCGTCGAGGCGGCCGCCTTCACCGCTCCCGAGTTCCCCACCGTGTTCGGCCGCGGACTCGTCGCGGAGCTCCCGGCGTTCGTCCACCGGCCCTACCTGGTCGTGACCATGGCCGACCTGTGGCCGATGTTCGAGTCGTCGTTCGACGCGGGCCTCGCCGGCGTCCACCTGGTCGACTCGCTCGACCTCGACGTTCTGGAGGCAACCGTCGCCCGGCTCCCGGAGTGCGCCGCGGTGATCGGCCTGGGCGGCGGGCAGGCGGTCGACGTCGCCAAGTTCTTCGCCTGGCGCCGACGTCTGCCCCTCTTCCAGGTGCCGACGGCGATGACCGTGAACGCACCGTTCGGCCACCGGGCGGGACTTCGTACCGGCGGCCGCGTCCGCTACATGGGCTGGGTCGTCCCGGAGGCCGTCTACGTCGACCTGGACGTGATCGGGGCCGCGCCCGCCGCGCTCAACCGCAGTGGCATCGCCGACATCCTCTGCTACCACACCGCGCACGGCGACTGGCGCCTCGCCCGCGACCTCGGACGCTGCGAGGCGCGCTGGCCCTACGACGAGCAGCTGGTCGTCGCCGCCAGACAGCGGCTCGACAGCGTGCTCGCGCACGTCGACGACATCCGCGACGTCAACGAGGAGGGCATCCGGGCGCTGATGCTCGCGCACCGCTGGGGCGGCGCCGCCTACCACGGCGCGGGCTGGAACCCGCGCCACATCGAAGGCGTCGAGCACTTCCTGTTCTACAACCTCGAACGCCTGACGGCCCGCCACTTCATCCACGGACAGCCCGTCGGCCTCGGCATCTACATCGGCTCCGTCCTCCAGGACAACGCCCCCGAGGAGATGCTGCGCACCCTCGTCCGCGCCGGCGTCGATATCCGGCCGGCCGTGATGGGCGTGACCTGGGACGACGTCCGGGAGGCGATGGCGACGCTCGCCGTGTTCGTGCGCGAGGCCGGGCTCTGGTTCGGTGTCGCCGACGTGGCGGCCTTCGACGAGGGCGTGTTCGAGGGCATCCGGGAGCGTGTCGAACAGGCCTACGCCGTACCGGGGCCGGCCTGATGCTGGCCGGCCTGACGCTCCCGCAGGGATGCGACCGCGAGTACCTCGGCCTGACGCCCGCGCGGGCGTGGGAGCGCACCGTCGCGGTCGCGCAGGCCGCCGAGGACGCCGGCTTCACGTCGCTCTGGGCGTACGACCACTTCCAGGTCGACCCGCCGCTGATCGATGCGCCCGTATTCGAGCCCTTCGTCGAGCTGGCCGCGCTGGCGATGGTGACGCGCCGCGCCACGCTCGGCCACCTCGTGCTCGCGGCCGCCTACCGGAACGCGGCCCTGACCGCCAAGATGATCTCCACCCTCGACGTCGTGTCGGGCGGCCGGGCGGTCCTCGGCATCGGCGGTGGCTGGAAGGAGGACGAGTGGCTGGCCTACGGCTACGGGTTCCCGCCGGTGAAGGTGCGCCTGGCGATCCTCGCCGACCACCTCGAGATCATCACCCGCATGCTCGGCCCCGGGCGAGCGACCTACACCGGCGAGCACGCGCACGTCGCCGACGCCATCCACGAGCCGAAGGGCCTGCAGCAGCCGCGGCTGCCCATCCTGATCGGCGGGAACGGGCCGAACGTCACCTGGCGGCTCGCCGCCCGTCACGCCGACGAGCTCAACCTCGACGCGATGGCGCCGGAGCAGGTCGCGCTGGCCCTGCCGGTGATCCGCGAACGCTGCGAGGAGGTCGGGCGTGATCCGGCGACGCTGCGGGTGTCCGTCCACATCTGGGGCGAGGCGGATGCGGCGCCGGGCACGGCGCGCCGCGAGCGGCTCCAGGCGTACGCGGAGCTCGGACTCCACCGGGTGATCGTGCAGGGCTTCGCGGCCGTCGCCGACCCCGGCTATCTCGACGCGCTGGTCGACGACTGCGCCGCCGCCGGCCTCCTGGCCTAGATTCGGGGGCTCCTGTCGACGCCTTACCGCGCGGTCCAGCCGCCGTCGATCAGGATCGTGTGGCCCGTGATGAGCGCAGCCGCCGGTGACGCGAGGAAGACGATCGCCCCGGTCACGTCGACCGGCGTGCCGACGCGGTGGAGGGCGGCGATGCGCTCGCGCACGTCGGCGGCGAACTCCGGGTCCTCCAGGGCGGGCGCCGTGCCGGGGGTCACGATGAAGGTCGGCGCCACGGCATTCACGGTGATGCCGTGCATGCCCCACTCGACGGCGAGGCACTTCGTCAGGTGCGCGATGGCGGCCTTCGTCATGCAGTAGACAGACTCGCCGGGGAGTGCGACGAACCCCGCCTGCGAGCTGAGGTTGACGATACGGCCGCTGCCCTGGGCGATCATCTGCCTGCCGACGGCCTGGCTGACGAAGAACGTGCCCTTCAGGTTCACGGCGCACGTGAGGTCGAAGTCCGCCTCGGAGACGTCCTCGGCAGGGGCCTCCGGGCCGAGCCCGGCGTTGTTGACGAGGATGTCGATGCGGCCGAAGGTCTCGACGGCGCGCGCGACGGCCGTGTCGATCTGGCCGGCGTCGGTCACGTCCATCTGCAGCGGGAGTGCCCGCCGCCCGAGGGTCTCGATGGCAGTGACGAGCTCGCCGCCGGACTCCACCTGCCGGAGCCCGAGCGCGACGTCCGCGCCGGCGTGCGCGAGCGCCAGCGCCGTCGCGTGGCCGAGCCCGCGCGCGGCGCCGGTGACGAGGGCGATCTGGCCGTCGAGGCGGAACTCCGGATAGGCCGGCAAGGCTACGTTCCGATGAGGCCGAGCGCCGCGACGGCGGCGCGCTCGTCGGCCAGTTCGGCCACCGACGCGTCGATGCGCGGGCGCGAGAACCCGTCGATGTCGAGGTCGGGCACGACCGCGTAGGCGCCGCCGGACGTCGTCACCGGGAAGCTCGAGATGAGGCCCTCGGGGACGCCGTAGGAGCCGTCGGAGTAGATGCCCATGGAGACCCAGTCACCGTCGGGCGTGCCGAGCGTCCAGTCGCGCACGTGATCGATCGCGGCGTTGGCCGCGGAGGCCGCGCTGGAAGCGCCGCGCGCCTCGATCACGGCCGCGCCGCGCTTGGCGACGGTCGGGATGAAGTCGTCGGCGAGCCACGTCCGGTCGGAGACGACCTCGGCGGCCGGCCGGCCGCCGATCTCGGCGTGGAAGATGTCCGGATACTGCGTCGCGGAGTGGTTGCCCCAGATCGTCATCCGGCGGATGGCCGAGACGGGCACGCCGGCCTTGCGGGCGAGCTGGGTCTTGGCGCGATTGTGGTCGAGCCGCGTCATGGCCGTGAACCGCGACGTCGGCACGTCGGGCGCGTTGCGCTGGGCGATCAGGCAGTTGGTGTTGGCCGGGTTGCCGACGACGAGGACGCGCACGTCCGGCGCGGCGTGGTCGTTGATCGCGCGGCCCTGCACGGTGAAGATGGCGCCGTTCGCCTCGAGCAGGTCACCACGTTCCATGCCCTTGGTGCGGGGCCTCGCCCCGACGAGCAGGCACACGTTGGCGCCGTCGAAGGCGACCGCGGGGTCGTCGGTGGCGACGATACCGGCCAGCAGCGGGAAGGCGCAATCGTCGAGTTCCATCGCGACGCCGTTGAGGGCGGCGACCGCCTGGGGTACCTCGAGCAGGCGGAGCTCGACCGGCTGGTCGGCACCGAGCATCGCACCGCTCGCGATGCGGAAGAGGAGGGCGTAACCGATCTGCCCGGCGGCGCCGGTGACGGTTACCTTGACGGGTGTGTTGGTGCTCACGACGTGATTGTCGCCGATCGCAGCCCGTATCCCCGGCGGTAGAGGTCTCGGACGTGGAGAATCCGGGCCACGTAGGCCCTCGTCTCCGGGAACGGGATGCGGACCGCCGCACCCGGCGGGGTGTCGGCGATCCACCGGTCGACGTTCGCCTGTCCGGCGTTGTACGCCGCCAGCGCCAGCGCCAGTGCATCGCGGTGGCCGCGGTACTTGTCGAGGAGATGCCGCAGGTACCAGCAGCCGTAGCGGACGTTGATCTCGGGATCCACCAGGTCGGCAGTGGTGAAGCGCCCACCGCCGGTGCGATCGGCGATGCCCTGCGCCGTCGCCGGCAGCAGCTGCATGAGGCCGACGGCGCCGGCCGGGGAGACCGTGCCGGCATCGAACTTCGACTCGGCGTAGACGACCGCGGCGACGAGCGCCGGATCGAGCCGGTAGTTTCGCGCGTGGCCCCGGATGATCGCCTCGTAGCGCAGCGGGTAGCGCAGCCGGACGTACCAGGCCGGCTCCGTCCGCAACGCGTAGCCGACCACGCCTGCGGCGACGACCGCGAGCGCGGCCGTCACGAGGACGAGACGCCTCACGAGGCGATGCGGTCGAGGTAGGCGGCCACCGCGCGGTCGAGGTCGGCCATGTCGCCGTCGTTGACGATCACATCGTCCGCCCGGGCCAGCTTCTCGGCTTCGGGAAGGAGCCGGCCCTCGCGCCCGGCGAGCCCCTCGAGACCGCCGCGCGCAGCGATCCGGCGGTGACGGACCTCGGCGGCCGCGGTGATCACGAGCGTCCGGTCGTAGCGATCGTCGACCGCGGCCTCGAACAGCAGCGGCACCTCGTGCACCAGCGCACGCGCCGGCGGTTCCTCCGCGCACCGGGCGGCAACCCACTCCCCGACCGCCTCGGCAACGAGCGGGTGGATCAGCCCCTCCAGCCAGCGACGCAGGTCGTCATCCGCGAACACGAGCCGGGCGACGGCTGCCCGGTCGACGTCGCCTTCATCGTCGAGCACATCGAGACCCAGCCGCGCGACGACTGCCTCGCGGACGCGTTCGGTCGCATAGAGCGCGTGGACGATCGCATCGGAGTCGAGCACGGCGGCGCCGTGACGCGCGAACGACGCGAGCGCCGCCGACTTCCCGGCACCGATCGTGCCGGTCAACCCGATCAGCACCGGCCGGATCGGGCCCTCAACTCTTCTTCTTGCCGCCGTCTTCCTCCGCGTCGGCGACGATCTCCTCGGCGACGATCTCGGCCACGATCTCCTCGGCAACCGCCTCCTCGACGATCTCCTCCGCGACGACCTCCGCGATGATCTCCTCGGCAACGGCCTCGGCCACGATCTCCTCCGCGACCGGCGACGATCTCCTCGGCAACGCCTCGGCCACGATCTCCTCCGCGACCGCTTCGGCCACGATCTCCTCGGCAACCGCCTCCGCGACGATCTCCTCCGCGACGATCTCGGCCACGATCTCCTCGGCAACCGCCTCGGCCACGATCTCCTCGGCGATGGCCTCGGCGACGGGATCACCGTCGGGCGCCCGGGCGAGGACCTCCTCGGCAACCTCCAGCGCCTCGATCTCCTCGGCAACCGCCTCCGCCACGATCTCCTCCGCGACGGCCTCCGCCACGATCTCCTCCGCGACGGCCTCGGCCACGATCTCCTCGGCGACCGCCTCCGCGACGATCTCGTCGACGACGGCCTCCGCGACGATCTCCTCGGCTACGGCCTCCGCGACGATCTCATCTTCGACAGCCTCGGCCACGATCTCCTCCGCAACCGCCTCCGCGGCGCGAGTCTCGGCCATGAGCGCTGCGAGCGGCTCCATGCCGGGTGTCACGTCCGCGTAGAGCGCCTGGAGCTTGGCCTCCTCCTCGGGCGACAGGTCGTCCGCGAAGACCTCGGACGAGAGCCCGAGGTTCGGCATCGGCAGGCCGGCTTCCTCGGCGGCGATCTCGTCGGCGAGGAACGGCTTGTCGCCCGGCACCAGCGCGATCGGCGGGAGCACCTGATCGTGCTCGTCGACGCGCTTCATGGACAGCGAGAGGCGCCGTCGATCGGCGTCGATGTCGATGATCTTGACGATGACGTGCTGGCCCGGGACGACCACCTCGCGCGGGTTCTCGACGTGGTGCGCCGCGAGCTCGGAGATGTGCACGAGGCCCTCGACCCCGGTCAGGATCTCGACGAAGGCGCCGAAGGTGACGACCTTGGTGACCCGGCCGTGGACGTCGTCGTCCTGCTGGTAGCTCTCGAGCACGCGCTGCCACGGATCTGCCTGGGTCTGCTTCAGGCCGAGCGAGATGCGCTGGCGGTCGCGGTCGATGTCGAGCACCTTCACCTTGACGGTCGAGCCGATCTCGAGGATCTCGGACGGGTGGTTGACATGCGTCCAGGAGAGCTCCGAGATGTGGATCAGGCCGTCGATGCCATCGAGGTCGACGAAGGCGCCGAAGTCGACGATGTTCGAGATCACGCCCTCGACCACGGCGCCGGGCTCGAGCTCGTCGAGGATGCGCTGACGCACCTCGCGGCGCTCGTCCTCCAGCACGGCGCGGCGCGACAGCACCACGTTGTTGCGCGAGCGGTTGAGCTCGATCACCTTGCAACGGAGCGCCTGGCCGCGGAACTCGTCCAGATCCTGGACACGCCGGATGTCGACCAGCGACGCCGGCAGGAACCCGCGGACGCCGAGATCGATGATCAGGCCGCCCTTGACGACCTCGATCACCTGGCCCTCGACCGTCTCGCCGCTCTCCGCCGCCGCCTCGATGCGCTTCCACGCCTTCTCGAAGCGGGCGCGCTTCTTGGAGAGGATGAGGCGGCCGTCCTGGTCCTCCTTCTGGAGCACCAGGGCATCGACCTCGTCGCCGATCGCGACCTCGTCCTCCGGGTTCACCGAGCGCCGGATCGACAGCTCGTTGACCGGGATGACGCCCTCGCTCTTGTAGCCGATGTCGACGAGGATCTCGTCCTTGTCGATCCGTACCACCTTGCCGGTTACGACGTCGCCTTCGGAGAAGTCCGAGAGGGTGGCGTCGTAGTTGGGGACGAGCTCTCCGTCGACCTCGATCCAGACGTCCGGATCGGCAGCGGCGAGCTCGGCGTTCGAGGGAATGGTCATGAGTCGGTCGGTGATCCTTCCAGGCAGATTCCACCCTCCCTCACGAGGGAAGGCGGCCCGAACACTAGCAGCGAGCGCTCAATCAGGCGGCAGGTTGAAGGCCACGCCAAGGCCCCTGAGGAAGACCCGGCCGGTCTCGGGATACAGCACCATGTCGCCCGGGCGACGGGTGCCGTAGACCAGGTACGTGCAGCCGGAGGGCCCGGCCACGAAGCTGTGCGAGACGCCCGTGCCGGGCGGCCGGGACACCACGCTCCCCGCAACCAGCGGCTGCTCGCCGACCTCGCCCTCCCCGCCCCGCGGGTGCAGGCGCAGCGTGGCGGATCCCTCGAGCACGACGAACAGCTCCTCCTCGACCGCGTGGCAGTGCGGCGGCGCACCGCTCTCTCCGGGCGGCAGCACCACGTGGTTGAGTCCCGTCGACCGGGCGCCTGCGGCCGACGCCAGCATGTGGGCCATGCCGCCAAAGCCGACCGGGGCGTCGGCGAGCGCGATCACGTTCCGTGGCCGATCACCGGGCACGGGACAGTCCGGCGGACCGACCGCCGCCTCGCGGTCGAACGGTTCGGGCCCGCCGGCATCGACCCAGCTCGGCGACGCCCACGACACGCCTGCACGTGGCAGGTGGCACAACCGTCCGTCGTGGCGCTCGCCGAAGGCGAGCACGTCGAGGCCCGCATCGCCGGCGCGCAGCGTGTGCGCCTCCCGGGACGGACGATGCACGATCGCGTCCCCCGCCCGGACGCTGCAGGTGGCGCCGTCCTGCCACAGGAGGCCCTCGCCCCGCAGCACGAAGAACGCCTCCTCCTCGAAGCCATGGATGTGCACCGGCGTCGAGAAGCCCCCGGGGTGCACGTCGATGCGGCAGACCCCGATCTCGGCGCTCCGCGATGCGCGACCGAGGTCGCGCCAGGTGGCGTCGATGTGGCCCTTGGTGATCCGCTTCGCGCGGCAGTCGTCCCAGTGTGCGATCACTTCGCCTCCAGCCAGTTGTCTCCCAGCCCGGACTCGACCTCCAGCGGCGGGTCGAGCGGGTAGCCGCGCACCATCTCCTCGTGCACCAGCGCCGTGACGGCGCTGGTCTCGACCTCCGGCACCTCGAACAGCAGCTCGTCGTGGATCTGGAGGATGAGACGGGCGCGTCGTCCCTCGTCGCGGAGCCGCCGGTGGCAGGCGATCATCGCGACCTTGATGATGTCGGCGGCCGACCCCTGGATGCAGGAGTTGACCGCCAGCCGCTCGCCGAGGCTGCGGACGTTCCAGTTCGAGGCCCGCAGTTCGGGGATGGGGCGGCGGCGGCCGAACAGGGTCTCCGCGTAGCCCTGGTTGCGGGCGTCGCGGATCGTCCGCTCGATGAACTCGCCCACCCGCGGATAGCGACCGAGGTAGGTGTCGATGTAGGCCTGGGCCTCGTCCCGCTCGATGCCGAGCTGTTCCGACAGTCCGAACGACGAGATGCCGTAGATGATGCCGAAGTTGACCGCCTTGGCGCGATCCCGCTCGTCCTTCGTCAGCTCCTCGGGCCGCTTGCCGAGCACTTCGGCCGCCGTCGCCCGGTGCACGTCCTCCCCGCGCCGGAACGCGTCGACGAGAGCCGGCTCGCGCGACAGGTGGGCGAGGATGCGCAGCTCCACCTGCGAGTAGTCGGCCGAGAGCAGGCGGAACCCGTCGGCGGCGATGAACGCCCGCCGGATCTCGCGCCCCAGCGGCGTGCGGACCGGGATGTTCTGCAGGTTGGGGTTGGTGCTCGAGAGCCGGCCCGTGGCCGCCGTCACCTGCGAGAAGGTGGTGTGCACGCGCCCGTCGGCGGCGATCGCCTCCGGCAGCGCGAGCAGGTAGGTCTGGAGCAACTTCGACAGCTCCCGCCAGCGCTCGATCACGCCGATGATCGGGTGCCGGTCGCGGAGCTTGGTGAGCACCCGCTGGTCGGTCGAGTAGCCGGTCTTGCCCTTGCGGTCGGTCGGCAGCCGGAGCCGCTCGAACAGGACCTCGGCCAGCTGCTTCGGCGAACCGAGCGTGAAGGGGCCGCCGGCCAGCTCGTAGGCCTCCTGCTCGAGCTCGTCCAGCTCGGCCGTGACCCGCCCTGCGATCTCGGCGAGCACCTCGCGGTCGACCAGCGTGCCCACGTCCTCCATCGCCGCCAGCACCGGCACGAGCGGCTGCTCGATGTCGGCCAGGAGCCGCACCTGGTTGCGCTCCTCGAGGCGGGCGGCCAGCCGCGGATGCACCTCGAGCACCCCGCGCGCGCTGCGCAGCAGGTGCGCGGTCTCGACGTCGGCCTGGACCTCGAGCTCGATGGCGTTGTCGTCGAGCAGGGTCTCGACCGGGTAGCCCGAGCGGTTGGGCTCGATCAGGTAGGCCGCCAGCGCGGTGTCGAAGGCCAGCGGCACGCCTGCCGAGATGTAGACGTGCGGGAGCGCCTTGAAGTCGTGCGCCACGATGCCGGGCCCGTCGGCGAGCACGGCCGCGATCTCCGCGGCCGGCGCCGTGACGAGCAGCGTCTGGCCCTCGACGGCGACCGCCGCCCGGTCGGCATCGGCCGCGACACCCGCGACGGGAACACCGCGGAGCGCCGCCGCGAGGCCGGGCAGGTCGGTCTCGCGCCAGTGCACGTCGACCCCGACCGGAGCCGTGGAGGGCGCGGCCGGCGCCACGTCCTCCAGTTCGTCGAGCCGCGCGGACAGCGACCGGAACTCGAATCGCCGCAGCTGCTCCTTGAGCGTCGACCGGTCGGGTGCGGCGGCCACCGCAGCAGTCATGTCGAACTGGTCGAGCTCTGGCAGGTGGCGGCGAATCGTGCCGAGGTCGCGGGAGGCCCGCACCTGCTCCTGCAACTCGCGCAGCGCCTCGCGGCGCTTCGGCCCGTTCACCTCCTCCAGGTGCTCGTAGACACCGTCGATCGAGCCGAACTGCTGCAGCAGCTCGGAGGCGGTCTTGTCGCCGATGCCGGGCACGCCCGGGATGTCGTCGCCCGGGTCGCCCTTGAGCCCGATGAAGTCGGCGACGGCTGCGGGCGGGATACCGAGGCGGGCCACAACCCGCTCGGGGGTGTAGACCTGTGGATCGTCCACGCCGCGCGGGGTCATCATGAGGCTGACGTTGTCCGAGACCAGCTGGAACGCGTCGCGATCGGTCGAGACGACGCAGGTGCGGATCCCGGCGTCGTCGGCGACCCGCGAGAGCGTGCCGATGACGTCGTCGGCCTCCCAGCCCTCGACCGAGAAGTTGCGATAACCGAAGGCCTCGACCAGCGGCTTGAAGAAGGGCCGCTGCTCCTGCAGCAGGTCGGGCGTCGGCCGGCGGCTGGCCTTGTAGCCCGGGTGCATGGCCAGGCGATGCGTGGGCTTCTCGTCCCAGCACACCAGCACGCTCTCGGGCCGGTACGTGGTCAGGAGCTTCATCAGCATGTTCGCGAACCCCAGCAGGGCGTTGGTCGGGAACCCCTCGCTGGTCGCGATCTCCTCCGGCAGAGCGAAGAACGCGCGGAACATGAGGCCGTTGCCGTCGACCAGGAACAGGCGGCAGGCCCGGGCCGGCCCGTCGTTCAGGTCGAGCTCGGACGGCTTCGTCGGCACGCGGAGGAGGCTACTCGATTACCCTCTGGTCGTGCCCGTCCTGCCGAGTGCCTCGTACTCGTTCACGCTCCGCGTCCGGCTGCCCCACCAGGCCGGCTCGTTCGCTCGCGTCGCGGGCGCGATCGGCGGCCAGGGCGGCATCCTCGGCGCCATCGACCTGGTGCGCGTCGAGGACGGGATCGTCCTGCGCGACGTGACGGTCGCCGCCATGGACAGCGACCACGCGAACGCCATCGTCGCCGCCGTCCGGGCGCTCGACGGGATCGAGGTCATGAGCGTCTCCGACCGGACGTTCCTGCTGCACCGCGGCGGCAAGATCTCGGTCGAGCCGCGCGTGCCCGTGAAGAGCCGGGACGACCTCTCGATGGCATACACGCCGGGGGTCGCCCGGATCTGCATGGCGATCCACGACGACCCGCTGTCGGTGTGGAACCTCACGATCAAGGGCAACACGGTGGCCGTGGTCACCGACGGCACCGCCGTGCTGGGGCTCGGCGACATCGGCCCGGCTGCGGCGATGCCCGTGATGGAGGGCAAGGCGATGCTGTTCAAGGAGTTCGGCGGCGTGGACGCCTGGCCGATCTGCCTGGACACCAAGGATCCGGATGAGATCGTCGCCATCGTCAAGGCGCTCGCCCCGGGCTTCGGCGGCATCAACCTCGAGGACATCTCGGCCCCGCGCTGCTTCGAGATCGAGCGACGCCTGCGCGAGGAACTCGACATCCCGGTCTTCCACGACGACCAGCACGGCACCGCCGTCGTCGTCCTCGCGGCGCTGATCAACGCACTGCGGCTGGTCGGCAAGCGCGAGCAGGACGTCCGCGTCGTCATGGTCGGGGCCGGCGCGGCGGGCATCGCCGTGGCCGACATGCTGCTGGCGCACGGCGTTCGCAACCTCATCGCGTGCGACCGCCGCGGCGCGCTGTACGCCGGACGCGACCATCTCGATCCCGCCCGGGCGGCCTTCGCCGAGCGCACGAACCCGGAGCGCTTCGCCGGCACGGCCGACGAGGCGCTGGCCGGCGCCGACGTGCTGATCGGCCTCTCCGGTCCCGGCGCGGTCGCGGCCGACGCCGTGCGGACCATGGCCTCGGATGCGATCGTCTTCGTGCTCGCCAACCCGACCCCCGAGGTGCAGCCCGAGGACATCCACGAGGATGTCGCCATCGTCGCCACGGGTCGCTCCGACTACCCCAATCAGATCAACAACGTGCTCGCCTTCCCGGGTATCTTCCGCGGCGCCCTGGACGTCCGCGCGAAGACCATCAACGAGGACATGAAGCTGGCGGCCGCGAACGCCATCGCCTCGGTGATCGGCGCCGAGGACCTCCACGCCGACTACATCATCCCGAGCGTCTTCAACCGCAAGGTGACGGAGATGGTCGCGGCGGCAGTCGCGGACGCCGCCATCGCGAGCGGTGCCGCGCGGCGCCGCACCCGCCGCACGCCGGAAACCGAGAACCAGTAACAACTTCCCGGCGCACGCCGCCGAACTTCATCTCGATGTGAGGGAAGCTGTCTAGGCGGCGAGATCGAGCAACGCTCGCTCGTCCAGGCGGGTCAGGTCGAGTGCGCCCAGCTCGGTCGCGTCCAGCCGGACGTTGACCTCGGCGGTGGCGTCGTCGGGATCCACGATCGACAGATCGATGCCGCCGGCGTCCTCGACCGAGCGAGCGATCGCGAGCGCCGCACGCAGGACGGAGGCGGCGACCGCGTCGGCCGAAGCACCGGGTGCGGCCAGCACCACGCGCCAGCGGCGATCGTCAGCGACCTCGACTGCTTCGATCACGAGGAAGTCCGTGCACGGCGTGCCTACCAGGGTGATGCCCACGCAGCCCACGATACCTCCCCGGGAGCAGCTCGCTCGGCGAAGCTCCGGGAACCGGGGGAAACCACGCGAAAAGGTCTGGCGAAGGCCCTACCAGGCGTCCCGCCTCCGCGCCTTCGTCACGGCGATGTAACGCCGCTTGGCCTCTGACCGCAGCCGGGGATCATCGCGCCGCTCCAGCCAGGCCTGCTCGCGCAGCGCGAGACGCCACGCGGCGAACCGCTCGTGGGCGAGCAGTCCGGTGTCGATCGCGGCCCGCACGGCACAGGCCGGCTCGCGATCGTGGCCGCAGTCGCTGAACCGGCAGGTCAGGGCGAGCTCCTCGATGTCGGCGAACGCGCGGGACACGCCCTCGCGAGAACCGCCGAAGCCCGCCTCGCGGACGCCCGGCGAGTCGATCAGCGCTCCGCCACCCGGGAGCGGCACGAGCTGGCGGTGCGCGGTGGTGTGGAGGCTGTCGGCGGTCACCAGCACCTCCTCGCCGGCCAGGAGGTTGGTGAGGGTCGACTTGCCGGCGTTCGACTCGCCGATCAGCACGGCCGTGCGGGCCTCCAGGCGTGCGCGCAGCTCGTCGATGCCCTGACCGGTACGGGCGCTGACGGCGAGCACGGGAACGCCGAACGCCGTCTCCGACACGGCGGCGAGCGTGTGGTCCAGGTCGGCTGCGCAGTCCACCTTGGTGAGGATCACGAGCGGCTCCGCGCCGCTGTCCCAGGCGATCGCCAGGAGCGCCTGGGTGCGTGCGCCCGAGAGCGGCGCGTCGAGGGCGCGGACGACGATCGCGAGGTCGAGGTTCGCCGCGAGCAGCTGCATGCCGTCGAAGGCGGTTCGGCGCAGCAGCGTTCGCCGCTCCATGACCGCGTGGGCGCGGCCGTCGGCGAGCGCGAGCCAGTCTCCCACGGCAAGGGGCTCCGGCGGCTCCAGCCGACGGTCGCCATCGGCGGCGAGGACGGTCACGAGGCCGCGGTCGACGCGCGCGACCCGGCCCGGTTCGAGATGGGGGCCGAGACGGTCGAGCTCGGCCTGACGCGCCGCATCGAACCCGAGCGGCGCGAGGGGATGTTCGATCAAGGGTGAGACTCCGGACGGCGCCGGAGCTCGACGGCTACCGGCGCAGGTGAACGAGGAGGGTGAATTCCATGGCGTCGTCTACGGTCATCACGTCACCTCCCGGGCGTCGAAGTCGTTGGCCAGAGCTTACACCCTCCGCGTACCGGTCGGGACGTGGCCCGTACCGGTACGCCTCTACCCGTCGCAGGCGGCGATGTCCTCGCGCATCTGGCGGACGAGCTCGTCGATCGACGCGAAGACCACCTGGCCGCGCAGGAAGCGGCGGAACTCGATGCTGATGGGGTCCTCGTAGATGTCGTCGTCGAAGCGCAGGAGGTGGGCCTCGACGCGGACGTCGCGGGCACCGTCGAAGGTCGGGTTCGTGCCGACCGAGATGGCGGCGCGGTAGCGACGGCCCTCACCGACCACGGCGTCCCCGGCGTAGACGCCCTCGGCGGGCACGACGTACCGGTCGTCCATGCCGAGGTTCGCGGTCGGCACGCCGAGCTCGCGGCCGCGGCCGTCACCGCGCACGACGACGCCCTCCAGCGCGAACGGGCGGCCGAGCATCTCGGCGGCCGAGATCACGTCGCCGGCCCGCACCGCCTCCCGGATGCGCGACGACGAGACGGGCTCGCCGGCGACCGCGGCGAGCGGGGCCGCGGTGACACCGAAGCCCAGCTCCTCGCCGAGGGCGCGCAATCCGTTGACATCGCCCGCGCGCCCGCGTCCAAAGCGGAAGTTCTGTCCGACCGAGACCTCGATGGCGCCCAGCCGGCCGACCAGGATGTCGAGCGCGAACCGCTCCGGCGTGAGGGCGGCGAGCCCCTGCGTGAACGGGACGACCACGACCTCGTCGACGCCGCAGGACTCGATCGTCGCGATCCGGCGATCGAGGGTCGCGAGTGCCTCGGGCGCCCGCTGCGGGAACAGCACCGACACCGGTCGCGGGTGGAACGTCGCCACCAGGCTGGTCGCGTCGAGCGCGTGTGCGTGCTCGACGGCTGCGCGAATCACGCGCTGGTGCCCGAGGTGCACGCCGTCGAAGGTGCCGAGCGCGACCGATCGGCGGCCCGGCTCGACGTCGACGGGGCTGTTGTAGAGGATCGTCATGGCACGAGGCCCACGGCGGGGCGGATGCCGGCGCCATCTCGAACGCCGATCGCGATGAGCCGCCCTTCGTGGACGAGGCGGACCGGCGACGGGCCGTCGAGGTCGATCGTCCGCCCGTGTCCCAGCGCCGCGGCCGCGGCGGCGTCGACCTCGGCGATGGGCAGGTGCGGCAGGGCATCGATGATCTCGCGCCAGGGCTCCGAAGCCGCGTCGGCGACGTCGAAGGGGCCGATGCCGGTGCGGCGCAGCGCCGCGCAGTAGGCGGCCGCGCCGAGCGCCTCGCCGAGGTCGCGGGCCAGGGCCCGGACGTAGGTGCCGCTCCCGCAGCGGATCGCGAGCCGCGCGGTCTGCGCGTCCTCGTCGAAGTGCTCCAGCGAGAGCTCGTAGACCTCGACCTGCCGCACCGGCACCGTCACCGTCTCGCCCCGCCGGAACCGGCGATACGCCCGCTCACCGTCGATGTGGACCGCGCTCGCCGCCGGCGGCACCTGCTCGATCGCGCCCGTGAAGGCCGGCAACGCGCCGGCGATGGCCGCCTCGGTCGTCCGGACGTCGCTGGGCGTCAGGTCCCCTTCCGGGTCGTCGGTCGTGGACGTCGCCCCGAACTGCACGACCGCCCGGTAGCGCTTCTCGAGGCCCGCCAGGTAGGGGGCGAAGCGCGTCGCCCGCCCGGCGAGGACCAGGAGCAAGCCGGTGGCGAATGGGTCGAGCGTGCCCGCGTGGCCGACCTTGCGGCCGAGCTCGGGTCGCATCGCGGCGATCGCCTGAAACGACGACCGCCCGGCCGGCTTGTCGAGCAGCATCAGGCCATGCCGCTGATCAGCCATCGGCCGCGGCGACTCCGCGCTCGATGAAGGCCAGCACCTCGCCGAGCTCGAGGTCGCTCGAGAAGCCGGCGGCACGCTGATGGCCACCGCCGCCCGCCTCGCGGGCGATCCGGGACACGTCGATGGCGTCGGTCGACGCCCGCAGCGAGACCTTGAAACGGGGGCCCGAGGGAGGCTCCCGGACGAGTGCCGCCACGGCCACGCCCTCGATCGAGCGGAGCTGGTCGATGACGCCCTCGGTGCCGGCGTCGTCCGCGCCCTCCTCCTCCACGTCCGCCCGCATCACCCAGCTGGTCGCGAGGCGCCCGCCCAGCCGGAGCTCGATCCGGGCCAGGGCTCGGCCGAGCAGCCGGAGCTTGGCGGCCGGGACGTTCTCGTAGACCCGCGAGAACACGACCTGCGGCTCGACGCCGAGGGCCACGAGTTCGGCCGCGAACCGGAGCGCACGGGCGTCGGTGTTGGAGTACTGGAACCGGCCCGTGTCGGTGACAAGGCCGACGTACAGCGGCAGCGCGACCGAGAGCGGTGGCGGTGAGCCGAGCCGTAGCAGCAGCTCGTGAACCATCATCGATGCGCAGGCGGCATCGGCGTCGACGACATCGACCCCGCCGAACCGCGTGTTGTCGTGGTGATGGTCGATGTTGACGATGTCCGAGGCGCCGTCGAGCAGGCCTTCCGGCGCGGCCATGCGGGCGGCCGAGCCGCAGTCGACCGCGAGCACCAGCCAGCCCGACCCGGCCGGGCACGACCGTGTCACGTCGCCCTCGTCGAGCCAGCCGAACTCACGCGGGAACGGCTCGTCGAGTGCGTGCGCGGTCGCGGTGATCCCGGCGAGCCGCAGGCCGCGGACGCAGCCCACGAGCGAACCCAGCGCGTCGCCGTCGGGGTTCTCGTGGGTCACCACGGCGACCCGATCGGCCGACCGGATGGCGGCCGCCGCCGCGGCGTAGGCGGCGACGAGCTCTGCGCTCATCCGTCCGCCCCGGGCTCGTCGGCCTCGGTCTCGGGCAGCGGCGGGTTCTCCGCCAGCAACTGGTCGATGCGCTGACCGTGATCGAGCGTCTCGTCGATCCGGAACCGGAGCACGGGGGTGTTGCGCAGCCGCATCTCCTCGTTGATCCGGGCCTGCAACACGCCGCGCACCCCATCGAGCGCCGTCAGCGCCTTGGCCCGTCGATGCTCGTTGCCCGACACGTGCACGAAGACGTCGGCATAGGCGACATCCCGGCTGGCCTCGACACCGGTGACGACCACGCCGCTGAGGCGCGTGTCGCTCATCCCGACGAGAGAGTCGGAAATCACCTGCCGGAGCGTCTCGTCGACACGCCGGAGCCGTTGCGTCCGACCTCGTCTGGCCATCGCGGGCAGCCTACCGCGTGCGGTTCGGCGGCAGCCGCACCGACAGGCGCAGCCGCGAGATCTCCTTCGGCGACAGCGGCCGCCAGGCGCCAGGTTCGAGGCCGTCGACGGCGAGACCCGCGTACGACCGCCGGTGGCGGCCCTGCCAGCTCTCCGGCTGGCGATGGGCCGGGTCGCCCACCCGGACGGCCAGGTCGTGGTCGGCCAGCAGCAGCTCCGCCCCGCTCTCGCCGATCTCCAGCCCGCGCACCGGCTCGAGCGAGGGCGGGTGCACGATCGCCGTCGGCTCGCCGGCGGGCTTGTGGTAGAGCACGGCCGTTCGGGGCGGCGCGGTCACCGGCCGGGCATCGACGCACACCTCGACGCCGGCCGCGACGTTGTCGGCAGGCGAGAGCGCCACCTCGCCGCCGACCGTCACGCGGCCGTGCCGGACGAGCCCTTCCACCTCACGCCGGGTGCCAAGGCCACCGGCCGCGAGGTATCGGTTCAGGCGGATTCCTTGGCCGGCTCGTCGACGATCGCCTGGCCCGAGGCCGACACGAGGGTCGGTTTGAGCCCGTGCTCGATCGTCTCGCGGTTGATCACGCATTTCGCCACATCCCGACGCGAGGGGAGCTCGAACATCACGTCGAGCAGAGCCGTTTCGATGATCGAGCGCAGACCGCGCGCGCCGGTCTCGCGCTCGAGGGCCTTCTGGGCGATGGCCACCAGGGCGTCCTCGGTGAACGTGAGATCGCAGTCGTCGAACGAGAAGAAGCGCTGGTACTGCTTGACGAGCGCGTTCTTGGGTTCGAGCAGGATCTTGACCAGGTCGTCGCGACCCAGGGGGTGCACGGCCGAGACGACCGGCAGACGGCCGATGAACTCCGGGATCAGCCCGAACTGGATGAGATCCTCGGGCATCGTGTCCTGCAGCATGCTCTCGCGCGGCTGGCCGTCCTGGCGGGATCGGATGTCGGCCCCGAAGCCGACCGAGTTCTTCCCGACGCGGCGGGAGATGACCTTGTCCAGGCCGGCGAACGCGCCACCGCACACGAACAGGATGTTCGTCGTGTCGATGGACAGGAACTCCTGGTGGGGGTGCTTGCGCCCGCCCTGCGGCGGCACGCTCGCGACGGTGCCTTCGAGGATCTTGAGGAGCGCCTGCTGCACGCCCTCGCCCGACACGTCGCGCGTGATGGACGGGTTGTCCGCCTTGCGCGCGATCTTGTCGACCTCGTCGATGTAGATGATCCCGGTCTCGGCCTTCTTGACGTCGAAATCGGCCGCCTGGATCAGCTTCAGGAGGATGTTCTCCACGTCCTCGCCGACGTAGCCGGCCTCCGTCAGGGCGGTCGCGTCGGCGATCGCGAACGGCACGTTCAGGATCCGGGCGAGGGTCTGGGCGAGAAGCGTCTTGCCGCAGCCCGTGGGCCCGAGCAGGAGGATGTTCGACTTCTGCAGCTCGACGTCGCCGCCGGCCTGCGAGACCATCTGGACACGCTTGTAGTGGTTGTACACCGCCACCGCGAGCGTGCGCTTGGCCTCCTCCTGCCCGACCACGTAGTCGTTCAGGACGGCGTAGATCTCCTTCGGCCGGGGCAGGTTCTGCAGATCGAGCGCCTGAGGGGTCTGCAGCTCCTCATCGATGATCTCGTTGCAGAGGTCGATGCATTCGTCGCAGATGTAGACGCCAGGGCCCGCGATCAGCTTCTTCACCTGTCGCTGGGACTTGCCGCAGAACGAGCAGAGGAGCTGCTCGCTGGAATCGGAGGCACGAGCCATCTGTATACGATCTTACCGGTGCTCGATGACCGCGTCGATGATGCCGTACTCCTTGGCCTCTTCGGCGGACATGAAATAGTCGCGCTCGGTGTCCTTCGAGACCTTCTCGATCGGCTGTTTCGTGTGGTGCGCGATGATCTCGTCCAGCCGCCTGCGCATGTCGATGATCTCGCGGGCGTGGATCTCGATGTCGGTCGCCTGCCCCTGGAATCCGGCCGAGACCTGGTGGATCAGGATCTTCGAGTTCGGCAGTGCCATGCGCTTGCCCGGCGTGCCACCGGCCAGCAGCAGCGCGCCCATGGACATGGCGATGCCGACGCAGATCGTCTGCACGTCGGGCTTGATGAACTGCATGGTGTCGTAGATCGCCATGCCCGCGTACACCGATCCACCCGGCGAGTTCACGTACAGCGAGATGTCCTTGTCGGGATCTTCCGATTCGAGGTGGATCAGCTGCGCCACGATCAGGTTCGCGATCTGGTCGTCGACCGGCGTACCGAGGAAGATGATCCGCTCGTTCAGCAGGCGCGAGTAGATGTCGAACGCACGTTCTCCGCGCGACGTCTGCTCGACCACCATGGGCACCAACGGCATCTCAAAGCTCCTCTCGGCTCAGCTACCCGCCCGTAGCATCGGCATCATGGTCGGCGATCTCAACGGCGTCGTCCTCCTGGCGTACGACCGGAACCGGCTTGCAGAGCTCGACCGCTCGGTCGAGCGCCAGCTTGAGGCGCAGCTCCTGTCGCACGGACTCCCGGGCGGACGGTGACTCCATGACTCTTCGCGCGGTCGCCTCGGGATCCTTCTCCTCCGCGGCCTGCTCGAGGACCCATGCCTCGAGCTCCTCATCGCCCGGCGCGATCTGCTCGCGATCCGCGAGCGCCCGCAGCGCGAGCTCCTGGCGGGCCGAGGCTTCTGCTTCGGGCCTGAGGTCGGCCAGCAGGTCGGCGGGACTCTGGCCCGTTTGGCGGAGGAAGTCCTCCAGCCGGACGCCCTGCCGCGCCATGCCCCTCGCCAGGCCCTCGACGCGGTCCTGGAGACGGCGGTCGACCATCGCCGCGGGCACGTCCACGGTCGCCGCCTCGCCGAGCGCCCGCAGGACGGCCTGACGGTACAGCCCGTCGACCTCCGCCTCCGCGCGCTCCATCAACTGGCGTTCGATGTCGGCGCGCAGCGCCGCGATCGTCTCGAACTCCGAGATCATCGCGGCGAAGTCGTCGTCGAGTTCCGGCAGCACCCGCCGCTTCAGCTCCTTCATCGTCACGGTGAAGGTCGCGACCTTGCCGTTCAGCTTCTTGTCCGGGCCGTCGTCGGGCAGCTGGGTCTCGATCTCGCGTGTTTCGCCGGGCTGCATGCCCACCAGCGCCGTCTCGAGCGCGTCGAGCAGCCGGCCGGAGCCGATCTCGATCATGTAGTCGCTGGCCGAGCCGTTCTTGATGCGGCGTCCGCCGACCGTGCCCGCGAAGTCGATCACCGCCATCATGCCCGTCTCGGCCGGGGTGTCCGTGACCGGCTCGAGCTGCGCGGACAGCCCGCGCATGCGCTCCAGCCGGGCATCGACGGCATCCGCCGGCACTTCGGCCTTCTCGCGGGGCGCCTCGAGCGCGAGCTTCTTGGGCAGGGTCGCGGACGGGGCCACCTGCACCTCGGCCGTGAACGTCCACGCGCGGCCCTCGGTGAGCGGCTCGTCCCAGTCGATCGACGGCCCCTCGACCGGCTCGAGCGCCTGCATGTCCATCGCGCGGCCGTACCAGCGCGAGAGGTGCCCGTCGAGGGCCTCCTGGACGACGGTCTCGGCACCGAGCCGGCTCTTGATGACGCCGGGCGGCACCCGGCCCTTGCGGAAGCCCGGGATCTTGGCCTGGGCCGCGAGATCGTGGAGGGCGTGCTCGAACGCGTGGTCGACGTCGTGGATGGGTACCTCGACGCGGAGGCGCACGCGATCGCCGCCGAGAGGTTCGATGGTCGTCTGCATCTGCGGGCACAGAGTACCCCGCGGGCAGGGAGGGTTCTACCGTTCCTCGAGCAGGTAGCCCGCACCCCGCACCGACGTGATCCGGTCGGAGCCGATCTTCGTCCGCAGGCGCAGCACGGTGACCTGGACGACGTTCGTGCCGGTGTCGTGCCCGTAGCCCCATACCGCCGAGAGCAGCTGCTCGCGACTGACGACCTCGCCCGGCCGGCGGATGAGCGCCTCGAGCAGGTGGAACTCGCGGTCGGTGAGGGTGATCGGCCCGCCCCCGACGTCGACGCGCCGCGCGCGCATGTCGAGTACCAGCGAGCCGTACCGGAGGTCGCCCGGCGCGGCATCGGTCCGGCGGCGCTCGCGCAACCGGAGTCGGATGCGCAGCAGGAGCTCGTCGAACGAGAACGGCTTGGTGATGTAGTCGCAGGCGCCGCCGGCGAGCGTCTGCAGGCGGACCTCGACGTCACGCCGCGCCGAGAGCACGATCACGGGCATGTCCGGGTGCGCCTCGGCGATCTCGGCCAGCACGACCTCGCCGCTCTTGCCCGGCAGCCGCAGATCGAGGATCACGAGGTCGGGCAGCGCCTCGCCCACGACCTGCGCGGCGCTGTCGCCGTCGAGCACGGTCACGACGCCAAACCCGCTCGCCCGCAGCCCCTGGGCTACGAACCTCGAGACACGTTCGTCATCTTCGATGACAGCGATCCGCACGCGGTCGTCGTTCTCCTCTCGGGCGCCTCCGGTGGTCGCAGCCGGAGCGGGGCCATTCTACGAGCCGTCTCGCGGGATGCCGGCCGCGAGGTACATAACTCGAAGATTACGTCAAAGTTACTCCACTGAAACCGATGTGTCACCCGGTAGACGCTGGCCGGGGCGGCGCCGTACGGTGGTAGCCACGATCATCTACCGGCTTTCCGGCCCTCCGCTGGCGCTTCGGCATCCGCGGTGCCGCGATCGCCGGACTTGCTCGGGCTATGACCCAGAGCCAGCGGCTGCGGGGCGACGACCAGGGGGCCGTCGCCCCGCCCGCGCGGCCGGTCAGTGCCAGATCTCGTCGAGCAAGGGCGGCTTGCTGGAGGGCGTGCAGTCCTTGAGCCGGAAGATCTCGACGTAGGTTCCCGGGCGCACGAACGCATCCGGGTAGTAGTCGAACGACCAGTCGAAGTTGAGCTTGACGGTCTGGCCCGCCCGCCACGGCGAGAAGGCCACGTGGAGGTCCGACTCGCTCTCGAGGCGCTTCCGGAACGCCACTGCGCTGGCGGGACCGGCATCGAGCGCCCGATCCTGCCAGGTGTTCTGGGTCACGACCCAGCAGGTGCCACCGGCGCGGAAGTCGTCGATGTAGCTCGGCGTCAGCACGAACTTGACCGGGCCGCTCGGCGAGAGCACGACGTAACGTCGGGCGAAGAGGCTGCCGGCCAGCATCCGCGAAGGCCAGAGCGGCTCGGCCGCGATCCGCGTGCCGAGCGGCACGTGGGCCTCGAGCCAGCGCAGTGCCTCCTCCCGGGTGTCGAGGTGGCCGAGCTTCTGGTCGAGCCGCACCGAGGCGACCGCGCCCTCGGCGGTCAGCAGCACCGCCAGGGACGCCAGGACGAGGGTGCGTATCCGCTGGGACGCCGGCACCAGCGCCGCCAACCGCACGGCGGCCAGCGCCGCGAGCACCGCGATCACGGGGTACACGGGCAGCGCGTAGCGTGCGAAGGCGCGCTCGTAGAGGGCCAGAAAGCCCAGGCCGACCGCCGGGCCGATGGCGAGGATGACGAGCCGCCGCCAGTTCTCGCGAAGGGCGACCACGAAGCCTGCGAGGGCCGCCAGCGACGCCACCCAGCCGATGCCCCAGGTGAACGACCACAGGTAGTAGCGCCAGGGCGATACCGGAGGTGCGCCGACCTTGCTCGTGGTGGCGCCGGAACTCTGCCGCGCGAGGTCGCTCAGGAAGGCCGGGGCGTCGAGGATGGCGAACGGGTTGAGCAGCAGGAATCCGGCGGCAGCGCCGAGGCCGACCAGCAGCAGCGTCCGCACGCGCGTGCGCCAGGTTCCGCCGGACGCGAGCAGCACCGCAGCGATCACCGAGAAGAGCACCGCGCCGCTGGTGTACTTGGTCGCTGCGGCGACACCGGCGAACGCGCCGGCGAGGATGAAGTCCCGTCGCCGCCCGCCGTCGAAGCCGCGCAGTGCGAGACCCGCGGCGACCAGCGCCGGTGCGGGAGCGACGGCGTCATCGAGCGCCTGCTTCGAGTACCAGACGTGGACGAAGGCGACGGCCATGATGGCCGCCGCCACGAGCCCGGTCGCGACCGAGTCGTAGCGCCGGCCGACGCGGTAGACGAGGTAGACGCACAGCGTGCAGACGAGCGCGACGACGATGCGTCCGAGCAGGAAGAAGGGCTCGGTGTCGTTGCTGAACGCCTGCCCGGGGTGCTTGTTGAACCAGCCGACCGTGTAGAAGAGGCCGAGCAGGTACGAGAGACCCGGCGGGTTGATGAAGTAGTGCGGGTTGAGCGTGTGGTGGGAGACCATCTGCACACCGACGGAGACGAAGTGCTGCTCCTCGTCGATGTTGTAGATGTAGGGCAGGCCGTGGTCGATCGACCAGAGCCGCAGGCCCGCGGCGACCACCACGATCAGCGCCAGGACGGCGTGATACGGCCGCAGCACGGGTTTCGAGGGCCGCCACCCGCGTGGGCGACGGACACGCGTGGTCGGCCCGGCCATCCGGGGGCGAATATACCAGTCGGCTGCCCGCCGTCCGGCGGTTCCGGCCGGCGGAGGCGTCAGGCGTCCGGGTGGACCGCCGGGAACCGCACGCCGGGCCGCGCAAGCCCGATCGCAGCCTCCGCCTCGACCGGTCGCGAGAAGTGGAAGCCCTGGGCGTACGCACACCCGAGCTCCCGC
Source organism: uncultured Actinomycetes bacterium (assembly GCA_963779685.1). Lineage (GTDB taxonomy): Bacteria > Actinomycetota > Thermoleophilia > Gaiellales > F1-60-MAGs149 > CAVZZG01. Next base: position 873,941 of record CAVZZG010000003.1, read on the forward strand.
AGGATGTCGGCCTGGATCTCCTCCTCGATGCCCTCGGCGATGACCGTGAGGTCCAGCGCCCGCGCCATCGCCGTCACCGCCCGGACGATGTCGCGGGACCGCGGTTCGGCTGCGATGTTCGCGATGAACGACCGGTCGAGCTTGATCCCGCCGAGGGGGAGCTGCTGGAGGTAGGCCAGTGACGAGTAGCCGGTGCCGAAATCGTCCAGCAGCACGCGGCAGCCGAGGTCGGACAGCACCTGCACCGCGCGCGGCGCGATCTCGTTGTCGCTGAGCAGGACGGTCTCGGTGATCTCCAGCGCGAGCTGGCCGACGTCGAGGCCCCACTCGTCGCAGGCGGCCATGATCGCCGTGGGCAGGGTCGGATCCTGGAGCTGCCAGCCTGAGATGTTGATCGCGAGCGACAGCGGCCGGTCGTCCGGCCGGCGCGCGTTCCAGCGGGCGGCGGTGCGACAGGCCTCCTGGATGATCCAGCGGCCGATCGGGACGATCAGGCCCGTCTCCTCGGCGATCGGGATGAAGACTCCCGGCGGGATCAGGCCGCGCTCCGGGTGCCGCCACCGGACGAGGGCTTCGAAGCCGCTCAGGGAGCCGTCGCCGAGCGAGACGACGGGCTGGTAGTGGAGCACCAGCTGATCCCGCTCGAGAGCCCTGCGAAGCGCGTTCTGGAGCTCGAGACGCTCCACGGCATGCACGCGCATGTCGGCGCTGAACGTCGCGACGCGGCTTCGTCCGAGCCGTTTCGCGGTGTACATGGCGGCGTCGGCGTCCCGAAGCAGCGCCGTCGCGTCGAGCGCGGAGTTCTCGGGCGTCGCGATGCCGATCGAGACCGTGATGTGGATCTCGTCGCGGCGGACGGGGAGCGGCTCGCCGAAGGCCAGCACGATCCGCTCCGCCACCGCGGCAGCCTCGTCCGTGCCTCGCAGCTCGTCGCAGAGCACGACGAACTCGTCACCCCCGAGCCGGGCGACGACGTCGGCGGGCCGGATGATCGTCTGCAGGCGCTGGGCCACGGCGATCAGGATGTCGTCGCCGACGTCGTGCCCGAGGCTGTCGTTGAAGACCTTGAAGTTGTCGAGGTCCATGAACAGCACCGCGAACGTCCCCTCCCGCCGTCCCGCCCGGCGAATCGCGGAGCCGAGCCGATCGAGGAGCAGCGTCCGGTTCGGGAGACCGGTGAGGCTGTCGTGCATCGCCTGGTGGCGGATGGCGTCATCCGCGTGCCGGCGCTCGATCGCGCTGGCGACGACCTGGGCGGTGGTCCGCAGGAAGGCGCGGTCGTCGCCGGTGAGCTCCGTGCCCGTCGCCGGCGTGACCCGGAGCACCGCCACGGGCGACCCGCTCACCGTCACCGGGACATCCGCGCCCACGTCCGGGCCGGCCCCGGCGATATCGCAGAGGGCCTCCGGGAGCCCGACCAGCACGCACTGGCGCATCCGCTCGAGCAGGTCTTCGACGGTCGCCGACGGTTCGAGCGCGGCCTGACCGAGGGCGGCCACGGCCGCCTGCTGCTCCGCGCGCCGGCGCGCGTGCAGTTCGCGGAGGCGTCGTTCGGTGATATCGGTGCTGGTGCCGACGTAGAACGCGATCGCCCCGCTCGGGTCGCGCACGGCCTTGGCGGCGTCCGCGAGCCACCGGATCTCGCCATCCGGTCGTACAACCCGGTACTCGTGGGCATAGGTGCGGCCCTCGTCGAACAGCGACCTCCAGGCCTTCACCATGGCCGGAAGGTCATCGGGATGCACGGCGTGCTGCCAGCCGTCACCGAGGGCCGAGCGGGCCGGCTGCCCGGTGATCGCCTCCCACTGGTCGCTGCAGTAGGTGACTGCGCCGTCCGTCGCGAACCGCCAGACCACGGAGGGGAGCGTCGCCGTGAGCGCCTCCAGCTCCGCGATCTGCTGCACGAGGCCCTCGCGCGCGTGCGCCTCGTCCGAGATGTCGTAGGTGGCCCCCGCGATCGCCACCTTCGCCCCCTGTTCCGAGCGGACGTACAGGGCGTGCTCCTTCAGCGTCCGCACCTCACCGGTCGACGCGTGCACGATGCGGTAGGTCTGGCGCAGCTCGCCGGTCGCCGGGCCCACCTCGAAGCGGCGCCAGGTCTCGCGGACCCGGTCGAGGTCGTCCGGATGGATCACCGGCGCCCAGCCCTGGAGGGCGGTGGCCGCCGACGGCTGGCCGGTGAGGTCCTGCCAGCGGTTGTTCGAGAACAGCACCGACTCGTCCAGCCCGTGGGCCCAGACCGCGCTGGGCACGGTCCGCGCGAGCGCGTCGAGCTGCGCGAAGCGGGCTTCGGCGGTCGCCTCGGCGCGGATTCGGGCGGTCACGTCCTCGGTCATGCCGACGAAACCGATGCCGCGGACGCCCTCCAGAGGCAGGCCGCGCTCGACCACCACCCGCTCCTCCCCGTTGTCGGCGCGCAGGATCCGGTACTGCTCCTCGAACGGCTCGCCATGGTGCAGGAAGCGATGCCAGGCGGTATCCAACCGTGCCCGGTCGCCGGGATGCACGACGTTCTTCCAGCCGCCGTCCCGCCACTCGTCATGAGCCTGGCCGGTGATGTGCGTCCACCGCTCGCTGACGAAGACGTCCGATCCGTCCGGGCCGTACGACCACACGGCCGTCGGCACGGCGTTGATGACCGCCTCCAGCTGGGCCCGGCGTTGTTCGAGCTCGTCCTCGGCGGCGAGCTGCGACCCGATATCGTCCAGCGAGAGGATGTGCAGGGCCGGTGCGCCGCCGGAGTCGCGCACGGTCGCACACCGTGCGAGCACGTTGAGCCCCTCGCCGTCACGTCGGCGGAACTCCAGGCCGACGGCGGCGACGTCGCCCGCCATGAGTGCGCGGAGCACCTCGCCGGTCGCGTCGAGCCGGGCCGGATCCCAGAACGGGTGGGGCGCGGAGGCTCCGGTCAGCTCCGAGATCTCGAATCCGAGCATGGCTGCCGCCCGCTCGGTGACCTCGACGATCTGCAGCCCAGGCGACAGCGCCACGAGTCCGCTCGCCGACGCCTGCACCACCGCTTCGCCGACGCGGGCGATGTCGACCGCCAACGCGTCTGCAACGTGGCGCAGGAACACGGCTTGTGCCTGATCGTGCACACCGAGGGTATCGGCATCGCGGGCGAGGCGGTCGAGTGGGCGATGTGCCCAGGCAGGACGGCTAGCGCGAGGGGCCGGCGCCGAGGGTGACGCTCACGGTGGCGCTACCGCCGGCCTGGTCGGCGTACGTCACCGCCACCTTGCTGCCGGGCTGGTCGGATTGCAGCGCCAGGGTGAGGGCATCCGGGGAGTCGATGCTCGTCCCGTCGAGCGCGACGATCACGTCTCCGGGCGCCAGGCCGGCCATGGCCGCCGGACCGCCGGAGACGACGCCGACGATCTGTGCGCCTGCGCCATCTCCGCCGTAGCCCGACGCGGAGGCCGACGCGATCTCGACCCCGAGGAAGGCGGTCGCGCCGACGTGGACAGCGGTCGACGTCCGGTTCGCCTCGATCTGGTTCGCGATCGCGAGCGCCCGGGCGATCGGAATCGCGTAGCCGTCGTTCGCCGTCGTCTGCTGGACGGCGTCTCTGGAGCCCGCGCCGAGGGACGCCGCAGTGTCCATGCCGATCACCCTGCCGGAGGCGTCGAGGAGCGGACCGCCCGAGTCGCCCGGCTCGACGGCGGCGTTCGTCTCGATCAGCCCGGTCAGCTGCTCCGACTGGCCGTTCTCGTCACCGGCCGTGATGGTCTGGTCGAGCCCGGTGATCGTCCCGGAGGCCGGCGTGAGGCTGCCGGTGCCACCGGCGTTGCCGAGCGCCGTCACGGCCTGGCCGATGGCGAGGTTCGATGACGTGTCGGTCGCGATGGTCTTCAGGTGCGAGGCGCCGTTCAGCCGGATCACGGCGACGTCGTCCTGCCGGGAGTAGCCGACGACGCTCGCGTCGTAGACGTGCCCGGTGCCCGGCACCACGACCCGCAGGTCGGTCGCACCGTTCACCACGTGGTTGTTCGTCAGCACCTCTCCCGACGATGTCAGCACCATGCCGGTACCGGCGGCCTGCCCGCCCTCGTAGCCGAGATTCGTCTCGATGACGACGACGCCCGAGCCGATCGACGCGGAGCGACCACGGGCGAACGCGATGCCCGTACCCGCGGCCATCACTGCCAGCCCAAGCAGGATGAGGAGGGCGGGACGCGGTCGCCTTGTTACCCGGGTGTCCACGCACGTATTGGTAGACGCGTTTCCTGAGAGCCAGATCAGAAAGCGGGTAACCCGCGCTCCGGGCGCGTAGCACGCCGTACGAAGGCCTCGCGGGCGCGCCGATGCGGGCCGGGGTCACGAGGCATACGGTTGGTCCGGCGCCTCCTGGAGGTACGCGAACATGAGCACGCAGCAGCGAAGGCCCCGCTTGCCGCCCCGGTGGTTCATCATCGGGTTCTGGTACGGGCACCGTGGGATCTATCGCCTGACGGGCGGGCGCGTCGGGCTGTGGAAACCCCGTCCGGGCCGGTGGGGCGCGCTGACGCTGATCACCACCGGTCGTCGCACCGGGAAATCGAGGAGCGCGATCATCGGCTACTTCGAAGACGGTCGGAACCTCGTTTCGCTGGCGATGAACGGCTGGGGTGCCGGCGAGCCCGCCTGGTGGCTGAACCTGCAGGCCAACCCGGACGCCGTCGTCGAGCTCCGCGGCGGGAACCACCCGGTATTCGGGCGGGCCGCCGTCGGAGAGGAGCGCGAACGCCTCTGGCAGCGGTGGCGCGAGATCGACAAGAACCTCGACGCGGAGGCCGCCCTCCGGCCGACCGAGACAGCGGTGGTCGTCCTCGAACCCGCAGCGCCGGCAGCGGCGTAGAGAGCGCATGCCCAGGGCGGCTACGGGCGAGAGGATTAACGGCAAACGGAACGCGAACCGGCACCTGGTACGGTGCGACCGGTCACCACGAGGGGGTGCCATGCCTGGCAAGACGTGGATTGCCGCCGCCGTCGCCATCGCGGCGGCTGCCGTTCCGGCCCTCGCGGCCTCGCGGCCGCGGGCAACCGCCATTCGCATCGGCTCGCACGCAGCCTACGTGCGGGTCGTGGTCGACTTCCGCGGCGCCGTACCCGATTCGCACGTGGAATACGCCCCGGGCGGCAGCGGTCGGTTCACGATGATGGTGCAGCCCGCTCGAAGTGGTAGCCTGCGCGCCTCCGGCGCCGGCGTGAGCGCCCGTATCGCGGCCTCGTCGACTGACGTGCGCCTCCGGATCTCGGGCCACTCCGCCTACGTCGCCTACCACGAGCTCTCCGCGCCCAGCCGCCTCGTCGTCGACCTGGTGCGGCCTTACTCGGCTGCGGCGCTAACGGTCGGGTCGTGCTTCGCGATCACGGGCGTGGCCTCGCACCCCGGTGTCGTCGACGTGCGCGGGCGGGTCCGCGTGCGGCCGTTCGAAGGACAGTGGAACGTCGTCCTACGCGACCGGCACGGCCACGTCGTCGCCCAGCGCCACGTCACCGGCGGCCTCGGCGCATTCCACTACCAGTTGCACCACAGCGCCGCCACGCAGCCCGGCGACGTGGACGTCTACGCGCTCTCGGCGAAGGACGGCGCACTCTCGTGCCTTGGGCGGCGAGGCGTGGCACTGCGTCATTGAGGTGCAGCCCCGGCTGATCCTCCCCCACTGCCCGGAGTGCGGGCCACGGGCTTCACCGGGAAGGCCGCAACGGCAACCTGCGGCTTTGCCGGCCCCGTGACCGCGGATCCCCTTCGGCGGCGTTTCAGCGCGACGCGGTCCCGCCGATACGCTCGGCCAAGCCGCACGGTCGTGCCGATGCGGGCGAGAGGACTCGAACCTCCACGGGGTCTCCCCCACCGGGACCTAAACCCGGCGCGGCTACCAGTTACGCCACGCCCGCGCGTCTTCCGAGTCTACAGCCCCGCGAAACGGGGCTGACCGCGCCTGCTGCGACGGCGCGAGACGAGGCAGACGGCCGCCGAACCACAAGAATCGGTAGTTTCCCGCAGTCAGCTTAAGGGCGCGCGCGCTGACGGCGGCGAGGACAGGGCGGTAGAACGACCGGGACACCCTCTCCCCGGGCGTCACCCCACCTCTACCTCTACCCCAGGAGGACGACCATGCCAAGGTTCACTCGGCGAGCGTTGCTGCGCGCCGGCGCGGCCGCCGGAGTCGGCGCCGCCGCGTTCGGGACGCGCCGCCCGCGCACCGCGCTGGCCGCTCCCACACCGCTCGACCCGCTCACCCAGCCGAAGTTCCGCATGCCGCTGCCGATCATGCCCTACCGGGCAATGCTCGCCGGTGGCAGCCTCTCGATGGCGGTGAAGCCCGGCCTCGCACAGACCGGCATCGTCGATGCCGCGGGCAACGCCCTGTCGACGCCCATCTTCGGCTACGAGGGCATCTGGCCCGGTCCATCGATCGTGGCCAAGCAGGGGGCACCCCTGGCGATCACGTGGCGGAACGAGCTCGTGGATGCCAACGGGGCGCCGCTGCCGCACATCCTGCCGGTCGACGTCACCATCATCCCCGACGAGCTGAAGACCGCGAGCGGCGAGTACGACGCGTCCAAGGGCGTGCCGCACTGCTCGCACCGCCACGGTGGCGTGAACCGCCCCGAGACGGACGGCGGCCCGATGGCATGGGTGACGCCCGATCCCAATGTCCACGGCGTCGACTACCGCCCGGACCCGGGCACGCCCGAGCACACGACCTTCCTGTACGAGAACGCCCAGGAGGGCGCGCCGATCTGGTACCACGAACATGCGATGGGCTTCACGCGCGCGAACGTCATGGCCGGGGTGGCGGGCGGGTACGTGATCGTCGACGACAACCAGCTCGGACTGATCGCCGCGAACCGGCTGCCGGCGCTCGATCACTCGATCCCGCTCGTGATCCAGGACCGGATGTTCACCTCCGACGGCCGGCTCTTCGTGCCATCCGACTCCGACGTCGCCGGTGCACCGTCGCCATCGATCTCGCCCGAGTTCGAGGGGGATCACATGGTCGTGAACGGCGCGATCTGGCCGGTGCTGACGGTCGAGCCGCGACCGTACCGGTTCTGGATCTGGAACGGGTGCGACTCCCGGTTCCTCGCGCTGCGCCTGGATGCCGACGTGCGCCAGATCGGCGGCGACCTCGGCCTGCTGAACGCCCCGGTGGAGATGCGAACGCTCGTGCTCGGTCCCGGTGAGCGCGCCGACATCGTCGTCGACTTCACCGCCGCCAATGGCAGCACCCTGGTGTGGCGCAACAACGCAGCCTTCCCCTTCGGCGACGCCGGCACGGCACCCGATCCGCTGACGACCGGCCGGGTCATGGCGTTCCGGGTGCGCAAGCCCTTCAACCGGTCGATTCCCCGTGCGAAGCTGCCGCAGCAGCTGCGGCCGGCGATCGGCCCGGTGCCGACGCTGCGGCCGTCCGCCCCGGCCCGCAAGGTCCTGCTGTGGGAGACGGTCGACGAGTTCGGGCGCACCATGCCCATCCTCGGCACCCCGAGCCGCGGCGGACTGCCCTTCATGGCCGACGCGACCGAGACACCGAGACACGGCACGACCGAGGTGTGGGAGATCTACAACAGCACGATGGACACCCACCCCATGCACCTCCACGGGGCCGTGATGCGGCTGGTCGACCGCGAGGCGTTCGTCGCGCGGCAGGACGACGCCACCGGCATCCTGTCGAACATCGTGCATTCCGGCCATCGCACGGCCCCTGCCCTCAACGAGCGCGGGCTGAAGGACACCGTCCAGTGCCCTCCCGGCGTCGTCACCCGGGTCGCCTGCCGGTTCGACATTCCCGGCACCTACGTGTGGCACTGCCACATCCTCTCGCACGAGGAGCACGACATGATGCGGCCGCTGGTGATCCTCTGATCCGTCGACCGGCGTGGTGGCGCGCGGCGGCGCGCCACCACCGACCCCTACTCCTTGTGAGGAACTCCGTCAGGAGTTCGGCACGGGCCCGGAGGGATTCGAACCCCCGACCGGCAGGTTCGAAGCCTGCTGCTCTATCCCCTGAGCTACGGACCCGGTAACCCGAGGATACCTCAAGCGCACCGGCCAACCCGTGTCACGTCCACGGCCCACCGGGCCTCGAGCTCGTACGGGTTGCGGTCGTAGCCGTGGCGGAGGTAGGAGAGCGGCATGCGAACCGGGTGGTGCTGCATCTGCCAGACGTGGCAGAGCTCGTGGGTGACGAGGTCGTCGGAGCCCCCGTCCGCGCGGGCCGGCTCGCGGAGCAGGATGAGGAAGTGGGTCGCGTAGCCGTCGAAGCGGCGCAGCCACGGCAGGCGGAAGAACCAGGGCGCGACCACGACGCGCACCCAGCGGGTGCGGACGGGGCGCGGGTACAGATCGAGCGTATCGAGCCGCGCTCGGGCGCGGTCGAGGATCACGCCGAGAGCTTGCTCGGATCCAGCAGGAGCGCGGCGTTGCCGTCCTGCAACTGGGTGAACGAGAAGCCGTAGCGACGGGAGGCCGTGAGGCTCTCGACGACCTGCTTCTGGGGCATCGCGGCCAGGGCGGAGGGCGTCGGCACCGGGTCGGGAAGGGTCACGGCGAGCGGGTGACTCAGCTCGTCGTGGAAGTCGGCCTTCCGGAACAGCAGCGCGATCGTCGCGCTCTTGCCGGCCGGCGGCGGCATGTAGACGACTACCGAATCGACGCCGGAGACGTACTTGAAGCTGTACAGGGCCAGCTCCAGCGCCTCCCGGCGCAGCAGCCGTTCCCGGTCGGCCGAGGGCGTGCCCGTCTTGATGGCGCACTTGTCGCCCAGGCCGCACAGCTGGTAGGTCAGCGCGTGGGCGGCGTTGAGCAGGTCGTAGCCGCCGCTGCTCGAATTCGCCGTGGCCTGCACGATCGCGATCACCTCGATCGGGATGTTCCCCTGCACGACCGGCGGGCTCGCCTGGGCGAGCACGATCTCCTCGCCGGTGTCGAGCCGGTAGCGAGGCGCGACGTAGTCGGCGATCGCCGTGGCGCGGGCGGTGCGGTCGCCGCTCGGCTGGAACGCCGACCACGCCGGCCCCTGGCCAGGGCGGGTGACGATCAGGGCCGCGACCGCCGTCACCAGCACGACGCCCATTCCCACCAGCAGGGCGAACGCGAACGAGAACCGGCGGGCGGTGCGCTGCGCCTGCGCGACACGAGCCTCGTAGGGCCCGGGAAGCAGGTTGGCCTCGACGACCTCCACCTCGGTCGACTCCACGGGAACCAGCGCCGTACCGGGCTCCGGGTGCTCCTCGTCGGGGGTCACACCTTCGGCCACGACCGCTCCTCGGTGAGATCGATCTCAGGTCGGACGAGGTTGAGGGAATCGAGCAGCTCGACGACCTCGTCGCCGTAGAGCTCGCGGCGCTCCTCGAGCGCGTCGGCGACCTTCGCGATGGCGTCCTGGTTCTGCACGACGGTGTTGTGGGCGATCACGTAGGCCTGGCCGATGATCTGTGCGGCCTGCATCTTCTTGAACGGGTCGGAGAGCACGGCGCCGAGCACGTCGCCCATCTGAGCGCCGCCGGTGGCGCGGTTCATGATCTTGAGACCGAGGTCCTCGAACCGCTTGACGATCTTCTCGCGGGAGGCGTCCTCCTCGGACTGCAGGACGTACTGACCTTCCAGGTCGACCCGCTCGGGCAGCATGCCCCAGACCCCCACCATGAGCGCGGTCTCCGACGTCACGCCGCCGACATCCCCACCCACGCCCTGGGAGTTCTCACCGTAGAAGACCCGCTCCGCGGCCATCGCCCCGAGGCCCCAGACGAGGTCGCCGATGAGCTCCGACTGGAACTGGCTGAAACGCTCGTCCTTCGCCCGCATCTGATGGTGCCCCCCGGAGGAGCCGCGCCGGCGGATCGAGAGCCTGGTCGACTCGAACTCGCTCTTGAATACGTGCCCGCAGACGGCATGGCCCGCCTCGTGGATGGCGATGGCCCGGCGTTCGGTATCGACGTACTCCAGGTTGAGCGCCGTACCGGACTCGACCGTGGTCAGCGCCTCGACCAGATCGTGCCAGCCGAACCGCTCGCGCCGGTCGTGGTGAGCGACCGTCAGCGCCATCGAGCACACCTGCTCGATCATCGCGGGCGAGTAGCCGGAAGTGAGGCGGGCGAGCTCGTCGCGGCGGCGCGGCGTGTCCATGTCGGGCTCGTGCGCGACCTTCTCGAGGTAGAGGTCGAAGATGTCCTTGCGGTCATCCTTCGTCGGCGTCCGGAACCAGATGTGACGCCCCATACGGCCAGGCCTGGTGAGGGCCGGGTCGAGTGAGGCGATGGGGACGTTGCACGCGCCGATGAAGTAGATCTGCTCCGAGGTCGGACGGGCAGGCGGAAGCCGCAGGGAGGCCGAGCCGAGCCGGCGGGGCACCACGTAGATGGCGTCGAGGAACGTGTTGAATCGGTTGGTGACGACGCGCCGGGTGAAGCGCGGGCCGCCGATGCCGTCCATCACGATCAGCAGCTGGTTCAGCGCGAGACCGCCACCGCCGCCCATCATGCCACCGGGGACGACGTAGTTGACGATCGACCCGAGCCAGCGCACCGGGAACGGCCCGGCCGGCGGGGCCGAGGATCGCTCCGCGAAGACTCGCTCGCGCCACGCCGCGGTCTCGCAGACGAGATCGCCACTGGGGTTGCGCGCGCCCATCGGCCCGTAGAACAGCACGTCCTCCAGCTGCAGATCGTGCAGCGGCTTGGCCGACGTGGGCGCGCCGCCAAGTGACGCCCGCCGCATGCCGACGGCGTCGATCTCGTCGATGAAGACGATGCACTGGCCACCCCACTTGCGGGCCAGCCGCTTCGCCTTCCACGCCAGGTACCGGACGATGATGGCGTCGACGCCGATGAACGTCTGCGCAAAGCCCGACCCGGGGATTGCGATGAACGGGCAGTTGAAGCCGGTGGCGATCGCCTTGGCGAGCATGGTCTTGCCCGTGCCGGGCCCGCCCAGGAACAGGAGGCCCCGTTCGCGCTTGCCACCGGCCTCCTCGAACATCTCGCCCGACTGCCAGAGCGAGACGACCCGGCGGATCTCCTCCTTCGGCTCTGCCTGCCCACGGACGTCGCCGAGCTTGACGCCCCAGTTCGCATCGCCCGGCTCGAAGGCCTTGATCTGGGAGATGCCCATGATCAGCATCGGCCCCATCAGGATCAGGAAGTTGATCAGGAAGAAGATCATCATCACGGGCCCGTACTGCGCGATCAGCGGGCCGAGCCGCGCGATGAGGTCGAACCCGAACAGCGCCACCAGCGCGAGATTGATGAGCCACAGGAAGAAGAAGAACCGGGCCACCCGGAGCCAGAAGCTCCAGAACCACACCCGGCGGCGAGCGACGACGTCGCCCTCGCGGTCCTCCTCGGCCGAACCGAACAGCTGCGGCCACGGCAGGAACCGCCGGAACAGCACGTCGAGCGTGCCGCGCAGCGCGATGGCCGCGAAGAACGACGCCACCAGCGTCAGCCAGACCGGCCAGGCGAACCGGTTCGAGAGCCACACGTACGCCACGGGCATGAAGAGCAGCGCCACGACCATGGCAGCCGCGTTCAGCCGACGCCAGCGGGCGGCGAGCTCGTCGCCGTCGCTGGCTAACGGTGGCGCGACGAGGGAACCATCTTCGAGCAAGGCCATCCAGAGTTCAGTGTACCCCGGCCGCGCCGAGGCTTCACGAAGAGAGGTAGCGAGCCTTGAGCGCGCCGGTCATGCCGGCCAGGAACGCCTGCAGGATGCACACGAACAGGACCGGTCCGATGATCGGGACGACGTCGTTGCCGTTGAACGCGTCCACCGCGACCATCACCGGGAAGGGCACCACCGCGCCGGCCATGCCGGGCCCCGCGCCGAACACGAACCCGAGCAGGATCGCCTCGACGAACCACAGCAGCGCCGAAACGCGCGGCGCGCCGCCCCGCAGGGCGATTCCGAGACCGACCTCGGCCACCAGGCCGCAGCCGATGGCGAGCGCGTAGATACGCGCGGCGTCGCGGTCCACCTGCACGCGGGGCAGGCTACTCGTTACCGGCGAGCAATCGAGGCAGATCGGCCTCGGTGATCAGCACCTGACGTGGCTTGGAGCCCTCGTACCCGGAGATCACGCCCCGCCGCTCGAGCATGTCGATGAGCCGGCCGGCCCGGGTGTAGCCGACGCGGAGGCGGCGCTGGATCAGCGACACCGAGGCGGTGTCGTGGTTCACGACCAGGCGAATGGCGTCGTCGAGCAGGGGATCGTGGTCGGGGTCGAGGTCGTCCTCGCCGCGCCCGTCACCGTCCTGCGCGACGATCTCGGGCAGGTCGAGCAGCGCTTCGTGGAACTCCGGCTCGCCCTGGTCGCGACACTGCTCGACCACCAGCGCGATCTCCTCGTCGGTCACGTACGCGCCCTGCACGCGCTGCAGGCGGCTCGTGCCGAGCGGCCGGTACAGCATGTCGCCCTGACCCAGCAGGCTCTCGGCCCCGCCCGTGTCGAGGATCACCCTGGAGTCGGTCTGCGAGGAGACCGCGAAGGCGATCCGGCTGGGGACGTTGGCCTTGATCATGCCGGTGATCACGTCTACCGACGGCCGCTGCGTGGCGAGCACGAGGTGGATGCCGACCGCGCGGGACTTCTGCGCCAGGCGGATGATGGCGTCCTCCACCTCGGCGGGCGAGATCATCATCAGGTCGGCGAGCTCGTCGATGACGATCAGCACGTACGGCAGGGTGTCGCGTCCGGCCTCCCGGCGGGCGCGGTTGAACTCGACCAGGTTGCGCGACCGCGCGGCGCCGAGCATCTCGTACCGGCGCTCCATCTCGGTGACGATGTTCAGCAGCGCCGCCGCGGCCTGCTTGACGTTGGTGACGACGGGGGTCAGCAGGTGCGGGATGGCCTCGTAGTGGTTCAGCTCGACCTTCTTGGGGTCGATCAGGATCATCCGCACCTGCTCGGGCGACGCGTTCAGCAGGATCGACACCAGCATGGCGTTGACGCAGCCGGACTTGCCCGAGCCAGTGGTGCCGGCGATCAGCATGTGGGGCATCTTGGCCAGGTCGCAGTGGACGTTGTTGCCGGCGATGTCCTTCCCCAGCCACACCGACAGCGGGCTCGCTCCGGCCGCGAACGGCGCGTTCACGTCGCCGAGCGTGACGAGGTTCGGGGTCGTGTTGGGCACCTCGACACCGACCGCCTGCTTGCCGGGGATCGGTGCCAGGATGCGGATCTCGGTCGTCGCGAGGGCGTAGGCGAGATCGTCGCGCAGGGCCGCGACCTTGCCGACCTTGGTGCCCGGGGCGAGCTGCAGCTCGTAGCGCGTGACGCGGGGACCCGAGACGGTGCCGACGATCCGCGCCTCGACGCCGAAGTGCCCGAGCGCCTCGAGCAGCTGCGACGCGATCCGCTCCTCACCCGCGGCCGACCGGCTGACCGGGGTCGAGCGGACGAGCAGACCCGGATCGGGCAGGCGGTAGGGCGTGGTCGTCGCGGGAGGGTCGAACTCCTGGCTGAAGTCGCCGGACGGCTCCTCCGCGACCGGCGCCGGCTCGTGGTCGAGGTCCTCCTCGACCTCGACCGCAGTCAGCGGGTCGGGTTCGGCGGGCAGCCCGTGCGGCTCGTCGCGGATGAACATCTCGGGGAACACGGACTCGGCGTCGACGAGCGGCGCCTCGGCCACCGGCTTCGGCTTCGGTCTCGGCGGGGCAGGTGCCAGCTCGACGTCGCGGTAGGGTCGCTCCGGGACGACGGCGCGCACGGCCTTGGCGGTCTCGACGGCCTCCTCCCCGAGCCACGAGGCGACGGTCGCGACCGATGCGCCCGTGATCAGCAGCAGGCCGGCGGCGGCCACGAACACGACGAACACGAGCACCCCGGCCTCGCCCGCGATGCCGTGGATGACGTTATGGAGCCCGGCGCCGATCACGCCGCCGTGCTCGCTGGCGGCCGACGACATGTCGTCGTTCGAGAGCCCGACGAGCACCGACAGCATCAGCAACCCGGCTCCGAGCGCAACGGGGCGCAGGCGGGGCCGGGTGCCGTGCGCGAACAGCAGGGCGGCGATCAGCGCCGCCAGCGGCGGGATCAGCGCCGCCGCGCCGCCGACGAGGTGCCGCAGTTGCTCGTTGAGACCATGACCGAGGAACGCGCCGTCGTAGCCGAACCAGATCACCAGGGCCGAGAACACCGCGAGGCCCGCGACCAGGATGCCGGTGAGATCGGCCGCCTGCCGCGGGGCGAGCATGGGCTGGCGCGTGCGCCGCCGGGCCGGAGCGCGAGCTGCGGACGGCCGGCGCTTCGCGGGCGCCCGCTTCTTCGGTGTGCGCCGCGCAGCACGACGGGTGCGGGTCGAGCCTGCCATGGACGGCTCTTCGCCGCCCGCGCCGGGTGTCCTCTACTTGGCGGGGGTGCTGCGGCGGCTGCGGTGACGGCGCTTCGGCGCGCCGGCCGTACCCTGCGACGCAGGCGGTGCCGGCGAGGGCCGGGGGCCGCTGTCCGGTGCGCGGCCGGCCCGGAACGCCTTCAGGTCGTCGGTCAGCACCGGCAGCCCGTGGCGAGCCGCACGCGGGCGCAGACGCCCCAGCTCCGCCTTCAGATCGTCCGTGACCGCCACGGCACTGCGTTCGTACACCGAGCGCCGCTGCTGATCCTCGAGCACGTCGGCATACGCCGTGAGGAGGTCGCGGATCACCTGGTTCTGCGGGTCGAGGCGATCGTTCGGCACCTCGCGGCGCAGGTCGATCATGGCCCGCCGATCGCGATGGGTGTCCGGGAACTGTCCGTCCCACTGGGCCCGGGCAGCGTTCGCGAGCGCCTTCTCCATCAGTTCGATGGCGGCGGCGTAGATCTCGCGCGGCGTGCGGGTCTGCTCGGTCACGAGAGCGCCATCCTACCAGGCCCCGGCGCGATGGACGAGCCCGGGAAGCCCGTGCCCGAGGCGCTGCTCGAGCCAGCCGGCGACGCCGATCAGGGCGTCCAGGTCGACGCCGGTCGCGACGCCCTCGCGCCCGAGGAGGTAGACGACATCCTCGGTGGCGACGTTGCCGGTCGCTTTGGGCGCGAACGGGCAGCCGCCGAGGCCGCCGACGGACGCGTCGAGCACCGTCGCCCCGGCCTCCAACGCGGCCAGCACGTTGGCGTAGCCGGTGTTGCGCGTGTTGTGGAAGTGCGCGCCCACCACCGGCGCCAGCGGTCCGGCGGCCCCTACCAGGCGCCGCACCTGCGACGGCACGGCGACGCCGATGGTGTCGGCGAGCACGACCTCCGCGGCGCCGGCCGCCGCAGCGGCCGCGACATGTTCGAGCACGACGCCCTCGTCCACCCTGCCATCGAACGGACAGCCGAAGCAGCACGACAGCGTGACGGTGACCCGCGCCCCGGCCGTGCGGCCGGCACCGACGATCCGCGCGGTCGCCGCGGCCGCCTCGGCGGCGGTCGCGTTCTGGTTCGCCCGCGCGAAGCCGTCCGTCACCGCATGGGTCGCGTGGATGGTGCGAAGACCGGTGCCGAGCGCCCGCTCGAGCCCGCGCTCGTTCAGCACCAGTCCGGCCCAGCTCGTGCCGATCGCGGCGGGCAGCGCGGCCACCAGCTCCTCTGCGCCGGCCATCGCCGGCACCAGCTTCGGATTCACGAAGCTGGCCACCTCCACCACCGGCAGCCCGCAGGCCGCGAGCCGTGCGCTCAGCTCGGCCCGCACCGCCGGCTCGAGCACCACGGCGTCGTTCTGCAGTCCATCGCGCGGGCCGACGTCGCACACGACGACCGACGTGACCACCGGTTCAGACCTCGACCACGACCGGCAGGATCAGCGGCCGCTTGCCGGCACGCCGGTACACGAGGTCGGCGAGGGCGTCATGGATGTGCGCCTGGATGATCTTGGTCTCGCGCTGGCCGAGCTCGGCGAGCGTCGCCGCCGCCGCCGTACGCACCTCGGCCAGCAGCTCCTCGGCCTCCTCGGCGCCCTCCGGCGCGAACCCGCGGGCGATCACCTCGGGCTCGGTGTTTCCCGAGCCGTCCGGGTGCAGCTGGCAGACCACGATCAGGACGCCGTCACCCGAGAGCTGCCGCCGGTCGCGCAGGACGACGTCGCGGATGTCGCCGATGCCCAGCCCGTCGACGAAGGCCACGCCGGCCTCGACGTCCGTGCCGCGCTCCACGGCGCCGTCGCGCAGCACCAGGCGGGCGCCGTTCTCGGTGATGAAGATGCGGTCCTTCGGGACGCCCATCTGCTCGGCCAGCTGGGCGTGTGCGACCAGGTGACGCAGCTCGCCATGCACGGGCATGAACGAACGGGGCTTCACCAGCGCCAGCACGGTCTTGAGCTCGTCCGCCGAGCCGTGACCCGATACGTGCACCGGCGCGATGTCCTGGTGCAGGACGGTCGCGCCTGCCCGCCACAGCTGGTTCATGGTGTCGTGGACGGCGAGCTCGTTGCCGGGAACGGGCTTGGCGGAGATGATGACCGTGTCGCCGGGAAGGATCCGCACGCTCTTGTGGTCGTCGTAGGCGATGCGCGTGAGTGCCGACATCGGCTCGCCCTGGGAGCCGGTGCACAGGACGACGACCTGGTCATCCGGGAGATCGGCGAGCTCGGCCGGTCGCACGATCAGGCCCTCGGGCACGTCGGCATAGCCGAGGTTCCGGGCGATGTTGAGGTTCTTGACCATCGAGCGGCCCACGACGCAGACCTTCCGGCCGGCGGCGCCGGCGGCATCGATGACCTCCTGCAGCCGGTGGATGTGCGACGCGAAGGCCGTCACGATCACACGACCGTCCGCCTCGCGGATGATGCGCTGCAGGTGCTCGGCCACGACGGCCTCGGACTCCGTCCAGCCCGGTCGCTCGGCGTTGGTCGAATCGGCCAGCAGCAGGGCCACGCCGCGCTCGCCGGCGGCCGCGAACCGCGCCAGGTCGGTACGTCTGCCGTCGATCGGCGTGTGGTCGAGCTTGAGGTCGCCCGTGTGCAGGATGACGCCGTGCGCCGTGTGGACGACGACGGCGACCGCGTCCGGGATCGAGTGCGTGACCGGGATGAACTCCGCCTCGAACGGACCGATCCGGACCTTGCCGCGGGCCGGGTCGATCTCGTGCAGGGCCGAGGCCCGGATGAGGCCATGCTCGTCCAGCTTGGACTTGACCAGCCCGAGCGTCAGCCGCGTCGCCCACACCTCGGGCACGCCGACCTCACGGATCAGGTACGGGAGCCCGCCCACGTGGTCCTCGTGCCCGTGGGTGAGGATCACCGCCCGCACACGGCTGGCGTGCTCGCGCAGGTAGGCGAAGTCCGGGATCACCAGGTCGACGCCGAGCATCTCGTCGCGCGGGAACGCGATGCCGGCGTCGATGACGACGATCGACTCGCCGTCGTCGAGCACGGTCATGTTCTTGCCGATCTCGCCGATCCCGCCGAGCGGGATGACGCTGACCCCAGAGGTCGTCGTCATACGGACACGGCGAGGCCGCGGCGCTCGAGCGCGGTCCGCACCACGGCGCGCTCGGCCGCTGTGGCGGGCACCAGCGGCAGCCGCGGGTCGCCCACGGCGAACCCGAGCATCTCGACGGCGGCCTTCACCGGAATCGGGTTGACGGTCACCGAGAGCGCGGCGTACAGCGGTTCGAGCTCGGCTTCGAGCTGGCGGGCGCGCTCGTGGTCGCCGGCATCGCAGGCCTTGACGATCTCGAGCATCTCCTCGCCGGCGACGTGGCTCGCGACGCAGATGCCGCCGACGCCGCCGATCGCCCCGAAGGCGACCAGCAGGTCGTCGTTGCCCGCATACAGCGCCAGCCGACCGTCCTCGACGATGCGGCGGGCCTGGTCGAGGTCGGTCGTCGCCTGCTTGACGGCGACCACGTTCTCGATCTCGGCCAGCCGCAGCAGCAGGTCCGGCGCCATGTTGAGCACCACCCGCTGCGGGATGTTGTAGGCCACGATCGGCCGGCCGCCGGCCGCCACGGCGATCGCCTCGAAGTGGCGATAGATGCCCTCGGGCGGCGGCTTGGAGTAGTACGGCGTGACGACCAGGAAGCCGTCGGCACCGGCCGACGCGGCATCGCGGGTGAGATGCACGGAATGACGGGTGTCGTACGTCCCTGTGCCAGCGATCACGGGCACCCGGCCGCCGACCTCGTCCACGACGGCCTCGATCAGCGACACGCGCTCGCCGTCGGTGACGGTCGGCCCCTCGCCGGTCGTCCCCGCCAGCACGAGCCCCTCGCTGCCGTGGTTCACGAGATGGCGGGCGAGCTGCCGGGCGACATCGAGATCGAGGCCGCCGTCCGGACCGAACGGCGTCACCATCGCCGTGAGAATCCGTCCGAGCGGAGCTGGCATGCCGCAAGTGTAGAGGACAGCTCCTTCACAAAAGCCTCACACGGTGCTCACGGATGCAATGGGAGACTCGTGGCATGTCTCCGGCGCACGGCCACCAGGCCACCGCATCCACCCGCACCGAGCATCCGACTTCCCGTTCGCGGGGTGCCGGCGCCTGCGGATGGGCGGAGACACGCCAGACGGCGCGGCGACGCAGCCATGGAGTGACGGATCGGCCGACCCCCCGTCGACCGGTCGCGACGGCTCGCTCCACGCCGGCTGGGTCTTGACGTGGCGGCCGGGCCGGGGGCGGTCCGCGCCGCCACGTCACGCACCTGACTACTAACTCGCGAATGCCTGCTTGAATGGGATGGTGCCCCCGATCACGAGACGTCTCCTCACCGCGGCCGCGTTGCTGCTGCTGCTCGTCACTCCCGCCGCCGCCAGTGCCGCGTCAGGGACCATCCGCGCGTTCGGGGCCGGTGGTGGCAGGTTCACGCTGACGGTCGATGGCGCCAGGAAGGCGAGGTCGGTCGCGGACGGGGCCGTCTCCGCCCGGTTCTCGGCGCGCACCGGCCGGCACACGTTCGTTGCCCTGAGCCCGTCCGGGCGGCCGCTGGCAACGGCCAGGCTGCGCATCGCCGTCGGCCGGCGCTACGTCATCGCCTTGACCCTCGATGCCCGGGGGCGCCGGACGCTCGTCCTCATCGCCGAGCCCGTCGCCGCGGCCGGCAAGGCGGCCTACCGGATCGCGAACCTTGCAGCCGGTGCGGGATCGATCAGCCTCCGGCTCGGCGACGCGCCGGGACTCGAGGTCGTCCACGCGCTCGCATTCGGATCGGTCACCCCCACCCTGCTCGTCGGCGGCGGGGCGTCCGCCACCGGCCTCTTCGCGCTGCGCGCGCTGTCCGGGGCGACGCTGCGCGGTTCCTCGACGCTGGTCGACGCGACCGCGAGCCAGACCACGTTCGCCCTCGTCCGCAACGGCGCCGCCTACACCCTGACGCGCCTGCCGTGGAACGCCGCCCCGCCCGTGCCCGTCAGCGAGCCGGCGATCACCGGCACGCGGCGCGTCGGCAACGACGTGTCGTGCGCCGGCGACAGCTGGACCGGCGCACCCACCGTGACCCGTCACTGGACGGCCGACGGGGTCGACCTGCCCGGCGCCACCGGCACCGCTCTGTCCCTGCTCCAGGCCATGCACGCCGGCCACACCATCGGCTGCCGGGTGACGGCGAGCCGTGCCGGCCAGGTCGTGACGCTGCGGCCGACCGGGTTCGCGCTGACGGCACCGCCCGTGAACGTGACGCCGCCCACGACCTCCGGACGGACGGCGTTCGGCTCGGTGCTCACGTGCGATGCCGGGAGCTGGACCGGAGATACCGACCCGCCGAACTATGGCTGGCTCCGCGACGGCAGCGCGATCACGGGCGAGATGGCCAGCACCTACACGCTGGCCGACCCGGCAGACCGCGGCAAGATCATCCGCTGCGAGGAGACCGCCTCCAACGAGGGCGGGACGACCGCCGCCGTCTCCGGCGCCGGCCTGCTTGGCGGCGCGCCGTTCAACGATGCGCTGCCCACGCTCTCCGGGACGTTCCAGGGCGGCAACACGATCACGCTCGTCGCCGGCACCTGGGATCCGGTCGACGCCGTGCTCAGCTACGCCTGGTTCCGCTGCATCGGGGCGAGTCCCTGCACCCAGGTCGCCGGCGACGTGCCGACCTACGACCTGACGGACGCCGACTCCGGCGCGACGATCCACGTGACCGAGACGGCCACGGACGCGGTCGACGGCACCCTGACGGCGTCCGCCGACACGGCCGCCTCGGACGTCGTCATCCCGGCCGCCCCCGACGTCGCGGCGCTGGCTCCGGACGGCATCTCGACCAGCGCGGCGACGATCCACGCCACCATCACGACGCACGGGCTCGACTCGGCCATCGACGTCGCCTACGGCGAGGACACCTCCTACGCCAGCACCGCGACGCCGGCCCCGGCCACCGTGCCCGGCACCAGCGCCACCGGCGGTGTCTCGGCCCAGCTGACGGGGCTCACGCCGTCCACGGTCTACCACTACCACGTCGTCGCGACGAGCACCAGCGGCGCGACCGACGGCGGCGACCAGCAGTTGCAGGCCGCCCCGGCTGCGATCGCCGGCGTTACCATCACGGGTGTCCAGGCCGTCGGCGAGGCGCTGACGTGCGACCGCGGCACGTGGACCGGCGACGCCGACAACACGTACACGTACCGCTGGCTCCGCGACGGTGCCCCGATCGAAGGCGAGACCACCGACACGTACGTCCTGGGAACGGCCGACTCCGTCGGCGGCACCACCACGGTGACGTGCGACGTGACGGCGTCCAACGACGGCTTCGGCGGGCTCCCGGGCGGCGCGACCACGGCCGCGGCCGACGTCACCGTGACCCTGCCGGCCCCGCCCGCCGTGCGCCTCGAAGGCGTCACCGGCACCACCGGGTACAACACCACCCTGATCGCCGAGGTCAACCCCAACGGCGGCGCCGGCGAGACCTACTTCGAGTGGGGCGCCGACACGAGCTACGGCACCGTGACGGCCTCCACCGCAACCACTGCGGGTACGACGTTCGAGCCGGCCACCGGCGCGTCGATCCCCGATGCGCTGGGCTTCCTGACGCCGAGCACCGAGTACCACTTCCGGGTGGTCGCCCGCAACGCCGGCGGCACGACCACCGGCGACGACCACACGTTCGTGACGGCGCCGGACGTCGATCCGTCGCCCACCGCCACGCCGCCGGAGATGATCCCGGTCGACACGACCGGCGTGAGCGTCGGCGACACGGTCGCGTGCGCGCCGGGCGACTGGACGGTGAACGGCTTCCCGAACACGTTCGCCTACACCTGGTGGCGGACGGACTTCTCCAGCGACCCGGTCCAGATCGCGGGCGAGACCACGACCTCGTACACGCTGGCGCCCGCCGACGCCGGCCAGAGCGTGTACTGCATCGTCACCGCCACCAACATCGGCGGCGGCTCGACCTCCTACGCCACCCAGACGGTCGACCTGCCGCTCCCGCCGACCATGATCGATCCCCCGCAGCTCTCCTACACGACGCTCGGCGTCACCGACCCGATCGACGCGTTCCCCGGCACGTACGACCTCGTCGACACCCAGACCGGCGTCTGGGTGCGGTGCGACGCCGCGGGCGACAACTGCGTCCCCACGACCGAGACCAACTCGACCTACACGATCCTGCCCGGGGACACGGCCGCCTCCAACCCGGCCGGACCCGTCAGCTTCCGCTACCGCGAGACGGCCACCAACCGCGGCGGCTCGACGACGGTCGATTCGGACGCGACGACGCCGATTCCCTGACGTGCGCAGCCCCCCGGATCACCGTCTGACGGCAGGATCCCTGCATTCTGCAAGAATGGGGCCGTGGGGAAGGTGATGAGAGGGGGGCTCATCGCGGTGGTCGCGGCCCTCGTCTGGCCGGCCGCTGCGGCTGCGGCCACGTCGACCGTCCGCGTCTTCGACGCCGCGCCGGCCGTGAGCTTCCGGCTCCAGATCGACGGCAAGATCCGTGGTAGCACCCTCGCTCCCGGGGCACTGTCGGGCCCGATCGCGCTCTCGCCCCGCCGGCACCTGTTCCGTGCCATCGGCGCGGGCGGGCAGATCCTGGCCGCCGCGCGACTGCGTCCAGCGGCCGGCCGCAGCTCGATCGTGAGCCTGGCGCAGACCGCCGGCGGCAAGGGCGTGCTCGTCCTGTCGACCACGGCGGTCAGGCGGGCGGGGTTCGCCTCGTTCCGGGTCATCGACCTGGCGGGTGCCAGCGGGCCGATCGAGTTCGGCACCGGCGCTGCGCCGGAGCTCCGTGTCATCTCGGGCCTGCAGTTCGGCCACACGTCGCGCACGATCTTCGTCCCCGCCACTGCCGCACCGGACGGCGTTCTGCCCGTCCACGCCTGGCGCAGCCAGGACGGGTCGCCGCTCGGCCGCTCCGAACTGGTCGTCGCGATCGGCGGGGCGACGACCTTCGCGGTGGTCTCCACCGCGACCGGCACCGATCTCGTGCGCCTGCCGTGGGACGTCGCGCCACCGGAGCCACGGGCAGGGCCGGAGATCACCGGGACTCGCCGCTACGCCAACAGCGTCACCTGCGGCGGTGACACCTGGACGACCACCCCCGCCGTGACGCGGGTATGGACCCGCGACGGTATCCCCGTGGCGGGCTCGGCCGACCTCGACCTGGCGCTCACCCAGGGGGTCGACGACGGCCACACCATCGGCTGCCAGGTGACGGCGACCACGACCGGCGGGTCGGTGACGGTGCTCGCGCCGTCGTTCTGGCTGGTGCACGCGCCCGTCCCCGACGGGCGGCCGGTCATCACGGGCGCGATCGCCGCGACCAGCACGCTCACCTGTGGCGACGGCGCGTGGACCTCGTCTCCCACGGCGCTGTCCTACGCGTGGTTCCGCGGTGCGCAGCAGATCGAATCCGGCCCCACCCACGTGCTCGACAGGATTCTCGACTTCGAAACGCCGGTGACCTGCACGGTCACCGCCTCCAACGACGGCGGTGAGGCAACGCAGGTCGCGCTGCAGCCGGTCGTGCTCGGGGCGCCCACGGCGGTCACGCCACCCACCATCGGCGGGACGCCCGTCGTCGGCGGCACGCTCTCCCGTACCGGCGCCGGAACCTGGACCTACGGCGTCACCCCGCAACTCACGTACCAGTGGGTGCGCTGCGCCGCCAGCGGCATGGGGTGCAACCCGATCCTCGGCCAGACCGGTGCCACGTACCACCTCACGACCACCGACATCGGCCACGCGGTGGCGCTGCAGGAGACGGCCAGCGACCCCGCCGACGCGACGCTCGCGCAATCCCAGTGGTCGCTCCCGACGACGGCGGTGCCGGCACTGCTGACCCTCTCGCCGTCCGACACGGTGGCGCAGACGACCGCCTCGCTGCACGGATCCGTGACCGCGGGCGGCGTGGCCACCACCGTGCACTTCGAGTACAGCTGCGCGTCGTGCGCGACGGTATCGACGCCGCCGCAGACGCTCAACGGCAGCGATCCGATCACCGTCGACGAGAGCGTCTCGGGCCTCACGCCGAACACCGCCTACACCGTCTCGCTGGTCGAGACCGACCCCGCGAGCGCGCGCACGGCCGCCGGCGCCGGCTTCACGACCCTCGCCAACCCGCCGAACACGACCGTCGACGCGGCTTCGGCCGTCGCGATGACGTCGGCGACGCTCCGCGGCCACGTCAACACCGGGGGCGTGGCGGCGACCGCTCACTTCGAGTACTCGGCCGATCCGACGTTCGCCACCTTCGCCTCCACCGCCGATGTCCCCGTGACGACCGGCGCAGCCACGGCCGTGCTGGTGCCGGTCACGGGCCTGTCCGCGGACACGACCTACTACGTGCGCCTCCAGGCGACCAACAACGGCGGTGCCGACACGACTCCGGGCACCGGGTCGTTCACGACTCTCGCCGACGTGCCCGTCGTCACGGTCGGTGCCACCAGCGACATCACCCGGACGACGGCGACGCTCAACGGCCAGGTCAATACGAACGGCGTGGACGCGACGGCCCACTTCGACTACACGGCCGACGGCAGCGGCGTCGTATCCTCGACGCCCGACCAGAACGTGCCCGCCGGGTCGAATCAGCCCGTCCACGCCGGGATCTTCGGACTCGCGCCGAACATCCTCTACCACGTCACGCTGGTCGTGAGCAACAACGGCGGCACGGGCCAGGCCAGCGGCGGCGACTTCACCACCGACCCGCTGGCACCGGTACCGGTGCTCGACGCGACCACCGCCATCGCCCAGACGACGGCGACCCTGAATGGCCACGTCGATCCGAGCGGCGTGGCCGCGACCTACCACTTCGAGTACAGCACCGACTTCCTGACAGGACCCGTCTTCCCCACAACCGAGGCTTCGGTTCCGGCCGGCGGTGTCGTGAGCGCGACCATCGGCCCGCTCGGGCTCGACCCGAATACGACCTACCAGGTGCGCCTCGTCGCCACCAACGCCGGCGGCTCCGCAACGGTGAGCGACACCTTCACCACCCTGCCGCTCCCGCCCACCGTGGGCGCCTCGCCGCTGAACGACATCACCACCAGCAGCGTCACGCTCCGCGGTACCGTCGACCCGCACGGGGACCCCACCGCCACCTTCCAGTTCGAGTGGGGCACGACGCTGCCGTCCGGGGTAAAGCTCGGCGGCAACGCGACCGGTGGTGCAGTCAGCGCCGGGCTCAACACGCTGGCCCCGAGCACGGTGTACCACTACCAGCTGACGGCCACCAACGCGGGCGGCACGGACACCGGAGCGGACCTCGCGTTCCGGACGGCCCCCGATCTCGTGTCGCCGTCGACCGTCACCATCATCGGCCCAGCCGCGTGGGCGCCCGGCGACCTGCTGACGTGCGACCCGGGAACCTGGACCGGTGCCCCTGCCGACAACACCGTCACGTATCTCTGGACGCGCAACGGCACGCAGATCGCGAGCGGCGCCACCTACACGGTGGTCGAGGCGGACTTCGGCGCGACCGTGAACTGCGTCGTGACGGTGTCGAACGAGCTTGCCGGGGGCATCCCCGGCGGCGCGACCACCGTGAACGCGTCGAACGGAACCACGGTCGGCGTGCCTCCGGTCAACCTGACGGCGCCGGTGGCGACCGCCGGTGCCACCTCGGCGACCGTCGACCCCGGCACCTGGCGCGGCGGCAACATCACGCTCACGTACGCCTGGACCCGGTGCGACGACCTGACGATGACGAACAACTGCGGGCCTGCGCCGGGAACGACCAACCCGGCAACCGGCGAGTACACCTACGACGTGTCCGACTCGACGCTCTTCCTGCAGGCGACCGTGACGGCCACCAACGGCCTCGTGCCGGACGGCTCGGCCACCTCGAACGTCATCCAGGCGCCCTAAGAGCTGAGCCCGGAGGGACGGGGAGGTCCCTGACGGTGCGCTACACCAGGGCGTCGAGGCCGACCGTGAGCCCCGGTGGGAGGTCGGCGATCGCGCGCAGTGCGAGGAGGACGCCGGGCACGAAGGCCTCACGGCTCGTGGTGTCGTGACGGATCGTGAGCGTCTGGCCGGGCGCGCCGAAGATGACCGACTGGTGGGCGACGAGGCCGGGAAGGCGTACGGAGTGGATCGTGGGACGCGGCGCGCCGGTCTTGGCGATCAGGTCGGCGGTGTGGATGGCCGTGCCGCTGGGCCGGTCGACCTTGGTGGCCGCGTGCTCCTCGATGATCTCCGCCTGCGTCATGAGGCGAGCGGCCTCGGCGGCGAAACGCATCATCAGCACGGCACCGATGGCGAAGTTCGGCGCGTAGAACAGCGCCACGCCCGCCTTGCGGGCGAGGGCGTCGAGTTCCAGCAGCGTGGCCCGCTCGAGGCCGGTGCTGCCGATCACGCAGGGCACGGATGCGGCGACGGCTGCCCGGATGTGTCCCTCGGCGGCGGCCGGGGACGTGACCTCGACCAGCACGTCGCAGGGCGCCGAGCCGAGGGCGGCCTCGATCGTCGCGAACGTCCCGTACTCGCCCTGATCGAGCGACCGGGCGATCCGGGCGACCAGGGTCAGGTCCTCGGCCGCCTCCACGCCGGCGCAGATGGGCGCCCCCAGCTTGCCCGTCGCCCCGGCCACGGCGACGCGCATCAGGCCACTGCCAGCTCGGCCACGGCGCGCTCGAACGGCTCCTGCGACGGTCCGATGCAGACGGCCGACAGGCGTTCGGGCGAGAGCAGCAGGCCGGCCAGCTCCGCCACCTCGGGCTCCGTCACCGCCTCGATCCGCGCGCAGATCTCGTCATCGCTGAGGATCTCGATCCCGAGCAACAGCGACTTCCCGAGCCGGGCCATGCGCGCCGACGTGAACTCCGACGCCAGGGCGATCCGGCCGGTGGCGGCGTCCTTGGCCCGGTCGAGCTCATCGGCGGCGAACCTGCCGCTCGCGAGCGCGTCGATCTCGGCTCGCACGACGCCGGCACACTCCTGGAGGTGCTCCTCGCGCGTCCCGACGTAGATGGCGACCTGCCCGGTATCGGTGTAGTGCGACCCGTAGGAGTAGACCGCGTAGGCCATCCCCCGCCGCTCGCGGATCTCCTGGAACAGCCGCGACGAGGCGCCGCCGCCGAAGATCTGATCGAGCAGGCCCGCGGCGAACCGGCGCTCGTCGTGGCGGGAGATGCCGGGCGCTCCGAGGCACAGGTGGTACTGCTCGGTCTCCTTGCCGAGGAACCGTCGCGCCGGCCCGGCAGGCAGCACGGCCGCCGGGCGAGCCGGCGCAGCCGCCGCGGGCAGGCTGCCGAGCTGCTCGGCGACCATCTCGACGAGGCTCGCGTGCTCGACCGCCCCGGCCGCCGACACGACGACGTTGCCGCCGGTGTAGTAGCTGCCGTGGTGCCCGGCCACCGAGGCGGCGGAGAGCGCCGCGATCACCGGCGCGGTGCCGACGATGGGCCGGCCGAGGGCGTCGTCCGGGAACACGGCCTCGCCGAGGAGGTCGTGCACGCGGTCGTCGGGGGCATCGTCGTACATCGCGATCTCCTCGAGCACGACCTCTCGCTCGTGCTCGATGCCGTCCCACGTGGGCGCGCGGACCATGCCGCCGATGATCGTCAGCGCCTCGGGCAGGTGGCTGTCCCGCACCCTGGTCGAGATCTCCGTGTACTCCCGCGACGTGGCCGCGTGCAGGTCGGAGCCGAAGCGGTCGAAGCGCTGCGCGATCTCCAGCGCACCGTGGGTCTCCGAGCCGCGGAACAGGAGGTGCTCGATGAAGTGGGAGATGCCGTTCGCCGAGGCCTGCTCGTCGCGCGAGCCGACTCCGATGAAGACGCCGAGCGCGACCGAACGGAGCCCGGCCATCGCCTGGCTGGCGACGCGGACTCCGTTCGGAAGCGTGGTTACCTGGTGCTCGGGCACGCGTGAGGATCAGCCATCGCGGCGCCCGCCGGAGCCGCCCCTACGGCCGCCCCGGTCGTCGCGCGGCGGCCGCGGCGCCCGCTCCTGCCGCTCGCCCTCGGGGAACGCGGTCTTGTAGCGCTCCCCCACGTCGGCCGGCGACAGCACGTTGCCGTCCTCGTGGAGCGCGACGAGCTTGAGCGCGATCCGGCCGCGGTCGGCGTCGACCTCGACCACCTCGACGTCGACGATGGCGCCGCGGTCGACGATCTGCTCCATCGAGGCGATGCGGACGCCCGGCGACACGCGCGAGACGTGCAGGAGGCCGTCGGTGCCCTTCCGGAGCTCGACGAAGGCGCCGAAGTCGGACACCTTGACGACCTTCCGCTCGGTCAGGACATCGCCCACCTGCACCGGGCGCATCATCCCGTTGATGTGCTCGCGGGCGGCGGCGGCCTCGTCGCCGGTGCCGTAGATCCGGACGGAGCCGTCCTCCTCGACGTCGATCTGGACGCCGAACTCCTCCTGGATGCCGCGGATCGTCTCGCCGCCCTTGCCGATCAGCAGGCCGATCTGGTCGGGCGCGATCTGGGTCTGCAGCACCTGCGGAGCGTGCGCCGCGAGGGCGGAGCGGGGCTCGCTGATGCACGCTGCCATGACGTCCAGGATGTGCAGGCGGGCCTGCTTGGCCTGCGTCAGGGCACCGGACATGATCTCCTGCGTGACGCCGGTGATCTTGATGTCCATCTGCAGTGCGGTGATGCCCGCGGCGGTGCCGGCGACCTTGAAGTCCATGTCACCGAGGTGATCCTCGGCGCCCTGGATGTCGGTCAGCACCACGTGGTCGGAGCCTTCCTTGATCAGGCCCATCGCGATGCCGGCCACCGGCGCCTCGATGCGCACGCCGGCGTCCATCAGCGCCAGGGTCGACCCGCAGACCGAGGCCATCGACGACGACCCGTTGGACTCCAGGATCTCGGAGACGAGCCGCAGCGTGTACGGGAAGGCCTCGCTGGAGGGCACGACCGGGACGAGCGCCCGCTCGGCGAGTGCACCGTGCCCGATGTCGCGGCGCTTCGGGCCGCGCATGAAGCCGGTCTCGCCCACCGAGAAGGGCGGGAAGTTGTAGTGGTGGATGTAGCGCTTGGTCGACTCCAGCGAGAGGTCGTCGATGCGCTGCTCCTCCTTGACCGTGCCCAGGGTGGCAAGCGTCAGCGCCTGCGTCTGGCCGCGGGTGAAGAGCGCGGAGCCGTGCGTGCGCGGCGTGACGGAGACCTCGCAGCTGATCGGCCGGATCTCCGTCTCGGAGCGCCCGTCGGGGCGGCGCTTCTCGACGGCGATCTTGTGCCGCACGACCGCCTTGTAGACGCTGTCCACGGCCGACCGGATCGCGGCCGAGGTGGCAGCGTCGATCGAACCGTCGGGCGAGCCGCCCGGGAACGGCAGGTTGATCGTCGCAACGATGTGGTCGAGCAGTGCGTGGCGCTTGGCCGACTTGAGCTCCTTGGAGTCCTGCTCGGCGTCGGACAGCGCGCGGACGTCGTCGGTGAACTGCGCCTCCACGGCCGCCTTCACGGCGGCGGCACGGCGGTCGTCGGCGATGAAGCGGGAGGCGAACCTGACTCGGATGCGCCGGAGGCCCTCCTCCTCGCCGGCATCGGCCGACACCGGCGGCAGCTCGGCCGCGATCAGCTCGGCCTCGGCCTCGGCGATGCCCGCCAGGCCGTTGTCCTTCAGCAGGGCGTCGAACCGGCCGGCGTAGCGGCCCTCGAGCTCGGCCCGCACGGCGCCGTCGTACCACTTCGGCTTGCCGGCCATCCGCTGCAGCTCGAGCTGCGCCTCGCAGAGGCGCTTGACGTTCTCGTGCGCCAGCGCCAGTGCCTCGAGGATGACGTCCTCGGGGATCTGGTCTGCGCCCGCCTCGACCATGGTGATCGCCTCGGGCGTGCCGCAGACGATCAGGTCGAGCGTGGATCCCTCCATGTCGGGCATGGACGGGTTGACCACGAGCTCGCCCTCGATGCGGCCGACGCGCACGGCACCCACCGGGCCGAGGAACGGCAGCGGCGACACCATCAGGGCGGCGCTCGCGGCGTTCATCGCCAGCAGGTCGTGGTGCGTGATCTGGTCGGCCGACAGGACGGTGCCGATTATCTGCACCTCGTTGCGGAACCCCTTCGGCCAGAGCGGCCGGATCGGCCGGTCGACCATGCGGGCGTTCAAGGTGGCGCGCTCCGTTGCGCGGCCCTCCCGCTTGAAGAACCCGCCAGGGATCTTGCCCGCGGCGTACATCTTCTCCTCGATGTCGACGGTGAGGGGG
This sequence comes from uncultured Actinomycetes bacterium, assembly GCA_963779685.1. Taxonomy (GTDB): domain Bacteria; phylum Actinomycetota; class Thermoleophilia; order Gaiellales; family F1-60-MAGs149; genus CAVZZG01. The sequence continues at coordinate 903,421 of CAVZZG010000003.1, forward strand.
AAGAAGTCCGCTCCCTCACGCGCCTCCTGGCGTCCTACCACGGTGCCCAGCACCATGGTGTCGCCGCTCCGGGCCACTACCGCTCCGTCCGCCTGCTTTGCGAGCTTGCCGGTCGAGAAGGTGATCCTCTCGCCGCCGATCTCGACGCTGACGGTCTGCTCGGCCTCGGTGGTCGTTGCCATGTTCTTCCTTCCATCGGACCCGCGCCCCATTGCGCAGGCACCCACAAACGCGCCCGGCCCCGCCTAGCGGCGAAGTCCGAGTTCCTTGATCAGCGACCGGTAGGACTCCAGGTTCGATTTCTGGAGGTAGTTCAACAGCCGGCGCCGCCTACCGACCAGCATCAGCAGCCCTCGGCGGCTGTGGTGGTCGTGCTTGTGTTCCTTCATGTGCTCGGTGAGCTCGTTGATGCGGTGCGTCAGAAGCGCGACCTGCACCTCGGTCGACCCGGTGTTGGTCGTCGACCCACCGAACCGCTCGAAGATCTCGAGCTTGCCATCCTTGTCCAGGGACATGCGTCCTCCTGTCTCCTACAGTCGCCAGAGCCGCAGCCGCACGGTGGCAATTCGCGCAGCCGTCTGCCCGGTCGAACCGAAGGCTACCAGTCCGCGCGGCAACCGTCGCCTGCAGGGTACACTCGGGTCATGAACCTCGAAGGCGTGTTCACCCCGGTCGTCACCCCCTTCGGGGCCGACGGCTCCATCGATTTCGACGTCTACGCCCGGCTGATCGACTTCCAGATCGCCGGCGGCGTCGCCGGTCTCGTCCCCGCAGGAACGACCGGCGAGTACTACGCCATGCGCGACGTCGAGCGGCGCGAGCTGCTCGCCGAGGCGGCCCGCATCACGGCCGGCCGCACGCAGCTGATCGCCGGCTGCAACGCCGGAGCCACCCGCGACGCGATCGCCTTCGCCGAGGGCGCGCGCGACCTCGGCTACGACGGGCTGATGCTGGCCGTGCCCTACACCTCGCTGCCGTCGCCGCGCGAGCAGACCGCGCACTTCCGGGCCGTGGCCGAGGCTTCGGGCCTGCCCACGGTGCTCTACAACTTCCCGCTCCGCGCGGGCGTCGAGATCGCCTACGAGACGCTCGACGCCCTGGCTGACTGCGATCTGATCGTCGGCATGAAGGAGTCCAGCGGCGACTTCACGCGGTTCCTGACCCTGCAGCAGAACTACGGCGAGCGCTACCGGATCTGCTGCGGCTCGGACGACCAGGCGCTCGACTACTTCTTCTGGGGCGTCACGTTCCTGGATCGCGGGCACCGCGAACATCCTGCCGCGCCATCACGTGGTGCTGCTCGACATGGCCCGCCGCGGCGAGTGGGACGAGGCGAAGCGCCTCTGGCTCGAGATGCTCCCGTGGGTACAGGACATGGAGTCCGGCGGCTACAACCAGAAGGCCAAGCTCGGCATCGAGGCCCAGGGGATCCCGACCGGGCCGGTGCGCCAGCCGCTGCTGCCGCTGACCGACGACGTCGTCGCAGCCTGGAAGCCCGTGTTCGACCGCGCGCTGGCCGCACGGCTGCCCTCCGCCACGGCCGCCGACTAGTGGTACGACCCCGATGCGGTTCTCGCGCACGCTGACCGCGATCCAGGTGCACGCGGAGGGCGAGCAGGGGCACGTCATCATCGGCGGGCCGCTGGGGCTGCCGGGCACGACGGCGCGCGAGAAGCTCCACCACCTCAACGCGGTCGACGACTCGCTGCGGCGCTTCCTGTGCTTCGAGCCGCGCGGCTGCGCCCAGATGAGCGTCGACCTCGTGTGGCCATCGAGCGATCCGGCCGCCGATGCGGCGTTCCTCGTGCTCCAGGCCGATCGCGCCCATGCCATGTCGGGCTCGAACACGATCTGCATCGTCACGGCGCTGCTCGAGACCGGCCAGATCGAGATGCGCGAGCCGGAGACGGTGGTCACGCTCGAGACCGGCGGCGGCCTGGTGCGCGCGGTCGCGACGTGCCGGGACGGCAAGTGCGAGCGGGTGACGATCCGCAACGTGCCCAGCTTCGCCGATCAACTCGGCGTCCCCGTCGAGGTCGACGGCTACGGCACGCTCGAGATCGACATCGCCTATGGCGGTTGCTTCTACGCGCTCTGCGACGTCGCGAAGCTGGGACTGCAGATGTCGCCGGCCGGCGCACGCGCGCTCGTCGACGCGGCCTCGGCGATCGACCGGGCGGCACGCGAGCAGGTGCAGGTCGTGCACCCCGAGGTGCCCGAGATCGACTTCATCTCCTACGTGATGCTGCACGGCGACGACGACCCCGCCGGCGGCGTGCTCCGCAACTGCACCGTGCTCCCGCCCGGCCGGATCGACCGGTCGCCCTGCGGCACCGGGAGTTCCGCCCGCCTCGCGGTCATGGCCGCGCGCGGCCAGGCGGCCGCCGGCGACCGCTTCACGGCCCGCTCGCTGATCGACTCCGAGTTCCAGATGGAGATCCTCGAGACCACCACCGTCGCCGGCCGGCCGGCCATCGTCCCCCAGATCTCCGGCCGCGGCTGGATCTTCGGCACCCACCAGATCGGCCTCGACCCCAGCGACCCCTACCCCACCGGTTTCACGCTCTCCGACACCTGGGGACCCGGCTGACCTTCGTTCGCTCGGGCGTCGTGGTGACTGCTCGCTCCGACCGCCTCGCTGCCTGTGGCTGGTCGGCGGCTTGTGGACGGGGACAGTCCCCGCCCGTTGCGCGGGCGAGTCGCTGCGATTCGGATGGGACTGTCCCGGGCCTACGTTCGCTCAACGGCCGGGGTGGGCGGGCCTACGTTCGCTCGACGGTCGTGGTTGGCGGCTAGGCGTCCTCGACGGCTAGTACCGGCGCTGGCGGTGGCGGCGGCGCCGGCATGTGCTCGGCCGGCGGCTCGATGGTGAGGTTCGGGAGGATCCGGTCGAGCCAGGCGGGCATGTACCACGACTTCTCCTTCAGGAGCGTGAGCAGCGCCGGGACGAGCGTCATCCGCACGAGCAGGGCATCGGTGAGGATCGCGACGGCCAGCAGGAGGCCGAACTCCTTCGGAATCCGGTCCGCCTGGAGGACGAAGGCTGCAAACACGGTGGCCATGATCACCGCGGCGGCGACGACCACGCGCCCGATTGCCGCGACACCGTCCGTGACCGCATGCACCGTGTCCTTGCCGTGCACGTGCTCCTCCCGGATCCGGCTCATCAGGAAGACCTCGTAGTCCATCGACAGGCCGAACAGGATCGCGAACGCGATCGGCAGGACGAAGCTCTCGATCGGCCCCACCCGGTCGAGGCCCGTCAGCCCGAGCACGTGACCCTGCTGGACCACGAACACCAGCATCCCGAAGCCGACGAACGCGGAGAGGATCGTCGTCAGGGCCGCCTTGATGGCGATCACGACCGACCGGAACGCCATCGCGAGCAGCAGGAAGGTGACGCCGATGATGTAGAGCAGGAAGTACGGCAGGTGGGCGAGGATGTAGTCGCCGATGTCGGCGAACGCGGCCGTCTCGCCCGAGACGTAGGCCTTGGCGGCCGAGCCTTCCAGCGCGTGCGGGATCACGTCCTTGCGAATGTGGGTGACGAGGTCGTTGGTGGCGGTCGACTGCGGCGAGGTCGCCGACGTCACCGTGACGAGGGCGACGTCCTTCGCGTCGTTGTAGATCGGGTCCTTGACCTCCGCGATCCCGGGCACATTCGCGAGCGCGCTGTGGATCTTGGCGGCAGCCTGCGGATCGCCCGTCTGGTCGATGATGATCGGGATGGGGCCGTTGAAGCCCGGCCCGAACCCGGCCGCGAGCAGGTCGTACGCCTTGCGGGTCGTGGACGACTTCGACGCCGTGCCGGCGTCCGCGAGGCCGAGGTGGACCGCGAGCGCCGGCGCGGCCAGGATGAGGAGCACGATCAGCGTCACCGGGAACACGATCTTCGCGCGGCGGCTGACGAACCGGCCCCAGCGCGCGATCGGCGTCGACGCACGACCCGCCTCCGACTCGTCGGGCTGGGGCAGGAAGGGAACCTTCCAGCGGTCGACCTTGTGACCGAGCAGCGCGAGCACGGCGGGCAGGAGGGTCGTGGCGAGCAGCACCGAGGTGAGCACGCCGAGCGCCGAACCGCACGCCGAGCTTGGTGATGAAGTCGATGCCGATGAACGCGAGACCGGTGATCGAGATCGCCACGGTCGTCCCGGCGAAGATGACGGCCCGGCCGGCGGTCGCGCCGGCCGTCGCGGCGGCCTCGCGTGGTGGCAGCCCATCGTGGAGCGCCTGCCGGAACCGGGTGACGATGAACAGGGTGTAGTCGATGCCGACGCCGATGCCGATCATCGGCACCAGGATCTCGGTGACCGTATTGAAGTTGGTCAGGTGGGTCGCGAGCATCAGCAGCATCGTCGCGGACACCACCGAGACGAATGCGAAGACCAGCGGAATGAACGTCGCGACGAACGTGCGGAACACGATCAGGAGCACGAGGAACGCGGCGAAGTAGCCGATCGCCTCGCTGAGCCCCTGTTTCGGTGGCGCCTGCTCCGCCTCACCGGTGAACTCCACCTGCACGCCGAGCGGCTCGAGCTTGTCACGCACGGCGGTCTCGAGGCCGACGATGTCCTTCCGCTTGAGGTCGAACGACTGTTTCGAGAACTGCACCTCGCTGTAGGCGATGCGGCCGTCCTTCGAGAGGTTCGCGGGATCGAGCGGATTGGTCGCGTCCGTCGCCGCCGGCGCCTTCGCCGCCGCTGCGAGGAGGGCAGCGAAGGCCGCCTTCCGCTCCGGCGTGTCGAGCCGTTCGCCGGGCGGCGCCGCGTACACCAGCGTCAGTTCGGCGCCCTTCCGGGCCGCGAACTTCGCATCGAGCAGGTGCTGTGCCTTGGAGAAGTCGGAGCCCGGCAGGTCGAAGTTGTCGATCAACTTGCCGGGGAAGGCGACGTTGAGGACGATCAGCGAGACGATGATCACGACCCAGGTGGCGACGACGCGCCACGGGTGGGTTGCGAAATGCCGGACGAGGTCCGCGAGGAGGCCGGTTTGCTTGCGTTCGGTCAAGGCTGAGGGATCCTTGGGCTTCGGGGAAGAAGGCGGGAGCCCGCCGCAGCGGGCTCCCGCACGATACAGCGAGTGTCGCCGGGTTCAGAAATCCGAACCGACGGGTTTCAGAAACTCTCCATGTACCTGTCGAGCTCCCACTGGTGAACCTGAGCCCGGTATTCGCGCCACTCCGCCCACTTCTCGGCGAGGTAGGCCTCGAAGATGTGGTCGCCGAGAGCCGAGCGCAGCACGGGGTCGCCCTCGAGGCACGTGAGGGCGTCCTCGAGGTTGTGCGGCAGGCTCTCGATCGCGAGGTCCTTCTGCTCGGCGTCGGTGAGGTGGTAGATGTTCTTGTTGACCGGCGCGGGCGGCGTGAGGCCGCGCTTGATGCCGTCCAGGCCGGCGGCGAGCATGACGGCGAAGGCCAGGTACGGGTTGGCGGACGGATCCGGCGTCCGCAGCTCGGCCCGCGTCGAGCGGCCGCGCTTGGCGGGGATCCGGATCGCTGCCGACCGGTTCCCGGGCGACCAGGCGATGTAGACGGGCGCCTCGTAGCCGGGCACCAGCCGCTTGTAGGAGTTGACGATCGGGTTCGCGATGGCCGTGATGGCCTTGGCGTGATCGAGCAGTCCGGCGATGTACCCGTAGGCCGTGCTCGACAGCTCCAGCTCGCCGCTGGGGTCGTAGAACGCGTTCTCGCCGCCCTTCGAGAGCGACTGGTTGACGTGCATGCCCGACCCGTTCTCGCCGTAGATCGGCTTCGGCATGAAGGTCGCGTGCATGCCGTGCTCGGCGGCGACCACCCGGACGACCCACCGGAACGTGATCAGGTTGTCGGCGCAGGTGACCGGGTCGTCGTGGCGGAAGTCGATCTCGTGCTGGCCGATCGCCACCTCGTGGTGGGAGGCCTCGAGGTGAAAGCCCATCTGCACGAGGGTGTCCTCGATGTCGCGGCGCGTGTTCTCGCCCTTGTCGGACGGCGCGACGTCGAAGTACGAGGCCCTGTCGTGGGTGTCGACGGTCGGCGCGCCGTCGGCGCCGCGCTTGAAGAGGAAGAACTCGGCCTCGGGCCCGACCGCCATGGTGTAGCCGAGGTCGGCGGCCTCCTTGACGACGCGCTTGAGGGCCACCCTCGGATCGCCGGGGAAGGGCGTGCCGTCCGGGTCGGCCACGTCGCAGATCAGCCGCGCCACCGCGCCCGACTCGCGCTGGCGCCACGGCAGCACGGCGAAGGTGTCCGGATCCGGGTGGAAGTACATGTCCGACTGCTCGATGCGCTTGTAGCCGCGGATCGACGATCCGTCGAACATCAGCTCGTTGTCGAGCGCCTTCTCGAGTTCCTCGACCGGAATCGAGACGTTCTTCAGCTGGCCGTGCAGCTCCGTGAACTGCAGCCGGACGAACCGGACGTTGTGCTCGCGGCACTTGTCGAGCAGGTCGCGCTTCTCCATTGCCGTGCGTCCTCCGTGGTCGCGGATTCGTGCGTCCCCGCCGCTGGCAGGGGCGCACGCCGGTCGGGGACGCGGCGTTGCGTCGGTGCCGGCGCGCCGTTGCGCCGACCTCCGGAGGATACCAAACGGACCCGGCGGGTCAGGGCCAGTGGGTCGGCAGCCAGACCGCGTTCGCCGTCAGCATCGCGACGAAGGTGCCGAGGATCCCGGCGTACCACCAGCGGCCGCGTCCGGCGAGCATGGCCAGCGGCCAGAACACCGCCGGGGCGAGGATGGCGTAGCGACTCACGCCGCCCAGGCCGCCGGCCGAGATCGGTATCACCACCACCAGCAGTGCCTGGATCACCCAGGCCAGCGGCACGCCCCGGAACCAGCCGATCACGGCCAGCAGCGGCGCGGCCAGCGACCAGACCACGTCGCGCACCTCCCACCACTGCGGCCCGCCTTCGCGAAGCTTGCGAAGCGCGCGGTTGATCGAGGCGGAGAGGCCGGTCAGGCCGGGGTTGGTGCGCAGCCACGTGTTGCTCTCCTGAGCATGCGAGTAGGCCAGCAGGTCGCCGGTGTGCGCACGGGCGTAGAGCATGAACGCGCCGAGCCCGATCACCGGGCCCGATGCCGTCCACAGCCGCCGAGCCCGCCCCTGGTGCCACGCGATCGCGATCAGCGGCACGGCGTACATGAAGCCCTGTGGCCGCAGCAGCCCGCAGGCGAGCCCGAGCAGCAGGGCGGTGAGCCCGCGTCCCCGGGACAGCGCCAGTGCCGCCCCGACGCCCGTCGCGATCGTCCAGGCCTCCGTGTACGCCATCGTCATCGCGATCGCACCCGGGGCGAAGGCCAGGAGCACGGCGGTGCGCGCCGCCAGGGACTCGTCGTCGAAGAGATCCACCGTCAGTTGCGCGACCACCGCCAGCGCCACCAGCGCCACCAGGTTCGTCAGCACCACCGCGCCCCAGGCCGGGTCGATGCCGATGCCGTCGAGGCCGCGCATGATCATGGGCAGGAGCGGGAAGAAGCCGTTGTCGGGATCGGCCGGCCGGGTCGGGTAGCCGTTCGCGCCGATGCTGAGGTAGTAGCGGGAGTCCCAGGCGGCGAGCAGTCCGATCAGATGCGACGGGTCGGCGCCGAGGCCCGTGTCGATGCGGCCGTCCTCGGCGAGTGAGCGGCCGACGAGGGCGCCTGCCACCACCAGGAGGCGCGAACCGGCCCAGGCGAGGACCACCGCGCGGAGCCACGTTGCATGCCGCATAGGACCGGCGGGATCATAGGCGCGAACGCCCGGCGCGAGCGGGGATGGCCGGCGACGCGACGACCACCCCGCTCGAAGGATGCCCAGGGCGGGACTTGAACCCGCACGACCTCTCGGTCAAGGGTTTTTGAGACCCCCGCGTCTACCGATTCCGCCACCTGGGCGCTCGGAACACGATACCCGGACGCCACGCGGCCGGTGAACGGGTGACAACACCCTCTACATGCGGCAGAACGACCTGCCGATGTACCTCCCGTGCGCGCGCGCGCCGCCAGTCATCTGCTTCGCCTGGGCGAGAACCCGTGGCGCCTCATGGGCACCCTGTACGTGGCCGGTGGCCTGCCCTTCGCCCTCGGCCTGTACCTGCTCGGCGGCAGCCCGGGCGCCACGGCCGTCACGGCGCTCATGATCGCCGCCGGCGCGCTGTGGTTCCGGCTCCGACCGGTTCCCTCCACTCCCGACCTGGTCTTCGCCAGCGTCGCCCCCACGGTCATCTGCGTCGCGGCCGCAGCGGCGCTTCCGGCGGCGTCGACGGCCATCACCGTCACGGTCTTCGCCGCGGCGCTGGCCGGGGTCGCGAGCTATCCCCGCCCTGCCGCGCTCGCCGGACTGGCCGCCGCGGCCGGGGCGGCTACCGGCATCAGCTGGCACGTGCAGGGACCGGCGGGGATCGGTGTCGGCGTGCTCGCGTCGTTCACTGCCGTCTGCGGCGCTGCCGCCGTGGTGACCACGGTCGAGCGCGAGCGCCGTGCCCGCGAGGATCTCTCGCAGACGCGAGAGCGGCTGCTCGGCATCCTCGCCGGCAGCCACGCGATCGCCTGGTCGGGCGAGGTCCTGCCCGACGGCACCTACATCGAACACGAGACCCACGGCGACACGCTCGCGTCGTTCGGGTTCCGCGCAGCTCCCGGCCGCGAGGCGGGCGACATCTGGATGCGCCACGTCCATCCCGAGGACGTCCCCCTGCTGGCCGAGGCATCGGAGCACCACCTGCGCGGGGAGTCGGCCACGATCACCTACCGCCTCGTCCGCAGCGACGGCGCCGTCCAGTGGATCAGCGAGACGTCCCATGCCCGGCCGCAGCCGGACGGCAGCGCGCAGGTTCAGGGCCTGTGCGTGGACGTCACCGCGCTGCACGACGCCCGGGCCGCACTCGAGCGCACGCAGCGGCGGCTCGAGACCGTCATGGCCGCGAGTCGCGCGCACCCCTTCGCCGGGTTCCTGCTGCCGGGCGGACTGTTCGTCGAGCACTACACGGGCCCGAACCTGGAGATGCTGCTCGGTGGGCCGGTGCCCGAGGGCCACGACCCGGCGGAGGCCTGGCACGAGCGCATCCATCCGGACGACCGCGACCGGTACGACCAGACGCTCGCCCGAGCCGCCGAGCAGGGCGCCGACCACGACTCGGAGTACCGCCTCGTCGGCTACGACGGTATCGTGCGCTGGGTCAGCGTGCGCGCCGTCTGCCGCCCGCGCAGCGACGGAGCCGTCGCGATCGAGGGTCTCGCCTTCGACATCACCTCCGCCCGGATGGCGGCCGACGAGCTCGAGCGGGCGCGGATCCTGCTCGGCGAGATCACCGAGGCGAGCGGCGCCCACGCCTACGCGGGCGCGATCACGACCGACGGCGTCTTCTTCGAGCAGTACTCCGGCGCGAACCTCGAGCGCCTCATCGGCGGGCCGCCGCCGCAGGATCCGGGGTTCTGGCGCACGCTCGTGCATCCGGCTGACCGGGACGCGTACCACGCCGCGATCCTCGCGGCCCTCAACGGCGTCGCGATCGACGTCGAGTACCGGATCGTCGGGCTCGACGGCGCGACCCGGTGGGTGTGGGAGCGCGCCCGGGCACAGTCGCGGGGGAACGGCAGCGCGTACGTGGAGGGGCTGGTCTTCGACGTCACCGCACGCCGCGCCGCCGCGGCCGAGGCCGAGGCAGCCTACGACCTGCTCGACCGGGTCGACCAGGGCGTCTACACCCTCGACATCGACAGCCGCACGATCCGGTACGCCAACCGCGCCATCCACGAACTGGTGGGCGAGCGCGACGCCGAGAGCCTGCTCACGGACGCGGACTGGGGCGTGCACCCGGACGACCGCGCACTGTTCGATGCGGGCCGTCGCACGATCGAGCTGGGCCACAGCTGGTCGGGCACCTACCGCGTCGCCGCGGACGATGGCTGGCGGTGGTTGCGCGAGCACGTCGCCTGCCGTCGCGACGGCGACCGGCGGATCGCCGACGGGCTCGTCTACGACGCCACGGTCGAGCTCGAGACGCGCCAGGCCCTCGACGCGGTGCGAGCCCAGATGCAGATCGCCATGGAGTCGGTGCAGGAGGTCCTGTTCTCGATCGAGGTCATGCCGGACGGCGACGACCGGCTGCTGTTCGCGAGCGCCGGCATGGCGGCGCTCCTCGGCGGTGAGCTGCCCGAGGGCGTCGATACGCTCACGGCCTTCAGAAGCCGGGTCCACCGCGACGACGTCCAGGCGCTGCTCGAGCTCGTCGCGCGGGTGCGTTCGGGAGAGACTGGGGAGATCGAGGTGCGACTGGTCGGCTACGACCGCGTCGTGCGATGGGTGTGGATCCGGGTGCGGCCGCGGACGGCGGGCGACCGGCGCTTCGCCGACGGCATCCTGTCGGACGTCACCGCACGGCGCGAGGCCGCGGCCGAGATCGAGCACGCGTCGCGGGTCGATGCGCTCACCGGGCTCTTCAACCGCCGGCACGGCACCGAGGTCGTCGTCGGCGAGCTCGCGCGTGGCTCCCGCGCCGGCACGCCGACGGGGCTCGTCCTGCTGGACGTCGATCGGTTCAAGGCCGTCAACGACACCTACGGACACGCCGTGGGCGACGCCGTGCTGACCGAGGTCGGCCGCCGAATCGAAGCGTCGGTACGCCGCTACGACACGGTCGTCCGCTGGGGCGGCGAGGAGTTCATCGTGCTGGTGCCGGACGCCGACGAGCAGGGCGCAGGGCGCGTCGCGGAGGCGATCCGGGTGGCCGTCGGCGCGACGCCCATCGTGGCCGGATCGGCCGAGGTCGCGGTCACGGCATCGTGCGGCGCGGCCGTCGTCGCGCCCGGCAGCGGCACGATCGAGTTGCTGACGGGCCTCGCCGATCAGGCGCTGTACGCCGCCAAGCGACGCGGGCGCGACCGGGTGTGCCTGGTCTCCGACCTCGGCGAGGGCGATCTCACCGCCGAGGAGCCGGAGGTGCTGCGGGTCGCCGAGGCGCTCGCACGCTGGGCTGCGGTGCGGGAGGGCGTCTCCGAGCTGCATGCCGCCCAGGTCGCCGACCTGTCGGCGAAGGTGGCCCGCCACCTGGGCCTGCCGGCGAGCGTGCAGCTGCGGGCGCGGCTGGCGGGATGGCTGCACGACGTCGGCAAGATCACGATCCCCGACCACGTGCTGCGCCCCGACCGCGAGCTCACGGCCGACGAGGCCGCGGTGCTGCGCACGCACGCCGAGGTGGGGCGGCAGCTCATGGCCCGGACACCGGGCCTGGGCGAGGCAGCGGACGGAGTCGGCTACCACCACGAGCACTGGGATGGGTCGGGATACCCGGCGGGCATCGCCGGCGAGCAGATCCCGATCGAGGCGCGGATCGTGGCCGCCGTCGACTTCTGGAGCGCGGAGACCGAGAGCGGCCGGCCGCGGCGGGTGCAGGAGCCGGACGGCGCCCTCGCGGGTCTCCGGGCCGCCGCCGGCAGTGCCCTCGATCCCACCGTCGTGGACGCGCTGATCGCCGTGATCGGCTCCGAGTGGGCAGCTGCGGGCGAGCGCCTCAGACAGGGCGACCAGGCGGCGTGACGAGCCGGCACAGCGCGCGGGCAGCCGCCTGCACGCGAGTGCCCGCCTGGGCCAGGGCCTGCTCGAGCGTCGCCGGCCCCGCCGATGCGGCGATCACCGCGCGCGCGCCGGCGGCGTAGAGCGCCTCTGCCCCCGCGTCGGTGACGGCACCGCCGATCACCGCGCACGGCACGCCCGCGGCTGCGCATGCGGCGACGACCCGGTCCACGGTCTTGCCGGACGCGGTCTGCGCATCGACGCTGCCCTCTCCGGTGAGGCACAGGCCGGCACCGGCCAGCGCCGCGGCGAAGCCCGTCTCCGCCAGCACGAGGTCGGCGCCGCGCACCGGCTCGCCGCCGAGTGCCGCCAGGGCCGCGCCGAGGCCCCCCGCGGCGCCCGCGCCGGGGATGCGCGCGGCGTCGCCCAGCAGTGCGCCGACCCGGGCGAGGCCGGCGTCGAGCAGCCCGACCTGCGCATCGGTGGCGCCCTTCTGCGGTCCGAACACCCGCGCCGCGCCCTCGGCGCCGGTGAGCGGGCTCTGCACGTCGAGGGCCAACTGCATCGGCATGTCCCGCAGCCGCGCGTCGACGGCATCGAGCGAGATGGCGACGATCCGGCCGGTGTCGCCGCCGGACCCGGCCAGCTCGCGGCCGTCCCCGTCGGCGAGCCGCGCACCCAGCGCGGCCAGCATGCCGAGGCCCCCGTCGACGGTGGCGCTCCCTCCAAGCCCGACGATCAGGCGCAGGGCGCCGGCATCGAGGGCGGCCCGGATGAGGTCGCCCAGGCCGGCGCTGGTCGCCGCCACGGGGTCGCGGCGGTCGGGCGGGATGTGCTGGAGCCCGATCGCCTCGGCCGCCTCGACCACTCCCGTACCGTCCGGCAGCAGCCCGATCCGGCCCGACCGCCGGCCGAGCCTGGCATCCCGGCACGGGACATCGATCAACCGGCCGGCACGGGCCTGCACGAGCACCTCGAGGGTTCCCTCACCGCCGTCGGCGAGCGGGTGCACGAGAGCCTGGCACCCGGCCTGGTGCGCCCCTGCGGCCATCGCCTCGGCCGCCTCGGCCGCGGTCAGCGAGCCGCGGAACTTGTCCGGGGCGCAGAGGACGCGCGTCATCCGAGGAAGTAGCGGCGCGAGAGCGTGACGCGATCGGCCGGAGGCGCCTCCACGACGTCCCCGTCGAGGGTCACGACGTGCGAGGCCGGGTCTACCCGCACCGCACCCAGCCGCGTGTTGCGGATCATCTGCGCCGGCCCGATGGCGCGGCAGCCACGCACGGCCGCTCGCGCCTTACCGGTCTGCAGCTGATCGGCGCCGCCGGTCGCGATCGACGCCTGCGACACGAACGCCAGCGAGAGGTCGGCGGCGATCAGCGCGCCGTACTGCGGGCCCACCACGAGCGGCTGGGAGGCCAGCGAGGCGGCGTTGGGATCGCCCACCGTGCCCCAGGCCGGGAACCCGCTCTTCAGCACCAACTCGGGCTTGGCCGCGAAGTGCGAGGGCCGCCAGAGCACGATGTCGGCCAGCCTGCCGACCTGCAGCGAGCCGACGTCATCGGCCAGGCCGTGCGCAATGGCGGGGTTCACGGTCAGCTTCGCCAGGTAGCGGAGGATGCGCTCGTTGTCGTGGTCGGCATCCTCGGCTCCTCGCAGCTCCTTCATGCGCGCGGCGAGCTGGAACGTCCGGCGCACCGTCTCCCCGACGCGGCCCATGCCCTGCGAGTCCGAGCTGGTGATGGCGATCAGGCCAAGATCGTGCAGGACGTCCTCGGCACCCATCGTGCTGCCGCGGACGCGGTCGGCGGCGTTGGCGAAGTCGCCGTCGAAGTCCCCGCGGAGGGCGTGAACGTCGATGATCATCGCCAGGTGCTCGGCGACGGCGTCGCGGCCGTACGGGATCGTCGGGTTGGTCGAGCTTGCGATCACGTTCGGCTCGCCGAGCAGGCGCAGGACATCGGGCGCGTGTCCGCCCCCGCAGCCCTCGATGTGGAACGCATGGATCGTCCGGCCGGCGAGCACCGCCAGCGTGTCCTCGACGGACAGGCACTCGTTCAGGCCGTCGGTGTGAACGGCGACCTGCACGTCGTAGCGTTCCGCGACCTCGAGGGCGGTGTCGAGCGCGGTGGCATGAGCGCCGACGTCCTCGTGGATCTTGAGCCCGGCGGCACCGGCCTCGAGGAACGCCTCCAGCGGCTCGGGCCGCGACGACGAGCCACGGGCGAGCATCGCCAGGTTGATCGGCCACGCGTCCATGGCGGCGTGGATGCGGCGCAGCGCCCACGCCGGGCTGGCGCCGAGGTTCCAGACCGGACCGTAGTCCTGGCCGACGATGGTCGTCACGCCGGCCGCGAGCGCCTGGTCGCCCACACGCGGCGAGAGCAGGTGGACGTGGGTGTCGATCGCCCCCGGCGTCGCGATCATTCCCTCGAAGCCGTAGATGGCGGTGCCCGTGCCGACGACGACGTCGATCGGCCCGTCCATCGTGTCGGGATTGCCGGCCCGGCCGATCGCCGTCACCCGGCCGTCGCGGATGCCGATAGCGGTCTTCCGCACGCCGAGCACGGGGTCGACGAGCACCACGCCGGTCAGGACGGCGTCACACGTGCCGGTGACCGCACGCACGTGCAGGCCGTCGCGCGCGGTCTTGCCGAACCCGGCCACCAGCTCGTCCCCCGGCAGCTGATCGTCGGCCGAGACCTCGAGCACGAGGCCCGTATCGCCCAGCATGACGCGGTCACCGGCGGTCGGCCCGTAGGAGCGGGCGTAGGCGTCGCGATCCAGCATCACGCCCCCAGGTAACCCCGGGCGCGAGCCCGTTCCAGCGCCGTCTCGCGGGCTCGCGGAGCATCGAGGGGGCCGTTGACGAGTCCGGCGAAGCCCACCGCGACCCGGTCGCCGCCGATCGGGACGAGCGCGACGCCGCGCGAGCTGCCCGGCGCGAACCGGACGCTGGCCCCGGCCGGGATCGCCAGCCGGCGTCCGTAGGCGGCCGCCCGGTCGAACGAGAGCCGCGGGTTGGCCTCGAAGAAGTGGAAGTGGCTCGTGACCGCGATCGGCACGGCCGCCGTGTTGGCGACGTCGAGCGTGACGGCGTCGCGGTGCGGGTACGGGATCGGCCGATCGGCCGTCAGCACCGAGCCGGGGCCGCCATCGACCCCCGGTCCGAGCGGCTCCTCGATCACGGCCAGGCGCGAGCCGTCGTCGAACAGCGCCTCGACCGTGATCTGCGGGACCAGGTCCGCCACGCCGTCGAGGACCTCGCCGGCGCCCACCGCGGCCCGGCCGGCTGCGATCGCCTCGGCCAGCGTGGCGCCATCCCGCGCCGCCTCGCAGACGGCGTCCGAGATCAGGGCGATCGCCTCCGGCGCGTTGAGCAGCAAGCCGCGCTCCCGCCGGCGCCGGGCGAGCTCGGCGGCCAGGAAGATCGTCAGTCGGTCGTGCTCCCGCGGCGTCAGGTGCATGCCGGGACGGTAACGGCAGTCGGCGTCAGGCGCACGCGCCCGGCTGCGGCCTGACCCGGAGCGCCGGCGAAGGCGCGCTGAGCCAGCCGAGCACGCGCTGCACGGCGACGACCGTGATGACGGCGGTGCGGCAGGGATCGATCCGGCCGACCCGGATGTGCGAGCTGGCGGTCGTCGTCGCCACCAGCCGCGCCCGCGCATGGGCGTAGGCGAGGTAGACGCGATACCCCGTGGCCCCGGGGCTGTTCGAGGTGAACCGGACTCGCCCGTTGCGGAGCGCAGGCCGGCCGGGTGGCTGATTTCGCTGCTTGAGCCCGTCCATGCCGGTGGGCGCGCCGTCGCCACCCGCCGTCGACAGGTAGCGGGTGGCGTCGAACGGGTCGGACCCCGACCAGGACCTGACCGCGCCGCCGGCGCCGCCGGCACCCCCGCGATCGCCGTAGAACCCGCCGCCGCCACCGGTCGCGAACAGCCCGGCGATTGGACCGATGCGCGCGCCGAGGAGGTCGACCGCGCCTGCGCGGCCCCCGGTACCGGCCTTGGCCGCTGCGCCGTCGGCGCCACCGCCACCGCCGTTGCGGATGACACCGCTCACGACCAGGACACCGTAGCCCGCGTCGAGCACGACGGCGCCGCCGGGGCCGCCGGCCGGCGCGGGGTCGTCGCTCGATCGTGCGTCCGCGCCCCGGGCGTCGATGCCGCCGGCTACCACCAGGCCGTGCCCGCCCCGCAGCGTCACCGCTCCCGCGGCGGCGCCGGCCACGCCGGGTCCGGTCGAACCACCTCCGCCAGCCGTCAGCACCTCGCCGGTGTGCACCGCGGCGCCGAGCACGGTGAGCCGGCCACCGGCGCCTCCCGGGCCTGCACCGTCCCCGGCGTTGCCGCCGTAGGCAGCGAGTCTGCCGGTGGTCACGGCGCCGGACCCGCGGATGTCGGTCGAGCCGCCCGCACCGCCGGCGGTGGAGGTGGCGTCCGCGCCGCCGTTGCCGCCCTGCAGCCACAGGTCGCCGGTATCGATCGTGCGGCCGTACAACACCACCGCCGCGCCGGTTCCACCCGCGTGGACCGCAGAGCCGCCCCGGCCGTAGACGTTGCCGACCCGGACGTCCCCGGCGGCGCGGAGGTCGAGGTTCCCGCCGGGGGCGCCGGTGGTGCCGTCGCCGTCGGGGCCGTCCATGCCCACGTCGCCGATGGCGACGGAGCCCGTCGCGCGGATGCGCAGCAGCCCGGTCGTCCCGGCCGGAACGGTCGTGCCACGGCCGCCGTTGACGGCAATCGAACCGGCATTCACACGGCGGCCTTCCAGGCGCACGTGGCCACCCCGTCCCGGGGCCGTGGTCGCATCGCCGTCACCGCCTCCGGCGTCGATCGCGCCGCTGCGCACGTCGCCGGTTGCGAGCAGCGAGACGTCGCCGGCGCCGTTCGCGTTCGACTGGTAGCCGGGCTGGACGAAGATCTCCCCGGTCGTGATGGTCGCGCCCGAGATCGTGACGGAGCCGTTCGGCGCGTACACGTCGCCCACGACGGCGTCCGCCCTGGCCACGATCGTGAGGGCGCCGGACGCGGCGGCGTGCCCCGCGGTGTCGACGCCGCCGCCCACGGAGACGCGCGACCCGCGCAGGGTCAGGCTCCCGGCGGCATGGCCGTCGCCGGACGAGCCCTCGAGGTCGACGCCGTTCGCGAGCTCGACCGCACCGGTGGCGCGGATCTCGAGCGACCGGCCGTCGCCGCAGAGGTTGTCCGGGCAGCCGTCGACGTAGGCATTCGGCCCGATGTAGACGGAGCCGGCGACGAGCACGCCGTCGCCGGCCAGCACGACCCCGGAGTCGATGTACACCGTGCCGTAGGTGGCGGTGCCGCTGAGCGTGAGCGGCGGGTCGCCGTCCAGGAGGTACAGGTCGGGCGCGGCCTGGGCCGGCGCCGGCAGCGCGAGCGCGGCGAGGACGACCAGACCGGTGAGGCGACGGCGCATCCTCTCACCAAAGCAGAATGCGCGGTCTACGTGAGGGCCCGAACCGGGGAGCGGGCTGCGTTTGCGGAGCCGATCGCGATCGTGCACCCTCCAGCCGCGCATCCAGTCAACCTCGACGAGAGGAACGGGTCCGACGTGAGCGACATCCTGAAGGACTTCAAGGCATTTCTGATGCAGGGCAACCTGGTCGTGCTCGCGGTCGCCTTCGTCATCGGCGGTGCCTTCGCGGCGCTCGTGACGTCGTTCGTCAAGGACCTCGTGACGCCGGTCATCGGCGCGATCTTCGGGAAGACGGACTTCAGCGCCCTGAGCTTCACCATCCACAACTCGGTGTTCCGCTACGGCTCGTTCCTGAATGCGCTGATCACCTTCGTGTCGATCGCCGCGGCCGTCTTCTTCTTCATCGTGAAGCCCTACGAGATGGTCCAGGCCCGGAAGCAGGCAGAGGAGCCGGCAGGGCCGAGCGATGAGGAGCGCCGCCACCAGGAGTTGCTGGCGGCCCTCCGGGCGCGCTAGCGCCCTAGGAACCCGCGGAGACCTCGATCGCGACGGAGATCTCGGCGCCGTCGAGGGACAGCGAGCCGCCGCCGGCGGCCCCCTCCTCGATCGCGAGGGCCAGCACCTCGGCGGCGATCCAGGCGCCGTGCCGTGCGACGACGCGCCGCCCGCGCTCGTTGGCGGCGTAGGTGACGTCGATCCGGTCGGTGATGGCGAGGCCGGCGTCGCGCCGCAACGACTGCACCAGGTGCACGAGGTCGCGCGCAATGCCCTCGTCGACCAGTTCCTCGTCGAGCGTCGTGTCCACGCCGACGGCGATGGCGCCCTCGTGCTCGACGGTCAGACCCGCCTTGGGCGTCACGCGCTCCTCGTACTCCTCGGCCGACAGCGTCCACTCGCCCACCTGCACCACGTCGCCGTCGCGGGTGAACGCCCCCTCGCGCAGCAGGCGCTGCACCTCGGGCACGGCCTTGCCGAGTCGTTTCCCGACCGCGCGGAAGTTCGGCTGCAGCTCGACGTGGACGATCTCGGCGGCGTCGGCCACCACCCGCACCGTCTTCACGTTCAGCTCCGCCGCGATCTCGGCGGCGTGCTCCTCGAGCCCGCGCCGCAGCGAGTCGGGCGCGGCGATGACGGCCTCGCGGAGCGGCTGGCGGAGCTTCGAGACCGGCGGTCCGGCCTTCGACCGTGCGGCCCGGCCCAGCCGGATCGCCGTCTGGGTGGACGCGATCGCCACGACGAGATCGGGGTCGGCCAGCGCGGCCACCGGGGCAGGGAACGGAGCCAGGTGCACCGACACCGGCGCGTCGGGCGACTGGTCGCGCACGAGGGTCTGCCAGAGCTCCTCGGCCAGGAACGGCATCGCCGGCGCGATCAGCCCGGCAACCTGCACCAGGCAGTACCAGAGCGTGCGGAAGGCGGCCTGCTTGTCGGCGTCGTCGGGCCCCTTCCAGAAACGAGCCCGGGAACCGCGGATGTACCAGTTCGAGAGGTCGTCGATGAACGACTCGACCGCCCGCACGTATGCCGGCGACCAGTAGCCGTCGAGCGCGGCCCGCGCGTCCTCGGCCGTCTGCTGCGCGCGCGCCACGATCCACCGGTCGAGCGGCGTCAGCGTCGGCGGCCCCTCGGCGAGGTCGGCGTAGTTGGGCCGGAACGCGTCGACCTCGGCGTACTGCACGAAGAACCGGTACGAGTTCCAGAGCGTCAGCAGGCGCCGCTTGACGTCGTCGGCGGGGCCGTAGCCGAACCGCATGTTCATGCCGGGCGTCTGCGCCGCGAACATCCACCGCATCACGTCGGCGCCCATCTTCTCGGCCGCGTCCTCGAACCAGATCGCGTTGCCCCACGACTTGTGCATGGGCCGGTTCTGCTCGTCCAACAGCTTCTCGTAGCCCAGCACGCGGCGATACGGCGCCTTGCCGATCAGGGCCACGCTCATGAACAGCTGCGAGTAGAACCAGAGCCGGATCTGCTCGCGCATCTCCGAGATCCAGTCGGCCGGGAACCACTTCTCCCAGTACGCGTGATCGGGCAGGTCGGCCTTCGTCAGGCCCTCGCCGGCACCCCGCGCGTAGCCGCCCTCCTCGTAGACGTCCCGGCCCCAGCCGAGCGTCGCGAACGGCACGATGCCCGCGTCCAGCCAGCAGTCGCCGACCTCGGTGATGCGCTCGGCGATCTCGCCGTCATCGGTGCGGATGCGGACGGCGTCGACCCAGGGCCGGTGCAGCTCGGGCAGCGAGTCGACCACGTCGGGATCGACGGCCCGCTCCCGCAGTTCCTCGCGGGAGCCGATCACGGTCAGCTTGCCGGAGGGAGCGACGTAGAAGGGCAGCGGCAGTCCCCAGTAGCGCTTGCGGGAGATGCACCAGTCCCCCATATTGCGGAGCCAGTCCTCCATCCGCTTGCCGTAGTAGTCCGGCGTCCACTCGACCTCCGCGTTGGCGGCGATCATCTGCTCGCGGACGCCGTCGGCGGAGATGAACCACTCGTCGACCACCCGGAAGATCAGCTCGGTGCCGCAGCGCCAGCAGGTCGGGTAGCGGTGCGTGATCTCGCCGGCCGCGAACAGCCGGCCCTTCTGGCCGAGGTCCTCGATGATCTGCTGGCGGGCGTCGGCGGTGTGCTCGCCGTGCAGCCAGCCGTACTCGGCGTAAAACGCCCCAGCGTCATCGACCGGCACCAGCACGGGCAGGCCGAGGTCGCGTCCGAGCGTGAAGTCCTCCTCGCCGCAGCCGGGCGCGATGTGGACGATGCCGGTGCCCTCGTCGGTCGCGACCGCGTCCCAGGCGACGACGCGGTGCTCGACGCCCTGCTGGGCGGGTAGCTCGTCGAACGGCCCGCTATAGGCGCGCCCGACCAGGTCGGAGCCGGATGCCGTGCGCTCGACGCGCGCATCGGCGCCGAACACGTCCGCGACCCGCTCCGCCAGCACCCACGCGAGTCCCCGGCCGGCGCTCACGGCGGCGTACTCGCCGTCGGCCTTGACCGCGGCCGTGACGTTCGCGGGCAGCGTCCACGGCGTCGTCGTCCAGACCACCAGCGCCTCGTCCGGTGCGTCGAGCAGCGGCAGGTAGACGTACAGCGACGGGTGGGTCAGGTCGCGGTAGCAGTCGGTGGCCGTCAGCTCGTGCTGGGACAGCGACGTACCGCACCGCGGGCACCAGATCATCGGCCGGTGACCCGTGTAGAGCCAGCCGGAGTCGGCGCACTTCTTCAGGAAGCGCCAGATGTACTCGATGTTCGGGTCGGTCATCGTGAAGTACGACCGCTCCCAGTCCATCCACATGCCGAGCCGTTTCGACTGGTCGGCCTGGATGGCCGAGTACTCGGCGACCCGGTCGCGGCAGGCGCGCATGAACTTGTCGAGCCCGTACCGCTCGATGTCCGGCTTCGAGTTGAGGCCGAGGGCCTTCTCGACCTCGACCTCGACCCACAGGCCCTGGCAGTCGAAACCGTTCTGATATCGCAGGTCGTGCCCGTCCATCGCCTTGTAGCGCTGGAAGAGGTCCTTCAGCGAGCGTCCCCAGGCGTGGTGGACGCCCATCTTGTTGTTGGCCGTGATCGGCCCGTCGATGAACGAGAACGGCGGGCCCCCCGCGATCTGATCCCGGAGCCGGCGAAAGGTGTCGTCGGCCTCCCACAGCGCGAGGATGGCGTGCTCGAGCGCGGGGTGATCGGGCTTCTCGGCGACGCTGCGGTAGTTCGGCATGGATCCTCGTGACGGCGGGCCCCAAGCGTGCCACACGGCTCCCTGAACAGCGGCAACAGCCCGAGGGGTGAGATGACGGGCCGGTGGATCACCCGTTCGGCACGGGAAAACCGTGCAAATCCTGCAGATTCTGCGTTCGGGCCTGGAAGGCGATCGCCGAGCCCGAACGTACCATGGGAAGTACGACCGGCCGACGTGCGCCGTGGCGGGCGCCGCCGTTCCCGGTCCGCTACATGCTCGCCAGATGCGTCACCCTCATCCTGGCTGCGGCGGCCTTCAGCCCCGCGGCATCACTCGCGGATCCACCGACACCGGATCCTACGAGCCCCGTGACGCAGTTCGACGCCACATCGACTGAGCAGCATGCACAACTCGATCCCTCGGTCGCCAGCGACCCGTCGACGAGCCAGGCCAGCCCGGGAGGACGCACCCGGGTGCTGGCAGCCACCGACTGGTCAGGCGGCACAGCGAGGATCGGGATCTGGCGGACCACGGACGGCGGCGCCTCGTCGGCCGGCGTGAGCTCCTGGGCGTTCCTCGGGTTCCTCACGGCCAGCAATGGCGCCAGCGGCGCCCTCGCCTCGGTCGCGTGGGGCGATCCCGCCACGGATCCCGGGCGGCTCTACTCGGTGTGGCTCGGGCGTTCGTCCGCGCCGAACGCACCCTGCGACAGCGGCAGCGGCCTGTACCTGAACACCTGGCAGACCGACCAGACGTTCCCACTGCCCATCGCCAGCCACATCGCGGGCACCGGGAACAGTCCGCCGACCGTGACCGACCCGTACGCGACCACGTGGCCCTCGCTCGCCGTGGACGACTCCACGACGACATCGGAGGGTCAGCCGATCGTCGCGTACGAGAAGGTCACCTACACCAGCGGCACCTGCGGATCAGGGGCGACGACCCACGAGATCGAGCTCCAGTCGCGCGCGGATGACCTGACCGCCTTCGCGAGCGACTCGCTGCATGGCGTCGAGGACGCGTACCGACCGGATATCGTCGCGATTCCCGGCCCGCTGCCCGCCGTCGCAGTCGCGTACCTCCACGACCCTGCGGGCGGCCCGGCCACGATCGACGTCGCGACCTGCTCCCGCGCCGATCCAGCCGACATCGGCTGGGACTGCAGCGCGGCGGACACGGTGTCCCCCGCCGCGTTCACCCCCTTGCCGGCCACCGTCCAGGTCGGGTCGGCGACGGTGGCCTCGGCCACCGCGCCGTCCATCGCCCGGGCGCCGAACGGGTCGCTCCACGTCACGTTCGCCGGACTGGTGGCCGGGCAGCCGACGATCTTCTACACCTACTCGAACCCGGCCCGCACCACCTGGTCGATCCCGGTCGCGCTCTCATCGCCGGCGACGCAGCTGATGCCGTCGGTCGCGATCGGCCTCGGCGGGCGCGCGGACATCTCGTACCTCGACTGGCGCGACGACACGCATGGCACGGGCGTGTTCCGGGCCTTCCAGACCTCGTTCATCGGCGACGCCAACGCCGGGCCGCCACGCCACGGCAGCGACGTCCCGCTCACCGACACGACGTCCGCGCTGCCGTCGGTCGCGAGCGTCAAGACCGTCGGGCTGCGGATCGCCTCGCAGACGCTCACGGACACGATGCCGGCCGCCGTGAAGCGCAGCGGGCACGGCTTCGCCTACTGGCCGCAGGCGGGTGGCTCGCAGGGCGAGGGCGACATCTACGAGGGCGACGTCTGGCACGGGCTGAGCGTGCCGTCGCTGCCGACGCAGGCGCCGGGCGAGTCGCAGCCGGTGGGCAAGAACGTGAGCACCGACCTGACGTCGTGGCTGACGCCGGCCGACCCGGACGGCGATCCGGTGCTCGTCTCCGTGACCGGCGGGCCTGCACCGGGAGCCCTGGCCGGGAGCGTCTACACGCCACAGCACTCGTACGTCGGCGCCGACTCGTTCGTGATCCACGCCAACGACTTCTACAACCTCGAGACGACGCTCACCCACCGGCTCGACGTCGTCGATCAGGCACCCGTGTTCGACCCGGTCGACCCGGTCGGCATCGACGAGGGCGGCGCGCCGGTCTTGATCCCGATCTCGGCCGTCGATCCCGATCCCGCCGATCCGGTGAGGTACACGCTGAACCCCGTCCCGTCGCAGCTGCAGGGCCACGTCGTACTGGTCCCGGGGTTCGTGCGGGTCGAGATCCCGACCGGCTACCGCCCACTGGCGCCGATCGAGGTTGACGTGACCGCCACCGACACCACCACGCCGCCCGCCCATGCCGCCTCGACGATCCTGCCCATCAGCGTGACGGTGCGGCCGCACCTGCTCGCCCCGACGGTGTCGCTGACGGCGGATCCGCCGTCGGGGACGGTCGTGCACTTCAGAGCGAGCCCCGACTGGAGCGATCAGGCCGCCGTCTGTATCACGACCGGTGCCTGCAGCTACAGCTACCACTGGGATTTCGGCGGGCCCACCCGCGTGACGACCGTGCCCACCACGACGCAATCCTTCCCCATCGGGAACCAACTCGTGTCCGTGTTCGTCACGGTCGAGGGTTACGCCGGCGGCGCAGTCCCTCCGTCAGCAGTCGCGACGAAGGCGGTACCGATCGCCCCGGACGGCCGGACGCTGTTCCAGGTGAGAGGCGCGCACACCGTGCGCGGGTTCCTCAGCCTCTACGTCCGCTCGCGGGCCTCGCTGACGCTGACGCTGACCGTTCGGGGCAGTGGGAACACGGCGACGCCTCCGAAACCCGTGGCCGTCGTCGCCGGGAGCGGCGGCAGCTACGGCGTGTGGAAGCGTGTCTCGATCGACGTCCGCAAGGTCAAGGGGCGCGTCGGGACGCTGACCGTCTGGAGCGGCGCGGCCCTGGCGGCGGGACAGCCATCGCCCACGGCCGTCCGCATCCGCGTCTGGCTCAACGTCTAGTCCCCGCCGTAGCGGCGGAACTGGTCGCGGCACCAGTCGTCGAACGCGGCGTGGCGGGCCAGGTAGATCTCGAGCATGCGCAGGCCGCCTGCGAACCAGGCGTCGAAATCGTCCTCGTAGGCCAACTCGTCGGCCGTGAGGTCATGCCACTCCTGCCACTCCATGGGGCCAACGGATTCTGCGTCATCGGCCGCGCTCCTGCATGCTGGGGTTGACGAGATGGGGGCCACCGCGCGTACGATGTCCGGGTGCGTTCCCCAATGCTCGCGCTTGCGCTGCTCGCTCTGACTGCCGCGCCGGCCGCGGCGAGCTCCGTCTCGCTCGATGTCGGCGGCTCTCGCACGGCGCTCGGCAAACGCCTCGACGGCACCCTCCTGTATCAGACCTGGTACGGAAGCCAGGTCGTGCTCCAGGGCGTCGCCCTCAACGATGCCGGCTCGCCCGTGCCCGGCGGCACGCTCGTGCACCTCACCATGCAGACCCATCCGGGCGACCCGATCGAACCGATCACGGACGTCGCCACCGCCGCGGACGGATCGTTCTCCCTGCCGATCGTGCCTGATCACGGACGTCGCTACCTCGCGCACGTCGACGCCGCGGCAGGCGTCACCGCGGCCGACGCCAACAGCGTGCGCATCTACGTCGCCCCGGCGCTCCGCCTCACGATGCCGCTGGCCCAGCGGGGGACGCGCTACCGCATCAGCGGCCGGCTCCCCGTGCCGAGCCCGCAGCAGGCCGGCCTGATCGTGGTCTCGCGCTGCAGCGACGCCGGATTCGCCCACTGCCACCGGCTCGCGAGTCTCCGCATCCGCGCGGACGGCACCTGGCGGACGTCGGTCGTGCACGCGACCCACGGCCGCTACCGCTACGCCATCGTCTTCGCGCCCGCCGACCGCGTCGTCTGGGCCTCCTCGAAGCTGCACCTCACGGTCAACTTCAAGTAAGGGCCCATCTCGGTAGGTCGCGTCCGCTGCGACATCGCACGTCACCTACCGAGACGGGGCCCCAAGCCCACAGATCTCCGTCACGAGGTCCGGCCAGGCGCCGGGCCGGAGCATCCACCCGGCGTAGGTGCCGCGGTTGGCGAGGACGGCCGCCGCGATGTCCCGCTCGGGATCGACGAAGCAGAGCGTCCCGGAGGCGCCGAAGTGGGTTCCGGCGGTCGCTGACAGGGCCGATCCCGTCCAGTGGGGCGACTTGCCGTCGCGGAGCTCGAACCCGAGCGCCCAGTCGGCCACCGGCCAGGTCATGAACGACCCCACCCCACCGGACAGCGCGCCGCCCTGGTTGGTGAGCAGCTCCCGGCAGGTTTCCGGCGCCAGCAGGCGCTCACCGCCCCGCAGTACCAGCTGCAGCACGCGCGCGTAGTCCCGCGCGGACGACCAGCCGCCGGACTGCGGGAGGGGCTGCCCGCGGAACCAGGCGGCGTTGAACAGCGGCACCCCGGCAGCCCAGAGGCCGGCGTCGCGAACCCACGCGGCGCCGGGGCCGGACGCAAGCCCGAGCGACAGATCGTCCAGGCCCAGCGGCTCGCAGACGGCCTCGCGCACGTAGTCGGCGATCGGCATGGCGCTGGCCGCCTCCAGCGCGGCGCCGGCCAGCGCGTAGCCGACGTTGGAGTAGATCCGGCGTTGGCCCGCGGGCGCCTCGGGTGCGATCCGCAGGCACGCCTCGCGGATCGCGGCCCACGACGCGTCGCCGGCGACGCCCAGGGAGCCCGCTCCGCTGCCCTCGGGGAGCCCGGAGTAGTGGGCGAGCACGCCGCGGAGGGTCAGCTGGCCCGCGGCCGAGGGGAGCAGGTCCGCAAGCGGACGGTCGAGGTCGACGATGCCCTCCTCCACTGCCACCAGCGACGCCATCGCCACCACCGGCTTGGTCAGCGAGGCCAGCGGGAACCGGGTCGTCGCCGTGACGGGCTCCGAGCCGGCCCGATCGGCGTGACCGGCGTAGTGCTCGAAGCGGACGGCGTCCCGGTCGCAGGCCACGATCGCGATGCCCGGGACGACCGCCTCGGCGACCAGGCGATCGGCCAGCGCCGCGAGCGTCGTGGTCATCCCAGCGCGGCCACGATCGCCGCGTGCACGCGATCCTCGTCCGCCAGGGCGGGCACGCCGATCCGGACCCGCGTCGGATCGCCGAACGGCGTGATCACGCGCACCACGATGCCGAGCTCGGCGAGGCGGGCCGCGAAGTTGTCGGCATCCGGCGGCAGGGCGCAGACGAAGTTGGCCCGGGAGTCGTAGCAGGGCGCGCCGTGGGCCGCGAGCAGGGTCATGAGCCGGCCACGGACCTCGGCGTTCTCGCGCACCCGCCGGGCCACCTCGTCGGCGTCGTCGAGCGCCGCCAGCGCGGCGTGGAACGCGATCGCCGAGACCTCGAACGTGTCCTGGGCCGTCCGCGCGACCATCCGCAGGGCCGGGGACATGACGGCGTAGCCGATGCGCGCCCCGGCCAGGCCCCACGCCTTGGAGAACGTCCGCAGCACCGCCACCTCGGCGCCTTCCCGGAAGAGGTCGACCCCGCTCACGGCCGGGTCGCCGTACTCGAAATACGCCTCGTCGATCACGACCAGCGCCGTCTTCGACGCCTCGGCGACGAACTCGCGCATGCCGTCGACGACCTGGCGCCCGGTCGGGTTCGCCGGCGTGGCGAGCACCACGAGCCGCGCACTCCGGGCGGCCTCGAGCAACCCGTCGAGGTCGTCCGATCCGTCGCCGCGCACCGCCACGGGTACCGGCACCGCGCCCACCCGACTGGACGCCCACGGGTAGGTCGGGAAGCCGGGCCAGGAGTAGGCCACGCGGTCGCCGGGCCCCGCGGTGATGCGGATCAGGAGGCTTCCGAGCGTGTTCGATCCCGGCCCGAACAACACGGAGTCCTGGCTCACGCCCAGCTTCGAGGCCATCGCGCTGCGGAGGCCGTAGCCGGACTCGGCGTCGGGGTAGCGGTTGAGAGCGCCGGCGTGCCGCCGGATCGCCTCGAGCGACGAGGGAGTCGGCCCGTAGGGGCCCTCGTTGAGGTCGAGGCGGAGCGCGCCTGCCGGCGGCTCGCCGATGGGAAAGGTCTCGATGTCCCGCAGCCAGGGGTGGACGTGCCGGAGGATCGGGTCTCGGGAGTCGGCCACGGCGTCAGTATGTCCCGAACCGGCCCCAGACGCGCTCGGCCTCGCCGCGACGGCGGCGTGCGCGCTCGGGGTCGCGCTCGACGAGGGCCGCGACCAGCCCCTCGAGCAGGAAGACGCCCGGCACCGCGGTCGGGAACGGCGTGGGCGCGTCGTCCGCGCACTGCAGCACGACCTGCGCGTACTCCGCCGCCGGCGCGGCCGGCGAGTCCGTGACGAGCACGACGGCGGCGCCTGCCTCCCGGAAGTAGCGGACGACCTCGGTCGTGAGCTTCGCGTACCGGCGGAAGGTGACGGCGAGCAGCCGGTCGTCGGGGCCGATGTCGAGGAGGTGATCCGCGATGGCGCTCTCCCCCGCCTCGATGCGCACCACCCGGGGCAGCAGCGGGTTGAGGAGGAAGTAGGCGTACTCGGCCACGGCGGCGGACGCGCGCTGGCCGAAGACGTGCAGCGCGCCGCGGTCGGTGTCGAGGGCCGCCGCCGCATGCTCGATGGCCTCGGCGCCCGTCTCCGACATCGACCGATCGAGATCGGCGAGGACGGCGTCGTAGAGGCGCTGCACCAGCCCCGCCGCGGCCCACCGCTGATCGCCCGCGGGCTCCTGGAGCCGGCGCCTGACCTCGGCCTCGAGCAGGTCCTGCAGGCCGCCGTACCCGCCCAGGCCCAGCCGCATGCCGAACCGCACCAGCGCCGCCTTCGAGACGCCGATGGCGCGGGAGACCTCCTCGGCGGACGCGAATGCCGCCTCCTCCGCGTGCGCGAGGAGGTACGCGGCGATCAGGCGATCGTTGCCCGTCAGCTGACGGTCGCGGGAGGCGATCCGGGCTGCGAGCTCGGCTGGGGCGTCCACTGGCCCGAGGGTACACGAAGAATCCAGGTTCAAGCCGGACCGCCACAGGCCGATAGCAGGACGAGGATGCGTTCCACGACGCCGCCCCTGCCCGCACCGGTTCGGGCCACGCGGCCGCCGGCACCGCCCGCCCCGCGGGCCCCCCGGCGACCACGCTCCCGGCCGCGCCCGCCGCGCGGCTCGCTGGCGGCCACCGGCTTCCTGGCGGCTGCGGCCCTGGCCGGCTTCGCCTACCTCGGCTACGCGATGTATCCGGCGCCCGGACCGAGCCCTCTCCGCGCCCCCGTAGCGCAGGCCCTGGGCGGCGCCTGCGTGTTCCACCCGGCGATCTGCAGGGCGTCGGTTCGGATACCATCCGCCCCCTGATGGCCCGCGTCTTCTCCGGCGTCCAGCCCACCGGCGACGCTCACCTCGGCAATCTCATGGGCGCGTTCCGGCACTGGGTCACCGACCAGGACGAGCACGAGTGCCTCTACTGCGTCGTCGACCTCCACTCCATCACGGTCGACTTCGACCCGGGCGAGCTCCGCGCGGCGACGCTCAGGCTGGCGACGCTGCTGCTCGCCACCGGCATCGACCCCGAGCGCGCGTTCCTGTTCGTGCAGAGCCATGTCGCGAGCGAGCACTGCGAGCTGCAGTGGGTGCTCAACTGCGTCGCCACGATGGGCGAGCTCGGGCGCATGACCCAGTTCAAGACCAAGTCCACCGGTCGCGACTCGGTCTCCGTCGGCCTGTTCGACTACCCGGTGCTGCAGGCGGCGGACGTCCTCCTCTACCAGGGCGAGCGGGTGCCGGTCGGCGACGACCAGCGCCAGCACCTCGAGTTGATGCGCGATCTCGCGATCCGCTTCAACAGCCGGTTCGGGGCCACGTTCGCCGTCCCGGAGGTGTCGATACCACGGGTCGGCGGCCGCATCATGGACCTCCAGCAGCCGGATCGGAAGATGTCGAAGACGGATGGCACCGAGCTCGGGACCATCTGGGTTCTGGACGAGCCGGCGCGGATCACCCGGAAGGTCATGTCGGCCGTGACCGACTCGGGCTCGGAGGTGCGCGCCGACCCGGCGGCCAAGCCGGGCGTGACGGCCCTGCTCGAGATCCTGTCGATCGCCGACGACGTGCCCGTCGCCGATCTCGAGCGACGCTATGCCGGGTCGGGGTACGGGGCGTTCAAGAAGGACGTCGCCGAGGCGCTGGTGGCGTACCTCGCGCCGATCCAGACGCGCTACGCCGAGCTGGCGTCCGATCCCGCCGAGGTGGCACGACTGCTCGCCCGCGGCGCCGATCGCGCCCGGGAGCTGGCGGCGCCGACCCTCGCGCGGGTCAGGGACGCGGTGGGTTTCCTGCCACGGTGACGGTGAAGGCCGGCCGGTCGTGCGGCTCGGCGAACTCGGGATTGATGCAGCCGGCGCCGCCTACGCGGTGCGGGTACGCACGGTCGACGCCGGCCGCGCAGATCGGCAGCGGCCGCCGCGTCGCCCGCAGCAGGCCGAACCGGCCGCCGTGCGCATCGCGGATACGCGTGAAGGCCTCGAGGTCGATCCGAGCCGAGAAGACCCGCTCGACGCATCCCACGACCCGCCGCCCGCCGGCGTCGTCGTAGGCGTAGAGGTTCGGGCACGCCCGATCCACGCACGCCGTCGGATCGACCACCCAGTCGCAGTAGGCTCGGCACAGCCGGCACGATCCGCCCTCGCCCGTGTAGGCGCTGGCGGCCATCAGCTGGAGGTGACCGTCGTCGCGCCCTTGCTCGGGGCGTAGCGACCGGTGGTCAGTGCCGCCGTGAACACCCACGATCCGTGCGCCTGCTGCATCCTCGTCACGAACGACCTCGTCCCCACCAGCGGATGCAGGCAGACCACGTAATCGGTGGGATCGGCGAGCGGATTCGCGGCGTGCAGCCGGAAGCGCCAGGTCCACTGCTCGCTGGCCGGGCCGTCGGCGGTCAGGCGCAGCCGATGGCCCGCCCCGCCCGTGACGCGCGCCCAGCTGGCGTGGACCCGGACGAGGACGAAGAGGTTCTTCGTGCTCGCCTGGACGACCTGGATCCGCCGGCCCGGCACGACGTGCGTGACCCGGTGCACGGAGCCGTCGGCGAAGCGGACGTTCACCCGCTTCGGCGTGCACGAGGCGACGGCCTTGACGCTGACCCTGACCGTGGCGGCACTCGCCGGCACTGCCGCGCCCAGCGCCAGCGCGGCTGCCAGAGCCAGTCCCATCACGAACCTCATCATCCCACTGTAGCTTGATCCACCGCCGTGGACAGCCCCGGCCGGTATCATCCGCCCCACACCGGCGACGGCGTCTCGGTCACGCCGCCGTCGATCCCAAAGCGCAGGAAGCGGTCGAAGCCGCGGACGAACCAGCGGTCGTGAGTGACCGCGAGGACCGTGCCCTCGAAGGCCCCGAGCGCCTGTTCGAGCGCCTCGGCGCTCTCCAGGTCGAGGTTGTCGGTGGGCTCATCGAGCAGCAGGAGCGTGGCGCCGTCGAGCTCCAGCAGCAGCACCTGCAGGCGCGCCTGCTGGCCCCCGGACAGCGACGCGAACGGCAAGGGCGCCTGAGCCGTGAGCCCGTACCGGGTGAGGCTCGACATGGCCCGGTTGCGATCCATGCCGCGGCTCAGCAGCGCGTCGACCACGGCGCCCTGCTCGAGGTCGGGGCGGGCGTGGGTCTGCGCGAAGTGGCCCGGCACGACCCGTGCCCCCAGCCGGAATGCGCCCTCGTGGGCGACGTCCTCGCCGGCCAGGAGCCGCAGGAAGTGCGACTTGCCGGTGCCGTTGCCGCCCAGCACCGCGACCCGCTCCCCGAAGAACACCTCGAGATCGAACGGCGAGGTCAAGCCCGCAAGCGCGAGGTGCTCGCACACGATCGCGCGCAACCCGGTGCGTCCGCCACGGAGACGCAGCTTCAGCTTCTGCTCCCGGGGCACGTCCGGCGGCGGCCCGGCCAGCTCGAACTTCTCGAGCCGCGTCTGCATCGCCCGGTACCGGCTTGCCATGTCGGGCGAGATCTTGGCCTGCTGCCGGAGGGTGTTGACGAGATCGCGCAGTCGCCGGTGCTCCTCGTCCCAGCGGCGCCGCAGCTCCTCGAGCCGCGCGATGCGGTTC
Source organism: uncultured Actinomycetes bacterium (assembly GCA_963779685.1). Classification (GTDB taxonomy): domain Bacteria; phylum Actinomycetota; class Thermoleophilia; order Gaiellales; family F1-60-MAGs149; genus CAVZZG01. The sequence goes on from CAVZZG010000003.1 coordinate 934,007, forward strand.
TCGCGGGCGGCGTGGTACGACGCGAAGCCGCCGCCGTGCGTCCAGGCGGTGCGTGCCTCGATCGTGATCACCCGGCCCGCGGTGCGTGCGATCAGCTCGCGATCGTGGGAGACGAAGAGCACCGTCTTGGCGGATCGCACCAGCGCCTGCTCGAGCCACTCCTTGCCCGCCACGTCGAGGTAGTTGTCGGGCTCGTCGAGGAGCAGCACCTCATCGGGACCGCGCAGGAGCGCCTCCAGCACCAGTCGTTTCTGCTCGCCGCCGGAGAGCGTCGTCACCGGCCGGGCCGCGACCTCGCCGAACGACAGCCCCAGTGCCTCGCGGCAGCACGTGTCCCACCGCACCTCGGCGTCCCAGCCGCCCGCGTCCGTCCAGTCGGCGATCGCTTGGGCGTACGCGATCTGGACGGCCTCCCCGTCCTCGGCGGCCAGGGCCGCCTCGGCCTCCGCCAGCCGCTCGGCGGCGCGGCGCACCGCCGGTGCCGCCACCGTCGCCAGCAGGTCGCGGACGGTCGTCGTGTCCCGCAGCTGGCCGATGAACTGCCGCATCACCCCCACGCCGCCGCTGGTCGTGAGCGTGCCCTCCGACGGCTCGAGGTCGCCCGCGAGCATGCGCAGCAGGGTCGTCTTGCCGGCGCCGTTGGCGCCGAGCATGGCGACCTTGGCGCCCTCACCGACCCGGAAGCCGACCTCGTAGAGCAGGCACCGGCCGTCGGGCAGGAAGTAGCTGACGCCCGCGGCGTCTACGTGGCCCACGGAGGGCTCAGTGATCGGCCACGAGGGCGCGATAGGCCGCCGCGTCCATGAGTCCGTCGGCGGAGCCGCGATCCTGGAGCCGCACGCGGATCAGCCACCCGCCGCCGTACGGATCGGTGTTGACCAGCTCGGGCGACTCGATCACGGCCTCGTTGACGGCCGTGACCTCGCCGGTCAGGGGCGCGATCACGTCCGAGACGGCCTTGGTCGACTCGAGCTCGCCGTAGGGCGTGTCGGCCGTGACGGGATCGCCGACGGCCGGCGGATCGAAGTACACGACCTCGCCGAGGGCGTCCTGGGCGAACCAGGTGATGCCGAAGACAGCCTCGTCTCCGTCCAGCCTGATCCAGTCGTGCTCGCGGTGGTAGCGGAGATCGTCGGGGTAGGCCTCTTCCGCGGCCATGGGCGTCAGGGCTCCTTCCGGTAGAGGGGCTTGGCCTTCACGACCGCGGGCCGGGGACGACCGCGGACATCGATCACCAGCGGAGTGCCGACCGCTGCGTGGCTGGCCGCAACGTACCCCATTCCGATGCCCTCGTCGAGGCTCGGTGACAGGGTGCCGCTCGTGACCCGCCCGATAGCCTCGCCGGCGGGGTCGAGGATGGCCATCTCCCCGCGCGGGATCGCGCGCTCCGTCATGGCGAACGCCACCAGGCGCTGTGCCGGGCCATCGTCGCGGATGCGGCGCAGGGCATCGGCGCCCGTGAACTCCCGGTCGAGAGCGCAGACCCAGCCGAGGCCGGCGCCGATCGCGTCCGTCTCGACGGAGATGTCGTTGCCGTGCAACGGGTAGCAGACCTCGAGCCGCAGCGTGTCGCGCGCGCCCAGGCCGCACGGCGCGGCGCCCGCGTCCACGAGCGCATCCCATACCGCTCCGGTCTGCGCGGCGGGCGTCAGGATCTCGATCCCCGGCTCGCCCGTGTAGCCCGTGCGAGCGACGATGCAGTCAGCACCCACGAGCTCGAAGCGGCCGAAGCTGAAGGACGGTGCCGCGGCGATCTCGGCCGCGACCGGGCCGGTCGCAGCAGCCAGCACCTCGGCGTACGTCGGCCCCTGAAGGGCGATCATGCCGAAGCGCGGCGAGGCGTCGGTGATGTCCACCGACGCGGGTGCACCTGTGCGAAGGGCCGCGAAGTCGGCTGCGGTGTTGGCGGCATTGACGACGAGCAGGTACTCGTCGTCGCCCTGCCGGTAGGCGATCAGATCGTCGACGATGCCGCCCGCGGCCGTCGGCAGCAGCGTGTACTGCGCGCGCCCGTCCGTGATCCGGTCGAGATCGTTCGAGAGCCGCGACTGCAGGTACGCGTGTGCGCCGCTGCCCGTCACGACGATCTGGCCCATGTGCGAGACGTCGAACAGGCCGGCGGCCGTGCGCACGGCGCGGTGCTCGGAGATGATCCCGGCGTAGTAGACCGGCAGGTGCCATCCGCCGAAGTCGATCATCCGCCCGCCGAGGGCGACATGCCGGGCATGGAGCGGGGTCTGGCGGGGCTCCGCGGACACGAGGCGGCACCGTACCGGACCGGACGGACGGCCGCGCGCGCTGCTACCCTCCGCCCGCTCTGACTGGATCCGGCCGCACCAGGCTTCCGCCACACGGCTGGCCCGCGTTCGGGTTGCAGCTCCTCCTGCTGCTCGCCGTCGACATCGTCTACGAGGTCAGCAGGGCCAAGCTCGAAGGCCCGGGCGCACTTGCCGTCGCCCACGCGTCGGACATCGTCACGCTGGAGCGCAGGCTGGGCATCTTCGTCGAGCGGGAGCTCCAGCAGTGGGCGACGTCGGCCCCGAGCGCGGTCATGGACATCGCCCGCTGGACGTACCAGAACTGCCAGCGCCTGATCGCCTGGAGCTTCGTCATATGGGTGTACCTCTGCCGCAACCCGGCCTACGCCCGCCTGCGCAACGTGCTGATCGCCCTCGACGTCATCGGCCTCCTCGGCTACTGGCTCTACCCGACCGCCCCACCCAGGCTGACGCCCGGTCTCGGATTCGTCGACATCCTCGACCCGGCCCACGCCCACCTGCATTCCTCGCTGTTCGGGTCGCTGACGAACCTCTACGCCGCCGTGCCGAGCCTGCACGTGGCCTACGCGCTGATGATCGGCATCACGGGCGTCCGCGTCGGCCGGCACCTCGCGGTGCGGGTGGCGTGGGCCCTCTATCCCGTGCTCGTGGCATTCGCCACGGTGGTGACGGCCAACCACTGGCTGCTGGATGCCGCCGCGGGCGCGCTCGCGCTGGCCGGGGCGATCCTGATCGCGCGCACCGCGGAGCGCCGCTGGCCCCTGCTGCGGTGAATCAGCTCGTAGAGCTGATTTCAGAATGAGGGTCGTGGTCGCGGGTCGGGGAGCGAGCGGCAGCGACCGGGCGGCCCGCAGGCCTTACCGACGCAAGGCCAAGGGACGGACGACGCTGCCGCGAAGCCCCTGAAGCCGCCTCTCCGAGGCGGCGGAAGGGGAGCCGAAGCGATCACGGTTGCCGGAGCCGCGGCTCCGGCGTTCGTGGTCAGCGCCGGACTCTCCCCGGCCATGCGAACGCGCCGCTCAATCTGAAATCAGCTCTTAGCCTCAATCCACCGCCTCGCGGTGGATTGAGGCTAGGCCGCTTCTGCGGCCTCGGCGGCGGGGGTCTCCTCGATGAGGATCGCGGCCAGCGTGCGGGCCACCTCCGGGTCGAGCTGGGACCCCGCCACCCGGTGCAGTTCGGCGATCGCGGCGTCGAACGACAACCCGGGGCGGTACGGCCGGTCCTCGGTCATCGCCGACCACGCGTCGACGGCGGCGACGATCCTCGCCTCCATCGGGATCGCGAGCCCCGCCAGGCCATACGGGTAGCCCGCGCCGTCCCAGCGCTCGTGATGGTGGGCGACCGCGAGCGCGGCCTCCGCGAGGCCGGGCGTCTGCTCGACGAGGCGCATGCCGAGGATCGTGTGCGACTTCATGATCTCCCACTCCTCGGTGTCGAGCTTGCCGGGCTTGGAGAGGATCCGGTCGGGAATCGCGATCTTGCCGATGTCATGCAGCCACCCGCCGATCCGCAGGCGGGTGATCAGCCCGCTCGAGAGGCCCATGCGGGAGCCGACTCGCACGGCGAGCTCGGCCACGCGGTGGCAGTGCTGCTCCGGCACTCCCTCGCGGGCCGCCGTCGCACGCGCCATTGCCTCCGCGATCCGGAGCGCCTCGGGGTCCTCCGCCACCAGGTCGGCATCGACCAGCTCATCGGCCAGGACGGTGCGATTCCGGCCCCGCCGCTTGGCCGCGTAGAGCGCCTGGTCGGCCGCGTTCAACAGGACGTCGAGCGAGTCGTGGCCGTCCGAGACGGCACCGCCGCAGGAGATGGTGACGGACAGGTCGACGCCGGCGAACGAGAAGGCCTGGGCCTCGGCGATCGCGCGCAGCCGGTCGGCCAGCCGGCGGAGCCGGTCACGGCCGACCCGCTCGACCAGCACCGCGAACTCCTCGCCACCCCAGCGGGCGGCGACGGCCCCGGCCGGGAGCGCCGTCTGCACGCGCTCCACGAGTTCCCGCATGACGGCGTCTCCGGCGGCGTGGCCGTAGACGTCGTTGACGCGCTTGAAGTGGTCGATGTCGAACAGGATCACGCCCACCTGCCCGCCGCCGCGGCTCGCGTCGAGCGCAGCCCGCGCCAGATCGGAGAAGTGACGGCGGTTCGCGATGCCGGTGAGCGGGTCGCTTCCGGACAGTCGTTCCAGGGCCTCGGCCGCCAGCACCCGCTCGGTGACGTCGGAGACGATGCCGTCGATCAGCAGCCGATCCTCGGCCGGCCGCGGCCGGCTCCGGATCCAGACCCACCGGGTGACGCCGTCGTAGCCGACCAGTCGTACCTCGACCTCGGACTGGCGCTCGCTGGCGTCCGCGAGGTGGTCGAGGAACGCCGCCAGGTCGTCGGGGTGCAGACGCTCGCGCCACACGTCCAACTCGCTCTCGGCCCGGGCCGGCTCGCCGCCGACGAGACGCTCGAATCCCGGCCCGGAGTGCTCGACCCGGAACCCGTCCGGACCGGCCTCGATCGTGAACAGGAACTCCTCGATGGTCTCGACGATGCTGGCGATGCGCGCGCGGGCCTCGCCCAGCGCAGCCTCGGCCGCGAGGAACGCGGTGACGTCCACGGCCACGATGTCCACGAGCAGCCGCCCTGCATCGTCGTCGCGCGTGACGGCGCGCTCCCGCAGCCACCGCACGGCGCCGTCGCAGCCGACGATGCGCACGTGGTGCTCCACCTCGCGACCTGCCGCGACCGCCTGCCAGAACCGCTCGAGCACGGGCCGGTCGTCCGGGTGCACGCGGGCGCGCAACTCCGTCAAGGGCTCCGCGAACCCGCCGTCCAGCAGCCCCGACCAGTCGCCGGCCATGTACACCGCCTCGCGGGTGGCGACGTCGCAGGAGTACACGACCATCCCGACCCCGCCGAGGATGGCGTGCAGCCGTTCGTGCGCCACCCTGGCCTCACCGGCGATGTGGACGTGCTCGGTGACGTCGGTGACGATGCCCTCGACCGCCCACGAGCCGTCGGGCAGCGGACGCGACGTGCCGCGGTCGAGCAGGTGGCGCACCGTCCCGTCGACGGCGATCACCCGGTAGGGGAACTCGTACGGCCCGTCGCACTTGAGACCGGCGGTGAGCGCGTCGTAGGACGCACGGTCGTCCGGGTGGACGCACGACGACCAGAACTCGCCGCCCTCGACGCCCTCAGGGACGTGCGAGCCGACGATGCGTCCCAACCCGGGCCCGGTGAAGTCCTCGACATAGGTGCCGTCGTGCAGCACACGGCCCGCGTACACGTGCGTGCGGTGCTCGTCGATGATCCGCTCGAGGAACCCGCGGGTGCGCGCCAGCTCGCGCTCGGCGGCCAGACGCTCGGTGCGGTCGACGATGAAGCCGCGGACGGCGACCGCACCGTGCTCGCCGCCGGTCGCGTGGGTCCGCTCGAGCACGGACCGCGTCACGCCGTCCTCGCCGATCAGCCGGTACTCGCCCTCGGCCGTCTCGCCGCGCCGGTTGGCCGCCACCAGCTCGCGCACTGCAGCGCGGTCGTCGGGATGGACGGCGCGGGCCCAACGGACCTGCAGCTCGTCCGGGTCGACCGGGCCTTCGATGCCGGCCAGCGAGGCCATGCCGGGGTCGCTGTACTCCGACTCGTAGGTCCCGTCGGCCAGGAACCGGCCGCTGAAGAAGCGCGCGCCGGTCGCCTCGACCAGTCGCGCGAGCGCCGCCTGCTGGTAGGCGACCTCCGTCTCCTGCGCGCGGCTCCGGGTCTGGTCGATGACCACGCCGTCACACCACACAACGTGGCCGTGCTGTCGCGGCACGACCCGCTCCACGACCCAGCGCACCGTGCCGTCGGCACCGATCATCCGGAACTCGGCCTCGATCGGTTCCTCGCGCGCCAGCGATGCGAACCCGAACACCTCGCGGTAGCGGGCGAAGTCGCGGGGATCGATCGCGGCCAGCCACTCTGCCTGCGACGGGCCGGAGAACCGGTCGCCGCCCGGGCCGACGAACACGTTGCGATACGTGTCGTCGGCACGTTTGATGCCGGAGTAGACGTGCATGCCGCTCGACGCCGACAGCGTCTCGAGAGCGTCGGTCATCAGCCGCAGACGCCGTGCCTGACGGGCGATCTTCACCACCCCGGCGACGGCGATCGGCACGTACACGGCCAGGAGCGCGGTCGTCAGGCTCCCGCCGGGACGACCGGCGAGCGCTACGAGGACGCACCCTCCTGCCACGGCCGGCACGACCGCGACCAGCTCGTTCAGGTGGAGTCGGCGCACGTTCCCAGCCGGTATCGGCAGAAGCTCGGGAAAGCTAGATGCGCGCGGCCAGCGCGTCGCCGATCGCCCGCACACCGGCGCGGGCCTGTTCGGCGGTCAGGCAGAGCGGCGGGCACAGGCGGATGGCGGTGCCGGACACCGCGTTCACGACCACCTTGTGCTCGTGGAGGAGCCGGGCGGCGAGACCCGCCGCGTCGCCACCCTCGAGCTCGGCGGCGATCAGCAGGCCCACGCCGCGCACGCCGGCGATCCCCTGCGTCGCCCGCAACTCGTCCGCGAGCAGCGATCCGACGCGCTCGGCGTTCCCGACGAGGTCCTCGTCCTCGATCGCCCGCAGCACCGCAAGGGCAGCCGCGGCCACGGGCGGCGACCCCCCGAAGGTGGTCGCGTGATCGCCGGGGGCGAATCCGTCCTCCATGTCGCGGGCGAGCAGCGCGCCGATGGGCAGCCCCGAGCCGAGGCCCTTGGCGAGGGCGACTGCGTCGGGCCTCACGCCCAGCCGCTGGAACGCGAACCAGGCGCCGCACCGGCCGATTCCGGTCTGCACCTCGTCCAGCAGCAGCAGTGCGTCGTGCCGGTCGGCGAGCTCGCGGCACGCGGCCAGGAACGCGGGATCGACGGGATGGACGCCGCTCTCGCCCTGGATGGGCTCGACCAGTATTGCCGCGGTCTGCGGCCCGACGGCGGCCTCGAGCCGGGCGACGTCGTCGGGCGGAACGTGACGGAACCCGGCCGGCAAGGGCTCGAAGGGGTCCTTCTTGGCCCGGGCCCAGGTCGCCGCCAGCGTCCCGATCGTGCGCCCGTGGAACGCGTCCTCGAGGCAGACGATCTCGTGCTTGGCGTCGCCGCCGCGCGCCCGTCCTCGCCGGCGGGCGAGTTTGATCGCGGCCTCGTTCGCCTCGGCTCCCGAGTTGCAGAAGAAGGCCCGGTCGAGACCGCTCAGGTCGCGGAGCCGCTCGGCCAGCGCGACCGCGGGCTCGCTCCAGTAGAGATTCGAGACGTGGCCGAGGATGGCGGCCTGGCGGGCGAAGGCCTCGATCGGGGCCGGGTGGGCGTGCCCGAGGGCCACGACGGCGACGCCGGCGACCAGATCGAGGTACTCGTTGCCCGCGTCGTCATAGAGGTACACGCCCTGGCCGCGGACGAACGCGACGGGGCGGGGCGGGTACGTGGGCAGGACAGCGGCGTCACCGCGGGCGGTGATGGAATCGTTTGCGATCACGACGACACCACGGTACCCGAACCGATCCTCACGAGCGACACGCCCGCTGCGATGGCGGCGGCGCAGGCAGCGATTTTCGGCACCATGCCCGCTGTCACGGCGGGGGGCGACGCGGCGCTGATGCGGGGGATGACGGCGCCCGTGGCATCGAGCACGCCCGGCACGTCGGACAGGAACACCAGCTCCTCCGCCTGCAGGGCGCCGGCTACCGCCGCCGCCACGTCGTCGGCGTTGACGTTGAGGTAGCGGTCGCTGGCGTCCCGCGCGAGGGGCGCGAGCAGCGGCACCCGCCCTCCCGACCCGGCCTCCCGCAGGGCCGCCACATCGACCCGGACGATGCGCCCGACGAGGCCGAGCTCGGGCATCGGCTCGGCAAGGAGCACCTCGCCGAGGCGCAGCGGCACCGGCTCTGCACCCAGGCGGACGAGCTCGGCCGCGAGCTCGTCCGAGACGGTCGCGAGCGCCGATCGCACGCAGGCCAGCGACGGGAGGTCGGTGAAGCGACGGCCATCGACGAACCGCGGCTCGATTCCCCGCCGGCGCATCAGCGCGCTGATCTGGGTATCCGCCGCCGTGGATGACGACGATCGGGCGGCCTGCGGCACCCGCGAGTGCCTCGCCGAGCGACGTCAGCGCGTTGCCGCCCAGCTTCGCGACCACCGTCACGTCGAGTACTCCGAGTTGGCGATCACGTAGGTGGGCGAGAGGTCCGACCCCCAGATCACGGCGGCGCCGTCGCCCAGTCCGAGATCGATGCGGACCTCGACGACGTCCGCGGCGGCGGCCGAGCCGACGGCAGCGGCGTCACGATCTGCGGCCGTGCCGACGCCGCCGCGGACGATCGGGATACCGCCGAGCTCGATGCCGATCCGGTCCGCGTCGACGTCGGAGCCGCACACGCCGAGCGCGGCGACGATCCTGCCCCAGTTCGGGTCGGCGCCGTGCAGGGCGCAGCGGACGAGCTGATCCTCGGCGACGTGCCGCGCCGCCCGTTCCGCGTCGACGGCATCGCGGGCCCCGACGACCTCCCAGCGCGCGATCCGCCGGGCGCCCTCGCCGTCGCGCACGATCATCATCGCCAGCGCGTGGCACGCATCCTGCAGCGCCGCACCGAACTCGTCCATCCCCGCCCCGGCGATATCCACCCCGCTCGCCCCGTTGGCCAGCACGATCACGCTGTCGGAGGTGGACTGGCTGCCGTCGACCGTCACCCGGTTGAAGCTCTCGCCTGCGGCCTGCCCGAGCAGTGAGGCGAGCGGTCCGGCGGCGATCGCCGCATCGGTGGTGAGCACGGCGATCATGGTGCCCAGGTCGGGCCGGATCATGCCGGCGCCCTTCGCGATACCGCCCAGCCGGAAGGTGCCGCCCGGGGTGGGGACATCGCGGGCCACGGTCTTGGCATGGGAGTCGGTGGTCATGATCGCCTCCGCCGCCTCGGCCCCGCCGTCCGGCGCGACCGCCAGCGCTGCGGCACCGATGCCCGCCGCGACCCGATCCATCGGCAGCGGCACCCCGATCACGCCGGTCGAGCAGACCAGGACCTCGGCCGGCTCGCAGCCCGCGCCGGCTGCGGCGAGCTGCGCCATCCGTTCCGCATCCGCGCGGCCTGCGGCTCCGGTGCTGACGTTGGCGTTTCCCGAGTTCACCACCACCGCCCGCATCGGCCGTCCGCCTGCCAGTCGATCGCGACAGAGGCCGACGGCGGGACCGGCGGTGCGGCTGCGGGTGAAGACGCCGGCAGCCGCGGCCGGTCGATCGCTGATCACGAGCGCGACGTCGGGCCGCCCCGAGGCCTTGATGCCGCCGGTCCCGCCGCCGGCCGAGAAGCCCGCCGGGTGCGTGACCGTCACGGCCAGACGCCTCGCGTGGGCAGTCCGGCGGTCTCCGCCAGGCCCAGCATCAGATTCGCGTTCTGGAGCGCCTGGCCGGCGGCGCCCTTGACGAGGTTATCGAGCGCGGCCATGCAGATCGCCATCCCCGTCCGCGGGTCGCCGTGGACCGCGACCTCGACGGTGTTGGAGCCGGCCAGACGCTGCGGCGTGGGCGCATCGACGATCCGGATGAACGGCTCGCCGGCGTAGCGCTCGGCATAGATCGCCTCGAGGTCGGCCGAGGGGTCGCGGAGCCTGACGTAGGACGTGACCAGCAGCCCCCGGCTCGTCGGCAGGAGGTGGGGCGTGAAGGTGACGGGCAGGGACAGTGCCTGCTCGATCTCGGCCACGTGCCGGTGGCCTGTGGGACTGTAGGGCGTGACGCCCCCGTGGACGTTGGGCAGGTGCGTCTTCGCCCCGGGCTCCTTGCCGGCCCCGGTGACTCCCGACTTGCCGTCGATGGCGACGGGTCCGTCGATCAGTCCCAGCTCCGCGAGGGGGGCCAGGGCGAGGATCGCCGCCGTCGCGTAGCAACCCGGATTCGCCACCGCCCGCGCGCCGGCCACGTCGGCGCGGTACAGCTCGGGCAGGCCGTACACCCAGCCCGCGACGCGGAAGTCGGATCCCAGGTCGACCACCCGCACGCCGCTTCCCGCCAGCTCCGTGCCGAGCGCGTGGGATGCCCCATGAGGCAGGGCGAGGAAGACGATGTCGCAGGTCGCCAGGCCGGCGGCGTCGATCGGGTCGTAGCCGTCGCTGCGCGCCTGAAGCGTGCCGGCGTGGATGTCCGGGTGCGCCTCGATCAGCCGCTGCAACTCGAGCCCGGCGTACCCCGAGGCACCGGCTATGCCGGCTGAGACGGTCGTCGCGATCCCCATCGGTGCATCAGTATACCGAGTTCTGCATATCTATGCAGAACTACCGGCGCCGACGCTGCCGGGCCTTGTAGGACCGGTGCTGGCGGTGCAGGACGTCGAACTCCTCGAGCGTCTTGCCGGAGCCGACCGCGACGCAGGTCAGCGGCGACTCGGCGATGTGGACGGGCATCTCGGTCTCCTGGCGGATCCGCTCGTCGAGACGCTGCAGCAGGGCGCCGCCGCCGGCGAGCATGATGCCCCGGTCCATGATGTCGCTGGAGAGCTCCGGCGGGGTCTTGTCGAGGGTCGACTTGATGGCGTCGATGATCTGGTTCAGGGGCTCCTCGAGGGCCAGCCTGACCTCCTGCGACGAGAGCACCACCGTCTTGGGCAGGCCCGTGACGAGGTCGCGACCGCGGATCTCGCACTGCACCTCTTCGGTCAGGGCGGCCGCCGATCCGACCTCGAGCTTGACCTCCTCCGCGGTCTGCGCGCCGATCAGGAGCTTGTACTCGCGCTGGGTGTACTTGACGATCGCCTCGTCGAGCTCGTCGCCGCCGACCCGGATCGACTGCGACACGACGATGCCGCCGAGCGAGATCACGGCCACCTCGGTGGTGCCACCGCCGATGTCGACGATCATGTTCCCGGTCGGCTCGGACACCGGCAGGCCCGCGCCGATCGCAGCCGCCATGGGCTCCTCGATCAGGTAGGCGGCGCGGGCACCGGCCGAGACCGTCGCCTCCTCGCACCGCGCGCTTCTCCACCCCGGTCACCCCCGACGGCACGCAGACGATCACCCGGGGGTGTGCCCAGCGGTTCTGGTGGACCTTCTGGATGAAGTGGCGGAGCATCTCCTCGGTCACGTCGAAGTCGGCGATCACGCCGTCCTTCAACGGCCGGATGGCCGCGATCGAGCCGGGCGTGCGCCCGAGCATGCGCTTGGCCTCGACGCCGACGGCGTGCACCTCGCCGGTGCGCTGGTCGATCGCGACCACCGAGGGCTCGGACAGCACGATGCCGCGGCCGCGCACGTACACCAGCGTGTTCGCCGTCCCGAGGTCGACCGCCATGTCACGGCCGCCGAATCCGCGTAGCCACCCCAGCATTCTGGTGAAGAGTCTACCCGGCGGCCGGTGGAACTCCTCCCGCAAGCACGTCGTAGCCGACGGTCTCGAGCTCCGAGACGAGCGCGGCGATGGGAAGGCCGACGACGTTCGCGTAGCACCCGTCGATGCGCTCCACGAGCGCGGCGCCGCGTCCCTGGATCGCGTAGCCGCCGGCCCGGCCGGCCCACTCGCCCACCGCCACGTAGCCGTCGATGGCCGCGGCCGACAGCGGCCGGAACACGACCTCCGTCTCGACGCACTGCCGGTGCTCGCGCACCCCGCTCAGCACCGCGAGGCCCGACAGCACCCGGTGGCGGGCCCCCGCGAGCTCGCTGAGCATGCCGCGCGCGGCGGCCGCATCGGCGGGCTTGCCCAGGATCCTGCCGTCGTGGAGCACCACCGCGGTGTCGACCCCGATGACGGGACCGTCGCCGGGCCGGCTGGCGACGGAACGGGCCTTGGCGAGGGCGTGGCACACGACGAGCTCATCCGCCGGGAGGGGCAGCGGCGGCTCGTCGTAGGCGGGTTCCTCCACCCGGAACGGCAGGTGGAGCTGCTCGAGCAGCGCGCGCCGCTGGGGCGAGCGCGAGGCGAGCACCAGCGGCGCGCGATCCATCAGGGCGTGACGGCCACGTCGACCGCCACCGCCGTCTCACCGCGCACGCTGGGCGCAACCACGCTGGACGTCACCCTGGCCAGGCCCGGCGAGCGGCCGCCCACCGAGAGCCCGTACGAGACCGCGCCCCCGGGCGCGCCCTGGGTCGAGAAGACCGTCAGGTCACCGATCGGCGGCTGATCCAGGCCGAGCCCGTCGCCGCCGCTGGCGTCGGCGTTCTCGGCGCCGACCGACAGCGGGCCGGCGAGGCCCACGACGTCGGGAAGACGCGACTGGTCGTAGGTGAAGTGGATGTCCTCGACGCCGTCGAGCCCGATCCACACCTCGAACGTGCGGGGCGAGTCGCTGCCCCGGACGTGGACGTCCCACTGCACGACGAGATCGTGCTGGGCGCCGAGGTCGAGCTCGGCAGCCCGGATGCCCGGGGAGCCGGTGCCGTCGAGATCCGTCCAGAACGGCGCCAGCACGCCGTTGGGACGAAGCGGGTTGGGGAAGGCGGTGATCGGCCCTGCCTGGTCGGCGGGATCGGTGCCGCCGCCCGCGACGAGCATGCCGTTGGCGCTCGCCGAGAGCCGGGTCCACGTCCGGCCGGCGAAGACGAACGGCCGCACCGCCGCGAGCTCGATGAGGTCGTCGTCGCCGACCGGGATCGCCGGCACCGAGTACGGGCTCAGCCCGAGGTCGACGAACCCGGGGTCGGCCGCCGGGTCGGCCGGTGCGACGTGCGGTACGTCGTCCCGGCTGCCGGGAATGACGGCGTGGAGGGTGACGAGGCCGGGCGAGATCAGGTCGGCGCCGTCGGCCGCGAGGATGCCCAGCCGCCGCGACACGGTGGTGGTGGCGTCCACCGGCGTCCTCGACCCGGACGCGCTCGCGATCGTGACCGCACAGGATGAGCTGGTGGCGGCGGCGATCGACACGGCGGCCGGGTCGCAGGTCATCGAGAGCGCGATGTCACCCTGGCGCCGCGTGAACACGACCGGGATCGCCGCGTCGCGTCCCACGCGGCTGCGCAGCGACGGGTCGTCGTCCTCCTCGGGGAACGACTCGATCAGCCGGACGGTGCTCTGGTAGGTGCCGGGTGCGGCCGCGGCGGCGTCGATCGAGATGGTCAGGGTCGCCGAGTCGCCCGGCAGCAGCGTGAACTGCCGCGGCAGCACGGAGATGCGGAAGCCGGCGCCCGAATCGCCGCGCGTCCGGTAGGTGACGCTGCCGGCGCTGGCGTTCTGCACCACCCGGGTCGTGACCAGCCGGCCGGGTACGAGCGGCGCCTCGACCGACGGGATGTTGAGATCCACCGCGTGCGCCGGGTCGATGGCGGCAGCCACGAACGCCGGCGTTCGCTCGTCGAGGAGCAGGGCGACGTTGGTCGCGGCAGCCAGATCGATCCGGCCCGCACCCCGGTCGGCGGGGCCGGCAGCCGTCCCGTCCGGCAGCAGCACCGGCAGGGCTGCTGTCGTCTGGAGCGCCGAGCGGACCTGACCCGGCGTCCATGATGGGTGCGCCGCCCGCAGCAGTGCCGCGCCGCCGGCCGTGACCGCGGCCGCCAGCGACGTGCCCGAGCCGTAGGCGAACGCCGGCACGCCCCCTTCGACGGTAGCTCCCAGCACGTCCACGCCCGGGGCGACGAGGTCGGGTTTGAGCGTCGAGCCGGCTGGACCGCGGCCCGAGAAGGCGGCGAGGACATCCGGTGTCGAGTCCGTGGCGGTGGCGGCGCCAAGGGTGGCGGTGGCATCCGGATGCAGTGCCAGCAGTCCGGCGAGCTGCGCGCCGTCGGCGGCCGAGAGGTTCACGGAGGGCAGCGGCCCGGCGTCGGCGGCGAGGTCGGCGCCGCCGACGAGGACGATCGCCGCGGCGCCGCCGGCGGCGACGTTCGCGGCCGCAGCCCGCCGCGACGTGGAGCCGCGCTGGCACACCACGACCGCTCCGGCGAAGGCTCCCGGCGCTGCCGGCGTCAGGCAACCGTCGGCGCCGGGGTCGATCACCGGATGGGAGCCGGCGACGCCGCCGCCGGCCGACGCACCCTGCAACGTCAGCACGTCGCTCCCGCCGGCCACCGTCAGGGTCGCCGTCATCCGCTGACCGCTCGAGGTGGCGCCGACCGTCAGCACCCAGGGAGCAAGGTGGTTGACGGTGCCGGGTGCCGGCCCGTCGTTGCCGGCGGCCGCCACGACGGTGACCCCGGCGTCGTAGGCGTCGAGGAACGCCAGCTCGACGGGATCGGTGGCCGGGTCGCCCGTGCCCCCCGAGACGGCGTACGCGATCACGTTGGCGCCGTCAGCGATCGCCCGCTGCACGGCGGCGGCCAGGTCGGAGTCGTAGCCGAAGCCCTTCGAGACCGCCTTGTAGGCGAGAATCGCCGCTCCGGGCGCCATGCCGGTGACCGGGCCGCGGTCGACACCGGCCACGGGCGCAGACGCCACCGGGTCGCCGGCGGCCACGGACGCGACGAGGGTGCCGTGGCCGTCGCCATCGCGTGCCGTGTCGGGATAGGGCTCGCCGCCCAGGCCGAGCTCGGCCCGGTACGTGTCAAGGAAGACGTCGCCGCCGATGACCTTGGCGTTGCAGACGAACCCGTTCCCGAAGTTGCAGACCCGCGGCGAGCCGCTTGCGGTGGGTGGCGGGGCGGGCAGCCCCGGGTCGGCGAACGACACGTGCTCGGGCCAGATCCCCGAATCGATCACGGCGATGGTCGTGCCCGCACCGGCGGTGGCCTGCCCGCCGAGGCTCGTCCAGAGGCCGGCGGCGCCGACCAGCTGGTCGGCGGTCAGGCCCTGCGTCCGGCGCAGGTGGTCGCGCTGCACCGCCGCGACCCCGCGGAGGCGGGCGATCCGGGCGATCGCGTCGCCCGGGACGAGCGCCGCCACCCCGCCGTACACGACGTCGAGCCGGCGGGTGACGCGGGCGCCCGGCACCGCCGCCAGCAGACGTGCGCTGAACGCGGCGAGGTGCCGGTCGACGCGGCGGAGGATACCGGCGCGCCGGGGCCGAGGTGAGGTCGAACGGGCGGCCCGTGACGCGGGCGCTCGTGGCGGCGTATCCGCGCACGCTGCCGTCGTAGGACGCAACCGACGGCAGCACCTGGACGAGCACCGGCACGAGCCGGTGCGTGCGGGTGCGGAGCAGGCGGCGGTCGGTGCGGACGGCGGGCGCGGTCGTGCCCTTGACGGTGCCGCGAACCCGGTGGGCGACGTGCAGCGGGCGGACGTGGAGCCGCGCGGCAGGGTGGCGGTGGACGGCGGGATGGCGAGACGGAGCAGCGAACGCCGCGGTCGATGCGAGCACCACCGCGGTCGCCGTCGCGAGCGCAGGTAGTACCCTGCGACCGCGTGCTTCCGTCATCCGTCTTCCCCCCTTCGTGCACGCCCGGATCCGTACCCCGGCGCAAGGGTACCGCACCGGGTCCCCGGGGTGAAGGCGCTACCGGGGCGCTACAGGAGCCCGTGCGGGAAGAACAGCGCCAGTTCGCGCTCGGCCGAGGCGGTCGAGTCCGACCCGTGGACGACGTTCTCGGCCAGCTCCGTGGCCAGATCGCCGCGGATGGTGCCGGGCGCCGAGCTCGCCGGATGGGTTGCGCCCATCATGTCGCGCACGAGCTTCACGGCCGACTCGCCCTCGAGCGCCAGCGCGACCAGCGGCCCGGAGCTGAGGAAGTCGACCAGCTCGCCGAAGAACGGCTTGGCGGCGTGCTCGGCGTAGTGGCGCTCGGCAGTCGCGCGGTCGAGCTGCATCAGCTGCATGCCACGGAACCGCAGGCCGCGGCGTTCGAACCGCCCGATGATCTCGGCCATCAGGCCCCGCCGCACGGCGTCGGGCTTCAGCAGCACCAGCGTGGTCTCCATGCGGCGGAGGGTATCGACAGGCACGGGAACGCGCGCCGAGCCCACCTGCGCCCGTCGGACGAGGACGACCTCGTCGGCATCCGCCGCACCCTCGGCCACGGTGAACCCCTGGGCGGCCAGCAGGCGGAGTGACGGGGCGTTGTCGCGCCGGACGAGGGCGCGGAGGTCGAGCGCGACCGTGTCGGCCTCGGCGCAGGCCGCCCGCAGCAGATCCGCGCCGTGGCCGCGACCGCGGTGCGCGCGGGCGACCGTGAGGTCGAGCACCGCGAACCCGTGCGGCGCGCGGCCGAGCCAGAGCCGGCCGACGACCTGCCCGTCCACGACCGCGACGAACTCGGTGTTGTCCGGGTAGTTCGCCGTGTAGGTCGCGCGGCGACCCGCGCGTTGCGACGCCGCCAGCGACGCGGCGAGCTCGGCGGGGTGGCCGGCAGCCGCCAGCATCGCCGCCAGGTCCTCCCCGTCGAGCGCGGACAGGGCCGTCTCGTCGGCGGGCGTCGCGCGCCGGACGGCCACCCCGGCCTGTCAGGCCCTGCTCGGGAAGATGCCGACCAGCGCGATGATGAAGTTCACCCCGAGGTAGGGCGAGCGCACGTCCACCCCCTGGCCGCCGCCCGTGGCGCCGACCGCGGGGCCCATCGTCGTGTCGGGCGGGCCGTTCGCGTAGATCCCGCCGTGGGCGTTGAGGGCGCCGTCGGTGCGATCGGTCTCCTCGTCCCGCGTGGAGCCGTGCAGGTCGTGACCGTGTGGCGGCAACTGCGCGACCGACAGCGTCACGCTCTCGGCACCGCCCGTCTGGCCGATGTCGTAGAGCGAGAGGCCAGGGCCCTGCCCGAAGTGCACCGGCGCGCGCCCGCGCAGGTCGGGTAACGCGAACGTCGTGGTCCCGTTGCCGCCGTACTGGGTGCCGAGCAGCGCGAAGAGCGCGGTGTTCTGCGCGATGGCCAGGAGCTGGCCGTTGCACAGCGCCCACCCGTTCGGGGCGAAGTTCCCGCCGAACATCTTGATCTCACCGAGGAACGGGTCAGCCATGGTGCCCTCCTGGGCCGCGGGATGTGTTGACGACTGCCTCGTAGCGCTGGGTGGCGCCGGACATGCCGACCGGCAGCGCGATCAGGGGCACGCTGCCGAGCCGGGGATGCACGATCCGGCCGATCAGCGGATGGCGCTCCGAACCGGACGCCTCGAACAGCAGCGAGAAGGCGCCGGCATTCCCCGGCATCCGCCCGGCGAGATCGGAGACGGCGACGAGCCGGGCCGGGAAGCTCCCACCACCGGCGGGTTCCAGCTGCGCCGTCTCGCCGACGGCCGGGGCCCAGGTGGCTCGCCGGAGGTGGGTGTCGTCGCCGCCGAAGGGCCGCAGCAGCGAAGGCGGCCTGATCGCGAGCAGGGTCGCGACACCCGCGGCGGCCGCGATCATGGCCTGCGACCTCGTCAGCCTGCGTCCCGCCGGTGCGGGGAGGGCCACGTCTCCCATCACGACCCCGCGAGTGCGAGCGTGAACCGCAGGTGCGTGACGGCTGCCCCGGCCGGCTTGGCGACCTGCGCGGCGACGGTGTCGCCGGCACTGATCGTCACCTGATCGACGCCGTCCGAGCAGGCATCGTCGAGGGCTGCGAGCGAGCAGGTGATGCCCGTCGACGTTCCGTTGACGAGGATCGTCACGACCACCGGGCCCTGACTCACGGCGTCGGCCGAGACGAGCAGGTTGCCGACGACGCCGCCGGTCGCGAGCGCGGTGGCCGCCGAGCCGAGCGACGTCAGCGACTGCTGCCCGCCGAGCCCGAAGAAGCCGCCGACGTCGGCCGCGTCGATGAAGGCCACGGAGCCGCCGATCGCCGCCGGACCGCCCGGCGCACCCGCAGGCCCGGGCTGACCCGGCGGACCGGGCGCGCCATTCTGGCCCGCCGGGCCGGTCGCACCCTGTGGCCCCGTTGCACCCTGTGGCCCCGTCGCGCCCTCCGGGCCCGTCGCGCCCTGCGGACCCGTCCCGCCGGGCGTCCCCTGCGGACCGGTCGCGCCCTGCGGACCTGTCGCGCCCTGCGGGCCGGTCGCACCCTGGGGACCTGTGGCGCCGGTCGCACCTGGCGGCCCGGGGTCGCCCTTCAGTCCCTGTCCGAGGGTGAGGGGCTTCTCGGAGCTCCGGCAGTGCTGCCCCTTGCTCGGGTCGATCACGCGCAGCAGGCCGTTGTTGGCCCCGGACGCCTGGTAGCAGGCGTGGACGGTGCCGTTCGCGTCGGGGATCGACGCCGAGACCGGTACCCACGCCCAGCGCGGCGGTTGCCAGGGCCGCCGCGACGGCGACCGTGACGCGGGAACGCGCGATGACGCGAACCCTGCTGTCGACCCACCAACGCCTGGACATCTGGCCTCCTCCGCCGCCTGCCCGGCGAGATTACCGTGCGGTGCCGCCGCGGGTCAACCGCCGCGTGACGCTCAGCTCCGCGGGCGCGGCGACTGGCGGGTCCGGCGCCGGGCGGTCGCGGCAGGCGCCGGCGGCTCGATCACGGTCTGGTCGGAGCCATCGTCGCGTACGGGCGTCTCGCAGTACGGGCACAGCTGCCAGTGGGTCTCGAGCGGCGACTTGCAGCGCCGGCAGGCAGACTTGAGCCGATTGGCGCACACCGGGCAGGAGAGGAACGAGGCCTCGATCTCGCTGCGGCAGTACGGACAGCGCTGGTCGCCGCCCAGGCGGCGCTCCATCGCGCGGATCTCGAGCTCGCGCTCGCGGACGTCGTCGAGGTACTCCGGCGGCCGCAGGATGGCGTAGATCAGGAGGCCGATGAACGGGAACACCAGCGCCGTGGCGACGGCGACCGCCACCAGCACCGGGTCCGCGATGCGGCGGCGGGCGTCCTTGAAGACGTAGAACACGGTTGCCAGCCACAGCACGACCACGAAGAACCCGATCAACTCGGCGCCGGCCCGGAACTTGGCCGAGCTGAAGAAGTCCAGCACCGGCTGGAACGGGTTGTCGCTGCTGGATGTGGCGAGAACTGGGAGGGCCATCGGTGTGGTCTTCGACACCCGGCCCCCCGACTCCTACAGGATCAGGCTGTAGGCGAGGTAGCCGAGCGCGTACGAGACGAGGATCACGAGCAGCACGATCCCGACCGCGAACGCTATCACGCCGATCCCACCCGCCCGGCGCGCCATCAGCGTCGCGCTCCCGCCAGCTCGGCAAGGAGCGTGAGCGATCCGCACACGATCACGGCCCCATCCGGTCCCGCCAGGCCGCGCGCCCGGACGACCGCGGCCGCCGGCGGCAACGAGACCTCCACCCGGACGCCCGCCGCCGAGAGGCGCGTGGCCAGCGCCTCGGCAGCCAGGGCCCGCGGCGACGCCGACTGCGTCGCGACGGCGCGGTCGAGGACCGGCGCGAGCGCGGCGCACACGCCGTCCACGTCCTTGTCGGCGAGGATCGCGATCACCCCGACCAGCGGGCGCCGACCGCCCGTCGCCTCGGGCAGATCCGCCGCCAGGGCAGCCGCACCGTGGGGGTTGTGGGCGCCGTCGAGGAGGGTCAACGGGGCCTCCGCCACCACCTCCAGGCGCCCCGGAACGCGCACCGCATCCGCTGCCGCCCTCGCCCGCCCCGGGTCGTAGCGATCGCCGAGGAACACCTGGCACGCGAGTTCGGCGAGCCGGGCGTTGCGCTCGCGATAGCCGCCGCCCGCGTCGGCCGCGGGCAGCGATCGAACGGCCGGGAACGCAGCGACGATCGTTGCAAGTTCGGGATCGAGCGGCCCGGTCACCAGGATGGCGCCGGGTGCCACGACGGCCAGCTTCTCGGCGGCGATGGCAACCCGGGTACCGCCGAGCTCGGCCACGTGGTCGAGCGCGACGTTCGTGAGCACGACGAGCGGCGCCGCCAGCACGTTGGTCGCGTCGTAGCGCCCGCCGAGGCCGGCCTCCACCACGGCGACCTCGACGCTTCGCCTCGCCAGGGCGAGGAACGCGGCGGCCGTCATGACCTCGAACTGCGTCAGCGGCTCGCCGGTCTCGACATCCAGCGCCGTCGCCACCGCCTCGACCTGCTCGACGGCGGCCCTCAGCAGCGTCTCGTCGAGCGGCTCGCCCCCCGCCTGCACCCTCTCGGCGAACCCGGTCACGTGGGGTGAGATGTACGCGCCCGCACGCACGCCGTGGGCGGCGAGGATGGCCGCAGCGCACAGCGTGGTCGACGTCTTGCCATTCGTGCCGACCACGTGGATGGCCCGGAACGCGTGCTGCGGCCGGCCCAGCCGGTCGAGCAGGAGCTCCATCCGCTCGGTGCCGAGGCGCATGCCGAAGACTGCGCGAGCGCCGAGCAGATCCTCGACCGAGCTCACCGCTCGGAGCCGAGCTCGGTGAGCCGGGCCTGCAGGTTCTCCACCTCGGCCGCGAACCGCGCCGCTCGTTCCCGCTCCTCGGCCACCACCGCCGCTGGCGCCCGCTCGACGAACGAGGCGTTCGCGAGCTTCGCGTCGGCCCGTGCCCGCTCCACCTCGGCCTCCGCCAGACGCCGGACGATCTTGTCGCGGAGACCCGCGGCGAGCGCGGCACCGCCGACCAGCACGTGCGCGTCGCCGATCGCCAGCGGGACGCCGGTACCGGCGTCCTCGGCGATCGTCGCCCTGCCCAGGCCCTCCAGCAGGGCGGCCTGGCCGCGCAGCAGCCCGGCGTCGCTGCCGCCGCTGATCGTCACGGCCAGCGGTTCCCGCGGCGGCAGCCCGGCATCGGCCCGGACGCGCCGCAGCTCGGTCACGAGCGCGATCACGTTGCCGATCGCGCGCCCGGCGGTGTCGTCGACCGGGATGCCGTCAGGGGTCGGGAACGCGGTCTTCATGAGCAGCCCGCGCTGGCCGGGCAGGAAGGGCCAGATCTCCTCGGTCACGAACGGCATCACCGGGTGCAGCAGCCGGAGGCTCGTCTCCAGGACGTACAGCGCGCACTCCGAGGCCGCGCGGCGGGCATCGGCGTCGCCGCCGTACAACCGCACCTTCAGCGCCTCGAGGTACCAGTCGCACACGTCGTTCCAGACGAAGGCGTAGAGCGCCTTGGCGGCGGCGGAGAACTGGTAGGACTCGAACAGCGCGGACACCTCGGCGACGGTCTCGGCGAGCCGGGTCAGGATCCAGCGATCGACCGGCTCCGGCCCCGTGGGTACGGGTAGTGCCGCAGGGTCGACCCCCAGGAGCACCAGGCGCGAGGCGTTCCACAGCTTGTTCGCGAAGGCCCTGCCCTCGTCGATCATGCCCTCGGCGAACCGCACATCCTGCGTCGAGCACATCTTCAGGAGGCCGTACCGGGTCGCGTCGGCGCCGTAGGTGTCGATCAGCTCCAGCGGATCGATGCCCGTCCCCAGGGACTTCGACATGCGGCGCCCGTCCGCGGCCTGGATCGTGGAGTTGATGTAGACATCGGTGAACGGGATGTCACCGGCGAACTCGATGCCGGTGAAGATCATCCGCGCGACCCAGAGGTTGATGATGTCGCGAGCGGTCACGAGCACGTCCCCGGGGTACCAGCGCTCGAGCGACGGCGTCGAGTCGGGCCAGCCCAGCGTCGCGTAGGGCCAGAGCGCCGACGAGAACCAGGTGTCGAGCACGTCCTCGGAGCGCGTGTAGTCGCCCTCCGGCCGCTCGGCCTGGACAACGTAGGAGCCATCCGGCGCGAACCAGACCGGCAGCTGGTGGCCCCACCACAGCTGGCGCGAGATGCACCACGGCCGGATCGCCTCCATCCAGTCGAAGAAGATCTTCTCGGCCCGCCGCGGGTGGAACCGGATCGCACCGGAGCGCACGGCCGCGATCGCGCTGGCGGCCAGCTCATCCATCCGGCAGAACCACTGGAGCGAGATCATCGGCTCGATCCGCTCGCCGGAGCGGCTGCAGAACCCGACCGAGTGGTGCAGCGGCTGTTCGGCCACGATCCGGCCCTCCGCGCGGAGGCGCTCGATGGTGCGAGCCTCGCCGGCGGCGATCGAAAGCCCTTCCCACTCCGGCACCAGGTCCGTCAGCGTGCCGTCCTCGCGCATGAACAGGTGCCACTCCAGCCCGTGGTCGCGGCCGATCTCGAAGTCGGTTGGGTCGTGCCCGGGAGTCACCTTCAGCCCGCCCGTGCCGAAGTCCATCTCGACCCGCTCATCGCCGATCACCGGTACGGGCCGCCCGACGATGGGGATGATGGCGGTGCGGCCTATCAGGTGGTTCCAGCGGGTGTCGGCCGGATGGACCGCCACCGCGGCATCGGCGAGGATGGTGACGGGGCGCACGGTCGCGATCGTGATGGACTCCCCACCCTCGACGTCGTAGCGCACGTGATAGAGCACGTCGTCGACATCGCGGTGCTCGACCTCGAGGTCGCTGATCGCAGTGCCGAGCTTCCACGACCAGTTGACGAGCCGCTGGTCGCGGTAGATGTAGCCGCGCTCGTGCAGCCGGACGAACACGTCGAGCACCGCCCGCGCGTAGTCGGGATCCATCGTGAACCGCTCCCGGCGGTAATCCATGGACGACCCGAGTCGCTTGTACTGCTCGATGATCGTCGAGCCCGTCGTCTTGCGCCACTCCCAGACGCGCTCGACGAACTGGTCGCGCCCGAGGCCCTCGCGCGTCAGTCCGTCCCGGGCCAGCTCGCGCTCGACCACCATCTGGGTGGCGATGCCGGCGTGGTCGGTGCCGGGCTGCCAGAGGACGTTGCGGCCCTGCATCCGCTTCAGCCGGATGAGCAGGTCCTGCACCGTGCCGTTCAGCGCGTGGCCCATGTGCAGGGAGCCCGTGACGTTGGGCGGCGGCAGGCAGATGCAGTACTTCTCACCCGGATCGTCGGGCTCGGCGTCGAAGGCGCCGGCCGCGAGCCACTGCTCGAAGATGCGCCCTTCCACGGCGCCCGGCTCGTAGCGGGTGCGCTCCTCGAGTCTCGCGTGGCGCTCGGCGTCCATCGCTCCGGAGTCTACGAACCCGACCCGATCAGTGATGCGGCACGCCGAGGACGTGCAGAGCTCGCGACATCAGCTCGCGGAACACGGGCGCGGCCGCGTCGCCGCCGAAGTGGGAGCCGCGGCGGGGGTTGTCGACGAGCACCAGGGTCACGACCCTGGGGTCACGCGCCGGCGCGAACCCGACGAACGAGGCGATGAACTGGGACTTGGAGTAGGTGCCGTTGACGACCTTCTGGGTGGTGCCGGTCTTGCCGGCCACCCGGTAGCCGTCGACGGCGGCCTTCACGCCCGTGCCTTCGACCGTCACGACCTGTTCGAGCATGCGCGTCAGCTGGTGCGCCGTCTTGGCGCGGAGCATGCGGACGCGGCGGGGCACGACCGGCGAATCACCGACGACGGCGACCACGTGCGGCTGCGTCCAGACGCCGCGGTTGGCGATCATCGCGTAGAAGGCGGCCAGCTGGATGGGCGTCACGGCCAGGCCCTGGCCGAAGGGGATGTTCCCGATGGTGGTGCCCGACCAGGTGCGATACGGCGGCACCAGCCCGGCCGACTCCCCGGGCAGGTCGATGCCGGTGGGGTGCACGAAGCCGAACGAGGTGACGTAGGGCGCGAAGTAGAGCCCGTGACCGGCGTCGCCCGGGCCGGAGAGGCGGTCGCGCGCGATCTCGACCGCACCGACGTTGGAGGACACCCGGAGGATGTCCGTCACGGACAGCCGTTCGGTGCCATGGGGATGCGAATCGCAGATCCAGCGGTCGTACAGGTGGAGGCAGCCGGGCACGGTGAAGGTCGAGCGCGGCGTGATCGTGCCGCGGTCGAGTCCCGCCGCCACGGTCGCGGTCTTGAACGTCGAGCCCGGCTCGAAGCGGTCGCTGATGGCCCGTAGGCGCAGCAGGTCGACGTCCGCGGCCGGGACGTCGGAGTAGGTGGCCGCGTTCTTCGGACCCGGCGCGGACGCCATCGCGAGGACGCCGCCAGTCCTCACGTCGAGGCTCAGCGCGATCACGTGGTCGGCGCGGGTCGCGCGCAGCGTCGAGGCGACGGTTGCCTCGATGTCGGCCTGCAGCTGCGAGTCGATCGCGAGCTTGACGCGGGCGCCGTTGGTGGGCTCCTTCAGCACGATCGGCGAGGTCGCGTCGCCCCGCGCGCTCTGCTCGAAGCGCTCCGAGCCGTCGCTGCCGTGCAGTACCTGCTCGTAGCTCCGCTCCACCCCTGCGATGCCGAGGCCGTCGATGTTCGTCGTGCCGATGATCGGCAGCGCCAGGCTGCCGACGTACACGCGCTTCTGCTCCGGCACGAACGTGAGCGCCGCGAGTTTGAGCGCCTGCAGGCGCGCGGCAACCTCGGGATCGACCTGGCGGGCCAGGTCGATGTGGGCCCGGTCGACCCCGACGAGGCGCCGGTAGATGCTGTCCTGGGCGACGCCCAGCGCAGTCGCGACGGCGTGGGCCACGCTCTGGGCGGTGTCCGCCGGGAGGGGCACGTACGCGCCGATGGTGACGGCGTGCTCCGAGACCGCGAGCGGGGCATTGTTGCGGTCGACGATGGCACCGCGCGTGGAGTGCAGCACGACCTTCTCGACGTGCTCGGAGGAGGCCGCCCGAGCGTACTGGTCGTGCTCGAAGATCTGCAACTGAACGCCGCGGGCGAGCACCGCCCCGAGCAGCACCATGCAGGCGGCGAGCATGAGACGGATCCGCCGTTCCGGCGACGGACCTCGCACACGACGGCGGGGACCGCCAGGCGGCGGAGGCGACGGCGTCCGCCGCGGCGGTGGCCGGGAGGGCCGCTGGCGGCGTCTGGTCGCGGTTGCAGCCAAGCGGCTACCGGAGCCGAAGCTGGTGGATGGAGTTGGGCGGAGGCTGCACCATCCCCTGCGATGCCGCGAAGGCCTCCACCTTGGCCTGCGGGAGCTGCTTGGCGATGTCGGCGACGAGGTTCTGGTTGTCCGTCAGGATCTGGCGCCGGTCACGGTCGAACCGCCCGGCCTCCATGTTCGCGCGCAGGGCCTGGATCTGGAGCGTGACGATGGCGAACAGCATCGCGCCGACGACCGCGACCAGCACGTAGGTGGGCAGCGACGCAGCCCGGCCCGAGGCGCGAGCCCGCGCGACAGGGCGCGGCTTGGCCTGGCCGGCCGGTCGCGGGCGGGGACGTGCCCGGCCGCGGTCTCGCCGCGGCCGCGTGACGTGCCCGGCGACGCTCACTGGCCCTCCAGGGGCGCGGCGGTGCGCTCCGCCACTCGCAGCCGGGCACTGGCGGCGCGCGGGTTCTCCTCGACCTCGAGCTCGCCGGGCCGTACGACGCGCGGCGTCAGCACGCGCACCGCGGGCTCGTGCCCGCAGCCGCAGACCGGAAGGTCGGGCGGGCAGATGCAGCCGCGAGCGAGCTCCCGGAAGGTCTGCTTGACGATGCGATCCTCGAGCGAGTGGAACGAGATGACCGCGATGCGCCCACCGGGCACGAGCAGGCCGAGGGCCTCGCCGAGACCCTGCTCGAGCGAGCCGAGCTCGTCGTTGACCGCGATCCGGAGGGCCTGGAACACGCGCTTCGCCGGATGGCCCTGGCCGAAAGCGGCGGGCGCGGGGATCGCGCGGCGGACGGTCTCGACGAGGTCGCCCGACCGGACGAAGGGCTGCGTCTTGCGCCGCCGGACGATGGCGCGCGCGATCTGGGAGGCGTAGCGCTCCTCGCCGTAGCGGTGGATCAACCGGCTCAGCTCGCCTTCCGGCAGCTCGTTGACGAGATCCGCGGCCGTGCGACGGTCGGTCGGGTCCATCCGCATGTCGAGCGGCGCGTCGACGGCGTAGGCGAAGCCGCGGTCGGGCTGATCGATCTGCATCGACGACACGCCGAGGTCGAGCAGGACGGCGTCGGCCCGGGTGCCGGTGGCCGCGAGGTTGCGCAGTGCCAGCGCGAAGTTGCCCCGTACGAACCGCGTCCGCAGGTCCGGGTGGTCGTGGGCGAACGCCGTGTAGTGGCGCTTGACGCCCGGGTCGCGGTCGACGGCGATGTAGCAGCCGCGGCCGTCCATCGCCTCCGCCAGCAGGCGGGCGTGGCCGCCCGCACCGAAGGTCGCGTCGACGACCGTCATGCCGGGCTCGAGATCGAGCCAGGCGACGACCTCTCGATGCAGCACCGGGATGTGCGGCATCTCAGCGGCCGGATTCGGATGCCACACGCTCGGCAACACCTTCGACCCTCCCCTCGATCATCGCCATCGACTGGCGGTAGGTGGCGCGGTCCCAGATCTCGATCCGGTCACCGGACCCGGTCACGACGACATCGCGTGAGAGGCCCGCGTGGTCCATCAGATGCGACGGGATGCCGACCCGGCCCTGGGCGTCGAGCTCGGCGAGGCTGGCGTAGTTCTCGAACTGGCGACGCATCTGGCGACCCTCGACGGTGAGCTCGTCGAACCGGCCGAGCTGGACGTCTCGGAAGGTCTGCCACGACCCGACGTCGAATACGGCGAGGCAGCCGTCGAAGCCGCGGGTGATCACGGCCCCGGCCTCGAAAGGCTCACGGAGCTTCGCCGGGATCGTGACCCGGTTCTTGTCATCCAGTCTCTGCTCGAAGATTCCCAGCAACACGACAGCAACTCACCACCACACCCCACTTCGCCCCACTCTACCCCACATTCCCCCACCTTGCAAGTATTCCAGTGTGATACGAACATGTGTTCGGTCGATGCGGCCGCAAGACTCGCCCCGTGAACGTCCACGGCGGCGCCTGGAAGTCGGTCCAGCGCGCGGGGGGACTCCGGGTCGGGTTGGTACGTCCCGGGCGAGCCGTCGGCTACGCCGACGGGGAATGCGTCAGCTGAGCACCCAGGCGTCGCCGCGGATGATCGGCGTCGCGGCGCCGGCCGTGTCGAGCCCATCGACCTCGACCTCCGGCGAGCCGACCATGAAGTCGGTGTGCACCACCGAGACCGACAGCCCGGCGGCCCAGCGTTCGTCCCGGTCGAGGTCGCGCGCGCCCTCGACGGCGTCGGGATAGGCTGAGCCGTAGGCGATGTGGCAGGCCGCGTTCTCGTCGAACAGGGTCTCGCCGAAGATCACGCCGGCCCGGCGCACACCGGACTCCCCGGCCACCAGGGCGACCTCGCCGAACATCGAGGCGCCCTCGTCGCGGGCGACCTGCCCGCGGACAGTGCCGGCACCGTTCCGGGCCTCGATCCGTTCGATCCGCCCGGCCCGCACGGTCATCTCGAGCCCCTCCACGACGACGCCCTCGCAGAGCAACGGCAGGGTGGCGCTCACGACCCCGTCGGCGCGGCGCCGGTCCGGCGACGTGAAGATCTCCTCGGTGGGCATGTTGACCACGCACGCGACGCCGGCGCGGGTCGTCTCGGTGCCGCTCTTCCAGCGCGATCCCGGCAGCAGCCCGACGGTCAGGTCGGTGCCGGGACCGCGGAACCGGATCGCGTCGAAGGTGCGCTCGTCGAGCAGCGCGCTGCGCTCCGCCAGCCGCGCGAGATGCTCGCGCCAGGCCTGCACCGGGTCGGGCTGGTCGAGCCGGACGGCCGACGCCACGGCCTCCCAGAGCCTGTCCACGTCAGGTTCGCCGAAGATCGCCTCGGCCCAGCCCGCGTTCGGGAAGCAGCAGATCACCCACTGCATCGTCCCCTCCTGCTGGCCCCGCCGGATGACCTGATTCACGGGCATGGCGTCGCGCGCGGCCCGCTCCGGATCGGCGGCCGACAGCAGGCCCGGCCGGGGATCGCCCTCGATACGGATGTAGACGCCTCCGTCCCGGCCCGCCTCGGACCGCTGGTCGAGCCACGGCGGCGCCCAGTCGAGTGATTCCACCGGGGCGGCCAGGAGGCGTGCGAGCTTGACGTGCGGATCGAAGTACCAGACGTCCACGTAGCGGGCACCTGCCGCGTAGGCGGCGCGAGCGAGTGCGCGGGCGAACTCGGCGTGCTCGACGTGGGCGTTGACGAGCACGGTCTGACCTGGCTGGACGTTGGCGCCCACCCGGATCACGAGGTCGGCGTAGCGGTCGATCATCGGCCGCAGCATACGCCGGGTCTAGCGCAGCCGGGCGCGCACGCGTGCGACCGGCGACCGGTTGCCGGCCGCGTCGACAGCCCGCACGCCGACCAGGAGCCGCGTTCCCCGGCGGGCGTGGATGGGGATCACGATGAAGAGGTGGGGCGTCTGCCGCACGACCCTGCCGCGATACACGACCTCGTAGCGGACGACGCCGACGTCGTCCCGGCCCGGCCCCCAGCGGAGCGCGACGGAGCCGTTCCTCGCCCGCGTCACGCGCAGCGGCGCCGGCGCGACCGGTGCGACGACGTCGGGCACCGGTGCCGGCGCCACGACGACCGCGCGGGTGCTCTCGTGACCGGCGGCGTCGGTGGCCGCGACCTCGTAGGTCACGCTCGGCACCAGCACGGCCCAGCCATCGGTGTAGGCCGTGGTCTGCACGGTCGCGACCAGCATGCCGTCGCGCCAGACGCGGTAGCCGGTGACGCCCACGTCGTCGGAGGCGGGACGCCAGCTCAGGGCCGCCTGGAGCGGCACGAACCGCGTCACCACCCGAACGCTCGCCGGCGGCGAGGGCGCCGTCGTGTCGGGCACAGCGGCCGTGGCAGGCGGCGAGCCGGCCGAGGCGTTGCCCGCGGCGTCGGTCGCCGTCACGACGTAGGTGTGGAGCACGCCGGCCGGCGGCGCCAGGTCGGTGTAGCTCGTTGCGGGCGACGACCCGATCTGCACCCCGTCCCGGGCCACGCGGTACCCGGTGACGCCGACGTCGTCGGTCGCCGCCTGCCAGGCGAGCGCGATGCCGGCGCCGTCCACCGTCGCCGCCAATCCCGTCGGGGCCGTCGGGGGCGTGAAGTCGCCGAAGAGCACGGGGCTGGCGGCGCCGGCCGGGCCCTCGATCGCCGCGTCGTCCACGGCGGTCACCACGTAGGTGTACGGCCCGCCGATGGGCGGCACGTCCCGGTACGACCGCGCAGTACCGGCGAGGGTCGCGATCAGGCTGCCGTCGCGGAAGACCTTGTAGTGCAGGATCGTGCCGTCGTCGGTGGCCGCCTGCCAGGCGACGTCGACGCCGGCCGTCCCGGAGGTCGCGTCGACGCCCGGCGGGGCGCCGGGCGCCTGGGCGGGGCCGGGAACGGTGACCGTCACCGTCGCGCCGTCGGGTGAGACCGCGTCGGTGTGGATCACGATGCCCGTCACCGGGTCGGTCAGCGAGCTCCCCACGGCGAGCGCGGCGTCCTGGTAGGTGCTCGTCTGCGGGGTCGCGTCGACCAGGGCGGGCTGCGTCCGGTTGAACTGGGTCGGGCCGCGGCGGATCATGACGCCGCTGACCGGTGCCGAGCCCGGTGTGAACGTGTCGAAGTACGTGCCGAACGGCTGCCGGAAATCGATGTAGAGCGCGTCGGTGCCGCGCGGGATGCGCAGCAGCTGCGTCGTCGCAGAAGCGTCCTCCGACGGCGCCACGGTGTAGGTGCCGCTGGCCGCGACGGTGTAGCTGGCGGTGCGCGCCAGCCAGCCGAGCTCCGCCTTGTGGAAGGCCGGGAACTGCAGGGTCGAGCTCGTGCCCATGACCGAGAAGGGGTCGCCGTACTCGACCGACGAGCACGTGCCGGCCAGCGAGGTGCGGACGCCGCCCGAGCTGCAGGACAGCGAGTTCGCGTGGTGCACGCCGAGGTTGTGGCCGAACTCGTGGGCCATCACCCGGAGCTGCAGGTAGCCGTTGATCCACGCCTCCGGGCCGGGCAGGTCGCCGAGCCCGGCCCAGGCGCAGGAGCCCTCGGTCGGGAAGATGTACATGACGTGGTCGTACGGGTTGAGGGCGGAGCCGGCGGCGGCCCGGGCCTGGGCCGCCCACGTGGCGTAGTCGCAGGTGGCGGGCGACGCGGCGATGGTGTACCAGCCGAACACCGTCCCGGTCACTCGCGTCTGTCCGAAGGACTGCTCGAGGTAGTACGAGGCGACCGAACCGCCGCCGCCGAACAGCGCCTGACCGACGGTGTCGGCCGAGAAGGGGACGCGGGTGTCCGAGCTGAAGTTGATCAGCACGGCGGCCAGCTTCGGTGCCGCTCCGGCCAGCGCCACGGGTGCTGCCAGGCGCCGTTCGGCTCGCGAGCGGGGGGTCGCGCGGCGGGCGGCCGCGACCACAAGCACGCGCCCGCGAAGGCGGCCGCGCAGCGTCATGAACGCTCCCGGCACCAGCGTCACGCCCGCCCGCCGGTGCAGCACGAACCGGCCGGACGCCGTTCGCAGCATCAGCTCGAAGTGCGGTGGAGCGGCGGGATCGGCAGGGTCCGCGTGCAGGAGCTGGATCACGCCCGAGACGTTCACGGGCGGGGCCGCGACCGCCCCGGACACCGGGCCGGCCAGCATCATCAGCCCGACGGCGAGGAGCCCGAACCGCCGTACCACGAGGTCAGCCCGCGACCTCGTGCAGCTGCCGGCGCAGCGCCGCGATCACGTCCGTGGCGGCACCGGCGTGCACGCAGACCCCGGCCGTCGCGACGTCGTGACCGGCGAGCCCGGCCCGACGGATGCCCGCGGCGATCGCGGCCTCGAGCAGCTCCGGCTCGTCCGCGTCGGGGGCGAGCACGGCGAAGCTCATGTCGTCGAGGCGGTACAGCGCGTCGGCCGGGCCGAGGATGGCGGCCAGCGAGCCGGCGGCGGCCTCGATCGCCCCGGTCAGGTCGGCGTCGCCCTCGATCAGGCCGACGGCGATGGCGATCGGGAACGGCCGCTGCAGCGTCTCGGTGAGCGCCAGGATGCGGTCGAGGTCCTCACGCAGGCAGCGCTCGTCGCGC
Organism: uncultured Actinomycetes bacterium; assembly: GCA_963779685.1. Lineage (GTDB taxonomy): Bacteria > Actinomycetota > Thermoleophilia > Gaiellales > F1-60-MAGs149 > CAVZZG01. The sequence continues at coordinate 964,790 of CAVZZG010000003.1, forward strand.
AGGCCGGTGACCGGATCGGTGCGCGATGCCGAGACCGCGCGGCGAGCCGCGCGCGACCGGCGCACGCCGGCCTTGACGGCCTCCGCCAGCTCGGCCGGGTCGAACGGCTTGGTGACCACGGCGTCGGCACCGGCGTCGGTGGCGATCTGGGCGTACTCGGGCTCCGTGCGGCCCGTGACCAGCACGATGTGCGCCGTCGCGAGCGACGGGTTCTCCCGCGCCGCGCTGCAGAGCGAGATGCCGTCGAGCCCGGGCATCAGCCAGTCCACCACGATCGCGTCCGGCGAGGAGGCCGTGGCCATCGCGAGACCGGCCTTGCCCTCGCACGCCACCTCCACCTGCATGCCGGCCACCTGCAGGGCGCTCTCGATCAGCGCCAGCATGCTCGGGTCGTCCTCGCAGACGAGGACGCGGCCGGGGAGTTCGGGGGTGTCGGGAGCCTGTTCCACCACAGGTGGTATCGACGGCCCCGCACAGACGGCGCCTCACCCGAACACGTGATTACCCCGGATCAGGCCACGATCACGCCTGCACGGCGTGTTCGGCGCAGAACCGTTCGAGCTGTTCGAGGTGCGCGTCGTGGCCGCCGCCGCCCCAGAACGGCGGCTGCAGGCCGGCGTCCCGGATGGCGAGGTCGAGCTCGGCCAGTCGCTGGTTGACGAACAGGCGCTCGGCGAGCGCCACCGCGTCGTCGCGGCTTGCGGCCCTGGCCTCGGTGGGCGATCGCGTGCCATCGCCGGCGTTGCGGATCGTCACCCACCAGCCCGAGGGCCGGTCGGGCCGCAGGAACACGTGGTACCCGCGGGCCGCGAGGCGGTCGCGAAGGTCGTCGAGCGGGGTCGTCCCGGTGGCCATCGGCGTGAGTCTACCCCGTCGTCAGTGAGGACGCGGACTGTCGAGGGCACGGTCCAGGTACATCGCGGCGGACACCAGCGAGAGGTGCGTGAACGCCTGGGGGAAGTTGCCGAGCGCCTCGCCCGAGGTGCCGATCTCCTCGGAGTAGAGGCCCAGGTGGTTGGCGTAGGTGAGCATCTTCTCGAACGCCAGCCGGGCCTCGTCGACGCGGCCGGCGCGAGCCAGCGCCTCGACCCACCAGAACGAGCAGATCGAGAACGTCCCCTCCTCCCCATCGAGCCCGTCCGAGGCGGCCTCCTCGACCACGTAGCGGTACACGAGCGAGTCCGATACCAGCTCGCGGCCGATCGCATCGAGGGTCGACAGCATCCGCGGGTCGGCGGGGGCGACGAAGCGCACGAGCGGCATGAGCAGGTTCGAGGCGTCCAGCGCATCGCCGTCGAGCGTCTGCACGAAGGCCTGCTTCTCCTCGTTCCAGCCGCGGGTCATGATCTCTTCGAAGATCTCGTCGCGGACGGCCAGCCACTCCACCATCGGGCAGGGCAGTCCGCGCTGGCGGGCCATGCGGATCGCGCGCTCGAACGCGACCCACGACATCAGGCGCGAGTAGGTGAACTCCTGCTGGCCGCCGCGCACCTCCCAGATGCCCTCGTCCGCGCCGCGCCAGTGGTCCTTCAGCCAGCCGAGCAGCCGCACGATCACCTGCCAGAGGTCGTACGAGATCGGCGCGGCGAACTTGTTGTAGAGGTAGATCGAGTCGATCAGCTCGCCGTAGATGTCGAGCTGCAGCTGCTTGGCGGCGCCGTTGCCGATCCGCACCGGCCGCGAGTGCCGGTAGCCGTCGAGGTGGTCGAGCTCGAACTCCTCGAGATCGTGGCTGCCGTCGATGGCGTACATGATCTGCAGCGGAGCGCCCCTTGGCAGGTCGCTGTCCGCCGGCATCTCGCCCGCCCTGTCGCGCAGGAAGTTCATGAACGCCTCGGCCTCGCGCGTGAAGCCGAGGCGCAGGAACGCGTAGAGCGTGAACGCGGAGTCGCGGATCCACGTGTAGCGGTAGTCCCAGTTGCGCACCCCGCCGATGCCCTCGGGCAGGCTGGCGGTGGGCGCGGCCACGATCGCACCGGAGGGCGCGTAGGTGAGCAGCTTCAGGCAGAGGGCGCTGCGCCGGACGGTCTCGCGCCACCGGCCCCGGTACGTGCAGCCTGCGATCCACGTCCGCCAGAACGCCACCGTCTCGTCGAACAGGACCTGCGCCTCGTCGTCGTCGCATACGTGGGGCGCTGTCGCACCGACCGGCGCGACCTCGAGCACGAACGTCCGCATCTCACCGGACGACAGCGTGAAGACCGCGTGCACGTCGGCGCCGTCCGCCAGGAGCGACTCGCTGGAGGCGAGCGTCAGGGCCAGCTGGGGCGTGGCGAAGGCAGCCCCGCCGGGGGTGATGGCCAGGGTGTGCGTCGCCCGGCCGTAGTCGAAGCGCGGCTCGCAGTCGAGCCGGAACCGCATGGAGCCGCGCACGCAGACCACCCGTCGCACGATCCGCTGGGGAAGGTCGGCGGTTGCCCCCTCGCGGATCGGCATGAAGTCCTGCACCTCGCCCACGCCGTGGGGCGTGAGGAACCGCGTGATCAGGACGTTCGTCTCCGGCAGGTAGAGCTGCTTGACGTTGCCGGGTTCGTCCTCCGGGGCGATCTGGAACCGTCCACCGCGATCGGCATCGAGGATCGCGGCGAAGACGCTCGGCGCATCGAATCGGCCGGGGCAGTACCAGTCGATGTTGCCGTCGGTCGCGACCAGCGCGACCGTGTGGAGGTCGCCGATGACCCCGTGATCCTCGATGGGTGCGTATCGCATACGCATCCCAGAGTAGTGACGCGAGCGGCAGCCGTGTGCCGCAGGCCGAGGTCAGGCGGGGGCGGCGGCGTGCTGATCGAGCCGCAGCGCGCTCACGATCGCGGCTTTCGGCTTCGCACCCACCGACTGCTCGACGGGCTGTCCGTCCTTGAACAGCAGCAGCATCGGTATCGAGAGCACGTGGAACCGGGAGGCAAGGCTCTGCTCGGCATCGGTGTCCAGCTTCGCCACCTTGATCCGGCCGGCGTACTCGGTGGCCAGTTCGTCGACGATCGGGCCGATCATGCGGCAGGGTCCGCACCACTCGGCCCAGAAATCGATCAGGACGGGGAGATCGGACTCGACGACCTCCCCCTGGAAGTTCGAACTCGTGATCTCGAGCGCAGCCATCGTGCAGGATCCTTTCGTGTGGACCGGGAACGCTAGCCGCGCCACCGGCGGGAATCTCCACTTCTGAGGACGTCGCGCGGGCCTGTGGCATTCCCATCGCAGCCCGGTCATCGCCGGCCGAAGCCGGCGATGTCGCGATCGCGCCACCAGTCCGGATAGGTGCGCAGCGCGACCGCATCGCCGGCATTGCCCTCGACCGTGACGATCGCGGCGCCGGCCACCCGCACCACGATGCCGGCGTGGCCGTGATGGAAGACGACGACGTCGCCCGGCACGGGGGCGGCCGAACGGCGGGGCGTCCAGCGACCCCGGGTCGCGAACCAGGCCCGCAGCGCCGCCGCGCCGGCGATCCGCCAACCGCCGGAGGCGCCGCCCGTCAGCGGCGCGCCGCCCATCCGCAGCACCCACGAGACGAAGTCCGCGCACCAGGGCTCGGCGTGGCCGTCGGTGAACGCGTCGATGAACGGCCCGCTGTTCGCCCGCACCTCGTGCACGCCCAGCGCGGCGAGCCGCAGCGCGATCGCGACCGCTCCGGCCTCACCGGCCGCAGCGGGGCGCGGCCCGCGGGCGGCGGCCTGCACCGCCGGGCCTGCACGGGCCGGCGATCGTTGCGCCAGCCGGATCGCGACGACGCCGAAGACGGCCAGCAACGTCGCCACCAGTACCGCCTCGACACTCGACTGGCCGCCGCGGCTCACCCCCGCACCCCGCGCAGCGCCTCGACGACCGAGAGCAGCTCGGTAACCGACGACGAGCAAGAGCGCGGCGGGTGCGAGCAACCCCGCGACGACGAGCATCATGCGCGGACCGGCGGCGGCGGCTCGGAGCCGGACCTCGCGGCCGCGGCGCTCGCGAAGATCGCCGGCGAGCTGCCGGAGAGGCTCGGCCAGCGGAGCCCCCAGCTCCTCGCAAGCGGCGAGCAGCGCAGCGAGCGGCGCCAGCGCCGCCGCCTCCCGGCGCAGGATGACGCTCGCGCGCTCGCTGCCTCGGCTTGCCCGCGCGAAGACGCTGCCGAGTGTCTCCGGCGCGTAGTGCTGCACGAGGATCAGCGCGCGGTCGACCGGCGTGCCCCCACCGACCGCTGCCGCCAGCAGGTCGACCACGTCGGGCAGCTCGCGCGCCAGCACCCGATCGCGGTTCCCTCCCCCGCCGACCCCGGCGGCCATCCGGCGTAGCACCAGTGCCCCGATCAGGTCGAGCGCCAGGGCGACGAACAGCATCGCCGCACCGGGCCGGGTCGTCAGCAGGGGACGGACGGCGGACGGGTCGAGCGCGGCGGCGATCAGCAAGGCACCCGCGGGCACCACCGGGACGACCCGCGCCGCGAAGCGCGCCGGTGCCGTTGCAACCTCGACCTCACCACGGAGCCGCTCCCGTTCGGCGACTGCCCTGGCGGCCATCGTCAGCGTCGCCACCAGGTCGCCGCCCAGCTCGGTATGAATGGCGATGGCGCCCTCCAGCAGCTGCCCGCCCTCGACGGCGGCCATCCACGCGAAGGCCTCCTGCGGCGTGGCACCGTTGGCGAGCAGCCGGCCGCTGCGGCGCAACGCATCGGCCGGAGCCGGGGGAAGAGCATCGGCTGCCCGCACGCACGCCGCCGCCAGAGGGAGCCCGGCCGCCAGCGCCCTCGCCAGTGCGCGGGCCACGTCGGCGAGCGCGGCCGGCTCGACGACACCGCGCCTCACCGGGCCGTGCCCTGGTGCCGGCGGACAGCGTCGCGCCCGGCGACCCGCCATCCCCCGGCGTCGGCCTCGACCGCCGCCACGTCGGTGACGCGGCGACGGCCATCGGGGGTGCGGACGAGGTGGACCACGACGTGAATCGCCGATGCGATGCCCTCCCGAAGGGCGCCGTGCGGGATCTCCACCCCGCCGAGCAGCGCCATCGTCTCGAGCCGCCGGAGTGCATCGGCGGGGGAGTTGGCATGAACGGTCGCCATCGAGCCATCGTGGCCCGTGTTCATCGCCATCAGCAGGTCGAACGCCTCGCCACCCCGGACCTCGCCGACCACGATCCGGTCCGGGCGCATGCGGAGCGCGTTCCGGACCAGCCGGCGCATGTCCACCCCGCCCCGGCCCTCGACGCTCGCATGCCGCACCTCCAGCCGCACGACGTGCGGGAGCGGGAGTCGCAGCTCCGCCGCGTCCTCGACGGTCACGACACGCTCGCTGGGATCGACATGACCGGCGAGGGCTGCGAGCAACGTGGTCTTGCCACTCGACGTCGCGCCCGACACGATCACGTTCTGGCGCCGGCTCACCACTCCCTGCAGCAGGTCCTCGTCGCCGGGATCGAGCGTGCCGAGGCGCGTGAGGTCTGCGAGTACGCGCGCCCGGGTCGGGAAGCGCCGGATCGTCAGCACGGGCCCGTCCACGGCCAGCGGCGGCAGCACCGCGTTGACGCGGGAGCCGTCGGGCAGGCGGGCGTCGACCAGCGGCTCGGCGTCGTCGATGCGCCGGCCGCAGAGGCCCACCAGCCGGGCGATCACGGCCCGCAGCTCGGCCGGATCGCGGAAGCGGACGTCGACGCGCTCGAGCCTCCCCCCGATCTCCGCGTACACCGACCCCGGCCCGTTGACCATGATCTCGCTGACCCGCCCGTCGGCGAGCAGCCGCGCGAGCGGCCCCGCGATCGGCGCCAGCGCGGTCACGCCGGCCCCACGAGTCCAGCGAGAGCCCGGCGGGCGCGCTGACACGGCCGGGTCGCGTCGGTGAGCGGCGGCAGCACAACGGCGATCCGCGCCCCGCCCGGCACCGTTTCCAGGCGCAGGCGAGCGGCGTCGCGGCGGCGAGCACCGATCGCGCAGAGGTGCACGGCGGCCGTTGGCGCGAGCCGTCTGAGGACGCCGGCCTGCCGGACGCCGGCCGCAACCGACGAGCGGGACGAGCGGCAGGCGACCAGCACCACGTCCGCGAACGGCACGACCTCGATCGGCGGGCCGGTGGCACGGGCGACGTCGACGACCACGGTGTCGGCGTCCGCTGCAGCCGCGGCCACGAGCTCCGCGCACACCCCCTCGCCGACCAGCCACGCGAGCTCCGGCCGGTACGGAGCCGGCACGACGGTGCACCAGCCCGTCTCGACCCGCAGCGCGCTCCACGCGCCGGCGCCGGTCGACTGGCCGGCCAGACCCGGTTCGGTCGGCTCCATGGCGAGCGCCAGACGATCTGCGACGCCGCCGCCGGCCAGGTCCAGGTCGATCACGGCGGTGCGAGCCGGCAGCGAGGCCGCGATCGCCACCGCCAGCGTGGTCGCCCCGGCGCCGCCGTGGGCACCCGCGACGACCACCACCCGGCCCGGTGCGGGCCCCCCGGCGTCGGGGCGGGACACGAATGCTGCCGCCGCAGCGACGCCGCGGCCGACGGCGAGCGCGTCGTCGGCGACGGAGAGCACGGCGCGGGCCCCGGCGGTCATGGCCGAGGTGACGTCGGCGACCGACGGCACACCCGGTAGGAGGACGATGCACGGCCGATCCCGGCCCAGCCGCCGGCACCGGTCGAGCGCAGTCACCCGGTCGTCACCGGCGGCCACGACGACGTCGGCCGCCGCGCCGGCCGGCACGAGCTCGGCCTGGGATGGGTCGAGGCGGTCGGCAACCCAGCCGACGATGTCCGAGTCGCCGCCCTCCACGCACACGCTGACGCGCCTCATCGCGCCGGACCCCGCGGAAGGAGCCGGATCTCGTCACCGCGTGCCTCGGCCCGCCCCAGCGCCGCGGCGAGTTCCTCGGGCAGCCGCAGGGCCACGGACCACGAGATGCCGTCGCCGGTCCGGCGCGGGCGACCGATCACCTCGGCATCCGCGACCTGCAGGCGACCCCGCACCAGGACGTCGACACGCACGCCGGCCGAAAGCAGCTCGGGTAGCCCCGTTACGTCGTCGACCCGAACCCCGACGGCGCGCTCGCCCCGGCCGAGGCCCAGCGCGGTGGCCGGATCGCGGAACAGGCCGGCGAACAGGGGCAGCCCGGCGGGCAGGCCGACCGCCGCCGTCCGAAACGCCGCCTCGCCCACCGACCCGAGCGCGCCCGCCGGCACCAGCGGTGCCGGGTAGTCGACCACCAGGAGCGCGTCCGGGTCGAGCGTGGTGCCGCCCCGCACGGCATGGCGCAGCACCACGACGGGCCGAGTCGCGTCCGATGCGTGGCCGGAGCCACCGGCCAGCGCGATGGCAACCGCGATCGCCCCGGCCGCGAGCGCCAGGGCCGCGAGCACGCGCCGCCTCATGACGTCGCCGCAGCCTGGCCGGCGACACCTGCCGGAATGGCGACCGTCGCGACGGTGCCGCCGCCGACCCGTGGCCCGAGTTCGAGGACCCCGCCGTGCGCGGCCGTCAGCTCGCGCGCGATCGCGAGCCCGAGACCGGAGCCCGAGGCGGGCCCGTCGCCGTGCTCGAAAGGCCGCAGAAGGCGTTCGATCTCGGCCGGGTCGATGCCAGAGCCGGTGTCGGCCACGGTGATCCTGGCCACCTGCGGATCGACGGCCGCCGTCACGTCGACGGCGCCGCCGGGCGGGGTGTGCCGCACGGCATTCACGCCGAGATTCGTCAGGACCTGGACCAGCCGGCGACGGTCGCCCAGGATCACGGCATCCGGGTCGGACGAGGACAGTCGGACGCCGCGCTCGGCGGCCAGCGGTCGCAGCCGCTCCTCCACCTCGGCCAGGAGTCCACCCAGGTCGACGGGCGCGGGCGTCACGCGAAGCGCGCCTGCACCGGCCTGCGAGAGGGTGAGGAGGTCGTCCACCAGCCCGGCGAGGCGGTCGCTCTCGCGGCCGATCGCAGCCAGCCGGCGGACGGTGTCCCTGTCGCTCGCGCGCCGTTCGAGCGTGAACGCGTAGCCCTTGATGATCGTCAGCGGGGTGCGCAGGTCGTGCGATACCTTGGCGACGAACTCGCCGCGAGCCCGCTCGAGGGCGCCGAGCCTTGACGCCATCCGGTCGATGTCCCCGCTGAGATGCGCGAGCTCGTCGCCGCCGGCGATCCCGGCCCGCGCCGAGAAGTCGCCGTCGGCGACCCGGCGGGCGACCGCGGCCAGCCTGGCGACCCGGCGGGCGTACGAGCCGCCGGCCCAGAGGGCCCAGCCCATCGTCCCGACCAGCACGAGGACCAGTGCCACGACCAGGCCGGTGCGCTCACGCTGCTCGATCGCACCCCCGCGATCGTCGGTGACGATCACGAGCCGGCCATCGCCGGTGCTCCGGATCGCAACGGCGACCTGTCCGGCGCGGGCAAGCCGGACGTACGCCGGATTGCCGCGCTGAGCCCAGTCGGCGATCGTCACGGGAGCGTCGGCGGGCCCGGGAGGTACGCGCAGCACACGGGCGCCGGGCACGACCTCGGCGCCCGCCCGCACCGCCGTCCGCGCGGCCTCCGCGGTGACCGCCGTCTGGCGCAGGTGGGCGGTGTCGACCAGGCCGTTGACCGGGATCACCACGAGCGCGCCCAGCGCCGCGCTGAGGGTGGCCGCGATCGCCGCCACCGCGATGATCAGGCGGATGCCCAGTCCCCGGCGCGCGCTCATCCCGGGGCTCACGTGACCGGCTGGAACGAGTACCCGATGCTCCAGCGGTTCACGACCAGCGTCTCGCCAGGCGCGAGCGTGTCCAGCCGGCGCCGAAGGCGCGAGGCGTGGCTGTCGAGCGTGCGGGTCGAAGAGGCGTGGCGATAGCCCCAGATGCGCTCCATCAGCTCGCGCTTCTCGAACACGCGCAACGGGTCGCGAGCCAGCACCACCAGCAGCTCGTACTCCTTCGACGGTAGGGCGAGCTCGGTGCCGTGGACGTGGACCGAGCGGTGCACCAGGTCGATCGTGACCGGTCCGGCCGAGATCCGGTCGGCCCGCCGGGCACCGGTGAGTCTCAGATGCAGCGCGTTGATACGGGCCAGCAGCTCCGGGTAGTGGAACGGCTTCACGACGTAATCGTCGGCGCCGCGCTGGAAGCCGCGGACGCGGTCCTGCTCCTCGGCCCGGGCGGTGAGCATGATGATCCCGACCTCCGGGTCGCCGGCCTCCCCCGCCCGGATCCGGCGGCAGAGATCGAAGCCGGAGCCGTCCGGCAGGCCGACGTCGATCACCGCGATCGCCGGCCGGACGAACTCGAGCTGGCGCACGGCATCGCCGAGCGAGGCCGCGGTCGACACCTCGTGGTCGTCCTGACGCAGGTTCTCGACGAGGAACTCCGCGATGGCGTCCTCGTCCTCGATGATCAGAAGCGTCGCGCCCATGGCAGCCGTTGGCCTCCTCGCCCGTCGGGTTGGCACCATCCCCGGCTCGATCCGTCGCGACGAGCGGGGATGGTGCTGCCGAATGTACGGCCCGGCCGCCGCCACGGCAAGCTGAAACTCTTGAAAAGTGCACACGCGCGCGGGTCCGCGCGGTTTGCGTGACACTCGCAGTCGGGGCGCCGAGCCCTGTCTGGGAGCCCTAGCCCCAGGTGGCGTCCGAGTCGGCCGCGACGGCGATGGACAGCCGACTGCCGGCTCGTGATGGCCCGGACGACGAGGATCGCGAGCGCCGCCGCCGTCGCATCGATGCCGTTCTCGAGCACACCGCGCTCCATGACGCGGACGACGATGCCGGCGAGGGCGATCACGAGCCCGGCGCCGAGGGCGATCGTCGCCAGCCGCGCGACGAGCCCGAGGGGCTGCGGCGGGTCTGCCGGCGGGGGCTGTGGCGGCAACTTCGGCGCCTCCCAGACGCGTTGCGTGCCCGGATCCCCACCCGTCGACGCTACCCGGCTCCTCCTTGGTCGCGCCTAGTCTACGCCCCATGCCACTCCTGCCGCTCGATCCCGACCAGCTGCTGACGACGACGCGCGCGGTTCGTCGTCGGCTCGATTTCGACCGCCCGCTGCCGCGAGAGCTGATCGTGGAGTGCCTCGAGATCGCGCTCCAGGCGCCCAGCGGCGGGGACGGCCAGCCGTGGCACTGGGTCGTGGTGACCGAGCCGGCGCTCAAGGCCGGGATCGCGGAGTACTACCGCCGGTCGTGGGACGTCTATGCGGGGAACCGGGCGGCGAAGGCCGATGCGTCGGCCCCGGTCGACCGGATCGCGGCATCGGCCGCGTACCTGGCCGAGCGCTTCCACGAGGTGCCCGCGATGGTACTCGTCTGCATGCGCGGCCGGGCCGAGGACCTCGAGGGGGGCTCGCAGGCGAGCCGCTACGGGTCGGTGATCCAGGCCGGCTGGAGCTTCCAGCTCGCCGCCCGGGCGCGCTCCCTCGGCACGTGCTGGACGACGCTGCACCTGCAGTACGAGCGGGAGGTGGCCGCGCTGCTCGGCATCCCCTACGAGCGCTACCAGCAGGTCGGCCTGGTGACGGTCGGCTACACGCTCGGCGACGAGTTCAAACCCGCCCCGCGCCGGCCGCTCGATCGCGTCGTGCACTGGGAGCGCTGGACCGACTGACTGCCGCTGTCAGTCCTCGAGGCGGAGCTGCTGGCCGGGCTCGATGCCGAGCCGCTCGGCCTCGCCGGCGGCGATCTCGAGGATCCGCCGGGCGCCGCCCGCGCGGGCCATGCGCCACGGCTTCAGCCGGTGCGCGACCTTGACGACGCGGAGGTCGTCGGTCATGAAGACCGCGTCGATCGCGAACTTCATGAAGAACATGTGGATCGTGCCGGTCGGGTCGCGCAGCAGCAGTCCCTCGCCGGCGGGCAGGCCGTCACGGCCGAGCAGTCCGCGCGCGTTGCCCTTCTCGAACGCCTTCGAGACTGCCACCTCGGGAACGAGCACCGCCCCGGATTCGGCGAGGATCCTTGCCACCGGTACACTCCGATCGTGAGCGGATATCGCTCTGGATCCGATATTACGCTGGAGTTCGCCGGCGAGCGTCAGCGCTTCGCGCACGACGACTTCGCCGAGCGGGTCGTCGTGGCCGCCGATCGTCTGGGCATCTGCGCGCGCCAGGACATGACACCCGAGCTCCGCGACGATCTCGTGGCGCTCGCGATCGCCGGCCGCATCGACGAGCCGCGGTCGCCGGCCGGTCAGGGCCTGGCGGATACCGAGCCGGCCGCCTACTGGCTGCGCAAGCTGGTGTTCCGGTCGGCGTGGATCGACGGCCGCATCGCAGAAGGGCTCCTCGAGGCCCGCTACGACGAGCGCCGCGGCGTCTTCGACTACCGGCTCGACGGCCACGTCGTGCCGCCCGCGCGGACCGACGACGTGCCGAACCTGGCGCCGGCCGGGTTCCCGGTCGAGTAGCCGAGGGGGTATCCTCTCGGCATGGACGACGCCCTGGTCGCGGCCCCGGTCGCGGAGACCCCACAGGTACCCGAGCAGGTCGACGCCGCGCGCGATGCCGCCCAGGACCTCGCAGCCGTGCTGCCCACCCGGATCGAAGCGGCTGTGGCACGGGCCCTCTCGACCCCCGACGGCCAGTCGCTGCCGCGACAGGTGTCCGATATCCAACGGGTGCTCGGCGCGTCCGTCGAAAGCCTCCAGCGGGTGTCGCGCGATCTCGCGGCCGAGCGCCTGGGCCGGGTCGGCGACCTCGAGGTGATGGTCGACCTCGTCGCGGGCACGGCCGAGGCAGCGCGCGCCGAGCTGGCCCGGCTCGACCGCCGGGTCGCGTCGCTCGAGGAGTGCGTCGCGTCGCTGACGGCGGCGGTCGACCGGCTGACGCCGGTGGTGGCATCGGTGAGCGAGAAGCTCGATCGCCGCGTGCGGATCTCGGTGCAGACCGAGCCGGGCGTGCAGCCGTTCGGCGAGTGACGCGAGCCGCCGCGCGGCCCGTGTGACGCTGCGCGCCACGTCCGGCCCTGCGCGGCCGGCTACGGTCGACGCGTGCGGCGACCGCGGCAGTCCGGCCAGGCGACGATGGAGACCATCGCGCTGGCCGTCGGCGTCGCGGCCGCGGCCGGCGCGCTCGCCGTCGCGGTCCGGTCGAGCCCCGTGGCCGGCTGGCTGGCAGCCTCCGTGCGAACCGCGATGCCCGGCAGCTCGCCCACGTTCGCCGATCTGCCGCCCGCCCTGCGCTCGTTTGCGGTCCGCGCCGTGGACGGCGATGTCCACGCGCCGGTCAGCGACGCCGCCGCGCTGCTCGGCGAGGAGCTCGGCGCCACCACGGCCACCGAGGGCCTCGCCGACCTCGCCCGCCGGCGGCTGGCTCCGCGCGTCGTCGTGGCATTCGCTCTCGGCCGGGGCCGGGCGCGAATGCGGACGGGGACGATCGGCGTCCGCATCGTCAGCACGGCCGACGAGACGAGGCTCGCCCCGCTCGTCCGGCGTGCGGCCGACCAGGCGGCGAACCGGCGCCTCGCGGCGCAGCTCGCCGCCGTCGGCATCGGCCTCCTGTTCGGCCCCGAGGCCGGGCTCGTCGCCGACGCGGCCTCCCTGGCGGCGGCGGGGCCGGGCAGCGCCCTGCCACCCGGCACGCGCGCGGGCGACATCCTGCTGATCATCCCGGTCTGGTGGCGTCCGGTGGCACGGGGCGGGGCGGCGCCCGCCGACCGGGCGGCGCGACTGCTGGCGGTCGTCCGCGCAGGCCGTCTGCTGCGGGCCGGAGTGCTCGATGAGCACAACCCGTAGACGCGGACAGGCGAGTGCCGAGGCGGTGCTGCTGTGGTCCGCCGTCGCCGGGGTCGGCGCGGTCCTGGCGGTGGGCCTGGTGCGCTCCGGCGCGGCCTCGCTGGTCGCCACGGCCCTCGGCGGCGCGCGGCCGGCGGCCGTCGGTGACCGGGCGGGCGACGTCCTCGCCCGTAGCCTCCGGGGTGGGCCGGGCGCGCCCACGCTGTTGGCAGCGCGCGCGCTGGTCGAGGCCGACATCGGCCGCGACGCCGCCGACAAGCTCCTCCGAGCACGCCTGCTCGCGCTGCTGGCTGCCGACGGCCGGCTCGCGGGCGACCTCGACGTGACGCGACTCGTCACCGCCGCGCCCGGCCTGTCGCTGCGGGCCTCGCCGGCCGGCCCGGCCGTGGTCGTCGGCATCGCGACCCTGGCCGATGAGCCAGGCGACGGCGCGTTCGACCTGCGCGAGCTCGGCGCGTTGGGGCCAGATGCCGCCACGACCGCGCTGGCCGCGAGCGAGCACCCCGACCTCGCGGCCTCGGCCCGGATCATGAGCCGCTTCGCAACCGCGTTCGACGTCGCCGGCGCGATTCTCGGCCGGCTGCACGCGCCGCCGCCCGGGCCGCTGCCCGGGCAGCGGGCCGGCGACGTCGTGTTCTGCCGGCACTACGAGGCGCGCTGGTTCCGCGGCGGGGTGCCGGCCTACGACCCGGCCATGGGCGACCTGTGGCGGCTGACGGTGCTGCGCGGCGGGCGATTCATCGCCGATCGGATCGTCACCCGCCGCGCCTGCTGACGGGCGTCAGTGGTGCCCGATCACCTGGCGGATCGCCGCCACCATCGCCCCCGAGACCTCCTTCGCAACGCCACCACCCTTGAGCTGGGTCATGACGGCGAGGAGCAGTGCCCCGATCGCGATCAGCAGACCGAGGTACTCGACCGTCCCCTGCCCGCGCTCGCCGGCCAGTCGCTTCGTGACCACGGAATCTCCTTCGTCGCCGCGGTGCACCGCGCACCGCGACCACGAGCATCGGCCGGCGCCGGCGAGCGCGGACCGCGCAGCCCGTCACGGCCGTCGCGCGAGCATTTCCGTCTTCGGCGAGCCCGTCAGGCGGTCGGCACGAGCACACCGCCGGAGCGCGCGGCGACGGACGGCAGGGCGACCGTGAAGCGGGCGCCGCCGCCGGGGTTGTCATCGAGGACCACGCTGCCGCCCATGGCCGCGGCGAGCTCGGCGGCGATCGCCAGGCCGAGGCCCGTGCCGTGGTCATCGCCGGTGTGGAACGGCCGGAAGATGTCCGCACGGCCGTCCGCGGGAACCCCGGGCCCCGAGTCGATCACGGCGATCAGGACACGGTCGCCGCGTCGGCGCGCGGCCAGCCGCACGGTGCCGCCGGCCGGCGTCCAGCGGAGGGCGTTGTCGACCAGGTTGCCCACCACCTGCAGGATCCGGTCGCCGTCCCCGATCAGGATGCCGACATCATCGACGTCCGATTCGAGGTCGATGCCCGCTTCGCGGGCCGCCTGCAGGTGCCCGAGCCGGCAGGTCTCCAGCAGGACGGCGAGGTCGACCTCCTCCCGGCGCAGCGTGAAGCGCCTTGCCTCCAGCCGCGCGAGGTCGAGCAGATCGCGGATGAGTCGCTCGAGGCGACCGATCTCGGTGCCGATCACCTCGTACGCCGAATCACGTTCGGCCTGCTCCTCGATGACACCGTCGGCCAGCGCCGCGACGTGGCCGCGGATGGCGGTCAGGGGCGTCCGGAGCTCGTGCGAGACCCGCATGAGGAACTGGCGCTCGTGCTCGCGTGCCTCGGAGAGCTGGCCGGCCATCGCACCGAACGCGCGGTTCAGCTGCCCGATCTCGTCGCGGCGCTTCCGGTCGAGCCGGACGTCGTAGGACCCGGCCGCGATCGCCTCCGTTGCCGCCACCAGCCGGCGCAGGGGACGCGCGAGCCGCCACCCGAAAATCAGACCAAGCAGCACGGCGACGGCGACCCCGACGAGCGCCGCCCCCAGCAGCCGCCGCGCCCAGAAGCCACCGCTCGGTCCCAGCGAGGAGGCCGGACGCGCGAGGGCGATGGCGCCGATCGCATCCTCGCTGCCCCCGGGACTCGGCCGGTGGTTGTTGCCGAGGAAGATGCCGCTCGCCACCACCACGTACCGTTCGGTGGCGCCCGGCGGCGTCGCGTCGACGACCACCGCCTCGCCACGGTTGATGCGGGCCCAGTCGAGTCTCAGTCCGTGCCAGACGGCCACGTTGCCGCCGGGATAGTCGAAGCCGGCGGCGGGATTCGACGTGAAGTACACCCTGGCGTTGACGACGGTACGGATCTCGTTGGACAGGTTGATCTCGCCGGGTCGCGGATCGGTGAGGAACTTGACGGCCTTGTCGGCGAAGATCCGCGCCACGCCCGGACCCTGTTCGTGCAGCCGCACGATCGTCTGCGCCCGCTGGTAGGACGACACCGATCGGGCGCCGAGCACCAGCACCAGCCCGCCGGCAACCAGCACGGGCACGGTGAAGAAGATCGCGAGTCTGAACCTAAGCGACCGCAACATCGTCGGACACCTTGTACCCGACGCCCCAAACCGTCACCACCGGGCACGTGTCGCCGATCTTGCGGCGCAGCTGGCGGATGTGGACGTCGACCGTACGCGTGTCGCCGGCGAACGTGTAGCCCCAGACGCGCTCGAGGAGCTGGTCGCGCGTCAGCACGATGCCGCGGTGCTCCATCAGGGCATAGAGCAGGTCGAATTCCTTCGGCGCGAGGTGCACCAGCACGTCCCCGGAGGTCACCTCGCGGCGGCCGGGGTCGATCCGCAGCGAACCGTGTTCGAGGGCGCCGCTGACGGTGGCCGGTGCCGGAGCCGACGCCCGCCGCAGGATGGTCTTGATGCGCGCGACGAGCTCGCGCGGGTTGAACGGCTTCGTGACGTAGTCGTCGGCGCCGACCTCGAGGCCGACGATCTTGTCGACGTCGTCATCCCGTGCCGTAAGCATGAGGATCGGCATGTTCGAGCTCGTGCGGATCCGCCGGCACACCTCGAGCCCGTCGATGTCGGGCAGGTTCAGGTCGAGGAGCACCAGGGCCGGCGCGAACGCCTGGGCGCGGGCGATGGCGTCGCGGCCGTTGGCGACCCGTTCCACGGCGAAACCCGCCTTCTCGAGGTAGAGCTTCACGAACGACGCGATGTTCGCTTCGTCCTCGACGATCAGGATGCGATCGGCCACCGGCTCATCCTAGTCTCGTCGGGGATCAAACGAGCTGGAGCTGGACTTCGCCATTGTAGTCGTGCGTGGCGCCGCCCTGCGTGTAGGTGCCCTTGCCTTGAAGATTGAGGCGCCCCTTGCCGGTGATGCCGACGTCGAACGCCTTGCGGGTGCGGATGATGAGCCGGAACGCCGAGCCCGAATAGAAGAACTTGACCGGCCGCAGGACGACCCACTGCTTGTGCTGAGCGTCGTACCGCACGCACCGCCGGCCGTTGTCGACCACGCAGACGGGGCGGAAGCGGGCCGCGCCGGTCGTGATCAGCCGGATCCTGGCAGGCGCCATGACCGTGGTCGCGAACGTGGTCGCGGACCGTCTCGTCTGGAACGACAGCGTGCCGCTGCCCTTGACGCCGACGCTGCCTGCGAGGGCCTGGGCCGGAAGGGCGAGTGCGAGGAGCGCGACGCCGAGCGCCGCGAGTCTGGCTGGGGCCATAGGTCGATTATCGGCGCTGGCGGGCCGCACGGAACCGCGCGCGTGTAAGGAGTCCGTAAGAAGTCACCCGCCGTACCGGAAGAAGCCCCGGCCCGATTTCCGCCCCAGGTGCCCGGCGGCGACCATCCGCTGGAGGCGCGCCGGCGGAGCCATCCGCGGCTCGCGAAGGCCGCTCCACAGCGCCTCGGCGGCGTGCGCGTGCACGTCGAGGCCGACGAGATCGGCCAGGGCGAACGGCCCCATCGGCCAGCCGGCACCGAACTTCATGGCCCGGTCGATGTCCTCGGGCGACGCGCCCGTCTCCTCCATCGCGATCACGGCATCGTTGAGGATCGGGATCAGCAACCGGTTGACGAGGAAGCCGGGCGTGTCGGGACAGGGGACGGCCTCCTTGCCGAGCCCCGACGCGAACGCCAGCGCCTGCGCGTAGGCGTCGTCGTTCACCACGTCGGTGCGCACCACCTCGATGAGCTTCATCAGCGGCGCCGGATTGAAGAAGTGGAGACCGACGACGCGGTCCGGCCGGCCGGATGCGGCCGCGATGGCCGACACCGACAGCGCCGAGGTGTTGGTGGCGAGGATCGCCTCCGGACCGCAGAGGCGGTCGAGCGCCCCGAACAGCTCGCGCTTGGGCTCGAGCTCCTCCACGATCGCCTCGATCACGAACTCGCAGCCCGCCAGCGCGTCGAGATCCGTGGCGGTCGTCAGCCGCCCGCCGGCATCCCGAGCCGCCTCGGCCGCCATGACACCCTTCTCGACCCGCTTGGCGAGCCCGGCGGCGATCTTCGCCGCACCGGCGTCGACGAACCGCTGCTCGACGTCGCGCGCGATCACCACGTGCCCGGCCTCGAGGCACACCTGCGCGATGCCCGACCCCATCGTGCCCATCCCGACCACACCGACCGTGCTCACACGCGACCTCCCGTTCGACGCCGGGATGGTACGGCGACCAGCCCTTTGAAGACGCAGCCGGCGCAGTGCTCCCGCGGGGCGTGCCTACAGGCGCTCGACGATGCCGCAGATGGCCATGCCCCAGCCGATGCACATGGTCGCCAGGCCGTAGCGGGCGCCGCGGCGCTCGAGTTCGGGCACCAGCGTCGCGAGCATGCGCGTGCCGGTTGCACCGAGCGGGTGGCCGAGCGAGATGCCGCCGCCGTTGGGGTTCACGTCGGCCATCCGGTCGGTCAGCGCCAGATCCTGGACGGTCTGCAGGACGACGACCGCGAACGCCTCGTTGACCTCGAGCACCGCGACGTCGTCGAGCCCGATGCCGGCCTTGGCGACGGCCTTGCGGACGGCGTCCGGGTTGCCGTGGAGCATCAGCACCGGATCGACGCCCGCGACGGCGAAGGCGACGAACCGCGCCCGTGGCACGAGACCGTGCCGGTCGGCGAACTCCGGGGTGCAGAGCAGCGCGGCGGACGCGCCGTCCACGATCTGGCTGGCGTTGCCCGCCGTGACCGTCCCATCCGGGCGGAAGGCCGGCGCCAGGGCGGCCATCCGGGCCCGGTCAGGGATGGGTCGGATCGTCTCGTCGGCCCCGAAGGCGCCGATCGGGACGATCTCGTGCCCGAACCGACCGGACGACGCGGCCCGGCCGGCGCGTTCGTGCGACACGGCCGCGTACTCGTCCTGGGCGTCGCGGCCGATGCCCCAGCGATCGGCGATCAGCTCGGCCGAGGTGCCCTGCCAGACGATCTCGTGCTGCGCGAGCAGGCGGGGCGAGAACGGTTTCGCCACGCCGTCGGTGCCGAGCACGTCGCCACCCATGGCCACGCGACTCATCGATTCCACGCCGCAGGCGATCGCGCAGTCGAACACGCCGGCCATGATCGCGGTCGCCGACTGCATCGCGGCCTGCATGGACGAGCCGCACATCCTGTTCACCGACACGCCGCTCGTCTCGACCGGCAACCCGGCTGACAGCGCCGCGATCCGGCCGATGTTCAGACCCTGCTCGCCCATCTGCGTCACGCAGCCGCAGGCGACATCCTCGATCGCACCTGCCGGCACGCCGGTGCGCTCGACCAGCGCTCGCAGGGTGTCTGCGAGCAGATCGTCGGGCCGCACGTCGGCGAGCGCGCCTCCCCGCCGCCCGATGGGCGTTCGGACGGCGTCGATGATCACGCATTCACGCAGCGGCGGCATGGCGGCTCCAGGACCGGATACCCGAATATACTGGCCGCTATGCCGAGCTTCCGCGAGCGCCTGCGGGCAGTGCGTCCCGGCGGCAAGCCCTCGGAGCCGGACGCCGAGACGATCGAGATCCTCGTCGGTGAGCAGGCCGAGCAGGCTGAAGCGCCCGGCGGCGCCCTGCTGGTCGAGGTCGGCCAGCCCCCGGCGTCGGTCGTCCGCGCGGCCCGGCGCGAGCGCGCGCAGCTGGAACAACAGCTCGCGCAGCTGCGCGACGACATCGGCGGGCTGGTGATCGAGATGGCGCGACGCGACCACTTCAACCACGCGCTGGTGGAACGCCGCGCGGGCGAGGCGGTCGCCGTCGAGCAGGCGATCGTGGAGGTCGAGGCTCGCGTTGCCCTCGCCGGCCAGGCGCGCTCGACCATCGATGCGGAACCGGCCGCCGAGCCCGAGCCCCTGCCGAGCCAGGTCACGTACCGCTGCGCCCGCTGCGGCGCCGGACTCGTCGGCGACGTCAACTTCTGCGGCTTCTGCGGCGCCGCCCGGGGTGATGGATGACCGACGACGCGCCGTTCGAGCCCGCGCCCGAACCCCCGCGCTGTCCCTCCTGCCTGGCGCTCGTCGAACCGGATCAGGAGTTCTGCCTGGAGTGCGGCGCGCGCCTGGAGGCGGCGGCGGGCGATCGCGGCGGCCGCGGCCCGCGCAACCGCTGGCTCATCGCCGGGATCGCCGCCCTGCTTCTGGTGGGGGGCTTCGTGATCGCCTGGGGCTTCACGCGCGACGATTCGAGCCAGGTGGCGGCCTCATCGCTCTCGAATGGCACCAAGGTGACGACACCGGGCGTCTCGACGCCGTCGATCTCGACGATCGATCAGACCGGCACGTCGGTCCCGACCATCACCGGCTCCTCGACGGCGACGACCACCGTGACGGTGACCGAGACCAGCGGGTCGACGTCGACGGGAACCGCGGCCGACTGCGGTGGCGAGCCCTCCGGGCCGGACACCGACTCCTGGCCGAACGGCCGCGACGGCTGGATGGCGATCCTGTCGTCCAAGCCCACCACCGACTACACCTTCGCGGACTTCTGCGCCCGGCTGAAGCGCGCCGAGGCCCAGGGCTTCACGAACCTCGGCATCGTCGACTCGACCGACTACGTCAGCCTCCGGCCCGGCTTCTGGGTGCTCTACGAGGGCCCGTTCAATACCAGGCAGGAGGCCGCCAACGCCGCCGCCGCGGCGAGCGGGGACTGGCCCGGTGCCTACCCGCGCGAGGTCAACGACTCGCTGTAGGCCCGTGCGATCTCCGCGCCGCAGGCGCGGAGCGCGTCCAGGTCGTACCCGCCCTCGAGCACCAGCGCCGGCTCGGGCGCGCCGAGCCGCCGGCACAGGTCGCGCACCTCGCGCACCAGCTCGCCGTACGTCTCGGCCTCCAGCTCGAGCCCGCCGAGAGGGTCGTCCCGGTGGGCGTCCAGCCCGCAGGCGATCACCACCAGCTCCGGGGCGAAGGCCTCCACCGCCGGGACAACGTCCGCGCGGAACCGCGACAGGTAGGCGTCGTGTCCGGTGCCTGCGGGCAGCGGTACGTTCAGGGTCGCGCCACGGGCGCCGGGCCCGCCGCGCTCGTCCGCCGAGCCCGTCCCGGGGTAGTGCGGCCACTCGTGGAGCGAGACGGCGAGCACCGTCGGGTCGTCCCAGAACACCGCCTGGGTGCCGTTGCCGTGATGCACGTCCCAGTCGATGACGGCCACGCGCCCGACCTCGTGGTGGGCCATGGCATGCCGGACGGCGATCGCGATGTTGGCGAGCACGCAGAACCCCATGGCCCGGTCGGGCAGGCAGTGATGTCCCGGAGGCCGCATGACGGCGAATCCCGCCCCTCCCGCGACCACCGCATCGACTGCCGCCATCGCCGCACCGGCGGCATGCAGCGCGGCCGTCGGCGTACCCGGCGCGAGGTAGGTGTCCGGATCGAGGTGGACGGTCTCGCCGCGTGCAGTCAGCACCACGTCCAAGTAGCCGGACGGGTGCACGCGCTCGAGCGCCCGCCGCGACGCGGGCGTGGCCTCGGTGGCCGTCGCCGCGAGCGATGCGCATGCGTGCACCCCGGCCAGGAACGCGCCGACGCGGGCCGGCCGCTCGGGGTGGCCTACGAGGACGTGGCCGAGGTGGGAAGGGTGTGAGATTGTGACAGCAGACATGTGGTGAGAGGCTGGAATCGCCCCGACTTTGCAACAAATTGTCCCGCAGACCTTGATT
The DNA here is from genome assembly GCA_963779685.1 of uncultured Actinomycetes bacterium. Taxonomy (GTDB): domain Bacteria; phylum Actinomycetota; class Thermoleophilia; order Gaiellales; family F1-60-MAGs149; genus CAVZZG01. The sequence continues at coordinate 985,501 of CAVZZG010000003.1, forward strand.
TCCGCGTCAGGGCCGGTAGCATGGTCACACGAGGGGGAGTTCCGAGCGAATCGTCACCGATTCTGCCACGGACTCTTTTGAGCGGCCGACCGGGTCGCCTACCTCCCTGCGCTGCGACCGACTCGCAGCGGTGACCCACCCGGGAGCCACTACCCATGTACCGATTCAGCCGCCAGATCTTCATGCAGGTGAAGGACGCGGTCGATCCGCACCCCGACACCATCAACGCCGGGGAGGCCAGACGCCGCGTGCTCGCCGCCTGCGAGGACACGATCGAGCGCATGGCTCGTGATCCGCGCTACTTCCCGAAGCCCGCGCGCAGCCTCTTCCAGTCGATCCGGTTCTACTTCCCGATCACGGAACAGGCCCGCGTCTACTACACGATCGAGAAGACGCTGAAGATCGCCCACCAGTTCATCCAGGCCGAGATCGAGCGGTCGACCGAGGGCAACAACTCGCCCTGCCGGGCGACGACGCGCAAGGGCAAGCCCTGTCAGCGCACGCCGCTGCCCGGACGCGAGTACTGCCCGAGCCACTCGCACCTGGAAGAGCCCATCGCGCTCACCGCGTAAGCGCGACCAGGGCGACGCCGACCAACGTCACCCCCACGCCGAGCTTCTGGATCGGCGCGAGCCGCTCGCCCCACACGAGCCGCGCGCCGAGGACTGCGATCAGCGCGTACTGCGACGCCAGCACGGCGGCGATGGCGATGCCGTGCCGGGCGGCCAGGATGTACGTCGCGTAGCCGCCGATGTCGAGGGCGGCCATGCCTGCCAGCGACCAGACCACCCCGCGCGGTGACCGGAACGCGTGCGTCGCGGCCGCGTACGGCAGCAGCACGATGCAGCCGGCGGCGCGCGCGACCAGCAGGATCCAGACGGTCGGGAGCGCGATGGCGTGACCGCCGGCGACGAACGTGACCGCGAAGCACAGCGGCGCCGCCGAGCCCCGCCAGGACCGCGGCGTGCTCGACGTGACGCCGGCCGTCCCGCTGGCCGCGGGTGGCCAGCACGACGCCGGCCGTGACGAGGAGCAGGGGGCCGACGACCTCGCCCGCGACGTGCTCGCCGAGCGCGATGGCGAGCAGTGCCGCGACCGACCCGTCGGTGGAGATCAGCATCGTCACGATGCCGACGTCCCCGAGCGTGATGCCGAGCGTCCAGCACCACGTGCCGATGACGTAGGCCAGGCCCGAGCCGGCCGCGGCGACCCACGCCGAGGCCGGCGCGTCCGGCACGCCGCCGCGGATCGCGAACGGCAGCACGAGCGCCAGGCCGACCAGCTCGATCCAGACCAGGGCCGGAATCGGCCCGAGCGCCCGCGCGCCGGGCGCCCCAGCGAGGGTGCTGGCACCCCACAACAGGGCCGTCACGAGGCCGAACAGGATCGCCACGGGCCGAATCATGCGGGCGAGCCGCTCGGAGCCCGTCGAAGAACCTCCCGCGCGGCGATTCGTGGTGCCGGAGCGAGCAGGGTGGACGCGGGTGGCGCAGGGCTTGCCGGCAGCAAGTCCAAGCCGCCCGGGGACGCCCTGCGAAGCCCGCCGGAGAGGTCGGCGCGCGGTGGCGGCCCGACCGTCACCGCGGAGGCGACCGCGGAGGACGATCCGGTGCCACGAGCGTCCCGGAGGGCTCGTCGAGGGGCTCCTAGTGTCCCGAGTCCGAAGTTCGTCGGCAGGTCGGCGCGAGGAGCAAGCCTGGCAAGAAGCAGGCCCGAGAGGCAGGCCGAGGGCCCGCGATCTCGGCGATCTGGCGGATGCCAGATCGCCTCACACGCTGGGCAAGCATCGCTTGCCCAGCTCCACCGGCTCCGCCGGTGGGTTCCAGGCGCCGCTCCGCAGCACCGGGAATGCCGGCGAACTTCCGACTCGGGACACTAGTCGAAGAGGCGCAGCTGCTCAGCAGGCACGAGCCGGTGCACGCCGATGCCGAGCAGCCGGACCGGCGGCGGCCCGTCGGCCAGCGCGCGGTCGAGCGCTAGCAGCGCCAGCCGGCCGATCTCGTCGGGGCCGCGGAACGGCGCCGATGCGCTCTGGGAACGGGTGGCGATGCGGAAGTCGGGGTACCGCACCTTGACCGTCACGGCCCGGGCGCCACGGCCCTCGCCGTCCAGCCGCAGCGCGACCTCGTCGGCCTGCCGCAGCGCGATCGCGCGCAGCTCGTCGACCGACGTCACGTCGCGCTCGAACGTCTCCTCCACGCTCACGCTCGACGCCGGGCCCGGGAGCTTCACGGCCCTCGCGTCGATGCCGCGGGCGCGATCGCGGAGCTCGATGCCGGCGACGCCGGGAAGGAGTCGCGCCAGCAGGTCGCCGTCGAGCGCGGCGAGATCGCCGATCGTCTCGACGCCCGCCGCCCGCAGGCGCTCCTCGGCCTTGGGACCGATGCCCGGCAGCGCGCGGATCGCCAACGGCGCCAGGAACGCCGCCTCGTGTCCTGCCGGCACCACCGTCACGCCCCGTGGCTTGCGGTGGTCGGAGGCGATCTTGGCCACCACCTTCGAGGTGCCGCAGCCGAGCGAGCACCACAGCCCGGTCTCGGCCACGATCGCCTTCTGGAGCCCGGCCAGGAACGCCCGCGCCTCGCGGGCCGTCGAGACCGCACCGGCCAGGTCGAGGTAGCCCTCGTCGATGCCGACCTGCTCGGCGAGCGCCACCCGCGCGGCCACGAGCTGCCAGACACGGCGCGAGTGCCGCGCGTACAGGCCGTGGTCGGGCCGCACGAAGACGGCAGCAGGACAGCGGCGGTAGGCCTCGGCCGCGCTCATCGCGGAGCGGATGCCGAACGCCCGCGCCTCGTAGCTGGCGGTGGCGACGACGCCCCTCGAATCGGGATCGCCGCCGACCACCAGCGGCCGGCCCGCGTAGTCCGGGTGCTCGAGGACCTCGACGGCGGCGAAGAACGCGTCCAGGTCGAGATGGGCGATGACGGCGGCCACGTCGGAACGGATTTTGCGGCTTCTCACGGTCGACATCGGCTGGGTTGGGGCCTCTGCGCGCGTATGCTTCAGCGGTGGAGCGGGACAACGGGTGAGCCACGACGGCGACAAGCTGATCCGCCAACTGTCACTGGTGGCGTACCTGATGGCCGAGCGCCGGCCGGTCACGGCACGCGACGCCAAGAACGCGGTCGAGGGCTACTCGGAGATGAGCGACGAGGCGTTTGCCCGGCGCTTCTACGCCGACCGTGCCGAACTGCTGGCGCTGGGCGTCGGCATCACGTCGCAGCGTGACGAGTTCACCGGCGAGGAGCTGTACACGCTCACCCGGGACGACTACTTCCTGCCGCCGCTGCACCTCGACGACGCCGAGCTGGCGGCGCTGCAGACGTGCCTCTACCTGCTCGAGGGCCAGTTCGCGTACTCCGAGCCGCTGCGGCTGGCGCTCCAGAACCTCGCGCTGGGACGGCCCAACCCCACGCGGGGCGCGCCGGACGGCGCCGTCACCCTGAACCTGACCGGCGGCGGGTACTCGCCCGAGATCGCCCAGCGGCTCGCCAAGCTGGAGACCGCGATCTCGAAGCAGCGCACGATCGTCTTCCCGTACTTCGCCATGTCCCGGGCCGAGGAGTCCACCCGCACGGTCGATCCCTACAGCCTCTACTTCCAGGGCTCGCAGTGGTACCTCGTCGGCCGCGACCGTGACCGCGAGGACATCCGCGTGTTCCGGGTGTCGCGGTTCCGGGGCGACATCCGCTTCGCCACGCGCCGTGAGCGCGACTTCAAGTTCCCCGAGGGCTTCGACCCCGGCGCCTACCGCGACCGCGCGCCGTGGCAGCTCGGCGAGGGCATCGGCACCGCGACGCTCGACGTCGCTCCGAGCGCGGCCTGGCTGGTCGAGCGGCTGTGGGGCCGGCACGGTGCCATCGAGGTGGCCGCCGACCGCTCGGCCCGCTTCACGACCCCCTACGCGAGCCTCGAGCTGCTGACGACCTGGATCATCGGCATGGACGGTCAGGTCGTCCCCGTGGGCCCGCCTGAGCTCGTGGACGAGACCCTGGCCGCACTCGAGCGCGGCCGCGAGGCGCACGAGGGCGAGCCCCCGGCGATCGCCGCCCCGATCGAGCTCGTGCGCGACGTGGACGAGCCCGGAGCCGGCCGGCGACCCAGCCCGGTCGCGCCGGAGCGCTTCGCCGTCTTGCAGGCGATGCTCGCCGACCTGCTCGAGAGCTGTGGCGACGAACCCCGCGGCGAGATCGGCGTGGACCTTCTGAAGCAGCGTTACGGCCTCGATGACGAGCAGCTGGTCGAGCAGATCAACCTGCTCAACCTCGTCAACTTCGGCGGCGGGTGCTACGCGGTGTATGCCGAGTTCCCCGAGGACGGCGGCGTCATCAAGGTCGAGAAGGAGCTGTACGGCGAGGAGTTCCGCCGACCCGCGCGGTTGTCGCCGCTGGAGGCGAAGGCGATCCTGATGGCGCTCGACCTGGTCGGCCCGCAGGTTGCCGCCGGCGCCGGTACGACACTCGACCAGGTGCGCCGGAAGGTCGAGGCGGCGTTCGGGCGCTTCGCGCTCCGGGAGACGCCGACCCCGGTCTCGCAGCGCGAGAGCGAGGGGATCCTCTCGGTGCTCAACGACTCGATCCGCAACCGCCGGCTGGTGAAGATCGAGTACCTCGCGCGGTCGGGAGACGACATCACCGAGCGGACGATCGAGCCGTACCTCCTTCGCGGCGTCGGCTCCGACTGGTACGTCGAGAGCTACGACCGCACCGCCGACGGCGAGCGCACCTTCCGGGTCGACCGGATCCGCGCCGCCACGGCGCAGCCGGAGACGTTCCGCGAACGGCAGGGGCTCGACATCCTCGAGCGCGACCGTTCGCCCAGGGGTCGATCGAGCACCGTCTCCGTGTGGTTCGCGCCCGAGATCGCCCTGCGCGAGACCGAGGCGCTGGCCTCGGCCTCCGCGCTCGCCGACGGCGCTGCCCTGGTGAGCATCGCCTACGGCTCCGAGCGCTGGCTGGCGACCGAGATCCTGAAGCACCGCGGCAACGCCATCCTGATCGCCCCCGAGGCGATGCGGACGACGGTCGTCGAGCGTGCAACCGCCCTGGCGGGCCTGCTCGGCGCGCGGAGCGCCGGGCGCGCGTGATCCGCTACCTCTCGGAGGCCCAGGTCGAGGCCGCACGACCCACGGTCCTGGAGGGCATCGAGCTCGCGCGTCGTGCGCTGGTGGCGCTCGCCGAGGGCCGCGCCGAGCTGCCGCCCAAGCCGTCCGTGCACCCACGGCCGGGGTGCTTCTCGAACGCCATGCCCGCCTACGTCGACGACGGCGACCACGGCGACCGGCTCGGCCTCAAGTGGGTCTCGGTCTACGCGCCCAACCCTGCCCGCGGCCTGCCGCTGATCACCGGCATCGTCCTGACCTGCGACACCGACACGGGCCTGCCGTCGGCGATCATGGCGGCCGGCTTCGTCACCGGCATCCGCACCGCCGCCGTCTCGGGCGCATGCATGGCGGCGCTCGCACCGCCCGCCGGGGGGCACGTTGCGATCACGGGCGCCGGCGTGCAGACCCGCACCCACCTCGAGGTCTGCGAGGCGCTCGGCCTGCAGGATGTTGCCGTCTACGTCCGCCGCGAGGCGGCAGGCGCCGCGCTGGCCGGGTGGGCCGAGCAGCACGCACCGCGCGTCCGGCTGCGGCTGTGCGACAACGTCGCGGAAGCGGTCCGCGACGCCGCCGTGGTCGTGACCGGCGTGCCGATCGGATCCACGGATGCCCTCATCGATCCTGCGTTCTTCCGGGACGATGCGCTGCTGCTGCCGCTCGACTGGGGCACCTCCGTACCGGCCGCCGCGATCGGCGACCACCTCTACGCCGACGACGTCGGTCAGTACCGCCGCCTGCACGAAGCAGGTCACTTCCCGGGCTGGCGCGACGCCGACGGTTTCGTCGGCACTGCGCTCGGGGAACCACGGCCGGCCGGCCGCGTGGTGTGTCAGAACCCCGGGCAGGGCGCGGCCGACATGCTGTTCGCGGCCGCCATCGTCGACCGGGCCGAGCGCCTCGGCCTCGGGGTCATGCTCGAGCGCTGAGGGCGATCACGGCGGCGCCGGCGACCGCCATCACGGCGCCGAGGACGAAGGGCGCGGCGGGCGAGACGGTCTGCCACAGCACGCCGGCCACGACGCTCGCGAAGAGCGCCAGCCCGCCGGTCACCGACGACAGCACCCCGTAGGCGGTGCCGGAGAGCTCGCGGGGGGCGAAGTCCGCCACGAACGCCTTGCCGACGCCGTCGGTGGCTGCCAGGTAGAGGCCGTAGGCCGCCATCAGCGGCCACACCAGCCATGCCGACTGCGCGAGCGCCAGCCCGGTGTAGACGACGGCGAAGGCGAGCAGGCCGCCGACCAGCAGCCGCCGGCGGCCGACCCGGTCGGACAGGGCGCCGAACGGCCACGAGAAGCTGGCGTACACGGCGCTGAACAGCGCGTAGGCGAGCACGGTCACGGTCAGCGACATGCCGAGATCGTGGGCGCGCAACAGCAGGAAGGCATCGCTCGAGTTGCCGGCCACGAACAGGCACCAGCCGCCGAGCACGACCCAGAACCTGCGCGGCAGCTCGCGCGCGACGTGGCGCATCTTCTGCAGCACCGGCTGCGGCGGCCGGGACGGATCGCGCAGTCGTCGCAGCAGCAGCAGGGTGGCGAGGCCGGGGATCGCCGCCAGGCCGATCACCATCCGCAACGATGCGCCACCGGCGAGCAGGGCGGCGGCGCAGAGCGGCCCGATCACCGCGCCGAGCGAGTCCCCTGCCCGGTGGAAGCCGAAGCTGGCGCCCACGATCGCCGGTGGCGAGGCCTCGCGGATCAGCGCGTCGCGCGGAGGCGAGCGCAGGGCCTTGCCGAACCGGTCGATGACCCTGGCACCGAGCACGAATCCCCAGGTGGGCGCCAGCGCCACCACCACCCGCCCGGCAACGGATGCGCCATAGCCGGCGCTGATCCACGGGCCGCGCCGGCCGCCACGACGGTCGGAGAGCGGCCCGACCACGCCCCGGAAGAGCACGGCGACGGCCTCGGCCACTCCCTCGACGACGCCGAGGGCGACGACCGGTGCGTGCAGCACCGTCGTCAGGAACAGCGGCAGGACCGGGTAGAGCATCTCGCTGGCGGCGTCGTTGGCGAGCGACACGCCCGTCAGCAGCCGCACCGTCTCGGGCACGCGCCGGTAGGCCCTGCGGAATGCCGCGATCACCGGAGGGCCCTCCGGGCCGCGGGCTCGAGCACGGGGTCGCCGCAGTCGGCGAACGGCCCGGCCAGGTGGCGATGCTCGTCCGGCCCGTTGCCGAGTGCGATCAGGGCGTTGCGCCGCAGGTAGCGGGGGTCACGGTCCGGGATGTAGAGACGCTGGTAGCGCGCGAGCAGTTGATCGGCCGGGTCGGTCAGCCAGTCCGCGAGCGAGACGAATGCCTCGCCCTCGGCGTCAGCGCCGGCCCCCCTGGCCGCCGGGCCGGTGTTCCAGGGGCACACGTCCTGGCAGATGTCGCAGCCGTAGACCCGATCCTCGAGGGCGTCGGCCACCTCGGCCGGCGCCGGGAAGCGGCTCTGCGTCCAGTAGGAGAGGCAGCGGGTGGCGTCCACCACGCCTGGTTCGTCCAGCGCCCCGGTGGGGCAGGCGTCGATGCAGCGGGTGCACGAGCCGCAGCCATCGCGGACCGGAACCGGCGCGACGTCGGCCAGGGCTGCATCGGTGATGACGGCGCCGAGGGCGACGAAGGACCCCAGCCCGGGCGCGATCGCCATCGTGTTCTTGCCGTAGAAGGTGAGGCCGGCCCGGCGTGCGGCTTCGCGGTCGACGTGCTGGTTCGCGTCGACGAAGACGGCCGCGCGCGAGCCTTCGCGGCGCAGGGCGTCCCGGACCCGGCCGAGCGACGATCGCATGGTGGCGTACGGGTCGCCCCAGGCGTAGCGCGGCATGCGGCCCACGGCACCCGCCGGCCGCGGCGGATCGGGACGCCAGACCGGCAGCAGGGCGGCGATGACGGTGCGGGCACCCCGCACGACCCGCTCCGGGTGGCACGAGCGCTCGGGCTGGTGCATGGTGAAGCGCATGTCGGCGAACAGGCCACGCTCGCGGCGCTCGCGGATCGAGCGCTCGGTGTCCTCGTAGGGTCCGGCCGGCGCCGCCGCCAGCACCACGCCGTCGTCGCGGACGAGCTCTGCGAGGTCGTCGATCCCACCCACCGCCTGCGAGCGTACCCGGTAGCCTGCACCGATGCTGGCGGCGGTGCTCCGCGACGAGGGTGACCCGGAGACGGCGATCGCGCTCGAACCCGACTGGCCCGATCCCGAACCGGGGCCCGGCGAAGCGCTGGTGGCGGTCGAGGCCTGCTCCATGAACCACCTTGACGTGTGGATACGGCGCGGCCTGCCGAGCGTGCGGCATCCGCGCATCCTCGGCGCCGACGGGGTCGGTACGGTCGTGGCCCTGGGCGCCGGTGCCGCCTGCGTCGCGGTGGGCGACCGCGTGGTGATCGACCCGACCGGCTCGTGCGGCGTGTGCGAGGCCTGCGCGCGCGGCGATCATCCGCTGTGCGACGCGCTGACCGTGATCGGCGAGGATCGGGACGGCACGCATGCGGGGCTGGTCGCGGTGCCGGCCGTCAGCCTCCACCCCGTGCCGCGCGGGCTGTCGACGGCCGAGGCAGCGTGCTTCGGGCTCGTGTTCGGGACGGCCTGGCGCATGCTGGTCTCCCGCGCCCGCGTCCTGCCCGGCGAGTGGGTGCTGATCTGGGGCATCGGCGGGGGCGTCGCCACCGCAGCGCTGCAGATCGCCAGGGCCGCCGGTGCGCGCGTGATCGTGACGTCGTCGTCCGACGCCAAGCTCGCGCGAGCGGCCGACCTCGGCGCCGAGGTCGGCGTCCGCCATGACGGCGACGACGTCCTGGAGGCCGTGGCCCTGGCGACCGCCGGCCGCGGCGCGGACGTGGTGATCGAGACGGTCGGCAAGGCCACCTGGGAGCGCTCCATCGCCGCCGCCGCCCGGGGCGGCCGGATCGCCGTCTGCGGGGCCGGGACCGGCGGCAGCCCGCCCGCGCGGCTGCACCAGATCTTCTACCGGCAGCTGCACGTCATCGGCTCGACGCTCGCCAATCGCGCCGAGTACGGCGAAGTGTGGCGGGCCATCGATGCCGGAACGATCCGTCCAGTCGTCGACTGCGTGCTGCCCTTCGCCGACATCCACCGCGCCCACGCCCGGGTCGAGGCGGGCGAGCAGATGGGAAAGGTCGTGCTGGAGCTGTGACCGCGATCGCGAACGGCGAGGTCGAGCTGTGGACGGATGGCGCCTGCTCCGGCAACCCGGGGCCGGGTGGCTGGGGAGCGATCCTGCGCTACGGCGAACGTGAGAAGGAGCTGTCGGGCGGGGAGCCCGACACCACCAACAATCGCATGGAGCTGCGCGCCGTGATCGAAGGCCTACGGGCCCTGACGCGGCCCTCGCGGGTCGTCATCAAGACCGACTCCGCCTACATCGAGCGGGCCTTCACGGATGGCTGGCTCGAGCGCTGGAAGCGCAACGGCTGGCGCACCGCCGCCAAGAAGCCCGTTGCCAACCAGGATCTCTGGCTCGAACTCGATGCGGCCGCAACCCCCCACACCGTACGCTTCGAGCGCGTCGCCGGCCACGCCGGCGTCGAGCTCAACGAGCGCGCCGACCGACTCGCGGTCGAGGCGGTGGTGCGCTAGAACCCGAGCACGAACTTGGCGTCCTCGGACATCATGTCCGGGTTCCAGGGCGGAGAGAAGACGAGGTCGGATTCGACCTCCTCGACCCCGTCGAGCCCGCGGACGGTGAGGTCGACCTGCTCGGCGATCCAGGGGCCGACGGGGCAGCCCATGGAGGTGAGGGTGAAGATCACCTTCACCTTGGGGCCGTCGATGTTCACCTCGTAGACGAGGCCGAGGTCGACGATGCCCATCATCAACTCGGGATCCTCGACGAGGTTGAGCGCGTCGCGCACCTGCTCTTCGGTCACCATTGCCCGAAGGGTACTGCACCGAACCTATAGTGCCGGCCGTGATCATCTGCGCCGCCGACGAGCTCCGCCGATTCGCCACGGCGGTCATCGAGCGCATGGGGGCCGCGCCGGCCGAGGCGTCGTTCACCGCCGGCGTGATCGTGGCGTCCGATCTCGCCGGTCACGAGTCGCATGGCATGCGGCGACTGCCGGAGTACGTCGACCGCTGGCGGGCGGGACTACTCGATCCGGCTGCGCTGCCCGTGATCGAGCTCGACTCGGGGTCACTCGTACGCATGGACGGCCGTCGTGCCTTCGGCCACGTCGCCATGCGCGACGTCACCGACCTGGCCGTGACTCGCGCCCGGGAGCACGGAATCGCGGCCGTCGGCCTGCGCCACTCCAGCCACGCGGGCCGGTTCGCCGACTTCTGCGAGCGCGGTGCCGCTGCCGGCGCGGCGATCCTGATCTACGTCAACGACTCCGGGGGTGGCCAGGACGTCGCACCCCATGGCGGGCTCGCGCCTCGGCTCGCCACGAATCCCATCGCGGCGGGCATCCCGCGCGAGTCCAGCCCGCACCTGGTGCTGGACATCTCGACCAGCGTCGTCGCCAAGGGCCGGCTGCTCGAGTGGCGCGACCGCGGAGCCCCGATCCCGCCGGAATGGGTCACGACCACCGGCGTGATCCGGCCGATGGCGGCCCACAAGGGGTTCGGCCTGGCGCTGGTGGCGGAGGCGCTGGCGGGCGCCCTAACCGGTGCCGGCACGGTCAGCGGATCGCCGGAGGGTGATGATCAGGGCGTGCTGACGATCGCCATTGATGTCGCGCGGATGCGGCCCCTGGCCGACTTCGCGGCCGAGGTCGAGTCGTTCCTGCGCTACGTCAAGGACGTCCCGCTCGAAGCAGGACGCCGAGCCCGTGCGCGCGCCCGGCGAGTCGGGGGCCGCCGCGATGCGGCAGCGCGAGATCGGGGGCGTGCCGGTACAGGACTTCACGTGGCGCCAGCTGGAGCGGATCGCCGCCGAGCTCGGCGTGTCGCCACCAGCGCTGTAGCCGGGCGCGCCCGGGCGTTGTCGTGCCTGCTCGCTCCGATCGCCTCGCTGCCTGTGAGGATGCGGCGGCTTGTGGACGGGGACAGTCCCCCGCCTTGCGCCCGGTCGGCTGGCTGCGATTCGGATGGGACTGTCCCGGGCTTGCGTTCGCTCGTCGGTCGTGGTGGTCGAGAATCTCTGGCCGCTGAGGGCGCGCCGGTTCGCGAAGTGCAGCGGGGGGACGGTCCTCCCATGGGAAATGCATGCGAGCCGCAGGCGAGCGTGCGATTCCTGTGGGAGGCGGTCCTCCTGGCAAACGCCCGACGGCCGTCGGGACACTGAAGCCCCGCCTACCGCGGCTCGTTGGCCGTGGTGGGCGGGCTAAGCCCTGAGGTGGTCGGGGATCGTGCGGTTCGGCCAGCTGTCCAGGAACGCGGCCCGCTCGGCCTCGCGCGTGCCGGCGGCCAGCGCCGCCTTGGCGTTTGCGACGGCCGCGCGATCGGCGCCGGCCACGCGCGCCGCCAGCTCGACGGCGCGGACGCGCTGGTCGCGCGCCAGCACCAGCTCGTCCGCGAGTCCCATCGCCACCGCCTCGCGGCCGCCGACGCTCGCGCAGGTCGCGAGCAGGCGAAGGGTCACCGCGGCACCGACCCGGGTGCGCAGCCGGCCCATGCCGCCGAAGCCGGGAACGAGGCCGATCGAGGCGTGGACGAAGCGCATGTCCGCCGCCGGGTCGATGAAGCGCCAGTCGGCGGCCAGCGCGACCTCGACGCCGCCTCCGACCGCATGGCCGTTGATCAGGGCGAGCACCGGCACGGGCAGGGCGGCCAGGCGATCGAGGATCGCGGAGCCGCGGTCGGTGAGCAGCTCGCCGCCGTCCGGCATCCGGTCGTATTCGCGGATGCCCGCACCCGACGAGAACACCCGGCCCGAGCCGGTGATCGCCACCAGCCGCACCGTCTCGTCGCGCTCGAGCTCGTCGAGGACCGCCTCCAGCGCCGCCATGGCGGCACTGCCGACGGCGTTGCGCGTGGACGGATCGTCGAGCACCACGACCGCCAGCGGGCCGTCCCGCTCCAACCGCGCCGGGGCGCCCGGCACGCGCTCTGCATCGTCGCGCAGGCTCTCCTCCAGCTCGGCCCTGGCCAGCCGGCGGTAGTGGGGAATGCCGCGATCGCGGGCGGCGGCGTGGAGCTCTGCGAGGGACGGCACGCCGTCAGCGTACCGGCTGGGCCACCCGGTCGAGCACGATGTCCATGACGTCGCGCACCGCGCGGTCGATGTCGCTCGCCTCCACGACCGGCGTCCCGGTGCGGTGGGCCTCCGCGACGAGGAAGTCGTGCACGTGGCGGATGGCGTCGAACGCTTCCAGGTACCGTGCGGCGGGACGGGCATCGCCAGTGTGGGCGGCGCGCAGCTCGAAGTGCGACTGGTGCTCGTCCTCGCTCGCCAGCGCCAGCACCACCTCGGCCACGATCGCGCCCTCGTCCGGCGCCACCAGCGGGGCGCCGGGCACGACGTGCACGCCCTCGAGCACGAGCGGGAACCGCTCCTCGACCGCGCGCACGACGACGTTGCGGAGGCCTGCCCGGACGGTGTCGGCCTGCTGCCGGAAGCCGGCGATGGTACGGTCGGCGGGCTCGCCGTGGAGGATCAACTGCCCGGCATCGAAGGAGCTGACGTGGATCTGCGGTAGGACGTCGGCCGCGATCACGCCGCGCATGACCTGCCGCACGACGTCCGTGGACACGATCCGGGTGATGCCGAGCCGGTGGGCGACCTGAGAGGCGATGGTCGACTTGCCCGTGCCGGGGGCGCCTCCGACCAGGACGATCAGCGGTAGCTCGAGGTGCTTCAGCTCGTTCCAGCGCCGGTACCGGTCGACGGCGCCGTCGCCCTCCTCGCGGCCGAGCACGGCCTCCGTGCGGCCGCGGAGCTCGTCGACGGTCACCAGCGCGGCGTCGCCGCGGCGCAGCTCGACCTCGATGATGCGGGCGATGCGGTGGGCGCGATCCGGCGCTATGCCACAGGCCATCAGCGACTGGGCGAGCATCCCCTTCGAGAAGGGGAACGCCCGATCGCGCGTGACGACGAGGCGGTGCCGCGCGGGCATCGGGCGCAAGCCTACCGAACGGCGCGTAACGCCGGGATCACGGTTTGGCGGCGATGGCGTCGTCGATGAGGGCCTGCAGGAACGCGTCGGCGCCGACGGGCCGGTTGTCGAGGAAGCCCAGTTCGATGCCACGCCGCTCGGCCTCCTCGGCGACGACGTCGATGGCCGCCGCCTTGATCTCGGTCAGCCAGAGATCGGCGTCCAGGGCCGGCATCGCCGCGGTCAGCGCCGGGCGGTCGCCAAGTGCGCCGCAGAGCGTCACGTCGCGCGCACCCTGCGCGCGCAGCGCGGCCGCCATCGCTGGCCGGGATGTGGTCGCGAACACGGCCACCCGCCGGCCGGCGACGGGAACGGTCGGCCACGGCTCGAGATCGCAGCTGGCCACCGGCCGGTCGAGCCGCGCCACGATGTCCGGGGCCTCGCCGACCAGCAGCACGGCGTCCGCGCGGCGGAGCCGGTACGGGCCGAGGTAGCCGAACAGCTCCTCGCGGTCGATCCCGGCCGGCACGACAAGCAGCGTCCGGCCGCACCGCACCGGCGGGAAGGCGGCTCCCGACCCCTCGAACAGCGTCAGGGCCGGCCGACGCGCCGCCGCCAGCACCGCGGCCTCGGCCACGTTCGACGCCACGACGTCACCGGCCAGCCCGCTGGCGCAGCGCCGCGCGCCGATCGTCGCGACGCCGGCCAGCACGGCGTCCTCGAGGAAGTCCGATGCGGCGTGCCCGCCCTGCCGGCTCCGCCGCAGCAGGTCGGCCGGGCTCACCGAGCCCGGCTCGACGACCTCCGGCTCGGCCGGCCCACCCCGCCCCATGGCGACGACGACGACGGCGCCCGGAGCAAGGCGATCGCGGGCGAGCCTCGCCAGGTGGCCGCACACGGCCGTCTTGCCGACCCGCTTGCCGGTGCCGGCCACGGCGATCGACGGCAACCCGTAGGACGTCTCCACCGGGACGCCGAAGTAGGCGGTCCCTGCCCGGTAGGCCGCCCCGGCATCGAGCGCCTCCCCCACCAGCGCGAGGCGCGCGCGCTGGGTCAGCACCGGCTCGTCGGAGAGATCGACGACGACCGTGGCGCCGACAGCGGCGATGGCGGCCGCGAGCGGACCCGGCACGATCGCCGGCACGCCGTAGTCGGACGCGACCGGCGGCGTGCGCAGCTTCTCGGCGCCGCCGAGCAGCAGGGCCGCCACCACCTCGACGTCGAGGCCCGCGATCGCCGACGCCACCACCGGCGGATAGTGCTCGCCGTCGATCAGGACCAGCGCGCGCGTCAGATCGCCTGGCCGGGCCACTTACGGTGGTCGAGGGTCTTCAGCGAGAACTCGAGGATGCGGTCGCGGTCGTGGAACGGGTACTTGCGGTGCACCTCGACGCGGTCGTCGTGGACCTCGACGACGTTGTAGCAAGGTCGCCCCTTCCCGCGCAGGCGCAGGCTGGAGACGGTGCCGGCGTTGACGACGAACAGATCCTCGATCCGCCACGCGTGCGGCACGTGCTTGTGGCCCGAGAGGACCAGCCGGCAGCCCGCCCCGCACAGCACCTCGAGGGCGTCGCCTGCGTCGTTGACGACGTTCCGCTCGCGCCCCGTGCCGGGGATCGGGAGCAGGTGATGGTGCAGCACGAACACCCGCAGCCGTGCCGGATGCGCGAACTCCTCACGGATCCACGGGTAGCGCGAGCGACCGACGACGCCGTTGTCGAGGTCGGGCTCGGACGAGTCGATCGCCAGCAGGCACACGCCGTCCTTGCGGAGCACCTGCTGCCGCGGGCCGAACAGCTCCTCGAAGTGCACGTAGCCGACGTTGCGCGAGTCGTGGTTGCCGGGGATCACGAGCAGGTCGGGACACTCCAGCCGGTCGAGGTAGGCGCGCGCCTCCACGTACTCCTGGCGGAAGCCGAAGGTCGTGAGGTCGCCGGAGACGACCACGACGTCGGGTTCCAGGTCGTTGACCTCGATGATGGCGCGGTCCATCAGGCTCGGCACGAACGACGGCGAGCCGCAGTGCAGGTCCGAGATGTGCGCGATCGTGAACGGCCGTTCGGCCACGACAGCGATTCTAGGTGTCTTCGAGTGCTTCGATCGCCTCGGCGGCGGCCGCGCGGAGTTCCGTGCGGGCCTGGTCGTAGTCGGCGTCGGCGATTTTCCCGGTGCGGTGATCCATGTCGAGCTCCTGCAGGGCCGCGAGCGCCTCGTCGCGCCGCTCGCGCAGCTCGAGGCGGCGTAGCGATGCCGGATCGGTCCCGGCCACGATGTCGTCGGCCTCGGGCCGGCGGACCAGCGGCCATGCGACCGCGATCGCCGCCGCGACGGCGAGGAGGGCGAGCAGGACGACGGCCGTCATGCTTCGCCGACGACCGGCTCCTCGGCGTAGCGGCGGGCGAGGCGGCGGGCCTCGCGCCGGTCGGGCCAGGCCGCGATGAGCGCCCCGGCGACGAACACGATGGCGCCGAGCCAGAGCAGGTTCACCAGGGGGTTGATCAACGCCTTGATCGCGACCGACCCGTCCGGCCTGACCTGGTTGAGGATGAGGAACAGATCCTCACCTCGGCCGATGTCGGTGCGGATGGCGACCTCGTTGGAGGTCTGTTCGCGATAGGCCCTCTGCGCCGGCGCGATGATGCCGAGCTGCTCGCCGTTGCGCACGACGGCGAAGCGCGCGAGCCGCTCGGAGTAGTTCGGGCCGGTGGCCGTGCCGATGCCGACGAACCGGAGCTGGTAGTCGCGGATCGCCACCGTCCCTCCCGGCTTGACGATCCACTCGTGAGAGGTGCCGAAGGCCATCGTGCCGACGATCCCGAGCACCATCAGCACGACCGCCAGGTGCACGACGTAGCCGCCGTAGCGGCGGCGGTTGCGGGCGATCAGCGAGACGAAGGCGGCGATCCACGATCCCCCGACCAGCGCGTGGCGGGCGCGGGTGCCGCGCGCGAACTCGAGCCCGATCGAGGCGGCGGCGAACGCGCACAGCGATATGGCCGCGACGCCCGCCAGGCTCCCGGTGTAGCCGAGCAGGATCAGCACCCCCCCGACCCCGAGCCCGATCCCGAACGGCACGCCGAACGTCAGGCGGAGGCTCTTGAGCGAGGCCCTCCGCCAGGCGATCAACGGTCCGACCGCCATCAGCAGGATCAGCGGCAGGCCGAAGGCGGTGGCGAAGAAGTTGTAGAACGGCGCGTTGACGGTGAGGTCCTCGGCCCCGATCGCCTTCAGCGCCAGCGGATAGGCCACGCCCCACAGCACGGCGAACGCCAGTCCGACGAACAGCAGGTTGTTGAAGAGGAACGTCGCCTCACGGCTGACGAGCGACTCCATGCGGTGCTCGGACCGCAGGATGTCGAGGCGGGACACGATCAGGGCAGCGGAGCCGACCAGCACGATGCCGATGAAGCCGACGAAGTACCAGCCGACGCTCGACACCGTGAAGGCATGGATCGACGACAGCACGCCGCTGCGGGTCAGGAAGGTGCCGAAGATGGAGAGCGCGAAGGTCGCGGTCACGAGCACCACGTTCCAGATCTTCAGCATGCCCTTCTTCTCCTGCACCATCACCGAGTGCAGGAAGGCCGTGGCGACGAGCCATGGCATCAGGGCGGCGTTCTCGACCGGATCCCAGGCCCAGAACCCACCCCAGCCGACCTCCTCGTAGGCCCAGTGCGCGCCGAGCAGCATGCCGACGCCGAGAAAGGCCCACGCGGCCAGCGTCCAGCGCCGGGTTGCCACGATCCAGCGGGCGTCGCTGCGCCGGGCCAGCAGGGCGGCCATGCAGAACGTGTACGGCACCGCGAGCCCCACGTAGCCGAGGTACAGGCTCGGCGGGTGCATCGTCATGTACGGGTTCTGCAGCGACGGATTGAGCCCGGCGCCGTCCGCCGGCGCGACCTGGCGGGCGAAGGGATCGGCAGCGGCCACCAGCACGACCAGGAAGAACGTGGCGATCCCGCCGAGGATCGCGGTCACCCAGGGCATCAGCTCGCCGTTCTGGCGGCGGTTGGTGCGGACGACGATCACCGAGAACGCCGCCAGCACCGACACCCACAGCAGCAATGAGCCGGCCTGAGAGGCCCAGAACGACGTCAGCAGGTAGCCCAGCGGCAGGGAGCGCTCGGTGGTGTCGTAGACGACGACGAACGAGAAGTCGTGACGGACGATCGCCGTCATCAGCACGCCATCCGCCACCAGCAGCGACGCCGCCAGCATGTAGAGCGCGCGCCGGGAGCTGGCCTGAAGGCGCCGGTCGCGTCGCAGCGCCCCGAGCAGCCCTGCTCCGGCGGCCCACAGGGCCAGGATCAGCGCGAGTACGAGCGCCCCCCGGCCGAGCGTCGCCACCGGCTAGCCCCCCATCGACGCCGGCACGGTCGAGCCGGGCGGCGGCGGCGCGTACTTCGACGGGCACTTGGTGACGAGCGAGTCGGCGGCGGCGTGGAACGCGCCCTTCGTCACCGATCCGTCGACGACGATGCGCCTGCCGTCCCGGAACGCGTCCGGGACGCTGCCGTGGTACACGACGTCGATCGTCTTGCCCGAGACGTTGTCGGCCAGGGTGATCCGCATGCCGGCCGTCGACGAGGGATCGCCGGAGTGGGCGACGACCTTGCCCGTCAGCTTCACGGGCTCGCCCGCGTGAGCCCCGCTCGCCGCCTGGGCGACGCCCAGCAGCGGTGTCGTGTCGCCGATCAGGGCCGTGTAGACCGCGAACGTACCGAGAAGCGACGCGACCACGAGCGCGAAGACGAGCCTGACGTGCCGGCGCCCCGAGGCTTCCTGGGAACTCACCCCGGCAGTCTACCGAGGCCGCCGACCCCGGAGGCGCATCAGGCTACCTTCGGGTCGGGCCGGATCACCGCATCGGCGATCTCGCGGCACAGCGCGCCTCGCTCGCCCTCGCGGAGGGCGTCGCAGTACCCCTGGCCGTAGGCCGTGCGCAGGAACCAGCCGATCAGATCGACGTCCCAGCGCTCCTGCGGGATCTCGAAGAGCTCGCACCAGAGGTCGGCGATCCGGAGATCGACCACTTGCGCCAGGGCTTCGCGATCAGGAGTCACACCGTCCATGCTAGGTGGCGCGTCGGACGGAGCCCGATCTATATTGGCGCGGTGCCCGCCGTGACGATCGACGCACCCCGGGCCTACGAGGCGAATCCCGGCGCGATCCGCGGCCACGTGACGCCGGCGGTGACCCGGGTCCTGATCTACGCCCGGCGCGGCACGACCACGACGTTCCTCGCCGCCCGGCCGACGCCCGACGGCACGTTCCGGGTCGCCCCGACGGGCCTGCGCAGCGGAGACCAGGCGATCGTGGTGGTCGCCTACAGGGGTGCGACGCGTGTCGGCACGAGCCGGGTCGCCCCGGTCTACGGCCTGCCGCGAACGGCGTTCCGGCCCGCACGGCGCACCGCGTCAGCGCCACGGTGCAACGAGCGCTGACCCGCATCGCCGGACCCGGCGTGACGGCGGTCTGGGCGCGCGGCATGGCCGGTGGGGCCGCGGCCTCCTACAACGCCGGCGCGCGGTTCTCGGGCGCGAGCACGCTCAAGCTCGCGATCCTGATGACGGCGCTGGCCCGCTGGCACACCGACCCGCCCTCGGCCGCCGTGTGGCCTGCACTGCAGCGGATGATCGTCGATTCCGACAACGACGCGGCCAACGAGGTGGAGGTCGCGCTCGGCGGGTCGACGTCCGGCGGATCGGCCCTCGTGAACGCGTTCTGCCGGGCCATGCACTGCCGCGCCACGGACATGTTCGGCGGCTACGAGACGACCCCCGGGTCCGTGCGGACCGTCGCCGGCGCGACGATCCCGCCGGTGTCGGTGGTTCGCCAACCGGTGCTCCCGCGCGGGAAGTACACGACCGCGCACGACCTCGGCGTGCTCCTCGCAGGTCTCCTCGAGGCCGCCGGCGGACGCGGCCGAGCGTCGCGTCTGGGCATCAGCCAGCGCGAGGCCCGGGTGGCCATCTGGCTCTTGCTCCACGCGCGCTACACCGGCGTCGTGCGCCCGGCGACGTCCGCTCCGGTCGGCCACAAGGCCGGCTGGCTGACCGGCGTCGAGCACGATGCCGCCCTCGTCTTCGCCCCCCGCGGCACGGTCGTGGTCGTGATCATGAGTCAGGGATCGGGCGTCGGCCCGGGCTCGACGGGAGCCTACGCCCGCCGGGTCATGAGAGTGATATTGCGCCACCTTCCATGAGAATCCCCCGCCCGGGTTTCTCTCCCCGTAGCGGTTGCGCCGATGCAGAAGGAGGAAGAAGGGTGCGCTTCCGTTGCATTTGGGACAACGGTATTTCATTATCCTGGCCGCCATCGCTGCGGCATTGCTGCCCGCCCAGGCCTCGGCGGGGGTGATCGACTCATGCGAGCCGACACCGCCCTCCCAGGCCCTCAACGGCGGCACCAACCCGTTGGCCGAGACGTTCCAGGTCGGCACCGAATCGGATGTCGATGCCATCCGCATCGTCGCCGGTGACACGGGGGGAAGTCCCGCGCGGATTGCCGTCGTCGGGACGAGCGCCGACGGCACGCCCGACGACACCTCGGTCTTCGGCCACGGCGCGATCGCCCTCCCCCAGCAGCCGGGCGCCGTCGTGTGGTCGCCCACCGGCGTGAGGCTCCCGGCGGGCACGTACGCCGTCGTGGTCGAGCCGGTCGGCGTGATGGCGTGGGAGCGCTGCGCCACCGCCGACGGTGGCTGGTTCCGCGACGGCGACGGCAAGTGGAACCCCTTCCCGCAGCGACGCCTCACGTTCTCGGTCGAGGGCCATCCGGCCGATCACACGCCGCCGAACGTCACCTTCCAGCCGTTCGCCTCGCCGACCAACGCCGCGAGCGTCGACATCCCGTTCGCGGCCGATGAGCCGGCCACGTTCACGTGCTCCGTCGACGGCGCCGACCCGGCCGCGTGCGCATCGCCGCTGTTGCTCGACGGGCCGGCAGAAGGCGATCACACGGTGGCCGTGACCGCGACCGACCGCTGGGGCAACGTCGCCGCGCCGGCCGAGACCTGGATCCGGATCGACCGCACGCCGCCGGTCGTCACGCTCACCGCGACGGCCTCCGGCGGCGGCTCGCACGCGGTCGGACTCACGTTCGGCAGTGACGAGCCCGCCACCTTCGACTGCGCCTGGGATGGCGCCGCCCGGGCCCCGTGCACCTCGCCGGCCTCGTTCGACGCGCCGGCCGAAGGCCCCCTGACCATCACGGCCGACGCGGCCGACGCGGCCGGCAACACCGGTTCGGCGACGGCCCAAGTGCTGGTCGACTGGTCGCCTCCCGACCTGGTTCTCCCGGCGGACATGAGCGTCACCGCCGACCGGGCGGACGGCGCGATCGTCGATTTCAGCGCCTCGGCGACCGACCGCTGGGACCCCGCCGTCACGACGGCGTGCACGCCCGCGAGCGGCAGCCGCCTCCCCGTCGGCGACTCGCTCGTGCTCTGCACCGCCACCGACGCCTCCGGCAACGCCGCCTCGGGCTCGTTCAGCGTGCACGTCGCAGCACCGCCCATCACCGCCGCGGAGCTCGACATCGCCTTCGACCGCACGTCCGGGGCGCTCGCGTTCACCGAAACGCACGGCGGCCAGGTCGACCGGGGGGCGGGCATGTCACTGACGGCTTCGGCCGCCGGCCACACGACGGTCGCCCAGCTGGGCCGCCCGGCGGGCGCTCACGGCTTCCCCGAGACCGGGGTCTCGATCCTCAGCCTCGTCTACGACGGCGGCGCAGCCGTGCCGCCGGGCCGGAACGCCTACAGCGTGCGGGTCCGTCATGGGCGCGACGGCAGCGTCCGGCGCATCACGATCACGGCGCAGGCCGGTACCTCGGGCATGGTCGTGCGCTACCGGCCGGGCGGCGACCAGTCGACGGTCTGGCAGGTCACGGGCGATAGGTGGCTGCTGGTGGGACGCTTCCCGGGCCTCGTCGTACCGCACCTGCGGACGAGCGGCGGCACGGTCGCCGTCGCGCTCGGCGCCTGATCAGGCGTCGCCGTGCAGCATCGTCTGGAGCTCGCCGGACTCGGCCAGCTCCTCGACGATGTCGCAACCGCCGACCAGCTCGCCGCCGATGAACAGCTGCGGGATGGTCGGCCAGTTCGAGTAGCCGGACAGCACCTGGCGGATGCGCGGATCGACGAGCACGTCGACCGCCGCGTACTCGACGCCGGCGTCATCGAGACGACCGACGACACGGGCCGAGAATCCGCAGCGAGGGGCCTCGGGCAGCCCCTTCATGAAGAGGGCGACGCGGTTCTCGCCGATGATGGACTTGATCTGATCGAGGATCTGGTCCTCGGTGGCAATCGACATGGGTGGCCTCCTATCGTGCCGGGGACGTCTTGATGGAGAGGGCGTGGATCGCGCCGGAGCCGAGCTCGGACTCCACGGCTGCGTAGACCAGGCGGTGCTGCTCGAGCAGGGACAGGCCCGCGAACTGCGGGGCGACGACCCGTGCGGTGAGATGGTCGCCTCCGCCGCCGGCGAAGTCCTCGATCTCGACCTCCGAGCCCGGGAGGGCCCGCTCGATCAGCTCCTTGACGGCGTCGAGGCTCGGCATGTCCACAGGGTAGCGGCGCCCGTTCAGAACAGCCGCCAGCTGCCGCGACTCATGAAGAACCCGTGCCCGGCCTGGTTCCGGCAGGTGAGGCCGGTCGTGCGCATCCGGCAGCTGATGTGCGGGCGATGCCACCGCCGGCCGTAGCCGAGCACGGGCCCGATGCCGAGCACCGTGTCCGACCCGCAGACCCATCGCGCGTGACCCCGGACGTTCATGCGGAAGCCGAGCGCCCAGTCGAAATGGCACCAGGCCGGCTTCCTCGGAATACCGGTCCAGCGATGGGCGCCGATGTCGCAGCGCAACTCGCCACCCACCCACATGCAGCCGATGTTCCCGCTCGGCGAGCGGAACGCGGCGGCATCGGCCGCCGGCACGAGCGAGAGCGCGATGACGAGGACGAAAGGCAGGACGAGGAGGCGCATACCCACAGCGTGCCACGTCTGCGGTCGGCTTCGGCGCCGGATCTCCGGGGAGGGAGCGCCTGCGCGCTCCCTCCCCGGCGGATTCAGACGGTGACGAGGGTGAAGGTGATGCCGCCGGTGACGGCGAGCTGCGGATCCATGGTGATCGTGTACTGGCCCGTCGAAGGCAGCTGCACCGTGATGCTGGTGCCGCCCGTACCCACGCTCTTGGCGAGGATCAGCTGGGTGGCGAACGGCGTCTGGATCGTGATCTTGGCGCCGCAGCAGGAGCTCGTGCCCTCGGTGACCGACGCCATGGTCAGCTTGACCAGGGTGTTCGCCGTGCCGTTGAAGGTGAGCGTGCCGTTCTGCCCCGGAGTTCCCGTCGTCAGCCGCACCGAGGCGCCGTCGATGGTGATCGCCCCGGAGGAGTTGGCCGGCACGAGCCAGGCGGTGACGGTGTAGCTGCCGAAGTTGGCCCCGGTCGGGTCGACCTTGAGCGTGTAGTTGCCGCCCTGCACCAGGGTGGTCGCGTCGACGAAGAGGCCGCTCGAGGTGAACGACTTCGACACCAGCTGGGTCGTATCCGGGTTGATGATCTTGAGCGCACCGGCCGAGGCGGGTGCCGAGACCAGCAGGGAGACGCGCGAGCCGCCCGTCACGTTGTTCAGCGCCAGCGAGATGTTCTGACCGACTGCGCTGGTTGCGGAGGTGACGGCGACGCCGTTGGTGGCGATGGAGCCGCTGACGTCCGCGGGCACGTCGTAGATCATCACCGTCTGCGTTCCGACCGCTCCGTCGCGGGGATCGAGGTAGACGGTGTAGGTGCCGTTGGCGGGCAGGGTCTTGGTGTCGATGACGCCGCCCGACGTGCCGGTCGTGCCCGAGCCGAGCAGGGTCGTGCCATCGGTCGAGAAGAGCTTGACGGTGCCGGCGAGGGCGCCGCTCGCGACCGATACCAGCACGCCGTGGTTCTGCTGGCCCGTGAAGGTGACCGACATGTTCTGGCCCGGGATGGTCGTCGTCAGCGTGGCCGGAGCGCCGGTCGGCGTGGCGACCGCCGTGACGTCGGCCGGCACGAGGAAGGCCGCGAGCACGACGTTGCCGCTCGACGAGCCGGCCGGGTCGACCACGATGGTGTACTGGCCGGCGGTCGCGGCCGTGTACCCGTCGGCGAACTTGCCGGAGGTGGTGAAGGTGAACGACGAGCCGAACTTCGTCATCGTGTTGTCGTAGATGGTCACGGTGCCGCTCTTGATGAACGTGCCGGAGATCTTGAAGGCGAGCCGCTGACCGACCGACGCGTTGAAGGTGAAGCGCGAGTTCTGGAACGGCGTCACCGTCGTGGCGGCGGTGCCGCCGGAGAGGGTCGACAGGGGCGTGACCGTGCCCGAGGTGTCGGCAGGCACGGTGTAGACCGTGAAGCTGACGGTGCCCGTGGCGGCGGCGGTGGGATCGAAGAAGATCGTCCAGGTGCCGGCGACGTCGAGCGTCTGCGTGTCGATGTACGACGAGCCGGTGACGGTGGAGGTCGTCGAGCACGCTGCCGTCCGGGCCGATGCAGCTCGACGGTGCCGCCGGTCAGGGTCGAGCCGGTCATCGCGATCGCGATGCGCTCGTTCAGGGCGCCGGCGAACGTGTAGCTCCAGTTCTGGCCCGGCGTCGCGATCGTGAAGGTGGAACCGACCGACGATGGCGCGGTCGCCGACACGGCGAGGGGTGTGACCCCGTCACTGACGTCGAACACGGCGAAGGTCGCCGTTCCGACGCCCGCTCCGTTCGGGTCGACCACGATCGTGTACGTACCCGTGGCCGGGAGCGACGGATAGTCGATGAAGTCGGTGGCCGCGTGCAGCGTGATGGCGGTGCCGAGCATGGTGCCGTCCGGCTTCTTCAGCCAGACGCTCGCGCTGACGTACGTGCCGCCGGTGACCTTGATGGTGATGTGGTGTCCCGATGTCCCAGGGAAGGTGACCCCTGCCGACTCGCCCGGAATCGTCACGGCACCGGCGCCCGAGCCGGGCAGGCTCGCAATCGCCACGGGTGCCGGGTCGGCGAGGCCGAGGTCGTACACCGTCAGCGTGATGTTGCCGAGGTTGGTGCCCGTGGGATCGAGCGAGACCGAGTAGCTGCCGGTGGCCGGCAGCGTCGTGGTGTCGATGAACCCGCCGTTGGCGTTGAAGCTGGCCAGGGCGACCGGGGCGCCGGTTGCGTCGAGCAGCGCGACGTAGCCACTGGCGATGGTCGAGCCGGTGAGGCTGACGAACACGCGCCGGTTGATGGTGCCGTTGAACGTGATCTTCGCGTTCTGGCCCGGGCCGGTGATCGCGATCGCCGTCACGCCGCCGCCCGCCGTGGGCGTGGTGGCGCCGGAGACGTCGGCCGGGACGTTGGTCGCGGTGAAGTTCAGCGAGCCGGAGAAGGGCGCGTTCGGGGCGATCGTGACGGTGTACGTACCGATCGTCGCGAGGGTGGTGGCGTCGATGTAGTTGGATCCGGTGCCCGTCGAGGCCGAGACGACGAACGTGCCCGTCGGCCCGCGCACCGTGATCGCCATCTGCGCGATCGTCGAACCCGTCCAGTTGAAGAACACGCGCTGGTTGGCCGACGTCGTGTCGAACGCGAGGATCGCGAGGTGCGTGGAGGTGATCGTCACGGCCTGCGGGGTACCGAGCGTCAACCGGTTGGTCTGGTCGACCTGGTTGGCCGCGTACCCGCTGGGCACGACGTAGTAGTCCTGAGTCGAGGTGACGGGCCCGCCGCCGCCCACGCACGTGGTCTGGACGGTCATCTTGCCGGTGGTGGCGCCGGCCGGGACGGTCGTCGTGATGCTCGTCAGGGACGAGGCCGACACGACCGCGGCCGTGCCGTTGTACTTGACGACGTTCGACGCGGGCGTCGCGCAGAAGTTGGTACCGGTGATGGTCGTCGTCGCGCCGACCACGCCCACGGCCGGCGTGAAGCTGGTGATGGTAGGCGCCGCGGCCTGGGCAGCGGTGGCGAAGAGCACGACAGCCAATGCTGTCGTGGCACGCACGAGCGTTCTGACGGGTACCGACACTGGGAACCCCCGGGGCTATTTCTTGGGTAGGTGGAACGCAGGGTGAGCCGCTGGGGCGGACTCCCATAGAACGAAACCACCTGGGACGATGGCTTTCGTCCACCAATCGGGGGATCTGAGCCTCGAGGGGCGGAAACTCGTAGGGGCTACGCCGTCTGCGAATCCGGCCGCTCGAAGCGCCGCGCAGCGCGCTCCCGGGCGCGCGCGATCTCACGCTCGCGGTCGTGCGGCGGCCCGGTCACCACCAGGCTCGCGAGCAGCTGGGACGAGGCTGCCGTCACTGCCTCGACGGCGCGGGCGAACGCCTCCTCGTTGACGCGCGCCGGGCGGGTCATGCCGCTGATCTTGCGCACGTACTGCAGCGCGGCGGCGTGGACGTCCTCGGCCGTGGTCGGCGGCTCGTAGTTGTGCAGGGGACGGATCGATCGGCACATGGCGGTCTCAGCTCTCCGAGGAGTAGTCGAAGGAGGACTCGAAGCCGCAGGTGCCCTCGTACCGGAAGTGGAAGGGCTCGTCGTCGGCTTCGAGGACGGATGCGATCAGCTCGCGGCCCGGCTGGTCGTACCCCGGGATGATGCAGGCAACGGTGCTCGCGGTCGGGTAGGGGCGGTCGACGACGAACGCCAGCCCGCTGCCGACCCGGAGCGAGCCGCGGCCCTCGGTGTGGTCGACGTCGATCGTGCTGGTGACCACGCTGAGGAGGTCGCTCCCCTTCCTCACCCACGGGAACTGGCGCAGGGCCGTGCCGCCCAGCCTGCCCGTGAACACGTCCGCGAGCGCCGCCCGCTGCGCGTCATCGCCGCGATCGTCGACGTGGAGCATCCACCGCCAGGGCGATCCGGGCTCGTCGTCGCCGTACCAGAACGCGATGGCGACGGCGAGGCCGCTGACGTCGACCCCGTCGACCTCGCCGTTGCCGATGAGCCACGACAGCACGCCCTCGCACTCGCCGTGCGTGGATCGGCCGCCCGGCACGCCGTCGATCTTGCGGCAGGGACAGATCGCGTCGCAGTTGCACGACTCGAGCGTCGTCCCTTGCATGTGGTAGGCCATCACCCCTCCGGTCGGCGCATGGCCTGAACCTACCAGGCCGCGCGCGGCAGTCAAGCGCCGGGGTGGGTAGAGTTGCGTGCGGCCGATGGAACACGTCGACGGCAAGCTGCACCTCACCTTCGAGGACATCGCCCGCCAGGTGGTGGAGCTCGGGGAGCGCGTCCGCGGTGACTACGACGTGATGCTGCTCGTCACCCGGGGCGGCCTCATCCCCGGCGGCCTACTGGCGTACCTGCTGGGCATCAAGAACATCCTCGTCGCCGCCGTCCAGTTCTACGACGACGACGGCGTCCGCGGCGAAGCGCCGACGTTCCTCCAGTTCCCGTCCGACCCGCTCCTCCACGGGCACCGGGTACTCGTCGTCGACGAGGTGTGGGACTCGGGCCGTACCATCCAGGCCGTGACCGAGCGCGTGCGTGCCGCCGGCGGCACGCCGACCACGGCCGTCCTCCACTTCAAACCGGGCCGCGACGAGACCGGCCTGCGGCCGGACGTGCACGTGCTCGAGACCAACGACTGGATCGTCTACCCGTGGACGAAGGTGACCGACTACCTGGCGGGTCGCCCGGGCTGATCAGATCCAGGCGCCGCAGTCGCAGCACTTGCGGCCGGCGCCGCTGCGCAGCACCCGGCGGTGGACGCAGGCGATGTCCGACGCCTCGTACCGTGCGGCGATATCGGCCAGCACCTGCCGGGCCCGCTCGCCCTGCACCGCACCGCACGCGGCCAGGAGCACATCGACGGCTTCACTGTCCAGCGCGACGTAGCGGGTGGTCTCCACCCCACCACTCAACCCGATCCTGGCCGCTCCGCCAGTCCCCTCGACGGGGGAACGGAGCGAGCGGGGCCGGGCGGGCGGTTCAGCTCGCCGCGGGCGAGGTCGCCAGCAGGTGCGCGGCCATCGAACGCAAGACCTTCGTCTCGACGTCCCGGTTGGTCGACAGCAGGCCGCGGAACGCGTGATCCGCCATCACGAAGACGCGCATCGGCGACTTCGCCGTGACCGTCGCGGTGCGCGGCGTCTGCGCGATCAGCGAGATCTCGCCCACGAACTCGCCGGGGCCGCAGGTGCGGATGTGGTTGCCGCCTTTGACCACGTCAGCCTCGCCCTCGATGATGACGTAGAACTCCCGCCCGTTCTCGCCCTCGCGCATCAGCACCCGCCCCTCGGGGAGGTCGAGCTCGTCCGTGATGCGGCCGAGCAGCTCGAGTTCCTTCTTCGAGAAGCCGGCGAACAACGGCGAGCGCGCCAGGGCCGTGAGCTTGACATCCTCCGTCGATCGCTTCATGCCGCAGAGATTACTTGACGGACGCCACGGGGTGGAAGCCTGGATCGGCCCGCCAGTGCGTCGCGGCGTCCACTCGGCGTCGTGCTGGTAGCACGACGCCTCACAGGGAGTCAGGCCGACTCCCTCTGCCAGGCCGCTCCCAGGCCAGGAGGGAGGCCGGCCTGATGACCGAACTCAGGTCGATCGGGGCTCCCGGGTAGCCGCGTCGCGGCGTTCCTCGTGGCGCCAGATCAACGCGCAGGCCGAACCGACGACGACCGTCGGCACGAACGTGAACACGCGGAAGAGCAACGCGGCGGCGACGACCTGGTCGGTATTCCCGCCGAACGCCACGAGAGCGCCCGTCAGCCCCAGCTCCTGGAGTCCGAGGCCCCCGGGCGTGATCGCCGTCGAGCCGATCAGCCGCGCGAACGCCCAGGCCGCCAGCGCCTCGAAGAACGAGATCCCGGTCACGCCGGTGGTATGGAGGCACGCCAGCAGCACGGCGAAGAGCGTGAGCTGGTTGGCGACCGTCGCAACCGTGAGGAAGAGCCAGCGGCGCGACACGACGTCGATCGTCTCCGAGCGCATCTCGACGAGCCGGTCGCCCCACCCGATCCGCGGCGGCCGGTGGATGACAGCCATGACCCTCGTAGCGAGTCGGCCGCAGAACTCGCCGATCCGGTGTGCCTGCGTGGGGCTCCGGAAGCCGATGATGGCGCCGGCGATCAGGAGCACGAGAACGCCGGCGGCGACCAGGCTCGCCGTGAAGTAGAGCGGGTTGGCGTGGCCGGCGCCCAGTGCGGCGATCGCAACGACCGGAATCACGATGGTGATGCCCTGGTTCCAGAGCGCGACGAGGACGAAGCCGGCGGTGACGGCCTGTGGCGGGAATTGCCACTTCCGCAGCATGCCGATCTGGGTTGCGAAGCCGACCGCCTCGCCCATCGGCAGCACCGTGGTCATGAGCGTCGAGGTCTGGGTCAGGAGCGTCGAGCGCTTGTAGGAGCAGCCCGGGAACCGCCGCCATCCACGGCGGCCCGCCCGTCGCCAGGTTCAGGACGACGCACACCGAGATGACCGCCCAGTCGTTGCGGTCCAGATCGGTCATGGACTGCCAGACGATCTGATAGTCGGCGAACCTGGGGATGACCGCGGCGAAGATCCCGACCACGATCGCGACGCCGACCACGGGCCCGATCGCCTTGCGCCCGATCCGCCGCCAGTCGCGGTGCCCGGCGGGTGCAGGCGGGTTCACGCCGAACCCCGCGCCCGACAGCTCCTCGCGTACGTCCCCAACTGCCGGCGGCTCCCCACGAGCGGCACCCTAGCGGCACGCTGGTGCTGGTGCCCGTGACCGGCGTGACCACGAGTTGACCGCGACGACGGCCTCGCGTCATCGGGAGGCCTCGAAGCGGACGACGGGGGTCGAACCCGCGACCTACGGCTTGGGAAGCCGTCGCTCTACCAACTGAGCTACGTCCGCGTGAAGACGAGTATAGAGCCTGGATTCGTCGCTCAGCGACGGATCCAGGCCTACATCTCGTCGGGTGCCTCGACCCCGATCAGGTCGAGTGCGGTGCGCGTGACGTTGCCGACGCAGGCCGTGAGCGCCAGCCGGAAGCCGCGGGCCTCTGGGTCGTCGGTGATCACGCGCAGTGAGGCGTCGTGCTTGCCGTCGTGGTGGTAGCGGTGCCAGTCGCCCGCCAGCGCTCCGAGCCAGGCGACGATCCGGTGCGGGGCGCGCTGCGCCTCGGCCTCCGCCGCCACGCCGGGCCACTCGACCAGGCGCTTCACGATCGTCGCCTCCTGCGGGGCCGGCTCGTAGTTCCAGGGGCCGGCCGTGGGGGCCTCCGCCTTGCGCAGGATCGACGCTGCCCGGGCGTGGGCGTACTGGACGTAGTAGACGGGGTTCTCGTTGTTCTGGGCCACCGCGACGTCCAGGTCGATGTCCATGGACTGGTCGTGCGAGCGCTGCACCAGGAAGAAGCGGGCGGCGTCGACGCCGATACCGTCCATCAGCTCGTCGGCGGTGACGACGTTGCCGCGGCGTTTGCCCATGCGGGCGCCGGACACGGTGACCGTCTGGTAGATCTGCACGTCGACGGCCTCCGGCTCGTACCCCAGGCAGGCCGCGGCCCCCTTCAGGCGGCCGATGTAGCCGTGGTGGTCGGGCCCGAGCACGTACACCAGGCGATCGTGCCCGCGCGAGAACTTGTGCTCCAGGTAGGCGAGGTCGGCGGCGAAGTAGGTCGGCGTGCCGTCGGAGCGGATCAGGACGCGATCCTTGTCGTCGCCGAACTGGGAGGTGGCGAGCCAGATCGCACCCTCCCGCTCGTACACGTGCCCGGCGCCGCGGGCCCGGGCGATCGCGCGCTCGACCGCGCCGGACGCGTGCAGGTCGCGCTCGGAGAACCAGATGTCGATGTGGATCCGCAGTCGCTCGGCCGTCGTCCTGATGCCCGCGAACATCAGCGGGACGGCCGCGTCGCGCCACTCCTCGGCGGGGGCGTCCGGAGGCAGATCGATGCGCTCGGCGAGCTCCGCGATCTCCGGCCCCGGGTAGCCGTCCTCGGGCGGCTCTTCCCCCCGCTTGCGGGCCCGCACCGACTCGCCGAAGAGGTCGATCTGGCGGCCGGCGTCGTTGAAGTAGTACTCGCGGACGACGTGGTGGCCGGCGAACTCGTAGATGCGGCCGACGGCGTCGCCGTAGGCGCCGTTGCGGGCGCTGGCGACCGTCATACGGCCGGTCGGGTTGGCCGAGATGAGCTCGACGAGCACCTCGTGCCGCGCCGACGGCGCGCCCGCGCCGTAGCGCTCGCCGTCCTGGAGGATGGTCGCGACGGCGCGCCGGTACCAGGCGCCCGCCAGCCGCAGGTTGACGAAGCCCGGCCCGGCCACCTCGACCGCCGCGAAGTCGTCGCTGGAGCGGAGCCGCTGGGCGATCTCCTCGGCGATCTGGCGCGGCGCGCGCTTGAGGACGGGGGCGAGTCGCAGCGCGACGGCGGTGGCGTAGTCGCCGTGGGAGCCGTCGGCCGGGCGTTCCAGCAGCACCTCGGTCGTCGCGCCGCCGACGAGCGACGAGGCCGCCCCTGCGATCGGCGCGACGAGGCTGGCGAGAAGATCGGTCACCCGCGCATCGTACGGGTCGACACCGAACGGCGAGCCCGGCAATACTGCCGACGTGCTGATCGCGATCGCCGCATTCGCTCTCTTCGGTGGCGCGACGCTGATCGCAAGCCGGCTCCGTGACGTCGTCCGGCTGGCAGCGCTGTTCGGGGTCGCGTGGGCCGGTCACGCCGGCAACTGGCAGGTCGGCCTCCTCACCGGCGCGGTGCCGGCGTTCCTCGCGATCCTGGCGGCCGACGCCCTGCTGCGGCGCTCACCGGTGGTACGGCTCGCCGCGCAGGATCGTCGTCGCCCGGTACAGCTGCTCGAGGAGCACCACGCGGGCGAGCTGGTGCGGGAGGGTCAGCGCACCGAGCGAGAGGACGAGGCCGGCGGCGTCGACGAGGGCGTCGGCCAGGCCGCATGAGCCGCCGATGACGAACGCCGTCCGCTGCGGCGGCGTCGTCTCGCGTTCGCCCAGCCAGGCCGCCAGCGCGGGCGAGTCGAGCGCCTGCCCACGACGGTCGAGGCAGGCGACGAACCAGCCGGCGAGGTGCGGCTCGATGCGGCGGCGCTCGCGCTCCATCACCTCCGCCGGCGTCCCCCGCTGCAGCGGCTCCTCGCGCACCTCCACGACCTCGAGGCGCAGCGCGCGGCCGAGCCGGGCCTCGTAGTCGCGCGACGCCTCGGCAAGCGCTCCCCGGGGCTTGCCGACGGCGACGATCCGGATCAGACGGGACCCTCGTCCTCGTGCCCGGGCGCCTCGGGCAGCTCCCGGATCCGCTCCCGCGCCGACCACTTCTCCCAGTTGTCCTGCATCGCCTCGAGCAGCTCCTCCATGAACCGCGGGGTGACGTTGACACGCGCCACCACCCAGCCGGGGACCTCCTCCTCGTCGACCTCGTGGTCGACCTTGCAGAACGTGAGCGTGAACTCGTAGTCGGAGTGGCTGATGTTCGCGAAGTTCGCGTAGACGCCCGCCATCAGCTCGGGCGTGAAGTGGATGTTCAGCCGACGTTCGTCTTCGCTGTCGTCGTCCATCGCCGTCAAGCATATCCGCGGCGAAGGAGCCCGCCCGCCCGTCGCGTAGATCGGGCCGTGCAGGTTGCGCTGATCTCCGACGTCCACGGCAACCTGGCCGCCCTCGAGAGCGTGCTCGACGCCCTCGCCGACCGCTGCGACGAGATCTGGTGCCTCGGCGACACGGTCGGCTACGGCGCGAAGCCGAACGAGTGCGTGACGCTGGTGCGCGAGCGCTGCTCGGTCGTCCTGGCAGGCAACCACGACCTGGCCGCGATCGGCACCGTCGACCCGGCCGTCTTCTCGCACGACGCAGGCCGCGCCATCCGGTGGACGCGGGAGGTGCTCGATCCCGATGCCGAGGCCTGGCTGCGCACGCTCGAGCCGCGGGTCGACCGCGGCCCGGTCATCCTGGCCCACGGCTCGCCCCGCAACCCGGTGTGGGAGTACATCATGGATGCGGCCGGGGCGCGGGCGGCCCTGGAGGGCGAAGAGGCGCTGGCCGTCGCGGTCGGCCACACCCACGCGGCGATGATGGCGCGGCTGGGCGACGGCGTCCTGACCGGCGGCGCCGCCAACGCCGGCGCGACCTTCGACCTGGGTGCGGTGCGCTCGCTCATCAACCCCGGCTCGGTCGGACAACCTCGCGACGCCGACGCGCGGGCTGCCTACGCGCTGCTGACGCTGGGTGACGAGGGCGTACCGGAACGCGTCGTCTTCCAGCGCACGCCATACAGCATCGCCCGTACCCAGCGCGAGATCCGGGAGGCCGGCCTCCCGGAGCACCTGGCCGATCGGCTCAGCTTCGGGATGTGAGGTCGCGGCCCGTCATCTCGGCGGGCGGAGCGAGACCCAGCAGCGCGAGCACGGTCGGGGCGAGGTCGGCGAGCCCGCCGCCGGCGGCCAGGGTCTGGTCGGGATCGGTGATCACGAGCGGCACCGGATTGGTCGTGTGGGCCGTGAAGGGCTCGCCGTCCGGGCCGACCATGTACTCGGCGTTGCCGTGATCGGACGTGACCAGCGCGACGCCGCCGATCTCGGTCAGCGCCTCCAGCACCACGCCGAGGCAGGTGTCGGCGGTCTCGACGGCCTCGATCACCGCGGCGACGATGCCGGTGTGGCCGACCATGTCGGCGTTCGCGAAGTTGACGACGGTGAAGTCGGGCCGGGTGGTGCGAAGCGCCTCCGCGACAAGGGCGGCGAGCTCAGGCCCGCTCATCGAGGGCCGCTCGTCGTAGGTCTTCACGTCCCGCGGCGACGGCACCATGATGCGCACCTCGCCGACGTGCGCCGTCTCCCGGCCGCCGTTCAGGAAGTAGGTCACATGCGGGTACTTCTCCGTCTCGGCGGCGTGGAGCTGGGTCAGGCCGGCGGCTTCGATCACGTCGGCCAGCACGTGCGCGGGCCACTCCGGCCCGAACGCGATCGCTCCCGGTTGCCCGTCCCAGTAGCGGGTCATGGCGGTCAGCGAGACCGGTCCCGCCCCGCCGCGGTCGAACCCGGTGAAGTCGGCATCTGCGAGCGCGTGACAGGTCTGGCGGGCCCGGTCGGGCCGGAAGTTGAAGAAGACGACCTCGTCGCCCGTGCCGATGCGGTTCGCCGCCGGGTCGCCGATCACCGTGGGCTCGACGAACTCGTCGGTCACGCCCGCCGCATACGCGGCCGTCACGGCGTCGGCGGCGCTGGCGGCCGCAGCGCCGCGCCCGTGCACGGCGGCGTCGTAGAAGCGCTGGGTGCGCTCCCAGCGGCTGTCGCGATCCATGCCGTAGATCCGCCCGGACACGGTGGCGATGACGGTCCTGCCGTCCGACCACTCGCCGGCGAGCCGGGCCAGCAGGCCGGCAGCCTGGTGCGGCGAGACGTCGCGGCCATCGGTGATGGCGTGCACGGCGACGGCGGCGCCGCGGGCGTGGGCGAGCTCGACGATCGCACGCAGGTGGTCGACGTGGGAGTGCACGCCCCCGTCCGACACGAGCCCGGTGACGTGGAGCGGCCGGCCGGCGGCGCCGGCGCGCGTCGGCGGCCGCCACCAGGGCCGGGTTCTCGAGCAGCGAACCGTCGGCGACGGCGTCGGAGAGGCGCACCAGATCCTGGCGCACGATGCGGCCGGCGCCGATCGTGAGGTGGCCGACCTCGGAGTTGCCCATCTGCCCGTCGGGCAGCCCGACGGCACGGCCGGAGGCCGCGAGCGTGACGTGCGGCATGGTCGCGAGGAGGCGGTCGAACACGGGCGTCGCCGCGAGCTCGACGGCGTTGCCGGGGCCGGGCGGGGCCTGGCCGAAGCCGTCGAGGATGATGAGGGCGACCGGCCGGGTCATCGCGGGCCGGCGGCGGCCGCGATGGCCAGGAAGTCGTCGACGGCGAGCGACGCACCGCCGACAGGCCGCCGTCGACGTCGGCCTCGGCGAACAGCTCGGCTGCGTTCGCGGGCTTGACCGAGCCGCCGTAGAGGATGCGCATCTCGTCGGCCGCGGCCGTCGCCGAACAGCCCGGCGAGCACCGATCCGGATGTGGGCGTGCGCAGCCTGGGCCATCGCCGGCGTGGCCGTCTTGCCGGTGCCGATCGCCCAGATCGGCTCGTAGGCGATCACGACACCGGTGGCCTGCGACCACGTGCACTCCGGCCAGGCCGCGGGCGAGCTGGGCCGGAGAGGCGCACCTCGGTCGCCCCCGCCTCGCGCTCGGCCTCGCGTCTCCCCGATGCAGAGGATCGGGTCGAGACCGACCGCCAGCGCCGCCGGCACCTTCTCGGCCAGCGCCTCGTCCGTCTCGCCGAAGAACTGGCGCCGCTCGGAGTGGCCGAGGAGGACGCCGGTCGCGCCGGCGTCGGCGAGCATCGCCATCGCAACCTCGCCCGTGTACGCGCCGCTCTCGGCCTGATGGCCGTTCTGGGCCAGCACGCCCACCCCCAGCGGCGCGAGCACGTCCGCCACCTCACTGAGGGACGTCAGCGGCGGGCAGATGGCGAGATCGACCTCGTCGACCTCGTCCAGGCGCCGCTCCAGCGCCTCCGCGAACGCCCGGGCGTCGGCGCGGAGCTTGAACATCTTCCAGTTGCCCGCCACGACCGGCGTGCGCTCGACGATCCCTTCGGACACGTCCGCATGATCCCGCATCCCGGTCGACGGCGCGGCGCCGGGCGGGGGCCTCTCTGCGTTAGGCGTCGGGAAGCGCCGCGACGCCGGGCAGGATGCGGCCTTCGAGGAGCTCGAGGGAGGCGCCGCCACCGGTGGAGACGTGGGTGATGCGGTCGGCGAGCCCGAGCCGGGTGATGGCGGCCACCGAGTCGCCGCCGCCGACGACGGTGGTGCCCGGGCAGGCGGCGACGGCCTCGGCCACGGTGCGGGTGCCGGCGGCGAAGGGGGCGAGCTCGAACACGCCCATGGGGCCGTTCCACAGCACGGTGCGCGCGCCGGCGATGGTGGCGGCGTACGCGGCAGCGGCTGCGGGGCCGATGTCGAGACCCATCCACCCGTCGGGAACGGCGTCGGTGGGCACGACCCGGGTTGCGGCGTCGGCCGAGAACGCGTCGGCTGCGACCGTGTCGGACGGCAGGGCGAGGTTGCAGCCGTGCTCGATCGCGATCGCCTGGGCGCGGCGGGCGGTCTCCTGGCCGGCGGCGTCCTCGTGCAGCGACGCCCCCACGGCGCCGCCGTTCGCGGCCGCGAACGTGTAGGCACATGGCGCCGCCGATCAGGATCTCGTCCGCCACGGTCGCGAGCCGCTCGATGACGCCGATCTTGTCGGTCACCTTGGCCCCGCCCACGATCGCGACGAACGGATGCTCCGGCGCCTCGAGGATCCCGGTCAGCGTCGTCACCTCGCGCTCCAGGAGGTGGCCGGCGGCGGCCGGCAGCAGGTGCGCGACGCCCTCGGTGGAGGCGTGGGCGCGGTGAGCGGCGCCGAACGCATCGTTGACGTAGACATCGGCGAGCCGCGCCAGGGCCTCGGCGAAGGCCGGATCGTTTGCCTCCTCGGCGGCATGGAACCGCAGGTTCTCGAGGAGGACGACATCGCCGTCGGCCATGCCCGCGACCAGCGCCTCGACGCCGGGGCCCACGCAGTCGGCCGCCATCGCGACGGGGGCGCCGAGCAGCTCCGCGAGCCTGACGGCCGCGGGCCGCAGCGAGCACTCCGGAGCGACCCGGCCCTTGGGGCGGCCGAGGTGCGAGCACAGGATCACGCGCGCTCCCCGGGCGCGCAGGTCCTCGATCGTCGGCAGAGCCGCCCGGATGCGGGTGTCGTCCGTCACCGCGCCCGCGTTGAGCGGGACGTTGAAGTCGACCCTCGTCAGCACCCGGCGGCCGCGGAGCTCGCCGAGGCCGGCGATCGTCCGCTTCGCCACCTCAGAGCCGGCCGACGAGGTCGACCAGGCGGTTCGAGTAGCCGTACTCGTTGTCGTACCACGACACGATCTTCGCCATCCGGCCGCTGGCCATGGTCAGCCCGGCGTCGAAGATGGAGCTGTAGGTCGTGCCGACGATGTCGACGGACACGATCGGATCCTCGGTGTAGGCGAGGATGCCCTTGAAGCGCCCCTGGTCGGCCGCGCCGCGGATGGCGGCGTTGATCTCGTCGGCCGACGCCTCGCGCCCGAGCAGGCAGACGAGGTCGACGGCCGAGCCGTCCGGCACGGGCACGCGCATCGCGATGCCGTCCATCCTGCCCTTCAGCTCCGGGATCACGAGCCCGATCGCCTTGGCCGCGCCGGTGGAGGTCGGGATCACCGAGACGGCCGCCGCGCGAGCGCGACGAAGATCCTTGTGCGGCAGGTCGAGGATCATCTGGTCGTTCGTGTACGCGTGCACGGTCGTCATGAAGCCGTGCTCGATCCCGAACGTGTCGAGCAGCACCTTCGCGACCGGCCCCAGGCAGTTCGTCGTGCAGGACGCGTTCGAGATGATGTGGTGACGTGCGCTGTCGTACTGATCGTCGTTGACACCGAGGACGACCGTCAGGTCGGGATCGGTGGCAGGTGCCGAGATGATCACCTTCGAGGCGCCGGCCGCCAGGTGCTTGGACGAGCCGTCGCGGCTCGCGAAGAACCCGGTCGACTCGAGCACGACGTCGACGTCCAGATCGCGCCAGGGCAGGGCACCCGGGTCGCGCTCGGCCAGCACGCGGATCTCCTTGCCATCCACGACCAGCCCGGACGCCGACTCGCCGACGTCGCCGGCGAACCGTCCCAGCACCGAGTCGTAGCGCAGCAGGTGCGCCAGCGTGTGGGCGTCGGTGAGGTCGTTGACCGCGACGATCTCGAAGCTCGCCCCCTGCGCGCGGGCGGCGCGGAAGAAGTTACGTCCGATGCGGCCGAAGCCGTTGATGGCGACACGCGTCACTGCGAGCCCTCCGGGAGTGGTGACCGGGGCATCGTACGAGTTGGAGGCGGGGCGAGCCGCAACACGGCGGGCGAACGGGGTCTGGATCCGCGCGCGGTCGCAGTGGCTCGCCCCGCTTCGGGCGAGTCTAACGCGTCGGCCGCGCCGCTGCTAGGGCGGAAATGCGAGCTCGACGAGCGCGCGCAGGCGACCCGCGAGCGTCGGCTTCGGCAGCGGCGGATCGGCCCCGGCGGCCAGCTCCGCGAGCGGCAGCTCGGGGTGCTGTTCGCGCAGCAGGGCGGCCTCGAGCAACGGCGTCGAGAGCCGCTCGAGCCGGCCCTCGTCGCGCAGCACGGCGATCGCGTGCAGCTGCCGGCGGGCGGCGATCACCTGACGGCGCAGGTTCGCGGTCTCGGCGTTGGCCTGGCGGTTGGCTCCGCCACGGGCCTGTGACACCACCTCGCCCTCCGCCAGCCGGATGGCGGCCTGCGGCGCACCGACGATCGTGAGGAAGTCCTCGACCGTCTCGAGCCGCTTGGCGTAGGCGATCGCGAACGACGGCCGGTCACGCACCCGCAGCTCGAGCCCTTCCGCCGCCGCCAGTCCCGCCAGGTCGGCCGCCGCCGCCTCGTCGTGCGCCCGCAGCTCGAGGTGCACCGGCCGGCGGGGGGCGCTGACCGAGCCGGCGGCGATGAACGAGCCGCGGAGGTACGCGCGCCGGCAGCACGAGCGCCCCACCACGCGCCGCGGCGGCCGGCCCATGGGTGTGTTGCGGGCGTTCAGCACCCCGGCCTCGCGCAGCGCACCGAGCGTGACGGCGTCGGATGCGCAGACGATGTCGACCCGCTGGCTGCCGCCGAACCGCGCCTCGCGGTGCGTGCGGATCTCGCAGGTCGCTCCGGCCGCCCGCAGCAGCTCGACCGCTCGCCGCGCCGCCGGCCCGGCCACGAGCTCCACCTCGACGTGCACCTGGCCACGGCCGTGGAGGTGGAACGCGCCCGCCGAGCGCACGATCGCCGACAGCAGCGCCCGCCGGCAGCAGGGCCGGGGCGGCATCGCCGACGCGAGCTCCTCGCGGACGTCCTCGGTGAACATCAGCGGCGGTGGCGGCGGGCCTCGCGCAGCAGCACGCGCGCCAGCCGCTCCGGATCGTGCTGGTGCCCGGCGACGACGTGCGCAGACACCACCTCGACGCCCCGCCGGGCGAGCGCATCGCGGTCGAAGACGACGGGGATCAGCGTCGTCGTGGCGACCCGCCGCAGGTGCGGGATGACGACGGTCTGGACGATCCCGGGCCCGACGTGCTGGACGAGCCGGTCGATGTGCAGGGCGGCGTCGTAGCCGAGCGTCTCGCCCGGCTGCTGCAGCAGGTTCGCGACGTACAGGCGCCGGCCGGGCCCGTGCAGCACTGCGTCGCGGATCGCCGGCACCAGCAGCGGCGGCAGCGTGGACGTGAACAGCGACCCGGGGCCGAGCACGACCAGGTCGGCCTCGCGGAGCGCGCGCAGCGCCTCGCCGTTGGCTGCCGGCTCGGCGGGCTCGAGGCGCAGCCGCCGCACCCGGCTGCGATCGGTGGCGACCGCCGTCTCGCCGGACACGATGCGACCGTCCTCCATCTCGGCCACGAGCATCACCTGCTCCCGGGTGGCGGGCAGCACCTCGCCGGCGATGGCGAGCGCGTGCGACGTGAGCGCGACGGCCGCGTCGAACGACCCGGCGAGCTCCGTCAGGGCCGCCAGGAACAGGTTGCCGAGGTTGTGCCCCGCCAGCTCGCCGCGCGAGAAGCGATGCTGGAACATGTTGGCCATGAACGACTCGTCCTCGGCCAGGGCGACGAGGCACGCGCGGACGTCGCCGGGCGGCGGGATGTCGAGGTCGCGCCGCAGGCGGCCAGAGGAGCCGCCGTCGTCGGTCAGGGTGACGATCGCGGACGGTTCCTGCCCGATCTCCTTCAGCCCTCGCAGCACGCTCGACAGTCCCGTGCCACCGCCGATGCACACGATCCGGGCCATCAGAGGCCGACGCCTTCCAGCGCCAGGAGGCGGCGCTTCATGGCCGGGCCGTCCGGGCCGTAGGGGCCGATCGTCCCGTCCGACCTGATCACGCGGTGGTAGGGCACGAGCACGGAGAGCGTACCGCGGGCGCAGACGCTGCCCGCCGCGCGGTGCGCGCCGGGCCGGCCGGCCATCCGGGCCAGCTCGGCGTAGGCCACCGTGTGGCCGTACGGCACGTGCAGCAGCGCCCGCACCACCGCCGCCTCGAACGGTGTCGCCCCCGCCCAGGCCAGCGTCGGCCCGATGTCGAGGTCGGCGAAGGTCACCCGCTGCCCGCCGAAGTAGGCCGCGAGCCGCTCCACCAGCAGCTGCTGCAGCGGCGTCGCCGGACCGTCCCCGGGCTCGCGCCGCCACGACGGCTCCTCGTGGTGGAGCGGCACGTCGCCGTCGAAGACGAGCTCGCCGACTCCCCACGCCGGCGCCGTGTAGGTGACGATCCGGTGACTCACCCGGTGCGGTTCAGGAACCGGTGGATCTCCCGCGCGGTCTTGCGCGGCAGGCCGGGCACGGCCTCCAGCTCGGTCGGTGTGGCCGAGAGGATCGCCGCCGGCGAGCCGAAGTGGTCGAGCAGCGCCTGCCGGCGGGCGGGACCAACGCCGGGAAGCCGGTCGAAGAGCGATTCGGTGCCGGCGCTGCGGGCGCGGCGGCGCCGGTGGTGGCCCAGCGCGAACCGATGCGCCTCGTCGCGGATGCGGCGCAGCAGCAGCAGGCCGGGAGAGTCGTCGGGGAGCAGGATCGGGTCGGAGCGCCCCGGCACGAACACCTCCTCGATGCGCTTGGCGAGCCCGATCGCGGCCACCCGGGGCAGATCGAGGCCGTCCAGCGCGCCGAGCGCGGCCGATAGCTGGCCCTTGCCGCCGTCGATGACGACCAGGTTCGGGGTCGAGGCGAAGGCCGGGTCGTAGCCCCGGTCGACGTTCGTGGCGTTTGCGAGCCGCGTGAACCGCCGCCGCACCGCCTCGGCCATGGAGGCGAAGTCGTCCTGGCCGAGGCCGTGGTCGATGCCGAAGATCCGGTAGTCGCTCTTCTTCGCGACCCCCTGCTCGAACACGACCATCGAGGCCATCGTCGCCTGCTCGCCGAGATTCGACACGTCGAAGCACTCGATCCGCAGCGGCAGCGACTCGAGGTTCAGCACCTCTCGCAGCTCCTCGAGCGCGCCGAACCGCCGCATCCGCGACCGCTCGCCCTGCAGCACCTCCTCCTGCAGGGCGTGGGCGGCGTTCCGCTCGGCCAGCGACAGCAGGCGCCGCTTCTCGCCCCGCGCCGGCACCCGCAGCTCGACCGGCGCGCCGCGCCACTCGGACAGCAGCTCGGCGACCACCCCGGGCTCCTCGAGCCCCTCGGGGACGCAGACCAGCGGTGGCACGGCCCCGGCCGGACCGGCGTAGCGAGCCTCGGCGGCGGTCAGCAGCACCTCGTCCAGCGACGACTCGCCCGCGTTCTCGAGCATGAACGAGAAGCGATCGCCCAGCCGGCCGCCGCGCACCGGGAAGATCAGCACGGCGGCCAGCTCGCCGTCACGCGCCACCCCGAACACGTCGACGTCGCCGGTCGCCGCCTGCGCGACGAGTTGGCGCTCGCGCAGGTGCTGCACCGCGCTCAGGCGGTTGCGCGCCCGGGCCGCCTCCTCGAAGCGCAGCCCGGCGGCGGCCTCGCGCATGTCGCGCTCCAGCTGCCGCTCGATCGGCCGGGTGCGGCCCTGCAGGAACTCGATCACGCCCTCGATGATCTCGCCGTAGCCGGCCTCCGAGACGTAGCCGACACAGGGCGCGAGGCAGCGGCCGATGTGGTAATCGAGACACGGGACGCCGCTGCGACGACCCGGCTCGGGCCCCTCGCAGGGCCGGTACGGGAACACGCGGTTCAGCACGTCCAGGGTCTCGCGCACCTTGGAGGCGCTGGCGTACGGCCCGAAGTAGCGGACGCCCCGCCGGTGCTGCTCGCGGGTGAAGATCACGCGCGGGTAGCGGTCGCCGACCGTGACGGCGATGTACGGGTAGCTCTTGTCGTCCCGCAGGCGGACGTTGAACGGGGGCCGGTGGCGCTTGATCAGGTTCTGCTCGAGGAACAGCGCCTCGGTCTCGCTCTGGGCCAGCACGGTGTCGACCGACGCGACGCGCAGCACCAGATCGGTGGTCTTGCGGTCGAGCGCGCGGTCGGCCCGCGCGTAGGAGGCGACCCGCTTGCGCAGCGACTTGGCCTTGCCGACGTAGAGGATCTCGCCCGCGTCGTCGTGGAACAGGTACACGCCGGGCTGGTCGGGAAGCTCCCGGGCTCGCTCGCGGATCACGTCGACGCCGGATGGCACCACCGCATGCTACTGGCGAGCGTCAGCCGACCAGTTGGGCCAGGCCGAAGGCGCCCGGAGGCGCCGTCTCGCCGCGCGCCAGGGCGAGGACCGCCGGCACGTAGGCCCGGGTCTCCGCCGGCCACGAGGCCGGTGTGCGACGGGCCCGTCCGACCCCGGCGTTGTACGCCGCCAGCGCCCGCACGAGGTCGCCGTGGAAGAGGGCCAGTAATCGCGCCAGGTAGCGGGCCTGGGCCCGGATAGCCGAAACCGGGTCGAACGGGCTGGAACGCCGCCAGGGATTCCAGGCGCCGGCCCACGTGCCGGGGAGGAACTGCGCCAGGCCCCGCGCGCCGGCGGGCGAGACGGCGCCCGGCCGGAACCCCGACTCGCGGGCGATCTGCGCCGCGAGCACCGCCACCGGCAGGCGCTCGGCACGCGCGGCGGCCAGCATCGGTGCGCGATACGCCTGCGGCACCCAACCCGGGATGCCGAGCCCGCCGGGCACGGCCGCCACCCCCGGCGCGGCGGCGGCCGATGCCTCCGGCGTGACCGGCACCGGCCCGCCGGCCAGCTTCGGGAGCAGCGCCCGGTACGTCGGCAGGCGGACGCGGACGGTGACGCCGGCCGGCCCCCACGAGAGGCGATCGAGCGCTGCGCCCTCCGCCGCTGCCAGCCGGCGAGCCGCGCCCGGGCCGTGCTGTGCGGCCAGGAGCGCGACCTCGTCGGCCACGCGCTGGGCGTGCGCGCGCTCGACGGCTGCTCGCGACATCGCCGCCAGCACCGCCGTCACGGCGGCGATCACGGCCGCGCCGATCACCACCAGCACGGTCGCCTGCCCTCTCACGGCGCGGCCACCCTCGCCGAGCCCGCCAGCGTTCCGAACGGTCCCGGCAGGTGCACGACGATCAGCACCCGCCCACGGCCGGCACGCACACTCGCGCCGCCGGCGAGCGCGGCCGGCAGGGTCTCCCGGGCCGCCGCGAGCGGATCCTCGCCGGCGGCCGCCGCGATCACGGCGCGGTCGAGCGCACGCTCGACCGGAAACGCCCGCCGAGGCCGCCAGCAGGCCCTGGGCGGCAAGCAGCACCGCCGTGCAGACCACCGGCAGAGCCACGCAGATCTCGACCACCGCCTGCCCGCACCGGGCCCTCACCGGCCGGCCACCACGTGCAGGTCGAGACCGGGGACCACGGCGGGCGGCTCGACCCTGACGACCACGCCGCCACCGGCGCCGGCCGTCACCCGGCCGCGCAGCGCCGCCGGCAGCGCCTTCAGCGCGGCCGCGCGCGGATCGGCGCCGACCCGGCCCGCTCGATCGCCGGCGCGGGCGGCGTCCGCCGCCTCGACCTGCGCCCACGCGACCAGCACCACCTGCAGGCAGCCGAGCAGCACCGCCACGACGAAGGGCGCGACGAGCACGACCTCCGATGCTGCCTGCCCTCTCCGTCGATCCATGACCGGATCGTCGCCGGCATGCGGCGCACGGAAGTCGCGCGACCCGGCGCGTCAGGCGAGCGTATCGCTACGGAACGTACAGGAAGGAGAAGCGTGACGACTTGTTCTGCGCCTGATCCACGCACTGCACCTCGACGGTGAAGAACCCGTGTCCGACGGGACGACGCGAGGTCCAGGAACCGCGGAACCGCGTGCTCGAGAGCCGTCGGAGCGTGATGCTGCCAGACTTGCCGCCGCGGAGTCTGCCGTTCCCATCGCGTATCTCGACGTGCATGAACCCAGCCTCGCTGCACAGCGCCGTCACGTGCCCGCGAGCGCCGGAGTACGGCACGGCCCGCACCGACCACACGGTCGGCGCCTTCCGGTCGCGGATGTGAAGGGTGTAGCCCGCCGTACTGACGTTGCCGGCCCGGTCGGCGGCGATCACTGAGACGGTGCCGTTCCCGGGGACGTTCGGCCAGCCAACGCTGACGCCGGTGAGTTCGCCATTGGCGTTGGTCGTCTTGCAGAACGTGCCCCGCCCGGGATCCGCGCCACTGCACGCACCTGCGTCGGTCAGCGGCTGACCTGAAGCAGCGGGGGTGAGCCGCTTGAACGTCACCGCGACGTCTGCCGGACGCGCTGCGAGCAGGCCGGCGTCCGAGGCCGTCACGGTGAACCGCGTGACATCGCCCAGGCCCGGCAGGAGCGAGTTGACGCCCACGTTGAGCTTCGGCGCCTGGACATCGGTCTCGCGGATGTTGAGGTAGAACGTGCCGCCGCTCGTGAGTGACCCGACCAGCGCGTAGTAGGTCACGCCC
Source organism: uncultured Actinomycetes bacterium (assembly GCA_963779685.1). Taxonomy (GTDB): domain Bacteria; phylum Actinomycetota; class Thermoleophilia; order Gaiellales; family F1-60-MAGs149; genus CAVZZG01. The sequence goes on from CAVZZG010000003.1 coordinate 1,028,979, forward strand.
GGCAGGGCGATGAACGAGACGTAGGCCGGCGCGGTCGAGGTCGGGCCGAGCCCGCAGGCGACTATGTTGCCCGGCGCCGGATCGCCGGCGGTCCACGGTGCGGGCGGCGAGTTGAAGACCTCGATCGCCCCCTGGAACGCGGTCTGGGCGGTATCCAGGCTGACCTCGGTCCGTTCCGGGAACGTGATGGCGGTCATGGTCGGCACGATCTGGTACCAGAGCGTGCGGGTGACTTGCTGCCCGCTCTGGTAGCTGGCAACGTCGGCGGCGCAGTTGGATGCCGTCGTGTCCGGCGGCCGGACGAACGGCGGGTCGCCGGTGTCGTCGTAGAGCGTGGCCGGCACCGTGAGCCCGACGATTGACGCCCCCAGGTCGATGTCGTAGGCGTTGACGCGCAGGCCGTCGACCGCGCGGCTCGTGACCTTGTGGATGCCCGCCGGCGTGTCGTTGGGCTGGCCGGCGAACGCCGGCGCCACGCCGAAAACGAGAACCAGCGCCGCGAGCAGGCCGATTCTGATGCTACCCGCCGGAACCCCCATCGCGCTAATAGTAGCGTCGGCCATCGGTCCAGACCTTCCATAGGACGAGGCCGAGGCCGATCGTTACCACCAGGAACAGGAGGCTTTGCAGGCCATTCGCCGTCGGCAGCAGGAGCCCGCCGACCACCAGGACGGCGAGGGCGATCCCGCCGACGCGGATGATGTTGCGCTGCCGGGACGGCATCCACTCCAGCTCGTGCCGGTGCTCCCTGTACAGCACCCACATCACGTAGAGGATGGCCGCCGTCATCAGGATCCGCAGGGCGAAGCCGACGATCGCGCCGGCGACCGCGCCCGTCGCGGTCATCACGAACAGCGCCAGCGCTACGACGATGCAGACGTTGCGGATCGTCTCCTTGCTCATGTGTCCCAGTGTAGTCAGCGCCTCGCGCGGGACCGCCGCCGCGACCGGTGGCGCACCGGTTAGCCCCAGCCCATGCCGGTCATGAAGGCCCGGATCGAGAACAGGGTCGCCACCAGCGCGACGATCGCGAACACCAACGTGTTGCGGCGCACGTCCTCGGTGCGTGCCGAGTAGCCGAAGAGGACCGCGATGGCCGGCGCGAAGCCGTACAGGTAGTGGAGCTGGACGGGCGCCCGGTGCTGGGAGGAGAGCAGCAGCAGGCCGAGCACCGCCTGCCCGACGATGACGGTGTGGGACAGGGCCAGCACCTGGGCGAAGACCCGGCCGGCCGTGGTGGTGCCGCGGTAGACGAGGAAGGCCCAGACGCACGCGACCAGGTTGAGCCCGACCACGAGGCCGCCGAGGAACTGGTGGACGTGGGCCACGCGGGGATTCTGGCGCATGCAGCAGACGCCCCGCTCGGGCGCCGAACGGCTGCATACTCCGGGGCATGGCTCCCAACCCCGGCGATACGGCACCCGACTTCGCACTCGAATCCGACCGCGGCGACACGGTGCGCCTCAGCGACCTGCGTGGCACGCGGGTGGTCCTCTACTTCTACCCCCGTGACGACACGCCCGGCTGCACGCGCCAGGCCTGCGCGCTGCGCGACCACTGGACGGACGTCGAGGCCACGGGCGCGTACGTGTTCGGCGTGTCGCCGGACGACGTGGCGTCGCACGTGCAGTTCCGCGACAAGTTCTCGCTCCCCTTCGTGCTGCTGGCCGACACCGATCGGGCGGTCGCCGAGGCGTACGGCGTCATGGACGGCGACCGGCTGATCCGCTCGACGTTCCTGATCGACGAGCAGGGCACCATCGCCAACGCCTGGCGGAAGGTGGACGCCGACGCGCACCTCGACATCATCATGGACGCCCTGGCGTCGTGACCGGCCCGCTGGCGGGCGTCCGCGTCCTCGACCTGTCGCGCGTGCTCGCCGGCCCGTACTGCACGATGATGCTGGCCGATCTGGGCGCCGAGGTCGTGAAGGTCGAGCGGCCCGGCGTGGGCGACCAGTCGCGGGCCTGGGGGCCGCCGTTCGTGGGTGACGAGTCGGCGTACTTCATGTCGGCCAACCGCGGCAAGCGGTCGGTCGCGGCCGATGTCACGGACCCGCGCGGGCACGAGGTCGTGCGGCGGCTCGCCCGCAGCGCGGACGTGATCGTGGAGAACTTCGTCCCGGGGGGCGCGGCCAGGCTCGGCCTCGACCGGGCATCGCTGGTGGGCGACCGGCCGGAGGTCGTCTACTGCTCGATCCGCGGCTATCCGGCGGAGAGCCCCGACGCCGATCGCCCAGGGTTCGACTTCGCGATCCAGGGCGACGCCGGGATCATGTCCGTGACCGGCGATCCGGACGGCGCGCCCATGAAGGTGGGCGTGGCGATCGCCGACATCACGACCGGCATGCTGGCCGCCAGCGGCGTGCTGGCGGCACTGGTCGAGGCCCGCGCCACCGGCCGGGCCAGGGCGGTGGAACTGTCGCTCTTCGACGCCCAGGTCGCCTGGCTCGGCAACCGTGGCGCGGAGGTGCTGATCGCCGGCGTCGATCCGGGGCGTTTCGGCAACGCCCACCCGTCGCTGTGCCCCTACGAGACGTTCCGCGCGGCGGACGGCTACGTCAACCTCGCGGTGGGCACCGATGGCCAGTTCCGCGCCTTCTGCAACGCCGCGGGCGCCCCGGAGCTCGCCACCGACCCCCGGTTCACGACCAACGCCGACCGCGTCGGCAACCGCCACGAGCTGGTGCCCGCGCTGGCGGCGGTGTTCGAAGGCCGGACGGTGGAGGCATGGCTTGTGGTGCTCGCCGAGTCCGGCGTTCCCGGCGGGCCGATCCGCACGATCCCGCAGGTCGCGGCCACGTCGCCGTGGGCGATCGTCGAGCACGCCCACGCCACGTGCGGCACCGTGCGCACGTTCCGGTCGCCGATCTCGCTCGATGGCGACCACCTCACGGCGTCGGCAGCACCCCCCACGCTCGGCCAGCACACCGAGGAGGTGCTGCGCGAGCTCGGCTACGACGGTGACGAGCTGAGCGTCCTGCTCGCGGGCCCCTGCCGGCCCGGCGGCTGACGCCCTGGTGCAGCCGATGCGGCACCATGACCGGGTGCCCGACACCTGGACCCCGACGAGCTGGCGCGAACGCCCGGCCCGCCAGCAGCCGGACTGGCCCGACGAGGCCGCGCTGGAGGCCGCCCTGGCCGAGGTCGCTGGCTTCCCGCCGCTGGTCTTCGCCGGGGAGGCGCGCGCGCTGACGGCCGGGCTCGCCCAGGTCGCGTCGGGTCGCGCGTTCCTGTTGCAGGCCGGCGACTGCGCCGAGTCGTTCGACGCGTTCTCGGCCCCCAAGATCCGCGAGCAGTTGCGGGTGATCCTTCAGATGGCGGTGGTGCTGACCTACTCGAGTGGCGTGCCGACGGTGAAGGTCGGCCGCATCGCGGGTCAGTTCGGCAAGCCGCGATCCTCGTCCACCGAGCTGATCGGCGGCGTCGAGCTGCCCTCCTTCCGCGGGCACAACGTGAACGACCCGGCACCGACCGCCGAGGCCCGGACACCCGACCCGCAGCGGCTCGTGCGCGCCTACCACCAGTCGGCCTCGACCCTCAACCTGCTGCGGGCCTTCACCAAGGGCGGCTTCGCCGACCTCTCGCGCGTGCACGCCTGGACGCAGGAGTTCGTCTCCACCAGCCGCGAGGGGCGACGCTACGAGGCGCTGGCGGCCGAGATCGAGCGGGCGCTGCAGTTCATGCGCGCCTGCGGCATCGACACGCAGGCCACGCCGCAGCTGCACGAGACCGATCTCTACACCAGCCACGAGGCCCTCTTCCTCGGCTACGAGCAGGCCCTGAGCCGCGTCGACTCCACCACCGGCGAGTGGTACGACTGCTCGGCGCACATGCTCTGGATCGGCGACCGCACCCGGCAGCTGGACGGCGCCCACGTCGAGTTCCTGCGCGGGGTCGGCAATCCGATCGGGGTCAAGCTCGGCCCGACGACCACCCCGGACGAGGCGCTGTCGCTCTGCGAGGCGCTCAACCCGGACCGGATCCCGGGACGGCTGACGCTGATCTCCCGGATGGGCGCCGACCACGTCGAGGGGCTGCTGCGCCCGATCCTGCGTGCCGTCACCGACGCCGGTCACCCGGTGGTGTGGTGCTGCGACCCCATGCACGGCAACACCTTCACGTCCGGCACCGGACGCAAGACGCGGCACTTCGACGACGCGCTGCAGGAGATCGGCGGGTTCTTCGACGCCCATGCAGCGGAGGGCACGTGGCCCGGCGGCGTCCACGTCGAGCTCACCGGCGACGATGTCACGGAGTGCCTCGGCGGGGCCGAGGAGATCCTCGACCACCAGCTCGACGACCGCTACGAGACCGTCTGCGACCCCCGCCTGAACGGGCGGCAGTCGATCGACCTCGCCTTCCGCCTCGCCGAGCTCGTCCGCAGCGAGCCGTGAGCGCGGCCCTCGACGCCCTCGATCGGCGCACCGACGAGCTGGTGGCGTTCACCGCCGACCTCGTGCGCCGTCCCAGCCCGAACCCGCCGGGCGACACGCGCGCCGTCGCCGATGCCGTCGCCGCGCGCCTCGCCGAGCACGGCATCGTGGTCGAGGAGATCTCCGACCAGGTGCACACGCCGAACCTCGTCGCCAGCGTCACGGGCGACCGGCCCGGCCCCCACCTCGTGCTGTGCGGCCACATGGACGTGTACCCGCCCGGCCCGGGACACGCCTGGTCGGGCGATCCGTGGCGCGGCGAGATCGCCGGCGGACGCCTCCACGGACGTGGCGCGGGCGACATGAAGAGCGGCCTGGCGACCCTCGTCGCGACGCTCCTCGCCCATGCCGAGACCCGGACGTTCGGCGGCCGCCTGACGCTGCTGGCGGTCTCCGACGAGATGAGCTTCTCGCCGCACGGCGCACCGCTGGTGCTCGAGCGTCGGCCCGATCTGGTCGGCGACGCCGTGATCGGTGCCGAGCCGACATCGCCGGACTTCGTGCTCTTCGGGGAGAAGGGCATGGCCTGGATCGAGCTGGAGGCCGAGGGCGGCAGCGGCGCCGGCGCCTACGCGGTCGGCGTGCCGAACGCCATCGAGCGCCTGGCGGCGGCGCTCGGCGATCTGGCTGCATTGCGCGACTGGCAGATCCCGATGCCGGACGACGTCGTGCAGGCGCTTCGGTCAGGCGGTGGCACGGACGGCCTGCCGCCCGAGGCGCTCACCTACGCCGACGACCGCGTGCTGCCGCTGGTCACCGTGAATGCCGGTGTGATCGCCGGGGGCCGCAAGATCAACCTGGTCGCCGACGCCGCCCGCTGCGAGCTCGACCTGCGCCTCCCGCCGGGCGGCGCGCTCGCCGACCTCCACGACCGCCTGCGCGGCATCCTCATCCGCCATCCCGGCGTCACGTACCGCGTCATCCAGGAGATGGCGCCCAACTACACCGACCCCGCCGATCCGCTGGTCGCAGGGCTGGTGACGGCCGGTGCGGCCGTGCGGGGCGTCGCCCCCCGCCCCGAGCTCGGCATCACGGCCTCCGACACCCGGCTCTGGCGGGCACGGGGCGTGCCGGCGGCCATGGTCGGCCCGCGCATCGCCGGGCAGGGCATGCCCGACGAGTCGATCGCCGTCGCCGACCTCGTGGACTGCGCGCGCATCGTCACCCGCGCGACCGCCGACCTTCTCGGCTAGAGGACCGTCAGAGAACTTCCGCGCCGAGGCGGTCGCGGATCAGCGGCAGGACGTCCTCGGGGTCCGGGTAGCGCCCGAGCATCTTCTTGGTGAAGACCAGCTCACCGTCGATGTGGACGTCGAAGATGCCGCCGGTGCCCGGAACCACCTCGAGCCGCTCGAGCACCGGGCCCCACCCGGCGAGGATGCGCGCGACCAGACCGGCCGCGTTCGGGGCCGCCCCTCAGGGGACGCAGTATTCGATCCTGATGGAGTACGTCGGATTGAGTACCACGGCGCGAAGCGTAGACGCTGCGGGCGGAGCCGGTCACCCGGCCCCGCCCGATGCGCTGACTTCAGATCACGAGGGCTGCGTCTTCGGCGCGGCGGCCGAGATGGCGTCGGTCGAGCCGGCCGCGTTGGCGGCGGTGACGACGCAGCGCAGGTAGAGGTCGATGTCGCCGGCGACGGCGTGGTACGAAGCTGACGTCGCACCGACGATCGGCCCTGGCATGTTCCCCTGCGGCCCTGCTCCCGCGCCGGCGAGGCAACTCGAGAACGCGGTGTTGTTGAGACAGCGATACCACTGGTAGGAGTAGGTGGTCGGGGTGTTCGACCAGGTGCCGTTGGTGATGCTGCCCGTGGTGCCCGCCGTGCCGGAGCGCGGCTTCCAGGTGGACGGCGAGAACACCGGCAGCGTCAGGTTGACCGGCGGCGTGCCGCCGCCGCCTGCGGTCACCGTCCACGAGGCCGTCTGGCTCGCGGAGCCGCCGGTGTTCGTGACCGTGACGACGAAGGTGTGCGCGCCGACCGCGACGCCGGAGAGGTTCACCGGCGTGGTGCACGGGGTGTAGGCCACGCCGTCGTAGGTGCAGGTGGTGGACGAGATGGTGCCGGTGGTCGTCCACGCGATCGTGGCCGTGGTTGCCGTCGTGGTCGGCGTCGGGGCCTGGCTGAGCGAGATCGTGGGCGGACTCACGGCCGCTGCCACCGACCAGGTGTAGCTCGCCGTCGCCGAGCCGCCCGAGTTCGCGACCGTGACCGAGAACGTGTGGGAACCGACCGCGAGGCTGGAGTAGCTCTGGCCGGAGGCGCAGGCCACGCCCGGAGCGGCGTCGAGCGAGCAGGTCGTGCTCGTCGGGGCGCCGCCGCCCGTCGTCCAGGCGAAGGTCGCCGTCGGCGGGGCATTGGTGGCGACCGGCGTCGAGGTCAGGGTGACCGTCGGGGCGACCGCGACGACCGTCCAGGCAGCCGTGGCGGTGCCCGAGCCGGTGGCGTTGGTCGCCGTGATGACGTAGGTGTGGGCTCCCAGTGCGAGCCCGCTGAGGGACGCCGGGGAGGTGCATGCCACCGCGGTGCCGGCGTCGAGCTTGCAGGTGGTCGAGGTCGGGCTGTTGGTGGCCGTCCAGGCGATGGAGGCCGTGGTCGCGGTCACCGACCCGGTCGGGGCGCTGGTGATCGTGACGACCGGCGCCGGTGCCTGCACCGTCCACGGGGTCGTCGTGGCCGTGCCCGTGCCGGCGATGTTGGTGGCGGAGACCGTCACCGAGTGCGAGCCGACCGAGAGACCCGACACGCTGTACGGGCTGGTGCAGGCCGTGGCCGTGCCGCCGTCGAGCGAGCAGGTGACCGTGGTCGGGCTGTTGGTGGTGGTGAAGGCGACGGCGCCCGAGGTCGCGGTGCCCGTGGCGGGCTGCGACGTGATGGTGACGGTCGGGGTGCCGACGATCGTCCAGGCGGCCGTGGCCGAGCCGGTGCCGGTGGCGTTGGTGGCGGCGACGACCACCGTGTGGGCGCCGACGGCGAGGGCCGAGTAGGCCTTCGGCGAGGTGCACGCCGTCGCCGCGCCACCGTCGATCGCGCAGGTGGTGGAGGTCGGGCTGTTGGTGGCAGTCCAGGCGATGGAGGCGCTGGTCGTGGCCACGGAGCCCGACGGCGCCGAGGTGATCGTCACGACCGGGGCCCCGACCGCGGGCGGCTGCACCGTCCATGCGGTGGTGGTGGCCGAGCCGGTGCCCGCGATGTTGGTCGCGGCGACCGTGACCGAGTGCGAGCCGACGGAGAGCGACGACATACTGTACGGGCTGGTGCAGGCCGTGGCCGTGCCGCCGTCGAGCGAGCAGGTGACCGTGGTCGGGCTGTTCGTGGCCGTGAAGGCCACGGCGCCGGAGGTCGAGGTTCCGGTCGACGGCTGCGAGGTGATGGTGACGACGGGAGCCGCGATGATCGTCCAGGCGGCGGTGGCCGAGCCGGAGCCGCCCGCGTTGGTGGCCGTCACGACCACCGAGTGGGAGCCCGCGGACAGGCTCGAGTACGCCTGCGGCGAGGTGCATGCCGTCGCGCTGCCGCCATCCAGGGCGCAGGTCGTCGAGGTCGGGCTGTTCGTCGCCGTCCAGGCGATGGAGGCGGTGGTCGCAGCCACCGTGCCCGTCGGCGCGCTGGTGATGGTGACGACCGGGGGCTGCGGCAGCACCGACCACGCGGTGGTCGAGGCCGAGCCGGTGCCACCGGAGTTCGACGCCGTCACGGTGACGGAGTGCGAGCCCACCGAGAGCGCCGACATGCTGTACGGGCTGGTGCACGCGGTGGCGGTGCCACCGTCGAGCGAGCAGGTCACGGTGGTCGGGCTGTTGGTCGCGGAGAACGCGACCGCGCCCGACGTGGACAGGCCGGTGGACGGCTGCGAGGTGATGGTGACGACCGGTGCCTGCACCGGTGCGACGACCGTCCAGGTGTAGGGCGTGACGGCTGCCAGGTCAGTCGTGTTCGAAACGTAGAGGCCGAACACGTGCGGGGCCTGGGCGAGCCCGGAATAGGACTTCGTGTACGTACCGGCGGTGCCGCCGGGGGTCGCCGAGCAGGCCGCGTAGGCCGCGCCGTCGATCGAGCACATGATGTTCGTGGCCTCACCGACGATCGTGAACCCGAACGAGGCCGAGGTGGCCGTCGTGGTCGCACCCGGCGTCGAGGTCAGCTGGACGGTCACGGGATCGGTGATGGTCCACGCCAGGTCGGCGGGCGCCGACCAGCCGCGCACGTTCATGACCGCGACCCGGAAGATGTGCGATCCGGGATTCAGCGCGTTGGCGGTGTACGGCGGCGCGGTGCAGGGAACGTCGGTCGAGTCGAGGTAGCAGACGGTGTCGGTGCCGGGGACGTCGGTCGACCAGTCGAAGATGGCGGTGCGAGCGGTGGTCGTCGCAGGCGGAGCGGCGATGTAGGTCACGGTCGGCTTGACGGCCGCGACGGCCTTCACCAGCAGCACGATGTGATCGGCGATCCGGTTGGCGCCGCTGGTGTGGCTGTCGACGATGACGGTGTCGTCGCGGCCGATGGTGCCGAGGGCGGCCGTCGAGCCGACGACGAAGTCGACCGGGTTGCTCCCGACCTGGCGTACCGAGATGTGCTGACCGCTGGCGGCGGTGACGACGCCCTGCACCTCGGACTTCTTGGAGTTGGCGAACTTGTCGCGGCCGGCCAGGAGGGCCCAGCGGACGGTCGTGAAGCTCGCGCTCGCGCCCGAGCCGCTGAGCGTGCTGTCGACCAGCACCGAGTCGCCGATCGCGACGGTCGAGAAGTCGACACCGCCGGGATCGACGCCGAGGTTGATGCCACCGGGGAGCCGAAGTGCGATACCGCTGCCACCGGCGGCCGAAACCACGCCGGCGATGCGGACGCTGCGCACGTTGGGGAGCGCGGTGGTGGTGACCATGGAGAGCTTCGTGGTGCTCACGGCGGCCAGGACGAGCTGCGTCGTACCGAGCACCGATGGCCGCGCGCCCAGCACGCCGACGGCCGCGCCGCCGCTCGCGAGCACCTCGATGCCGCGATCGACCCCGATGACGGTGCCGCGCACCTTGACTCGCTTGACCCGGGTCGAGAAGGTCGCCTTGGTGGCGACGAAGACGCCGATGGCGTTCCAGGAGCCGGACACCTTGATGCGACGGCCGAAGACCTTGCCGGGCCGCTTCGCGAGGCGAACCCGCGCGAGCGTGCCGTTGGAGCGGGCGACCACGGCCGTGGTGGAGGACGGCTGCGCCACGACGACACCGACCACGGCGCTGGCCGACGAATGGGCGGGCACGGCAAGACCGAGCGACGCCACCGCCATCAAGCCCAATGCACGCAATCGAATTCGTCGCACCGTCGCATTCCCCCTGTTTGCCGATCCGGTCTGGCCCACGTCGGTCGCGATCCGTCCAATGGGCGAAACCGCAGACCTGGTCTGCCGGTTCTGATTGAGCAATCGGACGTCCACGTTCAACGCAACACCCCCATGACGGGTAGTCGCTGGCCTCGTTTCATCAGGTTCACTCAGCCTCGGCCCCTACGGCGATCCCCCGGACGGGGGGATCACGGCCGCGGCACGGTGCCCGCCCGGCCGTCGATAATTCCGCTCCATGACGACCGAAACCCCCTCCTCGTCCGCCTTCGCGGTCGAGACGAACGGAATCAACACCATCACGCCGCTCGAGCGCCGAGGTGCGCCGCGCGACCTGTTCTGGCCGTGGTGCGCCGCGAACATCGCGGTGCTCGGCATCTCCTACGGCTCGGTCAACGCCGTCGCCGTCGGCCTGATGGTGGTCGGCGCCGTGGTCGGCTGGGGGCTCGTGACCAACTCGTTCGCGAGCTGGCTGTCGTGGCAGGGCTACCTGCTCGAGCCGTTCGGGCTCGGCGGCAAGGACGGGGCGTGGGCCTACGCCAACCTGGGCGTGCTGGCCGCCCTCGCCATCGGCTTCGCCGGCTACCTCCTGCTGGGTGCCCGGCACGTGCGGGCGCAGGTCACGGTCTAGGCCGGGTCGGGCGTCTTTTCGGCGACGAACGCGAACTTGCGGACCCGGCCTTCCCGCAACCAGTCGCTCCAGAGCCGGTGGGCTGCCAGCAGCTCGTCCAGCGCCCGGCGCCCGATCTGCGCGGTGATGTCCGTCGCATCGGCGGTGAACGCGTCGATCAGCGAATCCGCCATGGCCTGGTGCGACCGGCTGCAGTCGTCCTGCCGGCGAACCACCAGTCCGGCCCCTTTCAGGCACGCGAGCATCTCGGGAAGCGGCGTGAGCCAGACGGTGTCGGCATCGGGCATGATCCGACGCTCTGCCTCGGTGAGAGGCAGACCCTCCTCCATGGTGAACGCGAAGCGACCGCCCGTCCCGAGTGCTCGGGATACCTCCTGCAGCAGCGTCTCCTTGTCGGAGAACGCGAGCATGGTCTCGAGCAGGAGCACGACGTCGAACGGGCCCGGCGGGACCGGCGGGATCGTCGAGTGCTCGAAGCGACAGGGAAGGTCGCCGGCGCTGGCACGTGCGATGCGAATGGCGCTGGAGCTGGCGTCCACCCCGAGGTAGGTGCACCGCAGCTCCCGGGTGATGAGCCGCCCGGGCCCGGCGATGCCGCAGCACAGGTCGAGCACGGAGACCCCGGGGCCGATGCCGGCCAGGCCCGCCAGTCGCCGGATCTCCCCCGCGCGCATGAAGCTCTCCTGCTCGACGAACTCGCCGGGGGCGTACGCCGATTCCCGCGCTCGCCGGAGGGCCTGGACGAACGGGCCGCGCTCGTCCTGCTTCATACGCCCCACCCGCGAATGAACCCGACCGCGGTGGTTCCCGTACTCCCCCGCGTACCCACGACCACGGAGGCGAGGTGCGAGCAGTCCAGGCCGGCCCGGTGACCGGGCTGATCGCGCAGGTGCTGCTGCTCGCCGCGCTCGCCGCGACCGTCGGTCTCGGCGCTGCCGGCTGGGTCGTGGGCGTCACCTGCGGCGTGATCGGCGACGCCGTCCTGGCGCGCGGCATCGCGCGTCACCGCCCCGACCGGCTGGGCCCGGCCGCGTGGGTGACGCTTGCCCGCTTCACGCTCGCGGTCGGCGTGGCGGCACTGGTCGCCGACTCGTTCGCCGAGCCTGCGCCGGTCACGACGCTGGTCGCGCTCACCGTCGTCGCCCTCGCGCTCGACGCGGTCGACGGACGGGTCGCGCGACGCACGGGCACGACGTCGGCGCTGGGTGCGCACTTCGACGGCGAGGTCGACGCGTTCCTGATCCTGGCCCTCAGCGTGTACGTCGCCCCCTCGACCGGCACCTGGGTGCTCGCGATCGGCGCGGCCCGCTACGCCTTCCTCGCGGCCGGCTGGCTGCTGCCGTGGATGCGCCGGCCGCTGCCGCCGCGCCACTGGCGCAAGGTGGTCGCCGCGACGCAGGGCATCGTGCTGACGATCGCGGCGGCAGCGGTCCTGCCGCCGGCCCTGACCCGGGCCGCGCTGGCCGGCGCGCTCGCCCTGCTGGCCGAGTCGTTCGGCCGCGACGTGTGGTGGCTGTGGAGCCACCGGCACGCGACGCAGCATCCGGCGGCCGCGGCGCAGGATGCCGTCGGGCCGGGGCGCGGCCGCGTGCGAACGGGCGTCGCGGCGGTGCTGACGATCCTCGCCCTCGTGCTCGTGTGGGTCGCCCTCGTCGCGCCGAATCAGCCGGGCCGGCTGACGCCCGGCGCATTCGCGAGGCTCCCGCTCGAGGGCGTCGTCGTCATCGCGCTGGCTCTCGTCCTGCCGGCCACCACGCGCCGCCTCATGGCATCGGTCGTCGGACCGGTCCTCGGCCTGCTGGTGCTGCTGAAGATCCTCGACATCGGGTTCTTCACGGCCTTCGACCGGCCGTTCAACCCGGTCGACGACTGGAGCTACGCCGGCATCGGCGTCGAGACGCTGCGCGACTCGATCGGCCGGACCGACGCGAACCTGGCCGTCGTCGTCGCGGCGATGCTCGGCGTGGCCGTGGTCGCCCTCACCACCCTGGCGGTGCTTCGCCTGACCCGGGTCGCAGCCGGACATCGCCGGTGGTCGCTCCAGGCGGTCGCGGCGCTCGGCACGCTGTGGGTGGTCTGCTGGGTGCTCGGCGCCCCCGTCGTCTCGTCGAGCGCCGCCGGCCTGGCCGTGCACGAGGTCCGCGCGGTGCAGGCCGGTCTCGAAGGCCAGGCGGTCTTCGCCCACGAGATCGCCCACGACGGCTTCCGCTACCAGACCGGCGACCAGCTGCTGACCGGCCTGCGCGGCAAGGACGTCCTGCTCGTGTTCGTCGAGAGCTACGGCAGGGTCGCGACCCAGGACTCCTCGTTCTCGCCACGGGTCGATGCCGTGCTCGACCGCGGGACCGAGCAGCTCCAGGCCGCCGGCTTCTCCGCCCGGAGCGCCTTCCTCACCTCCCCCACCTTCGGCGGCATCAGCTGGCTGGCGCACTCCACCCTGCAGTCGGGGGTCTGGGTCGACAGCCCGCGGCGCTACGACCAGCTCGTCGCGAGCGACCGCTTCACGCTCAGCCAGGCATTCAGACGGGCCGGGTGGCGGACGGTCGACGACGTGCCGTCGGATAACCGGGACTGGGCGCAGGGGTCGTCGTTCTACCACTTCGACAAGGTCTACGACCGGCGCGGCGTCGGGTATCGCGGCCCGGCCTTCGCGTACGCGTCCATGCCCGACCAGTACGTCCTCGCGGCCCTGCAACGCCTCGAGCTGGCGAAGCCCGGCCGGCGTCCGGTCTTCGCGGAGGTCGATCTGGTGTCGAGCCACGAGCCGTGGACCCGCATCCCGCAGCTGATCGACTGGAGCGCCGTCGGCGACGGCTCGGTCTTCAGGGGCATGCCGGTCGACCAGGTGACGCGGACCGCGCTCTTCAGCGACCCCGGGCGCGTGCGCGCGGCGTACGGCCAGTCCATCGAGTACACCCTGAACACGCTGTTCTCGTTCGTGCAGCACTACGGCGACGACAACCTGGTGCTCGTCGTCCTGGGCGACCATCAGCCCGCGACGATCGTCACCGGGCAGGATGCGAGTCACGACGTGCCGATCTCGGTCATCGCCCACGACCCGGCGGTGCTGGACAGGATCGCCGGATGGGGCTGGCAGGCGGGCATGAGGCCCGGCCCGCAGGCGCCCGTCTGGCCGATGAACGCGTTTCGCGACCGCTTCCTGAGCGCGTTCGGCTCGCACCCGGCAACGCCGTAACCCGGTCAGTCCGTCCGGAACCGCGGCGAGAGGGCGTAGCGCAGCAGCACCACGTCGCCGATCTCGCGCACCTCGGCGAGCGTCGCCCGCCGTTCCGGGTTCCAGGGGAAGCTGCCGTTGCTCACGAACCGCGGGGCGCGGGAGTCGCCGACGAAGAACGGAGCGACGACGAGCTGCAGCTCGTCGGCGAGGTTGTCGGTCAGGAACTGGGTGTGGACCTTGCCGCCACCCTCGACCATCAGCCGCCGCACGCCGCGGTCGCCGAGGTCCTCGCTGATCCTGCGCATGTGCACCGGCTGGCCACCGTCGACGACGGTCGCGACCGGTCCCAGTCGCGAGCGTGCGTCGGCCACCTGCGGGCTCGCGCAGTAGACGAGCTTCTCGGCGTCGCCGGTGGTGAAGAACTCGGCGCAGGCATCCAGCTGCGCCCGTTCCGTCACGGTGACCTTGATGGGCGATGGCGCGAGCCCGCGAGCCGTCCGCTCGTCGCGGCGGATCTGCGAGCGCACCAGCAGCCGCGGATTGTCGTTGCGCACCGTGGCGGCACCCACGAGGATGGCGTCGCAGGACGCGCGCACCGCGTCGACCCTGTCGAAGTCGGCCTCGTTCGACAGGGCGAGACGCGGCGACGCGTTGCCGAGATAGCCGTCGATCGACATGCTGCAACTCAACAGGGTGTACGGGCGGTCAGTCATCTGCGGCTCCGTCCGCCGCCGCGACCCGGGCACGGTCGGCCAGCGGCGGTTCCAGCCAGGCTGGAAGTCGGGTGCGACGGAACCATCCCACAAAGAGGATCACGGCACCGGGCAGGCTGGCGACGAGCGCCATGACGCCGTAGACCACGGCAGTGGCGACCCCGTGCTGGGCACCCAGGCCGGCCGCGGCGAACACCCAGGCCGCCACGCCCTCGCGTGGCCCCCAGCCGCCGACGCTGGGCAGCACCATGGCCAGCATCACGAGCAGCGCCAGCGGAAGCATCCGGGCGAACGACGCGGTGGTGCCCGCGGTCCGCGCGGCGATCAGGAAGGTGACCGCGTGGCCGGCGACGACCAAGGCGGAGGCGAGCGCGATGCCCAGCCATGCCCGGCGGGCCAGCAGCCCGTCGCGGATGTCGCCGGCCACCGCGCTGCGGATGCGCGCCCACCGCGACCGAACGCCACGGGGGCGAGGCCGCGCCGCGATCAGGATGCCGAGCACGGCCGCGACGATCGCGATCGCGACCAGCGGCATCGACGACTGCACGGGCGACGGCAGCACCAGGAGCACGACGACGGTCACGATCGCCTGCACCAGTTGCCCGGCGGAACGCTCCCACACGACGGCTCGCAACCCGCGGCCGACGTCGCTCACCTGATGGCCGTGGCTGAGTCCGCGGTGGACGTCGCCAACGACCCCGCCGGGCAGCGTGACGTTCAGGAACAGCGACCGGTAGTACGCCGCCACCGCAGCCGGCAGCGACAGCTCGACGCCGAGACCGCGGGCGACGAGCTTCCACCGCCAGGCACAGCACACGGTGGTCACCACCGCGAGCCCGGCGGCCGCCGCCAGCGCCCGGCCGTCGACCGTTCGCAGACCGTCGAGGAACGGGCCTGCGCCCAGGCGCCAGACGAGGACGGCGAACGTCACGGCGGCGCCCACGAAGCGGGCCCGCGCCCATACCGTCCGGCTCATCCTGTGCCCGATCTGCTCGACGACGCCTCCGACCCGGGATACGCGCCAGCGGGCAGCCGCGTTCATCCGGGCAGGATCAGCAGGTCGGCGTGGTCGACGGTGACGGCGAGCCGTCCCGCCGCTGCCTGCGCCAGGCGCCGGCGGGCGTAGGCGTCGGCTTCGGCGGCCAGCCCGGCCTGCTGTTCGCAGGCGGCACCAACCCACCCGGTGAACCACTCGGCCGTCAGGCCGGCCTCGGATGCGCCGAGTCGCCAGGGGCTGGGCCGGACGAGCACCTCGGCCCCGAGCCGGCCAAACCCTTCGACGGCGACCGCGACGGCGTCCGGGCCGAGCAGGCGGCCTGCCGGCCGTCGTACGGCGCTGGTGGGCGTCGAAGGCGGCAGCCACGCGGGCGTCGAGCGGATCCGCCGGGCTCAGGTCGACGCGACCGACGACCGACAGGGTCAGCAGCACCGGACACCCGGCGGCGCCGCAGATCGCGATCAGCCCGGCCATCTCATCCCCGGTCAGCAGGTCGAGCAGCGCCGAGGCGGTGACGAGGGTTGCGCCGGCGAGATCGTCCGGGCCCAGCCCGGTGACGTCGGACCGCCTGGCCTCGACCGTGACGGCCGATCCGTCGGCGGCCGGGCCGGGGAGGTCGGCGGTGGCGACCGCCAGCAGGTCGGCGTCGCGGTCGTGCACCACCCAGTGCTGGCGGCCGGACAGTCGTGGCGCGAGCCATCGGCCCATCGCCCCGGTGCCGCAGCCGAGGTCGTGGATCGTACGGCGGCCGGTTGCCGGGAGGTGTCGTCGAAGGTGGTCGACGAGGTCGGGCGCGCGGGCCGCGGCGTCCGCCCGCTCGCGCAGGGCGAGCCACGCCCGGCTGACCCGGATGCCCTCGACGGTCATCGCGACACGCCGGCCAGGACGCCTGCGAGGACGGACGTGGTGGCCGGCCATCCGGCGAGCGACCCCCGCCGCTCGCGGGCGGCGAGGCGAAGCCGCCGCCGCAAGCCCGGGTCGCCGAGCCAGGCGCGGAGGGCTGCGCCGAGCGCCGCGCCGTCGCCGGGCGGCACCAGCAGCCCCGGCCGGATCCCGTCCGCGCCGTGGCCAAGGGCCTCCGGCACCCCGCCGACCTCGGTTGCCAGCACCGGCAGGCCACGGGCCAGGGCCTCGGTGACGACCATCCCGTACGTCTCTGCGCGCGACGCCAGCAACAAGACGTCGGCGGCCGCGTAGCTGCGGTCGAGCTCGGGACTGGTCTGCGGGCCCGGGAAGCACACCCGGCCGCTCAGCGCGCCGTCGAGTGCCCGGCTGCGGAGATGTTCCACGAACGCCGGCTCGCGGTCAACGCTGCCGACGCACACGCAGTGCCAGTGCAGGTCCGCGGTCGCCGAAAGCGCATCGAGTAGGACGTCGTGTCCCTTGTCGGGTGTCACCGCCGCGACGCAGAGCAGCGCCCCGGCGGACGGGGTGCCCGGTGCGATGTCGGCAGCGTCCACGCCGGGCTCGGCGACGCGCACCCGCTCGGCCGGCAGGGAGTACAGCTCCAGCAGCAGGCCCCGGGCCCACGCGCTGGTCGTGACGACGGCAGCGGCGGCGGCGAGGACCGCGTGTTCCGACGGCTGGCGGAGCGGCATGTGCACGAGCACGACCAGCCGCAACCGGCCGGACTGCGGCACCAGCACCTCGGGGGCCGTGCAGGCGACCAGTCCATCGAGCAGCACGACGGCGTCGTCGGGGATTCGCCGGACGACGTCGTTGAGAGCGGCCCGTGACGCCGCGTCGGGTCGCGGCCAGCAGCCGGGTACGGCGTGCTCGTGCACCGTCCAGCCGATCGCGGCGAGCCCGCGGCAGACATGGCGGTCGTAGGCGTTGCCGCCGCTCGGCCGGGCCGGGTCGTCGATGCCGTCGGGTACGACGACGTGCACCGCCGTCACAGCGAACGCTCGTAGGTCGCCCACGCGACGTGCGACTCGTGCAGCGTGACGACCAGCCCGACGATCTCCCGGGCGGCCTCGCCCAGGGCCCCCGCGTGCACACGGTCGGCGAGCCGGTCCGCGACCACCCGCGCGAGCGCCTCGGTGGAGGTGTTCGTGCCTGCGAAGGCGGCCTCGTCGTCGAGGTTCCGGAAGCTGAGCTCGGCCAGCACCGCACGCAACTCCGTGGCCGCTCGACCGATGTCGACCACGATGTTGTCGGCGTCGAGGGTCGCGCGCCGGAACGTGGCATCGACGATGTACGTCGCGCCGTGCAGGCGCTGCGCCGGCCCGAACACCTCGCCGCGGAAGCTGTGGGCGATCATCATGTGGTCGCGAACCGTCACGCTGAACACGATCTACCCCTCGCCGTAGGTGATGGTGTGGCAGAGCGCCGGCAGGCTCCCCGCCGCCAGCCGGGCCATGACGTCGGGCAACTCGTCAAAGTGTGACTGCCCGGTGATGAGCGCGTCGAAGGCCGGGTCGCGCAGCAGGTCGAGTGCGAGTTCCAGCCGTTCGGCCGTCGTGCGACGCCCGCGCCGGGCCGGCGAGAGCGCGCCGACCTGGCTGGCGCGGATGCCGAGGCGGCCCGAGTGGAACGCCCCACCCAGCGAGAGCCGCACCTCGACGTCGCCGTACCAGCTGAGGTCGATGACGGTGCCCTCCGGCGCAAGCAGATCGAGCGACCGCTGGAGTCCGGCCGACGTCGCGCTGGCATGCACGACCAGGTCACGGTCGCCGGCGGCGTCGGCCGGCAGCGCGAAGCCCACGCCGAGCGCGGCCGCCACCTGGGCCCGCCCGGCATCGACATCGACGAGCGTGACCTCCACGGCCGGAAACCGGCTCAGCAGGCGGGCGACGCAGCAGCCGACCATGCCCGCGCCGACGACCGTGACCCGGTCTCCCACCAGTGGTGCGGCATCCCACAGGGCGTTGACCGCGGTCTCGACCGTGCCGGCGAGCACGGCCCGGGCGGGTGGCACGCCCTCGGGCACGACCGTCACGGCGGCGGCCGGTACCACGTAGGCGGTCTGGTGCGGGTGCAGGCAGAAGACCGTGCGGCCGTGCAGCGCCGGCGGCCCCTCGGCCACGAGGCCGACGCTGAGATAGCCGTACTTGACCGGCGCCGGGAAGTCGCCCTCCTGGAATGGCGCCCGCATCGCGGCGTACTGACCCGGCGGCACACCGCCCCGGAACACCAGCGTCTCGGTGCCGCGGCTGATCCCTGACCGCAGGGTGCGCACCAGCACGTCGTCGCGCCCCGCCTCGGGCAGCGCGACCGGCCGGATCTCACCGCAGCCGGGCGCACGCAGCCAGAACGCCCGTGCGTCGTCCGGCAGGGGCCTCAGCTTGCTCGACCTCGCATCGGTGAACAACGATACCGCCGGCGCCTCACCGGTGCCGCTCGCCACGATCGGGCACGACCGGTAATGACACGCTCACGCCCGACTCACGACGCCATCACCGTCGGCTGGCATGCTCGAAGCCATTGCGCTCAGCGGCCCGCCGGACTCCGGCCCACCGCGGCGCCAACTGGAGGAGGTCGTCATGACGCTACCTCGATCAAGCGCCGCTGCGCTGGGCTTCGCCCTGCTCGTGATCGCGGCGCCCGCGGCAAACGCCGCGGTCGATTGGAGCGCGGCGCTCAGGCCCGCCGCGGCGCTCCCACGGGCGGGCGGCACCGCCCAGTATCAGGCCCAGCCGGGCCAACGCGAGTTGCAGGTCGAGGTCGAGCACCTCGCGAAGTTCGCCGGCCGGCGGCTGACGATCTACGTCGACCGAAACGCCGTCGGCACCGCCGTCGTCACCCGCCGCGGAATCGCACAGTGGAGCCGCAACACCGAACTCGGCCAGCCCGTGCCGCGGATCGTGCTCGGCACGCGCATCGTCATCCGCCTCGGCGGCCATCCGATCCTGACCGGCCGCTTCTGAGATGCTCCCCGCATGCAGCCGGGGGCGCCGGCCGCTGAGGGCACGCCGGTTCGCGAAGTGCAGCGGGGGGACGGTCCTCCCATGGGAAATACATGCGAGCCGCAGGCGAGCGTGCGTTTCCTGTGGGAGGCGGTCCTCCTGGCAAACGCCGACGGCAGACGGGACACGGCAGCTTCGCCCGCCGCGGCTCCGAACCATGACGGCCGCAGTAGGCGAGTTGGCGGTCGCTCAACGGCCGCGATGCGCGGGTGGCGTTCGCTCGGAGGCCGCGAAGACGGGCCGCCCACCGCCGCGCGGGCCGTTGCCCGTGAGCGGGTTAGAGAGGTGCGGATGAGAGGACTTGAACCTCCACGCCCTTACGGGCACACGGACCTGAACCGTGCGCGTCTACCAATTCCGCCACATCCGCATGCGGCGCCGCGCAGTGTAGCGAAGCCCCGCAGTTAGCCGATGCGCGTCGCGATCGCCTCGAGGGCGTCGCAGAGCCGGTCGACCTCGTCCGTCGTCGTGTAGTGCAGGAAGCCGGCGCGGACGGCGCCGCCGCGGTCCTCGAGTCCGAGTGCGAGCATCACGTTCAGCGCGTAGTAGTTGCCATCCCAGACGAAGATGCCCGCGCGTCCGAGCTCCTCGGCGATGGCGCGTGGGTGGACGCCGTCGATCGTGATCGCGAAGGTGGGCGTGCGTTCGGCCACGCGGGCCGGATCCGCGATGCCGTGCAGGGCGAGCCCGGGGATGTCGGCCAGCCGGCCCATGGCCTGCCGGGAGAGGGCCTCCTCGTGGGCCGTGATGCGGGCGTAGGCGCTGTCGAGGCGCGCCCGTCGGGTGCCACCCTCGCCGAGCTCGGCGAGGTAGTCGACGGCCGCGACGAAGCCGGCCAGCGCCTCGTGGCTCTGCGTGCCGGTCTCGAACCGGTGCGCGGCCGGCGTCTCGGCGGCGGGCCGGACGCGATCGGCGGGCCAGTGCTGGGCGAGGTCGTGCCGGATCGCCGCCATGCCGAGGTGCGGCCCGAAGTACTTGTACGGCGAGCAGACGACGACGTCGAGGCCCATGCCCCGGCGGTCGATGCGGCCGTGCGGGGCGTAGTGCACGGCATCTGCCCACGCCAGAGCGCCTACCCGATGCGCCGCGTCGGCGATCCGGCGGGCGTCGGGCTTCGAGCCGACCGCGTTCGAAGCCAGGGTGAAGGCGACCACCTTCGTGCGCTCCGACAGCAGCGACTCCAGCACGTCGACGTCGAGCGTCACGTCCGCCGACCGGATGGGGGCGGTGTGCACGGTGAGCTGGTGATCGTCGGCGACGCGCAGCCAGGGGCTGACGTTGCCGTCGTGATCGAGCTGCGTGACGACGATCTCGTCGCCCGGCTGCAGCGTCCTTGCGACGGCGTGGGCCAGCTGGAAGTTCAGCGTGGTCATGTTGGCCCCGAACGCGATCTCGTCCGGATCCGAGCCGGTGAAGTCGGCGCCGGCCTGGCGCGCACGGTCGTAGAGCGCGTCGGACTCCGCGCTGGTGACGAAGGCGCCGTCGAGGTTCGCGTTCGACCCGCGCAGGTACGCGGTGATGGCGTCGATGACGGTATCCGGGGCCTGCGATCCTCCCGGACCGTCGAGGAAGGCGGCGGGCCTGCCCGCCACCTGGCGCTGCAGGGCGGGGAAGCGGCGCCGGAGCGCCGCGACGTCGAGCGGGGGCGTTTCGATCGCGGTCACGGCGGCAGCGTACACTCACGCCGATGTCGATCGTGGTCGTGGTGGGATCGGTGAACGTCGACCTGGTCGTGACCGTCGACCGCCTGCCCGCGCCGGGCGAGACCGTCACCGGCGGGACGTTCGCGATCCACCATGGCGGCAAGGGCGCCAACCAGGCGGTCGCCGCCGCCCGGGCCGGCGCCGCGGTGACGATGGTCGGCGCCGTCGGCGACGACGACAACGGGGCGTCGGCGCGCGCGGCGCTGGCTGCCGAGGGCGTCGATACGTCACTGGTCCGGGTCCTGCCGGGTGAGATGACCGGCGTGGCCCTCATCGCCGTCGACCGCGCCGGCGCGAACCAGATCGCGGTCGCCTCCGGTGCGAACCATCGCTTCGATGGCCTGCCTCAGCTCCCTCAGGGCGAGGGCGTGCTGCTGGTCGGGTTCGAGGTCGTCGACGCGGTCGTAGCAGAGGCCGTCGCCGTCGCACGCGGGCGGGGCTGGCCGATCATCGTGAACCCCGCCCCGGCCCGCGAGCTCCCCGCCGCCCTGCGCGCGAGCGGCGCCATCCTGGTGCCGAACGACGGCGAGGCGGCGCTGCTGGGCGGCGACGCCCGGGCCCTGGCTGCGGTCATCGGCGGGCCGGTGGTGGTGACGATGGGGGCGGACGGCGCGCGCCTGATCGACGGCGATCGCGATGTCCGCGTCGCGGCGCCGGAGGTGGTCGCGGTCGACACCACGGGCGCGGGCGACGTGTTCGCGGGCGTGCTGGCGGCGTCGCTGGCGGACCGTCTGGAGCTCGAGGCCGCCGTGCGCCGCGCCGTCGCGGCGGCGTCGCGCGCCGTCACCGTCCCGGGCGCACGAGGGGATCGGTAGACTCGCACGATGAGCTCCACGCCACTTGATCGCAACCTCGCGCTCGAGCTCGTCCGGGTGACCGAGGCGGCCGCGCTGAACGCGGCCCACTGGATCGGGCGCGGCGACAAGAACGCAGCCGACCAGGCCGCGGTCGACGCGATGCGCTCGATGATGTCCTCGGTGTCGATGGACGGTCTGGTCGTGATCGGCGAGGGCGAGAAGGACGAGGCACCCATGCTCTACAACGGCGAGCGCATCGGCGACGGCTCGCCACCGGCCGTCGACATCGCCGTCGACCCGCTGGAGGGCACCACCCTGACCGCAAAGGGCCAGCCCAACGCGCTCTGCGTGGTCGCCCTGTCGGAGCGCGGCACCATGTTCGACCCCGGGCCGTGCGTCTACATGGAGAAGATCGCCGGCGGGCCGGACATCGCCGACCTGCTGTCGCTCACCGACCCGATCGAGGACGTCCTCGCCCGGATCGCCGAGCGTCGTCGCTGTGCCATCAACGACCTGATGGTAGTGATTCTCGACCGCCCGCGGCACGAGGAGCAGATCCGGCGGATCCGCGCGTGCGGCGGCCGGATCCGGCTGATCACGGACGGCGACGTGGCCGGGTCGCTGATGGCCGTGTCGCCGGAGACCGGCATCGACCTGCTGTGGGGCGTCGGCGGTACACCGGAGGGCGTCCTGTCGGCCTGCGCCATCAAGGCCATCGGCGGCGCGCTGCTGGGACGCATGTGGCCACGCGACGACGACGAGCGCGCACGCACGATCGCCGCGGGTATCGATCCCGACCGCGTGCTGGCGGCCGACGACCTGGTGGCCGGCGACAACGCGTTCTTCGCCGCCACGGGCGTCACCGACGGCGACATCCTACGCGGCGTCCGCTTCACGGGCGGCCGCGCCACCACCCAGTCGATCGTGATGCGGAGCCGCACCGGCACCGTCCGCTTCGTCGAGGGCCGTCACAAGCGCGATCGCGGCATGCTCGCCCACTTCGAGGTCGGCTAACTTCCAGCCCATGACCAGCGCGGCCGGTGGCACGCACCGGACGATGTGCCCGATGAACTGCCATCCGACCCTGTGCGGGATGCTGGTCGACGTCGACGGCTCTGGACGGGTTACGGTGCGCGGCGATCCCGACAACCCCGACAGCCGCGGCTTCCTCTGCGTCCGCGGCCAGGCCAGCCGCGAGATCATCGGCAACCCGCTGCGGCTGTTGCAGCCTCGCATCCGGGAGGGCCGCGGCACCGACCGGTGGCGCGAGGCTGACTGGGATGAGGCGCTCGGGCTGATCGCCGATCGGATGGGCGAGGTCGGGCCGGCCGCCGTCGGGCTGTGGGTGGGGCACGGCGCCATGGCGAACAACTACGGCACGCGGGTCTCGGCCCAGCTCGTCCGGCGGTTCGCGAACCTCCACGGCAGCCAGACCTGGAGCCCGACGAGCATCTGCTGGGGCCTCGGCGGGTTCGGCCTCGGCCTGACCGGCGTGCTCGAGGCGAACACCAAGGAGGACCTCGGCGACAACGCCGGGATGGTGATGATGTGGGGCGCGACGATCGCGAGCCAGCCGAACACCGCGCGGCACCTGGTGCGGGCGCGCAAACGGGGCGCCTTCGTCGTCACCATCGACGTGCGCGAGACCGAGGCGACCGCGCGCTCCGACGAGATGATCCTGATCCGCCCCGGCACCGACGCGGCGCTCGCGCTCGGCCTGATGCACGTCATCGTCCGCGACGGTCTCCACGACCGCGAGTTCGTGGCCGCGCACACGGTCGGGTTCGAGGAGCTGCGCGCGCACCTCGTCGGTCACTCGCCCGAGTGGGCGGAGGCGGCCTGCGGCGTCCCCGCCGCCACGATCGAGGCGCTGGCGCGCCGCTACGCGACCACCCGCCCGGCGATGATCGTGCTCGGCGGCAGCTCGATGCACAAGGGCGCGGCCGGCTGGGAAGGCGGCCCGGGCGATCGGCTGCCTGCCGGCGCTGACGGGCAACGTCGGCATACCCGGCGGCGGGTTCGGCCCGCGTCACGGCGCGCACAGCCACGGCCAGGCGCTGACCGACATCGCAGCAGCCGGGCGACGGCCGCCCGGCGACTGGGTGCCGAACCAGATGGAGCGGATCACGGAGGCGCTGCTCGCCCGCCGGGTGCGCGCGATGCTCCTGTTCGGCACCAACATGGTCTCGTCGTTCGCGGACGCCCGGCAGGTCATGGAGGGGCTCCGCCGGACCGACCTCGTGGTCGCCCACGACCTCTTCATGTCGGAGACGGCGCGCACGTTCGCCGACGTCGTGCTCCCGGCGACGTCGTGGCTCGAGGAGACGGGCTGCAAGAGCACGAACACCCACCTGTACCTGATGCCGCAGGTGCTCGACCCGCCGGGCGAGACGCGGTCCGTCGCCCGCGTGCTGCGCGACCTCGCCGACCGTCGCGGCCTCGTCGACTTCTGGCCCTGGGAGGACGATGCCGGGGCCCTGAACGCGATCCTCGACCACCCCTCGACCGGTCACGCCACGACGGCGGCGCTCGCGGCCGAAGGCGGTATCCGGGCGCTCGAGATCTCCCACGTGGCTCACCCGGAGCTCGAGTTCCCGACGCCGTCCGGCAAGATCGAGTTCCTCTCCGAACGCGCCGTCGAGCTCGGGTTGCCGGCGCTGCCGGTGCACACCCCGCAGGCGCCGACCACCGTTGCCGCTGACGCTGCGCAGCGGGCGCACGCTCACCCACTTCCACGGCTTCTACGACCACGGGCGGGCACTGCCGTCGCTCGCCAGGGCCGACCCCGAGCCCGTGGTGTGGATCTCGCCGGCGGACGCCGTCCCGCGTGGCGTCGACGACGGCGCCCCGGTGAGGATCCACAACGAGCGCGGCGAGCGCCACGCCCGCGCGCTCGTCACCGACAAGGTGCCCGCGGGCGTCGTCTGGATGCGCTCCGGCTGGGCCGGCACCAACACCCTCACGTCGGGCCGATCCTGCCTTCCCGACGCGGCCGTCGACCTGTTCTCGTTCTCCGCCGGCCAGGCCGCCTTCGACGCAGACGTCGAGGTGGAGGCCGCACCGGAGGCCCCATAGGCGTCCGGCGGTGGGAGTAACGTCCGGCGGTGACGGCCATCCGATTCCCCGCCGAAGGAGCACGTCCATGAACGGCGTCTACTGGTTGATCTACATCGCGGTGATCGTGCTGGTGATCGCCGGGTTCTGGCAGGTGTTCACCAAGGCCGGCGAGGAGGGCTGGAAGAGCATCATCCCGGTCTACAACACCATCGTCGAGCTCAAGATCGTGGGCCGTCCGTGGTGGTGGCTGCTGCTCCTGTTCATCCCGTTCGTGGGCTTGATCATCTACATCATCGTGATGAACGACCTGGCGAAGAGCTTCGGCAAGGGAGCCGGCTTCACGGTCGGACTGGTCCTGCTGCCGTTCGTCTTCGTCGTGATCCTGGGTTTCGGCGCGGCGACGTACGTCGGGCCGGGCGGCGTGGCGCCGAGCGGCACCCAGGTCCAGTCCTGGTAACCCGAGCTAGAGCCGCCGGCGGAACACCCTCACGTCGGCGCGCTGCCAGTCGCTGTGGTCGTTGCGCCAGCCCTCGAGATCATGGAAGCGCCGGTGGGTGTTGGCCATGGCGTGGCCGATCACGTCGCCGGTGCCGATGTGGTAGCGGGCCTGGAGCCAGCGCACGAGACGCAGGGCGGCGTTGATCTGCCGCGGGCGGTTCAGGATCTGCTGATCGGCCCAGTGGGCGCCCTGCCCGGTCTCCTGCACCATCTCGATCCCGATCGCGGAGTCGTTCAGGCCGATGGTGTGCCGGCAGCGGAGCCGCAGGCTGACGAGCTGGTGGATGACGCCGTCCTTCGAGATGACGAAGTGCGCGCAGGTGCCGGGGAGCTCACCGAGGTTGGGCGAGTCGCTCGCGAAGGTGTTCCAGGTTGCGCTGTAGGAGTTGTTGGCCGTGAAGTGCAGGACGATCACGTGCGGCGTGAGCCGGTAGCTACGGCTGCCGTAGTGTCGCAGCGAGTAGGCGGCCATCTCGCGCTTGCGTGCCCGCGGGAACGGCACGGGATCCTGGACGATGGCCGGCGAGACGAGGGTCGTGACGGCGAGTGCGAGGGCGAGCATGCCCGGAGGGTAGCCCGCCCGGGTCTTACGGCTACCCGCCGCGGACGCGGAAGCGGTCCTCGTTCTCCCAGTGATGGCGACGCGGCTTGGGCCTCGTGCGCCCGGGCTCGCCCGTGCCGTCGCGGAACCCGTTCTGCTGCCGGGCCTCGCGCTCGCGCTCACGCTGCTCGCTGCGCGGCAGGGGCTCGGTGCCGTCCACCCAGCGGGCTTCGCGGGCACCAGCGGCGTCGTGTTCGGGGCCAGCGGTCGCAGCTGCTCGGTGCCGGACGCGCCGAGGATCTTGAAGGCGTCCGGGTGGGCCTCGGCGTACTCCACGACCCGCTCCCGGAACCCGGCCCGGGCGATCGTCTCGGCGGCGCCACTCTGCAGCTCGGTCACCGCGACGACGACGACCAGCTCCCGCCGGCCGTGATCCTGGGCATGGGTGATCTCCTCGACGTGCCCGTAACCACGGGCCGGAGCCCCGGCGATGAGCACCTCGAACGCGACCTCATCGCCGGCATCGGGCATCGGCTGGTCGTCGGGCACGGCCACGACCATGCGGCCCGCATCGAGCTCACGGGTGGTCGACCGCATCGCCGACCGCCCGAACACCATCGTCACTGGCAGCACCTGACGGGGAGTCATGGTGCTCTATGTATCGGCGTTCAGGGCGAAAAGGGAAAGCCTCAATGCCCTTTCTTGGGGATGATCCCGGATGGCGCGAAGCCCGCGAAGAACTCGTCGATCGCCCGGGGCGACTCGCCCCGGGCGTGCGCCCGCTCCATCCGCACGACCGCAGTGCGGACGAGGTGCGCACCGCCGTAGCGCACGGGATCGGGCGGGAACCGGCCCGACCGCTCGCCGACGAAGGGCGACCGCGTCCACTCGTCATCGTTGCCGAGCGCCATCGAGGCGAGGATCTTGCCGCCCAGCACCGAGGGGCCGACGCCGTTGCCGCTCCACCCCACCCCGTACAGCAGGTGATCGCGCCCGCCGAGATGCCCGAAGATCGGCAGGCCGTGGTACGAGCGGTCGATCGGGCCCGACCAGTCGTACTCGACGGCCACGTCGGCCAGGTTCGGGTAGATGCGCCGGAAGTTGTCCTCGACCTCGGCCGCCCGGCCGGCATGCCGGTCGAAGCTGTCCGGGATGCGGCCCGCCATGGCGATGCCCCAGCCGCCCTTGCCGAACATGACCCGGCCCGCCTGGGTGCGCCGGTAGTAGTGGATCATCATCTGGGAGTCGGAGATGGCCGCGGCACTCGTCCAGCCGATCTCCGCGAGCCGCTCCGGGGCGGCCTCGGTGAGGATGATGTCGCTCGAGATGGCCACGAGCCGCGTGTGCAGCTCGCGCAGGCTCGCCGCCCAGGCGTTGGTCGCGATCACGACCTTCTCGGCCGTCAGGGCCCCGCCCTCGGTGCGGAGCAGCGCCGGGCTGCCGCGGTCGAGACCGGTCACACGGGAGTGCTCGTGCACCCGCACGCCGAGCTCGAGCGCCACCCGGCGAAGGCCGCGCACGAGCTTCGCCGGCTGCACGGTTGCCGCGCTGGGGTCGAAGACTCCGGCGAGGTGCACCGGGGAGGCTGCCCGGCGGGCCACCTCGTCCGGCTCAAGCAGCTCGAAGGCGGGCGCACCGAGCTCGGCGAGCATGGCGACGGTCGAGTCCCATGCTCCCAGCTGCGCCGCGCTGGTCGCGGTCCAGAGATAGCCGCCGCGGCTGAACTCGGCGTCGATCGCGTGGTCGGTGCAGAACGCCTCGATCTCCGAGATCGCCTCCTGCGAGGCCCTCGCCAGCCGGATCCCCTCCTCGCGCCCGCAGAGCTCGACGAGCGTGCCGGCCTTGGCCCACCACGACAGCACCTCGCCGCCGTTGCGGCCGCTGGCGCCGCCACCGCAGATGTCGCGCTCGAGCACCACGACGTCGCAGGCCGGGTCTGCCTGCTTGATGCGGATCGCCGTCCAGAGACCGACGAACCCACCGCCGATGATGGCCACGTCCGCGCGCTGCGCGCCCGCCAGAGCCGGGGCGTCCGGCGCGTCGCCGAGCACTTCCTGGAGCCAGAACGACCGGTGCGTCACGGGCGGCACGCGATCAGCATCGCATCGGTGCCCGACTGGACGACGACGTCGTCCTGATTGCGCACCTCGACCGTCGTGCGGAGCACGCCCATGCCCGGCCGCGAGGCGCTCTTGCGCGCTTCCTCGACGCGGGTGACGACCCGGATCGTGTCGCCAGGGTAGGTCGGCGCCGTGAACTTGCGCGTCTCCTCGAGGTAGGCGATCACCTCGAGGCCGAACAGGCCCTCCGTGCGCATGCCGCTCTGCATGGCGAGGATCAGGAGCCCGTGGGCGATCCGGCCCCGGAACGGGGTGTTCTCGAGCACCCACGGCTCGTTCACGTGCAGGAGGTTGTAGTCGCCGGACACGCCGGCGAAGGTCATGATGTCGGCCTCGGTGACGGTGCGGCCGACGCTCGTGAACTCCATGCCGGGCTCGAGATCGTCGAGATAGACGGGCATTCGGGGTCTCCTCTAGTGGTGTGTCATGTCCAGAGCGGCTCGTCGCGCAACCGGAGCTGCGTACCGAGGCCGCGGGTGCGGGCGTTGCGGAGTACGTAGGCGCCGGTCACGACGTCGTCCATGCCGAGGCCGACCGGCGAGCAGATGATGCGCTGCCCGGCGGAGGTGCGGCCAGGATGCGTGCCGGCGACCACCTCGCCGAGCTCGACGGCGTCCTCGAAGCTTGCCAGGCCCGCGTCGCGCAACCGCCGGAGGTAGCGGGTGTCGGCCGTGCCTTCGTGGTGCCGGTCGTCGACGACCAGCAGGTCGCTGACCTCGCTCAGGTCCTCGGGGCCGTCGAGACTCGAGACGAGCACCACGAGACCGCCCTCCGGCACCCACTCCTTGCGGATCGTCGGCGTCGTGGCGAGCGTCGACGGCACCATGATGTCGGCGCCCTCGCAGGCTTCGCGCTCGGAGCCGACGACCTCGATCGGGAACGGCAGCTCGCCGCGCAACGACGCGACCAGTGCGTCCGCCCTGGCCCGGTCGGGGTCGTAGACGCGGGCGCACTCCAGACCGGGCCGGGTGACGGCCAGCGCCATCAGCTGCGTGCGGGTCAGCACGCCGGCGCCGAGCAGCCCGGCCGTACGGGCGTGCGGAGCCGCCAGGTGGCGGATCGCCACCCCGGTCACGGCACCGGTGCGCATGGCCGAGATGACGGTACCGTCCATGACGGCGACGGGAAGCCCGGTCTCGCGGTCGGACAGCACAACGAGCGCATTGGCCCGCGGCAGGCCGCGGGCGAGGTTGGCCGGCACGCTCGGGATCCACTTCAGGCCGGCGATGTCCCACTCCCCGCCGACCCAGGCGGGCATCGCCATGATCCGCCCGTGCAGCTCCTGGGTCCCGGGCTCGTCCGACCAGGTGAGCATCACCTTGTTGGGGTTGATGACCTGGCCCCCGGCCTTGAGCCGGAACGCCCCCTCGATGACGTCGATGACTGCGGCCATGTCGGTGCCACCGGCCGCGACGACGTCGTCCTGGGAGAGGAACGTCAGCTCGACGGGCATCCCTGGATCATCGCCGCACCGCGAGCCCGACCGTGTCATCAAGGACGGCGAGCACACCTTCCAGGATCGCCTCCTCGGCCGATCGCGGGCTCAGGACGTCGCCCACGCGCACCACTTCGGGCCGGCCTTCCAGCGCCTGCCAGAGGGCATCCTCCGGCACCCGGCCCTGAGCCAGCACGACCGTCGCGACCGGGCCGATCGCCTCCTGCCGGCCGGAGAACACGTGCCGCAGCCGCGACCCGTCCGGCACGAGCTCGAGGTGGTGGCGGATGCGCACACCGGCGGCGTCGAGCCGCGCCAGGTAGAGGTTGCGCTGGTACTGGTGCAGCTGCTCGCCGGGCACGGTCGCGGCGCAGGCCAGGGCGACGTCGACGCCGGCGGCCGCGAGCACCTCGGCGGCGTCGAGGCCGGCATACTCGCCGCCCCAGTCGGCGATCAGCACGGGCCCCATGACCGCCCCGGGGTCGGCGATCGCGTCCCAGGCCTGAACGACGCCGTAGGGCAGACCAGGTAGGAGCGGCGGCACGTAGGGCCGGGCGCCGGTGGCGACGACGACGAGGTCGCAGTCCTCCAGATCCGCCGGCCCGGCCTCGACGCCCAGCCGAATAAGGGCGCCGCACGCCGCGAGGTCGCGCTCGGCGTCGGCCACGTATCGCTCCCAGAGCTCCACGTGCGCCGGCGCCCGGCCCGCCAATCGCAGCTGACCGCCGATCGCGGGCCGCCGCTCGAAGAGCGTGACGGCATCCCCGCGGCGCGCCGCCTCGACGGCGGCGGCGATGCCGGCCGGTCCCGCGCCCACGACGGCGGTGCGCCTGCCCGTGGCGCGGTGCGCCGGACGCGGGAGGGTGCGCTCGCGGCCCGTGCGCGGGTTGACGATGCACGCGATCGGCGTGCCGGCGTGGTAGTGGCCGATGCAGCCCTGGTTGCAGGCGACGCAGTGGATCGTCTCCGCCTCGCGACCCTCGACGGCCTTGCGCACGAGGTCCGGGTCGGCGATCTGCGCGCGGGTCATGCCGACGACGTCCGCCACGCCGTCGGCCACCAGCCGCTCGGCGTCGGCGAGGTCGAGCACCCGCGTGGTCGCGATCATGGGCAACGACCGCAGGAGCGCCCGCACGGCGCCGGCGGGCTCGGCGATCGCGACCCGCTCGACCGGGGCCGGCGGCACGATCCCGACCGAGCCGGCGTACGTCGCCGAGTTGCCGAGCGCGAGATCGACGAAGTCGACCAGCCCGTCCCCGCAGAGGTCCCGGGCGATGCGGGCGCACTCGGCCGGGCCGAGCCCGCCCGGCGTGCCCTCGTCGGCCGCCAGCCGCACGCCGACCGCCATCTCGGGGCCGGCCTGGCGGCGCACCTCCTCCAGCACCTCGCGGGCGAATCGCAGGCGGCTGGCCGGCCCGTAGTCGTCGTCGCGACGGTTGGTGAGACGCGAGAAGAACTGGGCCGCCAGGTAGCCGTGCGACATCGACACCTCGAGGCCATCCACCCCGCCCTCACGGGCCCGCCCGGCCGATTCGCCGAAGGCCGTCACGAGCTCGCGGATCTCGGCAACCGTCAGCGACCGCGGCTCCATGTGGAACCGGGGGGTCGGGACGGCGCTCGGGGCGACGGCGGCCATGCGAGGCGGCGAGGTGATCACCTCCCGCCCACCGTGGAACAGCTGCAGGAACAGCCGCGAGCCGTGCCCGCGCAGCACCTCGCCGAGGCGCCGGTACGCCGGCACCACCTCGGGCACGTAGCCGCAGATGGTGTGGGCGGTCAGCCGGCCGGACGGGTGCACGGCCGTGGCCTCGATGAAGATCGCCGCCGCCCCGCCCCGCGCCCGCGCCTCCTGGTAGGCGACGAAGTCGTCCGTCGGCACGTGGTCGTGCACCAGGTTCGTCTGGTGCGAGGTCGACACGATCCGGTTGCGCAGCTCGACCGGGCCCAGCCGGAAGGGCGTCAGGAGGTTCGGGTAGGTCATTGCGCGGGCGTGCGCGGCGATCCCTTGACGGCGACGGCGTCGATCTCCACCAGCATGCCCTCGATCAGGAGCGTGCTCGCAACTGCCGTGCTGGCGGGAAACGGCGCCCGGAAGAGGTCGGCGCGGACGCGCTTGAACACGGCGTAGTCCGCGACGTCGACGACGTACGTGGTGAGCTTGACGATGGTGGCCAGCGACGCCCCGTGCACGGCCAGCGCGGCCTCCAGGTTCGCGAAGGCCTGCCGGCACTGCGCCTCGAAACCGCCGTCGACGATGTTGCCGTCGGCGTCGAAACCGCCCTGGCCGGACGTGAACACCAGGTCGCCCGCGGCGACCGACTGGCTGTACTGGAGACCTTCGGCCCAGGCGAAGGGCGGACGGCCGACGACGTTTTCCATCGGGCTATCGTACGCGCCGTGACCGTTCCGTGGGACGCAGCCGACTACCGCGCCAACTCTTCCATGCAGCTCGTGCTGGGGAGCGAGTTCCTGTCCCGGCTGCCGCTGGCGGCGGACGCCGCCGTGCTCGACGTCGGCTGCGGCGACGGCAAGATCACCCAGTTGGTCGCCGATCGCATCCCGCGCGGCCGCGTCGTCGGGCTCGACCCTTCGCCGGTCATGATCGAACTGGCGCGCACGCACCATCCCGGTATCGAGTTCGTGGTCGGCGACGTCCGCGACCTGACCTTCGACAGCGCGTTCGACGCGGTGGTCTCGTTCACCGCGCTGCACTGGGTGATCGAGCGCCACGACGACGCGCTGCGGGCGATCCGCGCGGCGCTGCGCCCGGGCGGGCGGTTCCACGCCCAGCTGCCCGGGGCCGGCAATGCCGCGGCGCTGGTGGCCGCCGCCGAATCCGTCATGGCCGAGCCCGACTGGCTACCGCACTTCACCGGGTTCACGTTCCCGTGGCTGTTCCCGGACGCCGATCACTACCGGGCGCTGGTCGAGGCGGCGGGGCTCGTCCCGATCCGGGTCGAACTCGTGGCCCGCGACGTCACCCACGCCGGCGCGACCGCACTCGAGGGCTGGATCCGCACCACGTGGATGCCGTACACCCACCGGCTGCCGGCCGAGCGCCGCGAGCAGTGGATCGCCGCGGTCGTCGCCCGCTACGCCGCAGATGTGCCACCGGACGCCGACGGCACCCTGCACGTGCCATCGTTCCGGCTCGAAGTGGAGGCCCGAAGACCATGAACGATCTCACTGCAGTCGAGGTACGGGTGCTCGGCGCCCTGCTCGAGAAGCAGCGCCTGACGCCGGACGTCTATCCGCTGACCCTCAACGCCCTGCGCCACGCCTGCAACCAGGTGACGAGCCGGGAGCCCCTGACGCACTACGACGACGCGACCATCCGCGAGGCGCTCGACCGTCTCCACGCCAGGAACTACACGCGGCTCGCGAGCGGTGCCGGCAGCCGCTCGCCCAAGTACCGCCACCTGCTGGCGGAGACGCTGGGGCTGAACGACGGCGAACAGGCGCTGATCGCGGCACTGGCGCTGCGGGGGCCGCAGACCGCCGCCGAGCTGCGGGCGCGGACGGAGCGCATGTACCCGTTCCCGAGCCAGGGCGCGGTCGACGGGACGCTCGAGACGCTGGCCGGCAGCGGCTACGTCGTCCTCCACGATCGCCGGCCGGGCGAGAAGGCGGCCCGCTGGGGACACCTCCTGTCCGGCCGTGCGCCGGGTGAGCTGGGCCACGAGTTGCCGCCCCCGCCGCTGTCCGGACCGCCGGCCGATGGGGCCGATCGGATCGACCGCCTGGAGGCCGAGGTGGCGGCGATGCGCGCCGAACTCGCGGCCCTTCGCGAGCAGATCGGCGGCGACGCGGAGTGATCCCCCTGCTCGAGGTGGCCGGGACGCCCGCCGCAGTCGGCGAGCAGATCGGCGAGGCCTGCCGCGGCCAGCTGATCGACGAGATCGCGGCCACCGCCGACCTGGCCCGGTTGCGCGAGCGCGTCAGGCCGTTCGACGCCGCCATGCGGACGTACCTTCCCCGGGTCGCCGACGAGGTGGACGGGTGCGCGAGGGGTGCCGGCGTGGACCCCGTCGACCTTGTGGTCTACGCCACCGAGGAGCTGTACGGCGGCTGCACGGACGTCGCCGCCCGCCCCCCGGCGACGGCCGGCGACGTGATCGTCGCCCACACCAACGATCTCCACTGGTCGGTCGAGGACCGGCTGGTGGCGATCCACCGGCGGGTCGAGGGCGAACCCGAGCTGTTCACCATCGGCGTCGGGCCGTTCCTGTCGGCCGGGATGAACGGGGCTGGGCTCGCGCTCGGCGGCAATCAGCTGGACGCGAACGACGAGCGCCCCGGCATCCCCCGCCTGCTCCTCGTCCGGGCGCTGCTGGCCGAGGAGACGAGCGCCGGCGCGCTGGCCGTCGCACTGCACCCGCAGCGGGCGTCGTCGTACAACAACCTCATCGCGCACCGCGACGGCACGCTGGTGAACGTGGAGGCCTCGGCGACGGCGGTGCGGCTGCTGGAAGCCGAGGATGGCACGACGGCGCACTCCAACCACTACACGGCACCCGAGATGGAGCGCTACGAGCTCGACCCGGAGGGCATCGCCGACTCGCGGGCCCGCCTCGAGTGCGGCCGGGCGAGGCTGGCCGCGGCCGACCGCCCGATCGGCGAGGACGCGCTCCTCGACATGCTCTGCGACCCGGGCATCAGCCGAAGCGAGCCCGGCGACGGCGGCACCCGGACGGTCTTCTGGTGCGTCATGAACCCGTCCCAGGGCCGCATCCACTACGGAAAGGGCCGGCCATCAGGACGTCTCGTGCAGCAGTTCTGCTTCTAGCCGCCGCCGCGACGGCCTGCGGAGGAGGCGGCACCTCGACGTCGGCGACCTCGTCCGCGCCGCCCACCCAGCCCGCGGCGTCGTCGGCGAGCACCGGAGCGGGCCCGGTGGTGCTGCAGGCCGCCGGCCCGGCTGCGCCAGGCGGCAAACCCGTGCGCGGGATCACGTGCGAGAACCAGGAGTTCGCCAAGATCCACATCCACACGGGCCTGGTGATCTTCCTCCACGGCCAGCAGGTCGTCGTGCCCGCCTACATCGGGATCTTCGATGACAGCTGCCTCTACTGGCTGCACACCCACGACGACTCCGGCGCCATGCACATCGAGTCGCCCTCGAAGACGCGCGTCTTCACCCTCGGCGACTTCTTCGCCGTGTGGGGCTACTCGCTCTCCTCGACGGACATCGCCGGCGTCTCCGCGACCGTGCACGCCTGGGTCGCAGGCACGCCCTTCACCGGCGATCCGGCGACGATACCGCTCGTCAACGCCCAGACGATCGTCCTATCGGACACCGACATCCCCGTCGACCAGCTGCCGGTCGTCGACGTCTCGGGCCTCTAGCGGTTGCCGAGCAGGGCCATGAAGTAGGCGAGCTGGGCGATGGCTGCGAGTGCACCGGCGACGTACGTCATGGCCGCGGCCGTCAGCACGTTGCGCGAGCCCTCGGCGACCTGCGGGTTGGCGAAGAAGCCGAGCGCCTGGAGCTGCTTCCGGGCGCGGGCCGACGCGTTGAGCTCGATCGGCAGGGTGACGATCTGGAACAGCACCGCCACCGAATACAGCGCCACGCCGACCGCGACCAGCCCCGTCGCGTGCAGGATGAACCCGCCGAACACGAGCGGCATGAACAGGTTCGAGACCAGGCCCACCGGGCGCGCGAGCGCGGTGCGCGCCCTGAAGAGCGCCATGCCCTTCGCGTGCTGGATGGCGTGGCCGACCTCGTGGGCGGAAACGGAGACGGCGGCCACTGAGCGTGAGTTCGCGACGTCGGCCGACAGCCGGATCACGCGATCGCGCGGGTCGTAGTGGTCGGACAGCTGGCCGGGGACGACCTCGATCGGGACGCTCGAGAGGCCGTTGGCGTCGAGGATCTGGCGGGCGACGTGGGCACCGGTGTCGAAGCCCGAGTCGACCTGGCTCCAGCGGGAGAACGAGCGCTTCACCCACGACTGCGCCGCCAGCCCGATCAGGAGCGGAATGACGAAGTAGTAGAGGTAATTCATACCTGCATGGTCGCACGAATAACGCGCGCATCAAGTGCCGTGACGCCCTCGGCGGTGGCACGGAGCGGGTTGACCTCCACCTCCGCGATGTCGGGCCGGCCGCACAGCAGATCGCCGACGGCGACGGCGACCCGGGCGATGCCGTCGACGTCCACCGCCGCCGCCCCCCGCACGCCGGCCAGCAGCGGCCAGCAGCGCAGCTCGCGCAGGAGTCCGGCGACGTGGGACGGGTGCACGGGGGCCAGGGCGACGGCGACATCGTCGAGCACCTCGACGAAGATGCCGCCGGCTCCCACCAGCACCACGGGCCCGAAGCACGGGTCGCGGCGCGCGCCGACCACGAGATCGACTCCGGGCCCGCTCATGGCCTCCACCCAGATGCCGTCCAGCGATCGTGCCAGTCGTTCTCGCATCTCCTCGGCCGCGGCCACGGCTTGCAGCGGCGTCGCCAGCCCGAGCACGACGCCCCCGGCCTCGGTCTTGTGGATGAGCTCCGGCGACACCGCCTTCAGCGCCACCGGCCCGCCGATCCGGGAGGCGATCGCGGCCACGTCGTCCTCGTCGGCGGCCAGCCCGCCCTCCGGGAACTCGACGCCCATCTCCTGCAGCAGGGCGCGCGCCTCCGGGTACGTGGCCCGCTCGAGCGGGGTCGCGGGTGCGGTCCCGGCCGCGCGAGCGGGCGCCGGCGGATGCGGCACGAGCGCCAGCATGGCATCGACGGCACGCTCGACATGCTCGAACGCCGGCACGCGCAGGCGCCGGAGCTCGGCGATGGCGGGCATCCCGGCGATCACCTGCATCGACTGCACGATCACCGGCTTCGCCGATGCGTCGCGGAGCGCTGCGATGCGGCCGGCGACGTCGAGCTCGATCCGCCCCATCTCCTCTGTGTAGCCCGCGTAGCCGCCGAAGTAGCCGGTGTACAGCACGGCGTCGATACCCGGATCGTCGATCAGGGCGGCGCCGATGCGCTCGAACACCTCGACGTCCTCCTCGGCCATGCCCGCCAGGTCGATCGGGTTGACCGGCTGGGAGTTGCGCAGCTCGGGGCGGATCCGCTCCGCCGTCTCCGCCGCCAGCGGCACCACCTCGAACCCCGCGTCTACGAGCAGATCGGCCGCCACGACCCCGTGCCCGCCGCCGTCGGCGACCACCGCCACCGAGCGCCGCGCGATGCGGCCCCCGCCCAGCAGGGCGCACGCGCGATCGACGATCTCGCCGGGCGATCGCACGAGGATGCCGCCGCCGTCCCGCACCGCCGCCGCGAACACCCGCGAGGAGCCTGCGAGCGACCCCGTGTGCGACAGCGCCGCGCGGGCGCCGATCTCCGACCGGCCCGCCTTGAGGACGAGCGCGGGCTTGCCGGCATCGCTGAGGCGCCGCAGCGCGGCGACGAACGCGTCGCCGTCGCCCGGGTCCTCCACGTAGGCAGCGGCGACCATGGTGGCCTCGTGGTCGGCGAAGCTCGCGAGCACGTCGGCGACGCCGATGTCGGCCTGGTTCCCCACCGACACCAGGCGCGCGAAGCCGAGGCCGACGTGCTCGAGCTGCATCCCGATCTCGAGCGCCAGGTTGCCGCTCTGGCTGGCCAGCGAGAAGGGCCCGCGGGGCGCACGGGCGCCGCCGGAGGCGTTCAGCCCGCTGCCGGTGTCGATCAGGCCGAGGCAGTTGGGGCCGAGCAGGACCGCGCCCGCCTCCCGTACCTGCGCCGCCATCCGCCGCTCGATCTCGAGCCCCTCCTCGCCGCCCTCGCCGAATCCCGCCGCTATCACGACGATCGCCCGCGCCCCGACCGCGAGGGCGTCGGAGACGGACTGCGCGGCGGCGGCGGCGGGCACCGCCACCAGTACCAGCTCGGGCGCGACCGGCAGCTCCTCGAGCGAGGTGTAGGCGGTCTGCCCGTGGAGCTCGCCGCCGCGCCGGTTGATCAGGAAGATGTCGGGCCGGCGCTCCTCGGCGAGCAGCCCGATGGCCATCCAACCCCCCCACTTCGCCCGGTCCTCGGAGGCGCCCACGAGGGCCACGGTCCGCGGTGCGAAGAGGGGCTGGAGATCGCGCTCCGTCACGGGCCGACCATCCGCTCGACGCCGCGCCGCTCGAGCCCCCGGGCCACGATCAGGCGCTGGATCTCGCTCGTCCCCTCCCAGATCCGGTCGACGCGGAGCTCGCGCCAGAGCCGCTCGGCGGCGGTGGTGCGCATGTAACCGCGACCGCCGTAGGCCTGGACGCAGCGGTCGGCGAGGCGGTTGGCGGCCTCCGAGCAGAACAACTTGGCCATCGCCGCCTTGCCATGGGCGAGCTTCGGGTCGGTGCCCTCGTCGATCAGCTGGGCGACGTTGTAGGTGAGCAGCCGCCCGGCCAGGCAGTCGGCGGCGGAGTCGGCCAGCGGGAAGCTGATGCCCTGGTGGTCGTAGATCCGCTGACCGCCCTGGACGCGGTCGATCGACCAGCCGACCGTATCGACCAGCAGGCGGCGCATGGCACCGACGCAACGGGCGGCGATGTGGATGCGCTCCTCGACGAACCACATGTTCTGCAGCTCGTTGCCACGACCGATCATGCCGGGCCCGCCGAGCACCTGCGATTCGGGCACCTCGCAGTCGAACAGGATCGTGGGATGGCCGTGCGGGTAGTTGTGGGTGAACGGCGGGTCATCGAGGAACGTGATGCCCGGGGTCGAGCGGTCGACCAGGAAGAGCGTGGGCAGGCGGTCGTCCCCGTCGAGGACGTTCACCATCACGATGTAGAAGTCGGCGGCGTCACCGGTGGTGACGAACCACTTCTCGGTCTGGATGCGGAAGCCGCCGCCGGTCCGCACCGCAGTGCCGGCGATGCCCGAGGCGTCGGATCCGGCGTCGCGTTCCGTGACGGCGTACGCGTCGGCCCGCTCACCCCGCAGCGCGGGCTTGAGGTAGGTCTCGACCTGCTCGGGCGTGCCGAGTGCGAGCACGTTGTAGGCCCCGGCGGAGTTCCACGAGATGGCGTTGGTGTGGCGCCCGAGCTCCTCGTGGACGATGCACTGCTCGAGCATCGTCCAGCCCTGGCCGCCGACGTCGACGGCGTGGTTGCCACCGACCATCCCGAGCTCCACGGCGGTCTGCATGACGTGGCGGCGGTCGGCTTCCGGCAGCCGGCCGAGGGCGCGCTCGGCCTTCTCCTCGAGCGGTATCAGCACCTCGTCCACCCAGCGGGCGGCACGGGTTCGCAGCTCTGACTGGGCGGGTGTGAGCGCGAAGTCCATCAGGCCGCCCCGTGCCCGAGGGTGCCGAGCACCTCGCCGTAGCGCTCGTCGCGCCAGGCCAGCGCGGCCTTCAGGCCGGCGGTGCGCACGAGGTCGTCGAAGGCGTTCTGCTCGGGCGTGCCGGCGCCGTTGAGGATCGCCGACAGGTCGAGGTTGGCCTCGACCGCCTCGGCGAGTCCCATGCACAGGTACGCGCGGTTGAGGGCGATCTTGGTCAGCTTCAGCACCGCCAGCGGCGTCGGCGCGATCCGCGCCACGAGCTTCGAGACCTCGGCATCGATCTCGTCGGCGGGGATCACGCGGTTGACGAGGCCGATCCGGAGCGCCTCGTCGGCATCGACGGTGTCGCCCGTGAAGAGCAGCTCGCGGGTCTTGCGCTGGCCGAGCACGAACGGCATCAGCAGCGCCACGGGCCCCGAGCCGTACCTGATCTCCGGCTCGCCGAAGCGCGCGTCGGGCGTGCAGACGAGTAGGTCGGCGGCCATCGCCACCTCCAGCCCTCCGGCGATGCACCAGCCCTGGGCGATGCAGATCGTCGGCTTCTCCAGCCGCCACAGCTTCATGGTCATGTCCACGTCGGCCGCCAGCTCGTCGCGCCATGCGGGAACGCTCGAGATCGCCGCCGAGGCCTCCTCGGAGAGGTCGTAGCCCGCCGAGAACGCCCGCCCGTTCGCCCGCAGCACGACCACCCGGACCTCGTCGTCGGCGGCCGCGCGGTCGAAGCACGCCGACAGGGCATCGCGCAGTTCGTGGCTGATGGCATTCAGCTTGTCGGGCCGGTTCAGCGTGATCCACGCCGAGGGGCCGCGGATCTCGTAGAGCACGGAGTCGGTCACGGGTCCTCCAGGACGAGCAGGGCGTCGAGCGCGACGGCCTCGCCGTCGTGGACGCGGAGCGGGTTGACATCGATCTCACGGATCCGGGGATGGCCGTCGGCGGCGTCGCCGAGCGCAACCACGACGCGCGCGACGGCGGCCACACCGGCGTCGTCGAGCCGGCGCGCCACGGGCGCCACGCTCCGCACCAGCGCTTCGGCGTCGGCCTGGGTGAGCGGCGCGAGCGCCGTGCGCGCGGACTCTCGCACGGCTTCGGCCCACGATCCGCCCACCCCCACCAGCACGGTCGGGCCGTACTGGGGGTCGCGCACCATGCCGGCCAGCACCTCCACGCCGCCGCGCAGCTCGGCGGCGACCAGCACGCGGCCGCCGCATGCCGCCGCCGCCCGCCGCACCGCCTCGGGCGTGGCGCAACCGAGGTGCACGCCACCTTCGCGCTCCTTGTGCGCCGGGCCGTCGACCTTGACCACCACCGGCAGGCCGATCGCAGCCGAGGCGGAGACGGCGGCCTCGACCGTCACCACCCGCCGCTCCTCGGGCGACGCGATCCCGTAGGCGGCCAGGAACGCCTTGGAGTCGGCCTCCGACAGCGCGCCGCCGCGGTGCGGAAGCCGCGCCACGCGCGACGTCTCGGGGCGCTCCCGCAGCCGCGGCGCCCAGCGCACGGCGGCAGCCACCGCCCGCAGCCCGGGGCCGTGGCCCTTCAACACCGGCACGCCGGCCTCGGCGCAGGTCTCGAGCACGTGGTCGGGCGGATCCGCGGTCGAGGTCGAGAGGATCGCGACGAAGGCGCCGGTCTCGCGTGAGACATCGCGAGCGAGCTCGGCCGAGAGCCGGCCGGTCTCCTCCTCGTTGTCCACGAACCGCAGCGACTGGTCGATGTTGAGCAGCACGCCATCGATGTCGGGATGGGCGGCGCAGGCGCGCGTCACCGCCGGCAGGATCTCGGACTGGTCGGCGACGGCGTAGTAGTCGAGCGGGTTGGCGGCGCCGTGGAACGGCCAGTCTGCGTCCAGCCGCGTGCGCAGGTCGTCCGGCAGCGGCGCCAGCGGGATCCCGGCGCGCTCCGCGAGGTCGGCGGCGTGCTCGCCCTCGCCGCCCGAGTTCGTGATCACGACCAGCCGCGGTCCGCGCGGTCGCCGCCCGGCCCCGAACACCTCGAGGGCCTCGAACCAGTCGCCCACATCGTCGCTGCGCACGACGCCGTAGGCACGGCACAGAGCGGTGAAGGCGGCGTCCGAGCCGGCGATGGCGCCGGAGTGGGCCATCGCCCGCTCGGCGCCGACAGCGCTCGTGCCGGTCTTGACGACCAGCACCGGCTTGCCGGCTTCCGCGGCCAGGCGGAGGGCCTCCTCGAACTCCGCGGGCCGGCGGACCGTCTCGAGCATCATCCCGATCACGCCGGTCTCCGGCTCGGCCGCGAAGTAGGCGAGCCAGTCGGCGGCGTCGGTCGCGATCTCGTTCCCGCTCGAGACGATGGCCCGCAGCCCGAACCGCGGCCCGACGCCGACCAGCGCCTCGCCGAACGACCCCGACTCGACGACCGTCGCCACCCTGCCCGCCCGGACGGTCGGGAGGACGGTACCGATCCACGATGAGGCACCGCCCGGCACGACGACGCCCATGCAGTTGGGGCCGACCATCGCCGCGTCGTGCTCGCGGCAGAGCTCGGCCAGCCGGTCGCGGGCGGCAGCCCCGGCAGGCCCC
Source organism: uncultured Actinomycetes bacterium (assembly GCA_963779685.1). GTDB lineage: Bacteria > Actinomycetota > Thermoleophilia > Gaiellales > F1-60-MAGs149 > CAVZZG01. The sequence continues at coordinate 1,070,118 of CAVZZG010000003.1, forward strand.
GTCTCCGGCCCGAGGCCGGGAACGACGAAATGCCGCACGCCGGCCGCGAGTGCGTCCTCCACGCCGGCCACGGCGTTGGCCGCCCCGAGCGCCACGCAGGCGAGGTGCGGCGCGAACGGCAGCTCCGCGACGGTCGCGGCCACCGGGACGCCGGCGAACTCCCGGTGCACGGGATGCGTGCCGGCGACCGGGCACGTGTCTCGCATGCCGCGCACGAACGCCCGCGCGACCCCGCTTCGCTCGGATGCGCCGAGCACGACGGCGGACCGCGGCTCGAGGAACGCCCGCAGATCCGTCCGCAGCATCAGCGCGTGACCTCGAGCCCCAGTTCGTTCGCCACGGACTCGCGGATCATGACGGCGGCCGCGGCGTTGTCGATCATCTGCACGAGGATCTGCATCCCCAGTCCGTCGACGATCGCGGCGAGGCGCCGCGCGACGACGTCGGGGGCGGCGACGGCGATGCCGCGCTCGGCCGCGACCTCCTGCAGGGCGTCGCCGATCTGGACGATCCAGTCGGCGTAGGAGGCCTTCAGGGTCTCGCGGAGCCGCTCGTCGAAGACCGCCTGATTCCACATCTGGTGCCAGAGGATGGCGTTCTCCACCGCCACGTCCTCCTCGAGCACGTAGAACGCCAGCAGCGCCGTCAGCCGGCCGACGGCGTCGGTGGCGGCGGCCATGTGCGCCGCGACGCGTTCATCGGCGCGCTCGTCGGCGTACCGGAACGTCTGGTCGAGCAGGTCGGCGCGGGTCGCGAAGTAGTAGTGGACCAGCGCGGTCGAGACGCCTGCCTCGCGCGCGACGTCGCTCATCCGAAGTCGTTCGGCACCCTGACTCGAGATCACGCGGCACGCGGCCTCGAGGAGAGCCACCATCCGATCGCTCACCGCACCTCCACTGACTGTTGGGACAGTCAGCGCCATCGTACCGGACGGGTGCGACAGGGCGTGCCGCCGGGCCCGTACGCTGCCCGCCTGATGCAGGACGACGCACCTCTCGCAGCTGCCAGCCAGGCCTTCCTGAAGGCCGGCGTGGCGTCGTTCACGACGCCGGGCCACGGACGCCGGCCGGGGCTGGCCGACGCGCTGCTGTCGCTCGACATGCCGCTGTCCACGGGCGCGGACGACCTCCGCATGACGACCGACGTCCTCGGCCAGGCCCAGTCCCTGGCTGCCGAACTGTGGGGCGCGGAGCGCTGCTGGTTCCTGCTGAACGGCTCGACGCAGGGGAACCAGGCGATGGCGCTGGCCGCGGGCCGGCCGGGCGACCGGGTGCTCGTGTCGCGCACCGTCCACAAGTCGCTGTTCGCCGGGCTGGTGGTGGCCGGCCTCGATCCGGTGTACGTGCGGCCGCAGCTCGACGCCGTCACGGGGCTGCCGGGCAGGATGGACCCGGCCCGGATCCGCGAGGGGGTCGAGGCAGCGGACACCCGGGCCGTGTTCCTGACCGAGCCGTCCTACGTCGGGGCGTTCTCGGACGTTGCCGCCATCGCCGCCATCGCCCACGGGGCGGGCGCGGCGCTGCTGGTCGACGGCGCCTGGGGCGCGCACCTCGGCTTCCACCCCGGTCTGCCATCGCACGCGCTCGCCCAGGGTGCCGATGCGCTCGTCGTCTCGACCCACAAGACGCTGCCCGCATTCACGCAGAGCGCGCTGCTGCTGGCACGGGCGGGGTACCTCGACCTCGACCAGCTCGACCGCTCGTTCGGCCTGCTCGAGACGACCAGCCCCAGCTGCGCCATCCTCGCCTCGATCGACCGCGCCCGTCACCTGATGGCCGCCGACGGGGAGCGGCTGCTGACGACGACGATCGCCCAGTCGGAGCGGATCCGGCGCGCGCTGGAGGCCGTCGAGGGGGTGCGCGTCGTCGTCGGTGACGACCCCACCAAGCTCGTGGTCCTGCTCGCCGGCGCCGGCGCGGACGGCTTCGCGGTCGAGGCCGACTGCGAGGCGGCCGGCATACGGTTCGAGATGCTCGACCGCAACCTCATCGTGCCCTTGCTGCACGTGGGGATCCATCCGGAATGGGTCGACCGCCTCTGCGAGACGCTCCCGGCGGCCATCGAGCGGCACCGCGGCACGCCGCGGCCGCCGGGCATCTCGATCGCGTTCCTGACCGAGCCGGAGACCGCCATGACGCCGCGCGAGGCGTTCTTCGCACCGCGCGAGACCGTGTCGTGGCGCCACGCCGCCGGCCGCGTCTCGGCCGAGACCGTGACGCCCTACCCGCCGGGCATCCCGGCGCTGGCTCCGGGCGAGGTCATCTCCGCCGAGGTCGTGGACGCGCTCCGCGGCGAGGCGGCGCACGGGTCGCGCATCAGCTACTGCGCCGACCCGACGCTGGACACGCTGGTCGTCGTCAGCCGCTGACGGCGCGCGCCGACACGACGTACACGAGGTTGCGCTCGACGAACGCCCCGGACGGCTGGATGTCGCGCAGCCGCGTGTCGAGCAGCTCGAGCAGGTCGTCCCGGCGGTCACCCGCGATCTGGCGGATGCGGTCGCGAGACGAGACGAATCCCACGTAGCTCTCGCGCGTGTACGCGACGGGCTGCTCGAAGACGGCCCGCTCGTAGCCCTCCCAGCCCGGCATGAGCAGCTCGGGCACGGTGCCGACGGTGTACGACGTGCGGATCGGCTTGCCGGTGAGCTTCACCAGCAGCTCGTCGACGAGGTAGGTGTAGCGCGTCTCCGGAGCCGGGTACTTCCACAGGTAGACGGCGGCGCCACCGGGACGCAGGACGCGGTGGATCTCGCGGCTCGCCGCCGGCTCGCGGAACCAGTGGGCGCTCTGCGCGCAGACGACGAGATCGAGCGAGGCGTCCGCCAGCGGCAGATCCTCGGCACGCCCCATCAGCAGCTGCGCCCGCGACCCCACGTGGCGCTCGGCGGTCTGCAGCATGGTCTCGTCCGGGTCGACGGCGATGACGTTGGCCCCGCGCTCGAGCAACGGCGTCGTCGAGATGCCGGTGCCGCACCCCAGGTCGAGCACGTCGGCACCTGGTTGAAGCCCGCAACGGCGGGCCAGGTGCTCGTAGACGAGCGCCGTGTAGCCAACCCGGAAGGCGTCGTAGGCCTCGGCGACCTCGCCGAATCGCGGCTCGCCCGCCGGCATGAAACCGTACGGCATCGCCGCCAGCGTAGACCAATTCGCCGGTGACGGGCGCGGACGACGCTAGCGGCCGAGCCAGACGAACGACGCCTGGCCGATGATCCGGCCGTACACGGCCGCACTTCGCGGTCCGAAGCCCGGCCAGACGTACCAGACGTAGCGCTTGCCCGCGGTCAGCTTGCGGGGCGCGATGCGCAGCGTCAACCCCGTCGGCCAGGCCTGGCTGACGAGCTTCGCGCCCCGGTAGACCTGAACGTTGTAGTAGGTGGCGTCGCGCACCTTCTGCCAGCGCAGGGTGGCCACGCCCCGGAGTTCCGATCCGTCCATCGGCGTAAGCTTCCCGGCCTTGGGTACCGTCGCCTTGATGCTCGCCACCCGGCTCTCGTTGCCCGCGCCGTCGACCGCGACCACGCCGTAGAAGACCGTCGTGCCGGGCGCCTGGTCGCGGGCGTACGTGATGAGGCCGCGGGCCGAGGCCAGCACCTTGCCGTCGTTGGCCCGGGTCGGGGCCGCGCCGGCGCGGCTCACGACCACGATGTGGTCGACGTCGATGTCGGCCGGCTTGCGCCAGGTGAGGATGATCTTCGTTCCCGCGCGCCGCATCCTCAGCGTGCGCACGTGGCCGGGCGCGATCGTGTCGGGCGTCGTGGCCGAGGCCTGTGCGAGCGCGGAGACGTTGCCGGCGAGGTCGCGGGCGAAGACGGCGTAGGTGTAGGTGGTCTTCTGGGCGGCGGAGGTGTCGGTGCAGCCCTCGAAGGCCGGCGTGCAGACGGCGGTGCCGGCGGTTGGCGACGCGGGCGCCGTCGGGCCGACCGCGCGGCGGACGACGTAGGTGTCGAGGCCGCTGCCGCTGTCAGTGGGGGCCGTCCAGCCGAGGTCGACGCCGGTGCCGTCGCTGCGGACGGTGGCGGTGAACGCGGTCGGCGTCCCGGGCGCGACGGTGTCGAGGAGGATGTCGACCGTGTTCGAGTCGATCGACTCGTTGACGCCGTCGAAGGCCCGTACGACGTAGCTGTAGTGACCATCGGCCGAGCCGTCCAGCGGCAGCGAATCGGCAAAGGTCGTCCCGGTGACGGCGCCGACGCGGGTCCCGCCGCGATAGACGTGGTACCCGGCGATGTCGGTCGGCAGCGCCGCCGCCGGCCAGGTCAGTGCCGGAGCGCCGGCGGCGACGGCCGCCTGCGCCGCGGCGACGGGGGCGGCCGGCGGGTCGGTGTCGATCAGCACCGCCGTGGCTCCGGGCGACTCGGCGCCGGCGTTCCCCAGCACGTCGGTGGCGTGCACCTGGATCGTCCACGTCGCCCTGGTGGCGGCGGGCGGCGACCACAGGTAGGTCCACTCGGTGCCGGTGCCGCCGTAGGCCGCCGTGCCGAGCAGGACCGGGCCGCTCCCGTCGTCGCCCCAGAACTCGACCGACTGGATGCCGGCGCCGTCGTCCGCGTTGGCGGTCAGCTGGACCGGGACGTCGGCTGCCCCGATGGCCACAGAGCTCGCCGGCGCGGTCGTCGTGCTCACGGGCGGGGTGTTGTCGACGGTGACGTCGACGGTGTCGGGCGTCAGGTCGCCGGGCGGGAGCGGGGTGACGCGGTACGTGTAGCAGCCGTCGGCGAGCGGCCCGGGATCGTCGTAGGTGAAGTCACCGGTTGCGAACACCGCGCCCGCGAGCGTGCCGAGGTCGCTCCAGGCGCCTGCGCCGCAGGCGGATCGCTCGACCTGGAAATCGCGCGGCGCGGACAGGTCGCCGTCGTGCCACGCCAGCGAGACCGTGCGGACGTAGGGCGGGGTGGCGCCGAACCCGCCCCACGGCGCCGCGGCGCTCGCCACTGCCGGCACCGCCAGGAGCACGGCCAGCAACGCGGCCACGACGCCCCAGCGGGTCACGGTTGCGTCGCGCCGGTGCCGGCCGGCCGCGGAGGGTCGTCCCGTTCCCACACTCGCAGTATGCGTCGGAGACGGCCCGAATCCTGTTGCCAGCGCCCCAGCGCGACCCCGCGATCCTGCGCGATCCTGGGCGATCCTCCACGGTCGTGCGGAGTTCGCGGCACGGCACGCAACTCCGCACTCCGCGGACCGCGCGGCCCCGTGCGCAGTTCACGCGCCTTCCCTGACGGCACCGCCGCAGGTCATGCCGGCGCCAACCCCAGGCCTGTCACGGAAGACGCACGAATGCACGGGTGCGAAGTGGCGTGCCGTGCCGCGAAATCCTCACCCGGCGCCCAGGCGGGCGAAGTCGGTGCGGTCGGCGAGGGTGAGGGGGAACATCGGGGCCAGGAGGATGGTGTCGCCTGGAGTGGCGAGGGTGCGGGCGAGCGCGAGGGCGTCGGCGAGCGTGGGAGTCTGCGGGGCGTCTGGCAGCAGGTCGGCGAGGCGCGCGGCGGCGGCGCCGAAGAGGACGGCGCGGCCGGCGGCTCGGCAGGCGGCGGCCAGGGCGTCCCGTTCCCCGGGCGAGCCGTGCACGCCGGGATCGTCCCCGCCGGCGAGGAGGATGGCGCCGGGGTAGCGGCGTAGCGCTGCCAGCGCCTTGGCGGGCGTCGCCGCCATGCCGTCGTCCACGATCGTCACGCCGTCGCCGGTGCCGAGGACACGCTGGCGATGCTCGAGTTCCGGCACGACGACCTCGTGCGGCTCCTGACCGAGCAGGATCGCCGCGCAGGCCGCGGCCGCTGCAGCCGCCCGCCAGGTCGGGGCGGCGGGTGCCGCGCCGACATCGCGCTCGCCGTCGATGCGGGCGACCAGACGGCCATCGCGCACGCCGACGCCCCCCTCCACCGGCCCGGCGACGCTGAACCACGCCCGCTGCGCGACCCCGACGCGATCGAACCGCCGCGAACCCGGATCATCCGCGTTCAGCACGGCCCAGCTGTCGCCGGCCTGGTGCTCCAGCAGGCGCTCCTTGGCAGCGGCGTACGCGCCCAGCGATCCGTGCAGCTCCACATGGTCGGGCCAGAAGCAGGTCACGACGGCGATCGCCGGAGCCACCTCCAGGTAGCACAGATGGGTGCTCGTCAGCTCGAGCACGAGCGGCGTTCCCGGCGCCCCGAACAGGCTCTCGTCCGGCCACGCGTTCCGGGCCCGGCCATCGGCGGCGATGGCGCACGTGGGCAGCAGGCCCGCGAGCGTCCAGGCGGTCGTGGTCTTGCCGGCCGTGCCGGTGATGCCGACGACCGGGACCCGGGCCTCGTCCACCACCAGCTGCGCGAGACACGTGACGGCGATGCCGCGATCACGGGCGGCGAGCACGACGGGTGCCGTCTCGGCCGTCCACTCGTCCACCACCAGCGCGTCGGCCCGGTCGAGATCGTCGACCAGCTCGTGGCCGCGCGCGAGCCAGGGCCCGGCCGGGCCGGCGGCGACGTGGACGCGCATCGCTCAGGCGGCGAGGGCGGCGCGCATGGCCGCGATGTGCGCGGGCGTCGAGCCGCAGCACCCGCCGATCAGGTTCACACCCAGCTCCCGCATCCGCAGGGCGTACCGGGCCATCACCTCGGGCGTGCCGTCGTACTCGAAGTGGTCGCCGACCGGCCGCGGCAGACCCGCGTTCGACTGGGCGATCAGGAACACCCCGGGCGGGCGCGCAGCCGCCATCTGGCTCATGATCTGCTCCATCTCATCGGGCCCGCGGCCGCAGTTGGCGCCGATCGCGCGCACGCCCATCTCGGCGATCCGCACCACGGCCTCCGCAGGTGACACGCCCATCATGGTGTGGAGGTTCGTGTCGAAGCTCATGGTCGCGGCGATCGGCATGCCCGGCGCAGCGGTCTTGCAGCCACGGACGGCCGCCTCGACCTCGGCCAGATCGCTCATCGTCTCGATCAGCAGGAAGTCCGCACCGCCCGCCACCAACCCGCGCACCTGGGCGGCGAACAGCACCACGGCATCGTCGGCCTCGAGCAGACCGAGGGGGAAGAGCAGCTCGCCGGTCGGGCCGATATCGCCGCCGACCAGCGCGTGGTCGCCGGCTGCCGCCCGGGCCACCTCGGCTCCGGCCCGGGAGAGCTCTTCGACCTGGTCCGCGAGATCATGCAGCTCCAGGCGCGGCGCGGTGCCACCGAACGTGTTGGTGGTGACGAGCTCCGACCCCGAACGGACGTAGCCCTCGAGGATCGCGACGACGTCCGGCCCGCGCTCGACGTTCCACAGCTCGGGCGCCGCCCCGGCCTCGAGGCCGGAGTCCTGCAGCATCGTGCCCATCGCGCCATCGCCGAGAACGAACTCCTGCATGGCCAGCAACTCGTACAGGTCGCGCGTCATCCCGCTGCCTCCAACTCGGCCGCGATCGCGGCGGCCACCCCGGCGGGGTCACCTTCGGCCTCGATCCACGGTCCCCTTCGCCATCCCTCCAGGTAGGCGTCGCTCGAGATGTCGCCAACCTGCATCGCGGCCTCGTCGATCGCCTCCTGGAACCTGGCCGGGAGCTCGACCTTCGCCACCAGCTCGCCGCTGCGGGCCGTGACGAGGCTCGGCAGCTCACGCCAGTAGGTGATCTGGTACTCGGCCACGGGGCGGATAGTACCGACGGCGTTGACTCGGACCCGCGTTTGGTTCACGATGGCGCGGTCCACTCAGGGGAGGGTGCGCACGTGTCGGCTGTCCAAGATCAATTCATCGATCACACCACATCGGCGGCTTTGGAGGAGAAGGCGAAGCTGCAGAAGCACTTCACGCGCTTCGACATCTACTTCTTCCTCATCTGCACCATCGTCGGCCTCGACACCCTCGGTCAGGTCGCGTCCTACGGCGCCCAGGGCTTCACCTGGCTCATCTTCCTGGCGATCTTCTTCTTCATCCCGTACGCGCTGCTGACCGCCGAGCTCGGGGCGGCATTCACCGAGGAGGGCGGGGCGTACGTCTGGACGAGACTCGCCTTCGGACGCCTGGTGGCCGCAGTCAACGCCGTCTTCTACTGGTTCTCGAACCCGATCTGGATCGGCGCGTCGCTCGCGCTGCTGACCATCGCCGTCGTCCAGGACTACCTCGTCTCGTTCTCCTACGGCGGCGTCGCCTGGTACATCATCGGCCTCATCTACATCTGGTTCTCGGTCTACTCCGCGATCCTCTCCTTCGGCATCGGCAAGTGGATCCCCACGCTCGGCGCCTGGTGCCGGATGCTGGTCCTCGGCCTCTTCTCGATCACGGCCCTGATCTACGCCATCAAACACGGTCTCAGCCTGCCGACGGGTCACGAGTTCTCCCCGAGCTACGCGATCTTCATCGGCCTGGTGCCGCTGCTGTTCTTCAACTACGTGGGATTCGAGCTTCCGAACGCCGCCGGCGACGAGATGAAGGACGCGCAGAAGGACGTTCCGGTCACGGTGCTCCGCGCGATGGTGACCGCGATCCTCATGTACGGTCTGCCGATCCTCGCGATCGTCTGCGTCCTGCCCAAGGACAAGATCACCGGCGTCTCGGGTCTGATGGACAGCGTCGCCCAGGTCTTCACCGTCTACGGTGGCGCAACGAGCTTCATGATCAAGGTCGCCGCGGTCGGTGCGATCCTGGCCTACGTCTCCAGCGCCTGCACCTGGTTGATGGGCTCCGACCGCAGCCAGGCTGTCGCCTGCTACGACGGTGCAGGCCCGCGCATTCTCGGCAACTTCTCGGCCAAGCTCGGCACGCCCGTGAACGTGAACTTCCTGTCCGGCGTGTTCTCGACGCTCGTCTTCATCGCCTCGACGGAGATCAACCGCGGCACCGGCAGCGCCGCCGACACCTTCGCAGTGATGATCGGCGTGGTGCTCACCTTCACCACGCTGTCCTACATCGTGATCTTCCCGTGCCTGATCAAGCTCCGCTACTCGCACCCGGACGTCCACCGGCCCTACAGGATTCCGGGCGGCATGGTCGGGGTCTGGGTCTGCGGCGTGCTGACGACGTTCTGGGCGGTGTTCGCGTCGCTGGTCGCGGTCTTCCCGGGGTTCCTCGACAGCGGCTCCAAGAGCTTCGGCAGCATCTGGCTCAACGACGGAGATCTCCCGGAGAACGTGTCCAGGATGAAGTACGAGACGATCTCGGTCGTCGCCATCCTCATCACGACGGCCGTCGGGTTCCTCTTCTACTGGCTCGGCACGGCAACCCGGTCGAAGATGGTTGACGTGCCCCTCGAGGGCAACGAAGACCTCGTCATGGGCGACTGAGCCCAACGGAGAGCTACCGTGCCGGTCGTGCCGGTGCCCAAGATCGAGCTGCACGTGCACATCGAGGGCACCGTCCGGCCGGCGCGGCTGCTCGAGATCGCGCGCCGCAACGACTACGCGCTGCCGTGCGACACCGTCGAAGAGCTCGCGGAGCTCTACCGGTTCCGCAACTTCGACCACTTCATCCAGGTCTGGGTGCTGACGACCAACGCGCTCCAGCACGAGCGCGACTTCCGCGAGGTCCTGGTCGATTACGCGGAGGAGGCCGCCGGCCATGGCTGCGTCTACCTCGAGGCCATCTTCTCGCCGGCCGAGCGGGTGCGGCGGGGCGCCGACTGGGACGCGATCTTCACCGGCATGTGCGACGGCATCGCGGAGGCCCGCGAGCGGCACGGCGTCGAGGTGCGTCTCACGCCCGACATCGTGCGCGGCTTCACGCCGGCCGAGGCGGAGGCCACGGTGCGGACGGCCGCGCGTTACCGCGACCGCGGCGTGGTCGCCGTCGGCCTCGGCGGCCGTGAGGCCGCGCACCCACCGGAGGAGTCACGCGCGGCTTTCGAGCTGGCGCGCGAACTCGGCCTCGGATCGGTGCCGCATGCGGGCGAGACGGCCGGGCCGGCGAGCGTGCGAGGCGCGCTGGAGGCCCTCCACGCCGATCGCATCCGCCACGGCATCCGCGCCATCGAGGATCCCGGGCTGGTAGCGGAACTGGCCGGGCGCGGCACCGTCCTGGACGTCTGCCCGCTGTCGAACCTGCGGACGGGCGTCGTGGCCTCCCTGCCGGATCATCCCCTCCCCGGCCTCCTGCAGGCGGGCGTGCGATGCTCGATCTCGACGGACGACCCCGCCATGTTCGACACCGACCTCGGCCGCGACTACGCCGCCGCCTGCCTGTGGGGGCACAACCCGTCGATCTTCTTCGATGCCGGCGTGGCCGGCGCACTCTGCGACGAGCCGACTCGCGCCCGCATCCGCGCCATCGGCGACGCGTACGACTGGTCGCTCACGCCGCGATGACGACGGCGTCCGAGGCCGCGGTCGTCTCACCGAGGTCGTTCGTGGCCCGTACGGCCACGCGGATCGCGTGGCCGGCGTCCTCGGGCACCGGCGTGTAGGTCGGCGCAGTCGCGTCGGGGATGGCGCTGCAGACGTCGTCGTCGCAGCGCTCCCACTGCAGGGTGAGGATCGCGTCCGCCGGCGTCCACACGCCCGGATCGGCCGCCAGGTCGCTGCCGACCTCCGGGAAGCCCAGGATGGAGGGCTGCGTCGTCGCCACCGGCGCGGCGGGGGGCGGCGCCACGACGGCGGTCGCCGCAGACAGGCCGGTCGCGGAACGGCCCGCGACGGTGGCGGTGACGGCGACCCGGATCGTGTAGCCCACGTCGGCGGGCCCCAGTACGAGGCGGGAGCGGTCCGCGTCCGGGATCGTGTTGCAGCCACCGCCGGCCGCGTTGCACCGGAGCCACGCCCGCGAGACGCGAGCGCTGCTCGCATGCCGGAACCGGCCCGGGGTGGCCAGGAGCGAACGACCGGCCGTGGGCTGGCCGGCGATTCGTGGCGCGCGGGCGACGACCGGCACCTCAGGCGGTGCCGCGGCCCGCGTCGAAGCCGCCGGCACGACGGAGCGCACGATGACCCGATGGGGGTGCACGACGATCGGACGCAGCCGCAGACGGGGCGCGGCCCGGGCGACCCGGAAGGCCGGCAGTTCGAGCCGCACCTGGCGCGCCCGCAGGGCGTCACGCGGTATGCCGTGGGCCAGCAGCACCGTCTCGGGGCGGCTCCGTGCGACGGCAAGCGCGACGCCGGTGACCACCGCGGCCATGGCGGCGCCGGCGACCAGGTGCAGGACGCGGGGCATCTCCCCCGATATCGGCATGCCGGGCCGCGGGGAAGTCACGCGGAAGGTGGATAAACCTCAGCATTCCGGCCCGTCCGTCGATCCGGAAGAGCATGGCCCCAGCGCGTGCCCTCGTCGCCATGCTCGCCGCATCTTTGCTCGCGGCCGCACCGGCACACGCAGCGACGGTCACGGGCGTCGTCGCAGCGGTCGAACCGGGCGCTCTGGTCGTGGCGAAGTCGAACGGCCACCTCGTGCGGGTCGTGACGCGCGGACGCGCGTCACTGGGCCAGAAGGTGACCATCGCCGGCGCGAAGGTGAAGGCCACCAGGGGGCCCGCGAAGTTCGTCGTGCTCGGCGTCGTCGTCACCCACGCCTGGCACCGGCTCGATCTCGCCGACGGCGGAGCCGGGATCGCCGTCACGTCCACCACGGCGCGCGCAGACGGGTCGGGCGTGAAGTTGACGGTCAAGGCGTCCCACGGGGCACTGGTCGCGATCACCGGAGCCGCGACTCGCCCCGCCGCCTCCGCCGGCGTGACAGGCGTCGTCACGGCGACGGCGCCGGGGCTCGTCGTGCTGCGCCTGGCAACGGGCGCCAACGTCGCCGTGGCGACCGCAAGCGCGGCCACGATCGGTCGCAACTACCAGTTGAGCGCCATCGCCGACCGTCACGCAGGCTTTGCCTGGCGCACGGCCAGGCTGGTCCTGAAGGGCTCGGGCAAGGGCGTTCCCGCCGGGCGGTTCGAGGTCCGGGGCACGCTGCTGGCGCTCTCGGCCGAATCCGCGGTCGTGCAGCACGGCGGCGTCTCGACCTCCTACGCCATCCCCGCCGGCGCCCAGGTCGGGAATGTGCAGTCGGGCGACATGGTGTTCACGGACGGACGCAAGACGTCGGCGATGCCGGAGGTCGACCACCTGCTCTTCCTCGTCCGGCCGCTGGTCGCGCCGACGATCAGCGTGCTCGCCGCCCCTCCGGCGTCGACCAGCTCGACCGACGCCACCATCGCCTGGGACACGGCCCCGGCCGGCGCCACCATCACCTGCTCCAAGGACGGCGGCGCGGCTGTCGGCTGCGCCTCACCGGTCACCTTCCACAACGTCGCGATCGGCTCGCACCAGCTCGTCATCACCGCCACGAACGCCGCCGGGATCGATCAGCAGACGACCTCCTGGGACGTGACCGCACCGCCACCCCAGGCGCCCACCGTCAGCTTCACGACCGGCCCGGCGGCGCAGACCACCCAGACCGGCGCGAGCCTCGCCTGGACGACCGCCGGCACCGTCACGAGCATCGACTGCACGCTCGACTTCGTGGCGTACGCACCGTGCGTCTCCCCCGTGTCGCTGTCGGGTCTGACGACCGCCGATCACGTCTTCACCGTCACCGTCGCCAACGGCGTCGGCTCGAACTACGCGACTGCGGCCTGGTCGATCGTGACGACGCCGACCGTGACCATCACCGGCGACCCCGGCGCCTCGACGGCCTCGACATCGGCCACGTTCGACTGGACGACGACCCAGCACCCGGCCCAGGAGCTCTGCTCGCTGGACGGCGGCACCGCCCAGGCGTGCACGACCGGCACGACCTACACCGGCCTGGCAGCCGGCGCCCACACGTTCCAGATCGACGTCTCGAACGTGGCCGGCTCGGGCTCGGCGTCGTTCAACTGGACGGTCACGGGCGGCGGCGGCACCCCGACCGTGACGATCTCGACCCACCCCGTCGCGGTGACGACGGCGACCACCGCGACGTTCGCCTGGTCGACCACGGGCACCGTGACGAGCGAGCAGTGCACCTACGACGGCCTCGACTACGAGGCCTGCCCCACACCCATCACGCTGCCGAACTTCTCGGTCGGCACCCACGTGTTCACCGTGCAGGTGAGCGGCCCGGGCGGGGTGGCCAGCGACTCGGTGACGTGGAAGGTCACGTCGGGCGGCGCGGGAGCCCCGACCGTCACGCTCACCCAGACCGCCCCCAGCAACTGGGCCTTCACCCAGGCGAACTTCAACTGGACGGTCACCGGCGACGTCACCGACATCAGCTGCAGCCTCGATGCAGCGGCCCCGCAGCCGTGCTCGGGCGTGACGAGCTACAAGGGTCTGGCGGTGGGTGCCCACTCGTTCACCGTGACCGTGTCCGGAGGCAGCGGATCCGACTCCAAGACCTCCAACTGGACGATCGTCAGCCCGACGCCGCCGACCATCGCGCTCCAGACCAAGCCGGCGAACCCGACATCGTTGGTGGACGCGACGTTCACGTGGTCGATCGGCATCAACCAGGTGCCGACGCTCGCCTGCACGCTGGACGGCGTCGTGCAGGCCGAGTGCTCGTCCCCGCAGACCTTCTTCGGCCTCGCCGCCGGGTCGCACACGTTGTCGGTCGCGATCACGACCGGCGGTGGGTCGAGCAGCGCCAGCTACACGTGGTCCGTCCAGGCGCCGGGCACCGCCTCTGCGCCGCCCGCGAACACGGCGTTGCCGACGATCAGCGGTACACCGAAGACGCACGGCACGCTCACGGCCGCCGCGGGCTCCTGGACGAACTCGCCCTACGCCTTCGCGTTCCTGTGGCGCCGGTGCGACGTGAACGGCGCCAACTGCGTGGACATCCCGGGCGCCACGTCCAACAAGTACACCGCGACGGCCTACGACATCGGCTACCGCCTGCGCGTGGTCGTCACCGCGACCAACTCGCAGGGCTCGGCCGCCGCCACGTCGGCGGCGGCGACCACGCAGGCCTCGTAGAAGACCGCAGCCAGCTCTCGCGGGCGCGCGGATGCCACGCGCGTGCGGCGAGGTAGGTTCGAGGCATGACCATCGCCATCGAGCGCGGGGAGTTCGTCGAGGCCTGCGATCACGCTGGCATCGACCGCGCGAAATCGGCGGAGGCCTGGCGCGAGCTCGCACGCGAGCCGCGGCATCGCGATCTCGCGAGGACCCCGCTGGCTGCGCTCCTGGTCGGCATGGTCCTGCTCAGCGCCGCGAACATCTGGTGGGCGAGGCTGATCTACGACCGCGCAGGTGCCTCGGGCCTGGCGGTGTTCGGGTGCGCGTGGACGGCCGCGTTCATCGCGGTCGCGGAGTTGGGCAGACGGAGGGGCCGTGCGCAGATCGCCGCGGCCTTCGGCGCGATCGCGGTCGCCTACCTGCCGCTCGGGATCGGCGCGACGCTGGAACTCGCCGGCGTCGATCTCGGCGGGGGCTGGCTGGACGGGCGCGCGTGGGTCGAGCTGACCGTGTTCGCGGCCGCGCTCGCAGTGGTCTACCGCTACCGCGAACCCATCCTGACCATGCTCCCCGCGACGCTCGCCGGGGTCGCCCTCGCGGGCGAGGCGATGCTGGCGCCGTCCGGCACCGACGACCCGCACGGCGGCGCCGGCCTGTGCGCGCTGGCGATCGCCGCGATCGTGTCCGCGGCGGTGATGGTCGCCGACCGGCGGCGGCTGCGCGACTGGGCCTTCTGGCCGGCGCTGGCGGCGGACGTCTTCACGGTCGCCGGCGTCGCCGTGATCGTCGCGGACGTGCTGCCCGACCGAACGCTGGCAGGCGGCATCGCCTTCGCGCTGGCCGGGATCGTGATCATCACCCGCGGCCTCGTCGGGGGCCGCCTCGCACAGCTCGCGACGGGGACGGTGACCTTCTGGATCGGCGTGCTGATGGCAACCGCCGACCAGGGAGCGTTCGCCACCGCCGCGGTCCTGACGCTGGCCGGCGCGTCGCTGATCGGCGGCACCGTACTGCTCGTGCGCCGGCGCGACCTGCTCGAGCGCCAGCGCCGGTAGACTCGCGCCATGGACGCAGAACAGCTGCGGGAGCTCCAGGCCCCGTTCAAGGAGCGCTACCGCGAGGACGCCGCATCCGCGGTGATCCTCCTCAGGGCCGAGGGGACGCTCGGCGGCGACGGCATCGCGTGCCGGGTCGAGACCGGGCGGGCGATCGTGACGGCCGGCCTCCACCCGTCGACCGGTGGCACCGGCGAGCTCGCGTGCTCCGGCGACATGCTGCTGGAAGCGCTCGTCGCCTGCGCCGGCGTCACGCTGCGGGCGGTCGCCACCGCCCTCGACATCGACGTACAGGGCGGGACGGTC
Organism: uncultured Actinomycetes bacterium; assembly: GCA_963779685.1. Lineage (GTDB taxonomy): Bacteria > Actinomycetota > Thermoleophilia > Gaiellales > F1-60-MAGs149 > CAVZZG01. The sequence continues at coordinate 1,085,295 of CAVZZG010000003.1, forward strand.
AGCGCCGAGGGCGAGCTGGACGTGCGCGGCACGCTGGGCGTCGACCGCGAGGCGCCGGTCGGGTTCCGGGCCATCCGGCTCGACTTCGCGGTCGACTCCGAGGCCGATCAGCAGCAGCTGGCGACCCTCCTGAAGCTCACCGAACGCTACTGCGTGGTGCTGCAGACGATTCGCGGCGGCGTGACGGTGGACGCGGCGATCTTCACGACCTAGAGGCCCGCCCTTGCAGTCCGGGGGCTGCGCGATCCATACTCTCCCCGTTCTCTTCGGGAGGGAGGAAGTGCCTTGACGGAAATGCACCATGAGGGTGCGGTCACGAACGTCGATGTCTCGATGCTCGAGGACGTCGACAAGCTGCGGCACTCCGCAGTGGGCCTCACATCGGTCCTCTTCCTGTGCGTCACCGGGTCAGCGCCGCTGGCGGTGACGCTCTTCAACACGCCGTACGTCGGCCCGTGGGGGTCGGGCGAGGGTGGGCCCGGTGCCTTCTCGTTCGCCACCATCGTCCTCACGATCTTCTCGGTTGCGTACGTCCAGCTCTGCCTGAAGGTTCGTGCCGCAGGCGGCATGTACACGTTCGTCTCGTACGGCCTGGGAAGGCCGCTGGGCATGATGTCCGGCTTCTCGCTGATGATCGCCTACACGATCTTCGGCGCCGCGCTGATCGGCGGCTTCGCGACCTTCACCCAGAACACGCTCTCGACCCATCTCGGCCTCGACGGCATCCCGTGGATCTGGCTCGCCCTGCTCGCGGTCGTGATCGTGATGCTGCTCGGTTACTTCGACGTGCAGATATCAGCCAAGATCCTGGGCGTCGCCCTCATGGGCGAGCTGCTCGTGATCCTGGTCTTCATCGTGGGCGTGCTGATCCAGGGCGGCAACGATGGACTGCACCCGGCCCAGATGCTGCCGTGGAACTTCCACCTCGGCGTCGCACCGGGCATCGGCGTGTTCTTCGCGTTCTGGTCGTGGGTCGGCTTCGAGGCCGCCCCGAACTACGCCGAGGAGTCGAAGGACCCCGTCAAGACCATCCCGATCGCGGTCTACTTCTCCTGCATCGGCGTGGGCGTCCTCTACACGCTCATGATGTGGGCGGTCGTGTCGGCGTACGGACCCGGCGACGCCATGGCCAAGGCGATGGACAGCGGCACCGCAGTGCTCAACGGCAAGACCATGAGCCCGATCGACGGCGTCCACTTCGTGACGCCGGCGATGTCGGCGTTCGTCGGCAACTTCTTCGCCGCCGCCATGGACTGGCTGATCGTCACCGGCTCGGTGGCATGCGCCTCGGCGCTCTCCAACGCCGGGCTGCGCTACTGGTACGCGATGGGCCGCGAGGGGATCCTGCCCCGGGCGCTGGGCAAGACTCACAAGAAACACAAGACGCCGCATATTGCGATCATCACGATCGGGGCCATCAACGCCGCCATCATCCTGACGTTCTGGTTCATCAACCACACCTCGCTCGACATGTACTACTGGCTGTCGGTGCAGGGCGTGATCTGGATCGTGCTGGTGCAGGCGCTGACGGCGCTGTCGGCCTTCGCCTACTTCCGCCGGCACCACGAGGACGAAGTGCACATCTGGAAGACCGTCGCCGCCCCGTGGATCGGGTTCCTGGCCCAGGTGTACGTGCTGCTCCTGCTCTACGCCAACCTGTACGGCCTCTCGGGCGTCGGGGTCTGGTACATCAACCCGGTGTTCGAGATCAACGTGCCGGACGTCCTCTACTTGAAAGAGTTGCAGTTCTCGCCGATCGGGATCATCGGCGTGCTGGTACCCGTCGGCGCGCTCCTCTACGCCTACTACCTGAAGAGCGCCAACCCGAAGAAGTACGAGGTCCTCGGGCGCTTCGTGAACCAGGGCACGTAATCACTCGGCAGTGGAGCGGTGCGGATCCAATCCGTACCGCTCCACCAGCCCGCCGAGCTGCCGGTCGATGCTCTGGAGCTGGGCTCGAAGCGCGGCCACCTCTTCTGCCAACGGCTGCGCGGCCGTAACGGACGCAGCCTCCTCCGCGGCCTGGTCACCGAGGTGGAAGAGCTGCGAGAGCGAGCCGGCCAGAACGCCGAGCACCGCCACGCCCGTGAACATGATCGCCACGCCGGCGACCCGGCCGGCGTTGGTCTTCGGGACGATGTCCCCGTAGCCGACGGTCGTCAGGGTCACCACGCCCCACCACAGCGCGTCGCGAAACGTCTTGAACCCGGGGTTGGAGCCGTGCTCGGCCTCGAACGCGGCGATCGAAGCGATCAGCACCACGCCGCCCGCGACCATCGCCACCTTCCCGAGCCGGGCTGCGAACTGGCGTAGGCCCGACGTCGCCATCAGCACGCGCGACACCCGCCCGAGGCGGGCGAGCAGCAGGATCGCGGATCCCCCATTCGTACCCGGGATCAGGTAGTACGGGAACGTCAGGAGCACGATCACCAGGTCGATCTTGCCGTTGCGACTGCGGAGGTAGCCGGGAACGATCCGAAGCTGCATGACGAGGTCGACGACGAAGATAGCCCACGAGCCCAGGCCGACGACCACCTCGATCACGCGGCTATCCGGCGACGTCACGAACAGGGGGATGAATGCAGCGAGCAGGATCGGCAGGTTCCACCGCCGCTGCCAGCGCTCACGCGCCTCGACCTGCTGCTCGGTCAGCGTGGCCCCGTGCGTGTGCCAGGCCCCGCGGAGGCGTTGGACGATGCGGCTGAACATGGTTCCGCGAGCCGATTTCGCCTCGCGGCAGGGCGTCCCTCCGTCAGGCCACGACCCTGTAGAGGCGCCACGCGTCGGGCACGCCCTTCAACTCGCGTTCGCCGACGTCCTCGAAGACCATCCCCGAGCCCGCCGTGAGGTCCTTGACGGTCTGGGAGGCAAGCACTTCGGACGGCCCGGCCCAGGCGCCGATGCGGGCACCGATCACCACCGCCATGCCGCCGGCCTTGCCGTCGATCGTCTCGACCTCGCCCGTGTGCACCCCGGCGCGCACTTCGATACCCAGCGGCTTCATGGCCTGGACGATCGCCGACGCGCACTTGGCGGCCCGGGCGGGACCGTCGAAGGTCGCGAAGAACCCATCGCCCGCGGTGTCGACCTCGGCGCCGCGGTACCGTCCCAGGAGGCCCCGGACGGTGGCGTTGTGACGCTCGGCCATCTCGCGCCATGCCCGGTCGCCGAGCCGTGCCGCCACCGCCGTCGAGCCGACGATGTCGGTGAACAGCACCGTCGCGAGCACCCGGTCGAGCACTGCCTCCTCGTCCCGCACGCCCCCCACGAACCGCTCGATCTCATCGGTCACGGTGTCCTGGTCGCCGAGGTAGGGAATGTGCTCGCGGCCGGGCAGCGCGACGTGGGTCGCGCCGGGGATGTGCTGAGCCAGATAGCGGTTGTCCTCGGGAAGGTCGTGTTCACGGTGCAGGATCAGTGTCGGCACATGCACGGTCGGGAGGATGTCCCGGACATCGTCGCCATAGGTCATGCGCTCGTAGGCGGCGGCGGCCCCCGGGCTCATGGCGAACCGCATCAACGACGCGATCCAGCGCACGATCTCTCGGTCCGTCGCAAGGTCGGGGAACAACTCGGTCACCAGGGACTCGGTGCCCCAGGATCGCTCGAAGCGAGCGACATCGATCTCATGCTTCTCCCGCGTCACGCCCCACGGGTAGTCCGGCGCCCACGCCATCCGCGCGAAGGACCCGTGCACCACGAGTGCGACCGTCCGGTCGGGATGCATGGCGGCGAACAGACAGGCGAGGCCACCCGACTCGGAGGCGCCGTAGATGACGGCCCGCTTCGAGCCCACCGCATCCATCACTGCCCGCGCGTCGTCCATCCGGGTCTCCATGTCCGGGTGGCGGTCGACGGGTACGGGATCTGACATGCCGCACCCGCGCCGGTCGAAGATGATCAGTCGCGAGAAGGACGCGAACCGGTGGAGGAACCGCGCGTATCGTGGCTCCTCCCACACGTACTCGACATGCGAGAACCATGGCTGCAGGTAGACGAGATCGACCGGGCCCTCGCCGATCACCTTGTAGGCGAGGTGCGTGCCGTCGAGTGCTCGCGCGTATCGCGTCTCCGGGATGTCCACTGGGCGCAAAGCCTAGCGTTCGGCGGCATCACACGGGAAGAACGCGATCGTGGTGGCGGACCGCCACCACGCCTGCCACGAGGGTCATGCAGGCGCCGGTCTGGGCTCCGGTTGGCGCATCAGCCGGCGCCGTCGCAGCCCGCAGGTGACGGCGATCGTCAGAGCCCAGACCCACCAGCCGAAGATGCCGATGAACCAGACCATCGAGAGCGGCCGCCACGCGAGGGTGATGCCGACCGTGCCTACCGCTCCACCGGTTGCGAGGATCAGGCCGAGCCAACCCAACCAGCGGGCGAACAGCCCGCTGCGGAGGGCTGCGATGGAGGTCGCCGCCATCACCAGGGCGATTCCGACCATCCCCAGGTCGGCCAGGATGTGCGTGTAGTTCGACAGGCCGTACCAGCCTCTGAGGGTCGCGTCGTCGACGGTCGCCAGGTCGGTGCCGTCGAGGGCCTGCACGAGCGTCGTGGACGTGCCGGCCACGACCAGCCAGTGCCAGAGCGCGACGAGGACGCCGCCCGCCACCACGAGGTCGGCGAGCAGCGAGCCCGGCAGCCGACTTCGGATCAGGCGCGCAAGCGAGACGGTGAAGACGAGCACGAGCGGGATCGCGAGCGCGCCACACGTCGCGAGGATGCGCAGGCCCGTGTCGTTCGCCGCCAGGAACGCGCGGATCTGGGCCGCGGTCGCCGTCTCGACCGGCGGGCCGTCGACCTGGGGAACGAACGCACCCAGGGCGTAGAGGGTGCCGCTGATCGCGGTCGCGAGCAGGGCGCCCCGGGTGGCCGGGTCGACGTCGTCGTCGTGCATCGAGCGCTCCTTCCCTCGGGCCATCGCTCGACCGTAGAGGACACCCGCAGCGCGCACATCAGCCCTAGGGCGGGACGTGCGCTCAGCCCAGGGGCTGATGCAACGGCTGCGGAGCCGAGTTACCGTTCCCTGGCGATGCGACGCCTGCCCGTGCCGGCATTGGACCTGGTGCTGGCGGCACTGTGCCTCGCGCTGGCCTGGGCGGAGCTTCTGATCTGGCATGAGTGGTCACCGGAATCGAGGGTGATCCAGGCCGTCAGCGTGAGCATCGTGTGCGCCAGCCTCGCCATCCGCCGCCGCTACCCGCTCGCCACGGTCGCCATCGCCGCGGCCGGGAGCCTTCTTATGCTGATCGGCCAGGAGCCGCCTCAGATCCTCGGTGTCGGGCTCGCCGCGATGATCATCTCGTACTCGTTCGCCGCGGCCCTCGACGGCCCGCGGCTGTATGTCGCGCTGGCGTTGTTTTCGGGAACGTGGCTGATCCGTGACATCGTCGATCCGCACCTGAACGGCGGCGACATCGCCATCGACGGGGTGTTCTTCGGGATGCCTTTCGTCGCCGGCCGGGTGGTGCGCCGTCGCGAGCGCCAGGTGGAGCTCGTGTCGCGGGTCGCCGGCGATCGCACCGACGAGGCCGTCCGCCAGGAACGGGCACGCATCGCGCGCGAGCTCCACGACGTCATCGCCCACGGCATGACGGTCATGGTCGTGCAGGCCGATGCCACACGCCACGGGCTCGCCCCCGGGGACGAGGAGACCCGGGCAGCGCTGATCGAGATCGAGCGCACCGGCCGCGAGTCGCTCCGCGAGATGCGTCGACTGGTCGGCCTCCTGCGCGACGGCGACGAGGACGCGGCTGCGCTGACGCCGCAGGCCGGGCTGGCGGGCGTCGAAGCGCTCGTCCAGTCGGTCAGGCAGGCCGGGCTGCCAGTCGATCTCCGCATCGCCGGCGAAGCCCGCCACCTGTCTCCCGGCATCGACGTCGCCGCCTACCGCATCGTGCAGGAGGCACTCACGAACGCGCTCCGCCACGCCGGCCCGGCACGGGCGACGGTCAGGATCGACTACGGAGCGCGGGAGATCACCCTCAGGGTCGAGGACAACGGCCGCGGGAACGGTGGGCGTTCCGGAATCGGCGGCAATGGCCTCGTCGGGATGCGGGAGCGAGCGCTGCTCTACGGCGGCTCGTTCGATGCTCGGCGGGGGCCGGACGGCTTCGTCGTCGCTGCCTCCCTCCCGCTCGAGACGTCGCGATGAGCGCGGTGACGCGAGTCGTGCTGGCCGACGACCAGCCTCTCGTCCGCGAGGGATTCCGGCGCGTCCTGGCACGCGCCGAAGGGCTCGAGATCGTGGCCGAAGCGGCCGACGGCGCCCAGGCAGTCGATGCTGCACGCCGCTGCGACCCGGACGTCATCGTCATGGACATCCGCATGCCGATCATGGACGGGCTGACCGCGACGGAGCGGATCCTCGCCGACAACGATCACGTTCGCGTGCTCGTGCTGACGACCTTCGACCTCGACGAGTACGTCTTCCAGGCACTCAGAGCCGGAGCGTCGGGATTCCTTCTCAAGGACACGCCGCTCGACGATCTGGTCATCGCCATCCGGCTGGTGGCAGCCGGAGACGGCCTCCTGGCCCCCTCGGTGACGCGCCGGGTGATCGAGGAGTTCGCGCGCCGGCCCGGGCGGGCGACCATCGGCCGCGGCGTCCCGCTGCCGGAGCTCACCGGACGCGAACGTGAGGTGCTGAGCCAGGTCGTCCAGGGGCGCAGCAACGCAGAGATCGGCAGGGAGCTGTTCGTCACCGACGCAACCATCAAGACGCACATCCGCTCGATGCTGCTCAAGCTCGGGCTGCGCGATCGCACCCAGCTCGTGATCGCGGCGTACGAGTCGGGCTTCGTCTGGGACGCACCTCGCTGACGCGACGACAGGCCCGAAGACGAGCTTCATCCGGGCCTTCTGCGCCACCCGCGGTGGATGGCACCTTCTTGACTAGCGTCGGTCACGCGGGCGGACATCGCGTGCATTCGTGGCTGATCCCACTTGAGCAGATATTGCTGAGAATCTGATCAGATTATCGCTCAAGTGATTTGCTTGAGTCATTCTTATCGATATGATTCTGAGCAGAATCGACTGAGAATGGCCTACTACCCCGCCTTCAACCGGTATCCACCCGCGATCGTCGACCGACTCGGTCGCATCGCCGCTGCTCAGGCGCTCATCGACGGCGCCCGGATCCTGCCTGCGCAGGAGGACGAGCTTCGCCGCTCCGCGCTGGTCGGCACCGTCCACTACTCGACGCTGATCGAGGGCAACCAGTTGTCGCTCATCGAGGCTGCCCGCGCCGCCGACGGCACGCTTGATCCGGACACGCGCGCGAAGCGGGAACTGGTCAACTACGTTCGCGCGCTCGGTCTCATCGACGCCCGCTTCAAGGCGGGCACGATCGCCTACAGCGCCGACTTCCTCCGCGAGTTGCACGGGATCACGACCAGCGGCCTCGGCGAGCCTGGCTCGGAGCGGTTCGCCCCCGGACACGAGGGCGTGTTCCGGCCCGGCCGCGCGGTCGTCGCCGACGCGATCGGCAACGTCTCCCACGTTGCTCCGCCGCCGGCCGAGGTACCGAAGCTGGTCAACGACCTGTGCGCCTACCTGGAGGAGAAGCGCGTCCAGGGCATCGACTACCCGGCGGCGATCCTGGCCGGCGTCGCTCACTTCCGGCTGGCTGATATTCACCCGTTCGCGGACGGCAACGGCCGCGTGGCGCGGCTCTTCGCCACCGCCGTGCTGTTCCGTGAGGGTCTCGTGTCGCGGCACCTGTTCTCGCCGGAGCGCTACTACGCGAGCGACCTGCCGGCTTACCACGCCGCGCTCGCCTCGGTGCACCAGCGGACGAACAACATGGAGCACTGGCTGCTGTACTTCACGACCGGCCTCGCGGAAGAGTTGGAGCGGGTCGCAGCCCGCGCCCGCGAACTGTCGGACATGACCGAGCGGATCACCCACGCGACGCAACTGTCGGCGGCGCAGGAGAGGGCGATCGCGGCGCTTACCGCAGGCGAGCTGCGTGACATCTCGAGCCCGGAGTACGCGGAGCTGACCGGTCGCAGCCCGGCGTCGTCACGACGTGACATCTCCCAGTTGGTCGAGCTCGACGTACTCGTCCGGGTCGGCCGCGGGCCGTCGGCCCGGTACCGCCTCCCGGCCGCGCGGCGCCGGCTCCGCGCGCCGCGGGCCGCCCGTGCTGGTGGGCCGTGGACGGAGGAGCGGGTGCGCTCAGAGGTGGCAGCGTTCCTCGACGGCCGCACGACATGGCCCTCGTTCGGCGAGTTCCGTGCTGCCGGCCTGGCAGCCGCCTACCAGGCGATGAGCCGGCACGGGGGCGTCGCCCGCTGGCGCCGCGAGTTCGGGGTCGACTGACGGGCTTAGGCGCCGCCGCTGCGACAGGCCCGAAGACGAATTTCATCCGGGCCTGCCGCGCCACCCGCTGCGCATGACCACGCTGCAATCGGGACGGTCACGTCAGAGGGTCGCGCTCTCGCTCCGCGCGGCCGTGCGGGGCAGAACCACGGCGATCGCGGCTGCAGCGAGCCAGGTGGCCAGCATGAGGCTGCCGCCTGCCGGCACGTAGAAGAGGATCGCGGCCATGGTTCCGGCTGGAATCAGTGCGAGCGGTCGGCGGCGGCGGCCGGTAACGGCGATCACGACGATGAGCGCAAGTAGGCCGAGGAGCATGAGGGCTGCGCTGAGGACGAATCCGTAGAAGGCCCACTCCATCTGCAGACCGTCCTCCAGGATGTTGGTGAGGCTGCCCAGGGCCGCGCCGGCTGCTCCGACCAGAGCCGCCCGCGACACCCCCGGTCCGCCAGCCAGGCGCGCGAAGACCGGCAGGGCGGCCGCGAGGCCCAGAAGCGCCGCGCTGAATGCCAGCACGTGGTCCCATGCAAACCGGGACTCGGACGCCTCGTAGCCGGGGTCGGCCAGCACCCAGTCGACGAAGAAGACGACCCCGACCAGAATGAAGAGCGCAGCCCGCGCCACCCGGCAGGAGTATAGGGACGCCGGTCGAGTCCCTGCCGGCCGCTGGCTGGAACTCCAATGGAGTTCCAGGATGGATGCGACACTGCTGACGTGTCGTCGTCGGAGGAGTTCAGCCGCGTAGAGTCGGAGCAGATCAGCAGGTCGTTCTACGCCCAGTTGGGAGCCGGCGGCCTCGCGAGCCGGACGCGGGCGGAGTGGGACGAGCAGATCGTCGCCGCCGTCGTTGAGTTGCTTCCGGCGCGGGCGCGCGTCCTCGATGTTGGCTGTGGCTACGGGCGCGTGGCTCTGCCGCTCGCTCGTGCCGGCTTCGACGTCGAGGGGCTCGATCTCGCCGACAACCTGATCGACGCCGCGCGCGGGAGTGCGCGCGATGCTGGGCTGAGGATCGGCTTCACGGTCGGCTCGATGACACGGCTGCCGTATCCGTCAGCGTCATTCGATGCCGCCATCTGTCTCTGGTCGGCGTTCCACGAGCTGCTCGACGAGGGGGCGCAGGCAGAGACGGTCAGCGAGCTGTGGCGGGTGCTGCAGCCCGGCGGCTTTGCGCTGGTCGAGGGGCCGCTTTACGAGGAACCGGGCGAGTTGGACATCAAGAGCGGCGCTCGGCGTGGCTCGGAGTATCGGATTGTCTGGAGCCTCGTCGACGGTGTTCCGAATCCGCACTACGCTCACGACTTGCGGAGCCTATGTCGAGTCTGCAAGGCCGCAGAGGTCTCATCTTTCGACGTATTCGAGCGCGTCTGGGGCGGGCGGCAGCGGCTCTTCCTCCGGCTCGATAAGCCACACCACTGACCACGACGCGCGCGTCGCTGCTGCAGACCGGGCTTGAGATGACACGTCTCCCGTCCTCGATGTGTCGAGGACGGGAGGGAGAGTGGAGGCGGCGGGAATCGAACCCGCGTCCGCAGCCGCTCGTGGCGAACGTCTACAAGCGTAGCCCTCGTCTTCGTCTCACCGGCTGCCTGTCACGAGGGCTGACGGGCGGCCGGCCAGCCTGTCTGAGGGTCTCCGCCACCGGCGCAGGCGCTCCGGTGGCGGACGAGCCCGTTGGTTTACGCCAATTCAGCCCCACGGGCCCAGGGCTGGTTGACGGCCGTTGCCCTAATCAGGCAGCGAAGGCGAGATCCGTATCGGAAGTCGCAGTTCTGTTGTCCCGGGTAGTTAACGAGGCCAACCGGGGTCCTCGGCTTGCAGCTCACCACGGATCACGACCACGTCGAAACCAGGTCGCCCCCGTGCACGCTCATTGTACCGTGGGCGGACGGGTCTACCAGCTTCCGGTCGCGGCTTCGGGTTCGCCGTAGCCGCCGCGCTCGACTACCCACCAGCCGGCGAGCAGCTCGCCGGTGCCGGATGCGCCCAGGAATGAGATCGCATCTGCCTGGGCGTGCGACTCCTCCGTCAGCGGCGTGACGGAGATCCGCAGCGCGCCGCCAACGCGCTCGATGGCGTACGCCGGCGCGGACAGCTCGCCCGCGAAGGCCGCGCGAACCAGGCCGGCGAGCTGGTCGATGCGCCGGTGCAGGACCTCGCGAGCCTCGCCGACGACCGGCGCGTCGATGGCCGATTCCGGCACTCGTCCCGGGGCACCCGCGGGGTGGCCCAACGGTGCCGCCGCCGCCCGCAGCAGGCCGCGGCGGGACGAGGCGAGGAAGCGGGCGTCGCAGAGCTCGTCGACCAGAGCGTGCATGCCGGCGGTGCTGTGCGTCCCCGCCGCCTCCACCACCACCGTCACGGTCCGACCTGGTGCCATCTGTCTCACCCTACGCGATGGCGGCGGCGATTCCTCTGCCCGCGTCGTGTATGACTCCCTGCACGATGTCGCGCCGAATCCTCAGGGCGGTCGGGCTGACGCTCGTCGCGCTCATCGCCCTCGGAGCGCTGCTCGCCTTCATCCCGGCAGGTACCGGCGGCCTCGACGTCAGCGCCCCGCACCCGGTCGCGGACTACAAGGCCGCGGCGGCCGCGGTCGCTGCGGACACCGCCAAGCAGGCCGCCGGTCGCGACCCGCTGTGCTCCACGGGGATCCTCTCCCCCGGTCGCCAGACGGATCGGGTGGTGGTGCTCGTCCACGATCTCGGCACCTGCCCGCTCCAGTACATCGACCTCGCGAAGCAGCTCCAGGCCCAGGGCTACACCGTCTACACCCCGCTGCTGCCGCGGCACGGCCGCGCCCAGGGTGGCTCGGACAACCTCGCCGACCTTACCCCCGAGGAGCTCCGCGACGCTGCCGACCACATCGTCGACGTCGCCGTCGGGCTGGGCAAGAAGGTCTACGTCGTCGGAACGGGTGCCGGGGGCGTGATGGCCGCCTGGATCGCCGAGCAGCGCAAGGACGTCGCGGGCGTGGTCGTGGTCAACCCGGCCTTCGGCATCGGCCAGGTCCCCGGGTTCGTCTCGACCGGGACCATGAACCTGCTCAGCCGACTCCCGAACTTCAACGTCCCGTTGGGCACGTCCCTCGATCACGCCTACGCCGACACCTCGACGCGCGGGGCGGTCGCCGTGTACCGGCTCGGCCAGAGCGTGCTCGACGTCGCGTCGCTCAGCCGGCCGCTGGTGCTGCAGGTGGCGGTGGTCGCCAACGAGGGCGACTCGAGCGTCCCGAACGATCAGGTGAAGAGCCTCGTCTCGCGCTGGCGGCGCAAGGGCGCGGACATCCAGTTCGTCGCCGTGCCGTCCGATCTCGGCCTCCCCCACGACCTGATCGACCCCAGGGCCGAGGGCGCGGCGACCGGCATCGTCTACCCGATGATCGAGCAGTTGCTGCGGGGCGCCATGCCCGCGGCGCCCATTGTCTCGCGGTAGTGTCCCGGGTCCGAAGTTCGTCGGCAGGTCGGCGCGAGGAGCAAACCTGACAAGAAGCAGGCCCGAGAGGCAGGCTGGTGGCCTGACCGAGGGCCCGCGACGATGCCCACCGGCTTAGCCGGTGGGTTTCAGGCGCCGCTCCGCAGCACCGGGAATGCCGGCGAACTTCCGACCCGGGACACTATTAACGCCGGGGGAGGGCGCGGCGGTAGAGGCCGACGAGTGGGGCCGGGAGGTCGACGAGCGACTCCGCGGTGAGGGTCACGAGGGCCGCCAGCGGCAGGTCGCGGCGCTGCTCGAAGGCCGCGAAGCGCGGCTCCCAGGCCGGGAAGAACTTGCGGTTGAAGTCCAGCAGGCGCTCGACCTGGAAGTAGCGGTCGGCGCGTCCGAGGCACCACTTCAGGCCGTGTTCCCACCGCGCCAGGTCGCCATCCTCGCTCCGCAGCAGCTCGCCGAAGGCGTTGAAGTTCAGCGACACGCGCTCGATGCCGTGCTCGCGACCCCAGGCGAAGGCAGCGGCGAGCAGGTACTCCATCATCCCGTTCGGCGTCTCAGGCAGGCGCCGCATCGCGGACAGTGAGAGCGCATGGGCCATCGGCACCGGCACGAAGTGGATGAACCCGTGCGGCCGTCCGTCGCTGCCGAGCGCGATCACGAACACCGCCGATCCGTGCTCCTCGGCCCAGAGATCGTCCATCGCCATCGAGAAGCCGCGCTCGGGCTGCCCTCCCAGCCACAGCCGTGACACCCGCAGCAGCCCGGACAGCAGCTCCGGCGTCAACTCCGACCGGCGCAGCACCAGCGACGTGTACCCGGCCTTCTCGGCCCGCGTCACCGATTGGCGGACCTTGCGGATGGGCCGCCCCTCCAGCGTGAAGGTCCGGGGATCGACGATCGCCTCGTCGCCGATGTACATCGTCCGCAGCCCGGCCGCCTCGTAGGCTGGGAGGTGCGACTGACCAACGCCGATCGCCGCCACGCGCCAGTCGTGGCGGCGCGCGAACTCGCGGAAGTCGGCCAGCAGCGGCTGGCAGCAGCCCGGCGGGCCGATCGGGTCGCCGGAGATCAGCGCGACGCCGCCGGCGACCCGGTAGGCCACCACGGCGGTCCGCCGATCGCTGAAGAAGTAGTCCTTGTCGCGTCGCAACGCGAAGTAGTCGAGCGTGTCCGAGCCGGCCGTCTCCACCAGGTACCGCGCGTCGGCGCGATCGACCGCGTGGCGCTGCAGGTACTGGCGCCGTGGCTTCAGCCACAGGAATGCCAGCCAGGCCGCGGCGGCGATGGTGTACACGACGATGGCTCTCGGCACGGCATGCGCGCCACGACCCTGGAGCCGGTCCGGCCCGAGCCCGACGACCGAGTGCAGGAACTCGGACACCCACTGGATCGGTGACAGCGCGTCGCCCATGAGCAGCGACTGGCCCTCGATCAGCAGCAGCCCGAGCAGGACGAGTCCGGCGAGGGCGGCGAGGGCGTGGCGGCGGAACGTCGCCGGCGTCTCGGGATCGCCCGGCACGTCGAAGGCGTCGCGGTAGAGCACGAGGCCACCGAGCAGGAGCAGCGACGCCGCGGCCTCCTCGATGTCGAGGCCCTTGGCGAGGTGCAGCAGGGCGACGCCGCTGAGCATGCCCACGGCCGCCTGCCATGCGCGGCGGCGGCGACGGTGCAGGCCGCCTGCGACGATCAGCAGGGTCACCGAGAGGGCGAGCGTCAGGGCTGCGGCGATGGCCGCCAGGCCGGACGGGATCACCGACGCGACCAGTTCGGAGCGGTCGCGGAGCGCCGGCGTCAGGGCCGAGACGATGCCCACCAGCGCGACGACCGCGAGCCCGATCGAGAGCAGCCGGACGGCGAGCGTATGGCGCGACCCCGGCGGCATCCCTAGTCGTCAGAGGCCTGCTTGAGGGCACGCTCGATCTGCCGCTTGGCCTCCCGCTCGGCGACCGCCTCGCGCTTGTCGCCGGCATCCCTGCCCCGGGCGAGGGCGATCTCGAGCTTCGCCTTGCCGTCCACGAAGTAGATCCGCAGCGGCACGAGCGTCAGGCCGCGCTCGGCGGTGCGCTGGCGCATCCGCTCGATCTCGCGAGTGTGGAGGAGCAGCCGCCGGTCGCGGTCGGGGCGGTGGTTGGCACGGTTCCCCTCGGAGTAGGGCTGGATCGTCGCGCCGACCAGGAACACCTCGTGGTCGCGCACCTGCCCGTAGGCCTCGGCGATGCTCGCCTGGCCTGCACGCAGCGACTTGACCTCGGTGCCGACGAGGGAGATGCCGGCCTCGAACCGCTCCTCGATCTCGTAGGCATGGAGCGCGCGGCGGTTCGAGACCACCGTCCGGGAGGGCTTGTCGGTCATCGGTCAGGAGACCGGCATCTGGACGAGGTTCTGCTCGCTGCCGTCGGCGGCAGAGATCGAGAAGGCCTCGACCACGAGGTCGGACGCACCGGCCGCGACCTTCAGCGAGCCCTCGAACACACCACGACACCCGGTGCCGCAGGTGGCGGTGAGCGTGCGGGACGCGAGCACCGCCCCCTTCGACACCACCCTCACCTGCACCGTGGCCTCGAACACGTCCGCCGTGCCGAAGAACGAGACCGTCCGGCCCTGAGCGTGCGCTCGCAGGAGCTCGATCCACGGCGGGTGGTCCGACCGGTCCGGCGAGGCCAGCATCCGCGCGTCGAGCAGGCTGCCGACCTGCTGTCCGCCGGCGAGGATCTGCACCCAGTTGACGCCCCCGACGTCGAGCATCGTGCGCGCGATCTGCCCCGTGGCCGCGTCGATGTCGTGGGCGGTCGTCAGGTCATGCGAGAAGCCTGCGCTCAGCACGGCGGAGTCGTTGGCCACGCGGGCGAGTTGGGTCGAGGCGGGAATCGCGGTCGTCAGGCCGGCGGTTGTCGGCCCGGCCAGCAGCAGCTCGAGCGCCTGGCGCGCAACGGCCACGGTGACCGGCGCAGCGACGGTGACGCGGGAGGGCGCCGTGCCCGAGAGGAACCAGAGCGCGACCTGGTGGGTGGCGGCGACCGACGACGACGCCGACGAGGGCGGCGGGGCCGATGTCGCGCTGCTGGCAGACGGCGATGACCCGCCGCCGCAGGCGGCGAGCAGGCACGCGGCGATCAGGACCAGGACGCTACGCATCGGGAGCAGCATCCTCGATCGTGATCAGTCGTTCGGCGACGGTGTCCTCGCCGCCGGAGGGGCCCGGTCGCACCATGAGACGGAAGGTAACGGCACCGGTCACGCCCCACGGCACCTCGAGCGCACCGGTGAAGCGTGCGCAGGGCGCCGGATTCGCGGCGCCGGGCTGGTTGAAGGCCATGTCGGCCCGGTCGAGGTTGCGCACGACGCGGCCGTCCTGGATCAGCTGCGCGACGACACGACCGGACTTCCGGGTGGTCACCGCACGGAACCGGACGAAACCGTCGTTCGAGGTGCCGGCAGGCAGGGGTTCGATCAACCGGAGCGCGGCTTCCCGCCTGGGAAGGCGGCCGGTAGGCTGGCATGCACCCGAGTCGGCGAAACTGGCCGCGGCCACGCCGAACAGGTCGCGGGTGAGGCTCGCCCCCTCGAAGGTCTGCACCAGCGAGATCGGCTCGCCGTTGAGGCTCACCTGCACGTTCGTGATCTCTGCGAACGACGTCAGCGTGTAGACGATCTCCTCCAGCAACGCCTGGCGGCGGCGCGCACCGGGGCCGATGTCGGCGAACTTGTCCTGCTGGATCGGCTCGAACGGTCCCACCAGGTCGACCGATGCTGCACCGTCCTGCACCGTGAAGTTGGCGAGCTTGGCACCGGGCGGGATGGCCGAGGCGAAGCGCTTTCCGCGTTCGACCGCGGTTGGCCCCTCGAGCAGCGCCCGCAGCGCGGCGCGGGCCAGCGACGGGCTCGGCGCGACCAGTCGCTGCACGGCAGCCGGGCCCCCGTAGCGGATGAAGTAGACATCGACTTGCTGGGAGGGCGCGGCCTGGCCCCCCACGACCTCCTGCACCTTCGGCCCCTCGTCGCGGACGCCCGTCGTGGCGCCACAGCCGGCCGCCGCCAGCGCGCAGGCGAGGCCGAGCACCGCGCGCCTCATGACAGCGCCTCCGCCAGAGGCGTGCGCGCCGTCACCGAACCGGGCAGGCGGAGGGTCACCACCGCGCCATCCTCGTCGCGCAGTTCGACCGACCCGCCGATCACGCGGGCCTGGCCCCGGCAGATCGCGAGGCCCAGACCAGTGCCCCGGCCGCGCTCGGGGGCCGCCAGCGCGAACCGCTCGCCCGCGTACGGCAGGAAGGCGCCGAACCCGTCGCCCGAATCGCGCACCGTGACGATCGCGTCGGCACCGTCGCTGTCGACCGTGACGACGTACGGCGGGCGTCCATGGCGGCGGGCGTTCTCGAGCAGGTTCACGAGGATGCGCTCGATGCGCCGCGCGTCGGACACGACCTCGACGTCACCGGCGGCGATCACCTCGGCCTGCGGCAGGCGCGAGGCGACGACATCGCGCACCAGGCGCAGGAGTGGCAGCGGGTCGACGCGCGCGGTCTCCGACGGCGACTCGAGCCGCATCACCTCGAGCAGGTCCTCGACCAGCGCGGCCAGCGCGGCGGCGCGCTCGCGCACCATCCGGGCAGGGCGCGAGTCGTCGAGCAGGGCGGCGGCAGCCACGAGCCCGGTGACGGGCGTGCGCAGCTCGTGGGCGACGTCGCCGGAGAACCGCTTCTCGCGCTGAGCTGCGTCGGCGAGCTCGTGGATCTTGGCTCCCAGTGCCGCTGCCATGTCGTCGAGTGCGCGGCCCAGCTGCGCGATCTCGTCGCTGCCCCTCGGTGCCAGCCGTGCCTCGAGGTCGCCCGCAGCGAGCCGGCGGGCGAGCGCGGCCGTTCGCCGCAGGGGCCGGCCGAGCGCGATCGACGCGATCAACCCGAGCAGCGCGCCGACGCAGGCCGCGCCGATGCAGATCTGCAGGAGCGCCACGCGCAGGTCCGCGAGTGCCTGCACGTCGGCCGCGAACGGCCGCTGGGCGTAGATCCGGGCGCCGTCCTTGGCGCGCGTCCCGGCGATCACGACCGGGACGCCGTGGGAGCGCACGATCACGGAGTAGACGTCGCCGTTCACGAGCCGCTGACGGAGGTAGGAGGGCACGTAGGGCGACAGCGAGCCGTTGGCCGGCTCGAAGATGGCCTGCGCCTGGACGCCGACCCCGTCGTCGTACACCTCGGCGTAGAGGCGGGCGACCTGGGCCGTGCTCTTGCGGGCGCGGTCGTAGCGGTCGGACTTCTCCTGGCTGTACAGCAGGACGCCGGTGCCGCCGGCGACGAGCCCGGCGATGGTCGCGATCGCGAGCGCCAACTTGAGCCGCAGGCTCATGGCGACAAGGGTAGCGGCCGGACGAGCTTGTAACCCACCCCCCGGACGGTCACGATCAGCACCGGATTGGCCGGGTCGTCCTCGATCTTCGCCCGCAGGCGCTGGATGTGCACGTCCACCAGGCGCGAGTCGCCGGCCCAGCCGTAGCCCCAGACGCGCTCGAGCAATCCGGCCCGGTCGAGCGCGACCCCGGCGTTGTCGAGCAGCTCGATCAGCAGCCGGTACTCGGTGGGCGTGAGCCCGATCGGCTCGCCGTCGCGGCTGACGACGTGGCCGGCGCGGTCGACGGCGATCGCGCCGAGGCGATCGAGGGCGTCGGTCAGCTCGTCCTCGGCCGCCGTCCGGCTGCGGCGCAACGCGGCCCGCACACGGGCGGCGAGCACGGCCGGATCGAACGGCTTCGTGACGTAGTCGTCGGCGCCGGCCTCCAGGCCGACCACGATGTCGATGGCGTCGGTGCGGGCCGACAGGAAGATCACCGGCACCTGCGAGTCGCGCCGGATCTCACGGCACAACTGCACCCCGTCGAGGCCCGGCAGCATCACGTCGAGGATCGCGAGCGACGGCTGCAGCTCGCGAAACAGCGCGAGGCCGGTCGGCCCGTCGAGCGCGCTGTGCACGACGAACCCGTCGCGGCGCAGACCCTCCGCCGTCGCCTCCCTGATCACCTCGTCGTCCTCGACGAGGAGGATCTCGGCGGGCCGGATCTCCGTCATCGCTCGGATGATACGGGCGCCAGCGAGATCCTGCCTCGCCGCACGTCCGCGGACTCCACCCGCACTGCAACGACGTCTCCGAGCCGGAACCGCCGGCCTTCCTCCCCGAGCAGGGCGGTGCCGAGCGCGTTGGGCTCGAAGTGCTCGCGCCCCAGGCGGCGGGACGGCAGGAAGCCCTCGAACACCTCGCCGAACCGCACGAACAGCCCGGGGCCGATCAGGCCGACGACCTCGCCGCTGAACTCGGTGCCGGGCGCGACGAGCGTGGCGAGCGCGACCGCCTCGCCGCGGCGCTCGAGGGCCTCCCACTCGCGCTCGCGCTCGGACAGCTCGATCGCGAGCTCCTCGGTGGGGTTCGTCGGCTCGCCGTGCAGGGCCCGGTGCACGAGCAGGTCGGGATACCGCCGGATGGGGCTCGTGAAGTGGCAGTACGCAGGGCTTGCGAGCCCGCTGTGGCCCGTCGCCGCCAGCGTGTAGCGCGCCTGCTTGAGCGAGCGCAGCACGAGCATCGCCCAGCCCGCGCCGCTCACCTTGCGCTGGTGCGCATGGCGCGACATCGCGCCGGCGGCGGCCGCGACCGCCGCGGCAGCCGCGGTCGGCGCGAGCACCTTCGGCAGTGGCGGCGTCGGGACGCCGACATCTTCGAGCTGCGCATAGAGGCGTTCGACGGCCTCGACGTCGGGCGGGTCGTGGGCGCGGAAGGGCGCGGAGGCACTCTCCGCGATGCGCGCGGCGACGACCTCGTTGGCGAGGATCATCAGCTCCTCGACGAGCATGTGGGCGACCGGCTCCGCGATCATCCGGGCCGAGACGACGAAGCCGTCGCCGATCTGCAGCTCGCATTCGCCCAGCTCGAGCGCGAGCGCGCCCCGGGCGAGACGGGCCGCGCGCAGCCCGCCGGCGATGGCGTGGGCGTGACGCAGCGCCTCGCGGAGATCCGCCGCCACGTCGCCGCGGCCGTCCAGCAGCGCCTCGACCTCCTCGTAGGCGAACCGGCGCCGCGAACGGATCTGGCTCCGGTAGATCGCGCCGGGCCCTGGCACGAGGTCGCGGGAGAACGGGATCTCGACGGTGACGACGTCGCGCGGGCGGTCGGGCACGAGGCTGCAGAGCCCGGCCGACAGCCTCGGCGGCAGCATCGGGTCGACGCGGCCGGGCAGGTAGCAGGAGAAGCCGCGGGTGCGGGCGTCGAGGTCGAGCGCGCCGCCCGTCGGTACCGCCGCGGCGACGTCGGCGATGTGCACCCGCACCAGCGCGCCGTCCGGCGTCGGCACGATCGAGATGGCATCGTCGTGGTCCTTGGCCGAGCCGGGGTCGACGGTGAAGGCGAGGTCGTCCCGGAGGTCGCGTCGTCCGTCGGAGGGCGAGGCCGGGTCGGACGGCAGGCGTTCGGCCTCGGCCTCGGCGCCCGGCGAGAACGGCCGGGCCGCACCGCCCTCGGCAGCGACCGCGTGCAGCACGCAGCGGATGTCGCGGGGCGAGCCGAGCCGTTCCACCACCCGGCCGCGGTTGCCGTCGGGGCTGCGCTCGACCAGGACGAGCTCGCCCGGATCGGGCTGGTGGCGTCCCAGCTTGCCGAGCGCGAGCGGCTGGCCGGGCTCGAAGTACGGATCGGCGACGAGGAAGCGACCTCGGCGGACGATCTCGCAGGCGATCACACGCGCAGGAACTTGCGCATCGTCAGCCCGGAGCCGGCGGCCCCGAGCGCGATGCCGGCGACGATCAGGAGGGCCGAGATCTGCCAGAACGCGAGCGCCGACGCGGAGTTCGACGTGGACACCCCGTCACCGCTGAGCCAGCCGGAGAGGGCCTCGTACGACAGGAACAGCGCGATCACCGCGCCGATCGAGCCGGCCAGGCCGCAGATCATGCCCTCGAACATGAAGGGCCAGCGCACGAACCAGTTGGTGGCGCCGACGAGCTTCATCACCTCGACCTCGCGCCGGCGGGCGAAGATCGAGAGCCGGATCGTGTTGCCGATCAGCAGCACCGCGGCGACGGCGAGCACGATCGCGACGGTCGCGATCACGGCCTCGATGATGCCGGCCGTGCGGATCACCTTGTCGGAGACCGTCGAGCCGTAGTCGGGGTTCGGCATGTCGTGGGCCGGGTCGGACTTGAGCAGGCCGTCCATCCCCGCGATCGACTTGGCGACCGTGGCGGTGTTGTCGGCGTTGGCGGCCTTGACCTCGAACCGGGCCTGGAACGGGTTGATCCCGCCGATCTGCTTGAGGGCGTCGCCGTAGCGCTTCTTCGCCTCCTGATAGGCGTCGTCCTTGGTGAAGAAGCGGACCGAGGACTGGTTGATGCGCGGGTCCTCGCGCAGCTGCTTCTCGATCGCGAGCGTCTGCGCCCGGGTCGCGGTGTCGTCGATCCAGATCTTGATCGTCACGTCGTGCTTGGCCGACGACGTGAAGCTGATCATGTAGCTGCCGAGCGCGGCCCCGATGCCCATCAGGAAGAGCACGACGAGCACGGTCACCACGGCCGCCAGGGTGGTCGCGAAGTTGTTGCGCAGCGACCGGATGGCCTCGGTGAAGAAGAAGTTGACGCGGTTCCGGCCCACTCAGTGCACCGCCACGTCTTCAACGTAGCCGCCGCGGCGGTCGTCACGGACGATGCGGCCGTCCTCGAGCGCGACGACGCGGCGGCGCATCTTGTCGACCATCTCGCGGTCGTGCGTGGCCATCAGCACGGTCGTGCCGGTGCGCTGGATGCGGTACAGGAGCTGCATGATCCCGATCGACGTGTCGGGGTCGAGGTTGCCGGTCGGCTCGTCGCAGATCAGGAGCGGCGGGTGGTTGACGAACGCGCGGGCGATCGAGACGCGCTGGGCCTGGCCGCCGGAGAGCTCGTTCGGGTACTTGTCCATCTTGTCGCCGAGCCCGACCAGGTGCAGGATCTCGGGCACCTTCTGGTCGATGGTCTCGCGCCGGTGGCCCTGCACCTCGAGCGCGTAGGCGACGTTCTCGTACACCGTGCGGCTGGGCAGGAGCTTGAAGTCCTGGAACACG
This sequence comes from uncultured Actinomycetes bacterium, assembly GCA_963779685.1. Classification (GTDB taxonomy): domain Bacteria; phylum Actinomycetota; class Thermoleophilia; order Gaiellales; family F1-60-MAGs149; genus CAVZZG01. The sequence continues at coordinate 1,106,116 of CAVZZG010000003.1, forward strand.
CAGCCGATGTTGCGCCGCAGCTGGGGCACCTTCGACCGCCGGAGCTTCGACAGCGAGCGGCCGCCGACGATGATGTTGCCGCGGGTGCCGTCGATCTCCTTGAGCAGCAGCTTGATCATGGTGGACTTGCCGGAGCCGGACGGACCGACGAGGAACACCCACTCGCCCTTGTCGATCTGCAGCGACACGTCGCGGAGGCCGATCACGTTGCCCGGGTACACCTTCGTGACGCTCTCGAGCAGGATCATCGCGTTCGACTTCGGAGCCGGCGGTCGCACCCACTCCTCGGTCGTCGCCGACATGGCCTCGTACGCCTCGAGCCGGCGTCGCCGCGCCTCGTCGTTGGCGCGCTCGATCTCGGAACGCTGATCCGCAGTCAGCTCGACCGAACGCGGCGCCGGCATTGCCGCCGGTGGCGTGTCCCACTCCGTCGAATCGCTGCGAAGGTCGTCCGCTCCGGGGAGTTCGAAGTCCCCGGTAGATTGCCCCTCACGCTTCAGCATGGACTCGGCACCAGAGTAGCCCACCTCTTCGGAGCCACCAAGCAGTAGCGCCCGAAAGTCCTGCAAAACGCGCTAGTGTCGCGAGTTCGACGAACGTCGGACGGGGGGCGCTTAATTGCCGGCCGCGTGGTGGAGCAGGTAGGCGTGGATGAACTCGTCCAGCTCGCCGTCGAGCACCGCATTCGCGTCGCCCACCTTGGTGCCGGTGCGGTGGTCGTTGACCATCGTGTACGGGTGCAGGACATAGGAGCGGATTTGACTCCCGAACGAGATGTCCTGCGCCTCGCCGCGCGCTTTCGCCACCTCGTCCTCGCGCCGCTTGATCTCGAGCTCGAGCAACCGCGACTTCAGGACCCGCATCGCGACGTGGCGGTTCTGCTGCTGGGAGCGCTCGTTCTGGCACTGCACGACGAGCCCGGTCGGCAGGTGCGTGATGCGCACGGCCGAGTCGGTCTTGTTGACGTGCTGACCGCCGGCCCCCTGCGAGCGGTAGGTGTCGATGCGCAGTTCCTTCTCGTCGATCTCGACGTCGATGTCGTCGTCCAGCCACGGCGCGGCCGTGAGGCTTGCGAACGCCGTGTGTCGCCGGTGGTCCTTGTCGAACGGCGAGAGCCGCACCAGCCGGTGCACGCCCTTCTCGGCCGAGATGATGCCGTAGACGTTCTCGCCCGTGAGCGTGAAGGTGACCGACTTCAGCCCGGCCTCCTCGCCCGGCGTCGCCTCGATCAGGTCGGTCTTGAAGCCGCGCCGCTCGGCCCACCGCAGGTACATCCGCAGCAGCATCTCGGCCCAGTCCTGGGCGTCCGTCCCGCCCGCGCCGGCGTTGATCGACACCACCGCCGGCCCGCCGTCGTACTCTCCGGTGAACAGCGCCGACTCCTGCAGGCGTCCGATCTCGCTCTTCACGCGGCGCACCGAATCGGCGACCTCCGGCACGAGCTCGGGCTCCTCCTCCGACATCGCGACCAGCTCGGGCAGGTCCGCGAGCTCCCTCTCCAGCCGCTCGTACAGCTCGAGGTCGCGCCCCACCCTGGCGCGCTCCGCGCTCACCTTCGCGGCCGCCCTCGGGTCGTCCCAGAAACCCGGCTCCGAGATCGCGGCGTCGAGCCCCTCCAGCCGCCCTACCAGCGCAGCGGGGTCAAAGGTAATCACGGACCCAGGCAAGCTGGGCCCGCAGCTCCTCGACGGCAACGCCGAGTTCCTGCTCCTGCTCGTCAGCCACGCGTGAAGAATACGGGGACAGCCCCCGAACGGCGCCTCTCGAGGGTCAGTCCCCGTCACGGAGGCCGGACGGACCGGCCGTCGGAGGCCGCGAACTGCGCGCCCGAAGCGCGCTCCGGCCGGCGCAGGATCCGGTCATGGCCAGACAACCCCGCAAGCGCTCTGCGAACGACCTCTATCACGTCACCGTGCGCGGCACCGGCAAGATCGCCCTGTTCCACGACGACGCCGACCGCCGACTGTTCCTGATCCTGCTCGGCATCGTCGTCCGCCGCTTCGACTGGCGGCTGTACGACTACTGCATCATGCCCAACCACGTGCATCTCCTGGTCGACGCCGAGCTCGACGACCTCAGTCGCGGAATGCACCGGTTGCTGACGGGATTCACGCAGACCTTCAACCGCAAGTACGGGCGTGTCGGGCATCTCGTGCAGAACCGGTTCAAGTCCACTCCGGTCGACACGGACGGCCACATCTCAGCCGTGATCCCCTACATCGCCCTGAACCCCGTGCGCGCAGGCATCACCGACCACCCGGGTGACTACCAGTGGTCGGCATTCGGCGCCATCGCCGGCCGCCGCCGGGCTCCTCGCTGGCTCACAATCAGATGGGTGCGGCACTGGTACGCCGAGGACCCGGCCGAGGGGGCCCAGCGCTACGTCGACGCCTGCGTGCGCCGGATCGTGCCGCCGGTGACGAAACGCGACGATCCGTGACGGGGACTGACCCTCGCGAACGGCCGTGCGGGGTCTGTCCCCGTCAAGGACGACGCACGAAAGCGCGCGGGATCGGCCACGGCGCCGGGCGGGGGCGTCAGGCTTCGGTGCCGGAGACGCCGTGGCAGCGCTTGTACTTCTTGCCGGAGCCGCACCAGCAGGGGTCGTTGCGGCCGATCTCGTGCTCGACGCGGCGCTGCTCGACGGGGGTGCCGAGGAGTTCGGGCGTGACGGCGCCGGCGTGGCCGTTGCCGGCACGGACGTCTTCGAGCACCGAGCCGGAGTCGTGCTCCAGAACGAGGCCCTCGAGCGGGTCGCCCACGTCGGCGAAGGCGTCGACGACGGAGTGCTGGCCGTCGGGGCCCTCGACCTCGACCACGAAGTGGAAGAGGTTCGTGACGACCTCCTCCTCGACCTGGCGCATCATCGCCTGGAACATGGCGTGCCCCTCGGTGCGGTACTCCACCAGCGGGTCGCGCTGGGCGAGGCCGCGCAGGTGGATGCCGTCGCGGAGGTACTCCATGGCGTCGAGGTGCTCGCGCCAGTGGAGGTCGATCGACTGCAGGAGGTAGAAGCGCTCCGCCTGGCGCATCAGCTCCGGCTGGATGCGCGTGAGCGTCTCCTCCTTGCGCCGATACGCCTCCTGGGCGTCGGCGGCGACGCGGTCGAGGAGCTCGTCGCGGTTGATCTCGGTCTGGCTGCCGAGGTCGGCGACGGAGAAGCCGACGGGATAGACGCCCCGCAGGCCCACGACCATGCCCTCGAGGTCCCACTCCTCGGCGAAGGCGCCGCCGGTGTGCGCCTCGACGATGCCCCAGACGGTCTCGTCGACCCACTCGCGGACGAGGTTCGAGATGTCCTGACCCTCGAGCACCAGCCGGCGCTCCGCGTAGACCCGCTCGCGCTGGGCGTTCAGCACATCGTCGTACTTGAGGACGCTCTTGCGGCTCTCGAAGTGCCACTCCTCGACCCGCTTCTGGGCACCCTCGATGCGCTTGGTGAGCATGCCGTGCTCGATCGGCTCGCCCTCGGGCGGGCCGAGGCGATCGAGGATCTTGTAGATCCGATCGCCCGCGAACAGGCGCACCACCTCGTCCTCGGCGGACAGGTAGAAGCGCGACTCGCCCGGGTCGCCCTGGCGGCCCGACCGGCCGCGCAGCTGGTTGTCGATCCGGCGCGACTCGTGCCGCTCGGTGCCGAGCACGTACAGCCCACCGAGATCGGCGACGCCCTCGCCGAGCTTGATGTCCACCCCGCGGCCGGCCATGTTGGTCGCGATCGTGACCGCGCCCGGCTGGCCGGCCTCCGCGATGATGGTCGCCTCCTTCTCGTGCTGCTTGGCGTTCAGCACGTTGTGCGGCACCCCGCGATCGACCAGCATGCCCGGAGAGCATCTCGGAGACCTCGATCGAGATCGTGCCGACGAGCACCGGCTGGCCCTTCTTGTGCCGGTCGGCGATGTCGGCGACGACCGCCTCGAACTTCTCGCCCTGCGTCTTGAACACGACGTCGTTGTTGTCCTGGCGGATCATCGAGACGTTGGTCGGTATCGACACCACCTCGAGCTTGTAGATCTCCGCGAACTCGTTCGCCTCGGTGGAGGCGGTGCCCGTCATGCCGGCGAGCTTCTCGTACATGCGGAAGTAGTTCTGGATCGTGACGGTCGCGACCGTGATGTTCTCGGCCTCGATCTTCACGCCCTCCTTGGCCTCGACGGCCTGGTGCAGACCCTCCGACCAGCGGCGGCCCTCCATCATGCGGCCCGTGAACTCGTCGACGATCTTGACCTCGCCCTCGCGCACCACGTACTCGACGTCGAGGTGGTACAGCGACTCGGCCTTGAGCGCCTGGATCATGTGGTTCACCAGGTGCCCGTTGCCGGGCGAGTAGAGGTTGGCGATGCCGAGCGCCTGCTCGACCTTGTGCACGCCGACCTCGGTCGGTGCGACGGTCTTGCGCTTCTCGTCGATCTCGTAGTCCTCCGGCGCATGCAGCCGCTTGGCGATGCGGGCGAACTCGTAGTACGTCGCAGCCGCCTCCTCGGGCTGGCCGGAGATGATCAGCGGCGTCCGCGCCTCGTCGATCAGGATCGAGTCGACCTCGTCGACGATCGCGTAGTAGTGCCCGCGCTGCACGCACGACTCGAGGTCGACCGCCAGGTTGTCGCGAAGGTAGTCGAAGCCGAACTCCGAGTTCGTCCCGTACGTGATGTCGCAGGCGTAGGCGGCAGTGCGGGCGTCGTGCGGCATCTCGTTCTGGATCACGCCGACCGTCACGCCCAGCGCCCGGTACAGCGGGCCCATCCACTCGGCGTCGCGGCCTGCCAGGTAGTCGTTGACCGTCACCACGTGCACGCCGCGCCCCGCCATCGCGCGATGGCAGGCGGCGAGCGTCGCAACCAGCGTCTTGCCCTCGCCGGTCTTCATCTCGGCGATGAGACCGTCGGCGAGCGTGAAGCCGCCCATGATCTGCACGTCGAAGTGCCGCATCCCGAGCATCCGGCGACCGACCTCGCGAATGATCGCGAAGGTCTCGGCCTGCACCTCGCCCAGGGCCTCCTCGCCGTCCTCGCCTTGCTCGATGCGGCCCTGCACCAGATCACGCAGGTCCTGGTAGCGCTCGCGCAACTCCTCGTCCGATCGCGCCTCCATATCGGGCTCGAACGAGTTGACCACACGCGTCGATTGCTCGAGCACCTTCAGGCGCTTGCCCTCGCCGACGCGCAGCAGACGGTTGAGGAAGTCGGGCATGCCCGAAGCCTACCGCGCGATGGAGCAACTGGCGCTCGCAAGAGCGACCCGCAGCTACGGTTCGGCCGTGGCCGGGAAGCCCCTCACCGAGCACGCGCGCGACCTCCTCGAGGGCTATCTCGCCCGCCGCTTCACGCTGGCCGACGCAACGGCGGCCGCCCAGGAGATGGGCCCGTCGAGCGACCCGCTGGTGCGTGCCATGCGTCACCTGTTCCCGGTCGATTCGCGCCGCGCACCCGATCCCTCGGTCGTGGAGCTGGCGCTGCAGGCCCTGAACCGCGATGACGACCTCTGGACGGGCGATGCCCTGCTGGCCCTCGCGCTCCGCCGTCCCGTGCTCGCCACGGTGATCGGACGCGCCGAGCGCGACGAGCCGGTGCCGCTCGACATCCTCCGCCCCGGCTGCCGGGTCATGCTGGGCACCAACGGCGGCCGGCGCGCGCTGCGCTCCCTGGTGGACGGAGACCTGGCGCCAGCGGCGCGATGGCTCGACACCACCGTGCTCGACGACGACGCGTTCTCGGCGACGACGCTGGACGTGCCGGTCTCCGATCTCGCCGAGCTCGGCGTCCTGGTCGACCGGCTGGTGCGCGAGACCGAGTCGCTGCCGCCCGGCCGCGCCCGCGCGTCGGTGGCCGACGAGTGGGTGTACGAGGTGATGGTCGACACGCTCGACGACGACACCCCCTTCACCGAGATCGTGCGCGTCGTCGGCGAGCGGCTGCTCGAGAGCGACGCCCCGGCCCTGCTGTGGCACGCGGCCAAGCAGCTCTCGCTGGTGGCCGGGGGCGATCGCCGCGTCGCCGAGCGCGTGCTCGAGCGCTGCCTGCCGCTGGCCCGGCTGGAGGACGGCCGGTCGCCGGCCGCCGCCGCAGCCCCGTTCCTGACGGTCCTGCCGCCCGACCACGCCGCCGCCGTCATCGAGCGTCTCGCGCCCCGCCTGGACGAGGACGGCTGGGACGCGATCGCGCGAGCATTCCTGGCCCGGGCATTCCGCACGCGCTGGCACGACTGGAGCGAGTACGCGGCTCGCTGGCAGGCCTGCGACGACCCGGGCCTCGCTCGCGCTGCCACCAGCGCGCTCGCACTGGCCGCCTAATGCGCTACGGCCTCAAGGCATCGGCCGAGCAGTTCGGCCCGCGCGAGCTGATCGACGTCGCGCGCGCCGCGGAGCGAGCCGGCCTCGACGACGTCGCCATCTCCGATCACTTCCAGCCATGGCGGCACAGCACCGGCCACGCCCCGTCGGCGCTGAGCTGGCTCGGCGCCGCCGGCGAGGCGACCAGCCGCATCCGCCTCGGCACGAGCGTGCTGACGCCCACGCTGCGCTACCACCCGTCGATCGTGGCCCAGGCCTTCGGCACGCTCGGCGTGCTGTTCCCGGGCCGGATCTTCCTCGGCGTCGGCACCGGCGAGGCGATGAACGAGACGCCGGCGACCGGCGCCGGCTGGCCCGAGCCGAAGGAGCGGCGGCTGCGCCTCGCCGAGTCGATCGACCTCATGCGGCGCCTCTGGACGGAAGAGCGGGTCACGTTCGAGGGCACCTACTACCGCACCGATCGCGCCACCATCTACGACCGCCCGGCGATGCCCGTACCGGTGTACGTGGCTGCGTCCGGGCCGCTGGCGGCGAAGCTCGCCGGCCGCGTCGGCGACGGCTTCATCTGCACGTCCGGGAAGCAGCCCGGGCTCTACACCGAACTGGTGGATGCCGTCGAGCAGGGTTCGGCCGATCGCGACGGAGCGGCCATCCGGCGCATGATCGAGATCAAGCTCTCCTACGACACCGATCCCGAGGCCGCCCTGCGGGCCTGCGGCTGGTGGGCCGCGCTCGCACTGACGGCGGAGGAGAAGACCGGCGTCGAGGATCCGATCGAGATGGAGCGACTGGCCGACGCCGCGGTCGACCGGGCGCACACGCGATTCATCGTCACCGCCGACCCCGACGAGGCCGTCGAGCGGATCGCACCCTACGTCGAGCTCGGCTTCACCGAGCTCGTCTTCCACTACCCGGGCGAGGACCAGACCCGGTTCGTCGAGCTCTTCAGCCGCGACCTGCTGCCGCGCCTACGCGACCGGTTCGGCGGCGAGTAGTCCCGGCCTGATCAGCTTCGGTGGCCGCACCAGCCCGGCGTCGTCGTAGGGCGGCGCGTCGGTCGGGGCCAGCGGCGGCGCGCCGTAGCTGCGCAGCACCTGGCGCGAAGGCGGCTCACCGTACAGCGTCGTGCGCTGCACGGGCGTGCGGCCGGCGGCGCGGATCACCTCGTCCATCCGCTCCGGCGGGCACTCCTGACCGTGGGAGGCCCCCGCTGCCCGCGAGATGGACTCGTTCATGAGCGTGCCGCCGAGGTCGTTGACGCCGGCGGCGAGCAGCTCCCCGGCGCCGGCCGGGCCGAGCTTGACCCAGCTCGCCTGAATGCTCGTCACGTACGGGTCGAGAATCAGGCGCGAGGCGGCGTGGAGCACCACGGACTCCTCGAAGGTCGGGCCACGGCGAGCGCCGCCGCGCAGGGCGATCGGGGCCTCGGCGTGCACGAACGGCAGCGGCACGAACTCGGTGATGCCGCCGGTGTCGCGCTGGAGGTCGCGCACGGCGAGCAGGTGGCGAGCCTGGTGCACGGGGCGCTCGACCGAGCCGAACATGATCGTCGACGTCGTGCGCAGCCCGAGCTCGTGTGCGGTGCGCACCACCTCGAGCCACTGCGCGGTCGAGAGCTTGTCCGGGCAGAGCACCTTGCGCACCTCGTCGTCGAGGATCTCGGCCGCCGTGCCGGGCAACGATCCCAGGCCGGCCGACACGAGACGTTCCAGGTACTCGCGCAGCGTCAGGCCGGCGGTCTCCGCGCCCTGCCACACCTCGAGCGGCGAGAAGGCGTGGACGTGGATCGCGGGCACGGCGGCCTTGATCGCCGCGAGCAGCTCGAGGTACCAGGCGCCGGTGAAGCCCGGGTGGATGCCGCCCTGCAGGCACACCTCGGTCGCGCCGCGCGCCCAGGCCTCCTGCGTGCGGCGCACGACCTCATCGATCGAGAGCAGGTAGGCGGGGCCGCGCAGGTTCTCGGCCAGCTTGCCCTTCGAGAATGCGCAGAAGCCGCAGCGGAAGTAGCAGACGTTGGTGTAGTTGATGTTCCGGCACACGACGTAGGTGACCTCGTCGCCGTTGCGCAGCCGCCGCCGGTCGTCGGCCTCGGCGATCAGGGCCTGCACCTCGCCGCCACGGGCCGAGAGCAGGGCGGTCGCCTCATCGACGGACAGGTCGCGACCTTCGCGGGCACCCTCGAGCGCCTGGTCGAAGGCGCCGGAGCGGCCACCGATCGATCGCCAGCGCAGCGGCGGGCTGTCGGTCTCGCCCGCGAACCAGCCGCGCTCGCGGCGGGCGAGGCCGAGCCCGTCGGACGCCGCCAGCACCGCCGGCATGACGGCATCGTCGACCCAGCGCGCATCGAGGAACCGCGGGTAGACCGCGAGCCGGGGCAGCAGGGTCAGCCCGGCGGCGGCGGTGGCCCGTTCGAGCCGCTCGATGTCGGGCCACGGCGCCTCGGGGTTGACGTGGTCGGGCGTCACCGGCGAGACGCCACCCCAGTCGTTGATGCCGGCCTCGAGCAGGCGCGGGAAGTCGTCGTAGGCGAGGTTCGGCGGGGCCTGGAGCGAGACCTCGGGCGGCAGGATCAGGCGGGCCGCGGCGATCGTCCAGAGGTGGTCGTCGAGGTCGGGCTCGGGCGCCGCGTGCATCCGCGTGCCCGGCTTGGCCCGGAAGTTCTGGACGATCACCTCCTGCAGGTGACCGTGCTCGGCGTGCAGGTCGCGGAGCGCCTCGAGCGCCGCGATCCGCTCCTCGCGGGTCTCGCCGATGCCGATCAGGATGCCGCTCGTGTACGGGATCGCGAGCGCTCCGGCGCGCCGCAGGGCGGCGAGGCGGACGGCCGGATCCTTGTCGGGCGAGCCGAAGTGCGGCATGCCGCGCTCCGACAGGCGCGCCGAGGAGGTCTCGAGCATGATCCCCTGCGACGCCGAAACCGCGCGCAGGGCGGTGAGCTCGCCGTCGTCCAGCACGCCCGGGTTGACGTGCGGCAGGAGCCCGGTCACCCGCAGCACTTCGCCGGCGCAGTGCGCGAGGTAGGCGGCGGTGGTGGCGAAGCCGAGCTCCGCCAGCTCCTCGCGGGCCACCCGGTAGCGCAGCTCCGGCTTGTCGCCGAGCGTGAACAGCGCCTCGCGACAGCCCGCCTCGGCGCCGGCGCGCGCGATCGCGAGCACCTCGTCGACCGTCAGGTATGCCCGCTCGCCCTTCCGCGGGGGCCGCGCGAAGGTGCAGTAGTGGCACACGTCCCGGCACAGCGTGGTGAGCGGGATGAAGACCTTCGGCGAGTACGTGACGACGGCGCCGAACCCCGCCTCGCGCACCGCCCGGGCCTCGGTGCAGAGCTCGGCGACCGATGCGCGTTCCATCCGGCCGGATGGTAGCGGGCTAGACGAAGAGGTCGCGGTCGGCGGGCATGACGGTCTCGGCGGCACCTGCCGACCCCGCGAGCCACCGGTAGCCGCGCACGATCGCGGCGGGCACCCCGCCGGCCGGGCCGATCACCAGGTCCGCGGCAGCGGCCAGCTCGTCGGCGACGTGGACGATGGTGGCCTCGAAGGGGCGGCCGCGGTCGTCGGGTGCCCCGACGTGCGAGACGAGCGGCGCGAGGCCGGCGGAGCCGACGGCGACGCCGGTGATGCCCTGCCGGAAGGGCCGCCCGAACGAATCCGAGATGACGACCGCGACACCCTCCCCCAGCCCGGCCCGCAGCCGACGTGCCGACGCGTCGGGATCTTCCGGCAGCAGGATCGCGGTCTCGGCGGCCGAGGCGTTCGAGCGGTCGACCCCGGCGGCGGCGCACACGAAGCCATGACGGGTCTCGGCGATGACCAGGCTTCCCCGCCGTCGCACGACGCGGCGGGACTCGCGCAGCACCAGCTCGACCACGCGCGGGTCGACCTCCCCGCCGGCGATCGATACCGCCTCCGGTCGCGGCTCGATGCCGGCCAGGGACACCTCACGGCCCTCGACCTTCGAGACCGCCTTCTGCGCGACGACCACCACGTCGCCGTCGCGGAGCTCCGCCGCAGCCCGGATCAGCGCCACCAGGTCGTCGCCCGGCGCAAGCGCCGGCAGGCCCGTCACGGGCAGGATCTCGATCACGGGGCCAGCGCCGCCTCGGCCAGGGCACGCCGGGTGATCTCGTCCCGCATCAGGGCCGGCGCGACGGCGACCCGCATGCCGAGCGCCTCGATGGCTGGCGCGAGCGCGACATCCGCCTCGTCGATCAGGAACGTGCCGCACAGGCCCGCGTAGTGGCGGGCCACGCCGAGCGCCGAGCGCTCGTGCCCGAGCGAGTCGAGCATGGCGGCCAACGGGCCCTTGACGGCATCGCCGCGGATGATCGGCGACACCGCGACGACGTCGGCGGCACGCGCGGCGACGGCCGCACGCAGGCCGTCGACGGCCAGGATCGGGTCGACCGAGATGAACGGGTTGGAGGGCGCGAGCACGACGCGGTCGGCGGTGGCGATCGCCTCCAGGACCCCGGGGGCAGGCCGGGCGCCGGGTGAGCCCTCGAAGCGGATCGCGCGGACCTCGGGCGCTGCCCGCCTGCCCACGAACCAGCGCTGGAACTCGAGCTCGCCGTCGTCGGTGGCGATCATCGTGCGCAGCCGGTCGTCCGTGGCCGGCAGCAGGCGTATGCCGATTCCGAAGCGCACGGCGATGTCGGCCATGATCGACGACAGGGGCTGGCCCGCCCTCAGCCGCTCGGTGCGTACGAGGTGCAGGCCGACGTCGCGGTCGCCGAGGATGAACCAGTCCGGGCCGCCGAGCTCGGCAACGACCGCCATGCCCTCGCGGGTGTCGCCGCGCACGCCCCAGCCGTGCTCCCCCACCCGCCCGGCAAGCGTGTAGAGCACCGTGTCGAGATCGGGCGAGATCGCGAGGCCCCAGTGGTCGACGTCGTCGCCGACGTTGCCGACCACCGTCACGGCCGGCGCACCGACGGCGGCCACCAGGCCGGCCGTGAAGCGCGCCCCGCCGATCCCGCCCGAGAGCACCGTCACCCGCACGCGCAGTAGGATGCCCGACCGATGGTCATCGACGCGAACACCCCCATCGGCGCACGAGCGATCGAGCGCCTCAACGCCGAGCACGTCTCGTGGCTCGTCACCGTGAGCCCGTCCGGCCAGCCCCAGCCGAGCCCCATCTGGCACGAGCTGGACGGCGACACGATCCTCATGTACTCCAAGCCCGGCATGGCCAAGCTGCGCAACATCGCGGCCAACCCGCGGGTGGCCCTGCACCTGGACGGCAACGGCAAGGGCGGCGACATCGTCGTCATCGAAGGCCACGCGGCCATCAGCGACGAGCCGGGCGCCGACCAGCGCCCGACCTACGTGGCCCGCTATCAGGACTTCATGACGCGCAACGGCTGGTCGGCCGGGGACTTCGCCCGCCAGTACTCGGTACCGGTGCGGATCGTGCCGACCAGGCTCCGCGGCTGGTAATCGCTCGTCAGAGCTGATTTCAGGATGAGGGTCGTGGTCGCGGGTCGGGGAGCGAGCGGCAGCGACCGGGCGTTCCGCAGGCCTTGCCGACGCAAGGCCAAGGGACGCACGACGCTGCCGCGAAGCCCTTGAAGCCGCCTCTCCGAGGCGGCGGAAGGGAGCCGAAGCTGATCACGGTTGCCGGAGCCTCGGCTCCGGCGTTCGTGGTCAGCGCAGGACTCTCCCCGGCCATGCGAACGCGCCGCTCAATCTGAAATCAGCTCTTAGTGGCCGATGAGGTTGCTCTTGACGAGCGCCACGACGAGGCCCGACGCGAGCACCACGGCGGCCGCGACCAACGCAGGGCCTCTCGCACGGCCCGCCGCGCGCGCCGCCCAGTAGCCTGAGGCGCCGATGAACACCGCCGGCACCACGGCCGCCGCCCGCAGGTTGCCGTCGCTGAGGACGATCGGAACGCTGCAGAGCAGCGAGACCGCGCCCGCGGCGGCGACCTGAGCGACGCCGATCCGCGCGTCCTGGCGGCCGATGCGCCCGCCGCCGACGCCCCGCGCGACCACGCCGAACGCGAACCAGTGGGCGAGGGATAGGCCGACCGCGGTGCCCCAGACGAGCTCGAGCAGTGCGGTTTCCTGAATGTGGACGTCGCCGCCCCGGAGCGCGGCCATCTCGGCGAGTTCGACGATCGAGATGTACAGCGTCATGGTGACGGCCTCTTGCCAGACCTCGCCATATTTCGCCGTCGCCACCGCGCGATGATACCCGCCGAACCGGGAATGCTCGCGAGACGAGCACCGCGCCCGGCGCTTACCAAAGCAGGCTGACGCCCGCGGAGGCGTCCCGCGAGCCCTCGGGCCCACGGGACGCTTCCACGTTAGAGATCGCCACGGGCGAAGCCCGCGATCACCTCCGGGGCGGAGGTGTCGAAGCCGACGACGTCGAGCATGCCGGCGTCGTTCGGATCGGCGATCGTGAAGCGGTTCGCGACCATGCCGACCACGACCAGCTTCGCCGGGATGCCGGTCGCCTGGCGGTAGCGGCGGAGCGCCTCGGCCGGGTGGATGTCACCCGCCCAGGTCTCGGAGTCGGTGTAGATCACGAACGTGTCGACCGCCCGGCCCAGCCGCCGCGCGTAGCGCATCGGGCAGCGAGCAGTCGGTGGCGCCGAACGGCAGGTCCGACACGGTCTTGACCACGTCGTTCAGCCGCTGCCGGGCCGACATCGCCAGCGGCGTCAGACCCGTCGGGCCCCAGCCGCGCGCGGCCCGAGCCCGCCCGCCAGCCGCCCCGGCCGGCGTGGAAGCCCACCACCTCGGCGTCCGGGTCGGACGCCAGCGTGACGAGCGCCATCGCGGCCGACGCCACCCGCGGCGTCAGGCCCGGAGCACGCCGCGACCATGCCCATCTCCATCGAGCCCGAGACGTCGAGCGCCAGCAGGAGACGGGCTGCCGGTCGGCGTGACGTTCGGGAACGCCAGGTAGAAGGCGCGGTCGAGGGCGTCGACGAGCCGCGCCACCGGCACCCACGTGTGCTGGCCGCGGAGACCACGGCCGGCCGCGTACGTGCGCTGGGCCACGAGCAGGGCGATCGGGTGCAGCCGGGCCCGCCGGATCCGGTCGCGGATCGCCAGCTCGCGCCTGCACCGTGCGGACCGCGTCGGAACCCGGCGCGAGCAGGCCGACCCGGGTCATCGTCGCGAGGTTCCGCACCATGGCCGTCATCGGCATGTCCTCGAGCAGGGCCTCCCACACCGACGGGGCCGTGAGGTGCTCCGGCTGGAGCGCCTCGCGCGGCAGCCGGTACTCGGCGCACGAGCGCCGCCGACTCCGCCGGCGATCCCGCCCGCTGTGCGCGGACGAAGCCCTCGACGATCCGCGGCAGGTCCTCGGCCATCGTGCCGCGGACGATCCACTCGAACAGGCGCGCCTGCTCGGGCGACACCCGAAGCGTCGGGTTGCCGGCCGAGACGGCGGCCGCCGGGTGGGCCAGCCGCAGCACGTCGCGGTGCGTCATGCCCTCGCGCTGGCGGTACTTGACCGCCTGGTAGGCGAGCTCGTCGACGCCGCGACCGGCGTACCAGCGAGCCCACCGCCCGGCGAAGGGCACGACCCCAGCCGCGCCAGCCGTCGACGTAGCCGACGAACTGGAACAGGTGCGTCGCCGTGCGGGCGACCTGCGGCAGCGCCCGCAGCGCCGCCTGGCGGGTGGCCAGGTCGGACGCCGAGGCCGCGCGGGCCAGGGCGAACACCGCCGGGTCGTTGCTCGGCGCGCGGCCTGCCTGCGAGACCGCCACGATCTCGGCCACCGTGCGCGGGCCGTCTGCGGCCAGGCAAGCGTCGAGCGCGTCGGCGTTCTCGAGCGTCAGGCGCCGCTCGCCGGCGTAGAACGAGCCACCCTCGGAGCCCAGGATCAGGAACCGGCGCAGCCGCGTCCACTCGTCGGCCGAAAGACGAAGCCTCCGGCCGAGTTGCGCACCTGGTCGGCGCGGATGGACTCCCGCTGGTGCGGGGTGCGCTTCGCGAAGCGCGTGAGGTAGGACATGGCGAACCCTCCTTTCCGGGGCTCGGGGTTGGACGTGCGATGGAGAGGCGCGGTCGTGGTGCGCAACTGGCGGTAGGCGCTCTACCGATTGAGCTACGAGGCCAAGGCCCCGGCAGGACTCGAACCTGCAACCTCCGCACTGAAGCGGTAACCAGCTTGCTCCGGCCCGCGCCGGGTCGTTCGGGTCGTTCAGTCTTCGGGCTTCTCGCCGCCGTCGGCCATGCGGACGATCCGTGGCCGGAAGCGGGCGACGATCTCGACGAGATCGGTCTGGCGACCCATCACCTCGTCGATGTCCTTGTAGGCGAACGGGTTCTCGTCGATGCCGGCCGCCAGCAGCCGGACGCCCCGCTCCCGAAGCAGCGGCTGGACGTCCTTCCAGGTGAACCGCCGCCGGGCCTCGGTGCGACTCATCGCCCGGCCGGCGCCGTGGGAGGCCGACTCGAGGCTCTCGGCCGAGCCGAGACCGCGGACGACGAAGCCGGGGGCGGCCATCGAGCCCGGGATCACCCCGAGCACGCCGGCCCCGGCGGGCGTCGCGCCCTTGCGGTGCACGACCACGTCGCGGTCGTCGTGCCGCTCGCGCCAGGCGAAGTTGTGGTGGTTCTCGACCCCGGCCAGCGCCTCCGCCTTGAGCGACCGGACGACGTTGCGGTGGATCACCTCGTGGCTGGCCGCCGCGTAGTCGCCCATCAGCTCCATCGCCGCCCAGTACTCCTGGCCCGCCTCGTGATCGAGGTCGAGCCAGGCGAGGTAGGCGAGCTCCTTCGGCAGCTCCGGGTGCAGGCCGCGGGCGACCTTGGTGTAGTGGTTGGCGACGGCCGCACCAGCGCCGCGGCTGCCCGAGTGGGACAGCAGGGCGAGGTAGCGGCCGGCATCGAGGCCGAGCCCGGCCTCCGCGAGCTCGAGCTCGCCGAACTCGACGAAGTGGTTGCCGGAGCCGGACGTGCCGAGCTGGGTCGCCGCCTTGTCGCGCAACGTGCGGGTGAGCCCGGTGACGCCCCAGCATCGGCGTCCATGACCTCGTGGTCGTTCGGCCGGGCAGCCGTCGCGCCGGTGCCGAACACGGTCTGCTTCAGCAGCGCGCGCTCGAGCGTCTCCGGCGCCGTGTCGATCATCCCCGGGTCGAGGTCGAGCACCGTCAGCCTCATCCGGCAGGCGATGTCGACGCCGACGGCGTAGGGGATGACCGTGCCCTCGGTGGCGAGCACGCCGCCGATCGGCAGGCCGTAGCCGAGGTGGGCGTCCGGCATCAGCGCGCCGCGGACGGCGCTCGGCAGCCGAGCGGCGTTGCGCATCTGGTCGACGGCCAGGCGCTCGTCGGGATCGCACCAGACCGCGAAGGGCGCGGGGGCCGGCCGATCATGGAAGACCGGCTCGGTGGCCTCGGCCACGAGACGCGCCGCGACCGCGCCGAACTGGGCGTGATCGACGTTGCCGGCCGGATCGGCCAGCACGGCGCTCAGCTGATCCAGCGCCGCCTGCCGGCCGAGGCGCTTGACCGCGCCGGGCAGGATGCGCATGACGTCGCCGAACACCGGGCCCTCCGGCAGGCCGAGCGCACGGAGCTCATCGCCCCGCACTGGCCGGTTTGCCTTGCCGTCCGCCACGGACGCACGATAGGCGCGACCCATTCGAACACCTCCTTTCTGTCGTTGACTCGCCCGGCTGGATTCGAACCAGCGACCCCGTCCTCCGCAAGGACGTGCCCTCTCCACTGGGCTACGGGCGATCGAGTACGCCTGGCACGATTCGAACGTGCGACCTGGTGGGCCGGAACCACCCGCTCATGTCCACTGAGCTACAGGCGTGCGTGAGGTGGAGCACCAGGGATTCGAACCCCGATCCCGGGTTTAAGAGACCCTTGCTCTGGCCGTTGAGCTAGTGCTCCGTGAAGGCGATCCAGAAGGGATTCGAACCCTCGCCTTCCCGCTCGACAGGCGGGCGCTCTACCGTTGAGCTACTGGACCGGGATGCTACGGGCTGGAGTCGAACCAGCGCCCTCCGGGTTTCAACCGGATGCTCTTCCTGCTGAGCTACCGCAGCGCGGGTGCCGTGAAGCTGCGGGCCGGGATCGAACCGGCCTCATCCGGTTGGCGGCCGGACGCTCTGCCTGATGAGCTACCGCAGCGTGCATGGCTGGAGCAGGACTCGAACCTGCGATCAACCGGTTATGAGCCGGCTGCTCTTGCCGCTGAGCCATCCAGCCGGGATAGGCGACCAACGAGTCGAACGTTGCTCTCCGGCGTATCAGACCGGTGTCTTCAACCGATGGACCAGTCGCCTGGGCGGAAGTGGACGAGGAGGGCATCGAACCCCCGATCTCCTCTTTGTAAGAGAGGCGCTCTACCAAGCTGAACCACTCGTCCGTGGAGATCCAGGGGGAGGGGTCGAACCTCCGCCTCCGCGTTCAGAGCGCGGCCACCTGCCATTAGTAGGACCCTGGAAGCCGAGTGCAGGAGTCGAACCTGCGTCTGCCGTTTACGAGACGGCAGCTCTCCCCTTGAGCTAACCCGGCGAGTCGTGTTGTCGCGTTCAGCTAGCCGGAACTCCGTTGGGAGTTCCGGCATGGAGCCGAGGGGAATCGAACCCCTGACCCTCTCCTTGCGAGGGAGGTGCCCGGCCATCGGGCGACAGCCCCGTGCTACGGGCCGAGGTGGCCTGTGGGACTCGAACCCACTGACGCCGGGTTCACAACCCGGACCCTCGTCCGCTTCGGGATAGGCCACAGCTCGTACGCCAGGCCTCGAACCTGGACCCCGCCGGGTAACAGCCGGCTGCTCTACCGCGATTGAGCTACGTACGACACCTGCGCAAGGATTCGAACCCTGACTTGACCGGGTTGGAGCCGGCCGTGCTCGCCGTTACACCACACAGGTACGGATGACGCCCCTGGGATTCGAACCCAGACCGATCCGGGTCTGGGCCGGATTCCTCTGCCAGTTGGGATAGAGCGCCGTGGAAGACGAGGTCGAGGGAGCGGGAGTCGAACCCGCACAGCCCGTGGGCACCGGTTTTACAGACCGCTGGGCTCGCCCGTGCCCGGTGTCCCTCGATGAATGGAGGAGAGCTGGCGAGTCGAACGCCCGGGCCAGTGACCCGTCACGCCGGCTTTCGAGGCCGGTTGGCCCCCGCGGGCCGAAACTCTCCGTGCGAGCGGCTCTGGCGGGAATCGAACCCGATCGTCGCGAGGTTGAGGGCCTCGCATCCTGCCATTAGACGACAGAGCCTGGGTTGGAATGCTGCGGTCGTGGGGCACGGCCCGGTGCGAGTCGGATTCGAACCGAATGAGCGCCAGATAACCGGGCCGACTCGGCCCGCAGCGAGTGGATCTGGCCGGCAGGAGTCGAACCTGCGGTCTCCGGCGCCCGAAGCCGGTGGGGTGGCCGGCTCCCCTACAGCCAGGTAGGTGCGGAGCTGCGCGGTCGTGTCGTCCCGACCGGGTGTGGGTTTCGATGTGCAGTTCGAGAACCGGAAGGGTCCGGCCCGCGCATCTCCGGCATGGCGCGGGCAGGAGTCGAACCTGCTCTCTCGAGCTCATGAAGCTCGCGGGATCCCCGTTTCCCCACCGCGCGTTGCGTGTGCCTCTGTCGGTCGGGCCGTTGGGCCAGACGTCCTGTTCATGCCACTCGCCCACCCTTCGACCCTGGATCGCCAAGACGGCGTCCTCCGTGGAGGGGTGCTGGAGCCCGGAGCCTCAAGATCTGTCATGTGTCAGGGCACGCTGACGCACATCTGCCACATGACAGATGGCTATGACATCTCGAGAGGGCCTTTCTCTCTCGGGCGGGGCCTCGATGGTTGAATTGACTTCTTCAAGATGGGCGGCTCACTGGTTGGGATTGGACGAGCGACTGGTGGAGGACGAAAAAGGCGACCGCTTCGGGTCGCCTTCGCGTCGAACCGGGATGCAGCCAGGGATCTAGCGTGCATTCCTCCCGACGCGGAGGCTTGTGGGTGCGTAGGCGCGATCGAGCCACAGACTCGGTCGGCCTTCGGCAGAACATGGATCGATTGCGTGGAACAACATCACGGGTCTCACCTTACACGGTGGAGCGGACGGATGCAAGTGCTACTTGACAATTCGTCGGTGCCGAACGTGACCCCGCATACGCGTGTAGCCAACTCTCGAGCGCGAGCAACTGCCACAACTTCATCCCACGACGGCCCGTGGGGACATCCGGATCGAGGAGCCGCTCGAGGTACTCGCGCCGGATCAGACCGCGCGGCGCCAGGCCGTCCAGCAGGCGCTCGCGCGCGTAGCGGGACAGCGAACCGGTCAGCCACCCCGTGACGGGCACCCGCATGCCCGACTTGGGGCGATCGATCACCGCGTCGGGCACCAGCCCACGCGCGACCTGCTTCAGCACGTGCTTCTCCGTCGTCCCGTGGAGCCGCAACGACGCCGGCAGTGACGCCGCGAGCTCGGCGACCGCACGGTCGAACAGCGGCGATGCGGGCACGACGCTTGCAGCCGCACCCAGGTGCTCGACCTTGGGCAGGATGTGGCTGGCGCCCTTGAGGGTGATGTTGGCCGCCATCAGGCGGCCCACCAGCGTCGGCCACCGGTTGTCCGAGAGCATCGGTTGCAGCTCCGCCGCGAGACCGCCCGCGTGGGCGGCCAGCTCGGGCTCGAGCATCGTCTGCAGGTCCGCGTAGCAGCGGCGATGCGCGAGGAGGTAGGCCTCCGCCCGCTCCTGGCCGTACAGGTCAGCGGCCAGCATCGGCAGGTTCTTCGGTCCGCCGAAGCAGGGGTCGCCGCCCTCCCCGTTCAGCAGCACCGGCACGCCCACCTCGGCGAAGAGCCTTGCATTCGGCACGGTCAGCGGGTCGCCGTTGGGCGACGACAGCGACGCCATGGTCGAGTCGAGCCGTTCGACCACGTCGCGCGGCCCGACCTCGACAACGTGGTGCTGTCCGCCCAGGTGGCCGGCGACGAGCCGCGCGTACTCCAGCTCGTTCGGGTACTCGGGCCCGAAGGAGAGCGACCACAGCACCGGGCGTTCCCCCTGGGCGAACGCGAGCGCCGCTACCAGACTCGAATCGATGCCGCCGGACAGGCTCGCCGCGCCGGCCCAGACGGCCCGTCGAGACACGGCACCGGCCAGGGCCTGGCGAAGCCGCGCGACCGCCTCGGGCTCTTCGATCTGCCGCTCGGCGGGGAGCGACCAGAACCGCCGGCTCGTCACGTGGCGGCCGTCGTAGACCACCTCCTCCCCGGGCCGCACCGATCGCACGCCGTCGAGCAGCGTCCGGGGCGCGGGCACGTAGCTGTAGGAGAGGTAGGCGGCGAGCGCCTCCGGATCGATGGCGGGGTCATCCGCCAGGTCGCGCGAGCGGGTCGAGAACCGGAGACCGCCGTCAACCAGGGAGTAGAAGAGACTGCAGGCGCCGACGGCGTCGCGCGCGAGGTGGATCGTGCCCGCCGCGTCGCGCCACGCCATGGCGAAGCCACCATCCACCTCGCCGAGTGCCCCGGCGGCGATGGCCCGCTCCCACGATCGCCCCTGGCCGGGCGATGTCCACGGCTCCGTGGCGAGAAGGAGCACCTCAGCCGTCATCGGTATCGCCACCCCAGGCGAACACCGACATGTCCCAGCCGTCGCCGCCGCCGTCGTGCACGGCGCTGCCGAATGGCGGGGGCGGAGCGAAGACCGCGCCGACGGCCGCCAGCGTGACACGCGGAGGCATCGCCGTGAGGTCGAGCCGGTTCCTCCGCAGCCACCTGCGATCGCGTCTCGTGCCCCAGTCGATCCCCGCTCCGCGCACCTCGTTGACGGCGAGCAGCCCGCGCCCGCGCCGGCGGGCCACGTCGACCGAAAGGCCGGCATCGACGACCCGCGCACGGCCGTCGAGCACCTCCCGCTGGAACCAGGCATCGTCGCCCAGGAGGCGTCGCGGGAGCCCGACTCCGGCCGTGTCGGCGTCGTGGAGGGCAACGACGGTGAGCGACTCCGACCGCCGCACCGCCGGCAGCGCGCGGGCGAAGACCGCCTCGGGGTAGCCGTCGACCGCGACGATCGGCGCCACCGTTTCCATGTGCGCGCGGTTCGCGATCAGGAAGTCGGCGGTCGTTCGCGTGTCGCAGACCACCAGGCGGTCGAAGACGGCGCCGTCGAGATCCGGAACGTCGACGGACGGCTCGTACACCGGCGCGGCGGTCAGGAGGCCCGGCGTCGCATTGCCGGCTGCGCGCCAGCGGGCGAGGTCGACGTCGAACCGGTACCGCGACACCGGCCGAAGTCGGTGGAGGGCCCGCCGTAGCCCGGACTTGAGGTAGCGCCGGCAGAGCTCGCCGTGGAGATGACCGTCGGTGTAGCGGAGGCCGTCCGCCCCGGCCAGCGACGTCATCGCCCGCGACCACACGAGGTCGGAGACGAGATCGCCGGACTTCTTCCCGAACACGAACCGGTAGCCGCAACCCGCGCAGACCTCGCCTGCGAACGAGGGCCGGACGCTGTGCTGACAGGTCGGGCAGATCATGAACGCGACGCTACCGCGACGTCGCTCGGCCCGCCTCGGGAACGTTCCCGGTCTTCAGCCGCGACGGCGACGGTCGTCGAGGTAGGCGGCGCCGACCAGGGACCCGGTCGCCAGCGCAGCGGCCGCCAGCATCTCCCGGGTTCCGGTGCGGATCGCAACTCCGGCCATGGCGAGCCCGACGACGGGCGCGGTGACCGCGCCGGCCGTCCGGTACCACGGTCGCTGGGCGGGAGGCGGCGGAGCGATGCCCTCGAGGGCGCGACGGGCGGCGGATGCGGTGGGACGGTCGCCCGGCCGGCGCCGCAGCATCGCGTCGATCGTTTCGGCGAACGGCGGGCTGAGCCCGACGACGAGGGTCGACAGCGGCGGTACGTCCTCCCGGATCCGACGCCGCTCGTCGGCCGCGAACGGCACCGTGCCCGTCAACAGTTCGTGCGCGACCACCCCGAGCGCGTAGACGTCCGTGGGCGACTCGGCCTCGCGCCCGGACAGCTGTTCAGGAGCCATGTAGCGCCGCGTGCCGATGACGTGACCCGCGGTCGTGGCATGCGGGTCGCCCATGCGCCGGGCGATGCCGAAGTCCGAGACCTTGACCGTCCCCTGACGGGTCTTGAGGAGGTTCGCGGGCTTGACGTCGCGGTGCACCATCCCGATCGCGTGCGCATCGGCCAGTCCGTACGCGGCGTGGATCAGGTACTCGCGCACGACCTCTGTCGACCCGCAGCCGATGTCCTGCCTGAGGTCGCCGCCGTCCATGTACTCCATCAGGATGAAGATGCGCCCCTCGTGCTCGTCGACCCCGTATACCGTGACGACATGCGGCGAGCCCGACAGCTTGGCGAGGCGCCTTGCCTCGTCGTGAAGGTCCATGTGGCGCGTCATGTCCGCCCGCGCTCTCGCCAGCTTCAGTGCCCGCAACACGTCGAGCGTGCCGTCCCACACCAGGAACACCTCTGCTGCGGCGCCGTCGCCGATCTTCCGGATCACCCGGTAAGGCCCGATGTAGAGGTCGTCGCCCTCGTTCACCAGTAGTAGCCCATCCTGCGATAGGCCTTCCCAGGGTCGTCCTTGACGAGCCCGAAGACGTCGCCCTTCGAGGCCCGCGCGAGGTCATCGAGCACCGTCCGCGCGCCCGTGCACGCGACCGAGAAGACGCGTACCCGGTCGGGGCGATCTCCGCCGCCCGCCGTCTCGATGTGACGCCACAGATCGGACAGCTCGGTCGCGCTCCCGGAGTCCTTGCCGGAACTGATCAGGATCACTCCGGCCATGCGGGACGGCCCGGAGATCGTCCGCAACCACGCGATGTTGTCGAATGCCCGCGCGAGCGCGTCGTACCACGGGTACGACACGCCGCTCGCGGCCTGCACCCTGAGCGCATCGATCAGGCGATTGCGGTTGGTCGCAAGGAGACCGACCGGCACCGGTGCCGACCCGGCGACCCACAGGCCGACCCGATCGTCCGGCGACATCCGATCGAGCATGCCGGCGACGTAGGAGTGGAGCCGCCCGGTGGTCGCACAGGCCGGATCGACCACGATGCCGACGTCGGCGTGCTTGCGCACGTACGGCCAGTCGGCGAGGGCGCCGGTGAGGACTCGCGTCTCGGGCTGGACGGTCGACGCCAGTCCACTCGTATCCCGGCGGAAGCCCGCCTCGGCGATCAGGCGGTCATCGACGTGGTCCTCGATGTAGGCGCGGAGGTCGCGGGCGGCCTGCGCCTGCTGCCCACTGGCACCGGGCGAGCGGACGACGACCAGGGGGTAACGGGCGAGGTACGTCCCGTCCTGGGGCAGCGATCCGACCAGCGGCCTGGACGGATTCGTCGCGTTGTAGCGCCTCAGCGAGTTCTCCTGCACCACGGCACCGCCGGCGTACTGGCTGCCCCACCGCCCGAGCTGGTCGAGGAACTCGTTACCCGTGTCGGCGTAGTGCACGACGCGCGTCTCGAGGTCGGCGACGCGGGCCAGCACCGCCGGGTCGTGGATGTCGTCGACGGTCGGCTCGCGGCGCGCCGCCCAGCGCAGCTCGGCGGCGAGGTCGAACAGGCCCGACGTGGAGTAATCGGGATTCGTGTGCCCGAACAGGAGCCGCCGCTGCTGCACGCGGTCGAACAGCTCCTGCCAGGTGGTGGGTGGCGAGGCGGAGCCGGCGCCGGATGGCTGCACGAGCACCAGCGGCGAGACGACCAGCGGTGCCCGGTTCCATTCCGCGCGCGAGACCCGTCCGCTCGTCTCGGCCCAGTACTGCGACGCCGGGAGCCAGAGGTCGACCGGCTTGCCGTCTCGAATCTGCGCCTGGGCGTCGCCGGACGCGAGCGGCGTCGCCTCGACGACCACGCGCCGGCGCGGCATCCCGATCGCGTGGTCGCCGGCATTGAACCGGGCGACGAGATCGTCGCCGGGCTTCGCCACCAGGTCGGCGGCGTCCGGCGAGTAGACGAATGCGACCCGCACCGGGTCGCGCTCCCACACCCAAAGCGACCAGGCCGCGCCGGCCACGAGCAGCAGGGCCAGCGCCCGCAGCGACCAGACCGCCGCGCGGAGGGCGTTCACTCGGGGTGGGTGTCGAGCCAATTGATGAGCTCCACGGGGTTCGACGTTCCGGTCTTGCGACGGATGTTCTGGACGTGGTAGTCCACGGCCTTGAAGGACAGGTAGAGGTGGCCGGCGATCTCCTTGTACGGCATCCCGGCCGCGCGCATGACGGCGACTTGACGCTCCCGTCTGGTCAGAGCGTCGCGGTCTCCCCGATGTCCCGACGTCGCAGGGCCGACGGCCTGATCGTCGCAGCGTCGGGCCCAGGCGACCGCCCCGAGCCGCTCGAAGGCCGCCCAGGCCGAATCGATCAGATCCTTCGCCCGGGTGAGCCGACGCTGCTTCCGCAGCGCCCTCGCGGCCGTGAGTTCGACCCGCGCCCGGTGATAGGGATGCAGTGGCGCCAGCTCCGCCGCGAGCGCCACGGCACGCTCCAGGCTCTCGATGTCGTCTCCGGCCGTGGCGGCGGCGAGGCGGGCGACCAGCCACGGGTGGTGTCGGTCGGGCGCCGCGACCGTCTCGCCTGCGTCGGCGAGATCGGCGAGCGCGAGCAGCCCGATCGCACCGTCGTCGGTCGACGCGACGTCGGCGAGGGCGGCCCGGGCTCCCGGCAGATCGGCACGAGACAGGCAGAGCGCGCCCGCGCAGTAGGCGGCCAGGCGGGCGAAGTCCTCCGGGGAGAGACCCTCCGCGGCCGCACTCAGCCACGTCTCATGGCGATCGGCGTCTCCGCGCATGGCGCTGAGCCGCGCCAGTTCGCCCGCGGCGGCGGCCGCGACGGACTCCTGGCCCGAGGCGCGGAAGAGCTCGACCGCATCCTCCAGCGCGCCGGTGGCAGCGTCCCACTGGCCCTCCAGCTCGCGACGCCCGGCCAGGGCCAGCAGCGCGTGCGGGATGACGGCCGTACGCTGACGACTACGCGCGGCGTGGACGGCCCGCTCGCAGAAGCCGCCGTCCAGCTCTCCGCCGGCACGGGCGGCGAGCAGGAGCAGGTCGGGATCGTCTGCGAAGGCCGGGTCGGCCTCCAGCGCGGCGATCCCGCCGTCCGCGTACGGCCCCGCCTCGTCCGGACGGTCGACGGCGCGGAGCGCCGCGGCCAGACAGAGCCGGGCCCGCACCCAGAGGGCGTCGCGCTCCGGTCCGGCCAGCTCGACCGCACGCGTCAGCATGGCCACCCGCTCCTCCGGCGGCGCGATCGATCCGGCGGTGATCAGCATCGCGGCGGCCCGTCGTGGATCGACCGGAGCGATCTCGTCGACCGCGCGCTGGAGACGGTCGAGCACGGCCACGGGGCGCAGCTGGCCCAGGTCGAGAACGGCACCGAGATGCTCGCAGTCGGCCCGCTGCGCCGCGTCCTGGGCGAACTCGCCCGCCTCCGCCAGGAGCCGGCGGGCGCTGTCCGCCTCGGCGGCGAGGCGCGCCGCCGAGGCACCGGCCAGCAGCCGCCGGCAGCGATCGCCATCGGCCGGGCTCAGCTGGGCTGCGCGCTCGTACGCGGGCCAGGCGCCGGCCGGTCCGCCGCGTCGCTCGACCTCGGAGCCGGCCCATTCGAGCTCGGACGCGACGTCCTCATCGGGCCCGAGTGCGGCATGTCCCATATGGATCGCCCGCCGGGCGCGGTACCGCGGCGCGGTCATCGTCGCGGCGATCTTCGCATGGGCCGCGCGCAGCTCGGCCGGCGACGCAGCAGCAACGATCGCCTCGTGGATCAGCGGATCGGTGAACCGAATGACCCGCCCGTCCACGACCAGTATGCCGCGGGCCTCCGCGGCCCCGACGGCGTCGCCACCGCCCGGGAGCCGGCCAAAGACGGTCAGCGCTTCGGTGTCGGCCACCGCGGCCTCGAGGAGGAACGCAGCCGTGTCCGTCGCGACCGGGACCCGATCGACGATCTCCTGCCAGCGATCTCGCCGGAGGAGGACCGACGACAGGCGCTTCTTGCCCAGCAACTGCTCGCGCGTCATTCCCCGCGCGGCATGGACGAGCTTGAAGGGATTCCCACCGCAATCGTCGAGCAGTCTTCGCAGGACTGCGGGCGCGATCGTCTCGTTCGGCTCCAGGTTCCGGGCCTCCGTCCTGAGGATCTGCCGGGCGGGGCGTTCCTCGAGCGGACCGAGGTCGATGACGGGTAGCCCGGAGGCGACGGGAAACCCGGGGTCGCGGGTGGCCATCACGATCACGACCGACTCTCGCTCCAGCCGGCGCGCAGCCATCACGAGCGTCGCGGCCGACGCTCGATCGAGCAGCTGCGCGTCCTCCACCACGACGAGCAGCGCATCGTCCCCGGCACCGGCGAGCAGCGAGAGCGTGGCCGCCGCGAGGGCAAGCGGATCCACGGTGCCGCCATCCCCCTCGGCGAAGGCGTTCTCGAGGGCGCGGCGCTGGCCGTTGCCGAGCTCCGCGGCCGATGCGAGCAGCGGATGGAGCAAGCGGTGGAGGGCGGCGAACCCGATCTCGCGCTCGTTGGACACGCCGGCCACCTCGATCACCGACAGGCCCTCGCGGTGGCGGATCGACGCGAGCAACTCGGACTTGCCGATCCCCGCCGGGCCGCGCACGATGACGCAACCACTGCGACCATCGCGGGCGGCACCGATGAGGTCGGCGAGACGGCGCTCCTCCACGGTGCGTCCCAGCAGCACGTGCCGATTCTCTCACGCGGATCGTGCCCTGTGGGGCCTTCGCGACAAGACCGGGAATGTTCCCGATGCCAGGCGAGACGGCCGCCTGCAAGCTTGGATAGGAGTCAGCCGAAGCGGAGTTGCCATGCGCCAGGATCACCTCACCGAACTCGAGCCACGACCCAGGGCGACCAGCACTCGCCGCCGCCGGCAGACGAAGATCGTGTGCACGCTCGGGCCGGCCAGCTCCGACCTGGAGACCGTCATCGCGCTCGCGGAGGCGGGCATGGACGTGGCGCGGATCAACCTCTCGCATGGGACGCAGGAGGACCACCAGGCCCGGATCGCGCTCGTCCGCGCGGCCAGTGCGGAGCTCGGTCGGCCGATTGCGATCCTGGCAGACCTCGGCGGCCCGAAGATCCGGGTCGAGAACCTCGAGGCCCCGCGTACCGTGGCCGCCGGCGATGAACTCGTGCTGTGCAGCGTCGGCGGAGGCGCGCAGGGTGATCTGGAGATCTCCTTCCCGGGCATCGCCGAGGTCGTCCAGGTCGGCGATCCGGTGCTGATCGACGACGGCCGGATCCGGCTGCGCGCGACCGGAAGAGACGGACGCCGGCTGGTGTGCCGGGTCGAGACGGGCGGCACGATCACCATGCGAAAGGGTGTCAACCTGCCTGGGACGAACCTGCCCATCCCCTCGCTCACCGCGAAGGACCGCGCGGATCTCCCGTTCGTCCTCGATCAGGGCGCCGACTTCGTGGCGCTGTCGTTCGTGCGCAGCGCCAATGACGTCGCCGAGCTCCGCCGCCTGATCGAGGAGGCCGGGTCACGGGCGCGGATCATCGCCAAGATCGAGATGGCCGAGGCGCTCACGGAGCTCGACGCGATCATCGCGGCTAGCGACGCCGTGATGGTCGCCCGTGGCGATCTCGGCGTCGAGGTCGGCGTGGCCCGCGTGCCGGTGCTGCAGAAACGCATCATCGAACGCTCGCTGGCGGCCAAGAAGGCCGTCATCACGGCCACCCAGATGCTCGAGTCGATGATCGAGAACCCGGAGCCAACCCGGGCCGAGGCAACCGATGTGGCCAATGCCATCGTCGACGGCACGTCGGCCGTGATGCTGTCGGCCGAGACCGCCTCCGGGAAGCACCCGGTGGCAGCGGTGCGGTTCATGAACGAGATCGCCCTCGACATCGAGCCAACGCTGGGCTACGGCGAGCCGGCCGTGGCACCCGCCCGACTGCAGGGCATCCTCGCCCGCTCGGCCTGCGACATCGCGGAGCGGCTCGGGGCGGCCGTGATCGCGGTGCCGACCGCGTCGGGCGAGACGGCACGGGAGATCTCGCGGTCGCGGCCGCGGCGCCCGGTCGTTGCGGCCAGCGACGACGAGACCGTGCTGCGCCAGCTCGCGCTCGAGTGGGGCGTCGCGCCGCTCGAGGTCGCGCCGGCGGAATCGGCGGAAGAGCACTGGCTCGCGATCCACGACGCGGTGGTCGGTGCCGACCTGGCCGGTCCGGGCGAGACGATCGTCTACGCGGGTCGCACGGAGCTGTCGCTGCCAGGCGAGACCGTCCACGTCCTGGTGCACGAGGTGAGCTGATGCTGCACCTGGCGGAGAACTGGCTCCTGATCCTTCTCGTCGGCTCGATCCTCTACGGGTGCGACGAGGCGGACAAGAAACGACGGCGGAGACGGCGGCGGCGATGAGCCAACGCCACGACCCCGGCTACGGCACGGTGAAGGCGCCGCGGGCGGCGGCGCAGACCGGGCGGGCGAAGCACCCCTCGAGGTGGTCGTTGACGAGGCCCATGGCCTGCATGAAGGCGTAGGCGGTGGTCGGGCCGACGAAGCGGAATCCGCGACGGCGGAGGTCCTTCGAGAGCCGGTACGAGGCCGGCGTAGTCGGCATGGCGAACAGGGCGTCGCGGTCGAGCCTCTCCGGCCGCTCGGCGGGCGGAGGCTCGAACCCCCACAGGTAGGCGGCCAGCGAGCCGAACTCCTCGATGACCGGCAGGGCGGCGGCGGCGTTGTTGATCGTCGCCTCGATCTTGCCGCGGTGGCGGACGATGCGAGAGTCGCCCAGCAGGCGGTCGACGTCGGCCGGCGTGAAGGCGGCGACGGCAACGGGATCGAATCCGTGGAAGACCTCGCGGAACGCCTCTCGCTTGCGGAGGATCGTGAGCCAGGACAGACCCGACTGGAACCCCTCGAGGCAGAGCTTCTCGAGCAGGCGGCGGTCGTCGGCGACCGGCAGGCCCCACTCGCCGTCGTGGTAGCGACGGTAATCCTCGTGGTCGCCGCCACCCCAGAAGCACCGCACGCGTCCGTCCTCGCCGATCTTCAGCCCGTCGTCCATCTCCGTGAAGTTTGCCTAGACTTGGGCGATGCAGCCAGCGCGGGCTGTCGCCGGGAGCGCGCTCTTCCTCTTCGTGGCACCGGGGACGGTGGCCGGCGCGCTGCCCTGGTGGCTCACGCGGTGGCGGTCGCACCCCGCACCCACCGAGGTCCGCATCGCCGGCGCCGTGCTGATCGCCGCCTCGCTGCCGGTGCTGGCGAACAGCTTCGTCCGCTTCGCGCGCGAGGGCCGCGGCACCCCGGCGCCCGTGGCGCCGACCGAGGATCTGGTCGTGACGGGCCCCTACCGCCACGTTCGGAACCCGATGTACCTGGCCGTGGAGGGCGCGATCCTCGGCCAGGCGATGCTGCTCGGCCGGCCCATCCTGGTCGGGTACGCGGCCGTCGCCGGCGCGGCCATGACCGCCTTCGCGAAGCTGCACGAGGAGCCGGCCCTGAGCCGCCGCTACGGCGAGGCCTACGAGAGCTACCGGCAGGCGGTGCCGGCCTGGATCCCCAGACTCAGGAGGTCTTCGTAGCCGGCGCTGCGGCGGCGGGTGCCGAGGCCGGCGCCGCGGACGGACCGCTGACCGACGTGCTCGCCGAGACGACGGTTGCCGCGGCCTTGGCCTGCGCCAGCGTGGCGGCGGCGAGCGTCTGGTAGCGACGGACCAGGACCTTCTGGGCCCGGGTGACGGCGCGGTCGTGCGCCACGGCCTGGTTCGCGACGGTCTGCCACTGCGCGAGCTCGCCCTTCCACGCGGCGTTCGTCCGCTTGGCCTGGGCCAGCTCCTCGTGGGCGTCGACGGCGACCGCGACGGCCCCGCCGGCGATCAGCGCGACGCCGACCGTGTAGATCTTGATGACGCCGAGCATCAGTCCGACTCCCCGCTGTCGTCGCTCTCCTTGCCAGTGCCGCTGGGTGCGGTCGTTGCCGCCGCGACCCTCGAGATCGACCGCACGACCGGCGATGGCGCCGGGACGACGGTGACCTTGCGGCGGATCTTCGGTCGCTTGACGACCTTCGGCAGCGTGATCGGCCCGAGCGAGCCGAGGTAGGCCTCGGCGCGGGCGCGGTCGGTGAGTGCCTTCATCAGCGCCGCATCGGTGGGCTGCGTGGCGCTGGCGCGGGAGGTGCCGAGGGCGTAGCCGCCGGCCCCGGTGAGAGCGGCGGTAGCTGCGGCGACGGCGATGATGCCTGTCTGCATGGGGGCATCGTCGCCAGTGCGCATCAGACTGGTGTGAGGGTCGCATGAGATGGCGCTTACGACGCCGCCCGACCCCCGCCGTGGCACCATGTGAGGCATTCACCGAAAGGGCAGTCGATGAGCGCCACCGCTTCCGCACCCCAGTCCACCGGGGTTCGCGTCCTCTCCAACTACGTCGGGGGCGCATGGGTCGCGTCGTCCTCGTCGCAGCTCCTGGACGTCACCAACCCGGCCACCGGCGAGGTGCTGGCCCGGGTGCCGCTGTCCACCAAGGCCGAGCTCGATGAGGCCGCGCGCGTCGCTCGCGGCGCCTACGAGACCTGGCGCAAGGTGCCGGTGCTCGAGCGCACGCGCTGGCTCTACGACATCCGGCACGCCTTCGCCGAGCGGCTCGACGACATCGCCGCGTCGATCACCCGCGAGATGGGCAAGACCTACCCGGACGCCCAGGCCGAGGTCGCGCGCACGATCGAGAACGTCGAGGGCGCCTGCGCCGTGCCGACGATGATCCAGGGCAAGATCCTGGAGGGCGTCGCGACCTCCGTGGACGCCGAGACGATCCGCCAGCCGGTGGGCGTGGTCGGCAACATCGTGCCGTTCAACTTCCCGGCCATGGTGCCGTTCTGGTTCCTGCCCTACGCCGTCGCCTGCGGCAACGCCTACGTGCTGAAGCCCTCGGAGCAGGTGCCCATGACGCAGGCCCTGATGTGGGAGATCATGCACGACGTCGGCGGGCTGCCGGCGGGCGTGATCAACCTCGTGAACGGCTCCGTCGACGTCGTCAACGCGATGCTCGACTCGCCCGACATCGACGCCATCAGCTTCGTCGGCTCGGCCAAGACCGCGCGCTACATCTACTCGCGCTCGGCCGAGAACGGCAAGCGCGTGCAGGCGCTCGGCGGCGCCAAGAACCACATGATCGTCATGCCCGACGCCGTCATGGACAAGACCGCCGACAACATCATCGGCTCGGCCTTCGGCGCCGCCGGCCAGCGCTGCATGGCGGGCTCGGTCGTGGTCGCCGTCGGCGACGCCAAGAAGCCCCTCTTCGACGAATTGATCCCGAAGGTCGAGGCGCTGCGGGTCGGCGACGGCATGGAGAAGGGCATCAGCGTCGGACCGGTGGTGTCGTGTGCCGCGCGCGACCGCATCCGCGGCATGATCGAGACCGGGCTCGGCGAGGGCGCGACCCTCGCGGTCGACGGCCGCGAACCGGGAGGCGACCCCAAGGGCGCCTTCATCGGACCGACCATCCTCGACGAGGTCACGCCCGAGATGAGCGTCGCCCAGGACGAGATCTTCGGCCCGGTGCTGTCGGTCATCCACGCCGACTCGCTCGAGGAGGCGATCCGGATCGTCAACAACTGCCGGTACGGCAACGGCACGTCGATCTTCACCGAGTCGGGCGCCGCCGTCCGCAAGTACCGCGAGGACGTCCAGGTCGGCATGATCGGCGTCAACGTCGGCGTGGCCGCCCCCGTCGGCGTCTTCCCGTTCACGGGCTGGCGCGACTCGTTCCTCGGCGACATGCACGCGCAGGCGGGCGACGCCGTCGACTTCTACACCCGCAAGAAGACCACCACCAGCCGCTGGTTCTCGGGCGGCCCGGTCGGCAAGTTCTTCGTCGAGCATGGAGACACGCACTGATGGCCACCACCGCCCGCCTCACCAACGACGAGCTCCGGCAACTCGAGAAGGCGCACGTCTTCCACTCCTGGAGCGCGCAGGGGCAGATCAACCCGCTGCCCGTCGAGCGCGCCGAGGGCGTCTACATGTGGGATCACGACGGCAAGCGCTACCTCGACTTCTCGTCGCAGCTCGTGAACGCGAACATCGGCCACCAGCACCCGAAGGTGGTGGCCGCGATCAAGGAGCAGGCCGATCTGCTCTGCACCGTCGCGCCCCAGCACGCCAACGCGAAGCGCGCCGAGCTCGGGGCGCTGGTGGCCGAGCTGGCACCGGGTGACATCGACATGGCGTTCTTCACGAACGGCGGTGCCGAGGCCACCGAGAACGCCATGCGCATGGCCCGCATCTACACCGGCCGTCACAAGATGCTCGCGACCTACCGCTCCTACCACGGCGCCACCGGCGGCTCGATCGTCATGACCGGCGACCCGCGCCGCTGGGCGGCAGAGCCGGGCATGGCGGGCGTCGTGCACTTCTGCGGGCCCTACCTGTACCGCTCGTCCTTCCAGGCGACCACCGAGCAGGAGGAGTGCGAGCGCGCACTCGCCCATCTCGAGGAGATCCTGATGTACGAGGGCGCGCACACCGTGGCGGGCATCATCCTCGAGTCGATCGTGGGCACGAACGGCATCCTCGTGCCGCCGGACGGCTACCTGCAGGGCGTCCGCGAGCTCTGCACGCGGCACGGCATCGTCATGATCTGCGACGAGGTGATGGCGGGCTTCGGACGCGCCGGCGCCTGGTTCGCGTGCGACCTCTGGGACGTCGAGCCCGACCTGATCACCTGCGCCAAGGGGATCAACTCCGGCTACGTACCGCTCGGCGCCCTGCTGATCTCGCGGCGCATCGCCGACACCTTCATGGACCGGGCGTACATGGGCGGCCTCACCTACTCGGGCCATCCGCTGGCGTGCGCCGCCGCGGTCGCCTCGATCGAGGCCTTCAAGGAGGAGGGCATCGTCGAGAACGCCCGCATGATCGGCGAGGACGTCCTCGGCCCGGGCCTGCGCGCCCTCCAGGAGCGCCATCCCTCGATCGGCGAGGTGCGCGGCCGCGGCTGCTTCTTCGGCGTCGAACTGGTCAAGAACCGCGAGACGCGGGAGATGCTCGCGCCGTTCAACGCGTCCGGTGCCCAGTTGGGCGCCGTCGGCACGCTCCAGAAGCGCTGCTGGGAGCTCGGCCTCGCGACCATGATGCACTGGAACGTGATCATGGTGGTGCCGCCGCTCGTGATCTCGCCGGAGGAGGTCCGCGCCGGCCTGGATCTGCTCGACGCAGCGCTCGAGGTTGCCGACGCCGCCTACGAGGGCTGACGCCGGGTGCAGGTCCTCGTCCCGGTCAAGGGTCTCGACACCTGCAAGCAGCGCCTGGCCGAGGTGCTCGATCCCGGCCAGCGCCGGTCGCTGATGCTCGGGCTGCTGGAGGACGTGATCGAGCAGGCCTTTGCCGCCGAGACGGTGTCGGGCGTGAGTTGCGTGACGACCGACGAGGACGCCGCCGAGGTCGCCGTCCACCTCGGTGCGCGCGTGATCTCGGACGGCGGCCTGGCCTGGAACGAAGGCCTGCGCCACGCCCTGCGCCAGATCGCGCCCCGCCCGGCGGCGGTGGCGTTCATCTCGGCCGACCTGCCGCACCTGTCGCCGGGCGACATCGACGCCCTCGCCGAGGCCCTCTCCGTTCGCGCCGTCGTCATCGGCCGCGCCCGTGACGGCGGCACCAACGCGCTCGCGCTGCAGCCACCGCACGCCATCATGCCCGCGTTCGGCCGGCGGGCGAGCGCCGCCGTGCACGCGCGGCTCGCCGAGGCCGCCGGGATTCCCCCGATCGTGATCGACCGGCCCGGCCTGGCCTGGGATCTCGACACGCCCGACGACCTCGAGCACGCCATGACCGTCGGCACCGGCGGCCGTGATCGGGCCTGGCGGACGTCGTTGTGAGCTCGTCGCGGGTCGTCGCCGACCTCCGCCGGCTGGCGGAGATCACCGGCGGCCCGGACGGGGCTCGCCGCGTGGCCTGGACGCCGGAATGGGCCGCGGCGCGCACGCTGCTGCACGAGCTGCTGGCCGAGCTGCCGGTGCAGGTCGAGGTCGATGAGGCCGGCAACCTGTGGGCCTACCTGCGGGGTGCATCGCCCGAGACCGTGGTGGTGGGCTCCCACCTCGACTCGGTCGCCGAAGGCGGATGGCTGGACGGCGCGCTGGGTGTGATGGGCGGGCTCGAGGTGCTGCGCCGCGCCGCGGCCGCCGGTACGCCGCCCCGCACGGTGGCCCTGGTCGACTTCGCCGACGAGGAGGGGCAGCGATTCTCGCGCAGCCTGGTCGGATCCTCCGCCGTGTCGGGTGCGTTCGACCCGCAGGCGTTCGCCGAGCTCCGCGACGCCTCCGGCGAGCGCGCCGAAGACGTCCTACGCGACTGCGGGATCGAGGTCGCCCGCATGCTCGATGCCCGCAACCGGCTCGCCCACGCCGTCGCCTACTTCGAGCTGCACATCGAGCAGGGGCCTCGCCTGGAGCGCGAGGGCCTGGCCGCCGCGGCCGTCAGCGGCTGCGTCGGCGTCGTCCGCCAGCGGGCGACGTTCACGGGCCGGGGCGCGCAGGCCGGATCACCCATGGACGGCCGCCACGACGCGCTGGTGGCGGCCGCCCGCACGACCGTCGCGCTGCAGGAGATCGCGCGCCGCTACCGAGGCAGCGGCACCGCCTCCACGATCGCGACCCGCCCCGGCAGCCCGGCCGCGGTGCCGTTCCACGCCGCTGCGGTGCTCGACGCCCGGCACGAGGACGCCGGGCGGCTGGCGGCGATGCAGAACGAGCTCGAGAGCGCCGCCCGCGAGGCTGCCGAGACCGAGGGCTGCGAGGTGGCGTTCGAGCCGATCTGGCGGATCGCGCCCACCCATTTCGACGCCGGGTTGGTGGAGATCGCGCGCGAGGCGGTCACCGCGACGACCGGGGTCGAGCGCACGCTGGTCAGCGGCGCCCTGCACGACGCCGCGGAGATGCAGAAGCGGATCCCCGCGGCCATGCTGTTCGTGCCGTCGCGCGATGGCGTTACCCACGCGCCCGACGAGGACACGGCGCCCGAGCACATCGATCTCGGCGTCGAGGCGCTGGTGCGGGCCGTGACCCGCGCCGGCGAGCTACCGGGGTAGCAGGGCCAGCCTCAGGCGGTCGCCTGGAGACCGCTGTCGGGTGGGATCACCGCGCCCGGCTTGACCGCGTGGTGCGGCTTCTTGACGTAGCGGCGGTCGTGGAGATCGGCCATTTGCCGCCGTATCCGGTCGGCGAGACCGTCGATTGCCGCGTACATGTCGGCGTCGGCGTTGCGGGCGCGCAGTGTCTGCCCCCGCGTCACCACCGTCGCCTCTGCCACCTGGGCGGCGGAGATCCGTGGGTTCCGCTCGATCGCGAGTTCCACGTCGATCACGCAGTCCCGGGTGAACAGGCGCGCCAGTCGCTCGAACCGCTTGTCGACGTACCCTCTGAGCGGGTCGGTGACGGGCAGGTTTCGACCTCGAACCTTGACCTGCATTCGAGTTTCCCTTCCGCGAGTTTCTGCCTCCTCATCGTACCGCAGACGGTGCCGGTGTCCGGGCAAACGTGACGACATCGACACATCTCGCGCCGGCGCCTCGCAGGATGCGAGCGCAGGCGTCCGCGGTCGCGCCGGTGGTGTACACGTCGTCCACCAGCACGACCCGGCGGGGGCAGGGCCCGGCGGCGGCGAACGAGGCTCGGGCGTTCCGCCGGCGCTCACGGCGATCGAGGCCACGCTGGGGCCGACGGCCCGTGCGGCGCAGCACGTCGGCCACCGCGACGCCCCACTCCTCGGCCAGTAGTGAAGCGAGCGCCGCCGGCGGGTCGACGCCTCGCCAGCGGGCCCGGTCGCGATCGGACGGCACCGCCACGATCGCGTCGGCGGCCGGTGCCGCGATCACCTCGCAGACGACGCGTGCCGCAGTCTCCGCGAGCCGGCGCAGACCGCGGTCCTTCCAGCACGCGACGATCCGCGCCGCGCGCGCGTCGAGCTCGACGGCGGCACTCGCCGACCGGAACGCCAGGCGCCGCCCGGCACACTCGCGGCAGTCCGCGACCTGGAGCACCGTGGGCCGGCCACAGCGCGCGCAGCGACGGTCGCCGATCCGCAGCAGCCGGCCGCTGCACGCAGGGCACACGAGCGGGCCGGGGGCGCGGCAGGACACGCATCTGCTGGGGGCGAGGAGATCGGCGAGGTCGATGATGGATGGTTGCCGCCGCCCCGCGGCCGGCGCTGCCACGGGATGTCACGATCGAGTGGCGGTTTCGCCCCGAATGCAGGCACAACGCCGACGAAGGTGGCATAGTGGCCCGATGGTGACCCGGAGCCATTCCGCGGGTCGGGCTTTCGGACGCGCCCCGCGTGCCCTGAGGATCGGCGCGTACGTGATCGCGGCCCTTGCGGTGGTCGCGGCGTTCGTGCTGCTGCGTCCGGGGTCGCACTCCAGCTCGCCGCCTGCCGCCTCCGGGCCCGTGACGCCCACGCTGACCCACCTGACGCCGCCCGGTGCGCCGCCGATCAAGAGCACGACGGTGCGCCGCTGGGTGGTTGGGCCGGCGGCCCTGGCCTCGGTCCCGGTCACCTCCGCCGTCGCCAAGGCCGGCACGGGACGGGCCGAGGTCGCCCTCACCTTCGACGACGGCCCCTCCATCTACACGGCCGCGGTGCTGCGCGCCCTGCGCGCGCGTGGCGCCCGGGCGACGTTCTTCGTGATCGGCCGCCAGGTTGCCGGCAACGAAGCCCTCCTGCGCCGCATGGTCGACGAGGGCGACGAGATCGGCGACCACACCTGGTCGCACTCACCGCTCACCGCCATCGACCGCAGCGCGGCCAAGTCGGAGATCGCCGGTGCGGCGGAGGCGATCGTCTCGGCATCCGGCTCGCCACCGGCCGTCTTGCGGCCGCCCTACGGCGTCATGCAACCTGGCACCAACCGGCTGGTGCGCGAACTCGGTCTCGTACCGATCGTCTGGTCGGTGGACACGCGCGACTACCGCAACCCCACCGCGCGCCAGATCGTGCGGGCCGTGCTCTCGCACGCCACGCGCGGGTCGATCATCCTCCTGCACGATGGTGGCGGCGACCGCACCGCCACCATCGAGGCGCTGCCGCGCATCCTCGTCGGACTCCGCCACCTCGGGCTCCGGCCCGTCACCGTGACGCAGCTCCTCAACGACGCACCGCCCACACCCGGTGGGCTCGTCGAGAAGGAGTAGGCCGGGCCGCCGCGCCGGCTACGCCGCGTCGCGCAGCTCTTGGCTGCCGCCGTCGAGCATCGTGACGACGGCTTCGACGACGGCGGGGTCGAAGTGGGTGCCGGCCGAGCGGCGGAGCTCCTCGCACGTCGCGTCATGGTCGAGCGCCGCCTGGTAGTGGCGGCCGGCGCGGATGGCGGAGTAGGCGTCGGCGACGGCGACGATGCGCGCGTCGATCGGGATGTCCTCGCCGGCCAGGGCGTCGGGGTAGCCGGTGCCGTCCCACCGCTCGTGATGGTGGCGGACGGCGTCGCGGGCGATCCGCAGCGACGACATGCTCGACACGATGTCCGCGCCGAGCTGGACGTGGGATCGCAGCAAGGCGCGATCCTCGTCGTCGGTGACGCGCCCCTGGAGCACGCGGTCGGGGACGCCGAGCTTGCCGACGTCGTGGAGCCAGCCGCCGAGACGACACCGCATGACGACCGCGTCGCCGAGGTCGAGGCTCGCCGCGATGTCGGCCGCCATCTCGGCGACCTCCTCGCAGTGGCGCTCCGGCGAGGCCTCCCGCACCGAGGTGGCGAGCGCCAGGCCACGGGCGAGCGTGATCGCCTCCGGCTCCTCCGCCACGAGCTCCTGCTCGGTCAGCGAGGAGAACGTCCGCAGCTGGTTGCGTCCGCCGCGCTTGGCGGCGTAGAGGCCGGTGTCGGCCTGATCGAGCAGCTCCTCGAACGTCGACGCGGGCGTCCAGAGGGCGGCGCCTGCGGACGCCGTGACGTCGAGGTCGGCGCCGTCGGGAAGCGGGATCGGACGTGCCGAGATGGCGCAGCGGACGCGCTCGCCGATCCGCTGGAGCTGCTCCTCGTCGACGACGCCGCGCACCAGCAGCGCGAACTCCTCGCCGCCGAAGCGCGCCACGACATCGGACTCGCGGACGGCTGCGGAGAGGCGGGCGGCGACCTCGATCAACACGGCGTCGCCGGCCGGGTGGCCGTAGGTGTCGTTGATGCTCTTGAACTTGTCGATGTCGAGGATGACGAAGCCGATGCCTCCGCTGACGACCGCCGGCCTGCTCGAGCGTGTGCGTGACGCACTCCATGAAGTAGCGGCGGTTGAACGCGCCTGTGAGGGCGTCGGTGCGGGACTTCAGCTGGGCCTCGCTGATGAGCAGCTCGTTCTCGACCTGGAGGTTCTGCGCCTCCGTGAGCGCGGCGAGCAGCTCGTCGTGGGCGCGCTCGGCGCTGCCCGCGTCCTTGAGGATGCCCTCGATGACCATGCTGTCGGCGTCCGGGGCTGCAGACGCCGTGCAGGGTGATGAGGTGCGGGTAGCCGTCCGGCATCATCGCGCGCACCGTCTCCCTGACCTCGGGGACGCCGGACAGGGCGGCGCTCAGCCAGTCCTCGAGCAGGCGCAGGTCCTCCTCGAAGATCCGGGTGCGCAGCGCCGCGATCGGATCGGCTTCCTCGACGCCGAGGAACGAACCGATCGGGCGGCTCTCGAAGGCGACCGTGCACCGGCCGGCGGCGTTGAAGTGCCATGCGAACAGGTAGTCGTCGACCGCCGAGACGATCGACACCAGGGTTCGCAGCAGCTGCTCGGTGCGGTCGGGCATCGTGTGTGTGCATCGGCACGCCCTCCCGTTTCCTGAATACTTGGCGCGTGCACACCTTCTGGCATCCCCACGCGCTCCTTCACGACACCGGCTCCGGTCTGTTCGACACGCCGGACCCCGGCTTCCTCGAGGTGCCCGAGCTCCACGCCGAGAATGCCGAGCGCGTCCGCAACATGCACGGCGCGCTGCGGTCGCTGGGCGACGTCCTGACCTGGCGGGACGGGCGCCATGCCAGCGAGGACGAGCTCGCCTGGCTCCACGATCGCGACTACATCGCGCAGGTGCGCGATGCCTGCGGGACGTTCACGCGCGTCACCAAGACGACGGTGCTCGGCCCCGGCTCGTGGGAGGCGGTGCGGGCCGCGGCGGGCACGTCGATCGCCGCTACCGACGCGGTGGTCGGCGGCGAGACCGCCCGCGCCTACGCCCTTGTGCGGCCGCCCGGGCACCACGCCGGCCGTCGCACCGCAGACGGCTACTGCTTCTTCAACAACACCGCGCTCGCGGCCGAGTCGGCCCGCAGGGCGGGCGTCGACCGGGTCGCGATCATCGACTGGGACACGCACCACGGCAACGGCACGCAGTCGCTGTTCTACGACCGCGCCGACGTGCTGACGGTGTCGTTCCACATGCGGCACGGCTCGTGGGGGCCGAGCCATCCGGAGACGGGGGCGCCGGACGAGGCCGGCGAGGGCGCCGGCGAAGGGCACAACGTCAACGTCGAGCTGCCGCTCGGCAGCGGCGACTCCCACTATCTCGAGGCGTTCGACCGCATCGTGGCGCCGATCGTGACGGCGTTCCGGCCCGGCCTGGTCGTGATCGCGAGCGGGCAGGACGCGAACCAGTTCGATCCCAACGGGCGTCAGTCCGTGACGATGGCGGGATTCCGTGCGCTCGGGCAGCGCGCGCGGGGACTGGCGGACGCCCTCTGCGACGGCCGGCTGGTGCTGGTGCAGGAGGGTGGCTATGCCCGCACGTACTCGGCCGCGTGCCTGCTGGCGACGGTGGAGGGCGTGCTCGGCCTGCCGGCGTCGCGCGACCCGCTAGCGTTCCTGCCCGAGGATCCGGATCATGCGCGGGCTGCAATCGAGCGGATCATCGCCGTGCAGTCCCGCTACTGGGAGGTGTAGGCGTTGGAGACCATCGCTGAAGCGGTCGCCGCGGCCGAGGCTCGCTACGTCGGTCGCAACCCCGAGTCGGAGCGCCTTCACGAGCTGCGAGCGCGCTCGATGCCGGGCGGCAACACGCGCACGGTCATCCACCTGCCGCCGTTTCCCCTGACCATCGCGAAGGGCGAGGGGGCGACGCTGACCGACGTCGACGATCACACCTACGTCGACTTCCTCGGCGAGTACACCGCGGGGCTCTACGGGCATTCCAACCCGGTGATCATGGCGGCGGTGCGCGAGGCGCTGGCGGACGGGATCGTGCTCGGCGCGCCGAACACCTACGAGGCGGAGCTGGCCTCGGTGGTGTGCGACCGGTTCCCGTCGATCGAGCTCGTGCGCTTCTGCAACTCCGGCACCGAGGCGAACCTGCTGGCCCTGTCGCTGGCGCGGGCCGCGACCGGCCGCGAGGCCATCATGGTCTTCGAGGGCGGCTATCACGGCGGCGTCTTCTTCTTCGCCACCGCAGAGGGCTCGCCGATCAACGTGCCGTTCCCGTACGTGATCGGGCAGTACAACGACGCCGAGGGCGCTGCCCGGCTCATCGCCGAGCATGCGCACCGCCTGGCGGCGGTGATCGTCGAGCCGCTCCAGGGCAGCGCCGGGTGCATCCCGGCCGACCCCGCCTTCCTGCAGACCCTGCGCGACGCCACCCGCGCCCACGACGTGCTGCTGGTGTTCGACGAGGTGATGACCTCGCGCCTCTCGCACGGCGGGTTGCAGCTCGCGCTCGGCATCACGCCGGACCTCACGTCGCTGGGCAAGTACATCGGCGGCGGGCTGACGTTCGGCGCCTTCGGCGGCCGCGCCGACCTGATGGGGCGCTTCGATCCGTCCCGGCCGGACGCCCTCCCCCATGCCGGCACGTTCAACAACAACGTGCTGACCATGTCTGCTGGC
Organism: uncultured Actinomycetes bacterium; assembly: GCA_963779685.1. GTDB lineage: Bacteria > Actinomycetota > Thermoleophilia > Gaiellales > F1-60-MAGs149 > CAVZZG01. The sequence continues at coordinate 1,146,158 of CAVZZG010000003.1, forward strand.
CTCGCCGGGCTGACGCAGGTCTACACCGCCCAGGCGGCGGCCGATCTGAATGCCTCCGGCGATCGTCTCCGTGAGCGGCTCAACGCCACCGCCGACGCCGCCGACGTGCCCTTCCAGGCCACCGGCCGCGGCTCGATGCTCGGCCTGCACTTCGGCCGCGACCCGATCCGCCGCGCCAGCGACGCCACCTCTCCCAACGACCTGCGCTCGCTGCTGCACCTCGACATGCTGGACTCGGGCTTCTCCTACGCCCGCCGCGGCTTCATCAGCCTCTGCCTCCCCCTCACCGCGGCCGACCACGATGCCTTCGTGGCCGCCTTCGATCGCTTCTGCACGGCCCGCGGCGACCTGGTTCGCGCCACGCTCGCGGCGTGATGCGGAGTTTCGCGGCACGGCACGCAACGCCGCACGTGACGAAGCGCGCGCGCCGCGCGCGCACGGCTCAGATGGACGACGAGACCCAGTCGAAGCCCAGGACGTCGGCCAGGTACCGCTCGTAGGCCGCGGTGCCCGACCGGCCGACCGCGATCATCCGCTCGGCGTCCTCGCCGACCCTCACGTGCAGCGGCCCGCGATCCGCCGCCAGCCAGTCGACGATCGCCGTAGCCACCGCCTCGGGTGCGATCGCGACGGGCGACATCCGCGGGTAGACCTCGGCCGCGCTCCGGCGGAGTGCCGCGTACGGCCCGGCGTCGTCAAGGCCCTCCGCCGGAACCATGTTCGCCGAGAAGTCGCTATCCGTGAGCCCCGGCTGCACGCTCGCGACGCGGATGCCGAACCGCCCGACCTCCAGCTCGAGCGTCCAGGTCAACCCTTCGACCGCGAACTTGCTGGCCCGGTAGGCGCCGATGTTCGGGAACGGCACCTGGCCACCGAACGATGAGACGTTGACGATCGCCCCACCGCCCCGCGCCCGCAGCGGCCCGAGCGCGAGCCGGCACAGGCGCCACACGGCGAAGACGTTGACCTCGAACTGCCGCCGCAGCTCGTCGTCGCCCACCTCCTCGACTGCACCCTCGAGGCCGTAGCCGGCGTTGTTGACGAGAATGTCGACGCCGTCTCCAACCGCGGCGGCGCACGAGCCCGCGTCGCAGACATCGAGCGCGACCGGCACGATCGCCGGATGGAGCCCAGCCAGGCGGTCAGGCGTCCGCGAGCCGGCCCGGACGCACGCGCCGGCGCTCGCGAGGCCCAGGGCCGTCGCACGGCCAATGCCGGTCGACGCCCCGGTGACGAGACAGGTGGCGCCCTCGAGGTTCACAGCTCGGGCGAGTCTACCGCGGCCCCGGTGCCTCGCGACGACCGCGCGGATCGTGACTGCCGCCGCGCGGAACGCGCCGTGCGGCGTTGCGTGCCGTGCCGCGAAATCCGCAGCCGGGTGCGCGCTCGACCGCGCGGATCGTCACGGCCGCCGCGCGGAACGCGCCGTGCGGCGTTGCGTGCCGTGCCGCGAAATCCGCAGACCGAGCTCAGACGGGGTCGGGCACCTCTTCGGCGACGGCGAGGATGATGTCCTCGAGTTCGAAGCTCGCGTGCGCGTCGCGGACGTGGGCGTTGACCGCCTCCACCAGCCCCTCCTCGTCAGGACCCTCGATGACGGCGTCGCAGCCGGCCTCGAGGCAGCGCCAGCGCAGCATCAGCCGGCCTCGACGCCGACCACGAAATCGATCTCGGGGTCGAGGATCTGCTCGATCAGCGTCTCGTCGGGCGCGATGCCCATCTCGCGGCACCGGTTGCGGTAGTGGCGCACCTTCTGCAGCTGGTACTTCTGCACGTCGAGGCCCGGCACGGCCTTCTGGTACTCGACCAGGCCGACCAGGTTGCCGCGGTACTCGTCGAACACCTCGTGCACGGCGTCGGCGTACGACGGGTTGGCGGCGATCAGCTGCCGGCAGGCCTCGGTGCCGAACGTGATGTGCCGGCCCTCGTCGGCCAGGATCATCCGGAACCCCTGCTTGAGGCCCGGGAAGGCGCCCCACAGGTCGCAGGTGTCGATGGCGATCTCGTAGGACGGCATCGTCAGCACGCCCTCGGCGAACGCGTTGTAACAGGCCGAGAACTGCACGAACGCCCGCTCGATCTCGGCCTGCGTCCCGTGCATGGCGGCATGGGTGAGCGCCTCGCCGTAGCGCGGCAGGCCCTCGTGGAGGATGTCCTTGACCTCGAACCGGCCGGTCGGATCGACCGTCTTCGACCGCACCAGGAAGTACTGCGCGACCTCCTCGGGATCGAGGGCGCCGACCACGTCGCGGTGCCAGCGCATGAACATCTCGGCGTGCTTGGCCTCCTCCATCAGGAACGTCGAGAGCATCATGATCCAGTCGAACTTCCGCAGCGCGTGGGCGGCGGTCAGCATCGGGATGACCTCGTCCGTCACCGCCTGCTCGCCGGCCAGGAACCGCACGGTGACGCCCAGCAAACCCCGCTGCTGCGCCTCGTTGATCCGCTTCCAGTCCTGCACGTCCTGGGTGAAGTCGAGGTCGTCGACCGTCCAGAACTTCCGCATCGCCTTCTCGTACTTGCGATAGATCGGCCCTGCAATCAGCTCGCGACTGAAGTAGAACCGGCTCGCAACCTCAGCATCCACTTTCGCCATGCCCGGCAGGGTAGTACAGGCCGCGAGACCGGAGAACCGCCTCGATCTCGGGCCGGCGCTGCTGCAACTCGTCGTGGTCCTTCGCCGGCAGGAACCGCGACGCCGCGCCGGTGCGCGGGACGTGCACGAAGCGCGTCTCGAGGTGGCTCGTCAGCTCGCCGAGCAGCCGCTCGAGCTGCACCGCCGGGCGGCCGTCGACCTCCTTCTCGACCCGGAACCACGTCCACTGGCCGTTGTGGGCCGCCAGCGCCATGGCATCGACGTGGAACGTGTTGGTGTTGAAGACCGTCACGGCCGACCGGTCGAAGTCCGCCGGCAGCCGGAAGTCCTCGAGGATCACGGGACGCCCGTTCCAGCGCACGGGCAGGCCGCCCCGGTCGGCTCCGCGGTCGACCACCTCGGCCGTCAGGGGCGCGCCGTGCATGCGGTGGTAGCCCACCAGCAGCGGGTCGAGCGTCGCGCCGAGGTTGTCGAGGTTCGCGAGCATCAGCGTCTCACCGCCGCCCTCGATGAACCGCTCGAGCAGGCCCGAGTCGACCAGCGCGTCGACCAGGTCGCCGTGGCCGCGGGCGTACTCGCTGGGCCGGCCGTCGGCGTCGAGGAAGACGTCGCCGTCGGGTGTCATGCGGTGGCCGACGCCCTGCCGGAACACGTGCACGTCGTCGCCGGCACCGGCCAGGGCCGCGCGGATGGCCTGGTCGGTCGCCATGCTCGTCATCAGGAGCAGCGGCGGGCGCCGCCCGTAGCGCTGCTCGAGCAGCTCCATCTCGCGCAGGCGCAGGTCGAGGAACGTGCAGCCGTCGATCACCTCCACCAGCGCCTTCACCACGCCGCCCATGCGGGTGGCCATGCCCCCCGCCAGCACGACCAGGCCGACCGTACCGGCTTGAAGCGCGTCGGCCCCGACCGCGGCCATGGCGGCCCGCTCGGCCGTGCCGGGTGCCGGCAGCGACTCCACGTCCCCGGGCCACGGCGCCTCGACGGTGCCGGCGACCACGTTGGTCACGGCCGTTCGCCGCCCAGGTCGAAGGGCGGGCGCACCACGCCGCGCTCGGTCACGATGGCCGTGATCAGCGTCGCCGGGGTGACGTCGAAGGCGTCGTTTCGCACCGGCGTCCCCGTGGGCGCCACGGACACGCCGGCGACGTGGCGCACCTCGTCGGCCGACCGCTGCTCGATCGGGATCGCGGCGCCGTCGGCCGTTGCCGGGTCGATGGTCGAGGTGGGTGCCACCACGTAGAACGGCACGTCGTGGTAGCGGGCCAGCACCGCGAGCGTGTAGGTGCCGATCTTGTTGGCCGTGTCGCCGTTGCGGGCGATGCGGTCGGCGCCGACGACCACGCCGTCCACGGAGCCCTCGCGAAACAGCGCCCCGGTGGCGTTGTCGGTGACGAGCGTGTGCCGGATCTGCTCCTGCGCGCACTCCCACGCCGTCAGCCGCGAGCCCTGCAGCAACGGCCGCGTCTCGGGCACCCAGACATGCGGGTCGCCGCCGCGCTCGGCCACGGCCCGGATCACGCCGAGCGCGGTGCCGTACCCGCCCGTGGCGAGCCCGCCGGTGTTGCACTGGGTGAGGATGCGAGCGCCGTCGGCGAACAGCGCCGCCCCGTGCGCGCCCATCGCGCGACAGCGGGCGACCTCGTCGGCGTGAATGGCGCGGGCGCGGGCCGCCAGCCGGCCGCGCGCCTCGAGCGCCGTCGCGACGTCGCGGTCGAGCTCCGCCATCGCCTCCCCCACGCCCCAGGCGAGGTTGGTCGCCGTCGGCCGGGCGGCTGCCAGGGCCGCGGCCTGCTCGCCGACGTACTGGCGCAGGCCGCGAGGATGCTCGGGCGCCGAGACGGCCGCCAGCGCGACCCCCATGGCCCCCGCCACGCCCAGGAGCGGCGCGCCGCGCACGGCCAGGCACTGGATGGCGTCGATCAGCTCGGCGACCGTGGTGCACGTGCGCTCCACCCGCTCGCCCGGCAGGCGCGTCTGGTCGAGCAGGACGATCGCGCGGTCGTCGAGGCGGATCACATCCGCCGCGGCGAGCGTCACGTACCCTCCGACCAGGACGCCAGGTACCGCTCCTGCTCGGCGCTGAGGTCGTCGATGGCGACGCCCAGCGTCGCCAGCTTGAGCCGGGCGATGTCGCGGTCGAGGACCTCCGGCACGACGTAGACCCGCCGATCGAGGGTCGAGCCGTGGGTGATGAGGTAGTCGACCGAGAGCGCGTGGTTCGAGAAGTTCATGTCCATCACGGCGCCGGGATGGCCCTCGGCCGCGGTCAGGTTCACGAGCCGCCCCTCGGCCAGCAGGAGGAGGCGCCGGCCGTCCGCCATCCGGAACTCCTGGACGTGCTCGCGCACCGTCCGCACCTCCGTCGCCAGGGACTCCAGTCCCGGCACGTCGATCTCGATGTTGAAGTGCCCGGCGTTGGCGAGGATGGCGCCGTCCTTCATCAGCTCGAAGTGCTCGGGGCGGAGCACGTGCTTCGAGCCGGTGGCGGTGCAGAACAGGTCGCCCTCCGCCGCGGCGTGGGCGACCGGCATCACCCGGAAGCCGTCCATGGTGGCCTGGAGCGCGCGGATCGGGTCGACCTCGAGCACGATCACGATCGATCCGGCGCCGCGGGCGCGATCGGCGATGCCCCGGCCGCACCAGCCGTACCCGCCCACCACGAACGTGCGGCCCGCGAGCAGGATGTTGGTGGCGCGCACGATGCCGTCCACCGCCGACTGGCCGGTGCCGTACCGGTTGTCGAAGAGCTGCTTGGTCTGCGCCTCGTTGACGGCGATCACCGGGAAGGCCAGCACGCCCTCCTCCTCCATCGCCTTCAGCCGCACGACCCCGGTCTGGGTGCCCTCGGTCGCGCCGATGATGTCGTCGATGTGTTCGCGGCGATGGGCGTGGAGGGTCCCGATCAGGTCGGCGCCGTCATCGAGCACCACGTGCGGCCGGTGGTCGGCGGCGGCGTTGATGTGACGGTAGTAGGTGTCGTGGTCCTCGCCCTTGATCGCGTAGGTGCGGATGCCGTGGAACTGCACCAGCGCGGCCGCGACATCGTCCTGGGTCGAGAGCGGATTCGCGGCGCACAGCACGATCTCGGCCCCGCCCGCGGCGAGGGCCCGCATGAGGTTCGCCGTCTCGGCCGTGACGTGCATGGAGGCCGCGATGCGGCGGCCGACGAAGGGGCGCTCGGCGGCGAACCGCTCGCGGATCGCCGCGAGCACGGGCATCTCCCGGTCAGCCCATTCGATGTGGCGCTGGCCGGCCTCGGCCAGGGAAATGTCGCTCACGTCATGGTCCACCGTCGGTAAGAGTCTAACGACGCGCTCTTGTGTTGCGGGCGACCTGCGGCACCATACGGTCATGAGCGAGTCCGTCCGGACCGGCGCGACCGTGTGGCACGAGCGCCGCACGCGCCCGGTGGTGGCCCTGTTCGGGGTGCCGACGGCCTTCCTGATCGTGATGGCGTTCGCGGCGCATCCCTGGCAGTTGCAGGCCGTGGCGGGCCTCGCGGCGGTCGTCTTCGGCGCACTCGGAGTGCGCGCCTGGCCGCGCGCCCTGATCGAGGCCTACACGGTCACGGACGAGGCGATCCGGGTCGAGCGCCCGCACGAGCCCGACGTATCGGTGCCGCTCCAGGCCATCGAGCGCGCTGTCCTGCGCGGCGACCGGGTGTCGTTCGACACCCAGCGCGGTGACCTCACGCTGCACTTCGTGCGGCACCAGCGCTCGCTGCTGCGGGCGCTCGAGCGGGTGGCCCCGAACGTCGTCATCGAGCGCAAGCTCGACGCCTTCTGCCGCACCTGAGGGATTCGCTGGTAGACCCGCCGGGCGCGGGTCACAGCAGCCGGGAGGCCGCCAGCCGCGCCTTGATCGCGGTCAGGCGCTCGATGTCGAGCGCGTCCACGCCCTCGGCGTCGGCCAGGGCGATGCTGGCGAAGTCGCCGAGCGCGAGCAGCCAGAAGAGGCGCGAGACCTCGTCCTCGCCCTGCCCGCTGAGGGTGATCACGTCGGCCCCGTCGGCCGCCGCGGACTCCGCCACCGCGTCGGTCAGCTCGGTCGCCTGGGCCGCGTCGGCGGGATCGCGCAGGAACACGGCCACCTGCCGGAACGCCCCGCGGCGCAGCTGCTGCCAGCCGAGCACCTCGTTGTGCGCGATCTCGGGCAGCGCGCCCGTGAACGCGAGCACCTTGGCGTTCTCGTTCAGCTGGTTCTTGATCCGCAGCGCCGCCGCCGCTCGCGGCCCGGTGCCGTACAGCACCGCCACCCGCCCCAGCAGACCGCCGGCGAGATCGCGTGCGGCCTCGCCGCCCCGGTCGCCGGCGAGCGCCCCGGCGCCCTTCGCGGCCCGCGCCAGCAGACCGGACGGGTCGGGGACGACGCCGGCCTCGTGCAGCGTGGCGAGCAGCGCCGACAGCAGCAGGCCGAGCGCGAAGCGCGGCGCGTAGCCGCCCTCGACGACCACCGCCGGCTCGCCGGCGCCGGCCGCGCGCGCCCCGAGCTCGCCGCCGGAGCAGATCGCGACCCTGGTCGCGCCGCGCGCGCCGGCCTGCTCGTACCAGTCGAGCGCCTCGATGGTGCCGCCGGAGTAGGACGTGACGCAGACCAGCGTGCCGGGGCCGACCCAGCCGGGCAGCGCGGTGTCCTGCACCACCACCACCGGCACGGCCAGCTGATCGCCGAGCAGCGAGACCGCCAGCCGGCCGCCGGCCGCCGACCCGCCGAGGCCGCAGAGGGCCACGGCGCGGAATCCCGATCGTCCGGCGAGCAGGCCGGGCGGCGGGGCCGTCCGCAGCTGGGTCGCGAACATCGCCGCCTGCGCGACGGCCGATTCAGGAGCCATCGAAGACCTCCCCGGCTGCGACGATCGTCCCGTCGGCCACCACGGCCCCGGCGGCCACGCGGGCGCCCCGGCCGATCACCGCGCGGTGCACGCGCGCGTCGCGGCCGACCACCGACTGCTCGTGCAGCACCGACTCCTCGACGGTCGCGCCGGCTTCCACGCGGGCGCCCTCGCCGATGGCGCAACGCACGATGGTGGCGGTGGCGTCGACCGCCGCGTCCGCGGCGATGACGCCGTCGCCGATCAGCGCGAGGTTCGCGGCCAGGTAGCTGGCGGGCGTGCCGATGTCGTTCCAGTACCCGGTGGCGTGGAAGCCGACCAGGCCGTGCCCGACGAGCCGCGGGAAGACCTCACGCTCGATGTTCACGCGACGGCCCGGTGCGATGAAGTCGAACACCGCCGGGTCGAGTGCGTAGGCGCCGGCGTTGATCCAGTAGGGGGGCGGCCCCGGGTCGGTCGGCTTCTCGACGAACGCGGTCACGTTGGCGGCATCGTCGGTGAGCACGAGTCCGTAGCGGGCCGGGTCGTCGACGGCGGTGAGCGTGAGCGTGGCGGTCGCTCCTCGCCCGACGTGCATGTCGAACAGGTCGGCCAGGCTGGCCTCGGCGATGATGTCGCCGTTCAGGGCCAGGAACGGGCCGTCCACCTCGCCGAAGGCGGCGAAGCGGATCGCGCCGGCCGTGTCCATCGGCTCGGGCTCCACGGCGTAGTCGAGCCGCATGCCGGCGTAGTGGTCGCCGAAGGCGGCCACGATCGCGTCGGGCAGGTAGCCACACGAGAAGATCACCCGGTCGACCCCGGCTGCGGCGATGCGGTCGAGCATGTGGGCCAGGAACGGCCGGCCCGCGACGGGCAGCATCGGCTTGGGCCGATCGAGCGTCAGCGGCCGCAGCCGGGTGCCCTCGCCACCCACGAGGACGACGGCGATCACGGCGCGACGGGCGCCCGACGAGGGCGGCCGATCGAGTCGTACTCGAAGCCCGCGCGGGCTGCCTCGCCGGGGTCGAGCAGGTTGCGACCGTCGATCAGGAGCGGCCGCGCCATCAGGTCGCGCAGGTGCGGGTCGAGCACGGCCCGGAACTCGTTCCACTCGGTCACGATCACCGCCGCATCGGCCCCTTCCAGGGCCTCGGCGACGGTGGCGCACACCCGCGCGCCGACCTGGGTCAGCTGGGTGCCGGCCGCGATCGGGTCGTAGGCGCGCACCTCGGCCCCCTCGGCCACCAGACGGGAGGACAGGACCAGGCTCGAGGCCTCGCGGACGTCGTCGGTGTTGGGCTTGAAGGCGATGCCGAGCAGCGCCACGCGCCGGCCGCGGAGGTCGCCGAGGTGCGTCTGCAGCTTCGCGATCACGCGGCGCTTCTGCAGCTCGTTGACCTCGATCACGGCCGTCAGCAGCTGGAAGTGGTAGCCCGTGTTGCCCGCCAGCTGCTTGAGGGCGCGGACGTCCTTGGGAAAGCAGTTGTGCACGACCAGGCCGTGGGTCGTGACGAACGTGTGCGGCCCGGGCACCTCGAGCGAGTAGACCGGGCCGGCGAACGGCACCTCGTCGACGCGGGTGACCCGGACGAGCGCGTCGCCGCCGCGGGAGCGGTAGCCGGTCGGCAGGGCGGTGTCGGGCTGCGCCGAGATCGAGGCCCGGATCGTCTCGCGATCGTCGGGCCGGACGAACTCGAGCACCTGCCCGATCTGGCCGGCACCGGCGATGCGGATCCAGAAGGTGTCGCAGGTGGCCTTCCCGGCCCGGCCGACCTTGAGGCCGGCCGTGATGCCGATGCTCGAGAGCAGCCGCAGCACGCCGTCGGCGAGCTCGCGGCTGACCGTTCCGTACTCGAGCACGACGCTCGAGCCGTCGCCGCCCACGTAGGACCACGATCCCTGGCCGCGCCACAGTCCCGCCAGCAGGGCCCGGCGCTCCGGCTCCGGCCGGGCGAAGATCAGGCCCGGGATGGCGTGGTCGTGGCCGCCACGGCCGAGCCCCAGCGCGTCGAACAGGCCGGCCAGCAGGTGCGACGACACGCTGACCTCCATGCTCGCGGCCAGCCTGCGCGCCGAGGCCCTGACCCCGAGCACGGCCAGGTAGTCGCGCACCTCGTCGGCCAGGCTTCGCTCGCCGGTGGGGCTGAACGACCAGGAGAGACGCCGGCGACCGCCATCGGCGGCGATGCGCCCGCCGGCCAGGTACAGCCCGACCACGCGCCAGAAGGCCTCGTCGGCAGCGAGCTCGATCGGGACGTCGGCGACGTTCGTGAGCGCGGCCACCGGCGTCATGCCCGGCCCGGCGACGCCCAGCCCTTCGAGCTCCTCGAACCGCTCGCGGGTGGCACGCGAGCGGGCCAGCGCCACCTCCCGGACGGTGAGCTGCGCCGCGTCGACCATCTCGACGGGCTCGTCCGGCATGCGGACGAACACGCTCCCCTCGTCGGGGCCCGCGTACTCGACCACGGACAGCATCGGAGTGGCACCCGCAGGTGCCACCGGCGCGTCGCCGGCGAGCGGGAGCCAGCACGTCCGGTCGAGATCGCGAGCCAGCACCACGCGGGTCGCACCGGAGTCGGGATCGACCACGACGAACGGGTGATCGTCGGTGCACTGGACGCGACGGCCCATCCCGGTCTGCACCTCGACCATGCGACCCGTACCGGACAGCCGGGTGATGGCCGAGACCGCGTACCAGGCGGGCAGGCCGCCATCCCAGGCCAGCACCTCGATGCCGGACGGCTCGAGCAGGGCCGCATCGTCCGGCATGCCCTTCGAGGTCGCCGTGTCGCGATGCAGGTCGGCGAGCTGGACGAGCTGGGTGCCGTGATCCGTTCGCACCAGCACCGTCTCGTCCCCGACCAGGCAGCTACCCCCGAATCCCAGCCCCGGGCGCAGGAAGCTGGCGCCGATGCGGCGGTCGAGCCCCATGCCGCGCGCCACCTCGGCGACGTCGGCGCCGACCGTCTCGCAGACGTTCGCGATCTCGTTGATGAACGAGATCTTGGTGGCCAGGAACGCGTTGGCGGCCAGCTTGATCATCTCGGCACTGGCGACGTCGGTGCGGACGATCTCGGCATCGATGCCGTCGTAGAGCCGGGCCACGCGGTCGGCGTCGGCCACCGAGTCGGCGCCGATCACGATCCGGTCGGGCGCCATGAAGTCCGGGACGGCGGCACCCTCGCGCAGGAACTCGGGGTTCGAGAGGTAGGCCACCCCCTGCAGGCCGGCGGCGTCCAGTTCGGCCCGCACCTTGCGCCCCGTACCGACCGGCACGGTCGACTTCATCACCAGGGCCGCGCCGTCGGCGCTGGCCGGGATCGCGCCGATGACCGCCTGCACCCGCGAGAGGTCGGCGTCGCCCGAGGGCATCGGCGGCGTGTCGACGCAGATGAACGCGAGCCGCACCTCCCGGAACAGCTCCTCGAGGTCGAGCGTGAACGTGAGCCGGTGGCGATTGCGCCGTAGCAGCTCCTCGAGGCCGGGCTCGTGCAGGGGCACCTCGCCGCTGCGGAGCCGCGCGACCTTGTCGGCGTCGATGTCGCGGCAGAACACGCGGTGGCCGAGGTCGGCGAAGCAGGTGGCCGTGACGAGCCCGACGTAGCCCACTCCGATCACGCCGATCGGCTCGCCGGCCACGGGCTCGCCTACCTGACCGAGCGGACGCTACGTGCGATCGCCCACATCGTGGAGTTCGACAGCGACTCCCCGAGCGTGTTCGACAGCCACATGGTCGTGCCGTTCGCCGTCCACGCGATGCGGTCGATGGCAGCGCCGTTCAGGTAGAGCCGGTAGGTGATGCCGTTCTGGACCTTGGTGCCGTTCGGTGCGTCGAGGATGGGCGGGTTCGACCACTTCAGCGCCTGGATCCCGAAGGCGGTCGCGCCCGGGTTGCTCGGCAGGTAGTAGGTGACGTGCAGCGCCCCCCCGCCGTGGAGGCCGTAGATGTGGAAATGCGGGTACGCCGGGAACTCGGGATCGCCCGTGACGGCCCCGGTCGGGAGCACCGTCGGCATCATCAGCTGGAGCCGCGAGTGGTGCTCGGCGGACTTCCAGTCGGACAGGTCGCGGGTCGGGTTCGAGGTGACCTCGGCCTTGAGCCTCGGCGGCAGCGGCCGCACCGCGGGCTTCACCACCTGGTCGAAGGTCGAGCCGATCACCAGCACCACCTGCGAGGCGTCCTGCACCTTCCAGTGGGTCGTGTTGAGCCGGGCGATCACCGCGGACGTGAGCGGCGCGGTGTCGGACGGCTGGACGGCCGCAGACAGCTTCTTCGCGGCGGCCAGGGCCGTGGCGTCGTTCGGGCGGTAGTAGATCTCGCTCTTGAAGTAGGTCGCGACGTCCGCGTCGCCGTTGGCCGTGGCCTTCGTCCAGCTGGCCTGGTTGAGCTCGCTCTGCGCGTTCGCGGCCGCGCCGAGCTGGCCGTTGCCGTTGCGCACCTCGACCGTGATCTTGGACGGATCGATGCCGGGCCCGGACTTCACCCGCTGGCCCGTCGCCTGCTGGGCGGCGCGCATGGCCTGGGTCGGGTCGGGGTTCTCGAAGGCGCTGCGCGCGGCCGCGACCTCGCTGTCGCTGATGTCGATCCGCCCGGGCTGGTACGCGTCGGCGGAGCCCTGGAGCCGGATCGAGATGACGTTGTTCATGTCGATCTGGCGCAGCAGGTTCATGTACGACATCAGCTGGTCCTCGCCCATGGGCTTCCGGCCGATGATCTTGACGTCGTCCTTGGCGATGTTGATCAGCGTGATCAGGTTGGTCGACAGCGTGGAAGGGTCGAGCTCGTGCTTGAGGGCGCGCATGAACCGCTGCTGGCGGGCCAGCCGGTAGAGGTCGCTGTCGGTGTGGCGGTAGCGCACGTAGGCGAGCGCCGAGGCTCCCCCGAGCTTCTGGTAGCCGGGGTGGATGTCGATCGACATGTAGTCGCCGGCCGAGCCCGGGGCGTTGCCGGGGTTGATGTGGTAATACCGGCGCTCGACGTCGATGTAGGTGCCGCCGACGGCGTTGACGGTGCGGCTGAAGCTCTTGAAGTCGACGCGGGCGTAGTAGTTGGGCCGGATGCCGGTGGCGTACGCGACGGCCTGGATCGCGAGGTTCGGACCGCCGAGGGCGTAGTAGTTGGTGATCCCCTGCCGGGAGTAGCCGGGCAGCGCCACCAGCCAGTCGCGGGGCATCGAGAGCAGCGTCACGATCTTCTTCTGCGGGTCGAGCCTGGCCAGCATCAGCGTGTCGGAGCGGCCGTACTTGTCGCCCGGACGGGCGTCGGCGCCGATCAGCAGGAAGGTGGTCGGGGACTTCGGCGTGGGCAGCGCCCCCGCCAGCTGCTCCGAAGCGCCCTTGTCGATCACCTTGTCCGGGGTGACGATCTGCTGGTAGGCGCCGTGGAGGTAGTAGTAGACCGCCCCCGCGGCGGCGACCGCCAGGATCAGCAGCACCCCGAATGTCCACAGGGTGACCCGCAGCCAGCGGCGCTTGCGCTTCTTCCCGGGCGGCTCCGCCTTGTAGACGCGCATGGCTGCGCGAACGGGCGGCCCACCGTTGCCGCCGTCTCCAGAGCCGCCGCCTGGCAGGCGGACGGGCGACTGAGATGGCTTGGTCGTCTCCACGTGAAGTTCGAGCCGGGCGCGGACCGGCCTCGGGCGGCCAGACGTTCCGCGGCAGTATAGCGTCGGGGTTTCGCCCCTCGGCCGGTCTACCCTGCGTCGCGGATGGCGCGGACGGCGTTTACATGATCCCGCACCCAGGCTCTCGGGTCGGGAGTCGGATCGGCCACCTGAAGGCCGAGGTCTTGAAGGTACGCGACGACCATGGCCCTAGTCCGGAAGAACTCGCCGTGGCCCAGATCAGCGCGGAAGTCGTGGCTCGCGATCGTGACGGCGTCGCTCCGTCTCAGGCAATCGCGCATTCCGGGGAGTGCGAACCGTTCGGCGCCTTCGATGTTCATCTTCAGGAACGCGATGCGGGGGAATCGGGAAGCCGGCAGGAGATCATCGAGCGGAACCGCGTCAACCTCAATCGTGCCGCGGCCGAGGTTGATCGAGTTGCTGACGTGGGATTCGTCGTCGGAGATCGCCACGCGGCCGCGTTCTGCGACGACCGCGGCCTGGTGAAGCTCGACGTTGGCTAGCCCGTTCAGGATGCAGAATGCCTGCAGGCACGCGAACGTCGCGGGATGCGCCTCGATCGCGACGACTGCGCCCGACGGCCCGACCACGCCAGAGAGCCACGCGACCTCATCGCCGATTCCCGCGCCGACGTCGACGACGACGTCTCCAGGGCCGACGTGGCGGGCGTTTGACCACGTACGTGCGGCCTCCATGGCCAGCCGCCCGACCGACCGATCTGTATTGATGACGCGGTCGGCAATCCATCCGTCGACACACCGGTGGACCCAAATGCCTCGCCGCCAGCGGACGGAGCGCACGGGCCTCCCTCGCACGCGGCAACGAACGGTGACAACCTTGCCGAGGAGCCAGCGAAACCCCGGGCGATCAAGGGCGAGCTTTACGCCGGAGTACACGAGGGGACGTGGCGCGCGGAGCAACCCCCGCCGAGGGAGCCAGCCGATCCTGCACGTATCCGGGGACGGGGCACCACGCAAGAGTAATAGGCTCGCTCGAGCCATCTGCGAGGCTTGCCTGGAACTGAGCCTTGGACCGAGCCAAGTTCCCGACGCGCCAGCAGGCACGAGGGGCAGGGCGGCGACCTCACCCAGCGTTCCGGATCGCCAGCACCGCAGCGGTCCCGGCACCCTGCAGCAGGCCCGTCTCGGCCGCATGGCTCATGATGTCGACCCGCGGCGCCCACCGCGCAGCCTGCTCGACGGTGTTCATCTGCACCGCCGACCACTTGCCGGCCGCCCGGCAGGCCGCGGCCACCCGGTCGATGCCGGCGGCCACCAGCGGGTGCTCGACCTGCCCCGGCACGCCCAGGGCGATCGAGAGGTCGTTCGGGCCGACGAACAGGACGTCCACGCCCGGCACCGCCGCGATCGCCTCGCAGGCCTCGAGCGCCGGCACCGTCTCGATCTGGATCACCACCAGCCGCATCGCATTCATCTCGGCCATCAACGCGACCACGTCGCCGCCGCGGAACCCCGTGTGCCCACGGCCCATCGCCGATCCGCGACGACCCTCGGGCGGATAGGTCGCGACGGCCGCGATATCGGCCGCCTCGGCCACCGACACCACCCGCGGCACCATCACGCCCTGCGCTCCGGCATCGAGCGCCTGCGCGATCGGCACGTAGGAGCCTTCAGGGACCCGCACGATCGGCGTGACCCCGTACGCGACGCCAGCACGAGCCAGATCCGCAACCGTCTCCGGCCCGAACGCGCCGTGCTCGGCGTCGATGATCGCGAAGTCGAAGCCGGCATTCGAAAGAAGCTGCATCACCGACGGCTGCCGGAACTCCGCCACCATCGTCCCCACGGCCCGCTGGCCGGATTCAAGACGGCTACGGAGGTTGGACGGGGGGACGGCGGCCAAGCTCATCGCGTTGAATCATGGCATTCGTCTCGGCCGCCGGGCCGGGCGTCCAAGTGCCGGGCGCCGACCATCTACCATTCGCACATGCACGAGGAGCTTCGCGCCGACTTGGCTCGTTACCGTGCAATCGACCCGGGCATCGGCCTCCGGCGCCTGGCCAAGACCCAGGCGGTATGGGCACTGGTCCAGTATCGATTCGGGCGTTGGGTGCTCCAATCCGGGCGCGGGAAGCCGCTGCGTCTCGTGGCGGTCGCCAGTCAAAAGCTCGTCGAGATTCTTACCGGGATCTCCATCCCGCCCACGGCTGACATTGCGCCAGGATTCTACATCGGCCATTTCGGCGGGATCATCCTCAGCGGAGAGGTAGTCGTGGGGCCTGGGTCGAGCATCTCACAGGGCGTGACGATCGGTGTTGGGGGCTTCGGGCCCGATCGAGGTGTGCCGACGCTCGGCGCAGGCGTATACGTCGGGCCTGGCGCGAAGATCTTCGGGCCGATATCGATCGGCAACCATGCAGCCATCGGTGCGAACGCCGTCGTCACGGCCGACGTTCCAGAGGGTGCAGTCGCCATCGGAGTCCCGGCGAGGGTCATTCGTATCGACCCCACGACCGCTCAACGACTCTCTACGGGTGAGGTCACACAAGCATCTGAACCGTCCCCGAGTCGCCTCAAGTGAATGACCGTGTCGCGTCGGCGCCTCAGACATCCTGTTCGAGCACCGGCGAGTCCGTTCGATCGCCGTCTCGTGGTCGAACTCACTTCGAACCCTGGACAGGTTAGTCGCGGGTGAGAACGACGAACGCCCGCCATCGGCGCGACCCGCCTGGCGCCCGAACATCACTCATCTATCTCATCGGATCGACGGCGCAGAAGGCGGGACTGCCTGTACGATCGATTGTCGTCGCGAACATCCTGGGACCCACCGATTACGGCGCGGTGGTGGTCTTTGCCACCGTCGTCGGCTACATCGGAGCGCTGGACGTCGGGCTTTTCGGCGCACAGAACAAAGAGATCCCACGGCTTCGCCGCGCAGACCGCGGCGCAGAGGCCGATGATATTGCGGATGTCTCCTTCACGGGTTCAGCGGCTCTCACGATCACTCTGTCCGCGGTCGAACTCATCGCGGCGACCGTAGCGTACGCTCATGGCAATACTTCCACGGCGATCGTCATCGCCGCGCTGGCAACCGTATCAGCGGCCCAGCAGATCAGCGGATTCCTGACGTCGTTGAGCTTCGCAGAGGAGCGGTTTCGGCTTCAGGCCTCCGCTCTCGCCGTAGGCGCTGCGATAGATTGGGCCATTGTCGTCCCGGTGGCCGTGATAGGAGGACCAATAGCCGTGATGTTCGCCTTAACGGCCGGGCCTCTGGCCCAGGCGCTGGTCCTTGGAACTGGCTTCCGCACCCTATCTCTGAAATGGCGCCCCGAGATGCTCCGGCGTCTCGTCGGTCTTGGACTTCCCATTGGCCTCACCTGGCTCGCAGCCGGCAACCTCATCGCCGTTGATCGGTTTGTGGCGTCAGCCGCTTTCGGCCACCACGGCGTCGGCCTCTACGCCGTCGCGGTCTCTGCGGCGAGTCTCGTTTCGATCATCCCGACGTCCCTTTCGCAGATGGCCGCACCCCGCATCTTCCGAGGCTTTGCGGAACCATCGCACAGCAGGGAGGCCATTCTCCGGCGGAACACTCGAACTATTTCGTTCGTGGCGGCTGCCACAGCACTTTTAGCGATTGTCCTCCTGCCGATCGCCGTCCGCACGCTTCTTCCTAGTTTCGTCGCTGGTATCGACCCGGCACAGGTGCTGGTGGTAGCCGGCGCGATCTGGGCCGCAACGATTCCGACGGTGACGTACTCCATCGGCTTGGGCCGCGCGTGGACCCTCGTCCTCATCTTCTTCGTCGCCGCTGGGGCGAACGTCGCCCTCGACATCGGCCTGCTCACCGCCAGCGCGACCCTGCGGAGCATCGCTCTAGGCTCGGTGGTCACGAACATGCTGTTGGTGACCATTCTGCAGACTGTCGTGTGGGGAGGAGATGCACCCAGGCGTCGCGGCACGGTAGAGGCTTCTTGGATTCTCTTGCCGAGCCTAGCAGCCGGCATCGTCGGACTGACCGTCGATGGTGCGCTGGATCTTACGGTCGCGGGCGTCTGGTCGACCATTGGCGCCGCGGCGTTCGCCATCGCGATCGCCGGCACCTCCGTCGCCCTATATCGAGCCATTGCGAGGAGATTCGGATGAAGATCGCCTTTGTCGGCTTCTACCCAATGCCTGGCGCGCCTGCGCGTGGCGGAGTCGAAGTCGCTACTGTCGACCTCGCTGAGGCCCTCGCCGCACGAGGTCACGAGGTGCTTGCGGTGTCGCCGACTACGACGCCAGGGCGCCAGTCGGATGGAGCCCGGAATGGGGTCTTAGTAAAGCGAGCCCGAACTGATCGGCGCCTGGGGGCAACGACCGGATGGTTCCTTTGGTGCAGGGGTGTTAACAGATTGCTGGAATCCTGGGGCCCCGAGGTCGTGCACGGCCAAAGCCTGATGATCGGCGGACTTCCTGCAGCGCGCTGGAAGAAGACACCTACGCTCGTAACTGCCCACGGGGATCCGCGGCGTGATGCATCGCACGGCGCGGACCCGACCAACCGGTCCATACGATGGAAGATCATCGATCGTCGAGTGCGGTCCGTCGCCGCGACCGTCGGGTGCGTCGTCAGTCCGTCTCCAGACTGGGCACTTCACTTTCACGAGAAGCCGCGGCACTTCGTGCACATCCCGCACATGCCTCCTGCGGAGCTCCCAGACATCCTAGAGTGGAGGACCCGCGAGCCGATCGTGGTCTTCGCGGGAGGATCCCAACGCGGTATCAAAGGGTTCGATCGCCTCGCCGCGGCGTGGCCCCGAGTCTTGCAGGGTCGCCCCGACGCGCGCCTCGACCTCGTGGGGTGGGACGCGCCCCCTCCCGACCTGCCGGGTGTCATGCTGCCTGTGGACGGCAGCACTCTCGACCGCCGGACGGCTAGCGAGCGAATTGCACGTGCCACCGTGCTCGTCATGCCGTCCGTTTTCGAAGTCGCCCCGCTCGCCGTGATAGATGCATGGTCCGTCGGAACTCCTGTGGTGGCGACCTCTGTCGGCGGGATGCCTCGAATGGTCAATGGTGCCGGATTCTTAGTACCGCCTGGCGATCCACTCGAACTCTCCATAGCGATTCTCAGTGCCCTAAGTCGATGCAACGACGCCAATACGTTCGCGCTCGAGGGTATGGCCCGGATGCGTTCAGTTGACCGAGAGAAGATCACCGACGCCTACGAAGACCTCTACTCGCGACTGGTTCGCCTAGCCAAATGAATTCGTTCACTCGGGCAGGAGTGCAGTTGATACTCGCGTGATCACGTTGAGACGACTATTCCGCACTCGGGCCCGTGCTGCCTCTGCGGCCAGCCACCTGGGCGCTTGTCGGCGGGCACCCAATACTGCGCCGGGTTCGGGCAGCGAATAGTGCGCCACTCGTGGTGACCGGCTGAGGCGTCACGCTCGTCTCGCGGTCGATGCGAGGGGGTGCGGGAGGTGCGGTCGGCGATGGACTGGGCGCGGGTGCAGGTGCTGCGGCGGGAGGGTGTGTCGCAGCGGGCGGTGGCGGAGCAGCTTCAGATCAACCGGCGTACGGTGGCCCGGTTGTGGTCAGCGCCCGAGCCGCCGCGGTACGTGCGCGCCTCGTCGGGGTCGCTGGTCGACGCGTTCCGGCCACAGCTTCAGCGGCTGGTGGAGGAGTGGCCGCAGATCAAGGCGCCGCGGGCGACGGAGGTGCTGCGCGGCTACGGCTATACCGGGTCGGTCGATCTGGTCAAGCGGGCACTGCGGGAGCTGCGGCCAACAGGGGTGCGGCCGGCGCAGCGCACCGGGTACGCGCCGGGCCAGGTGCTGCAGGTCGACTGGGTGGAGATGCCCACCAGGCCGGTGCTCGCAGGCCGCGAGCGGCGCGTGTACGCGCTGGTCGGGGTGCTGCCCTACAGCGGTGCGCAGACCGCGTTCTTCAGCTTCGAGCTGACGCTGGAGGCGTTCCTTCAGGGCCATGTGGAGCTGCTCGGCTGGCTCGGCGGGGTGCCACGCGAGTGCGTGTACGACAACCTCAAGAGCGTGGTGGCGCGCCGCGACGAGGCCGGCGCGGTGGTCTGGCAGCAACGCTTCTGGCATCTGCTGGGCCACTACGCGTTCCACGCGACCGCGTGCACGCCGGCGACGCCGCGGGAGAAAGGCTCGGTGGAGCGCGGCGCCGGCTACCTGCAGACAGGGTTCTGGCCAGCGCGACGGCTCCGCTCGATCAGCGATCTGCAGGCGCAGTACGACGACTGGCGCGACCGCGTCTGCAACCAGCGCCGCCACGGCACCGGCCGCTTCGTTGTCGCCGACCGGCTGAGGGAGGAGCGCACTGCGTTGGCGGCGCTGCTGCCGGTCGCGTTCGAGCCGTCCGCGGGCCGCTCGACGCGGGTACCGATCGACGGGTACGTGCAGGTCGCACGCTCGTTCTACCGCGCCCCAACGAACCTCGTGCAGCAGCCGGTCGAGGTGCGCTATGACCGCGACCCGGTGCGGATCCTGCACCGCGGCGTGGTCGTCGCCAGCTATCCGCGCAGCTACCAGGACGGCGTCTGGATCCCCGCCCCCGTCCCGCGACCGCTGCCGCCTCCAGCAGCGACGGCGACCGCGTCGACGGCGACGGTGACGGTTGCCGAGCCGGAGCTCGCCGTCTACGCGCAGCTGTCGGCATGACCAGCCGCCTGCCGTACCTGCTCGGCAAGCTGAAGGCGCCGCGGATCGCAGAGCGGCTCGAGACCACCGCGGAGCGGGCCCGCCGCGATGGGTGGTCGTACGAGCAGTTCCTGGAGGCGTTGCTGGAGGCCGAGGTGTTCGCCCGCGACGCCTCCGGCGCCCGCCTGCGTGTCCGCCACGCCGCCTTCCCCGCGCTGAAAACGCTCGAGGACTTCGACTGGGCCGCGCAACCATCGGCGGAGCGGCCGCTCGTGACGCACCTCGCACAGCTTGCCTGGATCTCAGAGCACCGCAACGTCTGCCTGTTCGGCCCGCCCGGCACCGGCAAGACGCACCTGGCGATCGCGCTCGCGATGCGGGCCTGCGACGCCGGCCACCGCGTCGCCTTCCACACCGCCCAGGAATGGGTCAGCCGGCTCGAGCAAGCACAGGACCACAACCAGCTCGAGACAGAGCTCCGCCGGCTGGAGCGCTACCGGCTGATCGTCATCGACGAAGTCGGCTACCTGCCACTCGAGCGCCAAGCCGCCAACCTGCTGTTCGGCCTCGTCGCCCGCCGCTACGAGCGCGGCTCGATCATCGTCACCGCAAACCGCGGGTTCGAGCACTGGGGCGAGATCCTCGGCGACGCGATGATCGCCGCCGCCCTGATCGACCGGCTCGTCCACCACGCCGACATCCTCACCCTCAAAGGCAAGAGCTACCGGCTCCGCAACCGCACCGGCACCCCCACCCCCGCCGAGCACGCCGCGGCCGGCTAGATCAGCCTCGTCGCTACGCTCCTCACCCGATCCAGCCGGCCGCGAACAGCCCGAGTGGTGCACTTTTCGCTGCCCGAAACTGGTGCACTTTTCGCTGCCCCTTGACAGCGCTTGAGCACCAATCGAGGCGTAGGAGCCGGAGCAACGCGCGTGACGAACGCACCCAAGCGCAGCGCGTTCAATCTCGGCCAAGACTGGCCGAGCGCGCGAGCGCTTCACAAAGAGGCGACGCTGAGATCGGCAGGCTATGCCCCGACCCCAGACCATCGCGATGCTGTCCGCGCTGAGCGCGGCAGCCCGGTTCAGTCGGGACGGTATCCTTCAGCACCGTGAGGATTGTCCGGCCAAGCGGCGAGCCGCACCCGAATCCGAGCGACCACCCGAGGCCGCACCCACCGGACGGGCGCGGCGCGATCGTCTTCGTCGCACCGGATCTTCGGGTTGGCGGAGCGGAACGACAGTGGGCGCTTCTTCTCCCAGCCCTACGCCGCCGCGGACGAGACATCCACATGGTGACCCTCCACGGCAAGGGTCCTATCTGCGCCGAACTCGCTGCGAACGGGATCGACACCGAATGCGCCTATGCAACCTCCGGTCGAGACGTTGTCGGTTTGGTCCGTGGGATAGGTTTAGTCATAAGACAGCGCCCACAATTCGTAGTAACCCGAGGACGCAGCTCTCATCTCGTAGGCTCGATCAGCGCGCGCCTTGTTCGCGGTAGCCATGTTGCGACCGAACATTCGTTCGTCGAACCGGGCCGGCTTCTCGACCGGTTGGTGGCGCGGGGCGCCTCCTCAGTAGTCTGCGTGGATGCATTTCAGGTCGGACAGGCCAAGTCCAGAGGGTATCGATCTCGTCGCATCCGCGTCGTTCCGAACGGCGTCCTCCAACCCCGGACCGACGCCTCGCCGCTTAAGGCGTCGGCGCTGGGCCTTCCTTCATCATGCCGTCTCTTCTTGTGCGTCGGGCGGCTAAGCCCCGAAAAGCGATTTCAAGACTTCATCGCCGCCATCCGAACCGCTCATCAGATCGATCCGTCGATATTCGGGCTGATCGCGGGAGACGGTCCGGAAATGCTGGCGCTGCAACTACTCGCCAGCCAAAGCCCTGTGCGACTGCTGGGCCACCGCTCAGACGTCAGTCGCCTTATCCAACTCGCTGACGCAGTTTGCGTCACAAGCGATCGCGAGGCGATGCCGATGATCATTCTCGAAGCGATGGCTCGGTCAACTCCGGTGATCGCGACACCCGTGGGCGGCGTACCGCGTCTAGTCGAGAAGGGCCCGTCAGGCATCATCGTGCCGGTCGGCGACGCCTCGGCACTGGCTGACGCGATGATCTCTCTCGACAAACAGACATGCCGGCGACTCGGGAAGACGGCCGTTCGCCGTATTCGGCCGTACTCAGCCGAACGCATGGTCGAGGCGTACCTCAGCGTTTTCCAAGGACTCGAACGCGCCCGCGTCGGTACGGGCCGGTGAAGGCGCGCGCGAAGGCCACGACGGAGGCTCGGCGCTGGCCGTCCGGCGGCATCCGCGAAGGCGGCGCGGCTCGCGCCGCGACGCGGACGGTTCTTCACGTCGGCCCGGAGCGTAACGCACCGGGAGGCATTGCGTCCGTGCTCTCGACGTACGAAGCCTTCCCTCCGCCGGGGTACCGAGTCGAATTCGCCTCATCTTGGCAACCAACCGCACGCGCTTGGGGCGCCACTCTGGCGCTACGCGCCGCCGACCGAATCGTTCGTAGTCGCCCCGACGTCGTGCACATCCATCTTTCATTTCGAGGGTCCTTTGTGCGCGAAGGGCTGCTCTTAGCTCTCGCGCATGCCATGGGGAGAGCCACATGCGCCACTATTCACGGTTCCCAATTCACCACCTTCGCACGTCGCTCACCGAAGCTCGCACGCGCCGTCCTTCGTCGTGCTGATCTCATCCTGGTCCTGACCGATGAAGCACGGATGGTCGTCCTGCTACTTTCCGGGCGCCACCCGGCGTTCATGCCCAACCCCGTCGCGGTCTGCTCCGATGATCAGGTCACCGACGCCCCTGCCTCGGGAATAGCACTGTTCGCTGGCGAGGTGTCCCGGCGCAAGGGCGCTGATGTCCTATTCGACGCCTGGTCGGCTGTTCGCGAAGCCCGACCAGGTGCGCAACTTGTCGTTGCCGGTCCCATGGTTGACGTCCCAATTCCGACTGCCGCCGACGTCAAGTACGTTGGCGTCCTGCGACCCGACGAAGTCCGCCAGTACCTCTCCTGCGCACAGGTCGCGGTTCTTCCTTCACGTGCCGAGGCGCTTCCGATATTCGCCCTTGAAGCCATGGCATCCGCACGACCGGTCATCGCAACGAACGTCGGGCATCTCGCCACGCTCGTCCGAGGCGCCGGAGTGCTAGTGCCTTCTGAAGATCCGCTTCGACTCGCCGCTGCCATAGCGGGACTCCTCACCGACCCGCTCCTATGCACCTCCCTTGGCAGAACCGGACGAAGCACGATCGCAACAACTTACGACGCGCGCGTCGTCGCCACGCTCCTTGCCAGACAATACGGTCGTATAGCTGATGCGCAAACCGAAAGGCATTGGCATCGAAGCCGACGACCGCGGCCCGATTGACCGAGCGGGTGGTCCGCCACCACTGTCGACCGCTACAGAGTCGCAGCCGCCGGAGGCTGCGCTCGCCGACTAATCGAACACGCCGCCGACCCGGCGACTAACCAGTACGCGAGCATCGGTTCCGGTAAATGTAGCACTGCAGCGAAGAGGCCCAAGGCGGCTAGGCCCGCCGACGCCGCGAGCCAGGCGTCCGTCTCCCAACCCGCCGAACGTCGATGAGCTATCAAGGCCGCGAGAATGAGGAGCGAACTTCCAACCAACCCAACGGCCCCGAACTCAGCCACTACCAGACCCCAGTTGCCGTCGTATTGGTAGTTGTCGGCCAGCGCTCGACGACCGGTCTCGGACGAAGAGAGTGCGTTGGTGCCCGCCGCGATCGTTCGCCGATCAACGATGGTGCCTGGCCCGGCCCCTAGCAGTAGACCGCGCTGCGCCGATATCCCAATCTCTGACTGCAATAGTTGGAGTCGGAAGTTATTCTTGTTATGAAGTGACAGAGTCGCGGGGTCGAGCACGGCCGACCACCTTGCGATGAGCGACCGCGATCCGAGCGCTCGGGGCACCGGCGAGGCCAATGCGAGGGTCGCAACTAGGATCGCCGTCGCTACCATGGCTGCAGCCAGGACTCCTATTCTCCGCCTGCAGACGGCGATCGTTAGAATGACGATCACCGCCGCCGCACCGCCTTCGCGCGATCCCGAAAGCACGACGGCCACGCTCATCATCAATAGGCCCGCCAACCATGTCCAGTGACGGATGCCGAGGTTGCGATGTCCAGCAGCCCCGCCTACAGCGATACAGATCACTAGGAAGATCGCCAGAATATTGTAGTTCGACATAGTGCCGGTTACCGAGTTGGGAACGAGAGCCGCCCGCGGCAAGACGACTGTCCCGAGTAGCTCTACCGAGTAGCTCGGCCTGAACACGCTCGTGACTGTGTCTCCGCCCAGACGCTCAAGGCCGGCCAGTCCGCCTTCGAAAACGCCGAGTGCGAAGATCACTCGTGCCAGTCGGCGGCGCGATGGCTCGGACGTGAAGTACGCCATTCCGAGGAATGCGAACGGCAGGTATCGAATTTCCGAGCGAAGCCCGACCGCTACAGTGGATTCCGGCAAGTGATTCAGGTATCCAGAGGTAATCCCGCCGGCGATCAGAAGACCCGCTCCGATTGTTAAGGCTGGAGATGTCGATAGCACTTTTCCGCCGTTGCGTAAGAGGACAAACGCCAACCATCCGTACCCGACTAACTCAGGCCCGTATCGAAGGAACGTGACGCCGGCTGCCAGCGGCACGACGTTGAGGAGTGGGGCATCTAGTACAACGAAGACTAAGAGTGTCAGTAACATACGCTCGCCGGAGAGAGCGCTCGCGGCGATCGATGCGGCCGAAATTGCAGCGACTCCGAGGCCGAGACGTAAGTCCACAGCCGTGGCACAACCGGCACACATTGCAACGACGGCGGCGAGTGCGGCCTCCACCGGCGTCCAGCGCATTCCGCCTCCGACGGCACGATGGCTGTTCATGCGCGATTCGCGCTGGGCCTTCGTTGGTGGAGCGCAGCGAAGGTCCGGCACATGATTCGGAGGTCGCCAGATACCGACCAGCGACCGACGTACGTGCAGTCGATCTGCAGCATCTCGTCGAACGGGATGTCGTTGCGGCCGAGGACCTGCCAGAGGCCGGTCATGCCGGGCCGGAGGTCGAGCCTGCGGCGTCGCCAGTCGCCGACCTGGCGGTCCTCCTCCGGGATCAGGGGTCGCGGGCCCACGAGGCTCATCTGGCCGGAGACGACGTTGAGGAGCTGCGGCAACTCGTCGAGCGACGTGCGCCGGAGGAATCGACCGACCCGCGTGACGCGGGGATCGTCGTGCACCTTGAACATCACCGGATCGTCCGAGTGCGCGAGGTAGGCGTTCAGGTGGGCCACCTCGTGCTTTCGCTCGTCCGCGTCGCGCTCCATCGTCCGGAACTTCCACATCCGGAAGGGCCTGTCGCGGGCGCCCATCCGCACCTGGCGGAAGAACACCGGGCCCCGCGAGTCGAGCTTGATGGCGATGGCGATGGCGAGGAAGAGCGGCGCCAGGAGAACGACGGACAGGCCCGCGATGATGAGGTCGAGCGCGCGCTTGAGGGCCCGGTTGGTGCGGCTGAGGTGGGCCGGCGGCACCGACAGCAGCGGCATGCCCTCCACGGAGTGCATCTCGACCCCGGGCGTGATCATCTCGAACAGCCGCGGCACGACATCGACCTGCACGTCCAGGTCGCGCGTCGTGCGCAGCAGCTCGAGGCTCTGCTCGTGGGTGGCGCGGGAGAAGGCCACGATGACCCGCTCGACGTGGAGGCGGCGGACGACCTCGGCCAGGCGGGCCGTGGAGCCGAGCACCGGCACGTCCTGCAGCGACGCTGGGCGGTCGCGCGGCTCGTCGTCGAGGAACCCGACCAGGTGGATGCCGTACTCGGGGTGGTTGCCGATCTTGCGGGCGACGGTCTGGCCGACGTCGCCGCAGCCGATGATGACGGTGTTCTGGATGTAGGTCGGGCTGCGCCGGCACAGCGTGCGGGCGATGGCCCGAAACAGCGAGATCGAGGCGATGCTGACTGCCCAGAAAATCGCGATCTTGCCGAAGTCGGGATGGGCGATGCCAGTCACGAACGAGATCAGGTACACGAGCCAGGCGCTGACCGTGACGAACTGGAAGATCCGGGCCACCTCGTCGGCGGTCGAGTGGTCGGTGCGCTCCTCGTCCAGGTCGTAGAGCCGGTAGGCCCGCGCGATCAGCACGCAGACGGGGAGCGAGAGCAGGAACACGAAGAGCTCGTCGGCGTCGCTGAAGCGGTTGACGCCCGTCCCGGAGCCGCCGCCGCGGGCGATCTCGGCGATCGCGAACGCGACCGCCAGCCCGAGCAGGTCGGAGGCCAGCAGGGCCCGTCGCACCAGCCAGCCGCGGCGCCGGCGCTGGACGCCGAAATCGTCAGTGACGAGCGGGAAATCGACCTTGGTCGAGGCGAAGCTCACGCGATCCGCTCCGGTTCGCGATACCCGTAGCGGCGGCCAAGGGTCGGCTCGTAGGCATCGTCCGCCTCGGCTCCCGTGGCGACCACACCGAGCCGCGGAACCGGCGCGACTGCGAGGATCCGGCGAAGCTCCGCCAGGACGGGCCGACGGGCCGAGCGCACGTCGACGACGAGCAGCATGGCATCCACCCGGGCGCTGAGCGCGAGGGCATCGCCCGCCACCAGCAGCGGCGGCGAGTCGACCAGGATGAGGTCGTACTGCGAGCGCAGCTCGGCGAGCACGTTCGCCACCGGCTGGGAGAGGATCAGCTCGCCCGGTGTGGCCGGCACCGGGCCGGCCGGCACCACGTCCAGGAGCGCCGAGCCGGCGCCGTGCAGGATCGTCGGCGCCGTTCCCACGCCGACGCCGACCTCGTGGATGGCGTCGTCGAGGCTCGCGACGCCGAGCACGACGTCGGTCAGCCCGGCGCGGCCGCCGAGGTCGAAGAAGCGCGCGATGGTCGGATTGCGGAAATCCAGGTCGATCAGGCACACCCGCTTGCCGGCCAGGGCCGAGGCGACCGCGAGGTTGGCGACCGTGGTCGACTTGCCCTCGCCGTCCTGGCCGCTGGTGATCGCGATCACGCGGGCGCCATGCTCGACGTTCGCGAACTCGATGTTGGCCCGCAGCAGCCGGAAGACCTCCGCGTCGGGCGTCGAGGGGGCGTCCAGCAGCACCAGCGAGAACTGCTCCCGGATCGCCTTGGGCGGCTCGGGGATGCGCCCCAGCAGGGGCAGATCGAGGCGTTCGGCGGCCTCCTCCCCGCTCCGTACCCGCGTGTCGAGCGACTCGAACAGGAACGCGAGGCCGAAGCCGAGCACGAGCCCGACCACCAGGCCGAGCAGGATGTTGCGCATCGGCGTGGGCGCGATCTGGTCGACGGTGTCGAGCGTGGCGGTCTGCAGGACCTTGGCCTGCGCCTGCTGCAGCGTCACCAGCGTCGAGAGCTGGGCGAAGCGCGTCTCGTAGGCGCCGTGCAGGTCGGATTTCGTGTCGCCGGCGTCCTCGAGCACGCCGATCTTGGCCTGCACGTCGGCCAGCGCCGCCTTCAGCGCCTCGGTGTCGGAGCTCGACCGGTAGACGGTGTACTGGTGGGCGTAGGCGTTGACCAGCTTCACCGTCGCGACCTGGCCGGGGTCGTGCACCGAGAACACCAGGATGTCGGCGCCATCGGTGGGCGTCACGCTGGAGGCGTCGAGCAGGTCCTGTGCGGTGTAGCCGGGCACCCCGGCCTCCCGCACCGCCGCCGCCGCGATCACCGGGGAGCGGGCGACCTCGGCCTGGGTTGCCGCCTCCCGCTGCGGGTCG
Organism: uncultured Actinomycetes bacterium; assembly: GCA_963779685.1. GTDB lineage: Bacteria > Actinomycetota > Thermoleophilia > Gaiellales > F1-60-MAGs149 > CAVZZG01. The sequence continues at coordinate 1,173,551 of CAVZZG010000003.1, forward strand.
GTGGAGCCGGACGGGTTGTCGAGTTGCTGCAGCACCGCGCCGAGGCTCTGCTGGGTCAGCAGCACCTCGGCGGTGGACTCGTACACGGCCGGCTGGCGCAGCGTGACGACGGCTGCCGTCAGCGGCACCACCATCGCGCAGACGAGCAGCAGCACCTTGCGGCGCCACGCAATGCGCAGCACATCGCGAAGCGTCATCGCCCCGCTTGGGCGTGGCTCATCGTGCACTCGGCGTCCTCATTCGTCGTCCCCCCTGTCCCCCTGGTTCGACGCACGGGTCGGCCATCCCTGCCCCCCTGCACCTTGCCTTCCCATGATGGCGGTCCCGGGCGAGGGCCAGGGACCGGGCCTGGTTGAAACCCGAGCTAACCACGTGCCAAGCAGCGGATTCTCATGTTCCCGAGCACCCGACCCCTCACCCACGACCACGGACCGCCGGTTCGACCTCGAGGCGGTTGACCGGCGAGCCACATAATGACAACATTGTCATAATCATGCAACGTGATTCAGGCGACCATAGGCGCCGGGGCACGAGTTGAGCGACCAGCACATCACCGACGGAGTCACTTCCGCGGCCGCCACGGGGCGGTACGCGGGGCTGCTGCGCGCGTTCTCGAACGCCGCGCCACGCCGCTCGCTGATCGTGGTCGAGAACCTGTCGGTGCCGCTCGATCGCCGCGTCTCGCAGCAGGCCCGGGCGCTGCGCGAGGTCGGGTTCGAGGTCACCGTGATCTGCCCCCGCGGGAAGGTCCGTGACATCGCGACCTACGAGAACTGGGACGGCATCCGCATCCACCGGTTCGACCTCCGCGCGGCCGGGGGGACCCGGCGCGGCTACGTCCGGGAGTACGGCGCGGCGTTCCGCACGGTCGCGAGACTCGTTCGCCAGCTCTCGGGGGAGGCGCCGTTCGACGTCATCCACGTCTGCAACCCACCCGACACGATGCTGACCGCTGCCGCCATCGGCGCCCGCGGGACCGACGCGCGCCTGATCTTCGACCATCACGACCTCTTCCCCGAGCTCTACCAGGCGCGGTTCGGCCCGGACACCGACCTCGCCCATCGCATCGCGCTCCGGGTCGAGCGCACCGCATACCGACGAGCCGACGTCGTGCTGGTGCCGAACGACTCCTACCGTCAGCTGGCCGTGACCCGCGGCCGCAGGGCGCCGGGAGACGTCTTCGTCGTGCGGAACGCTCCCGACACCCGGCGCTTCCGGCCAACGGAGCCCGACGCCGGCCTCCGGCACGGCCGCCCCCACCTGATCGCCTACCTCGGCGTGATGGGCCCCCAGGACGGCGTCGATCACGCCCTCCGGGCGCTGGCGCACCTCCGCACGCAGCGCAGCGACTGGCACGCCAGCTTCATGGGCGACGGTGACGTGCTGCCGGCGATGGTCCGGCTGGCCGGGCAACTGGGCGTGTCGAGCCACGTGGACTTCATGGGGACGGTGGGCGACGACGTCATCACGCGCGTCCTGTCGACGGCCGACATCGGCATCGCGCCGGATCCGTCCAACGCGTTCAACGACCGCTCCACGATGAACAAGATCGTCGAGTACATGGCAATCGGCCGGCCCGTCGTGTGTTACGACCTCGCCGAGGCGCGGATCACTGCCGGCGCCGCGGCGCTCTACGCGAACCCGAACGACCCGAACGCGCTCGCCGCACGAATCGGCGAACTGCTCGACGACGAGCCCTTACGGGCGGAGATGGGGCGCATCGGGCAGGCGCGGATCGCCGACGAACTCTCGTGGGCGCGCTCACGTGACGCCCTGTACGCCGGCTACTGCCGGGCGCTGCGGCTCGGCTAGGTGCGACAGCGCCGCCGGGCGCGCAGATCCTTGAGTCGGATCGAACCCGGCACGAGCGCGAGGCCGGCACGGCGAGCCGTCCGCCAGTCGCGCTGCTCGATGCCCTCGTCGAGGAACAGCCGCGCGGCGTGGGCGCGGTGACCGGCCCTCCATGCCATCTCCGCCAGGTAACCGCCCGTACGATCGTCGCTGGTCACCCCACGCGTGAGGCGCCGGTCGGCCCAGCGCGCCGTCACCCGCCCGAAGGCCGTCTCCAGCTCACGGGCGTCGTGCGAGACGCCGCCGGCCGACCGCGCGTAGGCGACGAGCACATCGGGCACGACCGCGAGCGGCGACCGTTGTGCGAGTCGGATCCACAGATCCCAGTCTTCGAAGTTGCGCAGGTCGGTGGCGAATCCGTCCACCTCGCGGAGCAGATCGGTGCGCACCAGCGCCACCGAGCCGCCGGCCATCAGCCGGTTGCGGGCCAGAAACAGGTCCTCGACATCGCCCGCCGGCGGCAGTTCCCAGGCCATCAACGGCCGCAGGCGGTCGTCGACGAGCGTCGCGGCGCACCCGACCCAGGCGGCCGGCGGCTGATCGCGCGCGGCCGCGAGCTGGCGGACGAGCTTCTCCGGCACCCACAGGTCGTCGTCATCGAGGAAGGCCGTCCAGGGGGCGGCGGCAGCGTCGATGCCCCGGTTGCGGGCCGCTGCCGGGCCCAGCGACGCGTCGTTGCGGAGCACACGCACCCGGGCGTCCGGGTGCTCCGTCACGACCGCTGTCGAGCCGTCGTCGACCACGACGACCTCGACCGCGACGCCCACCTGGGCGAGGGCGCAGGCCACGGCCCGGAGCACCAGCCGCGGCCGGTCGCGGGTCGGGATCACAACGGTGACGTCAGGGGCGTCCATCGGCCTCGAATGCCACCTCCCACTCCAATCCGAGGGCCAGCACGCGCTCGCTGTTGCCACGCTCGCCGTCGATGCGGAAGACGAGCAGGTCGTCCTCGGAGTAGAGCTCGCCCTCTGAGCTGCCGACCCAGACGCCCACGCGGTAGTCGCCCGCGTTCAGCACCGCCGGCAGCACCAGCCGGCAGCGGTAGTCGCCGGGGGCGCCGTCCGGCAGGCCCGTCTCGCGCGGCTCCCAGAACTCGTCGACCGCGCGGATCCCTCGGAAGTTCTGGAGGTAGACGGCGACGTTCAGGCCCGGGCAGGGCCGGGCCACGTGCACCTCGAGCTCCACCGTCAGCGGCGTGGCCTGGTGCAACACCCCGGAGCCAGACGTCGATCCCGGCTGGTGGACGCTGGCCCGCCGCAGCGAGACCGGCCCGGCCCGGATCGACCGGGGCCGGCGTAGTCGAGCGATCGCGTGATGCCGTCCGCCAGGTAGCCGTCGATCACGGCCCGGGCCGGGCCGTCGGCCGCGATCTGCCCGGCGCGGATCCAGATCACGCGCTCGCACAACTCCTCGACGGCGTCGAGGTCGTGGCTCACGAACAGCACCGTGCGGCCGGCCCGGCGGGTGTCGGCCATCTTCTGGTGGCAGCGGCGCTGGAACTCGACGTCGCCGACCGCCAGCACCTCGTCGAGCAGCAGCACATCGGGCTCGACGTGCACGGCGACCGCGAAGGCCAGCCGCAGGTACATGCCCGACGAGTAGCGCTTCACCGGCAGGTCGAGGAATCGCTCGACGCCGCTGAAGGCGACGATCTCGTCGAATCGCCGCCCGATGTCCGCGCGCGACATGCCCAGGATGGCACCGGCCAGGTACACGTTCTCGCGGCCGGTGAGATCGGGGTGGAAACCCGCCCCCACCTCGAGCAGCGCACCGACCCGTCCGCGCACGCGGGCCTCGCCCGAGGTCGGCTCGGTGATCCGCGCCAGCACCTTCAGGAGCGTCGTCTTGCCCGCCCCGTTGGCGCCGATGATGCCGACCGCGGAGCCCTCCTCGACGTCGAACGTGACGTCCCGCAACGGCCAGATCTCCCCGGTCTCCTCGAGCGCCGCCGGGCCGCGCCGGAACGCGCCGGCGAGGGTCTCGCGCAGCGTGTCGGGCTCGTAGCGGCCTAGCTCGTAGCGCTTGGAGAGCTTCTCGACCTCGACGGCGTGCATCGCTCAGATCAGGTCCGCGAACCGGCGCTCGTCGCGCAGGAACAGCAGCAGGCCGGCCGCGATCAGCACGACGGCGGTGGCGAGGGACTCGGCCATGAACACCGTGCCGGGATACACGCCATCCACGAGGCTCCATCGCAACCAGTCGAGCGTGCCGGCCATGGGATTGAGGTAGTAGAGGTAGCGCAGGTTGCCGTGCACGAGGGTGGCCGGGTACACGACCGGGGTGGCCACGAACCAGAGCTGGAGGATGAACGCGGTGGCATGCCCGATGTCGTGCCAGCGGACGTGCAACGTGCCGAAGATCAATCCGACGCCCAGGCTGGTGGCGAGCAGCACGGCGAAGCCGACCGGGCAGAGCAGGATCTGCGGGCCCGGGACGGTCCCGGTCACGAGACACAGCGGCACCAGGACTATCAGCGCGATGGCGAGGTCGAGCAGGCCCGGCAGCGCACTCGCGAGCGGCGCCGCAAGCCGCGGGAAGTAGACCTTCGAGATCAGCTCGCCGTGCTCGAGCAGCGACCAGCTGCCGGCGTTGACCCCGCCGCTGAAGCACGTCCAGACGGCGTACCCGACGAAGGCGAAGACGACGTACGGGGTCTCACCCGTACCGATGCCGACCAGCCGGCGGAAGACGAAGGCGGACGTCAGCGCAGCCGCCAGCGGCGTGAGCGCGGCCCACAGCACCCCGAGCACGGCCTGGCGGTAGCGCACCTTCACGTCGCGCAGGGCGAAGAGCCCGATCAGCGACCGGTACCGCCACAGCTCCCCGACGTCGAGCGACCTCCGGCCGCTCGACGCCCGGATCACCGTCCATTCCGAGGGGGACACCGTCGACGACAAGGCGGGGATAGGCTATCGGACGGATGCGCGTCTGGTTCGATCTCGCGAACTCCCCCCACGTGACGCTGTTCACGCCGCTGATCGCCGACCTCCAGGCTGAGGGCGACGAGGTCCTGATCTCGTGCCGCCCGCTCGCGAATACGATGGACCTGATCGAGGCGGCCGGCCTGCAGTACTCCCTGGTCGGACGCCACTACGGCGCCGGGCGGGTTGCCAAGCTCGCCGGGTTCCCCGTCAGGGCCGTGCAGCTGGCGCGGTGGGCCCGGCGCCGGACTCCGGACATCTCGGTCTCGCAGGCATCGTTCGCTGCGCCGGTGGGCGCCCGGCTGGCCGGCGTGCCGTCGATCTACATGAACGACAACGAGCACGCGACGGGCAACGTGCCGGCATTCATGGCTGCGCGCCGCATCCTGGTGCCCGAGTACATGCCGATCGACATCGTCCGGCACATGGGAGCCCGGCGGGCCAAGATCACGCGGTATCCAGGGGTCAAGGAGGGCATCTACCTCTGGCGACTCGCCGGCGACCTGACCCCGCGGCAGCGCGCCGATCGGCCCCGGGTCTACGTCCGGCCCGAACCGTGGGCGGCCCACTACTACCACGCTGCGGTCGGGTTCCTGGATAGCCTCGTCGAGGCCGCGCGGGCGGTGGCGGACGTGACGATCCTTCCGCGGGATCCGACCCAGGCAGCTCGGTTCGCCGGCCTCGCGTTCGACGGCGTCACCGTGCTGCACGCGCCACGATCGCTCAGCGATATTGCCGCCGACTGCGACCTGTTCATCGGCGCCGGCGGGACGATGACCCGCGAGATGGCCGTGCTGGGAATCCCGACGGTGTCGGTCTACCAGGAAGAGCTGCTCGGCGTCGATCGCCACCTGGTTCGGATCGGCGCCATGACCCACGAGCCAGGCCTGACGCCGAAAGCCCTCCTGCGGCGGATCGCCGACGCCGAGGCACGTGAACCCGTGACCTCGCTGCTCGCCGCCGGGCGCGAAGCGGATGAACTGCTTCGCGCGACGATCCGCCAGGTCGCCAGATGACGCCGTCCGTCTCGGTGGTCCTCCCCACTCGCGAACGGCACGCGGCGCTGCCAGGCGTCCTGACCCCGTTGCTGGAGGACGCCGGGACGCATGAGATCGTGGCCGTCGTCGACGGCGACGATCCGCAGACCGAACGGCTGCTGGACGCCATGGCCACTACCGAGCCGCGCATCCGGCGGATCCGGGAGCACGGGGTCGGGCCGGCGGCCGCCCGCGAGGCCGGCGTCGCCGCCGCGACGTCCGACATCGTGCTGATGCTCGATGACGACGTGGTCGCCGGGCCCGGGCTCGTCAGCGGCCACGCGGCTCGCCACGCCGGCGCATCGGCGATCGTCGTCTGCGGGGCGATCCCGGTCGTGCTGGGGCCCACTTCAACCATCGGCACGCGGCTGTACGCGGATGCCTACACCAAGTGGCAGGCACGGGTGACAGCGACCCCGGATGTCCTGCTCGACTTCCTGTGGGCGGGAAACATCTCGCTGCGTCGCGAGGACTGTCTCCGCGTCGGCCTTGCCGCGGCCGGCATGGAGGGCGTCAAGGGACTCGAGGACCGCGAGTTCGGGATCCGGTGCCGCCTGGCCGGTCTGGAGGGTGTGTATGCGCCCGAACTGGTCGCAAGCCACCGGCACGAGCGCGATCTCGAGGCGTTCCGGCGCGACTGCGTCGAGATGGGCCGGGGGCGGGCACGCCTGCACCGGATCCACGGGTCGGTGATCGGCCCGCTGCCGCGGGGTGCCTACACGGAGGGCCTGCCGCCCGGCCTCGGGCTGGTCGTCCGCGCCGGGCGCACGCGGCCGGGTCACGCGGCGATCGGGCGCGCGCTGGTCGCCGGGATCGGTGACGGTTCGAGCGGCCGGGCGCTGCGGCTCGGCAAGCTGCTACGGCGTGTCGACCTGGCCCGCGGGGCTGCGCTCGGGTAGCCGTCCGCAGGCGAGCCTGCGGTTGCGGAACTCCTCCAGCAGCCGCTCCAGCGCGGCCACGGTGGTCGAGCGGTCGTGGCAGCGCTCGTCGACCGGCGAGGCGATGCCGTCGTGCAGCAGCACGACCTCGCGCGGCCCCGCCCGCGACAGCACGAAGCCGACCAGCTCGTCCGGGTCGGGGGCGGGGCGCCAGTCCTCGGGATCGATCGTCCAGATCCAGGCGTCCACGTCGGCGCGCCTGGCCGCCAGCGCCCCCTTGAACGAATGGCGCCCCATCGGCGGCCGGAACAGGTGGACGTCGCGGCCCAGCACGGCCTCGACGGCCGCGCGGCCGTCGCGATACTCCCGCGTCAGCCGGCCGAGGCCGACCGTGTCCGGGTCGGGATGCGTGCTCGAGTGCGAGCCGATGGCGTGCCCCTCGGCCGCGATCCGCGCGACCAGCTCGGGGTGCGCGACCGCCTTCTCACCGACCAGGAAGAACGTCGCCCGCACACCCGCCGCGGCCAGCAGGTCGAGCACGCGCGGCGTGAACACCGGATCGGGCCCGTCGTCGAAGGTCAGGGCGATGCAGCGGGCATCGTCTTCGAGGCTCCAGCGGACGGGCGAGATGCGCTGCGCCAGGTGCACGGTCGCAGAGGTTAGCGGGCACCGACCGTCGCCGCGGCCCTTGACGCGGGCCCCGCGAATGTCAGACGATAGCCGGAACCCCTCTCAGGAAGGGAGCCCGATGCGCTTCGTCGTCCGCGGGCTCGTCACGGTTCTCCTCGCCGCCGCGGGGCTCCTCGCCGCGCAGCGCATCTCCGCCGCCTTCGCCGGCGATACCCAGCCGCTCGATCCGCCACCGGTGATCATGGTCGCGGGCACGATCCGCAACGTCGGCGCGGGCTGGTTCGTCGCTCAGGACGCCACCCACCACCCGCTCAACCTCTCGGTCGAGCGGAGCGGCCGGACGATCAGGATCGGCTATCCGACCGGGGTGGCGGTGCTGACGCTGATCGTGACGCCCGACGAGCAGCTCGCCCGCCGCGGCATCACCGCCGGCGTCAGCGCCGCGCCCGGACACGCGACCATCATGCTGTCGCACTACACCAGCCAGGGCTGGAAGGTGATGGACGCGAACTCGGTCAACTACCCGGGCTCCAACATCTGGATCCTCGGCTACTTCGAGCGCCCGCCCGCACCGGCGCCGTAGCGCGCCGCCTACCGGGCGACGAAGTCGAGGATCACCGGGCAGCCGTCCAGCTGGGCGGCCTCGCGGATGCGGTTCTCGAGGAAGTAGGCGTAGTCGGCCTTGATCAGGCGGCGGTCGTTGACCGTCACCCGGAACCGCGGCGGCCGGGTCTGCACCTGGGCGCCGTAGAGCATCTTCAGGCGCCGCTGGTGGACGAGCGGGGGCTGGCGGGCGGCGACCGCCTCCTTCAGCAGGCGGTTCACGACCGGGGTCGGCATGCGCGAGCAGTAGCGGCCGAACACCTCCTCGACCGTGCGCAGCACCCGGTCGATGCCGCGTCCCGTGACGGCGCTGGTGGTGATCGCGATCGGCCGCTGGCGGAGCTTCTGGGCGATCCGCTCGCGCAGGTGATCGAGGTCGACCTCCTGGATGTCCCACTTCGCGATCACGACGATGGTCGCGCAGCTGGCCTTGCGGGCCTCGTCGGCGACGTGCAGGTCCTGCTCGGTCACACCTTCGCCGGCGTCGATCAGCACCAGCGCCACGTCGGCGTGGCGGGCGGCGTCGAGCGAGCGCATCTCCGACCAGTACTCGACGTCCTGGCGGTGCTTGCGCTTCCGTCGCAGGCCGGCGGTGTCGATCAGCCGGAACGTCGTCTCGCCGACCGTGATGCGCGTGTCGATCGAGTCGCGGGTGGTGCCGGGCACGTCCGAGACGATCGCGCGCGGCTGCCCGCAGAGCGCGTTGAACAGGCTCGACTTGCCGACGTTCGGGCGGCCGAGGATGGCGACGCCGATCTCGGCCGAGACGCGCTCGTCGTGGGCCGCGCCGTCGATCGCCGCCAGCCGCTCGAGCACCTCGTCGAGCAGGTCGCCCGTGTTGTGCCCGTGCTGGGCGGAGATGGCGAACGGCTCGCCGAGCCCGAGCTCGAACAGCCCGTTCGCGAGTTCAGGCCGCAGCGGGTTGTCGACCTTGTTGGCGACCAGCAGCACCGGCACGTTGGCGCGGCGGAGGATGTCGGCGATCTCGAAGTCGCCGGCGCCGACGCCCGCCTGGGCGTCCACCACGAACAGCGCCAGGTCGGCCTCGGCGATGGCCGTGCGGGCATGGTCGGACACCTGCCGCAGCATCGCGTCCTCACCGCCGAGATCGATGCCCCCGGTGTCGAGCAGCCGGATCTGCTGTCCGTTCCACTCGCACAGGAGCTCCTTGCGATCGCGGGTGACGCCGGGCTGCTCGTGCACGACCGTGTCGCGGCGCCCGGTGAGGCGGTTGACCAGCGTCGACTTGCCGACGTTCGGATACCCGACGACGGCGACGGTGCCGGCGATGCGGCGGACGTCCTCGTCGTGCCCTTCGGGCTCGTCCGTACCGCGCTTCGAGCGCGCTCTCGGTGGCTCACGCCGGCTCATCGGTGGTCTCCCTCGTGATCGCCGCGCGGCTCCGCGGCGGCACCGCGCCGCGCGGTCTCCCGGCGGCGTCGGCGGCGTGGATGAACTCGCGCAGATCGCGCAGCTCCTCGACGATCGCACCGGCGACCGCGCGGTAGGAGCCGGCGCTGCGGCCGAGACCCGAGACGTCCATCGGCGTGCCCCAGGCCACGGTCACCGGGTGGAACGGGTTGCGCATGGTGCGATCCGTGCCCTGGATGCAGACCGGGATGATCGGGGCACCCTCGAGCACCGCCATCATGGCCGCGCCGGTCTTGGCGGCGCCGATCTCGTCGGTCGACTGCCGCGTGCCCTCGACGAAGATGCCGAGCAGCTCGCCGTCGCGCAGCACCTCGCGTCCCATCCGGATGGCCTCGCGATCGCCCTTGCCGCGGTCCACCGGGAACGTGCCGAGGTGCGAGATCGCCCTGCCCAGCAGCGGCACCTCCCACAGCTCGACCTTCGCCATGTACCGGATCGACCGGCGGCAGGCGAAGCCCAGCGTGATCGGGTCGGGAGCGCCGATGTGGTTCGAGGCGACGACGCACGGGCCGTCGGGCACCCGGTCGCCGCCGTAGACGACCAGCCGCTGCATCGGCGCGGCCCAGCTCTGCAGGAAGATCCGCAGCGCCTTCCAGCCGCGCTCCGGCGTGAAGATGCGGTACTCGGAGCCCGGCGCGCTCATGGCCGGCGCTCCCGCACGAGCCGCTCGAGCGCCGCCACGACCTCGTCGGCCGACAGCCCGGTGGTGTCGACCACCACGGCGCCGGCCGGGACGCGCGTCTGCTCGGCGTCGCGCGCGTCGCGCTCCAGCGCCGACTCGCTGCCGCGCCGTGCCGCGCGCACGGCAGGATCGGCATCGAGCCACACCTTCAGCTCGGCCTGCGGCCACACGACCTCGCCGATGTCGCGGCCCTCGGCGATGCTGTCGCCCTCGGCCAGGAAGGCGCGCTGATCGGTGCGCATGGCATCCCGGACGTCGGGGTTCTGGGCCACGGCGGAGACGGCGTCGTCGGTCTCGGCCGCGCGCAGCCGCGGGTCGTCGACGAAGCGCCGCCAGGCGCCCGAGCGGGCTGCCTCGGCGGGCGTGCCGGCGCCGTCCAGCACCGCCACGGTCACGGCCCGGTACATCGCGCCCGTGTCGAGGTAGCGGAACCCGAGGCGCTCGGCCAGGGCCCGTGCCACCGTCGACTTGCCGGCCCCGGCGGGCCCGTCGATCGTCACCACCATCACTCCCGCTCCGCCACGGCCGCTTCGAACGCGCCCAGGATGCCACGGAAACCGGGGAACGAGACGTCGATGCACGCGGGTTCGCGCACCCGCACGCCCTGCTCGGAGTACAGCCCGGCGATGGCCGCCATCATCGCGATCCGGTGGTCGCCCTCGGGATCGACGGTGCCGCCGCGGAGGTGACCGTGCAGGCCGCGGATCTCCCAGCCGTCGTCGGTGCTCGCGATCCGCGCGCCGCACATCAACAGCGCCTCGGTGACCGTGGCGATGCGGTCGGATTCCTTCTTGCGCAGGTCCTCTGCGCCCCGCACGATGGTCGTGCCCCGGGCCCGTGAGGCCGCCAGCGCGAGCAGCGGCAGCTCGTCGATCATGGACGGCACGTCGGCCGGCTCGACCTCGGTCGCGACCAGCTCGGCGTGGTGCACCTCGATGTCGGCGATCGGCTCGCCGGCCGCCGTCACGCGCCGGTTGAAGACGCCGATCCGCGCGCCCATCCGCTCGAGCACCGCCAGCAGCCCGATCCGGCCGGGGTTGATGCCGACCCCGCGCAGGAACAGCATCGACTCCGGCACGATGGTGGCCGCGACGATGAAGAACGCGGCCGACGAGAAGTCGCCCGGCACCTCGAGGTCGGCGAGCGCCAGGCGCTGCGCGGGGTGGATCGTGACCGAGCTGCGCTGGCGCTCGACGCGCGCCCCGCACGCCTGCAGCAGCCGCTCGGTGTGGTCGCGGGTCGCGAGCGGCTCGATCACCTTGGTGGCGCCGGCCGCGTAGAGCCCGGCCAGCAGGATGCACGACTTGACCTGGGCCGAGGCCACGGGCAGCTCGTAGGTGATGCCGGTCAGCGGGTGGCCCGCCGACACGGTCAGCGGCGGCCGGCCCTCGTCGGATGCCAGCTCGGCGCCCATCGCGGCCAGCGGGACGGCGATCCGGTCGACCGGCCGGCGCCGGATGGACGCGTCGCCGTCGAGCGTGAAGGTGCCGCCCGGTTGCCCGGCCAGCAGGCCCGGGAGCAGCCGGAGCAGCGTGCCGGCGTTGCGCACGTCGAGCGTGGCGGACGGCGGCGTGAGGCCGCGCAGCCCGACGCCGTGCACCACGAGCTCGGTGTCGGACAGCTCGTCGACGGTCACGCCGAGGGCGCGCACGACCTCGAGCGTGGCCCGCGTGTCGGCGCTGGCGCCGAAGCCGGTGACGTGCACCGGCCCGTCGCAGACGGCGCCCACCAGCAGCGAGCGGTGCGAGACCGACTTGTCGCCGTTGACCTGCAGCTCGCCGGAGATGGGGCCCGAGCCCTCGACCAGCCAGGTGTCCTCGCGGCTCACGGCGTGCCCGCCGCGGGATCGAGCCGGGCCGCGATGGCGCCGTAGCCCTGCTCGTCGAGGATCTGGACGGCGCGCTCGGCGGCCTCTGCGCCGGCGACGGTGATCTCGGCCACGCCGCCCTGCTCGGGCGAGTGGTGATGGAGCACGAAGTCCTCGATGTTGATGCGCGCCGCGCCGAAGGCCTGGGCGATGCCGGAGATCGCGCCGGGCCGGTCGGGCACGTGGATGCGGACGAGGTGCAGGTCGCCGGCGATGCCCGAGAAGGCGGCGTCCAGCGCGCGCCGGCGGGCGCTCGCAGCCTCGCCGATCCAGCGCGCCAGGTAGCCCGCGTCGGCTCGCTCGAGGGCACCGATCACGTCGGCCAGGCGCCGCTGGTGCTCGCGCGCGGCGTCGAGCAGGGCCTCGCGGTTGTCGAGGAAGATGTCGACCCAGATGCGCGGGTTGGCGCCGGCGACGCGCGTCATGTCGCGGAACGATCCCCCGGCGGCCGCCAGCGGGTCGTGGCCGTCGATGGTGGTCGCGCCCGCCTGCGTTGCGAGCAGGTTCGCGATCACGTGCGGCAGGTGGCTGGTCATCGCGACCAGGCGATCGTGCGCGCCCGGGTCGATGGCCACCGGCCGGGCGCCGATCCGGGTCACGACCCCGTGCAGCTCGGTGAACCGGGTCGGGTCGGTGTCGTGGACGGGCGTGAGGAAGTAGGTCGCGCCCTGGAAGAGCTCGGCGCGGGCCGCCTGGGCGCCGCGGGCCTCGGACCCGCAGACCGGGTGGCCGCCGACGAACCGGTGGCGGTGGGCGGCCGGCACGCTGGCGACGACATTGGCCTTGGTGGAGCCGACGTCGGTGACGGTGGCTTCTGCGGGAGCGACGTCGAGCACGGCTTCGATGGCGCCGGGCAGGGCGGCGACCGGCGCGCAGACGACGACCAGCGAGGCGCCGGCGCAGGCGGTAGCGAGGTCGTCATGCGCGCTCTCGACGCAGCCGCGGTCGAGGGCGGCCTGGCGCGCGGCGGGGTCGGGATCGTGCCCGCGCACGGCGACGCCCGCGTGCTCGCGCAGCGCAAGGCCGAGCGAGCCGCCCATCAGTCCGAGACCGACGATGGCGACGTCCACCGCCGTCAATCATGCCAGTCCGTCAGCGCAGACCTGCCGCCCGCCGGAGCGCCGTCACCTCGCGTGACGTGAGCCGGCGCGACGCCCCCGGCGGCAGGTCGCCGAGGCGCAGCGGTCCGTACGCGACCCGGCGCAGGCGCCGAACCGGATGGCCGACCGCCTCGCACATCCGCCGCACCTGGCGGTTTCGCCCCTCGTGCAGCACGATCTCGAGCGCCGCGCCGGCCGGATCGCCGCCCATCACCCGGACCTCGGCGGGGGCCGTCGGCCCGTCGTCCAGGTCGATGCCCGACTTCAGGTGCGTGAGCGTGGCCGCGTCCGGGAAGCCGGCGACGAGTGCGTGGTAGGTCTTCGGCACCTCGTGGCGCGGGTGGGTGAGGCGTGCGGCCAGCTCGCCGTCGTTCGTGAGCAGCAGCAGGCCGGTCGTCGTCAGGTCGAGCCGCCCGACCGGGAACACCCGTGCCCGCACCCGTACGAGGTCGAGCACGGTGGCCCGGCCCTTCTCGTCCTTCGCGGTGGTGACGACCCCGGATGGCTTGTGCAGCAGCAGGTAGACGGGCCGTTCCGCCTCGCCGACCTCGCGGCCGTCGACGGCGACCCGCTGGCCGGGCGCGACCTGGTGGCCGGGCGTGGCCACGGCGCCGTCGACGGTCACCCGGCCGGCGGCGATGAGCGCGTCGGCGCCACGGCGGGAGGAAACGCCGGCGCGAGCCAGGTACAGGTTGAGGCGGGTAGCGGTGGGCACGTGTCGTGGCGTATCCTGGCGCCCCGTGGAAATCGCTGCGCAGGCACAGGCGGTCGAGGACCTCTCGAGTCTCGGCGTGTTCGACCGGCACATCCCGCGCATGCGGGTGCTGGTGGCCGCCCTGGGCGTGCCGATCGTGCTCGACGCGGTCGCCTACGGGATCGGATCGGATCTGGCCGCCTGGTGGGCGCCGTGGTCGCTGTTCGGAGCGGTCGGGTTCATCTGGGGTGGGCGGGTCGGACGGGCATGGGCGCTCGGCATGGCCTGCCTGGCGCTGGTGGTCGGCCCGGCCCCGCTTGCCGGTGTCGTCGCCGGGGCGGCCACGGGCGAGCTCGCAGCACGCGGCCTGCGGGTCGGTGTCGCCCTGTTCGCGGCGCTGCCGGCGGCGATCGTCGCGACGGCGGTGCTGGCGACGGCCTGGGGCTAGTCGCGCTCGGCGGCGACGGCCTGGAGCCGGCCGCGAAGCGCTTCCGGTGCGGCCTCGTCGGGCGTCAGCTCGTCCAGGGCCGGGAGCGACGCGAGGCCGTCCTCGAGCGAGAAGACGCGTGAGAAGGTCGGCGTGGTGCGGTAGAGCACGGCCGCGCCGGGCGAGTCGGCCCGGCCCGCCTCCTCGATCAGGCCCCGCTCGACCAGGCCGGCGACGGCGGCATCGGCGGAGACCCCGCGGATACGGGCGATCTCCGGCCGCGAGACCGGTCCGGCGTAGGCGACCACGGCCAGGGTCTCGAGCGCGGCGAGGCTGAGCGGCCGGTCGGGCGAGCGCTCGAGCAGCCGGGCGCAGGCGGCGGCCGTGCCATCGCTGGCGCGGAGGCCGTAGCCGCCGCCGACCTTCTCCAGCACGACGCCGGAGTTCCCCTCGCGATGGCGCTCGGCGAGGGCGTCGAGCGCCCGCTCGACCCGTTCCGGCGGCGCCTCGGCGGCCTCGGCCATCTCGGACACGGTCAGCGGTTCGGCGGCGACGAAGAGCATGGCCTCGACGACGTGGGTCAGCTCGCTCATGCGACCGCCTCCTCCCCGCGCTGTGCGCCGCCGCCGGTGCGAGCGGCGCGGGCGATGCGGATCGGCGAGAAGGGCTCGGCCTGGCTCATCCGCACCTCGCCGGCCTTGTAGAGCTCGAGCAGGGCCCAGAAGGCCACGGCCTGGCTCATCCGGTCGAGGTCGCCGACGGCGTCCTCGAAGGTGAAGGTGCCCCGCTCGGCGAGCAGGCCGCGGAGCCGCTCGAGGAAGATCCGGGTCGGCAGGATGCGGCGCGGCAGGTGCGAGACGTCGACCTGCTGCGGCGGCTGCAGGAGCCGCGTGATGGCCGCCCGCAGCTGGATCGGGTCCTCGGCCGGCATGGGTACGTCGGCCGGGCGACGGGGCGCGAGCGGCGGCGGGACGGAACGGAAGACGCGGCGGCCGAGGTCTTCCCGGCGCGCCGCGAGCCACGCCGTGGCCGCGCGGACGCGGGCGTACTCGGCCAGGCGGGCGGCGAGCTCGCCGGCGGCCTCCTCGGCGGAGAGCTCGTCCTCGGCATCTTCGCCGGGCAGCAGCTCGCGGCTCTTCAGCTCGCAGAGGGCGGCGACGAGCACCAGGAACTCGCTGGCGGCTTCGAGGTCGAGCTCGGAGTCGGCGGCGAGGCGCTCCAGGTAGGTCACGCAGACCTCGGCCACGGCCACGTCCGAGAGCGGCACCTCGTCGCGCAGCACGAGGGCCAGCAGGAGGTCGAACGGGCCGCTGAAGAGGTCGAGGTCGAGCTCGAGCGTGAAGACCGTGGGGGTCGCCATGTGCACCCTCACGGTACAGACCGGCCAGGACGAACGACGCCCGCTTGCGCGGGCGCCGTCGTGGTTCGGGAAGGACGAGGGAGGTTGATCAGGCGGGGAGTTCGCTGCGCAGCTTGGCGACGGCCTTGCGGGCGGCGTTCGGGTCGTCGCGGAAGAGCGGCGAGTCGACCCCGCGGGTGAGCAGGTCGTGGACGCCGGCCAGCACCTTCGCGTTGGCACGATCCTCGCGGAGCGCCTTCGAGATGACCGTCAGGTCTTCCCTCGCGGCCAGCACCGCGGTGGGGTTGTAGACGGACCGGTAGGGGCGCGCGATCTTGTTCCGATACTCGGCGGTATAGATGGCTCGGTCGATGGACTTTGCGTACTTCTTCGTGTTCATGGTCTTAAAGGTATCACAGAGCTACCTTTTGCTCAAGAGAAGGTTCGGTTCAGACGCCTTTCCCTGCTCGACTGCGGATTTCGCGGCACGGCACGCAACGTCGCACCCGCCAGACCGCGCGCTCCGCGGCACGGTCCGCGCCGATCCGGGCTCCCTCCGGTCCTCCCCGGCGGTGTTCGCAGCACGGCACGCAACGTCGCACCCGCCAGTGCGCGCGCTCCGCGGCACGGTTCGGGCGCCTCAGGCCGCACCGCGGCCACGATCCGCGTGGATGCGCAGCGCCCGGTAGACGGTGTCATCGGCGACGCCCAGGTACTCGGCGATATCGCCGACCCGGTGCAGGTGGAGGTAGTAGGCCCGCGCAAGGCTGCCGGGGTCGTCCCGCGAGATTCCCAGCGCCTCTAGCGGCGGCCGCGTGTTGGCGTGGTGCAGTTCGTGCGCAGCCAGGCGGTCGTCATCGCCGGCGTAGAGGAACGGCAGGACGTGTTCCGGCCGGCCGAGGATCGCGGCCACCGGCTGCCAGTCGATCCAGTCGGGCACCGGCACCCGGCCGACCACCGCACGGGCGCTCGACCAGGGCCACTCCGCCGGGTCGGAGGTGATGCCGGCCGCCACCGGGTTTCGCAACGTGTACCGAAACGCCCGGACGAGGTGCAGGTCGTCCTGTATCAAGAGCGCGATGTAGCGATCCTGGAAGACGTGACCGACCCGGCCGTACTTGTGGTTGAACCAGCCGGCGAAGCCCCGGTTGAGCAGGTGCATGCCCTTGCTGAGCGTCCCCTCCGGCGTCTGCACGACGAGGTGGTAGTGGTTGCGCATGACGCAGACCGCCAGCACCCGCCAGCGAAACCGCAGCGCCGTTCGCTCGATGAACCACATCAGCACGGCGTAGTCGGCCCGGTCGAGTGCCCAAGGTTCGCGGTTGTCGCAGCGTGCGATGACGTGGTGGATGGCGCCTGGGAAGTCGGTGCGGTGCGGTCGGCCCATGGACGGAGCGTCAACGCGGTGGCTCGCGCCAGGCAAGCGCCGAGCGCGCCGATAGCAGCACGGAGTGGCGGCTGGATCCGGCATCGGTGGCGTGCAGCGCACGGACCGTGGAGTGCGACGTTGCGTGCCGTGCCGCGAAATCCGCATTCGGGTGCGGACGTGCCGCGACATCCGCCGGGGCGCGGACTGGGCGGGCGGGCGGCGGGCGTCAGGCCAGGGTGACGTCGCCGAAGCGGGCCCGGACCTCGGCGAAGAAGGCCGATTCCGGGCGGACGCGGAACCCGGCGCCCAGGCGCAGGCGCTTCATGCCGCGCGAGGTGGCGAGCTCGATCACGACCGGGTGGTCGCCGGGGAACTCGCAGACGAGCTGCTTGAGGTCGTCGATGGCGGTGCGTGCGACCGAGCGGGCGTCGATCGAGAGCCGGACGATCCCGATCTCGGCCACGGCCTCGAACGGGAGGACCTCGTCGGCGACGAGCTTGGGCTCGCCGCCGCGACCGTCCATGCGACCGCGCACGATGATGACCCGATCCTGCACCAGCAGCTCACGGCACTGCGCGTAGGTGCGCGAGAAGATCGTGATCTCGTGCGACCCGGTGAGGTCCTCGAGCATCACGAACGCCATCTGGTCGCCCTTCTTGGTGACGAGCTGGCGAACGGTGGAGATGAGGCCCCCGACCGTGACCTTCTCGTTCTCGCGGCGCACGGCGACCTCGCGCAGCGAGCAGTCCACCTTGCGGCGGAGCTGGTCGCGCACGTCGGCCAGCGGATGGCTCGAGACGTAGAGGCCGAGCGTCTCGCGCTCGCCGAGCAACAGCGCCCGGCGATCGAACTCGAGGTCGGGGATGGCCGGGTACGTGACGGGCACCGGGCCGGTGTCGGCCGTCGGCTCGAGATCGAAGATGGAACCCTGGCCGAGCATCCGGTCGGACTGCGACTTGCGGCCGGTCCCGACCGCCTGCTCGGAGACCTCGAGCAGCCCGCGGCGGGGTGCGCCCGTCGAGTCGAAGGCCCCGGCGCGGATCAGGCTCTCCAGCACGCGCGACGTCATCGCGGTCATGTCGACCCGCTCGCAGAAGTCCCAGATCGATGCGAACGACCCGCCCTCGGCACGCGCCGCCAGCACCGCCCGGACGGCGTTGTCGCCGACGTTCTTGACCGCCGAGAGGCCGAAGCGCACCTTGCCCTCGACCACGGCGAAGTCGCGCTGCGACTCGTTCACGTCCGGCGGCAGCACCTCGATGCCCATGTCCGCGCACTCGGCCACGTAGTAGGGCACCTTGTCCTTGGTGTCCATCACGCTCGAGATGAGCGCCGCCATGTACTCGGCCGGATAGTTGGCCTTGAGGAACGCCGTGCGATAGCTGATCAGCGCGTAACAGGCCGCGTGCGAGCGGTTGAACGAGTAGTCGGCGCTGCGCTCGTTCTCCTCCCAGAGGCTCTGCGCGACCGGCCCGGGAACCCCGTTCTCGGCGCAGCCGCTGAGGAACCGCTCCTTCAGCGACGCCATCAGCTCGGCACTCTTCTTGCCGATCGCCTTGCGCAGATCGTCGGCCTCGGCCGGCGTGAAGCCCGCGAGGCTCTTGGCGATCTGCATCGCCTGCTCCTGGAACACGTACAGACCGAGCGTCGGGCGCAGGATCGGCTCGAGCCGCGGATCCGGATAGCGCACCGGCTCGTGGCCGTTCTTGCGCCGCGCGTAGACCGGGATGTTCGCCATCGGCCCCGGCCGGTACAGCGCGACGAGGGCCACCAGGTCGTTGAAGTCGGTGGGCCGCACCTGGCGGAGGGCGTCGCGCATGCCGCTCGACTCGAACTGGAACACGCCGGTCGCGTCGCCCCGCGCCAGCAGGTCGAACGTGGCCTGGTCGTCCAGCGGCAGCGCCGTGATGTCCATCTCGACGCCCTGCGACTCGCCGACCAGGCGTACGGCCTCATCGATCACGTCGAGGTTGCGCAGCCCCAGGAAGTCCATCTTCAGCAGGCCGAGCGCCTCGACGTCGCCCATCGCGTACTGGGTGACGATCGGCTCGTCGACGCCCTTGCGCTGCAGCGGCAGGTAGTCCGAGAGGTCGCGATCGCCGATCACGACCGCCGCGGCGTGGATGGAGTCCTGCCGGACGAGCCCCTCGAGCGGCCGCGCCATGTCGATCAGCTGCGCGGTCGTGATCGGCTTGCCCTGCGGGTCGTGGCCGATGGGCGTGGGATCGGCGTAGGCGGCCTGGAGCTCCTGACCCGGCTTCAGGCACTCGTCGAACCCGACCTTGATGCCTTCCGGGATCAGCTTCGCGATCCGGTCGACCACGCCGAACGGCAGCCCGAGCACCCGTCCGGTGTCGCGCGTCGCAGCCTTCGCCGCGAGCTTGCCGAACGTGATGATCTGCGCGACGCGCTCGCGGCCGTACTTGGCCACGACGTAGTTCATGACGCGCTCGCGGCCCTCGACCGAGAAGTCGATGTCGATGTCGGGCATCGACTTGCGCCCCGGGTTCAGGAACCGCTCGAACAGCAGGTCGTAGCGGATCGGATCGACGTCCGTGATGCGCAGCGCGTAGGCCACCAGCGAGCCGGCGGCCGAGCCGCGCCCCGGGCCGACGCCGATCCCGTTCGACTTCGCGAAGTGGACGAAGTCCCAGACGATCAGGAAGTAGTCGGCGAAGCCCATCTCGCGGATCGTCTGCAGCTCGAACTCGAGCCGGTCCTGGAGGGCCGGCGTGACGGTCTCGTAGCGCTGTCGCAGGCCGTCGCGGCACAGGTGGGTGAGATAGGCGAAGGCGTCGCCGCCGTCCGGCACCTCGTAGAGGGGCAGGCGGATCGCGCCAAGTTCGAGCCGGACGTCGCAGCGCTCTGCGATCTCGAGCGTCGGGCGCAGCAGCTCGCGGTCGTACCGTGCG
Organism: uncultured Actinomycetes bacterium; assembly: GCA_963779685.1. Classification (GTDB taxonomy): domain Bacteria; phylum Actinomycetota; class Thermoleophilia; order Gaiellales; family F1-60-MAGs149; genus CAVZZG01. The sequence continues at coordinate 1,193,292 of CAVZZG010000003.1, forward strand.
AAGTCGCGCGCCATCTCGTCCGGCGTCTTGAAGTAGAACTCCTTGTTCTCGAACCGGAACCGCTTGGGGTTGGACAGCTCGTCGCCCGTCTGGATGCACAGCAGCGCCTCGTGCGGGTCGGCATCTTCGGCCCGGAGGTAGTGGACGTCGCCGGTTCCGACCAGCGGGATGCCGGCGTCGTCGGCGATGGCGATCAGACCGGGGTTGACCGTACGGTGGGCCGCCAGGCCGGCGTTCCTGGATCTCCACGTACACCGAGTCGCGGCCGTAGATCTGCACCAGGCGGTCGAGCTCGCCCCGGGCACGGGGCCGGTCGCCGTCCAGCAGCGCCTTGCAGACCCGGCCCGAGAGGCAGCCCGACAGGGCGATCAGCCCGGACGAGTAGCGCTGCATCAGGTCGAAGTCGACGCGGGGCTTGTAGTGATAGCCCTCGAGGTATCCGGCCGTGACGAGCTTGACGAGGTTGTGGTAGCCGGCGGTGTCGGCTGCGAGCAACGTCAGGTGCGCCCAGCTGCGCTCCCTGCCCTGCTCGCGCTGGTGGCGGTCCTCGACGACGTAGACCTCACAGCCGATGACCGGTCGGATGCCGGCCGAGGTGGCTGCGCGGTACAGCTCGATCGCGCCGGCCATGGATCCGTGGTCGGTGACGGTGACCGCCGGCATCTCGAGCTCGGCGGCCCGCTTGACGAGCTCCCGGATCCTGCAGGCCCCGTCCAGAATCGAGTATTCGGAGTGGCAATGCAGGTGGACGAAGGGGGCCGGCACGGGAAGCCCATTGTACGGACCGGGCGGGACGGAGCGCCCCCGCTCCGCCCCGCCCGGCTCGAACCGGGGACTCAGTCGTCGCTGTTGTCCCCGCCCCCCGAGTTGTTCCCACCGTCGCCGTGCTGCCCGTTGTCGTGCTGGCCGCCCCCGCTGTGGTCGGAATGCCCGGAGCCCGAGTCGCTGGAGGACTCGTCGTCGTTCATGTTCCTCGCCCTGGTCGTCGTCGCCGGCCGAGCTGTCGTCGGTGGCGTCGTCGTCGGTCGAGGAGCCGGGCGTCGTGTCGGCCGAATCGTCGGTCGTGGTCGTCGTCGGATCGGTGGTGGTCGACGAGAACACCACCGTCGCCGCCTTGGCGTGCCGTGCCGCATGGTGCGATCTGGCCGACCTGTGGCGGCGCGGGGCCACCGCGTGCTTCTTGGCCACGCGGGTGATCGCCGCCGCCGCGTTCCCGCCGGTGGTGACCAGCTTCTGGCCCGCATGCCGCGCAGAGGCGTGCGCCGACATCGCACCCGCGATCGCGATCGCAAGCGCCGCGAGGGCCAGGGCCATCCAGACCGCCAGAGACCTGACTCCCATCGCCTTCTGCATTCGGTACCTCCTTGGGGTCGCGCCGGCCTCGAGGGTCGACGCTCTCATCTCAGCGCACGCCGGGTAGCAGCTGCAACGAGACGTTGGTCGTACGACCTCGTGAGCCTGGCTACGCTGCCAGCCCGAATGGACGTCGTCATCCGCAGGCCGCGAACCGCCGACGTGCGCGGCATCCGCCGCCTCGTCGACACCTACGTCACCGCCGGCATCCTGCTCGAGAAGGAGACGGTGCAGCTGTACGAGGACGTCCAGGACTTCTTCGTCGCCGACCGCGGCGGCGAGATCGTCGGCTGCGGCGCCCTGCACCCGCTGTGGGAGGATCTGGCCGAGGTGCGCACGGTGGCGGTCGACCCGGCCGTGCGCGGGACGGGCGTCGGGCATCAACTGGTCGCGACCCTCGTCCAGACCGCCCGCGACCTCGGCGTGCGCCGCGTGTTCGTACTGACGTTCGAGGTCGAGTTCTTCGAGCGCCACGGGTTCGTCGCGATCGAGGGCGCCCCGGTGACGCCCGAGGTCTACGCCGAGCTACGCCGCTCGTTCGACGAGGGCGTCGCGGAGTTCCTCGATCTCGAGCGCGTCAAGCCCAACACGCTCGGCAACACCCGCATGCTCCTGCAGCTCGACGGCACGATGCCGGCACGCTGAATCCCTGGCGGACCGGGCGACGCGAGTGCAGGGGATGTGTGCGCCGCCCGGCGCGCCGACTAGGGATGGCACGAGGCTACGCGAGAACGCCCGCGAGCGCCATACCCCATTCTTCACCCGCCGAGTGCGGCCACGTATGCGTCGACCGAGAGCGGGGCCCCGGTGGCGTGCTCGATCAGCTCGTCCCAGCGGAGGCTGGCTCCCGGCCGCATGACCCGCTCGGCGAGCAGGGCGCCCGCCGCGGCGGGGTACTCGGCCGGACTGCGCGCGCCGGTCTCACGCTCCAGCGCCGCCTGCAGTTGCGCGACCGTGACCTCGCCGAGCAGGTAGTTGTGGTAGTAGACCGGTGCAGTCGTGAGGTGGGTCTTCGACGCCCAGTCGTGCGGGCGACGATCGGCCGGCCGCGTCAGGCGCTGGTAGCGGGCGGCGAGATCCCACCAGATCGTGTCCAGGTCGCCGTCGGGATCGCGGTACAGCGCCTGCTCGAAGCGCACCATCACCTGCACCCACTGGCCGAACACGAGCAGGAAGCGGCGGTGGGCGGCGGCGTTGGCCGGGTGGCGGGCGATCTCCGGCGGCAGGCCCGCGTAGTGCTCGAGGAACAGGCGGTCGCGCGACATGCCTCCGTGCAGCATCGCGATCGCCTCGGTGGTCAGGAGGTGCGAGTGGGTGCGCAGGAGCCACGGCAGGGATCGCTCGACCTCGCCCTCGTAGATCGCGTGCCCGAGCTCGTGGAGCGTCGTCTCGAGCCACCGGGGCGTCGATGCGATGTTGCACGAGATGCGCGCATCGCCGTCGCGCGTGATGGCGCTGCAGAAGGCGTGCTGGTGCTTGCGCTCGCGTGGGTAGAGGTCGCTACGGCCGAGGATCGCGTCGACGTCGTGGCCGAGGTCGAGGAAGTAGCGGCGGCACGCGTCGATGATGTCGACGGAATCCATGACGTGCTCGAGCGGGTCGTGCGTCGGCGGCGGCGCCTGGAAGAACCGGTCGGTGTAGTGCCATGGATACAGCGGCTCGGCGGAACCGAGGCCGAAGCGCGCGCGCATCTCGTCGTCGATGGCGTCGCGCTCGGCCGTGACCACGGGCGCCAGGCGGGCTTCGAGCTCGTCGAGCGTCGCCATCAGCCAGCCCTCGTCGATCTCGGACGTGCGGAGCGAGAGGGCGTAGTGATCGCGGGCGCCGAGCCGCTGGGCGGCGTCGTTGCGCAGGCGCACGAGCGCGCGGAGGTCGTCGGCCACCTCGGCGCCCACGGCGCGGGCGCTCTCCCACACCGCCTGGCGCTCGTCGACGTCGGACGATCGCACGAGGACCTGATCGACGTCGTTGTCCGACAGTTCCCGGCCCTGGTAGGTCGCCCGGTAACCCGACATCCGCGACGCCAGCGCCGACTCGAGCTCGATGATGGCCTGGAGCAGGTCTGGAGGCCGCTGGGCGGGCTCCGTGGCCAGATCGAGCAGGGCGGCCACCCGCTGGTCGATGGCCGTCACGGCGGCCGCACGTGCCCTCAGGGCGGTCTCGCGAAGGGCCGGGTCGGCCAGAGCCGACTCGAACGCGAGGCCGGCCGCCACGGCAGCGGCCTCGTGCTCGTCGGTGGCGTCGGCGTACAGGTTCCACTCCGACCGGTTTCGTGCCTCCTCGAGCGGGCGGAGCCGCTCCTGGGCGGCCTCGAGCTCGGGCAGGGTCACGGTGGCGGCTCCACGTCGTGCCAGGTCGGCTCGCGCCGGACGAGCCGGCTGTAGGCCGCGACCGCGACCACGCCCGCGACGCCCAGCCGCAGCACGCGCGAGCGCTTCAGCAGCGTGGAGCCGACGGCGAGCGCCGCCACGGCCGCGATGGCCCGCCGGGCGTCGTCGTTCATGCGTGCTCCGCCGGCCGCAGGACGGGCAGGTCGAGCTTGCGCCGGCCCCGCTCGGGCCGCGGCATGCCCGCGGCGATCCAGCGGTCGATCTCGGCGAACAACTCGTCGACGAGGCTCGACTGGGGCACGCGGCGCAGCACCTCGCCATGGGCGTAGATGTGGCCCGCGTCGCGCCCGCCGGCGATGCCGAAGTCCGCGTCTCCCGCCTCGCCCGGGCCGTTCACGGCGCATCCCATCACCGCCACCTCGAACACCTCGGTGTAGCCGGTCAGCCGCTGCTCGACGTCCGCTGCCAGATCGTGCACCTCGACGTTCGTCCGTCCGCACGACGGACAGGCGATCAGCTCCGGGCCGCGCCTGCGGAGGCCCAGGGCCCGCAGGATGTCGAAGCCGACACGGATCTCCTCGACGGGGTCGGCGGAGAGCGAGACCCGGATCGTGTCGCCGATGCCCTCGGCCAGCAGGCTGCCGATGCCGACGGCCGACTTGACGGCCCCGGTGAGCAGCGTGCCCGCCTCGGTCACGCCGAGGTGGAGCGGGTAGTCGACGGTCTCGGCGAGCTGCCGATACGCCGCCATCATCACCGGCACGGAGGTCGACTTGACGGAGATCTTGAAGTCGTGGAAGCCGAGCCGCTCGAGGACCTCGACCTCCTCCATGGCGGCCCGTACCAGCGCGCCGGCCGGATCCGCCGTCGCCGTCCAGCGCAGGTGCTCGGGCAGCGAGCCCGAGTTCGCGCCGATGCGCATCGGAATCCCCGTCTGCTTCGCCCGCTCGACCACCTGCTCCACGCGGTGCTCGCCCCCGATGTTGCCCGGGTTGATCCGCACCGCGGCCACGCCGGCGTCGAACGCACGCAGCGCCAGCGACGCGTTGAAGTGGATGTCGGCGATCACGGGGATGGGCGCGTCGCGCACGATCACCGGCAGCGCGTCCGCGTCGGGAGATCCCGGCACCGCCACCCGCACGATCTCGCACCCCGCCGCCGCCAGCGCCTCGATCTGCCCCAGCGTGGCGTCGATATCGAACGTCTTCGTGGTCGTCATGGACTGCACCGACACCGGCGCACCACCACCGATCGGCACCCCGCCGACCACGATCTGCCGCGACTTCCGCATACGCCGCGGGAGTCTACCCGGGCCGCGCCCCAGCCCCGTGCGCCACCGTGGGCGGGACGGAACGGGGACAGTCCCCGCACGCGGCGCCGGCGGGGTCAGTCCCCGTCACGTTGCGCTCCGGGCGCGATGGAACGCGCATCGACCGCGCGGTCCCTGGCGGAATGGCGCAGGTGTCACGGACCGGGTCGGCGGACCTGTCACGGCGACCGCGCCCGCCCGCTCGACCATCGCGCCGTAGCCGGCAGATCGCGCGATCGCGCGTCGTTCGTGACGGGGACTGTCCCCGGCTTCTTCGAGTGCGGGGACCGTCCCCGTCACATCCGCCAGGCGGGGGCGCGCGGGATCCGCGCGGGGCCAGGCGGCGTCAGGGGCCAGTGAGGCGCGTGATGTCGTTCTGGAGGCCGAACCAGAAGAGGGCGAGCATCATGGCGATGCCGAGGAAGCTGACGCGCTCGAAGACGACGCGGGGAATGGGGCGGCCGCCGCGGAGGCGCTCGAGGATGGCGAAGAGGATGTGGCCGCCGTCGAGCGGGAGGAACGGGAGCAGGTTGAAGACGGCCAGCGCGAGCGAGATGAAGGCGAGCATCTCGGGGTAGAGGCCCACGTCGACGGCGGTTGCGGAGTCGTGCACGATGCCGACGGCCGAGCTGAGGTTCTCGGTGCCCTTGGGCCGGAAGATGTTGACGATGGCCTGGACGGTGCCGGTCGTCCACGTCCACACCTGGGAGACGGCGTGCCGGGTGGCGGCGATCGGCCCCTGGGAGTGGGTGCCGACGCGGACGGTCTCCGCGGTGAAGCCGAGCTTGTAGGTCTTCGATATGGGGTCGTAGTACGGCTTCACGGCCGGCAGGACGAGACGGGAGCCGCCGCGCTGAACGGTGATGATGAGCGGCGCGCCGTGGGATCCCCGGATGGCGGTGACGACCTCGGTCTGCCCTGGCGTGGCCTTGCCGTCGATGGCGACGATGCGGTCGCCCGGCTTGACGCCGATGACGGCCGCCGGCTTGCCCGCCGCGAGGTCGTGAACGACCGGCTCGGCCTTGTAGATGGGCTGGCCGACCATGAAGAAGATCGCGAGCACGACGACGGCGGTGATCACGTTGGCCATCGGCCCGGCCAGGATGATCGAGATCCGCTGGTGCACCGGCAGCCGCCAGTAGGCGCGCGGGTCGAGCTCCTCGGCCATCCGGGCCAGATCCTTCGCGGCCTGCTTGTAGGTCGTCTCGTTCAGCAGCTCGCGATCCTCCTCGAGCGCCGCGACCACGGCCGGGATGAGGTCGTGCGCCTCGTCCATCCGCCCCGCGGCCAGCGAGCGCTCGAGCGGGTCCACCGCGGCCGCGAGCGCCGTGCCGTCGCGGAGCTTGGCCTCGTCGGCGGCGTCGACGATGCGCCACAGATCGACCTTCTGCGGCCTCGTCATGCCGACGATCCGCACGTAGCCGCCGAGCGGGATGGCGCCGACGCCGTACTCGGTGTCGCCGTGCTGGCGCCGCAGCACCGCCGGCGGGAACCCGATGTAGAACTTCGTCGCCCGGGCCTTCACGGACTTGGCGACGACGAAGTGCCCGAGCTCGTGCACGAACACGAGGAACAGCAGCCCGAGGATGGCGATCGCCCAGCTCACGAGACACCCGCCCCCGCGCTGAGCCGCGTGCGCACCCGGTCGCGCGCCGATGCGTCCGCCGCGCGGACGACCTCGATCGAGTCGATCGGTTCCGGCGGGCAGGTCTCGAGCGCGTCCTCGACCAGCGCGGCGATGTCCTGGAAACCCACGCGCCCGGCGAGGAACGCCGCCACGGCTTCCTCGTTGGCCGCGTTCAGCACTGCGGGCGCCGTCCCTCCCGCCTCGCCGGCGGCGCGAGCCAGGCCGAGGCAGCGGAAGGTGGCGACGTCCGGCGGCTCGAACTCGAGCGCGAAGGGCCGCGACAGGTCGAGCGTGGGCGCGGTGGTCGCGGCCCGCGCCGGGTAGCTGAGCGCGTACGAGATCGGCACGCGCATGTCCGGGTAGCCGACGTGCGCGATCAGCGAGCCGTCGCGGAACCGCGCCATGCCGTGGACGATCGACTGGGGATGCACCACGACCTCGATCCGGTCGTAGTCCAGCCCGAACAGGAAGTGGGCCTCGATCACCTCGAGGCCCTTGTTCATGAGCGTCGCCGAGTCGACCGTGATCTTGGCGCCCATCGCCCACGTCGGATGCGCCAGCGCGTCGGCCGGCGTCACGTCGGCCAGGTCGCCCGCCGAGCGACCGCGGAACGGCCCGCCGCTCGCCGTCAGCACCACGCTCTCGAGCGCCTCCGCCGGCTCGCCGGCCAGGCACTGCATGAGCGCCGAGTGCTCGGAGTCGACCGGCAGCAACACGCCGGAGGAGCGCGCGAGCGCCTCGAGCACCAGCGAGCCACCGGCCACCAGGCTCTCCTTGTTGGCCAGCGCCAGATCGGCGCCGCAGCACAGGGCGGCAAGGCTCGCGTCGAGTCCGGCCGCTCCGACGATGGCGTTCAGCACGACGTCGGCGCCGGACTCCTCGACGAGCCGCACGATCCCGGCGGGCCCGGTCAGCACCTCGCCGTCGAAGACGGGCACCGCCAGCGGGTCGGCCAGGGCGATCCGGCGCACGCCGTGGGCGGCCGCCGCCGCGCAGAGCTCCTCGGCTGACGCATTCGCCGCCAGCGCCACGACCTCGAGCTCCGGGTTCGCCGACGCCACGTCGAGGGCCTGCACGCCGATCGACCCCGTGGCGCCCAGGATCACGACGCGCTTCATCTCGTCGAACGATAGCCTCGTGGTGGTACGCTCAGGCCAACAGAAACTGACTGATCAGTCAGTCAGGAACTCAGGAGGCAAGCCGATGGCCACGCTCCCGGCATCCACCACGCTCTACCTCGGTCCGTGGTACCGGCGCTCGCCCTTCTTCGAATCGACGCTCCGCGCCGGCTGCCGCGCCTACGACATCTACAACAAGATGTACCTGCCGGCCGAGTACGACGACACGGCGGTCGAGTACCGCGCGCTGAACGAGGGCGTCACGCTGTGGGACGTCGGCGTCGAGCGCACGGTGCAGGTCAGCGGCCCGGACGCCGACCGCCTGATCGACCGGCTCACGTGCCGCGACCTGACCCGGTGCGCCGTGAAGCAGGGCAAGTACATGATCGTGACGGCGCCCGACGGCGGCATCGTCAACGACCCGGTGCTGCTGCACGTGGCCGAGAACACGTGGTGGATGCAGCTCGCCGACAGCGACGCCGGCCTGTACGCGCTCGGCGCCCTGTCGCAGAGCGATCTCGACGCCGAGGTCGCCTATCCGGACGTGCATCCGGTGCAGGTGCAGGGCCCGCTGGCGGCCAGAACGCTCGCAAAGCTCGTCGGCGACGCCATCTACGACATCAAGTACTACTGGTGCGAGCACTTCACCATCGGCGACATCCCGGTCGTGATCAGCCGGACGGGCTGGTCGGCCGTTCCCGGCTTCGAGGTGAACCTGCTCGACGGAACCCGCGGCACCGAGCTGTGGGACGCCATCATGGCCGCCGGCGAGGAGCACGCGATCCGCCCGATCGCCCCCAACGAGGCCCGCCGGATCGAGGCCGGCATCTTCAACTGGGGCTCGGACATCACCCTGCGCGACACGCCCTTCCACGTGATGGGCCTCGAGCGCCTGGTCGAGGAGCAGCCTCAGGACTACGTCGGCAAGACGGCCCTCGAGCGGATCCGGCGCGAGGGCGTCGATCACAAGCTGGTGGGCATCGCCTTCGACGGCGACGAGCCGCTGCCGGGGATCATGGGCGCGTGGCCGGCGAGCCATGCCGGAGCCGTCGTCGGCCAGGTCACGGCCGCCGTCTGGTCGCCGGGCCTCGACCGGAACATCGGCTACGTGCACGTGCCGATCGACCTCGCGGCACCCGGCACGCCGCTGACCGTCGACTCCGACCACGGCACGCTGACCGGCGTGACTGCGCCGATCCCGTTCGTCGACCCCCGCAAGGAACGCCCGGCACGGCCGCTGACGAGCGAGACCGCCTCCTAGCCTAGACCCGCAGCATCAGATCGAGGGTCACGTAGGCGGCCGGGCAGACGAAGAGCATCGCGTCGATGCGGTCGAGCACGCCGCCGTGGCCGCCCAGCAGCGTACCGGAGTCCTTCACGCCGAGGTCGCGCTTCAGGAACGACTCGAACAGGTCGCCGAACGGCGACGCGAACGCCACCACGACGCCCAGGATCGCCGCCTGGGTGTGGGTGATGACGTGGTGCGGGTAGAGCGTCCACCAGACCGCCAGCGCGCCGAACCCGAGCCCGATCGCGAACCCCTCGACGGTCTTCTTGGGGGAGATCGCCGGCGCCAGCTTGTGGCGGCCGAACAGACGCCCGCCGAAGTAGGCGAAGATGTCCGACGCCCAGGTGCCGATGATGGCCGCGAACACGACGTCGCGGCCGAAGCGGTCGGTGCCGAGGTCGCGCAGGAGCACCAGCGACGCCAGACCGAGCCCGATGTAGAGCGGCCCCAGCATGGTCACGGCGATGGACGTCGTGGCCGACTCGCGCATGGCGACCCCGGCGGCGAGCAGGAACGTGACGAACAGCGTGAGCGGGATCGGCAGCAGCACCCAGGCGATCCCGCCGGCATGGGCGCCGAGGACCACGCCGACGGTGCCCGCCTGCCCGGCGATCACCATCGGTCGCAGCGGCCGCGCCATCCCGTACAGCTCGTGGCAGGCGAGCACGCCCGCGACGGCCGCGAACGCGACCAGCAGCCACCCGCCCTCGTAGATCGCGAACAGCGCCACGGCGGCGAGCGGGATCGCGACCAGGATGCGATTGGCGAGGTTCCCCATCGCGTTAGATCGTACGGACTCGGGGCACTAGCGTCCGCCGAAGCGGCGCCGGCGGCTGGCGTACTCCTCGAGCGCGGCCCGGAGCGGCTGCTCGCCGAAGTCGGGCCACAGCACCGGTGAGAAGACCAGCTCCGAGTAGGCGCTCTGCCAGAGCAGGAAGTTCGACAGGCGCATCTCGCCCGACGTGCGGATCACGAGGTCGGGATCGGGCAGGTGCGGCGCGGCCAGGCGGCAGCGGATCGCGTCGGCGTCGACCTCGTCCGGTGTCAGGCCGTCCTCGACGATCCTGCGGCAGGCCTCGATCAGCTCGGCCCTGCCGCCGTAGTCGAACGCGACGTGCAGGTCGAGCCGCTCGTTGTCCGCGGTCTGGCGCTCGATGTCCGCCATCAGCGTCTGCAGCTCGTCGCTGGCGCGGTCGCGGCGGCCGAGGAACGCGATCCGCACGCCCTGCTCGTGCAGGTCCTGGAACTCGTCGCGGATGGTGTCGGCGAACAGGTCCATGAGGTCGGCGACCTCGTCGTCGGGACGCGACCAGTTCTCGGTCGAGAACGCGTACACCACCAGCGCCCGCACACCGAGTTCCGGCGCCGCCTCGACGGTGCGCCGCAGGGCGCGGGTGCCGGCGCGGTGGCCGGCGGAGACGGGAAGGCCGCGCCTTCGCGCCCACCGCGCGTTGCCATCCATGATGATCGCGACCGTCTCGGCGACCACGGGCAGCGACGGGGCGGCGGATTCCGTCCGGAACCGGCGGCCGAGCCGGAGGCGTTCGAGCAGGCGCATGGGCCGATCCGAGCCGCGGCTCAGACCTCCATGATCTCCGCTTCCTTGTGCTTCATGGCGGTGTCGATGAGCTGGACGTGTTCGTCGGTCAGCTTCTGGACACGCTCGTCGGCACGCCGCACGTCGTCGGCGCCGGCCTCGCCCTCGCGCTCCAGCTCCTTGGTGTCGTGCAGCACGTCGCGGCGGACGTTGCGCACGGCCACCCGCCCCTCCTCGGCGATCTTGTGGACGAGCTTCACCATCTCCTTGCGCCGCTCCTCGGTGAGGGCCGGGATCGGCAGGCGGATGATGCGGCCGTCGTTGGAGGGGGTGATGCCGAGGTCGGAGTCGAGCAGCGCCCGCTCGATCTCCTTCATGGCGCCCTTGTCGAACGGCGTGACGACGAGCATGCGGGCCTCGGGGACGCTGATCGACGCGATCTGGTTGAGCGGCGTCCTGGCGCCGTAGTAGTCGACGTGGATGCGGTCGAGCAACGCCGTCGACGCGCGACCCGTACGGACCGAGCCGAACTCGTGCTTCGTCGCGTCGACGGACTTCGCCATACGCCGCTTCGCGTCCGCGATCAGCTCGTCCAGCATCGCCTCTCCTCCCCTACTTGACGGGCTCGCGTGGAGCGCCCGGCGCGACCACGGACCGACTCCGGACGAGCGTGCCGATGCGCTCACCCCGGGAGACGAGCACGATGTTGCGCTCGTCGTTGACGTTGAAGACACGGATCGGCATGTCGTTCTCCATGCACAGCGACAGCGCGGTCGCGTCCATGATCCGCAGGCCGCGCTCGATCGCCTCGAGGTGGGTGATCTCGCCGATCAGCTGGGCGTCCGGAAACTCGCGGGGATCGGCGTCCAGCACGCCCTCGACGCCGTTCTTGCCCATCAGGATGGTCTCCGCGCCGACCTCGCATGCACGCAGGGCGGCCGCCGTGTCGGTGGTGAAGAACGGGTTGCCGGTGCCGCCCGCGAAGATCACGATCCGGCCCTTCTCGAGGTGGCGGATGGCGCGGCGCCGGATGTACGGCTCCGCCACCTCCTTGATCTCGAGCGCCGACAGCACGCGGGTGTAGACGCCGATGCGCTCGAGCGCGTCCTGCACCGCGAGCGCGTTCAGCACCGTCGCGAGCATGCCCGAGTAGTCGGCCGAGGCGCGGTCCATCCCGAGCCGGGCGACCTCCTCCATGCCGCGGTAGATGTTGCCGCCGCCGACCACGATCGCCACCTCGACGCCCGAGTCGCGGACGTCGCTGACGGCCTGCGCGATGGCCGAGACCCGGCCCGGGTCCTGGCCGTACTCGCGGTCGCCCATCAACGCCTCGCCGGAAAGCTTCAGGAGGACGCGGCTGAAGGCGGCGGGCCGTTGCACGGGACGTATGGTGGCAGAATCGAAGGCGTCCTCAGCCGCCCACCGTGTAGGAGGCGAACCGTGCGATCTCGATGTTCTCGCCGGTCTCGCGGGCGAGTGCGGCGCGCACCTCCTCGACCTTCAGCTTCTCGTCGCGGAAGTAGGGCTGCTCGAGGAGGACGACCTCCTCGTACCACTTGCGCAGGCGTCCCTCGGCCATCTTCTCGGCGATCGCCTCGGGCTTGCCCTCGGCGGCGGCCTGCGCCCGGTAGATCTCGATCTCGGCCGCGCGGGCCTCCTCGGGAACGTCCTCGACGCGCACCCAGCGAGTGCCCTCGGACGACACCACCTGCAGCAGGATGTCCTTGACGAACGCGCCGAAGGGCTCGGAGTTGGCGACGAAGTCGGTGTTGCACCGCACCTCGACCAGCACGCCCTTCTGGCCGCCGCCGTGGATGTAGGCGCCGATCTTGCCCTCGGTCGTCTCGCGACCCGCCAGCTTCTGAGCCTTGGCAATGCCCGTCTCGCGCAGCGACTTGAGCGCCGCCTCGGTGTCGCCGGCGGCCTCCACCAGGGCGTTGCGGACGTCCATCATGCCCGCCCCGGTTCGCTCCCGCAGCGCCTTGATCTCTGCGGGACTGGGCTTGTACTCGCTCACGCTCATCACTCCTCCGTCGTCGCTGCGGCCTCGGCCGGCACCTCGACGGGCACCTCGGCACTGGGCTCAACCGGGGCTTCGGCCGTTTCCGGCTCGTCGCCGATACCTGCCACCGCCATCGCCTCGGCAACGGCCTCGTCGATCGCGTCGACCTCGTCGGGCGTCGCGTCGGCGGCGGGGTCGCCCTCCTCGATCCCGCGGGATCCGCGGCCCTCGGCGACGCCGTCGGCGATCACCCGGGCGATCAGGGTGCACGACCGGATGGCGTCATCGTTGCCCGGGATCACCAGGTCGACCTCGTCCGGGTCGCAGTTGGTGTCGACCAGGCCGATCAGCGGGATGTTGAGACGGCGCGCCTCGCGCACGGCGAGCGCCTCCGCCTTGAGGTCGATCACGAAGACGGCGCTCGGCAGCTTGCGCATGTCGGCGATGCCGCCGATGTTGATCTCGAGCTTCTCGAGCTCGCTCAGCTTTGCGATCCGCTCCTTGGTGGGCAGCAGGCCGAGCTGGCCGTCGTCGCGCTGGCGGCGCAGCTCGTGCAGGTAGTCGACGCGGGTCGTCATGGTGCGGAAGTTGGTCAGCAGGCCGCCCAGCCAGCGATGGTTGACGAACGGCTGGCCGGCGCGCCGGGCCTGTTCGGCGACGGCGTCGCGCGCCTGCTTCTTGGTGCCGACGAACAGCACGTTGCCGCCGCGCGCGCCGATCTCCTGCGCGCGCTCGTAGGCGACGTCGAGCAGTCGCAGGGTCTTCTGCAGGTCGATGATGTAGATGCCCGCGCGCTCGTCGTAGATGAAGCGGCGCATCTTGGGATTCCAGCGACGAGTCTGGTGCCCGAAGTGGACACCCGCCTCGAGCAGCTCGCGCATGGTGGCAGCAGGCACGAAGGCCTCCGTGGTTCGAGTGATGACGAGCCCGCCGAGGCCGGGTGGGACCGGAGGTGCGACTCCGGCACCGCCCACCCGGTCGAAGACCGGCGGGGTGGTGGATTGATGGACGCGGATGCGCCCGACCGCACTGTATCGGAGGCGGGGTTGACGAGAGCCGATCGGAGCGGTACGGTCGCCGGTACACGCTCCGGGACGGCGCGCGATGCCGCACCGGCGCCCCCGGCGCCTCGGGCGCCGGTTGCGGCTGCCGGTCGGCGTCCCCGTCCCGGGGCCGTGCTGTGCGGCGGTTCCGCTAGGGCCGGTGGCCGTTTCGCTCCACCCAGAGCGCGGCCTGGGTGCGATCGCTGACGCCGATGCGGCGGAAGATGCTCGTGAGGTGGGCCTTGACGGTCTTCTCGGAGATGCCGAGGCGGAACGCGATGACCTTGTTCGGGAGGCCGCGGCCGATCAGCTCGAGCACTTCTCGCTCGCGATCCGACAGCTCGGGGCCCGCACGACGGTCGGCCCGGTCGGCGAGCAGCGCCGAGGCGGCAACCGGGGCCAGCGGCGCGCCACCGTCGGCGGCGGCGCGGATGGCGTCGAGCAGGTCGTCGGGGTCGCCGTCCTTCAGGACGTAGCCGATCGCTCCCGCATCGATGGCTGCGACCACCCGTTCCCGGTCGGAGAAGGCGGTCAGGATCACCACCCGGGTCTCGGGGCTGGCGGCGAGCACGCGCCGCGTGCCCTCGATGCCGTCGACCGGCATGTCGAGATCCATCAGCACCACGGCCGGGCGCAGGAGCTCCGCGGCGGCGCCCGCGGCGGCGCCGTCCTGCGCCTCGCCCACCGTCTCCATGTCCGGCGCCGACCGCACCAGCGCGCCGATGCCGGCCCGCACGACCGGGTGGTCGTCGACGACCAGCACGCGGATCATCGCGGCAGCTCCAGCGACAGCCGGGTGCCGCGTTCGCCGGCGGGCTCGAGCGAGAGCCGGCCACCCGCGTCCCGTGCCAGATCGTCCAGTGCGGCCAGCCCGAGGTGACCGCGGCGGCGGCGGCGCTCGAGCTCGAGCGGGTCGACGCCGATGCCGTCGTCCTCGACGGTCAGCACGGCCACGCCGTCCTGGTTGTCGAGCCGGACGGTGACCCGGGATGCGGCCGCGTGCCGGTACGCGTTGCGAAGCCCTTCCTGGGCGGCCCGGTAGATCAGCGCCTCCTGGCCCTCGGAGAGGTCGGCGCCCTCGGGGATCTCGATCGAGGTCACGACCGTCCGCGGTTCGAGCGTCGAGGCGAGGTCCTGCACGGCCCTTGCCAGGCCGGCCCGGCGCAGGTTCGGCGGGTAGATCTCGACCAGCAGACCGCGCAGATCGCGGACGCTGCGGCGGAGGTTGGCGGCCGGCACCGAGAGGTCGATCTCGTCGCCCGACCGGGCGGCGGCCTCGAGCTCGAACGCGAGCCCGGCGAGATCCTGCACCACCCCGTCGTGCAGGTCGGAGGCGACCTGGCGCCGCTCGCGATCGCCTGCCTCGATGGCGCGCCGCAGCAGGTTCTCGCGCTCACGATGGCCGGCGCGGAGCCGGCGAGCGAGCACCCACGCGATCGGGAGCAGGGCGAGGTAGAGCACGACGATGGCGCCGACCACGATCGGCAGGAACGACCGCCAGATGCGCGTCGCACTGGCCGCGACCGAGTCGAACGGGAGATATGCCTCGAACAGGAGCGGCTGCCCGTCGCGCGTCGTGACGCGCGTGTAGACCTCGAGCAGCTGGCGGCCCGCCGCCTTCTCGAACGTGTTCTCCGGGGCCTCGAGGTCGCTGACGCCGGCCGCATCGTGACCCGTGAACAGGACCGACAGCTCGTCGGCGCCGAGCTGGAACCGCTTGCCGATCAGGCGGGAGTCGTCGGAGTAGACGATGGTGCCGTCCGGCTGCCAGATCTTGACCCGCAGGATCTCGCTGCCGAGCCGCGTCTGCACGAGCCGGTCGATGCGGGCGATCGCGTCGGGCTTGCCGGCCAGGAGATCGTCCGTCAGGGACGGCTCGATCACGCCATGGCCGGCCAGGTGCGTGATCCGCTCCGCCTCCACGACGGCCTCGCGCGTGCCCATCGAGCGGACGTACGCGAAGGCCACGACGACGATCAGGAGCAGCGCGGCGAGCCCCGAGAGCGCCAGGGCGATCACCGGTCGGTCGAGCAGCCATGCGACGCCGCGGCGGAGCATCTCCTCTCAGAGATGCCCGGAAGAGCGCGAACTTGCGCGGGTTCGGGCCTCGAAGTGACGGAAGTCTGACGTAGTTGTCATCCGCGGCGGGCTCGTTGCAGGGCCCGCTCGAGGTCGTCCGGCAGCGGGCTCGTGAACACCATCGGCTCGGCCGTCAGCGGATGCGCGAACGAGAGCCGGCACGCGTGCAGGAACTGCCGGGTCAGGCCGTAGCGCTCGGCGCTGGACGGGCAGTACACCGGATCGCCGACCACCGGGTGGCCGATCGCCTCGAGGTGCACGCGGATCTGGTGGGTGCGGCCCGTCCCCAGCCGGACGTCGAGCAGCGTCGTGTCGGGCAGGAGTTCGGCGACCGCGAAGTGGGTGACGGCGACCCGCGGGGTGGCGCCGCCGACCGTCATCCGGGCCCGGCCCGGTTCGCGGCCGACGGGCGCCTCGATCCGGCCGGCCCGGGCGGCAGGGCGGCCGTGCACGAGCGCGGTGTAGTTGCGCTCGACGGCCCGGCGGCGCATCGCCCGGCCGAGAGCGGCGAACGCCTCGGCGGAACGCGTCACGACGAGCAGACCGGACGTCTCGCGATCCAGCCGGTGCACGATGCCCGGCCGCAGCGGGTCGTCGCCGCCGGTGGCGCCCGCCGTGACCAGGGCGTGGACGAGCGTCCCCGCCGTGCGCCCCGGCGTCGGATGCACCACCACGCCGGCCGGCTTGTCGACGACGATGATCGCATCGTCTTCGTACACGATCGAGAACGGCACCGAGTCGTCCTGCTCCGGCACCACCGGCCCCGCCGGCTCGACGTCCACCCGCACGTGCATGCCCGGTAGCACGCGGAAGCTCTTGTGGCGGACCACCCCGTCGACCTCGACCTTGCCGTCGGCCACCAGACGTTCCGCCACCGAGCGGCTGCCGACGTCGGCGAGCGTGGAGAGGAACCGGTCGAGCCGCGCGCCGCGCAGCTCGGCCGGGACGTCGGCTTCGATCACGGCGCCGCGGACGGACGCTCGTGCGCCCGCCGCTCGATGGCCGAGAGCCCGATCAGCAGGAGCACGACACCGACCACGATGCAGGTGTCGGCGAGGTTGAAGATCGGCCAGTGGTGGAGGTGGATGAAGTCCGTCACGAAGCCGGCCCGGACGCGATCGAAGAAGTTCGAGACAGCGCCGCCGACGAGCAGCCCGAGCGCGACCGGGAAGAGCGGATGCCGGCCGCCGGCGCGTGCGAAGAAGGCGGTCATCCACGCCACCGCGACGACCACGAGGATCATCACGAACGGCTGGAGGCCGGTGAACTGGCCGAAGGCGATACCGGTGTTGTGGATCCGCGTCAGGTCGAGGAACGGCATCAGGCGCACGGGCCGCTCGAGGGTGAGCGTCCGGGTCGCGATCGACTTCGTCACCTGATCGGCGACGAGGACGGTCGTCGCGACGGCGCCCAGCGCGACCCACTCGAACAGGCCCGCGCGGGCGTCCTCCGGCCGCTCGGGGGGATCGGGCAGCCGGTAGACCGGGGATCGGGGGGGCACCGTCGGCGTACTCACGACGCCGAAGGGTAGCCCCGGCGGGCCACCACGTAGACGGCACCGGCGGCGAGCACGTTGGGGCGGAGCCTCGCCCAGGTGGGCGCGCGGCGGCCGCGCTCGTCGAGCAGGAGCCGGCTGCGGGCCTCCAGGCCGATCTCGTCCAGCAGCGACTCGAAGTCGCGGATGGTGCAGAAGTGGATGTTCGGCGTGTCGTGCCAGGGGTACGGGATGACGGTCGACACCGGCATGCGCCCGCCCAGGCCGAGCATCAGCCGGTGGCGCAGGAAGCCGAAGTTCGGGAACGAGACGATGCCGACGCCGCCGATGCGCATCATCTCCGACACCACGATCAGCGGGCGGTGCGTGGCCTGGAGGGTCTGCGACAGCACGACGACGTCGAAGGCGCCGTCCGCGAACTCGACCAGACCCTGGTCGATGTCGCCGTGCACGACCGGCACACCGCGGGCGACGCAGCGCAGGAAGTCCTCGCTCGACGACTCGACGCCCATGCCGGAACAGCCTCGGTGGTCGATCAGGTGGGCGAGCAGCTCGCCGTCGCCGCAGCCGAGATCGAGCACGCGCGACGCACGCGGGACGAGCCCGGCGATGATCGCCAGGTCGGGCCTCACGCTCTCACCCCGTACCGAGGAAGGTCGCGACCGTGCGGAGGTACTCCGGCACGTCGAGCAGGAACGAGTCGTGGCCGTAGGGCGAGACGACCTCGCGGAAGGTCACCGGCACCTGGGCGGCCGAGAGCACCCGCACCAGCTCGAGGGAGTGGCGCGTGTCGAAGCGCCAGTCGGTGTCGAAGGAGATCACCAGGAAGCGCGTGCGCACGTGCGAGAGGCGCGCCATCGCGGCCGGGAGGTCGGCGAAGGGGTCGAAGTAGTCCATCACGCGCGTCAGGTAGAGGTAGGTGTTCGCGTCGAAGCGCTTGAGGAAGCTCTCGCCCTGGTGGTTGAGGTAGCTCTCGACCTCGAAGTCCGTCCCGAAGCGGTACCGCGGTGCGTCGGCGTCCTGGATCCGGCGCCCGAACTTCTCGCGCATCGAGTCCTCGGACAGGTAGGTGATGTGCGCCATCATGCGCGCGATCGCCAGCCCGACCTCGGGACGGGTGCCGGTGTCGTAGTAGTCGCCGCCGTGGAAGTTCTCGTCGCGCATGATCGCCTCGCGGGCCACGGCCGAGAACGCGATGTTCTGCGCCGTGAGGCGCGCGCTGGCGCACACGAGAACGCCCGCGTCGATCTCGTCCGGGTAGTCCATCGCCCACTGCAGCACCTGCATGCCGCCGAGCGAGCCGCCCATGGCGGCGGCCAGCCGGACGATCCCCAGGTGGCGGAGCAGGCGACGGTGCACCCTGACGAGGTCGGCCACGGTGAACAGCGGGAAGTTGAGGCCGTAGGGCTTGCCGGTGCCGGGATCGACGGAGGCAGGCCCGGTCGTGCCCTGGCACCCGCCCAGCAGGTTCGCGCTGACGACGAACAGGTGGTCGGTGTCGACCGGCCGGCCCGGACCGATCATCGTGTCCCACCAGCCGCGGCGGGATGGATCGCCGTGGTGGCCGGCGGCGTGCGCATCGCCCGTCAGCGCGTGGCAGATGAACATCGCGTTGGAGCGCTCGGCATCGAGCGTTCCGTACGTCTCGTAGGCCACCTCCACCGGCGCGATCGTGGCGCCGGAGTCGAGGACCAGCGGGTCGTCCGCGGTGAACAGGACGACCCGCTGCGTCTCGACCAGACCGACGCCGTGCTCGCTGCCGGTGGAGGTCGCCATCGGGCTATGCGGTGACGAGCGACCGCGACTTCGCGAGGGCCTGCTCGAGGTCCTCGAGGATGTCGTCGATGTGCTCGATGCCGACCGACAGGCGCACCGTGTCCTGGGTGACGCCGGACGCGGCGAGCTCCTCGTCGTTGAGCTGCGAGTGCGTGGTGGTGGCGTTGTGGATCGCCAGCGAGCGGGCGTCGCCGATGTTGGCGAGGTGCGAGAACAGGCCGAGGCTCTCGATGAACTTCTGCCCGGCCTCGCGGCCGCCGTCGATGCCGAACGTGACGAGTCCGCCGTAACCGCCCTTGAGCGTGCGGTTGGCGATGTCGTGGTACGCGCTGCCTGCCAGACCCGGGTAGTTGACCCACTTGACCTGCGAGTGGCTCTCGAGGTGCTTGGCCACCGCGAGGGCGTTGGAGAAGTGGCGCTCGATGCGCAGCGGCAGCGTCTCCAGGCCCTGGATGAACAGGAACGCGTTGAACGGCGAGAGCGCCGCGCCGAGGTTGCGCAGCAGCACGGTGCGGGCACGGCCGATGTAGGCCGCCGGCCCGAGCGCGTCGGCCCAGACCACGCCGTGGTACGACGGGTCGGGCTTGGTGAGGCCCGGGAACCGGTCGGCGTGCTCCGCCCACGGGAAGTTGCCGGAGTCGATGATGACGCCGCCGATCGACGAGCCGTGGCCGCCGATGTACTTGGTGGCGGAGTGCACGGCGATGTCCGCGCCGAGGCCGAAGACGTCCGAGCCGAGCGGGGTCGGCACCGTGTTGTCGACGATCAGGGGCAGGCCTGCGGCGTGCGCCGCCTCCGACCACGCCTTGATGTCGACGACGTTCAGCTTCGGGTTGCCGATCGTCTCCGCGAAGACCGCGCGGGTCTTCGAGTCGACCAGCTCGGCGACAGCCTCGGGACGGTCGGGATCGACGAACTTCACCTCGATGCCGTACTGCGGCAGCGTGTGGGCGAAGAGGTTGTACGTCCCGCCGTACAGCGTCGCGACCGAGATGATGTTGTCGCCGGCGCGGGCGACGTTGAGGATCGAGTAGGCGACGCCCGCCTGGCCGGAGGCGAGCGCGAGGCCCGCCAGTCCGCCCTGCAGGGCCGAGACGCGCTGCTCGAACACGTCCCAGGTCGGGTTCATGATGCGCGTGTAGATGTTGCCGGCGACCCGGAGACCGAACAGGTCGGCGGCGTGCTGGGTGTCGTCGAAGACGTACGACGTCGTCTGGTAGATCGGGACCGCTCGCGCGTTCGTGGTCGGATCGGGCGCGTAGCCCGCGTGGAGCGCGATGGTCTCCGGTCGGTGGTCGCTCATGCTTCGTACTCCCTGCGCCGGTTGGCGCGTCCTGCCCCGGGAACGACGAAGGCCCTCTCGGATACGTCCCGGAGGGCCTCCACGCCCGTGCACCGAGCACGAAGCGACGTTCCATCTTCCGCTTGACCGCCCGGGACGGATCGGCCTCGCGCTGGACGTAGCACCTGGCGGGCAAACGCCCCGGTTGCTGCGGGATCAACGGGCCAGTTCCCTCCCCCGCTCTCGATGGTTCGCGAGGTCGATTCTACCAGACCGAATAGGCTGCCCGGCCGTGCGTGTAGCAGCGGCAATGGCCCTCGTGTACGTCGTCTGGGGCTCGACCTACCTCGCCATCCGGGTGTCGGTCGAGTCGATGCCGCCGCTGCTCGCGGCCGGGATCCGTTTCGCCATCGCCGGCGTGCTGCTGGCGCCGCTGGCCCTCCGCGAGCGCCCGAACCGGCGCCAGCTGGCAGGCGCCGCCCTGCTCGGCGTCTGGATGCTCGCCGGCGGGCCCGGGCTGCTGACGATCGCCGAAACGCACGTGCCGTCGAACCTCGCGGCCGTGCTTGCCTCCACCACCTCGATCACCGTCTGCATCTGGCGCCTGCTGGCCGGCGAGCGCCTCTCCCGCGCGACCGTCGTCGGGGTCGCGGTCGGCTTCTGCGGCGTCGTCGTCCTCCTGCTGCGGGGCGGCGCCGGCACCGTCTCGGCCTGGTGGCTGGCACTCGCGCTGACGTCGGCGCTGGCGTGGTCGACGGCGTCGTTCTACGGCCGGCGGATCGAGAGCCCGGGAGTCTGGGCCGCGACGGCCATCCAGAGCCTCGCCGCCGGCGTGGTGCTGACGACGGCCGGCCTTCTGCGGGGCGAGCAGGTCGACCACCTGTCGGCGCGCTCGGCGGCCGCCGTCGCCTACCTCGTGATCGCGGGCACCGTGACGCTGGTCGCCTACGTCTGGCTGCTGCGCAACGTGCCCATCTCGACGGTCGTCACGCACCAGTACGTCAACCCCGTGGTGGCGCTGATCCTCGGGTCGCTGGTGCTGGGTGAGTCGCTATCGCCCGCGGCCCTGCTGGGCGCCGCACTCGTGGTCGGCGCCGTGGTCGCCATCGTGCGGGCGGAATCGGGCCGGAACTAGTGTCGGGACACTAGTTCTCGGCGATGGCCGTGTGCTCGCTGGTGTCCTCGTCGAACGAGTCGATCACCGACTGGGTCGACATCAGCAGCGCCTTGAACCGCGCCCGGAACTCCCGCTCGCGCTCCTCGAGGCGCATGATCTCGAGACGGATCCGCTCGCGCTCGTGATGGGCCTCGCCGACGACCTCCCGGGCTCGCTGTTCGGCCTCGCGGATGATCCGCTCGGCCTCACGGCGGGCATCGGCGCGCATCACGTCCGCGCTTCGCTCGGCGGTGATCAGCGTCTTGCGCAGCAGCGCCTCGGCCTCCTGGTGCCGCGCCAGTTCACGGGCGAGCTCGTGGTTGCGATCCTCCAGCTCGTCGCGCTGGCGCCAGACCTCGGTGAATGCCTCGGCAATGCGGTCGACGGCGCCGTCGACGTCGCGGCGCCGGTAGCCGACGATTCTCCGGCGCATCCGGAGGTGGCGAATCTCAGCAGGGCTCATCATGGACATGGCAGTCCCCCGAAACGAGTGAACGACACCCTTCCGCACCGCGCAGGGGAGTCCTGCAACGATCCAGCCATGAGCTGGCGCGAGGATCTGGCCGGGACGATCGCCGCCGCGGGCGTGACCGCGGTCGCGGCCGTGCCCGACAAGCGCCTCGACGCCACCCTCGAACGGCTGGCTGCCCTGGAGGTCGCCATCCGCCTCCTGCCCAGCGAGGAAGAATGCATCGGCTATGCCTGCGGACGGCTCGCCGCCGGTGGCCGCACCCTCGTCGCCTGCCAGAGCTCCGGGGTCGGCAACGCCATCAACGCGATCGCGTCGCTGGCCGTGCCGTACGGTCTCGGCCTGCCGCTGCTGGTGTCGATGCGCGGAGGCGCCGGCGAGGGCAACGTCGCGCAGCTCGCGCTCGGACACGGCACGCGCCCGGTGCTCGAGGCGGTCGGCGTGCGGGTGCACGCGGCCGCGCGGCCGTCCGAGGTCGTGCCGCTCGCAGGTGCCTGGCTCCACACGGCCCGCGAGACCGGCAGCTGCGTCGCCCTGCTCCTGGACGCCGAGCTGGAGCTGCTCGCGTGAACGCCGTCGAGGTCGCCGCGGCGCTGCCGGCAGGTCGCATCGTCACGGCGCTCGGCACGGCCACGTCGGCCGTGCGGGATGCCACGGGCGACGGGCCGCACCTCTACATGGGGGGCGCCATGGGCGCGGCCCTGGCGGTCGCGCTCGGCGTGGCCGAGGAGCTACCCGGCGAGCCGGTGGTGGCCCTCGTCGGCGACGGCGAGCTGCTGATGAGGACGTCCAGCCTGTGGGCGGTCGCTGCCGCCCGCCCGGCGAACCTGGCGATCGTCGTGCTCTGCAACGGGCGCTACGCGATCACCGGGGGACAGCCGCTGCCGCACGACGGCGACTTCGCCGCCGTGGCCACGGCACTGGGCCTGGCGGCGGCGCGCGCCGAGACCGCGGAGGCCGTCGCCGGCCTGCTCGCGACCCTCGCCCGTCCCTGCCTCGTGGAGGCGGTGATCGACGACCCGACGCGGCCGGTGGCAAGCCCGTTCGTCGACTGCCATGACGTCGCGAGCCGGTTTCGCGCCAGCGTCGCTACACCCCGAACACCGAGTGGATGATCTGCCGGGCGGCGAAGAGCACCAGCAGCGCCGCCATCGGTGAGAGATCGAGCGGCCCCGCCATCGGGATGAAGCGGCGGAAGATGCGGACGTACGGGAGCACCGTCTGGTCGAGGAAGTCGGTGACCGTGCGCACGACCGTGTTGTAGCGAGGCACGGGCAGCATCTGCAGGACGACCCACGCGATGATCATCAGGAAGTAGACGTAGTACAGGGCGTTCAGGAAGCCCGTCATCTCACCCCAGCTCCGCGGCCCGCTGCATGGCGGCGAGCACGCCGTCGATGATGGCGCCGCGGACGCTGGCACGCTCGAGCGCGGCGAGTCCCGCGGCGGCGGTGCCGCCGGGGGAGGTGACCATGCGGCGCAGGGCCGAGCACGACAGGTCGTGCTCGTGCAGCAGCGCGGCCGTACCCATCATGGTCGTGAGGATCAGCTCCCTGGCCTTCGCGTGACTGAGGCCCGAGACGATGCCCGCGTCCTCGAAGGCCTCGACGACCAGCCCGATGAAGGCGGGGCCGGAGCCGGACAGGGCAGTGGCAGCGTCGAACTGCCGCTCCTCGAGCGGAACGACCGTGCCGAGCAGGCGCAGCCAGTCAAGCACGCGCTCCTCCGCGTCGGTGCTCGTGAAGCGCCCGGGAGCGAAGCAGATGGTGCCCGCGCAGACCTGCACCGGCACGTTCGGCATCAGCCGGAACACCGGCAGGTCCTCGTCGAGGATGGACTCCATCGTGACGGTCGCGACACCGGCGGCCACCGAGGCCAGCGCCTTGCCGGCGGTGAGCCGGGATCCCACGGCCCGCAGGACCCGTTCGACGTCGATCGGCTTCACGCACAGCAGCACGATGTCGGCGCGCTCGACCAGCTCGTCGTTCGTCTCCACGGCGACGATGCCGCGCTCCTCGGCGAGCTTCCGGGCACGCCCGGAGCCGCGGTCGCTGGCCAGGATCCGGCCGGCTCGTTCCGGGTCGGCGCGCAGCCAGCCCTCGATCATGGCGGTCGCCATGTTGCCGGCGCCGATCAGGCCGATGGTGGAGGGGCGAGCGCTCACGTCACCGGATTCTACGGAGGTTCGCACTTCCCCTCCCCGCCTGGTCGTCGGAGGCGGTGGCACGCACGCGTACGCTGCGCGCGTGTTCCGGCTCAAGTACGCCGTCTACGTGATCCTGCTGATGGGAGACGTGGTCTGGTCGGCGGCGTTCCCGCTCGGCCCGTACTGGCACGACGAGTTCGGCCTCGACTCGACGCAAACCGGCGTGGTGCTCGCCTCGGCGAGCGTCGCGATCCTGGTGGCGAGCGTCCCCGGCGGCCTGCTCGCCGACCGGCTGGGACCGCGCGGCGTGACGATCGCGTCGACGGCCGTGCTGGCCGCGTCCGCCTTCGCGCACGGCTATGCCACGGGCTACTGGTCGCTGCTGGCCGCGCGGGTCGCCTTCGGCCTGGGGTTCGGGATCGCCTGGCCGGCCGGGCTCGCCCTCCTGACCGCGAGCCTTCCTGCCGCGGAGCGGGGCCGCACGCTCTCGGCATCGATGATCCTCGCCGGGCTCGGCACAACCATCGGCCCGACGTTCGGCGGAACACTCACCGCCCGGTACGGCATCCACGCCCCGTTCACGATCGCCGCGCTGGTGATGGCGGGCGCCGCGATCGTGCTGCTCACCACGGGACCCGTGGCCCGGATCGCGACGGAGCACCAGCGCGTGCACGAGAGCGTGCGGCGGCTGGCCGGCCAGCCGCTGGCGGTCGCAGGGGTGGTGTTCATGGCCCTGCCCGGGTTCGTGGCCAGCACTGTCCACCTGCTCGTGCCGCTGCGGCTGTCGGAGCAGGGGATCTCGACCGGCACCATCGGCCTCGCCTTCTCGGCCGGCGCGCTCGTCTTCCTGGCCACCAGCATCGTGATCACCCGTCTCGGCGACCGCGCCGCCCGGGTGACGGTCGGGGCGGTGATGGCCGCGCTCCTCGGCGCGACGATGGTGCTGCCGGCGCTGTCGACGGCCGTCGCCGCCCTGTTCGCGGTGCTGGTCATCATCCGGCCGCCCGTCGCGACCCTGTTCGGGATCGCCATCCCGCTCGCCAGCCGCGGGGCCCTGGCGGCGGGGGTCGGTCAGGGAGCGGTGCTGGGCATCACGAACATGGTCTGGGCGGTGGCGGCGATCGCCGGGCCCGTCGCCGCCGGATTCCTCGATGACCACGTCGGCGGCACCGCCACCTGGGTCATGGACATCGCCCTGTGCGCGGTCGTCGCGGTGTGGGCGAGCCGCACCACGCCAAGCGCGAGGCGGCGGCGTGAGGTCAGCGCTTCTTCTTCCGGGACTGGCGGGGCCGGGGCGGCCGGTTGACCGGCCGGTTGGGCATCTGCATCTGACGCGGCGGCGCCTGCGAGACCTTGGGGATGTCGTCGGGGTCGACGCCGCGGTAGGCCTCCTGCTGGGCCTCCAGCATCCGCATCGCCTGGCCGCGCTGGACCGGGTTCATCGCGGCCAGCTGGCGCCGAAGTGCCACTGTGGCCGGAGAGTCGTCCATCTCGAGCTGCAGCTCGACCAGCGACTTCTCGCGGCCGGTCGCGTCGACCAGCGGCACGCCGGAGCGCTTGGCCTGGGCGCGGATCTGCGACCGCTGGAAGCGCGGTCCCCACCGGGTGCGCATGATCAGCAGCGCGATCCGCTGGCCCACGCGCGCTCCCCAGGCCGTCTTCTGCATCAGCAGCACCGCGAGGCCGAGGAAGACGAGCAGGCCGATGAAGAGGCCCATGGTCCACCACAGCCCGAGCAGCGCGTTCAGCCCGAAGTAGACCGCGCCGACCACCACGAAGATCGCGGCCCAGCGTATGAACGTGCGGAAGGAAAACCCCGGTACCACCGTCGCGCACGGTAGCAGCGGCGGTTATCCTGGGTGTCGTTGCACGACCGGTCGATCAGCCTTGCGGACGGACGCGCGCTGCGGGTGCTCGACTCGGGCGGTGACGGGCCGCCGGTGGTGTTCCATCACGGCACCCCGGGCGGGGCTGCGACCGCTGCCGCCCTCGTCGCCCGCGCGCCCGGCGACATGCGGATGATCGCGTTCGACCGGCCCGGCTACGGTCGATCGACCCCCCGGCCCGGGCGATGCGTTGGCGACGTGGCAGCCGATGTGGAGGCGCTGGTCGACGCACTGCAGGTCGAGCGTTTCGCTACCTGGGGCTGGTCGGGAGGCGGGCCGCACGCGCTGGCGACGGCGGCGCTGCTGCCCGATCGGGTGCTGCGTTGCGCGATCTGGGGCGGCGTCGTGCCCTACGAGTCCGGCGAGTCACTGTTCCTCGACGGCATGGCCGAGGCCAACGTCGAGGAGTTCGAGCTGACCCTCCAGGGCCGCGAGGCACTCGAGCCGGAGGTCGTTGCGACGACCGCCGAACTCATCGGACAAGACACCGAGGGCGCGATCGCCGCCATGGCCCCGTACTGCTCGCCGCAGGATCTGGCGGCGCTCCCGCGGATCACCGATGTCGTCACCGACCCGAACCGCGACGCCCTCGGCACGAGCCACGAAGGGTGGCTCGACGACTGCCTCGTCTTCGTCGCTCCGTGGGGCTTCGACCCGGCGACGATCCGCCTGCCCGTGGCGATCTGGCACGGCGCTCACGATCTGATGGTGCCGCCGTCGCACGGTGCGTGGCTGGCCGACCGGATCCCGGGCGCCGTCCTGCACGAGCGGCCCGACGACGGCCACCTCACGCTGGTCGAGACGGCCCTCGCCGAGACCGTTGCGTTCCTTACGGGTGAGGGCCCGTGACGGTCGCGTAACGCTTCGCGTGTTCGACCAGCGCGCGGAAGAGCGGTGCGCCGCCGGCGGTCGGCTCCTCCTCAGGATGCCAGAGCACGCCGATGCAGAAGTCTCTTCGACGGATCCTCGATGGCCTCGATCACGCCGTCCTCTGCGGTTCCGGTAGGGACGAGCCCCGTGCCGATCGTCCCGAGTGCCTGATGGTGATGGGAGTGAATGCGCTCGACCCGCTCACCGAGCACCGTGCGCAGCTGACCGCCCGTGACGGTCACGTCGTGGCGGCCGAACTCGCCGAGCCGGGCGCGGTGGGGCGCGGGGTCGGTGATGTCCGCCACGTGCTGGACGAGGTCGCCGCCGTACAGCACGTTCATCAGCTGGAAGCCCCGGCAGATCCCCAGCACCGGCATGTCGCGCTCGATCGCACCACGCAGGAGGCCCAGCTCGGCGCGGTCGCGGCGGACGTTCGGCGGATCCGTCTCCGGATGCGGTTCGTGCCCGTAGGTGAGCGGGGAGATGTCCTCACCGCCGACCAGGATCAGGCCGTGCATGGCATCCAGCACGTCGCCGGGGTCGGCCTCGTAGGACGGGTCGGGCGGCACCAGCAGGGGCACGCCGCCGGCGGCGATCACGCCCTCGACGTAGCCCTGCGGCACCATCGCCGCCGGGTAGTCGGTCCACGGGCCCCAGCTCGCCTTGCGCCAGTAGGCGCTGATGCCGATCCGCGCCCTCACAGGCGCTCGAAGGAGCGGTGAAGCTCCCAGTCGGTGATGGCGCCATCGAACGCGCGCTGCTCGAGCCGCGCGGCATTGAGGTAGTGGTCGACGACGTCCTCGCCGAAGGCGGCGCGCGCGAAGGCGCTGGATTCCAGGCGTGCGATGGCCTCGTACAGGCTCGATGGCACCCGCGGGCCGGTCGATTCGTACGCGTTGCCCCGGTAGGCGGGCCGCAGCTCGAGACCACGGTCGATGCCGTCGATGCCCATCGCGATGATGGCGGCGAACGCCAGGTACGGGTTGCAGTCGCCCCCGGCCAGCCGCGACTCGAGTCGCATGCCCTTGCCGTGGCCCACCACCCGGAACGCGCACGTCCGGTTGTCGAGGTCCCACTCCAGCGCGGTGGGCGCGAAGGAGCCGACGGCGAACCGCTTGTACGAGTTGACGTTCGGCGCGAAGAAGTAGACGAGATCGGCAGTGTGCTCGAGCTGGCCGGCCAGGAACGCGTCGAAGAGGGGCGACATGCCGTGCTCGCCGGCGCCCGCCATGAGGGAGTCCGACGGATCCCAGAACGAGCAGTGGATGTGGCACGAGTTGCCCTCGCGCTCGTTGAACTTCGCCATGAAGGTCAGCGCGGCGCCGCGCTGCCAGGCGATCTCCCGGGCCGCGTTCTTGTAGATGGCGTGATCGTCGGCCATCTTCAGGGCGTCCGCGTAGCGGAAGTTCACCTCGTGCTGGCCGAAGTTGCACTCGCCCTTGGAGTCCTCGACGACGAGGCCGGCCTCGGCCATGTGACGCCGGATCGGCCGGATGACGTCCTCGACGATGGTCGTGCCGAAGATCGAGTAGTCGATGTTGTACTCGTTTGCCGGCCGCAGACCGCGGTAGCCCTTGGCACGGCAATCCTCGTACGTCTCGCGAAACAGGATGAACTCCAGCTCGGAGCCGATCATCGCCGACCACCCGCGGTCGGCGAGCCGGGCGAGCTGCGCCTTCAGGATCTGGCGCGGCGACTGACGCACCGGCGAGCCGTCGTGCCACTCGAGATCGGCGAGGCAGATGGCGGTGCCCTCGAGCCAGGTCGCCCGCCGCAGCGTCGCGAGGTCGGGCCGGAACACGAAGTCGCCGTAGCCGCGATCCCAGCTTGCGATCTGGAAGCCCGGGAGCGGCGTCATGTCGACGTCGACGGCCAGCAGGTAGTAGCAGCCCTCGGCGCCGTGGTGGGCGATGCCGTCGATGAACGCGTGAGCGGTGAGGCGCTTCCCCATCAACCGGCCCTGCATGTCGGTGATCGCCATCACCACGGTGTCGATCCGGCCCGCGTCGATGTCGGCGCGCAACTCATCCAGCGTCAGCATGGCGCGCACGTTAGCGAAACGGGGGTCGCACGGGCCGTGGCTCCGTGCGACCCCCCGGTTTCGACGAGGTCAGGAGGGCGACGTCTTCGGGGCGGCGTTCGAGAACACCGTGGTGGAGCCGCCGGCATTGGTGGCCGTGACGGCGACCCGGAGGTACTTGTCGATGTCAGCGCCGACCGCGTGGTAGCTGGCCGTCGTCGCGCCGGCTATCGCCCCGGCCCCGGCGTTGGTGGCACCGTCGCAGGAGGCGATCGCGGTCGTGAGGCAGCGATACCACTGGTAGGCATAGCCGGTGGGGCTGCCCGTCCAGGTGCCCGTGGTCGCCGTGCCGGTGGTGCCGGCGGTCCCCGAGCGGGGCTTCCACGTGCTGGGCGTGAAGCCCGGCAGGACCGTGTTGACGGGCCCGGTCGGCGGCGGTGGAGCGTTCGTGATCGTCCAGTTCCAGGTCGCCGTGCCGGTGTTCGGCAGCGGCAGGCCGGTGTTCGTGACGCGGACGACGAACGTGTGCGCCGCGACCGACAGCCCGGTGTAGGTGACGCCCGAGGTGCAGGCCGTGAACGCACCGCCGTCGATCTGGCAGTCGGTGTTCGTGACGGTGCCCGTCGTCGACCACGTGAAGGAGGCAGCCGTGGCGCCGGTCGATGCCGGCGGAGTGGACGTCAGCGTCGCGGTCGGGGCGCCTGCCGCGACCGTCCAGGTCGCACTCGCCACGCCGTTCCCGCCCGCTCCGCTGGCGGTGATGGTGACGGTGTGGCTGCCGAGGGCGAGGCTCGAGTAGGGGACGGGCGAGGTGCAGGCGGCGGCGGCAGCGGCGTCGAGCTTGCACGTCACGGACGTGGGCGAGTTGGTGGTCGTGAAGGAGATCGAGGCCGAGGTCGAGGTCGTCGAGCCGCTGGGCGCCGACGTGATCGTCACCGTCGGTGCGGCTGGCAGCACGTTCCACGACACCGAGACGGTGTCGGGGTTGGCGCCGTCGGTGAGGGTCATGGTGAGGGTGTGGCCGCCGATGGCGAGGCCCGACTTCGTCCACGAGCCGTTCACGGATGCCGCATTCGTCGGCTGGGTGCACGCCGGCGAGGCCGCGGCGCCGTCCAGCGAGCAGGTGAGCGTCGGCGCAGTGCCGCCGGGCGCGGGGTTCGTGACCGTGTAGTTGATCGTCGCCGACGTGCTCTGGGAGTCCGTGGGCGCCGAGGTGATGGTGATGGTGGGGCCGGTCGTGGCCGTGACGTTCCAGTTCGAGGCGGTCGTGGTCTGACCGCCGGGGCCGGTCACCCGCACGGTGAACGTGTGGGGTCCGGGCGTCGAGGCCACGCTGACGCTCGTCGGCGACGCGCAGGCGGCGTAGGCACCGGCGTCGAGCTTGCACTCGACGGTCGTGACCGCGTTGGCGATCGTCCAGCCGAACGACACCGTGGTCCCGGGCCCGTCAGCGGGGTGCAGCGCGGTGAACGTGGCGACCGGCGCCGGCGGCAGGGACGAGACCGTCCAGTTCGACTGGGCGCTGCTCCAGGACGTCCCGTCTCCGACCAGCACGCCGAAGACGTGCGCTCCGAGGACGAGGCCGTTGTAGTTCTTTGGCGAGGTGCAGGTCGTCCAGGAGGCGCCGTCGAGCGAGCACTGCAGCGAGGTCACGCTGCCCGCCGTCGTGAACGAGAAGCTCGCGCTGGTGGACGAGGTCGAGGCCGCCGGGGCAGAGGTGATGGTGACGCTGACCGGGTTGGCGGCCTGGACGATCCAGTTGTACGTGAGGTACGGCACCTGGAACCCCTTCACGTTGCCCACCAGGACGCTGAAGGCGTGCGCGCCGGTTGCGAGCCCCGAGAGGGCCTTGGTATTGGAGGGGTCGGCGCAGTTCGCCCACGGAGCGCCGTCGAGCGAGCACTGGGTCGAGTCGACCACGCCCACGGTGGCCCACTGGAAGATCGCCGTGGTGGCGGGCGTCGCCGCTGGCGGCGTGCCGACGAAGGACGCCGACGGGGGCGTCGTCGGCACGAACACGGTCAGGACGATGACGTGGTCGGCGACCTTCGTCGCGCCCGACATGTGGGCGTCGACGAGCACCGTGTCGTTCTGCTTGGCATTCCCGGTCGGCACGCCGGCCGGCAACGAGAGGGTGGTCGCCGCGCCGAAGAGGGGCGCGACGACGATCGTCCCGCCGCCGATCGACGTCACGGCACCGGAGTACTCGAGCTTCTTCGCAGCGGTGAACCGGAGGGCGCCCTCGAGGCGCGCCCACTGGCGGAGCTTGAACACGACGCCCGCCTTCGTGGCCGTGGGCGTCACGTCCATGACCGCGGCATCGCCGGCCGAGAGCCACGACACCCCGATGTGGTTCGTGTCGATGGCGATCACGGACCCGCCCGGCATGCGCAGCGCGAGCACGCCGGATCCGGTCGCGGCGACGACGCCGCTGAGCCGGAAGGTCGGAGAGAGTGCGCCCGCCGTGTCGCTGGTTGCGATGAGGGTCGCGCCGAGGCGGACCTTCGCGGTCATCTTGCGGCCCGGCGGGCGGTGGGCGGGCACGCGGATGCGGAGGACCGCGCCCTTCATGCCGACGAGGTCGAACTTGCCGTCGCTGCCGATCGTGACCGCCCGGATGGTGGTGGTGGTCGCGCGCCCGGTCGTCTTGATGGAGGTGGCGACGAACACCCCGAACGAGTTGTAGGCGCCCGTGGCGATGACCTTCTTGCCGACGGCGATGACTGCCCGCGGGCACTTCACCCGCGCGAGCGCCCCGCTCTTGAGGACGATCACCACGGAGTTCACCGACGCCTTCGCGGCCACGACGCCCGACAGCTTCGCTGCCGCCTGCGAGGCCGGCGCCAGGGCGAGCACGGCCACCAGGGCGGCCGCGAACACGAGATACCGCCGGCGCCGCCGGTTCGAAACACGAGCAGGCGTGCGCAGGGCCGTCACCGAATCCATCATCGAGAGGTAGGACCGCGAAGCGGTCCCGCCCTCGCGGAGTTTCGATCGGCTCTAACGCAAGGTTACGACAGGATTCGGCGTGCGATCAGACCGGGTGGAAGAACCCGTGTTCAACCAGCTTCGCGCGATCCTCGGCCGAGACCTCGACGTTGTGCGGCGTCAGCAGGAAGACCTTCTCGGCGATCCGCTGCATGCCGCCGTCGAGGGCGTACGTGAGTCCGGAGCCGAAGTCGATCAGCCGCTTGGAGAGCTCGGGCTCGGCGGCCTGCAGGTTGATGATGACCGGCACCGACGCCTTGAACCGGTCGGCGATCTGCTGGGCGTCGTTGAAGGATCGCGGGGCGATCAGGTGCACCTTCACGGCTGTCGCGACCTCCTCCTGCGGCGGCGCCGCGGGCGCGTCGCGCCGCATCACCCCCGTCGGCGCGTCCGCCGGGGCGGTACTCCGTGTTCGTCGCACGACATCGGGCTCGTCACCCGGCGCGAAGATCTCGTCGAAGTCGCTGCTCGACCCGCGCGAACGCCGCTGCCGGTCGATGCGGCGGACATTAGGACGCTCCTTGTAGGTGCGCTCCATGTCGGCCTGCGCCGACGTCGACTCGTCGTCGTCGTAGTACGCCTCGTCCTCGGCCAGACCGAAGTACACGAGAGTCCGGTGCCAAAGGTCACGAACGCCCATCGGGGCGCCACTATACCGTGATCACCGGCCGTAGAGGACGCCGCCGAGGCGAACGATGGTGGCGCCCTCCTCGATCGCGACCAGGTAGTCCTGGCTCGTTCCCATCGAGAGCACGTCGAAGGTGTGGTGCGGCGACCACCGCTCGGCGCACCGCGCAGCGAGGGCGCGGAGCGCCGCGAAGGCCGGACGGGAGGCGTCCGGCGTCTCGGCGAAGGGCGGCATGGTCATGAGCCCGCGCACGCGCACCCGGTCGAGACCGGCGAGCAGTTCGAGAAAGGCATCGAGGGCGTCGGTGGCGACACCGTACTTGCCCGGATCGTCGGCGACGTTGACCTCGACGAGCACGTCCTGACGGCCGGCCGCGCGCTCCTGGACCTGACGCGCCACCGACTCGGACTCGACGGCGTGGATGAGATCGACACGACCGACGATGTCGCGCACCTTACGGCTCTGGAGGTGGCCGATGAAGTCCCACGTGAAGACCGTCTCGAAGCCCGCCTGCTTGCTCACGAGGGCGTCGGTGCGGTTCTCGCCGACGCGG
Source organism: uncultured Actinomycetes bacterium (assembly GCA_963779685.1). Taxonomy (GTDB): domain Bacteria; phylum Actinomycetota; class Thermoleophilia; order Gaiellales; family F1-60-MAGs149; genus CAVZZG01. The sequence continues at coordinate 1,226,247 of CAVZZG010000003.1, forward strand.
CGGATCCCGGCCGCGGCCAGCGCCGGCAGATCGTCGCGCTCGATGTACTTGACGGCGGCGAGCACCTCCACCGCTTCCACGGGGCGGCCGGCGCGAGCCGCTGCTTCCGCGATCGCCGCCCGGGCGGCCGCGTGGCAGTCGCGGACGATGTCAGGGTCGAGCATGCCCGTCACGGTAGGCGATCACGCCCTGACGGCCGCACCGTTCGCCGTCGCGGCGATGCGAGAAGAACCGGTCGGACTCGGTGATGGTGCAGTGCCCGGCCACGTCGACCTCGCCGACACCGCTGCGCTCGAGGGCGATGACGGCGCAGCGCGCGAGGTCGGCGTTGCGCCCCGCCACCGCGCCACTCCCGAACCTGGTCGTGAGCGGTCCGGCGACGTCCTCGCGCACCTCGTAGGCGCCAGGGCCTGCGCACGGGCCGACGGCGGCGACGCAGTCGCCACCCACGTTGCGGGCAAGCTCCTCCACCACCCCGTCCACGAGCCCCCGCCAGCCGGCGTGGCACACCCCGACGGCGCTGCCGTCGCGCCGGGCGACGACGACCGGCAGGCAGTCCGCGCCGAACGCCACGACCGCCCGCCCGGCCGTCGTGGTGACGAGCCCGTCGCCGGGCGGGCTCTCGACGGTGCGGTCGGTGAACGCCCGCTCCGGGTCGCCCTCGACGCGGTGGACGACGGCCGAGTGGCGCTGGTAGCAGGAGCTGGTGCGCGCGGGGTCGGCACCGGCCGCCGCACACAGCCGCGCCCGGTTCTCGCAGACCCGGTCCAGGTCGTCCTGCGAACGCAGGCCGAGGTTGAGGCTTGCGCAGACGCCGGTGGAGACGCCGCCCTGGCGCCCCGAGAACGCCGCCGTCACGCCCGCCACTCGCTGCCAGCGAAGCAGCGGGACGCCCTCCGTGACCTCCCATTCGAGCACCGTCCGAGCGTACCAGCCGCTCGCTAGAAACTGAGTCGTTGCATGGCGTCGGCCACGTCGTGGATGAGGGTGCCGAGCGCACTCGTGAACTGCGTCCGGAACAGGAACATCATCCCGAAGATGATCGCGATGCCGTAGGTGTCGAGCCCGAGCCAGCGCCGGTAGGTGTCGTCGCTCATCGCGGCGCCCACGACGCGCGAGCCGTCGAGTGGCGGCACCGGGATGAGGTTGAACACGCCGAGCGTGATGTTCACGGCGATGGCCTTCGCGAGGACCTCGGTCGCGAACGTGCCGTGGGGGGCGTGGAGCGCGTACTCGAGCAACAGGTAGGCGATCAGGAAGTTCGCCATCGGCCCTGCGATCGCAACGATGGCCATGTCGCGCTTGGGATGCCGGAAGTAGGCGGGCTGGATCGGCACCGGCCGCGCCCAGCCGATCGGGAAGGCCAGCGCGAAGTAGCTGACCACGAACACGCCGATGCCGAGCGGGTCGATGTGGCTGATCGGGTTCAGCGTGAGGCGGCCGAGCAGCTTCGCCGTCGGGTCGCCGAGGCGCCACGCGACCCACGCGTGGGCGAGCTCGTGCATCGTCAGCGACCCGATCAGGATCGGCAGCAGGACGAGGAACACGCGGCCCTGGTCGGTCACCGCCCACCCCCTTCCCCGCGCCGGCGGTCAGTCCTACGTCGCACTGCACCGGCGCATGAGACACTTCCGGCGGTGGACCGCACCCGATCGCAGACCGTGATCCTCGCAGCCGCGGTGGCGGCGCTCGCGATCTTCCTCGTGTTCATCGCGTTCGGCCTCGTCGCCGGCTCGGGCCGCTAGCGGAGCGCCGCTCGGGCGGCAGCCAGCTGCTCGTCGCGCGTCGGGAGCTCGCCTCGCAGCCGGCGGGCGAGCAGCGCGTCCAGGAGCGACCCGAGCGCGGGCCCGGGTTCGGCGCCGAGCTCGCGGATCAGGTCGTCGCCGTCGAGCTCGAGCCGGACGTGACGGAGCTCGTCGAGGTACCACGCCGCACCGGATGCTGCCCGCGGCTCGCGCGCCGCCGCGCAGACCAGTGCCTCGACCGGCTGGCGCCGCAGCAGCCGGACGATCGCCGGCGCGTCGGCCTCGCACCCCGGGATGCCGATGGCGAGCCGGGCCGCGATGTCCGACACCCGGCGTACGCGGGCCGGCAGGAGGTCGGCGGCGGCCCCGAGCAGCGCGAAGCGCCCCACCCAGGCCTCCGCCTCGGGTGCGTGGGCCTGGCGGAAGGCGTCGTGGCGGTCGAGCGCGCCGGGCGCGGGAGCGGCGCCGATCGCGTCGAGCACGCCGAGCTCGGCCAGCACCGCGACCGCGCGGACGGCAGCATCCTCGCGGACGGCGAGCTCGAGGGCATCGCGGAGACGGTCGGCGCCGACCGACCGCACCGCGGGCGCCGCGGCGATGGCGGCCGCGCGGGTTGCGGGTGCGAACGTGAAGCCGAGCCGCGCGGCGTAGCGCGCGCCACGCACCAGGCGCGTCGGGTCGTCCGCGAACGAGGCCGGGTGAAGCACGCGGAGAGCGCTGTCTGCCATGTCCTGACGACCGCCGAAGGGGTCGAGCAGATCGCCGAATGCATGCTCGGACAGGGCGAGGGCCATCGCGTTGATGGTGAAATCGCGCCGGGCGAGGTCGTCCTCGAGCGCATCCGCCGGCGTGACGACCGGGAGCGCACCGGGCTGCGGGTAGCGCTCGTGCCGGGCCCCGGCGAGGTCGACCGCGACCGGCCCGGTGACGACCGCCGTGCCGAAGGGGGCGTGCACCGCGACCTTCCCACCGGTGGCCGCGGCGAGGCGACGTGCCACCGCGACGGCGTCGCCCACGACCACCACGTCGAGGTCGACGGTGGCGGCTCCCAGCATGAGGTCGCGGACGGTGCCGCCGACGAGGTGGATGGCGGCCCCGGCGGCTGCTTGCCGCAGCGGGCCGAGCGCTCGGACGACCTCCGGATGCTCCTCGAGCGCTCCGCGGAGGTTCACGCCTCCGCGATCGCCTCGATCTCGACGAGCGCGCCGGCCGGCAGCTTCGCGGCCGCGACCGTCGAGCGCGCGGGGTGCGGGGCCGGGATGCGGGCCTTGTAGATCTCGTTCATCGCGGCGAAGTCGTTCATGTCGACGAGGAAGACCGTCGTCTTGACGATCTTGGCCATGGACGAGCCGGCCGCCTCGAGGATCGCCTGGAGGTTGTCGAACGTCTTCTCGCTCTGCTCGGCGATGCCCGGGCCAGACCAGCTGGCCCGTCTTCTCATCGAGGCCGGCCTGGCCCGCCGTGAACACGAATCCGCCGGAGATGATCGCCTGGTTGTAGGGCGCACCCTGAAACGGAGCAGGAGCCGCCAAGGCGGCGCGCTCGGCGCACGGACGGGAAGGTCGCCGAGCGTTGCCATGGCGCCGGCCGGGAGCGGCCTGGCAGCTTCGGGACGCCGCGACGCACCCGCGGGCCGGTGATCAGTCTCAGGCCTGGATGCGCTCGATGGCGGCGCCGAGGCCCCGGAGGCGCTCGTCGATGCGCTCGTAGCCGCGGTCGATCTGGCTGACGTTGCCGATCACGGTGGTGCCCTCGGCGCAGAACCCCGCGATCAGCATGGCCATGCCGGCCCGGATGTCCGGGCTCTCGACCCGCTCGCCGTACAGGCGCGCCGGGCCGGTGACGACGCACCGGTGCGGATCGCAGAGCACGATGCGCGCGCCCATCGTCACGAGCTTGTCGGTGAAGACGAGCCGGTTCTCGAACAGCTTCTCGTAGATCAGGATGGTGCCGCGGGCCTGGGTCGCGACCGCGACGGCGATCGACGTCAGATCGGCCGGGAACTGCGGCCAGGGGCCGTCCTCGATCTTCGGCACGGCGTCGTGGAGGTCGTTGCGGATCTCCAGTGACTGGCCCGGCGGCACGCGGAGGCTGGTGCCCGTGCACTCCGTCTCGATCCCGAGCCGCCCGAAGGACTGGAGGATCGCGCGGAGATCGGCCGGCTCGACGTCCGTCACGGTCACGTCACCGCCGGTGACGGCGGCGAGACCGACGAACGAGGCGACCTCGATGTAGTCGGGGCCGATCCGGTGGTCGCAGCCCGAGAGCCGCTCGACGCCCTCGATGTGGAGCATGTTGGAGCCGATGCCCTCGATCAGCGCGCCCATCTTGACGAGCATCCGGCAGAGGTCCTGCACGTGCGGTTCGCAGGCGGCGTTGATGAGGCACGTCCGGCCGGGCGCGAGCACGGCGGCCATGATCGCGTTCTCGGTGCCGGTTACGCTGGGCTCGTCCAGGAACACCTCGCTGCCCTTGAGCCCGAGCGGCGCGGTGATCTCGTAGCTCCGGCCGACCGTCACCTCGGCGCCGAGTGCCCGGAACGCGAGGAAGTGCGTATCGAGGCGCCGGCGGCCGATCACGTCGCCGCCCGGCGGCGGCACCTCGACCTTCCCGCAGCGGGCGAGCAGCGGCCCGGCGAACAGGATCGAGGCCCGGATCCGCTGGCACAGTGCCCGGTCGAGCGTGGTCGTGCTGATGAACTCGGCGCGGATCAGGAGCTCGTTCTGCGCCGTCCACTCGACATGGGCTCCCAGGTCGGCGACGACCTCGACCATCACCTCGACGTCGCGGATGCGCGGCACGTTCGACAGGCGCACCTCGCGGTCGGTCAGCAGCGCGGCGGCGATCGCCGGGAGCGCCGCGTTCTTGTTCCCCTCGGGCGCGATGGCACCCGAGAGCGGCCGCCCACCCTCGATCACGAAGTACTCGGTCACTGACTGCCGCGCCTGGATCGTGGCCACGGATCGCCATCCTACCACCCGACCTTGCGGGAACGTGCAGTTTGGTATGGTCGGCCGATGTCCGATGACCTCGTCCGCGACCGCGAAGCCGCCTGGGCGCTGTTGACCGAGTACACCAAGAGCGAGGCGCTGTTACGGCACGCCCTCGCGGTCGAGGCCGCCGTCCGCCACTACGCCCGGCAGTTCGGCGAGGACGAGCTCGCGTGGGGAAACGTGGCGCTCCTGCACGACTTCGACTACGAGATCCACCCCACGCTCGATCGCCACCCGCAGGACGGCGCCCCGATGCTGCGCGAGCGCGGCTACCCGGAGTGGTTCGTCCGCGCGGTCCTGTCGCACGCGAACCACCTCGAGCTGGAGCGCGAGTCGCGCCTCGAGCGCACGCTGTTCGCCTGCGACGAGCTGGCCGGATTCGTGCACGCGTGCGGCCTCGTCCGCCCGGACGGCGTCGCGACGCTCGAGCCTCCCAGCGTGAAGAAGAAGCTCAAGCAGCGGTCGTTCGCCGCCGGCGTCAACCGCGAGGACGTGGCGGCCGGGCCCGAGCTGCTCGGGATAGGGCTCGACGAGCACATCGCCAACGTGATCGCAGCCCTGCGCCCGATCGCCGGCGAGCTCGGCCTCCGTAGCTGAGCGGCGGCGGGCGCGTCAGAGGGCGAGCTGGCGGCGGAGGTGCGCGATGCCGGCCGGGTCGATCTGACCGGCCCAGGGCAGCACCCGCGCGCCTGGTGGGAGCGTCGCGAGCACCTCGTCCGTCCAGGCCACGACCACGTCGCAGGTTGCGATCGCCGCATCGTCGCCGCGGTCGGCCTCGACGACCTCGAGCCCGTGGCCGAGCCGGCGGATGGTCGCCGCGACGTTCTTGCGCGGCGTCCGGCACGGGCCGGGGACGCCGACGCGCGTGCCGGGGCGCATGCGGGTGATCTCGGCGACCGAGCCGAGATACTCGGACGACGGCATCAGGCTCACGACCGGAAGGTGGCTGGCGAGCGGCCTGACCTCCTCCGCGTGATGCACGGTCGTGACGACGGCGTCGATCGTGGGGTCGGCCGCGAGGTGGTCGGCGACCTCGTTGATGGTGCAGCTCTCGACCGCGTCCACCTCGTCCCCGAGCGTGTCGGCGAGCTGACCGGCGAGCGCCTCGGCCTCCTGCCGCCCGCATTCGACGAACAGCAGGTGCCGTGCCCGTGTGGCGGCGCCCTGGGCGGCCCGGGCGAAGGCTCCCGCGGCCAGCTCCTCGCTGGAGATGCCGTGGGCCGCCGCTTCGGCGAAGGCCTGCCCGAGGATCAGCTCCAGGGCAGCGTCGTGGGAGCGCGGGGGCGCATCGGTGACGACGGTGCCGACCTTGCGCCGGGCCACCACCCAGCCCTCGTCCTGCAGGCGCGAGTACACGGCGCGGATGGTGTTCGCGTTCACCCGTAGCGCGGCTGCCATCTCGCGTACGGTCGGCAGGCGCTCACCGGGCATGTACTCGCCGGTGGCGATCGCGTACCGGATCTGCCAGAAGAGCTGCGTCCCGAGGGGGACGGAGAGATCGCTCCGGACTCGCACTGGCACGGCGCCAGTGTACTCCCCCATTCGTCGAGCGAACGCAGGCCCGCCCACGGCGGCCGGCGAGCGTGGTCTACAACCCGCCGAGCACCGCGACGAGCCGGTCGAGGTCGTTCTCGTCGTTCCAGAAGCCGACGCTCGCGCGGACGAGGCCGAAGCTGGGGATGTGCCGCACCAGGACGCCGGCCTCCTCGCACGCGGCAGTGACGTCGGCCGGCTCCTGGCCGGCGACGGCGAACGAGACGATGCTCGACGCAGCGGCGACCTCCGCCACCTCGACGCCGCTGACGATGCGAAGCGCTTCCCGCAGCCGCCCGGCGAGGGCGGATGCGCGCTCGAAGCCGGGCGCCCAGCCCACCTCCGACCGCCACTCGATCGCGGCCGCCAGGCCGGCGAGCGCCGACAGCGTGCTGTTGCCGCCATCCAAGCGCTCCGCGGACGACCACTCCTCGGGGGGGCTGACCGACCGGTTCCGCGACCGGTACCACGGCCACGGCGTCGCCAGGCGCGCGAGCTCCGACGAACGCACCCAGAGCGCTCCCGTTCCCGACGGGCCGAGCAGCCACTTCTGGCCCGAGAGCGTGTAGAAGTCGGCACCCTCGGCCGCGGGGTCGACGCGGATGGCGCCACCGGACTGGGCGCCGTCGACGAGCAGCAATGCACCGGCGGCGTGGGCGTCCTCGGCGATGCCCGGTAGCGGGAGCACCTCACCCGTCGTCCACAGCACGTGCGACAGGGCCACGAGCCGCGTGCGGGCACCCAGTGCCGCCGCGATCGCATGCCGCGTCGGTGCGACGACGCGGATGACGACGCCCTGGCGGCGGGCCAGCTCGTCGAGCGGCGCCGAGAGGCCCGGGTGCTCGTCGGTCGTCGTCACGACCTCGTCACCGGCCGCCCAGTCGAGACCCCAGATCGCGGTGTTGCAACCGTCGGTGGTCGAGTGGGTGAGCGCGATGTCGTCCGGCGAGGCCGACGCGGCGACGGCGAAGGCCGCCCGTGCGCGCGCCGTGACGTCGGCCCAGAACGCGAATCCGGCGCTGCCGATACGGCCCTCGTCGAGTCCGGTCTGGATCTCGTCCAGCTGGGCAGTGGCGGACGGGCGCGGGACCGGGCCGAAGGTGCCGGCGTTGAGGTAGGCGTAGGCCGCCGTCGAGGGGAGGTCGGCGCGCACGCGCCCGAGATCGATCACGGGGCGGAGCGTAACGCGACGGCGGGTAGGCTACGGACAGAGGTGTTCCGCCGTCGCTTCTCAGACCTGATCGAGCGTCAGCTCGAGCTGTTCTCTTCCGACCACCGGCGCGAGATCGAGGAGGCCGTCGCGCTGCTCGACAGCCACCGCGCCTCCGACCGTCACGATGCCGAGGAGTCGTTTGGCGACTACTGGGACCGGGTCGACTGGCTGGCACAGGATCTTGCGGCCCTGCGCGACACCTATGCGGCGACACTGGACGACCGGACGGCGGCGACCTACCGGAAGGCCTTCGGCAAGGCGACCCGCCGGCGCTTCCCGCCGCTGGCCCGGGCCCTGGACGACGACGACCTTTGACCCTGCCGCTGCTGTTCCTCGGCATCTCGATCGACCCGTCCGCCGAGATCGCTCGCTACGGGTACGTCGCGGTCTTCCTGATCATCTTCATGGAGACGGCGGGCTTTCCGCTGCCGGGCGAGCTCACCCTGCTGTTCGCCGGGGTCGCCGCCGGCGCCGGCCGCCTCGATCTGCCGGTGCTGATCGTGCTCGGCACGATCGCGGCGATACTCGGCGACAACGTCGGCTACGCCATCGGCCGGTACGGCGGCCGCCGGGTCGTGCTGCGGCTGGCCCGGTTCGGCAGGGTCGGCTCGACGCTCGCCTGGGGCGAGCAGTTCTTCCTGCGCCACGGCGGCAAGACGGTGTTCCTCGCCCGCTGGACGGCGGGGCTCCGCATCTTCGGCGCCTGGATCGCGGGCATGACGCACATGCCGTGGGGCCGGTTCTTCGTCTGGAACGCGGCCGGCGGGGTGACGTGGGTGACGGCGATGCTCGTGCTCGGCTACGTCTTCAGCGGCAGCGTGAAACGGATCGAGAGCTGGCTCGGCACGGCCGGTGCCGTCGTCTTCGGTGTCGTCGCCCTCGCGGCGCTGCTGTACGGGCTGCGCCGCCTCAGTCACCGGAAACGCGAGCCGGCGCCAGAGCCTGGAGATTGACGATTCCCGGCTCGCAGCCGACCACGGCGGGCACGACGTCGAGCGTCGACACCGCGGCACAGCGGGCGATGTCGGCCTCGTGGCCGGTACCGTCCAGATCGCGAGCGCTCGCCGAGGCTCGAAGCGCGGCGAGCGGATCGGGGAACGCGGCCGCGATGGCCCGCGCGGCGCGGGCGGCGTCCGTGAGCCCGTGCCGCGGGTAGGCCGCGGCGAGCAGATCGACGAGGCGGCCGGCCACGTAGGCGTCGTCCAGCGCGAGCTCACCGCGCACCCCCGCGCAGCGGACGGCGATGGCACCGCCATCGGACGCGGCGACCGCCGCCCGCGCGACGGCCGCGAGGCACGTCAGCGAGGCCGTGAACACCACGTCCGCCTCCGCCACGGCCTGGAGCACGGCGCGCGTCCCGTTCGTCGTCGTGAGCACCAGCCGCTCGCCCCGGGACTCGGTGTACTCCGCCGGGGAGTTCCCCGCATCGAAGCCACCGATCCGCACGCCGAGGCGCTCGCCGCCCAGCACCACATCCGGGCCGCGCAACGCCACGGCGTCGGCGATCTCCGCCACGCAGGCGACGCTGCGGTAGCCCGCGGCGAGCGCCTGGGCGATCGTCGTCGTGGCCCGGATGCAGTCCACGACGATCTCCACGCGGGCCGCAGCCTTGTCTCGCGGAGTCAGGGCGACGTGGATCTCGGACACGGCACATATCGTGACCGGTCACCCGAAGGGGTGACGCCACCGGTTCCGACGCTGCCGATACCGAAGGCGTGGACGGCCAGGATCTGGATCCGCTCGACGCGATGCTGGAACGCGTCCGGTCGCTGCCGCTCTCGGCGGACGGCGCGATCGAGGACATCATCACGGCCTGCGACTCGCCGACGACGACCATGTCGGCCGTGGCGCAACGCGTGGGCCACGAGCCCGCTCTGGCGGCGATCGTCATGCGCCAGGCGAACTCGGCCTACTACGGGTTCGGGCGCCGCATCGAGACGCTCCCCGATGCCTGCGTCCTGCTCGGGATCGGCACGCTCCGCACCCTCGCACTGACCAATGCCGCCCTGCGCTTCCTCGCGATCGACAACGACGGCCTGACGCCCATCCGCCGCGGACTGCTCGAGCACAGCGTGACGGTGGCGGCGGCGGCCCGCGCGCTCGCCCTGCGCGCCGGCGAGCAGACCGACCGCGCCTTCCTGACCGGTCTCATCCACGAGCTGGGCCGGATCGTCCTCTCGCGCGTCGCGAAGCCGGAGTTCCTGCACATCTACGTCACGGCGCGCCGGGACCGCTGCTCGTTCGCAACCGTGGAGCAGGACGTGCTCGGCTTCGACGCCGCGGCCCTGGGCGCGCGCCTGGCCGAGCAATGGCGCTTCCCGACCGCGATCTGCGAGGCGATCCAGCACCAGGACGCCCCGGCCGGGGCCGGGACGCTGGCGTCGATCGTGCACGTGGCCGACTGGGCCGCCGCAGAGCTGCAACGCGGCCTCGTGCCGTTCGATCACGCGGCCTGGCCCGACGAGCAGGCGGCGGCGGTCGCCGGCCTCGACGAGGGGACGATCGACGACCTGCTGGCCGAGATCACCAGCGGCGCCGAGAACTGGGCCGCGGCCGCCGCCTGATCGGGCCGGACTACTGCACGGTCAGGGTCGTCTGCATGCCGGCTGCGCGATGGCCAGGGATGGCGCAGAACAGCGTGTAGGTACCCGCCGGCAGCTTGACGGTGAGGGTCGCGCTGGCGCCGGGGCCGATCGTCGGCGTCTGCTGCTCGGAGATGCCGTTGCCCTCGATCGCGAGGTTGTGCGATGCCTGCCCGGCGTTGCTGGCTGCGATGCTGACGGTACCGGCCGGGACCGTGCTCGACGACAGGGTGATGGAGAACTCCTTCTCGCTCGCCGTCAGCGACGGCGCTGCGCCCGCGGAAGCCGCGGTTGACGAACTGGAGGAGCTGGAGGAGCTTCCGCAGGCGGCGAGCAGGACCGCGGCGACGAGCGCGGCGGCGGGAACGGCAAGACGTCTCATGCCTTCGGATACGCGCGCCGGGCCCCGTCGGATCAGGTGGCCGTCAGCGCCGCCTGGGCGGCCGCCAGCCGCGCCACCGGAACCCGGTAGGGCGAGCACGAGACGTAGTCGACGCCGCAGGTGGCGACGAACGCGATCGACACGGGATCGCCACCGTGCTCGCCGCAGACACCGACCTTGAGATCGCGGTTGGCTGACCGGCCTCGCTCCACGCCGATCCGCACCAGGGCCCCGACGCCGTCCACGTCGAGCGTCTCGAACGGGTTCGCGGGCAGCACGCCGTCCTCGACGTAGGCGGCGAGGAACTTGCCCTCCGCGTCGTCGCGCGAGACACCGAGCGCGGTCTGGGTCAGGTCGTTGGTGCCGAAGCTGAAGAAGTCGGCGTGCAGGGCCACCTGGTCGGCCGTCAGGGCGGCCCGCGGCAGCTCGATCATCGTCCCGATCGGCATCGGCCCGACGCCCTCCTCCTCGAGCACCCCGAGCACCAGCACCCGCATGCGCCGGAGCTCCTCCGCGAAGCCGACGAGCGGGATCATGATCTCGGGCCTCGGGTCGCCCCCGGCCTTGCGCCGCGTCTTCACGGCCCTCGCGATCGCACGCACCTGGGTCTCGTAGATCTCCGGGTGGACGATGCCGAGCCGGCAGCCGCGCAGCCCGAGCATGGGGTTGGACTCGCGAAGCCGCCGGATGCGCGCGAGCACCCGCTCGGCTGACGTCGGATCGCCCCCGGCGGTGCGGATCCGCTGCACCTCGAGCGCCTGCAGGGTCATGTCGGGCAGGAACTCGTGCAGCGGCGGGTCGAGGAGGCGGATCGTGACCGGAAGCCCGTCCATGGCCTCGAAGATGCCCTCGAAGTCCGCCTGCTGCATGGGCAGGATGCGGGCCAGCGCCGTCTCCCGGTCCTTCAGCTCGTCGGCCATGATCATGGCCTGCACCGCAGGGAGGCGGTCCTCGCCCATGAACATGTGCTCGGTGCGGCAGAGGCCGATGCCCTCGGCACCGAACTCGCGCGCCCGGCGCGCGTCGGCCGGGTTGTCCGCGTTGGCCCGCACACCCATGGTGCGGATCTCATCGGCCCAGCCGGTGATGGTCACGAAATCGCGATTGACCGCCGGCGGCTCGAGCGCGAGCGCTCCCAGGTAGACCTCGCCGGTCGTGCCGTCGAGCGTGATCACGTCGCCCTCGGCGAGCGCCGCCCCGCCGATCGTGAGCGTGCGCGCAGCGAGGTCGATGCGGATCTCCTCGCAGCCGGCGACGCACGGCTTGCCCATCCCGCGCGCGACGACCGCGGCGTGGCTCGTCATGCCGCCGTGCGCCGTCAGCACGCCCTGGGCGGCGATCACGCCGTGGATGTCGTCCGGCGTCGTCTCCCACCGCACGAGGACGACCGACTCGCCCGCGCGCCCACGGCGCTCGGCCGTGTCGGCGTCGAGCACGACCGCGCCGACCGCGGCGCCGGGCGATGCGTTCAGGCCGCGAGCCACCGGCTCGCCCCGGGACTCGGGGTCGATCGTGGGGTGCAGCAGCTGGTCGAGCTGACCGGCGTCGATCCGGCGGAGGGCGTCCTCGCGCGAGATGACGTCCTCGGCGACCAGATCCCGCGCCACCCGCACCGCGGCCTGCGCGGTGCGCTTGCCCGTGCGGGTCTGCAGGAGGTAGAGGCGGCCGCGCTCGATGGTGAACTCGATGTCCTGCATGTCGCGGTAGTGACCCTCGAGCCGGCGCATCGTCGCGAGCAGCGCCGCGTAGGCCTCGGGCGCGATCGTCTCGAGCTCGGCCAACGGCCGTGGCGTGCGGATGCCTGCGACCACGTCCTCGCCCTGCGCGTTCTCGAGGAACTCGCCGTACAGCTCCGCAGCGCCCGTCGACGGGTTGCGGGTGAAGCAGACGCCCGTGGCGGAGCCCGCGCCGAGATTGCCGAACACCATCTGCTGCACGTTGACGGCGGTGCCGAGGGCGTCCGAGATGCCATGCGCCCGGCGGTAGACCGTCGCCCGGGGATTCCGCCAGGAGTGGAAGACGGCATCGACCGCGAGCCGCAGCTGCTCGTGCGGGTCGTCGGGCAGCACCGCGCCGGTGTGCCGGTGGATGATCGACCGGAACTCGGCCACCAGCCCGCGGAGGTCGGTGACCGTCAGGTCGGTGTCGAGGGCCGCGCCGGTGGTTGCCTTGCGCCGCTGGATCGCGTGCTCGAAGGCATCTCCGGGCGCCCCGAGCACGACCTCGCCGAACATCTGCGCAAAGCGCCGGTACGAGTCCCAGGCGAACCGCTCGTCGCCGGCGGCCTCGGAGAGCGCCGCGACCGCCGACTCGCACATGCCGAGGTTGAGGATGGTGTCCATCATCCCCGGCATGGAGTGCACGGAGCCGGAACGGACGGACACGAGCAGGGTGCGCTCGGCGCCGCCGAGCACGCGGCCCGTGCGCTGCTCGAGCCCGTCCAGGCGCTCGAGGATCTCCTCCCAGAGTCCCTGCGGCCACCGGGAGTCGAGCCGCATGCTCTCGACGCACGCCTCGGTCGTGACCGTGAACCCGTCCGGGACCGGGATGCCGACCCGCAGCATCTCGGCCAGCCCGGCACCCTTGCCACCGAGCAACGACCGCATGTCGGCCGATCCCTCGGAGAAGTCGTAGACGTACCTGGACACCGCGCCCAGGATACCGGCGCGCATACTGAAGGACGACCAGAGGAGGTCAGATGGGATTTCTCGACAAGTTGTTCGGCCGCAAACCGGCCGAAGAGGCAGCTGCTCCGCCGCCCGCGCCGGCGTCGGCACCGCCCGCCCCGCCCGCCCCGGCGGCGATGCACGACGACGGCCACGGCCACTCGCACGAGGACGGCCACGAGCACTCGCACGACGAGCCGGAGGCCCCGCCCGAGGACGCCTGATCAGCTGATCAGCTGGCCGCTCGCCGTTCCTCGACCAGGTCGATGACCCGGTTGGCCGCCTCTTCGAGCGCGATGTTGGTGACGTCGATGACCGGGCAGGCGAGCCGGCGCTGGATACCGGACGCCTCCTCCAGTTCCTCGAAGATGCGGTTCAGCTCGGCGTAGCCGTCGCGGACACCGGTGCCGCCGATCGCCCGCAGCCGCCGGCCGCGGATCGTCTGTAGCCGCTCCGGATCGATCGTCAGGCCGACGATCTTCGAGGCATCGACCCGGAAGAGGGCGGCGGGCGGCTGGATGCCGCGCACGAGCGGGACGTTCGCCGTCTTGTAGCCGAGGTAGCCGAGGTACATGGAGAGCGGCGTCTTGCCGGTGCGGGACACGCCGATCAGGATGATCTCGGACTCCTCGAGCCCCTCCCCCGCGAGGCCGTCGTCATGCTTGACGGCGAACTCCATCGCCGCCACCCGCTTGAAGTAATCGTGGGCGAACGCGAGTGGCCGTCCCGGCACGAGTTCGGCCTCATCGCCCGACGCCGCCGACAGCGCGTCCACCGGCGGTCCGAGCAGGTCGCAGTTCGCGATTCCCTCGCGCGTGCAGAGATCGGACGTCATCCGCCGCAGTTCGGGGTCGATGAGCGTGAAGAACACCGCCACCCCCCGCCGCTCCGTGATCCGCTCGAACGCCCGCGACAACCCATCGACGGTCGTCACCCGCGGATGGCGGATGAGCGTCGAGGGATGGCTCGAGAACTGCGCCTGCGCGGCGCGCGCGACCCGGGCGGCAGTGTCTCCCGTGGAGTCGCTGATGAGGTGGATCTCGATGGGATCGGTGGTGGGCATGTCGGCGCGTACCGGGCGGGATCACGTCCCGCGTGGTGCACCAGAGCCTAACTCAGAGATCGACCGGGCGTCAGCGTGCACCCGTGCTGGACGATGTCCCGCCCGGCACGCGGTCAACGCTGCAGCAGGGAGAAGTCCGCCACCCGGCGGCAGGCGCCGGTGACGTCGACCAGGAGCCGGAGGCGGTTGGCGCGGACGGTCGGGTCGTCGGCCATGACGAGGACCTCGTCGAAGAAGGCGTCGACGGGATCGGAGAGGTGCTGGAGCGCGTCCAGCGACACGGCGTCGCCGACCGCGGCCAGGGCGTCGGCGAGGGCGAGCTCGGCCGGCTCGGTGAGTGCGGTGCGGTCGAGCGAGGGCGCGGCCTCGCCGGCCCCCTTGGACGCGAGCCGGTGGCAGCGCGTGAAGGCGTTGGCGGTACGGGCGAATGCCGCGGAGTCGACGGCGGCGGCGAGCATCCGGGCACGGTCGGCATAGGCGACGGGGTCGACCGGGGCGTCGGCTGCGCGGGCCGCGCGGGCGATATCGAAGGGAACCTCGTCCCCGAGCACCGCGTCCACCCGGTCGTAGACGAACTCGCCAACGGCGGCCCGCGTCTCGTCCGCCGTCAGTGCCAGTCGTGCACCCTGTCGCTCGAGCATCTCGTGCAGCTCGCCGAGGCGCTCGGCCAGGCCGAGATCGGGTCGCCGGTCGAGCGCGATCGCGACGATGCCGGCAGCCGCCCGCCGCAATCCGTACGGGTCGCGCGTCCCGGTGGGCCGCTCGCCGATGGCGAACGCCGTGACGAGCGTGTCGAGCTTGTCGGCGAGCGCCAGCAGCGCGCCGGGGGCCGTGACCGGAAGCTCGCCGTCTGCCCGGTCGGGCAGGAACTGCTCGCCGATCGCCGCCGCCACCGCCGGCGGGAGCCCCGCAGCGATCGCGTACTGCTCGCCGACGTACCCCTCCAGCTCGGCGAACTCCTGGACGAGCAGCGACGCCTGATCGGCCTTGGCGAGCTCGGCCGCGGCGATCGCGTCGGCATCGCCGCCGAGCGCGCGCACCACCGCCACGACACGCTCGGTCTTGTCGGCGAGGGTGCCGGCCCGGGCGTGGAACGTGATCCGCCCCAGCTCCTCGGCCATGCCGACGATGCCCCGCTCACGATCGCGGGCCAGCGAGAAGACCGCGTCATCCAGGCGTCCCTCGAGGACGCGTTCGTTGCCGAGCCGCACGACCGCGTCGTCGGCGGGATCGGAGTTCACGAGCGTCAGGAAACCGGGGAACCTGTCGCCGTCGCGCACCAGCGGGAGGTAGCGCTGGTGCGACTGCATGGCCGTCACGAGCACGCGGTCGGGCAGGTCGCCGAAGTGATCGCCGAACCGGCCGACGATGACGTGGACGCGCTCCACCAGGTACTGGATCTCGTCGATCTTGCCGGCCGGGTCCGACCAGTCGCACCCGAGCCCGGCGGCGGCCGCGGTGAGCGCCGTCTCGATCGCCTCGCGCCGGGCGGTGGTCGGCAGCGCGACACCGGCGGCGGCCATCGCGGCCTCGTACGCGTCGGCGGTGGCGAGCTCGAAGCCCGGTTGCACGAGCCGGTGGCCGCGGATCGTCCGCGACGAGCGGACGCCGGCCACCTCGGCCGGCAGCAGGTCGGTGCCGTGCAGCACGCAGAGCGTGCGGACCGGTCGGGCGAACCGGAGGCTCCCCGCCCCCCAGCGCATGTTCTTCGGCATCTGGAGGCCGTCGATCAGGCCGTCGACGAGCTCCTGGGCGACCGCGGCGAGGTCGGCCGTGGCCGAGGGCAGCGACGCCCAGACGAACCCGTCCCGCAGCTCCAGTGCGTCGACCGCGAGGTCGTGGCGCCGGGCGAACCCCGTCGCGGCGGCCGTCCACCCGGCCGCGTCGCGGGCGACCGCCTCGGGTGGCCCTCGATGCTCGACCACCTCGGCCGCCTGGCGCCCGGGGACGTCGTCGGCGAGCACTGCGATGCGGCGCGGCGACACGAGCGCGCGGGTGGCGGACGCCGCGAGCCGGCGCTCGGCGAGCAGACGGGCCACTGCGTCGGCTGCCTGCTCATCCGCGATCCGGCACGCACTGGCCGGCAGCTCCTCGCAGCCGAGCTCGATCAGCAGCGTGCCCGTCACGGGTGTGCCACCCCGATCGTCGCGACGTACAGCTCGGCGCAGCTTCGCGCGAGGTTCCGGACGCGACCCACGTAGGCGACGCGCTCGGTGACCGAGATCGCGCCGCGGGCATCGAGGAGGTTGAAGACGTGCGAGCACTTGAGGATGTGGTCGTAGGCCGGCAGCGGCAGCGCCCGCTCGATCAGCGCGCGCGCCTGGGCCTCGTGATCGCCGAAGTGACGCTCGAGCATGCCCACGTCCGCCGCCTCGAACCCGTACACCGAGAACTGACGCTCGCTCGCGCGATGGACCTCGCCGTAGGTCATGCCCGGTGCCCAGACGAGGTCGAAGACGTTCGAGACCCCCTGCAGGTACATGGCGAGCCGCTCGAGGCCGTAGGTGTACTCGACGGAGACGGGGTCGCAATCGATGCCGCCCACCTGCTGGAAGTAGGTGAGCTGCGTGATCTCCATGCCGTCGATCCACACCTCCCAGCCATTCCCCCAGGCGCCGAGCGTCGGGTTCTCCCAGTTGTCCTCGACGAATCGCGTGTCGTGACGGTCGGGGTCGATCCCGATCGCACGCAACGAGCCGAGATACACGTCCTGCACGTCGTCCGGCGAGGGCTTCAGGACGACCTGGTACTGGTAGTAGTGGCCCAGCCGGTACGGGTTCTCGCCGTACCGCCCGTCCTTGGGCCGGATCGACGGCTCGACGTACGCGACGCGCCACGGCTGCGGGCCGAGGCAGCGCAGGAAGGTCGCCGGATTCATCGTGCCGGCGCCGACCTCCGTGTGGTACGGCTGCATCAGCACGCAGTCCTGGGCCGCCCAGTAGCCCTGGAGGCCGAGCACCATCTCCTGGAACGTCGGGGCGGACATCGCCCGGAAGCCTACTCCGAGGGCACCGGCTACCCTCCTGCTCATGCGCCCCCGCACCCTCCTCGCCGCTCTCGCAGCGGTCGTCCTGACTGCCGTCCCCGCCACCGCCGCGCCCCGATTCCGCATCGTCCGCGTCCATGCCCTGGATGGCGTCTCCCAGCCGGTCCACCTCGCCGCGCCGACCGGTTCGCAGCGACTCTTCGTCGTCGAGCGCACGGGCCGGGTCAGGATCCTCTACCGCCACAGGCTCGGGACGTTCCTCGATCTGCGGTCGAGAGTCGCATCGAGTGGCGGCGAGCAGGGCCTGCTGTCGATCGCGTTCAGCCCCGGCTACGCGCACGACCACCTGTTCTACGTCTACTACACGGCTCGCCCGCGCGGGACGATCACCATCGCCCGGTACCGGTCGAACGGCAACCACGCCATCGTCTCGTCACGTCGAGTGCTCCTCCAGGTGCCCCACGACCAGGCCCAGAACCACAACGGCGGCCAGCTCGCCTTCGGCCCCGACGGCCACCTGTGGGCCGGGACCGGCGACGGCGGAGGCGCCAACGACGGCTTCCACCACTCGCAGGACCCGGCGTCGCGGCTCGGCAAGCTGCTCGAGATCAACACCACCACCGGCGCGGTGGCCCAGCGGGCCCGCGGGCTGCGCAACCCCTGGCGGTTCAGCTTCGACGCGGCCGGGACGCTCTGGATCGGCGACGTCGGGCAGGACGCCTGGGAGGAGATCGACCACGTCAACCCCGCATCGCTCGGCACCATGAACTTCGGCTGGCCGCGCTTCGAGGGCCGCAGCCTGCACGACGCCGGCGCCACGCTGACGGGC
Source organism: uncultured Actinomycetes bacterium (assembly GCA_963779685.1). Lineage (GTDB taxonomy): Bacteria > Actinomycetota > Thermoleophilia > Gaiellales > F1-60-MAGs149 > CAVZZG01. Next base: position 1,244,239 of record CAVZZG010000003.1, read on the forward strand.
GGCACCGAGGTCAAGCCGCTCACCGTCGTCGCCCATCCGGGATCCGAGGCGATCATCGGCGGGTTCGTGTACCGCGGCGCCGTGCGCTCCCTGCGCGGCTGGTACCTGTACGCCGACGACGTCGTCCCGTGGCTGCGAGGGATCAAGCTCCGGCCAGGCCACACGCCGCTGACCTTCAAGCGCAACGGCATCCCGGGACCCGCGACCTCGTTCGGCGAGGATGGCGCCCACCGCCTGTACCTCGTCACCTACAACGGCATCTACCGCTTCGCCGCGTGAGCGGCCTGGTACCCGCCGGCACGTTCGCCGACGCCCGCGGCTACCTCAACACGGCCAGCATCGGCCTGCCGCCGGCGACCGCCTACGAGGCGTTCACCGCAGCCGCCGAGGGGTGGCGGACGGGCCGCGCCGAGCCACAGGACTACGACGTGGGCATCACGCGGGCGCGTGAGCTGTTCGGACGCCTGGTCGGGGTCGGCCCCGAACGCATCGCGATCGGCCCCCAGGCCTCGCCGCTCGCGGCGCTGATCGCCGCGGCGCTTCCCCCCGGGGCCGAGGTCGTCGCCCCCGATGGCGAGTTCACGTCCGTGATCTTCCCCTTCCTCGCCCAGGAGCCGCGTGGCGTCCGCACGCGGCTCGTCCCGCTGGAGCGGCTCGCCGACGAGGTGCGCCCCACCACCTCACTGGTCGCGTTCTCGTCGGTGCAGTCGGCGGACGGCACCGTCACGGACATCGCGCCGATCGCCGCCGCCGCGGCCCAGCACGGTGCCCAGGTGATGGTCGATGCGACCCAGGCGGCCGGCTGGCTCCGCACCGATGCCTCGGACGTCGACTACCTCGTCGTGTCCGCCTACAAGTGGCTGCTGGCGCCGCGCGGCACCGCGTTCATGGCCATCCATCCGCGGCGCTGGGACGACCTCGTCCCGCACATGGCGAACTGGTACGCGGGCGAGGTGATCTGGGACTCCATCTACGGCGGGCCCCTGCGCCTCGCGGCCGACGCCCGCCGGTTCGACGTCTCGCCCGCGTGGCTGTGCTGGGTGGCCACCCTGCCGGCCCTCGAGCTGATCGACCAGGTCGGGATCGCGGCCATCGAGGCCCACGACGTCGCGCTCGCCAATCGCTTCCGGACGGCCATCGGCCTGGAGCCCTCACGGTCGGCGATCGTGTCGCTCCGGAGCCCCGACGCGGGCGCGCGACTCGCGGCGGCGGGCATCCGGGCCGCCACCCGGGCCGGCGCCGCGCGCCTCTCGTTCCACCTCTACAACACGGAGGCGGACGCCGACCTGGCCGCAGCCGCCCTCACCGGTTGACGAGGGCAGCGACCGCGGCGGCGGCACGCGGGCCGGCGTGGCCGTCCCAGAGCGGGATCTCGCCGTGCGGCGGCCGGGCCGGGCCGGCCAGCACCTCGTCCGCCGCCGCGGCGAGCGCCTGCGGATCGGTTCCCACGAGGCGGTTCGTGCCGAGCGACAACGTCACGGGCCGCTCCGTCGTGTCGCGATAGGTGAGGCACGGCACGCCCAGGGCGGAGGTCTCCTCCTGGACGCCCCCGGAGTCGGTGACCACGAACCGGGCCGCATCCTGAAGCGCGATGAACTCCAGGTACTCGAGCGGATCGAGCAGCCGGAGGTGGCGCAGCCCGGTCTCGAGCCCCGGCGCCAGGTGCGCGCGGGTGCGCGGATGCAGCGGCAGGAGCACGGGGAGGCGCTCGCCGATCCGGTCGAGGACGCCGAGCACGGCGGCGAGGCGGCCGGGGTCGTCGACGACGGCGGGCCGGTGGAGCGTGACCAGCGCGAACTCCTGCTGCCGGAGGTCGAGCGCGGCGACGACACCGGTCGCCCGCGCTGCCGGGAGCAGCTTGCGGAGGCTGTCGATCATGGTGTTTCCCACCATCGCCACCCGCCCGGCGTCGATGCCCTCCGCGGTGAGGTTCGGCAGCGCCTCCGGCGAGTGCACCAGCAGCAGGTCCGAGAGCCGGTCGACGAGCACGCGGTTGATCTCCTCGGGCATCGTCCAGTCGCGCGATCGCAGGCCCGCTTCGAGGTGGACCAGCGGGACTCCCAGCTTGGCGGCCGCAAGGCCCGCCCCGAGCGTCGAGTTCACGTCGCCGGCGACGACCAGCGCGGCGGGCCGGTGCTCGAGCAGGATCCGTTCCGTCCCGACCAGCACGGCCGCGGTCTGCTCGGCGTGGCTGCCCGACCCGACGCCCAGCGCCCACGTCGGCTCGGGCAGTTCGAGCTGCTCCATGAAGCTCGTGGAGAGCACGCGATCGTAGTGCTGACCGGTGTGCAGCAGCAGTGGCCGCACGCCGGCGGTGGCGCGCAGGGCGTGGAACAACGGTGCGACCTTGACGAAGTTCGGCCGGGCGCCGACCACGCAGGCGACATCGCGTTCCATGTCGCCGCACTATGTCAGCGAAGCGTGCGGAGCGTCGCGCCCGAGTGCTCGGCGATCGTCTCGTCGACGATCCGCCTGACCTGGGCGGCGTTGCCGGCCGGAACGTCCGGGACGGCGCCGAGCGGCGCGGCCAGCAGCTCGCGCACCGCTTCGAGCGTGCCGTCGAGGAGTGCGAAACCGACCCGGCAGCTGGCGCACGTCGCGCCGCCGTCGGCCACCGAGTACCCCGTCAGCGGCCCCGTGCGCCCGCAGGCGGCGCAGGCGTCGGTGCGCGGGGCCCAGCCGGCCAGGGCGATGAGCTTCAGGCAGAAAGCCAGGGCCAGCGGGTCGCGGCCGGGATCGCGCCGCAGCGTCGCGGCATCGACGGTCGCCAGGGCGTCGAGGAACCGCGAGAAGCCGTCGAAGAGCCGTCGGTTGGCCGCCGCCTCCGGGAACAGCCGCACGACCGCCTCGGTACCGACGAGCGCCACGGCGAGACGGGCGGGTTCGGCCCGCACCGCGTCGTGCGAGGCGATCAGGTCGGCGCCGGTGATCGTCGCGAGCTCGCCGGTGCCGCGGTGGAACATGATCTCCACGTGGGAGAGGGGCTCGAGCCGTCCGCCCATCCGTGAACGCGTGCGCCGGGCGCCCTTCGAGATCGCGGCGACCCGGCCGAGGTCGGGTGACAGCAGGTGCAGCACGCGGTCGGCCTCGCCGAACCGGAACGACCGCAGGACGATCGCCTCCGTGCGGCGGCTTCTGGCGCCGGCGCGCGGAGCCGTCACCGGACGCCGTCCCGGATGGCCTCGGCGACGGCCTCCTGGACGGCGCTCTCCAGCACGGCATGATGAGGCCCTGGCACGCGACCGGTGGCGAAGGCGAAGGCGGTGTCTCCGTCGAACGACGTCGCGGCCGGGCTCGTGGCGCGGGCGACGCCGGCGTGGGCGGCCCGGGCAAGCCGATGGCAGCCGACCTTGTCGAGCGCGGCGTCGGTGCCGACGACGACGAGCGTCGTCGACTCGCCGAGGGGGATGCGCGGTATCCCGGCGCGCAGCCGGCGGGAGGTCGGCCCGTTGCGGAGGCCGGCGAGCACGCTCCCGTCATCGGCGATGACGTCGCCGAACGCGTTCACGACCGCGAGCGCCGCGATGGTCGCGCCATCGGCCTCCAGGCGGGCGTAGCCGATCCCGCCGCGGGCGCCCCCGGCCGGGCCGTCCAGCGAACCGACGGTCGCGCCGCAGCCGGCGCCGACTGCGCCACGGGCCGGGATCGCACCGGTCGGCGCGGCGAGGGCCGCCTCCAGCGCCCGCCGCCCCTCCGCTGCGCCCGGCGCGGCCGCTTCGCCGACCGCGCGGTCGAAGATCACGGCTCCCGGGACGATCGGCACGGGCCCGGCAGGCGTCGGGAAGCCGCGACCGAGATCTGCGAGGCCGGCCACGACACCGTCGCACGCGGCCAGACCGAACGCGCTGCCGCCGCACAGCACGATCGCGTCGGCGTGCGCGACGGTCGCGTGGGGTTCGAGCAGCGCCAGCTCGCGGGTGCCAGGCGCGAGCCCCCGCACCTCGGCCGAGCACACGCACGCGACCGGCAGCAGCACCACCGTGCAGCCGGTGCGGCGCAGCTCGTCGGTGACGTGACCGACCCGGACGCCCTCGATCACGAGCGCCCCCGCAGACGCTGGCAGCGCGGGCAGACGTGGGTGCCGCGCTGCGCGACCCGGAGCTTGACGATGCGGGTGCCGCAGACCGGGCACGGCTCGCCCTCACGGGCGAACACCCGGAATCGCTCCTGCATCGACCCGTAGCCACCGGCCGGCGTGCGGAAGTCCCGGATCGTCGCGCCCTGCGACTCGATGCCCGTCTCGAGGACGGCTCGCACCGACCCGGCGAGCCGGTGCAGCGCCGGGCTCGTGACACCGCCCCCCGGCGTCAGCGGGTGCACCCGCGCCAGGTGCAGTGCCTCGTCGGCGTAGATGTTCCCGACGCCCGCGACGAGCCGCTGATCGAGGAGCAGGGCCTTGACGGGTGCGCGGCGCCCCCGGAAGGCTTCCCGCAGGGTCAGCCATGAGAAGTCGGGATCGAGCGGCTCTGCACCCAGACGGGCGCCGAGGAAGGCCGCGAGCGCATCGGCGTCGTCGCACACGCGCCAGGTCCCGAACCGCCGCTGGTCGGTGTAGGTGACCATCGCGCCATCGTCGAGATCCAGTTCGGCCCTGACGTGAGCCGGCGACGCCGGGGCGCCGAGCAGGAGGTTGCCCGTCATGCGGAGGTGGACGACCAGCGTCGACCCGTCGGCGAGGTGCACCAGCAGGTACTTGCCGCGCCGGCCGAGGCCGGCGATACGGGCGCCCGTGAGGGCGGATGCGACCTCGTCCGTGCTCGCCGGGCAGACGAGCCTCGGATCGGCGATCCGCGCGGCGACGATGGTGCGTCCGCCGACGTGCGGCTCGAGCCGGCGCCGGACGGTCTCGACCTCGGGAAGCTCGGGCATCGCGCTATCCCGTCTGGACGAGCCGCGCGAGGGTGGCGGCCAGGTACTGCCCGAGCGCCAGGGCGAGCCGCTGCTCCTCGGCCGTGAACGACCGGGGCCGCGCCTCGAACAGTTCCAGCAGGGCGACGGCGCGACCGGGAGCCAGCAGCGGCACCAGCAGCACCGCCTGCCACTCGTACGCCCGCAGCATCGCGACCTCCGCCGGGTCGGCGTCCGGGTCGTCGATGCGCACCTGGAACGTCCGCCGCTCGGTCAGCGCCCGCTCCGTCAGAGGGAACTCCGCGATGGCGCAGTCCTCCATCAGGTCCATGCGAGCGCGGAGCTCGGACGCGTGCGCCAGCTCGCGCAGCATCTCGCCGTGCACGAGCGACAGGGACGCACCGCTGACGCGGAACAGCACGGACCACTCGCGGACGGCATGGCGGGCGGCCTCGTCCAGCGTCCCCGCCACGAGCGAGCCGAGCCCCTCTCCGACCGCGTCGACCGCCGCGGGTCGGGTCGGGTCGGCGGATCCGGCCACGGCCATGCCGCGCCCGCGGGACTTCGCCTCGTAGAGCGCGCCATCCGCCCGGTCGAAGAGCCCCGCCGGGTCGGAGGGCCCCACGGCGACCGCGACCCCGGCGCTGACCGAGAGCGCGCCCGCCCCGGGAACCTGCGTCTCGGATGCCAGCGCCACTGCCCGTTCGGCGGCGGCGAGCGCGTCATCCGGGCTGGCGCCGGGCAGCAGCCAGCCGAACTCGTCGCCGCCGAGCCGGGCCACCACGTCGCCGCGCCGGGCGCAGCTGCGGAGCACGGCGGCAAGATCGCGCAGCGCCTGGTCGCCGACCGAGTGCCCGCACGCGTCGTTGACGAACTTGAGATGGTCGAGATCGCACAGCACCAGCGCGACCGGCTGACGACGCCGCGAGGCGCGCAGCACCGCGCCGAGCTCGGCGTGGAAGGCCGCGTGATTGAGGAGGCCGGTGAGAGGGTCGCGCGTCGCCTGCGCCCGGAGCCGGTCCTCCGCCTCGATCCGGCTCAGCGCGAGGGCGCCCTCGGCCGCCAGGGAGGCCGCGGCCTGGACGCTCGTTATCCCGAGCAGCCGGGGCGCGGCGAACAGGAGCACGGCGACGCCGCGGGTCTCCGAGGCGTTGCTCAGCGGCAGGAAGAGCGCCGCCTCGACCGGCACGGCATCGGTGAACCGCCGGTTGACCGTGGCGTAACCCGGGACATCCGGCACCCACAGGGGTTCACCGTTCGCGAGCACGCCGTGGACGATCGAGGTCTCCCGCGTGGTGTCGATGCGCGTGTCCGCCGGCACGAGCCCGAACGTCGCCGCCGCGACGAGCACCGACGGGTCGCCCTCGTCGCGCGCCACGACCCACCCGTGATCGGCTCCGAACAGGCCGCAGAGGCCACCCAGGACGGCGTCCCAGAGCGAGGCGACGTCGGCGGCCGCCACCACCCGCTGCGCGAACTCGCGACCGCTGAGGGCGAGCCGCGCGATCTCGAGGTGCTCGAGCCGGAGCAGCAGCGTCCCGATCGCCTCCGCGAGGGCCGGTTGTGCTCGCTCCGCGGCCCGGAGCCGGCGACGCCGGAACGACCGCTCGCCGGTCGCGCCGAGCACGAGCAGGGCGATCAGCCCGTCGCTGGAGCGAAGTGGCACGACGACGCCCGACCGGCAGCCGCGCGCTGCCAGCAGCCGCCCCTCGGGAGTGTCGTCGTCCGTGAAGGCCGTGGCGCCGACGATGGCGGCGCGGGCGAGCCGCGATTCGGGAGCGATGCGGACCGTCGCGTCCATCATCGTCGCCCCGGCGCCGACGTCGGCCGCGAACCAGCCGAGCGTCGGCGGATCGGCGTCGACCATCAGCAGCGCCGCCGTCACGACATCACGGGCGAGCAGATGACGCTCGAGCGCAGCGCTGAGGTCGGCGCTCGAGGCGCTGCCCGCGATGTCGGCCCGCAGCGCGTCGGCCTCGCCCCTCCGGGCGACCTGGTCCGCACCGATGCCGACCAGCATCGCCACGCCGAGGTTCCCGACGAGATCGATGATCCCCTCCGTGACGTCCTCGTCCGGTGTGCCGGCCAGGTGGAAGGCCACGAACACCGGCACGGCGACGAACGTCGCGAGCGCCAGACGAGGCCGCAACAGCACCGCCGCCACCACGAGCGGGAAGATCATCGCCCGCAACGTGGCCGTGCTGGCGCCGGCGATGATGCCGGCCGAGATCGGCGGGATCATGAGCAGCGGCACGCACGCCAGCCACAACGGGTACGGCGGCATGAACCAGACCGCGACCGCGGCGATCACCGTGTAGAGGCCGAGCGCGACCACCGTCGACCGGCCGACCGAGCCCGGGTCGAGCAACCCGGGGATGATCAGGAAGGGCCCGATCGCGAACACGCCGGTCATGATCAGCCGGGTCGTCGGCCACCCGAATCGCAGACCGTCCACCCTCACATGGTGCCACCTGGAGGCTTGATGTGAATCGAGCGTACGCGGCCGCGGCGATGCACATCAGGCCTCTAACGGCCGATGGTCTCGATCCGGAGGGGGGACGGCGGGGGCGCCGCGTCGCCGATCGTGAAGACGGCCGCCAACTCGCGCACGGCGGTCTCGGCGGCGGCGCGGTCGCGGGCGTGCACCTCGGCCAGCGGCTGGCCCGCCGTGACCGGATCGCCAGGGCGCGCGCGGAGCACGACGCCGACGGCATGGTCGATGGCGTCGCCCGCCCGGCTGCGCCCGGCCCCGAGGCGCATCGCGACCAGGCCGATCGGCAGCGCGTGGGCCGTCACGACGAAGCCGTCGCGGGGAGCCGGTACCTCGAGGACCACCGGCGCGCGTTCGAGCAACGACCACGGCGCCGTCACGACCCGTGGATCGCCGCCCTGGGCGGCGACCCAGCGCTCTGCCTGAGCGACCGCCGCGCCGGTCGAGATGGCGCGTCCGACGGTGCCGGCCGGATCGGCGACCCCTGCCAGCTCGAGCAGGTCGGCTGCGGAGCTGCGGACGACCTCGGCGACGTCGTCCGGCCCGTCGCCGGTGAGCACCGCGAACGCCTCGGCCACTTCCAGCGCGTTGCCGACCGCCCGCCCCAGCGGCGAATCCATGGCCGTGATCTCGCACACCACCCGGCGGCCGGCGCGCTCGCCGATGCCGTGCATCAGCCGGGCCAGCTCGCGAGCCTCCTCGACCGTACGGCAGAAGGCACCGTCACCCGCCTTGACGTCGAGCACCATGGCGTGGGCGCCGGCCGCGAGCTTCTTCGACATCACGGACGAGGCGATCAATCCCGGCGACGGCACGGTGGCGGTGACGTCGCGGAGGCCGTAGAGGGCGGCATCGGCCGGCACGAGACGCCGCGATTGGGCCACCACGGCGCACCCCACATCACCGACCTGCCGGACGAACTCCTCGATGTCGAGGTCGATGCGGAAGCCGGCGATGGCCTCGAGCTTGTCCAGCGTCCCGCCGGTGTGCCCGAGCCCGCGGCCGCTCATCTTGGCCACGGGCACGCCGCACGCCGCCACCAGCGGCGCCAGCGCGATCGTCACCTTGTCGCCGACGCCGCCCGTGGAGTGCTTGTCGACGCACATCCGGCCGATCGGGGCGAGGTCGACGGTGTCGCCCGACGCCACCATGGCGGTGCACAGGGCGTCGACCTCGGCATCGGACATACCCCGCAGGACGACCGCCATGCACCAGGCCGCCATCTGCTCGCGGCCGACCTCGCCGGACAGCATGCCGGCGATCAGGAACTCGATCTCGGCCGCGGTGTGTTCGGCACCGTCGCGCTTGGCGGCGATCAGGTCGACGGCGCGCATAGGAACGGGATCGGACGGCCGGGGATGCCGTCGCCGGCGCGGCCCGTGAGCCAGGCCCGCACGGTGGCACCGACGTCGGCGAACTCGCCGTCGTGACGGGTCTCCGCCGCCGGACGGTGCGACGGCGCGTAGGCCAGCAGCAGGGCGTGCTCGCGGGAGTGATCGGTGGATGGCGTCGTCGGATCACAGCCGTGATCGGAGCACAGGACGAGCAGGTCGTCGGGGCGCAGTCGCCCGAGCATCGCCGGCAGCGCCCGGTCGAACTCCTGCAGGCAGGCGTGGAAGCCCGCCGGATCGTTGCGGTGGCCGTAGACGGAGTCGGTCTCGACCAGGTTGGTGAAGATCAGCCCGTCGCCGGCCTCGCCGAGCAGCCGGGCCGTCTGGGCGATGCCATCGGCGTTCGACCTGGTCGGGGCCGACGTGTCGATGTCGTGGCCCGCGAAGATGTCGCCGATCTTCCCGACGCCGTGCACCGGCAGGCCCGCCTCGCGGATCAGGGTCAGGTGGTTCGGCGTCGGCGGCGCGAGTGAGAAGTCGTGCCGGTTCGGGGTCCGTACGTAGGCGCCCGGGGTTCCCGTGAAGGGCCGCGCGATGACCCTGCCCACGGCGTTCGGCGGGACGAGGAGCCTCCGGGCTGCCTCGCAGGCGGCGTAGAGCTCGGAGAGCGGTACCACCGACTCGTGCGCAGCGATCTGGAACACGGAGTCAGCCGACGTGTAGAGGATCCACTTGCCGGTGCGGACGTGCTCGTCGCCCAGCTCCTTGATGATCTCGGTGCCCGAAGCGGCCACGTTGCCGAGCACGTCCCGGCCGGTCTCGGCGACGAACGCGGACACGACGTCAGGCGGAAACCCCCGGGGATAGGTCGGAAAGGGCGTCTCGGTGATGATCCCGGCGAGCTCCCAGTGCCCGGCAGTGGTGTCCTTGCCGCGGGAGCGCTCGCGCAGCCTGCCGACGACCGCCGGCGGCGCGGGCACCGGGTCGCAGCCCAGCAGCGGCAGCATGTTGCCCAGGCCGAGGCCCGCCAGGTTCGGCAGCCGCAGGCCGCCGACCGCGATGGCGGTGTGCTGGAGCGTCGAGGAGCCCTGGTCGCCGTAGTCGGCGGCGTCGGGCAGCTCGCCGGCACCGACCGCGTCGAGGACGATGATGCACGCGCGGGCCACGCGGCCATCGTACCGGTCAGGCGCGGGCGACGATCACGGACTCGAAGTAGTCCGGAGCCCGGCGGCCGGTCCGCCGGTTCACGTGGCGGCGCGTGCGGGACACGGGTTCGAGCCCGGCGTCGGTGAGGATGCCGTCGTAGAGCCCCTGGTCGTCGTGGACGACGACGACGCAGGGCGCGCCCGGGGCGAGGAAGCGGCGCGCGTTGGCGAACACCGCGGTGGTCGCGGCGCAGTACTCGGCGACCGCGCGGCGGCTGCGCCCCAGCGCGGGCGCGCCGATCTCGTCGGCCCGCCGCTCGGGCAGGCCGAGCAGCTCGTAGGCGTAGCGGTGCTGGTCGTGGTAGTCGATCCGGCCCGGGTAGGGCGGCGACGTGATGATGCCGTCGGCCGTGCGCGGCAGCTCGACGGTGCGGGCGTCGGCGTGCCTGACCTCGACCCGCACGTCCCGCCGGATCGCGGCATAACGCTCGAGGCGGGACACCGTGTCGGCGCTGTAGAGGCGCAGGAAGCGGCGGGCGTCGGACGTCGGCTCGCAGGTGCGCCGGTGCTTGTGGCACCAGTACGGGCCGGTCTGGGGGCGCCGCGGCGACTCGAGGTTGAAGTGCGGCGCCGAGCCGCGCCGATCGCGCCGCCCGCGAGAGGACGATGCGCATCACGTCGGCCTCGTCGCCGGCGGCCGGGATCAGCCCGCGGTACCGGAGCAGGTCGGCGAGGGCGTCCGGGTGGAACCACTCCGCGAGCCACGGCGTCCCGGCCACCGGTTCGGCCGCGTCGAGCCGGTCGAGTGCACCCGCGAGCGCGGCCGCCACGGCCGGGACGTCGTGCCGGGTCGCCTTGACGCGCGACAGCAGCACGTTGAAGGCGGAGATGTCGACACCGGCTGCGTGGCAGCCGAAGACCGTCGCCTCGACGAGCGTCGTACCCGACCCCGCGAAGGGGTCGAGCACCGTCTGGCCGACCGCGAAGTGGCGGCCCAGACAGGCCTCCACGAGCTGCGGCACGAACTTCCCGAGGTACGGATGGAGCTTGTGGACGTGCTTCGTCCGCTCGTGCTCGGGCAACTCGTGCTCGGCCCACGACAGCTCGCGGTCGATCTCCCCCGCTCCCAGGCGGGCGTACAGCTCCGCCTGTGTCGCCACCCGCCGGACGTTAGCCGAGCGGGCGGACGGCCTCGGGGGCCGTCGCCGGATCGATCGGCTCCGGTGCCGACCAGCCGGTGTCGCGGTGGGAGCTGTCGCAGAACGGCTTCCTCTTCGAGTGACCGCACCGGCACAGCCCGACGGTCTTGCCCTCGGGGATCTCCCAGCGGTTGCCTTCAGGGTCGACGATGATCGCAGAGACCCTGCACGGCATTCGACCCGGCCGGCTTGACGGTGATCGTGATCGGCTCCACGACGGCCACTATATCCGTGCCCGCGGGTGGGCGAGCATGAACGTCTCGCGCAGGTGCGTGCCGGCGACGTGGGTGTAGATCTCGGTGGTGGCGATCCGCTGGTGGCCGAGCAGCTCCTGCACCGTCTTCAGGTCGCAGCCGCCCTCCACCAGGTGCGTCGCGAACGCGTGCCGGAGGGTGTGCGGCCCGACCCACTCCGGCAGCCCGCACGCGCCGGCGTGCCGGCGGACGAGGTCGAACACCCCCTGCCGGGTCAGGCGCCGGCCGCGGGCGTTCACGATCAGCGCATCGCGCTGCTGCGCCCTGCCGAGGAACGGCCGGCCACGGGCCAGGTAGCGCTCCAGCGCGGCCACCGCCTGCCGGCCGCAGGGCACGACCCGCTCGCGGTCGCCCTTGCCGACGCAGCGGACGAGCCCCTCGCCGGCGTCGACGTCGTGCGGCCGCAGCCCGACCAGCTCCGAGACGCGCAGGCCGGCGCCGTACATGAGCTCGAGCGCGACGCGGTCGCGGAGGCCCAGCGAACTCGCGTCCGGGTGCTCGACGAGGGCGATCGCCTCCTCGGCGGTGAGCGCACGCGGCACTCGCCTCGGCTCGCGCGGCAGCGGCACGTCCCGCACGCCGCCCTCGCGAGCGCCGATCGCCGACCGGTGCCGGAGGAAGGCCCGGCTGGCCGCCATCCGGCGGCGCACCGTGGCGACCGCGAGCCCTTGCTCGCGCAACTCGTTCGCGAACGGCACCAGGTCGTCGCCGGCCAGCAGATCGGGATCGAGTCCGTGCCGGTCGACGAACGCCATCAGCTCGCCGAGGTCGCGGCGGTACGCCGCCACCGTGTGCCGGGACGCGCCGCGCTCGACCTCGAGCGACACCAGGTAGTCCTCCGCCCGGGCATCCACGTCCGCCTCTTCGCCACCGGCGAGTAGCATCCCTGCGTGCGGCCGAGCTCCCACCGCCTGGCGTCGCTCGCGGTCGCGGCGGTGGTCGGCGCCGTCGCCGTCGCCGCCGTCGCGACGAACTTCGCCGGCGGCGGGACGCGTGCGGCTCCGCCGACGGTCACGCAACCGCCCGCGGCCCCGCCGACGACACCGCCCGCCGGGAACATCGAGTTGCTACCGCCGCCCGGCCGCTTGCCGGGGCGGCTCGACGTGGTGCTGGACGATTGCGGGCTGGCCGAGGTCGACCTCGCGAACCTCGCGCGCCGGCCGGTCGGCCTCGTCGGCTACTGCGACACGTGGTTTGCGCCCGCGGGGGCGTTCGCGGTCGGCGTGCCCGACCCGGACGCTCCGCGCACCTCGCCCCTCGCCCGGGTCGACATGCGGACGGGCCGGGCCAGGGAGGTCGGCCTCGCGACCGGCTCCGAGTACGAGGGCCCGCCGGCGATCGCCGACGACGGCACCGTCGCCGTCTGCGACCACGGCCTCCACCTCGCTCGCCGCGGCCGGTACTGGTCTCTTCGCGGCTCGTGCGCGTCGGCCGCGCTGGGCGCGCGGATCGTCGCAGTCGGCCGGCGCACGCGGGCGATCATCGATCCGATCACCGGCTCGGTGCTCTACCCGCTGCCGCCCGGTCCGACCCTGTACAACCCGGCCCTGGTGGCAAGTCGCGGCGGCCGGAAGCTGGCGCTCGTGGGGTTCGACGCGGGCGCGTTCCACGCCGAGGTGACGGAGATCGACACGGCGACCGGCCACGTGAGCCGGCCGGTGGCGGCGGGGATCGGCAACCGCTACCACCGACTCGAGCTGTCCGACGACGGCCACCTGGTCGCGCTCCTGACGGAGGGTGGCTGGGACGTCTGGAACCTCCGCCGGCGCACGCATTTCCAGGCCGTCGGAGGTTGGCAGATCAGGGACGTCGCCTTCAGCCCCGATTCGAGCATGATCGCCGTGGCGACCGACGTCGGCATCGTGTTCGTGAACGGCACGACACTCGCCCCGCGCTCCCTGCTGCCGCTGATCGTGCGGCGCGTGGCCTGGCTTCGCTAAGGGCCAAGGGCCCGTCTCGGTAGGTGACGTGGCAGATGGCGCTCGCTGCGGCCTCGTGATGGGAAGCGCGACCGCGAAGCCAATACCTGACAGGGGATGTCTTGGCGAGCGGTCGCGGTCACCAGCGCGACGACGAAGGGCATGCCAGGTGGCGCGTTCACCTACCGAGACGGGCCCTACACCGCGGCGCCGGCGACGAGCTCGCCCAGCGGCACGAGCGGGAGCTCGAGGCTCTCCGCGACGGGCCCGTTCACGACCTTCCCGGCCACCACGTTGGCGCCGCGAGCGAGCGGTCGCGACCGCCGCAGCGCCTCCTCGACGCCGAGCTTGGCGATCAGCTCGACGTAGGGCAGCGTGACGTTCGTCAACCCCTTGGTCGAGGTGATCGGCACGGCCCCGGGCATGTTGGCGACGCAGTAGTGCACGACGCCGTCCACCTCGTACACCGGGTCGGAGTGCGTCGTCGGCCGCGACGTCTCGAAGCAGCCGCCCTGGTCGATCGCGACATCGACGAGGACCGCGCCCGGCTTCATGAGCGCGAGCATTTCGCGCGTCACGAGGTGCGGCGCACGGGCGCCGTGGACGAGCACCGCGCCGATCACGAGGTCGGCGCCGGCGATCGCCTCCTCGACCGACTGCCGGTTCGAGATCGAGAGCGTGATGCGCCCGCCGAGCATGTTGTCGAGCTCGCGCATCCGGTCGACCGACCGCTCGAGCACCCACACGTCCGCCTGCATGCCGACCGCGATCAGCGCGCTGTTGTACCCGACGATGCCCCCGCCGAGCACGACCACCTTCGCCGGCGGGACGCCGGGCAGGCCGCCGACGAGGATGCCCCGGCCGCCGCGCGGCTTCTCGAGGCTCATGGCACCCATCTGCGGCGCGAGCCGGCCGGCGACCTCGCTCATCGGCGCCAGCAGCGGCAGGCGGCCATCGTCGGTCTCGACGGTCTCGTACGCGATGCAGGTGGCGCCGGACGCCATGAGGGCCTTCGTCAGCTCCGGCGCCGGCGCGAGGTGCAGGTAGGTGAAGAGGATCTGACCGTCGCGGATCCGGCCGTACTCGGCCGGTAGTGGCTCCTTCACCTTCAGGACCATGTCGGCGTGGCCCCAGACGTCCTCGCACGCGGCGATCCGCGCGCCGGCGGTGACGTACTCGGCGTCGGCGAAGGCGCTGCCGAGGCCGGCACCCTGCTCGACCAGCACCTCGTGGCCGCGGTCGGCGAGCTCGCGTGCGCCCGCCGGCGTCAGGGCGACGCGGTACTCGTCCGTCTTGATCTCGGTGACCACACCGACCTTCATGCGGGAGGCTCCCCCTGGCTCGACGGCGCGATCGTAGACGATCAGCGCCCGGCCGCCGCTGCGATCGCGGCGACGGTGATGTCCGACAGCCCGTCGACGTCCGCGGCGACGATGAACTCGTCCGGCGTGTGGACGAGTTGCATCCCGCTCGTCAGGACGACGCACGGGATGCCGGCGGCGTTGAACGCATGCGCGTCGGCCCCGCCGCCCACGGCCTCCTCCCGGACGACGTGACCGCAGGCCTCGAGGGCCGCCCGGGCGATCTGCACGACCGGATCGGTACGCCGCAGGCGATAGGACGTGTACTCGGTCTGCACGTCCGATTCGAGCCGGCAGTCCTCCATGGCCGCCGCGGCGGCGGCGGCCTGGAGCATGGCCGCGGTCTCGTCGGCCAGCCGGCGCGGGTCGCGGCTGCGCACTTCCGCCTCGACCCGGCACGCGGCCGGCACGACGTTGCGGGCCTCCCCGCCGGCGATCGTGCCGACGTTGGCGGTGGTCTCGTCGTCGAGACGACCGAGCCGCATCGACGCGATCGCCCGCGCGGCGGCGGCGATCGCCGAGCGCCCCTCCTCGGGAGCGATGCCGGCATGCGCGGCGCGGCCGGAGAACGCGAGCCTGACCGTGTTCTGACCGGGCGCGGCCATCACGAGGCCGCCCAGGGGCCCGGCGTGGTCGTACACGAGCCCGCAGCGGGAGACGAGACGGGAGTGATCGAAGGCCTTCGCGCCCTGCAGCCCGGTTTCCTCGCGAATGGTGAGGACGATCTCGATGCCGGCGTGGGGCGCGCCGGACTCCAGCACCCGCCGCAGGCCGTCGAGCATGCCGGCCACGCTCGCCTTGTTGTCGGCGCCGAGGATGGCCGCGTTCGCATTGCGCACGACGCCCTCTGCGATCACCGGGTCGATGGCGGCCGCAACCGGCACCGTGTCGAGGTGCGCGCAGAAGAACAACGGCTCGCCCTCGCCGGAGGCGGGTACGCGGCAGTAGAGGTTGCCGGCATCGCTGCCGAGTGCGGCGCCCGCGCCGTCCTCGTCCACGTCCAGCCCGAGCCCTCGCAGGTAGGCGATGCAGCAGTCGGCCGCGGCACGTTCGCGACCCGTCGGCGTGGGCAGCCGCGCCAGTTCGAGGAACAGCTCGAGCGCTCGCGCCGCGACGACCGCCATCAGGCGATGGCGCCGAGCGTCGTGGCCGCGTCCTGACCGCGGCCACGGAGCCGTGCGACGGCCGCGCCGATGAAGTCGCGGAACAGCGGCGCGGGCCGTGTCGGCCGGGACTTGAACTCGGGGTGGAACTGGCTCGCGACGTAGAACGGATGGCCCGGCAGCTCGATGACCTCCACCAGGTCCTTCGAGGCGAACAGCCCGGAGACGACCAGCCCCCGGTCTTCGAGTTGCGAGCGCAGCACGTTCGACACCTCGTAGCGATGCCGGTGCCGCTCGTGGACGAGGTCGGCGCCGTAGGCCGCCTGGGCGAGGCTCCCCGCCTTCAGCACCACGGGCTCGGCGCCGAGCCGCATCGTGCCGCCCTTGTCGCGCAGGTCCTTCTGCTCCGGCAGCAGGTCGACGATGGGGAACGGCGTCTCGAGATCGAACTCGGAGGAGTTCGCGCCCTCCATGCCGCAGACGTTGCGGGCGTACTCGATCACGGCCACCTGCATCCCGAGGCAGACGCCGAGGAACGGGATGCCGCGCTCGCGCGCGTGCTGGGCGGCCATGATCTTGCCCTCGATCCCGCGCACGCCGAACCCGCCGGGGATGAGGATGCCGTCCGCCGCATCGAGCCGTTCGCGAGCCTCGGTGCGCGACATGGCCTCGGCGTCGACGAAGTCGAGCTCGATCTGGTGGCCGTGATGGATGCCGCCGTGGCGGAGTGCCTCCACCACCGACTTGTAGGCGTCCTGCAACTGCACGTACTTCCCGACGACTGCGATCCGGACGGGTCCCTCCAGTGCATCGACGGAGTCGGCCAGCGCCTCCCACTCCCGGAGATCGGGATCGGGGGCCTCGATGCCGAACCGCTGCAGCACGAACGAGTCGAACCCCTGGTCGTGAAGGCCGAGCGGCACGCGGTAGATGTTCGCGCGATCCTCGGCCACGATCACGGCCGACGGATCGAGGTCGGCGAACAGCGCGATCTTCGCGCGCAGCTCGCGCGGCAGCGGCTGCGACGAGCGACAGACGACGACGTCCGGCGTGATACCGATCCGGCGCAACTCGTTGACCGAGTGCTGGGTCGGCTTGGTCTTCAACTCGCCGGCCGCCTCGATCATCGGCACCAGCGTCACGTGCACGTACATGACGTGATCGCGGCCGACCTGGTTGCGCAACTGCCGGATCGCCTCGAGGAACGGCAGCGACTCGATGTCGCCCACCGTGCCGCCGATCTCCACCAGCACGATGTCGACGTCGGAGGCCTCGGCCACCCGCAGGATCCGGCGCTTGATCTCGTCGGTGATGTGCGGGATCACCTGCACCGTGGAGCCGAGGTAGTCGCCCCGGCGCTCCTTTCGGATGACGTGGTCGTAGATCGCACCCGCGGTGGCGTTGGACAGCCGCGAGGTGTTCTCGTCGATGAACCGCTCGTAGTGGCCGAGGTCGAGATCGGTCTCCGCCCCGTCCTCGGTGACGAACACCTCGCCGTGCTGGAACGGGCTCATCGTGCCCGGGTCGACGTTGATGTACGGGTCGAGCTTGACCACGCCGACCTTCAGCCCCCGGCACTTCAACAGCCGGCCGAGCGAGGCGGCCGTCACGCCCTTACCCAGGGAGGAAACAACGCCGCCCGTGATGAAGACGTACCGCGTCCTCGAATCCATCAGGCGCCTCCTCCGTGTTCGACCACGGGTACCGGATGGTAGCCGAGGTGGTCCCCGGGCGCCGCGCTCGCTCGCTAGGGTGCCGTCACCGCCCAGGTGCCTCGGACGTTCACGAGGTTCAGCGTCGAATCCGAATCGACGAATACGTGCGCGCCGACCCGGGAGACGTTCCCGCTCGTCGATCGCGGCGTGTCGGTGGCGTTCGCGAACGTCCTGTCGATGCCGTTGCTGAAGGTCTCGTCAGCAGCCGCGAGGATGGAGATGCCGCTCGCGGCCTGACGGTCGCTGACGTAGATGCAGAAGGCGCCGGGCGCCGCCTCCGGCGCGGCCGCCGAGCCGGGGCACGCCGCCGTCGGCGCGTCCGCCGTGTCGATCACGTGGGCCGCCGGCGCAGCCGACAGCCGGAATCCGCCGAAGTCGAGGCTCCCCGTTACCGGTCCCGGGTAATGGGCATTGAGATCGGTATGCCCGAAGAAGAACGACCCGCGCAGCGTGACGCCGGAGGGCAGGTCGCCGGTCATGGGTGCGGGGATCTCGCCGCCGGCGAAGTCGACGAGATGAAGGCTGTGGTTCGCGACCTTGCTCGAATCGACGGCGTTGTTTCGCAGCTGAGCCCGGCCGACGCTGTTGTGCGGCAGGCTGGCGGCGTACCCCACGCCGCCGAGGGAGAACGCGAGTGCCGTGCACGCGACGATCATGGATGGCGAGGGGCGGCGCAACATGCGCTCACGTTCGACGCCGCCCCGCGCGAACCTGCGTCAGGACGAGCGGAGCGTGCGGGCCAGTTCGAGCGCCGTCTCGTCGCCCTCGTCGGCTCCCAGCATGCGGGCGAGCTCGGCTTCCACCTCGTCGCCGGCGAGCAGCTCGATGCGCGTGACGGTCGGGTCACCGGGCTCCTTGACGACCCGGAAGTGACGGTCGGCGCGGGCGGCGATCTGCGGCAGGTGGGTGACGCAGATCACCTGCGCGACGCCGGACAGCGCCAGCAGCTTGTCGGCCACGGCACGCGCCGTGCGACCACCGACACCGGCGTCCACCTCGTCGAACAGCAGCGTCGGCACACCGCCCTGCTCCTGCGCCGCTACCCGCACGGCGAGCGTGACGCGCGCCAGCTCACCGCCCGAGGCGATCTCGCCGATGCGGCCGGCGGCGGCGCCGGGGTTCGGCGCGATCTCCAGTCGGACGTCGTCGGCGCCCGCCGGGCCGAGCGCGACCGGGAGCACGACGATCTCGACCCTGGCGTCGCCCATGCCGAGGTCGGCGAGATGCCGCTCGACGGCGCGCGCGAACGGGCCGGCGGTTGCGCGCCGGGCGTCCGAGAGGGCGTCCGCGCACTCCCGGGCGTTGCCGCGGGCCGTCTCCTCGGCGGCCGCCAGCCGGGCCAGCTCGTCATCGCGCCGCTCCAGCCGCTCGAGCCGCTCGCGGGCGGCCGCCGCGGCCGCGATCGCCGCATCGACCGAGCCGTGCCGTTGCGTCAGATCGTCGAGCGCGGCGAGGCGGTGCTCCACCGCGTCGAGCCGGGCGGGGTCGGCATCGATGCCGGCGACGTAGGCGTGCAGGGCGTGTGCCGCCTCCTCGAGGCGGACGGTCGCGTCGCGCACCTCCGCGGCGATCTCGGCCAGCAGCGGATCGAATCCCTCGGCCGGGCCGAGCGTCCGCGCAGCCCGCGATGCCAGCGCCGCCGCGCCGTCGCCGTCGTCGGGCGAGATCAGGACACCCGCGCCGCCGGCCGCGGCGAGCAGGGCATCGGCATGGCGGAGGCGCTCGCGGTCGGCCAGGAGCTGGATCTCCTCGCCCGGCTCGGGTGCGACCCGCTCGACGCGCGCCACGAGATCCGTCAGGTCGCCGATCAGCCGGTCCGCGTCGCCGGCGTCGGCCTCGGCGGCTTCACGGGTCTGACGGGCGGCCGCAAGCTCCCGCCAGGCCGCCGTCATCGCGGCGATCCGGAGCGCCTGGTCGGGACCGGCGAACGAGTCCAGCAGCCGTCGCTGCACGGCCGGCCGGGTCAGGGCGCGCGCCTCGTGCTGGGAGACGACCCGCACCAGCTCGTCGGCGGCCGACTCCAGGGCGGCGCGACTGGCTGCGCGACCGCACACCAGCGCCCGGCCGCGCCCCTCGGCCGTGATCCGGCGGGCCAGGACGAGCCCATCGGCCGGCTCGCCGATCAGGTCGCGGACGCCGTCGAAGGCCTCGCGCTCGAGCACGCCGGGCGCGACGTCGAAGGTCGCCTCGACGTAGGCCTCCGCCCCGGCCGAGCCGACCAGCGAGGCCTCCGCCGGTCCGCCGAGCACGAGGCCGAGCGCCTGCGTCAGGATCGTCTTGCCGGCGCCGGTCTCGCCGGTGATGACATTGAGCCCACGGTGCGGCTCGACGTCCGCGTCGCGGATCAGCACCAGGTTGCGGACGACGAGGCGCTCGAGCATCAGTGCCAGAACGTCGCGCGATAGCGGGCGAGGAACGGGCGGTCGGACAGCACCGCGAGCAGCGCCGTGGCCGAGCCCATCTCGACGTCGACCGCCTCGCCCTCGGCGAGCGATCCGACGACGTGCCCGTCCACGACGAGCCGCGAGGCGAACCCCGCGGAGCGCGACCGGACGCGGATGCGGTGGCCGTGGGAGAGAACGAGCGGCCGCGCATCGACGGCGTGCGGAGCGACGAACGTCACCGACATCGCGTCCACGCCCCAGCCGAGGACGGGGCCGCCGGCCGAGAGGTTGTAGCCGGTCGAGCCGACCGGAGTCGCGATCACGATGCCATCGCATCCGCGCTCGCCCATGGCAATGCCGTTCACCTCCCACTCCAGCACCGCCATGCGCCCCTGCACGGAACTGGTGACGAGGACGTCGTTGACGGCGGTGAAGTGACGACCGCCGTTGTGGACGTCGATGGTCGGCAGGGGGAGGCGCTCGAAGCCGCCGTCCAGGACGCGCGGCATGAGGTCCGAGAGCTCGTCGGCGACCAGCGACGTGAGGAACCCGACGCGGCCGAAGTTGACGCCGATCGTGGGGACGTCCGCCCCGAGGAACCGCTGCAGGCCACGGAGCATCGTGCCGTCGCCGCCCAGCACGAGACAGAGGTCGACGCCGGTGGCCGCGCCGTCCCACGGCAGGCAGGCCCCGGCCACCTCTGGATGCTTGGCGGCCTCGTCCCCCGGCATCAGCAGCACGACCCCCCGGTCGCGCGCGATGCCCACGACGGCCTGCAACGCCGCCGACGTCCGCGACGGCTCGCCGTGGGTGATGACGACGCAGCGGCGGACGCCATCAGGCGACGGCGCGCCGGGCGAGCTCTCGTGGGTCGGTGCGTTCACGGGCCAGGGGATTGTCGTCGGACACGAGCGCGAGCAGGTACTCGCGGTTCCCGGCGGGCCCCGGCACCCCCGTGTCGAGGGCGCGGATCGGCGCCGCACCGAGATCGGGAGCGTAGCGGGCCACGCGCTCGATCGCGGCCGCGCGCACGCCCGGGTCGCGCACGACACCGCCACGGGGAACGTCCTCCCGGCCGGCCTCGAACTGCGGCTTGACGAGCACGAGCGCGCGCCACGGCCGCCGCATCAGCGCGACGACCGGGCCGAGCACGAGCGTCAGCGAGATGAACGAGACGTCGGCAACCAGCAGATCGGGTGCGAACGGGAGGTCGCCGGCGACGAGATCGCGCGCGTTCGTGCGCTCCAGGACCGTCACGCGCGGGTCGGCGCGCAGCGCCGGTGCGAGCTGGCCGTAACCGACGTCGATGGCGATCACGGCGGCAGCGCCCCGCTGCAGCAGGCAGTCGGTGAACCCGCCCGTCGACGCGCCGACGTCGACCGCCTCCGCCGCCCGAACGTCCCACTCGAGCGCGTCGAGCCCGGCTGCGAGCTTGCGCCCGCCGCGGCTGACGTAGGGCGGCCGTGCGGCCGCCTCGATCACGGACTCCGCCCTGACCCGCGTGCCGGCCTTGGTGACCACCTCGCCGTCGACGCGCACGTCGCCGGCCATGATCATGCCGCGGGCCTGCTCCCGCGAGCTCGCCAGCCCGCGGGCATGGACGGCCACATCGAGGCGCTCACCGGTCACGGGCGTAGACCCGGGCCACGACGGCGCCCAGCACGTCCGGACGGCCAGGCAGTCGCTCGAGGTGCCCGGCGCATCGCCGCTGCGACTCGGCCGCCAGCCGGCGCGCCTCCGCGAGGCCGAGCACCGTGACGAACGTCCGCTTGCTGTGGGCCGCGTCGGAGCCGGCGGGCTTGCCCAGCGTCTCGTCCGTGCCGGTCGCGTCGAGCACGTCGTCGACGATCTGGAAGCCCAGGCCGAGCTCCTCGGCGAAGGCGCGGTAGGCCGCGGCCACCGGCGCAGGCGCATCGACGTGGGCCAGGCCCATGGCGACCGCGGCGCGGATCAACGCGCCGGTCTTGAGGCTGCACATCCGGCGCAGCCAGGCCTCGTCGGGATCCTCGGGCGGGCGGATGTCGAGATACTGGCCGTGGATCATGCCCTCGACGCCCTCGCCCAGCGCCCGCTGCACCGACACCTGCCCGGCGACCAGCCGGAAGGCCGCGGCCAGAAGGAGGTCGCCCACCAGGACCGCGACGTCCTCGCCGTAGACGACGTGCGCCGTGGGGCGTCCACGGCGCAGCGCGTCATCGTCGAGCGCCGGCAGGTCGTCGTGCACCAGGCTGAAGGTGTGCACCCACTCCAGCGCCACGGCCGCCGGCAGGGCGGTGGCAGCGTCGCCGCCGAGTGCCTGGACGGTGGCCAGCAGGAGCACCGGGCGGAGTCGCTTGCCGCCGGCCCGCAGCGGGTAGTCGCACGCCGCCGCGAAGGGCGCCAGGTCGTGACCGGCGACCACGGGCGGCAGTGCCCGCAACGCGTCTTCGAACAGGCCGGCGAGCCGCTCCGGCGAGGCCTCAGAGGAGGCCGAGCTGGGCGTCATCTTCGCTCTCGAGCTCGCGCCGCTGCCGCTCGATCTCGGCCGACACCTGCTGCGCGAGGTCGTTCAACTCGCCGAGCACGTCCGCCAGCCCGTCCGCATCGGTCGTCGACTCGAGCCGCGCATTGGCCGCCTCGAGCTGGGCGAGCAGGGACTGAAGATGGGCAACGCGGTCGTCGATCCGCCTAGCGTAGCGGAGCCCGGTGGCGCTCGACCGGCGGAGGCCGTGGTGGGCGGGCTACTTGCCGACGCCCAGGGCGCGGGCGATGGCGCCCAGGATGCCGTTCACGAAGGTGGCGGCCTCGGGCGAGGCGTAGCGCTTCACGAGCCGGACGGCCTCGGAGATCGCCACGGCCGGGGGCACCTCGGATCGCTCGGCGATCTCGAACGTCGCGATCCGCAGGGCGGCGCGTTCGAGAGGCGAGATGCGGTCGATGGTCCAGGCGTGGGAGTGCGCCTCGATGAGGACGTCGATGCCGCTCGGATCGGCCGTGATCGAGTCGACCAGATCACGTGCGTACGGGGGGAACGCGGTGCCGGTGTCGCGCTGGTAGGCCTCGCACAGCTCGGCGATCGAGCGGCCGGTGAGATCGTGCTGGTAGAGCAGGATCATGGCCACGCGCCGGGCCTGGCGGCGACCGGTCGCGGCATCGGTCACGGCCGCGTCACCGCCACGACCTCGACGTCGACCCGCGCGACCTCGAGGCCCGTCAGGGTCGAGAGCGCATCGTGCACCTGCCGCTGCACCGCCCGCCCTGCGGCGGCCATCGGCACGCCGTAGCGGCACGCAATCTCGACACGGGCGGAGACCCGCTCGCCGTCCAGCCGCACGTTGACGCCGCGGCCACGGGGGGCGCGGACGCGGCGCTCGGCGACGGTGACGCCATCGACGGCCGCCGCGGCCCGCGTGGCGCAGGTCTCGAGCGCGTCCTGCTCGATCACGCAGGTGAGGTCGCCCTCGGTGCGGATGCAGGGCGCGTCAGGCACGGAGCGTCGGCAGGTCGGCTGCCGCGTCATCGAGGTACGACGTGGAGTACGCGCCCGACCTGAAGCGCGGCTCGCGGAGGATGTCGAGGTGCAGCGGCAACGTCGTGGCCACGCCGGCGACCTCCGTCTCGGCGACCGCCCGGATGGCGCGCTCGATGCAGGCCTCGCGGCTCTCCGCCCAGAACACCAGCTTCGCGAGCAGCGAGTCGTAGTCCGGCGGCATGCGATAGCCCTCGGCCACGTGGGTGTCGAGCCGTACGCCCGGCCCGAGTCCCGGCCGGAACCGGGTCACCGTGCCGGCCGACGGCATGAAGCCGCGGCGGGGATCCTCGGCGTTGACGCGAAGCTCGATCGCATGCCCGGTGACCGGCGCGCGCCCGGTGAGCGGCAGCGGCTCGCCGGCGGCGACGCGCAGCTGCAGGCGCACGAGGTCGAGGCCGGTGACGGCCTCGGTGACCGGGTGCTCGACCTGCAGCCGGGTGTTCATCTCCATGAAGTAGAACTGGCGGTCGTGGCCCACCAGGAACTCGATGGTGCCGGCATTCACGTACCCGATCGCCCGGCAGGCCCGCTCGGCGGCATCCTGCATGGCCGAGCGCGTGGCGTCGTCGAGGAACGGCGACGGCGCCTCCTCGAGCAGCTTCTGGTGGCGGCGCTGGATCGAGCACTCGCGCTCGCCGCACACCAGCACACCGCCGCTCCCGTCGCAGAGCACCTGGATCTCGACGTGGTGTGCGCCGACCACCGCCTTCTCGAGGTACATGCCGCCGTCGCCGAAGGCGGCCGAGGCCTCGCGCGTCGCCTGATCGAACGCATCGCCCAGCTCGGCGGGGCCGGCGACCAGCCGCATGCCGCGTCCGCCGCCACCGGCGGCGGCCTTCAGCAGCACGGGGTAGCCCGCATCGTCCGCCGCCTCGGCGGCCTCGATCACGGACGCCAGCCGCCCGGGGCTGCCCGGCACGAGCGGAAGACCGGCGGCGCGCATCGCATCCTTGGCCGTGGCCTTGTCGCCCATCACCTCCATCACCGACGAGGGCGGGCCCACGAACACCAGGTCGTTGGCGGCGCATGCCTCCACGAACGCCGGGTTCTCGGACAGGAACCCGTAGCCCGGATGCACCGCGTCGCAGCCGGTCGTCGCCGCCGCGGCGATCACGTTCGGGATCGCGAGGTAGCTCTCGGTGGCAGGCGGCGGGCCGATGCAGACGGCGCGATCGGCGAGCTGGACGTGCGAGGAGTCGCGGTCGGCCGTGGAGTACACCGCCACCGCCTCGAGGCCGAGCTCGCGGCAGGCGCGGATCACCCGCACCGCGATCTCGCCGCGGTTCGCGACCAGGACCCGCGAGACGCTCAACTCGCGAGCTCGAAGAGCGGCTGGCCGAACTCCACCGGCGACCCGTCCTCGGCGAGGATCCTGCGGACGACACCGGCGTGCTCGGACTTCAGCTCGTTGAAGAGCTTCATGGCCTCCAGGACGCACAGCGTCTGCCCGATCTCCACGCGATCGCCGACCGACACGAAGGGCGGCTCGCCCGGCTTGGACGAGCGGTAGAAGTTCCCGACCATCGGGCTCGGCACCATGAGGCCGGTCGACACGGGCTCGACGGGCGCGCTCAGGTCGGGCGGCGGCGCAACGGCGTGGCCCGCCTGGACGACGACCGGGCGGTCCTCCTGACGGCGCACCGTGATCCGGGTCTGGCCCTCCTCGATCGTCACCTCGCCCGCGTTCGACTCCTCAAGCAGTGCGACGAGCTTCCGGACCCGGTCGAGCTCAGCCGGCGGGGCGCCGCCGAGGGCCGCGTTCGGGAAGTCGCGACCGCGAACGCGCGCCAGCATGGCGCGGGCGTCGTCGCCGAAGAGGGCGACCAGGCACAGCTCCTCCTCTGAGCTCGCCAGCCCCTCGGCCTGGGCGCGGGCCTCGTCGATCCCGGGCACGGCGATCTCGTCCTCGGCGGGCTCCTGGGCACGGGCGGCGGCAACCACCTCGGGCGCGATCGGGCCCGGCGTCTGACCCCACTCACCCAGGACGAGCTGGCGCATCTCCTCGGTCATGTGCTGCCAGCGGCGGCCGGACAGGAACGTGGTCGACGGCCTGGCGGACGATCACCGTGCCGACCGGCGAGGCCGTCGGCGGCGAGCCCACCTCGCTCCGGATCAGCTGGAACTCCTGGAGCACGGCCGCACGCCGGTCGGACGACTGGATCCTCGCGAGGCGCAGCTCGAGATTCGCGATCAGGCCGGAGTTGACCCGGTTCAGCGCCGCCAGCAGCGAGACGTGCGGCGGCACGGGCGGAATCGTCTCGGCCGACCCGAGCAGGTGGTCGATGTCCTCGGCAACACTCCATATCAGGTCGAGATCGACGGTTGTGGCGAAGCCGGTGTAGGCGAGCGCCTGCGTGAGGAGCTCGGCCGCCGGACGGTGGCCGCTGACGGCGACGGAGTACGAGGCCGTCGCGATCGGGTCGGCGCCCGCCCGGGCGGCGTCGAGCGCGACCGCGAGCGCGGTCCCGCCGGAGCCCTGGCAGTAGAGGCCCACCGGCACGTCGACGGCGTCGCGCAGGATCTTGATGAGGTGCCCGGCCGTGACCGGGTCGAGCTGCCCGGCCGGGTCGGACAGGATGATGCGGTCGGCGCCGAGCTCGCGCAGCCGGCGCGCGCGCTCGACCAGGAACTCGTCCCCGTCGGGCGCGTCGGCGTAGACGAGCGCGGCGTACAGGCGGGCACCCGCCTCGCGGATCGCGTTTGCCGCCGGCTCGAGATCGTCGGCGTCGTTGAGCGGGTCGTGCAGCCGGAAGATGTCGATCCCGGACTCCGCCGCGCAGAGGATGAACCGCCGCACGAGGTCCGGCGCGGCCGGCCTGCCGCCGACAAGGAACGCGCCGCGGAGGGCCATGGCAAGCGGCGTGCGCGAGCACCGTTGCCGGTACTGGCGGATCCGCTCCCACGGGCTCTCCGCGCCGCGGGCCACGGCGGCCCGGAAGCACCCGCCACCGGTCACCTCCAGCGCGTGGAACCCGGCCTCGTCCAGCCGCGAGGCCAGCTCCAGCAGCTGCCCGGTAGGGATCCTGCCGGCCAGGGGGTCTTGGCCGAGCACGCGCAGGGTGGTGTCGATCAGGCGGGCCACAGTCAGGCGCGAGAGATGTAGCGTCCCTCGCGGGTGTCGACCTTGATGCGGTCACCGACATTGACGAACAGCGGCACCTGGAGGGTTGCACCCGTCTCGAGCGTTGCGGCCTTGGTGACGTTCGAGACGGTGTCGCCCTTCACTCCCGGCTCGGTGTCGGTCACCTCGAGCTCCACCGACGCCGGCAGCTGCACCGCGGCCGGTGTCCCGTCGACCGTCACCAGCTGCACGGTGTCGCCGACGCGCATGAACGGCAGTTCCTCCGCGACCGCGGTCTTGGCGAGGTGCACCTGCTCGTAGGTCTCGCCGTTCATGAGCACGATCGCGTCGCCGTCCTCGTACAGATACTGGACGTCGTCGTAGTTCGTGATCACGCGGGCGAACTTCTCGCCGGCCCGGAAGGTGCGGTCGATGACGGCGCCCGATTCGAATGCCTTCAGCTTCGTGCGCACGAACGCCCCGCCCTTGCCGGGCTTGACGTGCTGGAACTCGACGATGCGGAAGACCGTTCCTTCGACGTCGATGTGCATGCCGTTCTTGAACTGGTTCGTCGAGACCATCTCTGCCATTGCGGCCTCAGACTACCGGTAGGCTCGTGCCGAGGGGTCAGGCGGACGGGTCACGCCGGGCGAAGAGCCACGTGATCGCCTCGTGGTAGCCCTCCGGCCCGAGGCCGAAGATGCGGTGATCGACGATGTCGGCGATCACCGAGTGCCGCCGGAACTCCTCGCGCTGAAGAATGTTCGAGAGGTGCACCTCGACCGCCGGGATGCCCTCGCCGATCACGAACTCGACGGCGTCCCGGATGGCGTAGCTGTAGTGCGTCCACGCCCCCGGATTGACGATCAGGTGGGTCGCCCAGTCGACGACGCCGTGCAGGTGCTCGATGAAGGCGCCCTCGTGGTTCGTCTGGAAGCAGCGCGCCGTCACGCCGCCCTCCTTGGCCCAGACGTAGATCTGCGACTCGAGCCCCTGGAGCGTGAGGTCGCCGTAGTGCGCCGAGTCGCGCTTGCCCAGGAGGTTGAGGTTCGCGCCGTTCAGCACCGCCAGCATGGGCGGATCATACGGGGGCGGTCGTCACCGCCCGCTCCACTGCGGCGGCGATCAGGTCATCGCCCGGGTCGATGCCCCGCACCGGCCGCCCCGCCGCCTCGAGCAGCACGAACCGGGGCCGGCCGGCCGTCTGCTTCTTGTCGGCCCGCATCGCCGCGAGCACGTCCGCCGCCCGAAGACCCGGGGCGCGGAGCGGAAGACCGGACCGGCGCATGCTTGCCTCGACGGCCGGCGCCACGTCCGGATCGAGGCCGCACACCCGCTCGGACAGCCACAGCGCCGCACTCAGGCCGACCGCGACGGCCTCCCCGTGCAGCAGCCCGCCGAAGCCCGCGGCCGCCTCGACGCCGTGGCCGATGGTGTGCCCGAGGTTCAGGACCGCGCGCAGGCCCTGCTCCTGGGGATCCTCGGCCACCACGGCGGACTTGAAGGCCGCGCAACGGCGCACGAGTTCGAGCCGCGCGGCCGGCGTGCCGGAGCCCGGCCCCCATCCGAGACACAGGTCGTGCAGCGGCCCGCCGGCGAGCAACCCGGTCTTGACCGCCTCCGCAAAGCCGGCCGCCCACTCGCGCGGCGGCAGCGTCGCGAGGAAGCCGGGGTCGGCCAGCACCGCCTCGGGCAGGTGGAAGGCGCCGACATCGTTCTTGGCGGCGACGTCGATCCCGGTCTTGCCGCCGATGGCGGCGTCGACCTGGCCCACGAGCGTCGTGGGGACGGCGATCCAGGACAGCCCCCGGCGGAAGGTGGCAGCGGCGAACCCGCCGACGTCGGTGGTGGCACCGCCCCCGGCCGCGACGACCACGTCGCGGCGCTCGAGCCCGACGCCGGCAAGGCCCTGCCAGATCCGCTCCAACGACGCGACCGTCTTCACCGCTTCGCCGCCGGCGACCTCTATCGTCGGCCAGGGCGTGGCGATGCGCGCCGCGATCGCCGCGTCGGCCACCGTCACCGCCCGGCGGTCGCCCACCAGTTCCGCCAGCATCGCCGGCGCCCCCGATCGGACGATCGGCGCCAGGCCGATCGCGGCAGCGACCACGTCCGGACGCGGGCCGGCATCGACGTAGACGTGGGCCGCCTCGGCGTACGTCGTCCGGCGCTCGGCGTGCAGCCCGCGGAAGGCAGCCTCGTCGCGGGCCAGAGGGCGGTGTTCGCCGTCCGCACGGACACGGGCCCAGGCGGTGTCGGCGTCGACGTCGAGCCACACGACGAGCGCATCGCGCTCGAGCACGCCGGTGGTGGGCGGCCGCACCGCGCCGCCGCCGAGTGCCACCACGGCAGGCCCCGACGCCAGCAACTCCGCCACGACGGCCGCCTCGAGCTCGCGGAAGGCCGCCTCCCCGCGCTCGGCGAAGAGGTCGGCGACCGGCCGGCCGGCACGGCGCTCGACCTCGGCGTCGGCGTCCCGGAACGGCAGCGAGCGAGCCTCCGCGAGCAGCCTGCCGATCGTCGACTTGCCCGCGCCCATGAAGCCGACGAGCGCGATTGGCCGCCGCATCACCGGGGCTTCCAGGCGATCCGGCCGAGGTAGGCCCGGTGTGCGGCCAGCATGTCGGACACGGAGTCGCCTGCGAACTTCTCGCGCACGCAGCGTGCAACCTCGAAGGCGAGCACGGCCTCGGCGACGACGGCGGCGGCGGCGATCGCGGTCGTGTCCGAACGCTCGACCAGCGCGGTGGCATCCTCGTGGGTGTCGATGGTGGCCGTGCGCAGGGGCTTCATCAGCGTCGGCAGCGGCTTCATCGCGATCCGCACGACGATGGTCTCGCCGTTGGACATGCCGCCCTCGACCCCGCCCGCGCGGTTCGTGCCGCGCCGGAAGGAGCCGTCCTCCATCGCCATCTCGTCGTGCACCTGCGAGCCCCGCAGCCCGGCGTTGGAGAAGGCGTCGCCGATCTCGACGCCCTTCATGGCCTGGATGCCGAGCGCCGCCGCGGCGATGCGGGCATCGAGGCGCAGCCGCGGCTCGGTGTGCGATCCAAGGCCGGGCGGGCAACCGAAGATGCGCACCTCGACGATCCCGCCCAACGTGTCCTGCGCGACCCGGGCGCGGTCGATCTCCTCGACCATGCGGCGGTCGGCCTCCCGGTCGAGGCAGCCGGTGGCAGCGTCGGCGAGCCGGGCGAAGTCGGCGGGCAGCAGATCCGGCATGGGTGGCGCCGCGACCTCGCCGACCCGGATCACGTGGCCGTGCACGACGATTCCGAGCAGCGCGAGGAGGTCCTTGCAGAGCGCGCCGACCGCGACCCTGGCGCACGTCTCGCGGGCCGACGCGCGCTCCAGCACGTCGCGCACGTCGTCGAGCTCGTACTTCATCACCCCGGCGAGGTCGGCGTGGCCGGGACGCGGCACCACCACCTTGCGCGACCGACGGGCCGCCACGTCGGCGATCTCCTCGTCCGACACCTCCCACGCGCTCATGGCGGCGCCCCAGTTGGCGTGGTCGCGGTTGCGGACGATCAGCGCGACGGGGCCGCCGAGGGTGCGGCCGTACCGCATCCCGCCGAGGATCTCGGCGGTGTCCTGCTCGATCTGCTGGCGCGGCGACCGGCCGTAGCCGGCCTGGCGCCGTGCGAGATCGCGCTGCAGCCGCTCGCCGTCGACCAGCAGCCCGGCCGGCAGGCCGGACACGATCGCGGTGATGCCGGGGCCATGGGATTGGCCGGACGTGACGAGGTTCAGGTCCACGTGATCCGAGGGTACCGCAACGCCGCTTGAAACGCCCTGAATACCGGCGAGACTGTGTCTGCGTGGATCCCGAACGGACTCTCCCGCTCGGCCGTGCTGCATTTCTCGGCACCATCGTGGCCGGGGCCGCCGGCGTCGTGCTCGCGTCCCGGTTCTCGCAGGCGGTGTCGCGGGCGGTGTCCGACGTCGCGGCCGCGGTCGGGCCGTCCGACGGCTGGCGCATCTACACCGTCACCGGCATACCCGAGTTCGACCCCGCCACCTACCGGCTGAAGATCGGCGGCCGGGTCGCCGACCCGCAGGACCTGACATGGAGCGAGGTCGCCGCGCTACCGACCGCCAGCCAGATCTCCGACTTCCACTGCGTCACCGGCTGGTCGGTGCGCCAGGTCCACTGGCAGGGCATCCGCCCGGCGACTCTGATCGACCTCGCCCGCCCCGCGCCCGACGCCCGCTACGTGACGTTCGTGTCCATGGAGGTGCCGTACGTCGACCAGCTCGACCTCGAGCAGTTCCGGCTTGCGGACGTGATGCTGGCGACCTCCATGGACGGCCGGCCGCTGTCGAACGAGCACGGCGCGCCGATGCGACTCGTCATCCCGGACATGTACGGGTACAAGAGCGTCAAGTGGGTGCGCGAGATCCGGTTCGACGCCGGGCCCGCGGCCGGTTTCTGGGAGCAGCGCGGGTACGACATCGACGCCTGGGTCGGCAGGTCCAATGGCGCCTGAGCGGATCCGGCGCTTCTCACGCACGGAACGGGCGGCCCACTGGCTGCTGGCCGTGACGTTCTTCATCATGCTCGGAAGCGGCGCCTGCCTCTACGTGCCGTCGCTCGCATCGCTGGTCGACCGCCCGACCGCGAAGGCCTGGCACATCGACGCCGCCATCGCACTCGGCGCGGGCCTGGTGCTGCTCGCCCTCGCCGGCGACCGCCGCTCGCTCGGCCGCACGGTGCGGGAGGCCGACCGCTTCGACCGCGACGACGTCGCGTGGCTGCGCGGCGGGCCACGGCGCCTGTTCGCGCGCTCCGGCGAGCCGCCGCAGGGGCGGCTCAACGCCGGGCAGAAGCTCAACACCGCCATCACCCTCGGCCTGATGGTCGTGCTCGCGTTCACGGGGTTCCTGCTCTGGGAGGGCGAGCGCGACACGACCTACCGGTTCGCCGGCACGGTGCTCGTGCACGACGTTGCAACGCTCGTCATCCTCGCGCTCGTGTGCGGCCACCTGTACCTCGCGCTCCTGCACCCGGCCACTCGCCACGCCCTGCGCGGCATCACCACGGGCGACGTCGACCGGGCCTGGGCCGAGCGTCACCACCCGAAATGGGTGACGGAATCCACTACCGAGCTCACCCAGGTCAGTATCGTTGTCAACGATACCAACACGTAGTTTCCCGCAGAAATATAGGCAAGTTCCCTCTTAGGGATTCCCGGCTTCCCTCGTAAGATCGCCTCGTCAGGCCGAAGTCGGTGCACCTCCCCGGGTCGCGCCGCACGGCTCCCCAACGAGTCCTGACGGAAGGGGCGTACGATGAACGCCGTAGTCCGCGGTGCGCTAGCGCTGCTCACTCGAGTTGTCCTGCCGTTGATAGCGGCAGTTGCGGTACTGGGGGTGGTGCAGACGCGCTCCGCCGGACCGGCGTCGGCCGCGCCGTCAGGCCCGACCGACTCCACGAAGGTCCCTCACTACTTCGGCCCGTACTCGAACTGGGCCAACAGTCCCCAGGCGCTGGCGAACGCCATCGTCACGATATCGGCCGTCGCGCCCTCCCCGGTCTCCGTCGGTAATCCGCTGACCGACCGGGCCTTCGCCACCGACTACGCAACCGCACCGGGCACCCTCGGCCCGGTGTTCGTCGTCCTGCAGGGCGCACTGCCCGCGGGTACCCTCTCGAACTTCCAGACCTGGAACCAGGCGACGACCGGCGGCAGTCCGACACCGTCGGCAGGCGGCCTGTTCCACGCCTACGTCCTGCGCCCCACCACCACGCCCAACCAGTACACCGTCGTCTACGACAGCGGTCAACTGACGGTGCCGGCCCCGGCCACCCCGGGCGTCGGCGAGGTCGCAACGTTCCCGGTCGCGCCCGGCTTCGCGACGCAGCTCGGCGACCGCATCGGCTTCTACGGCGAGGGCATCCCGGTCGACGACCTGGGCATCGGCAGCGACATCCTCAGCTACCCGGCGACCACCAACGCCGACCTCGTGACGCCGGCAGCCCCAGTGCTCACCAACACGTTGACGCTCGGCGTGGATGCGGGCTTCCCGATCCTCACGCAGACGCGGACCTATTCCGTCGCGGCCACCGTTACCCCGAACACGCCGGGAGGCGGCGCCGAGGCGACGGCCACCGTCGACCCCAAGACCGGCGGCATCTCGAGCATCGCCGTGACCAACCCGGGCTCCGGGTACGGCACTCCGCCCTCCGTCCAGATCACCTCTCCCGGCGTCACCCCGACTGCACTGGCCAGCGCGACCGCCCAGATCAGCACGGGCGTCGTCACCAGCGCGACGGTGGCCGAGGCGGGCTTCGGCTTCACGTCTCCCAGCGTCGTGCTCACCGGCGGTAATCCCACCACGCCGGCCGTCCTGACCGCCAGCGGCGGTGTCGACAACGTCACGCTCGGGAGCGGCGGCGCCGGCTACACGACCCAGCCGATCGTCGTCTTCTCGGCCCCGAACCTCGTCGGCGGCAGGCAGGCGACCGGCACTGCGACAGCAAGTGCCACCGGCGTCATCACCGACGTCGCCGTCGTCGACGGCGGCAGCGGCTACACGTCGGCCCCGACCGTGACGATCTTCGATGCGAGCGCTCCCGCCACTCCGGTGTCGGATCCGGCGGTCGTCACCACGACGATCAACATCGGCCAGATCGACGTCACCTCGGGCGGCACGGGCTACGACTCGGCTCCGGCCCTGACCATCAACGACAGCATCGCGCCCTTCGACAAGGGTGCCACCGCCACCGCGAACGTCGCGGTCCTGGGCGCCGTCACCGGCATCACGGTCACGGCATCCGGCGCGGGATACGTCACGCCCGGCCTGAAGAAGTTCATCGACACCCTCCCGGGTCTCGGCCCGACGGGCGCCAACAACTACGGCCAGTACATCCCGGTCGCCGTCCCGGACACGACCACCTACCCGGGCACCGACTACTACGAGATCGCGGTCGTGCAGTACCGCCAGCAGTTCGCCAGCGACATGCCGGCGACCCTCCTGCGCGGCTACGTGCAGCTGTCCACGAGCGTCGTGCCCGGCGCGAACGTCGCGCTCGGCAACGCCAACCTCGATCCCACCAAGGCGGACACGCCGATCGTGGGCTACACCGGCGTCGACAAGCCGCACTACCTCGGCCCGACGATCATCGCCCAGAAGAACCGGCCGGTGCGGATCCTGTTCCGCAACCTGCTCCCGACGGGCGTCGCCGGCAACCTGTTCCTGCCGGTCGACACCTCGCTGATGGGCGCCGGCGAGGGGCCCAACGCGATCCATCTGGATCCGACCACCCATGTCCCGATGGACATGTCGCCCGACCTCGGCACCGTCACCGACGGCGTCCGCAACCCGGCCTGCGGCGAGATCCCGAAGCCGGCCAACTGCTTCTCCGAGAACCGCGCCACGCTGCACCTCCACGGCGGCATCACCCCGTGGATCAGCGATGGCACGCCGCACCAGTGGACGACACCGGACGGCGAGAGCACCGATTATCCCAAGGGCGTCAGCGTCAGCAACGTCCCGGACATGCCCGACCCGGGCCCCGGTGCGGAGACGTTCTTCTACACCAACCAGCAGAGCGCGCGGCTGATGTTCTACCACGACCATGCGTGGGGCATCACCCGGCTGAACGTGTACGCCGGCGAGGCCGCGGGCTATCTCATCACCGATGCCACGGAGCAGGCGCTGATCGCTCCCGGCGGGGCCCTCGACGGCCTCGGCGTCGGCACCCCGCTGGTGATTCAGGACAAGACCTTCGTCCCGAACACCATCACCCAGACCGACCCGACCTGGGATTCGTCCCGCTGGGGCGGCCTCGGTAGCCTCTGGACGCCGCACGTCTACATGCCGGCCCAGAACCCCGGCGACCCCACGGGCATGAGCGCCTTCGGACGCTGGATGTACGGCCCCTGGTTCTGGCCGCCGGCGCATGACGCCAAGTACCCGCCCATCAACAACCCCTACTACGACTCGACGTGTGATCCGAACGTGAAGGCGTTCTGCGAACCGCCGCTGATCCCGTCGACGCCGAACATCTCGGTCGGCATGGAGGCGTTCAACGACACGCCGATCGTCAACGGCACCGCCTATCCGACGACCACCGTCGACCCGAAGGCCTACCGCTACCGCATTCTGAACGCCGCCAACGACCGCTTCTGGAACCTGCAGTGGTACGTGGCCGATCCGACCACGGGCACGCTCAGCGAGGTCGCCCTGAAGCCCGCCGAGCTGGCGGCCGCCCAGACCGACCCGAACGTCTTCCCGACGCCGGACACCACCAAGAGCCCGGCCGGGCCCAACTGGATCCAGATCGGCACCGAGGGCGGGTTCCTGCCCACGCCGACCGTGATCCCGGCCCAGCCGATGACGTGGATCACCGACCCGACGCGGTTCGACTTCGGCAACGTCGACAAGCACTCCCTGCTCCTGGCACCGGCCGAGCGCGCCGACGTGATCGTCGACTTCTCGCAGTTCCGGGGCAAGACCCTGATCCTCTACAACGACGCACCCGCTGCCTTCCCGGCCCGGGTCTCGTCGTACGACTACTACACCGGCGGCCCCGACCTGTCGCCCGTCGGCGCACCGACCACCCTGGCGGGCTACGGCCCCAACACCCGCACGATCATGCAGGTCAAGGTGTCGAACGCGGCGCCGGCGCTTGCGTGGGACCGGCCGAACACCACGGCCGACCGCATGGGCGCGCTCATGACGGCCTTCGGCCATCACGCCGACAAGTCGGGCGTGTTCGAGAAGGGCTCCGACCCGATCATCGTCGGCCAGGCCGCCTACAACACCGCGCTGGGCACGAGCTTCGTGACCAACGGCTGGTGCAGCAGCCCGAGCAATCCGTCGGCCAAGTGCGACGGCTTCGCCCGCATCCAGGAGGGCAGCCAGCCCACCGACCAGTTCAAGTTCGACACCCTGCTGGGCAATCAGCTCCAGATCAACTTCCAGCCCAAGGGCATGCACGACGAGGCCAACTCGGCCAACTTCGACGAGTGGGGCCGGATGACGGCCAACCTGGGCCTCGAGGCGCCAGGCGCGACGCCGCTCCTGCAGAACATCATCCTCTACCCGTACGTGAACCCCGCGACCGAGGTGCTCGACACGGCCGGCCTGCCACCCGGCATCGCCGTGACCCCGATCTCCTCGGCCGCGGACGGCACCCAGATCTGGAAGATCACGCACAACGGTGTCGATACCCATCCCATCCACTTCCACCTGTACGACGTGCAGGTGATCAACCGGGTGACGTGGGACAACATCATCATGCCGCCCGAGCCGAACGAGCTCGGCTGGAAGGACACCGTCCGGGTCAGCCCGCTCGAGGACACCATCGTCGCCCTGCGGCCGATCGTCCCGACCCTACCGTTCGGGGTGCCGGACAGCTTCCGGCCGGCCAACCCGATGATGCCCATCGGCGCCACCGGTAGCACGGGCGGCACGCTCAACGGCACCGAGGCCGGGTTCAACAACACCGACGCGAACGGCAACCCGATCACGCCGATCGTCAACACGGTCATGAACTTCGGCTGGGAGTACGTCTACCACTGCCACATCCTCAGCCACGAGGAGATGGACATGATGCGCCCGGTCGTCGTGCACGTGCCGACGACGGTGCCGGACGCACCCACCGGCCTCGCCTTCACGCGGGGTAGCGTCCACCTCACCTGGGTCGATCCGCACTCCCGTCAACTACGCCGATCCGACCACGTGGCTCGGCCAGAAGAACGAGATCGGGTTCATCATCCAGCGGGCCGTCGCAGTGGGCGGCGTCGCCGGCGCCTTCGCCGACATCGGCAAGGCACTCGCCAACGCGACCAGCTTCACCGACAACCCGCCCGACCCGACGGCCGACCTACGTCTACCAGGTGGTGGCGTGGAACGCCAGCGGCAACTCCCTCCCGTCGGCTCCGGTCACGGTGCAGGGGCTGCCCAAGGCCCCGACCGGACTGACCGCCGTCGTCCAGCCCAATGCAGGGCTGCCGGCCGGCTCGCAGGTCGCACTCGCGTGGACGAACAACGCCACCAACGCGACCAACGTCGTGGTCGAGCGCGCCGTCGGCGCCGGAGCGTTCAGCGTGCTCGCGACGCTGGCTCCGACCGACGTCAGCTACATGGACACGGCCGTCGTCCCGGGCAACTACACCTACCGGGTCAACGCCATCAACGCCGTCGGCCCGTCGGCCTACTCGAACACGGCCCCGGTGACCGTGCCATTCGCGGCATCCGCGACCGCGCTTACGAGCTCGCTGAACCCGTCCACCTTCGGGGACAGCGTGACCTTCACCGCCACGGTCACCGCCGTCGCGGCCACGGCCATCCCGTCCGGCAACGTCGACTTCGCGGTCGACGGCGTGCCGGTCGGAACGGCGGCTCTCGACCCGTCCGGTGTGGCGACAGTCACCACCTCGGCTCTGGCCGCGGGCTCCCGGGCCATCACCGCGAGCTATCTCGGAGACACGATCTTCGCGACCAGCAGCGGATCGCTGACCCAGACCGTGAACCAGGCCGCAACGACCACGACCGTGGGTAGCAACATCAACCCGTCGGTCGCCGGCCAGAGCGTCACCTTCACGGCCACCGTCAGTCCGGCGGCCGCAGGCGGTGCCGTCAACTTCAGCATCGACGGCGCCATCGTCGCCGGCGGCCCGTATGCGATCAACGCGTCCGGGCAGGCGACCTACTCGACGGCCGGCCTGGCAGTCGGTGCACATCCGGTGGTAGCCATCTACGCCGGCAGCCCGAACTACGCGGGCAGCTCCAGCGCCACCCTCACCCAGACGGTCGGCACGCTGCTCCGGACCAGCACCACCACGGTGACGAGCAACCGCGTCCCGACGGCGAACCTCGGCCAGAACATCACGTTCACGGCCGCGGTCGCCGCCGCCACGGCGCCCGCCACTCCGGTCCCGACCGGCACCGTCCAGTTCAGCATCGACGGCGTCAACGCCGGCGGCGCGGTGGCCCTCAACGCCCTTGGACGGGCGACCTTCGCCACCAACACGCTGACCGCCGGGAGCCACAACGTGGTCGCCACCTACAGCGGCTCGATCGTCTACGCCGGTGGCATCAGCGCCACGTACGTCCAGGTGGTCAACCAGGCCAACTCGACGACGACGCTGACCCGCAACGTCAACCCGTCGGTGTTCGGTCAGAGCGTGACCTTCACCGCGAGGGTGACGCCGGCCGCAGCGACCGGCTCCGTCCAGTTCTACGTCGACGGCGCCGCCGTCGGCGGCCCGGTGGCCCTCGACGCGACGGGCCGTGCCCGCCTCGTGACGAGTGCACTGGCCGTCGGCATCTCGGTCGTCCGGGCGGACTACCTCGGCTCGGTGAACTACCGGGTGAGCAACGCCAGCGTGACCCAGACGGTCAACAAGGCAACATCGAGGACCGTCGTGACCACCAGCGGGTCGCCTGCCCCTCGCAACACGCCGGTGACCCTCACCGCCACCGTCACGGCAGTGGCGCCGGGAATCGGCGTTGCAACGGGCAACGTCCAGTTCTACCTCGACGGCGTCATCATGGGCGGCCCTGTGGCCCTCAACGGTGCCGGCCAGGCGGCCTTCGCGACCAGCACGATCCCGGTCGGCCGTCACATCGTCACCGCGGTCTACGCGGGTGACGGCAACTTCAACACGAGCACCAGCGGCAACAGGGTGCAGCGCATCCTGTAGGCGACAGCCGGTCCTGGGGGGACCGGACATGCACGCCGCGCACCACGGGAGGGGGAGGAGCGAAAGCTCCTCCCCCTCCCGGCTTTGACTTCAGGAATCGGCTCTCAGGCGCGGCCGAAGATGCGGCGCAGGCCCTGGCGGCCGTCGCCGGTCGCGGCCAGCAGCTGGCGGAGCGGAACCTCGTCGGCCGACGCCGCAGCCGCCGCCTCGTCACGCAGACGGCAGCGGTTGCAGAGGCGGTCGAGCCGCAGCTGATCCATCTCACCGATCGCGACCACGCGCGCCGCGTAGCGGGTGCGGCCGTAGACCGCACGCTCGACCCGGACGACCTGGCCGCGGGCGCGGATGGCGGCGCCGGCCTCGTCCTCGAAGGCCAGATCCAGGGCCTCGCCGGCCTCGAACCGGCGATCGGCGATGAAGGCGATGCCGGAGCGCGACACGTCGGCGATCCGAACGGCCGCCGGCCGCGCATCCGGCGCGTGCCCGAATGCGTCGCTGAGCGTGACCGTGCCCGGCGCGTCGAAGTCGTACCGTGCGTCGCGCCGCTCGTCGCCCCGGGCGACGGCCTCGCAGAGCCGCAGCAGCGCGTCGGCGCGACCCGGAATGGTGTCCTCGACCTCCTCGACCGAGAACACCAGCTGGCGCACCTCGTCACCATCGTGGCCCCGCCCGGACACCCGGGTGCCCGGGCGCAGCCGGTCGGCCGCCACCGAGACCACCAGCGAGTCGCCGGCCACCACCTTCACCCGCAGCTCGGTGCACAGACCGCGGTCGTCCGCGACGGTACACGTGCCACCGACCCGGGCGTACCGGGCCACAAGCTCGGCGTCCGCGGACTCGGCGTCCTCTTCGGAATGGGGGGTTTCGTGATCCAGCAAGGGAGCTACCTGGGGGAGATGCGTCCACTGTGGATATCGGACTGCAAAAAGTAGAACATGAGCAACTTCCCGCAAACTACGCCGAAATGCGCCGAACGACCCTCCCGAAACGGGGGATACCCGCCGGTGAAACCGACCCGGAAAAGATTCGAGGCGGGCCTCCGGAGGAGAGGCCCGCCTCGCTATACGGCGGATGAGGGTGGAGGAGGAGGAGTAGCCGCCGTCGGGTAGTGCAGGGACTTTAGGCGCGAGTGGTTGAGATGCCTTGAAGGCGAGATCACGATTTCGTCACGGTACGTGCCTACCTGTGGAGGTAGTAATCGGTGAGCTGCTGGCCCCAGAGGAGCCCGACGAGCCCGCCGAGCGCGAGAAAGGGCCCGAAGGGCACGTAGGTCTTCAGGCCGGCGCGGCCCTTCGTCGCGACCAGCACCAGCGACGGCAGCAGCGACAGCAGGAACGCCGCGAAGATGGCCACGAACACGTGCCACCCGAGGAAGGCGCCGAGGAACATCACCAGCTTGATGTCCCCCACGCCCATCCCGCCCGGGGCGACGAACCTGGCGACGATGACGATCAGCAGGAAGATCAGGCCGCCGACCAGCGTCGCCAGCACGTGCTCGGGCAGCGCCGAGATGTCGACCACCGCCCACGCCGCCAGGCCGACCAGGATGCCGGGCAGCGACAGCTTGTCCGGGATGATCCGGAACTCGATGTCGATGAAGGTGATGGGCAGCAGCAGCGCCACCATCAGGAGCGCCGGCAGCAGCTCGGCATGCCATCCGATGGCGTTGCCGGCGGCCGCACCGACGGCGGCACCGACCAGTTCCATCACCGGCGGGCGGCGGATGCTGCGCGTCCATGCCGGCTGCTCGAGGGCCTCCTCGTCGCCGGCGGGGACGTGCACGACGAACCACTCGGAGGCGAGGCCCGCGAGGGCGCCGGCGAGAGCACCGACGACGACCGCGATCACGCCCGTACCACGTCAGCGAACGAGGGCGGCACGCATGATGTCGAGCGGCGGGTCGATGCCGGTCCAGAGGCGGAACGAGATCGCGCCCTGGCGCACGAGCACCTCGAGTCCGTCGACGACCGGCACCGACAGCCGGGTCGCGGCGGAGCACAGCGGCGTCGGGCGGCCATCAGGGCGGTAGGCGAGGTCGCAGACGACGCGGACATCGGTCAGGGCATCGGCGTGCAGGGGCGACTCCGTTAGGGCCGATGCGCCGCCGAGCGGCGTCGCGTTGACGACGACGTCAACCGGCGCCTTGGGGAGCGAGTCGGCCGCCGAGATGCGGCCGAGATCGCCGAGCGCAGCCGCCAGCGCGACCCCGGCCTCGCGCCGCCGGGCCACCACGACCACCGTGCAACCCGCCCCGAGCAGGGCCGCGGCCACCGCGCGCGCCGCGCCGCCGGCGCCCAGCACCAGCGCGGTGCCGCGAAGCACGTCCGCACCGGCGGCCGCCTCGATCCCGCCGATGGCGGCGGCGCCGTCCGTCGAGTCGCCATGCAGCGAGCCGTCTGCCCCGACCACCACCGTGTTCGCCGAGCCGCTCGCGGCCGCGGCCGGCGCGAGCGAGTCGCAGCGGCCGGCGACCGCCTCCTTGTGCGGGATCGTCACGTTGGCCCCGGCGAAGGAGAGCGCGGCCAGGCCGGCGAGCGCCGCGTCCAACCGGTGCGCGTCGACGCGCACGGGCACGTAGGCCCAGTCCAGCCCCGCAGCTGCGAAGGCGGCGTTCTGCATCCGCGGCGACAGCGAGTGCGAGACGGGATCGCCGATCAGCCCGACCAGGGTCGTCCCGCCGCCGATCACGCCGGGTGATCCCGCTGGAACTGCTGGAACGCGGCGTAGCTCGACGTGAAGAAGTGGCGGTTCTTCGGATCGCCCGGGATGGCCACGTAGTAGAGGTAGTTCGCGTGCGCGGGATGCGCAGCCGCCTTCAGCGACGCCACGCCGGGGTTCGAGATCGGCGTCGGCGGCAGCCCGCGGTTGATGCGGGTGTTGTAGGGCGAGTCGACGTTGAGATCGGCACTCGTGAGAGGCCGCCACGAGCCCACGGCGTACTGCACCGAGGCGTCGATGCCGAGCGGCATCCCGGCGTGCAGGCGGTTGTAGATCACGGCCGCGATCTTGGCCCGGTCGCCGGGGTAGACGGCCTCGCGCTCGATCAGCGAGGCGATCTTGACGATGTCGTAGCGCGTCAGGTTGCGCTGCCTGGCATACCGGGTGTCGATCGTGGCGAAGCGCTGGGTGAAGGCCTCCACCTGCTGCTGCACCAGATCGTCGGCGCTCGCGGGCATCGCGACGTCATACGTGGCGGGAAACAGGAAGCCCTCGAGGGTGGGCGCGGTCTCGCCGGCCGCGAGGAATCCGGCCGGGACGCTGGTTCGCTTCAGCGCCGCCTCGTAGTCGGCCGGCTTCAACCCGACCTTCGACACCGTCCGCTCGATGTCGCGGATCGCGTACCCCTCGGGAATCAGGAGGCGGCGCACCTCACCGGTCGACGACCCCGTGGCCGTCGCGCCGCCGGCCGAGTCGCTGCCGAAGACGGCATGGTCGACGGCGCGAAGGCCGAGGGCCACCGCCGCGAGCACCGCGATCATCGCGATCGCGCCCGCGAGCATCCGGCCCCGACGCGTCAATCGCGTCCGAGGCGGTCGAGGACCCCTTGCAGGAGGACCGCCGCGGCCCGCGAGTCGACCGGCGTCGCTGCGTCGGGGGCGCCCGTCCGGGTCGCGATCGTCGTCGTGTATCGCTCGTCCTCCCACTCGATCGGTACGTCCACCACGCGCTTCAGCCGCCCGGCGAACGCGGCCGTCGCCTGCGCCTGGTCCCCGTGCGCGCCCGACGGCGTGCGCGGCAACCCGATCACGATCAGCGCGGGCCGCTCGCGGGTCACGATAGCGGCAAGCTCCGACATGCCCGCCGCCGTGCCGACCCGTTCCACCGTCTCGATGGGCCGGGCCAGCGTCCCGGTCTCGTCCGCGACCGCCAGGCCGCAGCGACGCGCTCCGTAGTCGATGGCGAGGATCCGCCGGGTCATCCGCCGAGCCGCTCGGCGAGGAACGCCTGCGCGGCCGCGAGGGCGTCGGGGATGCGTTCCGGGTCCTTGCCGCCGGCGCGAGCCATGGCGGGACGCCCGCCGCCGCCCCCGCCGACGATCGGCCCGACGGCAGCGATCACGTCGGCCGCGCTGGCGCCGGCCTCGATCGCCTCGGGGGTGGCGGACGCGACCAGCGCGACCTTGCCGCCCGACCGGGACGCGAGCACCACCGCCGACGGCCCGAGCCGGCCGCGCAGCTGGTCGGACAGGCGCAGGAGCTCATCGCCCGACGTCTCCCCCGCATCGGCCGCCAGCACGGCGATCGGCCCGACGTGACGGGCGAGCGCGAGCAGCGCGTCGAGGTCGGCGCCGCCGGCCTGCCCGCCGCCGTCCCGCGAGGCCTGCTCGAGCTCGCGGATGCGCTCCCGCAGACGCGCGATCGCGTCGGGCAGATGCTCGGGGTCGGTCTTCAGCTCGCGCGCGAGCTCGCCGGCGATGCGGTCGGCGTCGCGCAGCAGCCGCACCGCGGCCCCGCCCGTCACCGCCTCGATGCGTCGGACACCCTGCCCGACCGAGCTCTCGGCCAGGATCTTCATCGGGCCGACCTCGGCGGTCGACCGCAGGTGCGTCCCGCCGCAGAGCTCCCGGGAGAAGCCGACCACCTCGACCACCCGAACGCGATCGCCGTACTTCTCGCCGAACAGCATCGTCGCGCCGAGCGCGCGGGCCTCGTCCTGGCTGGTCTCGAAGATCCGCACCGGCAGGTTTCGGGTGAC
Organism: uncultured Actinomycetes bacterium; assembly: GCA_963779685.1. Lineage (GTDB taxonomy): Bacteria > Actinomycetota > Thermoleophilia > Gaiellales > F1-60-MAGs149 > CAVZZG01. The sequence goes on from CAVZZG010000003.1 coordinate 1,286,913, forward strand.
GACCTCGTTCACCCGGTCCTCGACCCGTCGCAGCTCGGCCGCGGACACGGGCCGGGGGTGCGAGAAGTCGAAGCGCAGCTTGTCGGGGCGCACGGCCGAGCCACGCTGGTGCGCGTGCTCGCCGAGCACCTCGCGCAGCGCGCGGTGCAGCAGGTGCGTGCCGGTGTGGTTCGCCATGGTCGGGACGCGGCGTTCCGCGTCAACGATCGCCCGAACGGTCTCCCCGGCCGTGATCGCCCCGTGCTCGAGCGCCACGACCAGCGCCTGGTCACCGTCGAAGCGGTAGACGTCGACGACGGCGCCGCGGCCGGAAGGGCCTTCCAGGTGCCCGTGATCGGATACCTGCCCGCCGCCCTCGGGGTAGAACGGCGAGCGGCGGAGCTTCACGAGCACGCGACCCGGCTCGATCTCCTCCACCGCTTCCGCAGTCGTCTCGACGTCGAGTTCGTCGTAGCCGATGAAGGTGGTCGGCACGCCCGCCTCGCGGGCGAAGGCCGCTGCCACCTCGCGCTCCTGACCACCGCGCGCGGCCTCGCGCGCCCTCCGGCGCTGCGCGTCCATCAGGGTCGCGAACCCGCCCTCGTCGACCGTCAGGCCGTGCTCGGCGGCGATCTCGCCGGTCACCTCGATCGGGAAACCGTAGGTGTCGTGGAGGCGGAAGGCATCCGCCGCGGGCACCTCGGCGGCGCCGGTCTGCTTCGTCCGGGCGATGACGTCGTCGAGGATGGCGGTGCCGGTCTCGAGCGTGCGCGCGAACCGCTCCTCCTCGGCCGTGAGGATCTCGCGGACCTCCGCCTGGTGCTGGACGAGGTCGGGGTAGGGAGCGCCGAACTCGGCCACGACGACATCGTGCAGGCGCGCCAGGAAGGGGGAGCGAAGGCCGATGCGATGGCCGTGCGAGACGGCGCGCCGGATGATCCGGCGGAGGATGTAGCCGCGTTGCTCGTTGGACGGGATCACGCCGTCGGTCGCGAGGAACACCATCCCGCGGCCATGGTCGGCGAGCACCCGCAGCGCCCGCGTCTCGGTGCCACCGGCCTCGTAGCTCGCCCCGCTCCACTCCTCACAGGCGCGGATCACGGTCTGGAAGCAGTCGGTCTCGTACACCGAGTGGACGCCCTGCAGCAGCGCGGACACCCGCTCGACCCCGGCACCGGTGTCGATCGAGGGGCGCGGCAGCGGGACGAGCGTCGAGTCGGGCTGGCGGTCGTACTGCATGAAGACCAGGTTCCAGAACTCGAGCACGCGGTCGCAGTCGCACTGCGGCCCGCATTCGTCCGGGCCGGGGCCGAGCGGCTTGCCGCAACCGTGGGCCGGCCCGCGATCGTAGAAGAGCTCCGAGCACGGACCGCAGGGACCGGTCGGGCCGGCCTTCCAGAAGTTGTCCTCGCCGAGGCGCACGATGCGGTCGGCGGGGACGCCCGTCTGGCGCCACAGCTCGATCGCCTCCTCGTCCGCCGGCACGCCGGGCGCCCCCTCGTAGACCGTGATCCACAGCCGGTCCGGCGGGATCGCCCAGCCATCCGTCACCAGCTCCCACGCGTAGCCGATGGCGTGCTCCTTGAAGTAGTCGCCGAACGAGAAGTTGCCCATCATCTCGAAGAACGTGAGGTGGCGGGCGGTCCGCCCGACCTCGTCGATGTCGGTCGTCCGGAAGCACTTCTGGGTCGACGTGGCACGGGGCGCCGGCGGCTGCTCGACGCCCAGGAAGTACGGCTTGAACGGCTGCATGCCCGCGGTCGTCAGCAGCACCGACGGGTCGAGCGATGCCGGCACGAGCGATGCGGACGGCACGACCAGGTGGTCGCGAGCCGCGAAGTAGTCACGGAAGCTCTGGCGGATCTCGTGAGAACGCATTGCCGCCGAAGTCTAGGCGGCGGCACGCGGTACGATGGCGGCGATGTACGGCGATGACGACACGGTGCGGCGCGTGGAACAGTCCTCCACGCCCAGCGCGAACATCGAACCGCTCGACGACTGGCTCACCATCGCCCCGTCGTCCGAGGAGCACGAGACCCGCGCGGGGCTGATCATCCCGGCATCGGCCGAGGTACCGGTGCGCGCCGGGGTGGTGCTGGCCGTCGGCGACGACGCGAACGGGATCGCGCCGGGCGACAAGGTGCTGTTCCCGCGGGCCGCGACGATGGAGGTGCGCCTCGGCGGTGAGCCGGTGCTGCTCGTCCGCCGCCGCGACCTGGTGGCGCGGTTCACCGAGTAGGAAGCTCCGTGACCGGCCGCGAGCTGATCGAGGCGCTGGCGTCCGGTGCGGCGCCGCCGCCGCCCATCGCCAGCCTGATGCCGTTCGAACTGACGGAGGTGGCGGACGGCATGGTCCGGCTCCGGGCCATGCCGGGCGCCGAGCATCTGAACCCGATGGGCACGGTGCACGGCGGCTTCGCCATGACGGTGCTCGACGCGGCCATGGCGATGGCGATCTTCACCCGCCTGCCCGAAGGGGTCGGGCCGGTGTCGATCGAGATCCAGACGCGCTTCCACCGGCCGATCTTCCCGACGACCGGCGAGGTCGGCGTCGAGGGCAGGGTGCTGCACCTCGGCTCGCTCACGGCGACGGCCGAGGGCGACCTGCGCAACTCCGGCGGCAAGCTGCTGGCACACGCGACCTGCACGTGCGCCATCGTCGCCCTCTCCCCCTCCATCCACCGCACAGCGGTGGATGGAGGCGAGTGTCCCGCGTCGGAAGTTCGCCGGGCTCCTCGCGCCGACCTGCCGACGAACTTCGGACTCGGGACACTAACGTCCGGCGGGCTCGCGCGAATGGCCGTTACAAGCCCGAGTGACGACCATCCGGGCCTGGCCCAGGCGACCACAAGCCGCCGCCACCCTCCGCCGCCGGCTGCTCGGGACGCCCGGTCGGGTCGTGCACCACGGCCGTCGGATCCAGCTACGGCTACCGCCCGCTGGCAGCACCGGATCGCGTGGCTGGCCTTGTCTCAACCTCGACCCCTAGCGTCTCCGCCAGCTGTGCTTCGAGCATGCGGCGGCGCTCGTCGGCCGCACGCCTGCCGTCCGCCAGCGCCAGCCGCGCGTCGCCGTGGACTTCGCCCAGGTCGCGGCGGACCATCGCGGGCAGGGCCAGGAGCGCATCCGTCAGGGAGACGCCCCGCGCGGCCATGTCGCGCCGCACCCGCAGCGCGAGGACGAGCGCCGCGCCACCGGCCAGCAGGCCCGCGATGCCCGAGAGCGCCCTCACTCCGGTTCCGCGTCATCCCGGGCGCCGCGACGCGCCCGGAAGGACGAGGTGGCGCCGCTCGCGTACGCCGATGCCTCGGCCATCTTCGAGAACGGCTTGGCGAGCACGTCGGAGACCTTGCGGACCGTCCGGTCGGCCGACTCGACGCCCTCGGAGGCGCTGGCCAGGATCCGGTCGACGCGCTCCATCTGCACCGACGCCTGATCGAGCAGGACGTTCGCCTTCACCAGCGCGGGAACCGCCTCACGGTCGACGTCGCGCAATGCCTCCGTGGCAGCCGCCAGGGTCTGCGCCGCGCGGGCGCCGACGACGGCGAGCACGACGGCTGCGACGACGAGGAAGAACGCCAGGGCCAGCAGAGCGAGGTCGCCGAGATCCACGTGGCAATCCTATCGGGGGATACGGCGGCTCCGCCGGTTCCAACCTCCGGGGAAGGTCAACGGGACCGCCTCGACCACCGCCCCAATTCGGGAGCCAAGGCGTTTTCATCGTCCCAGAGTCGTTCCGTCTCCCCTCTCTCAGGAACCCGGAGGTCTTCCTCGGCGAAGCCGCTGTCCGGAGAGCATGCACCCTCGACGCCGAGACCGGAAATCCGATCGGTGACATTCTGGAAGTTCGGGGCCGATATCTACGTGATCGTGCCGTATCCCACGATCGCATCCGCGAGGTAGATGGCGGCGGTCTGACCTCCCGCAACCGCGTAGGCGTCGTCGTCGAGTTCCAGCACGCGCCGCGGCCCGGTCCCGATCAGCGATCCGGAGGCCGGCGACGACCGGTGACGGAGGCGTGCACGGACTCGCGTGCACTCGACATGCATGACGACATCGCGAAGCTCGACCGTCCGCACGCCGAGCCGGCGGCGAGGCGCCACCACCACCGTGTTCGCCACGGCATCCGTGCGCAGCACGTAGAGCGGCTCCGGCGCGGACACGCCGACGCCCCGTCGCTGTCCCGGCGTGAACGCGGCATGGCCGCCGTGGTGCCCGATGGTCGCACCGTCCGCATCGACGATCGCGCCGGGCTCGAAGACGACGCCCTCGCGCCGAAGGAACGCCCGGTAGTCGTCGCCGCCGAGGAAGCACACCTCCTGGCTCTCCGGCGCATGCGCGGCCGCCAGGCCGAGGGCCACGGCGCGCTCCCGCGTGTCGGCCTTGGTGCGGTCGCCGAGCGGGAAGACGAGGCGCGCGGTGACGGCCGGCGGGACGCTCGCGAGCATGTAGCTCTGGTCCTTGGCCGGGTCGGCGCCCGCGGCGACGAGCTGGCGCCCGTCGATCTCCGCCCGCCGGGCGTAGTGCCCGGTACGAACCTCGCCGGCACCGATGGCGTCGGCCAGCGCCACGAGCTCGTGCAGCCGGAACGCGCCGTTGCACGTCGTGCACGGGTTCGGCGTCTCGCCGGCGCGGTACGCGGCCACGAACGGCTCCACGACGGCGGCGCGGAAGTCGTCGGCGAGATCGAGCGTGACGTGGGCGTGGCCGCGCTCGTGGCAGAGTGCACGAGCGCGGCGAACGGCGTCGGGGGCGCAGCAGGCCCGCGACGCGTCGGGCCCGTCCGGGTCGATCCAGAGCCGCAGCGTGGCGCCGACCGAGCCTGCGGGAGCCTCGGCCAGGACGACGGCCGAGTCGACTCCGCCCGACATCGCGACCAGGGCCGGGCACGCAGCGGGAGCCCGCGCGCCGCGGTGGAACGCATCGCCGATGGCCGCGTGCAGAGCGTCGACCGCGATGGCGACGCATGCACGGCGGGCGCCGGGAACGGTGACGGTGACCGCGGCGAGCGCAGCGGCCTCCGACAGACGAGCCGCGTCGAGCAGGCCGGTGCCCTCGGCCCTCTCCGCGAGCCAGGCGGCCGCCGCGGTCGACGCCGGGCAGGCATCGGCGCCGAACCTGACCGCGGCGAGCCGGCCGTCCGCGACCGCTAGCGTGAATCGCACCCGATCGTCGCAGCCGCCGCCGCCGGCGAGCCCGACGCCGTCAGGGCGCTCGATCGACCCGGCCCGGCCGAGATCGATCATCGCGCGCCCCGGACGGCCACGTCGAGCGCGCTGCGGTGCACCGCGAAGGCGGCGAGGAACCGGTCGACGTCGCCGTCGTTCGTCTCGGGGCCCAGGGTGACGCGCAGCGCCCCGCGGGCCTCCGTATCGTCGTATCCCATGGCGCTGAGCACGTGCGAGGGCTCGGCGGTGCCGGCGGCGCAGGCCGAGCCGGCCGCGACGCAGATCCCCTCGCCGTCGAGCTGCACGACCAGCACGTCTCCGCGCACGCCGGTCAGCAGGAGGCTGTGGCCGGGGAGCCGCGGCGCACCGCCACCCGCGACCGGCAGCCCCGCCTCCCGCTCGAGACGATCACGGCGCGAGGCCCGGCGACCCCACTCGGCGGGATCGCCCTGGCGCTCTGCCAGAGCCGCCGCCAGGCCCGCGGCGCCCGCCACGTTCTCGGTGCCGGGACGAAGGCCGGCCTCCTGCCCGCCGCCGTGCAACACCGCGGACAGGGATGCCACGCCGCGGCCCGCCAGCACCCCGACGCCCTTCGGCCCACCGAGCTTGTGGGCCGCGATGGCGAGCGTGCCGCGCTCGCCGAGCACGGTGGCGGAGACCCCCGTCCCGCCGGCGGCCTGCACGGCGTCGACGTGCAACGGCACGCCGCGGTCGGCGCAGATCGCCGCGATCTCCTCGATCGGCTGCACGACGCCGGTGACGTTGTTGGCCCACATCACGCTGCAGATGGCGTCTCCCGGCCGCACCAGGGCTGCGAGCCGGGTCAGGTCGACCACTCCATCGGCGTCGACCGGCGCCCGGCAGACGTCGCCTCCGCGCCGCTCGTAGGCCAGCAGCGGCTCGCGGACGGCCGGGTGCTCGACGGCCGAGGCGACCGCGCGGCCACCGTCCGCCAGCCGCCCTGCCACGGCCAGATTGTCGGCCTCGGTACCGCCGGCGCAGAACACGACCTCGGACGGTGCCACGCCCAGCACGAGCGCCACCGTCTCCCTCGCCGCATCGAGTCCGGCCCGAGCGGCCCGGCCGGCCGCGTGCGGCTCGGACGGGTTGCCGAACCGCTCCCGCAGGTAGGGCTCCATCGCCGCCCAGGCAGCGTCGGAGAGCGGGGTCGTCGCGGCGTGGTCGAGGTAGGTCATGGAGGCAGAGGATCCACCCTGCCGTGACGACACCTCCCGTTGAACCTGCAAGGCAGGTGGGCCTCCTACCCGAACCGACGGCGTGCCGCGGGAACGGGAAAACGGAGTCCCAGGGTGATAGCGTTGGCCCAACCGCGGCATGTGCGCCACGGGCAGGGTCGACCCGATCTGAGTGTACCTGGGTACACCACTACGGACTGGACCGCGATCGGAGGACCTGCTCCACCTCGCCCAAGGGCATCTGGAGGAAGCGGGTGCCGACCTCCCGGAAGGCGACGGGGTCGCCGGTGGAGATGAAGTGGTAGGCGCCGCGGCGGTCGGAGTCGTTCTCCCAGCCCTTGCGGCGGAGGGCCTCCGCGACGTCGCGGGCGAGCTCCTCCGCGGCCGCGAGGGCGACGACGTCGCGGCCGAGCTCCCGCTGGATCATCGACCGGACGAGCGGATAGTGGGTGCAACCGAGGATCACGGTGTCGACGCCGGCGTCGCGCAGCGGCCCGCAGGCGGCCCGCACCAGGTCGAGGGTGTGCTCGGAGAACGGCTCGCCGCCCTGGATCGCCTCCGCCAGGCCCGGGCAGGCGACCTGGATCACCTCGGCCCCGGCATCCAGATCGTGGACGGCCTCGACGTACCGGCCGCTCTGCACGGTGGCCGCCGTGGCCAGCACTCCGATCCGCCGGTTGCGGGTCGCGCTGACCGCCGCACGCGCCTCCGGGGTGACGACCCCGAGGATCGGCAGCCGGGCCTCGCGTTGCAGCTGCGGCAACGCCGCCGCCGTCGCGGAGTTGCACGCCACCACCACCAGCTTCACACCGCGCTCGTCGAGCAGCGCGTAGAGCTCGCGGGCGTACCCGAGCAGCTCGTCGCGGCTCCGCTGGCCGTACGGGAACCGCCCCGTGTCGCCGACGTAGACGAAATCCTCGTGCGGCATCTCGACCAGGCACTCGTGCAACACGGTGAGCCCGCCCACTCCGGAATCGAACATGCCGATCGGCGCCCGCCGGTCCATCGCCGGGCAACTGTAGCCTGAGCGGGTCGAGTACGCTGTCGCGCGGCGAGGAGGCAGGCTGGCCGCAGGCGACGAGCAGCGATGGGGGCGAACGCCGACGGGGGGCACGTACGTCCTGGCGATCGGCGCGCTGGTCCTCGCGCTGGCGATCATCGGCTCGCTGAGCGGGTTCATCAAGACAGCGGTCTACGACTCGGGCACGAGCTCGCCGCGGGTGCTGGGCGTCGGGTCGCCCCTCTCGTACACCGCGTCGATCGACGGGAACGCCAAGCACATCCGCGACGGCACGAACGCCTACCTCGCGCACCTCGACGCGGTCAACTCCTCGAGCTCCCACATCGCCGGGCTGGCCATGTCGACGTCGCAGATGACCGCGAACGTGGCCGCGCTCCGTGACGGCCTCACGGTCGTGCTGGCCCAGTCGCGCGGCATCGACCACGGGCTGCACGGCCTCTCGAGGTCGGCCGGGGCCGCGGGCGGGACGCTGGCGGGCGTTGCCGGCGACTCCGCCGGAATCGCGGGCCTCATGGTCCTGCTGCGGAGCGCAACGGCCGGTCTGGGCGGCAACGTGCGCGCCATCGACGTCACCGCCGGCGAGATCGCCGGCACGCAGTTGCCGGACGCGCTGGCCGCGACCCTGGCCATCGACCGCCTCCTGCCGATGGGCGTCCCGGCGGCGCGGACCGAGCCTGTCCCGTGACGATCGGCGAGCTCTCCTCGCGGCGAGCGGCCGTGTACGGCGCGATCGCCGTCGGCGTCGCGATCATCCTCGCCGTGCTGCAGCTGAACGTCGCCCAGGTGGAGGGGATCGACGCGAACATCGCGACCATCCAGGGCCGCATCGGCCGGTCGTCCACCACACTGCAGCAGGTCGTCGACAAGTCGGCTGCAACACCGGCGATGGCGCGCCAGGTCGACCAGATCGCCGGCTACCAGTCGGGCATCGCCGCCACCATGGCCGACCTCAACACGACGCTGGCGACCATGCAGACCTCGACGGACGGCGTCGCCCGGACGACCGCGGCGATGGCCGCCACCAACCGCGGCGTGCAGCGGTCGCTGGCGGGGATGTCGGGCGACCTCCGTGCGCTGTCGGGCTCGATCGACGCGCTGGTGCCCGTCTCGAGGGCGACCGGCGCGAAGCTCGCATCCATGAAGCGCGACTCCGCGGCAACCGACCGGGCGCTGGCCGACATCGTCGCCAAGATGCTCTCCTACGGACTCCCTCAGGTGCCGGAGTGACGCGGCGGACGGCCGTCGTCTCGGTGGTCGCGGTCGTGATCGCGCTGTCGGCGGTCACGACCTTCATCGTCTCGCTCACCCACACCCTCCAGTCGATCGACCGCCACGAGGCGCATCTGGTGGTGCTGCAGCGCCAGGCAAACCAGGGCCTCGCCAGGATCGAGCCGAAGGTGCGGCGCCTCGCCACGATCGGGACGAAGGCCACCGCCCTGTCACGGTCCCTCACCGGCGTGGGCGACGATCTGGTCGGGGTGAACGGCCAGGTCGGGGGTCTGGACCGCGATCTGGGCGGCGTCGCCCGGCGACTGGCCGGCGTGTCCGCCGGGCTGGCCGGGCTGTCCGGCAACGTCGACGGCCTGTCGGGCACGATCGGGACGATCTCGACCGGCCTCGGTGGCACCGCCGCCGACGTGTCGCAGCTGACCGGCGACGTGAACCGCATCGCCACCGCGCTCGGCGCGTTCCCGCGCGATCTCGTCGCGACGAACCGCCGGCTCGACTACGTGAACGACGTCGTCGGGGGCATGGGCCGGCAGGGCGTCACCTCTGCGATCGGCCTCACCGTTCATCAGGGCGGCGCCCTGATGGGCCACGCCACCATCACCGCCGTCCTCATCCCGGCCGGGGCATGGCACTGATGCCGGCGCGCATCTCGTCCCTCCCGGTGTGGGTGCTGACGCTCGTGCTCGGCATCGGCGCGGCGCTCGCGCTCACCGTCAGCGGCCTGCAGATGCTCGCGGCGCTCGACTCGACCGACCGGAGCCTCGCCCGCATGGAGACCTCGCTCGTCCGGATCAACCAGGGAGTCGCCGCCATGGACGCCTCCACCACCGGCCTGGAGCAGATCGACACGAGCATGGACGCGCTCGGCTCCAGCACGTCGACCATCGCGGTGGCCGTGGCCGAGAGCCGGCGGCGCATCGGCGGGCTCGCCGAGGGCACCCGGCGGATCGGCCTGCTGGTGGGCGTCGTCGGCTCGACCACGAACGCGATCGACGGCCAGATCGCCGGCGTCTCCGGCGAGACGTCGACGCTGTCGACCTCGGTCGCCCGTCTCGCCGGCACCGTGACGCCGCTCGTGGCGTCCACGGCCAGCGTCCGCCGCTCGGTCGACAGCATGGCGGGCGGGATCAACGGCATGAACGGGTCGTTGCACTACGTCATCCGCGTGCTCGACTACCTCGCGGCGCCTCCGGCCGGCGGTGGGTTCTCGGTCCGCGTGAAACTCGACCCGCGATCGATCCCGCCCGTTCCCGGGATCGAGGTCGCCACCGATCCGGTCGGCGTCTTCACCCGGCACCGCTGGCAGGGGTACACCGGCCCGTGACCCGGCTGCTCCCCCCGACGCGCTCGGCCGCGCCGACCGTCTCCCCGGGCTGTGGGCGAGGGCCGGCGCGCTGATGGCCGCGGCCGCCCTGCTCGCACCCGGCGTCGCTCCCGGCGGGTCGGGCTCGTCGTCGAGCGTGCTCACGCTGCAGGAACGCATCGCGGGCCACTCACGGGATCTGGCACGGCTGCTCGATCAGACCAACGTCCAGATGACCACCCTGCAGCGCGACATGGCGGTGATCGGCGGCCTCGACACCCGCATGCAGACGCTCTCCACCCAGACCAGCTCGCTCGCCGGTTCCACCGGCGACCTGGGGGGACGGCTCGGTGGCGTTCGCGGCAAGGTGGACGCCCAGGGCAAGGCTCTGCGGACCATCGCGCGCCAGGTCACCCACCTGTCGGTCCGGATGGCCGCCATGCGGCAGGCAGTCGCCTCGCAGCTCGCGACCACCCGGGGCATGTCGGCGAACTTCGCGTCAGTGTCGGCGGACATGACCGGGATGACGGGCGACTTCTCGGCGCTCATCCACCAGATGGGCCTGTCCCTGCCGAAGGTCTCCCGGTTCTCCGGCAATCAGCTGCTCGCGGCCTACCCGGGCGGCGACTCGGCGCTCTACGGCGCCCTCAACCTCGTACCGAACACCCGCGTCATGTCGATCATGCTCCCGATGATCACGACGCTGCAGTCGGGCGGCGCGCTGATCGGTGACAAGGTGTCGCAGACGGCCGACACCGGGGTGGTCGGTGCGCTGCTCTCAACCTCGGTGCCCGACGGCACCAACGTCGTCTCGACCGTGCTGCGCTACGACGGGCGGTACGGCCTGCCGTCACCGAGCTGGTTCCTGACGCACCGTGTCGGCGGGTTCTGACCGGGACGTCCGCCGGCCCGTAACCGCGGGCCGACCCGCGGCCCAGCCCCCGCGCGGACCGCGCGCCGGCCGGCTCGCCGTGGCGATCGTGGTCGTCGCCGTGCTACTCGCCGGCGGCCTCTGGGTCGTGACGCGATCACGCCTCGACCAGGCCACGAGCCGCCTCGCGGGCGCCCGTTCGGCCGCCGCCGACCCGGTGACGGCCGAGGTGACGCCCGCTCCCGGGCCGAGCGCCGACGGCCCCACCCGGTATGCCAGGGAGCTCGCCGGGCTGGTGGCCGCGGTCGGCGCCAGGAACGGCCTCAACCTCGCCGTCCGGGCCGACCTGATCCCGCGGGCCGGCGGCGACGCGACGGCGAGCACGGCCGTGGCCGCCTACCGGCCGACGGTGACCGGCGCCGCGCTCGCCGTCGGACTCGTCGACCAGGCGGGTGTCGACGCCTGGAAGGCCGCCGGGCCGACGGGCCAGGCGCGCGCGATCCAGGCCTGGGCGACGCTGCTGCGTGGGCTCCTGCCCAACGCCGACATCGAGATCGCGGTCGTCGGCGGTGCCGGCGCCGTCGCGCGCGGATCGTTGCCCGCGGGCGCCCGCGACGTCGCCGTCACCTTGCCCTGACGCCGGGCGACGGTGTAGGATCGATCGTCCGCCGCACGTGGGGGCGGCTCGGGTAGGAGGGGGTTCATGAAGCACCGACTCATGGCCGTGGCCACGGTTGTCGCTGCCCTGGCAGCGCCGGCGACGGCGGCGGCCGCCACGTTCGGCGTGACCGCCGACGCCGACAGCCAGTACGGCTCGGGCGCGATCTCGAGCAAGACGTTCAAGGCCGCGATCGCGGGCGGCGGGGACGTCAAGCAGGTCGTGTTCTCGGAGCAACTTCTCTCGTCGGGGGCCGCTTTCCAGGTCAACCTCACCGCCGCCGGCGCCATGCTCCTCCAGGCCGCCGACGGCACCTGCACGAATGCGAGCGAGGCGAGCTGCCTCGGGACCGTGGCGGTCTCCCTCAACGGCGCCCTCACGCCGGCGGCGACGCTGGCCGTCAACACCGGCGTCTGCGATGCCATGCACGGCATCACGGCCCCACCGCCAGGGACAGGCAACGACGCAACCGGCGAGGTGCAGATCATCTTCGCCGGCAACACGGCGATCGCTCCGCTCGTCTCGCCGGCCCAGTGCCTCGGCGTCCGCGTCGACGCCTACTACCCCGGCCTGGGAGACCCGGGGCACGTCGACTTCACGGTCGACCTCACGGCCCTGGCCGAGAAGCACCTCGGCATCGCCATCACCGAGGCCGACCTGACGCTGAACAACCTCTCGATCCAGACCGGCGCGATGACCTTCGAGAACCTCTTCAACGACAACCCGGCGACGCCCGACACGATCGACGACACCATCACCGTGACGCCGTGCGTGGCCACGATGATGACGTTCTGCGGCGCGGCCGGCACCCCGGAGGACGACGTCGTCCGCGAGACCCGGGGCGGCGCGAATACCGTCTCGATCACGGATCTCCCCAATCCGATCAAGTACGGCACCACCGTCCACCTGACCGGCCAGACGAGCCGCGGCGCCGGTATCTCGCCCGGCGAGACAGTCACGCCGACCCTCATCGTCTCCGCCACCAGCCACATCGTCCTGCCCTCGGTGACCGGTGACCTGATGGGCAACTACAACGCGACCTGGCGGGCCACGAAGAGCGGCACCTTCCACATCGCGAGCCAGATCCCGGCCGGGATGGCGACGCCGCATTCGAACAGCATGGTGTGGGACTCGAACACGTTCAAGGTCGTCGCCGGCACCCCGGTCGTGAAGAAGAAGCTGACCCACAAGCAGAAGATCAGGGGCAAGGTCTACTACGACGTGAAGCTGACGATCACCGCCGCGTCGGGACTCACGGTCGGCGTCAAGGTGAACGGCAAGACCAAGTTCAAGGTGTCTGCCGGCACGTTCTCGGTGACCTACAAGAAGCTGAGGGACAACACGCTGATCACCATCACCTCGACCGCGCCCAACGTGACCAGCGGCAAGAAGCTGCTCAAAGTCTGACCGCGGCCTACGGGCATCGCCCCTTCCCGCGAGGGGGCGATGCCCGTACCGTTCCGCCCATGACGGCGACGGTCAGGGTCGGCACCTGCTCGTGGGCGGATCGCGGGCTGCTCGAGACGTGGTATCCGCACGACGCCGCATCCGCCGAGGCCCGGCTGCGGTACTACGCGGAGCACTTCGACACGGTCGAGGTGAACTCGAGCTACTACGCCATCCCCGAGGCCCAGACGGCGCGGCGCTGGGCGGACCGGACGCCCCCGGGCTTCGTCTTCCACGTCAAGGCCTTCGGGATGATGACCGGCCACCGGGTGCTGCCCGAACAGCTGCCGGCGGATCTGCGGACGTACGTCGACCACGTCACGGAGCGGGGCCACGTGCTGCCCTCGGAGCGGCTGGTGGAGCGGATCTTCGACCGGTTCGACGCAGCCGTCGCACCGCTCGCCGAGGCCGGCAAGCTCGGCGGCATCCTGATGCAGTACCCGCCGTCGCTGAAGCCCTCGCCCGAAGCGCGGGCGACCATCGAGCAGGGCGCCGAGTTGCTCGCCCACCACGAGGTGCTGGTCGAGTTCCGGCAGCGCGACTGGCTGGGGGCAGAGCAGCGCGAGGAGACGCTCGCATGGCTGCGGCGCCGCGGCCTGACCCACGTGATCGTCGACGCGCCGGACGTCGCCACGCCGAACGTCGCCGGCACCGTCATCGCGACGACCACGCCGACCGCGTACCTGCGGTTCCACGGACGCAACGCCGCCACCTGGAACGTGGTCGGGCGCGAGGCCTCGGAACGGTTCGACCACTACTACGCCGAGGACGAGCTGACGACCTGGGTGGAGCCGTTGCGCGGGCTGACCACGAGGGCGACGGGCGTGTACGCGATGTTCAACACCAACAACGCCGACCAGGGTCCCGTCAACGCGAACCTGCTGCGGGCCCTGCTGGCCGGGGCGGGCGTCCCGGTCGTCGCCCCGCCCGGCCCGTCGCAGGCCGCTCTCTTCTGATGGAGCCCGGCCGACCGGCGCTATCGTGACTGCATGACCTATCGCAAGCTCCGCGCCGACGATCCCGAGGTCGAGTCGTTCCGCGGCTCGTTCTTCAAGGTGCGCCGCGCGCTCGGCACCACCGCGTTCGGCCTCAACGAGGTGCGGATGCCGCCCGGGTTCGCCGGCCCGGAGCACGACGAACAGGAGACCGGGCACGACGAGGTCTACATCGTGCTCGACGGGGCCGGCACCGCCACCATCGACGGCGAGGCGGTGCCGATCGCCGCCGGCGACTACCTCCTCGTCCCGGCGGCCGACAAGCGCGTGGTCGCTGCCGGGCCGGAGGGCCTGCGCTTCATCGTCGTCGGAGGCCGGCCGAAGCCCGAATACGACGGGCGCGCCAGCCTCTGACGCTAACCCGCGCAGGCGGCAGCCGCGTCGGGGGGCAGCGCGGTGACATCGCTCTGGATCGGGAGTGCGGACGTCGCCGTGCCGTAGGGGACGACGACCTCGATCACGCCGCGCGACAGCGCGGCGTGATCGACGCGCAGACAGCCCGTGCTCGGAAGGCCGGCGATCCGCAGCAGCGTCCCCACGCCGACCAGCGCCCGGGGCGCGCCGGCGCTGCGCCATGCGATCCACTCCGTCGCGGACGCGAGCCGGAATCGCTCGTGGTACGGGAGCAGGACGACCCCTCTGCCGTTCGACCAGCGCCCGGAGGTGAGCCGCCGGGTCGGCGCACCGCGGCGGTTGCGGTAGCCGCCCTCGCGCCACACCGGAGAGCCGTTCGTCCACGATCCGTCGGCTGCCTGATCGGTCCTCGCCCCGGCGGCGTTCACCCACCAGCCACCGCCCGCGAAGATCAGCCGGCGCGCGCCGGGGATCTCGCCCAGACGGTGGCGGACGACGCCGCGCGCGGAGTACAGGAACGTCTCGGGGAGGGTCAGCTTCGGGCTGGTCAGGTGAACGGCGGCGCCACCGAAGCCGCGCTTGCGCGCGGGCACGAGGTAGCGCAGGCCGAGCGTCCCGAGGTCCTGCGGCGCCATCACCGGCGGACACGCATCACCCGGCGCGAGCGTGACGAGGTCGCCCGAGTGCGGCTCGGCCGCCAGGTTGGTATCGGCGGGGACGAGGACGTCGATGTGCAAACCGATGATCGCGCTGCCGCGATCCTCGGCCACGAAGCACCCGCCGGCCGGTGAGCCGGCCAGAGCCGCGACGTACACCCTGGTGCCCTTCGGGATCACCGACGGATCGGTGGCGATCGAGTGCCACTCGGTCACCGGCACGCCCTTGCCGGGGCCGAACCGGTCGTGGTACGTCCGGAACGTCACGCCCTTGCCGTTCGACCAGGTCCGGTTGGCCCGCTTGAAGGTCGGCGCTCCGGCGGCGTTGCGCCAGCCGCCGTCCCGCCAGTAGGGCGGGCCGTGCGACCAGCCGTGGGCCCCCGGCGCGGTCCTGGCACCGGCCGCGTTCACCCAGTACCCACCGGAGGTGCCCGCGTAGTGCACGAAGGTGCCGTCGGCGGCGGTCCCGGTGCCCTGCATCGGCACGCCGGCCGCGCCGTACAGGAAGTCTTCCCGGTAGTGCCCGGTGAGTCCCGGCGCGGCCACCGGCTTGCCGACGAACCGCGATTCGGGCACGAACCAGTAGTAGGTGATCTGGAACGACCCGAGCGATGTCGCCGCACGGGCCGACGCCCCGCCCGCGGCCACCGCGACGAGTGCGAGGACGGCGACGACGAGGCGCCGCGCGCTGCGCCAGGTGAACCCCATCGCCTCCCAGTATCGGCGCACCATGCCGCCGCCTCAAGTTCGCGGCCGGCGGGCATCCACCTCCCGGACTCGTACGATTCGGGCGTGCGCATCCTGGTGATCCAACACGACGACGACTCCGGCATCGGCACCCTGCACGACCCGCTCATCGAAGCGGGAGCCGAACTGGAGGCCTGGATCCCGCATGGCAAGGCGGCCCCTGACCGGCCGGTCGCCGAGTACGACGGCGTCATCGTGCTGGGCGGGATCATCAATCCCGACGAGGACGACGAGCACGCCTGGCTGGCAACCGAGCGCTTCGCGATGCGGCAGGCGCTCGATCTCGAGATCCCGACCCTCGGCATCTGCCTGGGAGGCCAGCTGCTCGCCCAGACCGCCGGGGGCACGGCCAGTCTTGCGCCGCGGTCGGAGATCGGCTGGTACCGGCTCCACGCCACGTCCGAGCTGGCCGGCGATCCCGTCTTCGGCGAGTTCCCGGCGGAGTTCGAGTCGTTCGAATGGCACCACTACTGCTTCGAGCTGCCCCCGGGGGCGGTGCTGCTGGCAACGAACGACAACGTCAACCAGGCGTTCCGGATCGGCATGCACGCGTGGGGCACGCAGTTCCACATCGAGGTGCCGGGTTCGATGATCAAGGAGTGGCTCGTCAGCGGCGCCCCCGACGCGATCGCCCACGGCGCCGACATCGACGCGATCCGGGCCGACACGGATGCCAGGGATGCCGCCCACGCCGCCCTCGCCGCGACGCTGGCGCGCCGGTTCGCCGCGGTCGTGGCGGCGGCGAGCGCCTACCGCGGCGCCAGGTAGCCCGCCAGGCCCGCCTGGACCTGGACGAAGTCGTCGAACCACTCGTACGGCTCGTCGATCTCACCGAGGTAGGTGGCCAGGGCGCCGCGCGCGAACCTGAGGTCCGCCGTACGGGATGCGCAGCGGTCCGACCAGCCGTCGCCGACGTAGGCCATGGGGCGACCGTCAGCCAGGCGAGCCGCGTCGGCGCGCTTGCACTCCTCCCCGCACTCCGCGCAGACGGTGCGATCGAGAAACGTGATGGTCGCCCCCGAGCGATCGAAGGTGGCGCGATGGGCGACGATCGGCAGCGCGATGTCGTGCCACTCGAGGATGGGCTCGATCAGCTCGTGGAAGCCGCTCGACACGATGACCGGCTCCACGAAGCGCTCACGGCAGAAGGCGATCAGATCGGCGAGGCCGGGCCGCAGCACCACGCGTTCGCGGAGGAACTCGAGCACCTCCTCGTGCGTCGCGCGGACGCCGGCCAGTTGCTGCACCAGCGCGGCGTTCAACGTCATCGTGCCGCCGGCGATGCCCGCCTCGGTCTGCTCCCAGACATCCGGGGCCCACGCCCGGACGAGGACGTCGATGGTGTCCTCGTCGGTGATCGTGCCGTCGAAGTCGAGCAGGAGAAGCACCGGCGAATGATGCACGCAAGCGTGCCGGACGACCCTCAGCGGAAGCCGGCGTGGGCCCGCGCCTGGGCCCCGGCCCGCCGGCGCAGCGTCAGGGAGACCACCGACCGTCCGTGCCCGTGCCGGGTCGCGCGAAGGCGGACTGTGATGGCATGAACGCCGCCCCTCACGCTCCGGCGCACCGTGTCGACACGACTTCCGCGCGTGATCCGGAACGTGACGATGCCGGGGGCGTTGACCCGCAGTTGCAGCGACAGGACCGCGCCCGACCTCGTCGCGTGGAGGATCCTGACGGAGAGGCGCGCCACCGGGAGGTCGATCCGGGCGCGGGACAGACGGTTCTTGGAGTCGCGGGCGTAGAAGTACGCGACGTAGCGGCGGGCGCGCCGGTAGACGTGCGTGACGCGGGCCCCGGATCGCTTCGCGCCGTCCCCGAACACCCACCACGTGCTGACGATCCTCGCTCCGCCGTCTCCCGGGGCCGCCAGCCCGCGGAACGGCACGTGGTCGCCCGCGAACGATGCCGGCACCGGCAGGATGCGCACGAGGGGGGCCCCGCGCACGGCGATCTCGACGATCGCCTCGTCCGAGACCGTCCTGCCCGTGCCGTCGCTCACCGACAGCGTGGCCCGGTACGCGCCCGCCCGACGGTAGACGTGCGTGGCATCGAGGGTCGTCGCCGAGCCACCGTCGCCGAACGACCACCGGGCACTCACCCACGCGCCGCTGGCGCTGCCGTCGAAGGTCATCGTGTCACCGACGCGACCCGACAGGTTGGGTCCGGCGCTCGCCGCCAGCCGGTTCGAGATCGTGAAGGTCAGGGCCACGCGGGCGAGGTTCCCGGCCCGGTCGGCGACCTCGACCGAGCCACGGTACGTCCCCGCGACGGCATAGGTGTGGTCGAGCGCGAATCCCGTCGCCGTCGAGTGGTCGCCGAGGTCCCACGAGGCCGACGCGAGCGGCTCGTCCGCCGACACGGCCAGGTGGAGCGGCACGCCGGGCGTGCCGAGTTGCAGCGGGGCGATCGCCGGAGCGGGCGCGACGGTGTCGTAGGCGACGGCGAGGTCGGGCGAGCGCGGGCTCGACAGCGCGGTCCGGGTCACGGCCACCAGGCCGTAGGCGTAGGTGCCGTCGCGGGTCAGTGAGCGATCGGTGAACGACCGTGCCGGCGCCGCGACGGTGGCGATGCGCACGCCACCCCGGTACACGTCGTAGTGGTCGGCGTTGTAGACGGCGTCCCAGGTCAGCTGCGGGGCCGCATTGGTGGGATTGCGCAGGGCCGAGACGTTGCCGGGAGCCGACGGGGCCGTCGCGGTGTGAACGTGGACGAGCGCGGTGTCCGTGCTCGTGTTCGGTGGCACGGCGAGGTCGGACGCCGAGACGCTCACCTGGTACGTGCCCGGCGCGGTGTACACGTGGGTCACGGTGCGCCCCGCCATCGCAGGTCCGCCGTCGCCGACGTCCCAGCTGATGGAGCTCTCATCCAGGCCGGCGTCGGGGTCGACGGGATCGGTCGCGAACGTCACCACCGCGCCGACATCGACGTCGAGATCGCTGCCCGCCGAGAGGATCGGGCCGTCGTGGTCCTCGACCGTGACCGTTGCCACGGCAGCAGCGGTGTTGCCCGCGCCGTCCCAGGCGCTCAACCGCAGCTGGTAGGAACCGCTCTTGACGTAGTGGTGGAGCTGGGTGGCGTTCTCGCTGGTCGTCCCGTCACCGAAGTCCCACAGCACCCGCGCGACACCCGACAGGTCGTCGGTGGCCTGCGCCAGGTAGGGATCGGGGCCGAGGCACGGCAACGACGGCGGCGACGGCCCGATCGCGAAGGCCGTGTCGTGGCCCGAGTAGATGGTGCAGTCGGCCAGCCCGACCGTCGGCGGGGTGTGATCGTCGGTCGCCTGCACGACCTGTCCGGCATCGATCCACAGAGCGAGCACGCTGCCGGTGCCGTCGATCGCGATCACGGGGACGCCCGTGGCGGGCCCGAGATCGTGGGGCGCCGACCACAGCCCGTTGGCCAGCGACGCCGCGAAGATGTGGTACTCGCCCGCCGTCGCATCCCAGCCGTACCAGATCGTGGCGCCGTCGCCGAGCGGGCCGACGATCGCGACTGCGGGATTCGCGGCGTCGCCGCCGTCGGGCGCGTCGAGCGGTGTGGATGCCTGCCACAGCCCGGTCGCCAGCCGGGCGCTGAACACCCGCGACCGCCCACTGGTGGCCTGGGTCCAGACCACGACGGCGGTGTCCGAGACCGGATCGGCCGCGACCGCCGGGGTCGCGGCATCGCCCGTGGGGACGACGTACCCGGGCGGTCCGGTGGTGGGGTCGAGCAGGTTCGGAAGGCTCCAGACGCCACCGGCCATGGCCGCTCCATAGACGCGCCGGCGCCCGGCCAGCTCCTGCGTCCACGCGGCCACGCCCGCTGCCGGCGAGGTCATGGCGAGACCGATCTCGAGCACGTTGCCGTCGCCGGCCCCGGTGTCGATCGCGGCGGGAGGCGTCCATGTCGCGCCGCTCCAGCGCGCAACGAAGGCGTGGAAGAGCGCCCCCGAACCCTCGAGGAAGGCTATGCCGACGCCGCCGCCGGCCTGGGACACCGCCAGTGTCGGAACGGCGTTGCCCGTCCCGGCGCCGGTGTCGACGAACGCCGGCGTGCCCCAGGTGCCGCCCGTCCCGCGGCTCGCGAGCACGCGCAGGCGCGCGCCGGTGTACTGGACGAAGGCCACGGTCGCCGCGCCGGCGTCATCGATGACGACGGCTGCGTTCTGGACGTCCCGGGTGCCGGCGTCCACCACCACGGGCGCCGCGAACGTGCCGCCGCTGATGGCCACGGCCCACAGGCGCTGATGGTCGCCGTCGGACTGCACGAAGGTGACGACGCCCCTGCCCCCGCTGCCGACGGCGACGGAGGGATGGCCGACGTCGCTCGTGCCCGTGTCGAGGGCCGTGTGCACGGACCACGTGCTGCCGGACAGGACGGCGACGTCGAGCCGGGAATGGCCGGCCGCCGCATCGGCCGCGACCCACGCCACCACCGACGAGCCGTCGGCGGCCGTGCCCAGCGCTACGGAGTGCAGCGCACCGCCGGTGCTGTCGACCGGTGCGCCGGGCAGCCACGTTGCGTGGGCAGCCGGAACCGGCATGCTGAAAGCGCACGCGGCCAGAAGGGCGGCCCGCCAGGTCCGCATGTATTCCTTTTCGGCATTAGTGCCATTACTTTCAAGTGATATTCATGCCGGAAGCGGCCCGGCGGCCAGCCAGCGGTGGAAGTAGCTCGCTGGCAGCCCGGTGATCCTGCCGGCGAGCGCGACGAACTCGTCGGTGCTGCCGTTGCCGTAACGGTGTGCGCGGTACCAGGCCCGCAGCACCGACACCGCACGCTCGTCGCCCAGGCTGTGCAGCAGCAGGGCACCGCGGAGGTAGACGGTGGCGGAGAACATGTTCTCGACGCCAGGGTCGCCGAGCGCGACCTGCTCGTTCAGGACGTTGAGCTGATCTACGGCGCCGGCGGCCGAATCCGCCATCGGCGAGGTCCCGCTGTGGTCGAGCCACAGCCAGCTCGCGTAGGTGGCGAAGCCCTCGTTCAGCCAGATGTCGCTCCACCGCACCGGCGTGACGGCGTCGCCGAACCACTGGTGGGCGAGCTCGTGCGCGAGCAGCGACTCGTCCCCGACGTCCGCCCCCGGGTACACGGGGAGCGACTGGGTCTCGAGCGAGGCGTCCTCGGGGTAGTCGACCACGAGGAGACCGTACTCGCCGAACGGGTACCGGCCGAACCGCGTCGAGAACCAGTCGAGCATGGCACGGGCGCGGGCGACCGCCTGCGCGGTGCGGCGGGCGTAGACGGTCAGGGACGCGCTGCGGTAGACGACGCCGTCCGTCGCGCGTTCCGGGCGGGTGAGTCTGAGCGGGCCGACCGCGAGCTGCAGCAGGTAGGTGGCCATCGGCCGGTCCTCGACGAACCGCCGGGTGACGGCATCGCCCCTCGACGTCTGCGAGACGAGCCGTCCCGACGCGATCGACGCCACGCCGCGCGGCGTCGTGATCGCGACCGAGAACAACGCCTTGTCGGACGGATGGTCGCTGCAGGGGAAGAAGCGGTGGGCCGAGAACGGCTCGGATAGCGCGAACCCGACGCCCTTCTCGACCCGGAACCCGTTGGGGAGCTCGAGCCCGGCGGCGGGGAACGAGAGCACCCCCGGAGTCGGCGAGCCGGCGTACGTGACGACGATGTTCAGGCGAGAGCCACGGGAGATCGGCCCCGCCGGGCGCAGCTCCAGCTTCTCCTCGCGCTGCTCGACCCGAACCGCCGAGCCGCCGATCGTCGCCGCCGACACCGACATGCCCTGCAGGTCGAGGTCGATCTGGCTCAGGTCGGCGGTCGCTCGGGCGACGATGGTCGCGGTGCCGGCGAAGCGCGACGAGGCGGGATCCCACGTCAGCGCGAGATCCTCGCGCTGCACGTCGATGCCGGGGCTACCAGCGCTCGGGAAGTAGGGATCGCCGATACCGATCGGTCCGGCTGCCGGCTGCGCGAGGGTCGTCGTCGCCGCCGGGAGCGTGGCCGTGCTCGCCGCGGTCGTGGTCGTCGCCGCGGTGGTGCCGTGGCCCTGCGAGCAGGCGGCGAGCATCACCGCCGAGAGCAAGCCTGCGGCGGCAACGCGCATCGGCTAGAAGGGTATGGCCCTGAGGCGGTCGCGGTCGATCGCGAGGTCCGGCCGGTCGAGCTGTCCGGCGAGATGCGCGCCGATCCGGGCCGTGTGGATCGCGACCTTGCGCGACCCCTCGAGGTCGTCTGCCAGCCCGTTGGCGGCGTGCCAGGCGACGAAGGCCTCGAGGTCGTCCGCGGTCAGCGCCTCCACGTCCCGGCCGACCGTCTCGAGGTACCACCGCAGCAGTCGCAGCGTCCGCTGGTACGCGATCCGCGGCGTCACCGGCTGCGCCGCGACCCACCCCTGTTCGAAGTCTGCGAGGGATGCGGCGACGCCGGTCACCGCAGCGCCTCGCGCGCGATCGCGCGCAGCAGCGACTGGCGGACGACGCCGCTTCCGAGCCGCACCAGGAGCCAGTAACGCTCGAAGGGCTCGCGGGCCAGCGGCCCGCACGCGATCCGCGTCTCGGTCAGCAGGAGCGTCCCGTAGTCGGCGGTGGCGCACCGGAGCGACATCGCGACCTTCACCGCGTCCGCGGGCACGAACGCGCGCCAGTCGTCCGAGGTTCGCGGCATGCCCTCGTGGTCTCCGCCGGGCCACGGCCGGCCCGCGAAGCCGACCACGATCTCGTGCGGCTGGTCCGCGATGCGGACGAACCCGTTCTCGCCGTCGCCGAGATCGGCGATCAGCCCGCTCGATCGGCGCAGGCTCCGGCCCAGGGTGCGAGCGGCGAAGAGGGCGCGGGCGAGTCGCGCCTCGGCCAATGGCGTCGTGCGCAGCGCATCGGCGACGCGATCGATGGGCGCGGCGACGGGCCGCCCATGCACCGTCCGGTGATCGAACGCCGGCAGCAGTTCGTCCAGCACGGTGGGTGCGCCGAGGGTGACAGCCACGGCGGCATGGTATGGGACAATCCGCGGTATGAGCGAGCCGACCACCCGCGACGTCGACCACCTGCTGTCGGCCGCGACGCCGCACTTCGCGTACCAGATCCGCGAGCGGGTGGCGAACCTGGTCGACGGACTCCCGGCCGACCATCCCGTGCGGGTCTACGCGCGCGACCGGCTGACGCTGCTCGACGGGCTCGGCTGGACGACATCTCGAGGGTCGTGGGGCGACCCGTCAGCGCCTCGATGACGCTCGCGCTGAAGGAATGGCACGTCGCCGGCGAGGCGATCGGGCGGGGCGACCAGGTGCTGACGCTCCGCAAGGGCGGCATCCGGGAGAAGGCGTTCGCCATCCCCGGCTCCTCGTTCTGGCTGTATCCGACGTGGGAGCATCAGCGCGCTGAGGACGTGAAGCGGGCCTGGCACGGCGAGCTGGCCCGGTCGAATCGCGACCGGCGCGTGGACGCGCGCATACCGGTGCGCTGCCACTGCGAGCTCGTGGCCGCGTGGGAGGTCGCCGACCCGGCGGTCCTCGACGAGATCGACCGCTGGCACCTCTGGACGCCGCGTTACATCGCCGAACGGCTCTCGTGGCGCCCGGGCAGACCTCTCACCGTCCTCCTCGTGCGCGCGTCCGCGTTGCTCGAACCGGCGCTGCTCGCACCCGCCGACGCCTATGAGGGTTGCCGGTCCTGGGTGGATCTCGAGGAGGAGCCGGCCGGGACGACGTTCCCGTCGCTCACCGACGAGGCGTTCGCCGTCCGCCAGGCAATGATCGAGGCAGCGCTGGGGGCGCCGACGGCGGCCCTGGTCGAGGCATGACCGGGGGGCGCCTGGCCCTCGTCACGGGCGGGTCGCGCGGCATCGGGCGCGAGATCTGCCTGGAGCTCGCGCGCGGCGGCGCAGATGTCGCGTTCACGTACTTCCGCAACGAGGAGGCCGCCCGGGAGACCGCCGGCCTGGTCGAGGCGCTCGGTCGTCGCGCGGTCGCGCTGCAGGCCAGGGTCGACACCGCCGAGCGGTGCGCTGCGCTCGTCTCGCGCGCCGTCGACGCCCTCGGCGGGCTCGACCTGCTCGTCTCCAACGCCGCCTCCGGGGTCGCCCGCCCGGCGATGGAGGTGACCGAGCATCACTGGGACTGGACGCTGAACACCAACGCTCGCGCGCTCCTGTTCCTGACCCAGGCGGCCGCGCCGCACATGGATGCCCGCGGCGGCGGATCGGTGATCGGCCTCTCGTCGCTGGGGGCGACCCGCGTGCTGACCGACTACACCCTCGTCGGCATCTCGAAAGCGGCGCTCGAGTGCGCCATCCGCTACCTCGCCGTCGAGCTCGCCCCGAGACGCATCCGCGTCAACGGCGTTTCCGGCGCGGTGGTCGAAACGGACGCGCTCGAGCACTTTCCGGAGGGCGACCGCATGCTCGCCGAGGGCCGCGCCCGGACGCCCGCGGGACGCCTGGTCGAGCCGCGCGACATCGCCCGTACGGTGGCGTTCCTGGTCTCGTCCGACGCCGAGATGATCATCGGTCAGACGATCATCGTCGACGGCGGCTACTCGCTCCCGATCTAGGAGCCCTAGCTGGGCCCTCATCCACCGCGGAGCGCTGGTTCGAGGCTGAGTTGTCCGGCGACGGCGTGCGGGCGGACGATCGCGAGCGGCGCGGGGAATCGGGCCTCGATGGGCTCGCTGGCGGCGATGCCGTGGTCGTCGGCGAGGCGCTGCACGAGTGCGGCGATCTCGGTCTGGCGACGACGGGCGTACCCGCCCGCGTCGCGGTAGAGGGCTTCGTAGCGGGCCACGAGTTCGGGTCGCACCTCGGCGAGCCAGGGCATGAACAGCTCCCGGACACCCGGCCGCAGGTGGAGCAGGATCGGCGTCACGGACGTGGCCCCGGCACTCGCCGCGGCCCGGACGACCGCCTCGATCCCGGCCGGATCGTCGGAGATGTCCGGGATCACGGGCGCGATCAGGACGCTGCAGGGGATGCCGGCCTCGACCAGACGTGCCAGCGCCTCGATGCGCGCCGACGGCGGCGGCGCACCGGGCTCGGTGAGACGTGCCACCTCGTCATCGAGTGTGCCGATCGAGAACGCCGCCCGGAACAGCCCCGACGCGGCCGCATCCGCGAGCACCGGGATGTCGCGCACGATCATGGTCGACTTGGTGAGGATCGAGAAGCGCTGCCCCCGCTCGGCCAGCACCTCGGCGATGCCGCGCGTGAGGCGGTATCGGCCCTCGCACGGCTGGTAGGGATCGGTGTTCGTGCCCATCGCGATCGTCTCGCGCGCGAAGGCCGGGTCGCGCAGTTCGGCGCGCAGGCGCTCGACGGCGTTCACCTTGACCACGATGCGCCGCTCGAAGTCGCGCCCGCCGTCGAGCCCGAGGTAGCCGTGGGTCGGGCGTGCGAAGCAGTAGGTGCACGCGTGGGCGCAGCCCCGGTAGGCGTTGATCGTGTGGCGGAACGGCAGGCGCGCGCCCTCGGGCACCGTCGAGATGATCCGCCGCGCGCGGACGTGCAGGTACTGCACCTCCGGCAGGTCGCGGACGCCCGGCAGGGCATCGTCGGTGAACAGCGCGGGCTGGCCGGCGTCGTCGTCGGCGAGCCGCCAGCGGATGGGGGCGGCAGTCGTCATGGCGGAAGTATATACGAACATACGTTCGTGTCCACGGCGTCGGCCAGCAGCGGTGGTCGGCGTCGAGCCGCGGCCGGAAGTGCGCTAACGTCGCCGGGATGACCCGAACCCATGCGTGGCCCGACGGGCACTGGGGCTGGCCGATCGCGGTGTCCCACAAGCACGGCGTACGCCAGGACGACCTGTGCTTCGTCGGCGGACAGGTCGACCTCTCGCCCGACGGCGCAGTCCTCCACCCAGGCGACCTCGCGCGCCAGACCGCGGCCGCCATGGCCAGCGTCGGCCGGGTGCTGACGGATCTCGGCAGCGACCTCGCCGATCTCGTCAAGCTCCAGGTCTTCTACGTCACCGACGGCTCGGTCGAGGAGGCGGCTCTGATGAGCCACGTGCGCTCGCTGCTCGGAGCCGAGGCGCCGGTCCTGACGACCGTGCCAGTGCCGTACCTGGCGTATCCGGACATGGTCGTCGAGATCGAGGCCGTGGCCGCCGTGGGCGAGAAGCAGCGGATCGGCACGGGCCCGTTCCCGGACGCGCTGCGATGGCGGGACATCATCTGGACATCCGCGCACCAGGGCAGCACGCCGGGCGACATCGTCGCCCAGAGCCGCGAGGTGATGGACGGGCTCGGCGCGACGCTCGCGAGGTTCGGCGCGGACCTCGCCGACGCCGTGAAGTTCAACATCTACTACGTCGGCGTCGGTACGGCCGAGGACTGGGAGATCGGCGCCCGCGTCCGGGCCTCGTTCTTCCCCGAGCCGGGACCGGCCGCGACCGGCATCCCGCTCCCGCGCCTGCACGACGACGCCCACGTCATCAAGATGGACGTCTGGGCGATGCTGGGAGAGGACGGCTCGCGGCTCGAACGCCGTCACTCCTGGCCGGACGGTCACTGGGACTGGCCGATCCACCTGCCGTACAAGCACGGCTGCGAGTGCAACGGGATGGTGTTCGTGGGCGGCCAGGTGTCGCTCACGCCGCAGGGGCAGCCGATCGACTTCGACGACCTGGCGGCGCAGACGCGCACGTCGATGGCGAACATCCGCCGGGTGCTCGAGCCCCTCGACGCCGGTCTCGACGACGTCATCCGGGTGCTGACGTTCTACGAGGGCGACGGCTCCGGCGACGACCTGCACGAGAATCTCGCGATCCGCTCGGCGTCGTTCTCGGAGCCCGGGCCGTCCACCACGGGCATCTCGTTGCCGTGCCTCGCCTACGACGGCATGGTCATCGAGATCGAGGTCATCGCCATGCCCGCCGGCGGCCGGCCGGGCCGGTAGCCGTGGATCTCGCGGAGTACGCCCGGCACGACGCTCTCGGTCTCGCGGACCTCGTCCGCCGCCGCGAGGTCGCCCCCGCCGAGCTGGCCGGGCTCGCCATGGCGGCCGCCGAACGGGTCAACGGCCGGCTGGGCGCCGTCATCGAGCTCTTCGACGACCGCATCGATGCCCTGCGCGAACAGGGTGCGTCCGAGGCGCCGTTCGCGGGTGTGCCGCTGCTCCTGAAGGACCTCCATCACGGAGAGAGCGGCCGGCTCTGCGAGAACGGCTCGGGCCTGTCGGCCGGCTACCTGGTGTCGTCCGACAGCGGCCCCTACCGGCGGCTGCGGGCCGCCGGGCTGGTGTCCGTGGGCCGGTCGACCACGTCGGAGTGGGGCATCATGGGCACGACCGAGACCGCCCTGCACGGCCCGACCTGCAGCCCGTGGGGCGCCGACCGGATTGCCGGCGGTTCGAGCGGCGGCGCCGGAGCCGCCGTCGGCGCCGGGATCGTGCCGCTCTCGACCGCGAGCGACGGCGGCGGCTCGATCAGGATCCCCGCGGCGTGCTGCGGCGTCGTCGGGCTGAAGACCACCCGCGGTCGCGTCTCGTTCGGGCCCGAGGCCGGGACGCCGCTCTGCGGCTGGGCGGTGCGCTTCGCGGTCTCGCGCTCCGTGCGCGACTCGGCGGCGCTGCTCGACGCGACCCACGGCCCCGATCCCGGCGAGCCGTTCCTCATCCCTCCCCCGGCCCGACCCTATCTGGACGAGGTCGGCGCCGATCCCGGGAGCCTGCGCATCGCGTACTGCACGGAGCCATGGTCGGGCCGTCCCGGCCACGCCGACGTCCGGGCCGCCACCGAGGCGACCGCGCGCCTGCTCGAGGCGCTCGGGCATGCCGTCGAGCCGGACGTGCCCGAGTTCGAATGGGAGCCCTTCCTCGACTGCATGACGGACATGTGGTCGGCGTCGACCGCCGCCGGCATCGACGCCTTCGCCGACGCGATGGGGCGCATCCCCGGCGCCGCCAACCTCGAGCCCGTGACGCTCACGTTCCTCGAGTACGGCCGTGCGGTCACCTCCGCGCAGCTCCTCGCCGCGCTCGACTACACGAACGTGGTGAACCGCCGCATGGGCGCCTTCTTCGAGCGATACGACGTGCTCCTCACGCCCACGCTCGGCGGTCTGGTGCCCGAGCTCGGCGAGTACGCGACGATGAGCGGCCTCGAGCCGCGGGCCATCTTCGATTTCTGGTCGCACAACGAGTCGACGCTGCCGGCGTTCAACTGCACGGGACAGCCCGCCATCAGCCTGCCGCTGCACCATGCGAGCGACGGCTCGCCGATCGGCATGCAGCTCGTCGGGCGCTTCGGCGACGAGGCGACGCTCTTCCGCGTCGCAGCGCAACTCGAAACCGCCCTGCCCTGGCGGGACCGCATCCCACCGATCCACGTTTCGATGTAGCCGGGCGGGCCGGCGATCGCTCGCAGGTCGTGGAGGCCCGGAATCGCCGGCCCCTGAGGGCGCGCCCGTTCGCGAATCGCAGCGGGGGGATGGCGCCGCCATGGGAAATGCATGCGAGCCGCAGGCGAGCGTGCGATTCCTGTGGCGGCCCGTCCTCCTGGCGAACGCCCGACGGCAGCCGGGACACTGACGCCCCGCCTACCGCGGGTTCGCCCATGGAGGCGGTGGTGGGCGGGCCTACGTTCGCTCGACGGTCGTCGTCAGCGGGGGGACTGCGACGAGCTGCTGCCGCCGTCTGCGAGGACGATCGAGCGGGTGAGGTTGCGGGGGGCGTCCGGATCGCGGCCGCGTGACCGCGCCAGGACGACGGCGATGCGCTGGGCCACGACGAGCATGGCGAGCGGATCGACCGGGTGCTCGAGCACGGCCGCGCCGGTTGCCGCGATCTCGGCCGCCAGTCCGGGCGGCGAAGGTCCGAGGAACACCACGAGGCTGGCCTCGTCGGCCACCGTGATCGGGCCGTGCCGGTACTCCATCGCCGGATAGGACTCGGCCCAGAACCCGGCGGACTCGCGGACCTTCAGTGCCGCCTCGTTGGCGAGTCCGGCTGCCGCGCCGCGCCCGAGGAACACGAGCCGTTCGACCGCGCCGAGGTCGGGAAGCTCGCACGCCAGAGCCCACTCGGCCTGCTTCGCCAGGGGTTCCGGATCGTCACCGAGACATACCCGTAGCAGCGCCAGCGCCGTCGTCGCGAACCGCGTCTGGACGACCGACTGCTCGTCGGCGAACGCGATGTCCACGGCCGCGCCGCAGGCGGTCGTGACCGGTGTGCCCGGCACGGCCACGAGCGCGACGGTCGGCGTCCCGGGAGCCACCGCGCGGATCGCATCGACGACCTCCGTGGTCGTGCCCGAGCGGGAGATGGCCACCACCCGGTCGTAGTCGCGGCCGGCGAAGCGGGCCTCCGACGCGCACAGTCCGTCCGACGCGCCGAGGCCCGCCGCCTCGCGCGCCGCCGCGATGGACTGGGCGACGAACCACGATGTCCCGCAGCCGATGTACGCGATCCGCTCGCCGGGCGGTGCGAGCGCAGCCCGGTGCCTGGCGGCGAGGGATGCGACGCGGCGCCAGCACTCGGGCTGAGAGGCGATCTCATGATCGATTGCGCTCACTTGTGGCGATATTAGGCAACAATCGCTCAGCGCGCAAGGTCGGCGAACGGGTACTCTTGCCCGGCGTGACGCACCCGCTCGACCCGTACGAGGTCCGGCTCGCGGACTACCTGCCCCGGCCCGCGCTGCGCACGACCGAGACGTCCGTGCCGCGGCCGTCCCGACCGGCCATCGACGCCCACAACCACCTGGGCCGCTGGCTGACGGGCGACTGGTCGAGTCCGGACGTCGGCGCGCTGCTCGACCTCATGGACCAGCACGACATCCGCTGCATCGTCAACCTCGACGGGCGCTGGGGCGAGGAGCTGGAGGCGAACCTCGACCGCTACGACCGTGCGCACCCCGGTCGCTTCGTCACCTTCTGCCACGTCGACTGGGACGAGGCCCGCAGCCCGGGGTTCGCCGACCGCCTCGTGCAGAGCCTGCGCGAGTCACGCGATCGCGGCGCCCGGGGCCTCAAGGTCTGGAAGGACCTCGGGCTCGGCTTCGCAGACGACCGCGGCGAGCTCATCCTGCCCGACGATGACCGCATCGCCCCCGTCTTCCACGAGGCCGGCGCGCTCGGGCTGCCCGTGCTCATCCACACCGCCGACCCGATCGCCTTCTTCGACCCCGTCGACCTCCGCAACGAGCGCCTCGAGGAGCTCGCGGTCCACCCCGAGTGGTCGTTCCACGGCCACCGCTTCCCGTCCTTCGACCGGCTCATCGCCTCGCTCGATGCGCTCGTCGGCGCCCATCCGGGCACCACGTTCATCGCGGCCCACGTCGCCTCATCAGCCGAGGACCTCGCGTCCGTCTCGGACATGCTCGACCGCCACCCGAACCTGCACGTGGACATCTCGGCCCGCCTCGCCGAGCTGGGCCGGCAGCCGAGGGCGACGACCCGCCTGATCGAGCACCACCGCGATCGCGTGCTGTTCGGCACCGACGCCTTCCCGCCGGATGCCGCAACCTATCGGCTCCACTTCCGCTTTCTCGAGTCCGAGGACGAGCACTTCGCCTACTCGGCCGACGACGGCGTCCCGCCACAGGGCCGGTGGCGGATCTCGGGGCTCGGCCTCGGCGCGGCAACCCTGGCCGAGGTGTACCACGACAATGCCCGCCGGATCCTCGACCTGTGAGAGCACCATGACCCGCATCGCGTTCGTCGGCGCCGGCAGCGTCGAGTTCACCCGCAACCTGGTCGGGGACATCCTCTCGTTCCCGGAGCTCGCCCAGGCCGAGATCGTGCTCCACGACATCGATCGCGGCCGGCTCGAGCTCGCCGAGCGTCTCACCCGGCGCATCGCCGAGACGCTCGGCGTACGCCCGGCCATCTCGGCATCGCTCGACCGGCGGCGGGCCCTCGACGGCGCCGACTTCGTCATCTCGAGCGTGCAGGTGGGCGGCCTCGACGCGACGGTGCGCGACTACGAGGTGCCGCTGCGCTACGGGCTGCGTCAGACGATCGGTGACACGCTCGGCATCGGGGGCATCTTCCGGACGCTCCGCACGGCGCCGGTCATGCTCGGCATCGGCCGCGACATGGCCGATGTCTGCCCTGACGCCTGGTTCCTGAACTACACGAACCCGATGGCGATGCTCGTCTGGCTCGTGTACGAGGGCACGCCGACGAGCAAGGTCGTCGGGCTGTGCCATTCGGTCCAGAACACCACCGAGACGCTCGCCGGCCTCGTCGGCGTGCCGCTGGACGACGTCACCTTCGTGGGCGCCGGCATCAATCACCAGGCGTTCATCCTTCGTCTCGAGCGCGACGGCGAGGACCTCTACCCGCGTCTCGACGCCGCCATCGCGGCCGATCCGGAGCTCGCCCGTCGCGTGCGGGTCGACATGTACCGGCGGCTCGGCTACTTCCCGACCGAGTCGAGCGAGCACTCGGCGGAGTACACGCCGTGGTTCATGCGTCACGACGCCGAGATCGATCGGTTCCGGATCCCGCCGGGCGAGTACGTCCGCCGGTCGCTCGAGAACCTGGACGAGCTCGCGCTGATCGCCAGGGCCCTCGACTCCGGCGAGGCGCTCGAGGTCGAGCGCAGCAGCGAGTACGCCTCGCTGATCATCCACGCCATGACGACGGGCGAGCCGCGCGTGATCTACGGCAACATGCGCAACGACGGCCAGATCTCGAACCTGCCGCACGGTGCCTGCGTGGAGGGGCCGTGCCTGGTCGACCGGGCCGGAGTGCGGCCCGTCCACGTCGGCGCGCTCCTGCCACAGCTGGCCGCGCTCAACCGCACGTTCATCAACGTGTGCGAGCTGACCGTGCGAGCGGTGCTGGACGGCCGCCGCGACCACGTGCGGCACGCCGCAATGCTCGATCCCAACACCGCCGCCAGCCTCACGCTCGATCAGATCGACGCGCTCGTGGCCGAGTTGCTGGCCGCCTACGACGAGGCGCTTCCCGACACGCTGAAGGCGAGCGCCTCGGCCAGCGTCGGCTGAGCCCCGGTTCCACCGGCCGCCCCGGTCGACAGCGAGCCGCAGGCCACGCCGAGCGCCAGCGCGGCGGCATCGTCGAAGCCCAGCAACCGGCCTGCGATGAGGCCGGCGTCGAAGGAGTCGCCGGCGCCGACGGCGTCCCGCACGCTCACGGGGCCGGCCGGCCAGGCCCGCAGCTCGGCGGCCCCGCACCGGAGCAGGGCTCCGTCCGCGCCCAGCTTCACGGCCACGGTGCCGGCCATGCCGGCCAGCAGGGCCGCGGCCTCGCCGACCTCCGGCCGGTCCGCGATCCGGCGCGCCTCGGCGTCGTTGGGGAGGAACAGGTCGCAGGCCGCGAGCGAGGCGCGGATGCCGCCGTCGAACCGCTCGGACGGGTCCCAGTTGGTATCGAGCGAGGTGGTCGCGCCCGCCGCGTGAGCCGTCGCGAACAGGCCCGGCACCGCCGGCATCAGCCGCGGCTGCAGGTAGTAGCTGGCGACGTGGACATGGCGCGCCGAGGCGATCAGACCCGCGTCGAGGTGCTCCTCACCGAGCGCGGCGATCGCTCCCGGCGCCGTCAGGATCGCGCGGTCCGTGCCGCGGTCGAGGATCACCGTGACGCCGGTGGCGAGCGAGTCCGAGACCACGAGGTGCCGCGTCTCGACGCCGCGGGCGTCGAGTTCGGCGCGCATGAACCGCCCGAGGGGATCGTCGCCGACCACCGCGAGCAGCGCCGTCCTGAGGCCGAGCCGGGCCGCCCCGCAGGCCATGATCGCCGCCGACGAGCCGATCTGCAGGCGTGCGTCGCCGACGATCTTCTCGACCTGGCCGAACGCCGGCACGAGGTCGCCGCCGGACAGGATGAGGTCGGGGTTGCACTCGCCGACGACCAGCAGGTCGAGTGCGGTCAACGACCGAACCACGCTGGATCGTCCGGAGGTGGCGGCACGGAGAGACTGCGGCCGCGACCGGCGATGGCCGCCAGCAGTCGCTCGAGCCGGACCCGGGCGCCCGCCCGCAGGGCGCCGTCCACGTCGGCGACGCCGACCGCGTCGCTCCACAGGGCCCGTCCGGCGATGAACCCGACCGCGCCGCCCTCCTCGAGGGCCCGCACGACGCGCCGCTCGAACGTCTCGAACGGCGCGCCTGCCGAGAGCAGGGCCCATGGCGCCGGCAGCGCACCCAGGGCCGCCAGCGCGCCCGGCGTCTCCTCCTCGGCGCCCAGCGGGCCCGGCCACGGCAGCTTGAGCAGGTCGGGCTTCAGGGTCGCCCCGACCTCGGCGGCGGCGAGCACGTGCCGGCCGAAGGCTGCACCGTAGGCGGCGTCGTCCTCGTCGTCCAGCGGGTAGGGCACGAGTTCGAGCACGAACGGCAGGTCGGCCGCCCGGCAGTCGCGCCGCACGGCCCGGGCGAGCGCGAGGCCGTGCTCGAGGGTGGCCGGGTGATCGGCGCGCAGGTAGACCAGGAGCTTGGCGGCGCACGCCCCCGCGGCCCGGGCGGCGCCGGCCGAGAACCCGGGCAGGGCGATCGAGCGCCGGCCGCCGCGATACGGCAACGTCCCCGACTCCTCGATCGCGACCATCAGTGGCAGCCGGACGGGCACGTGCAGATCGGCGGCTACCGCGGGCAGGCCGTACTGCGGATCGACCAGCAGGGCGGGCGCGATATCGCCGAGCGCGCGAGCGACCGCCACCTTGAAGGCGCGCAGGGCCGGGGGACCGGCCGCCGCCCCGGCCGCCGTCAGCATCTTGATCAGCGCCTGTCGCTGATCGACGGCCACCGCCGCGACCGTGCCGTCGGCCGTGGTGAGCGAGCGCAGGCCGCGGATCGTGCCGGGCCCGCCGTGGTCAGCGTCGGACATCCTGCCTCCAGGCTTCGACGGGGGTGATGGCGACCTGCGGGGCGAGAGCCGTGACGGCCGCGGCGACCACGTGGCCGGGATCGAGGTGCGCGAGCCGCGCGGTGGCCGCCGCCACGCCCAGCGCGACGGCGTCGGGCAGTTCCCCGCCGCCGACGAGGCCGGCCGCGATGCCGCCCGCCACCGCGTCGCCGCAGCCGACCGCGCTGACCACGCGCTCCGGCGCCGGCGCCCGGACGTGCCAGGAGCCGCTGTCCGTGGCGAGCAGCGCGCCGTCGGAGCCGAGGGTCACGAGCGCCGCGATAGCGCCGGCGGCGCGGAGCCGGCCGGCGAGCACCGCGGGCTCCGCCTCGCCGACCAGCGCGACGGCCTCCGCCCGGTTGGCCTTGACGAGGTCGGGAGCGGCGGCGAGAGCGGCGGCGAGCGCCTCGCCGTGTGCATCCACGATCACGAAGGCACCCGCGGCGTGCGCCGCAGCCACGATCCGGGCATGCAGGTCGACGGGCGCGCCGGCGGGAAGGCTGCCCGACGTCACGACCACCTCCACGCCGGCGACGCTCGCCTGGACCGCGCCGATCAGCGCCGCGACCTCCTCGCCGGTCACCACCGGCGGCGGCTCGAGCACCTCGACGACGTCACCGTGCTCGTCGACCAGGATGTAGGCGCCGCGGGTCTCCGCGGCGATGCCGACCGGGACGAGTGCGAGGCCGGCGCGCGTGGCCAGGTCGGCGACCAGTTCGCCACGACGGCCGCCCAGCGCGGCGACGACGGCGACGGGTGCGCCGAGTGCAAGCGCCACCAGCGCGGCGTGGATCGCCTTGCCGCCGGGCGTGTCGTGGTACATCGCGGCCCGGACGGTGCCGCCGGCGGACGCGCCGGGCGCGAAGGCCACGCGGTCGAGGGCGGGACTCGGGGAGACGCACAGGGCGCTCACGCCAGCACGACCTCGAGTCCCGCGTCGCGGAGTGCGGCGACCGCCTCGGGTGAGGCCGTGGCGTCGGTGATCAGCACGTCCACCATCGCGAGCGGGCAGATCGACGCGAACGCCGTGCGGCCGATCTTCGAGGCATCGGCCACGGCCAGCGTCCGCCGCGCGCTGGCGATGAGGGCACGGTTGGTGTGCGCCTCGACCTCGTGGTGGGTGGTCAGACCCGCGGCCAGGTCGACGCCGTCGGCCCCGATCACGGCCGCATCGAGGTGGAGGCCGGCCAGCGTCGCCTCGGCGAGCGATCCGACGAGCTCGAACGACTCCGCCCGCGCGACCCCGCCCGTGACGACGAGCTTGATGTTCGGCCGGACGGCGAGGTCGGAGGCGATGTTGAGGGCGTTGGTGACGATCGTGAGACCGTGGCGATCGCTCAGGGCCCGCGCGACCTCGGTGGTCGTCGTGCCGCCGGTGAGGCCGATGCTGCGTGCGTCCCCGAGCAGCGCCGCGGCGGCGGCGGCGATGCGGCTCTTCTGTTCGTGGTGCCGGGCCGACCGGTAGCGGAGCGGCAACTCGTAGCTGACGTCGTGCGCGACCGCGCCGCCGTGGGTGCGCGTGAGAAGGTGCTGCTCCTCGAGTCGCTGCAGGTCGCGCCGGACCGTCGGCACCGACACGCCGAGCTCGAGCGCCATCGCCGCCGCCCCCACCGACCCGTCGCGGGCGAGCCGGTCGAGGATGGCGTTGAACCGCTCCGCCTGCCCCAAGGCTAGTCTCCGCCGATCGCGAACATGCCCTTCGGCAGCCAGCCGCCGCCGTCGAGGGTGAGCGTCGAGCCGGTGATGTAGCCGGCCTGGTCGGACAGCAGGAAGCGGGCTGCGTGCACGACGTCGTCGAGGCTGCCGAACCGGCCCGCCGGAATCTGCGACGTGATCGCCTCGCGGATCTCGTCCGTCGGGAACAGGTGGGCGGTGGCGCCCGGCGTCTCGATCGGGCCGGGTGCGATCGAGTTGCAGCGGATGCCGAGCGGGGCCCACTCGACGGCGAGCGTCATCATGAGGTTCTGGACGCCCGCCTTGGCGGCGGCGCTGTGGGCCGTGCCGGCGTTCCCCGTCCACGCATAGGTCGCGATCACGGACAGGATCGACCCCGTGGTGTGGCCCGCCTCGCGGTAGCGGAGGCCGAACGCGCGCGAGCACAGGAACGTGCCGTTGAGGACGATGCTGATCACGGCATTCCAGCCGTTGGGCGACATGTCGATGACGGGGCAGATGAAGTTCCCGGCGGCGTTGCAGACGAGCAGGTCGGGCGCCCCGAACCGTTCGCACGCGCCGTCGAAGAACGCGTCGACCTGCACGGGGTCGCGGACGTCGCAGGCGATGGCGACGGCCTCGCCGCCGGCGGCCTCGATCATCGCCACGGTCTCGGCGATGGGCTCCGGGCGGCGGCCGCAGATCGCGACCTTCGCCCCGCGGGAGGCCAGGTCGAGGGCGAACGCGCGGCCCATCCCGCCACCCCCGCCCGTAATGGCGGCCACCCGGCCATCGAATCGCTGCTCGGTCATGAGAGGTCCTCCACGTAGTGCTCCAGCAGGTCTTCGGCGAAGGCCGAGGCGGCGGCCATGCCGCCCTCGACCGCCTCGCGGAACCGGTCGGGCGCGCCGTCTCGCGCCAGCAGGCGGACGGCGGCCCAGGCGGCCTCGGCAAGCTCCTCGCCCGGCTCTCCGGGCCGCCCCGTGAGGCGCGCCGACAGCTCGTAGGCGGTCTCCTTGAGAAAGTCGAAGCGGTCGCCGACGAGCCCTGCCGCCACGGCGATCTCGTCCAGGTAGGTGGCGCGGGCGACACGGATGCCGGCGGGATCCCCGGTCAGCGGCGCAATCGCCTCGCGCATCGCCCGGCAGGCGAGGGCGGTGCGCTCCTCGGCGGCTGCATCGGCCAAGGCCAGGACCCTCTCCAGCGCCGCATCGGCGGCCGGCGCGGCCAGCGCAGCGGACGCCTCCTCGGCCGTCTCGCACATCGCGATCAGCTCGGCCGTCTCGCGCACGACCGCAGCGTCGCGCACCACCTCCCCGGCACCCGCGAGCATCACCCACGCGTACGGCTCGGTGTAGGCGCACGCGAAGAGCTCCACCCCGCCTGCCGACAACGCCGGCACGACCGCCACCGGCGTACGGCCACCGACCGCGGCCGCAACCTCCGCGACGCTCGCGATACGGGCCTCGTCCATGCGCGGCGAGCGTAGCCGACCGTCGAGGGCACCCGCGCCGTCGGCTACATTGCGTAGGTGACCCCGACGAAGCAGCGCACCCGGCCCGACATTGCGGTGGAAGTCCTCGCGTGGCGCCGCGAGCAGCTCGAGCGTGCGGGCTACCCGTCCGAGTTCGCCGAGCAGATCGCGCTGTCGGATGCCGATCTCCGCTTCGCCGAGCGCCTGCTCCAGCAGGGCTGCGCGCCCGAGTTGGCAGCCGCGATCCTCGTCTA
Source organism: uncultured Actinomycetes bacterium (assembly GCA_963779685.1). Classification (GTDB taxonomy): domain Bacteria; phylum Actinomycetota; class Thermoleophilia; order Gaiellales; family F1-60-MAGs149; genus CAVZZG01. The sequence continues at coordinate 1,323,665 of CAVZZG010000003.1, forward strand.
GACGTGGGGGCCGCAGCGGATGCGGGTTCCTCTGCGGAGCGCCGCGTCTACTCGGTGACCGCGGTCAACAAGGGCATCGCGCGCCGCATCGCGGAGCTCGGCACGGTGTGGGTCGAGGGCGAGGTGGCGGAGTTGCGACGACAGGAGGCCTGGGGGATCGTCTTCTGGACCCTCAACGACCTCGACGGCACCGCCTCGGCGAAGGTGCAGATGTTCCGGACGGTCTACGACCGGATGCCGGTGCCCCTGGTGGACGGCCAGCGGGTGCTCGTGCTCGTCCAGCCGCAGCTGCGCGAGAAGACCGGCGAGCTCTCGTTGCGTGCGCTGCGGGCCGAGCCGTCGGGCACCGGCAACCTGCTCGTGCGGCTCGAGGAGCTGCGGCGCAAGCTCGGTGCCGAGGGGTTGTTCGCGGCCGAGCGAAAGCGGCCCCTACCGCGGTTCCCGCGCGTCGTCGGCCTGGTCTGCGGGCGCGACGCGGCGGCCCGCTCGGACGTGATCGAGACCGCGCGCCGGCGCTTCCCGCCGGTGCGGTTCCGCATCGTGGAATGTGCGGTGCAGGGCGCCGCGGCGCCGGGAGAGGTGATGTCGGCGCTGCGGGAGCTCGACGCCGACCCGGAGGTGGACGTGATCGTGCTGGCGCGGGGCGGCGGGTCGCTCGAGGATCTCGCCGGGTTCTCCAGCGAGGAGCTCTGCCGGGCGATCGCCGCGACGGGGACGCCCGTGGTCTCGGCGATCGGTCACGAGCAGGACACCCCGCTCTCCGACCTGGTGGCCGACGTGCGGGCCTCCACGCCCACGCACGCCGGGCGTCTGGTCGTCCCGGACGCCGAGCAGCTGCTGGCGGAGAGCGCCGCCGCCGTCTCCCGGGCACGCCGGGCGCTCGAGGCGCTCGTCGCGCGCGAGCGCGCCTCGCTGACCGCGGTGGCCGCCCGGCCGGTGCTCCTGCGGCCCAGGGGGTTTCTGGAATGGCGCACGGACGGGTTGCGCGCCGTTCGCGACCGGCTGTCGGGCGCGCAGGACCGCCGTCTCGAGCGAGACGTCGCAACGCTGGCCGCGACGGCCGGCCGGCTGCGCGCGCTCGGCCCGGGCGCGACGCTCGAGCGCGGCTACGCCATCGCCCTGGCGGCCACCGGCGCGATCCTCCGCAACGCGGACGACGTCGCCGCCGGCGACCCCGTGGAGGTCCGCCTCGCCCGCGGCCGTCTCAGCACTCGCGTCGAGGAGGTGCACCCATGACCGACGACATCGCCGCCATGGCCTTCGAGCAGGCCCGCGCGGAACTCGACGCCATCGTCGCCCGGCTCGAGGACGGCGGCACGACCCTCGAGGAGGCCCTCGCCCTGTGGGAACGCGGCGAGGCCCTCCACCGCCATTGCGCCGCCCTCCTCACGGCCGCCGAAGACCGCCTCCAGGCCCTGCGGCCCGAGGTGGACGAGCAAGCCTGACTCCCGCCTCCGGTGCACCGATCCGGGCGTGATCCGCAGAGGTGCGGTGCTTTCCCCCCTCCAGGGGAGGCGCGGCGGGCAGCTCGTGCGCACGATTCGACCGTGCCCCCCGTGCCCGTCTGCCGTGACGCGAGAGATGCCGATGCGCCACAAGCCGGTCGTTGTCGTCGACCCCTTCGTCGGGACGCCATTCGGGCGGCTCGCGCGTCGGCGGTTCCTGGCGCTGAGCGCCGGGTTCCTCGATGCCTTCGCGGTTCCCGCGCCACCGCCTGACACGGACTGGGACGAGCGCGATCTGAGCGCGGCGGCCGCGCGCTGCCGCCGGCACGGGGTCGAACCGCTGCTGCTGGTGCTGCCGGCGACGGTGATCGCGCGCGACCGTGCTCGCCGGCTCGGCTTCGGCGGGCTGCTCGCCGACCGCGACGCCGACGCGAGGATCCTGCACCCGCCGGCACTCCCCCACCTCGCCGCGATCTGGGTCGAGGCCACCATCCGCGGCAATGCGGCTGCCATCCTCCGCGAGCGGTTCGGAGAGCTGCTGGCAGCGGGCATCGCGGACGTGCTCGGCGCGATCGGCGGCGGTGGCGTGCCATCGACGCTGGGCGAGGCACAGCGGATCCTCAGCTCATCGGGCGATGCCACCGGCCTGCAGTCGCTGCTGGCGAGGTGGTCGGGGGCCGGAGACGCGGTCGCGCGGCTCGACGACCGCAAGCTGGCCCGCGAGATCGCCCCCGTCGCAGCCGCGCTCCACGCCGTCGGCGAGGCCGGCGAGCACGCGCTGCGGGGTGACGCCTCGACGGCGTGGGACATCTGGAGCCTGCGACTCGCCAGTGCGGGCCCGATCGCCGCGCAGTCCGCCGAGGCGATCGACGCCGTCCTGGCGCACGCGCGGCGGGCGGCGTAGCGTCAGGGCAACGCCCTGATCAGGGCCGCGGTGACGGCGGCTGCGATCACGACCACGGGAAATGGCGCCCGCCGCCAGAGCAGCAGCGCCGCCACGCCGACGCCGGCCGCCCGCGCATCGACCTGCAGATGGCCGTCCTTCACGAACGTGGAGATCGCGATCAGCGCACCGAGCAGAGCCACGGCGGCCAGCACCAGGATGCGCTGGACGTCCTCGCGCAGGCGGATGTGGCCGACGAGGACCGGCCCGGCGGCCCGCATCGCGAGTGTCCCGAGCCCCACGGCGATGATGGCCCACCAGGTCACGCGCGCCGACCGACGGCGAGGCCGACCAGGACGCCCGCACCGGCCAGGAGGATGGGACCGCCGGCCGGCAGTACCGGGCTGGCGAGCAGGGCGATGGCGCCACCCGCGACAGCCGTGGCGAGAGTGTCGCGCTCACGCAGCTGCGGCCACAGCACGGCGAGGAGCCCCGCGGGGAACGCGGCATCGAGGCCCAGCCGCGTGGGGTCGGCGATCGCGCTGCCGGCCAGCGCTCCGATGATGGTGCCGACCTGCCAGCACGCCCACAGGCCGATCCCCACGGTGTAGAAGGCGCGCCTGGCGAGTCGCGGATCGGGCTGGGCGAGGGCGAAGGCCGTCGACTCGTCGACGATGAGATAGCCGGACAGGAGACGACGGGCGAGGCTGCCGCGCAGGAGGGGTGCCAGCGCCAGCCCGAAGGGGATGTGCCGGGCGTTCAGGAGGAGGGCGGCCAGAACGCCCGCGGTCAGGTCGCTGCCCGTCTGCACGACCGCGAGCAGGAGGAACTGCGCCCCGCCGCCGAAGATCAGGAGCGACATCCCGCAGGTCATCACCGCCGAGACCCCGGCCGCTCGCGCCAGCACGCCGAACGAGAGGCCGACCACGCCCACGGCGACCCCGATCGAGAGCCCGTCGCGCAGGAGCGCGCGGTCGGTCGTCGACATCGCGATTCAGCGGCCGATGAAGTTCGGCGGCCGCTTCTCGTTGAAGGCGTTGAGCCCCTCCTTGGCGTCCTCCGTCGAGAAGAGGATCGCGAACAGATCGGCCTCGTGCACGAAGTTCGCGCCAAGGTCGCCGTGGAGCGCCCGGTTGGTCGCCTCCTTGGCATAGGCCATCGCCACCGGGCTCTTCGAGGCCATCAGCGTCGCCATCTCCATGGCCTTCCCGAGCAGCTCCGACTGCGGGTAGACGGCCTGCACCAGTCCGCGCTCGAAGGCCTCGTCGGCCTTCACCATGCGGCCGGTCATGATGATCTCCTTGGCGAACCCGAGCGACGTGGTACGCGCGAGTCGCTGGGTCCCGCCCCACCCGGGCATGATGCCGAGGTTGATCTCCGGCTGACCGAAGGCGGCCCGCTCGGAGCAGAGGCGCACGTCGCATGCGAGCGCCATCTCGCAGCCTCCGCCGAGCGCGTAGCCGTTGACGGCGGCGATGGTCGGCTTGCGCATCGTTTCGAGCCGGTGGGCGATCTCCTGTCCGAGCTCGCCGTAGGCGCGGGCCTCGAGCGGCGTCTTCACCGCGAGCTCCGCGATGTCCGCTCCGGCGATGAACGCGCGGTCGCCCGCTCCCGTGAGCACGACCGCACCGACGGTGGCGTCCCGCCCCAGGAGGGCGAGCTCCGACGACAGCTCTTCGAGGATCTCGGTCGAGAGGGCGTTCAGCACTTCCGGGCGGTTGACCGTCAGCAGGGCGACCCTGCCGTCGCGGGAGACGTCGATCGACATCAGGCGACGTGCTCGCGCAGGTAGTCGACGATCGAGCTGGTCGGCGTTCCGGGTGTGAAGATCGCCGCGACGCCCTGGTCGCGGAGCGCGTCGGCGTCCTCGGCCGGGATCGTGCCGCCGACCACCACGAGCACGTCGGCCATGTCCGCCTCCCGCAACCCCTCGAGGATCCGCGGCACGAGCGTCATGTGGGCGCCCGACAGGATCGAGATGCCCACCGCGTCGGCGTCTTCCTGGACGGCCGTCTCGATGATCTGCTCCGGCGTCTGATGCAGACCGGTGTAGATGACCTCCATGCCCGCATCGCGCAGTGCGCGGGCGATCACCTTCGCACCGCGGTCGTGGCCGTCGAGGCCCGGCTTCGCGATAACAACACGGATCCGTCCTTCCATCGGCCGGAAGCATACTGGCCGGCCGATATTCTCCGGCCGATGCGCCTCGCAGCAACAGCCCTGATCGTGCTCGGAGCGGTGCTCGCCGCCTGCGGCGGATCGTCAGCCACCACCACCTTCTCCGATCCGGGCGCCTCGTTCACGTTCTCGTACCCGTCGGCCCTCGGCCGCGACTTCGTCGGCGCCAAGCGCGAGGTCCAGGGCCGCCCGCCGTCCTTCAGCACGAACGTCGGCGTCAACCCGACGAACGTCGTGATCGTCTCCCAGTACGCCATCCGGAAGGCGGCCGAGACCTACGACCCGGCCACCCTCCAGAGCTCCGTCGACCTGCTCGTGCGCACGATCGCGCGAGCCGACGGGGCGACGGTGTCCGGAAGCGGCAGGGGAAAGCTCGGCGAGTTGCCGGCCTACACCTACGACGTCGCGGGCCCGGACGAGACCACCAGTCGCATCCTGATCGCGTTCAAGGGCAAGACCGAGTACTACGTGAAATGCACGTGGAAGCCGGCACAGGCGGCGGCCATCAAGCCCGCTTGCGACCAGGTCGCGTCGAGTTTCGCCGTGCACTAGAGTCTCGGCGGATGAAAGGCCGCCGCGGAGTCCTCCTGTCCGGCATCGAGTCCAAGGTCACGGGCTCGCGGCTTCCGCTGTTCGAGGGCCTGCTGCCGATCGACTCGAAGCGAGCGCCCACCGACCTGCTGGCCGGCGTGACGCTCGCGGCGCTCGCGATCCCGGAGGCGCCGAGACGCTCCGCGCGGTGTGCGGGCAAGCCAGGGAGCGCGGTGTGAAGATCGTCTTCGCGGAGGTCGCCGACGACGTCCGAGCCGAGCTCGAGCGCTACGGCCTCGGCGAGGAGCTCGGCAGCGATGCCTTCTTCGCCAGGCTCGCGGACGTCCCCTCGCTCCGCGGGTAGCGGCCGCACCGCCATACCCCGGAAGACAACGAACCCGGCCTTGGGGCCGGGCTCGTCGCGGGAAGGAGTATGGAGGGAGACACGTGGTCTCTTATGTTGCCGGAGCGGCGTAACGAAGTGTGTTACAAGCTGCTCGCGACTTGGCTTGAATATAGGAGGTTGGGCGGCACAAGACAAGTTGCAAAGTGGTAGCCATTCCGCGTCCTTGGTGTTAACCGCCGCGCGATCCGCCAGGCACCCAGAGGGGCTCGGAGCCGGCCGGATTGGCGGCCCGCGACAGGATGAAGAGCAGGTCGGACAGCCGGTTCACGTACGCCAGCGCGGCGGCGTTGACCGGCTCGGCAGCCGCCAGCGCGACGATCGCTCGCTCGGCCCTGCGGCAGACGGTGCGGGCGACGTGGAGCTGCGCCGCCAGCGCCGACCCCCCGGGCAGGATGAAGCTGGTCAGCGGCGCCAGCGAAGCGTTGACCTCGTCGCAGCGGGCCTCGAGCCAGGCCACCTGCTCGGGCTCGACGCGCAGCCGGGTGCGCTCGCGGGCGCTCGACCGGTCGGGCCGTTCCTCCTCCGGCACCGACAGGTCGGCACCGAGGTCGAACAGCTCGTTCTGGATACGGCCGAGCCAGGCGTCCCAGCCGTCGGGGGCCGGCAGCGTCCGCACCACGCCCAGGATTGCGTTCAGCTCGTCGACGGTGCCGTAGGCGGCGATCCGCAACGAAGCCTTCGACACCCTGCGGCCATCGCCGAGGCTCGTGTCGCCGTCGTCGCCGCCGCGGGTGTAGATGCGCGTGAGGTTGACCACGCGGGCAGTATTCCACCCGCGCTGTCGATTCCGGTCGCCGGCGTTCGTCCTTGGTATGAACAACGCCCGAGGAGGCACCGATGCAGTACCTGCTCCTGATCCACGACGACCCCTCCCAGTGGGCCGCACTCAGCGACGACGCCCGCGACGCGATGATGGCCGAGTACGGCACCTACACCACCGCCATCCAGACCGAGGGCATCCTGCGCGACGGCAACCCGCTCGGCCGGGACGCGAAGCTCGTGCGCGTCCGCAGCGGCTCGACCGAGGTGTCGGACGGCCCGTACGCCGAGACGCGCGAGCAGCTCGGCGGCTACTACCTCGTCGAGTGCGACACCGCCGAGCAGGCCGCAGCGGCCGCGGCACGGATCCCGAGCGCCCGCTTCGGCACGATCGAGGTCCGCCCGATCGCGGCGATGTAGCACGCTACCGGTGTGCCGAACGACGTCGATCGCCTCTACCGGGAATGGTTCGGTCGGGCGGTCGGCGCGCTCGGCCGCCGGTTCGGCGACCTCGAGCTCGCGGAGGAGGCCGTCCAGGACGCCTTCACCACCGCGCTCGACCGGTGGCGGGCGGACGGCATTCCGCCCGACCCAGGCGGATGGATCATCCGCACGGCCGGGAACCGCGCAGTCGACATCCTCCGGCGGCGCAGGCTCGGCGCCGAGCGCGAGCGCGACGCCCTGCACCTGACCGCCCTCACCCGCCCGGAACCCAAGGTGGCATCCGACTCCGTCATCCACGACGAACGCCTCCGCGTGCTCTTCACGTGCTGTCACCCGGACATCCCGGCCGACGTGCGGTTGCCGCTGACCCTCCGGCTGGTGTGCGGTCTCACCGTGCCGGAGATCGCTCGCAGCCTCGTGCTGCCGGAGGCGACGGCGGCCCAGCGGCTGGTGCGGGGGAAGCGGCGCATCCGGGAGGCCGGCATCGCGCTCGAGGTGCCGCCCGACCACGAGCTGCCCGACCGTCTGCCGACCGTGCTCCAGGCCATCTACCTGCTGTACACCGAGGGGCACACCGCGACCGGCGCGGAGGCCGCCGTGCGACGCGACCTCTGCGACGAGGCGATCCGCCTGGCCCGCCTGCTCGTGGCCCTGATGCCCGACGAGGCCGAGGCTCGCGGCTTGCTGGCACTCCTGCTGCTGACCGACGCGCGCACGGCCGCCCGGCACGACGTCGACGGCAACCTGATCGCGCTCGAGTGGCACGACCGCGACCTCTACGACCCGGTACTCAGAGCCGAGGGCGAACGGCTCGTGCGCGAGGCCCTGGCCGCGGGTGGCCGACGGTACGCCGTGGAGGCCGCCATTGCCGGGCTCCACACCGGCGCGCTGTCCTTCCAGGAGACCGACTGGCCGCAGATCGTGGCGCTGTACGACGTGCTCCTGCAGGCCGCGGCGTCGCCGGTGGTCGAGCTCAACCGGGCCGTGGCGATCGGCATGGCAGACGGTCCGGACGTCGCACTGCCACTGCTCGAGGAGCTCGCCGCCGATGGCCGCCTGGACAGGTTCGCACCGCTGCACGCGGCGATCGCCGACGCCTTGCGCCGCCTCGGACGGGCCGAGGAAGCGCGGGCCGCCTACCTGCGAGCGGCCGGGCTGACGGACAACCCGGCGGAACGGGCCTACCTCGAGCGACGGGCGTCGCAGTGATCGCTCGCCCGGGCGCCGTGGTGGGCTCGAGCTAGCTCGGGACCTCGATCACCATGGCGTCGCCCTGCCCGCCGCCGGAGCAGATGGCGGCGCAGCCGAAGCCGCCGCCCAGGCGCCGGAGCTCGTAGATCAGCGTCACGATCAGGCGCGCGCCGCTGGCGCCGATCGGGTGGCCGAGGGCCACCGCGCCCCCGTTGACGTTGACGCGGTCCTCCGGCACCTCGAGCGTCCGGGTGCCGTGCAGCGCCACCGAGGCGAAGGCCTCGTTGATCTCGAAGCGGTGGATGTCGGCGAGCGCGAGGCCGGCCTTCTCGATGGCCATCCGCGCCGCGAGCGCCGGAACCAGTGCGAGCCGGTCGGAGCGGTCGGCGGTGTAGGCGACGCTCCGGATCACGGCCAGCGGCTGGAGGCCGCGGCGGGCTGCCTCCTCTTCGGAGGCGACGACGACCGCTCCGGCCCCGTCGTTGATCCCGGGCGAGTTGCCGGCCGTGTGGCTGCCCCCCGGCGAAAGCGCCGGCAGCGCTTCCAGGGCCGCGAGCGACGTCTCCCGGCGAGGCCCCTCGTCGGTATCGACGACGGTATCGCCCTTCCGGCCGGCGATGACCACGGGCACGATCTCCTCGCCAAGGCGGCCTGCGTCGATGGCGGCGACCGCCCGCTCGTGCGAGCGGGCGGACCATGCGTCCATGGCGCTGCGCTCGATGCCGAGCTGAGTGGCGACGGCCGTCGCCTGCTCGTGCATCTGGGCGCCGCGCCACGGATCCTGGAGGCCGTCGAAGAGCATCGCGTCGACGAGCTTGACGTCGCCGAACCGGAAACCCTTGCGTGCACCGGGCGCGAGGTACGGCGCGTTCGTCATGGACTCCATGCCGCCCGCGAGCACCGTGGCGTGCTCGCCGAGCCGGACGAGCATGTCCGCGATCGCGATCGCGCGCAGGCCCGAGGCGCAGACCTTGTTGACGGTCTCCGAGCCCGCATCCTCGCGCATGCCCGAAGCGAGCGTCACCTGCCGCGACGGGATGTGGCCCTGGCCGGCCTGGACGACGGTTCCGAAGGCGGCGTAGTCGACCTCGGAGGCCGCGATACCGGAGCGCTCGATCGCGCCCTTCGCGGCAACGGTGCCGAGCTCGACGGCGGTGAGCGGCGCCAGCGACCCGAGCAGCTTGCCGAACGGTGTCCGGGCCGCGCCGAGAATGACGGTGCGGTGCACGGATGGCCACTCTACCATGCGGTCGTGCCTCCTCCGGCCCGTGCAGCCCGCCGTCTCCAGGCCTACGGCATCGACCTCCTGGTCGCGGTCGTCCCCGCGGGGTTCGCTGCAGCCGCGGCCGCCGGCGCTGCAGCGGCGGCGACCGGCGTCGGGATGCTGCAGTTCCTGGCCGGTGCGGCCGGATTCGTCACGGCCATGTCGGCCCTGATGATGGGCGAGGTGGCGTTGGCGGGCACGACCGCCGGCGCCGCTGCCCGGCACCTCGCCGTCGTCGGCCCCGACGGCGCCCCGGCTGGTCGTGGCCGGCTCGTCAGGCGCGAGCTGGCGCGGCTGGCGCTGATCCACCTCCCGTCCCTGGTGGCCGGCGCGGGCCTGGCGGGCGTCGCACCCTGTGCGGGCCGGGGGCGGGCGTGGCACGACGTCGCCTCCGGGTGCACCGTGCTCGCGGCCGATGCGCCTGACCTGCGGCTGTTCGCGGCCACCCGCACGCGACGCTACGCCCCCAGCGGCGCCGAGTACGCGAGCTTCTCCGAACGCACCGGCGCGTTCCTGATCGACTTCGGCTTCGTCGTCACCGCATGGGGCACGGTCCTGGGCATCGTCGCGCTGACGCTCGACCCCATCAAGAACGACGCCGACCCGCCGAACTGGTTCGTCGCGGTGGCGCTGATCAGCCTGCCCGTGGTCGACCTCGTGTACGGCGTCACGGCCCTGACCTGGAGGGGAACGACCATCGGCCTCGGCGCGGTCGGGTTCGTCGTGCGCCGCGCCGCGGACGAGAGCGACATGGGGTTCGGCCGCGCGGTCGGGCGCGAGTTGATCCGCTGCGTCATCTTCGTGTCGCTGGCGGTCGTCATCGGCTGGGTGCTCTTCCCGCTGGATCGGCTGTCCTCGCTCTGGCAAGGGCGGCGCCAGACCTTGCATGACCGTGCCGGCGGTACCGTCGTCGTGCGAGGTGAGCCCAGGCCCTGGCGCAGCCCGCGGCCGGCGCCGGCCACCACCGCGGAACCGGTGGCCGCTTGACACGAAGGGCACCCAACCCGCACACTCGATGCCAGTGAACCGCGTCACCCGTCGCCCCGCCGTCTCCGCCGCCCCGTGCGGCTGGTGGTGGTGGACCGACGGACGAGACGCACGCCGCTAGCCTGCGGCACAACGCGTCCCTCGTCCGGCCTCCCCGTGGAGGCCGTTTTCGTTTCTGGAGTCATCGTGTTCCGTCGACCATCAGTTCGCGAGCTTCCTGCAGACCTGCAGACGCCGGTCGGCGCCTACCTGCGCATCCGCGAGCTGGGCCCCGGGTTCCTGCTCGAATCGATCGAGCGCGGCCAGCAGGTCGGCCGCTACTCGTTCCTGGCGGCGGGATGCCAGTCGGTCGCGCTCGACCACACGGCAGCAGATGTCTTCGCACCGCTGCGCGAGTTCCTCGCACGCGCCGCCGACACCGACCAGTCCGGACTGCCGCCGTTCGCGGGCGGCGTGGTCGGACATCTCGGCTACGACGTCATCACGGCCTTCGAGCCCACCGTCGAGCTGCCGGCCGCGTCCGACGACGACGTCGCCGATCCGTCGCGATTCCTGCTCGTGCCCGTCGTCGTCGCGTTCGACCACGTCCGCCAGCGGGTGCAGGTGATCGCGCAGCCCGGCCACGAGGAGCTGGCGGACGAGATCGCCGCCCGCCTCCAGGGCCCGCTGCCCGACACCGCGCTGCCGGTCACGCCCCTCACCGGCACTCCGGCATCGCAGGCGGTCACCGCACGCGCGGACTACCTGGTCGGCGTCGAGCGCTGCAAGGAGCACATCGCCGCCGGCGACGCGTTCCAGATCGTGCTCTCGCAGCGGCACCTGCGGCAGACCGCGCGGTCGCCGTCGGCCGTGTACCGGGCCCTGCGCACCGTCAACCCCTCGCCGTACATGTTCTTCCTCGAGACCGGCGGGCCGGCCATCGTCGGAGCCTCGCCGGAGACCCACGTGTCGCTCTCCGTGGACGGCGTCGCCGGCCTGCGCCCGATCGCCGGTACGCGTCCGCGCGGGGCGGACGTCGGCGCCGACGACGCGCTGGCCGACGAGCTCGCCGACGACGAGAAGGAACGCGCCGAGCACCTCATGCTCGTCGACCTGGCGCGCAACGACCTCTCGCGCGTCTGCACGCCGGGCACGGTGCGACCGACCCGGATGCTGGAGGTGGAGCGCTACTCCCACGTGATGCACCTCGTGTCGCACGTCGAGGGCCGCCTGGCCGCGGGTGAGGATGCCTTCTCGCTCCTGCGGGCGACGTTCCCGGCCGGAACGGTCTCGGGCGCGCCGAAGGTGCGCGCCATGCAGATCATCTCGGGACTCGAGCCGCAGCGGCGGGGCATCTACGCCGGAGCGATCGGCTACATCGGCTTCTCCGGGGCCATGGACACGTGCATCGCGCTGCGCACGATCGTGATGCGCGACGGTGTCGCCGTGCTGCAGGCGGGAGCGGGACTGGTCGCCGACTCGCAGCCGGCCTCCGAGCACGAGGAATGCCTGAACAAGATCGCCGCCCTGCGCACCTCCATCGAGCTCGCCGAGACCGGGGTCTACGGCCGATGAGCGGCGTCCTCCTCATCGACCACTACGACTCGTTCACCTACAACCTGGCGCACGGGCTGGCCGAGCACGGGGCCGAGGTGCAGGTCTTCCGCTGCGACGCGATCTCGGTGGCGGAGGCCGTGGCGCTCGCCCCCTCCCACCTCGTCCTCTCACCGGGCCCCGGCCGGCCGGCCGAGACCGGCGTGTCGGCGGCGCTGGTGCGGACGTTCGGGGGGCGGATCCCGATCCTCGGCGTCTGCCTCGGCCACCAGCTGCTCGTCGAGCTGGAAGGCGGCGTGGTCGACCGCGCGGCCCGGCTCGTGCATGGCAAGACGGCGCAGGTCGAGGTCGTCGCCGACGATCCCCTGCTCGCCGGCCTCTCGAACCCCTTCACCGCCGGGCGCTACCACTCGCTCGCCGCGCTGGAGCCACTGCCCGCGTCCCTTCGGCTCACGGCCCGCGCCTCCGACGGCGAGGTGATGGCGGTCAGCCACGTCGCCGCGCCGACGCACGGCGTGCAGTTCCACCCCGAGTCGGTGCTGACGCCGGAGGGACCCCGCCTGCTGCGAAACTTCCTGGAGATGCAGGCATGAAGGGCTATCTGGAGCGCCTCGTGGCGCGGGAGGACCTCGGCTTCGACGGCGCCCACGCCGCCATGGGCATCATCATGCGCGGCGACGCGAATCCGTCCGAGGTTGCCGGGTTCCTCGTCGGTCTGCGGGTCAAGGGCGAGACACCGGCGGAGATCGCCGGGTGCGTCCAGGTCCTTCGCGAGCACGTCGTGCCGGTCCACCCCACGCGCACCGACACCACCGACGTCGTCGGCACCGGCGGCGACGGCGCGCACACCTTCAACATCTCCACGGCAGCCGCGATCGTGGTCGCAGCCTGCGGCGCCGGCGTGGCGAAGCACGGCAACCGGGCGCTGTCGTCCCTGGCCGGCTCGGCCGACGTGCTGGAGGCCCTTGGCGTTGCCATCGACCTGCCGCCGGACGCGGTCGCAACACTCGTCGACGAGGTCGGATTCGGCTTCATGTTCGCGCCCAACCACCACCCCGCCATGCGTTTCGCCGGCCCGGTCCGGCGCGAGCTCGGCATCCGCACCGTGATGAACCTGCTCGGGCCGCTCACGAACCCCGCCGCGGTGCCCACGCAGGTGATCGGCGTCCCGCGACCCGAGCTGGTCGACGTCTTCGCCCAGGTCGCGGCGGAGCTCGGCACCACCCGCACGGTCGTGGTACACGGCGCGGGCGGCATCGACGAGCTGTCGCCGGCCGGCAACAGCCTGATGGCGACGGTCGAGGGCACGACGATCAGGAAGGAGACGGTGGTGCCGAAGGCACTCGGTTTCGCCCGCTCCGCGCCGGATGAGCTCCGGGGTGGCAACGCCGTGGACAACGCCGCGACGATCCGCGCGGTGTTCGCAGGGGGCCGCGGCCCGAAGCGCGACGCCGTGGTGCTGAACGCCGCCGCCGGCCTGCTCGCGTGCGGCCGGGCCGGATCGTTGCCGGAGGGCGTCGCCCGGGCCGGCGCGGCGATCGACGAGGGAGCGGCCGAGCGGACGCTCGAGCACCTCGCCCGACGCAGTCAGGAGCTCGCGGCGTAATGGGCTACCTCGAGGACATCGGGCGGTGGACTGCGGGCGAGGTCGCGAAGCGCCGGCAGACCCGGCACTTCGCCGGCGCGATCGCGCAGGATGGGCTGTCGATCATCGCCGAGGTGAAGCGCGCGTCGCCCTCCGAGGGCGCGATCATGCGCGACGCGAACCCGGTAGCGATCGCCAAGGCCTACGAGGCGGGCGGGGCCGCGGCGATCTCGGTGCTGACCAGCGAGCGCGACTTCGGCGGGACGCTGGCCGACCTCGAGGCGATCCGCCGCAGCGTCGATGTGCCGCTGCTGTGCAAGGACTTCTTCGTCGACCCGTGGCAGGTGGTCGAGGCCCGCACCCACGGCGCCGACGCCATTCTGGTGATCATGGCGCTCGTGACGGATCAGCTCGCGGTCGAGCTGCAGCAGCAGGCCGACGATCTCGAGATGGACATCGTCTGCGAGGTGCACGACGAGGACGACCTGCGACGCGCGCTGTCGCACGGGTTCCCGATCATCGGGGTCAACGCCCGCGACCTGGAGACCCTGGAGGTCGACCTGGCGGCCGGCCTCCGGCTGCTGCGGGGCGTCCCCGCCGGCTACGTCCGCGTGGCGGAGTCCGGCATCCGGAGCCGCATGGATGCGATCGCCGCCCGCGAAGCCGGCGCCAACGCGTGCCTGGTCGGGACGGCGCTGATGCGCGAGCCGGACCTCCTGGAGGAGCTGACCGCGTTGTGACCGGGAACCGGACGCTCGTCAAGATCTGCGGCCTCAACCGGCTCGACGATCTCGAGGTGGCGATCGCCGCCGGCGCCGATCTGGTGGGGTTCATCTTCGTCGCATGGTCGCCTCGCGCCATCGACCCGGCGGCCGCGGCGCCGCTGGCCGCGCGCGTCCCTGCCGGCATCGCGAAGGTCGGCGTGTTCGTCGACGAGGATCCGGACACGGTGGCGGCGGTGGCCGACAAGCTCGAGCTCGACTTCGTCCAGCTGCACGGCGGCGAGCCGCCGGCCATGGTGGAGCGGTTCGGCGAGCGGGCGATCAAGGCCCACCGGCTGCCCAAGGACGGCGACCTGTACGGCTCGACGATCCTCCTCGACCGCCACTTCCACGCGGTGGCCACGCCCGAGGAGCTACGCGAGCACTGGCTGCTGGCCCGGACGCTGGCCGAGACGAAGCGGGTGCTGCTCGCCGGTGCGCTCGACTCGGGCAACGTCGGCGACGCCGTGCGGACGGCCCGGCCCTGGGCCGTCGACGGCGTCCGGGGCACCGAACGGGAGCCGGGCGTCAAGGACCACGACAAGATCCGCGGCTTCGTGCGGGCAGTGAGGGAGGCGGCATGATCGGCACCCACCGGCCCGATCCCCAGGGACGGTTCGGCGCGTTCGGCGGACGGTTCGTCCCGGAGGTGCTGATGGCCGCGCTGGACGAGCTCGAGGCGGCGGTCGACGCGGCTTTCGCCGACCCGGCGTTCCACGCCGAGCGCGACCTGCTGGCACGCGACTACGTGGGCCGGCCATCGCCGCTGTACCTCGCCGAGCGGCTGTCGGCGGACGTCGGCGGCGCCCAGATCTGGCTGAAGCGCGAGGATCTCAACCACACCGGCGCCCACAAGATCAACAACGCCGTGGGCCAGGCCCTGATCGCCCGCCGCCTCGGCAAGCGCCGCATCGTGGCCGAGACCGGCGCCGGCCAGCACGGGGTCGCCACCGCCACCGTCTGCGCCCGCTTCGACATGGAAGCCGTCGTCTACATGGGTGCGGCCGACATCGCCCGTCAGCACCCGAACGTGGTCCGGATGCACATGCTCGGGGCGCAGGTCGTACCCGTCACCGCCGGTGCGGCGACCCTGAAGGACGCCATGAACGAGGCGATCCGCGACTGGATCGCCACCGTCGAGACGACGCACTACATGATCGGATCGGCGGCCGGGCCCCACCCGTACCCGCTGCTCGTCCGCGAGCTCCAGGCGGTCATCGGCGTCGAGGCACGCGCGCAGATGCTCGAGCGCACGGGGCGCCTCCCCGACGCCATCGTGGCGTGCGTCGGGGGTGGATCGAACGCGATCGGGCTCTTCCACCCGTTCCGTGACGATGCAGACGTTCGCATCGTCGGCGTCGAGGCCGGTGGCGACGGCGCCGCGCTGCACGCGCGCTCGCTCGGCCTCGGCCGCGTTTCCGTGCTGCACGGCTCGCGCTCGTACGTGCTGGCCGACGAACACGGCCAGGTCGTCGAGACCCACTCCATCTCGGCCGGCCTGGACTACCCCGGCGTGGGCCCCGAGCACGCGCTCCTCAAGGACGCCGGACGGGCCGAGTACGTCGGCATCTCCGACGCCGAGGCGCTCCAGTCGTTCCACCGCCTCTGCCGGCTCGAGGGCATCATCCCGGCGCTCGAGTCCGCCCACGCCCTCGCGCAGGCCGAACGGCTCGCGCGCGAGATCGGTCCCGGCGGCATCGTGCTGGTCGGCCTCTCGGGGCGCGGCGACAAGGACATCGACGCCGTCACGGCGCGCGAGGAGCAGGCGACGTGAAGATCGAGACGCCCGCGCTGGTGATCTACCTGATGGCCGGTGACGACACGGCCGAGCTCGCCGCCGTTGCGGTCGCCGCGGGCGCGACCGCGATCGAGGTCGGCATCCCGTACTCGGACCCGCTCGCGGACGGGCCGACGATCCAGCGCGCCGGCCAGGGGGCGCTCGACGCCGGCATGACGCCACCGCGGGCCCTGGCGGTGATGGCCGAGGTCGACCGGAGCGTGACCGTGCCGATCATCCCCATGACCTACGGCGCGATCGTGGCCGCGCACGGCATCGAGCGGTTCTGCCGCGAGGCCGCGGCTGCCGGTGCCGAGGGCCTGATCGTCGCGGATGTCCCACCCGAGGAGTCGAGCGAGCTCCGCGCCGCGGCCCGTGCTGCCGGCATCGACCTCGTCCACCTGGTCGCGCCGACCTCCAGCACGGAGCGGATGCGGCTGGCTGCATCGCAGAGCACCGGCTTCGTCTACCTCGTCGCCTCGATGGGGACGACCGGCGCTCGCGATCACCTCGATGAGCGGATCGGCGATCTGATCGCGCGGACGAAGGCGGCCGCCGGTGCGACGCCGGTGCTGGCCGGCTTCGGCATCTCGACTCCGGCGCACGTCGCCGCGGTCCTCGCCGCGGGCGCAGACGGCGTGATCGTGGGCTCGGCCGCGATCGATGCGGCCGAGCGCGGCGAGCTCGGCGAGTTCGTGGCGGCACTCGCGACCGCACTCCGATGAACTGCGCCATCGTCGACGTCTTCGCCGACCGGCCGTTCAGCGGCAACCCGGCGGGCGTGGTGCTCCTCGACGGACCGGGAGAGACCGGGTGGATGCAGCGGATCGCGGCGGAGCTAGCCCAGGCGGCGACCGCGTTCCTCCACGGCGACCATCTCCGGTGGTTCTCCACGACGGTCGAGCTGGAGATCTGCGGCCACGGCACGGCCGCGACCGCCCACCTCCTGTTCGAGCGCGGCCTCGCGACGGGCCGGGTCTCCTTCGACACCGCCGCGGGGCCGCTGTCGGCGACGCGCCGCGACGGCCTGATCGAGCGGTGGGCCCCGTGCGTCGGCACGTGCTTCCGCGCGCGGCAGGCCTCCGCCCGCGGCGCGACCATCGAGGTCGCGCTGGAGTCCGACCGGGTGCGTCTCGCCGGGCCCTGCCGCACCGTGCTCGACGGCAGGCTCGCCTCGTGACGCTGACGAGGGAGGGCATCGAGGAGGCGGCGGCCCTTCTGGTCGGCGCGCGCCGGTCGCGGCAGACGCTGGAGGCGCTCCCGCCCGGCGCCCGCCCCGGCAACCTCGTCGAGGCCTACGCGATCCGCGATCGGGTCGCCGGATTGCTCGGTGACCCCGTGGCCGGCTGGTTCTGCGGGCTCACCAACCCGGCGGTGCAGCGCATGCTGGGCGTCGACCGCCCGTACTGCGCGCGCATCATGGCCGCCAACGTGCTCGCGAGCCCGGCGAGGCTGAGCGCTGCCGAGTGGCCGCCACTGGTGCTCGAAGTCGAGTTCGCGTTCCGGCTCGGTCGCTCGGTGCCGCAGGGCGCCACGGCCGACGAGGTGGCAGCGGCCGTGAGCGCGGTGCATCCGGCGATCGAGGTGGTCGCCGGGTGGCTGCGCGACTGGACGACCCAGGATGTGTGGTCGGTGATCGCCGACAACGGCACCGACGGCCCGCTGGTGCTCGGGGAGGCGGTCGAGCGCTGGCGCGACCTCGACCTCCGCTCGCTGCAGACCACGCTCACCGTGAACGGCGATATCGTCCGGCGCGGCGCCGGGGCAGAGGTCGGTGATCCGTTCGGGGCCCTCGTCTGGCTCGCCGGCGAGGTGCCGGGCGGCCTCCGGGAGGGCTTCGTCTGCAACACGGGCACGACGACGGCCATCTACCACGCGGCGCCTGGCGACCGGGCGGTCGCCGACTTCGGCCGCCTGGGCAGCGCCGCGCTCGAAATCGGCCCTTGATTCGACGGCCGGGAGCAGTAGGATGGGCGCGTGGCGCTGTGGGAGGAGATCGTCGTCGGTTGGCTGGTCGGGTTCGTGCTGCCGAAGCTGATCATCGTGCCGATCTTCCGCGGCATGTACAGGTCGATGCGCGCGACCGAGGCCCTCGACGCTGCTGACCGGGCCGAGCTCGAGCGCGACAACGATGGCGGTGCCGGCGTGCGCCGCCACCGGCGGCGCCCGGCCGGCCCCCGTCGCCCGGGCGGGCTCCGCGCCCGCGTGCGCCAGGCCCGCGTGCGTCAGCCGAGGACGCGCGCCTGACCGCCGCGGCGGCGCTCGTCGAGCAGCTCGCGACGGCGTCGTTCGGTCGGTGCGTCAACCCCTACCGGGACGCGGACGAGAACCCGGCCCTCGACATGCCGGCGGCGGCTTCGATCAGGCGGGCCAACCTGAGCGCCTATCTCGAGGCTCGCCGCAACGCACGGGTGATGCTGGTCGGGGAGGCGATGGGGTACCGCGGCGGACGCTTCAGCGGCATCGCGTTCACCTCCGAGCGGACGCTCGCTGCCTGGGGACGCCCCTTCGCCGCCACCTCGCGGCGGCCGGACGGGTGGGCTGAACCCTCGGCGACCATCGTCCACGGTGCCATCGCCGACTGCGAGCACGACGTGGTGCTCTGGAACGTGGTCCCGGCCCATCCCCATCGTCCCGGTCAGCCGCTGTCGAACCGCACACCCACGGCGGCCGAGATCGCAGCCGGGTCGCCGCTCCTCGACGCTGCCATCGCACTCGTCCGCCCCGGGCTCGTGGTCGCGGTCGGCCGGGTCGGGGAGCGGCTGCTCGGCGAGCGCGCCTGCGAGCGCGTCCGTCACCCCGCCCAGGGGGGCGCCACGGCCTTCCGCGAGGGCATCGCCGAGGTGCTCTCCCGTTAGGCTTCCGGCGTGGCCCGGATCGTGTCTCGCATCGACGCCGCGTCGGAGGCCTTCGGCGAGAACCGGGCCGCGGTCGGGGCGCTCTGCGACGAACTCGCCGCGCGCATCGCCGGCGCGCAGCAGGGCGGCGGGGAGCGGGCGGTCGCGCGTCACCGCGAGCGTGGCAAGCTGCTGGCACGCGAGCGCATCGATCTGCTCGTCGATCCGGGCAGCGCCTTCCTCGAGCTCTCGCCCCTGGCCGCGGACGGCGTGTACGAGGGCGAGACACCCTCGGCCGGCATCGTCACGGGGATCGGCCGGATCAGCGGCCGCACCTGCGTGATCGTGGCCAACGACGCAACCGTCAAGGGTGGCACCTACTACCCCCTGACGGTGAAGAAGCACCTCCGCGCCCAGGAGATCGCGGCCGCGAATCACCTCCCGTGCGTCTACCTGGTCGACTCGGGCGGCGCGTTCCTCCCGCTGCAGGCCGAGGTGTTTCCGGACCGCGACCACTTCGGCCGGATCTTCTACAACCAGGCGCAGATGTCGTCAGCGGGAATCCCGCAACTCGCCGCCGTCATGGGGTCGTGCACCGCGGGCGGCGCCTACGTGCCGGCCATGAGCGACGAGGCGGTGATCGTGCGGGGTACGGGCACCATCTTCCTGGGCGGGCCGCCGCTGGTGAAGGCCGCCACGGGCGAGGAGGTCACGGCCGAGGAGCTCGGAGGCGGCGACGTTCACGCGCGCATCTCCGGCGTCGCCGACCACCTTGCGGTCTCGGACGAACATGCCCTCGCGCTCCTGCGCGACGCCGCGCTGCGGCTCCGGCCCGACCCGGCGGCGCCGTGGGAGGTCGCCGACCCGGCCGACCCGGCCGAGGACCCCGAGGAGCTGCTCGGGATCGTCCCGCCCGACCCCCGGCGCGGCTACGACATCCGCGAGGTGATCGCACGGATCGTCGACGGGAGCGACCTGCACGAGTTCAAGCCCCTGCACGGGGACACCCTCGTGTGCGGCTTCGCGCGCATCCTCGGCCATCCCGTCGCGATCCTCGCCAACAACGGCATCCTCTTCTCGGAGAGCGCGCGGAAGGGGGCGCACTTCGTCGAGCTCGCCTGCCAGCGCGGCATCCCGCTGCTCTTCCTCCAGAACATCACCGGCTTCATGGTCGGCAAGAGCTACGAGCACGGTGGCATCGCGCGCGACGGCGCGAAGCTCGTGACGGCAGTGGCCTGCGCGGCGGTGCCCAAGCTGACGGTGATCGTCGGCGGCTCGTTCGGCGCGGGCAACTACGGCATGTGCGGGCGCGCGTACGACCCGCGCCTCCTCTTCACCTGGCCCACGGCGCGCATCTCCGTGATGGGCGGCGAGCAGGCCGCGCTCGTCCTCTCGAGCGTCGGTGACACCGACCCGGACGAGATCCGCGCCACCTACGAGCGCGAGGGGAGCCCCTACTTCGCGACCGCCCGCCTCTGGGACGACGGGGTGCTCGATCCACGCGAGACCCGCACCGTGCTGGGAATCTGTCTGGCGGCCTGCGCTCAGGCCCCGCCGCACGACACGCGCTTCGGCGTCTTCCGCATGTGAGTTTTCACACGCCGACCGATTCAGCGCCTAGCTTTAGAGCGGATCGACCCTATTCCTGAAGAGGTGGGAGCAATCATGCGGAAGCTGTTCGTGGTCGTCGTCGCCATGCTGGCGCTGCCGGCGGCCGCCCAGGCGTCGTGTTCCGTCACGGCTGGCGTGATGAACGTGGATACGGCGGACATCGTCGACCACACGGCCACGATCGAGGTTTCGGGGACGACGCTCCTGCTCAACGGCGACCCCTGCGACACCGCCACGACGACCACCATCGCCACCATCGTCGTCACCGGCTCCGCGGCCGCCGACACCCTCGAGATCACCCCGGCCGGTCTCGCCCCGGGGGCCGGGGCCGACACCGGCACGCCGGAACTCGAGGTCGTCGCGAACATGGGCGCCGGCGAGGACACGGTCATCGTCCATGGCGACAACGGCGTCGATTCGTGGACGTTCGGCGACGGGGGCGCGAACTTCAACGGCGACGCGGACGGCGACGACCTCACCTGGACCAGCGTCGAGTCGTTCCTGCTGGAGCCGAGCGGCGGCAACGACGTCGTGTCGGGCGCCGGCGGCGCCGGCACCGGCAACGCGCTGCCCGTCCCGATGACCGTGCTCGACGGCGCGGGATCGGACACCATCACCGGCGGCAGCGGCGACGACACCTTCAGCGCGACCAACAACGCCGGCAACACCGACACGTTCTCCGGCGGCGACGGCAACGACACGCTCACCGAGGGCACCGCGACGAACCACACCGAGGTCTTCAACGGCGGCAACGGCGTCGACACCGTCTCCTACGCCGTGCGCAACGCCGGCGTATCGGTGACGCTCGACGGCGTGGCCAACGACGGCGCCGGCAGTGAGAACGACAACATCATGCCCGACGTCGAGAACATCACGGGCGGCAACGGCAGCGACACGCTCGACGCGAGCGCCGGCACCACGGGCAGCGTCATCATCGGCAACGGCGGCAACGACGACATCACGGGCTCGGCCACGGCTGCCGACGTCATCGACGGTGGCAGCGGGAACGACACCATCGACGGCGGCGACGGCAACGACGTCATCGCCGGCGGCACCGGCTCGGACGACCTCACCGGCGGCCCCGGGGCCGACCGCGTCTTCGGCGGCGACGGCAACGACACCATCCACGCGCTGGCCACCGCGGACGGCGCCGACGTCGTGACCGGCGACGCGGGGTCGGACACGATGGACTACTCGGCCCGGACCACCGACCTGCACGTGAGCACGGATGGCGTCGCCAACGACGGGCTCGCCGGCGAGGGGGACAACATCGACCCGACCGTCGAGACGATCGTGCTCGGCAGCGGCAACGACACGTTCGTCGGCTCCGCCCGCCCCGAGACCGTCATCTCGGGCCCCGGCACCGACACCCTGACGATGGGAGACGGGAACGACACGGTCGACTGCAGCGGGGCCACCGTCTGCACCATCGACGCCGGAGCGGGCGATGACACGGTGCACGGTTCGAACGGCAACGACACCACCAACCTCGGAGCCGGCGACGACAGCTACGACGACCCGGCCGGCGATGACACCGTGTCCGGCGGCGACGGCAACGACACCATCGACCCCGGCCTCGGCAACGACACGGTGTCCGGCGGCAACGGCGACGACATCTTCGTGACGGGCGCCGCCATCGACGGCAACGACTCGTTCAGCGGCGGCCCCGGGCTCGACACCTACAGTGCGGCCGCCCGCGTCCACCCCGTCACGCTGTCGGACGACGGCGTGGCGAACGACGGCGAGTCCGGCGAGGCCGACAACATCAGCACCGACGTCGAGAACCTCACCGGCGGATCGAACGACGACGTCCTCACGGGTGGCGCAGGACCGGACACCCTCAACGGAGGCCCCGGTGACGACACCCTGGCCGGCAACGGCGGCAACGACACGATCGACGGCGGCTCCGGGAACGACACGGCCACGGGCGGCGCCGGGAATGACGTGTTCGTCTCCGGCAACGCCGCCAACGGCGCCGACTCGATGAACGGCGGCTCGGGTCTCGACACCGTCGACTACTCGCTCCGGACGGCGTCGGTGTACGTATCCGATAACGGTGCGGCGAACGACGGGCAGGCCACCGAGGGCGACACCATCCTCGGCATCGAGAACGCCGTCGGCGGCGCCAACGACGACATCATCACGATGACTGCACCGGTGACGGGCGGCGGCCACGTCGTCGACGGCGGTGCCGGCAGTGACTGGATCGTGACCGGCAACACCAACGACACCGTGACGCCGGGCGACGGCAACGACCTCGTCACGACCGGCGGCGGCAACGACACGGTGCTGATGGGCGCCGCCGCCGCCGACGGGTCCGACACCGTCAACGCCGGAGCCGGCACGGACAAGGTCAGCTATGCGCTCCGCACGATCGGCGTCACGATCGCGATGAACGGCATCCGCGACGACGGCGAGCTGGGCGAGAACGACGCGCTCTCGGCGTTCGAGGTACTCGTCGGGGGCGCCGGCGCCGACACCATCACGGGCTCGGGCGCCGCCGACAGGATCACCGGCGGCCTCGGCAACGACACCATCAACGGCGGCGCCGGCAACGACACCATCGACGCAGGAGCCGGCGACGACGCCATCACCGGTGGCACGGGGAAGGACCGCATCACCGCCGGTGCCGGCAACGACCGCGTCAGGGCGAAGGACCGCACCGCGGACGTCGTCTCGTGCGGCGCGGGCAGCGACACCGCCCAGACCGACGCCCACATCGACCGCGTCACCGGGTGCGAGAAGATCACCCACTGAGCCTGAACCCACCGACCCGCCGGGCTCGGAACGGCCACGTGTGGCCGTTCCGAGCCCGGGTAGACCGTACGGCGAAGGGCGATTCACCGCGGGAATGGCTATCGTCTGCGAGGTGACGACCCCCCTCGCGATACATCAGGACGGGCCGGCGGTGCGAGTTGTGATGACCCGCCCGGATCGCCGGAACGCCTTCGACGCCAGGCTGATCGACGCCCTGGCGGCGGCGTTCCACCAGGCGCCCGACCGCCCCGGCGCGCGCGTCGTGGTACTGGAGGGCGAGGGTTCCGCGTTCAGCGCGGGGGCCGACCTGACCTGGATGCGGTCGAGCCTCGAGATGTCCGAGTCCGAGAACCGGGCCGATGCGGAGCGGCTGGCCGGAATGCTGGGCGCGATCGCCGAGTGCCCGCTACCCGTCATCGCCCGCGTCCATGGCGCCGCGCTGGGCGGCGGCGCCGGACTCGTCTGCGCCGCCGACGTCGCGATCGCCACCGACGACGCGCCGATCGGGTTCCCGGAGGTGCGCCTCGGGATCATCCCGGCCGCCATCTCGCCCTACGTCGTGCGGCGCATCGGCCCCGGACATGCCCGGGCCCTCTTCCTCACCGGGCGAGCCGTGTCCGGGGCCGAGGCGATGCGGCTGGGTCTGGTGCACGAGGCGTGCCCGGCCGCGGAGCTGGACTCCCGGATCGATCGGACGATCCGCGACCTGCTGGCCGGCGGCCCGGAGGCGCTGGCGGCGACGAAGCGGCTTCTCGACGAGGTGGCGGCGCCGCTCGCGGCCTCGACGGTGGCGCAAACGGCCGAGCGGATCGCCGCGATCCGCGTCGGGCCCGAGGCACAGGCGGGTATCCGGGCGTTCCTCGACCGGGACTCGCCGCCGTGGCGGGACTAGGCCTGCAGCGCGTCCTGATCGCAAATCGCGGCGAGATCGCACTGCGCATCGTGCGGGCGTGCGATGTCCTCGGGATCGACTCGGTCGTCGCCTTCGAGACCCCCGATCGCCAGTCGCAGGCCGTCGAGGCGGCCACCACGGCGGTCGAGGTCGGCTCGTACCTCGATCCCGACGCCCTGGCCGGCGCCGCCCGCAGCGCGCGCTGCGACGCCCTGCATCCGGGCTACGGCTTCCTCAGCGAGCGAGCGGTGCTGGCCGAGGCCTGCGCCGCGGCCGGGGTGACGTTCGTCGGCCCGTCGCCCGACGCGCTCCGATGCCTCGGTGACAAGATGGCGGCGCGCGAACTGGCGGTGGCGGCGGGATTCGGGCTGATCCCGGGAGGCACCGACCCGGCCGACATCCCCCTGCCGATCATGGTGAAGGCCGCGGCCGGCGGCGGCGGCCGCGGCATGCGGATCGTCCGCACCCACGAGGAGCTGCCGGAGGCGATGGCCGCGGCCGCCAGGGAGGCCGCGACGGCGTTCGGCGACGCCACGCTGTACCTCGAGGCGTACCTGGAGGGCGCCCGCCACGTCGAGGTGCAGGCGCTCGGAGACGGGACGGGCACCGTCGTCCATCTCGGTCTCCGCGATTGCTCGCTGCAGCGCCGCCACCAGAAGGTGATCGAGGAGGCGCCCGCACCCGGCATCGGCGACGACGAGGCCGCCCGCCTCGGGGCACTCGCCTGCAGCCTGCTCTCGTCGGTCTCCTACGCGGGGGCGGCGACCGTCGAGCTGCTGCGCGCCGCCGACGGCCGCGTCTACTTCCTCGAGGTGAACGCCCGCCTCCAGGTCGAGCACCCGGTCACGGAGCTCGTCACCGGCGAGGATCTCGTTACGTGGCAGCTGCGGATCGCGGGCGGTGCCCGGTTGCCCGAGGCGCTCGACTGGCGGCCTCGCGGTCACGCCATCGAGGCGCGGCTGGTCGCCGAAGATCCGGCCAACGGCTTCCTCCCCACGGCCGGGCGGCTCCGGCTGTTCCGGCTGCCTGAGCGCCTGCGCACCGACGCCGGGTACCGCGAGGGCGACGAGGTGACGACCCGTTATGACGGCCTCCTGGCCAAGCTGGTGGCGTGCGGGCCGACCAGGGACGCGGCACTCGACACGCTGGCCCAGGGCCTGCGCGAGACGGCGGTGCTCGGGCTCCAGACGAACCTGCCGCTGCTGCTGCAGCTGTGCGCGGACGCCGACGTGCGCGCGGGTCGCATCGACACGCAACTGCTGGAGCGGACCGCGCAGGCACCGTCGGGCCCGTCGCCGCAGGTTCGCGTGGCCGCTCGCGCCGCTCAGAGCCGCCGCGGGCGCTTCCGGATCGGCCTGGCGGCCGTGCCCGACCTCCCGGTGGCGCTGGAGCCCGACGGCACCGCCCGCGTGCTCGAGGGCGGCCGGGAGCACGTGGTCGCCGCCGACATCGCACCGCGCGTCGAGGACACCGCGCATGGCCATCGCTCGGGCACGACCGGCGCGATCTCCTCGCCGATGCCCGGCCGCGTCATGGCTGTGCGGGTCGCGCCCGGCGATGAGGTCGGATCCGGCCAGGTCCTCGTGGTGCTCGAGGCCATGAAGATGGAGCACCCGGTGCTCGCGCCCTACGACGGCACCGTGACCGAGGTCGCCTGCCGCGAGGGCGAGATCATCGGCGCGGACACGGTGCTCGTCGTCCTCGAGGCGTGAGCGGCGATGGATCGTGCGGAACCGCTCAAGACGGTCGCCGGGCTGCCGATACAGGGGGCGTGGGCCAACCCGAGCCGCTGTCGCATCGCGCAACCTACGTCGACCTGATCGCGCGGATCCACGCCGGATTCGAGGCCGAGCGCGTGCTCGCCGACTGCCTGGACGGCCGCACCGTCGCCGTGCGAGGGCTGACGCCCGCGGAAATGGCTGCCGTGGAGCGCCAGATCGAGGCCTGCGGTGCCGACATCGGCCGCATGATCGGCCCCGAGACCGCGGCGCTGATCGCGGGCTCCGATGCGACCTCCGACGACTTCGTCGCGGCCTCGAACCGTGCCATGGCCGTGCTCTCGCCGAGCGACCTGGCGCTCATCCACACCGCGTGCCAGCGCGTGCGCCGCCACGACGAACGCGCCTTCCGCGAGAGCGTCGACCGGGCGCTCGCCGACGCCCGCCGGGTGATCACGAACCGCGAGCGTCGCCACCTGCGACCCGTTGCGGACAGCCCCCGCTACGGCGGTCTGCACATCCACTCGTAGGGTCGAGGCGGGCGGGCCTGCGTCGGCTCGACGGTCGTGGTGCGCGGCCCTGCCATGATGCGGGCCGCGATGGAATCCGCGGACGTCGGCTACTGCTACCGCCACCCCGACCGGGAGACGGCGCTCGCGTGCTCGCAGTGCGGGCGGTTCATCTGCCCGGAGTGCATGCGCCCGACCCCCACCGGTCAGCGCTGCCCGGAATGCGTCGGCAAGACCAGGGTGATCCGGCCGCGCGCGGTGGCCGGCGTCGCGCCGTACGTCACCTACGCGCTGATCGCGATCAACGCGCTCGTCTTCCTCGCCGACCAGCAGGGAGTGTTCAACTCCAATCGCTTCGACCTCTGGGCTCCGGCCCTCGCCAACGGCGAGTGGTACCGCCTCCTCACCTCGATGTTCCTCCACGCGAACATCGCCCACATCGGTCTGAACATGCTCTCGCTGTACTGGATCGGCCCGATGGTGGAGGCACGCTACGGGCACGTCCGCTACCTGGCGCTCTACATCGCCTCGGGAATCGTCGGCGGCGCCGGGGCGATGCTCCTGGAGCCCCACTTCTCCGTGGTCGGCGCATCGGGTGCCATTTTCGGGCTGCTCGGGGCCATCGGCATGATCCTGCTCCGGACGACCGGGTCGATCGCGCCGATCATGCCCGTGCTCGTCCTGAACCTACTCTTCACCTTCACCTCGTCCGGGATCTCGAAGGGCGGTCACCTCGGCGGCCTGGTCGGCGGCGTCGCCATCGCGTACGCGTACGAGGCCCTGGAGAGCCGCCGGAAGGGCGTCGGCATGGCCGTGGCAGCGGCGGCCGGCATCGCGGTCGCGGCCGCCGTCGTGGCCATCGTGGCGGCCGGCCGCGTTGCGTAGCGCGGGCACCCGGGCTACGCTCGCGGCGTGACGAGAGGCGGTAAGGCAGGGTCGGCAGGGTCGTCGAGCGTGCTCGAGCACCGGTACGGTGCCGGCCCGCCGCTGACGATCGGGATCGAGGAGGAGTACATGCTCCTCGACGCCGCGACGCTCGAGCTGGGCGGGCGCATCGATGACATCCTGCCCCTCCTGGCCGACGAGCCCTGGGCGCCCCGCGTCACGGCCGAGCTGTTCGAGTCGAGCATCGAGGTGGGCACGGCCGTGTGCGGCACGATCGACGAAGCGCGCCGCGACCTGACCACGCTCCGCCAAGGCGTAGCCAACGTGATCCACCCGCTCGGCCTGCGGCTCGGCAGCGCGGGCACCCACCCGTACTCGCTGTCCGAGAACCAGCGCATCACGTCTCGCGATCGCTACCGGTTCCTGCTCGAGCAACTGCAGTACGTCGCCCGGCGCGAGCTGGTGTTCGGGATGCACGTGCACGTCGCGGTTCCCGATCCGGACACCTGCATGCAGGTGATGGAGGGCGTGCTCGTCGAGCTGCCCGTCCTGCTGGCGCTCTCGGCCAACTCGCCGTTCTGGCGGGGGCGGCTGACGGGCCTGCAGTCGACCCGCTCCTCCGTGTTCGCGTCCTTCCCCCGCTCCGGCCTGCCACCCCGCTTCGACCACTACGAGGATTACGCCGACACCATCGGCTGGCTCGAGACGACCGGCGCGATCGGCGACTACACGCACGTCTGGTGGGACGTGCGCCCGCACCCGCGCTTCGGGACGCTCGAGATCCGCGTTTGCGACGTCCAGTTCGACCTCGAGTACACGCTGGCCCTGGCGGCCTACGTGCAGGCCCTGGTGGCGTCCCTGCTCGACGACATCGGACGCGGCCAGCCGCCCCCCGTGTACCACCGCGCGCTGATCGCCGAGAACAAGTGGAGCGCCGCCCGCCACGGGCTGGACGCGCCGCTGATGGACCTCGCCGCCGGCCGCCGCATCCGCGTACCGGCGCACCAGCTCGCGCGGCGCCGCCTGCGCCAGCTGAAGCCGCACGCCAGGGCCCTGGGCTGCGCCGACTGCCTCGCGGGCATCGAGCGGATCCTGCAGCTCGGCACCGGCGCCACCCGCCAGGTGCGGGTATGGAACGCCAACCAGGACCTGCACGAGATGCTCACCGAGCTCGCGGCCGTAACCGAACTGGCATAGTCCGCGCGTGGACTACGACCTGCCCGACGAGCACCTCGCGCTGCGCGAGACCGTGCGGGCGTTCGCCGAGGAGCGGATCGCGCCGGTGGCCGAGGAGCTCGACCGCGAGCACCGGTTCCCCGTCGAGATCGTCGCCGAGCTCGGCGCCATGGGCCTCATGGGCGTGCCCTTCCCGGCAGAGTACGGCGGCGGCGGCGGCGACACCCTCGGCTACGCGATCACGATCGAAGAGCTGACGCGGATCGACTCATCGGTAGGCGTGACGGTCGCCGCGCACACGTCGCTCGGCACATCGCCGATCGCCCTGTTCGGTTCGCCGGAGCAGCGGGAGCGCTACCTGCCCGACCTGTGCTCGGGCCGCCGGCTGGCGGCGTTCGGGCTGACCGAGCCGGAGGCGGGATCCGACGCCGGGAACACCCGCACCCGGGCGGCCGATCAGGTCGACGGCGGGTTCGAGATCGACGGCGAGAAGATGTTCATCACGAACGCCGGCACGCCGATCACGGGCGTCGTGACGATCACGGCGCGCACCGGCGACGACGAGATCTCCAACCTCATCGTCGAGAACGGGACGCCGGGCTACACCGTCGGCCCCCCGATGCAGAAGATGGGCTGGCGCGCCTCCGACACGCGCCCGCTGAGCTTCGCCGGCTGCCGCGTGCCCGCCGACGCGCTGCTGGGCGAGCGCGGCCGCGGCCTCGCGCAGTTCCTGCAGATCCTCGACGGCGGGCGCATCTCGATCGCCGCCATGGGGCTCGGGCTGGCGCAGGGCGCCTACGAACAGGCGCTCGCGTACGCGCGCCAGCGCAACGCGTTCGGGCGCCCGATCGCGAAGCTCCAGGCGATCCAGTTCAAGCTCGCCGACATGGAGACGGAGATCGCCGCGGGCCGCCACCTGCTGTACCACTGCGCGTGGCTGAAGGACCGCGGGCGGCCGTTCGCCCACGCCGCCTCGATCGCGAAGCTCTACACGGCAGAGCTGTCGAGGCGCGTGGTCAACGAGGCCCTGCAGGTGCACGGCGGCTACGGCTACATGGACGAGTTCCCGATCTCGCGCTTCTACCGCGACCAGAAGATCCTCGAGATCGGTGAGGGCACCAACGAGGTGCAGCGCCTCGTCATCGCCCGCGGCCTGGGTCTGTAACAACAGACTCCGGCGTGAGGACGGCGTTCAGATCCAGCAGGAGGCTGCGGAGCTGGGCGAAGCGCTTCGGCCCGAGTCGTTGCGCCCAGGCGGTCTCAACTTCCGCGACAGCCTCGCGGATCACGTAGGCCGCCGACGTACCGCGCACGGTCAGCACGACGCGCTTGGAGCGCCGGTCGTCGGGATCCGGCCGCCGGTCCAGATAGCCGAGGCGCTCGAGCTCGCCGAGAAGGTAGTTGAGCGCCTGCTTGCTGATCCGCAGGCGGGTGGCCAGTTCGGACGGCCTCGCCCCCTGCGGCCCCGGGTACAGGAAGACGTTCATGTGCGCCGCGTCGAGATCGTCGAAGCCGCGCTCGTGCAGCAGGTCGAGCATGCGCCGCTGCACCGCCTCCCAGGGAGTGCGCAGGAGCGCGCCGATCAGAGGCGGTCCCAAGGGCTGCCCGGCGCCGGCGGTATTGGTAAAGACATTTGACTTCTTTGGCTCGGCCATGTATCGTCAAGTCACTGTACCATCAACCGTACGCGGAGGGAGTTACGATGCCGACGAACATGCGCGAGGAGATCAAGGTCGGGCCGCTGGCGATCCGGTTCCTGGTCGAGGGTGAGGAGTCGGGAGGGTCGGTCGCGGTCTTCGAGTTCGACGTCCCGGCGGGCATGAAAGTCGCGGCCGGGCACAGCCACGACGGCTACGAGGAGACGATCTACGGGCTCGAGGGAGTGCTGACCTGGACGGTCGAGGGTCGGCCGATCGACGTCGGCCCCGGCGAAGTCCTCTGCATCCCCCGGGGAGCCGTCCACCAGTTCGACAACACGCACGACATCGACGCGAAGGCGCTTGCGGTCGTCACGCCCGGCATCCTCGGCCCCGGCTACTTCCGCGAGGTGGCAGCCATCCTCGACGCCGCGGCCGGCGGCCCACCCGACTTCGCCGCTCTGGGCGAGGTCATGCGCCGGCACGGGCTCACCTGCGCCGCGTGAACCGGCACTCGCCGCGGCGATGCGGACGCGCCGCTCCTGGCGTTCGATCGTCTCAGCGCACCCGGTCGACGGCGTAGCCGCGGCGGGTGAGGAGTGCCATGACATCGCGCGCGTGGGCGCCATCGCGGGTCTCCACGGTCAGCTCGACCTCGGTGTCGGTGACGAAGATGTCGAGTCCCTCGCGGTGGTGGACGACGTCCACGATGTTGACCCGGTCCTCGGCCAGGATCTGCAGGAGCTGGAGCAGCGCGCCCGGACGGTCCAGGATGCGGGTGCGCAGCACCAGGTAGCGCCCGCTGACGGTGAGCCCGCGGCGGATGACCGACTGGATCAGCGGCAGATCGATGTTCCCGCCGGACAGCACGACGACGACCCTGAGCCCCTCGAGCCGGAGCTCGCCGCCGACCAGCGCCGCGGCGGCGGCGGCGCCGGCGCCCTCGACCAGCAGCTTGTGGCGTTCCAGCAGGAGCGCGATGGTCTCGACGATCTCCTCGTCGGTGACCGCCACCATCTCGTCGACGTAACGCTGCACCAGGGGGAACGTGAGATCGCCCGGCCGCTTCACGGCGATGCCGTCGGCAATGGTCTGGGCGCGGACGGCGGCCTCGATCCCGCCGTGCTCGATCGACCGCACCATCGCCGCGCACCCGGCCGCCTGCACGCCGATCACGCGGATCTCCGGCCGCAGCGCCTTGAGCGCCACCGCAACCCCGGACAGGAGTCCCCCGCCCCCGCAGGGCACGAGCACGACGTCGGCGTCGGGGACCTGCTCGGCCAACTCGAGCCCCAGCGACCCCTGGCCGGCGATGATGAGCTCGTCGTCGAATGCCGAGACGAACGTGGCCCCCTCGCGCCCCGCGTGCTCGCGGGCAGCGGTCTGGGCGTCGTCGAAGGTGACACCGGCGAACTCCACGCTGGCCCCGTAGGCCCTGGTCGCCTCCACCTTCGCCATGGAGGCATCGACCGGCATGTACACCGTCGCCGGCACTCCGAGCATCTGTGCGGCCAGCGCCACGCCCTGCGCATGGTTCCCGGCGCTTGCGGCGACCACCCCGCGCACGCGCTCCGCCTCGGTGAGCGCCGCGATGCGGGTGTACCCGCCGCGGATCTTGAACGACCCGGTGCGCTGCAGGTTCTCGGCTTTCAGCCACACCGCGGCTCCTGCCGCGGCGCCGAGGTGACGCGACGCGAAGACCGGCGTACGCACCGCGACGTCGTAGACGCCCATGGCGGCACGCCGGATCGCATCCAGGTCGACCACGGCCGAGATGCTAGCCGAGGGCGGCATCGGCTACGGCGTGGCGGGCATCCGCTCCATGTAGCCAAGGATCCAGATGTTGCCGACCTTGCTCCTGACCGTGTCGGTATCGATCAGGACGCTGCGGTTCCGGACGTAGTGGGCCATCCAGATCATGGCGTAGTCGGTGCCGACATGGGCTCCGACGATGATGCCCTGGCGGGCGAACTGCTCGTCCGGGCCCACGAGCAGGGTAATCACCGCCAGGCCCTTCGGGTAGTTGATCGTGATCGAATGGCCGTGGGGCTGCACCGTCAGGTTGAGCGGGTGGTGCCTGGCGTCGGTGACCACGTACCAGCCCGAACCCGTGTTCCTGATCGTTCCGGCGATCATGATGGTCGCCGGAGGATCGGCGGGTGCCGTGCCGTCCGCGGCGGCAACGGTGAACCGGTATCCGATGATGGTGGCCGAGAATGCGGCCGCGAGTGCGAGAGCGAGCAGTTTGCGGTTCATCGCCGCCTCCTTGTGTCCCCACGAACGTAAGGTGCGCAGCGCCGAGGCGCATCGGGAGATCTCCCTGACCCACCGGACCCGCACTGACAGCGGCCGGGCTCCCCGCGCGGCCGCCGTCGGGTGGGTTGGGGGTCAGGACCTGCAGGTGAGAAGGACGTTGTCGGACGCCCGGTGATACTGCTTCACCGCCCTGCGCTCGGCTGCCCCGGCGCGGTCCCACAAGGTCTCCGACTTCGCCGAGACCGCGGCGTGGAACTGCATGTACACGGCACGCAGGCGGCGCGTCTGAACGGAGAGGGTGCCGAGTGCGCGCTGGCACTGCCCCGTCCCGACCTGTGCATTCATCGACTTGATCGTGGCATCCAGGTCATCCAGGGCCTCGCGGACCTTCGACGTGTGGTAGGCCTGATCGAAGCACCTGAACCAGGTGGCACCCGCGCGGCACCGGTTCGCCCTGACGATGAACTTCGCCTCGGCCCGCTCGACCGCATCGAGCTTCCCGGCGAGCGTGTCGTTGGCATCGGGTGCGAGGACGTCGGGGAGCGCCGTGGTGATGGTCGACGCGGCCGGCGGAGCCGGCGCGGTGACCGGCGGGGCGGTCGTCGGCGCCGATGTGGTCGGCGTGGCCGTGGTCGGCGCGGCCGTGGTCGGCGCGGTCGCGCCTGGCGCGGCCGGCGTCGACCCGGGTGTCGAACCTCCACACGCGCTGGCGATCACTGCAGTTGCGACTGCCAGAGCCAGCATCTTGGGGTTCATCTCTGCCTCCTTGTCTACGACCGACGCTACCGCTCGTGACGCCCCTCCACACCGGGACTTCTCCTCATCTCCGATCCCGGTAAGTCCCGATGTGAAGACGGGACGCAGGCGGGATCATCCGGGGTGACGAGACGCCAGAGGAGGCCCGAGATGTCCGGCCCGAGGCAATTCGGAGTCGCAATCGCAGTCGTCGCGACCGCGGTCATGGCAGCAGCGTGCGGAGGCCGGGTCGAGACCGTACCGCTCACCAAGCCGCGCCTGACCGCGCCGGTGCAGCCGGCGGCGACGAGTACGGCCGGGGAACCCACACCGGAGGCGCGCTTCGAGTCTGCGCGCGCGACCGCGACGGCCTACGTGCGGGCGCTCGCGACCGGGAACACGGAGGTCTCGGCCGCGCTCGCCGCCCCGGCCGACACGGCCGGGGCCGCCAGCCTCGTGGGCCTCTCGACGTGGCTCCACCGGCTGCCGCTGACCGACGTCACGCTCGAGGCATCACCGGTCTACCTGCTCGACGACGACACCCACTCCGGCGTCCTGCTGGCAATCGGGGCCCGGTTCGGCCAGGAACCTCGCTCGACCCCTGTGCCCATCGGGGAACGCGTGCTCGAGCTCGAGCTCCGCGGCGGCCGGTGGGTCGTCATCGCCGACCGCTCCGCCGACTCCGACACCCCGGCCACCGGCCTGTCCCTGCTGCGGACGGCCCGGGTGGCACTGGGAACGAGATCCGTCGTCATCTACCCGTCCGACACGGAGAAGCTCTCCGCCGCCCAGATCATCGCCGTAGTCGATGCGCTCACCGCATCGTTCGGTGAGACCTTCGGCACCGCGCCGGCGACGGAACGACCGGTCGTCGTCGTGACCCGGAACGCGGCGCAGCTCCGCCGCGTCTGCAATTGCCGGTCGACCGGCGCGATCGCACTCCAGTTGGGCGACGTGATCTACGTCGACAACCAGGCGTGGCGCCGCGGCGACGGCATCGCACGGGGCGCGGTGATCGCGCACGAACTCGCTCACCTCTTCGTCCACGCCCAGACCGGGGAGAACCCGGATCGCGCGGTCCCGTACAGCCTCTACGAGGGCATTGCGATGGTCGAGTACGACCGCTACCTCCGCCGGTACTCCGTCAGGCTCCCGCTCGCCGCACTCCAGGCGGCATACCAGAGCGGGTACGACAGCGCCGGGACGTGGCGGATCACCGAGTCCGGCTGGCACCTGAGGTCCTCCGAGGACATCGACCTCGCGTACCTGGACGCCTACGCGCTGATGCAGATCATCATCCGGCGGCACGGCGGGCTGGCGGCGGTCTACCGGCTGATCGACGAGTTCCGGAGGGAGCAGGTCGGATATCCGGACAGCTTCACGACGGCACAGCTCGACCGTGTCTTCCGGCGGGCGCTGCACGTCGGCTTCACGACCATCGAGCGCGAGGCGCGTCGCGACGTCGCCCGACACGCGGGGCAGTAGCCGCACGGTTCCGGGAGCCGGCCGTTACCGCTGTTGCGGCTTGCGATTCGCGGAGCCTTAGGCTAGCCTAAGTCCGCATGGTGCAGGCGCTCATCGTCATGCTCCGAGAGGGCCTCGAGGCTGCCCTGATCGTCGGCATCGTCCTCGCCTACCTGCGCAAGGTCGGCGCCGGCGACCGGGCCACGGCGGTCTGGATCGGCGTCGCGGCGGCCGTCGGCGTCTCGATCGCCATGGGGGCCATCCTGGCCTGGACGGTCGGTGCCATGGACGGCCGCGCCGCCCACCTCTACGACGGCACGGCGATGCTGCTCGCGGTCGGCGTGCTGACGTGGATGGTGTTCTGGATGCGCCGCCAGGCGCGCACGCTGGGCAACGACCTGCGCGACCGCGTCGCTCTCGCGCTCGGTGCCGGATCCGGCGCTGCGCTCGCAACCGTCTCCTTCGTCGCCGTGGCTCGCGAGGGGATCGAGACGGCGCTCTTCCTCTTCACCGCATCGAGCACCTCGTCGGCGGCCGCCATCGTCGCCGGCGCGGCCGTCGGCGGTGCGGCAGCGCTCGCGATCGGCGTGGCCATCTACCGTGGTTCGGCGCGGCTCGATCTGCGCCAGTTCTTCACGATCACGAGCATGCTGCTGTTCGCGTTCGCCGCGTACCTGGTGATCGGCGCCTTCAACGAGTTCGCCGAAGCCGGCGTGGGTGGCGAGGCGCTCGGGGAGGTGGCCGGCGTGGTCGCGGCGGTCGTCTATGGCGCCGCGGTCGCGGTCGCCTACTTCGGGCGGCTCGCGCCGTCCCGGAACGCCGCCCGGTAGAGCGCCTCGACAGCTGCCAGCGGGTCGATCTCGCGGGATGCGAGCTGCTCGACCACGGCGGCGACGGCGGCGTCGTCGCGCAGTGCCGCCTCGATCCGCGCTGCCGCCCGCGCCTCCGCGACCGTTCGCAGCTCGCGAGCGAGCGATGCCCGGCGGCGATCGGCCAGGCCCTTCTGCCCGAGCTCGGCCTGGCACGCGATGATCGCGGCCCAGAGCTCGGGTACCCCGTCACCGGTCCGTGCGTTCGTCTCGACGACGGGCGGGCGGTGCTCGGGGGGCGTCAGCGAGAGGGCGTGACGCAGCTCGGCCCGCATTGCAGCCGCGTCGGGCCGATCGGCCTTGTTGATGCAGATCACGTCCGGTATCTCCATCACGCCGGCCTTCAGGGCCTGCACGCTGTCGCCCGACCCCGGCTGCAACGCCAGCACGACCACGTCGGCGACGCTGGCGATCTCGATCTCCGACTGGCCGACGCCGACGGTCTCGACGAGCACCACCGACTTGCCGGAGGCGTCGAGCACCCGCATGGCGAGGAACGTGGCCTCCGCGAGGCCGCCCAGGTGGCCACGCGTCCCCATCGACCGGATGAAGACCCCCGGATCGAGGAAGTGCTCGGCGAGGCGGATCCGGTCGCCCAGCAGCGCGCCGTGGGTGAAGGGCGAGGAGGGGTCGACGGAGATCACCCCGACCGTCGAGCCGCTCGCGCGCAGGTGCGTGACGAGCGCCGCGATCAGCGTCGACTTGCCGACGCCGGGAGGGCCGGTGAGGCCGACGGCGAGGGCGCCGCCGGTCTTCGGCCACAACGCCCGCATCACGATGTCCGCGCCCGGGGCGGCGTCCTCGACCAGCGAGATGGCACGCGCCACCGCCCGGCGATCTCCAGCGAGCACACCGGCGGCGACCTCTTCCGGCGTACGAGGGCGGCGGGACACCGCGGCGGAGGCTACTACCCGTCAGCGGCGCAGCGCGCCGGTGGCGGAAGCCGCCACCAGTACGACGCCACCGGCGCCGGCGGTGACGATCGACCCGCCCAGCAGTCCGAGCCCGGCCAGCGCGAGGGCGCCCAGGCCCACCCTGGGTGCAGCCAGCGCCCTGCCAAGGCCGCGACGACGTGCGATCACGGTCGCCACGGCGACACCGGCCACGCCCGTCACGATCGCGAGCCAGGCCCGCCACGGGGCGACCAGCGGATCGGCCCCGCCGGGGATCGACAGGTGGGGCACTGCCGAGCCGAAGATCAGAGCCGCACCCACGGCGAGCGAGAAGAACACGACCAGGCCCGCGAGCACGACCGTGCGAGCGCGCTCGGCCGATACCGCCTCCTGGCGCGACGAGGCGCGGGCGGCGGACGCCTGCAGGCTGGCGACCGTGACCGGAGCCGGGAGCGCGGGCGTGTCGCTCCACGCGTCGTCATCGTCCTGGGACGGCACGACGCGAAGGGGCCGGTCATCCGGTTCGGATGCCGGCGCCGGGGCTGCCTTGGGCGCGTGCAAGAGGGCGAACTCGAGATCGATGACCGTGCGGGCCACGGACGCGGGCAGCTCGAGTAGCCCCAGCGAGGAGCGCTCGGCGAGGAAGCGGTCGGAATCGACCACGGCTCCTGCGGCGTTGCGCACCCCGGCGTAGCGCCACCAGGCGGCGAGAAGACTGCGAACGGAGGCCTCGTCGTCGGCGCCCGGGACCCAGCGGGCGATGTCGGCGATCAGCGCGTCGTCATCTTCCGGCAGCGGCGCAGGAACGGCCATCGCGGTACGTATCGGCCGATTCGGCCGTCAGCTGGAGCCCCCGGTTAGGCGAGATCGGTGGTCACGAGGTCTTCCACCGTCTTTGCGAACAGCAGGTGATCTCGCCACGCGCCGCCGATCTCGAGATACGCACGAGACACGCCCAGCGGCCGGAAGCCGTTCTTGAGCAGCACGCGTTGCGACGCGAGGTTGTCGGTCAGCGTCGCCGCTTCGACCCGGTGGAGGCCGATCGGCCCGAACGCCTCGGCGAGCGCGAGCCCGACTGCCGTGGTGGCGACGCCACGGCCGTTTCGCTCCGACGCGACCCAGTAGCCGAGGTTCGCGCTCTGGAACGCACCCCGGACGACGTTCGACAGCGCCACCGTGCCGGCCAGGTCCCCGTCCGCGACGATCACGAAGGGATATCCGGCGTCGGCGGCGCGCCGCCGTGCCAGCTCGGCCAGACGCGCACGCTGGCCGGCGGCGGTGTAGAAGGCATCTGCCCGGGCGGGCTCGAAGGGCGCCAGGAACGACCGCTGCGCGGCATAGAGGTCGGCGAGCACGACCGCATCGGAAGGGCCGGCAGGCCGGATCTCGACGCTCACGGCGCCACCGTCACCGCATCGCCGCCGCGCCGCGGGTCGCCGGCGGCGTCCACGAGGCCGTGATGGAAGACCGCGATCTGGGCGCCACCGAAGTAGAGGCTGCGGTCGGGCCAGCGGACGACGGGCTCGCCCATGGCCTCCAGCTCCGCGAGCGTCGCTTCCGGGAACCCCGGCTCGCAGTCCAGCCCGCCGGGACCGACGTGGATGCGCGGAAGATCGATCGCCTCGCCGGGAGACAGGTCGTGCTCGATCAGCCCGACCAGGACCCGGTGCATGGCCGATCGGATACGTGCCGACCCGCTCGACCCGGCCACGATCAGCCGGCCGTCAGGCCCGGTTGCGATCGTCGGGGACATCATGGACGTGAGCCGGCTGCCGGCCCGCGGGACGTGGTGGCCCGTGAGGTCCTCCTCGCCCAGCATGTTGTTCAGGTGCAGGCCGGTGTCGGCGACGAACACGCCCGAGCCGCAGCCGGTGGAGCTCGTCATCGACGCGGCGTTGCCGGCGAGATCGACGACGCTGACGTGGCTGGTACCGCGCGCCGCCGGCGCAAACGCCGGTGCCCGGGGCGCGCCGCCGAGCGCCGCCTCGACGCGACGTCGTCCGGCCGCGAGCGCCGGGGGCGCGATGATCGCACGGGCACCGCCGCGGGCCAGCCGGCGGGCGAACGCCGGCGACCGCAGCCGCTCGGCCTCTCGCAGGACGGCGGCGGCGTGGCGAATGGCCGTGGCCGATACC
This sequence comes from uncultured Actinomycetes bacterium, assembly GCA_963779685.1. Taxonomy (GTDB): domain Bacteria; phylum Actinomycetota; class Thermoleophilia; order Gaiellales; family F1-60-MAGs149; genus CAVZZG01. The sequence continues at coordinate 1,361,783 of CAVZZG010000003.1, forward strand.
GGATCCGCGACCAGCGGCAGCGAATCGTGGAGGCCGAGCGAGTACGCGAGCAGGACGCCGCCCGAGGACGGCGGCGCGTTGGTGATCACGCGATGGCCGCGGAAGCCGATCTCGACCGGGCGGCGCGACACCACCCGGTACGTCTGCAGGTCCTCGGCGGTCACCGCCCCGCCCTCCTCGGCCATGAAGCGCGCGATCTCGCGCGCGAGCCCGCCGCGGTAGAGATCCTGCGCCCCGGCGTCGGCGAGCCGCTCCAGCGTCGCGGCCAGCCGGGGCTGGCGCATCACGTCGCCCGTATCGAGAACCCGACCGTCAGGCGCCCAGATCTCGCGCGCGCCCGGCGTCGCCGTGACCACCGGCACGAGCACCGAGTGGAGCCTCGCATGCGCGGGCGTGATCGTCACGCCCGCCCGGGCCAGCTCGACCGCGGGCGCGACGAGTTCGGCCCACGGCAGCGAGCCGAACCGCCGATGCACCTCCCCCACGCCGGCCGCCGTGCCGGGCACGCCGCACGAGCCGGCACCGATGTGGAACGCCTGCACGGCGGTGCCGAAGTGCACGTCGAACGAGTCCATCGCCCGCGCCGGACGCTGCAGCGCGATGCCCGGCGTCGCCACGAAGCAGTCCAGCAGCGTGGAGCGCCCCGAGACGCCGTCCCGGTACAGGACGAAGCCGCCACCGCACGCACCCGACACCGTCGGCTCCGCGACCCACGACGCGATCACGGCGGCGACCAGTGCGTCACAGGCGTTGCCACCCCGGGCCAGTACGTCGGCGCCCACCCGTGCCGAGATGGGATGCCCGGCGGCGATCGCGCCACCACGCCGGTGTCCGTGTCGCGCCCCGCCGGCTCCCATAGCGGAGCCAGCATAGCCGCGACCGCCAGGGTGGCCCTACGAGACCTTCCAGGCGAATCGCAGGCTGCCGGTGCCGCCCGGTCCCTGCGCCCGGACCCGGAAGACATGCCAGCCGCGCGCGACGTGGAGGTACTGGATGGCCCGCCCGCAACGGCGCCAGCGGCCGGAGTCCAGGCGGCAGGCCACCTTGCGCGCGCCACCGGTGATGGAGTAGCGGAAGGTCGCCTCGGTGTGGTTGGTCGAGACCGCGGGCCTCACGAGCAGGGTCACGTGAGGAACCCCGGCGACCGACCACGAGAAGCTCGCCTGCGTGCCGCCGAACGGGTTCGATGCGCGCACCGTGAAGACGTGGGTGCCGGCACGGAGCCCGCCGATCTGGCGAGTGCCGGCACAGGACGCCCACGCCGCCCCGTCGATCCGGCACTGCACCGTGGACGCATGGCCGGTGATCCGCCAGGCGAAGACCGCAGACTTGCCGCCGTTGACCTTGGCCGGGGTGCGGGTGAACGCGACGATCGGGGCGTCGGGGTTGGTCGTGAACTGCACGGATACGGCGTCCGACCCGGCGCCGCCGGCGGCCACGATGCTCACCTCGTGGACACCGGCGTCGAGGTTGGCGGCCGTGAACGGCGACGAGCACGGGTCGGCCGCGGCCCCGTCGACGCTGCACGTCGTGGACGCCGCCGGCGCGCTGGTCGCCCACACGATGGTCGCGGTCGGCAGCGCGCTCGTGGCCGGCGGCCGCGAGAGGATCGTGATCGCCATGGGATCGGCGACCAGCCACGTGAACCCGGCCTCCCCCGCGCCCGCCGGACCGGTCGCCCTGATGACGACGTGATGCAGCCCCGCGCCGAGCCCCGACACGTCGAGCGGTGAGACGCACGGGGCCGGCACGGCGTCGTCGAGCGAGCACAGCGTCGAGGTCACGTCACCGCTGACGAGGAAGCCGAACCGGGCCGACCGGGCCGGCGTCGGATCGTCGGGGAACGCGACGAGGGTGACGACCGGCTCGGGGCCGGTGACGCGCCACGCCACGATGCGGGTGGCGTTGCCGCCGGCACCCGTGGCCGCGATCGCCACCGAGTGGTCTCCGATCGGCAGGCCGGTGAGGTCGAGCGGCGAGTTACAGGCGGCCGGCGTGGCTCCGTCCAGCGAGCACGTCGTATCGGTGACCGCGCCGGTGGTCGTCCAGGCGATGGTCGCGGCTGTCGACGAGGTCGCCGCCGGCGGGCGGGTCGCGAGCAGGATCTCGACGGCCGCAGAGGCGACGTCGGGCGGCGAGGCCTGGAAGGAGACGCTCTGCTGGCCGAAGCCGCTGCCATTCGTCGCGCGCACGGTGACGACATGCGCCCCGGCCAGCAGGCCGGAGGCCGCCCAGGGCGAGGTGCAGGGCCCGAATGGACCATCATCGAGGCGGCACGTCGTCGCATCGACGGTGCCGGACACCGTCCAGCCGAAGACCGCCGTGCTCGATGCCGTCACGGCTCCGGGCCGATCGGTGAAGGTGACCTGCGGCGGCACCACCGTCCAGGTGATCTGAGCGGAGCCCGAGCCGGTGCCGTTGGAGAGCACGATCGTGACCGCGTGGTCGCCGAACGCAAGGCCCGAGAGCACGAGTGGCGACGTGCAGGCGACCGCCGGCGCTCCGTCCACCGCGCAACCGGTCGCGGCAACGGCGCCGACGCCGTTCCAGGCGATCGTCGCGGCGGTGGCGGAGCTGATGGCGTCCGGACGACTCGTGACTGCGACGGCCGGCGGTGGGTCGCCCACGACCCACGACGCCGAGTCGGTGGCCGATCCCAGCGAGTTCGCGACCCGCACGTCGAAGCTGTGCGGGCCGCGGGCCAGCGCGGCCACGGTCCTCGGCGTCGCGCAGGCCACCCACGCGCCGAGATCGACCCGGCACTCGGTGGTGCCGACGGCGCCGGTCGTCGTCCACGCGACCGCGACGGGGCCGGGCCCGACCAGCGCAGCCGGGGCCGCGCCGATCGCGACTGTGGGCGGCGCGGTCGCGACGGCGATCGTCCATGCGATCGGGCCGGAGACGGCTGCGCCGCTGGAATTGGCCGCACGGATCAGGACCGTGTGACGGCCCTGGGCCAGGCCGGTGAAGGTCTGCGGGGAGGTGCACGCCTTGGAGGGCTGCGCATCCAGCTTGCAGGTCACCGCGCCCGTACCCGTCACCGTCCAGGCGACCGTCGCGGACCGGGACTCGGTCGGATCTGGTGGAGACGACGTAACCGTGATCACGGGCAGCGGCAGGGTCGCCGTCCAGCGAGCGGTTGCGATCTGCTCGCCGGCGGCGTTCGCGACCCGCACGCGGAAGGAGTGCGGACCGATGTGGGTGTTCGGCACGGTCTGCGGAGCCGTGCAGGCGGCGAACTGGGCGGCGTCGAGGCTGCACTGCTGCTCGGCAACAGCTCCGTTCGTCCGCCACGCGATCGTGGCGTCCGGCGTGCTGGTGGGGTCGACGGGCTTGGCGGTGAACTCCACGGACGGCGTGATCTGGTGCCCGGCCGAGAGCAAGGTGCAGGATCGATTGCCGCTGGCCGCTCCCTGGAGCGGGATCGCCAGGTACCGAAGGGCTCCGGTCGTGTCGGCGACGACGCCGTCGATGACCGTGCAGTCGGGATCGCGGACGACGTCGAACCGCAGGCTGGCACCCGCCGGTCCGGTCATGGGCGCGCCGAGCGGCTGCGCCGTCCAGGAAGTCGCCGCGTCACTCCGCTCATCGACACCGGAGGCGGCGGTCAACGCGTAGCGATCGTCGTTGGACAGCGCGAGGGACGCCCCCAGTCCGGCCACGGCCGGGGAGGGCGACTCGTCGCTGAAGGCCGTCCCGGACGCGATCCGGACGCCGAGCGCGCCGGAGGCTGTCGTGAACGCGACCAGCGGCTGGTCGTTCGCGTCGACCGCGATGCTCGGCCCCTGATCGGCGGCACCACCGAGGCGCGCGCCCGTCGCGACCACGGCCGGAGCGGCCCAGCCGGCGGCACTACGCGACGCGACGCGGACGGTGTCCGATTCCAGCCACGCGACCCAGACCCGGTCCTGACGATCGACCGTGATGGTCGGGTTGGCGGCGGCCGCGGTGGAGAGCGGGGCGCCGTCCGACGTCCACAGCCCGGCGACGCGGCGGAACGCGCGCACACCACCGGAGTCCGCGGCCACGACCTCGGGCGTGCCGGTCGAGTCCACCGCCAGGGCGGCCAGGGATGCAACGACGGCCGGCGCGGCGCCGGCGGTGGTCACGACCTCCGGGATGCCCCAGGTATCGGTCGCGGTGGAGAAGGTGCGGTAGACGACCTCGCCGGTATCGCCGCGCACGTAGACGACGTGCACGACCCCCGCAGCGCCGAGACGGACGTCGACACCGAGAGCCGGTTCGGCGAGCCCGGCCGACGCCTCGAAGACCGTCGGGATGCCCGGCGACGTCGCGCGGTACACGTGCAGCGCGCCCGCATCGGCGGCGAAGACGTAGACGAGCCCCGACTCGGTGCGGACGACCTGCCGAAGCGACGGCAGGGCTGCCCCGCTGCCGACGGGCACGGGCACGGTGGCGCCCGCCGCACCGGCGGCCGGGGCCGTAACGGTTGCGGCGAGCGTCATCGCCAGGGTCGTCGCCACGACCCGCAGCCAGGTACGCATCACTGCGGCCATCATCGGCTGCCGGCCGAAAAATATTAGTTGTTCATCGTATAGATACCAATTGCAAGTGTTGGGAGATCAAGTGGCCGCGTGACGGCGCCGATACGGTGCCCGTGATTGTCCTGGCGCTGGTGGCGGTCGGCGCGATCCTGATCGCGGCGCATCTGCGCGTGCGGCTGGTCGCCCGGACGCGCCAGCTGGAGGCGTTGCGACAGCTGTACGAGCAGCACGCGCGGCAGGAGGGCGCTCAGGACCCCCTCACGGGGCTCGCAACCCGTGCCCGCCTCCTCGAGCTCGTGCCGGACGTCCTGCACAGCGGCGAGGCGTGCGTGGCGGTCTTCGATGTGATCGGGCTCGAGTTGATCAACGAACGGGGTGGCGCCGCTGCCGGCGACGCGACGCTGGATGCCGTCGCCCGCCTGCTGGAGGCTGCCGTCGAGCCCGGCGACGTCGTCGCGAGGGTCGGCAGCGACGAGTTCGCCGTCGTGTTCCGCCGCGAGGGCTTCGAGCGGGCCGGCGGCCTCGCCGTGCGCCTGTGCGAGGGAGACGAGGTCGCAGTCGACCTCCGCTGCGGCGTCGCGGCCGCCCAGCCCGGCCAGGTGCCGGATCGCGCGCTGCGCAACGCCGAGAGCGCCCTGGCGCACGCGCGCGCCAATGCACGGCGCATCGAGGTCTTCGACCGCGCCATGCGCGATCACGTGAGCCGCCGTGCGGCGGTCGCGCACGAGCTGCGGCGGGCCATCGCGGACGGCCAGCTGGTGCTGGCCTACCAGCCGATCGTCGACCTGGAGACGAGTCGGCTGGCGAGCGTCGAGGCCCTGGTCCGCTGGCAGCACCCCGAGCGCGGCCTGCTCGGTCCCGCCGAGTTCGTCGAGCATGCCGAGCGGACGGGGCTCGCCGGTCAGCTCGGAGCTGCGGTCCTGGACGCGGCCTGCGCCCAGATCCGCTCGTGGTGCGACGCACTCGGCGAACGCGCGCCGCGGATCGCCGTGAACGTGTCGGCGGCCCAGTTCGAGGCGGGGAACGTGCTGGCGGCCGTCGACCTGGCGCTCAGGCGTCACCGGTGCCCGGCTGAGAAGCTCGGCATCGAGCTCACCGAAACGATCTTCCTCGCCCACACCGACCGGCTCGAGGCCCTCGTCAGGGAGCTGCGTCCGCGTGGCGTTCGCCTGTACATCGACGACTTCGGCACCGGCTACTCGTCGCTCGCGTACGTGCGGGCGATCGACGCCGACGTGCTCAAGATCGATCGCAGCCTGCTCGATGGATTCGGTGTCGACACCCAGTCGTCAGGCGTCGTCGCGGCGATCCTGGCGATGGCGCGCGCGCTGGGCGTCGAGACGATCGCCGAGGGCGTGGAGACGCGGGCGCAGGCCGCGCTGCTCGCCCTGCACGGCTGCACGTACGGTCAAGGCTACCTGTTCGCCGAGCCGCTCGACGCCGCGGCCGTCGCCGACCTCGTGGCGAGCAATCGCCCGCTCATCGACCTCGACAGCGCCGCGTAGAACTCTCAGAGCTGATTTCAGGATGAGGGTCGTGGTCGCGGGTCGGGGAGCGAGCGGCAGCGACCGGGCGTTCCGCGGGCCTTGCCGACGCAAGGCCAAGGGACGGACGACGCTGCCGCGAAGCCCCTGAAGCCGCCTCTCCGAGGCGGCGGAAGGGGAGCCGAAGCTGATCACGGTTGCCGGAGCCCGAGCTCCGGCGTTCGTGGTCAGCGCAGGACTCTCCCCGGCCATGCGAACGCGCCGCTCAGACTGAACTCAGCTCTCAATCGCCGCTACTCAGCAGGAACTCCGGCAGCTCGAAGTCATCGCCGGCGTCCATCGAGAAGCGCGGTGCCGCGGTCTCCGCGGGAACCGTCTGCGCCGTCACGTTCGCCTCGCTGCGGTCGTCGCGGTCGAAGCCCGTCGCGATCACGGTCACCCACAGCTGGTCGCCGAGTCGCTCGTCGACGGTGGCGCCGAAGATGATGTTGGCGTCCGCGTGGGCGGCTTCCTGGACGAGCTCCGCGATCTCCATCGCCTCGTGGAGGGCGAGTGACTGGCCGCCGGCGACCGACAGCAGGATGCCGGTGGCACCCTGGATGCCGTGGCCGACGAGCGGCGACGTGACGGCCTTGCGGGCCGCGTCACGGGCGCGGGTCGGCCCGCTCGCCATGCCGATGCCCATCAGGGCCGAGCCCGCCTCCCGCATGATCGTGCGGACGTCCGCGAAGTCGAGATTGATCAGGCCCGGCGTCGTGATGAGGTCGCAGATGCCCTGCACGCCCTGGCGGAGGATGTCGTCGGCGACCTGGAAGGCGTCGACCATCGTCGTGCGGCGGTCGAGCACGCTCAGGAGCCGGTCGTTCGGGATCACGACGAGGGTGTCGACGTTGCGCGAGAGCCGCGAGATGCCGTCGCTGGCCTGCGCGCCGCGGCGCGAGCCCTCGAAGGCGAACGGGGTCGTGACGATGCCCACGGTCAGCGCGCCGAGCTCCCGTGCGATCCGGGCCACGACGGGCGCAGCGCCGGAACCGGTGCCTCCGCCCTCACCGGCGGCGACGAACACGAGGTCCGAGCCCCGCAGGGCGCGCCGGATCTCGGCGTCGGCCTCCTCGGCGGCGCGTCGGCCCACGTCCGGATCGGCACCCGAGCCGAGACCTTCGGTGAGCGTGCGGCCGATGTGGATCTTGATGCTGGCGTCCGCCAGGGCGAGCTGCTGCGCGTCGGTGTTGACGGCCAGGAACTCCACACCGCGGATCTCCGACTCGATCATCCGGTTGACCGCATTGACCCCGGCGCCGCCGACGCCGACGACGCGGATCACCGCGAGGTAGGCACTGGCCTCCGGCTCCGGGGTGAGGGGATTCGGCCGGCTGGCTGCCGCCGCGTTGGCCATGGCGACCTCGGGCTCGGTGGCCTTGGCCTTCCCCTTCTCCCGGCCCTTCTCGCGCGGTACGGCCTTCAGCCTGGTCTGCGCGACGGCGAGGTCGCGTGCGGTCTCGGTGGACTCGAAGAGGGCGGCGAGCGGCCCGTTGTGCATGCTAACGCGCTTCTGCATCGGAGATAACCTCCTCGGCCAGCGCCCTGTAGGCGTTGGCGGCGGGACCGCGACGGTCGTAGGACAGGACGGAGACACCGCTGACGGGAGCCTCTGCGAGGCGCACCGTCTTCCTGACGCGCGTCTTGAACACCAGATCGCCGAAATTCTTCTCGAGCAGCTCGAGCGCCTCCCGCGCGTGCAGCAGCCGCGGGTCGAGCATCGTCGGCAGGATCCCCTGGATGTGGACCCGCGGGTTGAGGTGCTCGCGGATCATCGTGAGGGTGTTCTCCAGCTGGACGAGTCCGCGCAGCGACAGGTACTCGCACTGCACGGGCACGATCACCCCGTCCGCGGCCGCGAGCGCGTTGATCGTGAGGAGGCCGAGCGAGGGCGGCGTGTCGATGAGCACGTAGTCGTACTCGGGCAGCACCGGCATGAGGGCCTTCTCGAGCGCCCGCTCGCGGCCGATCATGCTCGAGAGGGCGATCTCGGCGCCCGCCAGATCGATCGACGCCACCGCCACGTCGAGCTCGGCGTGGACGATGATCTCCGACATCGGGCAGCGGTGCACCAGCACGTCGAACATCGAGCGCTCGACGTGCTCGGGATCGACCCCGAGGCTCATGGTGAGGTTCGACTGCGGATCGAGGTCCACGAGCAGCACCCGCAGGCCGCGCTCCTGCAGCGCGGCGCCGAGGTTGATCGTCGAGGTGGTCTTCGCGACGCCGCCCTTCTGGTTGGCGAGCGCGACGACCTGCACGCCCCGCGTGGGGACATTTGCCACGCGAAGGCGGCGCGAGGCGCCGGTAGGCGCCGGTACGGAGGGTGCGGCGGCAGTCATCGAACTCGCTTTCTGCGTCACGGAACCGACTCCTTCACGGCCCGCGCCGCGGCGATCCGGCTTCCCGCTGGAGGGTGCCCGGAGCGAAGCCGCTCCATGACCGGCGGATCGAGCTCGGCGAGATTGGTCGCGACCAGGTGCTCGAGGGCCCGTGCGAACGCGTCTCCGCCCGCCATGCGGCAAGCGTAGCGGTCCGCCTCCCGCTCACGGCCACGCGAGTAGGCGGCATCCGCGAACGCCACCGCGAACGACGCCACGCCGTAGGCGAGCGCGAGTGCCGGCAGGGAGGCCGGGTCGCCCGCACCCCCGTGAGCCAGGAACTCCGGCAGTGCCGCGAAGAGGAGCGCCGCTCCCGCCCACGTGGCGGCGCTCGTGCACGCGCCCACGCCGAAGAGGCGCGCGAGGTCGCGGTGCGCCGTGTGCCCGAGCTCGTGCGCCAGGACGGCACGTGTCTCGGCAAGGCGTTCTTCGTCGTCGGCCGCACCGACGAGGGTGTCGCCGAGCAGAATGCGCCGGGTCGGGCCGGCGCCGACGACCATGGCGTTGGACGCGGTCGTCTTGGCCGAGAGCAGCAGCAGGCGGATGTCCCGCACGTCAAGGCCGCAGGTGCGCAGCAAGTCTTCGGTCATGGCCCGCAGCGGGCCGTCGCCGAGCGGCGCGGAGCGCAGGAACAGCGGGAGGATGGTCACGGGCAGAACGACCGTGAGGATCGCCGCAAGCGTCAGCTGACCCGACCAGGCCGCAACCACCCAGCCGACCGGCCACCGCTGCTGCGCGGCCACGACGAAGGCCCCGGCGAGCGCGGCCAGGGCGGCGCCCAATGCCATCGCCTTGGCCCAGTCGGCGAGCCATCCAGCACGCGACTGGACGCTCAGGCCGTGCCGGCGCGCGGCCGCGTGGCCGGCGAGGCCGACGGGCAGGCCGGCGAGCGTGACGAGGACAACGCCCAGCGCCGCGATCACGGCTCCCGACGACGGCAGCCGGCCGGCGGCGGCGGCATAGCCGACCGTCACGGCGACGGCGATGGCGGAGCCGAGACGTCCGCGACGACGCGATCCGCGCCGGTAGGTGCGGGCCTCATCCTGACGCAGATCGAACGACACGCCGACACGGTAGCCTCCGCCACCGCCCATCGCCGGACGTCGTCGATCGTCGCCGAGCCGGCCCGGAGCCGGTGAACGAGCTCCCTTGCCTCGGGCACGGCCATCACCCCGAGCCTACCGGGCAGGCGTGCGCCGCCGCCTACGCGGACCGCGCCACGCCCGTCACGATCTGCGGCCGCGGGCGCGCGCCGAGCAGCACGGCGTCGAGCACTTCGGGCAGTCGCAGCGCGTCCTCACCCTGGTCGAGCGCGGCCACCAGGGTCGACCGGACGACGTCGTCGGCCAGCGCGGCCAGCCGCGGGACGTCGGCGAGCGGGGCGTCGGGCCGCGCAAGCCGTCCGATGGCCGCGATCGACCGGGCAAGTTCCTCCCGCTCGCTGCCGGTGCTCCCGACGAGCGCGGCGGCTCGCATGGCGACCGCCCACGGGCCGGCGCCGTCGAACGCCAGCAGCGGTTCGACGGCGTGCAGCAGGCCCGTCGCCCGTTCCGCCGGCACCGTCGCCGCCGAGGCCGAGGCCCAGCGCGCGAGCGCCACTGCCAGAGCGCCGCCCCTGACCTCGGCATCGCCGATGCGCTGGGCCATGGCCCGTACCAGCCCGAGGCGCCCCGCCTCGAGTCGCACCGGTTCGGCTCCCTCCCGCACCTGCGTTACCGATGCGGGCAGGGCGCGGACAGCGCGGGGCGACCAGTCGACACGCTCGAACAGGCACGGGCCCGCGGCGATCGGGCCACCGAGGACGAGCCGCAGCGCGAGCACCGCCCGGACGAATCGCCGGGCCGCGTCCGGCGGCTCGACGGCCTCGCCGCGAGCGGTGGCGACGTCGAGCTCGAGGCCCAGCATCCGATCGCGGGCGAGCGTGTAGCGCTCCGGCAACAGGCCCTGGCACTCGGGCCAGGTCTCGGCGAGCTCCGTGGGCTGGATCCTCCTGGCCGTGACACCCTCGCCGAGGTCGTGGAGGGAGTCCGTCGCCCGCAGCCCGATCACCGGGGTGAAGGCCGTGAACGACCGGCGGGTCTGGGCGACATCGGCCAGCATGCGGTCGAAGATCGCAGCGAAGACGTGATCGTCGTACTCGAAGCCGCCGCAGCCCTCCGCCACGCCGACCACGAGCGGCACCAGGATCGCGTCGCGCACCGCGTCGCCGTCGGCGGCGGCGTCGGGCGCATGGTCGCGTGCGACCCCCACCACGGCGGGATCGCCGGCCAGCGCTGCCGAGGCGGCAGCGAAGTCCGGCAGGCGTTCGAGCTTCGCGAGGCGGGCGTCGCAGAACGCCCGGAACAGCGGACGGTACTCGTAGAGCGCCGGCCCTCCCAGCCCCTGGCGGGCGTCGAGGGCGAACGGCACCTCGTCGCCGCCGGCGACGTCGGCCGCCAGTTCGCGAAGGGCTGCCTGCACGAAGAAGCACACCGCGCGGCGGGCCTCGCCGCGCCGGATGATCGGACTGGCTGCGGTCACCCGTGGGCCTTCGACGGCCCGGGCGGGTTCCCTACCGGCGCAGCGCCATCTGGTCGGCCAGGAACCGCAAGAGCCAGGCGCCGGCCAGGAACATGTACCCGAGGAGGACGACGGCGACGGCGAATGCCACGAAGCGCAGCATGCCGTCGGAGACGTCCTTGACGGCGGTCGCGATGACGCCGATCACGATGGGCGCCGCGATGGCGCCGCCGGTCGCCCACGACAGCGGCCGGAGCTCTTCCGGGCGGTGGTGGGCGATGCCGCGGGAGATGAAGAACGCGACCAGCAGACTCGCCGAGAGAACGATCAGTGTGGACACCCGGCGCCAGCGTACTCCGGAAATCAATCCCGCGATAGGGGTATGACGGCGTCGTCATCCAAGGCGGTCGGGCTAGGCACCGAGCGCATCCGGGAGTGCCGCGAGGGATGGAAGATCGAGGTCGACGCCCGGGTACGGATCGGGGAACGTCGCGCCCTTGCCCGTACGCACGAGGCAGGTCGCCATGCCGATCCGACCCGCCGTGCGGAGGTCGGCGACGGGGTCATCGCCCACCATCATGGTCGCCTCGGCTCGCGTGCCGAGAACCTCCAACGCGGCCCGGTAGACCCCGGCGCTGGGCTTCCCCAGGATGCGCGCGCCGCGCCCCGTGGCGAACTCGAGACCCCGGACGAAGGCGCCCGCATCGAGCCCGGGCCCGGACGGCGTCGGCCACCAGCGGTTCCGCTGCATGGCCACGAACCCCGCTCCGTCGAGCACCGCGCGGAACGCCTCCTGCAGCCGGTCGTAGGTGAAGCTCTCGTCCGGCCCGCCAATGCATACGACATCCGCGGTGGCGGCCTCGCCCACGATCTCGATACCGCCGAACTCCGCGATGGCGCCGGACTCTGCGAGCAGGAACACCCGGGCTCCCGGATGGCGGCGCCGGAGATGCTCCGCCGTCGCCGAGGCCGCCGTGACGATGTCGGCGGCCGCGAAGTCGAACCCGGAGGACCGCAGGCGCGAGGCGATCGCGTCGCGGGTGCGGCCGGTGGTGTTGGTGAGGATGGCCAGCGGCAGACCGGCTCGCCGCAGCCGGGCGACGGCCTCGACGGCACCCGGGACGGGTTCATAGCCGACCTGGAGCACCCCCTCCATGTCGAGGACGACGCCCGCCGGGGGCGTCATGGGAACGTCGTGAGCCGCTCGGGCGGGCCGTCGGCGCGCACGAGGTAGGTGTTCTCGACCCCGACCGCGCCCGTCCCCGGGAACACCAGCTTGGGCTCGACCGCGACGACGTTGCCGGCCTCGAGCGGCTGCTCGAAGCCGCGGGCGAGGAACGGCGGCTCGTTCATCTCGAGACCGACGCCGTGGCCGATGAAGCTCACCCGCGACGGGCCGGCCCCCATGTAGGCGTCGCCGAAGCCCGCTGCCTCGGCCATCTCGAGCCCGCGGTCGTAGGGCGCGCACCACGGCCGGCCGGCCACGAGCACCGACTCGACGTCCGCCAGGATCCGCTCGCACACCGCGAGGGCCGACGCGAGTGGCTCGGGCAGCTCACCCAGCCAGTAGGTGCGGGTCGCGTCCGCCAGGTAGCCATCGACGGCGCCGACCATGTCCACGGTCACGGCAACCCCCGCAGCGATCGTGCCGGCCCTCGGGCCGCGACCGACGGCCGGCGACGGGCCGTAGCCGCCTAGCGGCGTGTCGGAGGCGGCCGGCACGGCCGCATCCGGGCCGGCCAGGACGGCGCCGTAGAACATCTCGCCGTTCATGCCCCGGAACCGGCACGGTCCCTGGTGGCCGTTGCGGCGCAACACGACCTCGAGCTCGACCTGCAGGTCGAGGTCGGTCATGCCGGGCGCGAGCAGGCCCGGTGCCGCTGCGAATGCGCTGCCGAGCTGCCGGCCCGCGGCCCGGATGCGGTCGAGCTCCCAGGCCGACTTGACCATGCGCATGGCGCGCATGGCCGGCATGCAGTCGGCCAGCTCGATATCGCCCAGGAGCTCGCGATACCGCAGGTAGGAGGCCGCGGGCAGCACGTCCATCTCGACGCCGAGCCGCCGTACCTCCCCGGCGGCGGCCGCGATCGCGGCCGGCAGCTCGCGCAGCGACCGCAGCGGCGCCACGGTCGCAAGCGGCGACTCCGCCTGCGCCCGGCCGAGATCGCGCCGGACGAGGTAGACGGGTTCCGCCGAAGCCGGGACGACGAGATGGGCGTCCTGGACGGTGCCGGTGAGGTAGTAGAGCCCGGTCGACTCCACCACGAGCGCGGCATCGAGGCCATCCCGGCGAAGGCCGTCCTGGAACCCGGCGATCCGGCGGGCGATCTCCTCGGCGGGGACGGTCACGGCCCGCGAACCCTACCGCGCGAGCGCGATACCCGTGACGATCGCAGCCGCCCCGGCGACGACCCACACCGTGATCTGCTCGCCGAGCGCAACGGCCCCGATGACCACCGACAGGGGCGGGATGGCGAGCAGGTAGGCGGTCGCCACCGATGCCGGCACGAGGCGAAGGCCCTCCGTCCACAGCAGGTAGCCCAGCAGCGAGCAGCCCAGCGACAGGTACAGGAGCGCGAACCACTCGGTCGGCCCGAAGGCGGCGAGGCCGTCGAACGCCGACATCCGCAGCAGTGGCAGCAGCGCGAGGATGCCGGCGAGGTTGGAGAGCGCGGTCGCGGCGACCACGTTGCCCTGCTGCAGGGCGGGTTTGGTCACCACGGTCGAAGCCGCCCAGGCGAGGGCTGCGAGCACGGCGTAGGCCGGGCCGGCGACGGCGGCGGCGCCGACCTCCTGGCCCGTGCCGTACACGACGGCGCCGACGCCCGCCACTGCCAGGCCGATGCCGGCCGCCCGCGGCAGCGAGAGCGCCTCCTGCCCGACGAGGAGGGCAAGCGCGAGCGCGAACGCCGGCGCCACGGCGACGATGAGGCTGGTCGTGCCGGACGCGGCCGTCTCCTCGCTCAGCGCCACCGCCAGCGGGTAGACCATCACCGACAACACGCCGCCGATGACGATCCGGCCAGTGCCGTGGGGGCCGGAGTTCCGCGGCCAGCCGACGCGGCGCAGCAGCACCAGGAACGCCGGCAGCACGATGGCGTAGCGCACGACGGTGAGATCGCGTGGCGCCATCCCGCTGTCGACGACCACCTTGATGGCGGCGAACGCACCCGACCACAGCAGACACAGCGCTCCGAGGACGAGGTGGGCGCGCATCGCCGGAAGTGTCGCGATACTGGTGCACCGCATGATCCTCACGAACGGCCGGATCTACACGGGCGACGACGCACTGCCCCGCGTCGCGGCCCTCTCGGTAACCCGCGACGGCCGCGTCGCCCGGGGCGTCGAAGCCTGGGAGGGCGACGCCTCCCAGGTCTCGGGGGAGCGCATCGATCTGGACGGCCGGGTGGTACTGCCCGGGTTCTGCGACGCGCATGTCCACTTCCGGATGTGGGCCCTGGAGCAGGACATGCTGGACCTGTCCACGCAGACGAGCGTCGCCGGCTGCGCCGCGCTCGTCGCAGAGCACGCATCGTCGCGCCAGGGGTGGATTCTCGGCCGTGGGTTCCGCGAGAGCCGCATCGAAGACGGCCCGCCGACCGCCGCCGCCCTTGACGCGGCGTGCCCGGGAAGGCCGGTGGCGCTGTGGGCGCACGACCGCCACACGGTGTGGCTCTCGGCCGCAGCGCTCGACGTTCTCGGCGCCGCCGCCACCGCGGACCGGCCCGACGGCGTCGTGGAACGGCTCCCCGACGGCCGGCCCTCGGGGATCCTGCGCGAGCGCGCCGCGTTCGACCTCCGCCTCCCCGAGCCGGCACCCGCCGAGGCGCTGGCGGCCGTCGCGCGCGGTCAGCGTGTCGCACACGCTCGTGGCGTGACGGCAGTCCACGATTTCGAGGCGCGCCACGGATTCGGCATCTGGCAGCAGCTGCACGCCGACCGGCGCCAGACGCTGCGGGTCCTGAGCGCGCAGCGAGGCGACCGGCTCGAGGCCGTCCTGGGAGCCGAGCTCCGCGGCGGCTTCGGCGACGACATGCTTCGCGTCGGGCCGGTGAAGACGCTGCTCGACGGCACCCTCTCGTCCCGCACGGCGCTCATGCTCGACCCGTTCGAGGGCGGCGGGTCGGGGCTGTCCCTCATCGGCGCCGACGACCTGGCCGACCTCATCGTGGGCGCCTCGTCGGGCGGCCTCGCCGTCGCCATCCACGCCATCGGGGACCGCGCCAACCGCGAAGCCCTGGACGTGCTGGAACGGACGGCCGCGGCGTGGCGGCCATCCGGCCTGCGTCCGCGCATCGAGCATGCCCAGCTGACCCACCCGGTCGACATCCCGCGGTTCGCGAGCATCGGTGTGATCGCATCGATGCAGCCGACCCACGCGCTGTCCGATCGGGACGTCGCCGACCGGCTCTGGGGCGATCGCGCCGCTCACGCCTACGCCTGGCGCTCGCTGGCCGACGCCGGGACAGCCCTCGCCTTCGGCTCGGACGCTCCGATCGAGGCCCTCGATCCGCTGGCGGCGATCGCCGCTGCGGTCAACCGCACCACCGGCGAACGTCCGGCCTGGCGACCCGACCAGGCGCTCGACGTGCGGCGTGCGATCGCCGCCGTCACCACCGGGGCCGCGTTCGCCGCCGGCTGGGAGGACCGCTGCGGCAAGCTGGCGCCGGGATACGCGGCCGACCTCGTGGTGCTGGACGAGGATCCGTTCACCTGTCCGCCCGCGCACATCGGCGCGATCGACGTCGTCGCGACGATGGTCGCCGGCCGCTGGGTGCACGGACGCCCACCCTGGTAGGACTACCCATCAACAGCGACTTGACTGCGGGCGTCGTCGCTCCGATACAACAGACGTGCGTGCATGGCCCCCCGAGTCGGCGCTCTTCGGTCGCGCGCGCCGTCGGGCAGCGGAGGCGGAGCGCCGCCTGGCCGAGCTGGATGCCGTGCTGCAGCACGTCGCCGAGTCGCTGAACGAGGTCTTCTACACGTACGAGCTGCACGCGGACGGGTCGGTGACGACCGTCTTCGAGGTCGGGACGGCATGGCGCGCCATGATCGGCGGCGATCCTGGCAACCGCGATCCCGACCGGCTCTGGGAGGAGCGGATCCACCCCGACGACCGGCCGGCCTGGCAGGCGCTCGACCAGAGGATCCGGAACGGCGAGACCGTCGAGCTCGAGTACCGGCTTCGCGGGCTCGACGGCGCCGAACGCTGGGTCTGGGCGCGTGAGCGACCGCGACGCGGGCCGGCCGGCGAGGTGCTCGTCGACGGGACCATGTCCGACGTGACGGCCCGGAAGCGGGCCGAGTTGGCGCTCGGCGACGCGCTCGCCCGCGCCGACCGCATGGCCCGGGTCGACGCGCTCACCGGCGCGTTCAACCGTCGCCACATGGGCGAGGCGATCGAGGCCGAGCTCCACCGCGCCACGCGGACGGGCGAGACGCCCGCGCTGCTGCTGCTCGACGTCGACCACTTCAAGCGGATCAACGACGACCACGGGCACGCGGCGGGTGATGAGGTGCTGCGGGAGCTGACGACGCGCCTGCAGGGAGCGATCCGCGGCTACGACACGCTCGCCCGCTGGGGCGGAGAGGAATACGCGGTCCTGGTGCCGGCCATCGCGGGCCTGCCCGACCTCCGCGCGATCGGCGAGTCCATCCGCCGCGCGGCCGAGGACGTGCCGTTCGTCATCGGCGGCGCCATGCTGCGCGTCACGCTCAGCGTCGGCGCGACGCGGGCCGACGGCGCGTGGGGCATCGACGAACTGCTCGCGCGGGCCGACCGGGCGCTCTACGCCGCGAAACGGCACGGGCGAAACCGCGTCGAGCTGTGCGAGGAGCTCGCCGACGACGTCGCCGGCGAGGACGAAGATTCCGAGGGGCTTCGCATGGCCCAGGCCCTGGCACTCGCATCGACGGTCCGCGAGGGCGAGGCGCCGCGGCATGCCGAGCACGTCGCAGCGCTGGCGAGCGCCACGGCGCAGGAGCTCGAGCTGGCCCCCGAGGTGATCCGGCGCTGTCGTCTGGCCGGTTGGCTCCACGATGTCGGCATGGTCGCCATCCCCGACGCCATCCTCGGCAAGCCGGGCATCCTGGACGAGGACGAGTGGCGGGTCATGCAGACCCACCCGGAGGTGGGCGAGCGCATCCTCCGGCGCATTCCGGCCCTGACGACCGCAGCGCGCGGGGTACGACACCACCACGAGCGGTTCGACGGCACGGGCTACCCCGACCGGCTGATCGGCAACCGGATCCCCGTCGAGGCGAGGATCGTCGCCGTCGTCGACGCGTACAGCGCCATGGTCGTCTCCCGCGCCCACCGCGACGCCACGACGCCCGCCCAGGCGATCACGGCGGTTCGGCGGGGCGCCGGCTCGCAGTTCGACCCGGCCGTGGTCGAGGCGCTCGCGGCCGTGCTGTTGCGCGGCGAGCTGGCCGAGACGGAGCTTCTCGAGACCGGGTAGCCGGTGGGCGGGCGCGGGCCGCGGTTCGTTCTTCAGGCGACGCCGCGCACCCTCGCGGCGGCGGGCAGCGACTGGAGCTTGCGGAGGCTCTGGTTCTCGATCTGGCGGATGCGCTCGCGGGTCACGTTGAAGGCCCGCCCGACCTCGTCGAGCGTCCGGGGGCTCTGGCCGTCGAGCCCGTAGCGCAGCTCGAGCACGCGGCGCTCGCGATACGGGAGGGCGTCGAGGAGCTCGCGCAGGGCCTCGCGGCGCAGCGTCACCTCGGTGACCTCCTCGGGCCGCTCGGTATTCGGGTCGGCGAGGAAGTCGCCGAACTGCGACTCGTCCTCGTCGCCGACCGGCTTCTCGAGCGAGATCGGCACTTGGGCCGAGCGCCTGATCTGTTCGATCTCCTCGACCGGGATGTCCGCCTCGCGCGCGATCTCCTCGGGCGTCGGCTCGCGTCCGTACTGCGCCAGGAGCTTGCGCTCGACCCGGCCGATCTTGTTGAGCTTCTCGACGACGTGGACGGGCATCCGGATGGTGCGGGCCTTGTCGGCCAGGGCCCGGGCGACCGCCTGCCGGATCCACCACGTCGCGTAGGTCGAGAACTTGTAGCCCTTGCGGTAGTCGAACTTCTCCACCGCGCGAACGAGGCCGATCGTCCCCTCCTGGATCAGGTCGAGGAAGGGCAGGCCCTGGTTCCGGTAGTTCTTGGCGATCGAGACGACGAGTCTGAGATTCGCCTCGATCATCGCGGTCTTGGCGGTCTCGTCGCCGCGCTCGACGCGCTTGGCGAGATGCACCTCCTGCACCGCCGTGAGCAGGCGGACGCGGCCGATATCCTTCAGGAAGAGCTGCAGCGCGTCGGTCGAGATCTCCCGCGTGTCGTAGACGAGCTCCGGCCGCACCTCGCCGGCTTCGAGGACCTCCACGTCGAGGTCGTCGAGCACGCGGTAGATGTCCTCCATTGCGTCGACACCGAGATCGAGATCGCCGAGGGCCTCGACGAGTTCCTCCGGATCGACCGCGCCGTCGGCCTTCGCCCGCTCGAGCAGCAGGCGAGCTTCATCGCTCGCGAGCACACTCGGGACATCGAGGTCGAACAGCTCGTCGTCGGTGCCCTCTCTGCTCAACCTCCCCCGCCTTCCACGGGCCGCGCGCCTGCGCAGCATAGGGCCGCCACCGGTCGGAGGACGGCCGCCGACCCGCACATCGAAACCTAGTGCCGTTTGACCCGAAGGGCAAGCCGCGCGGCGACCGCAACCGCAGGCGTAGACTCGCGTTGCATGGTGTGCCCGGTCTGTGGCGAGCAGTGTCCACCTCGCGCGCGGTACTGCCCGGCGTGTGGCACGGCCCTGCCCGGAGCGACTTCGATCGAGACGCGGCGGGTCGTGACGGTCGTCTTCTGCGACGTCGTGGGCTCGACGGCGCTCACCGACCGCAGCGACGCCGAAGTCCTGCGGGCCCTGATGAACCGGTTCCACGAACAGGTCAGCGCCGTGGGCGAGGCGCACGGCGGCACCGTCGAGAAGTTCATCGGCGACGCCGTCCTCACGGTGTTCGGCATCCCCCGCCTGCACGAGGACGACGCGCTGCGCGCCGTACGCGCGGCGGATGCGATGCGCTGCGCCGCGGACGAGGTGGACGTGCGGATCGGTATCGGCACGGGCGAGGTGGTGACGGGCGAGGGGCGCACGATCGCGAGCGGTGAGGCGCTGAACCTCGCGGCGCGACTGCAGCAGGCCGCGGCGCCCGGTGAGGTCCTGCTCTCGGAGCCGACGCTCGAGACCATCCGCGGCGCCGTCGAGGTCGAGGCGATCGACGGCCTGGCGCTGCGTGGATGGCGCGAGCCGGTGCCCGCCTACCGGCTCGTGCGGATCACCGGCGACCAGGCGATCGCCCGGCGCATGGATCTCCCGCTGGTCGGCCGCGACCGCGAGCGCCGCTTCATCACGGACATCTTCGCCCGCGTCGTCGCCGACCGCACGTGTCACCTGGTCACCGTCCTCGGCGACCCGGGGATCGGCAAGTCCCGCCTGCTGGCCGCCGTCGTCGAGGAGATCGGCGACACGGCTGCGGTGCTGTCCGCCCGCTGCCGGCCGTACGGGGAGTCCACCGCCCTGCACGCCGTGTCGGAGATCATGGCCGCCTCCGGCGGTCCGTCACTCGCCGAGTGCGACTACGACGACGCATTCGCCGACGCGCTCGAGCACCTCGAGGCGCTCGCCCGGCGCCAGCCGCTGGTCGTCGTGTTCGATGACGCGCACTGGGCCGAGCCGGCGTTGCTCGACCTCGTCGACCACCTGGCGGTGCACGCCCGCGATGTACCCATGATGATCCTCATCGCCGGCCGGCCGGAGCTCCTGGACACCCGGCCCGGATGGGGCGGCGGCAAGGCGAACGCCGCCTCCCTGCGGCTCGCACCACTCGATCCGGACGCGACCATGACCATGATCGACGGCATCGAGTCCAACGCATCCCTGACCTCGGAAGCCCGGCGCCAGGTCGCCGTCATGGCCGAGGGCAACCCGTTGTTCGCCGAGCAGATCGCGACCGTTCTCCATGAGGGCCGGGCGGACGTCCCCGCGACCCTGCAGGCCCTGCTCTCCGCCCGGCTCGACGCACTGGGCACGGAGGAGCGCGAGGTGCTGGAGCGGGCATCGATCGAAGGGCGAGAGTTCCGCGTCGCGACGATCGAGGCGCTCGGCGCGAATGGGGACGCCGACGGGCTCCGCCCGTTGCTGGAGGAGCTCGTGCGGCGCCGCCTCCTGCGCCCGCTCTCCTCCGGCGAGTACCGCTTCCATCACGAGCTCGTCCGGGATGCCGCGTACCGCTCGATGCCGAAGCGCCGGCGGGCCGGCCTGCACCTGGCGTTCGCCGACTGGCTCGAGCGCTGCGATCCCCGGCGGGCCGACATCGTCGGGCATCACCTCGCCGAGGCGTACCGGTATCGCCGGGAGCTCGAGATCGACGACGCCGAGACGGCCGGTCTGGCCCGGCGCGCGGCCGACGCGCTGCGAACCGCAGGCGCCCGCGCGATCGCGGTGGGCGACTCCGCGACGGCCTGCGAGGAGCTGGAACGGGCCGTCCGGCTGACCGGGGACGCCGACGTGTCCATCCTGGCCGACCTCGGAGTGGCACTGCACGGCGCCGGGCGCCTCGAGGAGGCCGCCGGCCGGCTCGAGCACGCCGCGAGTCTGGCCGCGGCGCGCGGCGAGGTGAGGATCGAGTGGCGGGCCCGCGTCGAGTGGCTCGACGTCGCCGTGGCGCTCGGACGGATCGACGGGGACGCCCGCCGCCGCACGGCGTGGGACGCCATCGAGCCCCTGACGGAGGTCGGCGACGACCTCGGCCTGGCCCGGGCCTGGGCCGCGCTCCAGGATTCCGAGCGTGCCCTGGCTCATGCGCGTGCGGCCGGGGCGCGACGCGAGGAATCCGAGATCCTGATCGACATCGGGTGGGCATGGGCCGATGTTCCGACCACGGTTGGCGAGGCGATCGAACGGGTCCAGCAGCTCATGGCCGAGGGGCCGCACAACCGTCGCATGGAGTCCGGCCTCGGCCTCTGCCTCGGCTCGCTGTACGTGTCCGCCGGACGGCTGGAGGAGGCGGAGGTCATCCTCGCGGGGGGCCTCGAGATCTA
Source organism: uncultured Actinomycetes bacterium (assembly GCA_963779685.1). Lineage (GTDB taxonomy): Bacteria > Actinomycetota > Thermoleophilia > Gaiellales > F1-60-MAGs149 > CAVZZG01. The sequence goes on from CAVZZG010000003.1 coordinate 1,382,780, forward strand.
CCGCGCGCTGGGCCGGCTCTACGGGGCGGCGGCGGTGATGGGCAAGCAGGCCCTTGCAGCCCTCGCAGCGGGCGACCTCGCGCTCGCGGAGCGGCGTATCCGCGACGCGATCGCGATCGCCGAGCGCATGGGCGACACCCGGCGCCAGGTGTGGTGGCTCGGCCGGCTGGCTCTCATCCTCGTGCTCGCCGGTCGTCCCGCGGAGGCGCTGGTGGTGGCGGACCGGGCCGAGCGGATGGGCCCGGACGAAGACTGGATGGCCGCTCGGGCTCTCGCGCAGGCCACGGCCGGTGACGGGGTGGGTGCACTCGCCTGGGCGGGCGAGGCGCTGGACGTCTCGAGGCGCGAGCCAGGGCCCTGCTACATGGCGCGCCGGGCGGTCGCGGCGGGTCTCGCGGCCGCCCGCCGCAACGACGAGGCGCAGGCGCAGTGGGACGCGCTGATCGCCGAGGCCGACCGGAAGGGCGACTGGTTCGAGGCCGAGTTCACGCGCCTCGTGCAGCGTCAGATCACGCCGGCGGATTGAACTGGGCGGCCAGCTGCCCCAGGCGGGTGGCGGGTGCGTCCCGGGCGACCTGCGCGAACTCGGCCAGCGCGCGGTCCCGCAGGCCCATCCAGATGAGCATCAGCGCGAGGTGGAAGCGGGGCGAGGGATCTCCCGGGTGGTCGCGGACGAGCGGGCCCACCAGTCCGACGGACGCCGCCGGCTGGTCCTTCGAGAAGGCCGCGACGGCGGAGGCGACCTGTGCCTCGACGCTTCCGGGATCTGCCGTCAGGGCGCGGGCGAACACCGCGCGGGCCTCGCGCCGCCGGCCGGCCGATAACAGCGCCGCGCCGTACTGCAGCTGCGCGTTCACGTCGTGCGGCGCCGCCGTCGCGGCCGATGCGAGCGCCCCCAGGTCGGCGTTCGCGGGTGGTTCGGTGGCCGGGACGAAGAACGGGTACCCCGACTCGAACGTCGGGTGGAGGAGATCGTCGGCCTTGACGCCGTAGAACGACTCCGGGTCGCCGTCGCGCAGCGAGCGCAGCTCGTCCGACGCGACCGCGACGTGACCCGCCCAGAGCTCGACGACCGCGTGTTCGAACGCCGCCAGGGGCGACGCGCCGAGAGCGTCCAGCTGATTCAGCGTCGGGTCGGGATGGGCCGGGTCGTACGACGCCACGATCTGGCCGACGGCGCCGCCGCTCTCGCCCAGCGCGACGGCGGCCTCGAACGCACGCCGAGCGCCGGCGGCGTCGCCGGCAGCCAGGCGCGCGGCTCCGAGCGCCATCTGCGCGTCTGCCCGGTCGGGGTGGGCGCGCACCAGCGCCTCGAGCTGGGCGACGCCGGCGCCGTCGTTCGCCGCGGGCCCTCCGGCCGCGGTCGGCACGGCGACCAGCGGCAGCCCCGGGAGCGGCGCGGACTTCACCACGCGTGTCGTCGTCACGCCGGCGGCCGGTGGGTCCGAGCCGCGGAACGCGAAGGCGATCACCAGGCCCGCAATGGCGACCGACCCGAGGACGAGCATCGTCAGACGCCGGCGATCGACGGAGGCGCGAGGCACGCGGCCAAGGTACCCGGAATACGATCCGCACGGCGCACGTTGACCGATTGCCATAGCGATCGCTAGGCATCGACCATAAGTCCTTCATATACTTCCGGGGACGAGAGAGCAGGCCCGTTGCCGACCTACCGACAACTGCTCGCCCAGGTCAAGGGCGAGATCACCGAAATCAGCGCGCGCGACGCGCACGAGGCGCTGGCCGGCGCCGAGCCGCCCGTCCTGATCGACGTCCGCGAGCTGGACGAGTTCGAGCAGGGCGCGATCCGTGGCTCCGTGCACATCCCGCGCGGGTATCTCGAGTCCCAGGTCGAGGCCGTCGCGCCCGACCGGTCGACGCCGATCATCGTGACGTGCGCTGCCGGTGCCCGGTCGGCGTTCGCCGCCAAGACGCTCGAGGAGCTCGGCTACGCCAACGTCGCATCGCTCGCCGGGGGGTTCAACGCCTGGAAGCAGCACGGCTTCGAATGGGCGACGCCGGCGACCCTCGATGCCGCGCAACGACGCCGGTATTCGCGCCATATCCTGATCCCCGAGGTCGGCGAGGCCGGGCAGCTGCGGCTCCTGTCGTCGAAGGTCCTCCTGATCGGCGCCGGCGGGCTCGGCTCACCGGCGGCGCTCTACCTCGCGGCAGCCGGTGTCGGCACGCTGGGCATCGTGGACGAGGACGTCGTCGACGACTCGAACCTGCAGCGCCAGATCCTGCACTCGACCGACCGGCTCGGGATGGCCAAGACGGAATCGGCCCGACTCACGCTGACGGCGCTCAACCCCGACGTCGAGGTGATCGAGCATCGCGAGCGCATCACGGCGGCGAACGTCGACCGGATCCTCGCCGGGTACGACGTCATCGTCGACGGCACCGACAACTTCCCGACGCGGTACCTCCTGAACGACGCGAGCCTCGTGCACCGCGTTCCCGTCGTGCACGCCTCGATCTTCCGCTTCGAGGGCCAGTTGACGGTCTTCAAGCCGCACGAGGGGCCCTGCTACCGCTGCCTCTTCCCCGAGCCACCGCCAGCCGACCTCGCGCCGTCGTGCGCCGAGGGCGGCGTGCTGGGCGTGCTGCCGGGCATCATGGGCACGCTCCAGGCCACCGAGGCGCTCAAGCTCCTGCTCGGTATCGGCGAGCCGCTCGTCGGCCGGCTGCTCCTGGTCGATGCGCTCGAGGGCGCCTTCCAGGAGGTCCGCCTCCGCCGTGATCCGGCCTGCCCGGTCTGCGGCGAGGAGGCCGGCCCCGTCACCTACATCGACTACGAGGAGTTCTGCGCAGGCGGGCACCGCGCCGCGACGCGCTGACAGCCATGACAGCGACCCTGCGCATGCCCCCCATCCTGCGTCCCGAGGTCGGCGGGAACCGCGAGCTCATCGTCGAGGGCTCCACGCTCGGCGAGGCGCTGGACGACCTCTTCGGCCGCTATCCGGACGTACGGTCGCGTCTCGTCGACGACGAGGGCAACATCAACCGCTTCGTCAACGTCTACGTCGACTCCGAGGACGTCCGGCTCGGCGACGGCCTCGCGACGGCGGTGACGCCGGGCGGCACCATCATCGTCCTCCCGGCAATGGCGGGCGGCGCGATCGACGTCCGTCACGGCGACGTCCTGAGCGCCATCGGCTCGACCCCGCTCGTCGAACTGCCGCGCCTGCGGCCGCCCGGCGGCGCGCGCGTCCACGCGAAGCTCGAGATGCTGAATCCCACCGGTTCGGTGAAGGATCGCGTGGCGCTGTCGATGATCGAGGCTGCGGAATCCGAGGGGCTGCTGGAGCCCGGCCAGGTGATCATCGAGCCCACAAGCGGCAACACCGGCATCTCGCTGGCCATGATCGCGAGGCTGAAGGGCTATCGCTTCCGGGCCGTCATGCCGAGGTCGGCGACGCCCGAGCGCGCGCAGATGCTGGCCATGTACGGCGCGGAGATCGTCTGGTCGCCCGGCGAGCTCGGGTCGAACGGGGCCGTGCGCCTGGCGCGCGATCTCGCGGCCGCCGATCCGGGCCTGTACATGCCGTTCCAGTACGGCAACCCGGCCAACCCCGACGCCCACTACCGTACGACCGGCCCCGAGATCATCGAGGCCCTCGACGGGCACGTGGACGCGTTCGTCGCGGGCCTCGGCACCGGCGGGACGCTGATGGGCACCGGACGCGCGCTGCGCGAGGCGAACCCGGCCGTCCAGATCGTCGCGGCCGAGCCGCTCCAGGGCGACGCGGTGATGGGCCTGCGATCGCTCGAGGACGGCTACGTGCCGGAGATCCTCGATCTCTCGAGGCTCGACCGGAAGGTGCTGGTCTCGAACGCGGAGGCCGTCCGCGGTCTGCGTGGCCTGCTCGACCACGAGGGCATCTGGGGCGGCGTCTCGGCCGGCGCGGTGGTCACCGTGGCCGTCCGCGTCGCGGCCGCCATGCAGCCCGACCAGAACGTCGTCGTGCTCCTCGCCGACGGCGGCTGGAAGTACGCGTCGGCCGGGCTCTGGGACCGCGAGCCGGGCGAGCTGGACGAGGACATGGAGTCGCGGCTCTGGTGGTGACGCTCACGCGTGCCATCGCCGACGAGATCATCGCCCACGCCCGCGCCGGCCTCCCCGACGAGGCGTGCGGCATCGTGGCCGGCCGGGGCGGGGTCGCGACCCGATTCCACCCCACGCGCAACGCCGACGCGAGTCCGTTCCGCTACTCGATCGATGCTGCCGACCTGCTCCGGATCGTGACGGAGATCGAGGACGCAGGCGAGGACATCCTCGCCATCTACCACTCCCACACGCGCTCCCCGGCCTTTCCCTCGCGCACCGACGTCGAGCTGGCGTTCTGGCCGGACGCCGCCTACCTGATCGTCTCGCTGGCGGCCGAGCCGCCGGCGCTCGAGGCCTACGAGATCCGCGACGGCCGCATCGCCCGCCGCGAGCTCGTCGTCGGCCCCGGCTGACCAGTGTCCCGGGACTAGCGGTCTTCCTCCCCGTCGCCCGGCGCGGTGGCCGACGGCTTCAGCTCGGCGTCGATCGAGAGGATCCGCGCGCCGTCGACGGCATAGACCGTGAAGCGGCAGTCGGTGGACTCGACGACGTCGCCGGCGGCGGGCGCGCGCCCGAGCTCACCGAACACGTAGCCGCCGACCGTGACGTAGTCCTCGTCCGGCAGCGAGAGGCCGAAGCGCTCGTTGAACTCGTCGATCGGGAACGAGCCCGCCACCCGCACGCGATCCTTGCCCAGGCGGAGGATCGAGACGTCCGGCTTGTCGAACTCGTCGTCGATCTCGCCGACGATCTCCTCGAGCAGGTCCTCGAGCGTGACGATGCCGGCCGTGGAGCCGTACTCGTCGACGACGACGGCCATGTGCGTGTAGGTCCGGCGCATCTCGCCGAGCAGCTTGCCCAGCTGCTTCGTCTCGGGAACGATGAACGCGGGCCGCACGAGCGACTCGATCGACGCGACCTGGCCGCCGTTCTGCAGGGCCGCGTAGAGGCTGCGGATGTGCAGCAGACCGACGATCTCATCGAGGTCGTCCCGGTACACCGGGTAGCGCGTGAACGGATGCCGGAGCACTTCGGCCATGGCCTGGTCCGGGGTCAGCGACACCGGCAGGGCGATGACGTCCGGGCGGGGCACCATGACCTCGTCCACCTCGGTCTCGGCGAACCCGAACACCTTGTAGAGCATCTCCTGCTCCTCGGGCTCGATCACGCCGACCTCGCTCGAGGAGGCGACCAGCATCTTCAGCTCGTCCTCGGAGTGGACGTCGGACAGGTGGCGGTGCTGGGCCAGGCCGAGGGCCTGCGTGACGGCCCCGGCGAGCCAGCCGAGGAACCAGACGAAGGGATGGAGGATCCGCATGAAAATCTCGATCGGGGCCGCAACCCAGAGCGAGACCGTTTCCGCCCGCGCCAGCCCGTACGTCTTGGGGACGATCTCGCCGAGCACGACGTGGAGGGTCGTGAGGATCGCGAAGGCGAGCGCGACGGACAGCGTGGTCGCGAGTCCCTGGCGTGACGCGCCGGTCAGCCCGAAGACCTCCGACACCAGCCGTGAGAAGGCCGGCTCGCCGACAGCGCCCAGCGCCAGCGACGACAGCGTGACGGCCAGCTGCATCGCCGAGATGAACTCCGTGCGGTCCTCCAGGATCCGCTGCACGCGCCGGGCGCGCTTGGATCCCGCCTCGACGAGCTCCTGGAGTCGCGTCGTGCGGACGCGCAGGAACGAGTACTCGGCAGCCACGAAGAACCCGTTCCAGGCCACGATGAAGAAGATCGAGGCCAACTCGATCATGGTTGCGGTACTCAACGAGAGACCGCCAGGGGAAGCGGAATACTGTCGCCGTCTTCGGTCAGGCGATTACCACCTGGCACGAAGTATAGGGTCGACGAGGACCGGCGCATGGTCGGACGGCTTCGGCCCCTTGCGGTACGTCCGGTCGACGCTTGCCTCCCGCAGGTTCGCGACCAGTTCGCGGCTCACGAGCACGTGGTCGATCCGCATCCCCTCCCGCTTGTGATACGCCCCTGCCCGGTAGTCCCACCAGGTGTGGCCCGGGTCGTGCCCGAGCAGATGGCGGTAGGCGTCGGTGAGATCGCCGGCCTCGAGCAACGCTGCGTGCGCTGCCCGCTCCTCGGCCGTCACGTGCGTCGCACCGGCGAAGACGGCCGGGTCGTACACGTCGATGTCCGCCGGGGCGACGTTCATGTCGCCCGCGATCACGAGCGGTCCCGCTGCCGCCAGCTCGGCGGCGCGCCGGGCCGCGACGGCGAAGAAGCGCAGCTTCTCGCCAAAGGCGGGCGTGCCGACGGCCTGGCCATTCGGGACGTAGACCGACACGACTCGCACGCCCTCGACCGTCGCCTCGACCCAGCGCGCCTGGTCGGGCGACGGCTGGCCGGGGAGCCCGCAGACGACGTCGCCGAGCGGGACCCCCGCGGGAGCCAGGATCGCCACCCCGCACCACCTCCCACCCGAGTGGTCGGCGGCCTCGTAGCCGGCGGCGGCGAGATCGAGTCGGGGAAAGCCGGCAGGATCGACCTTCGTCTCCTGCAGGCACACCACGTCGGGCCGGTGCTCGGCCAGCAGCTCGAGCACCCTCGGGAGCCGCGCCCGCAGGGAGTTGACGTTCCACGTCACGAGCCTCACGCCGGGGGCCTCCTGGCGAGCGCGCGCGCCGGTGCGGCGGTGGCCGCCTCCACGGGATCGAGGCCCTGCCGCTTCAATCGGGCGACGATGTCGTCCAGGAGCAGCGCCGACCCGGCCAGCGTCCCGTCCGGGCGGTGCGTCTCGACCGCGGCATCCGACACCAGCACCGTGCGGCCCGGAGCCACGCGCAGCACCAGCCGCACGATCGCGTCGTGCACGTGGACGCCGTCGGCGATCAGGCCGACGTACACGTCCCGCCGATCCAGCGCGCAGCCCGCCAGACCGGGCTCCCGGTGGTGCAGCGGCGACATGGCGTTGAACACGTGCGTCACCATCGTGGCGCCCGCGTCGAACGCTCTCGCCGCATCGTCATACGTGGCCCGGGAATGGCCGAGCGACACGACCACCCCGGCCGCCACCAGCTGCTCGATGGCCGCGCGAGCACCCGGCAGCTCGGGCGCCAGCGTCACGATCGCAGGCGGGCCGGCGGCGATCCATTCGGCGATCTCGACCCGGTCGACCGACCGCACCAGCGCGGGATCGTGGGCGCCGACTGCAGCAGGGCTCAGGAACGGGCCCTCGATGTGCGCACCGAGCACCCCGGGCACCCCCGCGACGGCGGCGATGAAGTCAGCCGCAGCGCCCCGGGCGGAGGTCATCAGCGTCGGGCAGAACCCCGTCACGCCGCGGCCGGCGAGGCCGGCGGCGATCTCCGTCACGGCGTCACGCCCGGAGCGCACGTCGATGCCGAAGGCACCGTTGACCTGCAGATCGATCACGCCTCTCCGCGAGCCCGCGCCGCGGCCGCGGCCCTCATGTCCGGCGCAACGCGCTCGTCGTGGGCTATCGACGCGAACACGATCCGCGCCTCCGCCTCCCGCCCGGCCTCGGCATACCCCGAGGCCGCGTTCCACCGCAACCCGGGCTCGCGTTCGGCGAGGCGCGTCAGGCCGTCGGCGATCTCCACCAGCTCCTCGACCTGCCCCGCCCGGCCGAGCTCGCCGAGGTACAGGCCGATCGTGAGGTCGTCCGCCCCGAGGTCGACGGCGCGGCGCCAGTGCGCCATCGCCGCATCGTGATCGCCGGTCGTCAGGAGGACATCGCCGGCCAGCCGCCAGGGCCCCCACGCCGCCGGACGCAGCTCCATCAGCGGGGAGAGCCGCCCGAGGACGGCCTCGGCACCGTCGTCGCCCGCGACACAGGTCTGGACCGCGACGAGGTCGTTCGGGTCGAGCTCGAACGCCGTGCGTGCGGCGGCGCGGGCCTCGTCGATGCGACCCAGGGCGTGCAGCACGCGACCGCGATGCGAGTGGCCCGCCGCGCTGCGCGGCTCGGCCGCCAGGTGGTCGTCCAGCAACGTCAGCGCGCGGTCGAGGTGGCCGAGGTCGGCATGCGCAGCGCCCGCCAGCAGCAATGCGTCCGGCGACCCCGGCCGCGCCGCCAGTGCCAGCTCGGCGGCGTTGCGGGCGAGGTCGGGCTGGCCCTGCGACAGGAGCGCCTGGGCCGCGCCGGTGAGGTAGTCGACGTCCTCGGCATGCGCCGCGAGGTCCTCGCGAACCGAGTTGGCGAACTCCGTGGCATCGACGTAGATGGGTTCGCCATCCGGCCCGAAGGCGGAGACGAGGTCGCCCAGAGCGGCGAGCCGGTCGAGCACGAAGCCGTCGCCCGGCAGGATCTCGAGCGCGCGGTGGTACGCGGCCACGGCGGCGTCGCGATCGCCGAGCGCCTCGTGGGTGCGGCCGACGTTGGCGTGGAACGCACCCTCGTCGCCGAATACCTCGTCCAGATCGGCGAGCATCGCCAGCGCCCGCTCCGGCCGCCCCGATCCCCGCTCGGCCGACGCGAGGTTGAAGCGGGCCGCGGCGTCCTCGGGGTCGATCGCGACGATCCGCTGCAGGTGCGGTACCGCCGCCTCCCAGTCCTCCGCCAGCAGTGGCGCCTCGGCCGCGATCCAGTGCTCCTCCTTGGCCACCAGGCGGCCGAGCGCCGGGTCGTCATCGGCGTGGTCGGCCAGGTACTCGCTCGCCCACGCAGCCGCGCGCGCACGCGTGATCTCGAACTCCTCGCCCGACGCAACGTCCTCGGGCACCGGGAGACGGCGCGGCAACGACGTCTTGGCTGCGATCCGTGCGTCGAGCTCCTCGATGCGCCAGGTCGTCACGACGCCGCGAACACCACCCGGCCGCCGGCGATCGTGGTCGCACGGGCCTCCCGCCGGCCTGCGAGGTGCACCAGGTTCGCCAGGCACTCGACGACGGCGAGCCGGCGCGCGTTCGGGCCGAGCCGATCGCCGAACACCCGCAGGGAAGCCGTGAAGGCGTCGGCCGGGCCGGCGCCCAGCGCCGCCCTGTGGGCCTGGAGCCGCTCGAGGTAGTGCGACCGCATCGCCACCGCGCGGGCCGGGACGTCGTCGATCGCCACGCCGTGGCCCGGGTAGGCGACGGTCGCGCCGAGCCGGGCGAGGCGGTCGATCGTGGCCAGCTGGTCGCCCAGCGGATCCGGCCGCGAGATGGGATGCACGCCGACGAACGGCGCAATCGCCGCGATCATCGCGTCCGCCGAGAGCAGCCGGCCCGAGACCGCACCGAGCAGCGCGATCTGACCGTCGGCATGGCCCGGAACGGCGACGACGCGCCAGGGCTCCCCGGCTGCGACGAGCGCATCGCCCTCCTCGAGGATCCGCGTCGGCGGGGCGGGATGGACGTGGTGGACCAGCTCGTCCCAGGCGGTCATGACGGCCGTCATGATCTCCGGTGGGCAGCCGTGCATCTCGAGGTGGCGCCGCGTCGCGGACACGGAGTCCGGGTCGTGCCAGACCCTGGCCTGCGTCGCGTCGGTGGCCGACATCTCGACCGCACAGCCCGTCATCGCGGCGAGATCGGCACTCGCCCCGATGTGATCGGTGTGGTAGTGCGTGACCACGAGCCGGGCGATGGACGGCGCGCCGAGCTGCTCGAGCGCGGCGCGCCAGGCGGTGATCGCATCGGGGGTACCGAGGCCCGCATCCACGAGCGTCCAGCCCGGGGAGCCTTCCAGCGCGTAGCTGTACACGTGGTCGAGGCCGCTCCAGGGCAGCGGCAGCCGGATCCTGTGCAGGCCCTGCCCGAGGTGGTCGATCACGGTGGCACAGTACCGGTTCCGTGCTGCCCGCCAATCTGCTCTCCGCCGCCACGGCGACCTGGTTCGGCGACGCCTTCCCGGGCGGGCCGACCGCCGCCCAGCGCGACGGCTGGCCGGTCATCGCGTCCGGTGCACACACCCTCCTGTGCGCTCCGACCGGTTCCGGCAAGACGCTGGCGGCGTTCCTGATCGGGCTCGACCGGCTCGCCACGGCCCCGGCCTCCGGGCCGGGCGTGCGGCTGCTCTACGTGTCGCCGCTGAAGGCCCTCAACTACGACGTGGAGCGAAACCTCCGCGGCCCGCTGGCGGGCATACGGGTGGCTGCGGACCGGCTCGGCGTGGCGCATCCCGACATCCGCGTCGCCGTGCGCACCGGCGACACCGCCGCCCGCGACCGGCTCGCCATGGTCCGCCACCCGCCCGACATCCTCATCACGACGCCCGAGAGCCTCTTCCTGATCCTCACCTCTCCCAACGCGCGCGAGACGCTCCGCACCGTCGAGGCCGTCATCGTCGACGAGGTGCACGCCGTGGCGGGCACGAAGCGCGGCACGCACCTCGCCGTGACGCTGGAACGCCTGGATGCGCTGATCGGGCACGACGTCCAGCGCATCGCGTTGTCGGCGACGCAGCGGCCGCTGGAGGAGGTGGCGCGATTCGTCGGCGGCGACCGCCAGGTGACGATCGTCGATGCCGGCAGTCGCAAGCAACTCGACCTCGAGGTGATCGTCCCGGTCGACGACATGACCGACCTGCCCGAGGCCGCCGAGCAGGCGAGCCAGTGGGGCGACCCGGCCGGGAATCGCACGATCTGGCCGGCGATCTACCCGCGCCTGCTCGAGCTGGTGATGGAGCACCGGACGACACTGGTGTTCGTCAACTACCGCCGGCTCGCCGAGCGGCTCGCGCTGCGCCTGAACGAGCTCGCCGGGGAGGACGTGGCCCGCGCCCATCACGGGTCGCTGGCGCGGGAGGCGCGGACGCAGGTCGAGGAGGCGCTGAAGCGCGGTGAGCTGCGGTGCCTGGTGGCGACGTCGTCGCTCGAGCTCGGGATCGACATGGGCGCGATCGACCTCGTCGTCCAGGTCGAGTCGCCGAAGTCGGTCGCGCGGGGCCTGCAGCGCATCGGCCGCTCGGGCCATCAGGTCGGCGCGCCGTCGACCGGCCGGATCTTCCCGAAGTTCCGCGGCGACCTGCTGGAGTGCGCCGTCGTGACCCGCAGGATGCGGGACGGCGACATCGAGGAGACGCGCGTGCCGGCGAACCCCCTCGACGTGCTGGCGCAACAGGTGGTCGCCACCTGCGCGACCGACGACTGGGCCGTCGACGACCTCTTCGCTCTCGTCCGCCGTGCGTACCCGTACCAGGAGCTGGCCCGTGGCCAGTTCGACGGCGTGCTGGACATGCTGTCGGGACGCTACCCGTCCGATGCGTTCGCCGAGCTGCGGCCGCGGATCGTCTGGGACCGGGTGGAGGGCGTCGTCCGCGGCCGTCAGAACGCCCGCGCGCTGGCCGTCGCAAACGCCGGCACGATCCCCGATCGCGGCCTCTACGGGGTGTTCCTGGCCGACGGGTCGGGCCGGGTCGGCGAACTGGACGAGGAGATGGTCTACGAGGCGCGCGTCGGCCAGGTGTTCCTGCTCGGCGCATCCGGATGGCGCATCGAGCGGATCACCCGCGACCGCGTGCTCGTCTCCCCCGCGCCGGGCCAGGTCGGTCAGATTCCCTTCTGGAAGGGCGAGGGGCCCGGGCGGCCCATCGAGCTGGGGCGCGCAATCGGCGCGTTCACGCGCGAGATCGGCGCACTGCGGCCGGACGCCGCCGTCCGGCGGCTGACCCGCGATCACGATCTCGACGCCCGCGCGGCCGCGAACCTGGTCGCGTACCTGGGGGATCAGGTCGCAGCGACCAGGGCCCTGCCCACCGACCGCACGATCGTCGTGGAGCGGTTCCGGGACGAGATCGGCGACTGGCGGCTCTGCCTGCTGTCGCCGTTCGGAGGCCGCGTGCACGCGCCGTGGGCGCTGGCGCTGGGAGCGCTGCTCCGCGACCGCCACGGCAGCGACGCCCAGGCGCTCTGGTCGGACGACGGCATCATCGTGCACCTCCCCGATGCCGACGAGCCCCCGTCGGCCGACCTGATAGCGATCGACCCCGATGCCATCGAGGATCTCGTCGTCCGGGAGCTGGCGGGAAGCGCGCTGTACGGCGCGCGCTTCCGCGAGAACGCCGCGAGAGCGCTCCTCATCCCCCGTCGTCGTCCCGGGCAGCGGACACCGCTCTGGCAGCAGCGGCTCAAGGCGCAGTCGCTGCTGCAGGCGACCGAGGGGTACGGCTCGTTCCCGATCGTCCTCGAGACCTACCGGGAGTGCCTGTCGGACCACTTCGACATGCCGGCGCTGGTGGCGCTGCTGCGAGCCATCGACAGCCGCGCGCTGTCAGTGGTCGAGGCGGAGACGCCGTTCGGGTCTCCGTTCGCCGCCTCGCTGCTGTTCGACTACGTCGCCCAGTACATGTACGAGGGTGATGCGCCGCCCGCCGAGCGGCGGGCGCAGGCGCTGGCCCTGGATCGCCAGTTGCTGCGCGAGCTGCTCGGCTCGGACGAGCTGCGCGACCTGCTCGACGTCGATGCGATCGCCGAGGTCGAGGCGGTGCTGCGCCGGGCGCACGGGACGGGCGCCGACGGCCTTCACGATCTGCTGCGGCGCGTCGGCGACCTCGCCCGGGACGAGATCGCCGACCACGACGCCATCGACGAGCTCGTGCGGGCCCGGCGAGCGTGCTGGGTGCGCATGGCCGGTGGCGAGCGGCTGATCGCAGTCGAAGACGCCGGCCGCTACCGGGACGGCGTCGGCGCGCTGCCGCCGCCCGGCCTGCCGGACGTGTTCCTCGAGCCGGTCGCAGAGGCGCTGCGCGGTCTGGTCGCCCGCTACGCGAGGACGCACGGCCCGTTCCGGGCGAGCGAGGCGTCCGAGCGCCTGGGCGTGCCGGCGGCGAGGGTCCTGGACGAGCTGCGCGAGCTGGACCGCGCCGGGACGGTCGAGCGAGGCGCCATGCGCCCGGGCGGTACCGGCGAGGAGTGGTGCGACGGCGAGGTCCTGCGGCGCATCCGGCGCGCGTCGCTGGCCCGCCTGCGGGCCGAGGTGGAGGCCGCGCCGCAGGAGGCGCTGGCCCGGTTCACGGCCCGGTGGCACGGCGTGGACGAGCCGGGACAGGGCGGCGGCGACCGGCTCCGCGACGTGATCGGTCAGCTGCAGGGCGTGCCCCTGCCCATCGCGATCATCGAGCGCGACGTGCTCGCACGCCGCGTGCCGGGCTACCGGCCGGACCTGCTGGATGCCCTCTGCGCGGCCGGCGAGGTGGTGTGGTGCGGCGCCGGGGACGGGCGGGTGGCGCTGTACTACCGCGAGGACGCGCCGCTGCTCGGCCCGCCCGTGACCGCGCTGACGCCGGATGGGGACGTCCTGGGGGCGGTGCGGGACGCGCTCCTCGGCGGCGCCTTCTTCGCCGACCTGGTGGCTGCCGCGGGCGTGGCCCAGGGGGAGGTCGCAACGGCCCTCTGGGCGCTGGTGTGGGCGGGCGAGGCGACCAACGACGCGTTCCACCCGCTGCGCGCCCCGCGCGCCCTCGCCCGCCAGGTGCGCGGCCCGGCCGCGCAACCCCGCGGGCGACGGCTGCGCCGGCGCGTGTCCGGAAGCCCCTCGGTGGCCGTCTCGGGCCGGTGGTGGCCGACCGCCGGCCTCTTCGGCGAGGCAACCGAGGCGGAGCGCGCCCGCGCCCGCGCCGAGATCCTGCTCGACCGGCATGGCGTCGTGACGCGGGGAGCGGTGCGTGGCGAAGCCGTCCCAGGGGGATTCGCGGCCCTGTACCCGGAATTCGACGCGATGGAGATCGCGGGCGGGGTTCGCCGGGGCTACTTCGTGGAAGGGCTCGGGGGTGCCCAGTTCGCCCTTGCGGGGGCGGTCGAGCGCCTGCGCGACCTGCGGGAGCCCGGGGCCGATCCCGAGACGCTCGTCCTGGCCGCAGCCGATCCGGCCCAGCCGTACGGTGCGGTGCTGCCGTGGCCCGAGCGCGCCCGCGGCCGGGCGTCACGCGTCGCCGGCGCCCACGTCGTCACCGTCGACGGGCGCGCCACCCTGTTCTGCGAACGGGGCGGGCGGACGCTGCTGCCGCTGGTCGAACCCGCCGACCCGGCGGTCGCGGTGGCGATTCACGCGCTCGCGGCGGCCGGTGTCGGCCGCCTGGCCGTCGAGCGCGTCGATGGTGCCCCGGTGATCGGATCGCCGTTCGAGCCCGTGCTGCTGTCCGCGGGCTTCCGGGCCGGCCCGCGCCGACTCACGCTCGGGTAAAGGCGTCGGCGCTACGCGGCGCGATCGAGCAGCCGCTCGGCGCGCGCCAGGGCTGGCGCGATCTGATCGGTCGGGCCGGCGTGGAGCGGGCTGCCGCCGTCCCGGATCAGCTTCTCCACGGCGACCACTCCTCTCGGGTCGATGGCCTCGCGGCTGCGAAGGCGTCCGGCGAGCCGGTGGATGGCGGCGCCGTTTCGCCGCAGCTCGGCCGTGATGCCCCCGGCCTGCGAGAGCGTCGCCATCACGGGCAGCTCGACGACGCGGTTCTCGAGCGCGCGCGCGAGCAGCTTGCGGTTGCGCGGTGCGAGCAGTTCGCGCTCGCGCTGGGCGATGTCGTCGGGAGCGACGTTGATCCAGCGGTTCAGGATCAGATCGTCGAGGATCTCCCTCCTCCTCGCCAGGGCATGCGTGGCCGCCAGCCGCCAGAACGCGGCACCGGCGAGGGCGCCCGAGCCGACGACGAAGGCCGCCCGCGGGCCGATCGCGCCGGCCGCCAGGGCCAGCGCCACCGGGACGAGAGCCGCGACGTACGCGAGGGAGCGGCGAGTGGCGTACCGGACTTCCATCCGGAGACGCGCGAGGCGGGCGGGAAAAGACTGATCGGACATCGCAGGTTCGGGTACTCGTGCCCCACGCTCCAACGCGGATTTTACCACCGGACGACCGACCGCGATCGGTGCCGCGCAGCGTGTTCGGGGTCTCGATGCGACCTACGGACGGCCGACGAATACGGTTCAGCCCGGACTGGCGGGCACGATGCTCTGCAGCGTGAGCGTTTCGGTGAGCACGTTGACGATGCTGCCGTCGAGGTTCCGGTGCCATGCGAGCTTCACCGGGACGCCGGCCGACGGCGCGTACCACTCCGTGAACGAGTCCTTGCCGTGGAGCGCGCCGGTGACGGTCTCCTGGGTCAGGATCTGGAACACCTTGACCGGGACGCCTCCGACCGTGAGCGTTGCCTGACCCTGCACCTTGCTCGTGCGGTGGAAGACGATGCCGCTCACGCGGTAGGTGGAGTCCCACGCGAGTCCGGCCTTGATGTGCCGCGGGTACAGCAGGGCGGCGGGCTGGACTGCGCCCGAGACGGTATGCCGGGCGCCGAAGGTCCCCACCGACAGCTTGCGCGCGGTACCCCGGACGCCGGTGATGCCGGTCGCGGTCTGCCATGACTCGGTGTGATCTCCCGAGAGCTGCCACTCGATCACGCGGATCGCTGCGCTCAGCGGCCGCACGACCAGGAACGCCTCGGACGGGAGGTCTCGCTGCACTGTCAGCGGCCCGATGCCGATGCGCTCGCTGCCGCCCGCGCTGTACCGGTAGACGCCCCCCTGCGGCACGCCCGCAGCCTTGACCGTGCCCACGCTCGCGCGGGCCGCCGACAGGCTCGGCGCATCGCTGCGGTGCAGCCGCCGCCATCCCCACCAGGCGCCGCCGGCGATGGCGACCAGGAGCAGCAGGGGGATGAGCCGGAAGAGCCGCATTCGGTCGAAGCGTACTTGCCGGACCCGATCACGGGCCTTCGGAAACCGTACGGATGCTGCTTGTCGGCATACTCACGCAATAGGGTGACTTTGCCGATAGACGAACTATCACTACCCGACTCCCCGGAAGGTGCCAGGTGCAACCCGCAAATCCCGTAGCCGAAGCCATCACCTGCCTCATTGCCGATGACCACGAGGTCGTCCGCGAGGGGCTCCGCCTCTCCCTCTCCCGCTCGCCCCGCATCAGGGTCGTCGGCGAGGCGTCCGACGGCGAGTCGGCCGTTGCGCTCGCGCAGCGGCGCCGCCCCGACGTGGTCATGATGGACCTGCGCATGGGCTCGGGGATCGACGGCATCGAGGCCGCCAAGCAGATCCGCAAGACGGCGCCCCGCTCCCGGGTCGTCATCTTCACGGGCCAGCCCGAGCGCAACCTCCTGTCGCGTGGCCGCGACGCCGGCTGCGTCGGCTACCTCCTGAAGGAGGCGCCACAGGCGACGATCGTCCGCGCCATCGAGAAGATCGCGTCAGGGGGCGAGTTCGTCGACCCCGCACTGGCGCCATCCCTGATCGTGTCGGAGCGCGAGGGGCTGCTGACCAACCGGGAGCGGGAGATCCTCCAGCTGCTGGCGAACGGGATGTCGAACAACGACGTCGCAGCGCAGCTCTTCATCAGCCAGGAGACCGTGAAGAGCCACGTCCGGCATATCCTCGCCAAGCTCGAGGCCGACACCCGGACCCAGGCCGTCGCGATCGCCCTGCGCGAAGCGATCATCGAGTAACACGGAACGGCGGCGGAACCAGTCCGATGCCAGCATGGGCCCTTCTAGCGGTCTCGTTGACGCTCGGCATCCCGGTCGCGTACACCATCGTGCGCGGGCGGGAGCGGACGCGCCAGGATCGCGCCCGCCAGTTCGAGCGGGAGCTCTCGCACGAGCTGCTCCAGCAGGCCTCCGCACTCGACCGGCTGGTCGCCGTGCTCGGCGGGCTCGCGGACTCGCGCAACGGCGACAGCGTGCTCGACCAGTCCGTGACGGAGGCGCGCCGGCTGCTGGGCGCAGACGACGCGATGCTGCTCCACGCGATGGCCGATGGCGCGCTGCGCGTGGCACCGCACGCCGTCGAGAAGCGGCCCGAGCTCGGCACGATCGAGGTCCTCGACCCGGACGATGCACCGCGGGTGGTGGGCGCGGCGCTGTCGGCGGGTGCGTGCCATGCGACGCCGCTCGCCGCCCATGACGAGCTGATCGGCGTCCTGGTGGTCGTGCGCAACGGGCGCGACGGCGAGCCGGCCCGCCAGTTCTCGCCCGCCGAGCTCGCGCAGTTGCGGGTCCTCGCGGACTTCGCGGCGCGCGCCGCCCAGAACGCCCGGCTCTACGCGCGGCTCGACCGGCTCAAGAACGAGGCGGAGGCCCGCGAGCGCGAGCGGACGCGGTTGTCCAACCAGCTGGCCGAGGCCGAGCAGGCCGAGCGGCGCCGGCTCGCCCTGCTGCTCCACGACGGCCCGCAGCAGACGATCACGAGCGCCTCGCTGCTGCTCGACGCCTGCCTCGACGCCCTCGACGCGGACGACGCGGCCGAGGTGCATCGCATCCTCGCGATCGCCCGCGACCGCAACCGCGAGGCGGTGCGCGACCTCCGCGAGCTGTCGTGGTCGCTCGAGCCCCCGGTCCTCCGCGACGAGGGCCTGACGGCAGCGCTCCTGCCGCTGTGCACGAAGCTCGGAGAGGCGCACGAGGTGCGCTTCCAGCTCGACGTCGAGGCCGCGGAGCGCCTCGAGATGGCGCAGCAGACCTACGTGTACCAGATCATCCGCGAGGCGATTGCGAACGCCATCAAGCACGGCCGTCCGAAGCGGATCGGCATCATGGCGGCGCGCGGCCAGGCCGGCGGTCTCGAGATCCACATCGTCGACGACGGCACGGGCATCGTCGGCAACGGCGACCCGATGAGTCAGGGCATGGACGCGATGCGGGAGCGCGCGATGGCCCTGGGCGGCAGGGTCGAGTGGCTGACGCTCGCGCAGGGGACGCAGGTCGTGCTGAGCATCCCCGACGTCGGCATGTCCAACGCCGCCTGACCGGGCAACCCGGTCGTGGTCGCCTTCCCGACCCGGGCCTGCCCGGGGTGAGACCCGGCGCCGATCTCAGCGAACGAGCCCGGCGCCGGGCCGCGAGCGCCGGAGGCAGATCGCGAACCAGGTGGAGGCCAGGACGAAGACGACGCCGAACAGCACCTGGTTGAAGCGGAACGAACCCAGGTACTGCGCCTGGTCGACCCGCATCCCCTCGACCAGGAACCGGCCGAAGGAGTACGCGGCGAGGTACGCGGCGAAGATCGAGCCGGGAGGCAGGCGCTGCCAGGCCCGGCGGATGAGCCAGTAGAGCAGGAGCATGACACCGAAATCCCAGAGCGACTCGTAGAGGAACGTCGGATGGAACGTCGCGCTGGCCGCGTACCCGGCAGGGCGGTTGACCGGGTCGATCTCGAGGCCCCACGGCAGGCTGGTGGGCCCTCCGAAGAGCTCCTGATTGAAGTAGTTGCCCCAGCGACCGAGCGCCTGGGCGGCGGCCAGGCCCGGCGCGATGCAGTCGAACATCACGAGCGGCGGGATTCCCGCCCGGCGAGCGCCGATGTAGGCTCCCAGGGTTCCGCCGAGGATGACGCCCGGCAGGCCCAGCCCGCCCTGCCACACCAGGGGAATGTGGGCGAGGTGACCCGAGAAGCGATCCCAGTCGGTGGCGACGTGGTAGAGCCGGGCGCCGACGATACCCATGGGCACGCACCAGTAGGCCACCGTGTAGACGCGGTCGGAGGGAAGACCGCGCCGCCGCAGCTCCCGCTTCGCCATCCAGCCGGCCAGCAGGACGCCGATTGCGAGCAGCGTCCCGTACCACCGCAGGTGGATCGGCCCCAGCTCGAAGATGAACGGCGAGGACGGGCTCGGGAGCGACAGCAGGGGCAGCATCGGCACGGAGCGGCGGTCAGCCCGTCGAGCCTCGACGGGCGACCAGCAGGGCGCGGGTCTGAATGCCGAACGGTGTCGGCCCTGGCCCGCCGTAGACGGCCTCGACGTGGAGATCCGCGGCCCGCAGCAGGCTCATGAGCTCGGTGACGGTGTAGAAGCGGACGGAGAAGTCGCGGTGCTCGCGCTGGCCCTCGGTGCCGACGATCATCAGCCGTTCGCCGGCGCGGCCCGTGAGCGGGTCGAACCAGCGCTCGGTCAGCCCGAGCGTGCCGTCTGCATCGAGCCAGTCGCGCTGCGAGGTCATCTCGGCATGCAGCGCGGCAATGCGGTCGCGGTGCTGGGTCTCCAGCAGGAAGAGGCCACCGGGATCCAGCGCGCGTCCCACCGACTCGAGCGTCTCGAGGTCGCCGGCGCTGTCGTCGAAGTAGCCGAACGAGGAGAACCACGATACGGCCACGTCGTACCGGCCGACCGCGGTGTGCACGAGGCGCATGTCGCCCTCCACGAACTCGACCACGACGCCCGCGGCGCGCGCCCGGTCACGGGCAGCCGTCAGCATGGAGGCGGAGAGGTCGACCCCGGTCACCGCGTGACCGCGCTGCGCGAGCCCGACGGAGATGCGGCCGTCGCCGCACGGGACATCGAGAATCCGCGCGGTGGCCGGCGCTCCATGGGCCGTCAGCACCGCCTCGATGCCATCGAGGTCGCCCGCCGTGCGCGCGACGTCGGTGCGGTCGGCCCAGAGGCGGCGGTACGTCGCGTCGAAGAAGGATCGCCACCAGTCGTCCACGTGCCTCAGCGTACCGTGCGGTACGGTGAGCGGGTGCACGGACGAGCGCTCGCGCTGGCTGTCGCCGCCCTGATCGCGGCCGTCCCCGCCGCGCGTGCATCCGCCGGCCTGGCACAGGTCATCGGCCCGGACGGCCGCCTGGTCGTGACCGCGGCGGCCCAGGCCGGCTGGGCGTACCCGGCCGACGGCTCGGTCGCCCAGGTCGCCGACGTCGCCCTCGGCGCGGGCACGGTCCAGCTCAGCGGCATCCGTCTGCTCGGCGGCCGCGTCGTCATCGGCACGTCGGTGGTCGGCACGACGGGGACGACGATCGGGCTCGTGGTCGATGGACGGCCGGTGCCAGCCCCGCGCGACAACACCGTCATCGCGATCCCGGGCGCCGGCTGGGCGCTGATCCAGCAGCAGGCCGTCATACCGTTGCGCACGGGCCGGCTCCGCACCACGCGGGTGGCGGTGCGGCTCCACCTGCTGGCTCCCGTCGGCGGCGTCCCCGCCGGTACGGACGTGCTGATCGGCTACGTGGCCGGGCGGGTCGGTCGCGTCCTGCTCGGTGGCGCCGCGGCCGAGATCCCGTCCGGACTCGTGCCCGTCTACAAGGCCGCCGGGCGGCGGTATGGCGTGCCGTGGTCGGTGCTGGCTGCGATCAACCGGGTCGAGACGTCGTTCGGCGCAAACCTCGCGACCTCGCCGGCCGGCGCGATCGGGTGGATGCAGTTCATGCCGGGGACCTGGGCGGTCTACGGCGTCGACGGCGACGGCGACGGCCGCGTCAACCCCTACTCCCCGGCCGACGCCATCTTCGCCGCCGCCAACCTGCTCTCGGCGAACGGCGCAGGGCACGACCTGGCACGCGCGGTCTTCCAGTACAACCACGCCACCTGGTACGTCGATCGGGTGCTCGCACTGGCGAGCGCCTACGCCGACGGCACGACCACGCTGCCGGCCGGCGTCGATGCGCCCCAGCCCGGCGAAGACGAGAACGGCCGGCTCTACTCCCCGATAGCGCTCTGGTAGGGCGACCGGTGGTGCCGTCGGGCCCATCTGCAACCCTCCGGTGAGGAATGGCGATGCCGGAACGCTACGACGAGGGGGGAATCGAACTCCTCGAGGGCCTCGACCCCGTACGCAAGCGCCCCGGCATGTACGTCGGCGGCACGAACGCGCGGGCTCTCCATCACCTCGTCTGGGAGGTCGTCGACAACGCGGTCGACGAGGCCCTCGCCGGCCACTGCGGTGAGATCGCCGTCGAACTGGACGCCGACGGGGTCGTGACGGTCGTCGACGACGGCCGCGGCATACCGGTGGGAACCCACGTCGCGACCGGTATCTCGGCCCTCGAACTCGTGTTCACGCGGCTGCACGCGGGCGGCAAGTTCGGCGGCGGCGGCTACCGCGTCTCGGGCGGCCTCCACGGCGTCGGCGCATCGGTCGCCAACGCGCTCTCGGCGTGGCTCGAAGTCGAGGTCAAGCGAGACGGACGCCTCTGGACGCAGCGCTACGAACAGGGCGTCCCGATGACCGGGGTCGTCGAGGTCCGTCGCCTGAAGCGCGGCGAGAGGACCGGCACCACGGTGCGGTTCCGCTACGACGAGTCGATCTTCGACCGGGGCGTCCACTACAACCCATCGCTGATCTCGGCCCGGCTGAAGGAGAAGTCCTTCCTCGTGCGGGGCCTGACCTTCCGGTTCCGGGCGGCCGGCCACGACGAGCAGGTCTTCCGGTCGCAGCACGGTCTCGCCGACTACGTGCGCGAGCTGAACGCCGACCGCCAGGCGATGCACCCCACCGTCATCTCGCTCGCCTCCGCCGCCGGCGCCGAGATGCCGGTCGAGGTGGCGCTGCAGTGGACGGACGCGGCCGAGGAGCGGATCTACAGCTTCTGCAACGTCGTCAACACGGTCGACGGAGGCACGCACGTCTCGGGCCTGCGGCGCGCGCTGACGCGCGGGCTGAACGCCGCCGCTCACGATGCCGGCCGGCTGAAGAAGGACCGCGGCGAGACCCTCGAGGCCAAGGACATCTTCGACGGGCTGACGGCGGCGGTGTCCGTCATGCTCACCGACCCGCAGTTCGAGGGCCAGACGAAGGGGCGCCTCAACAACAGCGAGGCCACCGGCGCGGTGCAGTCCTTCGCGGCGCCGCTCTTCGCCGAGTGGCTCCAGTCGAACCCGCGGGAGGCGAAGGCGATCCTCGACCGGATCCTGCTCACCCGCGAGATCCGCATCGCCCAGTCCAAGATCTCGAAGAAGATCCGCAACGCCGCCACGTCGATCTTCTCGGACTCGAACCTGCCGGGCAAGCTCGCCGACACCCTCGACAACCCGGGCATCCCGATCGAGGAGCGGGAGCTGTTCATCGTCGAGGGCGACTCCGCCGGCGGATCGGCGAAGGCCGCGCGGGACGCGAACACCCAGGCGATCCTCCCCATCCGGGGCAAGATCCTCAACGTCCTCGGGGCGCGGCCCGGGAAGGCGTTCGAGAACAGCGAGGTCGACTCCATCCTCGTCGCCCTCGGCGGCCGCAAGGACGCCATCGGCAAGGCGATCGTGGCCACGCTCCAGCCGGACATGCGCCGCTACGGGCGCGTCGTGCTCTGCTCGGACGCGGACGCCGACGGGGCGCACATCGGCAACCTGCTGATCACGCTCTTCCACGAGCTGTTCCCGCGGCTGCTGGCAGAGGGACGCGTGTTCCTCGCCAGGCCCCCGCTGTTCCGGGTCTCGCTCGCCGACGGCACCTACGTGTACGTCGACTCCGAGCAGGAGCTGGCGCGGACGCTGAAAGCCCGGCGTCGCACCGGCGAGCACGTGACGCGCTTCAAGGGACTCGGCGAGATGAACCCCGACCAGCTCCGCGAGACGGTGTTCGATCCGGGCTCGCGCGCCCTCGTGCAGGTCAGGCTCGAGGACGCGGCCCACGTCGCCAAGACCGTGCGCCTGCTGATGGGCAACGATGCCGCTCCGCGGCGGGAATGGCTCGAGGACGCGGCCACCGGCAGCGAGGTGGACGTGTGAGCGCGGCATGAGCGACGACGACCTCGACGTCCTCGAGAGCGACGACCCGATCGAGCACGTGGCGTGGGGCGGCGAGACGATCGACGCGGCCGACGCGATGCTCGAGCGGGCCCTCTCGTACGGCATGTACGTCAACAAGGGCCGCGCCATCCCCGACGTCCGGGACGGCCTCAAACCGGTCCAGCGGCGGATCATCTACAGCCTCGACGAGCTCGGCGCGCGCGCTGGCCGGCCCTACCTGAAGTCCGCCACCGTGATCGGCCAGGTGATCGGCCACTACCACCCGCACGGCGACAGCGCGGTCTACGACGCCATGGTCCGCCTGGCACAGGACTTCCACCAGAACGTGCCGTTGATCGACGGCCAGGGCAACTGGGGCAGCGTCGGTCCGAAGGAGTTCTCCGACCCGGCTGCCGCCTACCGCTACACGGAGGCGCGCCTGACAGCGGCCGCCAGCGATTGGCTCGGCGACCTGCGGCCGGAGGTGGTCGAGTACCGGCCGAACTTCAGCGAGAAACGGCAGGAGCCCTTCGTCCTGCCCGTGACGTTCCCGAACCTGCTCGTGAACGGCTCGAAGGGCATCGGCTGGTCGATGGCGTGCGAGATCCCCCCGCACAACCTCGGCGAGGCGTGCGCGGCGGCCATCCTGCTCGCCGAGAACCCCGATGCGACGGTCGAGGACCTGCTCCGCGTCATGCCCGGGCCCGACTTCCCGACCGGCGGCATCATCGTCGACCCCGAGGACCTGGCCGACGCCTACCGGAAGGGGCAGGGAACGTTCCGCCTGCAGGCGCGGTTCCACGTCGAGCAGCTGCCGGGCAACCTGCAGGCGGTCGTGATCACGGAACTGCCCTACGGCGTCTCGCCCGATCAGGTGGTTGCGGAGGTGGTCCGCGCGGCGCGGGCGGACAAGATCGGCGACGTGACCGAGTTGCCGAAGAACCTGTCCGACCGCAACGGCCTGCGCGTCCAGGTGCGCTGCAAGCGCGGCGGGAACGTCACCAAGCTGATCGCCGACCTGATGCGGACGACCAGCCTGCGGATCACGGTGGGCATCAACATGACCGTGCTGGTCGACGGTGCACCGCGACAGCTGGGGCTGCGCGAGGCGGTCGATCGGTTCGTCTCCTTCCGCTTCGAGGTCGTGACCCGCCGGCTCGAGTACGAGCGCGCCGAGCTGCTGCGCGATCTGCACCGCCTCATCGCGCTGCTGGCGGCCCTCGACGCGATCGACGCGGTCGTCAAGATCATCCGCGAGGCCGAGGACGACGACGATGCCCGCGAGCAGCTCAAGCGCCGGCTGATGGTGCGGCCGCACGGGACGAACACCGACCAGCGGATCGACGACGAACAGGCGCAGTTCATCCTCGACATGCCGCTCAAGCGCCTGTCGCGCCTGAACCGGCTCCGGCTCGAGGATGAACGCGCGAAGAAGGGCGCGCGCGTCGACGAGATCGGCCGCACCCTCGACTCGTACGACGCGCTCCGCGACCTCGTGGTCGGCGAGCTGCGAGAGACGACGTCGCGCTATGGCGGGCCCCGGCGGACGCTGCTCGGCGGCGACGCCGGTGCGGCTCCGGCGGCCACCGGTACGCGGAAGTCGGATCTCGCGGTCGTGGCCGCGCCGCGGACACCGGTGTGGCTGTTCGCCACCGTCGGCGGCGCGTGCGCGACCCGCGAACGCGACGGCCGACTCCAGCGAGTGCCGGTGACGGCGGGGGCCGGCGACGCGGTCGCGACGGCCATCGCCACCGACACGGGCTCGGAGCTGCACGCCTTCAGCACCGACGGTCTCGTCTTTCGCTTGCGCGTGGCCGACGTGCCGATCGAGAGTCGCATCTCCCGGGGTGTCCGCGCCGTGGCGCTCGCCCGTGGCGCCGGCGTCGCCGCGCTGGTGCCCGTCGAACCGGCCGGCGGCTTCCTGCTCGTGGTGACGGCGGGTGGGGAGATCAAGCGCACCGAGGCCGCGGTCTTCGCCGGCTCGCACATCGGGGGCTCGCCCGCGATGGACCTCGAGGCCGGCGACCGGGTGGTCGGAGTCGTGCCGCACGGCGAGGACGACGAGTTGTTCCTCCACACCGCGCACGGCCGGACCCTGCGAATCCAGGCGGCCAGGCTCCGGCCGGTCAAGAGCGCGGGAGCCGGAGGGGTCGCCGGTATCCGCCTGGCCACCGGCGACCGGGTCGTCGCCGCCGGCGTGGCAGCCGGCGAGGCCGTGCTCGTGCTGCACGAGCTCGGTCACGGCAAGCTCGTGCCGCTGACCGCGTACCCGGTGCAGGGTCGCGGGTCGGGCGGCGTCCAGAGTGCCATTCCCGCGATACCCAAGCGGGCGCCGGCGGGTGCCGTCGCGGCCTCCGTCGCGCTCGCCGTGGAAGGCGAGGCGATGGTGCTGACGGCCGCCGGCGGCCTGCACCTGCTCGGCCGCGGGCTCGAGCAGGCGACACGAGCCACCGCGTCCCGCCGGCTCGTCGAGCTCGCTGCCGGCGACGAGGTCGTCGCGGCGATCGCCACCTGACCCTTCGTGGGTGAGATGCGACGCATGAGTTCTCACCAGTTTTCATGACAATTCATCAGAACCCTTGCAGGATCTGACAGACCTGTCATAAGGTAGCCCCTGTCGGCTGTCCCCCAGGTGCCGGCACTACCCCAATAGCAGGAGGAGATGCCTCATGCGAGCACGACTCGCTGGGACGTTGACCCTTGCCGCCTTCGCCCTCGCCGCATGCGGCGGGTCGTCGGGCGGCAGCTCGAGCGCGGTTCCCGCGGCCCCCTCGGGCGACGAGAACGTCGCAGTCCAGCTCGGCGTCGGCCAGGAGCTGAGCGTCGTCGCCGCCCCCGGCAAGGCCGCCCCGGGCAAGGTCACGTTCTCGGTCACGAACGACGGCAAGATCCACCACGAGCTGGTCGTCGTGCCCCTCGTGACCGGAAGCTCGCCGCAAGCGCTGCTCACCTCCTCGGGCGAGGCCAGCGAAGACGGCTCGCCGGGCGAGGTGCCCGGCATCGAGCCCGGCCAGACCAAGTCGGTCACGATCGACCTGAAGCCCGGGAACTACGTGCTGCTGTGCAACGAGCCCGGCCACTTCGCGGGCGGCATGGCCACGACGTTCACCGTCTCCTAGGCCCCAACCGGATCGGGGGCGCCTGGCACCTGCCACCCTTGCAGCGTGCCACGCGCCCCCGATCGCCGTATCGGCGCCCTCGCCCTGGCGGCGCTTCCGGCGCTCGCGGCCGAACCGCTGTACGTCCTCGTGGACACGGCGGTGATCGGGCACCTCGGCGCCGCCGAGCTCTCGGGTCTCGCGATCAGCGCGATCCTCCTGACCGACACCGCCTGGCTGCTGAACTTCCTGGCCTACGGCACGACCGCGGCCACGGCCCGCCTCTACGGTGCCGGCCGGCGTGCGGAAGCCATCGTCCACGGCACGCAGGCGACGATGCTCGCCGTGGGCCTGGGCGTGCTGGCTGCCGCCTTGCTGGAGGTGCTCGCACAGCCCGCCGCGGACCTGATCGGCAACGACCCGGCCCAGCGGGAGGCCGCGGTCGCGTGGCTCCGGATCGCCGCGCTGGGGATGCCGTTCATCCTCGTCACCCTCGCCGGGCAGGGCTGGATGCGCGGCGTGCAGGACCTCCGCCGGCCGATCGAGATCATGCTCGCCGCAAACGGCGTGTCCGCCGTGCTCTGCCCGCTGCTGGTCTTCCCCGCCGGCCTGGGTATCGAGGGCTCGGCGATCGCCAACGTCGCCGGCCAGACCGTCGGAGCGGGACTGTTCATCGGCGCGCTCGTCAGGGAGGGCGCCTCGTGGCGAGCCGATCGCGCCGCCATGCGCGCCCAGCTCCTCACGGGGCGCGACCTCGGCATCCGCACCGCCGCGTTCCAGATCACGTTCCTGACCGCCGCCGCAGTCGCGTCGCGGATGGGTACGGCGCAGGTCGCCGCGCATCAGATCGGCCTGCAGCTGTGGACGTTCCTCGCGCTCGTGCTGGACAGCCTCGCGATCGCGGCACAGGCCCTGATCGGCGAGCTGCTCGGCGCCGGTGACGCGCCGGCTGCGCGCGGCACGGCGCGTCGCCTGGGGCAGTTCGGGCTGGTGCTCGGCGTGGCGTTCGCCGTGATACTGGCGGCGGGTCACGCCGTGATCCCGTCCCTGTTCTCGGACGACGCGGCGGTCGAGGAGCAGGCCGCCGTGCTGTGGCCCTGGCTCGTCGCGACCCAGCCGATGGGTGGTCTCCTGTTCGCGCTCGACGGCGTGCTGATCGGTGCCGGGGACGTGGCATTCATGCGCAACGTCACGATCGCCGGCGCGCTCGGCGGGTTCCTGCCGATGATCCTCGCCGCCGGCGCCTTCGGCTGGGGGCTCGGCGGGATATGGGCCGGCCTGCTCGCGTTCGTCGCGATCCGGACGGTGGCGGGAGTGATCCGGACGGCCGGCGGACGCTGGGCCGTCACGGGCGCGGCCCGGACGCCTATCGCCCGATAGGCGTCCCCGCAGCGACCGGGCCGGGCCCGGCTGGCATGATGGGACAGCGATCCGACTGGAAGAGGTTTCCGCCGTGAGCGACCCGTTTGGCGCCCGAAGCCGGCTCCCCGGCCACGATCTCGACTACTACCGCCTCGACCGGCTTGACGAGGCGGGCGTCGCCGACACCGGGCGGCTGCCGTACACGGTCAGGGTCCTGCTCGAGATCCTGCTCCGGAACGCCGGATCGATCCACGTCGCCGAGGACGATGTCCGCGCGCTGGCGCGCTGGCCCGAACCTGTGGCCGAGACCGCCGCGGTCGCGTTCCTGCCGGCGCGCGTGATCCTGCAGGACTTCACCGGGGTGCCGGCCGTCGTCGACCTGGCGGCCATGCGCGCGGCCATGGCCCGCGCCGGCCTCGACGCCGCGGCCGTCGACCCGCTGGTGCCGGCCGACCTCGTG
This sequence comes from uncultured Actinomycetes bacterium, assembly GCA_963779685.1. GTDB lineage: Bacteria > Actinomycetota > Thermoleophilia > Gaiellales > F1-60-MAGs149 > CAVZZG01. The sequence continues at coordinate 1,410,075 of CAVZZG010000003.1, forward strand.
ATCGACCACTCGGTGCAGGTCGACGCCTTCGGTACGCGCTTCGCCTACGGCGTCAACATCGAGCGCGAGTACGAGCGCAACGGCGAGCGGTACGCGCTCCTGCGCTGGGCTCAGGGGGCCTTCGGCGGCTTCCGGGTCGTGCCGCCGGGCATGGGTATCGTCCACCAGGTCAACCTCGAGCACCTCGGGCGGGTCGTGCAGGTGCAGGACGGCGTCGCGATCCCGGACACGCTCGTCGGCACCGATTCGCACACGACCATGATCGACGCCCTCGGCATCCTCGGCTGGGGCGTCGGCGGCATCGAGGCCGAGGCCGTGCTGCTCGGCGAGCCGCTGATGATGCCGACGCCGATCGTGGTCGGGGTGGAGTTCCGGGGCGCGCTGGGCACCGGGGTGACCGCGACCGACCTCGTGCTCACGCTGACCGAGCTGCTGCGCGGGCACGGAGTGGTCGGGAAGTTCGTGGAGTTCTGCGGCGACGGCCTGTCCGCCCTCTCGGTGCCCGACCGGGCGACGCTGTCGAACATGGCGCCCGAGTTCGGGGCGACCGCAGCCACGTTCCCGGTCGACGCCGAGACGCTCCGGTACCTGTCCCAGACCGGGCGCGGCGAGGTCTGCGGACTGGTCGAGGCCTACACCAGGGCGCAGCGCCTGTGGCGCAGCGACGGCGACGAGCACCCGGACTTCAGCGAGAAGCTCACGCTCGATCTGGACACCGTCGTGCCCAGCCTCGCGGGTCCGCGCCGTCCGCAGGACCGGGTCGCGCTGGGTGACGCCCGGGCGAGTTTCCGGACGGCGTTCCCGCGCGACCCCGCGCCGGTGCGCCTGCCCGCGCGGGCGCTGGTCCCGGACGGCGGAGCGGGCTCCACCGCCGTGCTCGACGCGGACTGCACGGTCGACCACGGCAGCGTGGTGATCGCCGCGATCACGAGCTGCACCAACACGTCCAACCCGTCGGTGATGGTGGCCGCGGGCCTGCTCGCGCGCAAGGCCTCCGAGCGCGGCCTCGAGTCGAAGCCCTGGGTGAAGACGAGCCTTGCGCCCGGCTCGCGGGTCGTCACCGACTACCTCGAGCGCGCCGGCCTGATCGAGCCGCTGTCGCGGCTCCGTTTCGATCTCGTCGGCTACGGCTGCACGACCTGCATCGGCAACTCGGGCCCGCTCCCCGATGCGCTCGCGGCGGCCGTCACGGAGCATGACCTCGCGGTCTGCGCAGTGCTGTCGGGCAACCGGAACTTCGAAGGGCGCATCCACCCGCAGGTGCGGGCCAGCTACCTGGCGTCGCCGCCCCTGGTCGTGGCCTACGCCCTCGCCGGCACGCTCGACATCGACCTCGACACCGAGCCCCTCGGCACCGGCGCCGACGGCGAACCAGTGTTCCTGGCCGACGTCTGGCCGTCGCCGGAGGAGGTGCGCGACACGATCGCGGCGAGCATCGACTCCGGGCTCTACGAGAAGGAGTACGCCCGCGTCTGGGACGGGGACGAGCGGTGGCAGGGCCTGCCGGTGCCGACGGGGGCGCTGTTCCGCTGGGATCCGGACTCGACGTACGTGCGCGAGCCTCCGTACTTCGAGGCGATGACGGCCGAGCCGGCACCGCTGACCGACATCGCCGGGGCACGGGTGCTGGCGATGCTCGGCGACTCGGTCACGACCGACCACATCTCGCCGGCCGGATCGATCCCGGCCGCCACGCCGGCCGGTCGCTACCTGCTCGATCACGATGTCGAGCAGCGTCAGTTCAACTCGTACGGCGCCCGCAGGGGCAACCACGAGGTGATGATCCGCGGCACCTTCGCGAACATCCGGCTCCGCAACGGCATGGTGCCGGGCGTCGAGGGCGGCGTCACCGCCCACCAGCCGTCGGGCGAGCAGTTGTCGATCTACGACGCCGCGAGCCGCTACCGCGCCGAGGGCGTCCCGCTGATCGTGCTCGCCGGCAAGGAGTACGGCTCGGGATCATCGCGCGACTGGGCCGCCAAGGGCACGCTGCTGCTCGGCGTCCGCGCGGTGATCGCGGAGTCGTACGAGCGCATCCACCGGTCGAACCTGGTCGGCATGGGGGTCCTGCCGCTGCAGTTCGCGCCGGGCGACACCGCCCAGTCGCTCGGCCTCGACGGTACGGAGCGCTACGCGATCACGGGGGTGGCCGACCTCGCGCCGCGATCGCGCACCACGATCGAGGTGACCGCCGGCGACGGCGCGACCCGCCGCATCGAGGTGCTCGTCCGCATCGACGGGCCAGCAGAGGTCGAGTACCTCCGCCACGGCGGCATCCTGCCGATGGTGCTGCGCCGCATGATGGCGGGGTAGGAAACGAAACCGGCGAGCCCACGTCGTTCCGTGAGAGACGCCGTACGATTGCCCGAAACGCGGAGGATCGAATGGCGACGGAAGACCATCACGCAACCCGGCGAGCAGCGCTGGCGGGCCTCATCGGCGGCATCGCCGCCCTGGCGGGGAGATCGGTAGTACGTCCGGACACCGCGGCAGCCGCCAACGGCGCTGCGCTGACCGCCGGCCATAGCGTGTCCGCCACCGCCGTCACCACGGTCTCGTCGTCGGCCGATGGGCTGCGCGGCCTGACGTCGGCCGGTTCGACCCATGCCGGCGTCATCGGTAAGAGCACCGGTGGCGGTCGGGGTGTGGCCGGGTCCGGCGCCGTCGGCGTATTCGGCTCCGGCGGCACCGGGGTCGCGGGCGCCGCGTCGACTGCGACCGGCGTCGGCGTCAACGGCGGGTCGACCGGCGCGTCGGGCCGTGGCGTCGTCGGGTACGCCTCGTCGCCGACCGGCTCGACGATCGGCGTGTCGGGCCTCGCGGACAGCGATGCCGGCATCGCGGTACGCGGGAAGGCGTCCCACCGGGACGGCACGGGCGTGAAGGGGATCGCCCCGATCGGCGGCTTCGGCATCGGCGTGTCCGGAGAGGGAGCGACCGGGGTGCAGGGGGTGAGCACGGACGCCGTCGGGTTCGGGGTTCAGGGCCAGGCGACGAACGCCTCCGGGGTGGGCGTCAGGGGCCTGCACAACAACGGTGGGGTCGGGGTGGCCGGAACTGCGAACGGGACGGGCATCGGCGGTCGCTTCGAGAACGCGGGGCCTGGGTTGGCGTTGAAGGTCGAGGGACGAGCCCAGTTCAGCTCCAGCGGTACCGCGGCGCTGCCGGCATCATCGACCTCCGTTCAGATCACCGGATCGACCGTGCCGGCCGGCGCGATCGTTCTGGCAACGCTCACCTCCGACCCGGGGAACGATGCGGCGGTCGCGTACGTCGACCAGAGCGCCTTCATCATCCACCTCACGAAGGCGACGACGCAGCCCTGCAACGTCGGCTGGTTCGTCATCGGCTGACCTCACCACTCGACGAGCTTCCAGACGCCCGGCTGCATGCCGTCCTCGTCGCTGCCGACCTCGGCGAAGATCGTGGCGGCGGCCTTGAGCTGAACCATCGCCTCGGCCTCGCGGCCGGCGCGGTGCAGCAGGTCGGCCAGGTTGCCGCGCAGGGCCGCTTCGCGATGGCGGTCGCCCTGCTCGACGCACAGGCTGAGTGCGCGCTCGGTGAGCGGCAGGGCCTGCTCGGTCTCACCGTTCCGCGCGAGCACCAGCGCGAGGTTGTTCAGGGCGGCCACGAGCACGGACCGGTCAGGTAGCGTCTCGGCCAACTCGACACTGCGCTCCAGGTGCCGGGGCTCGCCGGTGAGCATGCCGAGGATGTTGTGCGCGCGGGCCACCTCGTCGGTCTCGACGCTCAGTTCGAGCGCGCGCTCGGCCAGCTCCACGGCCTCGGCGTCGAGGCCGCGGCGGTGGGCGACGAGGCTGCGGTCGGCCTGCAGGCGGGCGTTCTCGCCGCCGAGATCGATGGCGGCCGCCAGGTGCCGCTCGGCGAGCTCGGCATCGCCGCGACGGTCGTGGACGCGGCCGAGCTTGTGCTCGATACCGGCGACCTGGACCGGGTCGGCGAGCGCCGCGGCCGCCTCGTAGGCGGCGATCGCCTGGCGGTACTCGCCCCGGAGCGTGTGCACGTCGCCGATCGCCTCGTGCAGGCCGGCCTGATCGGGATGGCCGAGGGCCAGCGCCGTCCGGAACCCCTCGAGTGCCTCGCTGTAGGCGAAGAGCGCCATGGCGCGGTCGGCGGCCGCGCGATAGGAGACCGCCGCCTCGGCCTCGAGGCCGGCAGAGAGCTGGTGACGGGCGATCAGGGCCGCATCGCCCCGGCCGGCGACCAGCGCCTCCGCGACGCGCCGGTGCAGCAGGCGCTTGCGCGCCAGGCTCGTCCGTTCGCTGACCAGGTCGAGCAGTCGATCGTGGGCGAAGTCGTACCCGTCCGCGCGCTCCACGATCAGGCCCCGGTGCGTCAGCTCCTCCAGGCCGGCCACGGTCTCCTCCTCGCCACGGCCGCTCGCAGAGCGCAGCGTCTCGACGTCGAAGGAGCGGCCGATCACGGCCGCGGCGGCCAGCAGCTGCGCGGCCGCCTCGCCGGCCTGGTCGATCCGTGAGGCCAGGAGCTCGCGAACGCCGAGCGGCATCTCGGCCGCGGGCTGGCCCGCAGTGCGGAGTGCGGCCAGGTACTCGACGACGAACAGCGGCAGCCCCTGCGTCTGCGCGAAGAGGAGCGGGGCGTGCTCGCCGGCGCCGGCCTCATCTGCCAGGCGGGCGACATCGGCCTGGCTCAGCCGGCCGAGCCGGACGGCTCGCCCGGCCAGACGGCGAAGGCGGCCCTGCTCGGGACCGACATCCTCGCCCCGCCAGGCCACGACGACGACGATCGGCCGCATGGTCAGCCGCCGCCCGAGGTAGCCGACGAACCCGAGCGAGGCCGGATCGGCATGCTGAAGATCATCGAGGAACAGCACGCCCGGCGCCTCCCCCGCCAGCAGGCCGCCGAAAACCTGCACCAGCGCCTCGTGCAGGCGCTGTTCGGCCGCCAGCCCATCCGTCGCCGCCGAGGGCGGCTCGTCGGCCGAGACCTCCGGCACCAGACGACCGGCCTCCGCTCGCCAGTGCCGCGGGACGTCCGCCAGCCGCGCTGCCGTGCCGGCCTCCAGAGCGGCCCGCAGTGCTGCGGCAACGAGCCCGAACGGCAGGCCGGCTTCGCCCTCGTGCCCGCGGGCTGCCGCAACCCGGGCTCCCCGCTGTCGGGCGAGGTCGGCGAAGTCCTCCGCCAGCCGCGTCTTGCCGATGCCGGCCTCGCCCTCGATCACCAGCAGCAGGCCGTCCTCGCCGATCGCCCCGTACGCGTCGGCCAGCCGGCGCCGTTCTGCATCGCGTCCGACGAGTGGTCGGCTCGGCTCCGGCCGAGGGGTCGGTATCGACTGCGCACGCTCCGGCCATGCGGGCGACAGACCCTCGTTGACCGCGTCGTAGAGAGCCGTGGTCTCGGCCAGCGGACGCACGCCCAGCTCGCGGTCGAGCACCCGGACGCACTCGCGATACTGATGGAGGGCCTCGGCTCGATGACCGCTGACGGCGTAGAGGCCGATCAGAGCGCGGTGCGCGGGCTCGTGGAGTGGATCCAGCTCGAGCCTGCGCCGCGCGTGCACGATCGCCTCGTCGAGGCGCCCCAGCGCGGCGAGCCCGGCCACCAGGCGGTCGAGCGCCAGCTCGAGCTCCGCGCGGAGGGCTCCGGTACTCGCGCTCTGCCAGTCGTCGAACTCGACGCTGTCACGCAACCCGAACCCGGCCAGGAGGTCGCCGCGGTGCAGGGCGACGGCGGCGGTGAGCCGCTCGACCCCATCCTGGCCGTCGCCGGCCGAGGCGACCAGCGCTCGGAAGCGGCGCACGTCGACCATCCCGTCATCGACATCGAGCGAGACGACCGCGCGCTCGACCCGCAGCCAGCGCTGGCCGAGGGCCGAGCGCAAGGTCGAGAGCGTCCGCCGCAGTGCGGCCATGCCGCGGTCGCGGTCCGCCCCGGGCCACAGCAGATCGACCAGCAGCTCGCGCCCGTGGACGCCGCCGCTGACGGCGAGATACGCGAGCAGCGCCGTCGCCTTCCGCGTGTCGACGTCGAGCGGCGCACCGTCGACCTCGACCCGCGGCGTGCCGAGCACGTCGATCGACAGACCCATCGACCCGAGTATGGCACGACGTCACGGAACCGGGTCGTCGAAGCATTCCGTAACGATGCGGAGACGATCGCTGCATACCATGGTGGTCGATGGTCGCCGACTTCATCCGGTTCCCGGACGGCCAGCCCATGACCTGGCGCTGGCGATGGGACACCCGTCGGCCGCCGAGCGCGCGCCCGTTCGCGCACCGCAACGGGGGGATGGCGCCGCCATGGGAAACGCATGCGAGCCGCAGGCGAGCGTGCGATTCCTGTGGCGGCCCGTCCTCCTGGCGAACGCCCGACGGCCGTCGGGACACCGACGCCCCACCCACCACGACTTCGTCCAAGGAGGCCGTGGTTGTCGGAGGCGCGGCCTCCGGCGTGGTGGTGGTTGCTCGCTCCGACCACCTCGCTGCCTGTGAGGATGCGGCGGCTTGTGGACGGGGACAGTCCCCGGCTCTCGCGCGGTCGATTTGCTGCGATCCGAATGGGACTGTCCCGGGCCTACGTTCGCTTGACGGGCCCGGCTCGTGGTGAGGGCGCGCCGGTGGCTCCCCTGGGCGCTGGCGGCGGTCGTGCCGATCTGCCTCGTGGCCGCCTTCGGGCTTTCGGCCGGGACGGGCGGATCCAGCGCCACGACCATTCTGGTGCCGATCCTGATTCTCGCCTTCGCGGGAACGGGAACCCTCATCGCATCCCGGCTGCCCGAGAACTCCATCGGCTGGCTGTTCCTCGCCCTCGCCGACCTGACGGCGGTTGCAAGCGTGTTCGAGCGGTACGCGCGGCGCGAGCTGGCCACGGGGCCATTGTCCGCCGCCGGATCGGCCTCGGCGGTCGCCGCGGACCTGCTCGAAGGGCCGCTGCTGATCCTCGTGATCGGGATCGTGATCGTCGTGTTCCCCGACGGCCGGTTGCCGTTGGCGCCATGGCGGCGGCCGACGCAGATCGCGATCGCGGCAGGCGCGGCCTGCTCGATGGCGAGCATGTTCGAGCACCGCGTCCTGAACGCGGTGCCGGTCGACAACCCCCTCGGCGTGACCGGCGCCGCGGCGCCGGTCATCGGCGCCGTGAATGCCATCGGCTACATCGCGCTGATCGCGCTGATCGTCGGCGGTGCGGTCTCACTGATCCGGCGCTTCCGCAGGGCCACGGGCGACCTCCGGCTGCAGCTCAAGTGGTTCGGCTCGGCTGCTGCGCTGCTCGCCGTCTCGTTCCTGGTCGCCCCGCTGCTGTGGGCGAGCCACGCCGCCTGGTCCGACGTCGCCTGGGTCGTCCTGTTCTTCGCGGGGGCGGTCGCGATTCCGCTGGCCACCTGCATCGCGGTCCTCCGCTACCGCCTCTACGAGATCGATGTCCTGATCCGCAAGACGCTGGTCTACGGCGCGCTCACGGTCATCCTCGGCACCGCCTACCTGATCGGCGTGGCGGGTGCCGGCTGGCTGCTGCGGACCGTTACGGGCGCGTCCGGTGGCCTGGCCGTGACGGTGTCGACCCTCGCTGTCGTGGTCGCCTTCCGGCCGCTGCGAGCGCGCCTGCAGGCCGCCGTCGACCGGCGGTTCTACCGGGCCCGCTACGACGCTGCCCGGGCACTCGGCGCCTTCGGAGCCCGCTTGCGGGTCGAGACGGACCTCGCGAAGATCGGCGACGGCGTGCTTTCGACCCTGCACGACACCGTCAGGCCAACCCATGCGAGCCTCTGGCTGCGCACCGTAACGATCCCGGAACGCCGGGAAGGTACAACGGAGATGAGATGAGCGACATCGGGCACAGCATCCGCCGCGTGTTCACCGGCCGCCGCGCCGCCTCTGCCGAGGCGCAGGCCGCACCTGAGGCCGTCGAGATCCGGTCTCCCGCCGCCGCGAACGAGTCCACGCCCATCGACATCGCGCCGAACGACCCGATCATCGCGTTCTTCCAGAGTGCGCCCGGCGCCGTCGACATCGACGGCCTCGAGCTCGATTCCCCCGCGCTGGAGTCACTGCGCGCCAACGGCGTCAAGCTGGTCGTGCCGCTCGTCACCCAGGGTGAGCTGATCGGACTCCTCAACCTCGGCCCGCGCATGTCCGACCAGGAGTACTCGGGCGACGACCGGCGGCTGCTCGAGAGCCTCGCGGCCCAGGCGGCACCCGCCGTCCGCGTCGGGCAGCTGGTGCGCGAGCAGGAGGCCGAGATCCGCAGCCGGGAGCGCCTCGAGCAGGAGCTCCAGGTCGCCAAGCTGATCCAGCAGAACTTCCTGCCGCGCCACGTCCCGGAGCTGCCCGGCTGGAAGGTCGCGGCCGACTACCGCCCAGCGCGCGAGGTCGGCGGCGACTTCTACGACTTCATCGACCTTCCGGATGGTCGTCTCGGCCTCGTGATCGGCGACGTCACCGACAAGGGCGTGCCGGCGGCGCTGGTGATGGCGGCCACGAGGAGCGTGCTCCGGGCTTCCGCACAGCGGCTGATCGAGCCCGGCGAGGTTCTCGCACGGGTCAACGAGCACCTCTGCCCGGACATCCCCGAGAACATGTTCGTCACCTGCCTCTACGGCGTACTCGAGCCCGAGACGGGACGCCTGGTCTTCGCCAACGCCGGCCACAACCTGCCGGTCGTCTGCAACGACGGGGTCGTCACCGAGCTGCGTGCTCGCGGGATGCCGCTCGGGCTCATGCCCGGCATGGCGTACGAGGAGGTCGAGGCGATGCTCGCGCCCGGCGCCGAGCTGCTGCTGTACAGCGACGGGCTCGTCGAGGCGCACGACCCGAGCCGGGAGATGTTCGGCTCGCAGCGGCTGGCCACCCTCATGGGATCGGGCAACGGCGGTACCCAGCTGATCGCCGACCTGCTCGGCGCGCTGGGGTCGTTCGCCGGCGAGCACTCGGAGCAGGAGGACGACATCACGCTGGTCGCGATCGGCCGCGCCGCGGTCGACCGCGGCGTGCTGGCCGAGTTCGGGGTGCCGAGCGCACCCGGCAACGAGCGCGACGCGATCCGGCAGGTTGTGGCCGCGCTCCCCGACGGGGCGCTCGAACCCGCCCGGCTGGAGCGGCTGAAGACGGCCGTCGGCGAGGCCACCATGAACGCCATGGAGCACGGCAACCGCTTCCAGCCCGAGCTCGAGGTGCGCGTCCAGATCGCCATGACGGGCGATGCGGTGCGCGTGCGCATCACCGACCAGGGCGGGACGAGGCCCATCGGCGACGCTCCCGCACCCGACCTCGACGCCAAGCTCGCAGGCGAGCAGACACCGCGTGGCTGGGGCCTGTTCCTGATCCGCAACATGGTCGACGAGATGCACGTCGGCGGGGACTCCGACCACCACGTGGTCGACCTCGTCGTCCGCCGCGAAGGAGGCAGCCATGACAACGACGCTTGAGGTGGCGGTACGACGCTCGGCCGCGCACGCGACGATCGATCTCGTCGGCGACATCGACGGGCGGGCCCGCGAGGCGCTCGAAGCAGCCTACGCCGACGCCGCCACCGGAGCCAACTCGATCCTGCTGAACTGCGAGCGGGTCGGCTACATCAACTCCACCGGCATCGCCCTCATCGTGGGGCTGCTCGGCCGGGCCCGCGCCGACCATGTCCCGCTCGGCGCGTGCGGCCTCTCCGACCACTACCGGGAGATCTTCGAGATCACCCGGCTCGCCGACTTCATGTCCATCTACCCGGACGAGGCCGCCGCCCTGTCCGCCGACCAGGGGAGGCCCCAATGACGGATGCGACCGTGACGATGGAAGTCCGGCAGCCGACGCCGACTGCGAGCGTGATCGACATCTCAGGCGAGGTCACGGCTGCCTGCGAGCCGGCGCTGACCGAGGCGTATGGCCGGGCCAGCGAGACGGGGCCGCGGGGCGTGGTGCTGAACTTCACGGACCTCGCGTACATGAACTCGAGCGGCATCGGGCTGCTCGTGACCCTGCTCGTCCGTGCCAACCGCAACCGCCAGCAGCTGCTGGCATTCGGCCTCAACGAGCACTACCGGCAGATCTTCGAGTTGACCCGACTCGACGAGGCGATCGGCATTCACGGGAGCGAAGCGGATGCCCTCGCAGCCCTCGCCTGAGCCGAATCTGAAGGAGGCGACGACCGTGAGCGATGACCCCACCCGGCGCGACGACGACGCATGGGCCAAGCCCGTGGGACGGATCGCGCTCTCCGAGACCGAGCCCGGCGCAGCCGGGATCAACGTCGCCGGCCGGCGACCGACGTCGCCGATCCAGGGCTTCGGCCGCATGTGGCAGAAGACGTACCGCAGCCGCCTGGTCGGGGCGGACGCCTCCCCGACCGACGTGATCGGGCTCTGGAAGCGCGACTTTCCGACCTTCTGGCCGAAGGGGAACCGCTTCTTCGCGCCGCTGGCCGGGATCGAGCCCGGCGAGGTAGCCCTCCTCAACCTCGGCATGCCCGGTGGCCTCAAGCTGTCGACCGGCGTGCTGGTGATCTACGCCGATGACGAGTCCTTCACGCTGATGACGCCGCAGGGTCACATGTTCGCGGGCTGGATCACCTTCAGCGCGTTCACCGACGGCGATGCCACGGTCGCCCAGGCCCAGGTGCTGATGCGGGCCTCGGACCCGCTCTACGAGCTGGGCATGACCTTCGGCGGGCACAGGCAGGAGGACCGGCACTGGGAGCACACCCTCCGCTCGCTCTCCGAAGCGGTCGGGGTCGAAGGCGAGCTCTCCACCGAGACCGTCTGCATCGACCGCGGCCGCCAGTGGCGGAACGCGGGCAACGTCTGGCACAACGCGGGCATCCGCTCGGGGATCTACACGGCCGGCGCGCCGTTCCGACTGGTCGCCAAGCCGTTCCGGCGTGACTGACGGTTACGACGCGATCGTCGTCGGTGCGGGGCCGAACGGCCTGGCGGCGGCGATCGCGATCGCGCGGGAGGGGCGCTCGGTGCTCGTGATCGAGGCCGCCGAGACCATCGGCGGTGGCACGCGGACGCAGGAGCTGACGCTCGAGGGCTACCGGCACGACGTCTGCTCCGCCGTCCACCCGCTGGCCCTTGCCTCGCCGTTCCTGCGGGATCTCGGGCTCGCAGCGCACGGGCTGGAGTTCGTCGAGCCTCCCCTTCCCCTCGCCCACCCCCTCGATGACGGGACGGCGGTCGCCCTGCACCGGTCGATCTCGGAGACCGCCGATCAACTCGGCGCCGACGGTCCGGCGTACGCCAGGCTGCTCACGCCGCTGGCGCGTGACTGGGAGGATCTCGTGGCCGACCTGCTGGGGCCCTTGCATCGCGCTCGCCACCTCCAGCAGGGAGCCCGGTTCGGCGTGGTGGCCCTCCGCAGCGCGCGGTCGCTTGCAGCCTCCCGCTTCCGCGGCGAGCGCGCCCGTGCGCTGCTGGCCGGTAACGCAGCCCACTCGATGCTGCCGCTCGAGGCCCGCGGAACCGCGGCCTTCGGGCTCCTCCTGCAGTTGCTGGGCCACGCCGTTGGCTGGCCGATCCCGGTCGGCGGTTCCCGTTCGATCACCGACGCGATGGCGCGACTGCTGCGCTCGCTCGGCGGGGAGATCGAGACGGGCCGCGAGGTGCGATCGCTGGCCGAGTTGCCGCGCGCCCGCGCCGTCCTGCTGGATCTCACACCGCGCCAGATCCTGCGGGTCGCCGGCGAACGACTTCCCGACCGCTACCGCCGGGCGCTGGGGCGCTACAGGTACGGCCCGGGCGTGTTCAAGGTCGACTTCGCGCTGTCGGGTCCGGTGCCGTGGGCTGCCGATGAGTGCCGGCGCGCGGGCACCGTCCACGTCGGCGGGTCGATCGACGAGATCGCGGAGTCCGAGCTGGCGGCGGCCCGCGGCGGGCCTTCCTGCCGCCCCTTCGTGCTGACGGCGCAGCAGAGCCTGTTCGACCCGGGCCGGGCGCCCGACGGCTGCCACACGCTGTGGTCGTACTGCCACGTCGCCCCGGGGTCCGCGACCGACATGACGGCCGCAATCGAGGCCCAGATCGAGCGGTTCGCGCCGGGCTTCCGCGACCGGATCCTGGCCCGTCACACCATGGGCCCGGCGGCGATGGAGCGGCACAACGCCAACTACGTCGGTGGCGACATCAACGGCGGCGTCGGCGATATCCGACAGCTGATCGCCCGGCCCGCGCTCAGGTCCGATCCGTACAGCACGCCCAACCCTGGCATCTTCATCTGCTCCTCGGCGACTCCGCCGGGCGGCGGCGTGCACGGCATGTGCGGCTGGTGGGCGGCGCGCTCCGCCCTCCGCGGCGTCCTCCGAGGCGGCGCCGTCAGCCGGTGAGCTGAAGGACGGCCCCCAGGAGCTCGATGCCGGCGATGGTCGTGCTCCACGTCTCACCGGGCGCGACGGCCAGTGCAGCCGTCAGCGACCCGGTCGAGACGATCTCGCCAGGCTGGATCGGCTCGGCTCCCGGCTGATCGGCCAGCGACCGGACGAGCTCGGCCACCGCGAGCAGCGGACTGCCGAGGACGCTCGCGCCGCCACCGGCGACCTGCTCGCCCCCATCGCCGGCGAGCACGATCGTGAAGTCCCGCAGCTTCGCGGCGCAGTCGGCGATGCCGGCGACCGCCACCGGAGGACCGACCACGAGGGCGGCATGGAGCGAACCCGCAGCCACGGCGTCGGCGGCGGTGAACTTCCAGTCCGGATACGGGCACTGCACCAGCTCGAACCCGTGCGACAGCCAGTCGACGCAGGCCACGATCTCCTCCTCGTCGAAGCCCGCCTGCGGCGTACGGGTGAAGTGCAGCTGGATCTCGGGCTCGATCTTCGGCTGCAGGAGGTGGCCGATCGCCAGCCGCGCCGCGCCGGCCGGGGCGCGGTGCAGCGTCGTGTCGTAGACGGGGCCCCAGATCGGGCCTGCGACACCGTACTGCGCCATCAGCGAGGGGTTCGTGAAGCCGATCTTGCGGCCGACGACGACCTCCCCGCGAGCTTCCCGCAAGGCGCGGAGGTGGGCGCCCACGACGTAGCCGTCGGCATCGTCGAACCCGGCCCCGGCGTCGCTGGGGAGCGGGATCATGCGGCGGTCGTCGAACGCGGCCAGCACTGCCGCGGCATGGGCTGCCGCGGCCCCGGTCACACCGCTTCGACCGCCTGCACGAGCTTCGTCACGCTGGACTTGGCGTCGCCGAACAGCATCATCGTCTTCGGGTTGTAGAAGAGCTCGTTGTCGATGCCCGCGAAGCCGCTCGCCATGGAGCGCTTGAGCACGACCACGTGCTCGGCCCGATCGACCTCGAGGATCGGCATCCCGTACAACGGCGAGCCCGGATCGTCACGGGCGGCCGGGTTGACCACGTCGTTGGCGCCGATGATCACCGCCACGTCGGTCTGGGGGAGCTCCGGGTTGATCTGCTCCATCTCCCAGAGCTGGTCGTACGGCACATCGGCCTCGGCCAGCAGCACGTTCATGTGCCCGGGCATGCGTCCCGCGACCGGGTGGATGGCGTACTTGACGTCGATCCCGCGCTTCTCGAGCATCGTGGCGAGCTCGCGCACGCCATGCTGGGCCTGGGCGACGGCGAGACCGTACCCCGGCACGAACACGACGCGCCGCGAGTAGGCGAGCAGCACGGCGACGTCGTTGACGGAGCTGTCGCGCACCGGGCGGTCGGGATCGCCCTTGGCCGCGGCGCCGGTGGCTGCGGGCCCGCCACCGAACGCGCCGAAGAGGACGTTCCCGATCGACCGGTTCATGGCCTTCGACATCAGCTGGGTCAGGAGGGTGCCCGAGGCCCCGACGAGCGTGCCGGCGATGATCAGCGCGTCGTTCGAGAGCACGAAGCCGGTCGCGGCGGCAGACAGGCCGGTGAACGAGTTCAGCAACGAGATCACGACCGGCATGTCCGCCCCGCCGATCGGCAGGACGGCGGCGACGCCGATCACGAGCGCCACTCCGAGGATCGCGAACATGTACGCATCGCGAACGTTCAGCGATGCCGCCACGGCCAGGGACAGCACGGCGACGAGCAGCGCCCCGTTGATCAGCTTCTGCAATGGCCACGTCACGGGCCGGCCCGGCAGGATCTCCTGCAGCTTCCCGAAGGCCACCATCGAGCCGGCGAAGCTGATCGAGCCGACCACGGCCGAGAACATGATCGCCACGGCCGTCTTGCCGTCGAGCCGGTCGACGCCGAGGTCGGTCCCGCGGATGTGGTACTCGGACGCGGCGATCAGCGCCGCCGCGCCGCCGCCGACGCCGTTGAACAGCGCCACCATCTGCGGCATGGCGGTCATCTTCACCTTCAGCGCGGAGAAGACCCCGATCACCGCTCCGATCGCCATCCCGATCGCGATCCAGGTGAACGAGACGACCCGCTGATCGGCCAGGGTCGCGACGATCGCGATCAGCATGCCGACGGCCGCGATGACGTTGCCCCGCCGGGCCGTACGCGGCCCCGACAGGAACTTCAGTCCGAGGATGAAGCACACCGCCGCGACCAGGTAGGCCAGGCGGATCGCGTCTTCACGCGTCACGCCGCACCACCACCGAGCCGGAGATCATGTCGTGCCAGCCTCGCTTGCGGTCGGCCCAGCCAGCCCACATCAGGCCGATCGCGCAGGGGATGGCCGCGATGATGAACCCGATCACCCGCAGGGCGGACGCGCCGGCCGAGAGCGCGCTGCCGTCCCCGGCCACGACCCGCAGGCCGATCGCGCGCTGACCGAGGGTGCGGCCCCAGACTGCCCAGCACACGCCCAGGTAGACCAGGAAGAGGCCGTTGCCGGCACCGTCGTGCAGGAGGTCCCAGTTCACGTGCTGGGTGGAAGCGCCGGTCGCCGGATCGACGGTGGTCGTGCGCGTGACGCCGCCGCCCAATCCGAGGATGCTCATGACGATGCCGAAGGGGATCGCGTCGATGAGGTAGGCGACGAAGCGAATCCAGAAGCCTGCGTAGCGCAGATCGGGCGCCGCCGGAGCTGCCGCCGCCGACTCGCCCCATCCCTCCCCGTGCGGATCGGCCGCGCTCACTTGCCCTTCCCGTCGCCCGGCCGGCGCCGGAACATCTGCAGCATCCGGTCGGTGACGAGGAACCCGCCGACGACGTTGATCGTCCCGAAGATCACGGCGATCACCCCGAACACCTGCGCCAGGGTGCCGCCCAGGCCCGAGCCGGCGACGAGGATCGCCCCGACGATGACGATGCCGTGGATCGCGTTCGTCCCGCTCATCAGCGGGGTGTGCAGCATGGTCGGCACCTTCGAGATGACCTCGAAGCCGACGAAGACCGCCAGCGCGAAGACGGTCAGCTCGGTGACGAGCCCGACGTCGCTCACGAACCCCCCTCCGCGACCAGGGCCGCGACCCGCTGGTTGACGATCTCCCCACCCCGGCAGACGACCGATTCCCGCACGACCTCATCCTCCATGTCCAGCGCGAGCTCGCCCTCGGGCGCGATGAGCCCGAGGAGCGACTGGATGTTCTTCGCATAGAGCTGGCTCGCATGCTGCGGCATGGATGCCGGCAGGTTGAGCGTGCCGATGATCGTGACGCCGTGCCGCTCGATGACGCTGCCGGGCTCGGTCAGGGCGCAGTTCCCACCCGCCTCCGCAGCCAGGTCGACGATGACCGAACCCGGTCGCATGGCCTCGACCGCCGCGGCCGTGATGAGCTCCGGCGCGGGCTTGCCGGGGATCAGGGCCGTCGTGATGACCACGTCGGAGTCGGCCACCGCGGCCGCGATCAGCTCCTGCTCGCGGCGGTGGGCGTCCTCGTCGAGCGCCTTGGCATAGCCACCGGCGGTCTCGGTATCGCTCGCGCCGAGGTCGAGCTCCAGGAAGCGAGCACCGAGCGACTCGACCTGTTCCTTCACCGCGGGACGCACGTCGAAGCCCGTCACGACGCCGCCGAGCCGGCGAGCGGTCGCGATCGCCTGCAGGCCCGCGACACCGGCGCCCAGCACGAGCACCTTGGATGGGGTGACGGTGCCGGCGGCGGTCATCAGCAGCGGGAAGAACCGTCCGATGGTGGCCGCCGCGTACAGGGCCGCCCGGTAGCCGGCGACGGTCGCCTGGCTCGAGAGCGCGTCCATGGACTGCGCGCGCGTGATCCGCGGGATCAGCTCCATCGCGATCGCGGTGCAGCCGGTCGCGGCCAGCGCGCGCATGCCCGCCGGGTCGCCGAGCGGGTTGAGGAACGCGATCAGCACCTGGCCCTCGTGCAGGTCACCGAGCTCGCCGGCGGTCGGCGGCGCGACCTTCACGACCACGTCCGCGTCCGCCATGACGGCGGCGGCGATCGACGCCCCGGCCGCTTCGTAATCCGCGTCGGCGCAGCGGGCGCCGATGCCGGCGCCGGCCTGGACGCGCACCTCCGCCCCCGTCGCGACCAGTGCCGCGACGACGTCGGGTACCAGCGCCACGCGGCGTTCGTGTTCGCGCGTCTCGCAGGGGACGCCTAGTCGCAAGCCGGAACCTCCACCACCGGCCGCGAGTGTAGCCGAAGGGCCCCGAGACGGCGCCCGGGACCCCCCTCGGTACCCTGACCGGTCCCCGTGACGCCCGCTCTCCGACTCGTCCACCTCGCCGACTGCCATCTCGATGCGCCGTGCCGCTCGCTGGAGCCGACCGTCCGCGCCAGGATCGAGCAGTCGACCCGGACCGCCCTGGAGCGCGCCATCGCCCACGCCATCGACAGCGACGCCGACGCGCTGCTGCTCGCCGGCGATACGTTCGATCGCGACTCCCTGCGCGTGGCGACCGAGATCTGGCTGCCGGAGGCGCTGGCCGAAGCCGTCGACGCCGGCGTGACCGTGATCGCCGTCACCGGCAACCACGATCCCGGCACCGGGGACGGCCCGCTCGACCGCGTGCGATGGCCTGGCGCCGGCTTCCACCTCGTCCGCACCCGGACGCCCGAGGTCATCTCCGTCCCCGGGCGCCGCGGAGGCGTCGCCGGCTTCGTGGTCGCGGCCGGCCACGAGACCGACAGCGAGCAGGCCGATCTGGTCGCCGGCTTCCCCGACGCACCGGAACTGGCACCGGTCGCCGGTCTCGTCCACGCCCAGGTCGTCGGCTACGAGGCGGGCGGGCACGGTCGCTACGCACCGTGCAGCGTCGACGGACTGCGCCGGGCCGGGTACGGGTACTGGGCGCTCGGGCACGTGCACGCAGTCCAGCAGGTACTCGCGGAGCCGGCGGCGTGGTATGCCGGTTGCCTGCAGGGCCGGGACTTCGGCGAGACGGGAGCGAAGGGCGTGCTCGAGGTGGAGGTTCGCGCGGACGGGACGGCCGAGGTCGAGTTCCGGCCGCTGGCACCGGTCAGATGGGAGGTGAGCCCGGTCGCCGACCTCGGCGGCGTCACCGACATGCCCGCGCTCGTCGAGCGGCTGGAGCGGGCGTTCGATGCGCTGGCCGGGTCGCGCGACGCACTCCCGGGCCAGGAACTGGATGGTGCGGTTCGAGCTCGAGGGGCCGTGTCCGATCGCATCGCAGCTCCGCTCCGGCGAGGCCCTCGCCGACCTCGACCTCCTTCTCGTCGACCGCCTCCAGTTGCTGGGCGTCGAGGTGCGCGCATCGCGCGTGACGCTCCCGGTCGACGTGGCGGAGCACCGCGGGGCCCCGCACGTGCTCGGCATGGCGCTCGACCTGCTGGCCGAGGCCATCAGCGACCCCCGAGCGGCCGAGGCCCTGGCACCGCGGCTGGCCGGAGCGCCGACCGATGAGGCGGAGCGCGCCGCGTACCTGCGGGGCCTGCTCGACGGCCTCGATGTCGAGATCGCGGCCGCAATGGTGCGGGAGCGCAACCAGTGAGACTCCGAGGGTTCAGGGTGGACGCGTACGGGACGCTTCGCGACCTCCACGTCGAGCAACTCGAGGGACACGACGTCATCGTCGTGCTCGGGCCCAACGAGTCCGGGAAGTCGACGCTGCGCGACTTCATCGCGACCGGTCTCTTCGGCTTCTCGCCCGCCACCCGCGAGGCACACCCCTATGCGCCCGACGAGGGGATGTTCGGGGGCGCGCTGTTCCTGACCGACGCGGACGGCACCCCCATCGCCGTCGAGCGCCACCTGCGCAGCGCCGCACGCGGGCGGATCTGGCGGCCCGACCGCCACGACGACATCGGCAACCGCCCGCTGCCCGCTGCGGCGACCATCGGCCGGTCGCTCTACATGGCGCTTCACCAGGTGACGCCCGACGACCTGACCGTGGTCTCGGACGTCGCCTGGCAGGCGGTCGAGGACCGGATGCTGTCCGGCTCGGCGATCGCCTACCTGCGGTCGGTCGCAGTGGTGCGGCGGGAGCTCGAAGATCGCGCACAGACGCTCTGGCGCCCCGATCGGCGCGGCCACCCGCAGGCGCGGGCGATCGAGGCGCGCCTCGACGCCGTCAAGCGCATCGCTCGCGAGGCCGGCGCCGAGCGACAGCGCATCGGGGAGATCGACGACGAGCTCCGGGAGCTCGCCGCGGCCGAGGCGGAGCGTCGGCAGGCCGTGGAGCAGGCCGCCGGCCGCCGGCGACGTCACGAGCGCCTGGCGCCTGCGGTGGCGGCTCGCCGGGACGCCGACGACATGCGTCGCCGAGCGGGGCTGCTCCTGCCCGTGGACGACCTTCCGGCCGATCCGGAGGCGGAGCTGACACGCCTTGCCCGATCCGGCGCCGAGGCCGACGAGGAGCGGCGCCGTGCTGAGGCCGCTCTCGCCGCAGGCGCGCCTGCGGTCGACGCCGGCTCCGGAGCTGGCGGCGCTCGCGGAGAGGGTGCCGACGCTGCGCGAGGCCACCGCCCTGGCCGCGCACATGCCGCAGCGTCAGGCCGATCTGACCGCTGCCGAACGCGAGTGCGACGCGCTGCGCGCCGAGGCCGACCGGCGGGCTTCGGCGGTGCTCGGGCGCCCCCTGGCCACCGGTGACCGCGCGGCGCTCGAGGATGTCGACCCCGCGCGGGTGCGCGCAGCGATCGCTCGGGCGGGCGCACCGGCCCGGCGTGGCGGTCATCGCACGATCGCCGCCATGGCGGCGGCTGCGGCCGTGGCGTTCGGCGTCATCGCCATGGTGACGGCGTCACCGCTCGTGCCGCTCGTGGCGGCGCTCGCCATGGCCGCCGTCGCGGTGGCCGTCGGCCGCGCTCCGCGCGTTGCCGGCGACGGCTCGGGCGACCTCCGGGCGGCACTCGGCGGCCTTGCCGTCAGCGAGGCGCGGATCCTGGCGCCGGATGCGTCGCTGGTCGCGGATCTCGATCTGCTCGCGGCCTCGATCGCGGCGGCCGACCGCGCCGGTGCCGAGGCGCGGCGGGTGTCGGCCGAACTCGCCGACATCCGCGCCAGGATCGAGGCGGCCGCCGGCTCGACGGCCGTGGCGGGCATCGAGCGGGCGCTCGCAGAGGCCGAGGAAGCCGCGCAGCGTCTGCGCGACATCGAGCGGGCGAAGGCCGAGTTGCCGGCGATCCAGAGCGACGCCGAGCGCCTCGCCACACGGGCCGAGGTCGCGGCAGCAACCCGCAGCGCTCTGGCCGACCGGCTCCGCCAGGTCGGCGACGGGGACGTCGCGGAGGGTGTCCGTAGGGTCGTGGCGGCTCGTCGCCTGCGCGATACCGCCGCTGCCCGCGAGGCGGCGGCCGACGGCGCCGGCGATCTTGAATCCCTGCTCGCCGAGGCGCGGTCGAGCCCGCAGGCCATCCTGACCGAGGAGGAGCTGGCGGCGCTCGACGCCCACGGCGCGGAAACGGCCCGAGAGCTGGAACGGATCCACGGCCGGCGCGGCGCCCTGGAAACGGAACGACGGGCACTCGCGGAACGGCCGGGAGTGGCCGACGCGGCCGGTGAGGCCGGCGCACTACGCGAGCGGCTCGCCGAGGTGCTCGAGCAGCGCGACCGCCTGGTCGTCGCCGCCGCGGTGCTCCGCGAGGCCGAGCGCCGCTACCGGGAGGCGAATGCACCGAGGTTCGTGCAACGGGCAAGCGAGTACCTGGCGGCGGTGACGGCGGGGCGCTACCGCCAGATCCTGCTGGCCGAGGGGCTGGACGGTCAGCGGCTCGAACTCGTCCGCGCCGATACCCGCGAGCCGGTACCGGTAGGCCATCCCCTGTCGCGCGGTACCATCGAGCAGGTGGGCCTCGCTCTGCGGCTCGCGCTGGTCGACGACGTCGATCCCGAGGCGGCGCTGCCGCTGTTCCTGGACGAATCGCTCGTGCACTGGGACGAGAGCCGGCTTGCGGCCGTCGCCACCCTGCTGGGAGCAGCTCGCGGCCGGCAGATCGTGATCACCACCTGCCACCCCGCGATCGCCGCCCGCCTGGCGGCCGAGGGCGCCTACGTGATCGGGTTCGAAGGAGACGGCGCCGCGATGTCCCCTGCGAGATCCTCGACCGCAACTACCTGAGCGGGAAAATCTCTTCGCGACGCCGTCTCCAGCGGTGCAATGCACGCTAACTCGCGCGTGTGAAGGCGAGGTTTCGCCTTCGCGTACGCGTTCGTTAACACCGGGTTGGCGCGAGCGCCAGCGGCATCCGGCCGACAACGGCTGCTTAGCATCAATCCACCGCGAGGCGGTGGATTGATGCTTAGAGGTCGGGCAGGAACCCGAGGATGACGGAGAGCACGACGAACAGGACTGCCACGGCGACGGTCAGGCGCGTCAGATTCCGCTGCATCACCTGACTCGACCCGCCGGAGCTGACGTTGAACGCCCCGCTGAGCCCGGCGTCCTTGCCGTCGTGCATCAGGATCAGGATCACGAGGAAGCAGCCCAGGAGCACGTACAGGCCTACGAGCACGACGGTCATCGGGGCTCAGTCTACCGAAATCGTCCCTGGAGGCCCCGGTTCGAGGCTGCCGATGATCGTCCCGATCCCCGGATCGCGGGAAACGGCCGCCAGCAAGCCGCCCGACGTCTGCGCGTCGCAGGCGATGGCGGCGAGCGTCGGGTCGTGACCTGCCCGGAACACGGCGTAGGCATCCGCCGCCGCCCGGTTGCGGCGGGAGCCGCCCGGCACGAAGCCCTGCTCGGCCAGCTCACGCACACCCGGAAGCAGAGGTAGCCGGTCGAGATGGATACGCGCCGCGAGGCCCGATGCAAGCGCCAACTCGTGCAGGTGCCCGAGCAGGCCGAACCCGGTCACGTCGGTCACGGCGTGAGGCGGCCCCGTCTCGCGCAGCGCCTGCGCCGCATCGCGATTCAGCGTCGTCATCGAGCCAACCGCGGCCGCCAGCACGTCAGCCGGCGCCGCGTCGGCGCGCAGGGCGTTCGCGACGATGGCCGTGCCCAGGGGCTTGGTCAGCACGAGGCTGTCGCCCACCTGGCCGCCGCTGTTGCGCCAGATCCGGTCCGGACGGATCGTCCCGGTAGCCACGAGGCCGTATTTCGGCTCGGGATCCTCGATCGTATGGCCGCCCACGACGGCGATCCCGGCAGCCGCGGCGACGTCCACGCCGCCCCGGAAGATCTCGGCGGCGATCGAGAGGTCGAGATCGCGCGGGATGCCGGCGATGGCGAGCGCGCAGAGCGGCTCTCCGCCCATCGCGTACACGTCGGAGAGCGCGTTCGTCGCCGCGATCCGGCCGAAGTCGTAGGGATCATCCACGACCGGCGTGAAGAAGTCGACCGTCTGGACGATCGCCAGGTCGTCGCCGACGAGCACGCACGCCGCGTCCTCGAAGTTCGTCGGCCCCGCCAGTACACGGGCGTCCGCGACCGGCGGGAGATGCCGGAGGACGTCCGCGAGCTGCGCCGCGGACAGCTTGCAGGCGCAGCCGCCGCCTGCCGCCATCGACGTCAGCCGCAGCGCGGTGCTCATCTCCGCCGGCCCCGCACGGCTCCGAGCACCGCGATGCCCGGCCAGACATGGCCCATGCAGGCAACCAGGCCGGCGAACGGACCGAAGGCGAGCCCCGTCAGGAACGTGGCCGCAATCGCCGGCGGCGACACGCTTCCGAGCCCCAGACGATACGTCGTGAGCCCCTGCAGCACGAGCAACGGCACGAGGGCGCCCGCATGGAGGAAGTAGTAGAGGAAGGGCGCGAGGATCCCGAAACCCGCGAACCGCAGGCTCGCCTTCGGCGTCAGCGTCAGGACGCCGCGCTCGAGGGCGAAGACGGCGCCGAGCGCCACGATGGTCGCAGCAAGGCCGAGAATCGCGTGGCTATCGCTCCAGTGCGGGCCCTTGAAGATCGCGACGTACCCGGCCACGACGGCGGCCAGGCCCGCAGAGAGAGGCACGATCTGGGCCGGCGTGAGGTCGGCCGGGAGCCTCAGCGGCTCCAACGGCGTGCGCACGGGCCTGACCGGCGCCGCCCGGTCCGGCGCCGCGGGCACGGGCGCCCTGCGCTTGCCACCTCGTTTCCGCCCCATGGGGCTACGGTACCCCATGCCGCGGCGGTGCGCCGCGGCGAGCGCGGAAGCCGGGTGTCGGATTCGAACCGACGACATCTTCTTTACAAGAGAAGCGCTCTGCCAACTGAGCTAACCCGGCCCGGGCCCTTCCAAGCGTAGCCAGTGAGCCGCACGAGTCTACGAATCTGGCTGATTTCCAGGTAATTCGTCGGCTATGCGAGCGAGTGTCTGCACCAGGTCGGCCTGCGCGTTGGGGTCGATCGCCCGGGCGAGAAGGCGGAGCTGGGCCCGCCGGACGGCCTCCGAGGCGGCCTTCCAGATTCGCCGGCCCTCGGCCGACGGCACGACCAGCACGCGGCGGGCATCGCCGTCGACGGCACCGCGCTCCACCAGGCCGCCGTCGGTGAGCGTCGCGAGCCACCCGGAAATGGTCGGCCGCGCCACTCCGAGCAGCTCGGCGGCCCGCGCCGGCGCCACCTCGCCCCTCGCGACGACCACGTCCAGCAGCTGAAATACCCCGGGGGTCAGCTGATACGGTCGCAGTGCAGATCGCTCGGCCGCGACGAGCGCACGCTGCGCCCGATCGAGAAGTCTCGAGAGTGCCCTAACATCATGCGGCTCAAGAAGTTCGTTCATCTAACTAGACCACTAAACCATACCATGGTTGTCGAATATTTTTGATCTGCACACCTAGCTAGGTTTGCGAACTATACGAGACTCACCTAATTACCCGACCGAATGAACTCCGCCCTCATCGCGCTTGCGCGCGCGGAGTACAAGCGAGCAGCCCCCTTGGAGACAACGCCTGACATCAGGAATCGCCACCCATGAACCGCGAGGTCGCTGAAGCAGCCCGGTCGGACATACGGGTGCCGGTATTGTCACCTCACAGTGGGACCAGCCAGCGGCTTGCAGGAGATCCCGTGCTGAAGCTGCGACGGGCGCGCACACGCACGGACTCAATGAGAGCTACGCCCTGTCAGCTACGTCGCGCACAAAGGTACGACGACGAGTTGAATGCAAGGGAGAGTGACAGGGGGCGCTCATGCTACAGCGACCTCATCTCATTTTAGGTCGAAAAGCTAGTAAGACACAATACTTACTAGTAGCAGCACGAGAATACGGCGTGGTCGTCATGAGCGGACGACTCGATACTCCCGCCAGACCGTAGGTACGAACTGCTGATGAAGAGCGCCGCGATGTGCTCGTACGAACCCACCGGAGATACAGGGTGCTCGTCATGAGCGGCTGCCTCGATGCTCCGCGGGGCACGTAGGTACGAGCCGTCAACGAAGAGCAAGGTCATCTGCTTATACGAACGCCCCGGAGGTACCGTGATCTCGCAAGAACATCCGGCGGTGATCAGGCAGCCAGTCTCGATTGGCTGCGGGCGCGGGCGCCAGGGGCCGGCGATCAGTCGCGACTGATGAGGTGCCCGCCGACCTTGCGCTTGACGCGCTGGAGGGCGTTGTCGACGGCCTTCGCGTCGCAACCGACGCGATCGCCGATCACCTCGTAGGACTCCCCCTCCATGAAGAGGGCGAGCACCTCGGCCTCGAGCTTCGACAGCGTGGCGCCGAGCATCTCCACCAGAGCCTCGAGGCCCTCGGTCGAGATGACCTTGCTGCAGGGATCGTGAACACCGGAGGCGGCCAGCGTATCTCCGATGGTGCAGTCGCCCGAGTCCGGGTCCTGACCCGCCGGCGTGTGGCTGAAGGAGATGTACCCGTTCAGGGGGCCGTGCTTGAAGCGGGTGGCGCCCTTGATCGCGGTGATGATCTGACGCGTGATGCAGAGCTCGGCGAACGACCGGAAGCTCGTGTCCTTGTCCACGCGATAGTCGCGAATGGCCTTGTACAGGCCGATCAAGCCTTCTTGCTGCAGATCCTCGGAGTCGCCTCCGGCCAGGAAGTAGCTCGAGGCCTTCAGCCGGACGAACCCGGCGTAACGGCGGATGAGCGAATCCAGTGCGTGACCGTTGCCATTCCGCGCGCGGAGGACCAGGACCAGATCTTCCTGCTCCCGCTGCGGTCGACGGGCAACACTCGCCTGTGCGGCGTTCAACGTACCTCGCCCTCCTCCTGGGGACTGCAAAAATCTCAGGCTTAAGTCCAGACTGAGACTGAGCCCGCAGATACTGGCAGATTCCGCCGGTGCATGCAAGTCCTGATGCAAATCAGTCCGAAAAGCGAACACGTGTTCGCATAATTCGGCCCGGAACCTATCGCTCAGGTAGAGGTTGTGGCTTTCCGTTGCCGCGCAGCCTCGAATAGCAGGATCGCAGCTGCTGATGCGGCATTCAGGCTAGCGATCCGCCCGGACAGCGGGATGCCGATGGTGCCGTCGCACGCCGCCAGCACCCGGCGGCGAATCCCGCGCCCCTCCGACCCGATGACGATGATGACGCCATCGACGAGGTCGGTCTGGTCGTAGGGCACGCCGCCGACGGCTGCTGCAAACGACCAGAGCGTTGGCCGGCGAACCGCGATGAGCCAGTCCGCGAGGTTCGGCACGATGGCGATCGGCACGTGCTCGACGGCGCCGGCGGACGCCTTGCAGACGGCGGCGGTCACGACGGCCGATCGATGGCGCGGAATCACCAGCCCCGATGCGCCCGCGCCTTCCGCGGCCCGTGCGACGGCACCCAGGTTATGCGGATCGGTGATCTCGTCCAGGGCGACGATGAGGGGCCGGTCAGACGAGGAGATCTCATCCGCATCGACGTACCGGTAGGGATCGACCAGCGCGACGATGCCCTGATGGTCGGGCGTCCCCGCAGTCGCGTCGAGCCGTGACTTCGAGACCAGCGTGATCGGGGCGCCGGCGAGCCACTCGAGGCCGGCCGACCGCTCGGCGACGAGCACCTCGCGTACACGCCGGCGCCCTCGCAACGCCTCGCGGACGGGATTCGTGCCGTAGACGACCTCGGTCGTCACCCCGGAACGAGCTCCGGGCCATCAGGACCGTCTCGCACGACGAACCCGCGGGCCAGGATCGCAGCACGCAACTCGTCGGCTCGGCCGTAGTCGCCCGCCCGGCGCGCTGATTCCCGTTCCTCGGCCAGGCCGGCCACGTCCGACGGGATGGCCGCGCCGACCTCTGCGACCTCGGCAAGACCGAGCACGTCGAGCCGTGTCCGGAAGAGCGCGGCGACCCCGTCGGCCGTCGTCGCCGAGACCGACTCTGCCGCCACGGCGCGGTTCACGGCCGCCCGCAGCTCGTGCAGCGCGCGAAGCGCTATCGGGGTGTTCAGATCATCGTCCAGCGCGGCGTCGAAGTCGGCCGCGCAGCGCTCGGCGTCCGCAAGCAGGGCAGCGTCGCCGCTCCCGTCGCCCCCGGCCCTGCGCAATGCCCGAAACGCCTCACGAAACGACTCGCCGGCGGCACGGGCCGACTCCAGGGCCTCGTCGGTGTAATCGAGGGGCGAGCGGTAGTGGGCGCTCGCGAGCAGCAGGAGCAGGCGGGTCGGCCCGTGCGCGTCGAGGGCATCGCGCAACTTCGCGACGTTGCCGACCGACTTCGCCATCTTCTCGCCGCCGAACCGGAGCATGCCGTTGTGCATCCAGGCATTGACGAACCGTCCGGCGGTGACTCCCTCCGACTGCGCACGCTCGTTCTCGTGATGCGGGAAGATCAGGTCGAGCCCCCCGCCGTGGACGTCGACCTCGTCGCCGAGATGCTTCCTGGCCATGGCCGAGCACTCGATGTGCCACCCGGGGCGGCCCTGGCCCCATGGCGAGTCCCACCAGGTGTCCTCGCCTGGCTTGCGGCCCTTCCACAGCGCGAAGTCCAGCGGCGACTCCTTGCCGTCGCCGGGCTCGGCCTCGCGGAGCTCGTCCACCCGCTGACCGGAGAGGCTGCCATACGTGTCGAAGCTCGCCACCCTGAAGTACACGTCGCTGCCGGCCGCGTACGCGTGCCCGCCCTCGATCAGGCGGGCGATCATGTCGACCACCTCCGGGATGGAGTCCGTGACGAGCGGCTCGACGTCGGGCCGGCCGAGCCCGAGCCGGTCGGTGTCGGCGACGTAGGCGGCGCGCATGAGGCGGGCGTGGTCGTCGCTCGAGCGGCCGGCGCGCGCCGCCGCGTCGTAGATCTTGTCGTTCACGTCCGTGATGTTGATGACGAGCTTGACCGGGACGCCGCTTCGCTCGAGGTGCCGTTTCAGCGTCATCGCGACGACGAAGGGCCGCGCGTTGCCGACGTGGATCAGGTCGTAGACCGTCGGGCCGCAGCTGTAGACGCGGAGGGGCTTGCCAGGCCCGGGGCGGAAGGATCGCGGCGATCGGCTGAAGCTATCGTAGAGGGTGAGAGTCCTGTCCGTCATGCGGCACGTCGGCCGATCGCGTCGCTCCGCTCGATCGCCGCGACGACGAACTGGAGGGCAACCCCCCGGTCGCGCCCCGTGAGAGCGCGCCGGAGGATCTTCAGCCCGGTCTTGGGCTCGATACCGGCGGATTCGCACCGCTTCCGCAGCTCGCCGAGCAGGTCGAGCGCGTCATCGGGGGACAGGAACGACTCCGGCCACCCCGTCCGCAGCTCGCGGAACAGCTCGAGGACTGCAATCGAGGTCTCGTCGAGCGGCGCCGCCTGGCGTGGCGCGACGAGCACCGCCTCGGCCTCGTCCGCGGCGTCCACCAGCGTGTACACCCCGCGCAGCCCCTGCCCGAGCACCGTCAGCTGGGCCGGATGGAAGTCGACGCCACGGAGCTCGAGCACCTGGCCGACCCGGCGCGCGAGCTCGAGTGGATTGAGCCGTTTCAGGTGCTGCTGGGAGAGCCAGTCGAGGCGGCCGCGATCGAACCGGCTCCCGCCCCGCGAGATGTTCTTCAGCTCGAACCGCGATGCCAGCTGGCCGAGCGTGGCGGTGCCGTCCGCGAGCGCCGGGCACGCCAGCTCGGCGAGGTAGTTGAGCAGCGCCTCGGCCGGGTAGCCCTCGCCGCGAAGTTCCGCGATGGACGGTGCACCCTCTCGCTTCGACAGCTTCGTCCCCGTGTCGGAAACCAGCAGGGCAGTGTGGGCGTAGCGAGGCGGTCGCATCCCGAGCGCCTCGAAGACCAGGAGCTGGCGCGCCGTGTTGGTGAGGTGGTCCTCGCCGCGGATGACGTGGGTGATCTCCATCAGGGCGTCATCGACGGCCGTCGCCAGCTGGTAGGTGGCGGTCGCATCGGATCGGAGCAGGACGAAGTCGGCGATCGCTCCGGCCGCGACCCGCACCTCGCCGCGGGCAGCGTCCGCGACGACGACGTCCCGGCCGGGGGCGCGGAACACGATCGCACCGTCTCGCTCCTCGGCATGCCCGCTGCCCACCAGCAGGGCCGCGTGCTCCTGGTAGATCGGCATCCGCTCGGACTGCCGGTAGGGGCCGTACGGGCCGCCCTCGTCCGGGCCCTCGTCGAAGCGGAGCCCGAGCCACTCGGCATCCTGGCGGATGGTGCGCTCGTAACGCCGGTTCGAGCGCTCCGGGTCGGTGTCGTCGACGCGCAGCACGAACTCACCCCCCGCCCGGCGCGCGAACAGGAAGTTGGCGACACCGGTGAGCGCCGTACCGAGGTGCAACGTGCCGGTGGGAGAAGGAGCGAAGCGGACGCGGACTCCGGCCACGGTCGCAGGATAGGTCAGGCGGCCTCGGCGACCATCTCCACGTCATCCGCCACCGCGGCCCGACGCGGCACCATCAGCGCCGCCACGCCGCCCAGGGCGACTAGCGCGGCCGCCAGCCAGAACGCGCTGACGAACGCCCCCGACGTGGGCAGGCCGCCGGCCACGACGCTGGCCGTCAGGATGCTGGCCGAGATCTGGCCGCCGAGCGAGCCGCCGACGTTGCGGAAGATCACGTTCATACCCGTTGCGACACCGGTCTGGTCGGGACGCACCGACTCGACGATCACGTTCACCATCGAGGCGAACGAGAGCCCGATCCCGAGCCCCATCAGGAACGTGACCAGGTAGATCTGCCAGCTCGAGTCGTGCGCGAGCGCCAGCGTCACCCAGGCGACCGTGCTGAGCCCGGCCCCCAGGGCGAGCGGCACCCGCGAACCGACCGTCACCGAGAGACGGCCGGCGACGGGCCCGACCAGGAGCATCGCGATGGTCAGGGGCAGCAGGAAGAACCCGGCCTCGGTGACCGATGCCCCGAGCCCGTACCCCGTCGAGGCCGGCATCTCGACGAACTGGGGGATCAGCACGAACGAGGCGAACATCCCGTAGCCGATCAGCGTCGCAGACAGGTTCGTGGTCCAGACGGGCCGGTCGCGCAGCATCTTCATGTCGACGAGCGGCTCGGCGATGCGCAGCTCGGCGGCGATCCACCCGGCCGCCAGCAGCGCGGCCAAGGCCGCGAGACCCAGGGTCGCCGCCGACGTCCAGCCCCACGTCGCGCCCTCGCTGACCGCGACCAGCAGGGCGACCAGCCATCCCGCCAGGAGGAGCCCGCCGAGCCAGTCGACCCTCCCCGGCGTGCGGATCGGCGACTCCGGGATCAGCAGCATCGTCACGATCGCAGCCGGCACCACCGCGAGGAGGGGCAGCCAGAACAGCCAGTGGTAGTTGAGCTGCTCGGTGATCGGCCCCGAGAGCACGATCCCGAGGCCGCCGCCGATCCCGACGAGGGCCGAGATCATCGCGACGCCATGGGCGATGCGCCGCGGCGGGAACTCGTCGCGGATGATCGAGAAGGCGAGCGGGAAGACGGCACCGCCGATGCCCTGGATCACCCGCGCGACGATCATCAACGTCATCGTCGACGCCAGGGCGGCGATGACGGTGCCGAGCGCCAGCACCCAGAGCGTCAGCACGAGCATCTTCTTCTTGCCGAACATGTCTCCGAGGCGACCGACGATCGGGGTCGCGACGCAGGCGCTCAGGAGGTACGCCGTGAGAATCCAGGTCGCGCCCGTCGCGGACGCGTTCAGGTCGGCCTGGATGGTCGGCAGCGCCGGCGCGACCAGCGACTGCAGGAGCGCGTAGGACATCGCCGCCGCGGCGAGCGTCGCGAAGGTGACGCCGTAGTGCTGGCGTCGCGTGTCGTCGTGTGCGATGGCCATGGCTAGCGGCGCCGCTCCGGCGGCCCGGCCGCGATGGCGCGCAGCCCGCCCTCGAGGAAGACGATCGCCTCGCCGATCACGGCGTCCGCACCGGCCTGCGGCGACGGCCCGACGGTGCGGGCATGGCGCTTGGCAACTCCCAGCGCAGCCAGGACCGCCGCCGCCACGAGCCGCGGTCGCAGGCCATCGGGATCCTCGCCGAGATCGTCGGCGATGGCTGCCGCGACGGCATCCTCGACCTCGCCGAGGCGCGCGCGGTAGTGGCTCCGCAACTGCTCGTCCTCGCCGATCAGGCGCTCCCGGAGGAGCTCCCGGTCGTCGGGGCAGATGACGTGGTCGGCGACGAACTTGCGCAGCGTCTCGAGGGCCGACAGGCCCTGCGTGCGGTGGCGCAACTCGTGGACGAGGTCGGCCCGGAGGGGTGCCGTGTCGGCGAAGACGATGTCCTCCTTCGACGGAAAGTACGCGAACAGCGTGCCCTTCGAGACCTCGGCCGCCTCGGCGATCTCCGCGACCGTCGTCTGCTGGTAGCCGCGCTCCGCGAACAGTTGCAGCGCGGCCGAGACGATCGTCTCCCGCGTCCGCTGCTTCTTGCGCTCCCTGAGCCCGACCTCGACCATCGGGGCGCAGCGTACCAGAACCTAAACCGAGTACATAATTAGGCCAGGTACATGTAAGCGGAACGCGCTAGCGTGCGACCCGTGGCGAACGCCGGTATCGAGCACGCGCTCCTCCGCTGGTACGACGAGAACGGGCGGCGCCTGCCGTGGCGCTCCACTCGCGATCCGTACGCGATCCTGGTCAGCGAGGTGATGTTGCAGCAGACGCAGGTCGCGCGGGTGATCGGCCCGTACACCGCATGGCTCGAGCGCTGGCCCACGGTGGAACGGCTCGCGGCGGCGGCCGTCGGCGACGTGATCGCGGCCTGGAGCGGGCTCGGCTACAACAGCCGGGCCGTGCGCCTCCACCGGGCTGCCGCCGTCGTTGCCGGCGACGGCTGGCCCACCACCGTCGCAGGGTTGCGCGCGCTGCCGGGGGTCGGGCCGTACACGGCCGCAGCCGTCGCCTGCTTCGCGTTCGGCGAGCCGGTCGTGCCGGTCGATGTCAACGTGCGGCGGGTGCTCGACCGCACCGGCGCAGGAGAGCTGGCACCGGGCGACCGGCCCGCAGACCTCGTGCAGGCCCTGTTCGACGTCGGCGCCACGATCTGCGTCGCCCGGCGGCCTCGCTGCGAGGATTGCCCGCTCGCCGCCGGCTGCCCGTCGGCGGGCATGACGTTCGCCGCCGAACGGCGCCAGGGCCGGTTCGAGGGATCGCGGCGCCAGGCGCGCGGCAGGCTGCTGCGGGCCGTGATCGACGGGCCTGTCCCGATCGCGGGGGAAGACCTCCAGATCGCCGAGGCGCTGGCCCGAGATGGCCTGGTCGAGATCCGCGGCGAGGTCATTACACTCCGGTAGATGCCCATCTGGATCTGGATCATCGTGGCGATCGTCGTCGTGGCGGCGGTCTGGTTCGTCCTCGGCTACAACCGCCTGGTGCGGCTTCGCAACGAGTGCGACCAGGGCTTCTCGTCGATCGACGTCATGCTCAAGCGCCGCGCCGACCTCATCCCCAACCTCGTCGAGTCCGTCAAGGGCTACGCCGCCCACGAGCGCGAGACGTTCGAGCGCGTCTCCGAGGCGCGCAACGCGACCCTGCAGGCGACGTCGCTCGACGCCAAGGCGGCCGCCGATGGCCTGATGACGGCGGCGGTCACCGGCCTGCTCGGGATCGCGGAGGCCTACCCGCAGCTCCGCGCGGTCGAGAGCTTCACCGCCCTCCAGTCCGAGTTGTCCGACACCGAGGACAAGATCGCGGCCGCCCGCCGGTACTACAACACCGTCGTCCGCAAGTACAACACCACCATCCAGAGCGTACCGACCGACCTGATCGCCGCCCGGGCCGGCTTCGCAGCGCGGCAGTTCTACCGGATCGAAGACGACGCCGACCGGCAGCCAGTCGCCGTCACGCTGTGACCCTGCAGGAGCAGATCCGCTCGAATCGCCTCCGGACCGGCTTCGTGCTGGTGTGCTTCGGGGTGCTGCTGGCGGCGTTGGCGGCGGCGACCAGCATCCTCTTCGGCACGGGCGCCGCGTTCTTCATCGGCATCGCTGGCATCGCCTACGGCATCATCAGCTGGTTCTACGCCGGGGGCATGGTGGCGGCCGCCGCCGGCGCGCACCCGGTTACCAAGGGGCAGCAGCCCGAATTGGTGCGGGCCGTGGAGAACGCGGCCATCGCGGCCGGCCTGACGAAGACGCCCGACGTGTACATCGTCGACGACCCGGCCCCGAACGCCTTCGCCGCCGGCCGCGATCCGGCGCACGCCTACGTCGCGGCGACGACCGGGCTCTTGCAGAAGCTCGACCAGCGCGAGATCGAAGGCGTCGTGGCCCACGAGATCGCGCATGTCCGGAACCGCGACGTCCGCCTCATGAGCCTCGCGGCGGTCCTGGTCGGCGTCATCGCGCTGGCCTGCGATCTCCTCATGCGCATGGCCTTCTTCGGTGCCGGCGACCGCGACCGCAACCAGAACCCGATCGCGATCGCCATCGGCCTCCTGGCCGTCCTCCTCGCGCCGCTCGCGGCGGGGTTGCTCCAGATGGCGCTGTCACGCCGGCGTGAGTATCAGGC
Source organism: uncultured Actinomycetes bacterium (assembly GCA_963779685.1). Classification (GTDB taxonomy): domain Bacteria; phylum Actinomycetota; class Thermoleophilia; order Gaiellales; family F1-60-MAGs149; genus CAVZZG01. The sequence goes on from CAVZZG010000003.1 coordinate 1,442,078, forward strand.
CGACGCCACCGCCGCCGAGATCACCGGCGATCCCGAGGGCCTGGCCCTCGCCCTCGCCAGGCTCCGCGACGACAAGACGCCGATGCAGAAGGTGACCCGCGCAACGGCGCACCTGTACATCGAGTCCCCGCTCCGCGATCACGTCGGCCTGCGATCGAGCCTCGGTGGTCTCTTCGACACCCACCCCCCGCTCGAGGACCGCATCGCCCGTCTCGCCAAGGCGGGCGGCTTCCCGCCTCCGTGAGCGCTGGGCCGGGGCGGGTGCACCCGTTTCGGACACCTATGCTTCTCGCATGACCTACTCGATCGTCGCCCGCGATCCGGAGACCGGCGCGCTCGGCGTCGCGGTGCAGTCGCACTTCTTCAGCGTGGGCGGGACGGTTCCGTGGTTGCGCAGCGGTGTCGGGGCGGTCGCCACCCAGGCGCTCGTCGACCCGTCGTACGGCTGGCGGGGGCTGCGGGCGCTGGAGGGCGGGCTGGGTGCCGGAGCCGCTCTCGAACGGTGCCTCGCCGAAGACCCGGAGCGCCACGTCCGCCAGGTCGCCATGGTCGACGTGACCGGCTCGGTGGCGGTGCACACGGGCGAGCGCTGCATCGCCGACGCGGGCCACGTCGCCGGCGACGGCTTCACGACGCAGGCGAACATGATGCGACGGGAAGGCGTCCCCGAGGCGATGGCCGAGGCGTTCGCCGGCGCCGCCGGGACGCTCGCCGAACGACTCGTGACGGCACTGGTGGCCGCCGAACGGGCCGGCGGCGACATCCGCGGGCGGCAATCGGCTGCGATCAGGATCGTGGCGGGCCAGCCCAGTGGCGACCTGCACCGCGACACCCTCTGCGAGCTCCGGGTGGAGGACCACCCCGACCCCAATGCCGAGCTGGGCCGGCTGGTTCGCCTCGACCGCGCGTACCGCACGCTGAACCGGTCGGAGGAGGTTCGGCTCGAGTCGCCGGAACGGGCCGCCGAACTCGTCGCGGAGGCCCTGCTGCTGGCACCGGAGAACGTCGAGCTGGCGTTCTGGACGGGGCTCGACCGGATGCTGGCCGGAGACGAAGCGGGCGCGCGACCCCTGCTCGACGCCGCCTTCGCAGACGACCCGGGCTGGCGCGCCCTCGTCCCGCGGCTGGTCCCCGCCGGCCTCCTGCCGGACGATCCGGCGCTGCTCAGCCAGATCCTGGGCGGCTGATCAGGACCACTGCCTGAGCGGCGATACCCTCGCCGCGACCGGTGAAGCCGAGGCCGTCCGTCGACGTCCCGCGCACCGATACGCGGTCCGGCGCGGCACGCATCGCGGATGCGACCCGTGCTGCCATCTCGTTCGCGTGCGGTGCGATCCGGGGCGCCTGGGCGATGACCATGCAATCGGCGTTCACGAGCTCCCATCCGTCGCCTGCGAGGCGCTCCCACACGATCCCCAGGAGCTCGAGCGAGGAGGCGTCCCGCCACTCGTCCGTGCCCGGGAACAGCCGCCCGATATCCCCCGCGCCCGCCGCTCCCAGCGATGCGTCGCACAGCACGTGGCACACGACGTCGGCATCCGAGTGGCCCTCCAGCCCCCTATCCGAGGCGAACTCCACCCCGCCCAGCACCAGCCGGCGGCCGGGCGCGAGCCGGTGGGCATCGACGGCCGTCCCGACACGGAGGTCAGCCAAGCGGCACCGGCTCGGGCAGCCGGCCGGAGAACCGCACCAGCGACCGGCACCCGACTGCATGGAGCGCGGCGACGGCCGCGTCGAAGTCGAGCCCGACATCGTCGGGGACGTGCGCGTCCGACCCCAGGGTGACCGGGATCCCCACTCGCGCGCACCGTTCCAGCAACGCGCCCGCGGGGTACAGCTCGGCGGCGGCCTTCCGCAGACCCGCCGTCGAGACCTCGACCGCGATGCCCGAGTCGAACAGCGCGTCCACCATGTCCCGGTACGCGGCCTCGAGCACGACCGGAGAGGGCCGGTTCCCGAAGACCTTCGGCAGATCCGGGTGCGCCATCACGTCGTACAGGCCGCTGCTCGCGGCGGCGCAGAAGGCGGCCGTGTACAGCTCCCACACGTGGTCTGCCGGGTAGACGTCGTAGATGGAGTAGTCCGGATGGTCGACTGCCAGCGAGCCGAGCCAGTGCACCGAGCCGAGCACGATGTCCCACTCGTACGACCGGGCCAGGACCCGCAGCGGCTCGGCCTTGCCCTCGATCCAGTCCAGCTCGATCCCGGCCAGCACCGGCAGGCCGGCGTCGCGAGCGGCGGTCAGCGCCGCGCGGTACGCGTCGATGTCGTCGACGCACGACGCCTGCCAGAAGGGGTGGTCGAGCAGGCCGCGGGCAGCGGTGAAGCGGTGGACGTGCTCGGTGATCGCGATCTCCTCGATACCGCGGGCCACGGCGGTCGCGACGTACTCCCGGATGTGCTCCAGCGCGAGCGCCGCCGGGCTCAGGCGCTCGCCGTCGGGAGCCAGGTGGAGGTGGGAGTCGGTCAGCACGGGTTCGTCCGGACCTCGGCGACGACGGCGAGGTCGTCGGGGGTGGTCACCTTGATGTTGGCGGGGTCACCCGCAACGCACGCAACCCGGCCGCCCGACCACTCGACGAGCACGCCGCAGTCGGTGGCGCGGCCGAGCCGGTCGCCGGCGGCGGCGATCGCGCGCCGAAGGGTCGCAGCGGGGAATCCCTGCGGCGTCTGCACGGCACGCAGCGCCGTGCGCTCGAGCGTCTCGGCGACGACACCGTCCGCACCGAGGCGCTTGATGGTGTCGGTCACCGCCAGGCCGGGGACGACACCGTCGTATCCCTCCGCCAGCCCGGCGAGCACGCGGTCGACCAGCTCCGGCGACAACAGCGGTCGCGCGGCGTCGTGGACGAGCACGAAGTCGGCCGATTCCGGCACGCAGTCGAGCGCGTTCGCCACCGACGCCCCGCGGGAGTCCCCACCCGCCACGGCGGCCGCGATCTTGGAGGCGCCGATGTCCTCCGCCAGCAGGCTCATGCGGTCCTCCCATCCCGGCGGCACCGCGACCACGATGCCATCGATGGCGGGATGCTCGTCGAGCACCGCGAGCGAGGCCGCGACCAGCGGCCGGTCGCCGAGTTGGACGAACGCCTTCGGGCGGTCGGCCCCGAGCCGCTCGCCCGACCCCGCCGCCACGACCACGGCCCAGGTACTCGTGATCACGCCGCCAGCCTCGTGAAGATCATCTTGCCGCTCGGGCTCTGCAGCACGCTGGTCACCTCGACGTCGACCACCGACCCGAGCAGCCGGCGCCCGCCCTCGATGACGATCATGGTGCCGTCGTCGAGGTAGCCGACGCCCTGGTCGGCCTCCTTGCCCTCCCGGATCACCTTCACGCGCAGGCTCTCGCCCGGAAGCACGGCCGGCTTGAGCGCATTTGCCAGCTCGTTGACGTTCAGGACCTGCACGTTCTGGATCTGGGCCACCTTGTTCAGGTTGTAGTCGGTCGTGAGAATCGGGATGCCCCGATCGGCGGCGAGACGGAGGAGCTTTGCATCGACGTCCGCGATCTCCGGATAGTCGACGTCCGGCGTCGCGACCGGGTGGCTCGCCAGCCGCAAATCGTGCACGACCTCCAGGCCGCGCCGGCCGCGCGCCCGCCGCTGCGGGTCGGACGAGTCGGCAACCCGCTGCAGCTCCTCGAGCACGAACAGCGGGATCACGAGCTCACCGTCGACGAAACCGGTCGCAACGACGTCGGCGATGCGTCCGTCGATGATCGCCGACGTGTCGACGAGCTTGGCCGAGCTCGACGTCGTGCGCCGCTCGCCCGGCGCCGACTCGAAGCGGGCCGGGTTGATGCCGGCCAGTCGCAGGATCGGCCTGCCCTTGCGGGCACCGACACTCGCGAACACGTAGCCGAAGACCAGGAACAGCGGTAACAGCACGTAGCTGCCGACGTACGGCAGCGACGAGATCGCAAGCCCGAGCAGCGCCGCGGCGGCAAGGCCCAGGATGAGTCCCGCGCCGCCGACGACGAGTTCGCTGGCCGTTCTGTTGGTTGCTGCGGTCTCGACCCGCCTGATGCCCCGGGCGAAGGCGCTGCCGACGAGGACGCCGATCAGCCAGCCTGTGAACGCGCCGCCGAGGATGACTGCTGTCCAGACGAGGTAACGGGAAGAAGACGGTCCGTATGAATCGGGAAACCTCGTCTCGGTCGCCACCTGGACGGCTCCGAGAGCACCGAGCAGGGCGAAGACCAATCTGATGGAGATGGTCATGTCCCTGCGTGTTCCGAAGCGGACGCCCGCCGCGGTCTGCCCGCCTCCACGGGCACCGAGGTCACTGGACGGCGCGCGCCGCCGCCGTTTCGCGCTCGAGCGCGATCTCTTCGAGCAACTCGTCGAGGTAGGTGTGTGCCCCTTCCTCGTCGAGGTCTTTTGCGTACTGGATCTCGGACGCGAGAATGCGCTTGGCACGCGACAGCATCTGGCGCTCGCCCGAGGAGAGCGGCTTCGAGAGCGACCGGTTGAGCAGGTTCCGGATCACCTCGACGAGCTCGGGGACGTCGCCCGTGCGCATCTTGTCGCGGTTGTGCTTGAAACGTCGGTTCCAGTTGCCGGCGATGACGATGTCCTCGCCACGGAGCCCGGCGAGGACCGCGTCGATCTCGTCCGCACCGATCACCGGCCGGATGCCGGCAGCGTCGGTGCCGTCCGCCGGCACCATCACCGTCATGTCGCTGGCGAAGATGCGGATCGTCAGGTACTCGCGATCCTCGCCGAGAACGGCGCGGATCTCGCGACCGACCACAACTCCAGCTCCATGCTGGGGATAGACGACCTTGTCCCCGATCTCGAACACGCCGCAGACCTCCAAACACTCACCCGAACGGGTGATCCCAGCATACTATGTGCCGCCCGAAACGTTCTGTCTCCGCAAGTCTCGTGCCGGTTTCGTCAGGACCGAGGCGACTGCGACGGTCGTGACGAGAACACGCGATTACATCTGCAGGTAGCGGTCGACGAGGTTGTGCTCCTGCAGGCGCCGGAGGCCCTCCCGGATCTCACGCGCCTGCGCCGGGACGACGTCGGAGACCGCCTCGAGCTCCCGCAGCGAAGCGCGCATGAGGCTCTCGAGCCCGTCGAATGACCCGACCACGCTGACGACGATCTCGTCCGGCAGGCGCGGCACGTGGGACAGGGCCCGGTAGCCGCGCGGTGAGACGGCCTGGTCGAGCGGGTTGACCGGACCGAAGCCGAGCACCTCGGCGAGCTCCGTGAAGTCGAGCAGCCGCTTGTACGGGAGGTCCGAGAGCCGCGCCAGCACGCGTTCGACGCCGCCGCTCTCGTCCTGGGCGTAGTCGCGCACGAGGTTGAGCCGGTCCTCCGGGAGCGCCTCCATGAGCTCGGCGAGCTGCATGTCGATGAGCCGGCCCTCGCGCCCGAGCTCGACGACGTTGCGCTCGATCTCCTCGCCCATCCGGGTCGCCATCTCGGCGCGCTGGAGCATGACCAGCACGTCGTCGAGGGTCGCGGCGTTCTGGAACTCGAGGGCGGTGAGCCGGTTGGAGACCTGGTCGAGGCGGACGCGGTACGTCTGGAGGGTCTCCACCGCCTGGTTCGTCTTCGCGAGCACCTCGGCGATGGAGTCGAGCTGGTAGCGGATGTTGCGCACGTAGATCGAGACCGTGTCGCGCGCCTGCGAGATCGAGATGACGAGCGCACCGGTCTGCTTGGCCACCCGCTCCGCGGTGCGGTGGCGCGTGCCGGTCTCCGACGACGCGATCGTCGGGTCGGGCATCAGCTGCACGTTGGCCGAGATGATCCGGGTCGCGTTCGGGTTGAGGATGATCGCACCGTCCATCTTGGCCAGCTCGTAGAGGAACTGCGCCGAGAACGGATGATCCAGCTGCAACCCGCCCGAGAAGAGGAACTGAAGCTCGGACGGCTCGCCGATGACGATCAGGGCGCCGAGGTGGCCGCGGATGATGTCGTTGATGCCGTGGCGCAACTCCGTGCCCGGCGCGATGCGCCGGAGGGCCTGGAGCAGCGATGGATCCTTGCGTGCGTCTTCGACGATCACGGTACTCGTATTGTACGGGTCGTGACGAGCCCCTTGCTGGTCGTGGACGCCGACGCGATGATGCACCGCGCCTACCACGCCATGCCGCCGGTGAAGGGTGCCGGCGGGAGGCCCGTTGCCGCGCTGCTCGGGTTCACCAACATGCTCGTCACGATCTGGGACGCGTTGAGGCCGCGCGCCGTCGCCGTCGGCATCGACAGCAGGGAGCCGGGCTATCGCAATGCGCTGGTGCCGGGCTACCAGGCCCAGCGTGACCCGTTCGACGACGCCATCGTCGAGCAGCTCGAGGACCTCCAGGCCTACCTCACGGAGTTCGGGATCCTGGCCGCCCGGGTCCCGGCCTACGAGGCCGACGACTGCATCGCGACCTTCGCCACCCGCGAGGAGGCACGCGGAGGGGACGCGATCGTCCTGACCCACGACCGCGACGCCTACCAACTCTGCAGCGGGCACGTGACGATCGTGCGGCCGATCAAGGGCGTCTACGAGACGGAGCGGGTCGACCCTGCCGGCGTCGTGGAGCGCTACGGGGTCCTGCCGGAACAGGTGCCCGACCTGATCGCCCTGCGCGGCGATCCCTCCGACAACATCCCCGGCGCCCGGGGCATCGGGGCCAAGACGGCAGCCCGCCTGCTGAAGGCGCACGGCGACCTGGACGGCGTGCTCGCCGCCCGGCCCGACCTGCCGGCCGAGGAGCTGCGCAGATACCGCGACGTCGCCACGATGCGCCGCGACCTGGAGATCGAGCCACCCCCGGACGGCGAGCCCGACTGGCACGCAGGCGCGGACGCCGCCAGGGCGCGCGGCATCGACCGCCTCGCGGATCGTCTCGCTGCTCGCTGAGAAACCGCCACGAGCTCGGAAGGAGTCCGGGAGGCGGGGGCGTAGACTCCCCGATGGTGACCAGCCGGGAGGAGCTCGTAATGGCGCATGGCCCCGTGTCCGGCCGCGTGACGCGGCGATCGGCCCTCCTGTCGGGCCTCGGCGCCGCGTCCGTCGCGGCGGCTGCCGGTGGCATCGTGATCGGGCGCGGCGGCGGCCGGCAGCAGTTGACGACGCTCCGGCTCCGCGACGTCGTGCACGGTACGCCCGGCGCGCAGCCCGGCGTGCTGCCGCCACCCGGCTCGCGGTCGGTGCCATTCGGCCGGGTCGAGGATGCATCCGGCGCGACCGTCGGCACCCTCGAGTCGGTCGTCGTGCCGTCCACGGACGGCGAGGCGGTCCTCCACACGCTCGCGCTCGGCGACGGCACCATCGTCGGCCTGGGGCCACACGCGATGGACGGCCCGTACGCCGTCGTCGGCGGTAGCGGCCGCTATGCCGGGGTGACCGGTAGCTACCATCTTCGTGCCGTCCACGACACCGCGGACGAGTCGCACGACATCCTGCTCACCCTGCTGACGCCGGAGGCCTGATCGCGATGCAGATGTTCCTGAAAATCGACGGCATCAAGGGCGAGTCGACCGACCGTACGCACAAGGAGTGGATCCAGGTGCACTCCTTCTCGTGGAGCGAGACCAACGCGGTCGGGCCGTCGGGGTCGAACGGCGCCCCCGACGTGGGTGCGCTCAACCTGGTGCTGAAGTCCGGCATCTCGACACCGCCGATCGCGTCGAGCGTCTTCACGGCCAAGGTCTTCCCGAAGGTCGAGCTCTCGATCCAGGGCACCCCGCGGGGCGCGAACGCCCGGGCGAACAACCTCAAGTTCAAGTGGGACCTCTACAACGTCATCATCGAGTCGCTGACGTTCGGCGGGTCCGAGACGGGCCAGGCACCCGCCGATCAGGTCGCGCTCGTCTTCCAGAAGTGCAACATCGCCGATGGCGCCGTCCAGGCGAGCATCGATCCCAAGCTGATCGGCTGAGCCGGCGTTGCCCGTCGTCCCGCCGGCAGAGGGCCGGGCGGCCCGCCTGCACGCTGTCGCGAGAGGATTGACGGAGGCCGGATATACCCCCGCGGGGCTCCGCGCAGCCCTCGGATCATCGGGCCCGCTGGTCGAGGGCCCGACCGCCGGCGACCGACGCCGGCGGGCCAGGTCTGCCGGCCGGCTCGGCGCACTCGCGCGGCTGTTCCTGCTGCAGGACGACTTCGAGCCGGCCGAGCTGGAGCGGGCGCTCGGAGAGCTCCTCCCGGACCTGGCCGACCTCGGGCTGGTCTTCGAGGAGGACGGCCGCATCAGCGGCTCCGTGCTGCTCGTGCCGCACGACGAGCTGCTGGTGGCGTCCGACCGCTACGGCACCTCCTCGGTTGCCGACCAGGTGCCGGGCGTGCAGGGGCCCTCTCACTTCCTCGGGTCGCTCGCGATCCGGCGTCCGGTCGCACGGGCACTCGACCTCGGCACGGGCTGCGGCATCCAGTCGCTCCTGATCGCGCCCTACGCGGAACGGGTCATCGCCACCGACGTGAACGAGCGGGCGCTCGCGTTCGCCGACCTCAACCTCGCGCTGAACGGCGTCGGGAACGTCGAGCTGCGAGCCGGCAGCCTGTTCGAGCCGGTCGCGGGCGAACGCTTCGGCCTCATCCTCGCCAACCCGCCCTACGTGATCTCGCCGGACATGCGATTCCTGTTCCGGGACAGTCCGCTCGGCGGCGAGGGCATCAGCGAGGCCGTCGTACGGGGACTGCCCGGCCACCTCGCGGAGGGCGGGTACGCCACGGTCCTGATCAGCTGGGATGCGTCCGGCGGCGACGGGGCGGGCCGGCCCACGACGTGGCTCGACGGGACGGGGTGCGACGGGCTGATCCTGATGACGTCGCTGGTCGATGCCGAAGCGAATGCGGAGCGGTGGCACGTCGGGTCAGAGCGGGACGCGGGCGTCGAGCGGTGGATCGCGTTCTTCCGCGACGGCGGTATCGAGCAGATCGCGTACGGCGCCGTCGTCGTGCGGAAGTCGGGCAGGGGTGAAGTTCGAGCGCTCTCGGCGCCCGACCAGCTCGCCGGCCTGGCCACCGACCAGCTCCTGCGCCTGCTCGACGCGCCGGCGACCCTGATGCCGGACGACGTCGTCACGATCGCGCCCGGAGCCGAGCTCGAGGCGCACCACCGCTTCGCCGACGGCGCCTGGACGGGCGGGACCTGCGACATCGTCCAGGCCGATGGATTCGCGTTCCGGGCCGGGCTCGACGACCAGGCCGTGGCCATCGTGCGTCAGCTGACCGGGACGCGGTCGCTCGCCGATCTCGGGCTCGAGGACGACGCGATCGCGTTCGTGCACCAGCTCGTCTCGCACGGCTTCGCGTCTGTCCGCCGCTCCGCGGCCGACAGACACTAGCCGTACTTGATGACCTCATCCGAGGGTAGGTGGCAATCGGCATCGTCGGCCGTCAATTGCTGAGGCCATCGGTGCGGTCTCGCGACAGAATCGCCACACCGGCTCCACCAACCCAGGATCATCAAGCAACGCATCGAGCCGGGCAAGGTCATCCGGCAGCACCCGCACGCTCTTGGGAAGCAGCACATCCCAGAGCGTCGCAACCTGCGCTCCCCGCACCCGCAACATCCCGCCTCCGATCCCCGTCAAACCGCATGGTTACAGGGAAAACACTTCCTTTCGAGATCGGAGACCAACACCGCTCGAGGGGGCTTCAATATAAGCTACTTCCCCTGCCCGATCGAGCCGAACCACCGGGGTCTTCCCCGGGGGAAGTAGCTAGAGGTCGAGCCAGCGCCCGAACATGCCGCGGGCGAGCTCCTGCATGCGGGGCATCTGGCGGCTGAACTCGGCAAGCACGGCGTCGGAGCCGCCCGCACCGAGCACCCGGTCGGCGTAGGCGGCGTAGGCGGGGATCGTCGCCCACTCCTCCCCCATCGCCTCGTCGACCTCGACGTGGAACTGCACGCCGTAGGCCTTCGGACCCCAGCGGAATGCCTGGTTCGCGTAGGCCGGCGAGCCGATCAGCCGCACCGCCCCCTCCGGCAGATCGAAGGTATCGCCGTGCCACTGCAGCGAGGGGAACGTCGCCGGTAGCCCGCCCATGACCGGATCGTCGCGGCCCTCGTCGGTCAGCCGCACCTCCAGCACGCCCACCTCCGGCGCCGGACCCGGATAGACCCGGGAGCCGAGCGCGGCCGCCAGCAGCTGGACGCCGAGGCAGGCTCCCCAGAACGGCACCCCGGCCCGGACGGCCTCGCCGATGGCCGCCACCTCGTCGCGGAGCCAGGGATGGTCGTCCACCTCGTACACGCCCATCGGGCCGCCCATGGCCACGATCGCGTCGAACCCGGCCCACTCGGGAAGCGGCTCGCCCTCGTCGAGTTCGACCCGCACGATCTCCGCGCCACGCTCTCGCAGGACGTCCTCGTAGACCCCCGGGGGCTCGCAGGCGATGTGCTGGAGGACGAGGACCTTCACGAACCCTCCGTGAGGACGATCTGGATCGCCTCGACGAGCGTCTGGGCAGTGCGCAGGCTCGTCCCGGCCACGCCGAGCGTACCCGACGGGGCGATGGCGTGCGTGAGGCCGAGACGCTGGGCCTCGCGGATCCGGCGCTCCGGCTGCGACACGGGTCGCAGGCGACCGGTGAGCCCGATCTCGCCGAAGGCCATGAGCGGCCCGGTCGGCTGGGCACGGTGCGCCGAGGCGATGGCGAGCGCGACGGCCAGGTCGGCCGCCGGCTCGTCGATGTCGACGCCGCCGGCCACGTTGACGAAGACGTCGCACGACCCGACCTGAACACCCGCATGTCGCGACAGCACGGCGAGGATCATCGCCAGCCGGTTCCGGTCGATGCCGGTGGCCAGGCGCCGCGGCATCGCCAGCTCCGAGGGCGCGACGAGAGCCTGCACCTCGAGGAGCAACGGGCGGCTGCCCTCGACGGCGCAGGCCGCCACCGAGCCGGGACCGCCGAGCTCGCACCGTCCGAGCAGCGCGGACGGATCGACGACGGGCGCGAGCCCCGACCCGGTCATCTCGAAGACGCCGAGCTCGCTGGTCGAGCCGAAGCGGTTCTTCATCGCCCGCAGCACCCGGAGCCCGCTCGTCCGCTCGCCCTCGAACATGAGCACGACGTCGACGAGATGCTCGAGCACCTTCGGCCCTGCGACCGCCCCGTCCTTCGTCACGTGCCCCACCAGGACGATGGCGATCTCGTGCTCCTTCGCCACGCGCATGAGGCGCCCGGCCACCTCGCGGACCTGGGCCACTGAGCCGGGCGCCGACCCGATGTCGGGCGACCACAGGGTCTGCACGGAATCGATCACGGCCACCGCCGGGCGCTCGGCCACCAGGGTGGCGACGACGGCGTCGAGATCCGTCTCCGCGACCACGCCGATGCGGCCTGCGCCACCGATCCGCTCGGCGCGCATGCGAACCTGGGCCGGCGACTCCTCGCCACACACCAGCACCACGGGATGGTGCGCCGCGAGCTGTGCGAGGGCCATCGTCGCCAGCGTCGACTTGCCGATGCCCGGGTCGCCACCGATGAGCACCAGCGAGCCGGACACGAGTCCGCCGCCGAGCACGCGGTCGAGCTCGTTGATACCGGTCGCGAGGCGGTCGTGACGCGCTGCCACCACCTCGCCCAACGGTTGCGATCGCCGCACCGGCGCGCCCGCGGTCGTGCGGCCGCGGGCGGTTGTCGGCGGCACGTCCTCCTCGACCAGCGACCCCCACGCCTCGCAAGCCGGGCAGCGGCCGTGCCACTTCACCTGCACGGCACCGCACTCCTGGCACGCGTAGCGGGTGCGGGCGGCGAGCATGCCATGCAGCCTACCGGCAGGGGCGGCTACCCTCTCGTCGTCGTGCGCGCGATCGCCATAACCGCCACCGACGGGCCTGCGGGTGCCGCACTGCACGAGCTGGAGCGGCCCGAGCCGGGGCCCGGCGAGGTGCGGATCGCGCTCGCGGCGTCGTCACTCAACCACGCCGACCTGTGGGCCGCACACGGACTCCCGCGCACCGAGCGCCGCTTCCCGTTCGTGCTCGGCGTTGACGGCGCCGGAGTCGTCGACGCCGCTGGCGCGGGCGTGGCCGCGTCGCGGCTCGGCGAGGAGGTCGTGGTCAACCCGGTTCTGGGGTGCGGAGCGTGCACGTACTGCACGGCCGGCGACATCATGCTCTGCCGGCAGTTCCGGATGGTCGGCGAGCACGTCGACGGCACCCACGCCGACGCCGTCGTCGTGCCCGCCCGGTGCGCCGTGCCACGCCCGCCCGAGCTCACGGCGCTCGAGGCCGCGGCCGGGGCCACCGTGTGGGCGACGGCGTACCGCATGCTGTTCACCCGCGCGCGGGCACGACCGGCCGAAACGGTGCTGATCCACGGCATCGGCGGCGGCGTCGCCACCGCGGCGCTCCAGCTGGCATCCGCCGCAGGCATGCGTTGCGTGGTCACCTCCTCCGATGACGCGAAACTCGATGCGGCCCGCGCACTGGGGGCGGTTGCGGGTGTCAACTACCGCACGGCCGACGTCGTGCCGGCCATCCGCGACGCCGTGGGCGCGGTCGAGATCGTGATCGACGCCGTTGGCCCGGCCGTCTGGGCGCCCAGCTTCCGGGTGCTCGCCGCCGGGGGGCGGCTGGTGACCTGCGCCAGCGGCGGGGCGGCGGAAGGGACGGTCCCGGCGGCCCATGTCTTCTGGCGCCAGCTTGAGCTGCTGGGCTCGACGATGGCTTCGGACGGTGAGTTCCGGGCGGCCCTCCGCGCGGTCGTGGCGAACGACATACGCGCGCCGGTCGACCGGGTCGTCGCGCTCGCGGACGTCCCCGTGGCGCTCATGGCGCTCGACCGGGGCGAGCAGTTCGGCAAGATCGTCGTCGATCGCACCTGACATCACGCTCCGGTCAGACGACCGCCCGCGCGGCAGCGATGAACGCCTCGACCGCTGCGGGACGCGTCCGGTCGCGGGCCCAGGCCAGTGCGATCATGCGGGGGGCGATCTCATCGCCGAACGGCAGCACCACGGCGGGCCCGGCGCTCTCCCCGCGTTCGACCGCCAGCGAGCCCATCACGGCATGCCCGAGCCCGATGCCGACCAGGCGCTGCAGGGTGAGGTTGTCGTCCGTCGTGAACAGGACGTCGGGATGAATGCCGCGCTGCCCGAGCACGCCCGCGGGATCGAACGCCGTCTCCCAGTTCGTCCAGCAGATCATGGGCAGGCCGTGCAGCGCCTCGAGCGGCACCGGTACGGTCCGGCGCAGCGGGCTGTCCGGGGGAGCGAGGAGCACGAAGGCATCGCGCACGAGGTCGATCGCGTCGAACCGGCCGTCCAGCCAGGTGGTGAGGGTGAAGGTCAGATCGAGATCGCCCGCGGCGACGGCGTCGAGCAGAGCGCGCTCGTCCCCGCGATCGTCGAGGCGCAGCTCTACCTGGGGCATGCTCCGCCGGAACTCCCGCACCACCTCCGGCAGGATGTGCGCGCCGGCGGACTGGAAGGTGCCGACGCGGAGTCGCCCGGCCTCCGCGGCCGCAAGCGCGCGGAGATCGGCCGCGGCGATGTCGAGCCGCGCCAGGATGCGCCGGGCGTGGCGGATCAGGATCTCGCCGGCCGGCGTCGGCCGAACCGGGCTCGGCCCCGCCGAGCGGTCGAGCACGCGGTCGCCCACGACCCGTTCCAGAGCGGCGATCTGCTGCGAGATGGCCGACTGGGCATAGCCCAGCCCGCGGGCCGCGCGCGAGAACGAGGCCGAGTCGGCAACGGCCACCAGCGCACGCAGGTGGCGGATCTCGACGCCCGAAAGATGATCAGATTCAGTGATTGATATGAAGTCTATCTCGCATTTGAGCGATTGACAATTGTCGCCGATACTAGAGTCAACCGACCAGGGAGCCACCAATGGCCACCATCGTCATTGCCGTCATCGCACTTATCGTCATCCCCGCCGGCGCCCTCATCGCAGGCGTCGACTCGCGCCAGCTGAACACGCGCAACTGGAGCTAGGCGCCCGTCGAAAGCCAGGGGCCCGGCGCGGCGAGCTGGCGTCGTGGCGGAGGTGGCTCGGTCTAGGAGCTCGCCGCGCCGGTGACCACCGACCTTACTCCTCCGCGTGAGGCGTTACAAGGTCGCCGAGTCGGGCCTGCGGGCCAGCTGCAGCACGATCACGGCAGCCACGACGGTCGCCCCGCCGAGCACCTGAGTCGGCGTCAGCCGCTGCTCGAGCCACGCCCAGGCGAGCACGATCGCGACCACGGACTCGAGCATCAGCGTGATCGCGCTGCGCGTCGGACCGATGCGGGCGACGCCGGCGAGGAACAGCACGAACGGCACGGCGCTTCCGAACACCGCACCGCCGAGCACGAGGCACCAGCCGGGTACCGACCCGGAGAGATTGCCGCCGAGGGGCACCTGGGCCCCCAGCACGTCCACCGGGTAGTTCCAGATCGGCGCCAGCGTGAGACTCCAGACGACGACCGCCGCCAGCCCGGCGACGCCCAGCACGACCTGCGGCGGCCGGTCGCGCAGCAGCCGCGAGGCATGGGTGGCGTAGTAGCTGAAGATCAGCATCGTGGTGATCGCGAACACGAGCCCGGGCCCCGAGAGGCTGGAGAAGCTCTTACCGCCGACGTCGAGCACGAGCGCGAGGCCGGCGATGGCGATTCCGGTCGAGACCCAGACCGATCGCTGCTGCCGGTGTCGCCAGAGCAGGTAGCTCCAGAGCGCGATCAGGAACGGGCTCATGTACTCGATCATGAGGACGAGTCCGATGTCCAGGCGGGCGATCGCCTCGGCGTACGTCCACTGCATGAACGCCAGCCCGGCGACCCCGAACAGGGCGAGCTCGAGCAGCGCGGCCCGCGGCATCCGCAACTGCTCGCGGAAGCGGAGGATCGCCCAGGTGAGCAATACGACCGCCATTCCGGCGAGACGACCGGTGACGATGTACCGCGCCGGCAGGCCGTTGTCGATCAGGACGATGGACACGGGCCCGTTGGCCGCGAAGAGCAACGCCGAGAAGACCACCAGGCCGTAGCCGGACACGCGCACCATCGAAGCCTACACGTTTGAGCTACCGCGCTAGTGCAATATCTCGGGCACGCGCGAGCTGCACCATGAAGACCGCGCCGAACACGAGGGCGCAGCCAACCAGTTGCGATGCCGTGAGCCGCTGGTCGATCCACAGCCAGGCGGCGGCGACGGCGATCACCGGCTCGATCGAACCGGTGATGACGGCCCGCGTCGGCCCGATCCGGCCGATGCCGAGCAGGTACAGGAGGTAGGGCAGCACCGTGCCGGCGAGGGTCGTGTAGAGCAGCACGGCGATGCCGGGCACGATGACGTCGGAGAGGTTCCCGCCGAGCGAGACGTCACCGGTGAGGATGTCCGTCGGGTACGCCCAGAGCGGCGCGAACGTCAGCGTCCAGAAGACGGCGGCGGCGGTCGCCCCCACGCCGAGGACGACCGGCGTCGGCGACCGGCCGAGGAGCTTCTCGCCGTGCACCGCGTAGTAGGCGAAGAGAAGGCAGTTGGCGGTCGCGAAGGCGAGACCGGCGGCCGGCAATGCGGCGAAGGCGTCCGACCCGACGCCGAGCGCCAGCACGAGGCCGACGATGGCGACGATCATGGCCAGCCACACCACGCGCGGCTGGTGTTCGTGCCGGACGACCCGGCACCAGATCGCGGTCGGGAACGAGGCGGCGTAGGCGAACGTCAGCACCAGGCCGACATCGATCCGCGCGATCGCCTCGGTGAGCGTCCACTGCAGGATGGCGATCCCGAGCAGGCCGAACCCGAGGATCTCGGCCAGCTGTCTCCCTCGCGGCAGCCGATCGCGGTAGGCCACGAGCGTCCAGGCACCGAACACCAGGCACAACGCGATCAGCCGGCTGGCCGCCAGGTACCGCGCCGGCAACGGGCCGTCGATGAGCACCCGCGACAGCGGCTGATTGACGCCGAACAGGAACGCCGCGCCGAGCACCATGCCGTAGCCGGAGGCGCTCGGGTGGGATCGACCGGTACGGACCACGCCCGGAATGGTTCACGGACTCCCGGTCTCGATCCACCGCCTCGCGGTGGATCGAGAATCAGCCCTCGGCGCCCGAGGACTCGGCGAGCTCGACCGGCGGCGCGTCGGGTGGCGGTGCGACGACCACGAGCGTGACCTCGTCCGCGCCCTCCTCGCGATCGACGACGATCGTCGATCCGGGGACGAGCTGCTGACCGAGCACGAAGTCGGCGAGCGGGTCCTCGATGTAGCGCTGGATGGCCCGCTTCAGCGGGCGCGCGCCCATCGCAGGGTCGTAGCCCTTCTCGACGAGCATCTCCTTGGCGTTGTCGGAGAGCTCGATCGCCACCTCGTGATCCGCCATCTGCGAGCGGAGCCGGCCCATCACCAGATCGACGATCTGCTTGATCTGGTCCTTCGTCAGCTTGTGGAAGACGATGACCTCGTCGATGCGGTTGAGGAGCTCCGGCCGGAACACCTTCTTGAGCTCCGTCATGATCCGGCTCTTCATGTCCTCGTAGGACAGGCCGCCCTCGTCCTCGGCCGGCGCGAACCCGAGCGCCTGGTTCTTGGCGATCGTCGAAGCGCCGATGTTGGACGTCATGATCACGATCGTGTTCCGGAAGTCGACCTTGCGGCCCTGGGAGTCGGTCAGCTTGCCCTCCTCCAGCACCTGCAGGAGGATGTTGAACACGTCCGGGTGGGCCTTCTCGATCTCGTCCAGCAGCACGACCGAGTAGGGCTTGCGCCGCACGGCCTCGGTCAGCTGGCCGCCCTCGTCGTAGCCGATGTAGCCCGGAGGAGAACCGACCAGCCGTGAGACGGCGTGCTTCTCCATGTACTCGGACATGTCGACCTGGATCATCGCCTGCTCGTCGCCGAAGAGGAACTCGGCGAGCGCTCGTGCCAGCTCGGTCTTGCCGACGCCGGAGGGGCCGAGGAAGATGAACGAGCCCGTCGGGCGCTTGGGGTCCTTGATACCCGCGCGGGCGCGCCGGATGGCCTTCGAGACCGCGTTCAGGGCGATCTCCTGGCCGATGACGCGCTTGTGGAGCTCCTCCTCCATACGAAGCAGCTTCTGCGTCTCCGCCTCGGTCAGCTTGAAGACGGGAATGCCCGTCCACATGGAGACGATGTCGGCGATCTCCTCCTCGCCGATCGACGGCTGCTCCTCGTCCGACGACTCCTTCCAGGAGTCCTCGAGCTCGCGCTTCTTGTTCGACAGCTTGCGCTCGGAGTCGCGCAGCGCCGCGGCCTTCTCGAACTCCTGCGCCTCGATCGCGGCTTCCTTGTCGCGTCGCACCTGCTCGATCTCGTCCTCGAGCTCCTTGTACCGGGGCGGCGCCGACATGTTCTTGATCCTCATGCGCGACGCGGCCTCGTCGATGAGGTCGATGGCCTTGTCGGGAAGGTGGCGGTCCTGGATGTAGCGATCGGAGAGCTTCGCGGCCGCGTCGAGCGCCTCGTCGGTGATGCGCACGCGATGGTGCGCCTCGTAGCGATCGCGGAGACCGCGGAGGATCTGGATCGTGTCGTCGACGGACGGCTCCTCGACGCGCACCTGCTGGAAGCGGCGTTCGAGGGCCTGGTCACGCTCGAGGTACTTGCGGTACTCGTCGAGCGTGGTGGCGCCGATGGTCTGCAGCTCGCCGCGGGCGAGAGCAGGCTTGAGGATCGAGGCGGCGTCGATGGCTCCCTCGGCGGCGCCCGCGCCGACGAGGTTGTGGAGCTCGTCGATGAACAGGATGATGTCTCCCCGCTGGGAGATCTCCTTCATGACCTTCTTCAGCCGCTCCTCGAACTCGCCGCGGTACTTCGAGCCCGCGACGAGCGCCGCGAGGTCGAGCGTGTAGATCTGCTTGCCCTTCAGGAGATCCGGCACGACGCCCGCCGAGATGCGCTGGGCGAGCCCTTCGACGACGGCGGTCTTGCCGACCCCCGGCTCGCCGATCAGCACCGGGTTGTTCTTCATCCGGCGCACGAGGATCTGCATCATGCGCTCGATCTCGGTCTGGCGGCCGACGACCGGATCCAGCCGGCCCTCGCTGGCGAGCTTCGTCAGGTTTCGCCCGAACTGGTCGAGAAGCTTCGAGGACTTCTTGGCCTCGGCAGCGGCAGCCGCGGAGCCGGCGGCCGGCGCGGCACCTCCCGCCTGCGGAGCGGAGCGGCGACCCGGGCCCGAGAGCATGCGGATGATCTCGTTGCGGATCTTCTCGGCGTCCGCGTCGAAGTCGAGCAGGATCCGGGCGGCGACGCCCTCGTTCTCGCGCACCAGCCCGAGCAGGATGTGCTCGGTGCCGATGTAGTTGTGGCCGAGCGAGAGCGCCTCGCGGAGCGCGAGCTCGAGCACCTTCTTGGCGCGCGGGGTGAACGGGATCTGCCCGGTCGTGACCTCCTCGCCCTGGCCGACGATCCGTGCCACGTTGGCGCGGACGTCCTCGACCGTGATGTCGAGCGAGTCGAGCACGCGAGCGGCGAGTCCCTCCTCCTCGCGGAGCAGGCCGAGCAGGATGTGCTCGGTGCCGATGTAGTTGTGCTTGAGGGCGCGGGCCTCGTCCTGCGCGAGCACGACGACCTGCCGTGCGCGCTCGGTGAACCTTTCGAACACGCCTCAGCCCTCCTTTCCTTGGACGCCCGGGGCGTGAGCTGCCCCGCCGACCGGGCGGAAGTGGTCTCCTTGGACGGCCGGTGAGTGTACCACGCGCCCCCCGGATGCCCGGGGCTTCGGAGGCATGGCTGGTTCCCTCATCCCCGGCTACATCGGCAGGCCCCAGGAGCCTCTTGAGCCCGGGGGGCCGATACCGGGCGCAGCGCGGCTAGCATCCAGCAATGCGTCGCATTCTCCTGGCCGTCCTCGTCCTCGCGGTGGTCGTCCCGACGGCCGCAGCCACACCGCGCGTGCCGCAGGTGATCGGGGGGACTCCGGCACCCGCCGGGAAGTACCCGTTCACGGTCGCACTGGCCTTTCGGGGCAACGGCTCGCTGTGGGAGAACCAGTACTGCGCAGGGACGTTGATCGCCCCCCAGCGGGTGATCACGGCGGCGCACTGCGTGGCCGACGTCTTCACCGACGAGATCGCCGTCGTGGCCGGGCGGGACAACCTGCTCACCGGATCCGGCCAGACCGTCCGCGTCGATGACATCGTCACCTACCCGGGCTACGACGCGACCGGTTTCGGCAGCGGCGACATCGCCGTGCTCCACCTGCACCGCGCGATCACCGGGATCGCCCCGGCAGCGATCGCGACGTCGCTGCCGGCCCCGGGAAGCGACGTGCAGATCGTGGGCTGGGGGCGCACGAACCCGGACGGGGCGTTCCCGAGCCAGCTGCAGGAGGCGACCGTCCAGGTCGTGGACGACACCGCCTGCCGTGACGCGTACCAGACCGGCTTCGTCGTCGCATCGATGTTCTGCGCCGGTGTGCCCGGCGGCGGGGTCGACACCTGCAGCGGCGACAGCGGCGGTCCGCTGCTGGTCGACGTGGCCGGGACGTTCCAGCTGGCCGGCGTGACGGACTCGGGCCTGAGCTGCGCCCTCGCGGGCTACCCCGGGCTGTACGCCCGCGTGACGGATCCCGCGCTGCGGAACTGGGTCCTCTCCGACCCGCCGCTCCTGCCTCAGGAGGACTACCCGCCGAGCGTCACCGGCTCCGGCATCGTCGGCCAGACGCTGCACTGTCACCGCGGCGCCTGGAGCTCCTCCGTGCACCTGACCTACTCGTACGCCTGGATCAGGGCCAACGACGGCACCATGGTCCACACCGGCACGTCGTACACCCCGGTCGACGCCGACCGCGGTCTGTCGCTGGCGTGCGTGGTGACCGTCCGCGACGCATCCGGGAACACCACGGGCGATTCCGCCCTCACCGACCCCATCCACCGCAGCGCCAACGAGGCGACCGACGTAACGGCGCCCGTCGCCCGGACGCCGTCGCTGACCTGCTCGGGGAGCGCCTGCACGATCTCGGTGAAGGCCGTCGACTCGGGCGGCAGCGGCCTCCTACGGGTCGAGCTGATGATCTCCACCGTGGCACCGAGCGGCGCGGTCAGCATGCTGCAGCGCGACCTGCGACCGCATCACGGCATCGCGCGCACCGCGCTCGCCCTGCCGCCCGGACGTCACATCGTCTTCGCGCGCGCCGTCGACCGCGCCGGCAATCGTCAGCGGAGCCCTGCCCGCTACGACGACCACGGCGCGACGCGGTCAGCCCAGGTCATCGGCGGGACGCCGACCACCACGTCGGCGTTCCCGTTCGTCGGCGCGGTGGTGTTCCGCGGCGTCCCGTCCGACAAGGGCCTGTGGTGCGGCGGTACCCTGATCGCACCGACGGTGGTGCTCACGGCGGCGCACTGTGTCGCCTTCTCGCCGCCCGGGGTCTTCGACGTCGTATTCGGACGGACGATGCTGTCGGGAAGCGACGGCGAGCGGATCGGCGTGACCGGCGTCAGCTGGCATCCGTCGTACTCCTTCGAGCGGCTCGGCAACGACGTCGCGCTCCTGCACCTCGCCCACGCGCCCGCCGGCATCACCCCGGCGCCGCTGATCTCGGCCGGAACCGCCGGCCTCGCCGGTGACGGGTCGCCGGCGACCATCGTCGGCTGGGGCGCCATCGTCTCGATCAACGGCGAGGAGATCTACCCCGACCAGATCCGCAGCGGCGACGTGGTCATCCAGTCGAATGCGGCCTGCGACATGGGCGTCGGCGGGCTCTTCGAGCCGGCGACGATGACCTGCGCCGCTGCCGGCGTCAGCGGGCAGACCACCTGCCATGGCGATTCGGGCGGGCCGCTGCTGGTGGATGACGCCGGCACCTGGACCGTCGCCGGCATCACGAGCTTCGGCCTGAGCTGCGGAAGCCTGACGAGCCCGGGCGTCTTCACGCGGATCCTCGGCGTCCGCGACTGGCTCGATACCAACCCGCCGGCGGCACCTGCGCAGTGGGGGGGCGTCTTCATCACCGGCGGCGTCCGGGTCGGTGGCACCGCGCGGTGCAACGTGCGCGTCGCAGGGGCTGGCCTGGTCACCGACATCGCCTGGTACGACGGCGACCGCCGGGTGCACTCGGGCTTCACGTGGCGCATCCCCTCCAGCCGTGCCGGACACGACATCTCGTGCTCGGCGCACGTGACGAACGGCGGAGGGTCACTGGACACGACGCCCAGCGAAGCGCGCCGGGTCCTGGCCAACGGCCACGGCGACGGCAGGGCGCCGCGCCTGACCGGGATCCGGATCACCTGCACCGGCGCTCTCGGCGCCGGCGCGCCGAGCTGCGTGGCACACGTCCGAGCCTCCGACAGCGGCAGCGGCGTGGCGGCCATCACGCTCCTCATCGATGCGGTGGCGCCGGGCGGCGGGCACGTCACGCGCACGACCGAACGCGAGCGTTCGACGCTCGACGTGACCTTGCCGAAGCTCGCCCACGGCACCTACCGCATCCTCGCGACCAGCGTCGATCGCGCGGGCAACCGGTCGGCGCCCCAGTTCGTCACGCGATCCTTCTAGGGGCGGTCTCGTAGCGCCGGGAAGAGCACGACCTCGCGGATCGAGGTCGACCCGGTCAGCACCATCGCGCACCGGTCGATGCCGACGCCCAGCCCGCCGGTGGGAGGCATGCCGTACTCCAGGGCCATGACGTAGTCGTCGTCGATCGGATGGGTCTCCTCGGCGCCGGCCCTGCCGGCCGCCGCCTGCTCGACGAACCGCTCGTGCTGCTCGGCCGGGTCGTTCAGCTCGCTGTAGCCGTTGGCGATCTCCATCCCACCGCAGAAGGCCTCGAAGCGCTCGACCGTGAAGGGGTCGTCCGGCCGCCGCCGTGAGAGCGGCGAGAGCTCGACCGGATAGTCGACGATGAACGTCGGCCGGACGATCTTCGGCTCGACGTAGTGGGAGAGCATGTGGTCGACGAGTGCCGCCCAGGTGGCGTCGCGCGAGGTGTCGACGCCGTCCCGCGCGAGGACCGCCCGCAGTGCATCCGGGTCGCGCGGGCCGGCGAGCGGGTCGGTGCCGCACGCGTCCCGGATGGCCTGGGCGAGCGGGATGCGGGGCCAGGGCGGAGCGAGATCGACGCTCTCGCCGCCGATCTCGACGATCGTCGACCCGAGCGCGGCCTGCGCTGCAAAGGCGATCATCGCCTCGGTCATCCGCATCACGTCGCCGTAGTCGGCGTACGCCTCGTAGGTCTCGAGCATCGTGAACTCGGGGTTGTGCTTGAAGCTGACGCCCTCGTTGCGGAAGTTCTTGCCGATCTCGTACACCTTTTCGAGGCCGCCGACGATCAGCCGCTTGAGGTAGAGCTCGACGGCGATGCGGAGGTAGAGATCGCGGTCGAGCTCGTTGTGGTGGGTCACGAACGGACGCGCCACGGCGCCGCCGTACAACGGCTGCAGGACGGGCGTCTCGACCTCGAGGAACCCGCGGTCGTCCAGGAAGCGGCGAAGGCCGGCCACGAACCGCGTCCGCACCTCGAACGTGCGGCGCACATCGGGCGACATCAGGAGATCGAGATACCGCCGGCGGTAGCGGACCTCGACATCGGTCAGGCCGTGCCAGGTGTCCGGCAGCGGACGGCGGCACGGCGCCAGCAGCTGGAAGGAGGTGACCCGCAGCGAGAGCTCGCCCCGCCGGGTCCGGATCGCCTCGCCCTCCACCCCGACGATGTCGCCGAGGTTCACCGACCCGATGCGGGCGAGCAGGTCCTCCCCCACCCCGTCGGCCGTCGCCATCAGCTGCAGGCGCCCGCTGCGGTCGTCGAGGTCGAGGAAGACGAGCTTCCCCTGGCCGCGCCGCCCGACCACACGACCGGCAAGCCGGTAGGTCACCCCGCTGGCGCCACCGTCGGCCAGACCGGCATGCGCGTCGCGCAGAGCTGCGATCGCAGTCCGCTCCCCGAACCGGTGGGGGAGCGCGTCGTAGTCGACTCCCCCTGTGCTCACGAGGGTGTCAGGCGGCCTTGATGGCCACGATCTTGATCTTGATCGGGCCGCTGGGCGTGACGACGTCGACGGACTCGCCCTTCTTGCGCCCGAGGATGGCCTTGCCGATGGGCGACTCGTTGGACAGGCGGCTCTCGTCCGGGTCGGACTCGGCCGAGCCGACGACCTGGAACGTCGCCTCACCGGTCGGCAGCTTCAGGGTGACGCGCGAGCCGAGCGAGACCACGTCGGCGGGCAACTCGGCCTCGTCGATCACGGCTGCGTCGCGCAGACGCTCCTCGAGCTGGGCGATCCGCGCCTCGAGCATCGCCTGCTCGTTCTTGGCGTCGTCGTACTCGGAGTTCTCCGAGATGTCACCGAACTCGCGGGCCTCCTTGATGCGCTCGGCGACCTCGCGCCGGCGGACCGTGGACAGCTCCTCGATCTCGTCCTTCAGCTTCTCGAAGCCCTCGCGAGTGAGGACGGTCTCCTTGGCCACGTCAGGTGTCCCCTTCGTCTACATGGGCGCGCGGCGCCCATCGGGCGCCCTCAGCGTGCCGAATGATAGCCTGGGATCGCGGATGGACGTTGCGGCACGCACCCTGCAGGACACCTGGACGATCGGCCCGGTCGAGGTACCGAGCCGCGTCGTGCTGGCGCCCATGGCCGGCATCTCGGCGCAGGCCTTCCGCCGTCAGGGCCGCAGGTTCGGCGCGGGGCTGGTGTGTTCGGAGATGGTCTCGGCCTGCGGCCTGCACCACCGTAACGAGCGGACGCACGACTACCTCAGGATCGCTCGCGACGAGTCGCCGCTGGCGGTGCAGATCTTCGGCTCGGAGCCCGAGCTGATGGCGGAGGCGGCGCGGATGGTGGTCGATGCCGGCGCCGACCTGGTCGACATCAACATGGGCTGCCCCGTCCGGAAGGTGACGAAGACCGGCGCCGGCAGCTCGCTGCTCGAGGTCGAGGGCGGCGACCTGGCCTGCCGGCTCGTGGAGGCCGTCGCGAGCGCGGTCGACGTGCCGGTCATGGTCAAGATGCGCCGCGGCACGCGGGACGGGTCGCTGGCGTGCCTCTCGGTCGCTCCCCGGCTGGTCGACGCCGGCGCGCAGTGCCTCACCCTCCACCCGCGGTCGGCCCAGCAGATGTACACCGGCGTCGCCGACCACGCGGTCACCGGCGAGCTCGTGTCCCTCGTCGACGTGCCCGTGATCGCCTCCGGCGACGTGACCACGGCGGCCCGGGCCGAGGCCGTGCTCCACGGCACCGGCTGCGCCGCGGTGATGATCGCCCGAGCCGCGCAGGGCAACCCGTGGCTGCTGCGCGAGATCGCAAGCGGCCGCGCCGAGCAGCCCGAGAATGACGAGGTGATCGCGGAGCTCGTGAGCTACGCACGCGAGGTGGCGGATGAGATCGGCGAGCACAGGGCCGTGCCGTACCTGCGCAAGTTCCACGGCTGGTACCTGCGACGTGGACGGTTCGACCGCTCGCTGCGCTCGGAGCTGGCGTCCATCGGCACGCTCGAGGCGCTGGAAGAGCGGCTGTTCGCCGCTGCTCCCGGCGCTCGCCCGATCGCCGCCGCGCGCACCGCGCATCGTCGCTACGACGACGACGCGGAGCTGCACCTGCCCGTGTCGATCTACGGCGGCGGGTAGCAGATCACGCTGCGAGCGCGCTCGCGACGGCGCATGGCCGCCAGCGCATCGTTCACCTCGTCGAGGGCGATCCGGTGCGTCACGAGCCGATCGACCGGCAGCCGCCCGGCGAGGTGCAGCCGCGCGAGCCTCGGGAAATCGACCGCGGCGATGCAGCTGCCGTACGACGAGCCGAGCAGTCGCAGGCCCTGGGCGGCGAACAGCACGCCGTCAACGCCGACCCGGACCCCCTCAGCCGTCATGCCGACCAGCACGCACGCGCCGCCGGCGCGGGTGAGCTTCGGCAGCAGCTCCGCCGTCTGCTGCAGGCCGATGGCCTCGAACGCGTAGTCGACGCCGCCCGGCGAGATGGCGACGACCTCGCGTCGCACGGAACCGTCGCCGCGCACGGCGTGGGTCGCACCGAGATCACGGGCCCGGTCGAGCTTGTCGTCCTCGAGGTCGATGGCGATGATGGGGTCGGCCCCGGCCAGGGCGGCGCCCATGACCACGCTCAGGCCGACGCCGCCGCAGCCCACCACCGCGACGGCCGCACCTGGTTCGACCCGCGCGGTGTTGGTCACCGCCCCGACCCCGGTCGCGACACCGCAGCCGATCAGGCACGCCACGTCGAACGGCAGGTCGCGGGGGACGGGCACGACGGCGCTCGCCGGCACCACGCCCTGCTCGCCGAACGTGCCGAGCGCGAGGTACTGGTGCACGTCGCCGCCGTCGCGCGTGAGTCGCGTGGTGCCGTCGTGCAGGGTGCCGGCGGCGGCGCGGTTCCCGGTGCAGACCCACGACTGTCCTCGCGCGCACTGCCGGCACGTCCCGCAGGGGTACCACCAGGAGGTCACCACGTGGTCGCCGGGAACGACATGGCCGACGCCGGCTCCGATCTCCTCGACCACGCCGGCGCCCTCGTGCCCGAGGACGATCGGCCGCGGCGACGACCACTCGCCGTCCACGACGTGCAGGTCGGAGTGGCAGACGCCGCTCGTGCGGTAGCGGATCCGGACCTCGCCGGCGCCCGGGGCGGCCAGCTCGAGTTCCTCGATGACGAGCGGCTGCTGCGGAGCATCGAGCACGGCGGCGCGGATTCTCGTCACCGGGCGATGGTAGTGGATAGACTCGGCCGGAGGCGATGGCAGCCGTTGTCATGAGGGGACGCGAAGGCGAGGCCGCCGCGCTGGAGCGGCTGATAGACGCCGCCCGCACCGGCGCCAGCGGTGCCGTGCTGGTCGTGGGCGAGGCCGGTATCGGCAAGACCGCCCTGCTCGCGGCGACCACCCCGCGAGCGGAGGAGATGCGCGTCCTCCGGGCGCGGGGCTTCGAGTCCGAGGCCGAGCTCGCGTTCTCCGCGCTCCACTCGCTCGTCCGCCCCCTGAGCGACGACCTCGCCGCGATCCCCGCCGTCCAGGCCGGGGCGCTGCGAGCCGCCCTCGCCATGGCCGGCGCCGACGGTGCCCCGGACCGCCTCACGGTGTCGGTCGGCACCCTCAGCCTCATCGCCGCGGCCGCCGAGCGGGCCCCGATCCTGATCGTCGTCGACGACGCCCACGCCATCGACACGGCATCGGCCGAGGCGCTCGCCTTCGCGGCGCGACGACTCGAGGCGGATCGCGTCGCGATCGTGCTCGCGGCGCGGGATGACGCCCGGGGAGCGTTCACGGGCATCGACAACCTCGTGCTGGGGCCGTTGACCGTGGAGGCGGCAGGCCTCGTGCTGCGCGACCGCTTCGAGGACATCGCGACCGAGGTCGCCGGCCGCATCGCCCGAGCCAGCGGTGGGAACCCCCTTCTGCTGATCGAGATCGCGGATGCACTCACCCCCGACCAGCTGCGCGGGCGCTCGCCCATCGGCGACCTGCTGCCGTCGGCCGGGGCGGCGGCGGCGCTGGTGCGGTCACGGGTGGCCGGACTGCCGGCCGGCACGATGGCCGCCCTGCTGGTGGCTGCCGCCAGCGAGACGGGCGATGCAGGCGAGATACATGCGGCGCTCGGCCGGTCGAACGTCGCCGCCGCCGGTCTCGACGAGGCCGAGCGCGCGGATCTGGTGACGGTGTCGGAGGAACGGGTTGCCTTCACCAGCGAGCTCGCCCGGTCGGCCGTCTACAACGGCGCGACGCGCGAGGAGCGCGACCGCGCCCACGAGGCGCTGGCTGCGGTGACCGAGGCTGACCAGCGCGCGTGGCACCGGGCCGCAGCGACGCATGCTCCGGACGAGAGCGTCGCGGCCGATCTCGAGCAGACGGCCCACCGGGCCCGGCGCCGGGCCGGGTACGCCGCTGCGGAGCGGGCCCTGCTGCGTGCCGCGGCGGTGTCGGAGCGGGACGATGACCGGTCGCGCCGGCTCATCGCGGCCGCCGAGATGGCCTGGGGCGCCGGGCACATCGCGAGTGCCCTCGGGCACCTCGACGAGGCCGCGGCCGTGACGGGCGACGAGAGGCTGCGGCAGGCCGCGCGCCACCTCCGTGGCCGCATCGCCGCCCGCGCCGGCGCCGCGCTGGACGCGCACGCGCTGCTCGCCGCCGAGGCCGACCGCCTCGCCACGACCGATCCTGCGACGGCGGCGGAGATGTTCGCCGAGGCGGTCCTGCCGTGTCTCCGCGACGGGGCGACGGAGCTCGCGGTGGCGTCGGGCCGGCGCGCTCGCGAGCTGGCGCCGGCTGCCTCGCGGGCTGCCATGCTCGCCGATCTCGCGCTCGGCACCGCGCTGATGATGGCGGGCGTCGGCGACGAGGGCCGGAGGCACATCGACGCCGCCGCCACGGCGGCCGGCCACGACGGCGGTGACATCGACGACCCGATCATCCGGTCCTATCTCGGCCTCGCGCTGCGCCTCGCCGACGAGGGGCAACGCGCGCGGGCCGTGCTCGCCGCGGTCATCGCCGAAGCGCGAGCGGCCAGCGCACCGGGGGTGCTCCCGTACGCCCTCGCACGGCAGGCGTCGATCGACCTGGAGGCCGGGCGCTTCGGCAGCGCTGCATCGGCGCTCGACGAGGCGGTCCGCCTGGCCGAGGCGACGGGCCAGGCGGCGGATCTCGGGATCGCACTCGGCGCCGTCGCATGGCTCGACGCCGTCCAGGGCCGGGAGGAGGCCTGCCGCTCCCACGCGTTGGCGGCAGCCGCGATCGCCAGCGATCTCGGCCCCGGGTCGCGGTTCGACATGACGGCGGCTGCGCTCGGGATGCTCGACCTCGGCCACGGGCGGCTCGAGGCGGCAGCGGCGGTCCTCGCCGAGGCCGACCGGGTCGGCCGGAGCCTCGGGTTCTCGGACGCGACGCTGTGGCCGCATCGCGCGCCCGACCTGGTCGAGGCGCTGGCCCGTGGCGGGCGTGCGGACGAGGCCTCGGGCGTCCTCGAGGCGTTCCGCGCCGACGTCGACCGCGCCGGCCGGGCGTCCGCCCGCGCCGCGCTGCTTCGCTGCGCCGGCCTCCTGGCGGATGACGGGGTGTTCGACGAGCCGTTCCGAGCTGCCCTCGAGCTGCCCGGCATCTCGCCATTCGAGCAGGCCCGCGCAAGCCTCTGCTACGGCGAGCGTCTCCGGCGGGCGCGCCGCCGGGTCGAGGGTCGCGAGCTCGTCCGGGCCGCGCACGAGGGCTTCGTCCTGCTGGGCGCGGATCCGTGGGCCGAACGCGCCGCGGCCGAACTGCGCGCGTCCGGCGAGAGCGTGCGGAAGCGAGCCGATGCGGAGATCGACGCGTTGACGCCGGGTGAGCGCCAGATCGCCCTCCTCGTCGCCGAAGGCCGCACCAACAAGGAGGTCGCAGCGCATCTCTTCGTGACGCCGAAGACGGTCGAGTTCCACCTCTCGAACGTGTTCCGCAAGCTCGGCGTGCGCTCCCGGACAGAGCTGGCCCGGGCGATGAGCTAGACGCCTAGACGCCGCCCTGGCGCTGGTTCCGCTCCCAGACGAGGCGGATGCCCTGCAGCGTGAGCCACGGATCGCGATGCGTGACGGTCTCGGCGTGCGGCGCTATCACCGCCGCGAGACCGCCGGTGGCGATCACGGGGCACGGACCGCCGAGCTCCCCCTGGATGCGCCGCACGATCGAGTCGACCTGACCGGCGAACCCGAAGATCGCGCCCGACTGCATGGCCGCGACGGTCGACTTGCCGATCGCGGCCGGTGGCGCGGCCAGCTCGACCGTGACGAGGCGCGCGGCACGGGCGTTGAGCGCGTCCATCGAGACCTCGACGCCGGGCGCGATGGCGCCGCCGAGGAACTCGCCGTCGGCGGAGACGACGTCGAAGTTGGTGGACGTTCCGAAGTCGACGACGATGCAGGGGCCACCGTAGGCGACGTGGGCGGCGACCGAGTTCGCGATCCGGTCGGGCCCCACCTCGCGGGGGTTGTCGGTGCGGACCGGGACACCGGTCCTCACGCCCGGCCCGATCACGACCACGTCCTCGCCGGCGAGCCGGGAGAGCGCGGTCGTCCAGGCATGGACGATGCTCGGCACGGTCGAAGCCAGAGCGCCCGCCGTGACGGTGCCGGCGGCGACGCCCGCGCGACCGAGAAGTGCGGCCACGTCGACATCGAGCTCGTCGCCGGTGCGGTGGCTGCCGGTCGTGATACGCCAGTGGCGGTGGAGCTCGTCGCCGTCGAAGAGGCCGAGGACCGTCTGCGTGTTGCCGACGTCGACCGCGAGCAGCATCAGCGCTCGGGCGGGCCGAAGTCGGGCGGCAGCGTGGTCGGGACGAGCTGGTCCGGCTTCAGCTCCTCGATGGTGACGTCCTGCGTGGTGTGGACGTCGGCGCGCGGGATGATCCGGCTCGGGCGGTTCTTGTCCCAGACCCAGACGTCCTCCATGGCGAGGTGGAACAACGGGTAGGAAGGCTGGTGCTCGATCCGCAGGTCGAGCTTGTTGCAGAGGTACGTCGCCTCCTGCGTCAGGACGCAGTAGCGGAACATGCCGAAGACCATCGCGTACTCGCGCTTCAGCGCGAGCTCGAGTTCGGCGTCGTACTCCTCGAGATCTTCGAGATTGGACATGTGGGTTACCCCTCGGCCGGTGCCGTTTCAATGGTAGCGTCGGCCACGGAGCCGAGTCGCCGCACGCCCTGGTCGCCGAGCGCCTCCGCCACCGCCGTGAGCCGGGCGGAATCGATCAGCTCGAGCAGGGGGTCGAGCGCGAACCGCCGCTGCTCCAATCGCGGGTGGGGAATGTCCAGCCCGGGCTCGTGGATCGTCCGATCGCCCCACAGAAGGATGTCCAGGTCGAGGGTGCGGGGGCCGTTCGGCACACCGCGCGTGCGGCCCGCCTCCGCCTCGATCCGGTGGAGCTCGGCAAGCAGTGCGGCCGGTCCCAGCGCCGTCTGGACGAGCGCCGCGGCATTCACGAAGTCGGGCTGCTCGGGTCCGCCGACGGGTCGTGTCAGGTAGACGCCGGAGACGGCGATGACGTGCGTGCGGGAGATCGCGCCGATCTCGTCGAGGGCGTGCCTGACGGCCTGGAGCCGATCGCCGAGGTTCGCACCGATGCCGATCGCGACGCGGCTCATCCGCCGCGGCGCCGCGTGACCGTGACCCCCACCGCATCGATGACCAGCGGAACGGGCGCGGACGGCTTCGACACGCGCACCGTGACCTCATCGACCGCGAACTCCGCCAGCACCACCGATGCCACCTCGTCGGCCAGGCGCTCGAGCAGCCGGTACGGACCGCCGGAGACCACCTCGTGGGCGCGTCGTGCGACGAGCCCGTAGTCGACGGCGTCGGCCAGCTCGTCGGTGTCGCACGCGGCGTCCCGCAGCGGGATCATGCGGATGTCGAGGAAGAACCGCTGACCCAGTGCGCGCTCCTCGGGTAGCACCCCGTGATGGGCGAAGACGGCGAGGCCCTCGATCGCGACCTCCACCTCCCTCATCGGATGGCCCCTCCCGCGGCCAGCGCGTCGCGGTGCACGCCCACGTCGTGCACGCGGAGCATCCACGCACCGCGTCGCACCGCCTCCAGGTTGGCGCCGATCGTGGCGGCCGTTCGATCGCGTTCCATGTCCCCCATGATGCGGCCGAGGAAGCTCTTGCGCGACAGTCCGACCAGGACCGGGCAACCGCAGCGCCGGTCGAGCTCGTCGAGGCTGGCCAGCAACGCGAGGTTGTGGTCGAGGTTCTTGCCGAACCCGATGCCCGGATCGACCGCGATCCGCTCCCGCGGTACGCCGGCACCGCAGGCTCGCTCGACCCGCTCGAACAACCAGTCGCCGACCTCCGCCACCACGTCGTCGTACCGCGGATCGATCTGCATGGTGCGGGGCGTGCCGAGCATGTGCATCAGGCACAGGTCGACACCGCTGTCGGCGACCAGCGCTGCCATCGCGGGGTCGGACAGGGCCGTGACGTCATTGACCATCGTCGCGCCGGCCCGGATGGCCCGCTCGGCGACGGCGGCCTTCGAGGTGTCGATCGAGATCGGGACGTCGCTGATGGCCCTGATGCGAGTCACCACGCCGATCACCCGGTGGAGCTCCTCGTCGAGGCCGATCCCATCCGATCCGGGCCGTGTGGACTCGCCGCCGACATCGACGACGTGAGCGCCCTCGGCGACGTGCCGCAGGCCTTCGGCGACCGCGTCGTCCTCGCTCAGGAACCGGCCGCCGTCCGAGAACGAGTCCGGGGTCACGTTCACGACCCCCATCAGGGCCGGCACCGGGAACCGCTCGCGGAGGGAGGTCACGGGCGCACCATGACGGACCACGTCCGCGTCGATGCCCCGACCTACGCTCCGGACGCCTCCGGCTTGCCGGGCAGCGGCAGACCGAGACCGCGCGGCTTGGCGGCTGCGCGCTCGGGCGTGCCGTCCTCGGCGGGCGGCTCGACCTTTGGCGGGAAGACGCTGTCCTGGGTCTCGCCGTCGAGCAGGCGGATGAACTGATCCTTGTCGATGGTCTCGACCTCGAACAGGATCTTCGAGATCCGGTCGAGGTCCTCGCGGTGCTCGGTCAGCACGTTGCGGGCGGTGTCGTGCGCGGTTTCGATGATGCGGCGGATCTCATCGTCGATCTCGCGCGCGATCTCCTGCGAGTAGTCGGCCTCGTGGCCGAACTCGCGCCCGAGGAACGGCTGGTCGTGCCGGGTACCGAGCGCGCGCGGGCCGAGCTTCTCGCTCATGCCCCAGCGCATCACCATGTTCTTGGCGTCGGCCGTGATGCTCTCGATGTCGGACGCAGCGCCGGTCGTGATCTCGTCGAAGACGAGCTCCTCGGCCGCGCGCCCGCCGAGCGCCATGGCGAGATTGTCCATCAGGGCGCCCTTGGTGTGCAGGTGGCGATCCTCGGTCGGGAACGAGACGGTCAGGCCGAGGGCCCGTCCGCGCGAGATGATCGTGATCTTGTGCACCGGGTTGCAGTTCTCGAGGAAGTGGCCGACGATCGCGTGGCCCATCTCGTGGTAGGCCGTGATCAGGCGCTCCTTCTCGCTGAGCAGCCGGGTCTTCTTCTCGGGGCCGGCGACGACCCGCATGATCCCTTCTTCGAGCTCGAAGTCGGTGATCGTCTTGCGGCCGTAGCGCGCGGTCAGCAGCGCCGCCTCGTTGACGAGGTTTGCGAGGTCGGCACCGGTGAAGCCCGGTGTCTGGCCCGCGAGCGCGGCGAGGTCGACGTTCTTCGAGATCGGCTTGCCGCGCGTGTGCACGCGCAGGATCTGCTCGCGGCCTGCCCGGTCGGGCCGGTCGACGACGATCTGACGGTCGAAGCGCCCCGGCCGCAGGAGCGCCGGGTCGAGGATGTCGGGCCGGTTCGTGGCGGCGATGAGGATGATGTTGTCCTTCATCTCGAAGCCGTCCATCTCGACCAGCAACTGGTTGAGCGTCTGCTCGCGCTCGTCGTGCCCGCCGCCCATGCCGGCACCGCGGTGCCGGCCGACGGCGTCGATCTCATCCATGAAGATGATGCAGGGCGAGTTCTGCTTGGCCTGCTCGAACAGGTCGCGGACCCGACTCGCGCCGACGCCGACGAACATCTCGACGAAGTCCGAACCGGAGATCGAGAAGAACGGAACACCGGCCTCGCCGGCCACGGCCCGGGCCAGGAGCGTCTTGCCGGTACCGGGGGGACCGAACAGCAGCACGCCCTTCGGAATCCGCGCTCCGAGCGCCTGGAACTTCTTCGGGTTCTCGAGGAACTCCTTGATCTCGTGCAGCTCCTCGACCGCCTCGTCGACCCCGGCGACGTCCTTGAAGGTCACCTTCGGCGAGTCGACCGCCATGCGCTTGGCGCGGCTCTTGCCGAAGCTCATCACCTTCGACCCTCCGCCCTGCACCTGGTTCATCAGGAACAGCCAGAAGGCGAGGAAGATCAGGATCGGCAGGAAGTTGATCAGCAGGCCCGGCCAGTTCGACCCACCGGTCTTGGAGCCGTCGATCGTCACGTCCTGCTGGCTCTGGGCCAGGTTGTAGACCTGCTTCCAGGCGTCATCGCCCGGGATGCCCACCGTGTACTTGACGGGGTCGGCCTGGTTGACCGGCTTGAGCGTGACCTGGACGCTGTTGGACGAGACGCTCTGCTTGAGCTCATCGACCTTGTGCTGGGCGAGGTCCTGCTTCATGGAGGACCACGTGTGCTTCGGCGCGGAACTCGACCCGCCGCCGGAGAACAGGACCTGCTGGACGAACCAGGCCAGCGCGATGACGACGATGATGGGAAACGCCGCGCTCTTGAAGAACCGATTCAAAGGCACTCCACTGAGTGACGAAAAAGCGGCCTGGGGGCCGCTCGACCTGTTCGGATCCTACCACGCGGCATGCGATTTGCCTGCTCCCGGGCACGGGCTCAGACCGCGCTGACCTCGACCCGGTTGTCGTGGAACGTCGGCCCGCCGCCGAGGTCGGTATCGCGTTCCGGCGTGCAGGCGTTCACGTTCGAACCGCCGGGCGAGAGCCGGGGCCACTGGGTCTTGAGCGTGAAGCAGACCCCGGGACGGGCGGCGTCGTTCACCTCCAGCGTGGCCAGCCAGCCGCCACGGTCGTTGTGGCATCGCACCTGCGCGCCCGAGGCCAGCCCGCGGGCGGCCGCGTCGACCGGGTTCAGGTACAGCGTCGGCGGGCCCTGCTTCTGCCGGTGCCAGTCGAGCTGGGCGAACGTCGAGTTGAGGAAGAACCGGCCCGCCGGGGCGAGGAGCACCAGCGGGAACCGGGTCGCGAGTGCGGCATCGGCCGCCTCGTGCGGCGGGACGTAGGTCGGCAGGGGATCGTGCCCCGCATCGGCCAGGGACTGCGACCACAGCTCGACCGTGCCGCTGGCCGTGGGGAAGCCGCCGGCGGCGAACGGCGCCGTCCCCTCGGGCGGCCCGACGCGCGCGAACCCGTTCACCCGCAACTGGTCGAGGTCGACTCCGGCCCCGTCGCACAGCTCGCGCGCGAAGGCCATGTCGGAGATCTGCAGTGCGGGGTGATCCCCGCCGAGTCGCCGCACCAGGCGCCGGAAGATCTCGCTGTTGGGCAGGCACTCGCCGGGCGCAGCCACCGCCGGCTCGTTCCACGACACGTACAGGTGCCCGTAGGAGTCGTGGAGATCGGCGTGCTCGGGCTGCATCGTGGCCGGCAGCAGCACGTCCGCGTACTCGCAGGTGTCGGTCCGGCGCTGCTCGAGCACGACGGTGAAGAGATCGCTGCGCGCCAGCCCGCGGCGCACGCGCGCCTGGTCGGGCGACGTCGCCGCCGGGTTGCAGTTGAACACCACGAGCGACGTGACCGGTGGGTCGTCGAGCTCGAGCAGGGCATGGCCGAGCCGGGACATGTTGACCGTGCGCACCCGCGGGTACCGGACGCCCGCGGCCTTCGCCCCCGCCGATCCGTCGAAGTCGGGGAAGTGCCCGCCGGTCAGGCCGGCCACGCCGCCGCCGACGTGGCGCCAGTCTCCGGTCAGGGCCGGAATCGACATGATGGCCCGGACGGCAGCCCCGGCCCCGCCGTGTCGCTGCAGGCCCAGGCCCACGCTGATCGCGGAGGGCCGGGTCGTCGCGAGTCGCTCGCCGAGCGACCGGATCGCACCGGGCTCCAGCGAGCAGATCTCGGCGGCGCGCTCGACCGGCCAGTCGTCGAGCCGGCGCTCCAGCTCGGGCCAGCCCGTAGCGTGCGCCGCGAGCCACTCCCGATCGCAGCCGCCGGCGTCGCGGATGACCCGCATCAACGCGATGGCCATCGCCGCATCGGTGCCGGGCGCCGGCGCGATGTGCTCGTCGCAGCGCTCGGCGGTGCCCGAGCGAAGCGGGTCGATGCACACGACGTGGGCACCCTGCCGCTGCGCGGCCAAGACGTACTTCCACACGTGCATCCCGGTCGAGAGCGGGTTCGATCCCCACATCACGATCAGGCGCGCGCCGGCCAGGCTCTCGGGGTCGATGGAGACGCTACCGCCGATCGTCGCCTTCGCGGCCGCCCGCCACGCCGCCGTGCAGATGGTCGTCTCGAGACGCGATGTACCGAGCGAGTACAGCAGCCGCTGCGGGAACCCGAAGCCCTGGATCATGCCCATGGTGCCGGCGAAGAAGAACGGCAGCACCGACTCGCCGCCGTGCTCGTCGATCGAGCGCTGCAGCCCGCCGGCGGCCTCGTCCAGAGCCTCGTCCCACGTCGCCTGCACCAGCCGTCCGCCGGTCCGCACCATCGGGTGCAGCAGCCGCTCTCCGTGCAGGTGGTCCAGGTATCGATTCACCTTCCCGCAGAGCGCACCGGCCGTGAAGGGCTGGGCCTTGTTGCCGCGCAACTCCACCACCCGGCCGTCCTCGACACCCACCACCCACGAGCACGTGTCCGGACAGTCGAGCGGACAGCAACCGATGACCGAAACCGCCACCCGAGAAGCGTAACGCGGCCCTGACGCTACGCGAGCTTCAGCACGGCCACGTCGCGGAGGTTGCGGAACTGCTCGGCGTAGTCGAGGCCGTAGCCGATCACGAACCGGTCCGGGATCTCGAACCCGACGTACCGGACGGGGATGTCGACCTCGCGCCGCTCGGGCTTGGTGAGGAGCGCGCAGATCTCGAGCGATGCGGGCCGGCGGGCCTGGAGGCTGCGCAGCAGGTACGACAGGGTCAGGCCCGAGTCGACGATGTCCTCGACGACGATCACGTCGCGGCCCTCGATGGTCGCCTCGAGGTCCTTCACGATCCGGACGATCCCCGACGACTCCGTGCCCGAGCCGTAGGACGAGATCGCCATGAAGTCGACCTCCACCGGCAGGTCGATGTGGCGGACGAGGTCGCCGAGGAACACGAAGGCGCCCTTCAGCACGCAGACGAACAGCGGTGATCGGCCGGCGTAGTCGCGCTCGATCTCGGCGCCGAGCTCGCGGATGCGCGACTGCAGTGCCGCTTCCTCGATCAGCGTCTCGGCGATCAGGCCTTCGGGGTCGAGCCCTCGCATGCCGCTGGATCGTAGATGAACCGCAGTCGGCCCCGGTCGCGCTCGGCGTGGTGCCCCCCTGGCAGTGTCCGGAGCTCGCGCCCGGCCCGGCCGAGGGCGCGCAGTGCCTCGGTGTCGCGGTGCTGGACGCGCACGCCGGCGCGGCCGGCGGCGAGGCGGATGGCCGCTCGCTGCAGTGCCGGGTGGGCCGCCTGGAGCCGGTCGAGCTCGATCGAGCCATCGGCTTCCACCAGTTCCACTGCGAGCCCGTCGACGAGGTCGCGCTCGTCGCACAGCAGGTCGGCGGTGCGGGCGATGTTCCGCACCGCTGCCGGGTTGAGGGCCTCCAGCTCGGGCACGACGGCGGCCCGGATACGGTTGCGCGCGTGGCGGCGATCCGAGTTCGTCGCGTCCTCGCGCCAGGTCTCCCCCGCGGCCCGAAGCTCCGCCCGCACCTCGTCGCGGGTGAGGTCGATCAGTGGCCGCGTCCACTGGCCGTCGTCACGGCAGAGCACGGCCAAGGCCCGCGTCCCACCCGACGTGGCGAGCCGGTAGAGCGCGGTCTCGGCCCGGTCGCTGGCGGTATGCCCGGTCGCGATCGAGTCGCCGCCGGCCGCGGCCGCGGCCGCGGCGCGGCGCACGTCGCGGAGCCGTGCCTCGAGATTCGAGTCTCCCTCGACCCGGCCATCGACCACCTCGATCGGCACGCCCAGGCGGGCGCAGAGCTTGCGGCAGAAGGCCTCGTCGGCGTCGGACTCCGCGTCGCGGCGGCCGTGGTTGACGTGCAGGGCTCGCACGTCAAGACCGGCCGCCACCAGCCGGTGGAGCAGCAGCGTCGAGTCGGCGCCGCCCGACACCAGGGCGAGCATGCGCGTCACGGGTCGCCCTGCGAGCGCACGAGCCGCGTGGCGTACGTCGTGCCGAGCTCGATGTACCGCGCGTGCAGTGCCTCGGCCCTCGGCTCGTCGCCGGCCTCGCGAGCCGCCTCCATCTCCGCCACGATCACCGCGAGCCGGTTCTCGAGCCGCGTGAGCAGAGCGGCCTCGCCCCCTTCGCCCGGAGGCGCCGTGCCCGCCCGCCGCTCGAGCCAGGGCCGCCAGACGCCGTAGAGACGGGCCAGCCGGTCATCGCCCGGAGCGCCGGCGGCGAGCACGGCCAGAGCGGACGCCGCCCGGCCCGGGCCGCCGGCTTCATCGTCGGCCGCGGCAACCACGGCATCCGAGTTGTCGAGGAACGAGAACCCGGCGGTGCCGTCCAGGGCGAGCCGGGCGGCGGCGAGCTCCAGGATCCGGTCGTCCACCCGGCATAGCTTGCCAACGGGCGGGCCGCCCGGCTACGGTTGCCGCGGATGACTCAACCCGACGCGATCATGGAGTCCATCTTCGGCGTCGTCAAACCGCTCATCGGCGTCGTCCACCTGCTCGCGCTGCCGGGTTCGTCCTCCTTCGACCGGGACGCCGGCATGCGTCCGATCCTCGCGGCGGCCGCCCGCGACACCGAGACGCTGATCACCGCCGGCGTCGACGGCGTCATCTTCTGCAACGGCGGCGATCGCCCCTACCGCGTCGACGTCGGAACGGAGCAGGCCACCGGCATGGCGGCCGTCATCGGCGAGCTGCGCACGATGCTGACGCTGCCGTTCGGGATCGACATGCTGTGGGATCCGATGGCGTCGCTGGCGGTCGCCAAGGCCGTCGAAGCCCGCTTCGTGCGCGAGGTGTTCGTCGGCGTGTTCGAGTCGGACATGGGCCAGCTCCGCCCGGATCCCGGCGGGGCATTCAGCTACCGCCACATGATCGGCGCCGACGACATCGCCGTGTTCACGAACCTGACACCCGAGTTCGCCTCGCCGCTCGGCACCCGGACGGTCGCCGACCGCGCCCAGGGAGCCCGCTTCTTCGGCTGCACGGCGGTCATGATCTCCGGGCCGCGCGCCGGCGAGCCGTTCCGGTCGAGCGATCTCGACGACGCCCGCGCCGCCGTGCCCGACATCCCGGTGATCGCGAACACGGGCATCCGCCACGACACCGCGGAGCGGATCCTCGAGACGGCGGACGGCATCGTCGTGGGCACCGCCCTGAAGATCGCCGGGCAGACCGCGAACCGCATCGATCCCGAGCGGGCGCGCCAGATGGTCGAGCTGACCGCCAATGCCCGCGCCCACCACCTGGAACGCCGGTGACCGTCCTCACGGAGACCCGCGAGCACGTCGCCATCTGCACGCTCAACCGTCCCGAGCGGCTGAACGCGATCGACCTCGAGACCTACGACGGCATCATGGCCTTCGCCGCCGCCGTGCAGGCCGACGACGCCGTCTGGATCGGGATCATCACGGGGGCCGGCGAGCGCGCCTTCAGCGCGGGTGCCGACCTCAAGAAGCTGCCCGGCCAGATGGCCGAACGCGGCCGCGACACGGCGCCCCCGTGGCCGATCGGCTTCGCCCGCCAGGGCCTCGCCAAACCGCTGATCGCAGCCGTCAACGGGCTCGCGTACGGCGGTGGCATGGAGCTCGCCCTCGCCTGCGACCTGCGGGTCATGGCACCCGGTGCCGTGATGGCGCTTCCGGAGCCGAAGCGCGGCCTGATCCCGGGCTGGGGCGGTACCCAGCTGCTCCCCCGCCTCCTGCCCCGGGCAGTCGCGCTCGAGCTGCTCTACACCGGGCGCGACATCGCCGCCGACGAGGCGCTCGCCCGCGGACTCTGCAATCGCATCGCCGACGACGCCCTCGACGGCGCGCTCGCGCTGGCGGAGGAGATCTGCGCGAACGCGCCGACGTCCGTGCGGTCGGTGCGGGAAGCCGTCGAACGGGGAGCGCAACTGCCGCTCGCGGACGGGATCGCGATCGAGGACGAGCTCATGCAGCGCACCTGGACGACCGCCGACAGCGCCGAGGGCGTCGCTGCCTTCATCGAGAAGCGGCCGCCGATCTGGCCGGGGAGGTGAGCCGGATGAGCGAGACGATCGTCGACCTCTACCGGACCGCCATCGTGCACCACGGGGATGCCCGGTTCGCGCTGGCGTACAGCGACGGCGCCTGGCAGGACGTGACGTTCGCCGAGCTGGACGAACAGGTGCGCCTGATCGCTGCGGGCCTGATGGCACTCGGTGTCGACCACGGCGATCGCATCGCGCTGCTCTGCAACACCAGGGTCGAGTGGACGGCGTGCGACCTCGGCATTCTCTTCACCGGCGCGACGACGATTCCGGTCTACCCGTCGAGCTCGCCAGCCGAGTGCCTGCACGTGCTGCGCGATTCCGGCTCCAGCGTCGTCATCGTCGAGGACGAGGCGCAGCTCGAGAAGATCCGCGCCGTCGAGGGCGCGCTCCCGGGGCTCGAGCACGTCATCGTCATCGACGGCGTCGGTGCCATGAGCCTCGACGCGCTCAAAGAGGCGGGGCGGCCGAACCTCACCGGAGTCGACGCCAGGGCCGACGCGATCGATCCGGACGATCCCTGCACGTTCGTGTACACGTCCGGGACGACCGGACCCCCGAAGGGCTGCGTCCTCCTGCACCGCAACTGCCACGCGATGATCGAGATGCTTCGCGATGCCCGGGGCATCCTCGACGAGGGCATCTGCTACCTGTACCTGCCACTGGCGCACGTCTTCGCGCGGGGCGCCCAGTTCTGGTGCGTCGTCGAAGGCGCGACCATCGCCTACACCCGCGGCGTGGAGCACATCGTCGACGATCTCGGCGAGGTGCGCCCGACAGCGCTGCCCAGCGTTCCGCGGATCTTCGAAAAGGTGCACACGGCCGTGCTCGGCACCGCGGAGTCGTCCAGCTGGCTGCGCCGTAAGCTGTTCCACTGGGCGCTCGGCGTCGGCACGGAGGTGTCACGCCTGCGCGAGCAGGGTGGCGAGCCGACGGGGAGTCTCGCCCGTCGCTACGCCCGGGCCGATCGCCTCGTCCTGCACAAGATCCGCGACCGGCTCGGCGGCCGGCTGCGGGTGTGCATCTCGGGCGGTGCTCCCGTCGCGCCGGAGGTGCTGCGCTTCTTCCACGCCTGCGGCATCGAGGTGCTCGAGGGCTACGGCATGACCGAGACGACGACCGCGATCTCGATCAACCGTGCGGACCGCTACCGGTTCGGCACCGTCGGGCTGGTCTTCCCGGGCGGCGAGGTGCAGATCGCGGAGGACGGCGAGATCCTCTACCGCGGGCCGAACGTGTTCGCGGGCTATCACGGCCTGCCCGACGTCACGGCCGCCACCGTGGTCGACGGATGGCTCCACACGGGCGACATCGGCGAGATCGACGCCGACGGGTTCCTGCACATCACCGACCGCAAGAAGGACCTCATCATCACGGCCGGCGGCAAGAACATCTCGCCGGCCAACCTCGAGAACGCCCTCAAGCTCTCGCCGCTGATCGCCGAGGCGTGCGTGATCGGCGACCGGCGTCCGTTCCTGATCGCGCTCATCACGCTGGACGCCGATGCGCTCGAGCGGTTCGCCCGTGACCACGGCCTGCCGCTCGGCGCTCCCGCGGCGCTGCACGAGAACCCGGAGATCGTCCGCGTGGTCGAGGAGCAGGTGGCGCTCGTCAACGCCGACCTCGCCCGGGTCGAGCAGATCAAGAAGATCCGCATCCTGGACGCGCAGTTCAGCCAGGAGGGCGGGGAACTGACACCCACCCTCAAGCTGAAGCGCCCGGTTATCAGCGACCGCTACGGCGACGCTATCGAGGCGCTGTACAGCTGATCATCGGACACTGAAGACCTGCGAGCCGAGCAAGACGAAGCGGCCGCCGGCGTGCGCCCAGACGTACCATGCGTAGGCCCCCCGCCGGAGGCGCCTTGCCGGTCGGAAGTGCTCGGCCTTCGGGTGGGCATCGATCAGGGGCGCCGACGGGTTGATGGGCCGGCCCGAGCGAGATGCGCGGAAGATCTGGACGTCGTAGTAGTCACCGGGGCGCCGCTTCCAGGTCAGGACCGGGCGGGAACCGACGATCTGACCGTCGTAGGGGCTGCGCAGCCACGGATCGAACTTGGCCACGGACACGAACACCGGATCGGACAGGGTGTCCTCGGCGTCGGCCGCGTAGATGGCGTACCAGATCCGGCGGGTCGAGAGCGGATGATCGGCAAGCGACGCGACCGCGGCATCGACGACGACCTCGCCGTCCGTGAGCGACGTCGGCTGCGAACCGAACTTGCGGACCACGACCGCGCGGTCGAAGGCGGCGCCGGACGGGTTGCGCCAGGAGATGACGACCCCGTGTCTTCCAACGGCCGCGTGCGCGGCGGACACGGGCGGCACCACCACGACGCCGGCGCTCGGGGTCGCCGAGACGGCGACGGAACCCGACCGGCTCGTGCCATCGTCGGT
This sequence comes from uncultured Actinomycetes bacterium, assembly GCA_963779685.1. Taxonomy (GTDB): domain Bacteria; phylum Actinomycetota; class Thermoleophilia; order Gaiellales; family F1-60-MAGs149; genus CAVZZG01. Next base: position 1,483,202 of record CAVZZG010000003.1, read on the forward strand.
GCACAGCGCGTAGAAGTAGGTCGTGCCGTTGTCGAGACCGGCCTCGACGATGGGGCCGGTGAGCCCCGAGAGCAGCTCGTCGGCGGTACCGTCGACGCAGTCAGCGGGCGGTGCGAGCGCCGAGCGGGCGAGGCTCACGGTCGTGCCCGGCGTGAGGAGCGGATCGAACGAGACGAGGATCTCACCGTCCCCGGCCGTGGCCGAAACGCCGGCGGGCGGCGCGGACGCAGCCCCCGCGACGCCGCTGACGAGTCCGCCGAGGACGAGCAGGTACACGAGGCAGAACGCCATCAGCGCCCACCCGATGCGCCGCTCGCGCGTGCGGATGGCGCGCACCGAGACGGCCAGCCCTGCCAGGAGCACCGCGACCAGCACGACGAGTCCGTCCCGCGGAATCGATCGGGAGCTCCCGCCATGGTCGGCCTGTGGAACCGGCTTCGGCGGCGACACGGCCGGCTGGGTGACGACAGGAGCGGTGACGGCCGGCGTCGTCGCCGGCGGAGTCACCACGGCAGGGACGACCGGAGCGCGGGTCTGCAGACCGCCGGCCTCCTGGTAGTCGGCACCGGACTTGCCGTTGCCGACGGCCGTGGGGGTGACAACCACCACGGCGGGGGCGGATGGCGGTGGCGGCGATGACGACGACGGGGCCGGCGTCGGGGCCGGCGTCGGCTTCGGGGCGGCGACGGCCGGCACCGCGGCTCCCAGGAGGAGCGCGGCGACGAAGACGACAGACAGGATCTGCCAGGGCCCCCTCACGTTCACAGGGTAGCGGAGAGGCGGAGAATCGACCCGCTCGCGTGTACCCGGGGTGCTGCGGCCGGGTACGATCAGCCGTCATGCCGATCCATCTTCGCGGCGCGCCGGCCGACTACGCACCGGCCGTGCTCCTGCCAGGCGATCCCACGCGGGCCCGCTACATCGCCGAGACGTTCTTCGGAGAAGTCCGGACCGTCAACGAGGAGCGCGGCATGCTCGGATTCACGGGCACCTTCGAGGGCAAGCCGATCTCGGTGCAGTCGACCGGCATGGGCTGTCCCTCGGCGGCGATCGTCGTCGAGGAACTGCACCAGCTCGGCGTGCGGCGAATCGTCCGGGTCGGAACCTGCGGCGGGCTCGCTCCGGGCCTGGCGCTCGGGGACCTGATCGTGGCCAGCTCGGCGATCCCGGCCGACCACACGACGCTGACGTACACGGGAGGCGAGCCGCACGCTCCGACGGCCGACTTCGAGGTCGTGCACGCCGCCGTGCACATCGCGCGCCACACGGGCCAGACGGTCCGGGTCGGGCTGGTCGCGAGCTCGGACACCTTCTACGACCCCGATCCCGGCCGGCACCAGCGCTGGAGCGACCGCGGCGCGCTGGCGGTCGAGATGGAGGCCGCGGTGCTCTTCACCATCGCGGCGCTGCGCGGCATGTCGGCAGGCTGCCTGCTGACCGTGTCCGACCTCGTGATCGGCGAGTTCGTCCGGATCTCCGACCAGGAACTGCGCGAGGCGGTCGACCGGATGACGGAGCTCGCGATCCGCGCAGCGCTCTCGGAGCCGAAGGGCTAGGAGCCGATGGGGCGCGCCCTGTTCGTCATCAACCCGACGTCGGACGGCGGCAAGACGGGTCGCGACTGGCCGCAGATCGCGGCCGAGGCGCGCATGCGCGGGCTCGAGGTGAGCGAACAGGTGACGCAGGGACCCGGCCACGCGACCGCGATCGTCCGGGAGGCCATCCAGACCGGCGAGGACCTGGTCGTGGTGGTCGGGGGCGACGGCACGGTCAACGAGGCCGTGAACGGCTTCTGCGACGACGCCGGTGTCCCGCTCGGCGCGGCGACCAGGCTCGCGGTGATCGAGCGCGGCACCGGATGCGACTTCATCCGCACGTACGGGATTCCGAAGAAGACCGCCGATGCCGTCGCCGTGCTGGCCGCCGGCGCCAGCCGCCGAATCGACCTCGGGCGCGCCCGCTTCACCAACTACCGGGGCGTCGAGGAGGTGCGGATGTACGCCAACGCGGCGTCCTGCGGCATGACCGGGGACGTCGCCGCACGGGCCAATCGCTCGTCCAAGCGCTTCGGCGGCACCCCGAGCTTCCTCTACGCGACCGTCACGGCCTTCGCCCAGTGGCACAACGTCGCGTTCGAGATCGACATCGACGGCGAGCGGCGCACGGCGGTCGCCAACAACGTGATCTGCGCCAACGGCAGGTACCTCGGCGGCGGCATGAAGCTCGCGCCCGATGCGCTGCAGGATGACGGCCTGCTCGACGTGCTCGTGATCGGCGACGTCGGCAAGGTCGACCTGGCCCTCAACGTCGGACGCCTCTACCGCGGCACGATCGCCCGGCATGCCAAGGTCACCGCGCTGCGCGCCGCCCGGATCCACTGCATGCCCGAACGGCCGCTACCGGTGGAGATCGACGGCGAACAGCCAGGAGTGACGCCGGTCACGTTCGACGTCGCCGCCGGCGCCGTCGAGCTCATCGTCCCCTGATCGCCGGCGTTACGCCCGCACATCCCGACCCGAGCGGCTGCCCGCTCACCGGCGCGGGCCGACCGTTCGTCGAGCACTTCGCCGCGTGGCCGCCGGGCGCGGTCAGATACGGGCATGGACAACCGGACGATCATCGTGGTACCGACCTACGACGAGCGCGAGAACCTGCCGCGGTTCATCGGCGCGGTGCTCGCAGCCGCCGACCGGGCCGAGATCCTCGTCGTCGACGACGACTCGCCCGACGGCACCGGCATGCTGGCCGACCTCATCGCCGCCGCGCAGCCGCGGGTGCACGTGCTCCACCGAACGGAGCGCACCGGCCTCGGCGGCGCCTATCGCGCCGGGTTCGCCTGGGCCCTCGCGGCCGGCTACGACCTCGTCGTCCAGATGGACTGCGACCTGTCGCACCCACCCGAGCGACTGCCCGGCCTCCTGCGCGCGGCGAGCGACGGCGCCGACCTCGTGATCGCCAGCCGCTACGTCTCCGGCGGTGGCACCGCCGGCTGGCCCGCGCACCGGCGCCTTGCGAGCCGGCTCGGCTGCCTCGCCGCCAGGGGCGCCCTCCGGCTGCCGTTCCACGACGTGACGGGCGGGTTCAAGGTGTGGCGCGCCGACGCCCTGCGCGCAATCGACATCGCCTCGACGGTCTCCTCGGGCTTCGTCTTCCAGGTCGAGACGACCCGGCGCGCGCAGCGGGCGGGACTCGTCGTGCGCGAGCTGCCGTTCGTCTTCCGCGACCGCACCGCCGGGAAGTCGAAGATGCGGCCGCAGATCGTCATCGAGGGCGCGCGAGTCCTGCTCCGGCTCCGCCGCGACTCGTGGCGGCCGGCGAACGCCTGACCACGGCCGCGGCCGTGGTCGCCGCGACCGCGGAGTGCTCGACCGGTGGGGCGTCTCGGCCGTCGTGACGCGCGACCCGCGGGCACTCCCGCCCCTGGAGGAGCGCGGGTTCGCCGTCGTGCTCGAGGCCGGCGGCGGGTGGTATCTCGTTCGTCAGTCCGTCGGCGTGTCGGGCACGATCGACTCCAGCAGCGCGCGGACGGCGCGGAGATCGTCCAGCGATGCGGCACCGGCGAGGCCGACGGCGATGCCGGCGACGAACGAGCCGACCGGGGCCGCCGGACGCGCAACGCCGTGGGCCGTGATGCGGGCCAGGTCGAGGATCTCCTTCACGGCGTCCGGCGAGCCGGCCCAGGCCGGCGCCCCGACGAGTTCTGCGGCACGTGCCGACCAGGCATAGAGAGCGTCCATCCTCGGTACGCTAACGGCCATGACGGACATGCGGACCTCGCCCGACGCAGTGCACGCGGCGCTCTCCGACCACGCCTATCTGGCCGACCGGAACCTCGCCACGGTGCTCTTCCTGGCACTGCGTCTCGGTAAGCCGCTGCTGCTCGAGGGCGAGGCCGGCGTGGGCAAGACCGAGCTGGCCAAGGTCACCGCCGAGGCACTCGGCGCCCGCCTCATCCGGCTCCAGTGCTACGAGGGCATCGACGTCGGGCACGCGCTCTACGACTGGGCGTACGCCAAGCAGATGCTGTACATCCGCACGCTCGAGGCCACCGGCCACACCGACGGCGGAGACGTCCTGCACGACCTCTTCGGCGAGCGGTTCCTCGAGCGCCGGCCCCTGCTCGACGCCATCTCGAACGACGACGCGGTGCCGCCGGTGCTCCTGATCGACGAGATCGACCGCGCCGACGACGAGTTCGAGGCGTTCCTGCTCGAGCTGCTGTCGGACTTCCAGGTGACGATTCCCGAGATCGGCACCGTCAAGGCCGAGCGCCGCCCGGTGGTCTTCCTGACCTCGAACCGGACGCGCGAGCTGCACGAGGCGCTCAAGCGCCGCTGCCTCTACATGTGGGTGCCCCATCCCGAGCTCGACCGCGAGATCGAGATCGTCCGCATCCGCGTGCCCGGCGTACCCGAGCGACTCGCCGCCGAGGCGGCGCGCTTCGTCCACCAGCTGCGCACCATGGACCTGGCGAAGCTGCCGGGCATCGCCGAGACCATCGACTGGACGCAGGCGCTGATGGCGCTCGGCGAGGAGGAGCTCTCCGCCCAGGTCGTCGACGCGACGCTCGGCTCGGTGCTGAAGTACCACGAGGACCTGGAGCGCGTCCGCGACGCCGACCTCGCCCGGATGGTCGAGGAGGCGAAGGCGACGCTGTGACGTCTGCAGGCGATGCCGTCGTCCGCAAGCTGGTGACGTTCGGCCGCATCCTGCGCGAGGCGGGCGTCGAGGTCGGGCCGGGCCGTCTCCAGGACGCCCTGCGGGCGCTCGACACCATCAACCTCGCGACGCGCGACGAGGTCTACGCGGCGCTCGCGTGCACGCTGGTCGCGAAGCGCGACGACCTCGAGATCTTCGACCGCGCGTTCAAGGCGTGGTTCGAACGCGCGCCGGTCCGCAACCTCGAGCAGCGCCCGATCGACCTGGGCCTGGCCGATCTGACGCCCGAGACGACCCCCACGCCGGCGCACGCCATGGGCGAGGTGCAGGAGGACACGGGCGACGTGGACGACGCCGACATGGCCACGGCGGCCTACTCGGCCTCGGAGATGCTGCGCGAGAAGGACTTCGCCGACATGACCGCCGCCGAGCTGCGGGCGATGCGGCGGGCGTGCGAGCGCCTGGCGCACCACCTGCCGAAGCGCACGTCGCGCCGGCTGGAGGCGTCACCGGACGGCGACCGCATCGACCCGCGGGCCACGATCCGCCTCGCCATGCGCAACGAGGGCGAGCCGATCGTGCGCGCCTACCGCCAGCCGAAGCAGGTCGAGCGCCGGGTGATCTTCATCTGCGACATCTCGGGTTCGATGGAGCCGTACGCCCGCGCTCTGGTGCTGTTCCTGCAGGCCGCCGTCGCCACGGGCCGCCGGGTCGAGGCGTTCACCTTCGGCACGCGCCTCACGCACCTCACCCCGTTCCTCGACGGCAAGGATCCCGACCGCGCGCTCGAGCGTGCCGCCAGGGCCGTGAAGGACTGGGCCGGCGGCACGCGGATCGGCGAGTCGCTCGACACCTTCAACCGCCGCTATGCGCGCCGCGGGATGACGCGGGGCGCGATCGTCGTTATCGCCTCCGACGGCTGGGAGCGCGGCGACACCACGCTGCTCGGCCGGTCGATGGCGACACTGCACCGCCGGAGCCGCGCCGTGGTCTGGATCAATCCGCTGAAAGGGTCGGCCGACTACCAACCGCTCGCGGGCGGCATGCAGGCCGCCCTGCCGTTCGTCGACTGTTTCCTACCCGGCCACAACCTGGCATCCCTCGAGACCATGGTCAAGGTCATCGAGCGGCTCTCCCGGGTGCGGCCCGAGCAGCTCTCCGGGAGCCTCACATGAACGAAGACACGCTGAACACGATCCGCGACTGGTGCGCGGAGGGCCACCAGGTCGCCGTCTCACAGGTCGTCCGCACCTACCGGTCGGCGCCCCGGCCGGTCGGCAGCATCTTCGCCGTCTCCAGCCACGGCAAGATGGCGGGGTCGGTCTCGGGCGGCTGCGTCGAGGGCGCGATCTACCAGGAGGCGCAGGAGCTGTTCGCCGGCGCGGCCGGCCCCCGCCTGCTGCACTACGGCATCTCCGACGAGCTGGCCGGAGACGTCGGCCTTGCCTGCGGCGGCGAGCTGTGGGTCTCGCTCGACGCGATGCGCGAGCGACCGGAGCTGCGCCGCGGCGCGATCGTCACCGCGGTGACCGGCCCCCAGGCCGGTGGCCGCCTCGTCGTCGACGCCGATACCGACACCGTCACCTCCGAGCTCGAGGGCGATACGCACGACGCCGCCCTCACGGCTGCCCGCCAGGCGATCGAGGACGAGGCGTCGGCGACGGTCGACCTCGGCGACGTCGGCATGCTGTTCTGCGAGTCGGTGCATCCGCCGCACCGGCTCGTCATCGTCGGCGCCGTGGACACGGCCGAGGCGGTCTGCCGCCTTGCCGACCAGCTCGGGTGGCGCACGGTCGTGGTCGACCCGCGGACGAAGTTCGCGACCGCCGAGCGGCTGCCGAGCGCAGGTGCGATCGTCGGCAAGTGGCCCCAGGACGCGTTCCCGGAGATCGGCCTGGAAGCAGCCGACTCGGTGGTCGTCCTGACGCACGATCCGAAGGTCGACGACCCGGCCATCGCGGGCGCGCTGCAGGCGGGCGCCTCCTACGTCGGCGTGCTCGGATCCCGCCGTACGCAGGCGCTCCGCAACGAGCGGCTCCTGGAGATGGGCGTCCCGGGCGAGGACGTGGAGCGCCTCTACGGCCCGGTCGGGCTCGACATCGGCGCGCACACCCCCGCCGAGACCGCGGTCTCGATCGTGGCCGAGATCATCGGCCACCGCTCCGGCCGTTCCGGGAAGCGGCTCGTGGCGACGTCGGGCCGGATCCACCCGACGACCGAGGAGTAACTATCGCCGGATCTCGACCGGGGACCCGGCCGGGACGAGCTGCATCACCCGGAGCACGTCGGCGTTGCGCAGGCGCAGGCAGCCGTGCGACGCGGCGGTGCCGATGCTGCCCGGCGCGTCCGTCCCGTGGATCGCGATCGGATTCCCGCGCGCCCAGCCCTGGTCGGCCGCGGAGTACGCGGCGAGGGCCAGAGCCGCAGGCCCGTACGGCCCGGCCGTGTCGGTGATGTGGAACCGCGACTCGATGAAGAACAGGCCCGTCGGGGTCGGCGTACCGGCGGCGCCGACGGCGACCCGGGTGCGGAAGACCTCGCGGGCGCCGCGGTAGACGATGAGCAGCCGGCGCGACAGATCGACGACGACCCGCCGATCGGTGGTGTCCGCGACGACGGCGGCGGCCCGCACCCAGCCGACCACGCCGTTCGGCTTGGCCGGGAGCTTGGCCCGGTACCAGCGCGGCCGGCAGTCGCGGCCGACCAGTGACTGGAGGCCGAGCAGGACGGTGCGGACGCCGTACTCGTTGCGCGGCCCGAGCCGTGCCACGATCCGCGATCGTCGCGTGGCCCGCTGCCGGGCGACGGTGCCCCGCACGACGTACAGGACCGCCGCGCGGGAGCGGGTCGTCTCGGCCCGAACCCCCGGCCGGCACCCCGGATCGGCGACCGGGCCGGCAGGCAGCGGCGCCGCGGGCGTGCGGTGGACGGGCACCGTCCGAGCCCGCAGGGTTCCACCGCAGGCTGCCAGCAGCACGGCGCTCGCGGCGACGAGGACGACCCTGCCCCACACGCCCGAAGCCTACACGCCCGCACAGCCAGCGACCGAACGCCCAGCGACGACCGCGCCGGCGAGCGCAACAATGCGTCGTCATGCGCGTCACGCTGACCCCGAGCCTCGAGCCGGGCGCCTACGGCTTCCACCACGCCGTCCGCGCCCGCTTCGCGGAGACCGACGCGATGGGCGTCGTGCACCACGCCGCCTACCTGCCGTGGCTGGAGGAGACCAGGGTGGCCTACCTGCGGTCGCTCGGGCGGCCCTATGGCGAGGTACGGGCGGCGGGCACCGACCTCGCCGTGATCGAGGCCCACGTCGGGTACCTACGACCGGTGCGCTTCGACGACGTCGTCGACATCGGCCTCGCGCTCGGCGACATCCGCGGCTCGACGTTTCAGATCGCCTACCTGCTGCGCCGCGCCGACGAAGCCGTGGCAACTGCAGTGACCGTGCACGCCTGTCTCGACGCGGCCACGGGCCGGCCCGTCCGCGCCCCCGCCTGGCTGGCCGCAAGTACGCTGTCGTGACGTGGACCGGTTCCCGCTCGCCCTCACCTACGACGACGTCCTGCTGGTACCCGTGCGCTCGCACGTGTCCTCGCGCGGCGACGTCGATACATCCGCGCGGCTGTCGCGCAACCTGACGCTGGCGGCCCCGGTCGTCGCAGCGAACATGGAGACGGTCACCGAGGCCCGGATGGCGATCGCCATGGCGCGCGCCGGCGGGATCGGCGTCATCCACCGGTTCCTGACGGTGGCCGCACAGGTGGGCGAGGTCGAGCGCGTGAAGCGCGCGGAGAACCTCGTGATCGACGCGCCCTACGCCATCGACGCGGCCGCGACGATCGCCGACGCGCTCCTGAGCATGCGCGACCGCGACGTGTCGAGCCTGCTCGTGACGGCGGCGGATGGGACGCTCGCGGGCATCCTCACGAGCCGCGATCTCGTCATGTCGCCGCCCGACTCGGATCCCGTCTCGGCGCACATGACGCCGCGCGACCGCCTCGTGACGGCGCGTCCCGGCGTCGGCCCGGACGAGGCGCGCGAGCTCCTGCACCGGGTGCGGCTGGAGAAGCTACCCCTCGTGGATGACGCCGGCAGGCCGGTGGGGCTCGTGACCATGCGCGACCTCATCGCGCTCCGCGACCGGCCGCAGGCGACGAAGGACTCGCGTGGCCGGCTACTGGTCGGCGCCGCGATCGGCGTGCGCGGCGACTGGCTCGAGCGGGCGCAGGCAGTGGTCGGCGCAGGCGCCGACGTGCTCGTGCTCGACATCGCCCATGGCCACGCGGACCACGCCGTGGCCGCGGTGGAACGGCTGAAGCAGGAGTTCCCGGCGGTTGACGTGATCGCCGGCAACGTCGCGACCTCCGAGGGGGCACGCGACCTCTGCTCGGCGGGCGCCGATGCCGTCAAGGTCGGCGTCGGACCCGGCAGCGCCTGCACCACGCGGATCGTCGCCGGCGTCGGCGTGCCGCAGTTGACGGCCGTGCTCGATGCCGTCGCCGCGTGCCGCGACCGGGGAGTGCCCGTGATCGCCGACGGCGGCATCCGCGAGCCCGGCGACGTTGCGAAGGCGATCGCCGCCGGCGCGGAGACGGTCATGGTCGGCAATCTCCTGGCGGGCACCGACGAGAGCCCGGGGACGATCGTCACGCGTCACGGCCAGAAGTTCAAGGTCTACCGCGGCATGGCGTCGGCGTCGGCGATGCAGGTGCGCATGGTCGCGGAGGGCATCGAGCCGCCCGAGGGCACCGAGTTCACCCAGATCGTCCCGGAGGGCGTCGAGGCCACCGTGCCCCACCGGGGACCGGCCGGAGCGATCGTCGCGAACCTCGTCGGCGGTCTGCGCTCGGCGATGAGCTACTCGAACGCCCGGACCATTGGCGAGTTCCACGCCAACGCCAGGTTCGTGCGCATCACCACCGCCGGACTCATCGAGTCACGGCCGCACGATCTGCACTGACGCCCGTCGGCATGGTCGTGAACCGCGGACGCCGCCGCGGCCGCGACAGATCCGTGTGGTCGACGTCGAAGAGGTCCAGCGTGTGGCCCGAGTGATCGAGGATCTCCACCAGGGCCGACGTCGCTCTCGGTAGCCGCACCACGCATACCGTGCCCGCCGGCCACCCCTCCCGCTCGTCGGTCAGGACCAGCTTGTCTCCAGGAGCCGCGCTCGTGATCATCGGCCCTCGTTCGGCGCGGGGAGCGGCTCTCCTCCGGGCCAGTCCCGATGGGCAGGGGCTAGCGGTGCGGCGGGGGCAGGTCGGCGGCGGGGTTGCGGTCGAAGAAGCCGTCCGGGCGGAGGGCGAAGCCGATCTTCGCGACGGGCATGACGGGCCACTCCTCCGGCCTCGGCAGGTGATGGAGGCCGAACGTGTACCAGACCACGATGTCGCGATCCACGACCGGTGCGCGACCTGCCGCGTAGGCAGGGAGACCCTCGTCCGGGCCCGAGAGGTTCGGCCAGTCGCCGGCCGCGTAGCGCTGGTCGTGGCGGTACGGCGTGACCCACAGGTGGTGGCGAGCGAACCCCGCGCGACGCGACGCCTGGGCGTCCGGGTGCGTCAGCGACTCGACGTTACCGCCCGGCTCGAGCCGGTACGCCGGATGCTGTCCGAGCGCACCGCGGCGCGTCCGGTTCACGATCCGCCAGCAGCGGCCACGCGCCGGCAGGCAGTTGCGCCGCGCGGCTTCGGTGTCCGCGAGCAAGGTCGTCGACGTCCGGAAAGCGCCGTCGGCCGGGGGAAGTGCCTCGAGCTCCTCGACCGCGTTGGCGTCGCCGTCCACGGCCATGTCGAGCCGGACGTTGAAGAAGTGCTGGTGGAGCATGCCGACGAGCTGCGGCGCGACCAGCGGCCCGTCGGCAGGCACCGCGCCGGGCTTCGCCGCGCGCACGAGCGGGATCCCGGTGGCCTTCACCTCCGCCTCGATGGAACCGTCCTGGCGCAGGTACCAGTAGAAGCCGTAGTCGTAGTTGTCGAGGGTCGCGATCCACGACACGACCAGTCTTCGCGACCGGCGCACCTCCGCGTGCCCGTCGCGATCGGTGTGCTTCCAGAGGATGCCCTCGTCCTCCTCGTGGATGCAGATCGCATTCGGGATCGTCACCGGCCGGCCCTCGGCGTCACTGACGTCGGCATCGATGTACTCGATCACCCCGAGGCAGTCGCAGCCGAGGTGGAGCCCATTGGCGTAGAGCCCGAGGAGCCCCTCTCCGATGTCGAACACCCCGCGGTCGGCATGGCCGGGATCGCCGGAGGCGTACGGCACCCACATCTCCGAGAACGACGCCCGCCACAGCACGGGCCGGTCGTCGAAGCGCACGTCGTGCAGCACGAGCCCCTCGCGCGGCGAGAACCCGACTCGCAGGCTCCACCGATCCCAGGCCAGCAATCGGCCGCAGCGGGTGAAGCTCGGCCCGGCGGGCTGCATGATCTCGAGCCCGCGGAGCGGATCGCGGTAGGGCGGCCCTGCGAGTACCGACGGCGGGGGCACCGGCACCTCGCCGTGGTCGTGGGCCTCGAGCACCTCGCATGTCGCCACGTCGACGATGGCGACGAGCCCCTCCACCGGCCTGGTGTACTGGTGGGCGGCGTCGCCGGCCATCCACAACGACGTCCGCACCAGGCGCCGGCCAGGCCACCGCTCGGGATGGACGTTTCCCGCGACGAACAGGCCGACCTCGACGGCGTCCGGCGCGAGCCCTCGCCGCCGCAGTCCCTCGACGAACACCGGGTGGGCGAGCACCGCGGCCGGAACGCCGGCCTCGTCGCGTCGGTTGAGTGCGGCGTGACGGCCGGGGAGCTCGGCCAGCTCGATGACCGAGCCCGCCGCGAGGTCGACGCGCGCCACGGAGGTCGCACCGTCTTCGTAGCGCACGAGGGTCGCGCGGGCGATGCGCGGCGGCGCGTACGCCGGCCATCGCCGCACCTCCGCCTTCTCCGGCTCGTCCAGCTCGATCGACACGACCACCGCGCTCCCCGGGAGGGCCCCCGCAGCGCGGAGCGCGGCGGTACAGGCGGCGATCTCGCCGGCCGCGAGGGGATCGAGGGGGTGCACGGTCGCCACGGCGAGATACTACGGACATGTCCGACGACCCGCTGAACATCTTCATCACGCGTTTCGACGCCGCGCCCGGACGCCGTTGCGGAGTCAAGGACCTCTTCGACACGGCCGGAATCCGCACGACCTACGGATCGCGCATCTACGCCGATCACGTGCCCGAACGCGACGCGACGTCGTGGGCGCGGCTGCGGGAGGCGGGCTGGGTCCTGGCGGGCAAGACCAATCTCCACGAGTTCGCGTACGGCACCTCGTCGGCCAATCCCTGGTACGGGCCGGTGAGGAACCCGCACGACCCGTCCCGCATCGCCGGCGGGTCGTCGGGCGGGTCGGCAGCGGGAATCGTCACCGGCGCGTTCGAGCTCGGGCTCGGCTCGGACACCGGTGGATCGATCCGGATCCCGGCCTCCATGTGCGGCGTCGTCGGTTTCAAACCCGCCTACGGAGCGGTTCCGCTCGACGGCTGCTGGCCGCTCGTGCCGTGGCTCGATCACGTCGGACCGATCGCGGCCGACGTGCCCACCTGCGCGGAGGCCTTCGCAACCCTGGCCGAGCGCCCGGCCGCGCAGCCGATCGCTGCGGGCGGACTGACCATCGGCGCGATGGCGGATCTCGATGACGTCGATCCGACGATCGCGGCCGTGTACCGCGCGACGCTCGACCGCCTGCGAGACGCCGGCACCACGATCGTGTCCCGCGACCTGCCGGCGCCGCCGGCGGACCTCCTGCGGCTCCGGCTTGTAACGGCCACGTTCGTCCACCGGGCGACGTTCCCGGCGCGGCGCGAGGACTACGACCCCAACGTGGCGCGCAAGCTCGATCGTGGGCTCGATCCGCTCTCGTATCTGGAGGCCCTCGGCGTCCTCGACGACGCCGAGATCTGGAAGCGGACCTGCGCGGCGCGACTCGCCGGGGCTGACCTGATCGCCATGCCCACGATCCCCGTGTCACCGCCACTCGTCGCGAGCGACGAGTTCGCCGCTCGCGGCGACATCCTCCGCCACACGGTGCCCTTCAACCACCTCGGCTGGCCCGCCATCTCGGTGCCGTGCGGGCGGGACGGACTCGGCATGCCGGTCGGGCTCCAACTCGCGGCGCCGGACGACGACACCGTGCTGGGTGCGGCGCTCGCCCTGGAGGAGGTCATCCGGGGGTGAGGTTGCTCGCCGCCACCGGCGGCGCGTTGGCGGCCCTCGTGCTCGCGGCGTGCGCTCCGCCCGACGCCCCGGATCGCGCCGTCCCGTCGCGGGTCCGGAACCCGTCCTTCCTCACGGTCACCAACGCGCCCTCGGCGCCGATGCTCGTCGGCTCGAGCGGCGGCGCGTACGTGTCCGAGGACGGCGGCCGCCGGTGGTCGGCGACGCGTCCCCGGATGACCGACGCGGTCGCCGTCACCTACGGGCCGGCCGTCACGGTCATCAGCCGGGGCCACGACTTCTCGATCTGGGACATGGCGCTGTCGCACCAGGTCCGCTCGGGCACCTGGGCGTGGAGCGGGAACACGGTCGCGCTCGCCGCCGACCCGCGCCATGGCCGCGTGTGGGCGATCGCAACCCAGCGCGGCGTGTCTCCCCGGCTCTACTTCACCCACAACAACCGGCGGACGTGGTTCGAGTACCCGGCGGCGTTCCTCTGCAACCACCCCCGGTCGATGGCTGCCATCGCAGGCCGCAGGCGAAGCGACCACGTGCGGCTCTTCGTCGCCTGCGGCTCGGACGGGCTTCAGGTGTCCGACGACCTCGGCTACACCTTCCACCACGTCGACACCGGCGCCGGGCAGGCGCTCGACGTCGCCGCCTGCCAGGGCGATCCCTCCCGCGTCGCCATCGTCACGCCGGACGTCCGCATCTCGTCGGACGGCGGGCTGACGTTCCGGGCGACCGGACTCTCGGCCGTCCGGGTGGCGGTCGACCCGCGCAACCCGGATCTGATCTTCGCGATCGGCCAGAACGGCCGCCTCTACGTCTCCAGCGACGGCGGCCGGACCTTCTGAGCGGTCAGAGGAAGAGCGACTGGAGCCGCAGGGCCAGGCCCATGTCGCCGCTCACCTTGAGCTTGCCGGTCATGAACGCCATCTGCGGGTTCATCTGCCCGGCGACGATCTTCAGCCAGTTCTCGGCGCTGCACGTGATCGTGATGTCCGGCGAGTCGGCGGCACCGCTGGAGACGGCGCAGGTCGACGCCGCGATGTCCGCGTGCCAGACACCGCCGCCCTCACCCGTGAGATCGAACTGGTACACGCACTCGAGCCCGGCCGCGCGATCCGCGTGGAAGCGCGCGCCGAGGCCGTCGAAGAACTCCTGTGCCGTCGCGGTCACGCCCTAAGCGTAGCCGCGCACGACGCTGTCCGACCACGCCGTCGCGTACTCTTCCGGGCCGAAGCCGAGCGCTCAGGAGACGAACGCCCAGTGACGTACATCATCACCGAGCCGTGCATCGACGTGAAGGACCGCTCCTGCGTCGAGGTTTGCCCGGTCGAGTGCATCCACGAGTCGGATCGCATGCTCGTCATCGATCCCGAGGAGTGCATCGACTGCGGCGCGTGCGAGCCCGAATGCCCGGTGGAGGCGATCTTCCCCGAAGACGCCGTGCCCGACGCGATGGAGCCGTTCATCGCCATCAACTACGGGTTTCGCGAGGGTCTCGCGACGGTCGCGGAACTGGTCGCGGCGAGGGTCGAAAGCTCCCCTCCCCCGCCCATCCCCGGCCACCGCGAATAGGCTCCTCAGGCGACGAGGCCGCGCGAGTAGCGGCCCGAGGCGAGCCGGGGCGGCGGGATGTCGGCGTCGTCGTCCGACGCTGAGGCCGCCGACACCCCACGGCGCACCTCGCCGAACGACAGCCCCTCCAGCGACAGGAAGACCAGGCCGAGCCCGGCGCCGAGGGCGACCTCGATCGCCTGCAGGCCGATGGCGAACGCAACGGCGGAGGTCTGCGAGATCCCGTAGGTCGCGGTCAGCGCGAGTACCACCGCGAACTGGAACACGCCGACGTTCCCCGGCGTGATCTGGACGAGCCCGATGACGTTGGACGCGAGGAACACCACCGCCGTGGCTCCGAGGGCGTGCTGATCCAGGCCGAAGGCCTTCAGCGTCAGCCAGATCCCGGCTGCCTGAGCCGACCAGGAGAGGAGGCCGCCCGCAAGGCTCCGCAACGCGCGGACGGGGTCGTGCAGGAGGCGCTGGCCCCGGCTCATCTCGCGCGCGATCGCCTCGGCGCCGCGCAGCACGACGTCGAGGGTGCGGGCAGTCGGGTCGACGGCGAGGAGGTCGGGTCGCCGGCGTCTGCGCCAGCGGGCCAGGAGCTCCACCGCAACCGCGGCCAGGATCAGCGAGCAGACCGCGGCGATCAGGGCGATGACGCCCCGGAACAGCTCGTTCGGCACGCTCGGCAGCATGAGCGTCATGCCGAGGATCATGGCCACCAGCGTCACCCCCAGCACCAGCTGCTCCATCACCAGCGTGCCGGCGAGCGTGGACATCGTGATCGTCACCCCGGAGTCCTTGGCCACTCTGCGGCGGAACACGTACATCCGGCCCACCTCGCCGAGCCGGGCCACGAGCAGGTTGTTCAGCAGGAAGCCGATGAACAACGCCGGGATGATCTGGCGGTAGCGGAAGCGCGGATGGCCGGGGATGGTGTCGAGGCTGCTCTTCCACACCACCGCCTTGAACCAGACGCTGAGGAAGTTCATGATCAGCGCCGCGATCACGAGCGGCACGGACAGCGTCTGGAACACGTGCCAGGCGCCGACCACCTGCTCGCGATCCGTGCGCTGGAAGACCACCGACACCACGATCGCCACCAGCCCGACGACGATGCCGATGCGGAGCCACGAGATCCGCCGTACGGGCGCGAGGGCCGCGAGCTCCGACATCGTCACGGCCTCCAGCTCGCGCTCCTTCACCGCGGCCAGGATGGCCGGCAGGGCCTCGGCGGTCTGCGACCGGTCGCCGTCGCCGCTCCCGTCGCCGTCGTGGAGCAGCAGGATGGCGCCGGGCCGCAGCGCCGCCACCGAGCGGTGTGCGATCGTCTCGGCCCCGGGCAGGCGCGTGTCGAAGACGCCCTTCGTCCAGCCGACCACGCGGTAGCCGAGGCGGCGGCAGACGCCGACCACCATGGGGTTGCGGAAGCCGTGCGGAGCCCGGAACAGCGACACGGGCGGCGCCCCGGCGGCGTGCAGTATCCGCTGCGTCCGGGTGAGCTCCTCGGCGATCTCACCGCGCGACGCGAACACGAGGATGCCATGGCTGTAGCCATGATTGGCGACCTCGTGGCCCTCGCGCACGATCCGCTCGACCAGCTCGGGATGGGCCTCGGCGTGCTTGCCGAGCACGAAGAACGTCGCGCGCATGCCGGCCGCCCGCAGGGCATCGAGGACGCGCGGCGTCGCGTCCGGGCTGGGGCCGTCGTCGAAGGTCAGGGCGACGACCGGGGCGTGGACGCCGACGCCGTCGACGACCCGGCCGAACAGCGGCGCGTTGCGCGAGAAGCAGCCGATCGTCACGACCACCAGGCCGCTCACGAACACCACGTCGACGATCCACGGCACCCAGCCGACGCCGAGACGCACGAACGCGTAGTCGATGGCCGCCGCCACGACGATGACGCCGAGCACGAGCGCCGCGAAGCGGAGGAGGACCTCGGTCTTCCTCATCGAGCCTGGCTCCGGCCGCGCATAAGGCCGAGATAGTACTCCTCGAGCTGGCCCGCCACCCGGCTCCAGGAGTAGTGCGCGACCGCCGTCTTGCGCCCTTCCCGGCCCATCCGCGCCCGCTCCGCAGGCCGGTCGAGCAGGTAGAGGAGCGCCTCGGCGAACCGCACGTCGTCGTCGGCGGGCGAGATCATCAGCCCCTGCCGGCCGTGGTCCATGAGCAGCTGGAAGCCCGAGATCCGGCTGGCGACGACCGGCCGCCCGCAGCTCATGGCCTCGAGCAGCACCATGCCGAACGAGGCCCGGTTGCACGGCGTGCAGTGAATGTCCGCGGAGCAGTAGTACCGGGGGCGCTCCCAGTTCACGCGCCCCGCCCAGACCACCGAGTCGCCCATGGCGGCCGGGACGCGCTTCTGGTACATCGTGCGCAACGGTCCGTCGCCGACGATGATCAGCCGCACGTCCGGTCCCCATTCCCGGCGGACGCGGGCGAAGGCGTCCACCATCGTGCCAAGCCCGTTGCGCGGGTCGAACCGGCCCAGGAAGAGGATGTTCTGCTTGCCGTCCTGGTACTGCGGGAGCGGGTCGGCGTCGGGCGAGAAGTGGCGCTCGTCGATGCCATTCGGGATCACCGTGTAGTCGAACGGGAAGTACCGGACGAGCGAGCCTATGCACGCCTCGGACACCACGATCTTGCCGTCGAGGCGCGCGATCGACGCTCGCAGCAGGCGCCCGCCGATGTCGAGCAACGGCCCCGGTGCGAACACCGAGTGGAACGTGCCGACGGTGATGGTCGACGAGGGCGCGGCGAAGGGGACGAGGACGACGAAGCTCGGGTTGTACGGCGCGTGGGTGTGGATCACGTCGAAGCGCCGCTCGCGGAAGAGCTTCTTCATGCGGTGGAGGAGCCGGAAGTCGACCGTATGCAGCGTCTGCGACGCGTTGCCGTACATCCGCAGCGCCTGGCCCATGCGCAGCACCTCGAAGGGCACGTGCTCCTCGGGCCGGTAGTCCCCGTCGACGACCGTCGGCGGCCGGAAGAGGTTGCCGGTGATCACCGTCACCTCGTGACCCCTGGCGTGGAGGTGCATCGCCTGGCCGTGGACGTGCTCGGTGATACCGCCGAGCTGGGGGTAGTAGTAGTCGGTGACGATGGCGACCCGCACGGCGAGCGCACTGTACCGGGCGGCGATTTCAGCCGGAGGCATTGGCACTGTCGATTCATGAGTGCCAACCTCGTGAGGCCGATCGCTATACTGCGTGCGTGCCGATCTACGAGTACCGATGCCTGAACGGCCACCGGTTCGAGGTCATGCAGCGCTTCTCGGACGCGCCGATCGAGCGCTGCGCCGAGTGC
Source organism: uncultured Actinomycetes bacterium (assembly GCA_963779685.1). Lineage (GTDB taxonomy): Bacteria > Actinomycetota > Thermoleophilia > Gaiellales > F1-60-MAGs149 > CAVZZG01. Next base: position 1,500,934 of record CAVZZG010000003.1, read on the forward strand.
GGCGCGAGCGTGCAGAAGGTGCTGAGCTCGCCGGCGATCCACTTCAAGGGCTCGGGGTTCCACAACACCGACTACGGTCGCGGCAAGGCCGGCCGGCCGGCGGACGGCGACGGCGGTGGAAGCTCCGGTGGCGAGACGACGAAGGGCTCCGGTGGCGATTCCGCGAGTACCACCGCGACCACACCGAGCACCTCCGGCTCCGAAGGCTGATGCGCCGCGCCCTCCTCGTCGTCACGCCACTGCTCGTCACGGGGTGCACGTTCATGGGCGAGCAGCGAACCGTCGACGGCAGCTCCGTGGAGAAGGCGATCCGGCGGGCCGTGATCGAGCAGGGCAACCAGGTCGCGTCCATGCACTGCCCCAACGGGCAGAAGGCCAAGAAGGGCGTCACGTTCGACTGCACGGGCGTCATCAACGGCACGAATGTCGTCGCGCACGTCACGCTGACCGACCCGACCCCGCACTTCGAATACCGGCTCGAGTACAAGCCTTAGCGGCGCCGCTCGACCTCACGGGTCTGGGCCATGAGCACGGTGACCGCGGCCTCGACGACGAGCGGGTCGAGATGCGACCCGGCCGAGCGCCGCAGCTCGCTGATGGCCTCGTCCTCGCCGCGGCGCGTCTGGTAGACACGGTCGGAGGTGATCGCGGAGTAGGCGTCCGCGACCGCGACGATGCGCGCCTCGAGCGGGATGTCCTCACCGGCGAGGCAATCCGGGTAGCCGGTCCCGTCCCAGCGCTCGTGATGGTGGCGGACGGCGGGCGCGGCGTCCGACAGTCCGGCGACACGGCGGATCAACTGCTCGCCGATGGCGGTGTGGGTGCGCATCGTCGTCCACTCCTCGTCCGTCAGTGGCCCCGGCTTCGCCAGCACGCTGTCGGGGATGGCGACCTTGCCGATGTCGTGCAGCCAACCGCCCACCCGGCATCGCATGACCAATCCGTCGGATAGGGCGAGCTGCTCGGCGATCGCCCCTGACAGGTCGGCGACCTGCTGGGAGTGGGCCTCCGGCATGCCTTCGCGGATGGCCGCCGACAGCGCCAGCGCCTGCGCAAGCCGCAACGCCTCGGGCTCCTCGGCGACGAAGTCCTCGACCGTCATCTCGGTGAAGAGCCGCACGAGATCGCGGCCTCGGCGCTTGGCGGCGTAGAGCGCACGGTCGGCCGCATCGATGATGCCCTCGACGCTCCACAGCGAGTCGCTGGCGCGCACGGCGCCGACCGATACGGTGACCGGGAGCTCGGCGCCAACGCCGGCGTCGAAGGGCGCCACGGAGATGGCGCGGCGCAGGGCGTCGCCGATGGCGTGGAGATCGTCGTCCCGGCCGACGGCCGGGATGACGACGCAGAACTCCTCGCCGCCCCAGCGGGCGACGATGTCGTACTCGCGGACGGCCGTCCGCAGCCGCCGCCCGATCTCGACCAGCACGTGATCGCCGGCCTGGTGGCCGTACGTGTCGTTGATCGGCTTGAACCGATCGGCGTCGATCAGGAGGACCGCCGGCGTGTGCCCTTCCCGCTCGGCTCGCCGCAGCTCGACGGTGAGCGCCTCGACGCACCCGCGGCGGTTCAGCAGGCCGGTCAGCGCATCGGTGCGCGACCGCTCCTCGGCCTCCTGCTGGGCCCCGAGGGCCCGCTCGAGCTCGGCGAGCTCGCGCCGGCGCGAGGCGCGGGCGAGCACCGCCGCGAGGGCGAGCAGCAGCGCGGCGACACCGGCGTAGAGGACCGGGACGACGCCGATCGTGTCCGTGAAACCGAGCGACGGCTCGCCGGCGACGACGTACCAGTGGTTGGCGTTCCCCGGCGAACGGTCGACGCGGCGGTAGGCGAGACGCTCGCCGTGCACGGAAGCCATGCCCGCGACGTTGCCCGCGAATGCGCGGTAGGCCGGGTCGGGCTCCTCTCCGAGGAGGGTGCGCGGCCGCTGGGGCGTCTGGGCGTCGAGAATCACCTTGCCGGACGTGACCTCGACGAGGTCGATGTGAATGCCCTTCCCGACGACCTGCTCGACGTGGCGCCGGAAGCTCTCGATCGTCAGCTCGTAGTGCACCATGCCGACCTTGTCGCCGTTACCGGCGACGATCGGCGTCGAGATCGAGATCACCCACTCGGCCGTATCGGGTGAGACGTACGGCTGCGCCAGGTAGACCTGCCCCGGGGCGAGCGCCATGGTCGGGGCGAAGAAGATGTTGTGCGCCTCGCTCGCCGACAGCTCCGCGACGGTTGCCGAGCGGCCCCGCACGACACGCGCGTTCTCGGCGCCGGAGGCGTCGATGAAGCAGGCTTCGCCGATGGCGTCGGGGTAGAGCTGCTCCAGGTAGCGCATCGCGGCCGTCGCTTCCGCGAGCGGGACCCCCGAGCGGATGCGCTCCTGGCGGGGGCGCGGGTCGGCGTAGAAGGCCTTGAACGCCGGGTTCCAGGCCGTCAGGAGGGCGACGTCGCGGGCACGGGAGAACGCCGCGGAGATCGCGGCGGCCTCGGCCTGGGCGCGGCTCTGAAGGCGCTGCGCGAGAGCTGCGTCGGCCCGCGTGCGGTCGCCCGCAATGGTTGCGGCGGCGAGCGCCAGCAGGACGACGCTCAGCAGGAGCGCGACCGCCGGTACCAGGCCGAGACGTCGGGGGAGATGCAGATCGCTTTGCACGACCTCCTGTGTGATCGGCGTTTTGCAGGTCGAACTTGAAAGCCCTGACCTACTTCGTACAGGCCGGCGCGAACGGGTCGCTGGCACGCACCGGCTGGGGTGCCGCCTGACCCAGGAACTCCGCGATCACCCGCGAGTTCTCGGGCCGCGCGAGCAGGTACGACACGCCCGCGATGTCCTGCGGGGTGCCGCCGAGGTGGCACGAGACGTGGCGCTCGGCGCGGAAGTCGACCCAGCCGAGCGCGAGCAGCTGGTTGGCCGAGAGCTCGGTCGCCAGCGGGTCGGCGGCCGCTGCCCCGACGCCCCGCAGCCGGAACAGCGTCGAGGGTGCCGTGAGGGTGCGGCGGAGCGCCGCCATCACCTGCTGCTGGCGCTGGCCGCGGGTGACGTCGGAGTCGCGAGGGTTCAAGGCGTTCTTCCGCACCCGGGCGTAGATCAGCGCCTGCTTCCCGTCGAGGTGGATAGGCCCCTTCGGGAACCGGTAGCTCCGGCCGCCGAAGACGGACACGATCCGCTCCCGCGACACGATGTCGACCCCGCCGACCGCGTTCACCAGCCGCTGGAAGCCCGAGAAGTCGACCACGACGACGTGGTTGACCGGGATGCCGGTCACGCTCTCCACGGTCCGGATCGCGAGGGCGGGACCGCCGAGGGCGTAGGCGGCGTTGATCTTGTCCTCGCCGTGCCCGGCGATCGGCACCCGCAGATCACGCGGTATCGCAAGGGTCGCGACGAGGTGCCGGCCGGGGTCGGTTCGGATCAACTGGATCGAGTCCGAGTGCCCGGTCTTGTCGGCGCCGAGTACCAGGATGGTGACCGGCGTCGAGAGCCCGAGGCCGTGCTGCGGCGTGAGCGCGAGCACGGCCGCCCGCCCGCCGGGCATCCGCGCCAGCCGCACGTTGGCGCGCTCGACCGACGACCGGAACGCCATGTACCCGACCACGAGCCACACGGCCAGGGCGACGCCCAGCCCGGCGAGAACGATGAACGCGAGCCGCTTGTAGGGCGGCCGCCGTCGCGGCGCGACCCGGGCGGGCGCCGGGCGAGGCGGGAGGACGACCGGGCCACGGGCTTCGGCCCCCGCATCCGGCGGCGCCCCGAGATCCGGGTCGGAGTCGCGCGGCCCGCTCCCGCCGCGATAGACGCGGTACGGCGTGTCCGGCATCCGCGGCACTGTACCCGCCCGGATACGCTTGACCGGGTCATGGCGGGCGAGACGATCGGAATCGACGTCGGCGGCACGAAGATTCTCGCCGCGCGGGTCGACGCCGGCGGCGCGATCGGCGCCACCGAGCACGTCGTGACGGACCTCACTTCGGCGGCCGGTGTGCTGGCGCAGATCACCGCGCTGGCGCGGGCACTCGGCGCCGGCCCGGACACACCCGTCGGAGTCGGTGTGCCGGGCACCGTCGACCAGGCACGCGGCGCCGTGCTGCACGCCGTCAACACCCCCTTCGACGACGGCCCGTTCCGCGACCACCTGGCAGCCGCCCTCGGCGCCCGGGTGGAGATCGACAACGACGGCAACTGCGCAGCGCTGGCGGAGCACCGCCACGGCGCCGGCCGGGGCGCCGATTACGTGGTCATGCTCACGCTGGGCACCGGTGTGGGCGGCGGCGTGATCGCCGCCGGCCAACCGTATCGCGGTGCCCGGGGCACCGGCGCCGAGCTGGGCCACATCGTGATCGAGCAGGACGGCCGTCCATGCCAGGGCAGCTGCCCGGGACGCGGCCACCTCGAGGCCTACGCATCGGGCCACGCGGCCGCGGCCCTGGCCGGCGAGGCCGGCATCGACGGGCCCGACGCGTTGCTCGCGGCAGTGGCGGCCGGCGACGAGGCCGCGCGCGCGGTGATCGGGCGCATCGCCGCGGCCCTGGGCGCAGGTCTGGTGACGCTCGCCAACGCGTTCGGGCCGGAGGTGATCGTGATCGGCGGCGGGTTCGGGATCGCCGCCGGCAGGTTCCTGCTCGACCCGGCGACGCGAATCCTGGCCGCCGAGGCCCTGCGGCCCAACGGCGACGTGCCGGTGGTGCCGGCGGTGCTCGGCACGTCGGCCGGGGTCATCGGCGCCGCAGAGCTGACACGATGACCCCGGCCGGGACGCTGCGGGTGTGCGGGACGCCGATCGGCAACCTCGGCGACCTCACGCCGCGGGTGGCGACTGCGCTGGCAGCGGCAGCCGTGATCGCCTGCGAGGACACGCGGCGAACCGGGTCGCTGCTCGCAGCGAGGGGCATCGGCGGCGCCCGGCTCGTGCGGCTCGACGCCCACACCGAGGCGCAGGCGGTGCCGAGACTGCTCGCCCGGCTACGAGCGGGCGACGACGTGTGCCTCGTCACGGACGCGGGCATGCCGGGCATCTCGGACCCCGGCCGCCGGCTCGTGGACGACGCCTTCGAGGCCGGCCACCGGGTCGAGGTCCTCCCCGGCCCCTCGGCCGTGACCGCTGCCGTCGCGATCGCCGGCATCGAAGCGGGCACGTTCGCGTTCGTCGGGTTCCTCCCGCGCGCCGGGAAGGCGCTCGCCGCGATCCTCGACACGACCGACGCATGGCAGGTCGCGGTAGTCGCCTTCGAGGCGCCCCATCGGCTCCCCGCGACGCTGGCCGCGATCGCGGCCCGGGCGCCGGAGCGCCGCGTCGCCGTCTGCCGCGAGTTGACGAAGCTCCACGAGGAGGTCGTGCGGGGCCCGGCCGCCGAGGTGGCGCAGCGCTTCGCCGAACCACCCCACGGCGAGGTGACGCTGGTCCTGGCCGCCCTCGACCGCGCGCCCCACACCGCCGCAGACGCCGACGTCGACGCCGCCCTCGCGGGGCTCCGCGCCGGCGGCATGGCGCATGGCGAGGCCGCCGCCCTCATCGCGCGGCTCACCGGCGCCACCCGGCGCTCGGTCTACAGCCGCGGAACCGGCGGATAGCATGCGAGCGTGAGCTACTACCTCACGACGCCGATCTACTACGTCAACGCGAACCCCCACCTGGGCCACGCGTACACGACGCTGGCCGCCGACGTCGTCGCTCGCCACCAACGGCAGCGCGGCGAGGACGTCTTCTTCCTCACGGGCACCGACGAGCACGGCTCGAAGGTCGCCCGCAGCGCCGCCGCGGAGGGGCTCTCGCCGAAGGAGTTCTGCGACCGCGTATCGGGCGTGTTCCGGAAGCTCGCGGCCGACATGCACGCCACCAACGACTTCTTCATCCGCACCTCCGACCCGCAGCACGAGGCGTTCGTCCAGCGGTTCGTGGAGCGGATGAAGGCAGCCGGCGACGTCTACGAGGACACCTACGCCGGCCTCTACTGCACCGGCTGCGAGGCGTTCTACAGCGAGGACGACCTGATCGACGGCCTCTGCCCGCAGCACGGCACCCGGCCCGAGTGGGTCGAGGAGAAGAACTGGTTCTTCCGGTTGTCCGCCTACACCGACCGGCTGATCGCGCTCTACGACGACCGGCCGGACTTCGTGCTCCCGCGGGCTCGCTACAACGAGGCGCGCGCGTTCATCGACGGCGGGCTGCAGGACATCTCGCTGTCGCGCGCGTCGATCGAGTGGGGCGTACCCGTGCCGTGGGAGCCCGACCAGGTCATCTACGTCTGGATCGACGCGCTCATCAACTACACGTCGGCGCTCACGTACGCCCGTCCCGGCGAGGATCTGACCGACCGCTACTGGCCCGCCCGCTGGCAGCTGCTGGCGAAGGACATCCTCAAGTTCCACGCCGTGATCTGGCCGGCCATGCTGCTGTCTGCCGGGTACGCGCCGCCGCAGCAGCTGCTGATCCACGGGTACCTCACCGTGCGCGACGCCAAGATGTCGAAGACCGTCGGCAACGTGCTCGACCCGTTCCGCGTGATCGACGCCTACGGCCTCGACGCGCTGCGCTTCTACCTCTTCCGCGACGTGCGCTTCGGCGGCGACGGCGACGTGTCGTACGACCGCGTGCACGACCGCTACAACCACGAGCTCGCCAACGACCTCGGCAACCTGCTGTCGCGCACGGTCGCCATGGTCGCGAAGTACCGTGGTGGCCGCGTGCCGGCGGCCGCACCGGATGCGGACACCTCGGCCCTCCTCGCCGATGGCGCCGGCCGCTTCGCCGGCCACCTCGACCGTCTCGAGCTGACCGAGGCGCTGCAGGCCGCATGGGACGGCGTCCGCTCGCTCAACCGGCTGGTCGAGGACCAGGCCCCCTGGGTGCTCGCCAAGGACCCGGGGGCGGCCGAGACGCTGGACCGAGGTGCTCTACACCCTGCTCGACGGGCTCCGCACGGTCGCGGTGATGCTGTGGTCGTTCATGCCGGATGCGTCCGAGCAGATCCTCCGCGCGGTCGGCGCCGACCCCGCAGGAACCGCCTGGAGCGAGACGACCGCCGGCCGGCTGGCCGCCGGTGCGGATCAGCTCGATCGACGGGCCGCTCTTCCCGCGCGTCGACGAGCCCTTGCAGTGATCGACTGCCACACGCATGTCACGAGCTGCCGGGACGACCCGGCGCTGGTGATAGCGCGGGCCGCCGCAGCGGGCGTCGACCGCATGATCACGATCGGCTCGTCGCCCGCCGAGATGGCGGACGCCGCCGCCGTCGCCGACGTCCACCCGGAGGTCTTCGTCACCGCCGGGCTGCACCCGCACCACGCGGCCGAGTGGAGCCCGGCGGTCGCGGCGGAGATCCGCCGGCGCGCTGCCCACCCCCGCTGCGTCGCGATCGGCGAGACCGGCCTGGACTGGTTTCGCGACCGGGCGCCACGGGACGCGCAGCTCGCGGCGTTCCGGGGACAGCTCGCGATCGCCCGCGAGCTCGAACTGCCGGTGGTGATCCACTGCCGCGAGGCAGACGACGACTGCTTCCCGATGCTGGCCGCCGACGCGCCGGGGACGGTGATCCTGCACTGCTTCGCCGCCGTCGCGCGCCTCGAGGAGGCGGTCGAACGCGGCTGGTACTGCTCGTTCGCCGGGAACGTCACGTATCCCAGCGCGACCGCCCTCGCCGACGCCGCCCGGCGGGTACCCGACGCGCTGCTGCTGGTGGAGACGGATGCGCCGTACCTGGCGCCGGTGCCGCACCGCGGGCGTCCCAACGAACCCGCGTTCGTGATGGACACGCTGCGGTGCGTGGCCGAGCTGCGCGGAACGTCGCAGGAGTCCCTCGCCACGGTGGTCGAGGCGAACGCCGCTCGGGCGTTCCCCCGGCTGCCATGAGTTCGCGTCGCCCACCCCTGGGCCAGCACTTCCTGATCGATGCGAACATCGTCCGCGTGGCGATACGGATGGCGGAGCTGCAACCGGACGACGTGGCGCTCGAGATCGGGCCTGGCCTCGGCGTGCTGACCGTGGCCCTCGCGCAGGCGTGCCGCCACGTCCACGCGGTCGAGATCGACCGCCGCCTCGAGCCCGAGCTGACGGCGCGACTCGCCGGCTGCGGCAACGTGCGCGTGACCTGGGGCGACGCGATGCAGACCGACCTCGCCGCCCTCGATCCGCTACCGACGGCCCTGGTCTCGAACCTCCCCTACAGCGTCGCGACGCCCATCGTCGCCGAGTCGCTGGCACGCCTCCCCTCCGTGTCGCGCTGGAGCGTGATGGTGCAGCGGGAGGCCGCCGACCGGTTCTTCGCCACACCGGGCACCGGCGCGTACGGAGCTGTGTCCGTACTGATCCAGCTCGCGACCGAGCGCACCGGGTTCCACCGCGTCTCCCGGTCGGTGTTCGCGCCGCCGCCGAACGTCGACTCCGCCCTGGTCGCCTTCCGGCGCCGGCCGGACTGGCCCGACGTCGCCGCTCGATGGCCCTCGATCGTCCGGGTCGTCCAGGGCGCGTTCGCACATCGCCGCAAGACCCTCGCCAACTCGCTGCAGCTGGCCGGGATCGCGTCGCGCTCGGCGGCCGAGACGGCTCTCGCCGCCGTCGGCGAGCCGGCGGGCATCCGCGCGGAGGCGCTCGAGCCGACGCGGTTCGCCGCACTGGCGGCCGCGCTCGACACGGCCTGACGCTGCCGCGAGCGCGCCACACCGCCCGCCCGGGTCTCGTACGCCGCGGACATCGGGCCCCCGACCGCGTCCGAGGTCAGGTTGGTGGCGGGCCGCCAATGTGGCGCGGCGTCCCGGGTCGCCCGGCAGGTCCTCTAGAATCGCGCCGGTGCACGGAGCGATCCACCCGGCCCCGGCGAAGCTGAACCTGGTACTGCGGGTCGGCGCGAGCCGGGAGGACGGTTATCACGAGATCGTCTCGCTGATGGCCCGGCTCGACCTGTGCGACACGCTGATGGTCGCGCCCGCGGCGCGGACGACGGTCACCTGCCCCGACCTGCCCGGCGGCGACACGCTGGTGACGCGCGCGCTGCACGACCTGAAGGTGGCGACCGGCCACGGCGGGGGTTTCCACGTCGGTATCGCCAAGCGGATCCCGGCCGGCGCGGGTCTCGGCGGCGGCTCGTCGGATGCGGCGGCCGCCCTGCGCGCGGCCAACTCGCTGGTCGAGGAACCCGCCGACGAGCCGACCCTGTTCGCGATCGCCGCCGGTATCGGCTCCGACGTGCCGTTCTTCCTCGGCCCGCCGGTGGTGGTCGCGAGGGGACGCGGCGACATCCTCGAGGCGCGGCCGGGCCTGCCGCGTTGCGCGGTCGCCCTGGCGCACCCGGGCCGCCCGCTCCTGACGCGAGACGTCTACGACACGTACCGCGCCACGCGCCCGCTCGAGGCGGCCGTGCCCATCCCCGAGACGATCGACGACCTCGTCTCGCTCATCGAGAACGACCTGGGACCGTACGCGGAGCACCTCGAGCCGGCGTGCGCGGTGCTCCGCGAGGGACTCGCCGATCGCGGTGCGCTCGCGACCGCCGTCTGCGGCTCCGGATCGGCCGTGTTCGGGCTGTTCCACGGCATCGACGAGGCGGAGGCGGCACTCGAGGATCTCCCAGCAGCGGTCTGGACGGGAGCCGCTACGCTGCAGTGACTGTGCGGCACATCGAGGTCGACCCGGCGGACGTCCGCGTCGTTGGCACTCGTGATGGCTTCGACGGGCGACCGCCTGGACCGACCACGGGTCCCGGGGCCTGGCTGCGGCGGTACCGGCTGCGGCTCGCCGGCGGTCTCGCGCTGCTGGAGGCGATCCTCTTCGCGTTCCACTGGGGCCGGACGGTGCTGCTCGCGGCAGCGGTGATCGCGATCCTCGTCCACTGGTTCATCACACCGCGCATCCCGAGCTACACGTTCCGCCAGGCGTCGTGGATCATCGCGTTCGCCCAGGCGCTGGTCGCGATCTGCTCGGTCGCGCTGTTCGTCGTCGGTGCCCTGGTCGCCTTCGCGCTGCTGGTCGTCGTCGTCGGGTTCATCCTGTTCGCCGCCGCGGCGTTGCTCGGCGACCGGCGTTGATCGCCGACCTCCACTCCGACCTCCTCCTCGACCTCGCCCACCACAGGGTCGTCGGCGAGCGCGACGTCTTCCGGCGGCGGCACCTGGGCGCCCTCACGGAAGCCGGCGTACGGGTGCAGGTCCTGGCCATCTGGACCCCGACGATGCTCCTGCCGGAGGGCGGCCTCCGGCACGCCATGCGACTGATCGACGCGGCGCGCCGCGAGGAGGACGAGTCGGAGGGTGCTCTGCGCCTCGTCGCGAGCGCGACCGAACTGGACGAGGCGCTGGACGCCGGGGCGATCGCCGGCATCCTCGGCATCGAGGGAGCAGAGCCGCTCGGGCGCGAGCCGGAGCTCGTCGCGACCTTCGCACGCCTGGGGGTACGCGTGCTCGGGCCGACCTGGAACCGCTCGACCCCGTTCGCCGACGGCGTGCTCGAGGACGCCGGCGCGGGGTTCACGCGGCTCGGCCACCGGCTGCTCGACGAGATGGCCGCAGCCGGGGTCGCGATCGACCTCTCGCACCTCGCGCCGCGCGCCTCCGCCGAGGCAGTCGAGCGCTTCCCGGGGGCGATCTTCGCGTCGCACTCGAACGCCGCCGCGATCCATCCCAGCGTCCGCAACATCTCGGACGAGCTCATCCGGGGCATCGGTGGCCGAGGCGGGGTCGTCGGGCTGAACTTCATCCCCGCCTTCGCCGGCTCGCTGGACGTCGCCCGCGCGCTGGCGCGCCACGCCACGCACATCGCGACCATCGCGGGCTCCGGCGTCGCGGCGTGCGGCGCGGACTTCATGGAGCCGATCGCCGGCGACCATCCCGAGCCGCGCACGCTGGAGATGCCGGCCGACCCGCTGCGCGACGCCGTCGAGCCGCCGCGTGAGACGGCCTACGCCGAGCTCGCGGCCGCACTCGGCGAGCAGGCCGGCGCCGTGCTGTGGGAGAACGCGATCGCATTCCTGCGCCGCGCGCTGGCGGCCTGACCGTCAGGCCCCGAACCCGGGCAGCCCGGGCGGAGCGGGCAGCGGGGACATCGGGAGATCCGGATCGCCCGGCTTCGCGTCGTGGTACACGGACGGCGCGACGTCGTTGGGCGCGTCGGCGTAGCACAGGCTCGCGACCTCCTGGACCTGCCGGCGACCGATGCCGAGCTCGAACTGACCGCCGCCGTACATGGCGATGCCGTTGGCGTCGCAGTGGTCGATCGCGGCGAACAGCTCCGAGACCGTCCCGAACCGCGACGGCTTGATGTTCATGTGCCGCGGCCGGAAGGGGAGCTCTTCGATGTGGCTGACGCGATGGATGGGCGCATCGAAGCTGAGGCGGTCGCTGGCGGGCTCGAGGACGTGCCACAGGGAGGCGTCCAGGGACGGATCCTCGATCACCGTGTCGGCGCCGAAGCGCTCGACGCAGGCCCGGTAGTGGCGCTCGCCGGACGGTCCGACGACCTCCTCCTGGTAGTAGGCCTTGAGGTCGAGCACGCGGACGGCGCCGGCGGCGGCGAGCGCGGCGTAGTACTCGTCGCTCCAGTCCTCGGCGACGTCCAGTTTGAACTCCATCCCCGGATGGGCTGCCAGCCACGTGCGGGCGTCCTCGCGGGTCGAAAGCGCGAACCGCACCGGCGCGTAGGTTCGCCCGATGGCGGCGCCCAGCGACAGGCCCGCCTGGCGCAGGGCCAGGTCGAGGCCGGCGCTTTCGAACGCCCAGCGGGTGAAATCGGCCGAGACACCGGCAAGCCGGGACGAGAGGTCGGCGAACGTCCCGCTGCCGATCACCGGCGGAGCCGGCGCGGCCGCCAGGGCGACGTGCCACTCCGGCTCGTACGTGATGTCCTCGCCGCGACCCTCGTGGCCGCCACCGGCCAGGATGACGGTCGTGGTGACGCGCTCCCAGCCGCTCGCGACGACGAGCGAACGCCGCTCGAGGCGGAGCGAGTCGACCACCAGCGGAAGGCCGGAGACGCCGTCGTACAGAGCCATGCCGCAGATCGTACCCGCGGTAGAGTCCTCACCGTGACGCGACGCTCCTGCGCGAATCTCGCCGTCCTCGGCGCACGTATCCGGACGCTCGATCCCGAACTGCCGGCCGCAAGCGCGGTCGCGATCCGCGCCGGGACGATCATCGCCGTCGGCAGCGACGCCGAGGTCCGCCAGACCTGCGACGCCCGCACCGAGATCGTCGACCTCGGCGGCGCGGCGGTCGTGCCCGGTCTCATCGACAGTCACTCCCACCCGTTCAACGGCTCACTGGAGGCCGTAGGTGCCGACCTCACCGGCCTGCGGACGCTGGACGAGGTGCGAAGTGCGCTGGCGGCCGAGCGCCGGCGCTGCGGCGACGGCGAGTGGGTGCGGGGCTACGCGCTGGCCTACGAGGCCTTCGCCGGCACGGGTATCCACGGCGCGGCGATCCTCGATGCTGTCCAGGGCGCGCCGACGTACCTCCAGTTCTTCGACTTCCACACCGCGCTGGCCACGCCCGCGGCGCTGGCGCTGGCCGGCGTCGACGGACCGCGCACGTTCGCCGACACGGCCGAGGTCGTGTGCCTCGACGGGCGGCCGACCGGCGAGTTGCGGGAGTCCGCCGCCGGGCTCGTCGAGCGGGTGATCCCCGAGCCGAGCGCGGCGGAGCGCCTGGTCCTGTACCGGGCGACCCTGGCACGTATGAACGAGGCCGGGCTGACCGGCGCCTGCGTCATGCTCGGCCGCCCGGGCCTGTTCGACGAGATCCGCGAGCTCGAGGCGCGTGGCGACCTGAAGATGCGGCTCTGGGTGCCGCTCCACCAGCCGCCAGGCGTCACCGACGACGAGGTCGACGAGCACCTGCGGCTGCGCGACGAACGTGGCTTGCGGTGGCGCGGCGGCATCGCCAAGTTCTTCATCGACGGCGTGGTCGAATCCGGCACTAGCTGGCTCTGCGAACCGGACACGCGCGGCGGCAGCACGCGGCCCTTCTGGCCGACGGAGGCCAGGTACGCCGAGATCGTCGCCCGCTTCGCCCGGGCCGGCTTCCAGGTCGCCACGCACGCGGTCGGCGACCGCGCCGTCCGCGCCGCCCTCGACGCGTACCGGAACGCCGGCCCCCCACCGACGGGACGGCACCGCATCGAGCACATCGAGACCCTGCAGGACGCCGACGTGCCGCGGTTCGCAGCGGAGGATGTGGCCGCATCGATGCAGATCCTCCACATGGAGAACAACTCGGGCGACCAGACCGACCCCTGGTCGCAGACGCTGGGTCCCGAACGCTGCGCCCGCGCGTTCCGCGCCCGCGACCTGGTCGACAGCGGCGCGATCCTTCCGCTCGGCTCGGACTGGCCCGTGGCGCGGTACGACCCCCGGCGCGGCATGGGCTGGGCCCGCCTGCGGCGCGCTCCCGGCGACCCCGGGCAGTTGCCGTACCTCGCCGGCCAGGCGCTGACGGGGCTCGAGGCGCTCCACGGCTACACGACTGCGCCGAGCCGTGTGATCGGCGAGGCGCACCTCTCCGGCATGGTGCGCGCCGGCTACCGCGGCGACCTGACGGCGTTCGCGGAGGACCCGGTCGACCTCGATGCCGACCGGCTGCTCGAGCTGCCCGTCGTGCTCACCGTCGTGGACGGCGAGATCTGCCATCGGGCCTAGGGAACCGCGCCGGCGCGCCGGCTACAGCGACCGGGCGATGATCTCCTTCATGATCTCGTTCGAGCCCGCGTAGATCGACTGCACGCGGGCGTCGACGAACGCCCGTGCGATCGGGTACTCCAGCATGTACCCGTAGCCGCCGAACAGCTGCAGGCACTCGTCGATGACCTTCGACTGCTGGTCGGTGAGCCACCACTTGGCCATCGAGGCGGTCTCGGTGTCGATCGTGCCGTCGATCACCCGGCCGACGCAGTGGTCGGTGAAGACCCGCCCGATGGTCGCGATGGTCTTCGCCTCCGCCAGCCGGAAACGGGTGTTCTGAAGCTCGAACAGGGACTTCCCGAACGCCTGGCGATCCTTGGTGTACGCCACCGTGTCGGCGACCGCCCGCTCGATCGCCGCGACCGCGGTGATGGCGACGATCGTGCGCTCGTAGGGGAGCTGGGCCATGAGCTGGTGCAGGCCGTCGCCCTCGCCGAGCGAGCACGCAACGGGCACGCGGCAGTCGTCGAAGAAGAGTTCGCAGGTGTCCTGCGCCTTCTGGCCGATCTTCTTCAGCAGGCTGCCCCGGCGGAACCCGGCGAGGCCGTCGGTCTCGATAGCGAGCAGCGTGAAGCCCCGCGATCCCGCCTCGGGGTCGGTGCGGACGACCGTCACGACCAGGTTCGCGAGCAGGCCGTTGGTGATGAACGTCTTGGAGCCGTTGACGACGTAGTGATCGCCGTCGCGGACGGCGCCGGCGGTGATGCCACGGAGGTCGGAGCCCGCACCCGGCTCCGACATCGCGATGGCCCCCACCAGCTCGCCTCGGGCCAGGCGCGGCAGCAGCCTGGCGCGGAGCTCGGAGGCGCCGTACTCGACGAGGTAGTGCGCGGCGATCTCGTGCACCGCCTTGCCGAAGCACGAGAACCCGGCGCCCAGCAGCTCCTCGTACACGACGGCCTCGAAGCCGAAGTCCGCCCCGCCCCCGCCCAGCTCGGCGGGCACGTCGGTGCACAGCACGCCGAGCTCGCCGGCCCGGAGCCAGACCTCGGGATCGATGTGGCCGCGCTCGCTCCAGCGCTCCTCGTGCGGCATCAGCTCGTCGCGGACCCAGGCCCGCACGGTCTCGCGGAACAGCTCGTGATCGTCGGACGACCACGGCGATCGGCGATGCGGCTCCATGGGGCCGCATAATGCCGGACGCATGCGCGAGGAGCTGACCCCTCTCTCCTTCCTCCGGCGCTCGGCGCGCGTGTACTGCGACCGCATCGCGGCCGTGGACGGCGACAGGACGGTGAGCTACGGCGAGCTGGGCGAACGGGCGGGCCGCCTGGCGAGCGCGATCCGCGGTGCGGGTATCGAGCCGGGCGAGCCGGTGGCCGTGCTGTCCCTGAACCGCCTCGAGCTGCTGGAGGCCCACTTCGGCATTCCCGGCGCCGGGGCCCTGCTCTGCGCGATCAACACCCGGCTCGCGCCGGCCGAGGTGGCCGCGATCGTGGGGCACTCACGGGCGCGCCTGCTGATACTCGACCCCGAGCTGCGGGCAATGGTCGCCGCGGTGGCCCCGGGCGTCCGCGTCATCGAGCTGGGCGAGGCCTACGAGGCGCTCACGGCCGCCGGCTCGCCCGACGGGGTCCGCGCGCCCACGGACGAAGAGGCGCCGCTGGCGCTCAACTACACGAGCGGGACGACCGGGAGCCCGAAAGGCGTCGTGTACACGCACCGGGGCGCGTTCCTGAACGCGACCGGCGTGGCGCTCGAGACGGCACTGGACGTCGATGCGCGATACCTCTGGACGCTGCCGATGTTCCATTGCAACGGCTGGTGCCACCCCTGGGCGGTCACCGCCGTGGGTGCGCGCCACGTGCTGCTGCCGCGGTTCGACCCGGGCGAGGCCTGGCGCCTGCTTCACGAGCAGCGGATCACGCACCTGTGCGGCGCGCCGACCGTGCTGATCGCGCTGGCGGCGCACGCCGACGCGAAGCCCGTCGACTGGCCCGTCACGATCACGACCGGGGGCGCTCCGCCGACGCCCACCATCATCGCCCGTTTCGAGGAGCTCGGCGTTCGCGTCGTCCACATGTTCGGCCTCACCGAGACCTACGGGCCGAGCACCCTCTGCTCGTGGCGCGAGGAGTGGGACGACGATCCGCCCGACGTCCGCCACGCGCGGAAGGCCAGGCAGGGCGTCAGCCACGCCATGTCGGGCGAGGTGCGTGTGGTCGACGGCGACATGGGCGACGTGCCGCCCGACGGCGTCACCATGGGCGAGGTCGTCATGCGCGGCAACACCGTGATGGCCGGGTACCTGCATGATGATGCGGCGACCGCTGCGGCCTTTCGCGGTGGCTGGTTCCACTCCGGCGACGCGGCGGTGGTGCACCCCGGCGGGTACATGGAGGTGCGCGACCGCTTCAAGGAACGTGATCATCTCGGGCGGAGAGAACATCTCGACGATCGAGGTGGAGCAGGCGCTCGCCGCACATCCGGCCGTGCTCGAGGCGGCCGTCGTCGGGGTACCGCACGAGTACTGGGGCGAGCGCCCGAGGGCGTTCGTGGTCCTGGCGGACGGCGGCGAGGCGACCGAGCAGGAGCTGATCGGCTTCTGCCGGGAGCGGATCGCCCACTACAAGGCGCCCGACCAGGTCGTGTTCGTGGCGGAGCTCCCCAAGACCTCGACCGGCAAGGTCCGCAAGCACGAGCTCAGGGAGCTGAACTGAGCGCTACGACGGCTTGATCCCGCGCTCCGCGAGCAGCGTTGCGAGCCGGTCGCGCGGGAGCGCCGGGGTGCGGTTGCCGTCGCGCCCGTACATGGTCTCGTTGGCCACCAGGGCGTTGACGACGGCTTCCTCCGTGGCCGCGACGGCCGCGGCGAAGAACGGGTCCATCCGCTGCCACTGGATGAACTCGAGCCGCGAGATCTCGCCGGCGTCGGGCTCACCCGTCGCCATGCCGACACCGAGTGCCCCCGGGTTCGCCGTGGAGAAAGCGAGGAAGAGGTCGCCCGAGAAGTGGCTGCCGGTGGTGCCCGTGCGCCCGATCCCGAGCGAGAACCTCCGCGCCAGCGCCTTCAGCTGCGGCGCCAGCATCGGCGCGTCGGTGGCGAGTATGCCGATCACCGAGCCGCCACCGCTGGGGACGCCCCAGTCGAAGGCCTCCATCGGGTTGTCGTCGGCGAGCATGCGGCCGACCGGCGTGCCCGCGATCACGAGTTCCTCGCGCCCGCCGAAGTTGCACTGCATGAAGACGCCGACGGTGTACGTCTGGCCGCCGAAGGGCACCTGGCGCGACGCGGTGCCGTTGCCGCCCTTGAACTGGTAGAGGTTCATGCCGGTACCGCCGCCGACGGAGCCCTCCTCGATCGGCCCGGTCGAGGCTGCGTCGAGCGCCTGGTGCACGATGTCCGCGGTGACGTGGCGCCCGTTGATGTCGTTGAGATACCCGTCGAACGTCTCGGCGGCGACCGGCAGGAACCACAGGCCCCGGTACCGGGGGTGGCGGTCGAGCACCCACGTCACCGTCGCCTCGTGGGCGATGCCGACGGCGCGCGTGTTGGTGATCGTGATCGGCAGCGACGACTGGCCCGACTCCTCGATCCAGGCCCAGCCGGTCATCTCGCCATTGCCGTTCTGCGAGAAGACGGCGGCGACGTAGGGGTCGACCGGATGCTCGTGCCCGCGCGGGTGGATCGCCGTCACGCCGGTGCGGACGCGCTCGCCCTCGATGAGCGTCGCGTACCCGACCTCGACGCCGGGGACGTCGGTGATCGCGTTCAAGGGGCCGGGCGTGCCGTCGAAGGGGATGCCGAGCGCCCGGGCCCGCGGCTTCCCGGACGGCGTGGCGAGCCAGCTCACGACGCCGCCACCGCTTCGATCTCGACCAGCCACTCGGGTCGGGCGAGTCCCGCCACCAGCACCACGGTGCTCGCGGGCCGGGCGTCACCCAGCACCTCGTCGCGAACCTCCCGGTACAGCGCGACCTGTTCGGTGCCGACCAGGTACGCGTTGAGGCGCACGAGGTGCTCGCGGCCCATGCCCGACGCGGCCAGCAGCCGCAGGACGTTGGCAAAGCACTGCTCGTGCTGGCCGCGGGACGTGCCTGCGAGCGTGCCGTCGGGCGCGAGGCCGACCTGGCCCGAGAGGTGCAGGTACCGCAGGCCGGGCGCCGTTTCGATCGCCTGGCTGTAGCGTGAGGCACTCCGCACGTGGTCGGCGGGATCGATCTGGCGGTGTGTGGTCTCCATGGTGGCCGCGAGTGTAGGCGACGTTTGCCTCAAGCCGAAATGGCCGCCGGTCGATAACCCCACCGTGGTCGGCCGCGTTTACGATGCCCTTGCGATCCGTACGCACGAAGGGGCCGAGGAGCTCGTCTCGGTCCTGGAGGAGCACGGCGACGTTCTCGTCGTCTCGCTTCCAACCCAGTGCGCGGTCGGCGAGGGAGACCGCCTCGAGATCGCCTGGCTGACGGGCGCACATCGGGGCATGACGACCCGCGCGGTCGCGCACGGTAGCGAGGACCGCCTCTGGCTCGAGGCCGGACCCCGGGTGCCGCTGAGCGGCCGGTTCCTGCGCCGCGCCAGGCCCGATGGGTCACTGCAGGCTCGCGTCCGCTTCGACGGCGGTGCAACGGTCGGGCTGGCACCCATCCGCGACATCGGGCTCGGTGGCATCAGCCTCGAGGCCGTGAGCATGGTCGAGGACGCCCAGCTGATCCTGGACATCATCTCGTCCGACGGCGAGACGCTCGCCCGCGACATCCGCGCCCGCGTCGTCCACGCGCGCTCGTCCAGCGTCGGCTGCGAGTTCCTCGAGCCGCTCACCGCAGCCCGGGCCGTCGCCCAGTTCGCCGGCATCCCCGGCACCGATGACGACCCCACCGCCGCCCCCGCGCACGAACCGCCGGCGGACGGCGAGATGTCCGACGCGGCCTGACTGCGGTTTTCGCGGCACGGCACGCCACTTCGCACGGCGCGATCCGCGCGCCTTCCGTGACCGCCCAGCCGTGACGCACGCCGGCCTTCACCGCGAACCGCGCACGCCCGTCGCGCGCCCGGTCACGCGGGGCGCACGCCGACCTCCCTCGCGTGTTTCACAGCACGGCACGCCACTTCGCACGGCGCGGACCGCGCACCTTCCGTGACGCCGTGACAGGCCAGCTGGCCCGGCACCGCCCGGAGCGGCAACCCGGCGACGCGCGCCGCGCGACGGGCAACGCACGCCATGTGCGATGCGACGTGCGGTGCCGTGCCGCGAAAACCGCAGATCGACCCCCGGAAGGCGCGCGAGCCTACACTGCGCGCCGTGGGAGCGGTACTCCGGTTCGCGTTGGCTCGCATCAGGCACCGGCCCGCCCGTGGCCTGCTGACGGCGCTGGGCGTCGCGATCGCGGTCGGCGCGATGGCGTTCGCCTCGGCGGAGCGGGTGATCGCCGGCGATCGCGCGCTGCGGGCGGCGATCCGCGACCTGCCGGTCGGCCAGCGCGTCGTCAACGCGATCATTCCCCGGCAGGCCACGAGCCCGGAGGAGCTGGCGGCGGCCGAGCGGGAGGCGCGGACGGCGACCGAGGCGCTCGGCCAGGGCCCGGCTCGCCAGCAGGTCGCGTTCGCCGACCTCGCCGACAGGCACGGCGTGATCTTCCGGCTCGCCGCGCTGGACGGCCTCGCCGGGATGGCGCGCGTCACCAGCGGTCGAGCACCATCCCGGTGCAACGCCGTCGGCTGCGAGGTGCTCTACGTCGGCGCCGGCAGCCCACCTGCACTCGACCGGTCGCTCGGCCTGACGATCGTCGGCCAGGGCGTGATCACCGACCCGGCCGTGCTCGCCGGATCGTTCGCACCCGTGCCGGGCACGCCCCTGCTCGTGGCGCCGAGCGTGGCCGGCGTGCAGGAACTCACGGCGCTGAGCGTCTTCCCCCGCAGCTACGCGCTGTCCGTCCCGGTCCCGGCTGACCTCCGCATCGCCACCCTCGCCGGGTACCTCGCCCGCGCCAGCGCCCTGTCCGACCGGCTCTCGCTCCGCAGCACCAAGCTCGAACTGCCGGCCGACACGTTGCGGGCGACGGCCGCGCGGGCCCGGGTCGCAAGCCGGCGGCTGCTCGTCGTCGGCGGGGAGGTCGCCGCGCTGATGCTCGTCTTCGTCGCCGTGGCGGCCCTCGGCCTGCGCCGCGATCACGCGGCCGCCGTCCGGGTCCTCGAGCACCGCGGAGCGACCCGCCGCGCGACTGCGCTGTTCACGGCTGCGGATTCGGCGTGGCCGGTGGCGGCGGGGACAGCCGGGGGACTGGCCGCGGCCGCACTCGCCGTCGCCATCGCAGCGGATTCCGCAGGGCTCCCGTCCGGAGCGACCGCGCGCGCGGCGATCGACGGAAGCGGGCCCGCGGCGGTCCTGGCGGTCGTGCTGGCATCCTGGGCGATCGCCGGGTGGGTGTTGCGGGCCCGGCACGGCGGGCGCGCCGACCTGGTGGCGCTCGCGCTGATCGCCGCGACAGTCCTCGCGGCGAGTCGCGGCACCACGACCAGCGCGACGCTCGCGCGCGGCACCGACCCGCTGCTCGCCGCCCTGCCGGTGTGCGCGGTTGCCGCCGCGGCCATCATCACCGGTCGGCTCGTACCCCTTGCCCTACGGCTGTTCACGGCCGTGGCGCCCGCACGCGCCCCGCTGGCGCGGATCGCGCTGGCCGACGCCCTGCGGCGGCCGGCCCGCCCTCTGGCCACGGCCGGCTTCTGCAGCGCTGCGGTCGCGCTCGCCGTCTTCGCCGCCGCGTACCGCGCGACCCTCACCCAGGGGGCCGTCGACCAGGCGGCGTTCGCCGTGCCGTTCGACGCCACCCTGTCGGTCGGCCCCTCACTCGTGCTCCCGCGCAACGTCGGCAACGATGCCCGGTTCGCTGCGCTCGTCCCGGGCGGGGCCGTGGCGCAGGTGCTCCGCCGGGCCGGCGTCGTGCGTTCCCCCGACGCCTCCAGCGCACCGGTCGAGTTGCTGGGCGTGGATGCGCCGGCGCTCACGCATATGAGCCGGTACCGGTCGGACTACGCGCCCATCGGCGCGCAGGAGATCGCGCGGCGCATCGGGACGGGCGGCGGGACCAGGTCCGTCGCCCTGCCACCGCAGGCCGGCCAGATCCGGCTGACGACAACCGGCAACGCCGACGCGGTCCAGATCGGCGTGGTGGTGCGAGCGGCGGATGGCGCCGTCCAGGTGGTCGAGACGGAGGCGGGTCCTCACGGACTGACCGCAGCCGTGCCGGCCGGCGCGATCGGCATCGCGGGTTTCACGATCCGCCAGCCGCCCTACCAGGGGGAGCGCATCCAGCATCACGAGGGCGAGGGCAACAGTGCCGCCGCGCACGATCTCACCCGGGTGTCGATCACCGGCGTCACGGCCGTGCCGGGCGGGTCGATGGCCATGCCCTGGGCGTCGATGACCGGCGACGGCGCGAAGGCCTCGGCGAACTCGGTGACGGTCCAGTTCCGCCCCGAGGGCCGCACCTTCTCGGTGCACGTGCCGCAACCCACCGACGGCGTTGCGCTGCCGGGGATCGTGGACGCCGCCACGGCCGCCGCAGCCCGCGGCGGCGTCGTGATGGTCGCCGTCGGCCCGGCGGTCGTGCCGATCGCGGTCCGCGGGACGGCCCGCAGGTTCCCGACCGTCGGCGATCGCTTCGTGATCCTGGACCGCCGCACCCTGCAGACCGCCCTCGATGCTGCCGCGCCCGGCTCGGGCATTCCCGACGAGCTGTGGCTGAAGGCCGCCGACGACGCCGGTGCCCGCCACCTCGAGAGCAGCCTCGCCCGCGATCCGTATGCAGTGCTCGCGTCCGACTTCCGGCTCGACCGGCAGGCGGTGCTGGAGGCCGACCCCCTGGCCCGCGGCGTGCTCGCGCTCCTCGCGCTCGCATCGGTCGTGGCCCTGACCCTGGCCGCCCTGGCCGTGGCGATCGGGGTGGTCGGCGATCGCCGCGACGCCGAGGGCGAGTTGCTGGCGCTGGAAGCCGACGGCGCCACGCCGGCCGGCCTCCGGCGCCTGCTGGTCGTGCGTGCCGTCGCGCCGCTGCTCGTGGCCGTGCCGGTCGGGGCCCTGGCGGGCGCCATCCTGGCGAGGGCCGTTGCCGATCTCGTGGCGGTGAGCGCAGCGGCGACCGAGACGGTGCCGCCGCTCCTCGATACCGCCGGCACCGGACTCGGTGTCGCCGGCGCGCTGGCCGTGCTGCTCGGCGGCTGCATCGCGGCGGCCGTGACCGCGGCCGCCGCCTTCCGCGAAGCCGACCCGCGCCGACCCGAGGCGGCGACGCCTTGATCGACGTCCGCGACCTCTTCTGCATCCACCGCGGCGCCGAGCACGACGTCGCGGCCGTCCGCGGGCTCACGATGAGCGTCGGCGACGGAGAGCGCGTGCTGATCCACGGCCCCAGCGGCTCGGGCAAGACGAGCCTGCTGCGCGTTCTCGGCGGCTGGCTCGTGCCCAGTGCGGGCAGCGCGACGGTGCTCGGGGTCGAGATGGCGACCGCATCGGCCACCAGCCGGGCCGCACTGCGCCGGCGCTCGCTGGCGACCATCGACCAGCATGCGCTGCGTGCCCTGCGGCCCGAGCTCGACGTGCTGGCAAATGTCTCGCTACAGCTCTCGCTGCTGGGTGTCTCGCGTGCCGAGCGTACGCGGCGGGCGACGGCGCTGCTCGAGCGCCTGGGCATCGAGGGACTCGCGCACCGGCGGCCGACCGAGCTCTCCGGCGGCCAGTCGCAGCGAGCCGCCATCGCCGCAGCCATCGCCCATGGCCCGCGCCTGCTCCTGGCCGACGAGCCGACGGGCGAGCTCGACGCCCGCTCCGCGGACGACGTCTATGACCTGCTCGCGGCCCTCGCCGCCGACTTCGGTGCCACGCTGGTGGTGGTGAGTCACGACGTGCGCGCGGCCAGGATCGTCGACCGGGTGCTCTCGATCCGTGACGGCCGCGTCAGCGAGGAGCGCGCCCGCGACGGCCACGAACGACTCGTCGTCGACGACCGCGGCTGGGTGCGCCTGCCGGAGGCAGCCCGGCGAGCGGCCGGGGTGGGTCAGCGGGCCGAGGTCGTGCGGTCGGACGGCGAACTGGTGCTGCGCGGTGACGGCGAACCGGTCCTCGAAGCGAAGCCGGCCGAGGCGCGCGCGACGCCCGGGCCGGTGGTCGCCCGGCTCGCGGGCGTGGTCCACGGTTACGGGCCGACGCGCGTGCTCGACGGCTTCGACCTGGAGGCGCGAGCCGGGCAGATGACCGTGCTTCGCGGCCGGTCGGGGTCGGGCAAGACGACGATCCTCCGCCTGCTCGCGGGACTCGAGCGGCCCCAGGCCGGCGAGGTGACGGTCGCCGGCGCGGCGGTCGGCGGGTCGCGCACGGCCCGGGCCGAGGCCCGACGGCATCGCATCGCGCTGGCCGGCCAGGGCGGCGGCCTGGCCGAGGCGCTCGACGCGGCGGGCAACGTCGCCGCTGCTCTCGCCCTGCGCGGCACCCACGGCGATCCCGCTGGCGAGGTGGCCGGCGTCGGTCTGGGCGAGCTGGCGGGACGCGAGGTCGGCACGCTGTCGGGTGGCGAGCGCCAGCGAGTGGCCGTCGCCCGCGCCCTCGGCCCGGCCACGCCGGTCGTCCTGCTGGACGAACCGACCTCCCAGCTCGACGAGGGCAACGCCGAGCGCCTGGCACGACTCCTCGTCGCCCGGGCCCGGGCTGGCCAGGCGATCGTCGTGGCCACCCATGACCCGGTGCTGGTCGCCGCTGCCGACGTCGTCGTCGACGTCGAGGCCTAGGACGCGAAAGGCGGGGGTCGCGTGCCTCACACGACCCCCGCCTCGCGTCGGGAAGGGCATCCCTGGGTTCCATAGCTGTAGACCGCCGGGGCGCCTCGAGCTTGCGCGGTTGTTGCAAAGATCACTCGAAAGGGGTAGCCGACGCGAGCCGCGAAAACGGAAGAGGCGGGGGGCCGTCTGCCGCCCCCCGCCTCGGGTGATCTTGCTGTGGAGTGATGATCCCAGGTTCAGTGCGACGTCGGTGCGTCCCCGGAATCGGGCGAGCCGTCCTCGGTGTCGGTGCCGTCGTCGCCGTTGAGGGTGTCCTCGCCGTCGTCGCCGTTGAGGGCGTCGTCGCCGGCCCCGCCGTTCTCGACGTCGTCACCGGCTCCGCCGTTCATGTCGTCGTTCCCGGCGCTGCCGTCCATCCGGTCGTCGCCGGCGCCGCCGTTCATGGTGTCGGCGCCATCCTGGCCGTCCATGGTGTCGTTGCCTGCGTTGCCGTCCATGGTGTCGTTGCCGGCTCCGCCGAGCTCCTCGTCATTGCCCGCGCCGCCGGCGATGGTGTCGCTGCCGGCCTGGCCGTCGAGCAGGTCGTGGCCCTTGCCGCCGCTGATGCGGTCGTTGCCGGCACCACCGCAGACGATGTCGTTGCCGCCGAGGCCGGAGATGACGTCGTTGCCGCCGAGGCCGACGATGACGTCGCGGCCCGGCGTGCCCTTGAGGTGGTCGGCGTGGTTCGTGCCCACGATCGTCGCCCGGTGCCCGTGGCACGTGGGCGTCTTCGCCTCCGCCACGGCCGGTATGGCGAGCGCCACCACCGCCGCTGCGCCCGAGATCAGCGTCCTTCTCATGCCTCGCCATCCGCACCTCCATCCTCTCGATGACCATCTGGTCACTAAGACAATGAATTCGGTGCAAACTTGCGCTGATCTTATGACCCAGCTTGAAATATCACCCGATCGGTGGACGCCGGAAGAACCTCAAACAGGGTCGCGCCGGAGCGACTGCGCCATGCAGTGCACGCCGCCACCGGCCCAGAGGAACTGGCTCATGTCGGGGTCGTAGACCGTGAAGCCCATGGCCCGCAGCTTCGCGTTCAGGGCCGGCGACTGGGCGACCGAGAGCACCCGGTCGTCGCCGAGCGCCACGACGTTGCACCCGAGACCCATGGTGTCGCGGAAGTCGACCGGCACGATCTCGATCTGCCGCGCTCGCAGCCATGCGACGACGTCGTCCTCGGTGGTGTCGAGGCAGACCGCCGCGCACTTCGGCGCCAGCATGCAGACCATCAGGTCGATGTGCACGTAGAACTCGTCGATCGGCGCGAACTTGATCTCGAAGCCCTCGGCGCGCATCCAGCCGGCGACCTGCTGCGCGGCTATCTCCTCGGAACGCCCGTCGGTGTAACCGATCAGGGCGCACCCGGGCTCGATCATGTTGAAATCGCCGCCCTCGAAGTTGCCGGCGTTGACGAGGTCGTAGATCGGGATGCCCTGCTCGAGGTAGAACCGCAGCGTGGTGGCGTACTCGCCGCGGCGCCGGGGGTTGGCCATCTGGCAGATCACCGCTCCGAACGGCGTCATGAACGAGGAGTCGCGCGCGTACACGCCGTACGGGAGCTCGTCGCGCGGCTCGAGGAAGTGCGCCGAGACGCCGGCCTGCCGGTACGCATCGACCATCTCGGCGTACTGCCGCAGGGCGAGATCGCGATCGAAGACGCGGCCCTTCCGGATCGTGTCGCGAACGAGCGCGGAGTACTGGGCGTTCTCGGCGCCGAGCCAGCGAAACGACTCGGCCGAGCCGAGCAGCACGTCGCGCAGCACGCCGTACTCGGAGTTTGCACCCCAGCCGTCGAGGACCGGGGTGCCTCCCGCCTCGTGGCGGGCGCGGAGCGCGGTGGTGTCGGTGGAAGCCATGGGCGAAGTATCCGCGACCGCGGCACGCCCTGTGGCATGATCGCCGCGTGCGTATCCGGGCCGCCGTGATGTACGAGCCGAAGAGGCCGCTCTCCGTCGAGGAGATCCACATCGACGAGCCGCGATCGGGTGAGGTGCTCGTACGCATGGAGGCGGCCGGCGTCTGCCACTCCGACCTGCACTGGATGCTCGGGCACGCCTCGACGCCGCTCCCCGTCGTGCTCGGGCACGAGGGCTGCGGCACCGTCGAGCAGATCGGGGACGGGGTCACGACCGTCGCGCCCGGTGATCGCTGCGTCTTCATCCTCCGGCCCAACTGCGGTCGTTGCGAGTACTGCACGGTGGGCCGGCCGATGCTGTGCAACGGGCGCACCAACCCCGACGGCACCCTGTTCGACGGCACCACCCGGCTGCACACGGCAGACGGCGCGACGATCCACCATTACGGGCGCATCTCGTGCTTCGCCGAGAAGGCTGTCCTGCCGGAGGAGCAACTGCTGGTCTGCGGCGGGGACGTGCCCGCCGATCGGGCAGCGCTGATCGGCTGCGCGGTGATCACGGGTTTCGGCGCGGTGATGAACACGGCCAGGATCGAGGTCGGGTGCGACGTCGCGGTGATCGGCTGCGGCGGCATCGGCCTGAACGTGATCCAGGCCTCGCGCATGCTCGGCGCGCGGCGGATCGTCGCGGTGGACGTGGACGAGCGCCATCTCGGCTTCGCACGCGACTTCGGCGCGACCGACGTCGTGGACGCCCGCACGGCCGACCCGGTCGCGCGGATTCGCGACATCACCGGCGGCGGCGCCCACTACGCCTTCGACGCGTACGGCAGCGGCCGCACCATGGAGCAGATCTTCGCCTGCATCCGCACCGGCGGCACTGCCGTGCAGATCGGGCTCGCGCCCGAAGGCGAGCTGGGCGGGATCAGCCCGTTCGAAATGGCGCTCGAGGAGAAGACGCTGAAGGGCTCGTTCATGGGCTCGA
The DNA here is from genome assembly GCA_963779685.1 of uncultured Actinomycetes bacterium. Taxonomy (GTDB): domain Bacteria; phylum Actinomycetota; class Thermoleophilia; order Gaiellales; family F1-60-MAGs149; genus CAVZZG01. The sequence continues at coordinate 1,527,181 of CAVZZG010000003.1, forward strand.
GCCGGCCACGGGTGGACATGCCGCGGCTGCTCGACCTCTACCGGCTCGGCACGCTCGACCTCGACCGGTTGATCACGCGCACGTACCGGCTCGACGAGATCAACGAGGCCTACGACGACCTCCAGCGCGGCGTGCTCGCCCGCGGGGTCATCACGTTCTGAACCCGGGAGGGACGATGCGAGGACTGGTGAACGGAGACGACATCGGCGTCGATCTGGCGCTCGAGGTACTGGCGCACATGCGCGCCGAAGCCGACCGGATGGGACTGAAGATGGCGGGCTGCGTGACGGATCGGGCCGGCCATGCCGTCGCCTCCTGCCGCATGGACGGCGCGCCACTCGGGGCACTGCCGATCGCGGTCGACAAGGCCTACACCGCCGCCCTGTGGAGCACGCGCACCGGCGAGATGGCCGAGCCGAGCCTTCCCGGCAACGGCGACTACGGCTTCCCGACCACGCTCGGCGGGCGGATGATCGTCTTCGCCGGCGGCGTGCCGATCCTCGCCGACGGCGTCCAGGTCGGCGCGTTCGGCATCTCGGGTGCGCTCTCCTCCGAAGACGAGGCGTGCGCGCTCGCCGCCCTGGCCGCGGCGGGCCTCTCCGGCTGAGCCGATACCCTGCAAGGGTCATGCAACTCGAGGGAATTCACCACGTCACGGCGATCACCGGCGATGCCCGCCAGAACGTCGACTTCTACACCCGCGTGCTCGGCCTGCGCCTGGTGGCGAAGAGCGTCAACCAGGACGAGCCGACCGTCTACCACCTGTTCTACAGCGACGAGCTCGGCTCCCCGGGCGCCGACATCACGTTCTTCGAGTACCCCGGCGCGCGCCGCGGCCAGGCCGGCCCGGGCATGGTGCACCGCGTCGTGTGGCGCGTCGCCTCCCGTGAGGCACTGCAGTTCTGGGCCGCCCGGGCCGAGGCCGAGGACCTCGCCGTCTGGACGGAACCGGGCGGCAGCGTGCGGTTCGCCGACCCCGAGGGCCTCGACCACGAGATCGTGATCGCGAACGTCCCGGACGAGCCACTGGTCGCAGACAACGACGAGATCCCGGCCGAGATGGCGCTCCAGGGCTTCGACGGCGTCCGTGCGTACAGCCCCCGTCCGGCCGACAGCGGGCGCATGCTGCAGGAGCTCCTGGGAGCGACGAGCCTCGGCGAGGACACCTGGGAGGTTCGCGGCGGGCGCCGCGGCGGATGGATCGCGCTCGACCCGCCCCCGATGTCGCACGGTGTGCAGGGTGCCGGCACCGTCCACCACGTCGCGTGGTTCTCGACGGTCGAGGACCACACCGGCTGGCTCGAGCGGGTCGAGGGCTCCGGCGTGCGGACCTCCGGCATCGTCGACCGGCACTACTTCCGCTCCATCTACTTCCGCGAGCCCAGCGGCGTGCTGTACGAGATCGCCGACGAGGGCCCGGGGTTCACCCGCGACCTGCCGCTCGAGGAGCTCGGGACGAAGGTCATCCTGCCGCCCTGGTACGAACCGCGCCGCGCCGAGATCGAGTCGCTCCTGACGCCGCTGCCACCGCCGTTGCGACCCACCCGGCGATGAAGCCCCGCCTGCGAGGCGTCTCGCACGGCTATGCGTTCTTCGTCGCCCTGCTGGCAGGCGGCGCGCTCGTCGCGCTCGCCCCCACCGGCCGGGCCGCACTCGCGGCCGGCATCTACGCGGTCACGCTCGCCGGCCTGTTCGGTACGAGCGCGCTCTACCACCAGGTGACCTGGGCCCCCCGGGCGCGACGGTGGATGCGCCGGCTGGACCACGCCATGATCTTCCTGCTCGTCGCCGGCACGTACACGCCATTCGGCCTGCTCGTGTTCACCGGCGACCTCGGCACCGCGATCCTCGTCATCGTCTGGACAGGGGCGCTCGGCGGGGTCGTGCTCAGCCTGCTGTGGCCCGACGCGCCGCGATGGGTCACGGCAGGCGTCTACCTCGCGCTGGGCTGGGTCGCGGTCGCCGGCATGCCCCAGATGCTCGCCAACGCCGGCGTCGGCGCGGTGGTCCTGGTCGTCGTCGGCGGGGTTCTCTACAGCACGGGCGCAGTCGTGTACGCGCTCCGCCGCCCCGACCCCAGGCCCGCGGTGTTCGGCTACCACGAGCTGTTCCACCTGCTGGTGATCGCGGCGGCGGCCGCGCACTTCGCCGCCGTGGCGGGCTACGCCGTCGGCTGACGTCGTGGCGCGGTACGACCACATCGGACGCGGGTACGCGGAGGTGCGCCGGCCCGATCCTCGCATCGCCCGCCAGGTCGAACGGGCGATCGGCGCAGGCGCCACGGTGGTCAACGTCGGGGCCGGGACAGGCTCGTACGAACCGGCGGGCACCATCGTCGCCGTCGAGCCATCCGCGACGATGATCGCGCAGAGGCCGCCGGGCGCGGCGCCGTGCATCCAGGCGGCTGCGGAATCGCTGCCCTTCGACGACGGGGCGTTCGACGTGGCGCTCGCGATCCTGACGATCCATCACTGGTCCGACGTCGCGGCCGGCATCGCCGAGCTGCGGCGCGTCGCGCCGCGGCAGGTGGTCCTGACGTTCGACCCGGAGCTCACGGCCTCGTTCTGGCTGGCCCGCGACTACCTGCCGGCCGCCATCGCGCTCGACCGCGAGCGCGTCCCCGCGATCGAGACGGTGCGCACGGCACTCGGCGGCGCGCGGCTGGAGCCGGTGCTGGTCCCGCACGACTGCACGGACGGGTTCTTCGGGGCCTACTGGCGGCGGCCGGAGCGCTACCTGGAGCCGGGAGTCCGCGCCGGGATCTCGACCTGCGCGATGCTCGGCGACACCCTCGAGCCGGGTCTGGCGCGGCTGCGCGCCGACCTGGCCTCAGGCGCCTGGCGAGACCGGAACGCCGACCTGCTCGAGCTCGACGAGCTCGACGTCGGTTACCGGCTGCTCGTCGCCGGCTGGTAGTGGCCGGGCTCCATCCGGGTGGTGACACCTATCCGGTTCCAGGCGTTGATGACGACGATCGCCCAGATCAGGGCCGCCAGTTCCGGCTCGGGGAACTGCGCGGCGGCCTCCTCGTAGACCGCGTCCGGCGCGCCCGTGTCGGCGAGCAGCGTGACGGCCTCCGTCAGCGCCAGCGCGGCCCGCTCGCGGGGCGTGTAGAGCGGCGACTCACGCCAGGCGGAGAGCAGGTACAGCCGCTCTTCCGACTCGCCGGCCGCGCGCGCGTCCTTGGTGTGCATGTCGAGGCAGTACGCGCAGCCGTTCAGCTGCGACGCGCGGGTCTTGACGAGCTCGAGCAGCGGCGGGTCGAGGCCGAGGCGATGCGACTCGGCGTCCAGGCGGAGCATGGCCTTGTACGCCGTCGGCGCTGCCTGCTCGAGGTCGATGCGATGCGAGATGGTCGACATCCCTGGAGCCTACTCGTGAGGTACCCTGGCCGCGCAGATGCGCGCGATCGTCTTCGACGGACCGGGCCTGCCGCTCCGGATGGAGGAGCGGGCGACGCCCGTGGCCGGCCCCGGTCAGGTGCTGATGCAGGTCCGGGCCTGCGGCATCTGCCGCACCGACCTGCACCTGCTCGACGGCGAGGTCGCCATCGCGGCGCCGCCTCGGGTGCTCGGGCACCAGATCGTCGGCGAGGTCGTCGGCGACGGCCGGCGGGTCGGTGTCCCGTGGCTCGGCTGGACGTGCGGGAGGTGCCGCTTCTGTACGAGCGGCCGGGAGAACCTCTGCCCGTCGGCGCGGTTCACCGGTCGCGACCTCGACGGCGGGTTCGCCGACTACGCGGTCGCGGACGAGCGGTTCTGCTTCCCGATCCCGCCCGGGTACCCCGACGACCAGGCCGCGCCGCTGCTCTGCGCCGGCCTCATCGGCTACCGGTCGCTGCGGATGTGCGGCGATGCGGCGACGCTCGGCCTGTACGGGTTCGGCGCGGCCGCGCACATCCTGATCCAGGTGGCCCGGCACCAGGGCCGGCGAGTGTTCGCCTTCACCCGGCCAGGCGATGACGCCGCCCAGGCGCTGGCGCGCGATCTCGGCGCGGCCTGGGCGGGCGCGTCCGGGGAGGCGCCGCCCGAGCCGCTCGACGCCGCGATCATCTTCGCGCCCGACGGCGCCCTCGTCCCCGAGGCCCTCAGGCGGCTCACCCCGGGCGGCACGGTGGTCTGCGGCGGCATCCACATGTCCGACATCCCGGGCTTCCCGTACGCCGGCCTCTGGGAGGAGCGGAGCATCCGATCGGTGGCGAACCTGACCCGCCTCGACGCCGAGGAGTTCCTCGCGCTCGTTCCGGCCATACCGGTCGAGACGAGGGTCACCGCGTACTCGCTCGAGCGCACCGCTGAGGCGCTCGACGACCTGCGCCACGGCAGGTTCACCGGCGCGGCCGTCATCGTCCCGTGACCTGCCGCGGCCGGAGCTGACGCACTCGGCCTCCCGTCGCCATACGCTATGCGGCCATGTCGACGATCGCCCAGCCACTCACGCTCCGCCAGGCAGTCGTCCCGCGCACGAACGTCGCCGTCGAGGCGCTGCTCGTCGCCGGCGGGATCCTCTTCATCGCGGCCAGCGCCCAGGTCTCGATCCCCCTGTGGTTCACGCCGGTGCCGATCACCGGCCAGACCTTCTCGGTACTGCTGGTCGGATCCGCATACGGGGCGATGCGCGGCGGCATCACGCTGCTCGGCTACCTCGCAGCCGGCATCGCCGGTCTGCCGTTCTATGCCGAGGGGGCGTCCGGGTGGGACGTCCTGACCGGCTTCACCGGCGGCTACCTCGTCGGCATGCTGGCGGCGGCGGTGCTCACCGGCCTGCTCGCGCAGCATCGCTGGGATCGCCGGTTCGCGACCGCGACGTCGAGCATGCTGTCCGGCAACGTCCTGATCTACGCACTCGGCCTGCCGTGGCTCGCGTACAAGCTCGGCGAGGCCGGGTTCCCGAACGGCCTGAACGCGACCCTCGAGGCCGGGCTCTATCCGTTCATCGTGGGCGACCTGCTGAAGCTGTACCTCGCGGCGGCGCTCCTGCCGGCGGCGTGGCGGCTCGTGAAGCGCACCACCAACCGCTGAGAGTGATTCTCGTCTACGATGGGCGGCGTGGGTACCACCGCCTGGCATGAGCACGCCACCCGTTCGCTCGCACGCGAAGGGTACCGATCCGGTGCGGCTCGCCTGCGGGTCGTCGACGCGCTAGCCCGGCGCGACTGCTGCGCGACGGCGCAGGAGATCGCCGACGACCTCCGCGACGGCGACCGGCGCGTGGGCATCGCGAGCGTGTACCGGGCGCTCGAACTGCTCGACCGGCTCGGGCTCGTCCACCGGCTCGACGTCGGCGACGGCACGGCCCGCTACGAGGCTGCGTTGGCCGGCGGCGAGCACCACCACCACGTCGTCTGCGATCGCTGCGGCCGCGTCGAGCAGTTCAGCGACGCCGCCCTCGAACGAGCCATCGCGGCGCTGTCCGAACGGCTGGACTACGCCATCGACGAGCACGACGTCACCCTACGTGGCGCATGCCCGCAGTGCCGGGCGTCCGCAGCGTCGTGACCGCCAGCGCGACCGCGTAGGCGCCGACCATGCAGAGGGCGATCGATGCCCCGGCTGCCACGTCGGCGTAGTACGAGATGAACAGGCCGGCGACCCCGGCTGTGGCGCCCATGATCGCGCCGAACGCCATCATCGCCGGCACGCGGTGGCACAGCACCCGTGCAGTGGCTGCCGGACCGACCAGGGCGGCAACCACCAGCAGCGTCCCCAGCGCCTGGATGCCGACCAGGACGGCAGCCGCGACGAGCACCAGCAACGCGGCCTCGACGGGTCGCGGCCGCACCCCCAGCGCCCTGGCTCCCGACCGGTCGAAGCCGACGACGAGCAGCCGCCCGTGCAGGGCCGCGAGCGCGGCCAGGATCGCCGCCGATATCAGGGCCGTCCGGGCAAGGTCGCGGGTCGAGACCGCCAGCACGTCGCCGAACAGGAGCCCTTCGAGCCCTGGCGGCGCGGACGGCGACAGCGCCAGCAGCACGCCGAGCCCGAAGCCGCTCGTGATCACGACCCCGACGGACGTGTCGCGGTCGAGGCCCGCGATGCCGGCCGACGCTGCGATCGCGATGGCGGCGAAGCCGAGCCCAACCGCGCCGCCGGCGATCAGCGGCAGCCCGATCAGCGCTGCGACCACGAGCCCCGGGAACATGCCGTGGGCAAGGCTCTCGGCGCTGTACGAGATGCCGAAGAGCACGATCCAGCAGCCGAGCACGCCGCCGACGGCGCCGACCAGGACCATCTCGGCCAGCGCGTGCTGCATGAAGCCGTAGTGCACCGGCGCGGCGATCCAGTGCCAGACCTCAGCCATGGTCGTGGCCGTGGTGGTGCGGTGGCAGGATGGCCCGCGGCCCCTCGCCCGGAATGGACACGATCTCGCCGCCGTACGTCTCCTCGAGCACGCCCGCGGTGAGCACGCCCCGGTCGCCGAAGGCGACCTGCCGGTGGTTGAGGCAGAGCACCCGGTCGAAGCGGGCTGCCTGCTCGACATCGTGAGTGGCGATCAGCACGGCCCTGCCCTCGCTGCCGAGCCGGTCGATCAGCGCTTCCAGCACCTCGGCGCTGGCCTGATCGACGCCGGTAAACGGCTCGTCGAGCAGCACGATCCGGCCGTCCTGCGCAAGGGCGCGGGCCACCAGCACCCGCTGGCGCTGGCCTCCGGACAGCTCCCCGAACAACCGGCCGGCACGATCGGCCAGCCCGACGGCGGCGAGCGCGGCGAGCGCGGTCCGCCGCTCCCGGCGGCCGGGGCGCCGCCACCAGGGCATGCCCGGCACCGACCCCATCAGGGCCACGTCGAGTGCCGACACCGGGTAGTCGAGGCGCGACCGCTCGGTCTGCGGGACGATGCTGACCGTCGCCGTGATCCGGAGTTCACCCGCCAGCGGCGCGAGCTCCCTCGTGAGGAGGCGGAACAACGTCGACTTGCCGCCGCCGTTCGGGCCGAGCACGCCGACCCGCTGGCCGGGCAGCACCTCGAACGACAGGCCGTCGAGCACCGGCCCGGCGTCGTACCCGGCGCTGACCCCGCGAGCCTCGATCACGGCCGTCATGACGCCGCGCACCGCCGCGTCCCGCCGCTGAAGCCGCGCGCCATGGCATCGGCATTGGCGGCCTCCATGCCGAGATACGTCGCCCCGGCCGATCCGGCCGGGCCCAGCGCGTCGCCGTACAGCGACAGGTCCGCCCGGGCGCCCGTCTCGGAGGCGATCTGCTCGGCGAGCTTCGGGTTGAGCGATGTCTCGGGGAAGATCGCGCGCACGTGCTGGCGGTCGATGAGGTCGATCAGCGCCGCGAGGTCGCCGGCCGCCGGCTGGGCCTGTGTGGTGCTGGACGGAATGACGGCGCCGATGACGTCGATGCCGTAGCGGGCCGCGAAGTAGCCGAACGCATCGTGATCGGAGACCAGCCGGCGCTCCGCAGGCGGGATGGCGGCCATGCACGCGGCGATCGACCGGTCGAGGGCGTCCAGCCTGACCCGGTATGCCGCGGCGTTGGCCGCGAAGGTGGCGGCGGCGGCCGGGTCGGCCGCGCTGAGTGCGTCCCTGACCGCGTTCACGGCCGCCACGGCGTTGCGCGGGTCGTGCCACCAGTGGGGATCACCCGGCCGGCGGACGGGCGCGGCGGCACCGAGGTCGACCACCGCCGGCGAGCCGCCGGCTTCGGCGATGACCTTGCTCATCCAGCCGTCGAGGCCGAGGCCGCTGGTGAACGCGACCGCCGCGCGGGCCGTGGCGGTGACGTCGTCGGGTCGCGGCTCGTAGTCGTGCGGATCACTGTTCGGCGCGAGGATCTGGTGGACGGCAACCGCGTCGCCGCCGACGTTGCGCACGATGTCACCGAGCTGCGTGGTCGTCGCGACCACCACCGGCCGGCCACTGTCGGCGGCGCGAGTCCCGCCGCAGCCCGCGAACGCACCTCCCACGACGATCGCCACCGCGATCGCCGCGGTCGCCGGCCGCCGGACGACGGGCCGTAGCCGACGCAGCAGCGCCGCGGTTGCGAAGACGACGCCCGCGCAGACCGCGATCGTGGCCCCGGGCGGCGTGTTGGTGCGAACCGCAAGCCACAGGCCGGCGATGCCCTCGACGATGACGAGCACCACGGCACCGGCCTGCCAGCGCAGACGATGCGACGTCCAGAGCCTGACCGTCGCCGCGGGCACGACCAGCAGGGCCGTGGCCAGCAGCGCACCGAGCGCCGCCAGCGACGCGACGACCGTGGCGGCCACGAGCACCACCAGTGCCGCGTCCGAGCCCGCCGACCGCAGGCCCATGGAACGGGCCGCGCCGGGGTCGAAGCCCACGGCCAGCCAGCGCGGGCCCAGGAACATCGTTGCCAGCAGTGCGATCGTGCTGACGGCGGCCGCCAGCAGGAGATCATCGCGACCGATGACGAGCAGGCTGCCGAACAGCAGCGTGTCGACCGTGCCGCTGGAGTGGAAGACGTTGCTGGCAAGCACCACGCCACCGGCCAGTGCCGCGGCGAGCACGAGTGCGGTCAGGCTGTCGTAGCCGGCGCGCGGCCGGCGCGCGAGCCGCTCGATGCCGAACGCGAACAGCATCGCGGCGGCGAACGCGCCCACCTGCGGTGAGAACGCGAGGCCGTCGGCGATCACCAGCCCGGGGAAGGCAGCGGTGCCGACGGCATGGGCGTAGAAGGCCAGGCCGCGCATCACGATCCACGTCCCGAGCACGCCGGCCGCACCGGACAGGAGCACCACCTCGAGCACCCCGCGCTGGGCGAAGGCGAGGTGGAACGCGTCCGGCATGTTGAGAATCTAACCGATACTCATTCGCATTGCTATCACTCGGCGACCTCGAGCCGCTCGAGCGGCGAGAGCTCACCGCGTGCTCGACGACGTGCGGCGGACAGCTGATCGCCGGCGATGGCGCCCACGAGTACGAGCAGCAGCAGCGTCGCCAGCGTCAGCGCCGCCATCCTCGTGCCGATCAGGCCGATGGCGACGCAGACGAGCGCGGCCGTGAGGCGCTTCCGGCTCAGGGAGCCCGCCATCCGCAGACGGAAGAGCACGTGGGCGAACAGGTAGAGAGCCGGTCCGGCGACCACCGCGGCCACCTCGGCGGCAGGCAGGCGATCGCTGGGCCGCTCGATCACGAGCGCGTCGCCGACCGCAGCGACGATGATCGCGGCGACCATGACGGCATGGAGGTAGGTGTAGCCGTCGCGGGCGAGCGCCGTGCGGTTCGGGGCGAGCTCGAGTCGGCGCTGGGCGATCCCTGCGACGTAGTCGAAGTAGAGCCACCAGAAGGCAGCCGACGCGAGGAACGCGACCGCCAGCGCCACGAGCCGCGAGGGCCGGAGCGCGAGCTCGGAGGTCGTCGCGCCGGTGACGACGATCGACTCGCCGAGCGCGATGATGATGAACAGCTGGAATCGCTCCGCGAAGTGGGCGGTCTCGACCTGCCAGGTGTCACCATCGAGGCGCGGGCGGCCGGGGAGCCAGTAGAGCAGTAGCGGCGCGGAGTAGTCGATCAGCAGCGCGATCAGCCAGAGCCACACCCGGGTCTGTCCGGTCGCGATCCCGCCGGCGATCCAGAACGCGCCCGCGGCGAGGAACCAGATGAGGATGCGGGCGGCGCGCTGTCGCTCGAGCGACCCCTTCGTGCCGGCGATGAAGGTGAGGAACAGGTGCCGGCCGACCTGGATCGCGACGTAGGCTGAGGCGAAGAGGAGCCCGTGCGCCCCGAACGCGCCCGGGATCGCGACCGCCATCACGAGCGTGAGCAGCATGATCGCGATCAGCAGCCCGCGCACGGCGACCGAGTCCGGGTCGAGCTCGTTGGTGACCCAGGTGGTGTAGTTCCACGCCCACCAGACGACGAGCATCAGCATGGTCGCGTGGCCGGCGCCGGTCCACGTGAGGTGATGGAGCAGCAGGTGCGAGACCTGCGTGACCGCGAAGACGAAGACGAGGTCGTAGAACAGCTCGACGGCCGTCGCTCGCTGCTCCTCCCCGCTATCCCGGTCACGCTGGAACCTGGCCACGCACGAACGCTACCTGCCTCTATGGTTCCGGCGTGCGGATTCTGGTGACCGGCGCTGCGGGGATGATCGGGGGGAAGCTGCTCGGCCGCGTGGGCGAGTTGCCCATCGAGCACGCGACCCTCGCCGACCTCGTGCTGCCATCGGCGCCACCAGGCGCGGCCTTCGCGTGCACGCCCGTCGTCGCCGACCTGGCCGAACCCGGGAGGGCGGCCGCCCTCGTCGCCGGCCGGCCGGACGTCATCTTCCACCTCGCCGCCGTTCTCTCGGGCGAGGCCGAGGCCGACTTCGAGAAGGGGTACGCCGTCAACCTCGACGGGACGCGGGCGTTGTTCGACGCGATCCGCGCGGAGGGCCCGGGCTACTGCCCGCGCGTCGTCTTCGCGTCGACGATCGCGGTCTTCGGGGCGCCATTCCCGGAGCGCATCGGCGACGAGTTCCTGCTGGCGCCGCTGACGAGCTACGGCACGGCCAAGGCGATCTGCGAGTTGCTGCTGGGCGACTACAGCCGGCGCGGGTTCCTCGACGGCGTCGGTATCCGCCTGCCGACGATCTGCGTCCGCCCCGGTGCGCCGAACCGGGCGGCGTCGAGCTTCTTCTCGGGCATCATCCGCGAGCCGCTGAACGGGCAGGAGGCGATCCTCCCGGTGTCCGAAGACGTGCGCCACTGGCACGCCTCGCCCCGCGCCGCAGCCGGGTTCCTGATGCACGCAGCGACCCTCGACACCAGCCTCCTGGGCGATCGGCGCAACCTGTCGATGCCCGGCGTCTCGGTGACCGTGGCCGAGCAGATCGAGGCCCTCCGCAGGGCAGCCGGCGACGAGGCCGTTGCGCTGATCCGGCGGGAGCCCGACGAGACGGTCGCCCGGATCGTCGCCGGCTGGCCGCGGAACTTCGACGCCCGGCGCGCGATCGAGCTCGGCTTCCGCGCGGAGCGCGACTTCGACGAGATCATCCGGGTCTACCTCGAGGACGACCGCTGAGCGTCGCGATCGTCACCGGTGCGAGTAGCGGTATCGGCCGGGCGGTCGCGATCGCGCTGGCGGGGGAAGGATTCTCGACGGTGCTCGCCGGCCGCCGCCGCGAGCTGCTCGAGGACGCGGCTCGCGAGGCCGGCAACGGCGCGGTGGCCGTCCCCTGCGACGTCCGCGACGAGGCGTCCGTGGCCGCGCTCTTCGCCGAGGCCGAGAAGAGGTTCGGCCGAGTCGACGTCCTGTTCAACAACGCCGGCGTCGGAGCGCCCGCGGTCCCGCTCGACGAGCTCGACATCGAGCGCTGGCGGGCGGCCGTCGACACGAACCTGACGGGTGCCTTCCTCTGCACGCGGGAGGCGTTCCGGATCATGAAGCGCCAGACCCCGCGCGGCGGTCGCATCATCAACAACGGCTCTATCTCCGCCGCCGTCCCGCGGCCGCTGTCGGCCCCCTACACGGCGACGAAGCACGCCATCACCGGTCTCACGCGGTCGACGTCTCTCGACGGCCGGGCCTACGACATCGCCTGCGGGCAGATCGACATCGGCAACGCCGACACCGACATGACCGAGCGGATGCGCACGACCGGGGTCCTCCAGGCGAACGGCACGACCGCCGCCGAGCCCACGTTCGACACGGCCCACGTCGCCCGCGCGGTCGTCTACATGGCCACGCTGCCTCTCGACGCCAACGTCCAGTTCATGACGGTGATGGCGACGAAGATGCCCTTCATCGGCCGCGGCTGACCCTCGCCGGCTGCGGATTTCGCGGCACGGCACGCAACGTCGCACCCGTCATCCGACGCAACCACGCCGCCGCACGCGCGACTCCCGACACGGTCCGCGCAACGCCACGCACACCAGCCCGACCCACCCCGTACCACCCCGACGCCACCCGCGCCACAACCCGCACCAACCGACACACCACCGTCACACCCAACCCCTGCGACGTTGCGTGCCGTGCTGCGAACCACGCGCCGCGACCAACCGCACGCAAGCCGCGCACAACGCGCCATGGCACGTCCGCTGGCGGGACCCCGGGGGGCCGGGATCAGGCCGCAGCGGCGGCGCGGCTGCAGAAGCAGGAGGCCTTGATGGGGACGGTCGCGCGGGCCAGGGCGAGGTCGAGGCGCGGCCGGATGTAGGCGGCCTCGGTGGTCCTGCCGAGGCGGACGAGGCAATCGTGGTAGCCGTGCAGGCTCCACACGTTGTCGGGGTGCTGGCAGGGGCGGCGGAGGGTGTCGTCCAGGCCGAGGTCGGCGCGGTAGACGGCCGCGGCCTCCTCGACGTGGCCCTGCTCGAGCAGCAGCGCGCCGAGGGCGTGGCGGGCGGGCTGCATCCAGCCCCAGGGCTCGTCGTACAGCAGACCGTCGTCCAGTTCGACCGACCGGCGAAGGTGCGCGAAGGCGGCTTCGAAATTGCCCTTGCGGTACTCCACCTCGCCGCTCAGCATCTCGGAGGCGATCGCCAGCACGTCGAGATACGTGTTGTTGAAGAGGGCGCGCGTATCGGGCACTCGCGCCACCGCTTCGGCGTACAGCCGGCGCTGCTCCTCGGCCGATGCCACGTCCCCGCTGGCCGCATGGGCGACGCCCTTGGCGTAGTGCAGCATCGCAGTCGTCACGCAGTAGAGCTCGGCGTCGACGGGAAACGGCGCGGCGATGATCTCCTGCCATCGGCCGAAACGGATCAGCGCATGCAGCGGCATCGGGACGAATCCCTCCAGCCAGTCGGCCCACCCGCCCTCGCGCAGGAGCTCCTCGGGCAGGTGCTCGACGAGCTCGTCCGCCGCGGCGAGCGCCGGCTCGACCTGCCCCAGGAACATCGCGCCGTACAGCTTGAAGTGGTAGTCGTGGCAGCGATACACCGTGTAGAAGTTGTTCGCGCCGTGCAGGGCGTGATACTTGCGATCCGCGACGATCGCCGCCTCGTTGCCGACCACGACATCGCGGTAGTTACCGCACAGCACGTCGATGTGGGTCGCCATGTGGAGGAGGTGACCCGCGTCGGGCACGAGGTTGCGGAGCACATCGCCGGCCTGCATCGCCCGCTCGGGATGCGGCGACATCTCCATGGCGTGGACGTACATGTGCAACAGGCCCGGGTGCGGTTCGGGGGAGTCTGCGATGCCCCGCTCCAGCACCCGCATGATCTCAACCGTGTCGGCGCCGTCGGCCGGCCTGCCCTCGTCGAGGTTCCAGAGCGCCCACGGCGCCCGGTTCATCATCGCCTCGGCGAACAGCGTGGCCACGTCCCGGTCGTCAGGGAACCGCTCGTACACCTCACGCATCGCGGCCGCATAGCCGTCGTTCCAGGGCGCGCAGTCCTCGAGCGGGGTATCGGTGGGATACCGGGCCGCTAGCGTGGCGATCACGGCTTGCTCGACCGCCGTCGCGTCGGCCGCCAGCTCCGCGGCTCGGGACGTCGCCGCCCGCGCGACCTGAAGCGCCTCGACCAGCTCGTCGGGATCGAAGGCGTCCCACATCTTGTTGTAGTTCGGGCCGATCGCGTAGGCGATCCCCCACTGCGCCATCGCACACGAAGGGTCGATCTCCGCTGCCCGCTCGAAGCAGCGCACGGCCTCCTCGTGGTTGAAGCCGTAGCTCCACACGAGTCCCCGGTCGAACCACAGCTGCGCCTCTGCCGACCCGGTGGAGACCGGTCGGCTGTACGTTCCCAGGTCGAAGTAGTCGGACACCGGTTCCCCTCTCGCGTCGCAGGCTTCGCATACGCTAACGAGTCTTGGCGACCTGCGGTAGCTGCGCGACCGAGAACCCGCCACAGGCGCGGTTCTGCCTCGCCTGTGGCTCGCCGATCACCACCGGCGCCGATGGCCACCGCGTCCGGCGGCTCGCGACCGTCGTCTTCTGCGACCTGGTCGGCTCGACGGCGCTGGGCGACCGACTCGACCCCGAGACGCTGCGGTCGGTGATGCAGGCCTACTACGGTTCGATGCGGGCGGCCATCGAGCGGCACGGCGGGCTGGTCGAGAAGTTCATCGGGGACGCCGTCGTGGGCGTGTTCGGCATCCCGCAGACCCATGAGGACGATGCCCTGCGGGCGCTTCGCGCCGCGTTCGACATGCGCGCGGCCGTGCCCGGCCTGAACGCGCAGGTCGAGCGCTTCGGCGTCGAGCTGGCCGTCCGCCTGGGCGTGCAGAGCGGCGAGGTGTTCTCCGACGAAGCTGCGGCCACCGTCGGCGCGATCGCCGGCGACGCGTTCAACATCGCCGCGCGGCTCCAGGCCTCGGCGTCGTCGGGCGAGGTCGTCGTGGGCGGGGCGGCGGCGCACCTCCTCGGACAGCGGGCCATCCTCGAGGAGTCGCCGCCGCTCGTGCTCCCGGAGCGCGACGCACCGGTTGCCCGGTTCCTGGCGATCTCCCTGGCATCCGCGGCGCCCAACCGCGGCGCGGCGCTGGTCGGGCGGGGCCGCCCGCTGCGGAAGCTACGGCAGGCATTCGACGAGGCGGTCGAGGACCGCGCCTGCGTGCTCGTCACAGTGCTCGGTCCGGCGGGCATCGGCAAGACGCGTCTGCGCACCGAGTTCTGCGAGGAGGTCGCGCCCGAGGCGACCGTGCTCATTGGCCAGGCACTCCCGTATGGGGACGGTGCGATGTACGCGCCGATCATCGAGGCGATCAGGATGGCCTGCGGCGGGCACCACCTGTCGCCGGCGGAGATCGCGAGCAGGCTCCGGGCGCTGCTGGGCGAGGCGGCGGACGCCGACGCCGTCTGCGAGCGGCTGATGGACCTGCTCGGTCTCGGCACGGGCGGTGCCGCCGGAGAGACGTCCTGGGCGCTGCGCCGTCTGGTCGAGCGGATCGCGGCGACGCAGCCCGTCGTGCTGGTGGTCGACGACCTCCACTGGGCGCAGGAGCCCCTGCTCGACCTCCTCGACGGCTTCGCCGACCGGGTCCACGCCCCGGTGCTGCTGCTGTGCATGGCGAGGCCCGACTTGCTCGAGACGCGCGCGACGTGGGGCGGCGGGAAGGCGCGCAGCACGGCGATGACCCTCGAGCCGCTCGCCGCGGAGCCGGCAGCCGAGCTGGCCGCGGCCCTGCTGGGGCCGGCGGGCACCGCCGAGGTCGTCAGCCGCGTGACGGACTCTGCCGAGGGGAACCCTCTGTACCTCGAGCAGCTCGCCGCGATGGTGCGCGAGGGCGGGCCGGATGGGCTGCCGCTCGGCATCCAGGCGCTCCTCGCCGCGCGGGTCGATCGGCTCGCGGCAACCGACGCCACGCTGCTCTCGACCGCCTCCATTCAGGGTCGCGAGTTCGACGCTCAGACGCTCGCGACGCTCGCGGGAATCCACGTCGCCGCGTGTCAGACCACGCTCGGCGAGCTCGAGCTGCGCGGCTTCGTCCGCCGCCTCGAGGAGTCGGGCGAGCGGTGGGCGTTCGCGCACGGCCTGCTGCGCGACGCCGCCGAGCGTCGCATGGCCAAGCTCGACCGAGCACGACTCCACGAGCTGCTCGCAGACATCCTGGCGGCACTCCCGGACGCCGACGACGAGGTGATCGGACTCCACCTCGAACGTGCGGTGCGGCTCCGCGACGAGCTGGCCCCCCGCGATGAGGCTACGTCGGCTCTGGCCGAACGCGCCGGCGGTCACCTGTCGCGGGCCGGCGGCCGCGCGTTCGCGCGCATCGACCTGGCGGTCTCGGCGGCGCTGCTGGAACGGGCCGCGATGATGCTTCCGACCGCATCCGAGGCGCGCTTCGAACTGGTTCCCGACCTCGCGGTCGCCCTCACGGAGAGCGGCCGCCCGGACGAGGCCGTGGCCTTGCTCGCCGAGGCGATCGCGGCTGCACGCCACGCGGGCCGTGAGGTGCACGCGCTTCGCGCGACCGTGCAACGGGAGCTCGCGCGGCTCTACCTGCGGGCTGCCACCGCCGACGAGGTCGAAGCAACGGGCCGGGAGGCGATCGCCGGGCTGGAGCGGCACGGTGATCGGGCCGGCCTCGCAATGGCATGGGTGCTGATGGAGTACGCCGGGACGATGAAGGGCGGGTTCGCCGCTGCAGCAGAGTCCAGTCTCTCCGCCATCGATCACGCGCGAGCATCTGGCCGGCTCCGCGAGCACCTCCAGGCATCGGGAGACATCACGACGCACCTGTTCCTCGGTCTGGCCGGCCCCGCCAGTCTCAATCGCGCGATCGAGCGTCAGTTCGGCGCCGACGACGTGATCTCCCTCGCCACCGGCGACGCGATCCGGGCACTGGTGGCCGGTTCCGCCGGCGACGTCTCCGGCTTCCGTGCCGCCATCGCCCGCCATGACGCCCGGCTCGCCGAGCGCGGGCTGGAGTTCCTGCAGGCGGCGCACGACGCGACGCTGGCCCTGACCATCGCCATGGTGGACGACCCGGCCGAGGGCGTACGCCGAGCCCTCGCAGCGCGCGATGTCATGGCCTCGCTCGGCGATGTGTGGTGGGTGTCGGGCATCGAACCCGTGCTCGCACTGATCCTCCACATGGCCGGCCGTACGGACGACGCCCGCGTCCTCACCGACCGCGGCCCCGTGGGAGGTGTGCCGGACGACCTCCCGACGACGGTCGAATGGAAGGTCGCAACCGCTCGCTCGCACCTCGCCCGAGGGGCCCCGGAGGCGGCCGTCGCCTCAGCCCGGGAGGCGCTCGCCCTCATCCCGGTGTCGGAGCCCGCGTTGATGACCGCTCTGGCGAACGAGGCCCTCGCAGACGCGCTCGACATGTCGGGCGACACCCGCCGTGCAGGCGAAGCCCGCGCCGCGGCGCGCGGGATCTACCGGGCCAGCGAGTTCATGCCCGGGCTGAACCGTATTGATTCAGTGCAGACCTAGATCAAAACCCCGGATAGGATTGCCGCGTGTCCGATCTCACCGACGTCCTCTCCGGCTACGAACTCCTCGACCTCTCCGTCGCCTTCGGCGAGGAGTACCCGATGGCATTCCCCGGCCACCAGCAGTTCGAGCACAAGGTGCACAACTGGTACGCGCCTGTCGAGGGACCGCAGCGCGTTCGCAGCACGGCGCCGTACTTCGACTGCTGGATGCTCATCGACGAGCACTCCGGCACGCACTTCGACGCCCCGCCACACTTCATCCCGCCGCTCGGCTCGGGCCTCCCCCACGCCTCGCCGCTCGGCGGCCTCACCGGCGAGCACGTCCCGCTCGACCAGCTGCAGGGCCCTGCCGCCGTCATCGATTGCCGACCGCTGCTGCGCGACGAGCCGGGCATTTCGCCGCGGATCACGCCCGAGTACATCGAGGCCTGGGAGTCGCGCCACGGCCGGCTCGAGGCGGGCGAGGTCGTGCTCTGCCTCGGTGGCTGGGACCGGCATTTCAAGCCTCTGCCCGAGGGCAACGCCTATACCCGCGACCCGCTCGAGGGCCAGGCGCCGGGCTGGCCCGCTCCCACCGCCGATGCCGTGCTGCTCTGCCTCGAGCGGGGGGTGCGGCTGATGGGCACCGACGCCGGTACGATCGGCGCGGCCGACGAGCTCGCTTCGATGCACTACGCCGGACTCGGCAACAACCTGCTGTTCGTCGAGTCGCTGGCGAACCTCGACCGGCTGCCGCCCCGCGGCGCCTACTTCGTCTTCCTGCCGATCAAGGTGCTCCGATCGTCCGGAGGCCCGGGCCGCGCCATCGCCTACGTCCCGGTCGCCGCCCGGCCCTAGACCGGGAGGCCGAGATCGCCGTTCTCCCGTACACGCTCGCGGGTGCGATCGTCACCGACCGGCTGGTGCTGCGGCCGTTCGAGCCCTCCGACTACGGGCCGCTGTGCCGGATCCACGGCGACACCGAGGTCGCGCGATGGTTGCTGTGGGAGGCGCGCGAGCCGGCCGCGGTGCGCGTCAGCCTCGACCGGAAGCTGCAGGAGACGTCGCTCGCGGCCGACGGCGACGTGCTGAGCGTCGCCATCGAACGCGACGGCGAACTGATCGGCGACTGCGTCCTCGTCCTCACCAGCGTGCCAAACCAGACGGGCGAGATCGGGTACACCCTCGATCCCATACACCAGGGGCGTGGATACGCCACCGAGGCGGCCCACGCGTTGCTGCACATCGCCTTCGGCGAGATCGGTCTGCACCGGGTGATCGGCCGCATCGAGCCGCGCAACGTCGCATCGGCCGGCGTGCTGGAGCGCATCGGCATGCGCCGCGAGGCGCACCTGGTGGAGAACGAGTTCATCAAGGGCGAGTGGCAGAGCGAGGCGGTCTACGCGATGCTCTTGCGGGAGTGGACGGCGCGGTAAGATCGTGCACGTCGCGCGGTGCGCGGCACGCACCCACCGGGAGGCGACATGGTCGAACTTCGTCGCGACGCACCGTACGACGCGAACGCCACGGCACTGCTGTTCGTCGACATGCAGACGATCTGGGCCGAGCCGGGACTCGATCCGCACCATCCGGACTGGACGGCCGATCACTACTTCTTCCGGCAGCTGCGCGAGGTCACGATCCCCAACCAGGTGCGCCTGCTGGAGGCCGCCCGGGGAGCCGGCATCGAGGTGCTGCACACCATCGTCGAGTGCCTCACCCTGGACGGCCGGGACAGCTCGCCCGACTACATCATCAGCGGCATCTTCGTCCCCCGGGGCCTTCCCGAGGGCCAGGTCATCCCGGAGCTCGCGCCGGAGCCCAACGAGATCGTGCTGCGAAAGACCTCGTCGGGCGTGTTCAACTCGACGAACATCGAGTACGTGCTGCGCAACCTCGGCATCCGCCAGCTGATCGTGGCGGGGACCGTGACCGACCAGTGCGTCGACATGGCGGTGCGCGACGCCGCCGACCGCGGCTTCCTGGTCACCTGCGTCGGCGATGCCTGTGCAACCTACACGCAGGAGCGCCACGACGGGGCCTTGAAGGCCTTCGGCGGCTACTGCTGGGTGACCGACACCGACACGGTGGTCGGTCGGCTCGCGCGTCTGGCCGAGCACGCCGCGGTGTGAGCGACGCGGCCTACGAGGAGCTGCGCGCAACGAGCGCGAGCTCGCGAATGGTGCTGGTGTGCGAGCACGCCGCCAACGCGATCCCCCCGGAGTACGGGCAGCTCGGCCTCGGACCGGCAGACCTGGCCCGCCACATCGCCTGGGACGTGGGCGCCGGGGCGCTGACCCGCGCCCTCTCCGCGCGTCTGGACGCGACCGCCATCCTCGGTGTCGTCTCTCGGCTGGTGATCGACGTCAACCGCTTCCCGTGGCATCCGACGTTCGTCCCGCCCGAGAGTGACGGGTCCGTCATCGCCGGTAACGTCGGCGTCGAGCCCGAGGAGAAGGACCTGCGCGCCGCGCGCTGGTTCACGCCGTTCCACGAGCGGGTCGCAGCCGAGGTCGACGCGCGCGTGGCGTCCGACCGTCGCCCGGTGGTCGTCGGGATCCACAGCTTCACGCCGGTGCTCGGCGTGGTCGAGCGGGAGTGGCATGTCGGTGTCCTGTACGCCCGGGAGCGGGGGCTGGGTCAGGCCGTGCTGGATGCCCTGCGGCCACTGGTGCCCGGCCCGGTCGGCGACAACCAACCGTACCGGATCGAATCCGACGGCACCGACTACACGGTGCCGGTGCACGGCGACGACCGCGGCGTGCCGGCGATCGCGTTCGAGGTGCGCAACGACCTGCTCGCCGATCACGCCGAGGTGACGGCCTGGTGCGACCGCCTGGCCACGGCGCTCGAGCGAGCCGTCGTCTGAGAAGGAGGAGGATCCACCGTGCCCGTCCGAGCCATCCACCACGTCGATCTGGCGGTAAGCGACGTCGAGCGCTCGCTCGCGTTCTACCTGGGGCTCCTCGGCCCGCTCGGCGTACGAGAGGACGCCCGCTACCCCAGCTACCGCGGCAGCGAGGAGGTCGTCTACCTGCAGGTCGGCGACCAGCTGCTCGGGCTACGGCGGGCCGACGGCGGTGCCCACCGCTACTACGACGTCGGCATCGAGCACCTCGCGATCACGGTCGATACCCGCGAGGAGCTCGAGGGCGTCTACCAGCGATGCCTCGATCTCGGTGCTCGGATCCACTTCCCGCCCGAAGAGGACCGCGACGTCCCCGGCTACTGGGGACTATTCGTGTTCGACCCGGACGGCATGCGCGTCGAGATCGTCTACTGGCCCGACGCCGGGTAGACGCGACCAGTCGCTATCATCGCGCCCATGCCGCGCCTGGTCACGTGCTTCTGGTTCGATCACCAGGCCTAACGGGCGACGTTGCCGATAGCCGCGGCCACGGCGGCGGGGCGCACCAGCATCGAGAGGTGGCCGGCGCCGGGGATGACGATGAACGGCGCGTGCAGCGCGGCCGCCGAGGCGCGCCCGGCGCTCGGGGAGTCGGTGTCATCGAACTGGCCCCAGACGACGGTTGAAGGAACGCTGATCCGGGTGAGGTCGGCCGGGGCCAGGCCGATGATGCCGTGCGGCGCCAGGCGCTTGAACTGGGCGGCGGTGCCCTCGACCCGGAACGGCCGCTCGAAGGCGTCGAGCATGCCGCGGGTGACCGGGGGGCCGTCGGGGCCCAGGGCGCGATCGAGGAGGAACCGGAAGATGGTGTCCGAGCCGGTCACGAGCCTCCAGGCGCTGGTGAAGTAGGGGTCGATCAGCACGGCCCCGAGCACGGAGCGGAACGAGCTGCCACCGCCGCCGCGCAGGGCGTCGCCGTCGAGCAGCACGATGCCCGACACGAGCCTGGGGTCGCGCAGCGCGATGCCGGCCGCGACGCCCGCGCCGAGCGAGTGGCCGACGACGAGCGGTCGCTGCAGGCCGAGCTGGCGCATCACGCCCTCGACGAGCGCGACCCACGTGTCGAGACTCGGGTCGCCCACGCGTTGCGTGAAGCCGAACGGCGGCAGGTCGACGGCGATCACGCGGTGCCGCGCCGCGAGCAACGGCGCAACGTCGTGCCATACCCAGGTCGGCTCGGCGAAGCCGCCCAGCAGGACGATCGGGGTGCCCGTCGAGCCCCAGGTGCTGTACGCGACCCGCGTCGCGCCGACCTGGACGTAGGGTCCCGGATACAGCGCCGCCGCGGGCCGCTCGCGGCCGTCCGTGGCCCGGT
Organism: uncultured Actinomycetes bacterium; assembly: GCA_963779685.1. Classification (GTDB taxonomy): domain Bacteria; phylum Actinomycetota; class Thermoleophilia; order Gaiellales; family F1-60-MAGs149; genus CAVZZG01. The sequence continues at coordinate 1,548,170 of CAVZZG010000003.1, forward strand.
TGTAGACGAACGACGAGATCGTCACGACGACCAGCAGCGCGGCGGCGGCGATGCCGCACCAGCGCAGCACGCGCCGCCAGCGCGGCCTCACCGGGGGTCGCCCGGCGGGACGCGCGCCGTCGGCGGGCGCATCTGGGTCAGGCCCGAACTCCTCGGCCACGGACGGTCCTGGCGTCGACATCCGCCCGGAGAGTAGTCCGCGATCCGCCATCGCAGCGCGCGGGGCCAGGACATCGGTGGTCAAGCGCACCGGGCCGGCCGACGATAGACGAGATACCGTGGCGCATTCGGAGAGCTACCGCCCGGCCGATCGCAGTCGCGAACGCGCGAAGGCGCGGGCGCGAACCGACGTCCTGCGGCGGATCGCCGGCACGGTGGCGATCATGCTCTACGAGATGGAGCTGCTCCCGGACGGCAGCTTCGTGTGCCACGAGTACCTCGGGCTCGAATCCGTGCTCGGCCCCATTCCCGAGCCCCTCTCGGCGGAGGAGGCCTACGACGCGGCCGTCCACCCGGACGACCGGGAGGCCTACGATGCCTCCTTCACGCTGCTCGAGCGGTGCGAGCCCGCGGAGGTCGAGTACCGCCTGGTGGGATTCGACGGGTGCACGCGATGGGTCTGGGATCGCATGCAGCCGGCGAGGACGGCGGACGGCCGGCTGCTGGTCGACGGGGTCGTCACCGACATCACCGAGCGCAAGCTCGTCTCGGAGGAGCTCGCCTACGTCGCCCGCCACGACCAGCTGACGGGCCTTCCCAACAGGACCTCATCCCAGGAGCACCTGCGGCTCGCCCTCGCCCGGGCCGAGCAGGAGGGCCACGGCGTGGCCGCGCTCTTCATCGATCTCGACGACTTCAAGCTCGTCAACGACAGCTTCGGCCACGCCGCCGGCGACGAACTGCTGCGAGCGGTCGCGGCGAGGCTCCGGAGCGCAGCGCCGGCCTCCGACATGATCGCGCGCCACAGCGGCGACGAGTTCCTGCTCGTGTTGTCCGACCTCTTGCCGAGCGGTGAGGGTTCACTCCGGACGCGCGACGTCCGCCGGCTGGCCGAGCGCGTGGCCGGCACGATCCGGCGGGTGCTGAAGCAGCCGTTCCTGGTGGCCGGCATCGAGATCTACGTCAGCGCGAGCGTGGGCATCTCGCTGTTTCCCGGCGACGCGCTCGATGCCGAGGCGCTCCTCAAGCACGCGGACATCGCCATGTACGAGGCCAAGGCGGCCGGGCGAAACGGTCATCAGCTGTACATGGTGGATCGCGACAACGCGCTCGAACGGCTGTCGATGGCCAGCCGCCTGCGCAGGACCGTGGAGCGGGGTGAGGGCTTCGTGCTGGAGTACCAGCCGCTGGTCGAGCTCGAGACCGCGACCGTCGTCGGCGTCGAAGCCCTCCTGCGCTGGGAGGACGGCGAGCATGGCCGGGTGATGCCAGGCGAGTTCATCCCCCTCGCCGAGCGCACCGGCCTGATCAGCGCGATCAGCGACTGGGTCATCGACGAGGCCTGCCGGCAGGCGTCGGCGTGGCAGCGGGATGGCCTCGACCTCTACGTGTCCATCAACCTGCCGCCCTCGTACTGCGACACCGCGGGCCTGCGCAAGCTCGTGACCGCGGCCGAGACGCACCAGCTCAACCCCGACCGCCTCATGGTGGAGATCACCGAGTCCGCGATGATGACGAACGCGAGCCGGCAGACCGAACGCGCCCTGGCGCAGCTCCGCGCCGACGGGCTTCGGCTCGCGATCGACGACTTCGGGACCGGCCACTCGTCGCTGGGACGCCTCAGCCCGTCGTGGGTGAGCATGCTGAAGATCGACCGCTCGTTCATCGACGACCTGCCCGAGAGCGAGCATGCCGGGCTCCTCGTCACCTCGATGGTGCAGCTCGCGCACACGCTCGGGCTGGAAGCCGTGGCGGAGGGCATCGAGACCGACGAGCAACGGCAGTTCCTCGTCGACCACGGCTGCCGGCTCGGCCAGGGCTACTACTACAGCCGTCCGGTTCCCGCCGAGGAGATCTCGCGCCTCTGCGAGGGTTGCCGCCTCCGCGGGCGCCGGGCCGCCTGATCGAGGCTACGCCGGCGCGACCGGGCGGCCGACCGTCAACGCCTGGCGCAGTTCCGGCTCGAGCGCGTTGAGCTGCGCGTCGGCCTGGACACCGACGGCGTCGATCGCCTTGCTGAAGAAGCAGCGCGCGGCCGCTGCCAGCACGACGTCGAAGATCTCCTCATCGCGGAGGCCGAGTCGACGCAACCGGTCGATGTCGGCATCGGTGATGGCCGTGGTGTCGTGCGCGACCTTGGCGGCGAGGTCCATCACGGCCACGTCCACCTCGTCGAGTCCGGCCGCCTGGTGGTCGGCAGCGAGCTCTCGAACGGTCGCCGCGTCCAGGAACCGCTCGGCAAGGATCTTGCCGTGCGACAGCGCGCAGTAGCTCGACCGCAGCTCGCAGGCCGCCGCCAGTGTTGCGAGCTCGTAGCGGCGGAAGTCCATCGACCCCGCGATCGCGTCCTTGAGCTGCACCCACGCCTGGTAGACGTCCGGGCGATGTGCGAACAGCCGGCCGAAGTTCGGGACGTACCCGAGCTGGTCGCGCATGCCCGCGAACAGCTGGGCCACCGGAGCGCTCGCGGCGTCGTCGCCGATCGTCTCGATGAAAGCCATCTGCCACCCCTCTCGACTGGTGCAGGATGGTTCCACCGGAGCCCGCCTCGCGCAAGTGTCATTCCAGGAGGAGGCGCGCCAGGGTGCTCGCCAGCCAGTCGCAGTAGCGGCGACGCGGCCAGCCGCGAATGGTGGCCAGGAGCTGGTGCAGCTCGGGGCTGGTGAGAGCCCAGACGGTCTCGAGCGCCTCCCCAGCTTCGAGCCGGAGCGGCCCGTTGGCAGCGAGGGCATCGACGAGCACGCGGAGGTTGGACATGCGGGCGGCGTGGAGCCGGCCGAGCAGTTCGGCCAGTTCGGGCTCGGCCCGCGCCGCGCCGGCGACCACTGCGACGAGCGGCGCGGCCCGCTCGAGCCGGAGCACGATGTCGGCGGCGAACAACCGCAGCTGTTCGCGCTGGTCGGTCGCGGCGAGAATGGCGCGCGGCCCCGCCTGGTCAGGGACCGGCGCCGGGTCGTCGCCGCGGACGGCGCGGCCGACCAGCTCGCCGAGCACGGTGCGCTTGTTCCCGAAGCGGGCGTAGACGGTCTCCGCCGAAACGCCCGCCGCCTCGGCGATGGCCGCGATGCTGGCGCCGTCGTAGCCGCGCTCGCCGAAGAGCGTGTCAGCCGCATCGAGCACGCGCTGGCGTGTCTGCTCTGCCTGTTCGATCCGGCGTTGCGAGTGGTAGCGGCGCGCCTTGACATCTCCGTCCACAACTGGCACGGTACCACCGTAGTCAATACAGTAATACTGTATCGAAAGGAGCTGTCATGGCAACTGCACCGGAAGCGCTCGTGCGACGCCTGATCGAGGAAGGGTTCAACCAGGGCAACCTCGACGTCGCCGATGAGTTGATCGCGCCGGACATGGTGGAACACCAGAGCTTCGGCCCGAACCACGCCGCCGGCGCCGAGGGCGTGAAGGCCGTGATGGCATCGCTGCGGCGCGCCTTCCCGGACTTCCATCTGGCGATCGACGATCTCGCGCTGGCGGGCGATACCGTCTGGCTCCGGATGACGGGCACGGGGACGAACGACGGCAGCTTCATGGGCCACCCACCGACGGGCCGGCGCATGCGCACGGACGTTTTCGACGCCCTCCGGGTCGAGAGCGATCGCGTCGTCGAGCACTGGGGCGTCCCCGATCGCCTCGGCACCCTCTTCCAGCTCGGCCTCGCCCAACCGCCCGGCCGACCCGCACCCGCAGTCACCGCCGGCTGACGGCCGGCGCTCATGCCTCCGGCGGATCCTCCGCCGGCGCGAACACGGCGAAGCGGCCGGGCTGCTTCGTCGGCACGACGGGCTCGTGGCTCATCCACTCGGCGATCTTGCCGCGGTCACCCACGCGCGTCAGCACCCATTCCTCGTGGCCGAGCACGATCCGCTCGCCCACGTGCAGCCACGAGCGCTCCTTCGTCCCCCCGGCGCGGGCGATCACGATCATGGCCACCGTGCCCTCGTGCGGGTCGCCGCTCGCATCGACGAAGCCCTCCCGCGCAACGGCATCGACGCGCACGAGGTCGCCGCCGATCCGCCAGGCCCGGCTGCCGTGCACGGTGAAGGGACCGAACGCCAAGGAGATCATGCGAAGAGTGGCACAGGCGGCCGCCGCCGATTCGTGAAAGCCGGCTGATACGGTGCCTACCCGACGCGTCAGGAGTTGACATGGATCCAGGCAAGAAGGACGAACACGAGCTGAGCGAGGACGAGCTGCGGGAGCGGCTGGCGGGCCCCGGACACGACGGCAAGGCGGGGCCGAGTCTCGAGCGAGAGTTGCCGATCGGGCCTGCAGACGATGGCGGCGGCCTCGATCAAGGCCCACTCGGCACGACCCACCGCGGCACCGGTGGCGACGCCCGCGGCGGCGCCACCGGCGAGGCCGTCGATGCGGGCGTCAGCGGGTCGACCCCTCTAGCCCAGGGTTCACTCGACGAAGAGGCAACGCCGGAGGATGTCGCGCGACTGCGACGACCGGGCTGAGCGACATGGCGACCACGCCGTGTTCGCATCTCGAGCAAATCGTTGTCCGCGATGCGCCATCGCAGATCGACGGCTGTTCCGAGTGCTTGAAGATCGGCGGCCGCTGGCTGCACCTGCGGATGTGCCAGACGTGCGGGCAGATCGGCTGCTGCGACTCGTCGCCCAACCGCCATGCGAGCCGCCACGCACACGCGGCCAACCACCCCGTCGCCCGGTCGGTCGAGCCCGGCGAGGCCTGGAGCTGGTGTTACGTCGACGAGGTCGCCTTCATCCTCGCCGACCTGTCCTAGCCAGGAGCCCGCAAGCCCCGGGCCACCGCGCGCTGGGCATCGAACTCGGCGCGCCGCTGCTGCAACTCCGCGGCCGATAGGCGGTCGGCGTTGGAGTAGTCGCGCTTCCATTCCGCGTCGTCGCTCCACGTCAGCGGCGACTGCACGGTCGTCCGGGGCCCTGGTGCCGTCTCGAGCAGGCGGAGGGCAAGCTCGAGGGTGAACGCCTGCGACTCGCGGTCATCCGGCCGGCCTGCCGCGTTGCCCAGCGGGAAGTCGGAGAACAGGAAGCGGGGCACGCCGACGTACTCGACGATGTCCCTGGCGCAGCCCATGACGACGGTCGCGATACCGTGCTCCTCCAGCAGGCGGGCGGCCAGGCTGACGGTCTGGTGGCAGACCGGGCAGTTGGCCACGAGCAGCGCCGCGTCGACGTCGTCCTCCCGGCAGAGGGCGAGGGTCTCGGGACAGTCGACCTCCAGCGTGACCCGCTGACTTCGGTTCGTCGGGGCGCCGTAGAAGCGCGGCGCGAGCGAGCCGACCCGGCCGGCGGCGACTGCCCGGCGAAGAGCGGCGAGCGGGAAGTAGGTGCCCTGGTCGGCGGCCGTCGTGTGCGCCCGGTCGATGGCGACGTGCGAGATGCGCAGATCGGGGTCGCGATCCGTGCCGTCCGCGTAGACCGCGTAGAACTTGGCGGCGGCGTTGTACGGCGCGCCCGGCCCCTGGTCGCCGGCCTCCGGCCGGTACGGCGCTGCCGTGGTGACGATCGCGACCCGGCTCCGGTTGAGCGGACGAGGGAGCGTCCGGAACGGCACGGTCGCGTAGTGGGCCCACTGGTACGGGGCGTCGTACCCGAGCGCCGCGTAGTAGGTGCGGATCCGCTCCAGGTACGGGATGGGCGGCGACTCGTGCACGGGTCGATGGTACGCCCCGTAGCTCGCCGCTGGCAATCACGGCGGTCGATATGCGAACATGTGTTCGTGTCGTCGGCGACGATCCTCCACGCCGACCTCGACGCGTTCTACGCGTCCGTCGAGCAACGCGACGACCCGAAGCTGCGCGGCCGGCCGTTGATCGTGGGCGGCGGCGTGGTGCTGTCGGCGAGCTACGAGGCGCGCGCCCGCGGCGTACGTACGGCGATGGGCGGACGTCAGGCTCGCGCTCTCTGCCCCGATGCGATCGTCGTGTCACCACGAATGGCGGCCTACTCCGCGGCCAGCCGGGCGGTGTTCGAGGTGTTCAACGACACCTCACCGCTGGTGGAGGCGATGTCGATCGACGAGGCCTTCCTCGACGTGCGCGGCATGGAGCGGCTGCGGGGCTCGCCCGCGACGATCGCGGCCGCGTTGCGCGAGCGAGTGCGGCGCGAGGTCGGACTGCCGCTGACGGTCGGCGTCGCCCGCACCAAGTTCCTCGCGAAGGTCGCCAGCGGCGTGGCCAAACCCAACGGACTCCTGGTGGTGGCGCCCGATGGCGAGCTCGCGTTCCTCCATCCGCTGCCCGTCGAGCGACTGTGGGGGGTCGGGCCCGCGACGGCCGCGAAGCTCCGCGCTCGCGGTCTGGATACGGTCGCCGACGTGGCCCGGATCGCCGAGGACGAGCTGATGGTGCTGCTCGGCCCCGGGGCCGGGCGACATCTCCACGCCCTCGCCCATAACCGGGACGCCCGGCGCGTCCATCCGGGCCGCCGGCGCCGGTCGGTCGGGGCGCAGCGGGCACTCGGGCGCCGGCATCGATCGCCGGACGAGATCGACGCGACGCTGATCGCGCTGGCCGACCGGGTCGCGCGGCGCATGCGCGCCGGTGATCGCGAGGGACGCACGGTGACGTTGCGGCTGCGGTTCGCCGACTTCGAGCGCGCCACGCGATCGATGACGCTGCCCCACGCGACGGCCGAGACCGGCGAGGTGCTCGCGGCAGCGCGGGCGCTGCTCGCCGCCGCCACCGACCTGATTCGCGAACGCGGCCTGACGCTGGTCGGCATCGCCGTCTCGAATCTCCGCGACGAACGACAGCTCGAGCTGCCGCTCGAACCCACCCCGGCCCGGGCCCTGGACGCGGCCGTCGACGACGTCCGGCGGCGGTTCGGCAACACCGCCGTCACGCGCGCGGTGCTGGTCGGCAGGAACACCGGGCCCGAGATGCCGCTACTGCCGGACTGACGGCGTCTCCGCGACGAGCAGCGGGAACGGCGGGACGGCGCGATCCGGCGCGACCCACCCTCGCCGGGCCGGTGGCGACATCAGGACCGGCTTGCTCCAGTAGGCGAGCGGCGCGCTCGAGGGCAGCGCCGCGAGCGTGGCCGGCACGTCCAGGCCGCGCGCGACGGCGTCGGCGATCGCCGATACGAACCAGACGGTGATCGTCTCGTGGTAGCCGTCGCCGTCGTCGTTCGGGACGCCGTGGGCGTCGTTCAGACGCGGGATGGCGGCGCGCAGCGCCTCCAGCGCAGGCCGGGCGCCGAGCCGCCGGACGAGGACGTGCGCCGTCGTGATGTGCGCGGCGTGCGTCCACTGCGCCTGCGGGAGGGTCGCGTCGAGCACGGCGTCGGCGAGGGCATCGTCGGTCATCGGGCGGATGCTACCGGTCGAACCGATCACCGGTACCCTGGCCTCTTCACCGACCCACCGAACCGAGGAGCACGGGTGAGCGAGAGCAAGGTTGCGGTCATCACCGCCGGCGGCAGCGGCATCGGCGCCGGCGCGGCGCGGCGCCTTGCCGCCGACGGCTTTCAGGTCGCCATCCTGTCTTCCTCGGGCAAGGGTGAAGCGCTCGCCGTCGAGCTCGGCGGCATCGGCATCACCGGCTCGAACCAGTCCACGGACGACCTCCAGCGGCTGGTCAGCGCCACGATGGAGCGTTGGGGCCGGATCGACGCGCTCGTCAACAGTGCCGGCCACGGCCCGCGCGCGCCCGTCCTCGAGCTCACCGACGAGCAGTGGCACACCGGCATGGACACCTACTTCATGAACGCCGTGCGCCCGACCCGCATCGTCACGCCGATCATGCAGGCACAGGGAGGCGGCGCGATCGTGAACGTCTCGACCTTCGCCACCTTCGAGCCCGACCCGGTCTTTCCGACCAGCGGCGTCTTCCGCGCCGGCCTGGCCGCCTTCACGAAGCTCTTCGCAGACGCCTACGCGTCAGACAACATCCGCATGAACAACGTCCTGCCAGGGTTCATCGACTCGCTGCCCGAGAACGAGCAGTTCAAGAGCCGCATCCCCATGGGTCGCTACGGCACGGTCGCCGAGGTCGCCGAGCTCATCAGCCTGCTCGCCTCCGACCGCGCGGCGTACATCACCGGCCAGAACATCCGCATCGACGGCGGCATCACCCGCTCCGTGTAGCCTCACCGGTCGATCGACCCGAGCCGGGTTACCCTCCCGGCATGACCACTCGCCGCCCCGGGCTCGTGACGGACGAAGGAGCGCCGCGTACGCTGGTCGGCACGCCGGTCGCCGTCGGCGACGCCGCGCCCGATTTCTCCTGCCGCGTCTACGACCCCGAGACCTGGGCGATCGACCCGTTCGGCCTTGCCGACACGCCCCCTGGCACCGTGCGCGTGTTCAGCGTCGTGCCGTCCCTCGACACGCCGGTCTGCGCGCTCCAGACGACGCGCTTCGATGCCGCCGTGGCGGCGATGGGCGGCGCGGTCGCCGCCTACACGGTCTCGGTCGACACGCCGTACGCGATGACCCGCTTCTGCCGCTCACAGGCCGTTGGCACGCTCGTGAACCTCTCCGACTACCGCCCGGAGCGTTCGTTCGGTCACGCCTGGGGCGTGCTCGCGGAGGAGACCGGCGAACTCGTCCGCGCGGTCTTCGTCATCGGCCGCAACGGGCGCGTCGCGTACGAGGAGATCGTGCCCGAGATCGCCGACGAGCCCGACTACGACGCCGCACTGGCGGCGATCCGGTCGGCGATCTGAAGCCGTTCCACGGGCCCTTGCCGGGTACCTTGCGGGTACGAGGACTCGCCGCCGCGCAGGTCGAGCCCGACCCACAGGACCGGAAGGTGGTACCCCGTGACGATTCGAAAGCGCGCCTCTGCCCTGACGGCAGCCGAGCGGAAGCGGTTCGTCGAGACGCTCACAGCGCTGAACTCGGGCCCGGCGCCGACCGTGTACGCACAGTTCGTGGCCGATCACGCGGACATGGGTCACCGCATGCACAGCATGGAGGGACCGGTCGGCCGGCAGCGCTTCCTGTCGTGGCATCGCGACTTCCTCATGAAGTTCGAGCGGGAGCTCCAGAAGCTCGATCCGCTCGTGTTCATTCCCGCCTGGCGCTGGAGTGCCAACCGCAGCGTCCCGCGCTTCCTGCGAGCCGTGCTACCGGTCGTCGCCGTTCCGGCCACGCCAGGCATGGGCCCGATGGACGTGACCGTGACGCGCGAACCGCACCTCAGCGCGGGACTCCCCACGGTGGCCCAGATCGCCAGCCTGGACACCAACATCGGCATGACCTACACGCAGTTCACCACCCTGCTCGAGAGCTATCACAACACCGTGCACGGCTGGGTGGGCGGCACCATGAACGACATCATGGTGTCTCCGGCCGATCCGCTGTTCTGGCTCCACCACGCTGAGATCGACCGTATCTGGAGCATCTGGCAGGCCAACCCCGCCAACGCCGGGAAGGGGCCGACCCTCACGGGTGCCAACGCCAAGATGGACCCGTGGCCGGAGACGGCCCATCAGCTCGCCTCCATCGCGGCCCTCGGATACTCGTACTCGTGAAGCGCCGAGGGCTCCAGGCCCCCACAGGCCCCTAGCCAGGCGGCCCCTCGAGGATGATCGCACGCGCCTCGTCGAGCGTGGCGAGATCGGGTGGAGCTTCGAGCCACGTCGTGAGGCCGGCGTCCTCGTATCTGCCGAGGTCGGCCATCGCGACCGGGGCGTTGCGACCACGTGTGCGACCGCACATCACGACCTCGTAGCCGCTCGGTGGGTCGCCGTTCGGGAAGGTGAGCGTGACGGCCTTGCGCAGCTCCTCCGGTGTCAGCGGGGCGGCGTTGTCCCAGGGCATCGCGATCGGAAACAGGCCCTAGTGTCCCGCCGCCGGGCCGGCGGCCGCCGTCATCGCCGCCGCGATCCGCCCGCTCTCGATGCTCGTGCGGCAGCGCCCGTAATACGCCGCAGCCCACGCGTCGTAATCCCAGTCCAGCGTCAGCGCGGGGGCTGCGACGACCGCCCACGTGGCCTCTCGCAGCGCCGACATGAACATCATCAGCTCCACCCGCGCCCGGTGGGCAGGCGCGTCGGCGCCGAAGTAGGCCGCCACGAGCGCTCTCACCTCCTCGCCATCGAGGTCGGCGTTGACGCCGGTCGCACCGAGGTCGAAGTAGGGGTTGCCCATCCCGGCGAACTCCCAGTCCAGCACGACGAGCCGCTCGGGCTGGATGATGAAGTTCGGCAGCTGCAGGTCGTTGTGGCAGAGCCGGTCGGGAACGCCGGCAGCGGCGAAGACGGCCTCCGCCGCGTGGGCGACGCGGTTGAGCCCGTCGATGTCGGCCGGCAGGGCGAGGCCCTCCCCGCGGGCGAGCGCCGTGTAGCGACGCTGGTCGTCGAACACGGAGAAGCGCCCGCGGATCGCGCCGGCCGCGTGGAACGCGCGGATCGTGCCGCCGACACGGCCGAGCATGCCAGCGGTCCGGATCCGGTCGGCATCGAGCACCGGGCCGTCCGCGAACCGCGTGAGCAGGTGGCCGGCGGGCAGCGTCACCGCCCGGATCTCCGGCGCCAGCCCTGCGGCGGCGGCAGTTTCGTGCGCGGCGACGCCACGCCAGCGATCCACCCCCAAACGCTCACCCGTGGGTGAGGCGACACGAAGGACGAAGCGGTCACCGCTCGGCTCCGTGAGGACGTAGTTCGCGTTGCTGGCCCCCCCGGCGAGCACCTCGATACGACCGGCGAGCGGAGTGCCGAGGTCGAATCCGTCGAGGATGCGGGCAATGTGCTCGCGCTCGGTCGCGGCGATCGCATCGTCGAACTCGCGGTCGATCATCCGGCGGCTCCGTCTGCGAAGCTCGTGGCGAGCGCGTCGATTCCACGCCGGAACGCAACCAGCGTCTCGTCGATGTCGGGCTCGGTGTGGGCCGCCGAGAGGAACATCAGCCCGCGCTCATGCACGAGGATGCCCGACTCGAGCACGAGCGCCGCCAGCATGGCGACGGGGGCCTGGTCGCAGGTGCGTGCGTCGGCGTAGTTGCGCATCGGCAGCCGTGGCCGCCAGAGGAGCTGCACCACGCCGCCGACCTGGCTTGCGTGGAGCGGCAGGGACGCAGCGGCGGCGGCGGCGGCGATGCCATCGGCGAGCCGGCCGGCGAGCGCGGCGACGCGTGGATAGAGCACGCCGCGGCCGGCCCGCAGGTGCTGCAGCGTCGCGACCGCCGCCGCGACGCCGACCGTCGCGCCGTTGAAGGTGCCACCCGGCTGGACCGGCCCATCGGTCGTCGGTGCCATGGCGTCCGCCGTGCCGGCGACGGCAGCTATGGCGAACCCCGACGCGATCGCCTTCGCGAACACGGCGAGGTCCGGTTCGACGCCGAGCAGTTCCTGCGCTCCGCCGAGCGCGAGCCGGAACCCGGTCACGACCTCGTCGAAGACCAGCAACGCCCCGTGCGCGCGGCAGAGCTCCCGAGCGCCCTCGAGGTACCCTGGAGCGGGCAGGAACGTCCCGAAGTTGCACGGCACCGGCTCCATCAGGACGCACGCGATCTCATCGCCGAACCGGTCGAGCATCGTGCGGAGTGCGGCGAGATCGTTCCACGGACAGACCAGCACCTCGCCCGGCACGCCGACCTCGGCGATCGGCGCAACGAGGGCGAGCGGCGGGCCGCCGGCGACGGGCGCGCCGCCGAGCGCGTTGACGTTCACCGGCTCGATCCAGCCGTGGTAGTGCCCGTCGAACTTCAGGACGGTGCGCCGGCCGGTGCGTGCGCGGGCGATCCGGATCGCGGCCTGCACCGCCTCGCTGCCAGTGGTGGAGAGCACCACGCGCTCTGCGCCGGGCACGATCTCGACGATCAGCCGCGCAAGCTCGGCCTCGCGGGGGTGCGGGCCGCCGCACAGGATGTCGTCCGACCCGAGCACCGCGCGGACCGCGTCGAGCACCGGCCGTGGGCGGTGGCCCAGGAACAGCGGCCCGAGAGCGAGCACGTAGTCGAGGTAGGTGTTGCCGTCGATGTCGGTGCAGCGCGCGCCCTCGCCCGACGCAAGCACGGGCGTAGGCGAGAGCTTGCGGAGGCGCGCGGACGATCCGGTGCCGCGGGCCAGCACGGTGCGCGCATCCTCGAGGTAGGCGGTCGACCGCGGCAGCGCGATGGTCACTCGCCCGCTCCGTCCTCGGCCGGCTGCAGCGTCGCCATCTGCGTGATCATGCCGCCGTCCGCGACGACGGTCGTGCCGGTCATGAACGACGCCCCGTCACCGGCGAGGAACACGACCACCGAGGCGATCTCCTCGGGCCGGGCGGGGCGCTGCAGCATGTTGAACGCGACCGGGACGTCGACGAGCCCGGCGGCCTCGAAGAAGGGCTCCGCCATGGGGGTCCTCACCCACCCCGGCGCGACGCAGTTGACGCGGATGCCGTCCGCCGCGCACTCGAGCGCGGCGTACATCGTGAAGTTGACGAGGCCGGCCTTCGAGACGCCGTACGGCGCCATCGTGTGCTCGGCCTGGTGGGCGTTCACGGACGAGACGATCACGACCGAGCCACCGCCGCCGCGCAAGGCCGGGATCGCCGCGGTCGTGAAGTGGATCGGACCCATCAGGTTGATCCGCAGCACCTCGTCCCAGCCGGCGGCATCGAGGTCGGCGATGCGCCGGAACGAGCCGATCACCCCTGCTGCGCAGATCACCGTGTCGAGCCGGCCGAACCGCTCGAGGGTGAACGCGACGGCAGAGCCCGCGGAGGCGGGGTCGCCGACATCGCATGCGAAGGCGGCGACCTTCTCCGGGCCCAGCTCGCGCACGACCTCGTCGAGCCGATCGGCGCCGCGTGCGCAGACGACGACGCGGTAGCCGCGGTCGACGAGGAGCTCGGCGGTCGCGCGCCCGATCCCGCTCGACCCGCCCGTGACGATCGCGACCGGTTCCTGAACCACGCCCGCTCCTCCTATCCGGTTGCCGGGTGACGGACCACGCTGGTGGGTGGGATGGTGGCCAGCGCCGAGCGCACGACGCTCTCCAGGTCGAGTTGTTCGAGCCAGGCGGGGGCGGCATCCAGCGAGCCGCCCGGGATCGCAAGCGGCGTGACGGCGATGCGACCGGCGAGCACGACCGCGAAGTCGACGTCGGCTGCCGTCTCGTGGCTCGGCTCGGTATCCGTCAGGCCGGCGTACGGCCGGAAGCGACGCACGCCGTCGCCCGCCTGGTGGGAGGTCAGCCACCCGGCCGGGTAGAACCGGCGACCGAGCCGCGCGTGGTGGAGCGGCCGATCGGCGGCGAGCCGAGACGGGAGGTTGACGTTCAGGACCAGCCCCGCCTGCGGCGCGCGCGCGACGCGAGCGGCGATGGCGGCGGCGACCGGCGCGAGCGGGAACGCGTGCATCCCGCGCTCGAGGAGGCCGACGGTATGGTCGTCCCCCTGCTGCGAGAACGCCACCCCGCACGAGCCGAGGCTCGCGCCCTCGACGGCCGCGCCGACCGTGCCGGAGTACCCGGTGTCGTCGCCCAGGTTGATGCCGTGATTGATGCCCGCCACGACGACGGCGTCGGGGGCGACGTCCGAGAGCAGCCCGATGCGGACGCAATCGGCCGGTGTGCCACTGCACGAGTAGACCGGGTCGTCACCGGACTCGAGCAGCCGCAGCTCGACCTCGTCGTGGATCGTGAGCGCCCGCGCGACGCCGCTGCGGTTCGCGGCGGGCGCGACCGTGATGACGCGCTCGCCGGCGGCGAGCAGGGCCCCGCGCAGGGCGCGGATCCCTTCGCGGTGGACGCCGTCGTCGTTGGTGAGCAGGATGTGGGTCACGTCGCCTAACGATCGTCGTCAGGAATGCGACTCTAGACTAACGACCGTTAGTGTCAGCGAACTCCGCCATTCGACCGGGCCGTCCACACGTCGTCGTGATCGGGGCGGGCGCGGCCGGTCTCGCGACCGCCGTCTCCCTCGCCGAGCGCGGCGCGGCCGTGACGATCCTCGAGGCCAAGGCGATCGCCGCCGGCTCCTCCGGCCTCTCCGCCGGTGTGTTCAATCGCCAGACGCCACACCGGATCGAGCAGGAGTTGCGGTGCCACACCGTCGAGGTGCTCACCGGGCTCGAGCGCGCGGGCGCGCTGCCGCTCGAGCGGACCGGCTACGTCCGCGTCGCGACCAACGATGCCGACCTCGCAAGGCTGCGGGACGCGGCCGGCCGCGGTCAGGAACTCGGGGTCGACGACGCGCGGATCGTCGACCCCGACGAGCTGCTCCGGATCGTGCCCGGGATGCGGGTCGACGACGTCGCCGGTGGCCTCTACTGCCCGAGCGACGGCCACCTCGACGGCCACCTGCTGTGCGCCGCATACCTCGATCGGGCGCGGGCGGCAGGCGCCAAGCTGCGCACGCATTCGCGAGTCGACGGTCTCGACGTCGGGCCGGCCGGCGCGACGGTCGCGATCGGCACCGAGCGCGTCGCTTGCGACGCCGTCGTGAACGCCGCCGGAGCGTGGGCCGACCGGGTCGCGGCGCTCGCGGGCGCGTGCATGCCTCTCGTCAACCAGCGCCACGAGATCGCCGTCGTGCACCTGCCGCGGCCGATGTCCCCGCCAATCCCTATGGTGAACCTCTACGTGCCGGGTTCGGGCCGCAGGGCGCTCTACTTCCGCTCCGAGGGTGACCGTCGGCTGCTCGCCGGATCGCACGCTCACGAGGTGCTCCCGGGGCACGCGATCGACGACCCTGACCGGTACGACCGGCAGGTCGGCTTCGAGTTCCTCGAGCACATCGCCGAGGAACTCCTCGATCGGCTGCCCGGGTGGGACGACCTCCGGCTCGAGGCCGGCTGGACGGGCCTGTACCCGACCAGCCCGGACGCCCTCCACCAGGTCGGGCCGCACCCCGGGCTCGAGCGGCTGGTCGCCGTCGGCGGCCTGAACGGTACCGGGCTGACCGTCTCGGCCGGCGTCGGGCGCATGGCCGCGGAGTGGATCCTCGACGGCGAAGTCCGCACCTTCACGTTCGGCGAGGCGCTGCTGCCGGGACGCCCGTCGCTCGCGACCGGAGTGGCCCATGCCTGAGCACCGCCCGCTGGGGATGGCACCAGCGTGGGTCGAGCTGACCACGACCACGGCCGACTGGGACGCCGCCGACCCGGCCTTGCTCGGGACGCTGCTCGTCCACACCCAGCTGATCCGCTCGTTCGAGGAACGGGTCCTCGAGCTCGCCGGCGAGGGCCTCGTGCACGGGCCTGCACACTCGAGCATCGGCCAGGAGGGCGGCGCGGCGGGATCGATTGCGTTGCTGCGGGCCGACGATCACGTCAACGGCTCCCACCGAGGACACCACCAGTTCCTCGCCAAGGGGCTCGGGTACCTGCAGCCGGCGGGCTTCGACCCGCGGGCCCCGCTCGGTCACGCGGTGGAGGCGTTCCTGACACGAACGCTCGCAGAGATCCTCGGACTCGCCCAGGGTTTCTGCAACGGGCGCGGCGGCTCCATGCACCTGCGCTGGGTAGAGGCCGGCGCGCTCGGCACCAACGCCATCGTCGGCGGCGGCGTTCCCCTCGCCGCGGGCGCCGCCTTCGCGCAACAGCGCAGTGCCACCGACGCAGTCGTCGTCACGTACCTCGGCGACGGCGCCGTCAACATCGGCTCCACACTCGAGACCATGAACCTCGCGGCGGCCTGGCGCCTGCCGCTCTGCTTCTTCATCGAGAACAATGGCTACGCCGTCTCCACGACCGTGGACGAGTCGACCGCCGAGCCACGTCTCTCGGGTCGCGGCCCTGGGTTCGGCATCCCGAGCTGGCGCGTCGACGGAATGGACCCGCTCGCCGTGTATCTGGCGATGGGCGAGGCGCTGGCCCGGATGCGGGCGGGCGGCGGGCCCACCCTCATCGAGGCCGAGGCGTACCGGTTCTTCCATCAGAACGGGCCGTTCCCGGGCAGCGCCTTCGGCTACCGGACAAAGGAGGAGGAGCAGGCCTGGCGCGAGCGCGACCCGCTGGCCCGTCTGGCGAGCGAGATGACCCGCCGCGAGCTGATCGATGCCGACGGCCTGGCGGCGCTCGGCGAACGTGCCAGAGCCGCCATGGATCGCGCGACCGCGCAGCTCGTCGAGGCCGACCCAGGCGGGCGGCGCATCCGGCCGGAGCTCTGGCCCGAGCCCGCGTACCGCGACGTCGGCATCAGGAGCGACCTCGCGGAGGTGGCCGACGCGCGGCTCGAGGAACAGACGACCTTCACCGGCGTGCTCGCGGAACAGCGGTTCATCGACGTGGTGGCCGACGTCATGGCACGCCGGATGCAGACCGATCCGTGCATCGTCGTCCTCGGCGAGGACGTGCACCGGCTCAAGGGCGGCACGAACGGTGCGACCCGCGGCCTGCGCGACCGGTTCGGCGACCGCGTCCTCGGCACGCCGATCAGCGAGAACGCGTTCCTCGGCCTCGCGGGTGGCGCGGCGATGGACGGGCGCGTACGGCCCGTCGTCGAGTTCATGTACCCGGACTTCCTCTGGGTCGCGGCCGACCAGGTCTTCAACCAGGTCGGCAAGGCGCGCCACATGTTCGGCGGCTCCATCGACGTACCGCTCGTGCTGCGGACGAAGGTTGCGATCGGCAGCGGCTACGGCTCGCAGCACTCGATGGATCCGGCCGGCATCTTCGCCACCAGTCCCGGCTGGCGGATCGCGGCGCCAACGACGCCGTTCGATTACGTCGGCATGATGAACGCGGCCCTCGCCTGCAACGATCCGGTGCTGGTGATCGAGCACGTCGATCTCTATGCGTCGAGCGGCCTCGCGCCGGTCGAGGACCTCGACTTCCAGATCGAGATCGGCCGCGCCGCCGTCCGCCGCACCGGCTCGGCGCTGACGATCGTCACGTACCTGTCGATGGTCGCCGAGTCGCTGCGGGCAGCCGAGCAGACCGGCGCCGATGCCGAGGTCATCGACTTGCGCTGGCTCGATCGCGCAAGCGTCGACTGGGCGACGATCGCCGCCAGCGTCCGCAAGACCGGCAGCGTGATCGTCGTCGAGCAGGGCGCGGCCGGCACCTCGTACGGCGGCTGGCTCGGCGACGAGATCCAGCGTCGCTGCTTCGACTGGCTCGATCAGCCCGTGATGCGGGTCACCGGCGGCGAGGCGGCGCCCAGCATCTCGAAGGTGCTCGAGCGAGCGGCGCGGGCCGGAGTGGACGAGGTCGCGGCCGCGATCAACACTGCCGTACGCAACGTCGGAGGCGACTGATGATCGGCAGGATCGTCGCCGGCGTCCCGCTCCTCCCCCGGGTCGAGCAGGTCGGCATCCTGGTCGACGATCTCGACCGCGCGATCGCCGAGACGTCGCAGGTGTTCCCCGTCACCCGCTGGCGAGGCTACCGGTATGGCCCCGACGTCGTCCGCGACCTCACCTATCGAGGCGCGCCGTCGGACATGTCGTTCTGGGTGGTGCTGTCCGACACCGACCCCCAGATCGAGTTCATCCAGTCGGTCAGCGGCCCGAGCCTGTACACGGAATGGCTCGCGAGTCACGGCCACGGCGTCCATCACGTTGCCGCCTTCACGAAGAACCTCGACGCGGACGTGAAACGGCTCACCGACCAGGGGATGGTGGTCTGCCAGTCGGGCCACGGCTACGGGCTCGACGGCGACGGCGGCTTCGCCTACTTCGACACGCTCGCGAGCCTCGGCGTGATCATCGAGTTGATCGCGATTCCGGCCCGCCGTCGGACACCTGACCGGGAGTGGACGGTCGAGCGTGGCGGCGGATGACCGGGCGCCTGCAGGACCGCAAGGTTGTCGTCACCGGTGCCGCGAGCGGCATCGGCAGGTCGACCGTGATGACGATGGCGGCGCAGGGCGCCCATGTCTTCGCAGCAGACCTCGACGGGGCGGGCGCGCGGCGGACGGCAGATGCCTGCGGCGCCGGCGCGGGCACCTGCGACATCCGCGATCGGCTCCAGGTCACCCATCTGTTCACCGCCGCCGAAGAGGTGCTCGGCGGCGCCGTCGATGGACTGGCGAACTGCGCCGGGATCGAGATCGAGCGCGACCTGCTCGAGTCGACCGACGAGGACTGGCGCCGCACCATCGACACGAACCTGACGGGGCTCTTCAACACGAGCACCGAGCTGATCCGGCGTCACCGCGCCGCGGGTGGCGGCCGCGCGGCCATCGTCAACATCGCCTCGATCAACGGGTTCTACGCCGACGCCGGCATCCCGGCGTACTGCGCGTCGAAGGGAGCCGTGATCGCACTCACCCGGGCGATGGCCCGTGATCACGCCGGCGAGGGCATCCGCGTGAACTGCGTCTGCCCGGGCTACATCGAGACGCCGCTGCTCGGTGCCTTCTTCGACAAGCTCCCCGACCCGGACGCCGCGCGGAGGCAGGCGGCGAACATGCACGCTCTGGGCCGGATCGGCGAACCGCAAGAGATCGCGCAGGTCCTCGCATTCCTCGCATCGGACGCCGCCAGCTTCATCACCGGCGCCGCCGTCGTCGTCGACGGCGGCATGACGATCGGGAACCTCGCATGACCGCGCCTGCGGGGTGGCTGGTCGGGCGCAGCGCGATCGTGACCGGCGGCGCCGGCGGACTCGGCCGCGCCATCGCACACGCCATGGCCAGGGAGGGCGCCGCCGTCTGCGTCGCGGACATCGACCGGCCGGGCGCGACGAGTGTCGCGGACGAGCTCACCGCGACCGGCGCCACCGCCCTCGCCGTCGCGTTCGACGTCGCCGATCCCGAGGCGTGGGAGACGACACTCGATGCCGCCGAGCGGTCGCTGGGGCCGGCCGACATCCTCTGCTGCACCGCCGGCGTCGAGTTGGCACTCGACGCGCCCGCGACGTCGGGCAGCGAGTGGAGCCGAACGATCGACGTCAACCTCGGCGGGGTCTGGCACGGCTGCCGCGGCTTCATCCGCCGGGTCCGCGAGCGCGCCGGAACCGCCGTGATCATCAACACGGCGGCGGTGAACGCCTCGTTCGTCGCACCCCCATTCGCGGCGCACAGCGCGGCGGAGGGCGGCGTGCTCGGTCTCACGCGAGCACTCGCACTCGACTATGCCCGGCAGGGGATCCGGGTCAACTGCGTCTGCCCCGGCTATCTCGACACAGGCTCGATCGCGCAACCGGACGAAGTCGCCGAGGCTGTCGTCTTCCTCGCGTCCGACCAGGCCAGCTTCATGACCGGCGCAGCCCTCGTCGTCGACGGAGGGATGTCGATCGGCGGCCCCGCCGGCTGACGCCCGCGGCGTGATCGGACCGACGTGGCGCCCGGTTCACTCCAGGTCGACGACTCACTCCACGGCGGCGCGAGTCCGGGTACGATCGGGCCATGCCGCGCCTCGATGGTCGTCCCCGACGCTCCCGCGAGGCGCCCGTCGGTACCGCATGCTGACGGTCGCGCTCGGCCTCGCCACGGCAATGCTCTGGGGCCTCCCCGACGTGCCGCTGGCGGTGGCGGTGCGCAACATCGGCCCGACCGCGGTGCTGGCGGGATCGTTGCTGTTCGGCACCGTGCTGGTGGCGCCCGTCGGCCTGTTCGTCGACACGCCGGAGTGGACGTCGAAGGGGCTGCTGCTCGCGGCGATCACCGGCGTCCTCACCGCAGCCGCCTACGGCATCGCCTACAACGCGTTCCAGCGCTGTCCGGTGTCGATCGTGACCCCGATCATCTCGTGCGAGGGTGCCGCCGCGGCGGCAATCGCGATCGCCGCGGGCGAGCACCTCAGCACCGGCATGGCGATCCTGCTCGTCTGCTGCGTGCTCGGCGTGGTGCTGGTCGGCACCTCGGGTCGCACGGCCGAGCGGATCCCGCCGGCCGGGCTGGCGTTCGCAGTTGTCGGGGCGCTGGTGTGGGGCCTCGTCCTGTACCTGGCCGCCAAGACCACCGACGAGCTCGGCTTCTACTGGGGCTTCTTCAGCGTGCGGGTGGCCGCCACGATCTGTCTCGTGCCGTGGCTCCTGCAGCGCGCGATTCGCGACGCGATTCGCACCGAACCACGGCGGATCCTGATCTGGGCGGGCGGCGACACCGGCGGCAACCTCTGCTACTACGCCGCCGCCAGCACCGGGCCGGTGGCACTCGCCAGCGTGCTCGGGGCTCAGTTCGCCACCTTCGGGACGCTGGCGGGCGTCATCTGGCTCCACGAACGGCTGAAGACGCACCAGTGGGTCGGGGTCGCGATCGTGATCGCCGCGGTGACGGGCATCGCCGCGATCACTGCGTGAACCGGCGGGCTGTCGATTCCGCGTCCGGCCGTTCGTCCTCTGAGATGCCAACAGCTCACGACAGGAGACGGCATCATGGGCAACCCGATCGTGCACTTCGAGATCCGCAGCGACGATCCCGACGCGGCGCGCGCGTTCTACGGCGACCTGTTCGGCTGGCAGTTCCCGCCGGGCGCGATCGCCGGCTACTCGTACGTCGATAGCGGCGTCCCCCAGGGCACCATCCCCGGCGGGATCGGCCCGACCCAGGGCGGCTCACCGATGGTGACCGTCTTCGCGGGCGTCCAGGACGTGGCATCCACGCTCGAGCGTGCCGTCGCCCTCGGCGGCCGCGTCGTCCAGGCAGCGACGTCCGTCCCGGGCGTCACGTTCGGGCTGTTCGCCGATCCGCAGGGACACGTCGTCGGCGTCGCCTCGAACGACACCGCCTGACGCGCTCTCTCACAGGGACGAGGCCGACCTCGCCGAAGCCCCGTCGGTCGGCTACCGTGGTCGGGTTCGTGCGACGACCCGAGCGGCGCGCGAACCCGACCTGCAGACGCGTTGCACCTCCAGGAGGCCGACAGGCATGACCAGCGCCACCGCGACCGACCACGACGAGATCGTCCGCATCACCGAGCTCTACATCGGCGGCTTCAACGACTGCGATGTCCGCGAGTTCCGAGAGGCCTTCCACGACGATGCGTGGATGTACCTCACCGATGCCGACGGCGCCTTCCACAAGGAGTTCCTCGCCGACCTCTTCGAGCGCTGGGCATCGCCGCCGGCCCCCCGTATCGTCGGTCGCGTGCTCTCCGTGACCCAGGCCGGGGACGCTGCCGCGGTCCTGCTCGGCTACGACAACCTGACCGCGCCCGACCGGTGCTGGGTCGACATCCTCTCGCTGCTGCGGATCGACGGCACGTGGAAGATCGTGAACAAGATCGCCACGCACGCCAGCCGTGGCGGGTGGGCTGCGGAGCGGCCCGCGTAACCGCGCTCGACCGCGCTGGACGTCACGTCGTTACACTCATCGGCCCATGGCCTGAACCGCCGGACGGTGAGCCCGGATGGAGATCCCCGACCCCGAGTATGTGAAGACCGAGGACGGCGCCTACATCGCCTACCAGGTGGTGGGTGATGGCCCCGTGGATGTCGTGTGGCAGTTGGACGGCGGCGGCAGCCTCGATGTGTGGTGGGAAGACGCGTGGGAACGGGCGTGGCGCGAGGGCCTGGCCTCGTTCGCGCGACTGATCGTCCACGATTGGCGTGGGACGGGACTCTCGAGCCGAAACGTCGCGATGCCCAACCTGGAGACCAGGGCGCTCGATCTGCTTGCAGTGCTCGATGCCGTCGGGTCGACCAGCGCAGTGATGGGTGCGTACTTCGAGAGTCTGGCACCGTGTCTGCTGCTTGCGGCCAGCCAGCCGGAACGGGTGCGCGCCCTGATCTGGTGGAGCCCGATGCCCCGTACGACCTGGGCGCCGGATTACCCGTGGGGCTGGACGCCCGACGCCATCGCGCACGAGCGCCGGGCGCTCGAGCATTGGGGCACGACCGAGTACGGCCGGCAGTGGGCCGCGGGCTTCGAGGAGAGCAACGGCTTCCCCATTCCCGACGAGGCCGTGCGATGGCAGACGAAACTGAGCCGCAGCACGTGCACCCCGGACGTCGCCGTCGAGCTGGCCGAGATCTGGTGGGAGACCGACATTCGGGGCGTTCTGCCGGCCGTGCAAACGCCGACGCTGTTGCTCGTGGGAGAGGGTGAAGGCCACCACCCCGCGGCCGCGGAGTACGTGGCCTCGCTCATGCCCAACGCCCGAGTCGAGGTCTTCCCGAAGTCGGGCTGGCCGACGACCCGGGAGGACATCGAGCGAGACACCCGCCCGAAGTTGGCCGCGGTGCGACGGTTCGTGGGCATCGAGCCGGCGCCCGCCTCGCTGGACACGATTCTCTCGACCGTGCTGTTCACCGACATCGTCGACTCGACCGAGCACCAGGCGCGCCTCGGGGACCGCGGCTGGAAGCATCTCGTCGAGGGCCACCACGCGACCGTCCGGGAGACCCTCGATCGCTGGCGGGGCGTGGAGAACGACACCGCCGGCGATGGCTTCTACGCCACGTTCGACGGGCCTGCCCGTGCCGTGCGCTGCGCGCTCGAGATCGGCGAGCGCGTCGCCGGCCTCGGCATCCAGATCCGCGCCGGCGTGCACACCGGCGAGTGCGAGGTGATCGACGGCAAGACCGGCGGCATCGCCGTCACCATCGGCGCGCGCATCTCGTCGCTCGCCCAGCCCTCCCAGGTGCTCGTCTCCCAGACCGTCAAGGACCTGGTCGCCGGCAGCGGCTTCACGTTCACCCCGGCCGGTGAGCACGCGCTCAAAGGCATCCCCGATCGCTGGCGGCTCTACGCCGCGACGTAGCGGTGGGCCTGTTCGACCGCCGCGCGGCCGGGATCAGATCACGGGTTCCGCAACCAGATCGCGACGTGGTTCGGCTGAACGGTGTCGGCGACGGCCCCTAGGAGGTCGGATCGGAGTGCGTCGAGATCGGTTTGCGTGCGGAGGCCGTTCGAGAACACCTCGAGCGTGCGCACGGCGTCATAGCGGCGCCGGTAGAAGCGCCGATCGACGGCCCGTCGCACACGGCCACGCAGCGGCTGAAAGGCGGCGGCGACGGCGAGCGTGGCCAGCGTCACCGCGAGCGCGCCGGACTGCCCGGTGAGACGCTCGAGCGCGGAGCCGATGAGGAAGACGCCGGCCAGGTAGAGGCCGGCAAGCAGCGCCGAGAGGATCGCGTACGACAGCGTGCGACTGACGATGCGGTCGATGTCGTACAGGCGATAGCGCAGGATCCCGACGCCGATGCTGATCGGCAGCGCCGTGAGGCCGGCGACCGCCACGGCGGCCGCGACGTTCGACCAGGAACTCCCAGTGATGAAGACCGGGATCGACATCGCCGTGACCGCGCCACCGCACATCACCCACTTGAGCTGCTGGCGGCGGACGCCGACCGACGAGCGGAACGCCATCACCTGCCGCACCACGAACGCGATCCAGCAGCCCAGGATCCACACGACCAGGACAGCGCCGATGGCAGGAGCGAGGCCATCGATCACGCCCGGAAGGTGCGGGCCGGGCGATGTCAGCACGCCGCCCGAGTCGATCACGACCCGTGCGCCGGCCGCGACTGAGATCGCCGGTCCGAGCTGAACCACGAGCGCGACGGCGGAGGCCGCGGCGTACGCCCACAGCACCCACCGCCAGCGATCCGACGGCAGCCGGCCATCCGGGAAGAGGAGAATCGCGACGGGCCCGAGCAACAGCGGCGCCGCCCACAGTTGGCCGAGGAACACCGCGAGCATGCCGAACGGGACCCGTCCGGGGTCGGTCCGGTAGGCGATCAGCAGGTACAGCGGGGCCTCGAACGTGCACAGCACGATCAGGACCGAGACGACGCACAGGATCCACCCGATCGGATTCGCCGGTTGACGCCGCGCGACCAGGTAGCCGACCGCCCCGAACCCGAGCGTGAGAGCCGTCAGGAGCGCGAGTTCGGCCACGCCGGCCCGCCGGGACGCGATCGCCAGCGGGACGAGCGCTGCCAGGAGCAGCACGATCAGCCCGCCGAGGACGAGCGCCGCTGCGGGCGCGACTCGCCCCGCACGGTCTCTCCGATCCGGATCGGCCATCGTACTGCGAGCGTACAGGCCAGCCGTCCTTGGAACGTTACGAAGCCGCGTCCTCGCGGCCGCTCGATGGGCGATCGGCGGGGAAACTCGACAGCGCCCGCCGACCGTCGCGGTGCTTTACTTGAGCCCGAACCCGGCCCAACCCGCGGAGGATCAGCAATGGCGCTCGAAGTCGGCATCTTCCAGAACGGCGCGACCGATCTCCCGACGAAGGTCGTCGACGACATGGTCGTCCCCGACGGCGACCTCGCGGCGCTCGCCGAGTCCTATGCCCGTGTTCAGATCGGCCAGATCCGTCAGGGCGTGCTCGCCGACAAGCTCGGTTTCGACTACTACTTCATGTCCGAGCACCACTTCCAGCCGGAGGGCGCGGAGTTCAGTCCCAACCCGCTCCTCGCCGAGACGGCGATCGCGGCCCTGACGAAGCGGATCCGGCTTGCGCAGGGCACCAACGTCACGGCACAGCATCATCCCGTCCGGATCGCCGAGCAGGCCGCGATGCTCGACATCATCAGCGGCGGTCGCCTCGATTTCGGCATCGGGCGCGGCTACCAGCCGCGCGAGGTGGAGACGCTGGGCGCAGCGTTCGGTTCGACGATCCAGGATCAGGAGCGCAACCGGGCGATGTTCGAGGAGACCTTCGCGATCATCATGAAGTGCTGGACGGAGGACTCGTTCTCCCACCACGGCGAGTTCTTCACGATCCCGCCGACCTACACCCGCTGGCACCACCGCCAGACGATGGCGTACTTCCGCGATCAGCCGGGCGGCCTCGATCGGGTGCTCCGCCTGGCCGGGGGAGACGAGTACGCGTCCAGCGGCATGCCGATCAGCGCGAAGGAGACGACGCTCAAGGAGATCCAGGTCTTCCCCAAGCCAGTCCAGAAGCCGTACCCGCAGATCTGGCAGCCGCTCACGAGTGGCCGCTCGATCAGGTACGCCGCACAGCACGGGGTCAACGGGTACTTCAACGCCTCGACCAACGAACGCCTGAAGCGCGACATGGAGCGCTACTACACCGCCGCGCAGGAGGCCGGCTGGCCGGACCGGCTCGGCCGCGGCGAGTTCAAGTACGGCTGGGACAGCCAGCGGCGTCGTGGGGTGATCACCGACCGCATGATCCACATCGTCGACGAAGGCATCGGCGACCTCGAGCGCGCCGCCCGCGGCGTCGAGGTGCAGTGGGACTTCTACGGCCCGTTCGGGTTCTCCGGGGCGCTCGTGAATCCCGGCGAGGAGCCGTACCCGCTCGACATGAAGATCACCGCCCCGCTGCTGCGGGAGAAGGGCGTCGCGCTGCACGGCAGCGTGGACGAGATCATCGAGAAGATCCTCGGTATCCGCGAGGGTGCCGGGTACGGCGAGGACTTCATGCTGAACTGCCACTTCGAGCTGGCGGGGTTCAAGAGTGCGGAGATCGAGGACCAGATGCGCTGCTTCGCCGAGCGCGTCATGCCGGTGGTCGCACGGGAGTGCGGCGGTCACCCGCTCCGCGAGGAGAGCACCGTCGACTTCTCCGTCGACTGACGAGATGCCGAGCGCCGACGAGATCCGGGACGCACAGCGAGCGACGTGGGCCGGACTCTCCGGCGGCTGGGAGAAGTGGGACCTGGTCATCATGGATCAGCTGCGCCCGGTCGGCGCAGCGATGATCGAGTGTCTCGATATCGCCGAGGATCAGCAGCACCTGGACATCGCGGCCGGTACCGGCGAGCCGGGTCTGAGTATCGCCCGGCTCTCGCCGAAGGGTCGCGTCGTGCTGACGGACCTCGTGCCGGAGATGCTCGACGTCGCCGCACGACGAGCCGAAGCGCAGGGGGTCGCCAATATCGAGACGAAGGTGTGCAGCGCCGACGACCTTCCCTTCGGCGACGCCACGTTCGACAGCGTGTCCGTGCGGTTCGGGTACATGTTCTTCCCCGATGTGGCCAAGGCGACGGCCGAGTTCGTCCGCGTGCTCAAACCGGGCGGACGCATCTGCTCGTCGGTGTGGGTGAAGCCCGAGGAGAACCCGTGGACGACGATCCTGATGCAGGCGATCGGGGCTGAGGTGGCGTTGGCGCCACCCGACCCGGACGGACCGAACATGTTCCGGTGCGCGGCCCCGGGCCATGTCAGCGCCCTGTACGCGGCCGCGAGACTGCGCGACGTTGCCGAATGGGACGTCAAGGTCGAGTTGGTGACGTCGTCGCCGGCGGAGTACTGGGAGATGATGAGCGAGCACGTCTCGCTCGCCGTTGCGGCGCTGCAGCAGGTCGACGAACCGGGGTGGGAGCGGATCCGGACGGCGGTCATGGCGAACGTGAGCGCGTATGAGGAGGACGGCACGGTCCGGGTCCCGGGCGTCGCGCGCTGCATCGTGGGAACGAAATAGATGCAAACAGTCATGCTCATGTTGACGGTGAGAGATACGAACGCCCGGCCATGTCGCGGTGGAAGGCCGCGGGCCTGGCGTTGACGGCACGGGGCGTCGTCCTCTTCACACGTGACCTCCGCGTCCGCGACCACGCGGCGTTGTCGACGGCAACCCGTGAGTGCGATCAGGTCGTCCCGCTGTTCGTACTCGATGATCGGCTGCTCGGCAGCCCGAACCGTACGGCGTTCCTGATCCAGAGCCTCCAGGACCTCCGCAAGCAGCTCGGAGGCAGACTGGTGATTCGGCGCGGCGACGCGATCGACCGAGATCGCACGCTTCGCACCGGATGTCGTCTACCTGAGCGAAGACGTGAGCTCGTTCGCGCGCGCCCGCATCGAGCGGCTCCGGCAGCGGTTCGCCGTGCAAACGCACGCAGGGGCGACCATCGTGGAACCGGGCGCCGTTGCGCCGTCTGGCGCGACCCACTACCGGGTCTTCACGCCGTACTGGCGCGCCTGGCGTTCGGTGCCGATCCCGCCGCCGATCGAGCCCCCGCGACCCGTGATGCTCCCTCCCGAGGTCGAGCCGGGTCGCCTGCCTCACCCCGACGAGCTCGCCGGGGCACGCGCGCCGGCGCTCGCCGTGGGTGGCGCGCGCGCCGGAGCGGCGCAGATGCGGCGCGTCGACGCAACCCGCTACGAGCACCTGCGCAACGACCTGGCGGCAGATGGAACGTCGCGACTGTCCCCGTACCTTCACCTCGGCTGCATCTCGCCCGCCGAGGCGGCGCGATGGGCGGCGGCCGCCGGCGCAGAGGAGCTGCTTCGCCAGCTCTGCTGGCGCGACTTCTTCGCGCAGCTCCTGGCGGCGACGCCGAGTCTTCCGTCGGTGGACCTTCGTCCCGCTCGGACAGCGTGGGTGAACGACCCCGGCGCAGTGACCGCCTGGAAGCACGGGCGCACGGGGTATCCACTCGTCGATGCCGCGATGCGCCAACTGCTCGACGAGGGCTGGATCCACAACCGAGCGCGGATGATCGCCGCATCCTTCCTCGTCCGCCAGCTCCAGGTCGACTGGCGCATCGGCGCGGCCCATTTCATGGCCCACCTCATCGACGGCGACCTCGCATCCAACTCGGGGAACTGGCAGTGGGTCGCCGGCACCGGGCACGGCTCGCGGCCCGATCGCTACTTCAACCCGACGTTGCAGGGTCGCCGGCACGACCCGGCGGGGACCTACATCCGCCGATTCGTGCCGGAACTGGCCTCACTGCCCGCCTCATCCATCCACGACCCGTCCCCGGCAGACCGACGGGCCGCCGGCTACCCAGACCCGATCGTCCCGCCCGGTGAGGTGGCGGATCGCCTGCGAGCCAGGCCATGAGCCTGCCGTCGCCGAGGCTGGGTTCGGCGTTGCCCGATCGTCAGGCAGGCTGCTGCTGGGTGATGCAGTGGATGCCGCCGCCGCCCGTGCGCAGGTTCGGGATCGGCACCTGGACGACGACCCGGTCGGGATGGGCAGCGGCGATCGCCTCGTACGCCGCGCTGTCCGGCCCCGGCATGCCGAAGGCCGGCATCACGACGCCGTCGTTGGCGATGTAGTAGTTGACGTAGGAGTTGGAGGCGCCCCACTCGCCCAGCGGATCGGTGGGCACCCGCGGCGCCTCCCGCACCTCGATGATCTCGATCGCCCGGCCAGAGGCGTCCCTCGCGTCCTTCGAGCGGCCCGCGGTTCGCGCGGGCGAGGTCGGCGTACGCCCCGCGCTCCTCGGCGGCGGTCTCGAACAGCACCACCCCGGGCCGCACGAAGCAGGCGAGGCCGTCGACGTGACCGTTCGTGCCGTAGGCGCTGGCGTCTCCGGGCAGCCAGATCGTCCTGCGAACGCCCAGCGTGCGTGCGAACTCCGCCTCGGCGTGCTCGCGCGAGAGGCCCGGGTTGCGGTTGGCGTTGAACGTCACCGAGTCGGTCGCGAGCAGGGTACCCGCGCCGTCGACCGCGAGAGCGCCGCCCTCCATCGCCAGCGCCGACGTCATCGCAGGGAGGCCGAGCAGCTCGAGCAGTCGGCGGCCGACGAGCCCGTCGTTGCCGTGGGGTGAGGCGCCACCCCAGCCGTTGAAGCGCCAGCAGACACCGGCGAGGCCGCCATCCGGCAGCCGGACGAAGCTCGGCCCGCTATCGCGAAACCACGAGTCGTCCGTCGGCAACTCGACGACGTCGATGTCCGAGCCGAGCACCGAGCGGGCATGGGCGGCGACCGACGGGTCGGCGACCATGCGGACGCGCTCGAAGCCGCGGATCGCGTGGGCCACCGCCGCATACTCCGCCTCGACCGCGGCCAGCCGATCCGACCACGCCCCCGCCTGCGGCCACGCCATCCAGGTGCAGGCGTGCGGCTCCCACTCGGCCGGCATGCACACGGCCGGGCCGACCTCGCGGACACCGCCCACCGACGCAATCGACGTCTCCACCGCACCTCCTGGTTGCGCCACCACTCTAGCGGTAGCCTGGTCTCGCCAACCGGGCACCCACCACGACGGAAGGAACGCGGCATGTTCGTGAGGACCGAAGACAACGCGCGCGCGGCGGGCCACGTGATCGCCATCGCCGGCGGCACCGCGGAGGCCGTGCGCTACATCACCCGCGACGACGGGATGGGGTACTCGCTCTCGACCGCAGCCATGCGCGCCGGCGAGACGGCGACGCTCCACTACCGTCACCACTGGGAGGCGAACCTGGTCGTTGCCGGCTCAGGCGAGCTGGAAGAGGTCGCCACCGGGAAGCGCTGGCCGCTGCACCCCGGCGTGGCGTACGCCGTCGGACCGCAGGACGCCCACATCGTCCGCGCGACCGACGACATGCTGGTGGTGAGCGTGTTCACTCCCCCGCTGGCCGGCACCGAGACGAACGCCGCGGATCGCTCCTACGCGCCGCCCGGCTCGGCCGGCTGAGCGCTCACCGAACCATTCGCAAGCCGGCCGACCCGGGCACGAACGTCACACGGCGACCGAGACGCGCAGGAACGTCGCCGGAATCGACGTCTCGACGCTGGTCGGGCTGACGTTGTGCCCGGTGAACAGCGCCTCGAGCTCGCCGTGGAGCTCGTCCGCCCGGCCGCTCGCGGCGGCAGCCTCGTACGCGTTCATGGTCGGGCCGTAGTAGGTCCTGAACTCGGCGAGGAGATCGGTCGGCGGAGCCGGGTAGGCGAACGTGTAGGTGTCGCGGACGAACGAGATGTTCGCCTCGGGCACCCCGGAACCGCCGAATCGCTCGATCACGTGATCCTCGACGCCCCAGGTCATCGGGCTGACGAAGCCCTCCGGGGGCGGCGGCGAGTACGCCGAGCTGATCTTCAGCACCTGGGCGACGAGCGTCGGATCGTTGGGGATCCAGTTGCCCATCACGACCCGGCCGCCGGGCCGCGTGACCCGCACCATCTCCCTCGCGACGTCGTGCGGCCGAGGCGCGAACATCGCTCCGAAGATGCTGACGACCAGATCGAAGCTGTCGTCGTCGATCCCCTGCAGGTCCGACGCGTCGCCTTCCCGGAACGTGCAGTTGGCGAGCCCGAGGCTCTCGGCTCGCCGCGTCCCGGCCTCGACGAGGTTGCTCGCGATGTCGACGCCGAGCACCTGCGCACCGCGGCTCGCCGCCGGAATCGCCGTGGTCCCGTCGCCGCAGCCCAGATCGAGGACCCTGAGGCCGCTCTCCACGCCAATCGACGCGACCAGCGCCTCGCCGCTCTCGCGCATGCTCGCCGCGATGCGCGTGAAGTCGCCCTTCTCCCACAGGGCCTTGTTCGGATTCATCGTCTTGCTCCTCTCGTCCATGGAAAAGCACGACCGATCGTGCTTGCGCGAAGAGTACGACCGATCGTGCTACGTTGTCAACCATGAGCTCCCAACCGGCATCGGCACGCCCCGCCTCCGCGGGGTCGCAGAGCCGCCAGGCCATCCTCGCCGCCGCGGCGCAGCTGGCCACGGTCGAGGGGCTCGAGGGCCTGTCGATCGGGCGCCTGGCCGACGCCGTCGGCATGAGCAAGAGCGGCCTGTACGCGCACTTCCGGTCGAAGGTCGAGCTGCAGCTCGCCACCATCGAGACGGCCGGCGGGGTGTTCCAGCGCGAGGTGATCGAGCCCGCGCTGGCCGTGCCTCCCGGCACCGGCCGCATCGTCGCGCTCGGCGACGAGTTCCTCTCCCACGTCGAGCGGGGCGTCTTCCCGGGCGGTTGCTTCTTCGCCGTGACCGCCGCCGAGATGAGCATGCGCCCCGGCCCCGTCCGCGACAGCATCGGCGCGTACGTCGGCGCCTGGCTGCGGATCATCGAGGACGCCGTCCGGGACGCCCAGGCGCTGGGCGAGATCGGCCCCGGAGTCGACGCCCCCCAGCTCGCGTTCGAGACGAACGCCATGCTCGTCGCCGCCAATCTCGCGTATCCGCTGTTCGGCGATCGCCAGGTCCTCGAGCGTGCGCGGATCGGCGTTCGCGAACGGCTGCGCGCGGCGCGCGCCTAGGGACGGGCTGCTTCGCTAACCTCGGCGCGTGCAGTTCGAACGCCGGGCGCTCGAGGTGTTCCCCAGCGCGCTGCCGCGCGAGGAGTTCGTGCGCCGATCGACCGAGGCGCTCGAGCCGCACGGCCTCGTGCCGGGCTCGACGCTCGCGATGATCGGGGTGTGCCGCGACGAGCTGACCTTCCCGCTGGTGGATCGGCTCCAGTCGGTGTGGGGGCCGGCGTTCGACCTGTCGAGCCTCGCCGGCATGCTGTTCCTCGGCCGAACCGGGATCGCCGCCGCCCGCCTGCACGCACCCAGCGAGGACGGCCGGCAGCGGTTCGCGGCGTTCGTGTTCTCGCATATCGGGATCGACGACGACGGCACCGCCGGCCGCTGCCGACGGCCGGGCGTCCACGAGGCGTCGGCGGCGTGCGGCGCGCTCGAAGCGTTCCGCGGCGAGCTGGCCGGCGGCCGGCTCGACGTCGACCTCGACCCCGGAGATCTCGAGCTGAGCCTCCTCAAGCAGCGCCTCCTGCGTGCGCTCCCCTACGGGCACGTGCCCGACATCGTGGAGCTGACGCTGCTCGCCCGCGACGTGATCTTCGATGACCTGCGCATGCTCGTCGACCAGCTCGAGCGCGGCGGCGACGCCGACATCGCCGTCATCTCCGGCGTCCAGGTGCACGGGTCCGACCGGCGGGGGTTCGTCGTCCCCGGTCGTGCCTTCGTCCACGTCGGGCCGGATCGCACGGAGATCCCGCTCTCGATCTGACTCGCTACACGGCGTGTCCCGTGGGCCAGGCGCAGGATGCGGCTACCGGTTCTGCTCCCTTGACACGCGCCCGGCTTCGTCGTACCGTCCGCGGTCCACGAGCCGGCCGCAGACTGCCCGGCTCCCCGGCCCACGTTCGCGTGGTGGGTGGCCCGCTGGGATCGATTTCGATGCGGAGGGCCCGTGACCACCATTGCAATCATCGGCGCCGGCGGCTACGAGTTCCCGCTCACGTCTGTGCGCCGACTTCCTGTCGTTCCCGAGCATGCGGGACGCGCGGCTGGTGCTGATGGACATCGACCCGGCGACGCTCGCACGCACCGAACGCCACGTGCGCGACATCATCGCCGCGCACGAGCTGCCGGCCCGCGTCGAGGCGACGACCGACCGGCGGGCGGCGCTCGCCGGGGCGGACTTCGTCGTCGCCTGCTTCGCGGTCGGCGGCATCGACGCGCTCGCGCTCGACGTCGAGATCCCACGCCGCTACGGGATCGACCAGACGGTGGGCGACACCCTCGGGCCGGGCGGGATCTTCCGCGGCCTCCGATCGATGCACGCGCTCGAGCCGATCTGCGCCGACATGCGCGAGGTCTGCCCCGGCGCCCTCCTCATCCAGTACGCGAACCCGATGTCGATCAACTGCTGGTTCACGAGCGGCGAGGGCATCGACACGATCGGGCTCTGCCACTCGGTCGAGCACACCGCCGACTTCCTCGCGAACCTCACCGGCGCGAGGCCCGGGACGTGGTCGTTCAGGGCCGCCGGCATCAACCACCAGGCGTGGGTGCTGGAGTACCGGGTCGACGGCCGCGACGCCATGGACGACCTGCGCGCCGCGGTGCGCGCCTACGCTCGCGGCGAACGAGAGGCAGCCGAGCCGGTCGACGAGCTGGTACGGCGGCGGCCGCGAACAGGTGCGGGCCGCGATCATGGACGTCACCGGCTACTTCCCCACCGAGTCGAGCCACCACAACTCCGAGTACCTGTCGTACTTCCGCCGCACGCCGGCCGAGGTCTCGTCGTACATCGCGCGACGGTGGGACTACCTGGAGCTGAGCCGCGCCAACTCGCCGGCAGGAGCAGCAGGAGGTGGCCGACACGCTGCGCACGGCGCCGCTCGTGCAGAGCGAGGAGTACGCCGCGTCGGTCGCCGACTCGATCCTCACGGGCACGCCCGCGCGTCGTCTACGGCAACGTCCCGAACGGCGGCCTGATCACGAACCTGCCGGCCGCCTGCTGCGTCGAGGTGCCGTGCCTCGTCGACGCCGCCGGGGTCCAGCCGACCCGGTACGGAGCCCTGCCGGCCGCGTGCGCGGGGATGAACCTCGGCTCGATCGCGGTGCAGGCGTGCACCGTCGAGGCGTACCGCACGCGCAGTCGCGATGCCGTGCACGCCGCCGTGGCGCTCGACCGGCTGACGAGCGCGATCCTGACCCTCGACGAGGTGCACCGGATGACCGACGAGTTGCTCGCCGCCCACGCCCCGCAGCTGCCGGCATTTTCTTAGCCTCACTTGAGGCCGGTCGCGGCGATGCCGCGCACGAACCAGCGCTGGGCGATGAAGAACACGAGCAGGATCGGCGCCATCGACATCACGTTCGCCGCCATCAGGGCCGCGGTGTTCGTCTTGTGCGTGCCCTGGAACGTCGTCAGACCGAGCTGCAGCGTCTCGTTCTCGACCGAGTAGATCGTGATCAGCGGCCAGAGGAAGTCGTTCCACGTCCACATGAACGTGATCACGGCCAGCGTCGCCAGCGCGGGGGCCGACAGGGGGAGGACGATCCGCACGAGAACGCCCAGGCGCGTCGCCCCGTCGATCCGCGCCGCCTCCTCCAGCTCGATCGGCAACGATCGGAAGAACTGGCGCATCATGAAGACGCCGAACCCGCTGGCGAGGTTCGGCAGGATCAGCGCCGGCAGCGTGTCGATGAGCCCGGCCTCGCGGATGATCAGGAACGTCGGGATCATGACGACCTGGAACGGCACCATCAGCGTCGCGAGCACGAGGAAGAAGACGACGTCGCGGCCCCTGAAGCGCAGGCGGGCGAAGGCGTACCCCGCGAGGCTGCAGAACACCAGATTGCCGATCACGCAGACCACGGTCACGATCATCGTGTTGGCGAACCAGCGTCCGAACGGGACGCTGTCGAGCACCGACGTGTAGTTCGACAGGTGGATCGACGACGGGATCAGCACCGGTGGGAACTGCCGGACCTCCTGAACGCTCTCGACCGAGACGACGAGCATCCAGACGAGCGGCGCCACCATCACGAGCGCTATCGGCGCGAGCACGAGGTGCCACGGGCTGAACGGGAGCCGGGCAGACCGGCGACGGCGAGTCGGGGCGGCCGCGCTCATGAGGTGTAGTGCACCATCCGCCGCCCGAGCGCGAGCTGGATCACCGTGAGTACGAGGATCACCACGAACAGCACGTACGCGACGGCTGCCGCGTACCCGGCGACGCCCTTCTGGAACGCGAGGTCGAAGACGTAGTAGACGAGCACGTACGTCGAGTGCAACGGCCCGCCCTTCGTCAGGAAGTACACCTCGTCGAAGAGCTGGAGCGCGGTGATCGTCGACCAGACGACCAGGAAGAGCGTGGTCGGGCCGAGCAGCGGCACGACGACCTTCCGGAAGGCGGTGAACGGGCGCGCACCGTCGAGTTGCGCCGCCTCCATGACGTCCTTCGGGATGCCCTGGAGGGCGGCGAGGTACACGATCACGTCGAACCCGATCCAGCCCCAGGACGTCAGGATGACGAGCGAGTAGAGGGCCTGGTCGGGGTCCTGCAGGAACCCCCACGGGCCGACGCCGATGCCGGCGAGCAGCCAGTTCGCTATCCCGAAGTTCGGGTCGAAGACCTGCAGGAAGATGACCGCCGTGGCGATCGTGGAGGCGACGACCGGGACGAACACGGCCGTGCGGTAGAGACGGATGAAGCGCAGCGGGCGGTTCAGCGCCGCGGCGATCAGCAGCGCGCCGCCGACCGAGATCGGCACGAACAGCAGGGTGTAGACGGCGGAGTGCATGGCGGACTTGCGGAACACGGGGTCGTGCCCGAGCCGACGGTAGTTGTCGAGCCCGACGAACGGCGTCGACGGATCGAGCAGGTTGGACTTCTGGAACGAGAGGACGAGCGACCAGACGATCGGCACGAGCCCGAACAGGAAGATCAGGAGGACGGCGGGCGTCGCGAACGACCACCCTGCGATCTGCTCCCCCGCCGGGACCCGGGCGCGCCGGCCTCGACGACGGGCGATCACCCGCCGGCGAGCGCGGCGTCGCCGGCTGCCGCCGCGTCTGCGAGCGCCTGGTCGGGTGTGGCCTTGCCGAGGACCACGCTCGTGACGGCATCGCCGAGCGCGGACGAGATCTCGGGGTAGGCGGCGATCGCCGGCCGGGCCTTGGTGACGTTGGCCAGGTTCGCGACGAACAGGTCGATCCCGGGGTACGTGGTGTTGAACGGCGCGAACGCCGGCATCGTCGCGACGGACGACCGCGTCGGCAGGTGCCCGGCCGCAAGCGAATCTTCGAGCACCGACTGCGGGGAGGTGAGGAACTTCATGAGCTTCCAGCCGGCCTCGACCCGGGCCGACCCGTTGTCGATCAGCACCCAGGCGTCCGGGCCTGCGATCGTCGTGTGCGGCCCGCCCGCCGTGATCGACGGCATCACCTGGACGCCGTACTTCACGTCGGTGAAGAACGAGAGATCCCACGGCCCGGTCACGAACAGCCCGATCTTGCCCGAGTTGAAGAGCTGCTCGGCCTTCTCGCTGTCCGGCGCCGCATCGAGGTAGAGCGCCTTGGCGGCGCCGAGCTCCGCAAGCGGTGCGAGGGAGGCCGTGCCTGCCGGGCCGGCGAAGGCCGTCTTCTGCCCGTCGGGCGTCAGGATGTCGCCGCCCGCGGCCCAGAGCATCGGGATGTACTTCCACACCTCCGTCTCGCTGCCGTCGATCGGCCACTCGAGCCCGAACTGCTTCTTGCCCGGATCGCTGAGCGCCTTCGCGTCCGCGACGAGCTCGGCCCACGTCCAGTCGGCCGTGGGCTCCTTGAGGCCGGCCGCAGCGAACAGGTCGCGGTTGTAGACGACGGCCAGGTTGTCCACGAGCGCCGGCACGCCGTACACCTTCCCGTCCACCGTGAACGCATCTCGCTCGCCAGCCGGGAAGTCGTTCCAGTTGACGTCGGTCGCGGCGACCCGGCTCGTGAGATCCACCGTCGAGGACGAGGTCGCGACCTGCGCGATGTTCGTGCCGTACTGGTAGGTGACGTCGGGTGCCTTGCCGCCCTTCAGTGCGACGGTCAGCTTCTGGAGCGCATCGTCGCTGTTGACGTACGTGAGCTTGACCTTGATCGTCGGGTTGGCCGCCTCGAACTCCGCGACGAGCTTCTTCAAGCGAGTCCAGCTCGACGCTGGGAGAGCCGGTGGTCTCCTGCGCGTAGCCATGCCAGAGCTCGATCTGCGTGGTACCACCGCCGGAAGCCGACGAGCCGCCGCTACTGCTGCTGCCGCCGCCACCGCATGCCGCGAGGACCACCAGGGCCACGCCCAACGCGATGCCCCTGCCCACCATCCCGATCGACATCGCCACCTGCTCCTCCTGAGATCGCCGAGTTCGAGAACAAACACATGGATCCCAGCGGGCCACCCACGACGCCTAGCTCGCGTCTGCCGGGGAGCATGACCACCAGGACCACAGCCCCGATGCGCTCGTGGACCGCCAATCGTAGGAGGGGCGAGCGAGCCGCGTCAAGGGCGGCGGCCTCCCGAGCCGCCCGATCGGTCACGCAGAAGAGGCTCGTCGCGCTACGAACGTCGTACGGCGGTCACGGCGAACGTGACGTAGTGCATCGTGAAGCCCCCGCCCGCTGCGTCGATGGCCTTCCCGACGCCATCCAGCAGGCCGGCCAGCTGTCCCTCCGTGAGAGCCGCGCCCGTCGTCTGCAACGCGTCCAGCCACTCGTCGCGTGTGTAGGGCTGCTCCCACTCGAGCCGCCACTCGGCCGGCTCGTCGAACGCGCCCGTCGCCCGCATGCCGTCCGCCGCCTTCGCGCGCATTGCGGCCTGGGCCTCCTCGATCGCGCTCGGCTCGATGCGGGCGACGAACGCCGGCGGCAGGACGCCTCGATAGACCTCGAGGAACGCGTCCGCGAGGGCCGCCGACGGCTGACCCGTGGTCCACGCCACTGCCAGCCGACCGCCGGGCCGCAGCACGTCGGCCGCCTTGGCCGCGCCGGCGACCGGATCAACCCAGTGCCAGCTCTCCCCTGCGACGACCGCGTCGAACGTCCGGCCGACGGGCTCCCAGGCCTCCAGCGTCGAGACCTCGACCTCGACCCCCGTGGCGCGCGCGAACGCGGCCAGACGCGGGTCGGGGTCGATCCCGAGCACGCGGCAGCCGGCCGCCTGCATCTGACGCGCGAGGATGCCCGTCCCCGTGCCCACGTCGAGCACGAGGCCACCCGGAGCCGACGCGGCGATCCGCTCGATCAGGGGCTCGGGGTAGCGCGGTCGCGCCCGGTCGTAGCGCGCGGGATCCGACCCGAACGACTCCGCGGCGCCTCGGTGGCGATGCGGCTCACTCTCCGCACCGGAGGCGGCCTCGGATCGCGTCACCGGACGAGGGTATCAGGACGCGGATGGCCTGCTCAGCCGCCGCCGGGTTATCCTCGTCCGTGGAGATCGATCGTGAAGTGGCGGCTGGTCATCGCGTTCGTCCTGGCGCTCGCGCCGGTTGTATCGGCGTGCGGCGAATCAGCCTCGTCGCCGCCACCTGCGCGCTCCGGCACGGGCTCGGTGGCGTTGCCCGGTGCGACGACGCCCCAGCCCGCGGTCTCGGCCAGCGACGGCCCGCGGACAACGGCGTCCGCTATCGACCTTGCGAACGCGGTCAACGACGCGGCCAACAGGATCGGCGACTGTATGGACCACGCCCGCGCGACCCGTCACGCCTGCATCGCGCCGATCGCGCGCCGCGCCTTGCCGGCCGCCGAGGCGATGCTCACCGCCTGGCAGCAGAGCGACACCCGCTGTAGAGGCCGCGACCGGGTGATACCGGCAGCGATCACCAACGCCCTTCAGCGCCTCGAGACCGCGCTCCGCCGCATCGCACGCACCGGTACCCCGTCCGCCGCCGATCTTCGCGTCGTCAACGAGCGGGGACTGATGCCGCTCATCAGCGTCGTCTTCGTCACGCTGATCGACGCCTGCAACTCCTCCGGCGCAGCGCCCAGCAGCCCCGAGTTCTCGGAGTACCCTGTCCCCCACTGGAAGAGGCAGGGCCCGACCAGCTGGGTGACGTCAGGCACCGGCCTCGGGCCTGGCACCAGCGGCGCCATCGCCGTCACCACCGACCCGCTCGCCGTCACCGGCCCCGCCACCCTCCACTGGACAAGCGGCTACGAAGCCGCCTACGCGGGCTCGAACGACGGAGTCATCTCCCTCACCGGCCGATCGGCCACCCAAACCATCCAACCCGGCAGGCTCCCCGCAATCGAGATCTTCCCCGGCATCGGCTTCGACACCGCCTGGCGCCTCACCCTGACCCTCGACACCCCTTCGGTACCGTGAGCGCCCGCACACGTCGACTTCGATCGGCCGCGAAGTAAGCCAGGATGACTCACGCGTCAGCCGAAGACCATCGTGGCTACTGAAACGAACGTTCTGGCAGTCCCGAAACCGGCCAAGCCCCGGCATTCGGCTCGCCGCGTCCTGGCGCGCGGGTCAACCTCCCGATCCTTCAAGAGCATCGGCCGGCTTCAGATCCGTTCGGTAGACCGGGGCGAACTCGCATTGCGCTGCCGACACCTGAGGGGCGGCCACGCTGCCGCCGACGTTGAGCGTGTCTTCGACGTGAGGATCAGTGCACGCCCAGGCGTAAGAATCGATCGTGCCGCTCGCGCCAAGAGTTGCGAGCTCCACGGCCGAAATGCCGACCGCCTTGCCGTTCAGCGTCCCGATCGAGGGTAGCGACACCGAATCGGCGTTCCCGGTGCGGAGCGCCCGGTTCCAAGATGCGACCCAAGCGATGTCGGACGAACTCGGCGATCGGCCAGGCAGCAGGACGGCGTAGACCGTGCACCCGATGCCGTTCGACTCGGACGGAGGCGTCCAATCGCAGAACGTCGCCAGGGGGCCAGGCGAGGACCCGACCTGGGCTGCAGCCCGACCTGCCATTTCCCGTTGCATTGTTCGGTTGGGCGGACTGTCTTGGCCGGGAAGCGCACAACTGGCAAACACGGCGGAGATCACTACGCCGGCCAACAACGAACTGCCGCAATGGCTCGCTCTCACCCCAGTGACCCACGTACTGAACAATCGCTTTCGTCGGCAGCAACGTACGACCCTGGTCGATGCCGGGAATCCTAGACCCGGCCCACCTCGCCGCGGAGGCTGACGGAGCGGTGTCGCCAAGGTCAGTTGCCTGCCGGAGTCACGTGCGTCCCTCACCGTCCGTCGGCAGCGCGGTTCGGTTGTCGAGAACCAGGTTCACGATGATCATGGCACCGCCGAAAAGCGCGAGGAGGCTGGGGCGCCAGGATTCGAACCTGGGATCGCGGGACCAAAACCTGCTGGGAAGCCGTCCGTGACGCCGTAACCCGCATCACTGCGTCGGTTCCACGCCGCTCCGTCAGGCCTCCTGCGCGGGGTGAAGGACGACGCGAAGGACGACGACCCTCCCTGGGAGGTGCCCGGTGAAGCGCCGGCTCGCCTCGGATACCGGCCCGCTTCTCGTCGTGCCGAAGTGGTTGCTCGGGCGGCCCGGCGTGGGCGCGCGCGAGCTACAGGTCTACATCGTCCTCGCCGGCTTTGCGGACGCCGACACGGGACAGGCGTGGCCGTCCCGGCGGACGATCGCCGCCGCCTGCGGCGTCGCCAGTGTGCGCACGGTGGATGCGGCGCTCGAGCGGCTCGTTGCGGCCCGCGCGCTCCGCGTGACGAGGCGCCACGACGAGCTCGGCGACTTCACCTCCAGCCTCTACACCTTGCTTCGCGGTGCCCCAGGTAGCGCAGCCGACCGCGCCACCCCGGTCGTGCAGCAGGCTGCACGGGGTGGAGCCTCGCGGAACGCGACCGGTCGTGCAGCGGGCTGCGCAGAGAACGAGGTCCAGCCGGAACGAAGAAGAGACACCCCCTTGCCCCCTCGCCGACTGCGGGCGGTCGCGGGCAGCCGCGACCAGGCCGGCCCACTGCCTTCGTACACGCTCTTCGAGGGCGAGTCGTGACAGGCCGTTGCGCGTGCGGCGCTGAACGCGCCATCGTCGGCTCCGAGCCCTTCCGGATTCAGGCAACCACCTGCCTCGACTGCGCGCGGTCGAGCACCGACGATGACGCCGCGATCGCCCGCCGCGACGAGGCTGCCGAGCGGCGGCGACGCGCCCGCCTTGACGAGCCTCGTCGTCGCGACTGGTCGTTCACCACGTACCCGACCGACAGGGAGGCGCGCCGCGCCGTCGCGATCGCACGCCGCTGGATGGCGACGGACCGCAACATCGGAGCGAACCTGATCGTCGTCGGCGCCGTCGGCGCCGGCAAGACCGGCCTCGCCTGGTCAATCCTCCGCGAGCTCGTCGACGACGGCGACACAGGCCTCTTCGTAAACGCGCGCGACCTCCTCGCCGAGCTCCGCGACTCCTACCGCACCGGCGCGTCGCCCGTCCTGTTCGGACGCGCCCTCCGCGTGGGAACCCTCGCCCTCGACGACCTCGGCGCCGAGCAGCCGACGGCATGGGCAGTCGAGCAGCTGGCCCGACTCGTGGACACTCGCTACACCCAGCTTGCTCCCTCGATCGTGACCTCAAACCTCGAGCCCGACGCCCTGCTCCGCCATCTCGCCGCCGACGGCGACGCAACGAGCGGCCAGCGCATCGTCAGCCGCCTCTGCGACGGCGCAACACAGCTCAGGATCGCGGCGAGCGACCGCCGCCTCCACCCCGATCCTGCGACCATGAGGCGACCTGCATGAGCCCGCTCGATCTCCCGCGCCGCTGGGAAGCGGAGCAGTTCCTGATCGCCACGGACATCGCCCAGGTGCTCGGCGTCAGCCGGCAACGTGTCAGCCAGCTGATCCGGACTACCGAGTTCCCACGCCCGATCGGCCGACTCGGGTTCAGCCCGGTCTGGCGACGGCGAGATGTCGAACGCTGGGCACACGACACATGCCGCACCTCCGAATCGTCAACTCCAGGCCGTCACTCGGGGTCGAAGGGCGACGAGCCGTAGAACCTCCGCACGAGCTAGT
Organism: uncultured Actinomycetes bacterium; assembly: GCA_963779685.1. Lineage (GTDB taxonomy): Bacteria > Actinomycetota > Thermoleophilia > Gaiellales > F1-60-MAGs149 > CAVZZG01. The sequence goes on from CAVZZG010000003.1 coordinate 1,588,971, forward strand.
TGATCCGTTCGCGGCTCATCGCCACCGGGGAAATCGGTTGATCGGGAGCATGCGTGTCGACCGCGTGTGGGTGAACAGGGCTCGCGGCGTAGTGAGGATCGCCCGGCCGCTCTCGGCGCGTGTACAGGACGCGCACCCCGGTAGGGCTTCCGGTCTGAAGCCGCTCACCGATGAAGTCAAGCGCCCAGACGTCATTCGGATGCGTCGCCGGAGGTGTCCAGGCCGCGTTCTCCGCGCTCCCCGCGTACCCCCAATCAGACTCTCAGAATCGCGGGGTACCCACGAAGTACCTGGACCAAATGGGAGGAGCCATTCCACATCGTAATGGCCGTCGAATGACCAAACGCTGAGGAATCTATGGAAGATGCCGTTTGCAATACCCACGCTCGGCTGCCAATATGACACCAATCTCTACGCCATCATGGTGAAGTAATGCGCCGCGATCAAGGTCTTTGGCTGGTTTTCGTTGGATTTATCGTTGTTGCTTCGACTGCGTGCGGCGGCGTGGAGTCGGGCGCGGTTGTGACCAACGCTGATTCTGTGCACCGGACGACGGGCGCCGCGGCAAGTTCGGAATTGACCCCGTGCACGAATGACGCGACGTGGGCCACAACACGTGGTGACTCGCTGCGGGCCATGAAGGCACAAGCTCCGACCTTGGACGGTCAGGTTCCAGTCGATGCGGGTGATTGGGCATATCCATCTGTCGCGGTCGACATTCCAGAAGACGGCACTTATACATTCGACTTCGGCCCTCTAGCGTCGGACTTCAACTATCCAAAGTCGCCTTCGGGCGGATCATTCGATTTCCCGCTGGACTTCAAAGGCCGACTAAGCGCGCTTGGCGACGCGCGCATCGTGACGAGGGATACTCAGCGCTTCTTTGAAGTTACCTTCCGCGTCGACATGCTAGCAGCACCCTGTGCTGGTCTTACACTTTGGTTCTACTGAGGCCTGCGAGAAAGGCAGCTCGATGATTCGACGATTGGGAGCCATCGTACTAGTGACAGGTGTATGGGGCGTGATCGGGAGCTCGATGACTACACCACCAGTTCAAGCTGACATGACAGTCTGTCGCGATGTCGCGTACGTTAGCTTCACTTTGCAGCCGGGCTATGGGTACACATCGATTTTCTCTAGGACCGGCTCGATTGAGTCGGCGAGCTTTGACGTCAACTACTCGGGAATCGTACCGCTCGTGTCATATTATGCGCAGACCACCTCAGACATGTTGGTCGGCGAGTACAACCAGAATTCATCTACGGTCAGTGAGAGTGGTTGGAACATATATCTGCATTCGTGCTAGCACCCACTTCAGGCCATCTATGGTCGTCGATGCTCCTGGTTCACAGGTGACAAGCAACCCGATCACGACCATACGGATTCGCACGCTGGTGAACGACCATCTCGCAGGGGGACCTGTTCATCGGTATCCCAACGCAGGATCGCCCCGGGACGGGTAGCCCGGGTAGAGCGACGAGGGTCTGGGCCTGAAGGGTTTCAATATTCGGGTCTGGCTCTGCAGCGGGGATCGCGGAACGACGGCAGGATGCCCGGATGGCTCTGCGGTTTTTCTATCTGGCGTTCGCGGTGATGCTGCGCCTCGTCGCTCGGTGTCGGAGCGACCTCGATCGCGATGCCGAGATCACGATCCTCCGCCACCAACTCGCCGTGCTCCGCCGAGTGAACCCCCGGCCGCGCATGGTTTGGTCGGATCGGGCGCTGCTCGCTGCTCTCGCCCGGCTTCTGCCGGCGGACCGGCGCGTCGGGCTGGTCGTGTCGCCGGCGACGCTGCTGCGCTGGCACCGCGACCTCGGGCGACGCCGCTGGCGTCATCCCCATCACGGCCCGGGTCGACCACCCGTCGACGCGGACACGCGCGCGTTGATCCTACGGTTTGCGCGGGAGAACCCGCGTTGGGGCTACCTCCGAATCAGCGGCGAACTCGCGAAGCTCAACATCGAGGCCTCGCCCAGCACCGTCCGCGGCGTGCTCCGCGCCGCCCGACTGAAGCCGGCGCCACGTCGTGCCGGGCCGACCTGGCGCGCGTTTCTCGCCGCACAGGCGTCGGGCATGCTTGCCTGCGAATTCTTCTGCGTCGACACGATCCTGCTGCGGCGCCTCTGCGTCCTGTGCTTCATCGAGCACCAGAGCCGCCGCGTCCACCTCGCAGGGATCACGACGAACCCGACCGGCGCCTGGGTCGCCCAGCAAGCCCGGAACGTCGCGATAGCTGGACTCCTGGCGCGGTTCCGGTTCCTGATCCGCGACCGCGACGCCAAGTTCACCAGCGCGTTTGACACGATCTTCACGAGCGAAGCGGTCCGCGTGATCCTCACGCCAGTCCGAACGCCCGTCGCGAACGCCTACGCCGAACGCGTCGTCCGCACGATCCGCCGCGAATGCCTCGACTGGATCGGGATCCACAACGAGCACCACCTGCGCCGGGTCCTCGTCGAGTACCTCGACCACTACAACACGGAGCGGCCCCACCGCGGCCTGGCGCTCCAGCCTCCCGACCCGCAACCCCGCATCCAGCACGGCCCAATCGAGCGTCGCGATCGCCTCGGCGGCCGAATCCACGAGTATCACCGAGCCGCAGCTTGACCCGAATCCGGATAAAGACACCCTTCACGCCTCGATCGTCGAAATCGCCCGCCAGGCCGGTCACTCACCGACCATGGCCCTGAACACCTACGGGCACATCATCGAGGAGATGGTCGGGCGGGACCGGGCCTCCGCGGCCGACGCAATTGCGGCTGCCCGTGACGAGTCCGTACCCTCTCGGTACCCCCAAGCGCCCGAACGCGTCTAGAGGGCTCTCGCGAAAATCGTCGATTTGCAGGCCTTTCGCCTCAAGCCGACGCGGGGACTCGAACCCCGGACCCCATCATTACGAGGAACGAGCGATGAGCTGGCGGCCGGGCAACGCCGAGGCGCGCCTCGGCGTCGACGGTCCCTGACGCCGGCTCCCCACCGAGCCAGCGCGCGGGCCAGTGGCTCAGCGGTTACGCGCGCAAGCTCGCGCGGCTCTCCCGACTCACTTCCGGTCAGCCTCGGCAACACCCGGATCTCTCCCTGCCGGGCGTGCGAAAGCTGCAAGGTCGCACGCAGCTCGCGCCCGCCCCTTGACAGCACTCAAGGGAGTGCATCTGTGTCTCGCCATCCATCCGTTGGTCCGGGCGCTGCCCTCACGGTAGGCCGGCAGCCTTCGCAGACGGGCGGTCGACATGGCTGCGCCTCTTCAGGCGACGGGGTTCAGAGGCCGATGCCGAGGTCGAGGCTGCGTTCGAGCGCGACGACCTTCTGGTAGCGAGCGAGGGTGTCCCGATCGCGTTCCACCCCGCCGCTGGTGAGGAGCCGGAGCAGGTCCTCGCTCGCGGCGACGTTGACGCGCAACGCATTGTCGACCGGCATGCGCTCCGCCCGCCGGCGCAGGTCCTCCCAGCCCTTGCTTCCGGGCGGGTAGGGCTCCACGGCGATCCCGCCGTGCGGCGTTGCGAACCGCCGCGGCGCCTCGTCCGTCGCGGCGAGGCGGAGCGAATCGGAGCCGGTAGTCGCCGCGCCGAGCCGCTCGAGCACGCCCGCGAGCCACTCGAGGTTGCGGTCGTCCATGCGCGGACAGATGACGAGCTCGCTGGTGATCTCGCCGGTGCCGCGCAGCACCCCGGCGAGCGTGCCGATCACGACGTACGACACGTGGGCCTGCTCGAGCTCGCGGAACATGGCGACCGGGTCGAACGGCTCACTCGTCACCCGGGCCGGTCCCTTCCAGCATCAGCCGCAGCCGCTCCCACGGCCGCAGGCGCGCAAGGCGCTCCAGATCCGCCTCGAGACCGCGATCCTCACGCACCGGCTGCAGCTCCAGCGCCAGCTCGAACCCGCAGGCCCGGAGGATGCGCAGCAGCGTCGACAGGCCCGGCTCGTTGCCGTCGCGTTCCCACCGGTTGATCTGCGTGATCGGCCGGTCGAGCCGCTCCGCGAGCTGCTGCTGCGTCAACCCTGCACGTGTGCGGGCCATCCGGATCAGCTGGCCGCTCGTCACGCCGGCCAGTCTAGAGCCTCTTCACGGATCCGCTTAGCAGGACGGCCGGGCGTCGCCTAGTCCATCGGCGGGTCGAACACGTCGCGGCCCTCCGCCGGCGTCAGGCCGGTGTAATGCCGCGTCAGCTTCAGATGCAGCTGCCGGGCGCCTTCGTAGGCTAACTGGGCAACGCGTTGCCCGTCGATCAGGTCGTGGTGGAGCGTGATCGGCATGTAGAGCAGCGCGAGGCTCTCCGGAAGGAAGAACTCGGCATCCGGAAGCTCCAGCGGCGGCAGGTACATGTAGTTGATGAGGACGTCCCTGCTGCGGATCTGATCCACGCTCGTGGCCTTGACCATGCCCTGCTCGACGAGGACCTCGAGCGGGATCAGGGGGACGAGCGTCCGCACGGGGTGGCTGTAGCCGGTGCCGCGCTGCTGCGCGAGCGAGCAGCTCGGCGTCACGAGCATCGCCGGGCCGAACGTCAGCGGGCCGCTCAGGAACCGGCGGCCGTCGTCGGCGAGGTCGACGACCATCTCGTCGGCAGCCACCGGGTAGGCCAGCGGGACGTCGCGGAAGATGTCTCCCTGGCTGAACAGCGCGACCCGGATCCGCGGCTCGTAGTAGGCGCGATCGGGCGGTCGACGGGGCTGCTCTGCCACCGTGCCACCGTACCGGTCGTCGCGGACGGTTTACCCGTCGTCGCCGTGGCTGATCGTGCCGCGCATCGCGCGCACGCGCACCGGCCCTTCGTCAGCAGGCGCGAACTGCTCACGCATCTGCGCTGACAGACGCTCAACATCGGCGGCGGCGAAGCGACGGAACCCGCTGCCCGGAAGCCGCACGGCGCGCAGGACGCCGCGACGCTCCCAGTTGCGGACGGTGTTCTCGTGCACGCCCAGGACCCTGGCGACCTCACGAACGTTCAGCTGCGTCTTGACGGCCATTTGCCTCTCACTGGACGATACCACGCGATGTTGACTTTGTCGACTTTGTCGACTCTCAATCGATGGTGTGCCGGCGCGTCGAGCTGGACCTTGACTTAGCGTATTCGTTTATCTACTTTTCCGTTACTCAACGAATCCGCGTAGGCGCGGGGAGAGGGGATGGACGTGGCGACGCGGCTCCTCACGGCCAAGGATGTTGGACGCAGGCTCGGCATCCCCGAGACGAAGGTGCGGGCGGAGGCGCGCGCCGGTCGTTTCCCGCACCACAAGATCGGCCGCTACCGACGGTTCTCCGACGACCAGGTCGAGGCCTACCTCGCTCTCACCTGTGTCGCCACCGACCCCGTAACGTCCAGCCGGATCAGACGGGGCCTCGGCGGCGTGGCGTGACCGCCCGGCGGCACACGGGCGCCGGCAACATCTACGTCCGCCGCGACCGCACCGGCGCGCGCACCTGGTACGCCCGCTACAGCGTTGCCGGCCGCCGCGAGCATGTCGCGCTCGGCCTCGTCCGGGACGAGTCCGGCCGCGGCCTCACGCAGGTGCAGGCGGAGCGCGAGCTCGGCCGGCGGATCGAGCAGGCACGCCGTGGCGACGGCAGCGTCGCGATCGCCGTCACCGTCGAGGAGGCCGGCCGCGACCTCGTCGCCTCGCTGACCGCGCTGGGCCGCAAGCCGAGCACGATCGGCTCGTACGAGTCGATGCTCCGCGTCCACCTCGTCCCCCACTTCGGCCGGCACCCGCTCGCGACGATCCGCCGCGCCGACGTCGAGGCGTTCGCCGACCGCCGGCTCCGCGCCGGGTCGAGCCCGAAGACCGTCCGGAACCTGCTCGGCGTCCTCCACGCGGTCTACCGCCACGCCCAGCGCCGTGAGTGGGTCTCCGTGAACCCGGTCGAGCTCGCCCATCGCCCCGCCTCGCCGCGGTCGAAGGACATCCGCTTCCTCACGCTCGAGGAGGTCGAGGCAGTGCTCGCGAGGATCGATACGGACGACGCCTATGGGTGCGTCGACCAGGTGCTCGTGCTCGCCGCCGCCCACAGCGGCCTGCGCAAGGGCGAGCTCGTAGCGCTGCGGTGGCGCGACATCGACTGGACAGCGCTGCGCCTCCGCGTGCGCCGCTCCTACGTCCGCCGCCAGTTCGGGACGCCGAAGAGCGCGCGCGGGACGCGCAGCGTGCCGCTCTCCACGCGGCTGGCCGGCGCGCTGGAGCGCCACCACCAGCGCACGCTCTTCAAGGCCGACGACGACCTCGTCTTCGCCCACCCGCTCACCGGCGGCCCGCTGCCGGAAGCGACGATCACGCGCCGCTTCAAGCGCCACGCGCTCGCCGCAGGTGTCCGCGCCGACGTGCGCTTCCACGACCTCCGCCACTCGTTCGGCACGGCGATGGCCGCCTCGGGCGTGCCCATGCGCACGCTCCAGGAGTGGATGGGCCACCGCGACCTGCAGACAACGCTGATCTACGCCGACTACGCCGCCTCGCCGCACGAGACGGCGATGCTCGAGCACGCCCTCAATCCCGCCCCCTTCACGGAGGAAGGACGACGGGAAGGACGACGGACAACCGGAAGGAGTCGGCCATGAAGCCCGAACCCGCACCACTGCTGAGCTGGGGCGCCAGGATTCGAACCTGGGATCGCGGGACCAAAACCCGCTGCCTTACCACTTGGCCACGCCCCACTGCGCATCCCAGTGTAGGCGCGACGTAGGCCGATCGACACCGGGGCAGGCGACGACGGCAGCCGGGCGCTGGTCGCCCGCTCAGCGCCGGCGAACGCGCTCGTCGCCCAGTCGCTATGGTCTCGCCAATGGACGGGCGGCCGGCATGACCCCCGAGGCGCGACTCCAGGCGCTCGGCATCGAGCTGCCCGACTGGGGCGGCTCGTACTACGGCGCCGGGTACGGCTCGATGAAGCCGTTCCACATCGTCGGCAACGTGCTGTACCTGTCCGGCCACATCCCGCAGCTGCCGGACGGCACGGTGGTGCACCCGGGCAAGCTGGGCCGCGACGTGACGATCGAGCAGGGCTACGCGGCAGCGCGGGTGTGCGGTCTCAACTGCCTGGCCTGGGTACGCGAGGCGCTCGGCTCGCTCGACCGGGTCGCGGCGATCGTGCGCTCGCTGAACTTCGTGGCCTGCGTGGAGTCGTTCACCGAGCCGAACCTGGTCTCGTCCGGCGCCACCGACCTGTTCGTGGACGTGCTCGGCCCCGAGGTGGGCCTGGGCGGCCGCGCCACCATCGGCATCATGAGCCTGGCCGGGAACGCCTGCTTCGAGAACTGGCTGACGGTCGAGATCCGGTAGCGCCGAGCTCAGTCGAGGCGCCGGAACTCGAGGATCGCGATGCCGAGCATGATCAGGCCCATCGCCAGCACGATGCCGAGCTCGAGCACGGTCGGCACCCGCCACCCGAACCACGACACCCCGGGATCGAGCACGCGACGTGTGCGCTCGGGGAGGTCGAGCTGCGAGAAGACCGCACGACGTAGCGGGTCAACGGCATAGGTGATCGGATCGAGACTCGTCGCGACGTGCAGCCAGGGCGGCAGGCCGGTGAGCGGGAAGAGCGTGCCCGACAGGAACAGCAGCGGCAGCATCAGCAGCTGCACGACCGCCATGAAGCTCTGGAACTGCGTGATCCGGGCGGCGGCCATCACGCCCAGCGCCACCAGCGCGAAGCTCAGCAGCGCGCACTCGAGCGTCACCGTGAGCAGCATCAGCGGGTCGTAGGGGACGTGGACGAAGCCGGCCAGGGCGAGCATCGCCATGCCCTGGATGGTCGCGACGGTTGCGCCGCCGAGGCACTTGCCGACTACGATCGAGCCGCGGCGTATGGGCGCGACGAGCATCTCGCGCAGGAACCCGAACTCGCGGTCGTAGACGATCGAGCCGGCGGCGAAGAACGACGGCATCAGGACGGTCGTCGCAAGCACCCCGGGGAACACGAACGTCTGGTAGCTCATGCCTGCGGTCGCGCCGCGCGTCACCGAGCTGAGCCCGTTTCCGAGCACGAACAGCAACAGCAGCGGCTGCACGAAGGCGACCAGGATCCGCACCCGGTTTCGCGAGAAGTTGATCAGCTCGCGCTGCCAGACGATCTTCACGGCGTGGATGTCGCGCCGCAGCGTGCTCGGGGCGGCCGGCGCGCGGCCACGGGCGGCCGGTGCGGCGGTCTCGGCCATCAGCGCACCCCCGCCCGCATCTTCAGCATGCCGCGCCCGCCGTCGCGTCCGCTGGCCTCGGCATCGCGGATGGTGCGCCCGGTCCAATTCATGAACACGTCGTCGAGCGACGGCCGCGCCACGCTCACGGCACGGATCGGCACGCCCAGCTCCGCGAACAGGCGCGGCACGAAGCGCTCGCCCTCGGCCACGCTGAAGTCGACCTCACCGTCGCGCAGCGCGGCCTCGATGCCGAACCGGTCGCGCAGCGCGGCGATGGCCGCGGCGTCGTCGTCGGTCGCGATCCGGACGTGGTCCTCCCCACCCGCGCCTTCAGCGCCTCGGGCGTGTCCACAACCATGATCCGGCCCTCGTCGATGATGGCGATCCGGTCGCAGTGCTCGGCCTCGTCCATGTAGTGGGTGGTGAGGAAGATCGTCAGCCGCTCTCGTGCCCGGAGCTCGCGGACGTGGTCCCAGATCGCCGCGCGGGTCTGGGGATCGAGACCGATGGTCGGCTCGTCCAGGAACAGCACGTCGGGCTCGTGCAGCAGGCCGCGGGCGATCTCGAGCCGGCGCTTCATGCCGCCCGAGAACGTGCTGACGAGGCTGCCGCGGCGATCCTCCAGCCCGACCAGCCGCAGCACCTGCTCGAGCCGCTCGCGAAACACGGGCCGGGGCACGCCGTACAGCTCGGCGTGGAAACGGAGGTTCTCCTCGGCGGTGAGGTAGAGGTCGAGCGTCGTGTCCTGGAACACCAGGCCGATCGCCTTGCGCACGCCCAGCCGGTCGCCGGTGATGTCGCGCCCGGCCACCAGGGCCGTGCCGGCCGTGGGCTGCACGAGCGTGCACAGCATCTTGATCGTGGTGGACTTGCCGGCGCCGTTGGGCCCCAGGAACCCGAAGGTCTCGCCGCGCGCGACGTCCAGGTCGACCCCGCGCACGGCCTCGATCTCGTCGTAGCGCTTAACCAGCCCGCGGGCGGAGACGGCGGCGTTCGGATCGGGCGCGTCGTCAGACACGGGCGACGCCCTGGCGTCCCGACGCGAGCACCACCAGCCCGGCCAGCACGAGCGCGCACCCGGCCACCTCGGCCAGGGAGAGCTGTTCGCCGAGCACGGTCACCGCAAGCAGCGTAGCGACCAGCGGTTCGGCCAGGACGATGGTGGTGACCGTCGGTGCCGACAGCCGCCGCAGGCCGCGCGCGAACAGCACGTAGGCGAGCGCGGTCGGGATCAGGCCGAGATAGAGCGCCAGGGCGAGCCCCGACGGCGTCCACAGCCAGGACGGGTCGGTCGCGATGAGCGCCGGCAGCAGCAGCAGGCCGCCGATGCCGAAGGCCGCCGCGATGACGGCGCCGCTGGGCACGCCGCGGTCGATCAGTTCCTTGGCGACCACGGTATAGCCCGCGTAGCCAAGCCCCGACAGCAGCGCCAGCGCCACCCCGCCGCCAGCGACGTCGGCGCTCGACGGGCCCGCCAGGAGCACGACGCCGAGCACGGCCAGGCCGGTCGCTGCAGACCAGCGCCGGGTCGGGCGGCCGTGGCCGACGAGGATCGCGAGCAGGCCCGCCAGCGGCGGCCCGGACCCGATCGTGACGACCGTGCCGATCGCCACTCCGGCCCGGTCGAGACCGGCGAAGAACGCGAGCTGGTACACGGCCGTCAGCACGCCCGCCAGCAGCAGCAGCCGCCTCGGCGCCGACCGCGGGATCCGCCAGCCGGCCACGGCCGCGATCGCCACCAGCGCGGCCCCGCCCACCAGCAGCCGCGCTGCCCCGACACCGAGCGGGCTCGCATCGGGTGCGAGCAGGGCACGGGCAGTGCCGGTCGTCCCGAACAGGATCGCGGCCAGCAGCACCTCGGCCAGGGGGCGGCGGTCGTGGTGCACGGGCGCCGAACGGTAACTACGATCCGCTGCATGAGCGATCACACCCACACCTACACGGCACGGTCCTCCTGGCGGGGCTCGACCGGGATCGGCTACGAGGCCTACGATCGCGGGCACTCGGCCAGCGCGCCGCCGGCGCCGGCTCCGCTTGCGCTCAGCGCCGATCCGGCCTTCCGCGGCGACCCCACCCTGCTCAATCCGGAGCAGCTGCTGGTGCTGGCCGCCAGCTCGTGCCAGCTCCTCAGCTTCCTCGCCGTGGCCGCGCGCGCACGCGTGGACGTGGTGGCCTACGACGACGAGGCCACCGGCGAGATGCCCGACGGACGCACCCCGTGGATCGAGCGGATCGTGCTTCGCCCCCACGTCGTCTACCGCGGCGAGACCACCGCCGAGCGGATCGTGCACCTGCTCGAGGTGGCCCACCGCGAGTGCTACATCGCCAACTCGCTGCGCACCGAGATCACGCTCGAGCCGCGGGTCGAGCGTTTGGGCTGACCCGGCGAGCGCGGAGGCGCCGCCCTCTACACTGCCCGCGAGGTGCAGTGAGCAGCGACAGCGGCGCACGGGCGCTCGCCTGCATCGTGATGGCAGGCGGCAAGGGGACGCGGATGCGTTCGGCGCTGCCGAAGGTGCTGCATCCCGTCTGCGGCCGGCCGATCCTGGCCTGGGTGCTCGATGCCGCCCGCACCGCCGGCGCGACCGCCCTGGTGGTGGTGACGCCGCCCGACGATGACGGCATCGACCAGTTGCTCGGCGACGACGCGCAGCGGGCGATCCAGCCGGAGGCGCGCGGCACCGGCGACGCCGTCGCGTGCGGCATGCAGGCCCTGGGGGCGTTCGCCGGCGACGTGCTGGTGGTGACCGGCGACACGCCGCTCATCCACGGCGACCTGCTGGCAGCGGTGCTCGCATCGCATCGCGACAGCGGCGCGGCCGGCACGCTGCTGGCGGCCGACGTCGCGCCGCCCAACGCCTACGGCCGCGTCATCCGCGACGCCGACGGCTGGGTGGAGCGCGTGGTCGAGGCGCGCGACGCAACGGCCTCCGAGTTGCTCGTGCGCGAGATCAACGCGGGCTTCTACGCCTTCGACGCCGCCGCCCTGCGCGAGGCGCTGGCCGAGCTACGGCCCGACAACGACCAGGGCGAGCTGTACCTGCCCGACGTGCTGGCGCTACTGCGATCGCGCGGCGGCCGCATCGTCGGCCACGCCACCGACGACGCCGTCTCGACGATGGGGGTCAACACGCGGGTCGAGCTGGCCGAGGCCACCCGCGAGCTGCGGCTGCGGCTGCTCGAGGGGCACATGCTGGCCGGCGCCGGCATCGTCGATCCGGCGACCACGTTCGTCGAGCACGGCGTCACGCTCGCACCGGACTGCGTGATCCAGCCATTCACGGTGCTGCGCGGCTCCACCCACGTGGCGGCCGGCGCGGAGGTTGGCCCGCACGCCGTGCTGGTCGACGCCCGGGTCGGCCCGGACGCCCACGTCGGCCCGTTCTGCTTCCTGCGGCCCGGCACGGTGGTGGCGGCCGGGGCGAAGGTCGGGGCGTTCGTCGAGGTCAAGAACTCGAACATCGGCGAGGGCACGAAGGTGCCGCACCTCTCCTACATCGGCGACGCCGACGTCGGCCCGGGCACCAACATCGGCGCCGGCAACATCACCGCCAACTACCACCGCGGCGAGAAGCACCGCACCACGATCGGCGCGCACGTGCACACGGGCAGCGACACTGTGTTCGTGGCTCCGGTCACCGTGGGAGACAACGCGTACACTGGCGCCGGGTCGATCATCACCGAGGACGTCCCCCCTGACGCACTCGCGATCGCCCGCGCCCAGCAGACCAACATCGAAGGCTACGCGCGCAGGAACCCGGATGGCTGAGGAATCGCTCTTCTCGTCGTCGACGTTCGTCGTCCCCCCCGTCGGTCTTGCGGAGGAACCGCTGATGCACATCGGCCAGGGCTACGTGCCGCAGAAGAAGATGCTCCTGTTCGCCGGCCGGTCGAACCCGGACCTGGCGGCGCGGATCGCCGAGCGGCTGTCGGTGGAGTGCGGTCCCGTCACGCTCAAGACCTTCCCGAGCGGCGAGCTGTACGCCCGCTACGACGAGTCGATCCGGGGCGCCGACGTCTTCATCGTGCAGTCCTCGGCGCCCGTCGCCGGCATGAGCGTCAACGACTGCCTGATGGAGCTGCTGATCATGGTGGACGCGGCGTTGCTGGGCTCCGCCAAGCGCATCACCGCGGTGCTGCCGCTCTACCCCTACGCGCGTCAGGACAAGAAGGCGCGGCCGCGCGAGCCGATCACGGCCCGCCTGGTGGCGACCATGCTCCACGCCGCCGGCGTCGACCGGGTGCTGACCATGGACCTCCACGCCGGCCAGGTGCAGGGCTTCTTCGACGGGCCCCTCGACCACATGACCGCGCTGCCGATGTTCGCGCAGCACTTCCGCGACCAGGGCATCCACGGCGACGACGTCTGCGTGGTCTCGGCCGACGCCGGCCGCACCAAGCTGGCCAAGAAGTTCTCGGAGATGCTGGACGCGTCGCTCGCGATCATCTCGAAGGACCGCCCCGCCCACTCCGTGGCCGAGGTGCTCGAGCTGATCGGCGCCGAGAACGTGCGCGGCCGCGTCGCGATCATCTCGGACGACATCATCGACACCGCCGGCACGCTCTGCGCGGGCGCCGAGGCCGTCCACAACGCCGGCGCCGCGCGCGTGATCGCGGTGGCCACGCACGCCATCTTCTCGCACCCTGCGCTGGAACGGATCGAGCAGAGCGTGCTCGACCAGGTCGTCGTTTCCGACACGATCCCGGTCAACCCGGCCACCCGCCCGCAGAAGGTGATCGTGCTGCCCTGCCACGAGATCCTCGCCCAGACGATCGACAACATCTTCCGCGAGGGCTCTGTCTCGGCCATCTTCGACGGCGAGAACCAGCTGTTCTAGGAGTTTTGGCTCAACCATGCGTGTTTGACGCTCCTTCGGGAGATTCGGGGTAGGGAAGGGACTGGACGGAGCTGCCGGGCGTGCGTACCATCCGCAGGCATGGCGAGCGTGTGGGTCGTGCGGCGCGAGACGCGGGCTGGCGAGCCCCGGTTCCACGTCAAGTGGGAGGGGCCTCCGGTGCCGCTGGTCGACGGTGAGAGGTTCCGGTCGCAGCTGCACCTGGGGGCGTTCAAGACCGAGCGCGAGGCGCGGTCGCGGGCCCGGTGGGCGCGGGACGAGTGGGCGGCGGGGCGCATCCCCGACCCGAAGCGGATCGTCACGACCACGTTCGCAGCGCGTCGGGTGACGATCGCGAGCGTGGCTCGCGACTGGCTGGAGAGTCGCGTCGATCTCGCCCCGTCGAGCCGGATGCAGTACCGCAGCCGGGTCGAGCGGATCACCGATGACCTCGGGTCGATGAGCGTCGAGGAGGTGACGCCGGCGGTCGTGCGTGCCTGGGTCTCGGAGCTCGCGGCCGAGTTCGCGCCGAGCACGACCGGCATCTACCTGCACGTGCTGCGCCTGGCGCTCGACCACGCAGGGCAGGAGCCCAACGCCGCCCGGCACCGCAGCGTGAAGTTGCCGAAGGGGCGGATGACGAACGTCCGCATCAGGCTGCCGGCGAGCCGAGACCTCGCGCTGATCCGCGCCGAGCTGCCGGAGCGGCACCGGCGCCTGCTCGACTTCCTCGAGGACACCGGCGTGCGGATCCAGGAGGCGTGCTTGCTGGACTGGGCGGACGTCGAGCACGACCGCATCCTGATCCGCGGGTCCAAGCGCGCCGCCAGCATGCGCTGGGTCGACCGACGGCTGCATCCGATCAGGCTCCTCACCGAGCCACCCGGTGAGGGGCGGGTGTTCGGGCTGACGGACGGCGGGTTCACGGGGCGCCTTGGCGGAGGCGTGCCAGCGCGCCGGCACGGGCCACTTCTCGCCCCACGACCTGCGCCATCTGCACGGCAGCCGTCTGGTGCGCGCCAGGGCGAGCCCAGCGGACGTCGCCGCGAGGCTTGGCCACGCCAACGCGGCGACCACGCTCGGCGTCTACACGCACGTCATCGTTCCCGACTGACGCCCATCGGCGGGTCGTCACGAAGCACGCGCAGTACATCCGCGCGCCGCACCACGACGCGGCGCATGCCGCAGTTGACCCGCGGGACACGGCGCAGCAGGCTGCGGACGGTCGAGGGCGGCAGCCCGGTTTCGGCCTGCACCTGCTCGCTCGTCATCAGGTCTGGCAGACCGCGTCGCACCGTCGCCTCAGGAGGCCGCCGGGTGGTCGCGGCGGGCGCTCGCGTCTCTGTATCGCAGCGGTGTTGGCACCCTCGGTCTCCAATCCAAGCCTCTCGACCGTTATATTCACTGAACTGTAGATAAGCTGATACGTGAAGTCAATTCGAGTTAGCGGATCTGTTCACCGACGGCGTAGAATGCCGGTCGATGACAAGTGGCCAGCTGATCCGCGCGGCCCGGCTTCGTGCCGGGCTGACGCAACAGCAGCTGGCGGATCGGTTGGGTCGGCCGATCACGCAGGTCAACCGGTGGGAGCGCGATGGTGCCGAGCCGGGCCTCTCGACGCTCCTGCGGGTCCTGCGGGCCTGCGGGTTCGAGCTCGCGCTGGAGCTTCAACCATTCACCCCGGATCCGAACCTCGACGTCGATCTGGAACGGCTGATGAAACTGAAGCCGGCCGAGCGGCTCCGACTCCTCCTGGAAGCCAACGGGCCCGAAGATGTCAGCCCGTTCGATCCCATCAGCGTCTTCCGAGAACTCGAGGACCGCCACGTGGCCTACGTGCTGATCGGACCGCTTGCCGGCGTGCTGCGCGGGACTGGCGAGACGACCAGCGAGGTCATCATCTGCCCCTCGACGGACGAGCGCAGCCTCGGCCGGCTCGCGGAGGCCCTGCGGGCGCTCGGCGTCCAGCCAGAGCCACTGGGCGGCGCCGGTGGCGTCGGTGACGTCGGAGACGTCGCCGCGGGGGTCGTGGTGGTAGTAGAAGGCCGCCGTCGGCGTGGTCATCGAGGCGGCGCCCAGCGGCGTGGTGAGGTAGCGGCGGGTGAGGGTGCCGGCGGGGGTGCGCTCGAGCGCGATCTCGGGCATGCCGGTCTCGGCGAGCGGATCCCATGTGTAGCGCAGGTCGGCGCCTGCGGGGGTGGTGCTCTGGATGCGGTTGTTGTCGCCGTCGTAGGCGTAGATGCTGGTGATGCCGGCGGTGGTGGCGCTGGTCTGGCGGTTTGCCAGGTCGTAGGTGAAGCTGGTTGTGCCGGCGGTTGCCTGGTTGCCGTTCGGGTCGTAGGTGTAGTTGGTGACGGTGCCGTTGTTGGTGCTGGTCAGCTGGTCGGCGGCGTTGTAGGTCGAGATGATCGTGCCGGGGTTTGAGAGGGTGCCGGTGCGGGTCTCGCTCGTGCGGTTGTCGACCTTGTCGTAGCCGTAGGTGATGGTGGCGGGCGCGCCGGTGCAGTCGGTGGCGTTTGAGGCGACGTTCCAGCAGTCGCTGGTGATCCGGTTTCGGGTGTCGTATGCGTAGAGCTCGGTGGTGATGACGAGGTTGCGGAGCGTCGATTGTTTGGTCGGGTTTCCGGCCGCATCCAGCGTCCAGGTGAATTTCGAGAGGCTTGTGCCGGCCTTGGCGTTGTCGACGCTCGTCAGCCGGCCGGCGCGGTCGAAGGTGCGGGTCTCGGTGTAGCCGTTCCCCGCCGGGAGCGCGACGCTGGTGATGTTCCCGGCCTCGTCGTAACCGACGGTGGTGGTCGCCGACGCGGCGGTGTGGGTGGTCGGCCGCTCGTCGTCGTCGAAGCCGATGTTCGTGATCGTGCCGTCGGGCAGTGTCCGGCTGGTGACGTTGTCGGCGGCGTCGTAGCCGTAGTGCAGGGTGCCGTTGACGCCGGCGACGCCTCCGGTACGGACGATGTCGGTGAGCCGATCGGCGTTGTCGAACGTGTAGGTGGAGGTGCCGGCCTGGTCGATCATCGTCGCCGGCCGCCCAGCGGTGTCGTAGCTGCGGGTGGAGCCGGCGGTCGCGTCGGAGTAGGCGACGCTGGTCTGGCGGCTCATCCGGTCGTAGCCGTAGGTGATGAGGCCATCGCCGGCGGTGCCGGTGGCGGTGCCGGCGGGCGTCTCGACGGTCTTGGGGTTGCCGTTGGCGTCGTAGGTGAAGTTGGTGGTGCCGATCGGCGTCGTCTCTGAGGAGAGCCGCTCGTCGAGCGCGTAGGTCCAGGTGGTGGCGTGGGTGTTGGGGTCGGTGCGGGTGGCGAGATTTGAGTCGCCGTCGTAGGCGTAGGTCGTGTTGACCGAGCCGGTCGCGCCGGCCGCGGGCGGCGTGACGGTCTGGATTCGGTTCAACACGTCGAACACGAACTGGGTCTGGTTGGTTCGCTGGTCGGTGACGCTGGTGAGGTTGTTGATGGCGTCCCAGCCGTACTGCACGATGTTGCCGAGCGGGTCGGTGACGCTGGTGCGGTTGCCGGCCTCGTCGTAGCCGTACGTCCAGGTGTAGAGCGACGGGTTGCCGCCAGCCACGTTGCCGCGCGGTTCGACCATGGTGGCGGTGCGGCCGTCGTTATCGAGCGTGTAGGTGGTTTGGTAGCCCAGCGGGGTGGTGACGCTCTTCGTCTCGCCGGTGGGCCAGTAGCTGTAGGCGGTCACCTTGCCGCTGGTCTGGCCCTTCGCGTCCTTCATCGTCAACGGCCGGTTGAGCTTGTCGAACGTGAACGACACCACGTGCGTGAGCCCGTCGGTGCGGGAGGTGACGTTGCCGTTGGCGTCGTAGGTGACGTTCTTGGTGTGCCCGAGCGCGTCCGTCCAGAGGTTCGGGCGGTCGAGTTCGTCGTAGGCGACCTGGCGGGTTCCGCCGTCAGGGTGCGCCTGGCTGGTCTGGTTCCCGGCGTTGTCGTAGCCGTACGTCCAGGTGAAGTCGGCCGGTGTCCCGCCGGCGACGTTGCCGTTGGGCTCCACCATCGTCACCAGCTGCCCGGCGGTGTCGTAGTCGTACGTCGCTAGATTCCCGGTCGCCGACTGCACCGACTTCAACTGGCCGTCGGGCCAGTACAACCGAGTGGTGACTCCGCCCCGCGGGGCGGTGGTCTTCCACAACCGGCTAGCGATGTCGTAGTCGTAGGTGGTGGTGCGCTGCACCCCGCCGACATCGACCAGCACCCGCGTGTGCAGCAAGCCGGCGTCGTCGTAGGTCGACGTCGCGGTGTTCAAACGCGCGTCGGTGACGGTGGTGACGTGGTCGGCCTCGTCGTAGCCGAACTGCGGTCAGGTACCCGGCTGGAACCGGTGGCACGTTGCCGCGCGGGTCGCGCTTTGACAGCATCCGCCCGGAGCTGTCGAAGGTGTAGGTCGTCTTCAACCCCAGCGGGCTGGTGATCTTCGTCAGGTTCCCGGACGCGTCGTAGTCGAATAGCGTCGTCTTCGCACGCTGGTTCTGGACGCTCTTCTTCTTGCCGATCACGGTCGCCGGCGGGGTGGGGGTGGACGTCGCCGTCCAGTACTTGAAGGTCGTCACGCCGCTCTCGCGGTCGGTGATGGACTTCAACTGGCCGACCTGGTAGTCGGTCGCGGCATCCGACGCCGTCGCGTACGCGTAGGTCATCGTGTTGCCGCGCGGGTCGGTCTCCGACACGGCGTCGTTGGTTGAGTTGTACGCGCGCCGGGTGACGATGTTGGAGGGCGCTGGGCCGGTTTCCAGCACCACGTTGCCGTGGGCGTCGGAGGCGGCCGCCCGGGTGTAGCCACGCCCGTCGGTGACGGTCGCGCGGCGACCCATCGCGTCGTACGTGAAGCTCGTCGTTCGGCTTGTCAGCCACGTCATCGTTCCCGCACCAGTTCTGGCCGCTGGTCGCCAGCGCGTGCGTGACCGGCCCGCGATCGACAGGCAGCGTCGTCGCCGGCTAGGGTCGACCGCGCCGTAGCTGAGATGCGCGTTAGCGGTTCCAAGCGCGCACGCCTGGAACACGGTTCGACCCCAGTATGTCCCTGTCCAATCGGCCTGCAGCGTCGCGTACGTGATCGTCAGCTGCGACCACGTCTCCGCGGTCGACAACCCGAACGTGCCGTTGTCGTAGATCGCGTTTGCCGGCTTGCCAGCGACATGCCCGTCCGGCGCCAGCGGCAGGCTCGCGCCGGTCGTATTGCCGATATTCACGCCATAACGAGTGTTCGCCCAGAACGACGACCCGCTCAACTGCCGACGCTGCGGCGGTGTAGCCCGCCGTCATGTTGAACCGCACGCCATCGGTCGCGTTTGCCCAGAATGCCGAATCCTGCACCGTCACCTGCGCGTTGTTCACGAATAGGCCGCTGCCGTGCTTCGCGGTGCCGACGAAGCCGTTGGTCTCTAACTTCGTGCGCCGCATTACCACTGACGCTGCCGTTCCAGTCGTCCCGCCATAAACGCCCAGCCCGGACACCGAGCTGTTCATGAACGTCGAGTCTCGACGGTCACGACGCCACCGTTCACGAACACCATCGCGTTCGCGTCCGACACCCCCGCGCTACCGCCATACCGCGCGTTCACGAACTTCAACGATGACGATACCGTCCGAGGAACGACCAGCCCGCTCCACTGCCCAGGCGCCGAATCGGTCGTCGACGTGAACGTGATCCGCGCACCAGCCGTCCCGTTCGCCTGCAACGATCCGCTCACCGTCAACGCGCTCGTGCCGGCGTTGCCCTGCACCACAACACCCGGCGCGACGGTCAACGTCACTCCGGCTGCCACCGTGACATTTCCCGTCATCACGTACGGCGACCCCGCAAGCGACCAGGTGTATTCGTCGAAATCGTCCGTGGTGCTGGCGGCGGTTGCTGGCGAGTTCGACCGCGCCCAGCCGGTCGACCAGCTCTGCGAACAACCCGCCGGCGCCAACCGAGGGCAGCTGGGCGGCGTCTCCGACCAGCACCAGCTTGCCACGGGCCTGGTCGACGTGGCTGATGAGGCGGGCGAGGGTTCGTGTGTCGGCGGTGCTGGCCTCGTCGACGATCACGACTGCGCCGCGGGGCAGGCCTGATTCGAGGTCGGCGTCCGCGACCAGGCCGTGCAGGGTGGTTGCCCGTAGTCCCGTCTCCTGCCCGAGCTTCTGGGCGGCGATTCCGGACGGCGCGGCGCCTAGCACGACGCAGCCACGTTGCGTGAAGGCGTCGGCGCAAACGCGAAGGGCGGTGGTCTTGCCCGCACCGGCGTGGCCGACGACGCACACGATCCGATCCTCCGAGCGGGTGACGTGCTCGATCATGGCCTGCTGGTCGGCACCCAGCTCGACCCGCGCGGCCTGAGTGGCGCGCATCAGGTCGACGACACCTGCCCGGGGGGCGCCCGCGTGGATGCCGCGCTTGGCGGCATTCAGTACGGCGAGTTCGGCATCGATCAGGTCGCGGGTCGAGAGCCGGGCCGGGACACCGGGCGCCGCGTCAGCCACGTGCACGACACCGGGCGTCCGGGCGAGCTGGTCGACGAGGGCGAGCACGGTGTCGGCCTGAGCGCCGTTGCGGTGGGCCTCGGCCCACGCTCGCACCAGCTCCGCGCTGCTGAAGGTCGTGTCCTTCTCGGTCAACCCGCGTGGCGACAACAGCTGGCGCGTCGTCGCGCGTTGCTCGCGATGATCCATCGCCTGCCATCGGGCTCGTCCCAGTATGTGCTCGAGGTCGCCGGGGGTGAGACCATGTTCTGCGGCCTGTGCCCGCCAGTTGCTACGGAGGGACTCGAGGTCGGCGCTGGTCTTGGTGTCCCGGGTGATGATCGCCGCCACCTGCGCTGCCCGCCACCCACCGCTTCCGTGGTCGGCAAGGTGCTGCTCGATCTGTTGGCGCCGGGTCGAGAAGTGCCGCAGCACGCTCGCCGAGACGCCACGGATCTCGCCCATCCCTTTCGACGGCTCGCCCCAATCCACCCCCAGCCGGCTCGTCAGCTCGTAGCGGACGTGCGCCTCGTACAGGTAGCCCGCCGCCAACCGGTAGCTGCGAAGCAGCGCATCCCCCTCCAATGTCCGCCACCTCCCGTCGCGACCGCTCCGGGTGAGGTTGGCGACGATCACGTGGGTATGCAGGTGCGGATCCAGCGCCCGGCTGGTGCGGTGCGTGAAGGCCGCCGCAACGAATCCCTCGCCCCGCTCCCGCTCCACGCCGTTGCGGCCACTTCTGGTCGCGCACGCCTCCCGCTCGAGGTAGCCGACCGCCGACCGCCAAGCAGCCTCATGAGCGGCCTCGACCTCGCGGCGGACTCGGGGGTCGCCGAGCGCCCAGAGCACGCTGGCGCTCTTCGGGACGCTGAACACCAGATCGAACCCGCCCACCGGCTCCAACCGCCGCGTCGAGGCAACCCGCCGGCCAGTGTCCGGATCGAGCCGCACCACCCGGATGTCCCGCGGCGGGTAATGGCGCCGCAGGCGCACGCCGCTAGCGGGATCGACCCCGGAGATCAACTCGCCGAGCTGGCCGTGCTCCACCCGACCGAAGAGGCCGAGCAACTCCGCACCTGCACCGGCCCACACGCCGGGCGCCTCACCCCGACCGGCGTGGTAGTCGTCCAGACCTCGCGCCACGCTCGCCTCGTAGTAGGCCTCCCGGCCCGGCGCGAGCTTCGCGACGCTCAACACGCCGTCGCCTCCCCGGCGGACAGGATGGGACACGCATCAGGATGCATTTCGCGTTCTTCTTGACAAAGCGGTCGGGGACACCGCAGCCGCACGAGTCGCTGATGGCACGGCCGGTGCGCATCGCCCACGCATCGACATCGCGGCGGCGCCAGACCAGACTCCGTCCCAGACGTCCGATCGGACGGGCGAAGCCCGGTTGGCCGGAGAGCTGGTGGGCGCGCTGCCGCGACACGCCGAGCAGCCGCGCGACATCTGCCGCGATCACCAGCTCGGCGTTCCTCGCCGCGCCTGATGAGAAACGACGCCATCACGCCTCCCCGGGGTAGGACGGGGGAAGGTCGTGGCGCTCCTCGACGGCCTCAGCGCCGAAGCTAAACCGCATGGTTGAGCCAGACAACGCCATCCCCGACGCCGCCTGGGGAACCAGCTGTTCTAACCGGTCAGTCCGGTTCGACGATGTCCGCCGAGGCGGCCTTCTCCCGGACGTTTGCGGCTGCCCGCCGGGCAGCCGTCTTGCTGCTGAATGCCTCACCCGACGATGCGGCGATGCGACCGTTGCGAGCGATCAGCCGCCAGCGCCACTTCACCTTCGCATCGCGATACAGCTCGAACTTCATCCGCAGCCTCCCTTCACCACGACGCTACTAGCCGCGTAGCTCGGGCGCATCGGCACAGTCTCTCGACGTCGATACGGGTTCGCCGCAGGACGCGGGCGACCGATGCAGCGACGGCGTTTGCGGTGTGTATAATGCTTGCCAGCAAGCAAGTATATTCCCATGACTCCTCCCACACCGCACACCTCGACGTTGGACGACGTCACGCGCCTTCGCATCGCGATCGGCGTGCTGGCGCGCTCGCTCCGGCACACCCCGGCCGGCGCCGGCATGACGCCGGCCGAGTTGTCGACGCTCGCCGCCATCGCGCGCACCGGGCCGATCGGCCTCTCCGAGCTGGCGTCGCAGGAGCGGCTCAACCCGACGATGCTCTCGCGGATCACCGGCAGGCTCTGCGAGGCCGGGCTGATCGCCCGCTCGTCGGCCCAGGACGACCGGCGGGCTGCGCAGGTCGACGTCACCGCCGCCGGCCGGGCGCGGCACGAGCGCATCCAGGCCGAGCGGACGGCGAGCGTCTCCCGGCACCTGGCCGAACTGCCCGGCGACGAGGCGGCGACGCTGATCGCCGCACTGCCGGCACTCGAAGCGCTGGCCGCATCCCTGCGAGACGACCCGCGGTGAGCGCCGTCCTGCACCGCTTCGGCGCCCGCACATTCGCGTCGCTCGCCGTCCCGAACTACCGCCGCTGGTACACCGGCCAGGCCATCTCGCTGGTCGGCACCTGGATGCAGACCATCGCCCAGGGCTGGCTGCTGCTCACCCTCACCGGCTCGGGAACCGCACTCGGACTCCTGGTGGCGGTGCAGATGACACCGGTGCTGCTGCTCGGCCCGTACGGCGGTGTCGTCGCCGACCGGGTCGACAAGCGGCGTCTGATGATGGCCGTGCAGGCGGGCATGGCCTCGCTCGCGCTCACGCTCGGAGTACTGACGGCGACGGGTGCCGTGCGGGTCTGGCACGTGTTCGTGCTGGCAGGGGTGCTCGGGTGCCTGACGGTGTTCGACAACCCGACCCGGCAGGCGTTCGTGCTCGAGATGGTCGGGCCCGACGACCTCCGCAACGCCCTCAGCCTCAACTCGGTGCTCGTCAACGCCGCCCGAGCCGTTGGCCCGGCCACGGCCGGGATCCTGATCGCCACGGTCGGCGTCTCGGCCTGCTTCCTCATCAACGCGGTCTCCTACCTCGCGGTGATCGCCTCGCTGGCGACCCTCGACCGCGGGCAGCTGCGGCCGACCACGCCGGCACCGCGGAGCCCGGGCCAGCTGCGGGAGGGCCTCCGCTACGCGTGGGCGACACCCGCGCTGGCGATCCCGCTGGGCATGATGGCCCTGATCGGCACGCTCGCCTACGAGTTCCAGGTGGTGCTGCCGCTCGTTGCCCGGCAGACCTTCCACGGCGGCCCGCAGGTCTACGGCTTCATGACGGCGGCGATGGGCGCCGGCGCCGTCGCCGGCGGACTGGTGGTGGCAAGCTCCGGCCGCACTGGTCTGCGGGCGATCATCGCCGCGGCCACCGGCTTCGGCGTCGCCATCCTCCTGGCGGCGTTCGCGCCGAGTCTCCCTCTCGAGCTGGCCGCACTGACGCTCGTCGGCGCCGGCAGCGTGGCGTTCATCGCGATCGGCAACACCACCCTGCAGCTCGCCACCCGGCCCGAGATGCGGGGCCGGGTGATGGGCCTCTGGGCGGTCGCGTTCCTCGGCACCACGCCGCTCGGCGGGCCGGTGGCGGGGTTCGTGGCCGAGCAGGCCGGAGGCCGCGCCGGGCTCCTGCTGGGAGGGGTCGCGTGCCTGGTTGCGGCGGCCGCCGGCGCCCTGGCGATGCGGCGCGCGCCAACCCCCGCCGTGCCGTGAGGCGCCCTCTACCCTGCAGCCGCGCCGGGATCCGGCCGCACCACCACGGTGTCGGCGATCGGGTAGATCTCGGTCACGGGCAGGTCGGCTCGCGTCGCGTGCTCGCGGATCTTCTCGGGGCTCGACGCCTCGTAGATGCACACCGTCCCGAGCTTGCCCGACTCCTCGACCAGGACGTAGCTGCGGATCCAGCGGATGTCCGACGACATCTCACCGTCTCCGACGGCCGTCGATCGGGCGGCGGCAGCCTGCAGGTCGCCGGGGCTCGCCCAGCCCTCGCGCCGGATGATCGCGTACTGGTTCATGCATGACCTCTCTTCGTGGGAGCGGACGGCGCCGCGTGGCCGGTTGACGCAGACAGTAGCGCCGCTTGGCAGGCTGTCCCCGGGCCCGGTTGGCGTGCCGTTTGCGCGGACCGCGTAGACTTCGACGCGCCAATGCCCGATACGCTCGTACTCGAACCCCGCGCACCCGGCAAGACCAAGTCTGCCAAGGCCGTGCGCGCCGCCGGCAAGATCCCCGGCATCCTCTACGGCCGCGGCAACGAGCCGGTGCCGTTCCAGGTCGACCGGCCCTCGCTGCGCGACGCACTCTCCGGCGAGGCCGGGCGCCACGCCGTGGTCAAGCTGTCCATCGCCGGCCGCAAGGGCGACATCCACGCGGTGCTCAAGGATTACCAGCTGGATCCCGTGCGCGATCGCGTGATCCACATCGACCTGCTCGAGATCTCGATGACCGAGCTGCTCGTGGCCACGGTCGCCGTCCGCCTCGAGGGCGACGCCCCCGGGGTCAAGGAAGGCGGCGTGCTCGACCAGCCGCTGCACCAGCTCGAGGTGGAGGCGCTTCCGAGCGACCTGCCGACCGAGTTCGCGGTCGACGTGTCGGAGCTCGGCGTGGGTGGTTCGATCAAGGTCGCCGACCTTGCCGTTCCGGACGGCGTGACCATGAAGACCGACGGCGACGCGGTCGTCGCGGTCGTGCTCATGCCGACCACCATGGAGCAGATCGAGGCCGAGCAGGCGGCCGAGGCAGAGGGTGCGCCGAGCCGGCCGAGGCCGAGGAACCCGAAGTCGAGGAGTAGCGGGCCGTGGTCGAGGCCCTGATCGTCGGGCTCGGCAACCCCGGCGCGCAGTACACCCTGACGCGCCACAACATCGGCTTCCGGGTCGTGGACGAGATCGCGTCCCGCGCGGGCACGTCGTTTCGCTCCAAGTACGGCGGCCGCTTCGCCGAGACGACGGTCGCCGACGCCCGCGTGGCGCTGCTCGAGCCGGAGACGTTCATGAACCTGTCGGGCCGGGCGGCAGCGACGGCGGCGCGGTTCTTCAAGCTCGAGCCGGAGGCCGTGATCGTCGTCTACGACGACATCGAGCTCGACTTCGACAAGGTGCGAGCGCGGTCGGGCGGGGGGCTGAAGGGCCACAACGGGCTGCGTTCGATGGCCGACGCGTTCGGCAGCCAGGACTTCCTGCGCGTGCGCTGCGGCGTCGGCCGGCCCCGGCGCGGCGATCCCCGCTCGATCGCCGACTACGTGCTCGGCGGGTTCTACGAGGACGAGGATCCCACCGAGCTGATCGGGCGGGCGGCGGACTGCGTCGAGGCGATCCTGCGCGATGGCGTCGCAGCCGCCGAGCGCGCCTTCAGCTGACGGGGGACTCCGGGGTCGATCCGTCCGCGCGGGCGTCGAAGCAGGGCGCGCCCTCGAAGGCCGCGAGACCGCGCGGCAACGGCAGCCGGGCGCGGCGACGCGCCTTCGGCAGCGCGGCCACGACGAGCCCGCCCAGGACGGAGCCGACGATGAACGACCGGATGCGGCGGCGCTTCACCTGTAGGATCCTAGCTCGTGACCCGCCAGCCGGCACCGTTCGTGACGATCGCGCCCGCGGTGCGCGAGGCGCTCGTGCGCGGCCGCGCCGTGGTGGCACTCGAGACCACCTTCGTCTCGCACGGCTTCCCGCCGCCCCACGGCGTCGAGACGGCGCTGGCGTCGCAGGAGGCCGTGCGGGCCGCGGGTGCGGTGCCGGCCACGATCGCGCTCGTGGACGGCGAGATCATGGTCGGCGTCGAACCGGGGGTGCTGGAACGGCTCGCGACCGGCGACGCGCGCAAGATCGGACCGCGCGACCTCGCGGCCGCCCTCGCCGACGGGGCGCTCGGCGCCACCACCGTCGCAGGCACGCTGGCCGTGGCCCGGCTCTGCGGCATCCACCACGCCGCGACCGGCGGCATCGGCGGCGTGCACCGCGACGCGCACCTGTCGTTCGACGTCTCGGCCGACCTCAACGAGCTCGCGCGGGCGCAGGTCTGCCTGGTCTGCTCCGGGGTCAAGTCGATCCTCGACGTGGCCCGCACGCTCGAGATGCTGGAGACCTTCGGCGTGCCGGTCGTCGGCTACGACGTCCCGACCCTGCCGCTGTTCTACAGCCGCGAGTCGACCTACGAGGTCTCCGCCCGGGTCGACTCGCCCCGCCAGGCCGCGGCGCTGTGCCGCATTCACTGGGAGCTCGGCCGGCCCGGCGCGGTGCTGATCGCGAACCCGCCGCCGGAGGAGTCCGCCCTGCCGGCCGAGGAGGCGGAGGCGCTGATCACCGCCGCACTGGCGGAAGCCGCCGCCGCGGAGGTGACCGGCCAGGCCGTTACGCCGTTCGTCCTCGCCCGCGTCCACGCCGCCTCCGGCGGCCGCACCGAGCGCGTCAACCGCGAGCTGATCGTCAGCAACGCCCACCTCGCGGGCGAGATCGCCGTCGCCGCCGCCAGCGCCGGGCGAACCTAGCTGCGGAATTCGCGGCACGGCACGCAACGCCGCACTCCTGCCGGCGTGCGTCTTCCATGCGCCTTTCATCACCGCCGGGGCCAGCCGTCGCACGGCTGGCCGATCACGTGCCGGTTCCGGGCGCACGGCCGGCGCGCGCATCGTCACGTGCGAAGTGGCGTGCCGTGCCGCGAAAACCGCTACCGGCCGGCGCGGCGGGCGTGGGGTTCGCGCTGGCGCGGGACGTCGGCGGGCAGGACGTTGCGGCCGGTCATGTCGCCGTAGAGGTTGCGTTCGACGAGGGCGGCGACGGGCGAGCCGATCAGCACCGTCAGGACGAGCACGGCGACCTGGCCGGCAGTGCCGAGCACGGGCGTGAGGGCGACCGCGAAGCCGAGCCAGAGGAAGAAGAAGCAGAAGCCGAGGCCGAACAGCGCCCCGTAGGCGCGGCCCCAGCCGCGCAGGGCGAGCCGGGCGCCGTGCGGAAACGCCCCGATCGCGCTCGCATCTCCTGCGGCGGCGGCGATCGGTGCGAACACCAGCACCGGATACAGCACGCCGATCAGGGGCCCGATGAACAGGGCGCCGGCGAACATCACGGCCGCCCCGACCAGCGAGGCCACGGCGAGCACGAGGGCCCGCCGGCGCAGCGTGTCGGTGACCAGCGCCGTCAGGGCGCCGGCCAGCAGGAAGTGCGACAGGCAGACGCCGGCGAACAGCAGCCCGAACGCCACCCGGCCGCTGCCCACGGCCCGGGCGAAGATGGCGATCGCCGCCGCCACCGCGCCGAACCCTGCCGACCACAGCAGGTAGGACCCGAGGTGCGCACCGAAGCGACGGAAGGCGGCTTCGAACAGGGCGCCGACGGACGCCGGCTCGCGGTTCGCCTCGATCACGCGGGAAGTGTCGCAGGCGGCGCCGGAAGGCGGCGCACGATCGTCAGCCCCTCCTCGCCGGCGTCCACGACCACGACATCGCCGTCGCCGATCTCGGCCGCCAGGATCTTCATCGCCAGCGGGTTCTCGAGCCGCCGCTGGATGACGCGGCGAAGCGGCCGGGCGCCGAACGCCGGGTCGTAGCCCTCGCGCCCGAGCACGGCGCGGGCCTCGTCGGACACCTCGAGCGTGATCTTGCGGTCGGCCAGCCGGCCGACCAGCAGGTGCAACTGGAGGTCGACGATGCTGCGGATCTGCTCGGCCGTGAGGCGCCGGAAGATCACCGTCTCGTCGATCCGGTTCAGGAACTCGGGCCGGAACGTCGCCTGCAGCACGCCCGACACCCGCGCGTGGATCTCCTCCTCCGAGATCGAGTCGAGGATGAACTCCGAGCCCGCGTTCGACGTCATGATCAGGATCGTGTTGCGGAGGTCGACGGTGCGGCCCTGCGCGTCGGTCAGCCGCCCGTCGTCGAGCACCTGCAGCAGCACGTTGAACACGTCGGCGTGGGCCTTCTCGACCTCGTCCAGCAGGATCACCGAGTACGGCCTTCGCCGCACGGCCTCGGTCAGCTGCCCGCCCTCCTCGTAGCCGACGTAGCCGGGCGGCGCGCCCACGAGCCGCGACACGGTGTGCTTCTCCATGTACTCGGACATGTCGATCCGCACCATCGCCCGCTCGTCGTCGAACATCAGCTCGGCCAGCGCCTTGGCCAGCTCGGTCTTGCCGACGCCGGTCGGGCCGAGGAACAGGAACGTGCCCAGCGGCCGGTCGGGGTCCTGCAGCCCGGCGCGAGCCCGCCGGATGGCGTTGGCCACGGCGAGGATCGCCTCGTCCTGGCCGATCACGCGCTCGTGCAGTCGCTCCTCGAGGTGGACGAGCTTCGTCATCTCGCCCTCCAGCAATCGCGTCACCGGGATTCCCGTCCAGGCGGCCACGACCTCGGCCACGTCGTCGGCGTCGACTTCCTCCTTCAGCACGGCGCCCGCCTCCTGGAGCCGGTGCAGCGCGGCCTCCTCGGCCGACAGCTCGCCGGCCAGCGCCGGCAGGTCGCCGTAGCGCAGCTTGGCCGCGCGCTGCAGATCGGCCTCGCGCTCGGCCCGGTCGGCCTCGGCGCGCGTGTCCTCGATCAGCTCCTTCATGCGCCGGATCGCGTCGATGTGGCGCTTCTCGTTCTCCCAGCGACTGCGCAGGACCGCGCCCTGCTCGCGCAGCTCGCCCAGCTCGGCCCGCAGCGCGTCGCGGCGCTCGACGCTCGGCGCGTCCGCCTCGCGCGAGAGGGCGGCATCCTCGATCTCGAGCCGCACGATCCGGCGCTCGACCTGGTCGAGCTCGGTCGGCACCGAGTCGATCTCGATGCGCAGCCGGCTGGCGGCCTCGTCCATCAGGTCGATGGCCTTGTCGGGCAGGAACCGGTCGGAGATGTAGCGGTCGGACAGCACGGCCGCCGCCACGATCGCCGCATCCTGGATGCGCACCCCGTGATGCACCTCGTAGCGCTCCTTGAGTCCGCGCAGGATCGCGATCGCGTCCTCCACCGAGGGCTCGCCGACCAGCACCGGCTGGAACCGCCGGGCCAGCGCCGCGTCCTTCTCGACGTGCTTGCGGTACTCGTCGAGCGTGGTTGCACCGATCGCGCGCAGCTCGCCGCGGGCCAGCATCGGCTTGAGGATGTTGGCCGCGTCGACGGCGCCCTCGGCGGCGCCGGCGCCCACGATCGTGTGCAACTCGTCGATGAACAGCACCACGCGCCCTTCGGCCGCGGTGATCTCGGCCAGCACGGCCTTCAGCCGCTCCTCGAACTCGCCCCGGAACTTCGAGCCGGCCAGCAGCGCGCCGACGTCGAGCGCGAACACCTTGCGGTCCTTCAGCGTCTCGGGCACGTCACCGGACACGATCCGCTGGGCGAGTCCCTCGACGATCGCCGTCTTGCCGACGCCCGGCTCGCCGATCAGCACCGGGTTGTTCTTCGTCCGCCGGCTCAGCACCTGGATCACCCGGCGCACCTCGGTGTCGCGGCCGATCACGGGGTCGACCTTGCCGGCCTCGGCACGGGCCGTGAGGTCGATCGCGAACTTGGAGAGCGCGCCGTAGCGGTCCTCGGCGTTGGGGTCGGTCACCCGCTGGCCGCCCCGCACCTTGCGCAGCGCCTCCAGCAGGCCGTCCCGGGACAGGCCGTACTTGCGCAGCAGCTCGCGCGACCGGCCCTTGTGCTCCACGAGCGCGATCAGCACGTGCTCGCTGGCGACGTAGTCGTCGTTCAGGGCCTCGGCCTCGCGCGCGGCCTGGTCGAGCACCTCGCGGAAGCCGAGACTCGGCTGCGGCAGCGCCGTGCCGCCGCCCGTCGCGCGCGGCAGCCCGGCCAGCTCGGACTCGAGATCGGCCCGCAGCTGGCGGGTGTCGACGCCGCAGGTGCGCAGCAGGGTGTCGGCGACCGAGTCGGCCTCCGAGACGAGAGCGGTCAGCAGGTGCAGCGCCGTCAGCTCGGGGTTGCCCGCAACCCGAGCGCGTTCCGCAGCGCCCTGCACCGCCTCCTGCGCCTTGGTCGTGAGCTTCGTGAAGTCCATGTCTCTACCTTATGTAGACAGTTAGGGATATCGCCGGGTCACCGTCGTGCCCGGGGGATGCCAGAGCACGACCTCGCGGCGGTACGAGCGGTGCACCTCGTCGACGGCGCGGCCGAGTCGCCGGTCGGCCTCGTCGAGCGCGGCTTCCAGGTCGCGCACGCGGGTCTCGAGCGCGAGCACGGCGTCTTCGAGTCGCAGCGCGTAGTCGGCGCCCTCGAGCGAGAGGCCCATGCCGCTGGCCAGTTCCGTCAGGCGCCGCACCCGCGCCACGTCGGCGTCCGAGTAGAGGCGCGTGCCGCCGGGGGTGCGCCGCGGCCTGATGAGGCCGCGAGCCTCGTAGATGCGCAGCGTCTGCGGATGCACGCCGAGCAACTCGGCGGCGATGCTGATCATGTACTTGGGCGTGGTGTCGGCGCTCACTCGAAGATCCCCGATCGGACGTCGACGCCGCCGTCGAGCACGGCGTAGCGCTCCAGCGCCTCGCGCTGCTGGCGCGACAGCTTGGCCGGCACGAGGATGCGCAGCCGCACCAGCAGGTCGCCCCGCCGCTCGGCCGTGAGCGGCGCGCCCCGGCCCTTCACGCGCAGCACCTTGCCGTCCGCCGTACCCGCCGGCACCTTCACCCGGACGCGCTCGCGGCTCGGGGTCGGCACCTCGATCTCGCCGCCCAGGGCCGCCTCCGGGAACGTGATCGGCACCTCCACCACGAAGTCGTCGCCGCGCCGCTCGAAGCGGTCGGACGGCGACACGTGGACGAGCACGAACAGGTCGCCCGGCGGTCCGCCGTTGGCGCCATCGCCGCCGCGACCGGGCAGCCGGATACGGGCGCCGTCGCGCACGCCCGCGGGGATCTTGACCGTGTAGCGCTTCGACCTGGGCGTGCGGCCCCGCCCGTTGCACTCCGGGCAGGGCGTCTCGACGACGCTGCCCGCGCCGCCGCAGCGCAGGCACGGCTCGGAGAGCGAGAAGAAGCCCTGGTTGCGGGAGCGCACGCCCCGCCCCTTGCAGTCGGGGCACGTGATCGGCGAGGTGCCGGGCGCCGCCCGCGTGCCGTGGCAGGCCTGGCAGGTGACGTCGCGCTCGACCGGAATCGTCAGCTGGGCGCCCGAGAGGGCGTCGTCGAACGACAGCGTCACGCTCGTCTGCAGATCCGAGCCGCGCTCCGGGGCCATCCGGGCGCCACCGCCCCTGACCCGGCCGAACAGGTCGGCCAGCAGGTCGGACAGATCGACGCCGCGAGCGCTCGCGAAGTCGCGGAACGCGCCGGGGTCGAAGGCGCCGCTCTGCATGCCGCCGCTGGCGCCGAACTGATCGTAGGCCTTGCGCTTCTCGGGGTCGGAGAGCGTCTCGTAGGCGGCCGTGATCTCCTTGAAGGTCTCCTCGGACGCGGCGTTGCCCGGGTTCTTGTCCGGGTGGTAGCGCTGCGCGAGCTTGCGGTACGCCTTCTTGATGTCCGGCGCCGGCGCGCTGCGGGGCACGCCGAGCGTCTCGTACAGGTCACGCATCGGCATGCCGCAACTCGCTTTCGAAACCGGCGCGGTCGGCGGCCGAGACCGCCACCACGACCTCGCCGACGCGGAGGATCGTGATCGCCGAGCGGTTGGTCACGAAGGCGCGAACGCCTCCCCCGCCCTTCAGCCGGAACCGCCCGAAGTAGCCGTAGAGCCCGCCGCTGCCCATCACCCGGGCACCGAGCCGCGCGCCCTGCAGCAGCGTGACGGGGCCGGCGATGTGCTCCTCGCCGCGGCGATCCTCGATCACCACGCCGAGATCGTCCACCTGGTAGGACAGCGGCTGGCGACGCCGGCAGCCGAAGATCAGGCCGGCGATGCCGAGCGCGCTCAGCGCGAGGATCATGCCGCCGGTGTCCTCGTTGTTGGTGAAGGCGCCGCCGGACGCCGCCCAGAGGAAGATGCCGACCAGCCACACCAGCGCGGTGGCCGCGCGTGCGGCCCCGTCCAGCGGCGCGGCGGTGTAGCGACCGTCGACGTTCAGCTCGCCGTCTCCTCGACCGCCACCACCACGCGAGCGGGGCGGATGACGCGGTCGTGCAGCACGAAGCCCCGCTGCAGCACCTGGATCACCGAACCGGGTTCGGCGTCGGACGGCTGCTGCAGCAGCGCCTCGTGCAGGTGCGGGTCGAACGGCTCGCCGAGCGGGTCGATCTCGACCAGGCCCTCCTTCTCGAGCAGGCCGCGCAGCGCGCGATGCACGAGCCGGACGCCCTCCTCGACGTGCTCCTTGTCGTGCTCGGCGAAGGCGTCGACCGCCCGCTCGAGGTCGTCGAGCACGGGCAGGAGGCCGCCGACGAGGCGCTCGGAGGCGCGCTGCACGATCGACTCGTGCTCGCGCGCCATGCGCTTCTTGTAGTTGTCGAACTCGGCCGCCACACGGCGGTAGTGGTCGAGGTACTCGTCCCGTTCGGCCTCTGCCTTGAGCACCGGATCGTCGACCGGCTCCTCGGTCGGCAGGGGTGCGGCGGCAGGCTCCGCCGTCACCTCGGACTCGGGTGCCTCACCTCTCGTCTCGTCGTCCATCAGCTCTTCTGAGCAGGATCGGGATCGACGATCTCGGCGTCCTCGATGACCTCGTCCTCGGGGCCCTCGTGGTCGGTCGAGCCGGACGCACCGGCCGCGTCGGGCGCCGCCTGGGCCTGCTGGTAGACGACCTCGGCGAGCTTGTAGCTGGCCTGCTGGAGGGCCTCGGACTTCGCGCGGATGGTGGCGGCGTCGCCGGTCTCGAGCGTCGAGCGGACGTCGTCGATGGCGGTGCGGATCTGCGTCCGCGTGTCCTCGTCGACCTTGTCGCCGTGCTCGATGAGGCTCTTCTCGGTGGCGTAGATCATCTGCTCGGCCTGGTTCTTGGCGTCGACCAGATCCTTGGCCTGGCGATCGTCGTCGGCGTGCTGCTCGGCGTCGCGCACCATGCGCTGGATCTCGTCCTCGCCGAGGCCGGAACCGCCCTCGATCCGGATCTGCTGCTCGTTGCCGGTGCCGCGGTCCTTGGCCGACACCTGCAGGATGCCGTTGGCGTCGATGTCGAACGTGACCTCGATCTGGGGCATGCCGCGCGGCGCCGGCGGGATGCCGACGAGCGTGAACTTGCCGAGCGTCTTGTTGTAGCCGGCCATCTCGCGCTCGCCCTGCAGGACGTGGATCTCGACCGAGGTCTGGCCGTCGTCGGCGGTCGAGAAGACCTCCGACTTGCGGGTCGGGATGGTGGTGTTGCGGTCGATCAGCTTCGTCATCACGCCACCCTTGGTCTCGATGCCGAGCGACAGCGGGGTGACGTCGAGCAGGAGCACGTCCTTGACCTCGCCGCGCAGCACGCCGGCCTGGATGGCGGCGCCGACGGCGACGACCTCGTCCGGGTTGACGCCGCGGTGGGGCTCCTTGCCGACCAGCTCGCGCACCTTGTCCTGCACGGCCGGCATGCGGGTCATGCCGCCGACGAGGATCACCTCGCCGATCTCGGACGGCTGCAGGCCGGCATCCGCCAGCGCCTGCTTGGTCGGGCCGACGGTGCGCTCGATGAGGTCGTGGCAGAGCTCGTTCAGCTTGGCGCGCGACAGGCTCAGGTCGAGATGCTTGGGGCCGGAGGCATCGGCCGTGACGAAGGGCAGGTTGATGCTCGTCGACTGCGTCGAGGAGAGCTCGATCTTGGCCTTCTCGGCCGCCTCGTACAGGCGCTGCAGGGCGAGCCGGTCGCTGCCGAGGTCGATGCCCTGGTCGCGCCGGAACTCGGCCACCATCCAGTCGACGATGGCCTTGTCGAAGTTGTCGCCGCCGAGGTGGTTGTCACCCGAGGTGGACTTGACCTCGAACACGCCCTCGGCCAGCTCGAGCACCGAGACGTCGAAGGTGCCGCCGCCGAGGTCGAAGACGAGCACGACGCGCTCGCCCTCCTTGTCGAGCCCGTACGCCAGCGACGCGGCGGTCGGCTCGTTGATGATGCGGAGCACGTTCAGGCCCGCGATCCGGCCGGCGTCCTTGGTGGCCTGCCGCTGAGCGTCGTTGAAGTAGGCCGGCACGGTGATGACCGCGTCGGTGACCGGCTCGCCGAGCTTGGCCTCGGCGTCGGACTTCAGCTTCTGGAGGATCATCGCGGAGATCTCGGGCGGCGTGTACTCCTTGCCGCCGGCCTCGACGCGGGCGTCGCCGTTGGCGCCGGCTGCGACCCGGTAGGGGACGATCGTCATCTCCTCGGTGACCTCGGAGGACTTGCGGCCCATGAACCGCTTGATCGAGAAGACGGTGTTCTCGGGGTTGGTGACGGCCTGCCGCTTGGCAGGCGTCCCGACGAGCCGCTGGCCGTCCTTGGTGAACGCGACCACGGACGGCGTGGTGCGCCCGCCCTCCGCGTTCTCCAGCACGGTCGGATCGCCGCCGTCCAGAATCGCCATGCACGAGTTGGTCGTGCCGAGGTCGATGCCGATGACTCTGCCCATTATTGGTCGTGACTCCTGAGATCGAATGCCTGACGCATTCTACGATCTAAGTGGTGTGCTATCAAGTTTCCTACGTCGCGGGAAGTCGGAGTTCGCCCGATCCCCGGCCGGAGAGCGCAGGCGATAGGATCCCCGGCATGCGATCGCGGCTCGCCCTCGCGCTCCTCGTCGTCGTGTGCGTCGGTGCGCTGCCCGGCGGCACCGCCACCGCGGCCGCCAAGCAGCTGTCGGTGTCGGGCCTCGCCCGCAAGCTGACGATCGGCTACGTCTACATCGATCCGGCACTGCGCAAGAAGATCGACTCGAGCGCGCTGCAGACGGCGACGCGCGACGCGAACGGCAAGGACCAGGGCTGGCGGTTCGCCGCCCTGGCGACCCTGCCGCGCGGGGTCGCGACGCCGGACGCCACCGCCCAGGCCGTGCTCGACCGGCTCAAGGACAAGAAGAACATCGTGTTCGTGGCCGTCGCGCTCGTGAAGGACGGCACGGTCACGATCGGCGGCGCGTCCCGTCAGCCGGGCCGCAACCCGCTGCTGGTCGGCCAGGCCGCGCAGGCGGCGCAGAAAGCCGGCGGGTCGGTCGTGACGCAGCTGCAGACCTTCGCCCAGACGGTCGCGAGCGGGGCCGTCGCAAGCACCAAGCCGAAGTCGTCGGGCGGTGGCACCAGTTGGTGGGTGTGGCTGGTGGTCGTGGTCGGCATCGGCACGCTCCTCGTCCTTTTGGCGCTGCGCATGCGGGCGCGCTCGCGCGAGCTGCGCCAGCGAGCCCGTGGCGGCTCCATCGGCACGGCCCGGCAGTTCCACATGCAGCGGCTCGACGAGCTCAGCCGCCGTCACGGCGACCTCGTCCGGACGGTCGGAGAGCGCCCCGACGACGCCGCCCTCGCGGAGCATCACGAGACGGCCGGCGCCAAGCTGCTGGCCCTGCGACGCCAGTTGCCGGCGCTGTTCTCGCCCCGCGAGCTGCGCACGTGCGCGGCCGAGCTCGATCAGGCGCAGTGGCACCTCGAATGTGCCGACGCTCTCATCGCCGGCGCCCTGATGCCGCCCCAGCCGGCGGCCGAGCGCGCGGGTCTCTGCTTCTTCACCCACGAGCACGGCCTGGGCACGGTCGAGATCGATCTCGTCAAGCCCGACGCCTCGGTCGCGACGGTCTGGATCTGCCCGGCGAACGCCGCCGCCCTGGCCGCCGGCGAGCTGCCGGTGGTCTCGAGCGTGCCGATCGGCTCGCGGATGGTGCCGTGGCCGGCGGCGCCGACCTGGTACGGGGCGCCGGGCTGGTCGGAGGACGACCTGCAGGGCCTCGAGTACCGGGGGCGCGAGATCTGGGGACGTCACGCTCCCGAGCGGGAGGAGCCGATCGGGCTGCCCGAGCCGGCGATGGCCGAGACCGCCGACCCCGGCCTGCTGCCGCCAGGCGTCTCGCCGCCGCCTGAGCCCGAACCGGAGTGGGAGCCCGAGCCCGCGCCCGAACCCGAGCCGGAGCCGGAGCCGGCGCCGGAGCCCGAGCCGCCGCCCGAGCCGCCACCGGCGGCGATGTTCGAGGAGCTCGAGGCGCCGCCCCCCGCCGAGCTGGAGGAGCGGGCGCTCGCGGTCGACCAGGAGCACGAGGACGAGGTGACGGCCGAGCATCCGGTGGTGCTCGAGCCGGAGCACACGGCGTCCTACGACCCGTTCTCCGAGGACCAGGACGGCGATGCCCGAAGCACCTGACGTACCCGGCTGGTACTGGGGCGTCACGATCCGGGTAAGCGAGGCCGATCCGGTACTCGAGCGCCTGGGCGCCCTGCTGGCCGACGCGCCGGTGCACGTGCAGCGCCCCGGAACGGCCCACGTGACGCTGCAGTACGCCCCTCCCCGGCCTGCCGGCGGGTGCGATTACATGGCGGGGTGCGCCGAGCGCATCGCCGCCCGCACCGAGCCGTTCACGCTGCGACTGGGCGGGATCGGCGTGTTCCCGCCGCCGCCCCGGACGGTCGCATGGCTGGGCGTGTACGACGGCGCCGAGGACCTCCACGCCCTCCGGGCCGGCCTCTGCCAGGTCGATCGCGACGTGCTGCCCTACGGCTGGGTGCCGCACTGCACGATGCTCTACGCCGACCGGCCGGAGGACTGGGAGGCGGTGCGCACGTCGGTCGAGGAGGCTGCTCACGGCGTCAGCCTCACGGTCGACGTCAACGAGCTCTGGGTCGCCGGGTTCCCGGTCGGCGCCCACCCGGCCGACGACCTCGGCTACCGGATTGCGGTGCCACTCGGTCGCTGAGCTCCGGCGAGATGCGATACTGCCCGGGTGCAGCAGGATCTGCTCAGGCGGCCACTCGAGGATCTGCGCGTGTCGGTCACCGACCGCTGCAACTTCCGCTGCACGTACTGCATGCCGCGGGACGTGTTCGGGCCCGACTACCCGTTCCTGGCCCGCAGCGAGGTGCTGACGTTCGAGGAGATCGAGCGCCTCGTCCGGGTGTTCGCGGGCCTCGGTGTCCGCAAGGTGCGCCTGACCGGGGGCGAGCCGCTCCTGCGGCGCGACCTCGACAAGCTGGTCGGACGCCTGGCCGCGATCGACGGCATCGAGGATCTGACGATGACCACCAACGGGGCGCTGCTGGCGCGGCGGGCCCGCGAGCTGCACGCCGCCGGCCTCCGGCGCGTCACGGTGAGCCTCGACTCGCTGGACGACGCCGTCTTCCAGTCGCTGAACGACGCCGGCATGCCGGTGGCGCGGGTGCTGGAGGGGATCGCGGCCGCCCAGGAGGTCGGGCTCGACCCGATCAAGGTCAACGCCGTCGTCAAGCGTGGGGTCAACGACCACACCGTGGTCGACCTGGCGGCCCACTTCCGCGGCACCGGCGTGATCGTCCGGTTCATCGAGTTCATGGACGTCGGCTCCACCAACGGCTGGCGCATGGCCGACGTGGTGCCGGCACGCGAGATCGTCGAGCAGATCGGCGCCGCCTTCCCGCTCGAGCCGATCGGCCGCGCGTACCCGGGCGAGGTCGCCGCCCGCTGGCGCTACCGCGACGGCAGTGGCGAGATCGGCGTCATCTCCTCCGTCACGCAGCCCTTCTGCGGCGCCTGCACGCGCGCCCGCCTGTCCGCCGAGGGCCGCCTCTACACCTGCCTCTTCGCCGCCGAGGGCCACGACCTCCGCACCCTGGTGCGCTCCGGCGCCGACGACTCCCAGCTCGCCGAGCGCATCGCCGCCATCTGGACCCACCGCCGCGACCGCTACTCGGAACTCCGCAGCGCCCGCACCCCCGCCGTGCGCCGCGTCGAGATGTCCCGCATCGGCGGCTGAGACGGGGACAGTCCCCGCACGCCCGCCTCGCGGGGACAGCCCCCGTCACAGCGCACGGGGGACGTGCCGCGGCGCACGGAGGCCGCACGCGACGGAGCGGAACGGTGCAATCGTCACGGATCGGGCCGGCGACTTCCGCGCCGCCGGCACACCGATCGTCACGCCCGGCCGACAGTTCCGTGAGCATCGCGCGACCGCGCGTCATCCGTGACGGGGGCCGTCCCCGCCGGGCGCCGGTGCGGGGACTGTCCCCGTCACGAATCGATCACCACGGCGCGCGAGGTTCGCGCGCGGACGCGCGGCGCGGCGGGCGGGTTAGAGGCGGCGGAGCTCGCTGAGGGCGTTGCGGACGGCGACCTTCAGCGCCTCGGAGAGCGTCGGGTGGGCGAAGGTCGTGGCGAGGACGGCGTCGAGCGAGCCCTGGTCGACGTGGAGGGGGATGGTGAGCTCGGCGAGCATGTCGCCGCCGTGGGCACAGCAGACGGTGGCGCCGAGCAGCTTGCGGGTGCCGCGGTCGAGGACGACCTTGACGAAGCCCTCGGTCTCGCCCAGGGCACGGGCCTTGCCGAGCTCGCGGACGAGCTTGACGTGCGCATGCACCTGGTGGCCACGGGCGCGGGCGACCTCCTCGGTCATGCCGACCGAGGCCACCTCCGGATCGGTGAACGTGACCCGCGGCATCGCGTCGTAGCGTGCCTCCAGCGTCGTGCCGTGGAGGGCGTTCTCCGCCGCCCGGGGCCCGTCGTACGTGGCCGCGTGCGTGAACTGGAAGCTGCGGTGAACACCGCCGACCGCATCGCCGATGGCCCAGGTCAGCGGCCGCGACGTGGCCAGCACCTCGTCGATGGCCACGCCGCCGCGGTCGAGCTCCACCCCGCCGGCACCGGGATCGAGGGGGTCGAGGTTCGGCTCGCGACCGGTCGCGATCAGCAGCCGCTCGGCCTCGGCCTGCCCACCCTCCCAGCACACCCGGCTGCCGGTCGCAGCGGGCTCGAGCCGGATGCCGGCGGCGCCGGTGACGAGCCGCACGCCATCGCGGACGAGCACCCGGGCGAGCGTCTCGCGCGCCTCGGGCTCCTCGCCGCGCAGCGGCAGCTCCGCGCGCATCACCATCGTGACCTCGACGTCCAGCCGGCGCAGGGCCTGGGCGAACTCGACCGCGATCGGCCCGCCGCCGACGACGATGATCGACCCCGGCAGCTCGTCGAGATGCAGCAGATCGGCGCTGGTCAGGAACGGCGTCACGTCCGCCCCCGGGAAGGGCGGGGCGACGACCCGCGAACCGACCGCCACGATCGTCGGCACGCCCTCCAGCCCCACCTGCTCGCCCGCGACGGTCAGCACCCCGTCGACGTAGCGGCCCTCCGACCGCACCAGCCGGATGCCCTCGTCGCCGGCCACCTGCCGCTCGTAGAACCGGGTGCCGTCGTCGATCACGCGATGGATTCGGCGCATCACCGCGGCGCCGTCGATGCGCACGTCGGCATGGACGCCGAACTCGGCGCCGTGGCGGGCGTGATGGGCGATCTCTGCGGCCCTGACCAGGGCCTTGGTCGGGATGCACCCGACGTTGATTCAGGTGCCGCCGAGCGCCTCGGGCTCGAGCAGCAGCACGCGGCCGCCGAGTCGGCGGGCCCGGAACGTCGCCGACAGCCCGCCCATGCCGCCGCCGATCACCACCAGGTCGGGCTTGAACGATGCGAGATCCACGGGGGAACTGTACGGACTGGGTGACCCTGCGTTACGCGGGCGCCCGGTCGATACGATTCCCGGATGCGCCACCCGATCGCCTGGATCACCGCCCGCCTGCCCCACGACTGGCGCGACTTCTGGATCCAGTTCGGCGTCTTCTGGACGTTCTACGTCTCCTACGAGCTGTCCGGCCACCTGGCCCGCGGCGAGCGCAGCCTCGCGCTCGCAAACGGCCAGCACGTGATCGACACCGAGAAGGCGCTCGGCATCTACTGGGAGCAGGGCGTGCAGCGCTGGGTGCTCGACGACTCGAGCGGGTTCTGGCTCTGGCTCGCCAACAACACCTACTTCAACTGCCAGTTCACGATCTCGTTCGCCTTCATGCTCTGGGTGTACTTCCGGCGCAACCACGCCTTCTACTTCGTCCGCAATACGATCCTGTTCATCGACTTCATCGGCCTGATCGGCTACTTCACGATCCCGACCGCCCCACCCCGCGCCTTCGGGGGCTTCGTCGACACGCTCCACCAGGAGCCGCTCAACATGCAGAGCGGGATCATCAAGTGGTTCGGCAACCCCTACGCCGCCATGCCCAGCCTGCACTCCGCCTACGCCCTCACGATCGGCGATCACCGGCGTGCTCGTCTGCCGCAGCCTCGTCGCACGGGTGATCTGGGCCGTGTACCCGGCGCTGGTGGTGTTCGCGATCACGGCCACCGCCAACCACTTCGTGCTCGACGCCCTGGCGGGGATGGTCGTCGCGGGCCTCGCCTTCCTGCTCAGCCTCGCGGTGGCACGTGGCCGGCTGCCGCGGCTCGGCCGGCCGCCGGTCGGGTTCCTGGTACCACCCGGCGGCGTCACCGTCACCGCCACCGCCTGACCGCTTGCCGGTGAAAACCGACCGCTCGTCGACCGGCGCCGGGGAGCCGCCCAGGGGCCGCCTAGCATCCATCTCGATGAATGCACATCTCGAGCGGCTCCAGCAGGGCTACACCTCCGGCACGCGGCGCTTCGTCGGCGACGTCGTCCGGCAGTTCCGCCGGCTTCCCATCACTGCCAACCAGGTGACCGCGATCGGCTTCGGCCTGAACGTGGTGGCCGCGGTGCTGATCTACCGCGAGCTGTGGATCGCCGCCGGCATGACGTTCCTGCTCGGCTCGATCCTCGACATCTTCGACGGGGCGATCGCACGCAGCCGGGGCGAGGACGGGCCCCGCGGCGCGTTCATCGACTCGACCTTCGACCGCATCGCCGAGGCGGTCGTGATGACGGCGATCGCGCTCGTGTTCTCGCGGCAGGGCCTCCAGTGGGCACTGGCCGCGGTGTTCGCGGCGATGGTCGGATCGTTCCTGACGTCGTACACCCGGGCCCGCGCCGAGGCGCTCGGCCTGGACGGCATCTCCGGGCTGATGGCCCGCGCCGAGCGAGTCGTGCTGCTCGGAGCCGCCCTGCTGTTTGCGCCGCTCGGCGTGCTCCCGTACGCCATGATACTGCTCGCCGTGCTGTCGGCATTCACCGTCTTCCAGCGCGTCCGGCACGTGCTCGGCCAGATGAAGGACCTCGAGAGGTAGGAGTGGTAGTGGCTTCCAAGAACGGCTCGAACGGACACCGGGCCGCGGACGGCAAGGTTCGCGTCGCGATCGTCGGCGTCGGCAACTGCGCCAGCTCGCTGGTGCAGGGCGTCGAGTACTACAAGAACGCGGCCGACGACGAGTTCGTCCCTGGCCTGATGCACGTCAACCTGGGCGGCTACCACGTCCGCGACATCGAGTTCGTGGCCGCGATCGACATCGATGCGGAGAAGGTCGGCAAGGACCTCGCCGACGCCATCCACTCGGGTCAGAACAACACCATCACGTTCGCCAAGGTGCCGACGACCGGCATCAAGGTGGCTCGCGGTATGACCCACGACGGCCTCGGCAAGTACCTGTCGCAGGTCATCACCAAGGCCCCTGGCCCGACCGACGACATCGTCGGGCTGCTGCGCGAGACCCGCGCCGACGTGCTCGTCTCCTACCTTCCAGTCGGCTCCGAGGAGGCGACCAAGTGGTACGTCGAGCAGGCGCTCCAGGCCGGCGTCGCCTACGTCAACTGCATCCCGGTCTTCATCGCCCGCGAGGACTACTGGCGCGGCCGCTTCGAGCGCGCAGGGCTGCCGATCATCGGCGACGACATCAAGTCGCAGGTCGGCGCGACCATCCTCCACCGCAACCTGGCGCGACTGTTCGACGACCGCGGCGTCAAGATCGAGCGCACGTACCAGCTGAACGTCGGCGGCAACACCGACTTCATGAACATGCTCGAGCGGGAGCGCCTGGAGTCGAAGAAGATCTCCAAGACCAACGCCGTCACCTCGCAGCTGCCCTACGACGTCGGCACCGGCAACGTGCACATCGGCCCGTCCGACCACGTCCCGTGGCTGCTCGACCGCAAGTGGGCGTACATCCGCGTCGAGGGTCGCTCGTTCGGCGACGTGCCGCTGACGGCCGAGGTCAAGCTCGAGGTCTGGGACTCCCCGAACTCCGCCGGCATCGTCATCGACGCCGTCCGGCTGATCCGGCTGGCGCTCGACCACGGCATCTCCGGCGCGCTCGAGTACCCGTCGGCGTACCTGATGAAGTCGCCGCCGGTGCAGCACCGCGACGAACTGGCCCGCGACATGGTCGAGAAGTTCATCGCCGACCACCGCCGGGTCGCACCGGCCGCACCCGCTGCGAAGCGGGCGGCCAAGAAGTCCTAACCGCTCGTGTCCAGCCCATGAGGCTCTGCCTCGTCAGCCCGTACGCGTGGGACCGGCCCAGCGAGGCCAACGACCACGTTGGCGCGCTGGCGGCCGCGCTCACCCGTCGCGGCCACGAGGTGGTCGTGCTCGCGGCGGCCCGGAAGCCGGCCCTGCTGCTCGAGGGGCGCCGCCGCTTCCGGGCGCTCGAGCGGGGCGATGCGACGGCCCTGCGGCCCACCGGCGGCGAGCCGCTGGTGGTGGCCGTGGGACTGGCCGCGCGGAACGTGCCCGTGCCGGTGGCGATGGCGGCGACCGTGCGCGAGGCGCTGGCCCACGGCCGCTTCGACGTCGTCGACGCCTTCGACCCCGACATCCCCGGCGCCAGCGCCGTGGCCCTGCGCGAGAGCGCCTCGCCGGCGATCGCCACCTTCCTGCGGATCGGGCCGCCCATGCAGACGCCGCGGGGCGCCGAGCGGCTGGCCGCCCGCGCCGACGCGGTGGCCGCCAGCTCCCCGGCCGTCGCAGCCCGCGTGCTCGAGCGCTTCGGGCTGCAGGCGGTCATCACCGGGCCCGCCGTCGACCGGGCGCGCTTCGCGCCCTCGATCGCGGCCTCGCCGCCGATCGTCGCCCTCGAGGCGCGCACCCGCGGGCTGGCCGGCGAGATCACGAGCGCGAAGGCCGAGGTCGTGCGGCTCCACAGCGGCGCGACCGCGGCCGAGCGGGCCGCCGCCATGCGAGGCGCCAGCGTGTTCGTCGCCGCCGAGCACGGCTCGCCACTGGTCGCGGCCGAGGCGGCGGCCTGCGGCATCGCGATCGTCGCCCCTGCCGGCAGCCCCGCGGCGGACGTGGTCGCCAACGACCGCACGGGCCTGATCGCCGACTCGGGCGAG
This sequence comes from uncultured Actinomycetes bacterium, assembly GCA_963779685.1. GTDB lineage: Bacteria > Actinomycetota > Thermoleophilia > Gaiellales > F1-60-MAGs149 > CAVZZG01. The sequence continues at coordinate 1,631,350 of CAVZZG010000003.1, forward strand.
CCGCGGATCGCGGCCGCGATGGTCGGCCGGCTGCTGGCCGACCCCGAGCTGCGCGCCCGGCTGGGGGCCGCCGCCGGCGAGGCGGCCCGCGATCGCGACGCCGATGCCGCCGCCCGGCGCGCGGAGGAGCTCTACCTCGCGCATCGGCCGGCCCGCACCCCGCGCCCGGCGCCGACCGAGGACGACGACCTGATCCTGGCCGACTTCCACATGCACACCGAGCACTCGTCCGACAGCGCCACGCCGGTCGCCGAGGTCGTCCACCGGGCCATCGACCGCGGTCTCGGCGCCATCGCCGTCACCGATCACAACACCATCGCCGGCGGCCTCGCCGCGCAGGCGTACGTCGCCGAGCACGAGCTCGACCTGCACGTGATCGTCGGCTCGGAGATCAAGACCGCCACCGGCGAGGTGATCGGCCTCTACATGACGGACGAGATCCCGCGCGGCATGCCGTTCGCCGACACGGTCGAGGCGATCCGCGCCCAGGGCGCCGTGGTCTACGTCCCGCACCCCTTCGATCGCCTGCACGCCATCGCCGACCCGCTGCTGCTGGCCCGGCTGGCCGACCAGATCGACGTGCTGGAGACCTACAACGCGCGGCTGTACCGCGAGGCCTTCAACCGCGAGGCCGAGCGCTTCGCCGACCGCCACGACCTGCTGCGCGGCGCCGGCTCCGACGCCCACGTGGGCGAGGGCATCGGCACCGGGGCGGTCGAGCTCCCGCGCTTCGGAGACGCCGCCTCGCTGCTGGTCGCGCTCGGCGCAGGGCGGGTCGTCCGGCGCCCGGCGAACCTCTTCTACCTGCAGGGCCTGAAGTGGATCCGACAGGCAAGGAGGCCATCCCGGCGCGGCGAAGGATAGGCTCACTCGATGCCGGGCCCGGACGAGATCTACGAGCGCTACCTGGCGCGCGCGATCCGCGAGATGAACGCGCTCGGCGACGAGATCGCCGCGTGCAACCGGATCCCCCACGTCTCGCATACGCCCGTGCTCGGATCCGGCCATCCGCTGGCCGACATCATGCTCATCAAGTACCGGGCGCAGTCGTCCGAGGTGCAGGAGGGCGTCGCGTTCTTCGGCCGGGCCGGCGGCGCGATGCTGAAGTCGGTGCGCCGGCTGGGGATCGACCCGCTGCTCCTGTACGGCACCAACTGCGTCAAGTGCACGGATGGCAGTCCCGATGCCGCGGCGGCGGCCTGCCCGATCTGGCTGCGGCGGGAGTTCTCGATCGTGGAGCCGAAGATGGTCGTCGCGATGGGCGACGAGGTGGTCGCGACCCTGAACGATCTCAAGCTCCCACTGGCACAGCCGCTCGATGCCCAGGAGGTGGGCGTCGTGCAGCGCCTGACGCCGACGATCGAGGCGCTGGTGGTGCCCGACATCGACGGTGCGCTCAACGACGAGGATTCGAAACGCCGCTTCTGGCGTGCATTCAAGGCGCTGGGCCCGTGGTACGACGCGCTGCCGCCGTACTAGTCGCCGCCGGGGCGTGGCTCGCGTGGACCTACGGCGCGCCCCACCTGCCCCGACCGACCGATCACGCCATCACGGCGACGCTGGCGGCCGTGGCGCTGCCGCTGGCGTGCCTCGCGATCGTGGCCTACGCGGGCCTGTTCCGCCAGGCCCCGACCCTGCAGGTGGTCGCCGCCGTGGCCGGCATCCTGGTCGCGGTCTGGGGCATGCACGCATCCTGGATCGAGCTCGCCGGGATGGGGAAGCTGGTCGCCGCCGGGTCGCTGGGCCTGCTCGCCGCCGGCATCGTGGAGCGGTCCTGGCACGTGGCGCTGATCGCCATCGCGGTGATCGGCGTCGACATCTACTCGGTCTTCGCGGGGCCGACGCGGGCCATGCTCGAGGGCCATCACCACGCCCTCTCGTGGCTGACGGTGCCGCTGGCGGGGCCGGGCATGCCGGTCGCGGCCGAGATCGGCTCCACCGACATGCTGTTCCTGGCCCTGTTCGTCGGGGCCGCGTGGCGGTTCCGGCTGCGGCCGGGATTGACCATCCCCCTCTGCGTCGGCTCGCTGTCGGCCACGCTGGTGCTCGCGAACTGGTTCGACCGGGCGCTGCCGGCGTTGCCGCTGCTGGCGCTGGCCTTCCTGCTGCCGAACCTGCGCCGCCTGTCGCCCACCGCACCGCCGCTGCCCGACCCGCAGCGTCCGGCCACGGCGGCGAACCAGCGGCGCAACCTCACCGGTCGCGGCGACCGCGCCGCGCGCTGGGTGGGTGCCCGCGACGGCCTCTGGGAGGTGCTCGATCCGATCGTGCGCGCCGGCGCCTCGGTGGCCGTGGTCGGCGCCGGCAACTGCGACGACGTGCCCCTGACGCGACTGGCCGAGCGAGCCGGGCGCGTCGATCTGCTGGACGTCGACACGACCGCACCCGCCGCGGCCATCCGGCGGGAGCCGCGCGGTCGCCGTGACCGGCTGCGGGCGCTCGACGTCGACGTCACGGGAGGGCTCGCCGACCGCATCGTCCGCGAGGTCGCGGCCGGGCGCATGGCGCCGGTGCCCGTGCAGGACTGGGAGCCGGTGGGCGACGCGCCCTACGACGTCGTCGTCGGCGACCTCCTCTACTCGCAGCTGCTCTACCCCGGCCTGCTCGACGCCCACGTCCCGGACGAGCGGATCGGGATCGCGCTGCGCACCTACGGCGACGCGCTCACGGGCCTCGTCGTCTCGCGCCTGCAGGCCAGCGCGCCGGCCGGCCGCGTGGTGCACGTCGACGACCCCGTGGCCTGGTGGGAGGGCCACGACCAGCCGTTCACGCTGCGAGCAGGTGCTGGCGGCCGCCGCCCGCAGCGCGGAGGAGGCGCTGCGCCTGATCGAGACCGGCAACCGGCCGACCGGGGCCGACCCTCGGGCGGCGCTGGCGGCGCTGGGAGTCCCCGTCCGGCGCACGAGCTTCTGGCGCTGGCAGTTCGGCCCGCAGGTCGACTACCTGGTGTGCGCCTCCGTCACGTAGCCGCGTCGAAGCGCGCGACGCACTCGACGTGGTGCGTGTGCGGGAACATGTCCACGGGGCGGACGCGCTCGAGCCGGTAGCCGCCGGCGGCGAGCAGCTCGGCGTTGCCGGCCAGGGTGGTCGGGTTGCAGCTGACGTAGACGATGCGGTGGGGCTCGAGCTCGAGCACGCGGCGCACGGCCTTCGGCGTGAGGCCCGCCCGGGGCGGATCGAGCACGACCACGTCGGGCGACGGGACGCCCGCCTCGAGCAGCGGCCGCACGGCCTGGGCGACGTCGCCGACGACGAACTCGACGTTGTGCACGTCGTTGACGTCGGCGTTCTCGCGGGCCCGGTCGACCGCCTCCTCGACGACCTCGACGCCGATCACGCGCCCGGCGCCGGCAGCCACCGCGAGCGCGATCGAGCCGATGCCCGAGTACAGGTCCCAGACGACCTCGTCGCCCGGCCAGCCCCGCCTCCTCGATGGCGAGCTCGTAGAGCCGCTCGCACATGGCCGTGTTGGTCTGCAGGAACGCGCCGGCCGAGACCCGCAGCCGCAGCCCGAGCAGCTGCTCCTCGTACCAGTCCCGGCCGGACAGGATCGACGTCGGCAGCCCGGACGTGACCTCGGCCACGCCGTCCGAGACGGCGTGGAGCAGGCCGACGCAGCCGGGCACGCGCTCGGCCAGCTCGTCCTCGAGCCAGGCCCTGTCGGGCAGCGCGCCCGAGCCGGTCACGACCGTCGCCAGCAGCTGGCCGGTGCGGGTCGAGCCGCGCACCACCAGGTGACGCAGGTAGCCCTTCCCGGAGCGCCGGTCCCACACGTCGCGGCCACACCGCCGCGCCCAGGCCTCGACGACGGAGCGGGCGGTGTTGCCGGCCACGTCCATCAGCAGGCACGCACCCACCGGCATGATCTCGTCCCAGCGACCCGCCCGGTGGAAGCCCAGGGAGGGCCCGTCCTCGGACTCCCCGAACGAGAACTCGAGCTTGTTGCGGTAGCCGTAGGTCGCGGTCGCGGGCACGATCGGATCGAGCGCGAAACCGCTCTGATGGCCGATCCGCTCGAGCGCATCGCGCACCTGCTGGTGCTTCCACGCCAGCTGCGCCGTGTAGTCGAGGTCCTGCCAGCGACAGCCGCCGCAGGCGCCGAAGTGCGGACAGGGCGCCGCCACGCGGTCGGGCCCCTCGGCCAGGCGGGCGATCGCGATCGCCTCGCCGTGGCGCCGCTTGACCTTCGTCACCCGCGCCCGGACGCGATCGCCGGGCAGCGCGCGGTCGACGAACAGCACGAAGTCGTCGAGGCGGGCGACCCCTCGACCACCGAAGGCGAGTGCGTCGATCACGACTTCGACCTCGCTGCCCTTCTCGGGACGTGACTGTGACGGCGTGATCTCGGGGGCCCTCGCTCGTCAGGAAGCGTACACCGGCCGCCGAGAAGTCGCCGCAAAGGGTGGGCTCCCGGGGCCGACCACGCCCCCCGTCGATGCCCCGCACGGAGGCTTCGCGGCCCTCCTTAACCAAGATGACAAATGACAATCACGTCATGAAACGGCGGTCATCTACCGGAACCTCGTACCGCTCGGCGGATGAGAGCACGCTCATGAACGCTCAACATCAGGGAGATATCAGCACAATCATGCGTAAATCTGCCGACGATCACGCGGCCCGTCCTTTGATGACAACCTTTTCATGATCATCGACAAGCCTCCTCAAATGTACGTATGGTGGCCCCGGCATCCAGTGGGCCCCTCCACTGGCACTCGACGACCCCCAGTCCCCGAGTGAACTGAGATCGACCGCGCCGGCCATGGGGTCGGCGCCATTCAACCCATGGGATCGACGGCGCGTAGCCGATCGGGCCCGCGTTGGCGCTTGGGCGCGAACGCGGGGCCTTGCCTGCGCGTCGTGAAAAAGCGGAGAGAAGGAGAAGCCCCGATGCGAACAGGTGATGCGACATGAGGAGAACCGGCATGAACCTTCCGCGCTTCGCCGCGCTCGCCCTCGGCTTCCTGCTGCTCGGAGGGACGTGTCGCGGCTCAGGCCGCGCCGCGCCGATCCGCGTCCACTTCATCGCAGGGCACGCGATGACCTGGACGGAGCCCGACCCGAACCCGGCCTTCACCGGCGCGACTCCGAGCCAAGGTTTCGCGGCGAACGCTGCGATTCCGCTCGTGAACGCGGGCCTCTACGGCCATCGCGCGCCGGACAACAACGGCGCCGGCGTCGATTCGAATCTCCAGTGGTCGTGGATCCTGAACGCCGACCCAACCCGCGAGCCCACTGACAACGAGAACCCGACGGCGGTCTCGAACTGCCAGCCGTGGACCGACCCGAGCGGCGCGAAGTACGCGAACTACCCGGCCGACTGCCCGTGGCCGGCGGTCACGAAGATCGACCCGGGCACCACGAACACGCTCGTCGCGTCCGGCAGCCAGTCGGACTTTTCGCTTTCCGGCAACATCGCGACGCTCACCATGAGCTCCTGGGCAGTCTGCGGTCCGAACACGCCCGGCGACGTCGGTCCAGTTCGCGACGCAGGGCATCGATCCGGCGACCGGCCGTGTCTGCCTCCGCCCCGGCCCGCACCACTACCTGTTCTCGATCCAGGCCGACGGCTACGAGGTAGCCGGCGGCTACTTCGACTACGACCCGAACGGGACCACGGCGGTCGACGTGACCATGCCGATGTCGGCCAACCCGATCCCGCTGGCGACCTACCGCACCGACGTCTTCTTCGACATGAACGGGACGAACTCGGAGTACGACCTCGACCCCGAGACGCCCCCGGCGGACGGTAGCGGCAACGCGATCGCCGGCATCACGCCGCACCTCGTCCCCGAGGGTTTCGTCGCGAAGCTCACGGACATCATGGGCGAGGCCATCACCCAGAACGCCTACGGCGACCCGATCTGCACCCAGTACGCCGTCGACCCGGCCAAGCCAGTCGTCGACGGCGTCCAGCCCTGGCTGGACGCGAACAGTGACGGCGTCCCCGACACCATCGTGAGCCCGGGCGGCGTCGGCCGGTGCACCTCCGACAAGGACGGCCACATCATCGTCCGCGACCTCGAGCCGAACCGGTACTCGGTCACCGTCTCGCCGCCTGCCGAAGGCCTCCACACCGCCACCGGCGGTCTCATCCCGATCGCCGACCCCGGCGTCGTCTCGAACGATCCCGGCGCGCTCGAGGTGTCGCAGACGACGACCCTCGAAGGCAGCCACGACTGGGATCAGTGGGTGCTCGCCGGGGACACCGGCCTCGACGCCGAGCGCGTCAACGGCAGCGAGAAGGTCACGCCCGTGTTCTCGGGCTGGGCCGTCTATGACCCGTCCACGTCGGGCAGCGGCGCGGCCGACAACAAGGCCGACGCGTACGCAACGACGAAGACCGTTCCCACCGGGGCGCTCCTGCAGAACGCGACCAACCCGACCGCGTTCGTCTGCGGCCGCTCGGCTACCGAGATCTGCGGCTCGATCCACGGCTTCGCACACAACGCGTTCTCGTACGGCGCCGACCCGGTCAGCGGCAACCTGCTCGGCGCGACCGACGCGCTGCAGCAGGACGCCGGACCGCAGAAGCGCCTCTGGCTGGCCCTCACCGACCTCACCAACGGCGACCAGACGATCCTGGCCGCGCCGTTCTACAGCGACACCGGCGAGTTCACCATCAAGGGTGTCCCGGACGGCAACTACCTCCTCTCGTACTGGGACTTCGACCAGTTGACGATCATGGAGGCCGAGAACATCACCGTCGATGGCTCGGGGGTCACCGACGTCCAGACGCTGCGCATGCCGCAGTGGTGGACGAAGATCGAGGGCCACGTCTTCAACGACGAGAACGGCAACGGCAGGCAGGATCCGGGCGAGCCCGGCATCCCCGGCCAGCTTGTCACGGTCCGCTCGCGTGAGAACAACCTGTTCGAGCAGGGCTCGAACGCCGCCGTCACCGACCTCTCGGGCAAGTACTCGCTGATCGGCACCTATCCGCTGGGCCAGTGGATGGTGCTCGAGCAGTACACCGACGGCTACAAGAACACGGGCATCACCTTCCGTGGCTCGAACGCAACCCACGCCACCACGGCCGTCGGCGGTGGTGTCGACATCAACGTCTTCAACTTCATCGGCCAGGGCCACGTCATCGACTGGGCCAAGCAGCCGTACTCCGCCAGTGAGAACGGCGGGATCGTCGGCAGCGTCTCATCCGGCACCACGCGCAACGAGATGGACCCGCGCGAGGCCGCCATCGAGGACTGGCAGCCCGGCATCCCCGGTCTGACCGTCCACCTGTTCGGGCCGCAGAAGGACGTCAACGGCCAGTTGCAGTACAAGGGCGATGGCTCGCTCCTCCTCGTCGGTCAGTCGATGACCGACACCGGGACGACCAATGCCACCGATCTCGGCCCGACCTACACGACCGAGGAGTGGCAGCGGCCCACCGACTGCCAGCCGCTCGACGGTCTCGGCGACCCGCTCTACGAGCCATTCATGGCCGGGTGGGACGGGTTCCCCGGCTCCGGCATCCTTTCGTCCAACACGACCGGCCGCGAGTGCGTCGAGTCGTTCTCGGACGGCCCCATCGTCGGCTGGGACGGCGGACCGTCGACGTCGGACCACTCGTTCGACGGCACCACCGTGAACGGCAACTTCGGCCTCGCCGACCTGTACGTGAATCCCAATCTCACCGGCCCGGCACTCGACGCGGACGCGAACCTGACGCCGATCGCAAGCGACGCCGACTACGTCGTCAAGGTCGACATCCCGACCGACGCCAGTGGCAAGCCGCTCTGGCAGCCGACCCGCGAGGAGAACATCAACGTCTTCACCGGCGACTCGGTCGCGCAGCCGCAGGTCGCCCTGCCGGACTGCGTCGGCGTCGCCCACACGGTCGACGTCATGGGCGTCGGAACCGACGTCACCGGCAAGGCCGTCCGCAACCCGGCGTTCCGCGATCAGGGCGGCAGCCGCTACGAAGGCCTGAGCCGTCACGACTGCGACGAGAAGCTCCTCCACCTCGACAGCGGTCGCTCGATCGCGCCGCTGTTCGAGTTCATGACCCCGGTTCAGATGCCGGGCATCCACTGGGGCCTGCTGATCGACGACCTCAGCCAGTCGGTCGACCCGACCCAGATCCTCTACGGCGACAACGCTCCCGGATCGGGCCTGCCGATCAGCTGGTACGACTGGTCGCACCGCTTCGTTCGCCAGACGGTGTCCGACCCTGACGGTTTCTACGAGGTCATGCTGCCCTCGACGAACCGCATCAACGCGCCCACTCCCTCCGGCGTCTCGCCGCAGGTATACGAGCTGGTCGCGAACGACCAGGCCAGTTTCGACGTCGCGACCAACAAGGTGCGACCGAACCCCGACTACAACCCCGGCTTCCGCACGATCGCGGCCGCCTTCCAGATGTACCCCGGCGACTACGTACGGCACCGACCTTGCACTGACGCCGACCTCGACCAACGTCTTCAGCCCGGCGACCCAGATCATCGTGCGCGGCCTGCATGGTCGACACCACGACGCCGCAGGTGTTCGCGGTCAACCGGCCGTTCGTCGTGCCCGGCCAGGGCGTGACGACCATGGACGTGTACGGCGCCGGCTTCGGCGCCAACCCGAGCGTGACGCTGACGCCGGCGCCGACGACCGCTCCGACGGTCACGCCGGACACGGACGCGCACTTCACGTTGGACTTCTCGGGCGTCCCGTCGGGCGCGTACGGCATGGCCATCTCGAACGGCGGCCAGCTCAGCACCAACGGCCTGACCGTGCACGTGCTGAACCAGGGAGCCACCCTGACCGACCTTGCCAGGAACTGGACGACCCCGCTGAACGGGCTCTTCGTCAAGGTCACTGGCCCCGCGGCGAGCCCGCTCCTGAACGAGACCCACAAGATCCTCTCCAACACCGCAACGGCACTGACGCTCGATCTACCGTGGAGCACGACGCCGTCCGGTGCCTACACCTACGTGATCTACGGGTCGGGCACTACCGACAACTCGAGCACCTCCGGCCAGCTCCAGTTCGCGGACGCCGGCTACGCCAGACGAACGCCCTTCAGGGCGCCGTCGTCGAGATGGCGAATGGCGGCCAGGCCGGTGTGAGGAGGGTCATCGCCAGCAACACCAACACGTCGCTAACGCTCGCCTCGGCCTTCGGAGGCGGCAACGGCAACGTCCGGAACGACTCCTACAGGATCATCCTGCCGTCGGGCTCCGCCACGGCTGCCACGCAGCAGAGCACCACCAGCACGCTCACCGACAGCACGGGTTGGTTCACGTCGTCGTTGGTGAACTCGATCGTCGCCATCACGAGCGGCACCGGCGCAGGCCAGGTCCGCACGGTCGCCGGCGTCACGAGTGCCCAGCTACGCTCACCGTGACGCCCGCCTGGACGACGACGCCCGCCACCAACGCGAGACTACACCGTGCTCCGCGGCACCCTCGTCGCCTCGGGCACTCGCGCAGGGAACGGGACGAACAACACGACGACGTTCACGGCATCCCAATGCGCCGCCCACGGGGCTCGCCGCCGCTGGCGACGCGGTCGTGTTCACGACTGGCACGGACGCCGGGCAGGTCCGGCGCATCGCCGACCAGCCAACCGCCACGCAGATCAGCGTCAGCCCCACGTGGGGAAACACGCCCAGCAGTGGCAACAACTTCATCATCATCGCGCCGACCGGGTCGGCCACGCCACCGGTCACGAACCCGACCGCGACCGTCGTCACCGACACGGCCCGGAACTTCACGCCCGGCGACCTCATCAACTCGAGCCTGCAGTTGACCGGTCAGGACCCGAACCTCGGCACGGTGACCACGAACGGCACCAACATCCGTAACGACCAAGTGCGGGCGATCACCGCCAACACGGCAACGTCTATCACCGTGAGCCCGCCGTTCGGGACCATCCTGCCGTCGAACGGCGTCCGGTATCTCGTGTACCGCGGCCGGACGACGACATCGCCGCTTGCCAGCGTCACCACCCCGGCGACCCTGACCGACTCGGCTGCCGCCTTCCCGGACTTCGCGGGATTCGGCACCCCGTGGAGCGTCCAGATGACCACCGGCAACGCTTGGCGGCAGTCGATGGTCATCACGGCCTCCACTCCCCCGACCGTGCTCACTCTGGCCGGGGCTTGGAGCCCGAACGTCCCGACCGGTGGCGCCTACGCCATCACGGCCTCGGGCACGGGCGCATCGCACAACACCAACACCAGCTTGACCGACAACGTGGTCTTCAAGCTCCCCGCCGTCCAGGGCAGCCTGATGGTTGTCACCGCGGGAACCGGTGCTCCGACCGACAGGGTCGTCACCGGCTACACGGTGGGCACGAACGCCGGAACACTTACGGTCGCACCCGCCTGGGCTACGACCTCAGGTTCCGGAACATGGACTACACGCTGATCCGGCCGACCGGCAGCGCAGCCACACTCGGCAACGCCTACTCCCGAACATCGCCACGGTCGACGGCCAGGCCGCGCAGACCGCGCCGATCACCGGCGACGGAACGGGCGGCACCACTACCACGCTGAACGGCACGTTCGGCGCCGCCGGCTCGAAGATCGGCTGGCGGGTCGACGTCACCACCGGTACGACGACGGAGTCGCGCGCCGTGGCGATGAACACTTCCTCAACGATCACCCTCGACAGCGCCCTCGGCACCGCGCCGGACGGCACGGACACCTCGTACACACTCCAGCCACTCGCGACGATCCAGAACGGCATCGACTACGCCGAACAGCACTTCTCGAAGGACCGACTCGTGGCCATCTTCCCGGGCACGCAGGCCAGCTTCGAGGCCGACGGGACGGGCTCAACCCGACTGGGGCCTACGAGGAGAACCTGATCATCTCGAGCCGCTGAAGCTCCAGGGCGTCGGCCCGGCGGCACCTATTCGCCCACCTACGCGGCCGATCCCACCCTGGCCGGCACCTCGGTGCTGGGCGCGGACGTGACCGGCCTCGGCTTCTCGCTCGCCACGGCTCCGAGTTACGCCGGAGAGCTACCTCACCGACTGGTACACGAACATCGCCGCCTCACCTGGTCGGGCAACCAGACCGTCGCTGACGGCGAGACGATCTACGTCCTCGCAACGGACGGTGAATACGGCGCCGACTACCGTGCTCGGATCGACGGCCTCACCATCGAGGCCGCGACAACGTCGACTTCGCCGCACCAACGCCAACGGCGGCGGTCCGATCCCGCCCGGTGGCGGCGGCGGCCGGTCGGCCAGCCGGTCTCGCAGGGCGATGGCATCTTCGTCAACGGCTATGCCCGCCACCTGCAGATCACCAACAACATGATCCGCTCCAACAGCGGCGGCTACAGCGGCGCGATCCGCTACCGGCGCGCCCGTCGCTGACGGCTGCCGACGCGCTCCTCGAACCACGACGAGGACGCTCGCGAGCGACTATCACCTGCAGGGCGGCTCAACCGCCTTCGATGCGGGAGCTGCCGACGCCAAGGTGCCGCTCGATATCGACGGCCAGACGCGTCCGCAGGGCACGGCGTACGACATCGGCGCGGACGAGATCCTGGTTCCGGCAGTGCTCCTGAACGTCGGGCCTCAGCCCCTGGGCATTCGGGCAACCGTCCAGCTCCAGTCCCGCCGGGCCGCGATCCTGACCACCCGGTTCATCCCCGGCAGCCGGGCGCTCAAGACGCTCCCGAGCCGCTGCTCCGACTGCAGGGTCACGCTCACCGTCAAGCGCGGACACCGCGTGCGCAACGTGCGCCTGGCCTACCACAGCGGCCGCTACTCGGCAGCCCTGACACACCTCGCTGCAGGCACCTACAAGGTGCGCGTGACGGTCACCAGCCGTCGCCTGCACCTGACCTACCGCTCCAAGTGGCGCACCGTCGCCGTAGCCGAACCAACCACGAAGCACGGGAAGGGGACACGATGACCGATCCCGGCGCAGAACCGGCTCACGAGGCGTCGCCTGCTCCAGGTAGGCGGCGCCACCCTCGGCGCCGGTGCGCTGACCATCACCCTCGGTCGCACGATCCTCCACCCGACGACGTCGGCGGAAGCGGCCACCTACTACCTGGATCCGTCGGGCAAGAACCTCCAGGGAGTGCGCACCATCGCCCTGGCCGGAACCGACGGCTGGATCACGCTCCCGGAGCAGACCGGGGCCGACCTGACCAACATCCTGATCCCGTCCAGCCAGAGCGTCATGCCCGACCTGCTCGCACAGGACTACGTGTCGCTGCCATCGGGAAACACTCCGGTTCCGCAGAACGCCTACATCTACTGCTTCCGCGACGTCACCAGGGCGCAGGTCGCGCTCAACGCCGACCTGACCGACCAGAACGCGCACGACCGGATCTTCGGCCTCAAGGGCCAGGCCCAGCAGTGCGCCCCGATCATCGGTATGGACGCCGGCGAGAAGTACCACCTGACGCTCTACAACCTCGGCTGGCAGGTGCGGCCCGACATTCCGGACGGCCACACCGTCCACTTCCACGGCTTCAAGAACGCGATCCCGTGGTTCGACGGTGTGCCCGAGATGTCGGGCGGCGCCCCCCAGGGCAAGACGTTCCACTACTTCTACCAGCCGATCGACCCGGGCACGTACATGTACCACTGCCACTGGGAGGACGTCGAGCACGTCCAGATGGGCATGACCGGAGTGGTCTTCGTCCGGCCGAAGCGCAACACGTCGTCGCAGAAGTACGCGTACGAGACAGGCGACAACGGCCGGAGCAGGCGAGGCCTACGACGCGATCTTCGTAGCTCCGCCGCACAGCGGGGGATCCGGCCCGGACATCTACATGATGTACGACCGCAACTACGCCCAGGACGCCGGCACCGCCGCTGCCTTCGGCGGCATGGCGACCGAGGTGCACGTCTACCCGGCGACAACGCTCGGTCCCCAGCAAAATCCGAACCAGTGGGGAGTCTGTCGTGGACGGAACCTGAGACACCACTCCGCCCACGGCTCGCCGCGCAAGCTGACGCTGCTGTGGGCGCTCCCGGTCGGCGGCAGCACTCGCCGCGGCGGTCTTGCCGCCGGCCAGGCCAAGTCGGCCGCCGGTCTCGACACGCACGCCGAAGGCCTGGTCCTGTGCTCCGAACCGACGTGACCAACGCCGTTTCACTCTGACCGCGAAGCGGGGCGCGATCTCGACGCCGGACGGCAACCGGATGCCGATGTGGGGCTACGCCTCGACGACGGCGCCTACCAGTACCCGTCGCCGTTCCTGTGCGTGAACGCAGGGCGACCACGTCACGATCGTGCTGCACAACCGGCTGGAAACACCCAGCCGACGTCGATCACCTTCCCCGGCAGAGTGGCGTGATGGCGAACGGCGAGCCGGTCGAGCCCGTTACGACCTGCCAACCAGAAGGTGACGTCGCTGACCAATCCGGTTGCCACGAACGGCACAGTCACCTACAGCTTCACCGCCGAGCACGCCGGTTCGTTCCTGTACGTCAGCGGCACCGACCAGGCATGCAGAAGCAAATGGGTCTGTTCGGCGGCCTCGTCGTCGGTCCGCCGCCGGTCGTGGACGGGAGCGTCAGGCACTACTACGTCTACGACGCGAAGGCCGGTCATAGCTCCAACCCCGACCACCCGAACTGGGGCCAGAACGAGTACGACCCCGAACCACGAGTACGTCCAGATGCTGTCCGACGTCGATCCCGACCTGCACCGCTTGATCGACACCAACCCGATGCGGGCGAGTCGACACGTCCACGTACCCGTGGTCGAAGTACCGGCTCCGGGTACTGCTTGATCAACGGCCGTTCGATGCCCGACACGTCGCACCGAACTACGCGAGCTGGCTTCCGTCGCAGCCCTACAGCGCCTTCGTGCATGTCGACGCCTACGACCCCAACCCGGTCACCAACCCGACCGACGCGGGGCATCTGCCGGTCCGCACCCAGACTTCAACGCCGGCGGCCTCACCCGCCCGTTCCACCCCCACGGCGCCGACACCGACGTGCTCGGCATCGACGCGCACCCGCTCTACACGCCCGACTGTACATGAGCATCCGCAAGTACCTGGTGGAGCTCGCCCCGGGCCAGACGGTCGATGCCACCTGGGCAGTGGAAGTACAGCCAGATCGCCAGCAACGGCAGCGGTGCACCCAACCAGCCATGGACGCCGGCCACGGCAACCGCGAACGGCGTCCCCCGCCCGACTTCCGGGACGTCCGCTACACCGGCGAGAACGTCTGGTACGGCGGCACGCCCTACCTCGCGAAGAAGGCACCGCTTCCCCAGGACACCAACTCGTTCAACGAGTGCGGCGAGTACTACATGGTCGCCCACAGCCACGCGCTGAACGAAGCGACGACCTACGGCACGGCGATGGGCGGCATGCTCACGCTGTACCGAATCGATCCGCCGGCCTCGATTGGCGGGTGCAAGCCATGACATCCTCATCCCACCAACGGAGACACGCCCGTGAAGACGAACGGAACGCGGGCACGCATGCGGCTCGCTGCGGTCGCCGCGACCGTCGCCGCCGCAGCCATCGGCTCGGCGCCGGCGTCCGCGGACGTGCTCAACTGCGACAGCGCCTGCTCCATCCACGCCCGCACGAGCACCATGACAGTCGACGGCGTCGGCAACGTCAACACGTGGGTGTTCTCGACCGACACCGCGCCGGCCGACACTCCGTCCATCGCCGGCACGCAGATCGAGGCAACCGCGGGTTCGACCGTCAACCTCACCGTCTACAACGACACCCCGGTCGACCTGCGGTTCACGATCCCGCAGCAGGTGGGCTTCAGCGGCGGCGGGGTCACGATCCCCGCCGGCGGGAGCCATCCCTACACGTTCGTCGCCAAAGCCGGCACGTCGCTGTACGAAGCCGGACCCGGACTGCCGGCGACCCGCCGGCAGATCGCGATGGGCCTGTACGGCGCGTTCATCGGACGCCCGACGACTACGGGCCAGGCATACGCCGACGCCACCACCGCCTACGACAACGAGCAGGTCCTGGTGCTCTCCGACCTCGACCCGATTCTCAACAACCTGGCCGACCCGTCGATCGCCGACATCCACGCCTCCGTCGATCACCCGCACTACTGGCTGATCAACGGCAGCACGAGGACGCCCGACCTCGCGGTCGACCCGCTGCTCCGAAGGTGCTGCTCCGCTACCTGAACGCGGGCATGGACGAGCACGACATGGGCATCCTCGGGCTCCCGCAAACCCGCATCGCCCAGGACGGCGTTCCCCGCAGCGCGAACTTCGGCGCCATCCCGGCTCCGCAGAACCAGGTCGTCGAGGCTCTGCCGTCGGGCGCGACCGCCGACGACATCGTCGACGTCTCGAGCATGACAACGGCCGGAGAGCGCATTCCGGTCTACGACACCGGCAAGCCAGGCGATCCGGCTGGCCACAGCATGTCCGTCATGCTGCACGCCGGAACGGGCAACGCCTCGACCTGCTCGACCGCCGCGGTGAACCCGACCGGACGTGACGGGCTCGCCGACCAACGCGACGACGACCGTCTCGGTCGCGTACGCGATCACACGACTGCGCAACCGCGACGTTCGCCGACGTGAGTAGCGTTCAACTACTCGATCGCCTCGGTCTCGGTCGCCGCGCCGAGCGTGACGGCGGCTCGACCGTGAACGCATCACCCTCGCCCCGGCCGACCTCGCCGGTCTCCCCGGAGCTCTGCCGGTGCTGCACCACCTCTACATGCAGGCCACCGATGGCACCACGTCCGGCGATACCAGCGAGGCGACCTTCGTCGTGACGCAACGCGGCCCGAACACGGTGAACCTCAGCGTCACGCCGGTCGACTCGAGCGGCTCCGAGGACATCATCGTGATGGGCACCGGCGACGACTCCGCCGTCGGCGGCTCGGACGTCACCGCGGCCGAGTACGCCATCGATGCGACGCCAGCGAACGGCACGGGAGTCGCCGTCGACCTGCCCAACCTCGCCGGAGCGCCCGTCCCCAGCTAGGCCCTCAAGGGAACGCTGGCCCAGGTCAACGCGGCCGCACTCACGCGAGGGCACGCACACGTTCTACATCCACGCGACCGACGCCCTCGGCAACTGGGGTCGCCTGGGCTCCGATCGACTTCCAGATCGACAAGACCGGGCCCGGCGATGCCGACATCGCCGCGTCGCGCCGAACCCGAACAACGGCCACAACTCCTTCGAGGCGAACCGTTCGCCCTGATGGCAACAGCGCACTTCAGCGACTCCACGTCGCCCGTCACCTACGTCGCCGGCAACTTCATGACGGCGGCACCCAGTCCACGCCGCCGAGCACCTGCCCGGACGTGGTCGACCCACAGGGCTCCGGCAAGATCATCCTGAGGCCGACCCCGGCACACCCGGTGCTCCTCGGCCGGATGGATCCGTCCAAGGGCGGTTACCGGACCGATGGCCTCCGCCGTTCGAGGCGGATGCCTACAGCACGCCGCCGCTCTCGGTGATGAATCCGTGGATCCTGCCGGCAGCCGGCCGTCATGCTACCACTGGTTCGGCGTCCGGGCGGTCGACGCCGCGGGCAACCAGAGCGCGGCCTGCGCGTGGACGCTGCTCGACGATCGACACCTCCGTTCCGCTGAGTGGAGTCGCGCTCGCGCGAATCGCAGGGCGGGGCCGGTCTCCGTGCCTCGGCCTCGGCCGGCAAGGGCTTCCGGCTCTCCGTCACCGGCACCGACAACCTCAGTGTCGGTGGTGGCGAGTGGTTCGACGGCCATGACAAGGGCAAGGGCAAGGGTCACGCCCTGGCCGCTGCCGACGGCCGGTTCGGATCGAGCCTCGAGCGGATGAAGGCCACCATCAACACCCGCGGTTGGAAGCGCGGCATCCACACGATCTCGATCCGCGTCCGCGACCGTGCGGGCAGCTGGTCGAAGGTCGTCAAGGTCAAGATCCGGGTCTAGGCCCGGGCAACAACCAGGGGCCCCGGCGCTATCTGACAGCGCCGGGGCCCCGACCCGTTCTCGCACTGCCTACACTTGGAAGACGTGGAGCCCATGAACGCAGCCCCCGCCCCCACTCCCGCCCCGAGCGATCGCTCGTTCTCGCCGCGCCTGCTCGCCGCCTCGATCCTGATTGCGGCAGTGGCGGCCTTCGGGGCCTACTTCGGGATGCACGCCCTCGTCGCCGACGGCTCGAGCGCGAGCACGTCCGCGACCGCAGTCGGCCCGACGCCGACCAGTCCGGCGATCGAGGCCAAGTACGGCATCCGCGTGGTGCGCGATCTCGCCGACCGCCGACACCGGCCTGATCGAGCTCCTGCTGCAGGTGCTCGACACCAGCAAGGCCTCGACGCTGCTCGGTCACAACCACAACGGCGCCCAGACGCTGACGCTCGTGGACGCCGATACGGGAACGCCGCTACTGGCCCGGACGATCGCGACCGGTGACCAGGGGATCGTCAACGGGCAGACCGCCTACATCCTCTGGGGCAACTCGAGCGGCATCGTCCACCACGGCACGCTGATCGACGTCCACGTCGGCAACCTGGTGCTGGCGAAGGTTCCGGTTCAGTAAGCGCCCGGGGTCGGGGATCCGGCGGGCGACCAGCGAGCCGGCCAGGCAGGCGGCCGCCAGCACGCCGAACATGGTCGTGTAGCCGGCGGTCTCGGCGACGTAGCCGAGCACCGGCGGGGTGACGGCGCCGAAGAAGAACACCACGGTGGAAGCCGCGCCGACGGCGACGCCCGCGCTCTTGCCGCCGATCTCGCCGGCCAGCGTGTAGATGACGCCGTTGAAGCCGAGCGTGCCGAAGGCCAGGGCCATGGTGGCGATCACGGCGACGGTCGCGCTGCCCTGGATCGCGAACGGGTAGACGAGCGCGATCACGGCGCCGGCCATGCCCAGGCCGGTCAGGGTCGAGACGCGGCGGCTGCCGCCGGCGCCGTCGGCGACCATGCCCCACACCACCCGCGCGGCGGCGGCCGAGATCATCAGCACGGCGAACAGGCGCTCGGCCGAGGTCTCGCGGAAGCCCGCGCCGTGCACGGCGTCGACGGTGAAGGCCAGCACGCCGCCAAGCGCCGTCACGTACAGCGCACCGGTCGCCATGACCAGCCACAGCGGGCGGGAGAAGGACGACCGGAACGACGGCGGCGCCGAGCGGATCGCGTCCATCGGCTCGCAGGCGATGGCGAAGACGATGCCGGTGACGAGCACCGCGACGGCCGGCACGATGAAGGCGAGCGCCAGCCCGCCGGCGTCGTAGAGCAGCGGCAGCAGCCCGGCCGCGAGGAAGCCGCCGGCCGGCACGGCCATCTGGCGCAGGCCGAGCAGCGTGCCTCGTCGCTCGGGCGGGAAGTGGGCGATGATCGCGGTCATGCCGGCCACCGGCACGGCGGCGGCGCCGACACCGGCCAGCAGCAGCGCGCCGGTCATCGGCCAGAGACCGTGCAGGAAGCCGACGATGCCCAGGCCGACGGCGTGCATGGCGGTGCCGGCCAGCAGCACCGGCCGCGCGCCGACGCGGTCGCACAGCCGGCCGAAGGCGACCAGGGCGAGCGCCGGGCCGACGCCGGTGGCGCCGAACAGGATCCCGAACGAGGCCGGGCCGAAACCGCGGGCCTCCTGCAGTGCGAAGGTCAGCGCCGGCAGCCCGAACTGCACGATCGAGATCGCGACCTGCGCACCGATCGCCGCGACGACGATCACGTGGCGGCGCTGCATGCACTGACCGTAGCGGTTCGTGTCCATTGCGCCAAGACGGGTACGGAGGCGAATCGATAGGATGATGCCTATGGCGGCTGACGAGGGCATCGTCCCCACGCGCCGATTGGAGGCGTTCCTGGCCGTCGTCGAGCACGGCGGCTTCACCCGCGCGGCCGAGCGGCTGGGCGTGAGCCAGCCGACGGTGTCGCAGCTCGTGCGCTCGCTCGAGCGTGGCGTCGGCGCGCCGCTGCTGGTGCGCGGCCACGCCCCGCTGCGGCCGACGCCCGCCGGCCGGGCGCTGATCCCGCACGCGCAGCGGCTGCTGCAGGTGGCCGAGGAGGCCTTCGACGCCGTCACCCACGCCGATCAGCGGGCCCGCCGGCGGCTGGCGATCGCGGCCGGCGAGGCGCTGGCGACGCACGTGCTGCCGCCGGCCGTGGCCGCGCTCCGCGCGCGCCTGCCGGGCCTCGAGGTCGCGTTCGTGGTGGGCGACGAGAGCCGGGTCGTGGACGCGCTGCGCAACGGCGAGGTGGATGCGGCGCTGATGACCGACCGCACCGACGCCCGCGACCTGGTGGTGCACGACGTCGGCCCGGGACGGCTGGTGCTGGTGGTCGCGGCCGATTCGCCGCTCGCCGCCAAACGGGCCGTGACGCCCGCCGACCTGGCCGGCGAGACGCTGGTCGTCCGCGATGCCGGCACCGTCAACCGGCGCGAGGTGGACACGATGCTGGCGCGGGCCGGCGTCCGCCCCCGCCACCTGCTGGTCGCCTCGAGCCTGGAGGCCGTCAAGCGCTGCGTCGAGGCGGGCCTGGGCGTGACGATCGTGCCGTCGATCGCCGTCGAGCGCGAACTGGCCGACCGGCGGCTGGTGGAGGCGCCACTCGAGGCGGAGGGACTGGCCTACCGCTTCGTGCTCTGCACGCGCCGCGACGAGCGAGCGCCGGCCACGGTGACGGCGCTGTACGAGCTGTTGCGCGGAGTAGACTCGCCGTAGGTGGAGGTGATCCCCGGCACCCATGTCGGCCCCTACCGGGTGGAGCGCCAACTCGGGGTCGGCGGCATGGGCGCGGTGTTCGCCGCCACGGACACGACCCTCGACCGCACCGTGGCGCTGAAGGTGATCGCGCCGCACCTGGCAGGCGACGAACGGTTCCGCCGGCGGTTCCTGCTCGAGTCGAAGCTGGCCGCGCGCCTCGACCACCCTGCGATCGTGCCGGTCTACTTCGCCGGCGAGAGCGACGGCGGGCTGTACCTGGCGATGCGGTTCGTCGACGGCGCGAGCCTGGCCGACCTGCTGGAACGGGACGGGCGGCTGACCGCGGAGCAGGCGGTGCGCGTGCTCGCACCGATCGCCGACGCGCTCGACGCCGCGCACGCCGCCGGGCTGGTGCACCGCGACGTCAAGCCCGGCAACATCCTGCTCGAGCCAGCAGCGCCGGACGGGCGGCCGTTCCTGTGCGACTTCGGGCTGGCGCGCGCATCGACGTCGCCCGACAGCCTCAGCCGCGAGGACGGGCTGCGCGTCTCCGGCACCATGGCCTACCTCGCCCCCGAGCAGATCGAGGGCGACACGGTCAGCGGCCAGACCGACCAGTACGCCCTGACCTGCGTGCTGTACGAGGTGCTCAGCGGGCGGCCGCCCTACCAGCGCGGCGACGAGTTGGCGGTCGTCTACGCGCACCTGTCGGAGCCGCCACCGAGCCTGTGCGCACTCCGACCGGAGCTGCCGGCGGCCATCGACGCCGTGATCGCCCAGGGCCTGGCCAAGCAGCCCGCCGACCGCTACCTGACCTGCACCGCACTGCTGGATGCGGCCGCGGACGCGCTCCGGGCTGACCGGCGCCATCACGACGCGGCCGGCCAGCCGGCCGTCGCGCCCGACCGCACGTTCCTGCTGGCCTCGCTGCGCGGGGTAGACGACTATCGCGCCCGCCACGGCGACGACGCTGCGTCCGCGCTCCTGCGGCGCTTCGCCAACGCCGTGGCCAACGCCACGGCGATCCACGACGGTCTGGTGATCGAGGTCCGCGGTGAGGAGGCCGCGGCCGCGTTCGACACGGCTGCGGTGGCGATCGAAGCCGCCATCGCGATCCGGAGTGCCACGGACCTCGCGGACGGAGTCGGCATCGGCCTCGACGCCGGCGACGCGGTCGCCACGCGGCTCGCCGCCCGGGCCAGGGCGGGCGAGATCCTCGGCACCGAGGCGGTCGTCCATACAGCCGGCAGCGTCGGCGGCGCCACCTGGCACGACCTCGGCACGGAACGCGTGCCCGGGCTCGCCGTCGCGCTCCACCTGTACGCCATCCACCCCGCGCGGGCTGCGTCGCGACCCCGGCGCACCCGACGGCGCGCAGCGCTGATCGCCGGCGTTGCGGTGCTGACCGGCGTCGCCGCGATCGTGATCCTCGCCACTCAGCGCGGCGGGGGCGGCACGGCGGCCGCGCCGCCGCAGCAGCCCGGCGGCGCGCTCGCAGTCGTCGGCGGCATCGATCCGGCCACCGGCGCGCGCGCGGCCGCTTTCCCCACAGGCACGACGCCGAACGGGATCGCCTACAGCGATGACTCGGTCTGGGTCGTCAACGCGGACGACAAGACCGTCTCGCAGATCGACGCCGCCACAGGTGCGAGCCACACGATCGGCAACCTCGACGTGCCGATCGCGATCTCCGCCGGTCTTGGCGCCGTCTGGGTGGCGACCGGGCGCACCGCGGGGGCGATCGACCGGATCGTCAAGATCGACCCGGCGACGGGCCGGATCACGACCACGTTCGCGGTGCCGAAGTCCGGCGGATCCGGGTTCTGGGGACAGGACGTCCTGGCCGCGGGCGCGGGAGCCGTCTGGATCGCGAACGCCGACGGCGCAGTCGTGCGGATCGATCCCGTCACCGGCCGGGCCCGGACGGTGCCGAGCATCTTCGCCAGGGCCGTCACCGCCGATGCGACCGCGGTCGTGGCCGTCGGGCAGCGCGAGCTGTGGCGGATCGACCCGGCGACGGCGACGGTCGCCGAGAACGTGCACGTCGAGACTGCGGCGTTTTCGGGGCTGGCGGCAGCCGCACTCGACGTCGGGGGCGGGATCTGGGCGCTCGACGAGCGGGGCGGCAAGGTCTGGCACATCACCCCCGGCCCCGTACGGGATGCGAGCACGATCGCCGGCGGCCAGTTCGGCCGGATCGCCTATGCCGACGGCCACGTCTGGCTGACGGACGCCGTCGACCAGACCCTGAGCGAGATCGCTGCGACGACGGGCCGGGTCGCGCAGACCACCCGCCTCGCGATGACCCCGCAGTCGCTCGCAGTTGGAGGCGGCCGCGTGTGGGTGGCGGGGACGGTGGCTCGGCGCGGCGCGGCCAACGTCCCCGCTCCGTGCGGCAAGCTCGAGACCGCGGCGGGCACGACTCCCCGCTTCGTGATCACGTCGGATCTGCCGTTGCAGGCCACCCTGGGAGGGCTGCAGATGGCGGACGCGATCCGCTCGGTGCTCGCGGCCCATGGCTACCGCGCGGGCCGGTACACGCTCGGCTACCAGTCGTGCGACTCGTCGACGCCGCTGCACGACTTCGACCAGGTCAAGTGCCTCGCGAACGCGCGCGCCTACGCCGCCACCCCGGCCGTGATCGGCGTGATCGGGTCCTACTTCTCGGACTGCACGAAGCTCGAGTTGCCGATCCTGAACACCACCGCAACCGGGCAGTTGGCGATGATCAGTCCGACCAACACCCTCGACGAGCTGACGTCCTCGACGGCCGGGTCGGGTACCCAGCCGGGCTTCAGCCTCCAGTACTACCCGACGGGCCAGCGCAACTACGCACGCCTGCTGGGTGGCGATGCCGCGCAGGCGAACGCCTTCGCGACGTTCCTCGTCAAGGGCGGCACGCGGCGGGTGCTGATCGCGCACTCGTCGTCAGACTTCGGGCGCACGTGGGCGCCGAAGCTCACGGCCGCCGCGCGAGCGGCCGGCCTCGACGTCGTCGCCACGGTGGGCTGGGACGGCACCCCAGCCAGCGCCCGCGCCGCCGCGGCCGCCGCCCGCGGCGCCGACGGGGTGATGCTCGCCGCATTCGCCGATGATCCCGGTACCGCCCGCGCGGTGGGCGCCATCCGGAAGGCGGCGCCCTCGGCCACACTCGTCGCAACGGACGGATTCACTTCCATCGACTGGACGCTCGAGAACCTTGGCCGGGTGGTCACGGGCATCTTCGTCGGGACCACCGGGCTGCCGAACGACCAGTTGCCCGCGGCGGGCAAGGCGTTCGTCGAATCCTTCGGCGCGCGGGTGAAGGCCCCGGTAGTGCCGTTCGCCACCGTCTACGCCGCCCAGGCGGCCGAGGTCCTGCTGGACGCGATCGCTCGGTCGGACGGCTCGCGCCTGTCGGTCTCGCGGGAGATGATCGCGACCCGGATCACGGACGGCCTGATCGGGTCGTTCGGCTTCTCCGGTAGCGGCGACATCGACCCGGCCACGTTCAGCTTCTACCGGATCACCGCCACGAAGCCGACCGGCGGCAATGGCACGTTCGACGGCGCGACCTTCACCACCTCGGTGACCGTGCCGGCCGCATCGAAGTGCGTCGGGTGTTGACCACCTGCCGTTGGCGGTCTACCATGCGGGCGATGAAAGCGGCAATGCCATTGCCGCTCTGGCAATAAGGAGACCCACCGTGAGTGTCCCGGCGAGCACGCGCTACCTCGTCATCGGCGCAGGCGTCCACGGCCTGTCCACCGCCTACCACCTCGCCAAGGAGCTGAAGGCGCGCGGCGCCGGCTCGGGAGCGGACATCCTGGTGGTCGACAAGACGGGCATCGCGGCCGGGGCCAGCGGCATCGCGTGCGGCGTCGTGCGCAACAACTACTACCAGCCCGCGATGTGCGAGCTGATGGCGGCGAACGTCGAGGTGTGGGAGTCCGACCCCGAGGCCTACCACTACAACGGCGTCGGCTACATGGCCCTCGGGCCGCAGGCGCAGGTCAGCGACCTGACGGAGGTCGCGGCCCGGCAGGAGAGCATCGGCTACCCCAACACGCTGGTCACCGGCGAGGCCGCCTGCGACGCGTACATGAAGAAGCTGTTCCCCGACTGGCGGGCCAAGGGGATCGAGATCGTGCTGCACGAGCACCGCGGCGGCTTCGCCTTCAACGTCGACTCCATGCACGGCATCGCCAACAAGGCGAAGGCCGAGGGCGTGCGGATCCTCGAGGGCGTGCGGGTGTCGGGCTTCGAGACCGACGCCTCGGGCGCCGTCTCGCGGGTGCTCACCGACCAGGGCGACATCGCGGTCGAGCAGGTCGTGGTCGGCGTCGGCCCGTGGGTGCCGCACATCTGGGAGATGCTCGGCCTGCCGGCGCGCATCGACGTGCGCACGCCGGACGGCAACGTCCATCCCAACCGCGACATGTGGACGTTCTGGTACCTGCAGGAGGGCGAGATCACCGTCGACCCGCTGATGTTCGACATGGCGGACGGCGGCGCACCGCCGGTGCTGCACGTCGACACGGACGCGCCGCTGCACGACGACCAGGGTCGGCTGATCACCGACGACCTCTGGGGCATCTACTACAAGCGCGACCGCCACGGCGTGCAGGGCGGCGCCTCGCCGCTGACCGTCGGCCCCGACTTCCAGGTCGATCCCTACCCCACCGCGTCGGTCGACCCCAGCTTCCCGGACATGTGGTGCGCGGCCCTGTCCCACTGCATGAGTCGCTTCGAGGGCTGCCGCCCGAAGTACAAGATGGCCCGCTCCGGCGGTGCCGGCGCCTTCACCGCCGACAACTTCCCGGTGTTCGACTACATGCTGCCGAACGTCTACGTGATCGCCGACTCCAACCACGGCTACAAGATGATCGGCGTCGGCCGCGAGGTGGCGAAGGTGATGCTCGGCGACCACTCGAGCCTGCTCTACCCGTTCCGCTACGAGCGCTTCGCCACCGGCGACCTCCACCCGGTGTCCAACTCGCCGTATCCCTGGTCGTAGTCCGAGGGCCCGCCTCAGTGCCATAACGTCGATATCGGGCAGGCGCTGATGCCCTCATCGATCGCGAAGGCGTCCGGGCCAGTGTGAAGGAGCACGCCGTGGTGAAACGACGTGCCGAGTTCGTCCCGGAGCCAACGGATGTGCCGCACGTCGGCATTGGTGGGAGCGGCACCGCTCTTGATCTCGATCGGGACGATCCGTCGTCCGCCGAGGTCGAGGATCAGGTCGATCTCGTGGCGGCCGTTGTCGGTGCGGAGGTGGTAGAGGCGGGCGTTCGGGTGGTTGACCGCGATCTCGGCGCGTAGCTGGCTATGGACGAAGGTGTCGATGATCCGGCCGAGCAGATTGCCTTCGCGGAGGATGTCTGCGCGCGTCAGGCGCGCAGCGGCGCTGACGAGCGCGGCGTCGGCGAGGTAGCGTTTCGGCGTTGCGACGAGTTGACGGAGGCGGTTCGTGGCCCACGCGGGCACTTGAAGCGCGATCGAGAGACGGCGCAGGATGGCGTCGTAGCCTTCCGCGGTCTTCTTGCTGATCGCGGCAGCGTCGTAGACGGTCTTGTGGGCGACGACGCCGGCGGTGTTGAGCGCGAGTGCTTCCAGGTAGCGGCGGATCCGATCGGGATCCGCACGCCGGAGGATCGCGCCGACGTCGCGGTCGGCGATCTGCTCGATGTAGTCGACGTACCAGCCCGCCCGCGCGGGTGCCGGCAACGCCAGCGCCGGTTCCGGGAATCCGCCGGCGAGGGCCATGTCGAGGTAGCCCACGACATCGGGCGCGTCGACGATTCGGCCCATCGGTAGCGACCCGGCCTCGATCTGCGTGATGGCGTCGTCGCGCTGCGTCCGCCGGAGCAGCTCGCGGCCGACCAGCGGCATCATTTCGATCACCGCGAGTCGGCCGGTGCCGGGCCACGTCTGCTGGTCGATCGGTGCCCGTACCGATCCGGTCAGAATGAAGCTGCCAGCGGGCGCGCCGGCGTCGGCGGCACGCTTGATCGCGCCGATGACGCCAGGTACCTCCTGCCACTCGTCGATCAGCAGCGGCCGATCCGGGAACGCCGCCAGCGCCGCATCCGCATCGGCATGGAAGAGAGCGGCCTGCGCCGGCACATCGAGTCTGGCCACCGATCGCGCGGCCCGAAGGGCGCTCGTTGTCTTCCCGCAGGCCCGCGGCCCATTCACCATCACCGCGACGCGCTCGGAAACAAGGCGCTCGATGACACCGTCGACGAGTCGCGGCAGGTACTCGTGTGGCGCGCTCTAACCTCCCCCTCGCTTCACGTTCGATATCCACGTGAAGCATTGTAGCCGTATCCATATGAAGCAGATCAGTGTCCCCACTTGTAACAGCTGAGGTACGTCGAAACTAGCGGTCACGCTCGAGCCGCAGCAGCTTCATCGCCATCTCGATCGTGAGCGCGTCCTCGCGCTCGAGGTCGAGGCCCGTGATCTGCTCGATGCGGGCCAGGCGCTGGCGAAGCGTGTTCGGATGCACGTAGAGGCCGGCGGCGGTGGTGGCGACGCGGCCGCGCTGACGGAGGTACTCCTCCAGCGTGCGGAAGAGTTGCGAGTGGTGCAGGTCGTCGTAGGCCAGCAGCGGCCGGAGCGCGTCGCGGTGCTGATCGCGGGCCTCGGGCTCGAGCGCCAGCCGCAGCAGGTACTTGTACGGCCCGAGCTGCTCGTAGGCCACGACCCCGGGCTTGGTGCGCACGACCCTCGCGCCGTCCACCGCCATCCTCGCCTCGGCGAAGCCGGTGGTGAGCGCCGCCGCCCCGCGGCACGGTGACGAGACACCGATGAAGGCGCACGGCGCGGCGTCGGCGTGCAGGTCCGCCAATCGATCGGCGCCGGCGGCCGGGATGATCGCACGCAGGTGGGTGTCGGACCGCTCGACGAGGGCGCCGCGGAAGGCCGCGGCCAGCGTGCTCTCGAGCGAGCCGGCCCAGTCCGCCCCCTCGGCATCGACGCCGGGTGCCGCCATCAGCACGACGCGCGGCTGCGTGAGATCGCAGCGCAGCCGGCGGGCGCGGGTCTCGAGCACGGAAGGCTCGACGCCGGCCTCCGCGTCATCGAAGAAGTCCTTGGCCAGGTTGCGCTCGGACAGCCGCTCGACGAGCTGGATCTTCTTCACGGCCAGCGCGGCCTGCGCGACGAGGGTGGCCGCCAGATCGCGGTGCTCGGCCGTGAACCGGTACCCGTCCGGGCCGCGCACGACCAGCAGCCCGAGCAGTTCGCCCGACACCACCAGCGGCACGTTCAGCACCGGTGCGGCCGAACCGTCGCCCGACACCACCGTGTCGGACAGGGCCGCATTGCGCAGGTCGCTGCCGCGCGTGCGGGAGACCGCCAGCGCGACGCTGACGTCCTGCAGCGACATGATCCGCGGGCCGATCTGGGCCGGTGAGGCGGCCCGCAGGCGCAGGCGCTCGCCGTCGGGCTCGAGCAGGTACATCTCGCAGGCCTCGGCGCGCAGCAGCGGGACGGCGCGCCGCACGATCGCCGGCAGCAACTGGTCGAGCGTCTCGGCCCCGGCGATGTCCTCGGCCAGCGCGTACAGGTGCTCGAGCTGGCGCACCCGCTCCCGGGTCTCCTCGTGCAGCTTGGCGTTCTCGATCGCGCCCGCAACCAGCGAGGCGCTGGTGAGCAGGAACTGCGCGTCCGATTCCGAGTACTCGTGGGGCGCCTCGGCATGCAGCGCGACGACGCCGAGCACGGAGGAGTCGCGGGCGATGAGCGGCACCGACACCAGCGACTGGTACTTCTCCTCCTCGAACTCCGCGAACAGCTTCATGCGCGGGTCGGACGCGGCGTCCTGCGCGATGAAGACGGGCTGGCGGTGCTCGGCCACCCAGCCGGCGAACCCCTCGCCGCGGTCGATCGCGATCTTGCCCACGTACTCGCTGTAGGGCTTCGAGCACGCCCGCAGCTCCATCCGCCCCAGGTCGTCGGCCAGGAACACGTAGCACGCGTGGCACTGCGTGGCCTCGGTGAGCAGGTCGACGACCGCGTCGAGCACGCGGTCGAGCGCGAGCGTCGAGGAAACGGTCTGGATGACTTCCTCGAGGAAGCGACGGTCGGCCTTCCGGCTCGAGGCCGGCACGTTCACGTCGGTGCTCACTGCGCTCCCTGCATTGCCCATACGGCAATACCGTGGCAGAATTGCCGAACGCAGGGTAGACCGACCAGGGGAGGGCGTCAATTTGGCACGTACCGGGAGCCCGGCGACACGTCACCTCGCCGCCGTCGAGCGGGCCACCGCCGTGCTCGACGCGCTCGGTGCCGCCCGCAGCGACGTGGGCACGAACGAGATCGCCCGCGCGACGCACATCAATCGCCTCCACGGTCTCCCGCCTGCTCGCCACGCTGGTCGCGTCGGGCTACGTCGAGCATGTCCCGGACACGGGTCGCTACCGGCTCGGCGTGCGCGTCATCCAGCTCGCCCAGGGCGCGCTCGCGCGCCTCGATGTCCGCCACGTCACCCGGCCGCTGCTCGAGCACCTGGTGGACGCGACGGGCGAGACCGCGACGCTGTCCCTGCCCGCCGAACGCGACGCGATCACCGCCGACTTCATCCCCGGCCGGGCCAGCGTGATCTCCGTGGCCCGGGTCGGGCGGCCGTCGATCCTGCACTGCACGGCGGTCGGCAAGGTGATGCTCGCGCACGGCCCGCACGGAGCGGCGGCGCTGGAGCTGCCGCTGCCCCGCCTGACCGAGGCCACCATCACCGACCCCGACCGGCTCGCGGCCGAACTGGAGGAGGTGCGGGCGCGCGGCTACGCGACCGCCGAGGGCGAGCGCGAGTCCGACCTGAACGCAATCGCCGCACCCGTCTTCGACGCCCGCGGACTGGTCGCCATCCTCGGCCTGCAGGGCCCGGCCGCCCGCTTCACCCACGATCGCCTGCTCGAGGCGGCTGCCCCGCTGACCGCCGCGGCCCGGGCCGCATCGCAGGCCATGGGGGCGCCATGACCGCCCTGGCCGGGTCCGGCTAGTGGAGATCGCGCCGGGCACGACGATCGGGCCGTTCCGGGTGGAGCGTCGGCTGGGCGCCGGCGGCATGGGAGCGGTGTTCCTCGCTCAGGACACCGCGCTCGATCGTGCGGTGGCGCTGAAGGTCGTCGCGCCCGAACGCGCGGGCGAGGAGCGCTTCCGACGGCGGTTCCTCCAGGAATCGAAGCTCGCCGCGCGGCTCGACCACCCGGCCATCGTGCCCGTCTACTTCGCCGGGGAGAGCGAAGGCCGCCTCTTTCTCGCGATGCGGCACGTGAATGGCGCCAGCCTGGCCGAGCTGCTGGATCGGACTGGACCGCTGCCCGCGGCCGCCGCAATCGCACTGCTCGCACCGATCGCCGACGCGCTCGACACGGCCCACGCAGCCGGGCTCGTGCACCGTGATGTCAAGCCAGGGAACATCCTCGTCGAACCAGCCGCCATCGATGGCCGCCCGTACCTCTGCGACTTCGGGCTCGCGCGCCACGCGACCGCGGCGGACAACCTCAGCCGCGAAGATGGCCTTGGTGTTTCCGGCACGATGGGTTACCTGGCACCGGAGCAGATCGAGGGCGACGCCGTCGATGGCCGCACGGATCAGTATGCATTGGCCTGTGTCCTGTTCGAGTGCCTCGCCGGGAGGCCACCCTTCGAGCGAGCCGACGGACTGGCCGTCGTCTACGCCCACCTCACCGAGCCACCACCAAGTCTCAGCGCGGTCCGCCGCGAACTGCCGGCGACGATCAACGCGGTGATCGCGCGTGGGCTGGCCAAGACGCCGCAAGACCGTTACGGCTCGTGCCGGGCGCTGATCGACGACGCGGCCGCCGCGCTCTCCGTCGCACCGGTCGCGCGCCGCGACCCTGTTCCGCGAGCGCCCAACCGTCGCCGGTTCGCGCTGGCCGCGGCCGGCGCCGTCGTCGTCGTGGTGGCCGTGTCGGTTGCACTTCTCACCCGGGGCGACCGGAACGCGGTCGGGACAACGTCGACGCCGCCCGCGACGGCGACGTCCCCGGGGGCACCGGCGACCCCCGCGACGAGCATGCTGGGGAGCGCGATCCGCGTCGACCCGGAGGTCGGGCGTGTGACCACGGCGTTCCCCGCCGGGGGCACACCCGACGGGATCGCCGTCGGCGGTGGGTCGGTGTGGGTCGTGAACGCCGACAGTCAGACGCTCGACGAGATCGATCCCGCGACCGGCGATCGGCAGACCCGAGGCGGGTTCGGGCGGGTGATGGCGATCACCGCGGGGCAGGACGCGGTCTGGCTCGCAGGCGACGATGCCGGACAGCCAGCCGCATGGCGGATCGATTTCGCGACGGGCCAGACGCGGGCCTTCCGACTGCCGCGCGGCACGACGTTCGCCGACTCCCCGGATGCGATCGCGGTCGCGGCGTCTGCCATCTGGATTGCGACCGGCACGGGTGCTGTCGTTCGGTTGGACCCGACGACCGGCGCGAGCACTCGCCTGGACGGTGCCGTCGAGGCTCGCGCGTTCGCGGTCTCGGCGGGAAGCGTATGGGCGGTCGGCCGGGGGAGGCTCTGGCGCATCGACCCACTCACGAACGACGTGACCGAGTCGATCACGGCCGACCCAGGGATCACGCAGGCCGCCGTCGATTCGGCTGACAACCTCTGGGCGCTGAACCCCGGCGACGGAGTCATCTGGCACATAACCACCGGCCAGGTGCCGAAGTTCCGCACCGTCGACGGTGGGCGCTTCGGACGCATGGCGTTGACCACCCACACCGCGGCCAGCAACTACCACGAGCGCGTCTGGATCACCGAACCTGCCACGCGGACACTCCTCGCTATCGACCTGGAGACCGGCGAGGTGGCGCACCGCGTCGATCTACAGGCGACCCCGCAGTCCCTTGCAGCCAACGACACCGCGGTCTGGATCGGCGGCACCGGTGTCGGGGAGGGTTCCTCGGGCACGGTCGTAAGCCCGGCGTGCACCAAGGTGCAGAGCGCACCGGGCATGACGCCGCAGGTGGTTCTCGTGTCGGACGTCCCCCTCCAGCGGTGGGAATCGCGTGACCAGGAGCGCGAGGTGCTCGAGTTTCCCGCGGCGATCCGGCAGGTGCTGGCAGATCGTGGGTTCCGCGCAGGGCGATTCGCGGTGGGCTACCAGTCGTGCGACTCGTCGACTCCGATGAAGCCGGAGGACCCGACCAGGTGCATCGTCAATGCACGCGCGTACGCTGCCGCCCGCCTGGTGGTCGGCGTGATCGGGCCGTACTTCGACGCCTGCACACGACGCGAATTGCCGATCCTGAACGGCGCGGCTGGCGGTCCGATCGCCGTCGTCGGGACATCGGCCACGGCGGACGATCTCACCTACTCGCTCGACGGCGATCAGTCCGCCACGGCGCAGGACTACTACCCCACCGGGAAGCGCAATTACGCACGGGTGGTGGGCGCGGATGCGTCGACACCCGCCGCCAACGTCGAGCTGGCCCGTGAGTTGGGCGCCCGGCGGGTGTTCATAGCCTTCGGCTCCTCGGCCTACGGGCGCAGCACGGCACAGCTGTTCGAGGCCGCGGTAGAAGGCGCCGGCCTCGTCGTCGCCGACACCGCGATGTGGGACGCGACCCCGGCCAGCCAGACGCGGGTCGCCGCGCGAGCGGCCGCCTCCCGGCCGGATGCCGTGTTCCTCCTCGACGACCTCGGGAGCGGCGATCCCGGCGACGTCGGAGCGATCGGGCTGATCCGCGATCGGCTGCCCCGGGTGCCGGTGATCGCCACCAGCAGATTCTTCCCCGTCTCCACCGCCCTGGAGCACCTCGGCCGTGCGGCGGTCGGCGTCTACGCCACCGTCCCGGGCGCGCCGAACGCGTCGCTGCCTTCGGCAGGTCGCGACTTCCTACGGCGGTTCGCCGTCGCCCAGGGAAGGACCGCCGCATCGTTCGGAGCGGCGTACGCCGGCCAGGCAACGAACGCCCTGCTCGACGCTATCTCCCGTTCCGACGGAAGCCGCGCGTCCGTCACCGAGCAGCTGATGGGACTACGCGTCGTAAACGGTCTCATCGGCCCGGTGGCGTTCACCGCGGACGGCGACGTCGACCCGGCGACGTTCAGCGTGTTCCGGATCACGGGTACCCGAAGGTCCGCGATCGGGGCGAGCTTCGCCGGGGCCGACTTCGTCCGGACAGTGACCGTGACGCCACCACCGCAGGAGGCGCCATGACGACGGTCGCGATCGTGCTGTTCGACGGGGTCGAGGAGCTCGACTTCGCCGGGCCGTGGGAGGTGTTCCGTGCCGCAGCCTGGGACGACGGCCGGTTCGACGCATTCACGGTCGCCGAGACCGACAGCGTGGTCACGTGCGCAAACGGTCTGCGGGTGCTGGCCGACCGCACGTTCGACCAGGTCGAGCGGGCCGACGTCCTGATCGTCCCGGGCGGCAAGGGCACGCGCCACCCCACGCTGGCGCTGCTCGCGTTCATCCGCCGCATCGATGCCACCAGCAGCTGGACGACCAGCGTCTGCACCGGGTCGTTCCTGCTGGCCGAGGCAGGGCCGGCAGTCGGGAAGCGGGTCGCGACCTACTGGGAGGAGACCGGGGCGCTGCGCGCCGGCGGCCTCGTCGCAGCGGTCGCCGAAGGCGAGCGCTGGGTGCGCGACGGCAAGATCGTCACCGCCGCCGGCGTGTCGGCCGGCATCGACATGTCGCTCTGGCTGCTCGGCGAGCTCGTCAGCCCCGACTTCTCGCGCCAGGTGCGGCGCAACATCGAGTACGACCCGGCGCCACCGTACTGA
The DNA here is from genome assembly GCA_963779685.1 of uncultured Actinomycetes bacterium. Taxonomy (GTDB): domain Bacteria; phylum Actinomycetota; class Thermoleophilia; order Gaiellales; family F1-60-MAGs149; genus CAVZZG01. Next base: position 1,663,641 of record CAVZZG010000003.1, read on the forward strand.
GCGTCGAGACGGGGACAGTCCCCGCACGGGCGAGCGCGAGGGTCAGTCCCCGTCACATCGCATGCGCGCCGCGACGTTCGTCGCCCGAACCGCGCGCGGCGTCACGCATTGGTGGAATCGTGGCCGAGCACGTCGCGCGGCCAGCGCAGGCTTCCGCACGGCGGACGCGCGGTGCGTGACCCGGGTCGCGCGGACAACGTCGGTGCGTGCGATGCGTGACGGGGACTGACCCCGCGCCTTCTCGGTGCGGGGACTGTCCCCGTCATATCCGCCGCACGAATGGCCGCGGCGGACGCGCGCTCAGTGCAGGCTCGGCGTCCAGCCTTCCAGCACCGCGGGCTTCCAGTCGGTGCCGGCGGTCGGCGATCCCTCGACCCACGGGCCGAGCACCGGCTGCGGGAACTTGCAGTGGATGGGCTTCAGCTGGATGCCGTAGGAGCCGCCTGACTGCAGGTGGAGCAGCAGCACCTTGCGGGCGATCGTGTCACGCTCGGCCTTGGAGTCGGGCATCGGGAAGTAGATCTTCACGAACGAGTTCGAGTAGCGGTCGAAGACGGCGGGGACGCCGTCCTCCTCCAGCAACTCGATGTCCTCGAGCCAGTTGATGTCCTGGCCCGGCGTGCCGGCCATCAGGTCGACGTCGGCGGACAACGCCGGATCCTCCTGGTAGGCCTGCCGCTTGCCGGAGAGGTACTCGGCGTCGATACCGACGGTCTTGTCGGGTTCCTTGTCGATGTGGTGGAACTTGTCGGCCACTGCTATCTCCTCAGTCCGCGGCCTGCGGGAGCCGGTCGGTGGCCGGGTCGACCAGGTGCTTCTGGAGCAACCGCTCGATGCGCTCCAGCGAGCGCTCCTCGGTGACGCCGGGGATGTAGTTGGTGCCGGCCAGCGGCACCTTGGCCATGGCAGCCGCCTCGACGGTCAGCGCGGCCAGGTCCTCGGGCTCCAGCGAGTGGATGTTGGTCTTGCCGCACGCCCGGGCCAGCATCTGCACCTCGAGCGTGAGCGTGTGCAGGAAGTTGTAGACCCGCTCGGCCGCGTCCTCGACCACGAGCCGCTTGCGCAGCTCGGGGTCCTGGGTGGCGACACCGACCGGGCAGCGGCCGGTGTGGCAGTGGTAGCACTGGCCAGCCGGAACGCCGACGGTGCCCTCGTAGTCGGTGATGCCCGGCAGCTCGCGGTTGCAGTTGAGCGCCATCAGTGCCGAGTGGCCGAGGGCCACCGCGGTCGCGCCGAGGGCGATCGCTTTGGCCACGTCACCGCCGTTGCGGATGCCGCCGGCCACGACGAGGTCGATCTCGTCCGCCAGGCCGACGTCCTCGAGCGCGCGCCGTGCCTCCGGGATGGCCGCCATCAGCGGGATGCCGGTCTCCTCGGTCGCGATGTGGGGGCCGGCTCCGGTGCCGCCCTCGCCACCGTCCAGGTAGATGATGTCCGGGCCGCACTTGGCCGCCATCCGCACGTCGTCGTAGACGCGCGAGGCGCCCAGCTTGAGCTGGATCGGCACCTGGTAGTCGGTCGCCTCGCGCACCTCCTGCACCTTCAGCGAGAGGTCGTCGGGGCCGAGCCAGTCAGGATGCCGGGCCGGCGAGCGCTGGTCGATGCCGGCCGGCAGCGACCGCATCTCGGCGACCTGCTCGGTCACCTTCTGCCCCATCAGGTGCCCGCCCAGGCCGACCTTGCAGCCCTGGCCGATGAAGAACTCGACGGCGTCGGCGAGCATCAGGTGATGCGGGTTGAACCCGTACCGGGACTGGATGCACTGGTAGTACCACTTGGTCGAGTAGTCGCGCTCCGGCGGGATCATCCCGCCCTCGCCCGAGCACGTTGCGGTGCCGGCCATGGAGGCGCCCTTGGCAAGGGCCATCTTGGCCTCGAGCGACAGCGCGCCGAAGGACATGCCCGTGATGTAGACCGGGATGTCGAGCTCGATCGGCTTCTTGGCGAACCGGGCTCCGAGCACGGTCTTGGTCTCGCACTTCTCGCGGTAGCCCTCGATCACGAACCGGGTGAGGGTGCCCGGGAGGAACACGAGCTCGTCCCAGTGCGGCATCTTCTTGAAGATCGAGAAGCCGCGCATGCGGTAGCGGCCGAGGTCGGCCTTCATGTGGATGTCGTTGATGACCTCGGGCGTGAAGATCCGGGAGCGGCCGAGGACGGTGGTCTTCTCGGGCGACGTCTCGTCCACCTGGGTGCTGATTCGTGGCATGCGTTCCCCCTAGAGGACGATCCGCCGCTCGGACGGCTCGAGCTTGTCGTAGTTGTAGAGCTGCTTGCCGCAGACGAACTTCTCGAAGTTCGGCGGCGAACCGAGGTCGTAGATCGCGAACTTGCGCTGGATCAGCTCGGTGTCGGCGTCGGTCCACTCGCCCGGCACGCAGTCGATGCCGAGCGACTTGACCTTGCCGGCCACGTAGATCGTGCCGTCGTACATCGAGTCGCCGAGGCCGGGACCGGCGTCGCCGCAGATGATCATGCGGCCCCGCTGCATCATGAAGCCGGTGTTCGAGCCGACCGAGCCGCCGACGATGATCGTGCCGCCCTTCTGGTCGATGCCCGTGCGGGCGCCGACGCGGCCCTTGACCACCAGGTCGCCGCCCCGCAGCGCCGCGCCCGTGAGCGAGCCCGCGTTCGAGTCGACCACGACGACGCCGCTCATCATGTTCTCGCACGCCGACCAGCCGACGCGACCCGTGATGTGGATCTCCGGGCCGTCGATGAGGCCGCACCCGAAGTAGCCGAGCGAGCCCTCGTAGGTGATCTTGCAGCGCTGCAGGATGCCGACCCCGATCGAGTGCCGCGAGCCGGGGTTCTTGACGGTGACGTCGCGGATGCCGAGCTCGTAGATCAGCCGGCGGAGCTCGAGGTTGATGGTGCGCGTCGTCAGGTCCTTCGCGTCGAACACGGCCCGGTCGCCGTCGATCTCGGCGACGTTCGGCGCAACCGCGTCGGGCTCTGCAAGGCCGCGCGCGTCGTAGCTGATGCGGCGCTCTCCGACTAGAGCTTCCATACCAGCACCTCCGCCTCGTAGGGGTCGTAGGTCTCGATCTCGTGGGCCATCACGGCCCGGATCGCGATCTCCTCGGACGCGAGCGCCACGAGGTCGTCCGATTCGTACAGCACGAGCGGCTTGGCGGCCAGCTCGTCCTTGCACACGCCGAGGGCATCGCCGGTGACGCAGATGTAGGTGAACACGCCATCCAGCTCCTCGAGGCTGGCGCGCATGGCGTCCTCGAGCGGCACGCCCTCGCTGAGCTTCTCGGCCAGGTAGACCGCGATGATCTCGGAGTCGCACTCCGACTGGAAGCGGTGGCCGTTGCGCTCGAGCCGCCGGCGCCAGTAGAAGTAGTTCGTGAGCTGGCCGTTGTGGACGACCGCGACGTCGGAGAACGGGTAGGCCCAGTAGGGGTGGGCGCCGGAGATGTCGACGTCCGACTCGGTGGCCATCCGCACGTGGCCGATGCCGTGGGTGCCCATGAAGCCGTCGAGGCCGTACTGGTCGCCGACGGTCTGGGCGTCGCCGAGGTCCTTGATGATCTCGAGCGACGTTCCGATCGAGAGCATCTCCGTGCCGGGGATGTCCTCGATGAAGTCGGCGACCTCCTTGATGTCACCGGCGTAGCGCACCTTGATGCGCAGCGCGTGCTCGATCTCCTCCTCGATCTCGAGCACGGTCGCGCCCAGGGCGTGCAGCCGGCTGTCGATCTCGGAGCGGTGCATCCGCAGCCGGTCGTTGAAGTCGAAGTCCCGCGGGTCGTTGGCATCGGCCAGCTTGATGCGCAGCACGATGATGCCGGCCGCGCCCGGTCCGTAGAGGGCGTACCCGGTCGAATCCGGGCCGCGATGCTTCATCGACTGGAGCATGGCGATCATGTCGGCGCCGACGTTCCGCGCGCCGTTCCGGTAGATGATCCCGGCGATTCCGCACATAGGCTGTCCCTTCGCGTCGGGGTCGGGGTTAGGGAGGACGTCCAGGTACTCGTCGCGATCCCAGTCGGAGACGGTCGCGCAGTACCGCTCCCACTCGTCGCGCTTGTAGTGCATGAAGACGGTCAGCATCTCGCCGGGCATGGCCGACTTGATGACCTCGTCGGCCTCGAGTTGATCGAGGGCATCGCCGAAGGTCATCGGGATCTTGCGCACTTCCTTACCGGCCTGCATGGCCTGGTAGATGTTGCGCTCCTCCGGGCGCGCCCGGGTCGATCTTGTTCGTGATGCCGTCGTCCATGGCCTTGATCAGCGCGGCCATGGACAGGTACGGGTTCACGGCCGAGTCGACCGAGCGGTACTCGAACCGTCCGGGCGCCGACACGCGCAGCGCGGTGGTGCGGTTCTGGAAGCCCCAGTCGGCGAAGACCGGCGCCCAGAAGCCGGTGTCCCAGAGCCGGCGGTAGGAGTTCACCGTCGAGGCCGTGATCGCGGTCAGCGCGCCGAGGTGCTTCGTGATCCCGCCGATGGCCCACAGGCCGATCTGCGACGGCATCTGCGGATCGTCGCCCTCGGGCATGAACGTGTTCTCGTCGCCCCGCCAGAGCGAGATGTTGTGGTGGCAGCCGTTGGCCGACACGCCCATGAACGGCTTGGGCATGAAGCACGGAAAGACGTTGAACTCGCGGCCGACCTGCCGGCAGACCTGGCGGAAGGTCGAGAGGTTGTCGGCGGTCTTCTCGGCCCGGTCGAAGTTGAAGTTCAGCTCCAGCTGGCCGGGGGCGTCCTCGTGGTCGCCCTGGATCATGTCGAGTCCCAGCCCGCTGGCGTACTCGATGACCTTGTGGATGATCGGCTGGAACTCCGAGAACTGGTCGATGTGGTAGCAGTAGGGCTTGGAGACGCCCTCGACGGCCGGCGTGCCGTCCTCCTTCATCTTCAGCCACATCATCTCGGGCTCGGTGCCGGCCCGCAGGTGCAGGCCGGTGCGGCTCTCGAACTCGGCGGCGATGCGCTGCAGGTTGCCGCGGCAGTCGGCGGTCAGGAACGCCCCGGGGTCGGCGCGCTCCTCGCGGTTGCGGAAGCACACGCACCACACCCGGGCCACCTTCGGGTCCCACGGCAGCTGCATGAACGTCTCGGGCTCCGGGATGCCGACCAGCTCCATCGCCTCGGGCCCGTACCCGATGTAGTCGCCGTGGCGGTCGATGAACAGGTTCGCCATCGAGCCGTAGACCAGCTGGAACCCCTTGCGCGCGGTCGTCTCCCAGTGGGCTGCGGGGATGCCCTTGCCCATGATCCGGCCGGTGACCGAGACGAACTGGTAGTAGACGTACGTGATGCCGAGCCTGTCGATCTGCTCGCGGACCTTGCGGACCTGCTCGTCGCGTCCTTCGGCGTTGACGAACCGCTCGAGGTCGGTCACCTGCCTGCCTCCTTCATCCCAGCGCTGTTCGAAACGGCCACATACGGTCCGCGGAAGGCGAGCGTACCGGCGCGCAGGTGCCCACGGCAACGGCGATTTCGACCCGGCGCCCTGACGGTCGGTGGACGGTTCGCACATATCGCCGCTTCTCACCGGCCCCTACCATGGGCACTCAGGCGGCATGCTCGAGCGTCAACAGCTACAGCCGATCGTGGAGCGCGTTCTCGAGCAGGCGGGCGCGGCGCGCGAACGCGGGCTGGAACCGGCGGTCCTCATCCACGGCGCCGCCGGCTGGTCGCACCACCTGCTGCGCGACGGCTTCCGGCGGATCGCCGAGACCGGCGCGATCCAGGCCGCCGACGCCTACGTCTGCGTGGTCGCCCGCACGGACACGCCCGAGCTGGCCGCTGACCTCGGCGTCGCGCCGCCGGCGTCCGGCGGCAGCGATGTGGTCGTGCTCGCGGAGTCGCGGGCGGGCGACGTCATCGGCGGCACGGAGCCGGAACTCGACGCCATGCGCGAGCGGCTCACGGAGATCCTGCTTGCCGATTCGTGAAACAATCCACCGGCCCGAGAACTGGGAGGACTAGATGGCAGCGGTTGCCGACGAGGCAAAGACGGGGCTCGACCCCATGTTCGACCCGGACTTCTTCCTCGACGAGGAACAGCGCGCCCTGCGCAGTCAGCTGGTCGAGATCTGCGAGCGCGACATCCGCCCGCTGGCCGATCACAACGACCGTACCTCGACGTTCCCGCGGAAGAGCCTCGAGGCGCTCGGTCCGTTCCTCGGACTCCTGTTGCCGAAGGAATGGGGCGGCCTCGGCCAGTCGCACCGCATGCTCGCCGCGACCACCGAGACCATCGCCCGCCACGGCGATCCCTCCGCGGCCATGTGCTACACGATGCACATCGGCGCGGTCGAGGCGCTGCGGCTCTCCGCCAACGAGTACCAGATCGACAAGTACCTGAAGCGGGTCGTGCCGGATCGCCAGATCGGCACGCTCTCGTACTCCGACCCGGAGACCGGTTCGCACTTCTGGTACCCGATCGCGTCCGGCGCCCAGAAGACCGACGGTGGCTACATGGTCACCAAGCGGGCCTCCTGGACGACCTCGGGCGGGTTCTCCGACTTCTACGTCTTCCAGACCACGTCGCCCGACTTCAAGGACTACTCCGACCTCTCGGTCTGGGTCTGCGACGCCGCCGACGCCGAGGCCAAGCCCGGCGAGTGGGATGCGCTCGGCCTACGCGGTAACCAGTCCGGTTCGCTGCTGATCGACAACAAGTTCATGCCCGACAACCACCTCGTCGGCCGCGTCGGCGACGGCGCCTGGTCGAACGACGAGGCGGTCGACCCGTTCTTCCTGCTCTCGTCGTCGTCGTGCTGGAACGGCATCTCGCTGGGCGCGATCGACATCGCCATCCGGCACACGACCCGGAAGACCCACAAGGACGTCGGCACTGCGCGTCTGCGACTACCCGACGATCCAGGACGCCGTCGGCGAGGCCGTGATCGACACCAACGCCATCCGCACCATGCAGTACTCGCTGGCGATGGCCCTGGACGAGGCCACCGACAACGGCCAGAAGCAGCTGGCGCCCGGCGAGTACGCCCGCGGCAACTACCTGCACTGGCTCTGGCAGCTCAAGTTCGCCGCCGCCAAGAACGTCGCCCACGTCGTCGACAAGATGCTCCACTGCACCGGCGGCTCCGGCTTCAAGCGCGAGCCGCTGCAGCTCGAGCGCTACCTTCGCGACGGCAAGGCCGGCTGGGTGATGGGCCCCACCAACGAGGTGCTGCGCCAGTTCGTCGGCAAGACCGCCCTGCTCGGCATCGAGTCGCTCGACTACTGGAACCAGGTCGTCAACTGGCGCTCGATCACCAACGAGACGAAGAAGCTCTCGGCCGCCGAGAAGCGCGAGTTCGCCGCGCAGGCTGCTGGCCGAAGCGCGGCGAGGTCAGCCAGCGCCGCGTCGCGCCGCTGGAGCGGGCCTGACGCAGATGCCTCCTCGCGCGCGGCGCGACGGGCCACCTCGGCCGCGTCGGCCGCGCACCGCGCGGTCGCGCGTCCGCGACAGCCGCGACGCGCCGGTCGACCGCGGCGGTCGCCGGCGCGTTCGCGCAAGCGCCGCAGCTCGACGCCGAGCAGCCGAGCCGCGCGACGAACGCGACGCATCGAGGGCCAGCGGAACTCGCCGACCACCTGCTCCAGCGCGACGCTGCCGAAGCCGGCAGCTGCCCGCGAGCGCCTCGACGTCCGTCGCATCGGCGAGAGCCGCACGGCGCGCGCATCGCGGCCTCGGCGGAGCGACCGCGTCAGACGTCGGCCAGGATCGCGAAGGCGAGCGACGAACCGTCGAGCCGCCGGGGACCGTCTGCGCGCGCAGGCCGCCGGAGCCCGCCAGTCGAGCAGCTGCACGATCGGCGTGTCGCCGATCGCCGCCAGCGCCGCCGGGCGACGCCCGTGATTCTCAGCCATGCGTGTCTCCTCTCGGCCGCCGAGAAGCGCGAGTTCGCCGCCAAGCTGCTGGCCGAAGCCGGCGAGTAGGCCGGGGGCACCGTTCGGGACCGTGTCCCGAACGGTGCCCCCCACCCCTACGCGACTGGCGCGTCAGCGTGGTCGTCGGAGGGCGGGATGCTCCAGCGCCACGGGACCTTGTCCTCGACCAGCGTGCGGTAGACGTAGAGCAGCAGCGCGATCACCAGCACGGCCAGACCCATGACGAAGGTCGACGAGCCGCCGGGATACCCGGTGAGGCTGAACGACCACGAGCCGATCCCGACCAGCACGATGTCGTAGATCAGCACGAGCACGGCCACGCCCACCCACGCATTGTGCAAGCGGATCGGCCGATCCGCGTGCGGGCGATCCTTCCGCAGCAGGAGGAAGCCCGACACCGCGAAGATGTGCGAGAGCACGTAGCCGAGGTTCGAGACCGCGAGCACCTTCAGGTAGCCACCACCCGCGAGCGTCCCGATGGCGACGAACAGCAGCACGAGGTTCAGGACCGCGTCGAGGGTCATCGCGTTGCCAGGCACGAGGTTCTTGTTGAGCTTCCCGAGCCACTTGATCGTCATCCCGTCCTTGGAGATGCCGTAGAGCGCGCGGGAGCCGTCCATCGTGGCCGCGTTCATCGACAGCACGATGCCGATGCAGAGCAGGATCACGAGCATGTTGGCGGCCGTGTGCCCGAACAGTTGGTCGAAGAGGTCCGCGTAGAAGGTGAGGGCGTTGTCGAACGTGATGTTGGTGTCGCCGTAGACGCCGACGGCGCCGAGCGGGAACAGGACGTACGTGAAGATGGAGAAGACCGCCGCGGCCCGCAGCGCCTTGGCGGTGTCCCTCGCCGGATCGACGTATTCGGGCGCGAAGGTCGCGCAGCACTCGAAGCCGTAGGACGACCAGCACATCAGGTACAGCCACGTGATCACGAGGTGCCACCCGGTGTCGCCGGTCGAGCTCCAGTTGATGTTGTCGTGGAGGTTGCTGGTGCTGAAGTCGCTGCTGTAGAGCGGCGCGAGCATCACCAGGAAGAGCGGGATCGAGAGCGCGGCGGCCGTCACGTACCCGGTCCAGACGGCCGGCCGGACGCCGAAGACGTTGGCGACCCAGATCCCGACGATGATGACTGCGCCAACCCAGATGGCCGGGTTCGAGTTGAAGTCGAGGCCGGCGATCAGGCTCGTCGTCGTCGTGCCCCACGTCGCATCGGCGAAGAACTGGGCCTGCAGGAGGTACCCGACGATCGCGCCGCTGATCGAGAGCACGACCGACCAGCCGATCCAGTAGCCGACCGCTGAAACCGGCCCGACCAGGGTGGTGTATCGCTTCCAGGCCTCGTGGCCGAAGATCGCGACTCCGCCGGACAGCTTCGGGAACATCGCGGCGAGCTCGGCGTAGAGGTTGTTGTGGAGGCCACCGGCGACGATCGAGATGCCCCAGCAGATGATCGCGCCCCAGCCTCCGAGCGTCGCGACCGAGCCGCCGAGGGCGGTGATGAGGAAGGTCGGGTTCGACATGGCGATCACGAACCCGTCGTACCAGCGCATGGCCTTGATCAGCTCTCGATCGTCAACTACAGCCGTAGCCACGGGCGTTCCTCCTCCGGCGGTGGCCCGCCCCTCCCGGGCGGATAGCGAGATAGAACCGGCTCTGCCCTCCGGTGTCAAGCGGCCCGTCCACATGCCGGACGCATGGAGGTGCTCGGTTCGCACATCTTGATCCCGGGACGAGCTGCCCGGACAATGCCCGGGTGAGGCTCTCCTCCCCCAAGATCACGGTCACCTGCGACTGCGGCGAGGTGCGTCGCGTCGACTACGGCGAGCAGTACACCTGCACGTGCGGCCGGACCTGGTCGACGGCCTCGATTCCGGCGGAGGACTACGGGCGGATCCAGCGCCTCGACCGGCGCTACCGGCTGGTCGGATACGGCTCGGCCGCCGTCTTCGCCGGGTTCATGCTGTACGTGATCCTGACCAACCCGCAGCAGCTGCTCTTCATGGTGCCTGGGGTGATGGCACTCTGGTTCGGCGTGATCCGGCCGTTCGTGCGCCGCCGCCACTGGCGTCAGGTGCAGCACCTGACGCGCCAGTGGAACCTGCGCCCCGAGAAGGGCGCCCCGACGTGACCGATCCCGCCGGGGTCGATGCCGGCGTACTGCGCCAGGTGATGGCGTCCTACCCGACCGGCGTCACCATCGTCACCTCGCAGATGGACGGCCAGCTGTGCGGGATGGCCGCCAACTCGTTCACGAGCGTCTCGCTCGACCCGCCGATCGTGCTGGTCTGCTGCCAGCGCCACGCCCGCACCGCCGAGGGCGCTAAGCGCTCCGGCCGGTTCGCGATCCACATCCTCCGCCACGACCAGGTCGAGCACGCCCGCGCCTTCGTCGGCCGCGACGCCGTGCGGTTCGACGCGGTGCCGTACACGCTCGACGCCTCCGGGGTGCCGATTCTCGACGACTGGCTCGCGCTGCTGGTGTGCGACACCTACAGCGTCATGGTCGCCGGCGACCACGAGGTGCTGTTCGGAGAGGTGACCCACTGCGAGCGGGTCGATGCCGCGCCCTTGCTGTTCCACGAGAGCGCGCTGCGGATGCTGCCGAGGCTCCCGCCGGTGAAGGCGACCACCGAGAGTGCCATCAGCGAGGACGACGACGACCTGTACGACTCGCTCGTCCGCGTGCTGGCGCCGCCGCTCAGGCGCCCCGGGTCATGACGCGCTCGAGCAGGCGGAGGTTCTCGCAGGCGAGCCCGGTGACGTGCGCGATCACCTCGAGCAGCCGCTGGTCGTCGCGGTCGTAGCTCGACGGCACGACGGCCGCGATCACGATCGCCCCGATCGCCGCGGTCTCCCGCCATCAACGGCGTCGCCAGGGCCCCGCTGAGGCCGCCGGCGTCGAGGTCGTCCACGAGCAACGGGCGGCGTGACCGCGTCGTCCGCTCTGCCGTCGCCTCGAGCACCCCGCGTCCGGCGTCCGGCACCTCGCCGCGCCACACCCGCAACGGCGTCTCCCCGACGGACACCACCGCGGCGTCGTACGGGACGGCGATCGCGAGCTCGTCGAGCACGGTCTCCGCGACCGCCTGCGTCGAGCGCGCGCCGGCGAGCCGGGAGGCGAGGCTTCGCAGGTGGCCCATCTGCTCGAAGGAGCGACGCCCCCGGGCCGACATCAGGTCGCCCTGGGTGCGGCGCGCGACGAGCCGGTCGGAGGCCAGGGTGATGCGATCCTTGCCCGTGCGCTTGGCCTCGTACAGGGCGGCGTCCGCCGCCACCAGCAGGTCGCGCACCGACCCGCCGTCGGCCGGATACGACGCGACGCCCATCGACTGCGTCAGACGCCAGCCCTGCAGGTCGATGGCCGCCATCGCCCGCTGGAGCCGCCGGCAGACGGTGCGTGCGTTGCGCTTCGTCGTCGCGGGCAGCAACAGCGCGAACTCCTCGCCGCCGAGGCGGTAGGCGCGGTCGTCGGGCCGCACGCCCGCGGCGAGCATCTGGCCCACGAGCCGCAGCGCCTCGTCGCCGGCGACGTGGCCGCGGCGGTCGTTGAGATCCTTGAAGTTGTCGAGATCGGCCACCACGAGCGCAAAGGCAGCATCGGGCTCGCCGGCGGTCGCCTCGATCAGGGCCGCGCCGTCCTCGTGGAACCGGCGGTGGTTCGGCAGGCCGGTGAGCGCGTCGGTGAGGGAGAGGTCGACCATCGACTGGTAGCGCAGGAGGTTGCCGATGGCGGTCGCGGTGTGGGCCGCGATCAGCTCGGCCTCGTCGAGTCGGTCGGTGACCGGCCCGTGGCCGGCCATCAGGCCGAGCAGCTCCGAGCCGGCACGAAGCGGGATCACGACGAGCGGCAGCGGGCCGTCAGTGACGTACCCGGTCTCCCAGCCGAGCCGCGTTGCCGCCGCCCGCACCGCGTCGGGCGACGGTCCCGGCGGCGCACGGTGCGACTGCTGCCACACCGCCAGGCGGACGAGCTCGTCCGGGGCACCGGTGAAGGCCTCGAGCGACTCGAGGCCGAGCACCTCGCCGACCGAGCGCAAAGCGAGTTCGGCGACGCGAGCGGGGTCGTCCTGGGCGGCGATCCGCACCAGCGCCCGCGAGAGGCGCGTCGTCGGGCTGGACGTCCGCGCGCGCGGCGACAGCTCCGCGTAGGCGCCGGCGATCAGCGCCGCGGCCTCGCTGAGCGATGTCACGAGTGCCGGCTCGAGGGGCGGACCGAACAGCTCCAGCCCGAGCAGGGCCCGCCGCGGGCCGAGCTGGAACGGAACCGCGATCAGGCCCGAAACGCCGTCCATCACCGGCCGGTAGTCCGGATCGGCAGTGGGGTCGGCGACGGCCTGCACGACGCCGTCGCGCACCGCCCGTCCGTACACGCCGGTGTCGAGGCCGATGGTGTGGACGACCGCGTTGTAGCCCACCTGCGCCTCCAGCCAGAGGCGCTCCTCCCCGGCCACGAACAACGCGACCCCGCAGGCCTCGCGCCCGACCGCGTCCCAGATCGCCGAGAGCGCGGCGTCGAACAGCTCGGCCGGGGTCCGCTGACCCCGGACGGCACCTGAGACTGCCGTCAGCACACCTCGCACCGTAGACGAAGGCGAGGCCCTACACTCAGCGCGTGGCGGTCCTTTCGGAGATGGCGGAGCGCGGTCACGAGCAGGTGGTGCTCGTGAACGACCGCCCGACGGGGCTGCGCGCGATCATCGCCGTCCACTCGACCGCGCTGGGCCCGGCCCTCGGCGGGGTGCGCTTCTGGCACTACGGATCCGAGGACGAGGCCGTGCACGACGCACTACGGCTGAGCGAGGCGATGTCGTACAAGGCCGCGGCGGCCGACCTCGATCAGGGCGGCGGCAAGGCGGTCGTGATGGTCGATCCCGGGCAGGTCCGTACCGAGCCCCTGCTGCGGGCGCTCGGGCGCGCGATCGACGAGCTGGGCGGTCGCTACATCGCCGCCGAGGACGTCGGCGCAACCCAGCAGGACATGGACTGGATCGCGCTCGAGACACCCTGGGTGACGGGCGTCGACGAGGCGCAGGGCGGCTCGGGCGACCCCTCTCCGATGACGGCCATCGGCGTGCTGGCGGGGATCCGGGCCGCGCTGGCCGCGGTGTACGGCGATCCCGATCCGCGCGGCCGCACCGTCGCCCTGCAGGGCACCGGCCACGTCGGCTCCCACCTGGCGCGTCTCCTGGTGGCGGCGGGAGCGCGGGTCACGGTCGCCGACCTCGACCGGGCCGGCGTCGACCGCCTGGTGGCCGAACTGGGCGTCGCGGCGGTGGGGCCGGACGAGATCATGCGGACGCCGTGCGACGTGCTCGCGCCGTGCGCGCTGGGCGCGGTGCTGACACCCGTCACGATCCCGCTGTTGCAGTGCCGGATCGTCGCCGGCGCGGCCAACAACCAGCTGCTGACGATCGAGGACGGCGACGAGCTGGCCTCGCGGGGGATCCTGTACGCGCCGGACTTCGTGGTCAACGCGGGCGGCATCATCAACATCGCCGGGGAGTTCACCGGGTACGACCGCGGCCGCGCCGAGGCGCGCACGCGCGGCATCGAGCAGACGACCGCGCCGGATCTTCGCCCTCGCCGTCGAGCGGGGCATCTCGCCGGCCCGGGCCGCCGAGCTGTACGCCCGGGAGCGCATCGCGCGCGCCCCCGGCATCCGGTGGGCGCCGGGCAGCCCCACCGCGTGGTCGCAGGGCGCGCCACTGCGACGGCTCCGCGGCGCGTGATCCCGCTCCGCGACGACGTCCGGGGGCAGACGCGAGCGTACGTGACGATCGCGATCATCGTCGTGAACGTCGCGGTGTTCCTGTACTCGATCGTGCAGGAGCCGCGGTCGATGCGGCGGTGGGACGGGCCCGGCACGGTGCAGATCTCCGGCTTCGACGCGATCACGCTCGGCTACGGGTTCGTGCCGTGCGAGCTCGCCTCGTCGTGCACGCGGCCCGGCTACGGCGAGGCGGTCGCGTTCCACACGGCCGACACCGTGCCGGTGCGCGTCTCCCGCCCATCCGTCTGGCTGACGCTCGTGACCGCGATGTTCATGCACGGCGGATGGCTGCACATCATCGGCAACATGCTGTTCCTCTGGGTGTTCGGCAACAACGTCGAGGACGCACTGGGGCACGTCGTGTTCCTGCTGTTCTACCTGATGTGCGGCCTCGCGGCCACGCTGGCGCAGTTCGCCACCGACACCTCGGCGGAGGTGGTCAACATCGGCGCGAGCGGCGCCATCGCAGGCGTCCTGGGCGGCTACCTATTGCTGCACCCGCGGGCCCGCGTGCTGACCGCCGTCCCGCTCATCCTCGGTGTGTACCTCCGCGAGATCCCGGCCGTGATCGTGCTCCTGAGCTGGTTCGGCCTCCAGATCGTGAGCGGTTCGGTGGCGCTGGCGGGACCGGATCAGGGCGGCATCGCCTACTTCGCCCACATCGGCGGCTTCGCCGCCGGCATGCTCCTGGTCAGGCCGCTGTCCCGGCGCCGGAGGCGACGCCGCGCGCTGGCACTCGCCGAGCCGTAGCCCTCAGGTGAGGAGCTGCAGGCGGTCGTCGCGGAGAGCGGCGTTCGGCTCGAACGCCGGCACCCCCGCCTGGACGCCGCCCAGGGCCAGGTCTTCGACATCGAAGAGGCGGGCGACGAGATCGCAGGTGACGCGGTAGGAGCGGCTCGCCTCGGGCCAGGCGAAGACGATCCGCACCGGCCGGGGCAGGCCCGAGCCGTCGACGCCGATCCGCACCTTCGGTTCGCCGCGGCCGTCGCGCGCTGCGAGCACGGTGCCCAGGTGCGGTGAGCGGTTGAAGACCTCGGCCGCGATGCCGCACATGTAGGCCGCGTCGGCCTCTCGGCGACGCGCGCGGAGCAGCAGGTCCTGGCTGGCCTGCGCCTCCTCGAGCCGCCGGTCGGACTCGCGCAGTCGCTGATCGCGGGCCTCGATCTCCCCTTCGAGCAGGGTGGCGTGACGACGGGCCTCGGAGAGCTCGGCGAGCAGTCCGTCGATCCGCTGCTGCTGCGCGGCATGCGAGGCGCGGGCCTCGTCGAGCTCGCTGCGGGTGCCGTCGACGTTCGACTCGAGGCGGCGCAGATCGGTCTGCAGTCGCATGACGAGGCGCTCGTGGTCGACGACGTTGTCGACCTGGACCGGAATCGGTCGCCGTGCCTCCGACTCGCCGACCATCTCCCAGCCCGCCCGGGCCGCGCGGGTGGTGCAGAGCGGGCAGACCGTGTGCACGCCGCGCGTGCGGGGGTCCGTGAACGTGCGCGCCTGCTCGCCGACGAGGAGGCTCCGCTTGCACAACGCGCAGCGCGTCGCATGTTCGATGTGGGTGACCATGACCTGCCGGGGGAGCAAGAGTGTAGCGGGTGCAGGGATTTTCCGGAACCCCTCCGACTCACCGTAGCCCGTATTCGTCAGGAATCGCGGGCGTCGCACCCACGAATCGCTGGTCAGGCTGCTACCCGCCACGGTTTCGGCCCGCCACCTGCGGCGGCGGGCCTGTCACCGAGTCGGTGCGCTTCGCGTCGCGGCGCCTTGGCAAGGCGTCGCCTTGCCTGCGGCTCTGCGCCGCGCCCTGACCGGGCGCCCGCGGGCACGCCGCGGGCACGCTTCCCGACGAACCCGGGCTAGCTGGAGGCGGGCCGCGGCGGTACGCTCCGGCCATGCATGTCTACCACCAGCACCGCTCTCGGTCGACCCGGGTCCTCTGGATGCTCGAGGAGGCCGGCGCGGACTACGACGTCACCATCATCTCCCGCGAGCAGAAGAGCGAGCCGTGGTACCGGGCGCTGCACCCGCTGGGTCGCTCGCCCGTGGTGACGGACGACGAGGGGCCGATCTTCGAGTCGCTGGCGCTGTGCCTGCACATCGCCGACCTCCATCCCGAGGCCGAGCTGATCGCGGCGCCGGGCTCGCACGCCCGGGCGCTGCAGTACCAGTGGTGCGTGTTCGCGGCCACCGAGCTCGAGGCGCCGATGATCCAGGCCGCACACCAGTTGTGGCGCGAGAGCGGCACCATCCAGGAGATCGTCGACAAGGGCCTGGCGGCGTACGCGGAGGCGTGCGCGGTGATCGAGACGGCGATCGCGGGCGACGGCTGGCTCGTCGGTGGCGCGTTCTCCATCGCCGACCTGACGGTCGGCGCGATGCTGATCTTCGCCCGCATGAACGACCTCGGCACGGAGTCGCCGGCCATCCGCGCGTACATCGACCGGCTCGAGGCCCGGCCGGCCCGCCAGCGGGCGCTCGCCGTCTCGGCCTGAGCCACCTCACCGCGGGGCACCCGGCGCGCTAGGGTGTGCGCGCCCGGCCGCAACGGGGCAAACGAGCCTGTCTCCCGTGGGACACATGCGGCCGGGCACAGCTCTGGCGGGTCACCCGATCGTCACCCGCGCACCTGGCAGACCGGCGGCGCTGACCGCCTCCGTGACGGCGTCGTACGCCGCGGCGTAGGGATCGAGGATGCTCGAGAGCCAGACGCGGCAGGCCACCCGGGTGGTGCCATCGTCATCCGTCACCGCCATCACGCCGTCGGCACCGCGGCGCGCGAGTTCCTCCCGGAACCGGTCGAGCTCGTCGGCGGGTGTCTCGGGCAGCACGATGCTGGCGCGGACGTACATGCACACTCCAGCCTGGGTGCGTTGCCTGCGGCCGTCCATACCGCGCCCGGGCCGGGCCGTCCGGCCCGGGCCGGACGGCCTATTCGGCCGGACGTGGCGTACGCTGTGCAGCCATGGCGTACGACGAGCATCTGGCGGGGCGCATCAGGACCGCACTGGCCGACCAGGCGAACGTCCGCGAGCAGCAGATGTTCGGCGGCGTCGCGTTCATGATCAACGGCAACATGACCGTCGGCATCGTCGGCGACCAGCTGATGGTCCGTCTCGGAGAGTCAGGCGCCGATGCCGCCCGCGGCGAGCCCCACGTCGCGCCCATGGACTTCACGGGCCGACCCATGCGCACCATGGTCTACGTCGAACCCGCCGGCACCGCCACGGACGACGGACTCAGCTCGTGGGTCGGCCGGGCGACCGCCTTCGTCGCCACGCTGCCCCCGAAATGACCTGATTACTGCGGGTCGTCCGCGGAGGCCGCGCGCTCGGCCTCGCGCTGGCGGAGCTCGATGCGGCGGATCTTGCCGGTGAGGGTCTTCGGCAGGTCGTCGACGAACTCGATCTCGCGCGGGTAGGCGTAGGCCGAGAGGTGCTCGCGGACGAACGCCTTGAGCTCGGTGGCGAGCGCGTCGGAGGGCTCGACGCCGGGCAGGAGCCGGACGAAGGCCTTGACGATGTGCCCGCGGGCTGGCGTCGGGCGCGGCCACGGCGGCGGCCTCGATCACGCTGGGATGCGCGACGATCGCGGACTCGACCTCGAACGGGCCGATGCGGTAGCCGGCCGAGATGATCACGTCGTCGTTGCGTCCCTCGTACCAGACGTAGCCGTCCTCGTCCTGGCGGGCGACGTCCTTGGTGTGGAACCAGTCGCCGCCGAACACGTCGACGCTGTCCTCCGGTCGGCCCCAGTACCCGAGCGGATAGTGCGGGTTGGAGTTCGCGCGAAGGCAGATCTCCCCGGTCTCGCCCTGCGCCACGGCACGATCGTCGTCGTCGAGCAGCGCAACGTCCCAGCCCGGCATCGGCCGCCCCATCGATCCAGGGCGGACCTCCATGGTCGGGAAGTTCGAGCACAGCGGGTAGCTCTCGGACAGGCCGTAGAAGTCGAGCAGCGTCACCCCGAACTGACCCTGGAACCACCGGATCACCTCGGGGTTGCACGGCTCGCCGGCGACGCAGGCGAGGCGCAGCTTCACGTCCGGGAAGCGCGAGGCGACATCGCCGGTCGCCGCCATCGCCCGGAGCGCGGTCGGGGTTGCGAAGAGGTTGCCGACGCCGGTACTTCTGGAGCATGTAGAGCGTCTGGTCGGGGTCGTAGCCACCCTTGCGCTGAAACACCGCGATCGGCGCGCCGAACCGCCACGGCCCGAGGATGCCGGGCACGATGCCCGCGATCCACGCCCACTCGCCGGTGGAGTGGAAGACCTCGTCGCTGCGCACGTCGTGGGAGTACTCGAACTCGTTGTGCGCCAGCAGGTAGCGGTGGGCGTGGACGATGCCCTTGGCCAGGCCGGTGGTGCCGGACGTGTAGTAGATCTGCGCGGCCTGGTCGGCCGGCGTGTCGAGCGTCTGGCAGGCGTCGGGCGCCTCTGCCACGGCTCGCCCGAACTCGCCGTCGACGACCAGCACGTGCGCGAGGTCGGGCAGTTCGCCGCGGAGGCGGTCGACCCGGTCGCGGTTGGCGTCGTCGGTGACGATCACCTTCGCGCCGCAGTCGCGGAGCCGGTGGACGATCGCGTCGTCGCCGTAGAGGATCGACAGCGACAGCAGGATGGCCCCGATCTTGTACGACGCCAGGAACGTCGCCGCAGCCTCCGGCAACGGCGGCAGCATCACCGCCACGCGATCGCCCTGGGCGATCCCCGCGGCCCGCAGCGCGTTCGCCGTGCGGTTCGTGAGCGACTGCATGTCGCCGAACGTGAGCCTGCGCTCGTTGCCCTGCCAGTCCTCCCAGAGCATCGCCAGCCCGGCCGGGTCGTGCTTGTCCATGACGTCCGCGGCGATGTTGTAGTGCCCCGGCACGTCCCAGTGGAACTCCTGGCACATCTGCTCGTACGGTCCCGGTCGCCAGCGTCTGAACATGCCGCCGATTCTACCGCCGATGCCGTCAGCCCGGCCGGTCGCCGATCGACCTCAGCGCCGCGATGTCGGCGAGGTCCTGGTCGCGGCCGGCCGCCGTCTTCATCGCGAGCAGCTGCTCGCGGCCCGCGAAGGCGATCTCGGCCCCGACCTCGGGCAACGTCACCCTCACGGCGGTCGCCGCCAGCGCCTCGTACGCGTCGACCCCCGCGACCCACTGCATCACGTCGAGCCGGCCGAGGCGAGTGTGGAGCAGCCAGTTTCCCCCGCGCTCGACCAGCGCCTCCCGGGAGAACGCGACCGGGAGCTCGTCGGCGGTGACCACGTCGAAGGCCGTCGGGGACGCCTCGATCACCACCAGCACCTCCCAGAGGCGTTCGAGATTGGCGGGATCGGGTGCCGGGATCACGTCGACGTCCTTCGTCGCCCTCACGTAGCCGTGGAAGCCGACCGCGACGCCGCCGATCACGACGAAGTCGACCCCCGCGTCGGCGAGCGCGGCGAGCAACTCGAACATCCGGAGCGGGCGACCATTCACCGAGGATGCCGTTCCCACTCGCGGCCGGCAGCGGCGATGATGCCCAACGCCTCGCTCAGCGCCGCGACCTCCGCGACCCGCTCGACACCGGTCGTCCCTTCGTAACTCGCTCGGAGCTCACCGGCAGAGCTGTTGACGGTTCGGACACGCGACAGGCGTCCCTGCCGCTCCAGCCGCCGCGCTGCACCGGAGACAACCCGACGCGAACCCGCAAGGTCGAGCTCGCGAAGGTCGGCGGCGACCTCCGCGATCCGAAGCAGCGACTCGGCGTCGACCGCCTGCCGGGTCGACGTGGGACGGGCGGCGGGCGCCACATCGCCTGCCTTGATCCGGCGATCCAACGCCTGGACGCTGACTCCGAGCAGCTCTGCGGCGACCGCCTTCGACACCGCCGACCCGACCCGCGCACGCAGTACGGCAGCAACGCGGCCGACACGCTCTCGTTCGATAGGGGCCAGTGACCGCATCGCTCGGCGGAGGTCGACGATGCAGCGGAGGTCGGCAGTGAGTTCGCGCACCATCACACCTGAATTGATCTTGTCATAATTCGAATGATAACACCAACAAAATAGCCACCTTGACAAGCTAACACCGTTAGCCTACTATCAGCTAACACCGTTAGCCAAGGAGATTCCATGAACCCCCGAACGCACGCACTCGCCCTCAACCGCCTGCCCGCCGCCCTCGCCGCCGCCGCCCTGCTCGCCGCCATCGTCGTCGCCTACGCTCACGGCTCGCCGGGCTGGTGGCAGCTCGCGGCCTTCGGCCTCGGCCCGGACGCGGCATTCCTGCTGAGCCTCGACGGCGGTGTCGAGCGGGGCCAGATGAGCCCGCGAGCGGTTCCGCTGTACAACCTGCTCCACCGCCCGGCCATGCCCGCGCTGCTCGCGTTGCTCGCCCTGACCGGCGTCGTCCCCAGCAACCTGATCGTCGGCGCGCTGGTCTGGGCCTTCCACATCGCCCTCGATCGCGCGGTCGGCTACGGACTCAGGACCGCCGATGGCCGCCAGCGCTGAGCCGCTCACGCCTCGCGCGAGAGAGATCGTCGCGGCGGCCCGCACCCTGCTCGAGCGGGGCGGCCCGGCGTCGCTCTCGATGCGAGCGGTCGCGGCGGAACTTGGCATCCGGGCCCCCTCGCTGTACAAGCACCTGCCCGACAAGGAGGCGCTCGAGATCGCCCTCGTCGCCGACGGGCTCGACGAGGTCGGCGACGTCTTCGAGGCCGCCGTCGCCGGCGCGGACGACCAGCTCGCGTCGCTCGCATCCGCCTACCGCCAGTGGGCGCTCGAGCACCCCCACCTGTACCGGCTGACGATGGACCGGCCGCTCCCGCGCGACCGCCTGGCGCCGGGTCTCGAGGAGCGTCCCGCCGCGATCCTGGTGGCGGCCTGTGCCGGCGACGGCGATCTCGCGCGGGCGGCCTACGCCTTCGCGCACGGCATGGTCATGCTCGAACTGGCCGGCCGCTTCCCGCCCGGTGCCGACCTCGACGGTGCCTGGCGGAAGGGCGTCGACGGCCTCCGCCCGTGAGGTGAGCGGGTCGCCGGCCCGGGCGACGCCCGACGACTCTCGGCGGCTCCAGGGCCACCCGCGGCCTATTTCCCGCGCGAGACCTTCTTGGCCTTCTTGCGCTTCTGGCTGAGCATCGGATTCTTGTCCTGGCCGCCCTTCAAGGCGGGCGCGACGGACGGTTTCGGGTGCTTCTCTTCGGCCACTGCAGACCTCCGTCCGGTTTCTCGGCGAGTGCCGCCCGATCCTTGCGTGGCGAGGGCGTGACCTCACGGCCACCCACACGGTGCGCGACCCCGCTGCCATCGAACGGGCAAGGGCGACGCACGACGCGCAACCAACGCTCACGCCATGGGCTATCCTACCACTGGAGGTTGGCCTCCCACGGGGTAGAGCCCTCGCTTCAGATCGCGGCGTCGGGGCTGACACCGGCCGCCACGTCGCCGGCCATCTCGCCAGCCATGTCCGCGACATCGCCCGGCTCGTCGGTGCTCGCCGAGCCGCAGCCCGCCCGGCACGCCTCGTATGCCCTCGGCCCGAACTGGCGGGCCATGGCCACCACCATGCCGATCAGGATGGCGCCTATCAGGATCCGGATCGCTCTGCTCATCGTTGGTCCTCCGTTGCAGTTCCTCGGCCGCCCCATCGCGAGGCGCATGAGGAAGCGTACGGGCCCTAGGGTGGCGGGCGGCCGGTCAATCCGTGAGCGCGAGTGACCCTCGGGTGACCCTCAGGGGTCACGACGGGCCGAAACCCCTAGCGGAACTCCAGCGGAGTTCCGCATGGAGCCTACCGGGATCGAACCGGTGACCTCCTGCGTGCAAGGCAGGCGCTCTCCCAGCTGAGCTAAGGCCCCTCTGCGCCCATTGTGCCAGGACGAGAAACGACCGCCGCCCCGTCTCGTGACGGGGCGGCGGTAAACCTCCTCCTACCCCGAGCGCGCGTGATGCGCCGACGGGGCCCGGTGCGGGACTAGTCGCCCCAGTTGAAATCCGCGCACTGCTGACGGTCGAGCCAGGCCTCCTCCAGCTCGCCATCTTCCGTCGCGCTGGGCCAATCCAGTGCGACAGCCGGATGCTCCCCGGTCTCCTCCTCTTCGAGGCGAGCCTGGTACTCCGACTTGAAGAGCGCGTGATTCTCGAATGGATCCGGCGGGATGAACTGCTCGAGCGGCATTGCGGGCTCGAGCGGCGCGTTCCGCCGTTTGAGTGCAAGGTGGTCTTCGATCACCGAGGCGAATAGCGATTTGCCCACGGTCATAGCACCTCCAACTTGGACTGCCCCTCCAGGGCGGGTCTACTTTACCACCCGAAGCGGGGTGGCTGTCCACTACAACTTCGTCAGAAAGTTCCGTCAGGAGCAGGCGGATCCGGCCCCGCCCGGCCCTCAGCCGGGGTGCTCGGCCGTCGCCGAGGCGATCACGATCCGGTTCTTGCCCGCACGCTTGGCCTGGTACATGGCGGCATCGGCCGCCGAGACCAGCTCGACCTGGGTCGACCCGTCGTTTGGCATCGTGGCGATCCCGAACGACGCCGTCACGCTGACGACGCGATCGTCGCCGTGGCGCACCGGGCGCTCGGCGATGGCCATGCGGACGCGCTCGCCGAGCCGCGCTGCGCCCTCCGCGGTCGTGCCCGGCAGGATGATCGCGAACTCCTCGCCGCCGTAGCGGGCTGCGCAGTCGATCTCGCGGATGGCGCCCTTCAGGATCTGCGACAGCACCCGCAGCACGGAGTCGCCGGTGAGGTGGCCGAAGCGGTCGTTGATCAGCTTGAAGTCGTCGAGGTCGATCAGCATCAGCGACAGCGGCAGGTTGAACCGCTGCGCGCGTTCGACCTCGCGCCGCAGTTGATCCTGGAACTCGCGGTGGTTCGCCAGGCCGGTGAGGCCGTCGGTCGAGGCCTGCTTGGTGATCAGCCGGTGCATGCGGGCGTTCTCGATCGCGATCGCGCCCTGCGACGCCAGCGCCTGCAGGGTGCCGCCGTCCTCGTCCTCGAAGGCTCCCCGGCGCGGGTCGATCAGCGTCAGGAGCCCGATCACGGCCTGGGCGGTCTGCAGCGGCACCGACAGCACCGGCACGGGCTCGTTCTGGAGCGCCGGACGACCGGTGTGGGCC
This sequence comes from uncultured Actinomycetes bacterium, assembly GCA_963779685.1. GTDB lineage: Bacteria > Actinomycetota > Thermoleophilia > Gaiellales > F1-60-MAGs149 > CAVZZG01. The sequence continues at coordinate 1,686,344 of CAVZZG010000003.1, forward strand.
GCGAGCCCCTCGACGCCCTCGCCCAGCACCACCCGGGCCGGCAGCGTGGACTCGGTCGCTTCGACGGCGCTCCCGAGCCGCCGGTGCTCGACCAGCGCGCCCGTCTGCTCGTCCACGATCACGACCCGGCCGCCGCGCGCGCCGACCGCCTCCATGGCCGACTCGATCACGATCTGGAGCAGCTTCGACACGTCGTGGGTCGCCTCGAGCGCCGTCCCGAACCGGGCCACTGCCTCCTGCACTCGCCGGCGCTCCGACTCCAGCTCGTCGATACGCTGGTCGAGCTCGTGCGCCATGGCGTTGAACGCCCGCGCGAACTGGGCGAACTCGTCGTTGCCGTGCACCGGCAGGTCGCCCGCGAAGTTCCCCTCGCCGACCTCCTTTGCACGCCGCGCGAACAGGCCGACCTGACCGGTGATCGAGCGCACCAGCAGCTCGGCCAGCACGAGGATCATGACCAGCACGATGCCGATCGCGATGGCGACCTTCTCGCGGACGTCGGTGGTCGCCGCGTCCAGTTGCGCACGGGGGTACAGCGCCACCACCGACGCGGCCGGCGTGCTGTCGACCAGCGATCGCGCGAGCATGCGCACGCGCTGACCGCCGACCATGGCGTCGAACGCCGTCACGTCGTGGGCCAGCGGCAGCGTGGCCGGTTTCGATCCGTCCTGGGTGGTGACGTTCGCGCCGCTCAGGAACCCGACGGCGACGTCGCTGGTCGACAGGCCGGCCGGCGACCTTGCCGTCGAGCGGGAAGCCGACCTTGAGCTCGCCTTTCGAGACGAAGTCGGCGTTCTTCATCTCGCGCGTCGCCACGAACGCCGGCGCCGGCGGCAGGCTGCCCGCGACGACCACGCCGTCGCGCACGTACGCGATCTGGAACGGCGTCAGGACCCGGGTACCGAGGGCCTTCGCGATCGCGGCGTCGTCCTGGGGATCGGCGTTGATGGCGTCCTGCAGCGCCTTGTCGCTCGCGGTGGCGTCGGCGACCTCGATGGCGAGGTCGCGCCAACCCTGGTAGAACTGGACCGAGGACTGCAGCGTGCTGGCGAGACTGGAGTCGACACGAGTTGCCCTATTTGCGCGGAAAACCTCCTGCACGGCGTATCCAGCCGCCAGAAGTGGTAGAACTGTCAGCAGAAAGAAGAAGGTTCGGAGTCTATACTTGAAGCTCAAGGAGATGACCTCTCCTGCCGATTATGACTGAGGAAGCGTTGAATCGGGTTCCAAGTTGAAGGTAAAACGGGGATATCTGGCGTCGGGACTCCTGGCCTGTGTGATGGTCGCAGGGTACCTTGGCCTGCTGCCGCTACTGCAATCGCTGGCGGCGGAACCGGCATGGCCCGCCGCCCCCGCTGCCGCCACGTCCGGCGCCGTGAGCAACCCCGTGACCATGGGCCCAATCCAGGAACGCAGTTCGCCTCGGCCCCGGCGCAGCCCGTCAAGGAGAAGCCACGGGCCAGCCGCAAGCACGCCGCCTCGCAGGCGGCCAGGGCGCAGGTTCGCTCCAGCTCGCCGCAGACCAGCGCTCGCCCGGCTCCGCAGATCAAGCTGCCCGGCTCCAGCGGCCTCGCCGGCGGATCGTCGTCGCCCGACGACACCGGCGCGTCGCAGTCCAGCGGCGGCTGACCCGCCGCTTCGGCGCTCAACTCGGCCGGGCACCACGCCGATACCCTCGGGGTGACCCCCCCGAGGAAGATCAGCCCCGCGCCCGCCTACGAGTACGACCTGCTCGTGATCGGCTCCGGCCCGGCCGGCCAGAAGGCAGCGATCCAGGCGGCGAAGCTCGGTAAGCGCGTGGCCGTGATCGAGCGGCGCAACATGGTCGGCGGCGTCTGCGCGAACACCGGCACGATTCCGTCCAAGACGCTGCGCGAGGCCGTGATGTACCTCACGGGCATGGCGCAGAAGTCGATGTACGGCCAGAGCTACCAGGTCAAGGACGAGATCACCATCGAGGATCTGTTCTGGCGCACCCAGGCCGTGATCCAGCGCGAGATCGACACGGTGCGCAACCAGCTGGCCCGCAACCACGTCGCGCTCCTGAACGGCAGCGCCACGTTCGCCGATCCGCACACCGTCGTCGTCACCCACGGCAGCGAGGCGCGCCGCGCCACGGCCGAGAAGATCGTGATCGCGGTCGGCACGCGCCCGAACCGGCCGGCCGCCGTCGAGTTCGACGAGAGCACGATCCTCGACTCCGACGGCATCCTCCAGCTGAGCGGCATCCCGCGCGCCCTGGTGGTCGTCGGCGGCGGCGTGATCGGCATCGAGTACGCGTCCATGTTCGCGGCGCTCGGCACCCGCGTGACCGTCGATCGAGCAGCGCCACCGCCTGCTCGACTTCTGCGACGACCAGATCACCGAGGCGCTCCAGTACCACCTGCGCGATCTCGGCGTCACCTTCCGGTTCGGCGAGGAGGTGACCGCCGTCGAGCGTCACGAGGGCGGTGCGGTCACGCATCTCAAGAGCGGCAAGCGGATCGCGGCGGACGCCGTGCTGTACTCCGCCGGGCGCACCGGCGCGACGGCCGACCTCGGCCTCGACAAGGCCGGCCTCGCACCCGACAGCCGTGGTCGCGTCGAGGTGGACGCGCACTACCGCACGGCCGTCGACCACATCTACGCCTGCGGCGACGTGATCGGGTTCCCGAGCCTGGCCGCCACCTCGATGGAGCAGGGCCGCCTGGCCGCGTCGCACGCCTTCGGGCTCGACACCGCGACCATGACGCCGGTGATGCCGATCGGCATCTACACCATCCCGGAGATCTCGTTCGCCGGCAAGACCGAGGACCAGCTGACCGACGAGGCCGTGCCCTACGAGATCGGCGTCTCGCGCTACCGCGAGCTGGCCCGCGGCCAGATCCTCGGCGACGGCAACGGCATGCTGAAGCTGCTCGTCTCGGCGGTCGACCGGCGGGTGCTGGGCGTCCACATCTTCGGCACCTACGCCACCGAGCTGGTGCACATCGGCCAGGCCGTGATCGCGCTGGGCGGCACCGTCGACTTCCTCGTCGAGAGCATCTTCAACTACCCGACGCTCGCCGAGGCGTACAAGGTCGCGGCGCTCGACGCGACCAACAAGCTCGCAGCCATCCACCGACTCACGCAGACCGGCCGTCTATCCTCGGCCGCGTAGTGAGCCTGGCCGACGTCCTGCAAGACACCCTCGAGCTCTGCGCCGTGCCCTCCCCGACCGGTGCCGAGGACGCACGGGCGGCCGAGGTCGCGCGGCGGCTGGTGGCGATCGGCTGCGCGCCGGCGACGGATGAGCTCGGCAACGTGACGGTGCGCTTCGGCGGCGCGGGGCCGGCGACGATCGTGGCCGCGCACACCGATACGGTCTTCCCGCTCGACACGCCCCTGGCGCCGCGGCGATCCGGCAAGCGGCTGCTGGGGCCCGGCATCGGCGACAACGCGGTGGCGGTCGCCGGCCTGCTCGAGCTCGCGCGGTCGTTGCAGCGCTCGCGGGCGTTCCGCACGCCGGTGCTGCTGGCCGCGACCGTCGGCGAGGAGGGGCTCGGCGACCTGCGCGGGATCCGCGCGATCCTGGACCGGGAGGCCGCGGTGTGCCTGGTCGCGGTCGAGGGGCACGGCATCGACAGCGTGGTGACGGCGGGAGTGGCATCGGCACGGTTCGTGGCCACCTACGCCGGGCCCGGCGGGCACTCGTGGCGCGACCGCGACCGGCCGAGCGCGCTGCACGCGATGTTCGCCGCCGCCATCGCCGCGATCGAGGCTGCAGCTCCGGTCGCGGTCAACGTCGGCGTCGCCGGAGGCGGGTTCTCGGTCAACACGATCGCGCCGGAGGCACGGCTCGAGATCGATCTGCGCTCGCTCGACGACGCCGAGCTGGAAGCGGCGGCCGAACGCGTGCGGGTTGCGCTCGCCCGGGTCCCGGAGCACATCACCGCGGAGGTGGCCGCCGCCGGCCGCCGTCCGGGCGGCGGCATTCCCGGCGACCATCCCCTGGTCGCGACCGTTCGCGAGGCGCGCAAGGCCGTCGGCCTGGGACCGCCGCGCGAGGACAGCGCCTCCACCGACGCCAACGCCGCCTACGGCCGGGGCATCCCCGCCGTCACGGTGGGCCTGACCCGGGGCGGCAACGCGCACCGGCTGGACGAGTGGATCGACCTCGAGCCCCTGGCGGACGGCATCCCGATGCTCGTGCGGCTCGTGCACAGGCTGGCGGGCCTTCGCACGCCGCGTCCGGTAGTGTAAGGACGTCAAGGAGCGACTGGAGCCCCGGTGAGCACTGGCCTGATCATCGTCATCGTCATCGTCGTCATCCTCGCGATCTGGCTGGTCGCGATCTACAACGGCATGGTCGGGTCGCGCAACAAGGTGGACGAGGGCTGGAGCGGCATCGACGTCCAGCTGAAGCGCCGGCACGACCTGATCCCGAACCTCGTCGAGACGGTGAAGGGCTACGCCGCCCACGAGAAGGAGGTCTTCGAGAAGGTCTCCCAGGCCCGGGCCGGTGCGATCACGGCCTCGTCTCAGGGCCCGGCCCAGGCCGGCGCGGCCGAGGGCGTGCTGACGGGGGCGCTGCGCGGGCTGTTCGCCGTCGCCGAGGCCTATCCGCAGCTGCGCGCCGCCGAGTCGTTCACCGAGCTGCAGCGCGAGCTGGCCAACACCGAGGACCAGATCGCCGCGGCGCGCCGCATCTACAACGGCAACGTGCAGTCGTACAACACGAAGATCCAGGTCTTCCCGAACAGCATGATCGCGGGCCCCTTCGGCTTCACGAAGCGCGAGTTCTTCGAGCTCGAGGATCCAGCCGATCGCGAGCCGGTGAAGGTCTCCTTCACGTAGTCCCGGGGGCCGTTGGTCCACAATGGCGCCTGCGATGCAGGCAGACGCCCGGTGAGTAGTCAGGCAGACACGCCCGGGCCCGACCCAGCGCAGCTGCTGCGGAGCCGTAAGTACGTGGCGCTGGTGGTGCTGGGCGGCCTCGTGGGCGTGCCGGTGGCGGTGATCGCGTACTTCTTCCTGTACGCGGTCGGGCAGGCGCAGAAGTTCGTGTTCACCGACCTGCCCGCGGATCTGGGCTTCGACAGCGAACCGGCCTGGTGGCCGCTGCCGGTGCTGTTCCTGGCCGGGGTGATCGTCGCCTACACGATCCGGACGCTGCCGGGCACGGCGGGGCACAAGCCCGCCGAGGGTATGAAGGCGGGAGGCCCGACCCGGGTGATCGACCTGCCGGGCATCGTCGTCGCCGCGTTCGCCACGCTCAGCCTGGGCGTCGTGCTCGGCCCGGAGGCGCCGCTGATCGCGATCGGTAGCGGCCTGGGCGTGCTGGCGGTGCACCTGCTCAAGCGCGACGCCCCCGAGCAGGCCACGGTCGTGATCGGGGTCGCCGGCAGCTTCGCGGCGATCAGCACGCTGCTGGGGTCGCCGATCGCCGCGGCATTCCTCATGATGGAGGTGGCCGGCCTCGGTGGTGGGCTGCTCGGCGTCGTGCTCCTCCCGGGCCTGCTGGCCGCGGGACTGGGTGCGCTGATCTTCGTGGGTCTCGACAACTGGACGGGGTTCGGCACGTTCAGCCTGGCCATCGCCGACGTGCCGGCCGCCGGCGGGCTGACCGGTCAGGAGTTCCTCTGGGCGATCGTCATCGGCGTGGCCGCGGCGGTGCTCGGGAGCGCGATCAGGCGCGGCGCCCTGATGCTGCAGGCCCACGTCGAGCGGCGCGCGGTGCTCCTGCTCCCGGTGGTCGGGCTGGCAATCGGCGCGCTGGCGATGCTGTACGAGCAGACCACGGGGCGGCCCTCGTCCGACGTCCTGTTCTCCGGGCAGGATGCGCTCGGGCCGCTGGTGCAGCAGGCGGCGACCTGGAGCGTGGGAGCGCTCGTCATGCTCGTCGCCTGCAAGGGCCTGGCGTACGCCGGCTCGCTGTCGGGCTTCCGCGGCGGCCCGGTGTTTCCCGGCATGTTCCTGGGCGCCGCGGGCGGCATCGCGCTCTCACACCTGCCCGGCCTGCAGATGATCGCCGGCGTCGCCATGGGCATCGGCGCCGTGACCGTCGCCATGCTCCGGCTTCCGCTCACCGCCGTCCTGCTTGCGACCCTCTTCCTCGGCTCCGACGGCATCGAGCTCATGCCGCTGGTGATCGTCGCGGTGGTCGTCTCCCACCTCGTCTCGGCCAGGCTCACCCCCGCTCCGGAAGCCCCGCCGCCGCAACCAGACGCCACCCCACCGGCCCCGGCCACGGCCTGAGCCACCCGGCCCAGTCCCGTCGGGGGATTGCGCGCGAGCCGCGCCGGGTCGATATCGAAAGCATGGTGGTTCCCCCCGACCGCCGACCCTCCGGTCACGTCCTCGTCCGTGTCGGAGCGGTCGCCGAAATCGTCCGATCACGACGTCTGCCGTCGGGCACGCGCGTGCCCGGGATCCTCGAGGGCGTCTCGGTGGGCGGCTGCCTGTTCCGGCCCTACGCGCCGCTCGAACTGGGCGACCTCGTCCGGGTCGACGTCGCCGGCGAGGCCATCGAGGCCGTCGTGCTCGAACGCACGGCGGGCGTGTACTCCTGCCGCTTCAGCGATCCGACCACCGCCCTGATCGAAGCGGCCGTCCACGCCAGCCTGCCCCACGCGGCCTGAACACTGCCCAGGCTATACTGGCTTGCGAAGGGCCCGTGGCGCAGTTGGGAGCGCGCCTGGATCGCACCCAGGAGGCCAGGGGTTCGAATCCCCTCGGGTCCATTGCGGAACTTCGCTGCGCGAATTTCCGCTAGATGATTGGCAGAGCGCGGGAGTCTGGCGCTGACTCGCCGGGCTATCGTCGGTTGGTGACCGTCGTTGTCTGCGACCTTGGTGAGCGGCGCGGGGGCGTGCCGCAGCAGTTGACTCGCCTTGGTGTCGAGATCGAGTGGGCGCCGCTTCCGGTCGGCGACTTTGCGATCGGCCACACCCTGCTCGTCGAGCGAAAGGCCGTGATCGACCTACACGGGGCCGTGATCGGCGGCAGATACTGGTCGCAAGTCGGACGGCTTCGTGTGTCCTGCCTCGACCCGTACCTCATCGTCGAAGGTAGCGACCTCGACCGCGGGCCTCTGGCCCGAACGCGGTTCGAAGGCTGTCTCGTCGCCACCCTCGGCTTGGGCGTGCGCCTGATCAGCAGCCGCGGCGCGGCCGATACGTAACCTGCCCTCCGGCGGGTAGTTACCTCCGCCCCGACGTCGTGCGCAGCCGACTCAATGCCGCCTTGCTGGGGAATTTGTAGCACGAATCGTGCTACGATCTATTTCATGGCACGCTCGCTCCACGTGCGGCTCGACGATGGCTCGGAGGCGGCCCTTGACGTCATTCGCGCAGAGGGTCTAAGCGATTCGGAGGCTGTCCGCGTCGCGCTGCGTGAGGCCGCCGCTCGGCGGCGAGCACGGTCTGCAACCCGCGAGGAGGTGCGCCGACTGGCAGCCGACGAGGAGGATCGCGACGAGATGCGAGTCATCCGCGAACAACTGGCGGCGCTGGCACCACAGCGCCTCGCAGACTGATGGTCAGGGGCGAGGTCTTCCGGCTGCCTGCGCCGGGCCACGCGCGAGGACACGAGCAGCGGGGCGCGAGGTACGCGGTCATCGTGCAGGCAGACGAATACCTCGAACTGAGCACCGTGCTCGTGTCGCCGACCTCGAGCAGTGCCCGACCGGCGACGTTCCGCCCGCTGATCACCATTGGTGCCGAGGAGACGCGAGTTCTCGTCGAGCAGACAACGGTCGTCGACCCGATGCGCCTGGGTCGGTCCGCCGGCCGCCTCGACGCGCACGAGATTCGGGCGGTGGACGAAGCGCTGGCGCTCGTCCTCGGACTGTGAGCTAGCGGGAATTCGCGTGCGAATTTCCGCTGGGCTCAGGAACATCGTCACCATCGGCACGTCCGGCAGCGGTCGGCCGGCGACGAAGGCGCGCACGAGAGGGTTGACCAACTCCGGGGACCTGACGTCCGGCCGGTGCCCGCCGCCCTCTACCACGGCGAGGCGGCCGGCCGGAAGCATGGCCGCCAGTTGGTGCGCCGCCTCCACCGGGACGATGAGGTCGTTGCTGCCGTGGATGACCAGCGCGGGGACGGTCAACCCGGCAATCGCCGACACGACGACCTCGGCGTGCGGCGTGCCGGCATCGTCGAGTTGCTGCTGGATGAGCACCTCAACGTCCGCATCCGCGGCGATCGCGAAGACGGAATCCCGCGTCGGTTGCGAACCGGGCTCGTTGAAGCACACCTCGAAGAACCACTGGCGGAACCCGGACCAGTCCCGGCGGAAGATCTCCGCGTTGAACCACTCGAAGCCCTCCGGATCCGGCGGCGCGGGACCGAAGAACCTGTCGGGCGCCTCCACCGTCGCCGGCGTCACATCGAGATCGACACTCTGCCCCAGGAAGACCAGTCCATCCACCCGCTCGCCAAGCCGTCGCGCGGCGAGCACCATCGCGCTGCATCCGCTAGAGCCTGCGGCCATGGTCATACGGCCAATCCCGGCCGACTCGACGACGGCCATAACATCGGCAGCGTGGTCGAACGTGGTGTAGCCCGCCGCAGTGCGCCGGTCACTCTGGCCGCTCCCGCGCGCGTCGAACCAGACGACGCGGAACTCATCGCTCAGATCGTTCACGAGATCGGCGGTCACCCGTGAATCCACGAAGTTCCACGTCGGCACGACGAGCAGCGTCCGATCACCGGTGCCCGCACTCCACCACGCGATCCGCACGCCACCGGAGTCCGCGGAGCCCGTCGCATCGGGCAACCTCAACGGCTCGGGCACAGCCACCTCCCCAGTCCCTCGATCTCCGTCACCCGGCCCGACATGTTGCCAGAAGGCTCTCACCGCCATCGGGCGGGAGGCGAGGTGCGGCCGGGGACGGCCGGCGTACGAGACGTGCGAGCGAATTGAGCGTATCGTGTCCTGACCACACCACCGGGAGGCACCGGACTACTCGTGAAGCGGTTCATCATCTCTGTCGAAGCACCAGGCTGGAGCACGATCGAGGCGGTCGAGCTTCCTCGGCTCCCGCAGATCGGCGAGCCGATCGAGACGCAGTACGGAACGCTCCTCGTGGCCGAGGCCGAGGCGACACCCGAGGGCGGGGAGTACGCGGGCAAGATCGTCTGCCACACGAACTGATGTCGCCGGCAGGCACCTCGGGCATCGGTGAGGCCCCGCGGGTCGGCTTCATCGGGCTCGGTGCGATGGGTCGGCCGATGGCCGTTCGCCTCGCCGACGCCGGGCTGGGGCTCTCCGTCTACGACTCCTCCGACGTAGCGCTCGAGTGGATGGTCGCACGCACGGGCGCCATGGCATGCGCCGATCCGGCCGACGTGGGTGCCCGCAGCGACGTCCTCGTCACGATGCTGCCATCGGCGGCCGACGTCGCCCGGGTGGTACTCGGCGACCCGGCCGCGGCGGGCGCCCTGGGCGGGCTGGCCGAGGGTTGTCTGATCGTCGACATGAGCTCCGCCGAACCGGCCGAGACCCGGGAGCTCGGACGCGCGGTTTCCGCAGCCGGACGCCGCATGGTCGACGCGCCCGTCTCGGGAGGCGTGACCCGTGCGCGAGACGGCACGCTCACGATCATGGCGGGCGGGGCCGCGGCAGATGTCGACGACTGCACGTTCCTCTTCGAGATCCTCGGCGCGCGGACGTTCCACATGGGCCCGCTCGGTTCGGGCCATGCGACCAAGGCGCTGAACAACGCCGTGTCCGCTGCCGGGTTGGTGGCCGCCATCGAGGCGCTGATCGTGGGGCAGGCGGCAGGAGTCGATCCGGCGGTCATGCTGGACGTACTCAACGCCTCCACGGGCCGTAACAACGCCACGGAGAACAAGATCGAGCAGTTCGTCTTCAGCCGCAGCTACGCATCGGGCTTCGCACTCGGCCTGATGGCGAAGGACGTGACCATCGCCGCGGACCTTGCGCGGTCGCTCGCTATCGAACCTGCGCTGATGGAAGCGGTACACAGGCTGGTGACCCAAGCCGACGAGGACCTCGGCGCGCCGTCAGACCATACGGAGATCGCTCGCTGGTTGGAAGCTCGCGCCGGCACGGAACTCGTCGGTCGAGAGCGATCCGAGGGCTCGAAAGGTGTGGGATGAGCTCATGACGCTCGCCCGCCCCGGCTCCCCGCCCTACACGAGCGGCAGGACCTGCTCGATCAGCGCCAGCGTCTGCGCAACGTACGGCACGATCAGTCCCTCGCGGGACGTGCCGCCGCCGCGGTCGTAGGTGAGGTGGCCGTCCAGGCGGGAGTCGAACCAGCCGATCTCCGCCAGGCAGCGGATGAGCAGGAACATCGGCAGCAGCGACAGGTCCTCGGCGGTCAGCGGGCAGTGGCGCTGGTAGCCGGCCAGCAGCGCGTCGCGGAGCTCCTCGAAGTGCGGCTCCTCGGTCAGCTCGCTGAGCGGCACCGCGAGGTCGTAGAGGTGATAGCCGTAGGCGGCATCGTCGAAGTCGATGGCCGACACGACGCCGTCCGACCGGACGAGCACGTTGGTCGGCAGCAGGTCGGCGTGGATCAGACTGAAGACCGCCGGACCCGTGCCGTAGGCGGCCAGCCGCCGGCGCATGCGCTCCCGCACGTCGAGCACCAGCGCGCGCTCCTGCTCCGAGAACTCCGGAATGTGCCAGAACGAGCCCCACCACGGGTTCTCGCCGATCAGGCCCTCCGCGTCGAGCCGGTGGCGCGCGAATCCCGGCGGCGGCGCGAACGTGGCGGCCTGCAGGTGCATGAGGGCGATCAGCTCGCCGAGCCGCCCGAACGCCGCCGCGAGGTCGGGGTCGCCCCGCTGGAGCAGCGCCGCCAGCGGCTCTCCCTCCAGCCACTCGATCAGGCCGACGTGGCGCGTGTCACCGGCGTCGCCGTACGGGACGGTCGCGTAGCCGTTGCCCTCGCGGGTCGCGATCGGACGGGGCGTCGCGATGCCCGCGTCGCTGAGCGCAGTCGTCCAGGCGTTCTCGCTCTCGAGCTCCGCGAGATCGTGGTAGCCGGGCCTGTGCACGCGCAGCGCGAAGCGGCGCCCATCGCGCGCCTCCACCCGGTAGACGGTGTTCTCGCTGGCCGAGACGAAGGCCGTGGCGACCGCGTCTACGTCGAAGTGGCCGATCGCCAGGGCCGCGGCCTCGTCCATCTCGCGCGGCGGCAGACTCATGCCGCACCGTGCTCCGCAGCGACGTCCGCGAACGCCTCCAGGAAGAGGTCGGCCTGCGCCCGGTCGAACACCAGCGGCGGGCGGATCTTCACCTGGTTGTGCAGCGAGCCGGCCGGTGCGGTCAGGAAGCCGCGGTCCTTCAGCGCCTCGCAGACCACCCGCGCGCCGCGCGTGTCGGGCGTGCGCGAGTCGCGGTCGGCCACGCACTCGATGCCGAGGAACAGGCCGCGCTGCCGAACCGCGCCGATGCGCCCGTAGGGCACCACGATGGCGTCGATGCCGGCCTTGAGGTGGGCACCGATCTCGGCCGCGTGCTCGTCGAGCCTCCGGTCCTGGAGCTCGTCGAGCACGGCCATGCCGACGGCGCCGTGCATGGCCGTCGACGAGAAGGTGTTGAAGTAGCCGGTCCGCTCCCGGAACAGGTCGACCAGGTCGGAGCGTGCGGCGCACGCGCCGAGCGGCAGGCCGTTGCCGATCGGCTTGCCCATGGTGACGATGTCGGGCACGACGCCCGTCCACTGGTAGCCCCAGAAGCGGCCGCTGCGGCAGAAGCCCGCCTGCACCTCGTCGAAGATCACCACGCCGCCTGCCTCGCGCACCATCGCCGCCGCCCGCTCCATGAAGCCGGCCGGGATCCAGGGCAGGCCCTCGTTGGCGAGGATCGAGCACACCAGCATGCCGGCCAGCGGCACGCCGCCGGCGGCGAGATCGTCGATCGCCGAGCGCACCTCGCCGAGCGCCCGCTCGCAGACCTCGGTCTCGGTCAGGCCGGGCTCCTGGGGCCGGTAGAGGTCGGGGAAGCGGAACGCGCCCACGTCCGCCCGCCCACGAAGGGGCGCGTTGGTGAGCATGCCGACGAGGTCGCTGTGGCCGTGATAGGCGCCGGCGGTGCAGATGAAGCCGCGGCCGCCGGTGGCGAAGCGCGCCATCTGCATCGCGACCTCGTTCGCCTCGGTGCCGGTGCAGGTGAACACGACGTGGTCGATGCCGTCGGCGTGCACGCCCAGCAAACGCTCGGCGTAGTCGAGGATCACCTCGTCCAGGTAGCGGCTGTGCGTGACGTGCGTCGCGGCCTGCCGCGCGAGCGCCTCGACGACCCGCGGGTTGCAGTGCCCAACGACCGGGATGTTGTTGTACATGTCGACGTAGCGGCGGCCGTCGGCGTCGAAGAGCCAGGCGCCCTCACCGCGCACGAGGTGCACCGGCCGCTCGTAGAACAGTTCGGCGTGCCTTCCCAGCAACTGGTCGCGGCGCGCGACGATCGTGTCGATGCCCATGCACCCTCTCCCGTCAACCGGTGGACGGTGCCGAATGATGACACTCACTGTCGGGCAGCTGCCGCGAGACCCGTAGGATCCACCCGACGTGCAATTCAGAGACCGAATCCTCGCGTCCGCGCGCCAGGTGATGCCGACCTCCGTCGATGGGGCCACGGCCGGCTACGCGCTGCTTCGCCACTACCCACGGTCGTACCTGCGCCCCGACCTGATCGCCGGCCTGACGGTGGGAGCGGTCGCCGTGCCGTCGGCGCTCGCCATGGCCGAGCTGGCGGGTCTCCCCGTCCAGTACGGCCTCTACGGCACGTTCCTGCCGCTCGCCGTCTACGGACTGCTCGGGACGTCGCGCCAGCACGTGGTCGGCCCGGACTCGACCCTCGCAGCACTGACGGCCGTCACCGTCGCCCCACTCGCCATGGTCGGCGGAACGGTCGATCCGGCCCGCGCCGTCGCGCTCTCGGCCGCGCTCGCGCTGCTCATCGGCGTGATGCTCTTCCTGGCCGGGATGCTGCGCCTCGGGTTCGTGGCCGACTTCTTCGGCAAGCCGGTGCTGCTCGGCTACATCAACGGCGTGGCGCTGACGGTGATGGCGTCCCAGCTCGGCAAGGTGCTGGGGGTCTCGGTGTCGTCGCACGACTTCTTCGGCATCCTGGCCGAGGTGCTGTCCGAGCTCAGCGACGCGAACCGTGCCACGGTGCTGCTGAGCGCGGTGCTGTTCGCGGTCGCGCTCGCGGTGAAGCGGTTCGTGCCGGTGATACCTCCCTCGCTCGCGGTGCTCGCGCTGGCGCTGGTGATCGCGGCGATCTTCGACCTCGAGCAGCACGACGTGGCAGTGGTCGGCCAGGTCTCCGGCGGACTGCCGCCGGTCGGGGTGCCGAACGTCGGGCTCCGCGACGTCCGCGATCTCCTCCTCCCGGCCGCCGCGTTCTCGCTGATCGCGTTCGCCGACCTGATCGCCACCGTGCGGACGTTCGCCCAGAAGCACGGGTACGAGATCGACGCCAACCGCGAGCTCACGGCCATCGGCGGCGCGAACGTGGTCGGGGGTCTGACGAGCGCGTTCCCGGCGTCCTCGTCGAACTCGCGCTCGGCGGTCAACGACGCGACCGGGGCGCAATCGCAGGCGGCCGTCATCGTCGCGGCCGTCGTCGTCGGACTGTTCCTGCTCGTCGCGATGCCGCTGATCGAGCCGCTGCCGAAGGACGCCCTCGGCGTGATCATCATCGTGAGCGCTGCCGGGCTCGTCAACATCCGGTCGGTCTGGCGGCTCCGCCACGTCCGCCGCACCGAGGTCGCGCTCGCGCTGGTGGCGTTCGGCGGCGTCCTCGTCTTCGGCGTGGTCGGCGGGGTCGCAATCGCGATCGCGCTCTCGATCGCCGTCTTCCTGCAGCGTTCGGCGCGACCGCACGACGCCGTGCTGGGCCGCGACCCGGACGTCGACGGCTACCACGACATCGACGACCTCGAGGCGGCGGAGACCGTCCCCGGGTTGCTTGTCTACCGCTTCGACGCGCCGCCATTCTTCGTCAACGCCGAGTACCTGCGCAAGCGCGTACTCGGGCTCGTCGAGGGTACCCCGGGCGTGACCTGGCTCGTCCTGAACGCCGAGGCCTGGACGTATCTGGACGCGACCGCGATCGACTCCATCCGATCGCTGCACGACGAGCTCGCCAAACGCGGCGTCGACCTCTGCTTCGCGCGGCTGAAGCGCAGGCAGCGCGAGATCTTCGCCGAGACCGGCGTCACCGCCCTGATCGGGCCTGAGCGCTTCTTCCCGACGGTCCGCACCGCAGTGGCGGCGTTCGAGAACCGCGACCACTGAAACGGCCTGTAACAACTGCTGCAAGTCGGTTAGACTCGCCATCGACCCCGAGAAGGGACGGTGCACGATGGCAACGCACGTCGACGATGCCCGGCTGGAAGCGCTGCGCACGACCTTCTCCGGTCAGGTGCTCGGCCCGGACGATGCGGGCTACGACGACGCGCGCCGGATCCACAACGCCATGATCGATCGGCATCCGGCCCTGATCGCCCGCTGCCGCAACGCGGCTGACATCGCGGATGCCGTGCGGTTCGCGCGCGGCGAGGGGCTCGACATCTGCATCCGCGGCGGCGGCCACAACGTGGCAGGCCGGGCGGTGATCGACGGTGCGCTGATGATCGACCTGTCCCCGATGAAGGGCATCCACGTCGATCCGGCCCTGCGCACGGCCCGCGTCCAGGGTGGCGCGACCTGGGCCGAGTTCGACCGGGAGACGGCGGCCCACGGCCTCGCCGTGACCGGCGGAACCGTCTCCACCACCGGTGTCGCCGGCTACACGCTCGGCGGTGGCATCGGCTGGCTGATGCCGAAGTACGGACTTGCGGCCGACAACCTGCAGTCCGTCGAACTGGTCACAGCAGAGGGCGAAATCCTGAACGTCACGGCCGGCGCGCATCCCGACCTGTTCTGGGCGCTGCGGGGCGGCGGAGGCAACTTCGGCGTGGCAGCCTCGTTCGAGTTCCGGCTGCACCCGCAGGCGATGGTCGTGGGCGGCCTGATCGCGCACCCCTTCGACGCCGCCGAATCGGTGCTCCGCTTCTACCGCGAGACCTGCGCCACGTGCAGCGACGACCTGCTCCTGCTGGGCGGACTGGTGCACGCCCCGGACGGGTCCGGGCTCAAGCTCTCGGCGATCGTCGCCTGCCACGCCGGCGACCCGGAGCAGGCCGAACGAGACCTCGAGCCGATCAAGGCGTTCGGATCGCCGCTGATGGTGCAGGTCGGGCCGATGCCGTATCCGGTCATCAACACGATGCTGGATGCGGCCTATCCGCCCGGACAGCTGAACTACTGGCTGTCGAGCTTCACGCGCGGGCTGGACGACGGGCTGATCGCAACCATGGTCGAGCGGTTCGCCGTGGTGCCCTCGCCGATGACGGCCATGGTGTTCGAGCACTTCCACGGCGCCGTCACCCGCATCGGGGCCACCGACACGGCAGTGCCCCACCGCGAGCCGGGCTGGAACCTCCTGATCCCGTCGGTCTGGGACGATCCGGCGGCGACCGAGGCGAACATCGCCTGGACGCGCCAGACGCACGCCGCCCTGGCCCCGCACCTCGATACGCGCCGATGGCTCAACTACCTCGGCGACGATCAGGCCGACGACGCGATCCGGGCGGCGTTCGGCCCCAATTACGAGCGGCTCGCGAAGGTCAAGGGGAAGTACGACCCCGAGAACGTCTTCCACCACAACCACACGATCCTGCCAGCCTGAGCGGGGCAGCAGAGGCGACTGGATCCGTTTCCATTCGCTCGGTCGTTCGACCGGCATGATCGTCGTCGCCGGCGAGGCGCTCGTCGATCTCACCGTCTTCGGGGACGGGACGGTCGCGGTCGCCCCCGGCGGCGGCCCGTTCAACGCCGCGCGGACGGTCGCCCGCCTGGACGTGCCCGCGGCGTTCATCGGACGGTTGTCGTCGGACCGACTGGGGGCTCGCCTGCGGGCTGCCCTCGAGGCCGACGGCGTGTCCCTCGCGGGGGTCGTGGAGACGGCTGACCCGACCACGCTCGCGATCGCCGAGGTCGATCAGGACGGCGCCGCCCGCTACGGCTTCTACCTCGCCGGCACCTCGGCCCCCGGGCTGACGCCCGCAGCGGCGCTCGCGGGTCTCGCCGCCGTCGGCGACCAGCCGGCCGCGCTCCACATCGGCACCCTCGGGCTGCAGGTCGAGCCCTGCGCGTCTGCCGTGCGTGCGCTGGCCGATCGACTGGCCGGCCGGTCGCTGGTGTTCGTCGACCCGAACTGCCGGCCGGCCGCAACGCCCGACGCCGGAGCGGTGCGCGAGCGGGTGCGCGCGGCGCTGGCGGCGGCCGACGTGGTGAAGGCTAGCGACGAGGACCTCGCCTTCCTCTTCCCCGGCGAGCCGGCCACGACCGCCGCCGCGATCCTGCGCTCGTACGGCGCGCAGGTAGCTCTGGTCACGCACGGCGCAGCCGGCGCCACGATCGTGACGGACGCCGGCACGGCCAGGGTGCCGGGACGACCGGTCGCCGTCATCGACACGATCGGCGCGGGTGACACCTTCGGCGGTGCCTTCCTCGCCTGGTGGGTCGGATCGGGCCGCGGCACCGCCGATCTCGCCGACGGCGAGGCGCTCATCGACGCCACGCGATTCGCGGTGGCAGCGGCCGCCGTCACGTGCAGCCGGCGCGGCGCCGACCCGCCCTTCCTTATCGATCTTACCTGACTTTATCTGTATGTGAGAAAGTATGCTAAGCCATGTAATCTGAGCGGGTGGATCCGCGGCTGAACCCCTACACGCCGAACGCGGGAGCACGACCCGCCGCGCTCGTGGGGCGCGACAGCGAGATCGAGGCCTTCGACATCCTGCTCGCACGGCTGCGTCGCGGCGGCAGCGAGCAGTCGATGCTCATCACCGGTCTGAGGGGCGTTGGCAAGACGGTGCTCCTGACCGAGTTCGAGGCCCGCGCACGCGCCGCCGGCTGGGTGAGCGTCGAGGCCGAGATCACCAAGAACGAGGCGTTCGGCCCGCGCATGGCGCACCTCGTTCGACGCGCGCTCCTCCAGACCGCACCCCGGGACAGCTGGGGCGATCGCATGCGGCGCGCGGCGCGGGTGTTGAAGGCGTTCCACCTCACCGTGTCGACGGACGGCACCCTGGCCGCGGGCTTCGACGTGGACGCCGAGGCAGGGGTCGCCGACAGCGGCTACTTGCGGGACGACCTGACGGATCTGCTCGTCGCGCTGGGCGAGGCTGCCCGCGAGCAGGACACCGGCGTCGTGTTCCTCCTGGACGAGGTCCAGTTCCTCCAGACGGCCGAGCTCGAAGCGCTGATCATGGCGCTGCACAAGACGGTCCAGCGCAACCTGCCGATCACCCTCGTCGGCGCAGGGCTGCCCCAGCTGCCGCGCCTCGCCGGCGAGGCGAAGTCCTATGCCGAGCGACTGTTCCGGTTCCCCAACCTGGGCGCGCTCGACCCGACGGTCGACGGCCCGGCGGCGTTGACGGCGCCAGCCGCCGCACTCGGCGTGGGGTACGAGCCGGAGGCCGTGACGGCGGTCATCGCCTTCACCGGGGGCTATCCGTTCTTCATCCAGGAGTACGGCAAGATCGTCTGGAACGCGGCGCCCGAGGGCCGGCTGATCGGCGTCGCGGACGTCGCCAACGCGCAGCCCCTGGTGGAGGCCAACCTGGACGAGAGCTTCTTCCGCGTCCGTGCCGAGCGCACCACCGAACTGGAGCTGCACTACCTCCGGGCGATGGCCGAGCTCGGCCCCGGGCCGCACCGCACCGGTGACGTCGCGGAGGTTCTCGGCCGCCGGTCGGATCAGCTCGGGCCGACCCGGGCGAGGCTGATCGACAAGGGCCTGCTGTTCACGCCCGGCTACGGCCTGACCGCCTTCAGCGTGCCGCAGTTCGACCGGTACATGCGGCGCACGTACGCGCTGCGACAGGGGCCGCCGCCAAGCGGCCCTACCATGGGCGCGTGAACGCGCTCGCCGCCGACCTGCCGCGCGACCTCGACCGCCGGGGCATCGGGCTCCTGGCGTTCGGGCACATGTCGGTCGACGCCTGTCAGGGCGTGCTGCCGCCGCTGCTGCCGTTCTTCGTGTCCGAGCGCGGCTACACCTACTCCGAGGCCTCGTTCCTGATCCTGTTCGCGAGTCTCGGCTCGTCGCTGCTGCAGCCGCTGCTCGGCATCTATTCCGACCGCATCCGGGCCGGCTGGCTGGTGCCGACCGGGGCGGCGCTCGGCGCGACCGGCGTGGCCCTGGTCGGTTTCATGCCCAGCTACGCGACGACGGCCATGGCCCTGACGATCTCGAGCATCGGCGTGGCCATGTTCCACCCCGAAGCGGTGCGGTTCGCGACCTACATCTCCTACCGCAGCGGGCGGCGCGGAACCGGGATGAGCTTCTTTGCAGTGGGCGGCATGTCGGGGTGGGCGCTGGGGCCGATCCTGGTGACGCCGGCCGTGCTCGCATTCGGGCTGGAGGGCACCGCCCTGGTCGCGATCCTGCCGGCGACGGCCGCCGTGGTGCTGACGTTCAGGCTCGGCTACCTCGAGCGCTACCGGCCGGCCGGCCGCGGCGTCGGCGACCACGTCGACCAGGGCGCGGCCAGCGCATGGGGGGCGTTCACGCTCACGGCCGCGGCCGCCACGCTGCGCACCGGCGTGCAGTTCGGTCTCCAGGCGTTCATCCCGCTGTACGTGTGGCAGGTGCTCGGGTCGTCCAAGGCGGTCGCGAACGGCGCGGTCACCGCGCTGCTGATCGCCGGCGTCGCCGGCACGCTGATCGGCGGGCGGATGGCCGACCGGGTCGGGTTCCGTCGCGTCGTGGTCGGGTCGCTCGCCATCGTGGTGCCGCTGGTCGCGGTGCTGACGTCGCTCGAGGTGGCCGGGGTGTACGTGGTGATGGTCCTGCTGGGACTGACGATGGAGGCGAACTTCTACCCCATGGTGGTGATCGCGCAGAACACCGTGCCTCGTCACGTCGGGTTCGCCTCGGGCGTGATGCTGGGCCTCTCGATCGGCGGCGGCGCGCTGATCGCAGCGAGCCTCGGCCCGATCGCCGACGCGCACGGCCTGGAGACCGCGGTCCAGGTGATCGCGGTCGTGGCCGCCCTGGCGTTCATCGGGTCATACGCCATCCCGCGACGGTTCTCACGGGCCACCTGATGCGCGCCGTGGTGGCCACGGCCGACGGCACCGCGGAGTTGCGCGACCTGCCCGCGCCGCGCCCGCGCGCCGGCGAGCTGCTCGTCCGGGTGACTGCGGTCGGCCTGTGCGGCTCCGACGTCGAGAAGCTCCGGCCGGGCGGCGCGGTCGATGGCACGGTGCTCGGCCACGAGATCGCCGGCGAGGTCGAGGAGGGCCCGCTGCCGGTCGGCACCAGGGTCGCGGTCGCGCACCGGGTGCCGTGCGGCGCCTGCGCGACGTGCCTGCTCGGGCACGAGACCTGCTGCCCGCAGTTCCTCGCCTCGGGTCTGCGACCTGGCGGGTTCTGCGAGCGGACGGTGGCGCCGCCGCCGATCGCGGCCGCTGCCGTCCTGGCCCTGCCGGACGCCGTCGGCGACGTCGCCGGCACGTTCGTCGAGCCGCTGGCGTGCGTGCTGCGTGGCTGCGACGCGCTGCCGGCCGGCCGGGGAGCCGTGATCGGCTGCGGTGTGATCGGACGCCTGTTCCTGCGCGCCCTGTCCGGCCGCGAGCTCCACGTCGCCGACCCGGACGGTGCACGCCTCGTGGCTGCGCTGGACGAGGCGGCCGGGATCGCCGCCCCCGGCGACGGCCTCGACTTCGCGGTGGTGACGGCGCCGGCCGGACTGAACGACGCGCTCGCCGTGCTGCGGCCGGGCGGCAGCTGCCTCGTCTTCGCCGCCCCGCCCGAGCCGGTGCCCGTGCTGCTCGACCTCGTCTACCGGCGCGAACTGCACCTGCTCGGGTCGCGCTCGGCCACTCCCCCGTACCTCGCCCGGGCTCTGCGGATGATCGCCGACGGCTCGGTCGCGGTCGCCGATCTGGTCGATGCGGAGCTGCCGCTCGAGGAGTTCGCGGATGGCGTCGCCCGCTACCGGTCGGGCGCAGCGCGGAAGGTCGTGTTCCGGCCGTGAGGGCGGCGATCTTCCACGCGCCGCTGGACGTGCGGATCGAGACCGTGCCCGATCCGGAGCCGGGACCGGGCGAGGTCGTGATCCGGATCGACGCGGCCCTCACCTGCGGGACGGACGCGAAGTGCTACCGGCGGGGGCACCCGGTGCTGCTGTCCGACCCGCCTGCGCCGTTCGGCCACGAGTACGCCGGGACGGTCGTCGCGGTGGGCGCAGGGGCGCCGTTCGAGGTCGGCGACCGCGTGGCCGGCGCCAACTCGGCACCCTGCGGCGACTGCCGCCAGTGCACCGCCGGCCGCGAGGCGCTGTGCGAGCACCTGTTCCCGCTCCTGAACGGCGCCTACGCCGAGTTCCTCCTGATTCCGCCCAGGATCGTCGCACGGAACCTCCTCCGCGTGCCGGCCGGCGTCGAGCCGGCGCTGGCGGCCATGTGCGAGCCGCTGGCCTGCGCGCTGCACGGCGTCGAGGCGATGGAGGCCCGCGCCGGCGATCGTGTGGCCGTGCTCGGCCGCGGCGCCCTCGGCCGTATGTGCGCCGCCGCGCTCCGCGCCCAGGGCTGCGAGGTCGTGGCTCTCGGTTCGCTCGACCCCGACCCCGAGCAGCGGTTCGACCGCGTGATCGAGGTCGCAGGCAACGCCGGTGCCTGGCAACGGGCGATCGCGCTCGTGCGCCCGGGCGGCACCGTGGTGCTGTTCGGCGGCCTACCCGGGGGCACGACCGTGCCGGTCGACGCCTACCGTCTCCACTACGAGGCGCTGACGCTACGGGGCGTGTTCCACCACGCACCGCGCCACGTGCGGGCCGCGCTCGAGCTGGTGGCCGCCGACCCGGCGTCGTTCGCGGCCCTGATCACCCACCGGTTCGCGCTCGAGGACGTGGTCACGCCCCTGCGGATGGCGGCCGGGCTCGAGCCCCGCGATGGTCTCGTGAAGGCGCTGATCAGGCCGTGACGAGCGCGGCGTGGGCGGTCTCCCACGCCTCGAGCTCGGGCGTGAAGTAGCGCAGGCGGGTCTTCTTGTACTCGCGCGTGGAGTAGAGCACGGCGTACTCGGACAGCCCGGTCTCGGCCGAGATCGCGGCCAGCACGGCCTCGCACTCGGCGCGGTCGCGCCCGTGCGTCATCGAGAACAGCCGGTAGGGCCAGTCGTCGTACACCGGCCGCTGGTAGCAGTGCGATACGCCGCGGAACTGCGCCATGGCCTGCCCCATCTCGTCGACGCGGTCCTCGTCGACGATCCAGACGCCCATGCCGTTCTCGCCGAAGCCCGCGGTGCGGTGGTTGAGCACCGCCGCGAACCGGCGCATCTGGCCGGTGGCGAGGAAGCGCTCGCCGGCGGCGATCAGCTCGGGCACGGTGAAGCCGTGCTCCTCGGTCAGCGCCGCGAACGGCTCCGGCACTGCGGGGAGGTCGGTCTGAAGGGCGCGGATGGCGGCGATGTCGCGGTCGGTGAGCGCCTCGGGCGGCGGTGCGGGCGCGGTCGGCTGGCGCCGCGCCTTCTTCGCCGACGGGTCGCGCCCGCCCTTCATGTCGAGGTCGACGCCGATCTTGAAGAAGCGCAGCGCAGGCAGCGGCCTGATCGACTCGACGCCGGCGAGCTTGCCCAGCAGGTCGACGGTCGCGTCCATGCCCAGCTGCGAGTTCGGCGGCACGGCGATCGTGAACCAGATGTCGAAGGCGTGCTCGCGGCGGTAGTTGTGCGTGACGCCGGGGTGCGAGGAGAACACGGCGGCGGTCGCCTCGGCCGTCCCCTCACGCGAGCGCACGGCCACGAGCTGGCTCTTGTAGCCGAGCCGGCGGGTGTCGAAGATGGCGCTCATCTGGCGCACCACGCCCTCGCCGCGCAGCCGGGTGATCCGCTCGAGGATCTCCTGCTCGGGCATGCCGATGCGATCCGCCAGCGCCGCGAACGGGCGCGCCACCAGCGGGAGGTCGTTCTGGAGCTCGTCGAGCAGCTCGCGGTCGCGCTCGTCCATCCCCGTAGCATGCCGTACCGGCCCGGAAGAGCTGCTGCTACGATCACCGCGCTCCCGGCACATAGAAGGTTCGGAACGAACGATGCGCATGCCGTACGCCCCACTTCTCTCGGTCGTCGCCCTTCTCGCGGGCGGCGTCCTCGCAGCCGGCTGCGGCGGCTCCGACGTCGCCGCCGGCACCGTGCAGGGCCCCATCACGGTGGCCGACAAGCCGGTTGCCGTCGGTACGGTGGGCGCGACCGCTGGCGCAGACACCACCGGCGGCGGCGCGACCACCGGCGGTGCGACGACGGGTGGCGCCACGACCGGTGCCGCCCAGGGCGACCCGGTGGCGGGCAAGGCCGTCTTCACGGCCAACTGCGCCAGCTGCCATACCCTGGCCGATGCCGGCGCGACCGGCACCGTCGGGCCGAACCTCGATCAGCTCAAACCGAACTTCGCGCGCGTCCAGGCGAAGGTCACCAACGGCGGCGTCGTGATGCCGAAGCTCCCGCTCTCGGACACCGACATCGCCAACGTCGCCGCCTACGTCTCGTCCGTCGCCGGCAAGTAGTGCTGCCGCCCGGGCTGGATGCCGCCCGGCTGGGTGCCTGCTTTCTCGACCTGGACGGCACGATCCTGCGTGAGGCGCGCCCGGTACCGGGCGCCATCGAGGCCATCGCGGCGCTGGAGGCATCGGGCGTGCGCTGCGTCATCGCCACCGGCCGGATGCTGACGTCGACCCGGCGGGTCGCGGACGAGCTCGGTATCGCCGGTCCGGTCGTCTGCTACCAGGGGGCCATGGTCGGCGACACGAACGGCGACATCCTGCGCCATCACCCGCTCGAGGAGACCACGGCCCGCGAGCTGCTGGCGGCCGTCCTGGGTCACGGGTTCGAGCCGATCGCGTTCATCGACGAGCGCGTCTACGTGACCCGCGAGAGCGAGACCGCCCTCGCCTACTCGCGCAGCGCCGGGGTGCCCTACCACGTCGTCGGCGACATCGTGCACTGGCTGCCGGCGCCCGTCACGAAGCTCGTCACGATCGGGACGCCGGCCGAGATGGACGCCCTGCGGGACGAACTTCTGCCGGTCTTCGGTGAACGTGCCTTCATCGCCAAGAGCCTGCCCCACTACCTGGAGATGGCGGCGCCGGGGACGTCGAAGGCCACCGGCTGCGCGATGGTCTGCGGCCTGCTCGGCATCGACGAGCGCGCCACGGTCGCCTTCGGCGACGGCGAGAACGACCTCGAGATGCTCGACTGGGCCGGCTACTCGGTGGCCGTCGGGGGCGGCTTCGAGCGGCTGCTCGCGAACGCGGACTGGGTCTGTCCCCCACTCGCCGACGACGGCGTGCCGGCGACGCTGCGGGCCATCGCGGCCGCCCGCTCGGCTGGATAAGCTGACGGCATGCTCGACATCCGCCTGATCCGGTCCGACCCCGAGGGCGTGCGCGGGGCACTTCGCCGGCGAGGGGCGGACGCGCTGCTCGACACCGTGCTCGCCATGGACGAGCGGCGCCGGGCCCTGCAGACCGACGTCGACGACCTGCGGGCGCGCCGCAACACCGCCTCCGAGGCCATCGGCGCCGCCATGAAGCAGGGCGGATCACCGGACGAGGCCCGCGAGGAGATGCGCCGGCTGAAGGAGACGCTCGCCGCCCGGGAGGCCGAGCTGACGGCCGCCGACGACGAGTTGCGCGAGCTGCTGCTGAACGTCCCGAACCTGCCGCACCCCTCGGCGCCGCTGGGCGACACGGAAGAGGACGCCGAGGTGCTGAAGCTCGTCGGCGTCCAGCCGGTGTTCGCGTTCGAGCCGCGCGATCACCTCGACCTGGCCGGCTGGTGCATCGACATGGAGCGCGGCGCCCGCACCGCGGGCTCGCGCTTCGCCTACCTCAAGGGCGACGTCGCCGTGCTGTGGATGGCGATCGCGCGGATGGCGGTCGACCTGCTGATGGAGAAGGGGTTCACGCCGGTCAACCCGCCGGTGCTGGTGCGGCGCGAGGCGCTCGTCGGCACCGGATTCCTGCCGGAGGCCGAGGCCCAGATCTACAAGGTGCCCGAGGACGACGGCTACCTCGTGGGCACGTCCGAGGTGTCGCTGGCCGCGCTGCACATGGACGAGATCCTGGCCGAGGACGAGCTCCCCGCCCGGTACTGCGGCATCAGCACCTGCTTCCGGCGTGAGGCCGGTGCCAGCGGCAAGGACACGCGCGGCATCTTCCGCACCCACCAGTTCGAGAAGGTCGAGATGTTCTCGTTCTGCCACCCGGATCGATCATGGGACGAGCACGACTGGATGCTGTCGATCGAGGAGGAGATCTGCGCCGCGCTGGGCCTGCACTACCGCGTCGTGAACGTCGCCGCCGGCGACCTCGGCGCGCCCGCGGCCAAGAAGTACGACATCGAGGTCTGGCTCCCAGGACAGGCGCGCTACCGCGAGCTCACCAGCTGTTCGAACACGACCGACTACCAGGCCCGGCGGCTCAACTGCCGCTACCGGCCCGTTGACGGCGGCGCGCCGAGGACGCCCCACACCCTGAACGGCACGGCGGTGACCTCATCGCGCACCACCATCGCAGTGCTCGAGACCCATCAGCAGGCCGACGGGTCGATCGCCCTGCCCGGAGCGCTGCAGCGCTACGGCATGCCCGCGGTCATCGCCCCGGCACGATGATCCGCTCGATGGCGCTCGCGTTGCCGACGATGATCTCGCCGACGTCCACGACGTCCACCACGAGCAGCGACCGGTCGGGCAGGTCGCGCACGCCCGTCACCCGGCCGCGCTCGCCCGCCTTCAACGGCAGTCCGCGCGGCGTGCGCACGTCCTTCACGAACCGGACGATCGCGCCGAGGAACGCGTCGGCCTCGTCGTGGGTGAGCGGCGTGCTGGTCAGGACCATGGACTGATCATGCACGACATCGCGGCGTTTCTCCGGCAGTACCCGCCCTTCGACGGGCTGGCCGAGGACGAGCTGGAGACGCTGTCGGAGGCGGTGGAGATCGAGTACTTCGCCGCCGGCGCGATCATCACGGCGCAGGGCGCGCCGCCGTCCGAGTGGATGCGAGTGGTGCGCCGGGGCGGGGTCGAGTTGACCGACGACGGCCGGCCGGTCGACCTGCTCGGCCCGGGCGACGTGTTCGGATACGAGTCGATGCTCTCGGAGGCGCCGGCCGCCCTGGGCTCCCGCGCGGCCGAGGACCTGCTCGAGTACCGCATCCCGGCCGCCGCCGTACGGGCACTACTGGCTCGTCCGGAGGGGCTTCGCTTCCTGGCCCGCTCGCTCGGGGCGCGACCCACGGCGGCCGGACCCGACCCGCTGTCGCGGCCCGTGTCGGGGCTGCTGCGGCGGGCACCGGTGGTGGTGGCGCCGGGCACCAGCATTCGCCAGACGGCGGCCATGATGACCGAGGCGCGGTCGACCTCCGCGGTCGTGGACCTCGGCCAGAGTGGCTACGGCATCGTCACCGACCGCGACCTGCGCAGCCGCGTGATCGCGGCGGGGGCATCGATCGACGAGCCGGTCTCGGGCGTCATGAGCGCGCCCGCCTACACCGTCACCGGCGACCGCCTCGGCAGCGAGGTGCTGCTCGAGATGCTCGACCGCGGCGTCCGGCATTTCCCCGTGCTGGCACCCACCGGCGAGGTGCTCGGCGTGATCGCCGATACGGAGATGCTGACCGCCGAGAGCCGGGCGCCGTTTCACCTACGCAACGCGATCGCCGTGGCCGCGACGCCGGAAGAGGTGCAGGAGGCTGCCCACCGGCTCCCGGAGACCGTCATCGCCCTGCACGACGCAAGCACGCCGGCCACCACCATCTCGACGACCATCGCCGTGATCGCGGACGCCGCCACCCGGCGCCTGATCGACCTCGCGGTCGCGGAGGCGGGCCGGCCGCCGAAGGATTTCTCGTGGCTCGCGCTGGGAAGCCACGCGCGCCGCGAGTCGGCGCCATCCTCCGACCTCGACAGCGCGCTGGTGTGGCGCGGCGATGACGACGACGCCGAGGAACGCGCGTACGTCCGGGGCCTCGCCGGGATCGTGGTCGGACAGCTGCGCGGGTGCGGTTTCCCACCGTGCGACCGAGGCGCTACCGCCGACAACCCCCTGTTCTCACGGAGCCTGGACGCCTGGCTGGCGGCCGCCGCCTCGTGGATCGTCGATCCCGATCAGGAGAAGGCGCTGATCCTATCGTCGGTCGTCCTGGACAGCCGGCCGGTGTGGGGCATGCACGCGGGCGCGCCCCTGCTGCGGGCGTTCGAGGACGCCCACCGCCACCCGGAACTCCTTCGACGGATGATGCGGTTCGCACTCGCCTACCGGCCGCCCACCGGGTTCCTGCGCAACATCGTGGTGGAGCACTCCGGCGAGCACGCCGGCCGCCTCGACATCAAGCGCGGCGGGCTCCTGCCCATCTCCGATCTGGCCCGCTCACTCGCGCTCGCCGCCGGCGTGACCTCGGCCAGCACGCGCGAGCGACTGCAGTCGGTGGCGACCGGCGGACTGCTTGCGCGCTCCGACGCCGAGCTGCTGCTGCAGGCCTTCGGGGTGCTGTCGGAGCTGAGGATCAACCACCAGGTCGACCAGATGACGGCGGGGCGTCCCACCCGACGACTACCTCGACCCGGCCCGCCTCACCCGGCTCGAGCGGTCGGCCCTCCGCGAGACGTTCCGGGCCATCACGAGCGTTCAGCGCGGGATCGCGACCGAGCTCGAGCAGCGGTCATGGTGAGCATCCGCCGGCCGCGATCGGAGGCGGCCCGCCGGTACCGGAATACCGCCCCGGCGGCGGATTGGGTGCCGTGGCGGGAGGCTCGTTACTGCGTCGTCGACATCGAGACGACCGGACTCGACCCGCGACGCGACGAGCTGATCAGCTATGCCGCGGTGCCGATCGACCACGCGCGCATCCACGTCGCCGGCGGCGTCGAGGGACTGGCACGACCCCAGCGCCTGCCCGAGCGCGAGACGATCGTCATCCACGGCATCCTGCCGGCCGACCTCGATCATGCGCCGCCGCTTCCGGACGCCGTCGAGCGGCTGCTGGACGCTCTCACCGGCAGGATCATGGTGGCCCACTCCGCCTGGGTCGAGAGACGCTTCCTGCGAACCGCCTTCCGCACCGCCGGCGTGCACGTGCGCGAGCCCGTCATCGACACCCACGACATCGGCCGCCTTGCCCTGTACGCTCGCTCGAAGCACCTGCCGCCGGCGATCTCGCTGACGACGCTGGCCGGGGCACTGGGCCTGCCCGCCCACCGTCCCCACCACGCCATGGGCGACGCCCTGACCACAGCCCAGGTCTTCCTCGCGGCGGCCACGACACTGGACGCGATCGAGCGCGAGACGGTCGGCTCCCTCGCAGCCGGCGCCCGCCGGGTTGCCGACCTGCGCGCCTGGGAGGCCGCCCCCTGACGCAAGCGCGGCGCTCACCACGGATTCCACCCGTCTGTGCCCCTCGACGGCGGCGATAGCATTCGCGCGTCCAGGCGGGATGCCGGAGCGGTCGAACGGGGCGGTCTTGAAAACCGCTAGCCCTCTGCGAGGAGGGCTCGTGGGTTCGAATCCCACTCCCGCCGTTCTACCTGCATTTGAGCAACTTTTCCGGCCGGCGTGACGCGATTTCATTGCCGCAGGAAACCGCCTGAATCCGCTGAGATGCGGTCCAGAATGGCGCGCAAAATGGCGCGCACTTGAGGAGACGCGTCCACCCTGGCCACACACCTGCTTGGTTGAGCCGTTGATAGGTTGCCGCGGTCGCGCGACGGCCATGGGCGAGGACACCGTCGTCGGGGTCGAGACCGAGCGGGAGATCGCGAACCGATCCGAGGCCAGGACGCTCGGGAACAGGATCTTGTATTGGCGGGGACCCGGCGCATGAGATACCGGGCGACCCCAGGTGGCGTCAGTTCGGACCCGGGGGTCGCCTGGGCTGATCTGATCTGGTCACAGAGTCAGCCGCGGATATAGCGCAATTTGCGTGGAGTGGCCCCTCCCGTTTGGTCCACGTACTTTGTGGGTCCGGATGGGTTTGAGAGCGTGTTTGGGGGTCCGTGATGGTGCGTAAGCGGTATACGCCGGAGCAGATCGTGGCGAAGCTGCGGGAGGCGGAGCGGCTGCAGGGGCAGGGGATGACGGTCGCGCAGGTGTGTAAGCGGATCGGCGTTTCGGATCAGACGTTCTTTCGGTGGCGGCTTCGGTACGGGGCGTTGAAGGAGGACGAGGCGCAGCGGTTGCGGCAGCTCGAGGTGGAGAACGCCAGGTTGAAGCGGATCGTGGCGGAGAAGGAGTTGGAGCTGCAGATCCTGAAGGAGTTGGAGCGGGGAAAATGGTGAGCCCGGCTCGGCGCCGGGCGGCGATCGGGTTCATCCGCAAGCGGTTCCCGATGGTGTCGGAGCGGCATGCGTGTCGGATCGTCGGGCAGCACCGCTCGACGCAGCGCTACGCCGGGGAGGGGCGCTCTGCGGATGCGGATCTGGCGGCGGAGCTTCGGCGGCTGGCCGCGAAGCATCCGTACTGGGGGTACAAGAGTGCCTATCGGGATCTTCGCCGGCGGGGCTGGGTGGTGAACCGAAAGCGGGTCGAGCGGGTCTGGCGGGAGCAGGATCTGCGGGCGCGTCGCAAGCAGTCGAGCGGCAAGAAGGCGCTGGGAACGGCGGAGAACGCGATCTGGACGCTGCCGGCGACCGGCCCGAATCACGTCTGGGCGCTTGATTTCATCGGCGAGCGGCTTGAGGGTGGACGGCCCTACCGGGTGCTGAACGTGCTGGACGAGTACACGCGGCGGTGTTTGGCGTCGGTGGTGGCGACGTCGATCGGCGCTCGCCGGGTCGAGCAGGAGCTGGAACGGCTCTTCCGCGAGCACGGCCGGCCCGGGATCATCCGCACGGACAACGGCCGCGAGTTCGTCGCCGAGACCCTCACCGCGTGGCTCCAGGGCCAGGGCGTCGACGCGCGACCCGTGCAGAAGGCAAGCCCGCAGCAAAACGCGCTGGTGGAGACGTTTCACCGCACCATGCGCCGCGAGCTCCTAGACTGGGAATCCTTCGACTCGCTGCTTGAGGCGCGGGTCGTGATCGAGGCCTGGCGGCGCCGCTACAACACCGAGCGCCAGCACACCAGCCTGAATGACAGAACCCCGGACGAGTTCATGAAAATAGAAGAACAACGACACCGCCAGACCACCACCCCGGAGCCGGTGTGAGCAATGCAGCGATCCTCCCGCCGACACCGGTCCATGACTATGATCAGCCACGCAGGAAGTGGACCAAAGATCGGGGCCCGTCCACGTGTTATCCCGTACGCGAACGAAACGGGGGCGAAATTCTACGGCGGCACGCCGCGGGGATTGCGGTGGCTGCCGCAGCGCGCGCAAGTCGGTTTGAACAAGCTTTGGCTGTACGTCAAAGTCAAACTAAGGTATAACGTCGAAGACATCGGCGCACCGCGCGCCGACCCCCCGCTCAAGCCAAGCCCGTACTACGATGGCGAACACGAAGTTCTTGCGAAGCTAGGGTACCCCCGTTACACCCGAATAGATCGCGGCGACTGATGGCCATTGAGATTACGCGGGTTCGTGGCCGGAGACGCTTCCGCCGGAGGTATATGGTCCGGGTGTCGCCGCCGCACTCCCCGCGGCCTTGGGCGTCGGAGCGACCGATAACACATCGACAGGCTCAGAATCAGCTTTACGACTTCGGCTGCCACACCGCCGACATCGCAGACGCGTTCATTGAAGCGGAGGCCAACTGGCGAGAGTCCTGAGATATCATTGCCAGTGTCTCGGCTGATGGATCGGTTGTCACGAGTTTCTCAGAGTACTGCGGGACCTCCGAGGCGCTGTGGTGGGGTGCGTTCGAAATGGATCCAGCCGCCTCGGCTGAAGCTTCCCAGACGATCAAAGGTCGATCCGCGAGGCCAGCCGCTCGCCGGCGGACCGACCCCAGCGCCCTAGCTGATATGGGTTGAGGTCCTCCTCCGGCGTGGAGATCGCGCAGCCGGCTTGAACGAGGACGCCGAGGAGGGCGGCCAGCGCCACGCCCGTTCGACCGGCCACAGCGATCATTCGGTGCTGTTCCATATCCGGCCGAGGGAGCGTGACCGCTGCCGCGCGCTCGGGCGAGGCCGGCTCAAGTCCCTACCAGGACGAGGCATCTGCGAGCCACACGTCGGCGACCCGATCGACCCCCGGACAACCGCCGCGCGTTCGTGAACACCGAGACCGAGACCGAGACCTCCCAGCGCGCCGACCTCCAAGAACCGACCCGCATCGAAGTTCCGTCCCGATGGGTTGAGCCGCGGGTGATCTGCCGAAGCACGACCACAGGCGGCCCTACCAGTTCAACCTCTGACCGAGAAGAAGGGCATGCGGATCGAGTGTCTTGGTCCGGTCAACCAGGTCAGGCAGCGTTCTCGTCAGCACTTCGGCCCAATCAAGCACGTCCTCCGCGGTCCGGTAGCACATCCAGAAGTGCGGCTCCAGCTCGCCGGCAGGCTCGGACGCCCGCAGGTACCGCTGCAACAACGAGGCTGGGATCAGCGCCACGTGCCGATCGTCCGGGAGCGGCAGCCGGCAGGCAACGGCATTGCGGACAGTGAGGAATTGCTCCCGTTGGCCAGCGTCGAGGAGTTGGTCGACACGCACCCGCCCCGCCAACTTCACCTCGAACTGCCCGTCATTCGACCTCTCGAACTCGAGCGTGAGGGCTCCGCCCTGAAAGGGATCGACGGCCTTCGAATCGCCGACCGTACGGATCTCAAGGTCATCCTGACGCCAGCGCAGCGGCTCGCCCTTCGCAAACCCCCAGCCGAGCAAGGCTGGTTCAAGGGTGGCGCGCAGGCCGGCGACGAGGAGCGTGCGGTAGCTCACGAAAGTGCGTGGATGATAGTCCGACGCCGGCGAGTCTCGTCACGAGTCAGCCCTCGCCGATTCGATGCAGCACGTACCGCACGGTCGACGGCCACCAACGGGAACCGGGGCGTGCGGTCGGCACACTGTCCGCGTTGAGTCCCGAGGCGATCGCCGCGAGGCTGCGGCCTGCTCGTCGTTCCCGCCGGATCCGTTCGATCGTGTCGGTCGAGGTCTCCGGCGGTCGTCCGCGTGGCTTGGGCGCCTGGCGGGGGGCCGGCTGCCGGTTGGCGTCGAGGAGCCGTTCGAGCTCGTCGGCGGGGATCAGCCTCGCGCCCCACGGGGTCTTGATGGTGTCGATCAGCGGGATCACCCGGCGGTCGAGCGTCGTCAGGCTGAGACCGAGTGCCTCGGCAGCCTGGCGCCGGGTATACGCGAGCCGCGCGACGCTGCCGGGAATGCGCAGGTCGGGCACCGCGGCGTGAGCGACGGGCGCCTGGCGCTGCCGGCGTTGCCTCGTGCGTCGGTCTCGCCGGTTCGTCATTGCCGTACAATCATACAGGAATTAGGCTGTGTCTGCACCTGAGGTGCATGTGTGTCCCTCTTACCATCACCCTCGAACTCGGACGCGTTTGTCGGGAGAGAGCACCGGTCCGGCGAACGGCCGCTATCGCTCGATGCCGCGTTCCCGGTCGAGCTCGGCGAGACGGCGAAGGAGGTCGAGTCGTCGGCGGTCTTCGGGCCGGTCGAGTGAGGCGAGCATGCGGATCAGGTCGCCGACGCTGGCGACGGGCGCGCGGACGCCGGAGCCGAGCGGCTCTCGGGTGGCGCCTCGGCGCAGGTCGTCGTACCCGCGCGTTCCGGCGGGCACGGCGACCAGCTTCACGACGCCGGCCCGCGTCGGGACGACGATCACCGGCGTCTCCGGGCAGGCCAGGTGCGCGGCGTCGGGCGGGTCGCCTCCCAGCGCGTCGATCGCGGCGGCCAGTCGTCTCAGGGTCTCGGGGTGGAGGGATGGCACGATGTCGATCGAGTCGGGCACCTCGTCGGCGCCGTGGATGACGCGGGCGAGCGAACCGACGACGACGAACGAGACGCGGTGCCGGCCGAGGGCCTCGAGGATCGCGACCGGGTCGAAGCCCGGCGGTTCAGCCGCCACCTGACGGCCTCAGCATTCGGAGTGCCTGCTCCACTCGCTCCTGCGGCGCGAGCCGCAGATTGGCTCGCAGGCGTGCCTCCGCCGCCTCGTCGACGACGATCGGGACGAGCGAGAGGGAGAGGTCAAGTCCGCAGGCGCGGACGAGCTCCCGGAGCGTGTCGAAGCTCGGCGCGACCGCATCACGCTCCCAGCGCGCGATCTGCGCGCGGTCGCGCCCGACCAGCCGACCGAGCTCATCCTGCGAGAGCCCGGCGCGAAGGCGCGCTTCCCGGATCAGCATCCCGCTCGTCACGCCCCAATCGTACGAGGTGCGGGTTGCAACGCTCCTCAGGAACAGTTATGTTACGCAGATATGGGCGAACGGGCTCCCGCACCGGCGCAACTCCGACTCGACGAAGACCTTCCCCGGCCGCCGACCCGGTCGCCCGCGGGGGCGCCGACACTCAATCGCCCGGCCACGCCGCGCCCCGCGCGCGTGACCATCAGTATCGAGGAAGCCGCTACGGCCCTCGGTGTCAGCCGAGATCATTTCGAGCGTCACATTCTCGCTGACCTGCGCGTGATCTACAGCGGTCGGCGGCGGCTCATTCCGGTATCCGAGCTTCAGGCCTGGGTCGAGCGCCAAGCCGTGCTGCCGCGCGTGGGACGCCATCACGGGTACCCGTCGCCGGCCGACTGACGGCTGCGCGCCACGCGCGTTTGGGATACCACGTCGTTTCGTCGCCCACGATCGAACTTGGTCATGATTTCGTATAGTATGAGACGACTAATGCATGACCAAGTTGACTGGGAGACGCTCGGTCGCGTCGCAGAAGCCCAGGCGGGCTACTTCACGTCGTCCCAGGCTCGGGCGGCGGGGGTCAGCCGGAGCCTGCTCGCAATGCAGGCCCGCGAGGGCGGGAGACTGGAGCGTGTCGGCCGCGGACTCTACCGTCTGCGGTTCGTTCCGCGCTCGTCGATCGATCCTATCGTGGCGGCCTGGGTGCTGGCGGGCGTCGACGACGCCGTGGTCTCGCATGAGAGCGCGCTGGAGCTGTACGGCCTGTCGGACGTGGCACCCGCCGTCATCCACCTCACCCTGCCGCGCGACCAGCGCTGGCGAAAGCCGCCGGTCGGATCGCGCTACCACCGACCACGGGATCCGATCGCGGCGGACGAGACGCGCGTCGTCCAGGGCGTTCGTACCACTGCGCCCGAGCGGACGCTGATCGACGTCATCGAGGGAGGCACGCAGCCGGAGCAGGTTGTGCTGGCCGTCCGTCAGGCGATCGGCCGCGCTCTAACCACGCCCGCTCGGCTCCGCGCGGCGGCCGGGTCGAGGCCGCGACCGACACGCGCGGCGCTCGAGCGGGCGTTGGAGGCGGCGTGATGGAGTATCAGACGCCAGCGGCATTCCGAGCAGCCGTCGAGCAGCGCCTCCTGAACGACGCCGCTGGCGGCGGCCGACCCGTCTCGCGCGCTCGGAAGATGCTGGCTTTCGATCGCCTCCTCGCCCGCCTCCGAGAACAAGCGCCGGACGGGTGGGTGTTGAAAGGTGGCTTCGCGCTCGAGGTTCGCCTCGGCGATGCCGCCCGAGCCACGCGGGACATCGACGTCGACTGGAGCATGTCGCTCGAGGACGTCACGGAGGCAATGCTCGGGGCCGCCGCCCGCGACCTGGGCGATCACTTCGTCTTCGCAGTGGAGCGCGTCGGCGAGGGCCCGGATCGAGACGGCACAAGGTTCCATGTCGACGCCTACGTTGCCGGACGTCTGTTCGAGCAACTCGCCATCGACGTCGGGGTGCTCGACGCCCTTCCCGGAGGAGCCGTCAACCTCGAGGTGCCGAACCTGCTCGCGTTCGCTGGGGTTCCAGCTACGACCGTCCGCGCGACGAGCCTCGGCCGGCACCTGGCGGAGAAGCTCCACGCGTACACGAGGTCGTACGGTGGAGGCGTGAGTTCGCGGCCGAAGGACCTCATCGACCTCGTGCTCATCGCCGACCTGGCCGACTTCGACGCTCTAGCACTCCACGACGAATTCGTGACGCTGTTCGCCGAGCGGGACACTCACGCCGTCCCAACCCGCGTTCCGGCTCCGCCGGCCGACTGGAGTCGGCCCTACGCGGCGCTCGCAGCCGCCGTCGGGCTCGCCACCGACCTTGCCGCCGGGCACGGAGCGGCTGGCACCTTCCTCGATCCAGTGCTCGGCGGAGCAGTCGTCGACGGCGTGTGGGATCCGAGGCATCGGCGATGGTCGCCGGCCCCAGCCGAGGAGTGACGCTCGACGTCGGCCCTAGGTGTAGAGCCTACGAGCCTTCGAGACGGCTGATTGTTGTCCGGGCCTCCGAGGAGGCTTTGGGTGCTAACGCCGAAGCTCTCGGAGGCCCGGATGATCGACTCTAGCCCGCCGCGTCGGATGCGGCACTCATACGAGGCTCGCTGCCGGCTCGTGCAACGCGTTCCTCAGCGGTGTCCCGATCCCGCGAGCAGCGGCCGACTGCGGGATCAGCCGGGCTTCCGCCTACCGGCTCATCCGCCGCTACGAGCGGGGTGGCTTCGGGGCGCTCCGTGACCTGCCGCCGATCCCAAGGTCGCATCCCAGAAGGCTCGAGCCGGCAGCGGAGCAGCAGATCCTCGAGCTGCGCCGCCAGACCGGCTGGGGCCCGCGAACGATCGCCGCGGCACTGGGCCGCCCCCACGCGACCGTGCACCGGGTGCTGCGCCGCCACGGTGTCAGCCGCCACGAACGGGCGCCGCGCCCGCCCGCCAACCGGTACGAGTACGACCAGGCGGGCGCGCTGGTACATCTGGACGCCAAGAAGCTGGGCCGGTTCTGGCGCGTCGGCAAGCGGATCCTCAACGACGGCGTGCGTCGCAACTCACGGGCCGGCTGGCAGCACGCCCACGTCGCCGTCGACGATCACTCGCGGATCGCGGTCTGCGAGCTCTACCCAGCCGAAGACGCCACCTCCTGCTCCAGATTCCTGGATCTCGTCGTTGCGTCCTTCGCCCAGCGCGGCATCACGATCACGCGAGTGATGACCGACAACGGCGCTGGCTACCGCTCCCACGCGTTCCGCGACACCCTACGCCGCCACGGCATCCGCCACCTCCGCACCAAGCCCTACACACCCCGCACCAACGGCAAAGCCGAAGCCTTCAACCGGATCCTGCAACGCGAATGGGCCTACGCCTACGCCTACCACTCCTCCGCCCACCGCGCCAGAGCCCTCCCCGGCTACATCCGCTGGTACAACACCCACCGACCCCACGGCTCCCTCGCAGGCCAACCACCCATCAGCCGCGTCTCACAGGAACCGAGGCTCTACACCTAGGTCTCGACTTCGACGACCTGGGAGATGCGAGCGGCGCTGTCGGCTCGCCCGAGGAGCGCGTCCAGCGCGTCGGCCGCTCGGCGCCGGGCTCCCGGGTAGAGGTGCCGGTAGCGCTTGACGGTGACGTTGATCGAGGTGTGGCCCATGAACTCGCTGAGGTCCTCGATCGGTACGCCGGCCTCGGCCATCAGGCTCGCGAACGTGTGACGAGCCTCGTGCAGCGTGATCCGCGCGAGGCCGGCGCCGTTCCAGGCGGCGTCGGCGCGCTTGTAGACCGTCGACGGGTCGAATGGCCGGCCGGCGCGGCTCGGCACGACCAGCGCGGCGGCGCGTGGATCGTCGGCCAGGTCGAGGTGCGCGGCCAGGAGCGACCGCAAGGTGCGCGGGACGGGGACGACGCGCACGGCGGCCGCCGACTTGGTCGCGATCGGAGTCTTCGTCTTGTGGCACCAGGCCTCGCGGACGTGGATCTCGCCGACGTCCAGGTCAATGTCGCGCCAGCGCAGCGCGGCGATCTCGCCGGAGCGAAGCCCGGCGTAGAAGGCGAGACCCCAGAGGGCCCTATCGCGCTGCGGCACGGCGGCGATCAGCCGCGCCGCCTCCTCCGCCGTCGCGTAGCGCTCCCGCGTGCCGCGAACAGCCGGTAGCTCGACGCCTGCGACAGGGCTCGCGTCGACGTCGTCGGCGTTCACGGCTCGTCGGTAGATCACCCGCAGCGGCATCAGCGCGTTGCGGATGGTGGACGGGTCGGCGCCGCCGCGCGCGAGCCGCTCGACCAGCGCCTGGACGTCGCGCCGGGTCACGTCGCCGACCTTGCGGCCACCCAGCGCGGGCAGCACGTGGCGTTGCAGCGCGCCGTCGTAGGAGGCGATCACCGAGGGCTTGTAGCGCTCGCCCGAGCGGTTGCGGATCGCCCCGTCGCGCATACCGGCGACGAGCTCTTCGCCGAGCTCGCGGACCGTCACGTCGGCGGGCATGGCGGTGCGCCCGCGCTCGATCGCCCGCAGCGAGTCGCGACGCCACGCGCGCGCCGCGGCCTCGGTCGGGAAGACGCGCCGGACCTTCGTGCCGGACGAGCCAGCGGGTACGGAGGCCTCGAAGCTCGGCGTGCAGGAGCACCGCTTGCTGCCGCTCGAGACCGCGCAGCGCCGCTGGTGGCGGATCCGGATTCCGGGGCTCGCGAGAGGCACGTTCCGGTCGACGATAGCAGCCCGGATGGCGCGCAGAATGGCGCGCACTTCCCCTGAATCGCTGACTAGCAGGGAGAAATCGAACGAGCACGGTTCGCTTGAAAACCGCTAGCCCTCTGCGAGGAGGGCTCGTGGGTTCGAATCCCACTCCCGCCGTTTTACACGCTATTGGTCGATATTCTGGCGCCGCCCGGGCGGGTTTGAGTTCCGCAGGTGACCGCCGGAATCCGCAGAGATTCGGTTCAGAATGGCGCGCAATGCCTGCTGATGCAACGAGATTCCCGACTGAGGCGAGAATCGTCGTGAAGGGAGTACGAGGCGACGGTGCGGCGCGAGCCATGAGAGTGGCCACCGGCGTCGCCGCGCGTGGCCGGCGGTTGCCTGTCCCGCGCCGCCCCATCAAAAACTCAGACCTCATCAGGTATGATTAACGCATGCCGACCACGAGGACGCGCAAGCGCGGGATCGAGGCTACGCCGCGTGAGGCGGCTGCCCTACTCGACTTGCCCCGCACAATGGTGGCGAAGTCGATCGAGCAGCGCGTCGTCCTCGCGCCCGCATCCGGGCGGCCACCCGTGCGCCGTCTAGCGGACTCGGAGCTCGCAGTGCTCGCCCTGCTCAAGGACGTCGACGTCGGTTTCCCCGTGCAGACGAAGCTGGAGCTCGCGCGCTGGGTCAGATCCGCACGGCCGGATCGAAGGCCGGCTTCACTTGCCCTCCGCGGCGGGCTGACGGTTACCGTCCGCCAGGAGGTCGCGGACGCTGTCCAGCGAGCGCTCGCCTACCTCGAGTCGCGCGACCGGTGGATCGCGAGCGATCCCGAGATCAAAGGCGGCGCTCCGGTCATCGCCGGCACTCGCATCAGCGCCTACAGCGTCGCCGACCGGGTCGCTGCCGGAGACACCGTCGAGGAGATCGCCGCGGAGTTTCCGACGATCCCGGTCGAGGCGTTCCACACGGCAGCTACGTACGCGCGCCTGACGCCGCGCCGGGGGCGACCGCGGGCCCATCGCCCGTGGCTCACTCCAGCGTGAAGCTGCTCGTCGACGAGAACCTCTCGCCGAGCCTCGTCGGGGTGGCACACGAGCGCGGCTACGAAGCGACCTGCAGCCGCGACCGGCGAGAGCCCGGCTGACTTCATGGTGAAGCGCGCCGCCTCCCCGAAGCACCAGTCGCATATTGGTCATGATTTCGTATAGTATTTCCGTACTAATGCATGACCAAGTTGACTGGGAGTGCCTTGGACGGCTCGCCGAGAGCCGGGCTGGCTACTTTACGCCGCCGCAGGCACTGAGGTGCGGGATCAGTCGGGTGCTGCTT
Organism: uncultured Actinomycetes bacterium; assembly: GCA_963779685.1. Classification (GTDB taxonomy): domain Bacteria; phylum Actinomycetota; class Thermoleophilia; order Gaiellales; family F1-60-MAGs149; genus CAVZZG01. Next base: position 1,724,163 of record CAVZZG010000003.1, read on the forward strand.
GCCGAGCAAACCCGGGAAGGCGGTCGGCTCGAGCGCGTCGGGCGCGGCCTGTACCGGCTCCGGTTCGTCCCTCGCTCGTCCATCGACCCGATCGTCGCGGCGTGGGTTCGGGCAGGGGTCGACGTGGCGGTAGTGTCCCACGAGAGCGCGCTCGAGTTGTACGGCTTGTCGGACGTCGCGCCGGCGAATGTCCACCTGAGCCTTCCGCGCACGCAACGCTGGCGAAAGCCGCCGCCTGGTTCGACGTATCATCGGCCACGGACGGCGCTCGCACCGGAGGAAACTCGCCTCGTCCAGGGCGTCCGAGTCACGACGCCCGAGCGGACGCTGCTCGATGTCATCGAGGGCGGCACGCAGCCCGAGCAGGTCGAACAGGCGGTGCGCCAAGCCATCGAACGTAGTCTGACGACTCCTCGACGGATCCGGGACGCCGGAGCGAAGCGGTCACAGGCAACGCGTACGCGGCTGGAGCGAACGCTCGCCGCGTAATGGAGTACACCACGCCAGCGGCCTTCCGAGCAGCCGTCGAGCAGCGTCTGCTCGGTTGATAGCATCGGCGATCGGGGTAGCGGAGGGTGAGCGGTGTGAGCGGATGACGTGCTACGTGCTGGGTTTCGAGGAGATCGACCAGACGCAGCTCGCGCTGGTTGGCGGCAAGGGCACCCACCTGGGTGAACTCTCCAGGATCGAGGGGATCTACGTCCCGGCCGGCTTCTGCGTCACGACGGAGGCCTTCCAGCGGATCACGGCGGAGGCGCCGTCGGTCGATGAGCTGGTCGATCGGCTGGCGCGCCTGCAGCCTGACGACCACGACGCGATCCGGACCATCAGTGCGGAGGTCAGACAGACGCTCGAGGCGATCGCCATGCCCGGTGACCTGGCGGACGCGATCACCCGCCAGATCGCGCAGCTCGGCAACGAGGCAGCCTATGCCGTCCGCTCCAGCGCGACAGCGGAGGACCTGCCGTCTGCCTCCTTCGCGGGTCTGCAGGACACGTACCTGAACGTCGTTGGCCCGGAGGCGATCCTCGAGCACGTCATCCGGTGCTGGGCCTCCCAGTTCACCGATCGGGCCGTGGCCTATCGGGTTCGCAACGGCTTCGACCACCGCAAGGTCTCCATGGCCGTGGTGATCCAGCAGATGGTCTTCCCGCAGGCGGCAGGCGTGTTGTTCACCGCCGACCCCGTCACCTGCAACCGCAAGGTCGCGTTCGTCGAGGCCAGTTTCGGCCTCGGTGAGGTGCTGGTCTCGGGCCGCGTGAACCCGGACGGCTACAAGGTGCGTGACGGCGAGGTCGTCGAGCGGACGATCGCCGCCAAGCAGGTCGCCATCCACGCCTTACCGGAAGGCGGAACGCGGGAGGATGCGATCGATCCCGAGCACCAGCAGCAGCCTGCGCTCACCGTTTCGCAGGTCGTGCGGCTCGCCCAGCTGGGCAGGCAGATCGAGGCGCACTTCGGCGACCCCCAGGACATCGAGTGGTGCCTCGTCGACGATGACTTCCACATCGTGCAGAGCCGGCCGATCACCACGTTATTCCCCATCCCGGAGGCCGGCGACGAGGCGAACCACGTGTACGTCTCGGTCGGTCACGGGCAGATGATGACCGACCCCATGAAGCCCCTCGGGCTCGCCATGTGGCTGCTCACGACCCCGCGTCCCATGAGCATCGCCGGCGGGAGGCTGTTCGTCGACGTCACCCAGATCCTCACCTCACCTGCCAGCCGGGCAGGTCTGCTCGAGGTCTTCGGCAGGTCCGATCCGCTGCTCAGGGACGCGCTCGAGACGATCGTCGAGCGTGGCGACTTCCTGCCCTCCCCACCCGATGCCGATCTCGGCGCTGCGCCACCGATTGGCCCACTCGCTGGCGGTCCCCCCGAGCCGATCGAACCCGATCCAGCCATCGTCATGGAGCTGATCGGGCAGACCCAGGAGTCACTCGCAGCCTTGCGGCAGGACATCCGGGACCAGGTCCGGACCGGAACTGTTCGAGTTCATCCTCGCCGACCTCCAGGAGCTCAAGCGCCTGCTGTTCGATCCGCGCAGCCACCAGACCTTCATGGCGGCCATGGATGCCACCTGGTGGCTCAACGAGCACCTGGAGGCCTGGCTGGGCGAGAAGAACGCCGCCGACAGGCTCTCGCAGTCCGTCCCGCACAACGTCACGTCTGAGATGGGACTGGCACTTCTGGACGTGGCGGACGTGATCCGCCCCTATCCCGAACTGGTGGAGTTCCTGGAGCACGCCGACGACGACGGCTTCCTGGATCAGATGGCCCAGATCGAGGGAGGGGCGCATGCCCGAGACGCCATCATGGCCTACCTCGACCGGTACGGAATGCGCTGCGTCGGCGAGGTGGACATCACGAGGCCGCGCTGGAGCGAGCGTCCCGCCACCCTCGTCCCGTTGATCCTCGGCAACGTCCGGAACTTCGAGCCGGGCGCCGGCGCGCGGCGCTTCGAGCAGGGTCGCCAGGACGCCCGAGACCAGGAACAGCGGCTGCTGGAGCGCCTGCGGAGCCTGCCAGACGGGGAGCAGAAGGCCCAGGAGACCAAGCGCAGGATCCACACCGTGCGGACGTTCATGGGGTACCGGGAGTATCCGAAGTACGGCATGGTGAGCCGCTACTTCGTCTACAAGCAGGCGCTGCTGCGAGAGGCCGAACGCCTCGTACGGGCCGGCGTGCTCCGTGACAGGGAAGACATCTTCTACCTCACGTTCGAGGAGTTCCACGACGTGGCGCGCACGGACGAGGTGGACGACGAACTGATCCGCGAGCGCGAGGAAGCATTCAGGGCGTACGCCGCGCTCACGCCGCCCCGGGTGCTGACGTCGGATGGCGAGTGCCTCACGGGAATGCACCGCCGGACCGACGTGCCGCCGGGGGCGCTCATGGGCGTGCCCGTCTCTGCCGGCACCGTCGAGGGGCGGGCGCGCGTCATCCTCGACCTCGCGGACGCCGACCTCGAGGCGGGCGACATCCTGGTCACCCCCTACACCGACCCCAGCTGGACGCCTGCGTTCGTCGCGATCAAGGGCCTGGTGACAGAGGTGGGAGGCGTCATGACCCATGGCGCGGTGATCGCGCGCGAGTACGGCCTACCCGCGATCGTGGGCGTGGATCACGCCACCCGGCGGATCCGTGACGGGCAGCGCATCCGCGTGCACGGGACCGAGGGCTACGTCGAGATCCTGGACTAGCGCGTCAGCGCAGCCGGCGGTCGATCGCGCGACCGACCATGCGATCGGCCACCGTCGGGTCGAGCGGGTCCTGTCCGCGAGCGGTGCGGAGCCTGTCGACCTGGCGGACGATCGCGGTGGCGAGGTCGTCCCTCGAGACGCCCTGGCTGCTGGCGATGTCGGCGAGCGAACGTCCGGCCCGGAGCTGTCCCCGTACCGAGTCGGCCGGGAGCTGCAACGTCTGGGCGATGCCCGCCATGGTGCCGTTCAGCGCCGGCGTCGGCGGTGCGCTGGCGCCGGTCATCGGGAAGGCGCCATCGGCGGCGCTCACGCCGTTCACGTTCATGACACGGTGCTCCTTTCGATCTGGACCGATAGCCGGGAGTCCACGGTGTCGCGATCACGCCGCGCTCTGCGGATTGCGGCCGTGGCATCCGGCGCGAGCGGGACGGTCAGCGTGAAGACGGTGCCGCCGCCCGCCGGGCAGTCGACGCGCACCGATCCGCCGTGGGTCTCGGCGATGCGGCGGACGATCGCGAGGCCGAGTCCGAAGCCCGGGATTCCGGCGCTGCGGTCGGCGCGATAGAACCGGTCGAAGATGTGCGGGAGGTGTTCGGCGGAGATGCCCGGGCCGTGATCGCGGACGACGAGCGCCCCGCCCGCCAGCACCTCGACCTCGACGATCGCGCCGGAGGGGCTCCACTTGACGGCGTTGTCGAGCAGGTTGGCCACCGCCCGCTCCAGCAACGGCGCCGCGGCATGCACGGTCACCGGCACGCTGCGGACGTGGACGACGACATCGCGGCGCCCGAGCCGAGCGACCGTTGCATCGACGAGCTCGTCGAGCCGGAGCGGGGCGAACGGCGGCGGCTCGAGGTCGCCCTCGGCCAGCTGCATCAGCTCGCGCAGCAGATCGCTCATCTCGGTGAGCCGGTCGTCGAGTCCGGCGACGACCTCGTCGTACTCGTCGCGATCGAGGGCGTCGCCGCGCCGGAGCAGGCCGACGTCGGCGCGAAGGCTCGTCAGCGGCGTGCGCAGCTCATGGGAGGCGTCCGCCACGAGCCGCTGCTGCGCCCCGACGGCATCCTCGACCGCAGCGAGCATCAGGTTCATCGCGGCGCCGAGCCGCGAGAGCTCGTCGCTCCCGCGCACCTCGACGCGCCGGTCGAGCTGGCGGGTGCGGGTGACGTCGTCGACGACCGCCGCCAACGTGCGCACGGGGGCGAGCGCGCGCCGAGCGACGAGGAGGCCGAGCACCGCCGCGAGCGCGACGCCGGCAACGGAGATGGCGAGCAGCACGTCTCCGATGCGCGACAGCTCGGCTTCGACCTCGTCCAGCGGCCGTGCCACCTCGAGCGCCCGGCCACGGCCCAGCGGGACGGCGAGGATCCGAATCGGGATGTCGTTGCTCTCGACCGTGGCGATGTGAGCCACGCCCGAGCGTGCCGCCTCCAGCCCTGGGCCGATCGCTGGCAGGGCGTCGTCGCCGAGCGCCGCGTCCGACGGCGGCGGCGGCGCCGTGAGGTCGACGATCCGCGCGAGACCCGGCGCCGGGCCGAAGCGGCCGTTCAGCGCGTGCGGCCGCAGCCAGCTCGAATCGAGCGGGCGGCCGGCTCGGACGTCGGCAGCGATGCGCGCAGCGTGGTCGCGCAGGCTCCGGTCGATGCCGTCGCGCAGCTCTCCGCGGATGAGCACGAAGGTCGCCAGCGATGCGACCACCACCGCCGCGGCGACGGCCGCGGCCGAGGCCAGCGCCATGCGGACACGCAGGCTCACGCGGCGACCTCGCGGAGCACGTAGCCGACGCCACGGACCGTATGGACGAGCCGCGCGCCGCCATGCTGTTCGGTCTTGCGTCGCAGCTGGCCGACGTGGACATCGAGGGCGTTCGACCCGTCGCCCAGATCGCGCCCCCAGACCCGCTCCTGGATCGCGCCGCGGCGGACGACGCGCCCGGGCGCCGCGCACAGGACCTCGAGGATCTGGAACTCGGTGGGCGTCAGAGCGAGGGCCGAACCGGCGCGGGACGCGGCCTGCTCGGCGGGGTCGAGCCGCAGCTCGCCGACTACGACGGGCTCACGACCCGCACCGGGCGGGCTACGTCGCAACAGCGCGCGAACACGGGCGAGCAACTCCTCCAGGGCGAACGGCTTGGCGAGGTAGTCGTCTGCGCCCGCATCGAGCCCCGCGACCCGGTCGCCGACCAGATCCCGAGCGGTCAGCAGGAGGATCGGCATCCGCCGGCCGCGCGCACGGAGCTGGCGTGTGACGTCGAGACCGCCCAGCCGCGGCATCGTGACATCCAGCAGCACGAGGTCCGGTTCGTCCGTCGCCAGCACCCGCAGCGCCTCGACCCCGTCGGCGGCGGTCTCGACCGCGTAGCCCTCGAGGCGGAGGATGCGCCGGAGCGACTCGCGCACCGGCGGCTGATCGTCCACGACCAGGACGCGACAGGCCTGCACTACTGTTTGATCGGAAGGCTCGTACGCGTTCTTGAGCATCGGGATCTGCTGCGACGTGAGGACGACTCGCCCGCCAGTTCCTCGCCGGCGGTCAGGCGAGGAGGCTGACGACGCTGGACGAGGCCGCGGTGGGGAGCGTGCTGCCCTGCGACGTGTAGCCACCGCCCGATCCGTCGTTGTCGCCGTCGCTGTCGACGCCCTGGCCGGACGAGGAGCCGCCGAGGACGCTGAGCGCGCCGGCCGGTGCCTGGCTGCCACCGGAGGCGATGCGCGAGGCGATCTGCTGGATGCGATCGGTCGACAGCGACGGGTCGGCCTGCTGCAGGGCCTGGGTGATCGTGGCGAGCAACTGGTCGCCCGAGATCCCCTTCGATGCAGCCAGTGCGGCGATGCCGCCCCCTCCCTGCTGTCTCGCGGCCTTGAGGTCGTCGGTCGAGACGCCCAGCGTCTTCGACAGCGAGTCCATCACGGCCTGCATGTTCTTGCCACCGCCGCCGTGGTGATGATGGTGGCCGCCCACCTGTGTGGTCTGCGGCGTCATGGTGATCGCGTCCATCGGATCTCCCTTCGTTCCGAACGGTTCCGATGAGTCGATCGACCCGTACAGGCGGTCGGCCGAGTCTCTTCACCTAACCCTTAGGAGTGAGGCCGTCCGCTCGCCGGGCGTCGTCGGCACGAACCGGAGCGTCGTGACCGTCGCAGGTGTCGAGGCTGTCATGGACCGGGCAGAACCTCGTGGAGTGCAACGGAAGCGGCCTGCCGGATACGTGGGACGCCGGGCGCCGAGATGGCGGCCATCCCCTGCATGCATCGGCCTGGCGGCCGCAGAGGCAGACGGGGGTACCTACCGGAAGCTTGCTCGCTCCAGGCGAACCGGCGAGCTTCCGAGAGTCCGCCCAGGGTTAGGCCCTGACGGAGGACATCCGACCGCAAGGTCGGGCGCGCGGGTGCAGTCGGTCCTCGCAGATGCATGTCCCGGGGGACGACCCGGGCGCATCGAGATACCCAAACGAAGGGAGCTCGCATGCTGCTCAGATCCATACGCCTCGCGCTGCCGGTGGCGGCCATCTCGCTGGTCGCCGGCGCCGCGATGGCGGGAGCCGCCTCAGGCATTTCGCACCCGGCGGCAGTCTCGAAGGCCCGGGCGACGCACCACTTCGCCCGCCGGCCGGCCAGCAGCCGCGTGGTCGTCAAGGGGACCGTGACCCAGCTCGGGGCCACGTCGATCTCGATCCGGTCCGGGAGCAGGCGAACCGTGACGATGAAGATCGTCGCGGCCAGCGTCCTGAACGGCGTGCAGAGCGGCGACAAGGTCCGCGCCTACGGGCACCGGCAGCGCCGCGGCGGGCACGCGACTCGTCGTCGCGGTACCGGCGCCATCGTCCTCGATCGGGTCGTGATCGTCACGCCCGGAGGCGGCGGCGGGCCTCCGCCCCCGCCTCCGACCACGCTCGGCGTCACGATCACGAGCAAGCCCGCGGCGAGCACGACGTCGACCTCGGCCACCATCGCCTGGACGGGGACGGGTGCGATCACCTCGACCGACTGCGCCCTGGATGCCGGGGCGTTCGCGACCTGCACGTCGCCGTCGAACCTCACGGGCCTCTCCGTCGGTGCCCATAGCTATCACGTGCGCGTCTCCGATGGCACGACCACCGCGATGGCCGACGCCAACTGGACGATCACGTCCGCGGCGCCTCCGCCGCCGCCGCCGTCTGCGCCCGTGAACACCGGATTGCCGGTGGTCACCGCGCCGTCGCCGCCGCGGAACGGCAACGTGCTGACGACGACCAACGGCACGTGGTCGAACAGCCCGACGGGCTACGCGTACCAGTGGCTGCGGTGCACGACGGCCGTCGCCACCAGTTGCTCCAACATCAGCGGAGCGACCGGTTCGACCTACACGCTCGACACGTCGCCCTCCGGCGGTGACTCGCAGAAGTTCTTCCGGGTCACGGTCCGGCCACGAACGGCGCCGGCTCGGCGTCGGCCACCTCCGCCCCCACCACGCAGGCCTCGTAGGCTGCCGTCCGTCATCCGCGGTCCGGGCTCGCCCCGGATCGCGGATCGACGGGTGAGTGCCAGACGGCACGATGCCGTCAACCGCGACCGATAAGCTCTCCGCGATGGAAGCGACACCCGAGGGTGGCGGCCGCATTGCAGACGACTGGGTGCGGCCGCGGGCCTGAAGATGGCGACGCAGGTTCAGATCCGACCGCCGCGCGCGGTGCGCTTCTTCGCCTCGGAGGCAAGCGCACCGCGCATCCGCCGCCTGTCGGACGGTGTCGACCTGGTGCTCGTGCTCGCAGCGATCATCGCGCTCGCCTGGTGGGCGGTGCCGACGCGACCGTTCGAGCAATCACTCACGGATGGCCTGGCGGCCTCGCCTGCCTGGCTGGTGAAGCTGTGGGTGCTGATCTACGACTTCGCCGTGGCGCTCGCGCCGGTCGTGCTGCTGGCCGCCCTCTTCCGGCGCCGCTGGCCGGTGCTGCTGGAAGGGTTGATGGCTGCTGCGCTCGCACTGGTCGGCGTCGTGCTGACGGTGGGATGGTCCACCGGCAACTGGCCGTCGCTGACCGATGCCGGCGGCGCGGGCAGCGCCGTGGTGTGGCCGGCCGCGGCTCTGGCGCTGGCCGCGGCGCCGCTGTACACGGTTTCGCCTGACCTGACCGAGCCGATGCGGCGCTTTGTGAGCCGCACCATCGTGGCGGGCGGCATCGCCTACATGCTCGCGGGGCGGGCGACGCCCACTGCCGTGCTGGCAGCGATCCTGATCGCGATGGCCGCAGCAGCCATGGCTCGGCTCGTGATCGGGACGACAGCCGGCCGCCTCACCGGTCACGACGTCCTGGCACTGGTCGGAGCGCTCGGCGTCAGCATCGGCGAGATCGCCGTGCTGAAGCGCCGCATGGACGGATTGATCCTGGTCGAGACAACCGGCCCGGACGACGAGCCGTTGTACGTGAAGGTGCATGGGAGGGATGCAGCCGAGAGCCGCCTCGTGCTACGCCTCTGGCGCACCCTCGCCTACCGGGACGGTGGCACCACGCTCGGACACGCGCGAGTACCCGGCCTCGAGCACGAGACCCTGGCAACGCTACTCGCCGCCGCCCGGGGCGCACCGGTCTGGCCGGTCGTGGCGGCAGGCAGGCCGGCCGGCCCCGACGAAGCTCTCGTCCTGCACCGCTCGGGCACGCGGCTCGCCGACGTCGCCTCCGGCGCGTTCGAAGCGCGGGATGCCGGCGCTGCCTGGCAGGCGCTGGCGGCCACGCACGCCGCCGGCGTCGCCCATCTCGGGATCACCGCCCACTCCATGGCGTGGCTCGACGACCGCTCCGTCGTGTTCACCGACCTCGAGGAAGCCGTCATCGCCCCGGGGCCGGAGCGCCTCCATACCGACCGGGCGCAGTTGTTCGTCCTGCTGGCGACGCTCGTCGGCGCCGATGCCGCACTCGACTCCGCCGAGGCCGCGCTCGGGCAGGAGAACCTCGCCGCCATGCTGCCGTACGTCCAGACCGCCGCGCTCCCGACCACGCTGCGGGTCGCCGTCCACGGAGCCCGGCTGGACATCGAGGCCTTCCGGAAGGTCGCCGCCGAGCGGGCGGGCGTGTCCGAGCCGGAGCTTGCAAAGCTGCGCCGGCTCAGCTGGGGCAGCCTCATTCGTACCGGTCTGCTGATCCTCGCAGCCGGCACGATTCTGTCGGCTGCGTCGAACCTGGACCGGGAGGAGCTGGCAAACGAGCTCGCGGGGGCCTCGATCGCGCTGATCGTCGTCGGCTTCATCGTCGCCCAGACCCCACGCTTCACGCAGGCCATCTCCACCCTTGGCTCGGTGCCCGCGCGCCTCCCGCTCGGGCCCGTCTACGTCATGCAACTCGCCACGTCGTTCCTCAACATCGCCCTCCCCTCGGCAGCGGCCCGGATGGCACTGAACATCCGGTTCTTCCAGCGGCAGGGCGTTCCGCCCGGCACCGCCGTGACGTCCGGCCTGATCGCATCCTTCGTCGGCAATGCCGTGCAGGCCGTCATGCTGATCGGCATCCTCGCCTTCTCGTCGATCTCGTTCGACGTGCCGGGAAGCGAGCCATCATCCGGCGGCGACTCGTCGCACAGCTTCATCCTCGCCCTCATCCTGCTGGCGCTCGCGGCGCTGGCGGTCGGCATCGTCCTGGCCATCACGGTCAAGCGCTACCGCCGCGCCGTGGTGGCCAAGTGGCACGCGTGGTGGCCGGACGTCCGGGCCTCGCTGAAGCCGCTCCAGGACCCGCAGAAGCTCCTGCAGCTCCTCGGGGGCAGCGTCGCGACGGAACTGCTGTTCGCGCTGGCGCTGTGGATCTTCGTGGCCGCCATCGGCACCGACATCAGCCTGGTCGACGCCCTCTACGTCAACCTGGCGGCGAGCCTCATCGCCATGTTCATTCCGATCCCCGGCGGCATCGGGGTCACCGAGGGCGCGATGGTGTACGGGCTGACCGGCCTCGGCGTTTCCCAGGAGACGGCGTTTGCGGCGGTCATCGTCTACCGCATCGCAACCTTCTACCTGCCCCCGGCCTGGGGGTACTTCGCCATGCAGTGGCTCGAGAAGAAGCGCTACATCTAGCGCCTACACGTACATGTCGGCCGAGACGCGGTCGACCTCGACGATCGCGTCGGCCGGGATGCCCGCCCGGGCGGCGGCGGCGCGGATCGGGTCGGGCGACGGCGCCTCGTACAGGCAGTAGGTGCGCCGCTTGTCGGCGGAGAGGAACGAGAACAGCCAGCGCACGCCCTCGTCGGCGTTGACCTCCTCGATCAGGCGGACGCTGTCGGCGTCCATGTGGAGCTCCTCGGCGAACTCGCGCTCGATCATGTAGAGCGGCATGCGTCGATCCTATCGTGTCGGCGCCGGGTCGGCCAGCCCTCGGCGGTGGGCGTAGGCGGCGGCCTCGGTGCGGTTGGCGCACCCGGTCTTACGCAGGATGCTGCGGACGTGGTTCGCGGCGGTGTGCTCGCTGATGACCAGCTCCCTGCCGATATCGCGATTCGATCGCCCCTCGGACACGAGCTGGAGGATCGTCACCTCGCGCGGCGAGAGGCCGTCCGGCGGGTCGGCGGCCGCCCGCTCGGTGCCGATCCGGCCGAGCACCCGCCGGAGCCCGAGGTGGGTTGCCATGCGGGCCGCCTCGTCCAGCATGGCAGCGTCGCCACGGGCAAGCCCGTGCTCGGCGAGCGTGTGGGCGACCCATGTCCGCGCGCCCATCCGCCGGTTGTGCTCGAGCGCGGCGGCGAAGTGGCCGTCCGCTGCCTCGAGGTCGCCCAGCACGGCGGCGAGCATGCCCAGGAAGCGATCGGCGGACCCCAGGACGGCCACCCCGTGGCCGATCATCACGTTGGTACCGGCCTGCGGCAGCAGCACCGGATACAGCATCGCGGCGAGTGCCGGGTCGCGGAGCACGGTCGCGGCGTCCGCGAGGTAGGCGAGCGATGCGACCCACAGCTGCCGCAGCGGTTCGAGCCCTTCCGCCCTCACCGCGGCGACCGCCTCACGGGCCTCGTCGTGCATGCCCAGGTCCGCCAGCAGCGCCGCGAAGCCGGGCCGCCACATGCCGTCGCCTTCGCGCGCGAGCACTCGCATGACGGGCGCGAGGCCGGCCAGGCGACCCTGCTCGCGCCGGATGTTGAACATCTGGATGCCGTACACGCCGGACGCGTCGCGCCCGGTCAGGAGACGGCTCCACTCCTGCGAGACCTGTGCGGCCTCGTCCGCTTCCTCGAGCCGGCCGTCCGCGAGGGCGATGGCCGAGCGGTAGTGCTCGGCGACGTGCAGGATGAACGGCTGCCGTACCTGCACGGCCAGCTCGCGCACCCGGGCCAGCTCGCGGCGGGCGGCGTCCATGTCGCCCAGGCCGATCAACCCCGCCACCCGCCATTCGGCGGCCTCCGCCCGCAACTCGACGTCGCCGACCAGGGTCGCGAGCCGTGCCGCCTCGGCCAGGTCGGCGACGATGCCGGGCATGGGCGGCCGCACGGCACTCCAGTACGACCGCATGAACACGATCGCCAGGCCGTGGTCGTCGCCCAGACGGCGCGCCATGGCGATGGCCTCGCTGCGGGTGCGATCGGACAGCTCCGCCTCGCCGAGGAAGTCGTAGGCGCGAGCCAGGCCCGCGGCGACCCGCACGCGAAGCTCCGAGTCGTCCGGCGGGAGCGCGGCGACGGCCTCCTCCAGCAGCTCGCGTGCGCCCGCATCCACGAGGGCGGGACGCCAGCAGGCGTTCTCGAACCCGATCGCCGCCCTGGCCAGCAACTCGCCGTCATCGCGAGCTCGGGCGATGGCGGCGGTGGCGATGAACGCCTGCAACGATGCCGCCGACGCGCCGCCGCGGTAGTAGGCGTCGCCGAGAGCCAGCTGCGCCTCCGCCCGTTCCCGCTCGTCCTCGATGCCGAGGTCGATCGCGGTCTGGAGATGGGTCGCGGCCGCGTCGTAGGCCAGCGATGCGGTGGCCGCCGCGGCGGCCAGCATGTGGTAATGAACGGCCCGCTGCGGCGGCGCCAGGGGGATGGCCGCCGCGTAGTGATGCGCGAGATCCTCGGACCGGAGCCTTGCCGCCGGCTGCGCCTCGAGCGCCACTGCGACCCGAAGGTGCAGCTCGGCCCGCCGGAGCCCCGAGAGCCGATCGTAGATGGCGCGACGCACCAGCTCGTGGGTGAAGCGGTAGGCGAGTCCCAGGCCCGGGACCTCCTCCAGCATGCCGCTGGCCGCGGCCTCCTCGATCGGGCTCCGCAGGGAATCGGCCGACCGGGTCGTGGCGGACTGGATCACCTCGAGGTCGAACACGGGGCCGGCCACGGCGGCGACCTCGAGCAGGTCCCTCGTGGCGGGACCGAGACGCCCGACCCGCTGCGTGACGACCTCCCGCACGCCCTCGGGTGTGGCCAGGTCGTCGAGCGCCCGCACCAGCCGGACGGTGCCGTCCTCGACGGCGATGGCGCCGGTGTCCATCAGCGTCCGCCACAGCTCGCAGATCAGGAACGCATTGCCGTGCGTCAGCTCGGTCATCGCATCGGCCAGGGCGCGCGGCGCGTCGTCATGGGCGCCGGCCGCGCGGCGGACGAACTCGCCCACCTCGTCGACGCTGAGCCCCGCGAGCCGGAGCCGGACGACGTCGTCGGCACGGCGCAGATCGGCAAGCGCGTCGGCCAGCTCCGCGGGAACATCGGCCTCGGTGTCGCGGAACGTCGCCACGATCAGCAGCCGCCCGTCCGCACCGGTACGCGCCAGGTGGCGCAGGAGATGCAGCGTCGGCGTGTCGGCCCAGTGCCCGTCCTCGATCACCAGCACGACCGGACGCTCGCGGCTGGCGGCGGAGAGAACGTCTCCGACGGCCGTGTGCAGCCGGTGGCGCTCGGTGTCCGGGTCGCCGATCATCGGCGAGGGAAGGCCGGGAATGCGGTGCTCGAGGTCGGGCACGAGTCGGCGAAGCTCGCCGCCGGCCGCGCCCAGCGCCCCCTGCAGCTCGTCGGGCGCGAGTGTCCGCACGAGCTGATCGAGCGCCTCCGCGAAAGGACGGTACGGGGTCCGCACGACGGCGTCGCAGCCGCCGTAGAGCACCAGTGCGCCCTGCCCGGCGGCCTGCTGCGCGAGCTCGCGGATCAGCCTGCTCTTGCCGGAACCGGCCTCCCCCGCCACCAGGGCAACGCGGCGGGTCTCACCGGACCGAAGGGGAATCAGGGCGACGAGCGTCCGCAGCTCGTGGGTGCGACCGACGAACGGGAACGACGGAGCGAGGCGGAGCGGGGCTGGAAGCGTCGACATCGGACCGATGGTCAACGTTGACTATCGCACGGATCACGCTCGCTTCCAACGGCGGCCGGAAAGAAGGTCAACGTCCGCTATGCGCGCGGAGCACGGGGAGCGTAGATTCCGGAGGTCTGCGAAAAGGGAGCACCACATGAGCACGATGACGATCGCCGACGCGGCACGACGCGAGCTCGCCGGCTTCGGTGGGCAGCTGACAGGGCCGGAGGACGCGAGCTACGACGATGCCCGCGCCGTCTACAACGCCATGATCGACCGCCGGCCGGGAGTGCTCGCACGCTGCACCTCCGCCGATGACGTTGCGAGCGCGATCGCGTTCGCACGTCGCCACGACCAGCTGCTGGCGATCCGCGGCGGCGGACACAACGGCGGCGGGCTCGGCACGTGCGACGACGGCGTCGTGATCGACCTCGGCGCGATGAAGCACGTGACCATCAACGAGGCGGCCGGCACCATGCGCGTCGGCGGCGGCGCGACCTGGGCCGACGTCGATCCCGTCACCAGCGAGATCGGCATGGCGACGCCGAGCGGCATCATCGCCACCACCGGCGTCGGCGGCCTCACGCTGGGCGGCGGCATCGGGTACATCTCGCGCAAGTACGGGCTCACGATCGACAGCCTGCTGTCGGCGGAGGTCGTGCTCGCGGACGGCTCGAAGGTGCGCGCGAGCGCCGACGAGAACGCCGACCTGCACTGGGCCCTGCGTGGCGGCGGCGGCAACTTCGGCGTCGTCACCGAGTTCGAGTTCCAGCTGCACCCGGTGCCGAGCGTCGTCGCCGGCCCGACCTTCTGGCCGATCGAGATGCTGCCCGAGGTGATGCGCTGGTACCGCGAGTTCATCCCCCAGGCGCCGCGGGAGCTGAACGGCTGGTTCGCGACGCTGACCGTGCCGCCGGTGCCGCTGTTCCCGGAAGAGCTCCACATGCGCAAGGTCTGCGCGGTGATCTGGACATACCTCGGGCCGGCCGAGGATGCCGACCGGGTCTTCGCCCCCGCCCTCGCCGTCGGCGGCCACCTGCTGCACGGTCCGCACCCCGTCTCGTGGGCGGCGCTGCAGGGCCTGTTCGCCCCGCTCTACCCGCCCGGGATGCAGTGGTACTGGCGAGCCGACTTCGTGAACGAGCTGCCCGACGCCGCGATCGCCCAGCACCTGGCCTTCGGCCAGAGCGTGCCGACGCCGTACTCCACCATGCACATGTATCCGATCGACGGCGCCGTCCACGACGTCGCGTCCGACGCGAGCGCGTTCTCCTACCGCAACACGCAGTGGGCCGAGGTGATCGTCGGCGTCGACCCCGACCCGGCCGGGGCCTCGGCGATCCGCAACTGGACCGTCGACTACTGGGATGCCACCCACGAGTACTCGGCCGGCGGCGCCTACGTCAACTTCATGATGGAGGAGGGCCAGGAGCGCGTCCGGGCGACCTACGGCGGCAACTACGACCGACTCGCGCGGATCAAGCACGCGTTCGACCCGGACAACACGTTCCGGGTCAACCAGAACATCCAGCCGCGCGCCTGAGCGGGTCGCGGCCATACTGGTGCCATGGCACCAGGTAACTTCGGGCTCCCGGGCCGCGTGGCACTCGTCACCGGCGCCGGGAGCCCAGCCGGTATCGGCTTCGCAGCCGCCCGCACGCTCGCCGTGATGGGCGCATCCGTCGCGATCGCGGCGACCACCCGGCGGATCGAGGAGCGGGCGGCCGAGCTGGCCGCCGACGGCATCACGGTCACGTCGCACATCGCCGACCTGACCAGCACGGCCGAGGCCACCCGCCTCGCGACCGAGGTGGCGACGGCGCACGGCGGCCGCATCGACATCCTCGTCAACAACGCCGGCCTGGCCCAGACCGGCATCGATGCCGAATCCAAGCCTCTGTACGAGACGAGCGAGGCCGACTGGGACCTCGACATCGCGCTCAACCTGAAGACGGCCTTCAACATGACGCGCGCCGTCGTCCCCGGCATGAAGGAGCGCGGCTACGGCAAGATCGTGAACGTCTCGTCCGTCACCGGCCCGCTGGTGTCGGCGCCGAACTCGGCCGGGTACAGCGCCGGCAAGGCCGGGGTCGACGGCATGATGCGCAGCCTCGCGATCGCCGTGGGGCCCTTCGGCATCACCGTCAACTCGGTCGCGCCCGGCTGGATCCACACCGCGTCGTCCTCGCCGGCGGAGGTCGTCGCCGGCCGCAACACGCCCCTCGGGCGCTCAGGTACGCCGGCCGAGGTCGCCGACCTGATCGCCTTCCTGGCATCGGACGCGTCGAGCTACATCACCGGCCAGTCGATCGTCATCGACGGCGGCAACATCATCCAGGAGTACCACTGAAATCAGCTCTTAAGAGCCGATTTCATTAGGGAGAGCCGTGGTCGCTCGTCGGGGAGGGGGCAGCGTCGAGCGACCCGCGGGCCTTGCGCGCACGGTCGAGGACCCGGGGCGGTGCCGGTAGCCCTGAAGCCGCCTACCCCCGGACATGGGGGCGCGCCGCTCAGTCTGAACTCGGCTCGAAGCGGCGCCTTCGGCTGACTCACCAGTCGGTCGGGCGGTAGTCCTTCAGGAACTGGCCCCACACGTGGGTGCCCGTGTTGATGCCGTCGATGATGGGGTCGACGATGCGCGCCGCGCCGTCGACGATGTCGAGCGGTGGCTGGAACCGGTGCTCGGCGGTCTTGCGCTCGGCGATCGCGACCGGGTCCTCGTCGGTCACCCAGCCGGTGTCGACGCTGTTCATGTGGATCCCCGCAGCGACGTAGTCGGCGGCGGACGTCCGGGTCAACATGTTCAGCGCGGCCTTCGCCATGTTCGTGTGCGGGTGCCGGGTGGTCTTGAACTTGCGGTAGAACTGCCCCTCGACGGCCGAGACGTTGACGATGTGCTTGTCGCGGTCGGGCGTGCGCAGCATCAGCGGCTTCAGGTGCCCGTTCAGGACGAACGGCGCGACGGCGTTCACGAGCTGCGTCTCGAGCAGCTCCAGCGACGAGATCTCGCCCAGCAGCAGCCGCCACGAGTTGCGGTCGCGGAGGTCGACCTGCTGCAGGTCGCGATCGAGGCGGCCCTCGGGGAACAGCTCGGCGGCGACGGCGAGGTCGGCATCCGCACGCGGGAGCGCAGCCGGGCCGAGGACGCCCTCGCCTCCCAGCAGGCGACGGACCTCGGCCGGCATCGTCAGCACCGCGGCGGTCTCGCCCTCCAGCATGTGGCGGTAGAACTCGGGTGGCCGCCGCACCGTCTGGCACGCGTTGTTGACGACGAAGTCGAGGCGGTCGCGCGTCTCGAGCAGGTGCCGGCAGAAGTCCTCGACGCTCGGCGTGTGGCGCAGGTCGAGCCCGAAGATCTCGAGCCGGTGCGACCACGCCTCGAAGTCCGGCTCTCGCGCGTACCGCAGCGCTGCATCGCGCGGAAAGCGGGTCGTCACGATCACCCGGG
This sequence comes from uncultured Actinomycetes bacterium, assembly GCA_963779685.1. Classification (GTDB taxonomy): domain Bacteria; phylum Actinomycetota; class Thermoleophilia; order Gaiellales; family F1-60-MAGs149; genus CAVZZG01. The sequence goes on from CAVZZG010000003.1 coordinate 1,741,032, forward strand.
CGCCCGCCCGCAGCAGCTTGATGCCCGCCTGGTAGCCGATCTTGACGCGGCCGCCGGTCAGGAGCGCCACGCGGCCGCGCAGGTCGGCGGTCTCGGTGCGCTTGCCGTAGTTGAAGTCGCCGCAAGCGGCGCAGAGCTGGTCGTAGAAGCGATGGACGTCGCCGTAGGGCTGTTTGCAGACGTAACAGTGACGCGGCTCGACGAACTCCTGGGTCTGCTCCAGCGGACCGGGCGGCGACTGGTTCGGGGTCGTGAACACGGGCCGCTCCCGCAGCACGCGGATGCCCGTCGCCGCCCGCGCCGCCTCGTCGCGCTGGCGCTTGGCCGCCTTCTCGCGGCGCCGCGCCGCCTTCGCCCAGTCGCGTCGCTGCTCGACGTCGGGATTGAACACGTCACCGGCCGCCATCACGAGACGAGCCCGGTCCTCGGTCGACAGCCCACCCAGCAGGCCCCGGTCGCGGACGATCGCCTCCAGCACCTGCGTCACCTCACGCAGCCGCTGAGCGACGTCCTCGTGTTCCTCGATCGCCACCGGATGAGGGTACCAATCGGGCCTGCGATGGCGTCCGGCAGCGAATCCGCTCTTACAACTCGACGGTCTCCAGGTAGACCAGGCGCTGGCCGACGCCGACGTCGGCGGGCATCGTCTCGAACTCACGGATGACGAGGCGGAAGTCGACCGACGAGGGCGGGGCCGGGAGGTCGACGTTGCCGCTCCAGACCGTGACGCCGGCCACGACCTTGCGTCGCAGCACGACGATCGTGCCGGTGGAGACCCAGCCGGTATCGCCCTTGGGCACGCCCGGCCGGCGGCGCTCGATCTCGACCGTCACCTGGGGCGCGCCGGTCCTGCCGGCGGGCTGGTAGCTCAGGCCGGAGACGGTCACCCGGCGGCGCTTCGGCCGGCCGGCCACCCGGACGATGGCCGCGAGCCGGTCGGGCGCGAGCTGCATGAACTCGGCCTGGACGGCCGGCGAGAGCTCGAGCCCGGGCATGGAGTCGGGTTGCCAGCGGGCGAGCGCCATCCGGACGAAGGGGAAGTACCCGGTGCGGACGCCCGCGAGGTCGGCGATGTCGACGTCGCAGTACCACAGCTTGCGGCCGGCGTCCCACGACACGCGGTGCCCGGCCACCGACACCACGGAGGGCGCATCGGCCAGCGGCAACGGCGACGTCGTGCGGGCCGCGGCGAGGGTGAAGTCGGTCAGCTCCGGGCCGAACGGCACGCCCGGCGAGTTCCACGCCGGGTCCTGAGCGGTCACGGTCACGTACGGCATCAGGGCCTGGCCCGGCACCTCGTGATTCGGGAGCATCAGCACGCCCAGCAACTCGCCCTCGCCGGACGACCACCACGGCCGGCCGAGGTAGACGCGGAACCCGGCCGCGCGCCGGCGGCTGTGCACCGAGGCGCCGGCGGTCGTCGTCCACTGGAACAGCGGCACGATCTCGCGGATGTCCGGCGGCGTGGGCCGGGCGGAGCTGAGCACGTTCACGACGAACCCGCGCGGGTCGGGCGGTGCCGGCGGCTCGAGCGAGTGACGGGTGATGGGCGGCGACACGTACGCCACCTTCACGGCCTGCCCGTTCGGGATCGCGCCGGCGGCGAGCCGCGAGATGGTGCCCGCGGTCTCGTTCAGGATGTAGTCGACACCGCGCGAGTAGGTGACCGTCTCGTCCGGCGAGCGCACCTGCTCGAGTCCTCCCACCACGCCGTCCACGTCCACGGCATGTGCGCCGGTGCCGCTCATGGTCACCGACTTGCGCTCGACGAAGAACTCGCTGAAGCGCGTCGTCGCAACCGCGTCGTAGTGGACGATGCGATGGCGCGTGTCGTGGAACTCCTGCTTGGCTGCGTTCGCGCCCGACGGGCCGGAGCCGAGCAGCCCGAGGCGCACGTCGTCGCCCATCGGATCGTCCGTGCCGAGCAGGAGCGTCACCGGGGTGTCGCGCATCGCCGTCGGCACGTTGGGCGTGGCACCGGCGTCGATCCACTCGTCCCAGTCGGCCTTCAGCTCGAGCTTGCCGGTGCTGGCGAGGTCGATCGCGACGTGACCCTCGAACGGCGCGTAGGTGTCGCCGGCCAGTTGCTTGGGCGCCGTGAGACCGCTGATGACCGGCTTCGAGAGTGGCTGGCGGACGGCGTGCACGAGCAGCAGCTCGCGCCACGGCGTGAACATCCAGTGGCCGCCGCCGGCGATCAGCGAGCGCAGCGCACCCTCTTCGGCGGCCGGTAGGCCGAGCGACTCGAGCCAGTTCCAGAGCGTGAACTGCTCGAGGTCGGAGGGATCGAGGTACGAGCTGAAGCGCACCCGGGCCTGCACGGCCTTCGGCACGGTCACGATCAGCCGCGGGTCGGCGGCGTTCACGACCGGGGCGACCGGCGGGGTCCCGGTCGGCCCGGCCACGGCCTCGAGCCGGAACGCGCTCGTGACCGGCCACACGTCGCCGTCCCGGTCCCAGGCCACCGCCGCATTGCCGCCCGGCAGCCCGACGAAGACCGCTCCGCGCGACAGCGGGTCGGGCAGGTACGGGACCGTGACGTGGTTGACCGGATACCACGGCTGGTCGTAGTTCTCGCCCGTCACCGTCACGCCGCCCGCGACCTTGGCGCCGTCGCGGAGGGCGAGCATCCCGTACTTGGACGCATCGGGCGCCCCCGTGCCACCGTCGATCAGGCCCGTGCGCTCGACGAGGTCGACCGACGTGATCGGCGGCGTGACGTGGCGGGAGGTGTGCGGGACGGTGTTGTCGGCGATGTTGTAGTTCGAGCGGATCACGATCCGCTCCAGCGACTCGCCCTCGGTATCCGGATCGTGCAGCAGCAGCGCCGGCGAGATGACCGGCTCCATGCGACCGAAGAAGGCGGTCGGCGTGGTGGCCGTGAGCGCGAACGCCTCGTCGAACGGCAGGCTGTTGCCCGCCAGGTCGACGGCCCGGGCGCGGAACGCGTAGACCCGGCCGAACCGTTGCGGCGGGAGGGTACCCGGCGTGGCGCTGTAGACGACGTCCAGCTGGAAGTCGGAGCCGGGCGGCGCATCGTTGGTCGAGGCGGGGTCGAGCGGCGCCTTGCCCAGGCCCTTGCCGGGCCGGGTGGCGACGAGGCTCCAGCCGTTCCAGAGCAGCAGCGTCTCGCCGAGGTAGCCGTCGGCCGGCGAGTCGGGGTCGGCGGTCATGCCGAGGGCGACCCAGCCCTCGTCGCCAGCCGGCACGGAGACCAGCTGCGACAGCGCCGGCGCGTTCAGGAACGTGTAGCTCCCCGACCGCGCGCACAGCTGCCGCCAGACCGTGCGGCTCGCGTCCCAGACGTCGATCCGGAAGCCGCGCGTGACCTGATCGGCGTTGAACGGCCCGGGAGTGCCGCCGCCCTCGGCCGTGGTGTTCGCCACCGTGGCCGCGCCCAGGGTCGACACGAGCTTGGACGCCCGCCCGCTGCGCGCCAGCGACAGCCCGCCGGTGCGCACCGACGGCACGGTGTAGGCGTCGGGAGTGTCCGAGGTGGCGATGCCCGGGCCCACGGCGCGTGCCAGGCCGGAGGCGAACTCGACCAGCTTCAGGCCGCCGCCGTCCTGGTCGAGCTCGATCAGCGAGTAGTCGCCGGAGGAGAGATCGACCTCGCCACCGGAGGCATCGCCGCCGTAGGGCCGGAAGTTCGCGTCGAAGTACGTCTCCGGGTACACGAGGTGCGTGTCGAACCCCGGCGTGAACGGCGCGCCGGCCACGTTCACCGACAGCCTCCCGGGGGCGAACTGGCCCAGGGCACCGAACGGGTAGTCGAACTCCAGGTCGAAGACCAGCCCGAGCAGGCGCAGCAGATACGGGTGGTCGCCGAGCGAGGAGACCACCTTGTGGAAGTCGAGCGTGGGCTGCGGGATGGCCGCCGGCGGTCCGGTCTTCTCGGGCCGGTGGTGGAACATCAGCAGCTGCGCGAAGGCCTGCGCCGGGGTGAGTCCGGTCCCGGCCGGCAGCGCGCCGTTGCCGTTCGCCTGGTCGCGCCCCTGGGAGGCGGTCAACGCCCGGAGAATGGTGTCGATCGTGGCCTGCTCGTTCGGCCCGAGGCCGCCCCGGTTCGGTTCCCGGACGAAGGCGATGTCCGTCAGCAGTCCCGGGGCGCCGGTCGGGCTGCCGATGAGCGACACGGCCGAGGGGTACTCGCCGCCGGCCGTGCGCGCGAGCTCCGTGTAGGCCGTCCTGAGGTAGTCGTGGATGGCCGCGGCGGGATAGGAGTGGAACAGCATCCCGGTCGGCGGCGCGAACCGGTAGGCGTCGACCCGCACCGTCGCGGGCGGCGCGAACAGCTGGTCCCAGCGCGTCTGGCTGGCCGCGGGAGCGGTCACGTCGACGCAGGGGCCGCCTGCGATCGGGTTGCCGCCGAGATCGGTGATCGAGAGGTTGAACGCGAGGCCCTTGGACGGCCACTGCATCCAGTCGGGGAAGTGGTCGAGCGTGCCCGGATCGGTATCGTCGGTCAGGCGAGGGGACACGAACACGGACAGACGCAGGTTCTGCCCACCCGAAGCTCCGGTCGATCCAGGCCCGGCCGGCAGGGCCGTGAAGATGATGCGCTGGCTCGGGGCCATCAGGCGAACGCTCCGCAGTAGGTGTCGAAGTCGCCCGACGAGATCATCTGGGCGAAGGTCGGGTCACTGCCGCCCGCGAACTGCTTCTCGACCGTGATCGTGACCGACTGCGAGAAGAAGAGCACCTCGACCTTGACCGTCATCGAGGCCTTGCCGTAGGCCTTCCCGGGTGGGCTGATGTAGGTCAGCCCGAGGTAGAACTCGACCGAGATGGTGATGAGTCCCAGGACCTTGAGCTCGCCGTTGGCGCGCACGTACCCGGTCAGCTCCACGACGTTCGAGCTCTTGCCGGAGTCGAACGTGAGCTTGAAGTAGATCCCCGCCATGATCGACACGGAGCCCGAGGCGACGCCGAGATCGAGCGATGCGCAGGCACCGAACTCGAGCGAGGCCTCGATCAGCTCGATGCCGTCGAGCCCGAGGGCGATGCCGAAGAAGCCGCCGCCGCCGAAGACGTAGACCGTCAGCAGGAACGGGTGCTCGCGGGTGCAGAACGTGGCCCGCAGCCGCACCTTGCCGGTGTCGAACGGCAGGTTGAAGCCGAACGACAGGGCCATGTTCTGGAGGCTGAAGACGCCGATCGAGACGGCCGGGATGGCGAGCGTGAAGCTGGCCTTGACGCCGGCCGGTGTGACGTCGATCGACAGGCCGCCGCCCGTCGACTCGAGGAACTGCTCGAGCTGCTTGACGAAGTCCAGCGCACCGCCGAAGTCGACGCTCTGAAGCTGGACGTCGAGGTGCGGCTTGGCCTTCGTCGACGACGTGAACTTGATCCGGCGGAACGTCAGGATGAAGAACTGCAGGCTCGCGTCGGAGCCGAACAGGTTCACCTTGAAGTCGTTCAACTCGCCGAGGACGTCGTACGTCGTGGCGGCCGGGTCCTTGAGCGGCGTGTAGATGACCGCGTTCAGGACCAGGTGGGTCTCGGCGCTGTTCGCGTCCGGCTCGAAGAAGCCGGCGAATTCGCCCTCGGAGACCTTCACGCGCGTGTCGTAGTGCAGCGTGGTCCTGACCGCCTCGGGCAGCTTCGTCTTGTCGCCACCCGGGTAGATGATCTCGACCGGCAGCTTCGGCATCGAGTCGGCGAGCTTGTCGATCTCGCCCTTCATCTTGTTGACGTCCGAACCGATGCTGCCCGGGAAGTCGATGCCGACGATGCTGAGGATGTCCTTCAGCGAGATGACGCCGAGGATCTTGGCGTCGGGGTTGAAGAACTGGGTCGGATCGAAGGTCGGCAGCGAGCCTCCGGACTGGAGCAGGCCGCCGAGCGCGTCGCCGACCGGGCCGAGGCGCCGCGAGATGCCGCCGACGTCCAACCCTGGGATGGCGACGCCGCCGGAGCCCGAGCCCGGCAGGCTGAACGGGAGCTTCGAGCCGACCGCCTCGGCGAACATCTCTGACGCCTGCGAGACGAGGCCCTGGGCCGCGCCGCCCAGGTTGAGGTCGTCGAGGATCTGCTGGGGCGTCGGGAAGCCGTGCTCGAGGAACGTGTCGGGCAGCTTCACGTCCGTCGGCCCCAGGCCCGGCACGGCCCCGCGGAGCGCGTCGAGCCCCGGGATCTGGATGGCGGCCTGCTCGAGCGTCGGGAAGAAGGCCGGCTGATCGGCGGAGGCCAGCGCCGCCGCCGCCGCACTCGCCAGCGGGCCATGCGCGCCGAGCACCGCCGAGACCGCCTGGACGGTGGTCGACCCCGCCACCGCTGCCGGCGCCATGGCGAGCTTCTGGCCCGCCAGCTGGACCGTCCGGTCGACGTCCGGCAGCGCCATGTAGGCAGCGTTCAGCGCGGCCATCTTGACCGGGTCGAAGGCCAGGCCCGGCGGGGGCAGCGGCGCCAGCGTCGTCCGGGCGCCGAACGGCCGGCACTCCGACACCGCCTCCACGAACGCGAGCGGCATGGAGAGCGTCGTCGCCTGGCCGTCCCAGTCGGTCCCCGCGAGCACGAACTCGAACTTCACGCCGGCGATCGTCGGGAAGAAGCCGAGCACGGCGTTGGGAGGATCCGGGTCCTTCAGCTCGGCGCCGGGCGGCGCCACGCCGTCCAGGTCGGGCGTCGTCAGCGTGCGGAACTCGATCACCCGCCACGGGAACTTGCGACCGCCGTGCTGCTGGAACGACCCGGGCGCGTTCTCACCGCCGAAGTCCTTCACCGGCTGGCGCACCACGATGAACCGCCGCTGACGCAGCACCGCCTCGAACCCGCCGCCGGTCGGCGTCAGGTCGAACTTGCGCTCGGTGATCGTGATCAGCGAGGCGCGCACGCCGATCGGGTGCAGGAAGCCGCGCCGCACGACCCGGACGTAGGTCTCGCGCCCCAGCGACATCTTGTGCCGCCACGCCTCGAGCGAGGTGCAGGCACGGTTCCACGAGCCGCGCACGTCCATGGTGGCGCCGAGCGCCGACAGCGCCAGCCGGTCGGCCACGGCGGGCGTCGGGTCGTCGCCACCCAGCCCCCAGTCCGACATGTTCGCGACCAGGTCGACGCGCGTGCGCCGGTCGAGGGCCATCCGATCGAGAGCCGGGTTGTTCTCCGGCGCCGCGGTCGGGTAGCCGGGCGTCCAGATGGCGCGCACCGCCGGCTGCGCGGCCGGCGGCTCGACCGTGGCCGATCCCACCCGGCGACCCAACCGCGTGCGCCACAACTCGGTGCGGTTGGCGTGGGTGACCGGTTTCGGCGAGTGGCTCCAACGCCCCGCCGGGTCCGGCGAGATGATTACGCGGAACGGCGCCTCGATCGCCGTCTCGGTGACGGCGGGCGCCTTGATCGCCGGGTGCAGGCTGGCTGTCGGGCGCGCCGACGGCGCCAGCGACGGGAGCCACTTCGACCAGTCGAGCAGCGCCGCGCTGGTGAACGGCACCGCGTGGATCGACGCCGGCAGGCTGAAGACGAGCCGGCTCGGGCCCGAGAGGAACACGTCCGCGGTGCCCGGCACCGGCGTCGGGTCGGGGGTCGGCAGGTCGAGGTAGGCCTCCTCGCCGAGTGCCTGCGGGGGGAACCCGAACGACAGGTAGGCGGGAGCGGACGCGACGATGCGCCGCAGCTCCGGGCCGTGCGCGCCGTGGACGACCTTCAGGTTGTAGAAGCGGACGTCCAGCGACAGCATGTCCGCGCGCCGGAGGAGCCTCAGGCGCAGACTCGCCTGCGGTCCCTGCAGGCTCGCGATCCGCATCGCGGCCGCCGCGAGGTCGAACGAGGAGGCGCCTCCCAGAAGCACCGCCCCCGAACCGGTGCGGACGAGGAAGTCGCGGCGCGAAAGCTCCGACGACATCCTGCCAGTGTAGGGAACAATGCGGCGGATGGCGAACCCGCCGCGCCGCGGCCGCGTACCACCGGAGGAGATGACCGACGAGCTGATGGTCCGCGAGCTCGCCTCCGGCGATGGTGAGGACGTGGTGCGCGCGCTGTACCGGACGTACGGCGCCGGGCTCTACGGCTTCGCCCTGCGACGGCTCGGCGACCGCGGGCTCGCCGAGGAGGTCGTCCAGGACGTCCTCACGCGCGTGTGGCGGTCGGCCGACGACTTCGACCCCTCGCGGGCGAGCCTGCGGACGTGGGTGTACGGAATCGCGCGCAATGCCATGGTCGATGCCGACCGCCGGCGTCGCGTCCGCCCGCCGCTGGCACCGGCAGATGCGACCGACGAGGTCGCCGACCAGTCGGAACCGATCGAGCAGGCGATGACCCGCTGGCAGGTGCAGGAGGCGATCCGCGAGCTGAAGCCCGATCACCGGCAGGTGATCGAGATGGTGTACTTCCGCGGCATGGCTCTGCGCGACGTTGCCGGCGAGCTCGGGCTACCGCTCGGGACGGTCAAGAGCCGCTGCTTCTACGCGCTCGAGAACCTGCGGCTCGCGATCGACGAACAGGGGGCGTGGCTGTGAGCTGCCAGGACTTCCGCGAGTCGGCCGCCGTCGATGCCCTCGGCGCGCTCGATGCGGGCGAGCGGGCGCGGCTCGCTGCACACCTGGACCTCTGCCCGTCGTGCGCCGCCTACCGGCGCGATCTGGATCGCCTGCCGCCGCTCCTCGACCTCGCCGCCTCCGCCCCCGCGGAACGCCTGCCCTCCGGGCTCGAGGACCGCATCGTCCAGCGCTACACCCTCGACGCCGCGCCGCGCCGCCGACGGCGGCTGCGCTGGCTGACGCCCGCCGTCGCCGGGCTCGCCATCGGCGTCGCGGCCACGCTGGCAGTCGTCGCGATCGTGGCCGACCACGGACCGCGGGCCGTCTCGGTCGCCCTTCACGGCACCCCGGTCGCACCGGCAGCGACGGCCGTGGCACGGCTCGAGGCGGCAGGTGCCGGCACGGTCATCCACCTCAACGGCTCGCATCTGCCGGCCTCGAACGCCAACGAGCACTACGCCGTGTGGATGTCGGACGGGGCCGAAGGCGTCTCGGCGGGAACCTTCCGGGTCGGCTCCGACGGCGTCATCACGGGGACCCTTACCTGTGCCGGCGCGCCCGGGGAGTACGCCCGACTCGACGTGACGGTCGAGCCCGACCTGACATCGGCCGGGTCGCCGCGGAAGGTCGTCCTGTTCGGCGACATCCCGTCGAGCGGCGCCTGACCTGACGGTCACAGGAGGCACGGCTGCCGGTTCTCGGTGAGGATGAGACCTGTGTCCGCCGTCGAACCGGGTCAGAACGTGCGCTCCGCAGCTCTCGCGCGCCTGGCCGCCCTGATCCCGGCCGCCCTCGTGCCAGGCGCAGCGCTCGCCATGGCGCTCGGCGGCGGGTTCTACAGCTCCGCCTGGTACCCGGTAACTCTGATCCTGGCCGGCGCGCTGGTCGCCGTGCACGTCGCCGTCCGGCCGCGACCCCTCGGCCGGTTCCAGATCGCCGCGCTGTCGGCGATGACGGCGTTCTGCGCCTGGTCCTACCTGTCGATCTCGTGGGCCGGCCTGGCCGGTAGCGCGCTCACCGAATCGAACCGGTCGGCGACGTACCTGCTGGCGATGGCGATCGTGCTGCTCGTCGCCGACTCGCCGCAACGGCAGCGCGACCTGGGAGTGGCGTTCGCCGCAGCCTCGGCGCTCCTCGCCGGATACATCGGGTACCGGCTCGCATTCGGCGATGCCCTGCCGCTGTTCACCGACGGCCGGCTCTACGGCACGATCGGCTACCCGAATGCCCTGGCCCCGTTCCTGCTGGTCGGGCTCTGGCCGCTGGTCGCGACCGCGGCCAGCCACGACGAGTCGCCCGCGCTGCGGTCGGCATCCCTGGCCGGGGCGGCGCTGATCCCCCCGATCGCCCTGTTGACGCTGTCCCGCGGCGGGGCGTTCTTCGCCATCGTCGGCGGGGTCGTGTACCTGCTCGTCTCGCCGATCCGTGTCCGGTCGCTGCTCGCGCTGGTGTTCGTCCTCGGCCCCGTCGTCGCGGCGTGGGGGACGCTGCGCGCTCCGGGCGTGGCCGACCGCGTCACGGCGAGCCAGCTCCACGCGTGCGGGCGGATCGTGCTGATCGCTGCCGCGGTCGCCGCCGCGGCGGGGTTCGCGTGGGCGATGGCGGAGCGGAGCCTGCGGCCGACACCCGCGCTGGGGGTGTTGCTGCGCCGCGTGGTCCTGGGGCTCGGTGTGCTGCTGGTCGTGGTCGGCGTCGCGGGCGCCATTCAGCGGGACGGGATCCACTGGCTCGACCGGCGCTGGACGGCGTTCAAGGCGGGCGAGGGATCGGACAGCCGGGACAGCGCCAACCGGTTCCTGACGTCGGGCTCGAACCGCTACGACTTCTGGCGGGTCGCCGTGATCGAGGTGCGGGAGCGCCCGCTGACCGGCTACGGCGCCGGCAACTGGTCGTGGCGCTACCTGCAGTTGCGCCACTCCAAGGAGGAGCCCGATAGCGCCCATGGATCGGTCTGGGAGTTCGCGGCGGACCTCGGCTTCCCGGGCCTGGCCCTGTACCTCGCGGTGGTCTTCCTGGCCCTCATCGGCGCGCTCGCGTCACTCGGCACGCCGGAGTGGACGCGCGGCGCAGCGCTGTTCGCCGCGCTCGTGACCGGGCTGGGCCACGCCCAGGAGGACTGGTTGTGGGAGCTCTTCCCCATCGGCCTCCTGCTCGCAGGCCTGGTCGGGCTGGGGCTCGCCGGCTATGCGCGGCCGCGCGACGTGCCGGGCCGGCACCGTGTCAGGCTGGTCGCGGTGGCCGCGGCAGGCGCGTTCGCGCTGGTGGTGATCGTGCCCGCCCTGCTGGCGGAACGATGGACCGACGCCGCCTACGCCACCGGCGGGGCGAGGGGCATCGCACTCGCCGAGCGCGCGGCCTCCGTGAACCGCCTGTCGGCGGCACCCGAGTTCGCCCGCGCGGCGGTCGCGACGGCAGCGCGCCGCCCGGCGGTTGCGGTCGCCGCGCTGCGCGAGGCCACTCGCCGCGAGCCGAAGAACTGGGCGGCGTGGTACGGGCTGGCGCAGGCGCAGCGGGCGACCGGGAACGCTACGGCGGCGAGGGCGTCCTGCCTCCAGGCACAACGCCTGAAGCCGGGACTCGCCTGTGACGGCTGACCGCTAGGAGTGGTCGGGCCGGCCGGAGCGGCGAAGCACGAAGCCGGTGATGACGAGCGCGCCGCCGATCAGCACGAACGTGAGCATCTCGGCACCGGTGAACGGCAGGTTGCCCGAGGGGGCGGTGCCGTCCGTCTGTGACCCGAGCGCCGACTTCACGGCCTCGACGCCGCCATGCCCGGAGTACATCTTGAGCAGCGGGCTGTTCAGCGCGGCCTGCAGCTGGGCGTCTGTCCAGTTGCCGTCGATGTGCCCATCCTGGGCGTCCGCGATGATGTCGCCGGTCGTGTCGGCATATGCCGCCGGCGCGATGGCAAGCGAGAGCGCAGCAGCAACCAGAACCACGAGTGCGAGCATCTTCTTCATGTGGGGAGCCCTTCCGACGGTGAGGCGACGTCTCGATCCCGGCATCGCCCGTGCGAATCAATCAGCTGATTCTGCACGTACTTGGACATTTCAATCTGGGATCTGAGGAAATTCTACGCTGTCCGGTCCCTCGCGTGAAGGGTGGATTGTACGGATTCTGTGCGGGAAACCCGCAAAGAGCACGAGTGCTGGGTTCACGCCGTGCCACGCTTCGGACATGGTACCCGAACCGCTCCCGGACATGACCGGTCTCCCCCGACTGCGCTACGGGGAGCACACCTGGCTCGAGCTGCGCGAGCTCGCAGCCCGCGATGACATCGTCGTGGTGATCCCGGCGGCGACGCTCGAGGACCACGGCTACCACCTCCCGATCGATACGGACGTGCGCCTGGTCGAGGCCGTCGCAACCGGCGCCTGCGAGCGGTTCAACGCCGCCGGGGAGGCCCGGGCGATCCTGTTCCCGACCCAGGTCCACGGCTACACACCGCACCACCTCGATTTCCCGGGCTCGGTGACGCTGCGGTGGAACGTGTTCGTCGAGAGCCTCCTCGATCAGGGGCGCAGCCTCATCCATCACGGCTTCGACCGGATCCTGATCGTGAACGGTCACGGCTCGAACATCCCGCTCGTCAACATGGCCGCCCGGCTGCTGAACGTCGAGCACCGGAACGCCGTCTGCGCGTCGAGCTTCTACCTCACCTCGCCCGAGTCGCTCGACCTGCTCGAGCGGACCCGCTCCAGCTCCATCGGCGGGATGGCCCACGCCTGCGAGCTCGAGACGAGCCTCTACCTCGCCGTCCGCCCCGACCTGGTGCAGATGGACAAGGCCGTGACGGAGATCCCGGCCTCCTACACCAGGCACGTCTGGATGGACTGGTCCGACGGCCCGCTCAGCCTGATGCCCCACTGGAGCGCGATCACCGAATCCGGGGTCACGGGCGACGCCGCCGCGGGCACGCCCGAGAAGGGCCGCATCTGGCTCGAACAGGCGTCGAAGGAGGTCGCCGAGTTCATCGGCGAGGTCGCTCACCGGCCGAAGAACCCGGGCAGGGACCACCACCGCTGAGAGCACCGACGGACTGACGCACGTGTCATTACAGACGAGGGCGGAAGCTGCCGATATCTCAGTGGCGGTGTCGCAGGGAGCCCTCGTCCAGCCGGCCCTTGGTGGCGAAGAAGGAGCCATCGCGGCCTCGCGCGTCCGCAGGGCCCGGCCGCTGCGCGGACGAGAGCGTACCGTTGTGTTGGCGAGGGTCGCCTCGTTGATCGCGGTTGCCGTGGCGATGATGGCTGCAGCCGACCTGGGGGGAGTCGAGCTCCCGACCCTCGTCGCTCTCGCCTGCATGTATGCCGTCCTGTGGTCGCGCGAGATCGAGATCGGGGACGGCACCGTCGTACCCAACCTCCTCGGGCTGGTCCCGATGCTGTTCCTGCTGCCGCCGGGGATGGTGCCCGCGGTGGCAACAACCGCCGCCGTGGCGGCCGACCTGGTCTCGTCATCGAGGTCGCAACGTCGGCTGCTCTACACCATCGCATCGTCGTGGCCGACCGTGCCGGCGGCCCTCGTCGTCTGGGCATTCGACCAGCCAACCCACGGCGTACGGTTCACCGTCGTCGCAGCGATCGCGGTGGCGACCTACCTCGCCGCGGACTTCGCGAGCATCGTCATCTTCCTCGTGATCGGCCTCGGACGAACGCTGCGCGAGGTCGTTCGCGACGCATGGTCGTGCATGATCGACGCGCTGATCGCACCCCTCGGGATTGCGGTGGCTGCCGCATCCTTCACTGTGCCCTGGGCGTTCCTCGCCGCGCTCCCGCTCGTAGCGTTCTTCACGCTGGTGGGCCGAGAGCGCGCCTCGCGGGTGGATGCGGCCGTTGAACTCGCGTCCGCGTATCGCGGCACGGCTCTCCTGCTCTCCACGGTGATCGATGCCGACGACGGGTACACGGGCTACCACTCGCGGGGCGTGGTCGGGCTGGCCGCGTCGGTCGCGACGGAGATGCAGCTGCCGGAGCGGGACGTCCAGCTGACCGAGTTCGCGGGGCTGCTGCACGACGTCGGCAAGATCCGGATCCCGAACGCGATCATCAACAAGCCGGGCCCCCTGACGCCGGAGGAGTGGGAGGTCGTCCGGCGTCATCCGGGCGACGGCGCGGACATGCTCGAGGGGGTCGGCGGGTTCCTGGCCGAGGTCGGCGCGGTGGTGCGGTTCCACCACGAGCGCTGGGACGGCTCGGGCTACCCGGATGGCCTGGCCGGCGACCGGATCCCGCAGATCGCCCGCATCGTCGCCGTCTGCGACGCATTCAGCGCGATCACGACCGACCGCGCCTACCGGCCGGGACGGTCGGTGAACGAGGCGCTGGGCGAAATCCACGCCTGCGCCGGGACGCAGTTCGACCCCAGGGTCGTTGAGGCGCTGGTGGCGGTGGCCGCCCGCGAACTCGGTGCGACGATCGAGCTGCCGCCCCTCGCCGAGGCTGCATAGACGCCCGAATACCCTGCATAACCGGCAGTTCGATGACGGAATCGTCCGTTCGGCCCCTTGCAGAGCGACCGGTTGACGTGATAGACCTCCGCCCGTCCCACAAATGGGGGATGGGAAAGGAGGCTGACCACCTTGAAGGGCCAGTCTTTCCGGATCCTCAAAGGCTACAGAGGCGGCTGAGGGCCGGACCCCTGGGCGGGCGGTCGTGGGGACCGCCCGCCCAACCTCTCGTCGGTAGACTTGGCAGTGGCGACCTCGGCCCTGCCATGCCTGCCCGATGCATCACGTCGATCCCCCCGACCTGCCCTTCTGGCGAACCGTCCGCCTTCTGCTCCCGCTCTGGCGCGAGCAGAAGTGGTACGTGGCGCTCGGCGTGGTGTCGGCGTTCGCCGTCACGGCGATCACGATCGAGCTCGCGCGGCTGATCCAGAACGCGATCGACGAGGCCATCGTCCCGAAGCAGCCCGGCCAGCTGCCCCCGATCATCGCCGCGATGGTGGGTCTGGCGGCCGTGCGGTTCGGGTTCAACTTCATGCGACGCTGGTCGACGAGCCAGATCGGCATCCGCATCGAGGCCCGCTTCCGCGAGCTGCTGTTCTCGGCCTACCTGCGGTACCCGCGGGCCTTCTACGACCGGCACTCGACCGGGCAGGTGCTGTCGCGGGCGACCAACGATCTCTACCCGATCCGCTACTTCGTCGGCTGGGGCATGGTGCAGATGATCCAGAGCGCCATGATGATCGTGGGCGTCATCATCGTGCTCGGCGCGGTCAACCTTCAGCTGACGCTCGTGGCCGGGGCGGTGATGCCCCTGGTGGCGGTGCTGACGTGGCGGTTCGCGCATCTGGTGATCCCGATCTCCCGCGAGGCGCAGCAGCGCGTGGCCGACGTGACGGAGTCGGCCGACGAGGGCGTCGTGGGCATCGAGATGATCCAGGCCTTCGGCCGCGAGCCCGAGGTCCGCGACCGGTTCGGGGGCAAGGCCGCGGAGGTGCGCGACGTGGTCCTCCGCGAGGCTGCGGTCGAGGCCCGCTACCTGCCGGGCCTGACGTTCCTCCCGGCCGTCGCGATCGGGTTGGTGCTCGCCTTCGGCGGCAAGCTGGTGATCGAGGGCGACCTGACGATGGGCCAGTTCGTCCTGTTCAACACGCTGCTGCTCCAGCTCGTGTGGCCGCTCGAGGCGCTGGGCTGGATCCTCAACCTGGGCCAGCGCGCGATCGCCTCGGCGAGTCGCGGGTTCGCCTGGCTCCAGGGGATCGAGCCGCTGGTCGAGCCGACGACGTCGGCGCCGGTGCCGGACGGGCCGGTCGATGTCGCGTTCCGGGGCGTGCGGTTCTCCTACGGCGACGGCGAGGACGTGCTGCGCGATCTGGATCTGACGATCGCGCCGGGGGAGGTCGTCGCCGTCTGCGGCGCCACGGGTTCGGGCAAGACCTCGCTGATGAACCTGCTGGTGCGGTTCTACGACCCGACGGAGGGCACGGTCAGCATCGGGAGCACGGACGTCCGCGACCTGCGGCTGGGCGACCTCCGCCATCACGTCGGTCTCGTCACCCAGCGGCCGGTGCTGTTCAGCGTGCCGCTGCGCGAGAACCTGCTGTCCGGGCGACCCGACGCCGCATGGGAGGACGTGCTGGCGGTGAGCGCGGTGGCCGGCGTCGCGCAGTTCGCCGACGACCTGCCGGACGGGTACGACACGCTGATCGGCGAGCGCGGCGTGAACCTCTCCGGCGGCCAGCGACAGCGCGTGGCGCTGGCCCGCGTGCTGCTGTCCGATGCGCGGGTGCTGGTGCTCGACGACCCCCTCTCGGCCGTCGACACCGAGACCGAGCGGGCGCTGGTGGCGAACCTCCGGCCGGCCGTCCGCGGGCGCACGGTGCTGCTGTCGTCGCAGCGCCTCTCGACCGTGCGGGCGGCCGACCGGGCCATCGTGCTCGAGGCGGGCCGGATCGTGGAGAGCGGCACGCCCGACGAGCTGCTCGCCCGGAACGGGCCGTTCGCCAGGCTCTTCGCCGACGAGGCCGTGCATGTCCCCTGAGCCGCACAAGGGTCTCCGGCGCCTGGTGCGCTACATGCCCGTCTCACGGGCCCGCTTCGCCGTGCTGATCGCCGCCGCGGCCGCCACCGCGGTCGCCCAGGTGATCGGCTGGGAGCTCGTCCGCGACGCCGTCGACAACGGCATCACGGTCGGCGACACCGCGCGCCTGTACCGCGACGTGGCCATCTACCTCGTCGTCAACGCGATGGCCTGGGGGTTCGGCTCGTTCGTCGTGCGCGGGCTGGCTGCCTTCGGCCAGGGCATCGTGCTGGAGCTGCGCCGCCACCTGTTCGGGCACCTGACGACCCTCTCGCTGCGCTACTTCTCGCAGCAGAAGGCCGGCTGGATCATCGCCCGGCTGACGAGCGACGTCGACGCCGTATCGGACGTGCTGGCCGAGGGACTGCGCAACGTCGTGGCCTCCACGCTCACCTTCGGGGTGGCCGTGATCGCCCTGTTCTGGACCGACTGGCGGCTCGCGCTGGTGGCGATGACCGTGCTGCCGCCCGCGCTGCTGATCTCACGCTGGTTCCAGCTCCGGGTGTCGGTGGCCTTCGGCGAGGTGCGCAACCGGATCGCGGCCGTGACGGCCGGCATGGCCGAATCGATCTCGGGCATGGCCGTGATCCAGGCGTTCAACCGCGAGCAGCACTTCCAGGGCAGGTTCGACGAGCTGAACGCCGCCAACCGGGAGGCGAACCTCCGGGCCCAGACGATCTGGGCCGTCTTCTTCCCGGCCATCGAGCTGTGCGGCGTCGTGGCGACCGCCGGCGTGCTCTGGGCAGGAGCCGAGCTGGTGGCCAACGACACCATCACGATCGGCACCGTGATCGCGTTCATCGGACTTCTCAGCCTGCTGTTCAACCCGCTCCAGGAGCTGTCGGAGCTGTACGGCCAGGTGCAGTCGGCCGCGGCCGCCATGCTGAAGATCTCGACCGTGCTCGACACCGAGACGGACATCGCCTCGCGGCCCGGCGCAGAGCCGATGGGCCGGATCGCCGGCCACGTCGAGATCGACCACGTCACGTTCGCGTACGGCCGCGACCCCGTGATCGACGACCTCACGATCGAGATCGCCGAGGGCGGGTGCCTCGCGCTCGTCGGCGAATCCGGCGGCGGCAAGTCGACCACCGCGAAGCTGCTGGCCCGCTTCTACGACCCGTCCGACGGCGCCGTGCGCGTGGACGGCCGCGACCTGCGCGACGTCGACCTCGCGAGCTACCGCCGCCAGCTGGGCGTGGTGCTCCAGGACCCGTTCCTGTTCCAGGGCACGATCCGCTCGAACATCCGCTTCGCGAAGCCCGAGGCGACGGACGCCGAGGTCGAGGAGGTTGCGCGGGCCGTCGGGGTCGACCGGGTGGCGGCGCGGCTGGACGGCGGCCTCGACCACGCCGTCCGCGAGGGCGGTGCGGGCCTGTCCGCGGGAGAGCGGCAGCTGATCTCGATCGCGCGCGCCCTGCTCGCCGATCCCCGGATCCTGATCCTGGACGAGGCCACGTCGAACATCGACCGGCCCTCCGAGGTGCTGATCGAACGGGCCCTCGACCGCCTGTTGCACGGCCGCACGTCCGTGATCATCGCCCACCGCATCTCGACCGTGAGGCGGGCCGACGAGATCGTCGTGCTCGACCATGGCCGGATCGAGCAGCGCGGCCCGTACGCCCGGCTGATGGCCGAGGACGGCCACTTCCGGCGCCTGGCCCTGGAACTGGCCGGCGGCGATACGCTGCCCGCATGATGAGCGACTTCCAACGGCTTCTCAACGAGCAGATCGGCCACGAGTACTCGGCGTCGCAGCAGTACGTCGCGATCGCGGTCTGGTACGACCGGCAGGCGTTGCCGCGCCTCGCCGCGCACTTCTACCGCCAGGCGGTCGAGGAGCGCAACCACGCGATGATGATCGTCCAGTTCCTGACGGACACCGACCGCGACGTCATCGTGTCAGGCGCCGACGCGCCGCTCAACAGCTTCGGCGATCACGTCGAGCCCGTGGCCCTGGCTCTCGATCAGGAGAAGCGCGTCACCGCCCAGATCAACGCGTTGACCGCCGCCGCCCGCTCGGAGTCGGACTTCCAGGGCGAGCAGTTCCTGCAGTGGTTCCTCAAGGAGCAGGTCGAGGAGGTCGCGTCGATGTCGAACCTCCTGACGGTCTGCGAGCGCGCCGCGAACCCCCTCATGGTCGAGGACCACCTCGCCCGCGAGTCGACCCCCGAGACCGCCGACCCCACCGCCCCGGCCGCGGCGGGCGGCGCGCTCTAACCCACCCGCCGCCGCACGCCGAGCGCACGGCCGCGCGCGAACTCGTCACCGGGCGCGGACTGCGGTTTTCAGCACGGCACGCAACGTCGCACGACGCCCGGCGCGCGCCTTCCGTTGCACCCGATGCGTCGCTCGGGCCGGCGTGGCCGCCGATCGTCGCGAGCGGCGGGCGGTAGGCGTTCACGGACCACGCACGCATCGTCACGTGCGGAGTGGCGTGCCGTGCCGCGAACTCCGCGCCGGAAGCACTGCAGCCGCCTGGCTCGCGCCGCCGCACCCCGCCCGCGCGACACACGAAGCGCGACGGCGGAGCGCAGCTTCGGCACAGGATCGTCACCGGGCGCGGACTGCGGTTTTCACAGCACGGCACGCAACGTCGCACGACGCCGGGCGCGCGCCTTCCGTTGCACCCGATGCGTCGCTCGGGCCGGCGTGGCCGCCGATCGTCGCGACCGGCGAGCCGCAGACGTGACGGACCACGCACCCATCGTCACGTGCGGAGTGGCGTGCCGTGCCGCGAAAACCGCGCCCGAACCCGCGCGAGCCCCCACCCACATGCCCTTCAAGTAGCACTAGTACCAAACCGATACGTGTACTAGTGCGTCTTCTGCACGACAGGCTCTCCCCTGCGCGGCTGCTCGGACTCATCGCGGCCCTGCTCGTCGTGGCGCCCGCGACGGCGTCGGCGGCGCCGGGTGCACCCACCGGGCTGACCGCAGCGACGCCGACCAAGGTGAAGCCGGTGCTGTCGTGGACGGCGCCGGTCAGCCCGGGACTGGGCCTGCAGGGCTACAACGTCTACCGCGGCACCACCAAGGTGAACTCCGCGGTGCTGACCGGCACGACCTTCACGGACGCCGCCGCGCCGGCCAACCAGACCCTCGTCTACACCGTCAAGGCGGTCGAGTCGGGTACGGGCGCGCTGAGCCCGGCGTCGGCGCCGTTCAGCGTCGTGTACGACACCACCGCCCCACCCGCGCCGACCGCGCTGACGGCGACGACGCCCACCAACGCCCCGGTCGTGCTGACGTGGAACCCCGGCGCCGCCGACACCCTCTCCGGCTTCAAGCAGTACGACGTCTACCGCGGCACCACGCTCGTCGGCACCGCCACGACCCCGACCTACACCGACACCGTCTCGTCGACCGCCACCTACAGCTACAGCGTCAAGGCCGAGGACAACGCCGGCAACGTCTCGACGGGACCGACCAAGTCGGTGCTGTTCGACAACGTCCCGCCCGCGACGCCAGCCGGCTTCAACCCCGCCGTCGCCCAGCGGACCAAGCCGACCCTCTCGTGGACGGCAGCGCTCGACTCGGGCGGCGCCGGCATCGACCACTACGAGGTCTACCGATCCGGCTCGCCGACGGTGGACGTCGGCGGCACCACCGGTACCAGCTTCGTCGACGCCTCGATCACGATCGAGGGCGTGTACGCCTACTACGTCGTGGCCGTCGACAAGGCGGGCAACGGAGGCCCACCGACCGCGGTCAAGACCGTGCAGTACGACATCACGGCGCCGACCATCCCCGGCGGGCTGGTGGCAGGCCAGACCCCGACCGCCGCCAAGCCGGCGCTCGGCTGGACGGCGTCCACCGACCCCGGCTCGGGGACCGGCGTCACGACCTATCGCATCTACCGCAATGGCACCCTGGCGACCACCTCGGCGAGCGTCACCGGCACCGACAGCGGCGTCACGGCCGACGGGTCCTACAGCTACTACGTCACCGCCGTCGACGCGGCCGGCAACGAGTCGGCACCCTCCAACCAGGTGACGGTCCTGTACGACAAGACGGCGCCGCCCACGCCCACGGGCCTCACCCCCGGCCCGTCGCCGACGAACCAGAAGCCCACGCTCACCTGGAGCTCCGGCGGTCCCGACGCGCTCTCGGGCTTCGCGCACTACGACGTCTACCGCGGCACCGTAGTCGTCGGGCAGACGACGTCGGGCAGCTTCACGGACGCCGCCCTCTCCACCTCCGGCAGCCAGAGCTACACCGTCAAGGCCGTCGACAACGCGGGCAACGCCTCGCCCGCGTCGACCGTCAAGACGATCGTCTACGACGTCACGCCGCCACCGGCCCCGGGCGCGTTCACTGCCCCGGCGGCCACGGCCGTCAAACCAACGCTCACCTGGGCCGCCGTCACCGATACGGGCGGCTCCGGCACGCAGAACTACAACGTCTACCGCGACGGCACCCTGCTCGGCACCGCCACCAACACGAGCTACACCGAGACCGATCCGGCCTATCCGGACGGCGCCTACGTCTACACCGTCTCGGCCGTCGACAAGGCGGGCAACGAGGGCGCGCCGACCACGCCCAAGACGGTGGTGTACGACACCACCGCGCCCGGCCCGCCGGGGGATCCCACGACCTCCGCACCGGTC
This sequence comes from uncultured Actinomycetes bacterium, assembly GCA_963779685.1. Taxonomy (GTDB): domain Bacteria; phylum Actinomycetota; class Thermoleophilia; order Gaiellales; family F1-60-MAGs149; genus CAVZZG01. The sequence goes on from CAVZZG010000003.1 coordinate 1,761,644, forward strand.
TCGAAGGTGAAGCCGGCGATCGCCTGGACCGCCGCCGCCGACCCGGGCGGCAGCGGCATCGCCACCTATACCGTCTACCGCAACGGCGTCCAGGCGGGCACCGCCGTCGGCACGAGCTTCCAGGACACCGTCACGCTGAACGGCACCTACGCCTACACCCTCCGCGCAACCGACGGCGCCGGCAACGCATCGGCCCTGACCGCAGCCGTGAGCGTCGTGTACGACACGGTCGCGCCGCCCGCGCCCATCAGCCTCAGCGGGGCCACGCCCACCGGGCTGAAGCCCGCGCTCACCTGGCTGAGCGGCGGCCCGGACACGCTGTCGGGCTTCGACCACTACGAGATCTACCGCGCCGGCGTCCTGATCGGGACGTCTTCGAGCGCCAGTTACACCGACAACGGCGCCACCGCCGGGACGAACGTCTACACCGTGAAGGCCGCCGACGCCGCCGGAAACCTCTCGTCCGCATCCACCTCGAAGACCATCGTCTACGACCTCACGCCGCCCGGGCAGCCGACTGGGCTCACCATCCCGAGCCCGACCAACGTGCCCCAGCTCAGCTGGACGGCGCCGGCCGATCCGTCGGGCATCAACCACTACGACGTCTACCGCGACGGCGCCGTGATCGGCTCGACCACCCTCACCAGCTACGTCGACACTCCTGCGCCGGCCGAGGGCACCTACGCGTACGCCGTCGCAGCGATCGACGGCGCCGGTAACGCGGGCCTGCCGAGTGCGGCCCGATCGGTCACGATCGACGTCACCCCACCACCGGTTCCGGCCAGCCTCACGGCGCCCACGCCGTCGGCCGCGAAGCCGGCGCTGGTGTGGGCCTCCGGCGGTCCCGACACCGGGTCGGGCTTCTTCCGGTACGAGGTCGTCCGCAATGGCTCGCTCGTCGGCACCGCGCTCGGTACCACCTACACCGACGCCGGCGTCTCCACCAACGGCACCTACACCTACGTCGTCCGCGCCGTCGACAACGCCGGCAACCGCTCGGCCGACACCACGCCGATCCAGATCGTGTGGGACAACACCGCACCGCCCGTGCCGACCGGGCTGACGGGCAGTACCGTGACTGCCGCCGCGCCCCATCTGCAGTGGTTCACCGGCGGCCCCGACGGCCTCGCCGGGTTCGACCACTACACGGTCTACCGGGGTGGCGCGCTCGTCGGCACCAGCACCTCGGCCTCGTTCGACGACGGCGCGGTGGCAACCGACGGCAGCTACGGCTACGTCGTCAAGGCCGTCGACGCGGCCGGGAACGAGTCCGGCCCGTCGAACAGCTTCGCCGTGCTCCGCGATACCGCGTCGCCCACGTCGCCCATCATCACCGCCGCGCCATCCCCGACCCGTTCGCAGCCCTCGCTGACCTGGTCGGCCTCCGGCGACGGAGCCGGATCCGGCGTCGCTCGCTACGACGTGTACCGGGACGGCGCGCAGATCGCCTCGACCGTCGCGACGAGCTTCACCGACGACGCGGCGCTGCCGGACGGGGTCTCCATCTACACCGTGATCGCCGTCGACGCGGCCGGCAACGCAAGCCCCGCCTCGGTGGGCGCCGCGATCCGCCTCGACACGGTGGCACCCGCCGCGCCGACCGGGCTCGCCGGTGCCACGCCGTCCAACCTGCCCCACGTCACGTGGACGCAGGCCTCCGACCAGGCCACCGGCGGGTCGGGCATCGGGAGCTACCGCATCTACCGCAACGGGGCCCCGGCCGGCGTGGCCGCAACCGCCGACTTCCAGGACACGCAGGTGGTCCTCGACGACGCCTACACCTACACCGTCACCGCCATCGACGGCGCCGGCAACGAGTCGGCGCCCTCAGCGGGCGTCGTCGTGCTGTTCGATCACACGCCCCCGCCGGCGCCGGCCGGCCTCGGCGGTGTGCAGGTTTCGCAGAACCGGCCGTCGCTGACCTGGTCGAGCGGGGGGCCGGACGCCCTCTCGGGCTTCGATCACTACGAGGTGCTGCGAAACGGCGCCGTCATCGGCAGCCCTGCCACCGCCGCCTTCGACGATAACGCGCTGGCGGTGAACGGCTCGTACATCTACACGGTGCGGGCCGTCGATGCCGCCGGCAACCGATCGTCGACCGCCGCCCCGCGGACGATCGTCTGGGACACGACGCCGCCGGCCACCCCGACCGGTCTGACCGCACCCGACCCGAGCAGCGCCCCCGCCCTGTCCTGGGACGCCGCCCCGGACACGGGCGGGGCAGGCACCCAGCACTACGTCGTGCTCCGCGACGGCAGCGTCGCCGCGACCGTCACCGGTACGTCGTGGGTCGACGCGGACGGCGTCGTCGCCGAGGGCGTCCACGGCTACGCCGTGCAGGCCGTCGACGCCGCCCTCAACGCCTCGCCGGTATCGGCGACGGTCACGGTCACGCTCGACCGTTCCCCGCCAACCGCACCGGCCAACGTCACGGCGGCATCGCCCGTGGCGCGGCCGGTCATCTCGTTCGATGCCGCCCCGGATCAGGGCGCGGTGCCGTCCGGTCTCGATCACTACGCGATCTACCGGGGAGCCACGCTGGCCGGCACGACCACCGCGACCACGTTCCAGGACGACGCCGCGGTCACCGACGGCACCTTCGCCTACACCGTGCGGGCGATCGACCGGGCGGGCAACGTGTCGGCGGCCTCGACCGCGGTCACGGTCGTGTTCGACAAGACCCCGCCGCCCATCCCGATCCACCTGACGGCGGCGACGCCGTCGCCGAACCTGCCGGCGCTGTCGTGGACCACCGGCGGCGCCGACGGCCTCTCCGGCTTCGACCACTACGAGGTGTGGCGCGACGGCAACCTGATCGCGACCGTGACCGCGCCCGCGTTCGCCGACACCGGACTCACCGCCCAGGGACCGCACGCCTACGCGGTGCGGGCCGTCGACAACGCCGGCAACGCGTCGGCCGCCACGCCGGCCCTGACCGTCGTCTGGGACGCCACCCCGCCACCGACGCCGACCGGGCTCCAGGTCGCCTCACCCACGTCGCTGCCGCACCTCTCGTGGGACGCGAGCGCCGACGACGACACCGGCGCGTCCGGCATCGACCACTACAACGTCTACCGCGACGGCACCGTCGTCGGCCGCGCCACGACGACGACGTTCGACGACGCATCGGTCGCCCTCGACGGCTCCTACGGCTACTCCGTGACCGCGGTCGACCGGGCCGGCAACGAGAGCCTCGCCTCGCGGACGATGATCGTGCGCTTCGACGCCACCCCGCCGCTGGCGGTGACCGACCTCAGCGGCGCCTCGCCGGTGCAGATCCCGCTGATCACGTGGTCGGCGGCGTCCGACGCGGCGACCGGTGGCTCGACCATCACGAGCTACCGCATCTACCGCGACGGCGTGTTCCTGGGCGAGACGACCGGCGTGAGCTTCACCGACCCCCACCCGGGCAGCTCCGGGCATCGCATCTACGCGGTGCGAGCCGTCGACGGCGCGGGGAACGTCGCACCGCCGTCGACGGGGCTCGACATCATCATCGACGTCGACGGGCCGCAGCTCGACAACGTCACGTTCCCGGCCCAGCGCCTGGTCGGCGAGTCGGTGGCGTTCTCGGTCAACCCGCGCGACGCGCTGTCGGCCGTGATGGGGCAGGCGCAGTGGGATTTCGGCGACGGCTTCGCGACCGGCAACCACGTCAATCACACGTTCTCGGCGGAGGGCACCTACCGCATCACGGTCAAGGCGTCGGACGTGCTGGGGAACCTCACGACGATCGCCGACCGCTCGATCACGATCGCGCTGCCACCCGGCGGGCTGCCGCCGACGACCATCATCCTGCGACCGATCAAGTCGGTGACGCTCAGGTGGCTGAAGCGCACGCACGAGATCCCGGTGACGATCTACGTCGACCGGGGGACGAACCTCGAGCTGATCCTGTCGCGCGGCGGCAACATGGTCTCGGACCGCGTGCGCCGGTTGCCGGCCGGCTCGAGCCACGTGACGGTGGCCATCCCCACCCGCGAGCGGCGCAAGGGCACGTTGACGCTGACGGTACGGGCGACCAACGCGAGCCTGGAGACGCACAAGTCGTTCCGGGTGAAGTGATCCGGTCGCGACGCTACCCTCTGGCGGCATGCGAGCTCGGGAGCACGGCATCACGTTCGGGTCGCGAGAGCCCGGCGCACTGAACGCGATCACGGACGTTCCCGGGGTGACGGTCGGGCACGCCAACCACGAACCGGATCACGTCGGGGTGACCGTGGTCGTCCCGGGCCGCGCGGACGTGTGGCGCAAGCCCATGTTCGCGGCGACGGCCGTGCTGAACGGGGCCGCCGAGATCGCCGGGCTGGCGCAGATCAACGAGTGGGGCATCGCGGAGTCGCCGGTGTTCCTGACCGCGACGCCGTACGTCGGCGCCGTCTACGAGGCCGTGACCCGCGTGCTGACCGAGCGCCAACCGCGCATCGGGCGCGACGACGTGGTGATCCCCGTGGTCGCCGAGTGCGATCCCTCCTCGACCTGCGACGTCGTGGCCGGACCCGCGCCGGACGTCGCACTGGTGGCCCGCGCGCTCGACGTCGCGACGGGCGGCGCCGTGGCCGAGGGGCAGGTCGGAGCAGGCGTCGGCATGCAGGCCTTCGACTTCGCCGGCGGCATCGGCACGTCGTCGCGCCTGATCGGCGACTACACGGTCGGGGTGCTCCTGCTGGTGAACTTCGGCGACTGGCAGGAGCTGCGGGTCGGCGGCGCGCTCGTCGGGCGCGAGCCGCCCACGCGCGGCTCCGAGGGATCCTGCGTCTGCGTCGTGGCGACCGATGCGCCGCTGCTCCCCGGCCAGCTCGAGCGGCTGGCGAGGCGCCCCTTTCTGGGCCTCGCTCGGACCGGGTCGTATGCCTCGAACAACTCGGGCGAGGTCGCGATCGCCTTCTCGACCGCCAACGCGGCCGCGCTCGAACGCGACCGCCCCGACGCCGTCGTCACCGTCGAGATGCTGCGCAACCGCCACCTCTCCGAGCTGTTCGCCGGGTGCGTCGACGCGAGCGAGGAGGCGGTCATGAACGCGCTCCACCAGGCCCGCACGATCGCCGGCGCCTGCGGCAAGCTGCACGCGTTCGTCTAGTGTCGTGAGTCGTTAATTCGTCCGCAGCTATTGGTAGGCTCTGTGGATGCCTGATCCGAGAGCGGCGGCGGTTGTTCTGAGCGCGGTGGAGCGTGATCAGTTGGTGTCGTGGGAGCGGCGGCGGACGAGTGCGCAGGCGCTCGCGGAGCGTTCCCGGATCGTGCTGGCTGCGGCTGATGGTCTCAACAACAGCGAGATCGCGGAGCGCTTGGCGCTGACCCGCGGGACGGTCGCCAAGTGGCGGTCACGGTTCGCGTCGGAGCGGCTCGATGGGCTGCATGACGAGCCGCGTCCGGGCCGGCCGCGGATGCTCACGGATGCGGCGGTGGAGGAGGTGATCGTGCGGACGCTGGAGACCCTGCCGCGGGACGCGACGCACTGGTCGACACGGTCGATGGCGGCCCAGGTGGGCCTGTCGCAGACGGCGGTATCGAGGATCTGGCGGGCGTTCGGACTGCAGCCACACCGGGTCGAGAGCTGGAAGCTGTCGAAGGACCCGCTGTTCATCGACAAGGTCCGCGACGTGGTCGGGCTGTATCTTGCGCCGCCCGAGCGAGCGGTGGTGCTGTGCGTGGACGAGAAGTCCCAGATCCAGGCGCTGGATCGCACCGCACCGATCCTACCGATGCTGCCGGGCACGCCCCAACGGGCCACCCACGACTACAAGCGGTCAGGTACCTCGAGCCTCTACGCGGCGCTGGATCTGACGACCGGCCGGGTGATCGGCGCGCTGCATGCCCGCCACCGCGCGGCGGAGTTCAAGCAGTTCCTCAAGACCCTCGACCGGGCGGTACCCAGCGAGCTTGCCGTGCACCTGGTGCTGGACAACTCCTCCACCCACAAGACGCCGGAGATCAAACGTTGGTTGGCGACCCACCCCCGCTTCGTGTTGCACTTCACGCCCACCTCGGCCTCCTGGCTGAACCTGGTCGAACGCTGGTTCTCAGAGCTCACCACCAAGAAGCTGCGGCGCGGCACCCACCGCAGCGTGCGCGAACTCAACGAGGACATCTACGGCTGGATCGACACCTGGAACGAGAACCCCAGACCATTCGTGTGGGCGAAGACCGCCGACCAGATTCTCGAGAGCCTCGCACACTACTGCACGCGAATTAACGACTCACGACACTAGACGAACTGCGGCATCACGCGGTCGTGGATCAGCTGGAGCTGGTCCTTCATGTGCGGCACGGCATCGAAGCCTCCCGCGCGACCGAGCCAGTGATCGGCCAGCGTCGGATCGCAGAGCGAGAGGATGACGTGGTTCATGCCGGTCGGCACCACGTTCTCGCGGATCTGCTCGACGATGTCCTCCGGCGTGCCCGAGAACGACAGCTTCTCGACCAGGTCCGGCGTGGTCAGCTCGATCGCGTGCTCGACGTCGCCCCGCGCGAAGGCCTCGTGAATGGGGCGGGTCTGCTCCTCGGAGATGCCGTGGCGCTGCACCTGCTCGACCGGCATCGCCGGGATGTAGAAGGCCACGAGCACCCGTACGCACTCGCGCGCGGCGGCGCGGTCCTCGGCCACGCAGGCGACGCCCCAGGCGCCGATGTCGAGGGTCTGCCAGTCGCGTCCGGCGCGCTCGGCGCCGATGCGGACGTGGTCGGCCGCGTACTGGATGGCCTCGCGCGAGTACGCGAGCGCCTGGTGCATGCCGTCGGTCACCTCGCCGGCGAACTCGAACGACAGCGGGCCGCGCATCGCGCCGATCTTGATGCGCATCCGCTCCTGCACCGGCCGGGCCGAGGTGAACATGCCGGTGCAGTGGTAGAACTCGCCCTCGTGATCGAGCACGCCCTCGTCGAGGAAGGTGCGCATCACGTGGTGCGCCTCCCGCAGCCGGGCGAGCGGTCGCTTCGCCGCCTCCTGCAGCTTGTACTGCTCGAGCATCGCGAAGTTCCCGATCGAGTAGTTCAGCTCGGTGCGGCCGCCGGTCAGTTCGTCGAGCGTCGCGATCGCCTGCACGACCATGGTCGGGTCACGCAGGATCACGTGCGTGACGTCGGGGGCCAGGATGATGTTCTTCGTCCGGTGCGCCGCCGCCGCGAAGATCTGGAAGCAGTCCTTGTGGAACGTCTCGTCGGCGCCGTACACGCCGTAGAACCCGAGCCGGTCGGCGACCTCGATCGTCTCGAGGATCTCGTCGATGGGGTGGTCGGGCAGGAGTCCGAAGCTGATTCTCATGCGGGAGAGGCCTCCTCAGCCTCGATCTCGGCCAGGAGCTCGGCGCCGGAGATGCGCTCGTCGGCCCAGTGGTCCTGGATCCAGTAGAGGTACTCGAGCCGCGAGTCGACCATGCGGTGCGTGTCCCACGCGGGGATCGCCTGCTGCTGCACGTGCTCGCGCATGAGCGCGGGGTCGACCTCGTAGACGTGATCGTGCCGCATCACGACGATGTCGGTGATGCGCTGCGGTTCCGGGGGCACCTGGGCGCCGATCGTGAAGCCGTCCACGTCAGCCCTCCTCGTAGGCGGAGTCGAGCCCGTACTTGCCGGGGTTCATGACGTTGTTCGGGTCGAGCGTGCGCTTGATGGTCTTCATGAGGTCGTACGCCCCGCCCAGTTCGAGCGGCACCAGGTCGACCTCGCCGGCGCGGGACGAGCCATGCGCTGCGGAGATCGTCCCGCCGACCTCGATCGAGGCCCGCGCGATCTCGCGTTTCGCGTCCACCCACGCACCCCACGTCTCGTCGTCGAGGTGCGGCTCCCAGATCCCGATGTCGATCTCGCAGAGCACGTCACCCCAGGGCTTGTTCGGGCCGTTGGTGTATCCGAACATGCCCCAGTCGTCGAAGATCGGGTGGCGCTCGATCAACCGATCGGCGATCGCGTGCCAGCGCTCCCGGATCTCCGGCACCTTGGGGTACGGGATGCCCGCGTCCTCGCAGTGCCAGGACATGGGCGCGACCTGGCCGTTCGGCGTGCGGCCGTGCAACGGCGTCGCGTAGCGATCGTGCCGCGCCGACCAGTCGAGCTGGGCGATCTCGTCGCCGACGTACTCGCCGCCCGACGCCTTCGCGATCCGCATCATCTCCTTGGCGGCCGGCCGCACCTCGGCCCGGTTGCCGTAGAGCGCGAACGCGACCACGGCCGTCGCCCAGTCGGGCTGCGGGATGTACGCCTCGTCGTCGCGGCGCAGGTAGGCGACCTTGCGCTCGTCGAACAGCATCACGCCCGCAATGGTGGCGAAGCCCGAGCGCATCAGCTCGCCGCCGGTGCGCCAGGCGGTGTCGAAGGAGCGCTGCATCCAGAAGGCCGAGAACTCGGCCTCGGGTCGCTTGACCAGTTCGAGCGTGGCCTGCGTGACGATCCCGAGCGTCCCCTGGGCGCCCATGAAGAGCTCCTTCAGGCGATAGCCCGACGAGCTCGACCGGGTCTTGATGCCGCCACCCTCGCCGACCCGGATGATCTCGCCGGTCGGCAGCACGATCTCGAACGAGATCACCAGGTTCCGCACGTGCCCGAACCGCGCCCCCAGCAACGACCAGCCGTTCGTGCCGATGCGCCCGCCCACCAGCGAGCACGAGTACGACGCGGGGTTGTCGGGGTACATGACGCCGTGCGGGCGCAGCAGCTCGTTGAGCTTCATCATGTTGACGCCGGGGCCGACCGTGACCGTGCGCTCGTCGAGGTCGATGTCGGACACGGCGTCCATCCGCTTGATGTCGACCAGGATGCCGTGCTTCAGCGGTACGGCGCCGTCGACGAGGCCGGTCCCGCCGGCACGCGGCACCACCGGGATACGCTCGCGGTTGGCGAGGCGGACGATGGCCGACACCTCCTCGGCCGTCGCCGGCAGCACCACGACCTGTGGCAGGTGGTCGTCCCAGCGATGCACCGCGAACATGGCCGGGGTGCGGGCGCGGTTGACCCGGGCGGTCTTGGAGGTGAGCACGTGCTGCGGGCCGACGATCTCGGCAAGCCCCTCCAGCACACGGTCGTCGAGCGACGTGAGCGTCGCCATGTCAGTCGGCTCCGGCGGCGAGGCCGAGCGCGGGCAGCGGCTGCAGCCCCGCCGCGTGCGCGACGAGCTCCATCAGATCGCAGACCTCGATCGCGTGCCCCGCGCCCTGCTCCGACAGCGGCCGCTCCGACCACACGCAGGCCGAGACGAGCAGATCCACGTCCAGCCGCGCGGCCTGTTCGACGCGGCGAGCGCTGATCGCGGCGGTGATGTCGGGTCGCTCGATGCCGAGGCCGGCCCCGGCGCCCGAGCAGTACCCCCACTGCGTCACGTGATCGACGTCCTCGAAGGTCAGGCCGGGGATCGCGCGCATGATCTCGCGAGGCTCGCGGTGGATGCCCTTGCGCTTGTTCAGGCGGCAGGGGTCGTGGTACGTGGCACGGCGCTCGACCGGCACCGTGAGCTCGATGCGGCCCTCCCGGATCAGCTCGGCGACGAGCTCGATCACGAGCACGATCTCGAAGTCATAGTCCTCGCCGAAGTAGCGCGGGTAGTCCTCGGTGAACGTGATGTAGTCGTGCGGGTCCAGCACGAGGATGCGCCTGGCGCCGACGGCGCGCCAGTCGGCCACGTTGTGCTCCGCGAAGCGGCGCGCCTGCTCGGCATAGCCCATCTCCGCGGCCGGCCCGCCGCAGCACCACTGCTCGCGCATCAGCCCGAACTCGACGCCCGCTCGCTGCAGGAGCTTCGCCACCGCCTTCGGCTGCGACGTGCGATAGAAGGCAGCCTCGCAGTCGCAGAACAGGATCGTCTCACCGCCCACCGCGAGGTCGAGCTCCGCGGCCCAGTCGGCGACCCGATCCTGCGAGACGCCCTCGAGCACCGGCTCGTTCTTCAGCTCGTCCGTTGCCAGGTTCCACCGCTGCCAGCCCGGCTGGTGAATGCCCTTCTCGACGGCCAGCGAGCGCATCGCCTTGACGAGATCGACGGTGCGTGTCCGGAACCGGTAGAAGTCGCCGGCGAAGATCGTGTTCGGGCAGCGCAGCTCGCACGCGCCGCACTGCGTGCAGTTGACGTAGTCGGCGGCCACGTCCTCGATGGTCAGCAGCCCCTTGTCCATCGCCACGACGTTCGCGTGGAACGCGGTCGGGCTGTGGGTCTCGTCGTGGGTCACCTGGAGGACCGGGCAGACCTCGCGGCAGAACTTGTGACCGGAGCTGAAGCAGTTGTAGGCCGCGTTCCGCCACTCGTCGAGGAGCTCACCGGCCAGGTGATCGTCGTCCATCGTCACGCGCCCCTCGGATCGTCTCGTTGGCGGAACGCGGCGAGCATAGCGTGGGCCGCATGGCCGTGCCAGTGAACGAGGAGTGGGCGGTCAGTCGCCGGACTCGGGCGGATCGACCACGGTTTCGGGCCGCTCAGCCGGGGCAGCCGCACGATGCTTGCGGCGGCTGTTGCGCACGGCGACGACCACGAGGGCGATGGCGCCGACGTAGAAGACCGGGCTGAGAAGCTCGCCCAGCCGGGCCGCATCCGTCATGGCCTCCACGGCCTACCCCGCGAAGTCGGCGTGCGAGCCGACGCCCCTGCGCGAGCCGCAGTGCGGGCACACGGCAGCGGTTACGGGATGATCGTCCGTGTAGCCGATGACGACGAGGGCGGGGCGGTGCCGGCCGAGCAGGTGGCAGATGATCTTGCGCATCGATCCAGGACTGGGGAGGTTCGCCGGATGACCGGCGTCCTCCTTGTTATCGGCAGCACGAACCCGGCCCTACAGGGCGTGGCTGGCGGGCAGATCGGAGCAGATGCCGTCGACCCCGGCCGCGCGGACGCGGGCGAGGTCGGCCTGCTCGTCGACCGTCCAGCACCACACCCGCATGGACGCCGCGTGCATGGCCTCGACCAGCTTCGGGCTGACGAGCCCGTGATGGACGGTCGCGAGGTCGGCTCCGTACCGTCGGCAGAGGCGCACGGCCGAGCGCGCCGCATACCAGCGGAGCGCCGGGATCGCCAGCCCGCGGAGCGGGCGCGGTACGTCGGAACCGCGGCGCGGAAGCGTGAGGCCGATGCGCATGGCCGGCTCGTCGCGGCGAATCGCCGCCAGCGCGGCCCAGTCCGTGCCGGTGCAGGTCGTGCGCTCGAGCATGCCGGTGTCGCGGACGATCGCCAGCACCGCCGGGCCTGTGGTGGCGAGCTTGAGATCGAGGTTCGCGAGCCGGCCGGCCTCCCGGATCGCGATCAGTGCATCTGCGAGCAGCGGCGCCCCCGGGTGCTCGGCGTCGTCGTGATCGAGCACCAGCGCACCGTCGTGGCGACGCCGCACGTCGATCTCGACCATGTCGCACCCGGCCGCGAGCGCTCCCTCGATCGCCTCGAGCGAGTTTTCACGGACGCCCGCGCGGGCGTACCCGCGATGGGCTATGCGCAGCGTCTCAGCCAGAAACGGAGAAGGCGGGATTCGAACCCGCGATGGAGGTCAACCCCCCATACCCACTTAGCAGGCGGGCGCCTTCAGCCACTCGGCCACTTCTCCCGGCGCCGTTCGAGTCTACCATCGCGGTGGTGGAGATCCGGACACCGCTCAAGCCCGCCGCCGCACGTGCCGATGGGTGGCCGATGCGCCGCCTCGGCCCCCTCGCCCTCATCCTGCTCGTCGTCACGGCCTGCGGCTCGTCCGCGACCAACGACTACCGCGGCCAGGTCGCGAGCGTGCAGAAGAAGTACGAGCAGCAGCTCACCGATCTGACGACCAAGGCGACGACCGACCTCGCCGGCGACCAGGCCGCCGCCCAGAAGGATCTCGCCGACCTTGCAGCCGCCGTGAACGCGTTCGCCGACGAGGTGGCCGCCATCCAGCCGCCGTCCGACAAGCAGGCACTCGCCGACCAACTGGTGCAGGCCTACCGCACGCTCGCCAAGGCCGCCACCGACCTGAAGACCGCGGTCGCCCACCAGGACCAGGCGGCGCTCAAGACCGCCCTCGGCGAGTTCACGGCCGCGACCTCCGCCGAGTCGACGGCCGTCGACGCGTTCAACGCCTCCGGCTAGGCGCACCTGTCCACCGGACGCCGCCCGGCGTCCCGGCGAAGGCGCCCGGCCGGCACCGTTGCGGCCATGGGCCCACCGTACCCGGCCGCTGCGGCCACCGGTATCCTTAGCTCGCCAGGAGAGGTGGCCGAGCGGTTGAAGGCGGCGGTCTCGAAAACCGTTATGGGGCGCAAGTTCCATCGGGGGTTCGAATCCCCCCCTCTCCGTGCGCCCGCTGCGTTCGCAGCGGGCGCTAGCTGGGTTGCCGGGAATCGAGCCTCCGCCACCCTTGGGGTTCGAAGATCGTTCGACAAGGCCGCTCTATCAGTTCACGCCAAAGGGATAGCTCGGTTGGCTGGACTCCGAATCCCCCGATCTGCCGCTCGCAGTTCTCGTCGTTGGAGTTGCGGTCATCATCCTGTACTGCTCGGGATTTCTTGTAGCACTTCTCCAGGGGCAGTATCTCTTGGCCGCGCTCGCCGTCATGTGCTACGTATCGGGACTCCGCCTTCGACGACGCGCGTTCCACCGATCAGTGTCGTTCGGGTACGCCGCGATTGCGTTTCTCCTGGGCGCTTATCTCGTCGGGATCCTCGTCGGCGTCATTCCGCAGGTTGCTGTTGGGATCCTTGCATGGCACTTGAAGCGCCACGGCCATTTCGAGCGGTTCGGCTCCGAGCGCCCGTGATCGCTGCCGACGACACCACGCGGCACTGCCTTAGGCGGCTGTAAGAACCGCAGATCACAACAACCTGTCGGACGCCGGGAACTGACCTGAGTCGAGTTCTTCAGCGGTCATGCGAATAGGCGTAGGAGGCCATCCACGACCAGTGCCGCGCCGATCCCCAGGGAGAGCCAGACGCGCAACTGCGCCGAGTGGGTCGTCATCCAGGATTGGCCGCGCGCGAGGATCGCGGCGGCGCGCTCGCCCGCAATGATCACGATGGCCACGGGCACCGACACGAGCACCGTGGCAACCGCGATGTAGAGGAGCACGAGCGTGAGGTTCTCGACACCACCCAGGCTCGCCTCGGTGACCGACGCCATGGCGAGGAAGGTGAGCAGGAGGCGCTTCGGGCCTCCAAAGCCGAGGAGCCCGGCCATCGATACCGCCGCAGCCGGCCCGACATGGCCGAGGCCGGCCAGGATCGCGCTCGCACGCCCTCCCTCCCTGGGCTGCGGTCGCGGCGGCGCATGGCGTGCCTGCATTCCGAAGACCACCAGCGCCACGCCGAGGACGAGCGTCAGCACACCTTCAATCGTCGCGTGCGAACTGAGCCGATCGACGGCCGCCTGGCCAAGAGCCAGACCGAGGCCGCATGCCAGCGTCGTTCCGACCAGGAATCCGATCAGGAACGCGATGCCGTTCGTGCGCGGGCGATCGCTGCGGATGACGACGAAGGTCGCCGTCAGCACGAGCGGACTCGCCGCCGCCGCGATGGCGTAGACCAGGACGTGGACTCCCGCCGAGATCACAGGTCGCGCCCGCTACGTGGCCACGGCAACGCCGTCCGCCGCTTCCGGAGCGGACGCAGGCTCTGCCTTGCCCTCGTGCGCGAACGAGATCGCGATCGCGCCGACGAACGCCAGGGAGAGCCCGATCACCGCGACGGCGATGTGCCAGGCCGGGCGACTGAGACTCTCGTCCAGCAACAGGATCCCGATGAGGATCCCGACGATGGGGTTCGCGACCGAGACCGTCGCCACCGAGGGCGCGAGGCGACCCGTTCCCAGCGACACCTGCTGCAACACGAACGCGATGACGGCGGCAGTGGCCAGCACGTAGCACTGCCAGTGCGAGAGCATCGTCCCCACGCTCTGGTGGAGGTAGTCGAGGGTGGGCTTCGCGAGCCCGCACGAGAGCCCGAAGAGGACACCCGACGCCGCGCCGTACATCGCGGCCTTCCGCGACAGGCCACCTCGCCCGCCGAGCACGACCAGCACGGCGCAGACCGCGCCGAGCAGGGCGATCGTGACCGCCCACTGCGAGTTGGACGCGTTCTCCTTCCCGCCCGCGGGGTCACCGAAGTACACGAACAGCGCGAGCCCGATCACGATCACGACCGCGCCCAGCACCTCCCGACGACCGACGTGCTGCTTCGTCAGGAAGTAGCCGAGCGGGAGCGCGAACACGATGGTCGTGACGAGCAGCGGCTGGATGACCGAGAGGCGGCCATGGTCGAGCGCCACCGCCTGGAACAGGTCGCCCCCGAGGAGGCAGAGCATCCCGAAGAGCCACACCGTCTGCCCCGCGAGCCGCACGAAGGACTTCGGATCCGACAGCGAGATCGTCGGCAGATTCAACGCCCCCTTCTGCTGGAGCGTGGCCGCCAGCGCAAAGAGGAACGCGGCGATCAGCGCAAGCGTTGCAGCCACGGGCAAAGACTAGGGCGGCGGCCGGACATCGGACGCGCCAGGCAACGACGATCTCGGACGAGGCGTTGCGAAGTGTCGACGCGTCCAGCCTCCGGTCGGTCTGCGGGTCGTGCTTGAGCCGTGAGGCGCTCCGCGAGAGCCTGCAGGTCACCGGTCGTGACGTCGCCGAGCCGCCGATCTCCGAGATCCGGGAGGATGTGGAGCCTCAGCTCCTGCTCGTACGAGCGCACCACGCTGGGCTTACCGGTCGCCCGAGCGGTTCAGGACGGAGCCGTCCCGCATCCCGGCAAGCAGCGCGTCTCCGGCATCGCGCACAGTGAGCCGGGCGGGCGCCCGCATGCGGCCAGCGGGGCTTTCCGGGCGTCAGTAGACGCTGACAGAGGGTACCGATCGGTGAGAAGTCGTAGACGAACGGCGCCTCCGGTGCGGGTAGGCGGACACAACCGTGAGAGGCTGGTTGCGGCGGTACGTCGGCCGACTCGTGGAGAGCAATGCCACCGTTGAAATAGCTCGCGTAGGGCAGCCAGACCTGGTATGGCACCGACCAGGAGTTCTCCTCCTTGCGAAACACCGAGTAGTCGCCCGCCGGAGTCTCGTAGCCGGCCGCGCCGCTGGACGAGTGGACGGCGAGCACGAGGCTCGAGCCGTCCACGAGCAGGGTCACGCCCTTGCTGCGGTAGACCTCGACGTGGTGGCCGGTGCCGGTCCCGGCGGGCTTGGGCGGCGAAGCCGTCTCCAGTTCGGCGAGGGTCTGCGGGCCCACCTCTCCGTCACGGTCGATGCCCTGCCAGCCCTGGAAGGCCATGACCGCCTGGGACGTCCGGTAGTCCCAAGTCCCCGTGTTGGCGTCCGCCGGAAGGTAGTGAAGGGCCACCAGTCGCTCCTGGACGGCGGCGGGGTCGGCGGGAGCGTGACCGGCCGGAACGCCGGCCGGCTCTGCCGGAAGCGTGACCGGCTGGCTGAGGTCGTCGGTGCCCAGCGGTCCGTGGAGCGCGAGCGTCGAGCCCATGAACGTTGCCCGATCCTCGCCGTTGACCTTGATCAGGACCTGGGCGATGCCGGCGATCGCGGTGAGCGTGTAGACGATCTGCGAGGCGCGTGCCGGGCGCAGCGAAACGCCGGCCGGCGTCGCTTCGGTCTGGGCGCTGGCCAGTTCGACCGTGGCGGTCCCATCGGAGACCGCAACCGACGTGAGTGTGGTGCCCGCCGGAATCGTCGTCTCGATACCGGCGCTCTGCTCGGTGGACGTCGGGCCGGCGAGGAGGGCCTCCATCGCGCCGGTCGGCTCGGGAGTGCCGGCGGCGAGCGGGCGCTCGACCGGTGCGAACTGCTCGCCCTTCACGAAGAACACGGTGACGGCGGCCTTCGGCGCGGCCGACGTGGGGCGGGTTTCGGAAGTTCCCGGACCGGCTGCGGTCTGGCCACCGCAGCCTGCTGCCATCACGGCCAGGATGACAGCCGTGGTGACGACGAACCGATGCATCGACGGACAACGATATCCGCGGGCCGGTACTCGTGCCGGGACGACGTGCGACCGTCCTCAACGAGTGGCCCACGATCCGGGAAGAACAGGACGAGGCCGCCATCCAAATATGACAATTCGACAGAATTCCTTGGATTTCTGACGATGCCGTCATAATCTAGGGTCGTTCGCCCTCCGCCGAGCGCGAACCCGCGCCGGGACCGCCCCAAACGCTCAGAGCACGAATGTGCGTGGAATCGCCACGACGTCAGCCGACGCCCCTTCCCCACAGCCGCGCCCTTCGCAGGTCGAAGGGCGTACTCGCCAATGGTCCCGACATCCGTATTGGCAGGGGTAGAACTGAACGTTCGGACGTCACCCACCCGACTGTCGTAGGTGGGCAAGTGTGCCAACCCTTATCCCGATCTCAACAATTCCGCAACAGTAGGTTATGTAATGATCCTGCTGGCTGGCGGGGCAAGAACCTTCGTCAAGGAGGGGTTCGGATGCAGAGTCCTGCCCGCAGTGACCGTCGGCGCGATCGTCGCCTCGCCACCCCACCCACCCCGGCGCTCAGCGCCGCGAAGGCGGTCGTCTTCGCGGCCTACCCGATCTGGCTGGAGGGGATGGGCAAGGTGGTGGCCGGAACCGGCATCGGATACATCCACCTGACGACGGAACTGGCGGACGTACCTGCTGCCGTAGCCGAGCTGAAGGCCGACTTGCTCGTGATCGCCCTCGCCCGGGACAAGGTGGCAGACCTGGTCGGCGTGATCCGCCATTCGAGGGGGCACCGGCCGGAGCTGCGCATCGTCGTGATTTCCGCCGCCCACGACGCGACGACGATCGACACGGTGCTCGACCTCGGCGTCAACGCGTTCGTGCTGCCGACGGCCGATCCTGGCGACGTCGCCGCCGCCATCCGCCAGTCCTTCGGCCCTTCGATCTATCTTCGCCGTTCCACGAACGAAGCCGCCGACGACGCCACCGGCGACACCCTCCCGGCAAGCATCGCCGTCCACGAGCGCGCCAACGGAGGCGGCCACGGCGCACTGAACGGAAACGCGCGCGAGCGTCCGGACGTCACCGGGCCAGCGACCAGGCCGGTCGCCACCGACCTGACGCGGCGCGAACTGGAGATCCTCCGCCTGGCAACCTCGGGTCGTTCCAACAGCGAGCTCGCCCGGATGCTCTGGGTGACGGAGCAGACGATCAAGTTTCACCTGTCGAACATCTATCGCAAGCTGAACGTGGCGAACCGAACCGAAGCCGCCCGCTGGGCACAGGTGAACGGCCTGCTGAACGACACCCCCACTGCCTCCGACGACCCCACGCCGGTCACCGCCGGCCAGACGGCGGGGGCACTCGCCACGCCGAAGGCGTCGTGGCAGCCGAACGGGAACGGCCAGGCAACGCCGCCCCGTGCGGCCGGTGCGCCAGGACAGTCCAGCTAGCCCGCCCGCCGATCCTGGACGATCGTCGCGGTCGTCTCCAGTCCGGAAGGCTGGAACGTCTCCGCCGGCGGTCGATCCAGCCCTTACCGGTCTGGTGAAACCGGGTCGCCGCTGGTAACAATGGCGCTCCCTGAGGTCTCCCAGCCCCAGCCAGCCCAGCCCCAGCCACCGCCCCAGGTACGAACCGCCACCGGCGCCAACCGAGGCCGATGCGCCCACCGGGAGCCCGTAGTGAACGACCGTCGCCTCGCTGTCCTGATCGTCTCGGCCCAGTTCCCGTTCCCACCGCGGTTCGGCTTCGCGCGGCGCGTCTTCCATCTCGCCGCGCACCTCGCCCGCGCCAACGACGTGACGCTGCTGACCTACGGGACCGCGGACGATCGTACCCACCTCGCAGGCCTGGAATCAGACATCGACGTCGAGATCGTCGAGCGCGCCGAAGGTGCCCAGGCCCGCCGTCGCGCCGGACAGGCCGCCTCGGTGTTCTCGCGTGAGCCGTTCGCCTGCCGCTCGGTCGTGAGTGTCGAGATGCAGCAGGCGATCGACGGGATCTGCGCACGGCGCCGATTCGACGTCATCCAGCTCGAGTCGAGCGTGCTCTGCGCGTTCCGGCTGCCTCCGGGCATTCCGCTGATCCTCGACGAGCACAACCTCGAGTACGAGGTGTACGAGCGCATGCACCAGGGCGAGCGCTCCCTCGCGCGGCGCACGTTCAACCGGCTCGAGGCGACGCGAGTCCGGCGCTTCGAACAGCACTGGTGGAGACACGTCGCAGGCTGCGCCGTGACGTCCGAGCGCGAGGAGGCCATCGTCCGCCAGCTCGCGCCAGGGACGCTCGTGGCGACGGTCCCGAACGGGGTGGACATCGACGAGTTCCAACCGTCGGGCGAGGCCGTCGAGCCAGAGACGGTGGTGTTCAACGGGCTCCTGCGCTACCGGCCCAACCTCGACGCGGCGTGCTTTCTCGTCGACGAGGTGTGGCCGAGGGTGCTCGCCGTCCGACCTGGCGCCCGGCTGTTCATCGTCGGCAAGGGCGAGCGCGACGACCTTCGTCGGCTGTCGCGTCCCGGCGTCGTCGTCACCGGCGAGGTACCGGACGTGCGCCCCTACCTGGCCCGCGCGGCAGTCGTCGCAGTGCCGGTGCGCATGGGCGGCGGGACGCGCCTCAAGATCACGGAGGCCCTGGCGATGGGCAAGCCGATCGTCACGACCTCACTCGGCTGCGAGGGGATCGCCGTTCAGGATGGCCGGGAGGTCGTGATCGCCGAGACCGCCCAGGCCACGGCCGCCGCCATCGATGGCCTGTTCGCCGATCCGGCCCTGTGCAACCGGCTCGGCCACGCCGGCCGTCAACTCGCGATGCGGCGGTACTCGTGGGACGATGCGGGCGACCGGCTCGAGGCGCTCACCCGCCTGGTGGTCTCCACCACCCTGCCGCAACCGACCGCCGCGGCCCCCACCTCGACGCCGGCTGCGTCGCGGGCGGTGTGACGATGCCCGACCGGCGACCACGCGCGTGCCTGGTACGGCAGACCGACCTCTACGAGACGCCGCTGCGGCGAGAGGCGGAGGCCCTCACCGAGGCCGGCTTCGCGGTGGAGGTGTTGCTGATGCGGCACGCCGATCGCGCGCGCCGGACGACGATCAACGGCGTGGACGTCACGAGCCTGCCGGCCTCCCTCGCGCGCGCGTCCGGCAAGGGACGCTACGTGCTCGACTACGGCAGGTTCTTCACGCTCGCGGCGGCCACCCTCATGCGCCGCCACGTGCGCCGGCCCTACGCCGTCATCCAGGTCAACTCGATGCCGGACTTCCTCGTCTTCGCGGCCCTCCTGCCGAAGCTTCTCGGCGCCCGCGTCATTGCGAGCATGAAGGAACCGACGCCGGAACTGGCCTGGACCCTCTACGGCTCCGCCCGCATGACGAGGCTGCTCGAGCGGGTCGAGCAGCGGGCACTGCGCTTCGCGCATCACGCCTTCGCCGTCACCGACGAGCACCGGGAGCGCTACATCGAGCGGGGCGCCGACGGGCGCGGGATCACCGTGGTCCTGAACGGCATCGACAGCGAGACGATGCTCGCGGGATGGACGCCCCCGCCACGGCGCACCGGGAACCAGTTCGTGGCGATCTGCCACGGAACGATCGAGGATCGCTACGGCCAGGACACGATCGTCGAGGCGGCCGCGCTCGTCCGGGACGCGGTGCCGGACCTGCGGGTGATCCTGACCGGCCGTGGTTCGACGGCGGGTGACGTGGTCGAGAAGGCCCGAGCTCTGGGCGTAGACGACATCGTCCGGTACGAGGGCTGGGTGGGCGCCGAGCGCCTCAACGACCTCCTCTTCGGCGCAGACGTCGGCATCGTGGCCCAGAAGGCGTCGCCGTACTCGCACCTCGTCCACACGAACAAGATGATGGACTACTGGATCTTCGGCCTGCCCGTGGTCGCGAGCCGCCTACGGGCGGTCTCCGCGAGCTACGACGACACGGTGCTCGAGTTCTTCGAGCCGGGCGACCCCGCCGATCTCGCGCGGGCGCTGCAGCGGATCCACGGCGACCGGCGGCGTCGGCAGGAGCTCGCCGACGCCGGCACCGCCGCGCTCGCAGCGAACGGGTGGGGAGTGCAGCGCCGCGTCTACCTCGACGTCTTCGCTGACGTCGTCGGGGTTCCGCGAAGGGCTAGGACCACCCAACCTACCCCGGCGGAAACCTGATCGAAGAGGTAGTGGTGCGGCCCTGGGGGCCGTGCGACGCTTGGCTCGGGCGTTGTCGGCGCGTGCGTCGCCGTACGCGCCGGTACGGGGGGGCAACGCCCCAACAGCAGGCCTCCCCGACTTCCCCAAGCGAACGAAGGAACGAAACCCGATGAGATCCCGCGCCTCGCGCATGGTCATTGCGTTGCTCTTCCTGGTCGGACTCGCGGGCGCGCTGCCGTCGCCGGCGGCGGCCGCGTTGAACGCCATCCAGATCGAGAACGCGAACCCCGGGACGCCAGGCTGGGACGCCTTCGCCTCGGTCGCTCAGCAGGACGCGATCTCGGGCTACGGGTCGAAGATCAGCGTCAACCACGGCGGCTCGCTCGACCTCTACGTGACCACGACCGCGCCGAGCTTCACCATCGACGTGTTCCGCACCGGCTGGTACGGCGGCGTCGGCGCTCGCCTGATGGCGAGTCTCGGGACGTTCCCGGGCGTGCACCAGGCCATCCCTGCACCCGACCCGGTGACCGGCATGGTCTCTGCCGCCAACTGGTCGAAGACGACCACGCTCCCGATCCCGTCGACGTGGGTGACCGGTGCCTACCTCGCGAAGCTGACGGCGTCGAACGGCAACGCGAGCTTCATCTTCTTCGTCGTGCGCAACGACGGCGGCACCGAGCCGGTCGACTTCCAGACCAGCGTCAGCACGTACCAGGCGTACAACGCCTGGGGCGGCACGAGCCTCTACACGAACACCACCAACGGCTCGGTGTACAGCGGGCCGCACGCGACGAAGGTCAGCTTCGACCGTCCCTTCGATCCGAACGACTCCAACGGCGCCGGGCACTTCCTGATGTACGAGTACCCGTTCATCCGCTGGGCGGAGTCGCAGGGGTACGACATGACCTACACGACCGACGTCGATACCGACATGAACACGAACCCGCTGACGAACCACCGGGTCTTCCTGTCGGTCGGCCATGACGAGTACTGGTCGAAGAGCATGCGCGACAACGTCGAGAGCGCGATCGCCCACGGCGTCAACGCAGGCTTCTTCGGGGCGAACGAGGCGTACTGGCAGATCCGCTTCGAGCCGAACGCCGCCGGCTCGCCCGACCGGGTCGAGGTGGGGTACAAGGACTTCGCGACCGCCTCGACCGCGCCCGGCCCGGATCCGCAGTTCGGGGTCAACAACGCGATCGTCACGACACGCTGGCGCGACGCGCCGGTGAACCGGCCGGAGAACGCGATGTCCGGGCTCATGTACCAGGACCAGGTCAACCAGAGCTACCCGTACGTCGTCCAGAACGCCTCGAGCTGGGTGTATGCCGGCACCGGGTTCACCGACGGCACACAGGTGCCCGGCATCGTCGGCTACGAGTACGACAAGGCGTTCTCGAACGGCTTCCAGCCGGCGGGCCTGACGCTGCTCTCGAACTCCCCCGTCGTCGGCTGCTGCGAGGGCTCGGGCAACTCGTTCTCGAACTCGTCGATCTACACGGCGGCGAGCGGAGCCCAGGTGTTCAACGCGGGCACGATCCAGTGGTCCTACGGACTGGACGACTACGCCGCGCCGGGCTTCCGGAACGCCGGCATCCAGACGACCACGGCGAACATCCTGAACGCGTTCTCGAGCGGAACGGCGACGCCAGCGCCGGGCGCCTCGCTGACGCCGGCCTCCGTGGACTTCGGCAGCGTGACGCCCGGAACGACGAGCGCCGCCCAGGCGGTCACCGTCACGAACACCGGCCAGGCGCCGCTGACGATCTCGAGCATCGGCGACACCGGCGCCAACGCGGCCGACTTCGCTCAGACCAGCGCCTGCCCGATCGCACCCGCGACGCTCGCCGCAGGTGGCACGTGCAGCATCAGCGTCACGTTCACGCCGTCGGCGTCCGGTGCCGAGGCGGCCACGCTCCAGGTCGCCGACGACGCCCCCGGCAGCCCGCAGGGGGTGTTGCTGACGGGCACCGGCTCGGGCGGTCCGCCGGCGGTCACCATCGCGCCGGCGTCGCTGCCGTTCGGCAACCAGACGGTCGGAACCGCGAGCGCCGCGCAGACCGTGGCGATCACCAGCAGTGGCGGAACGGCCCTGGTGATCTCGAGCATCGGCATCTCCGGCCCCGACGCGACGAGCTTCACGCAGTCCAGCACCTGTCCGATCGGCCCCGCCACGCTCGCCGTGAACGCCTCCTGCTCCGTGAGCGTCACGTTCTCGCCGAGCGCCACCGGCGCCCGATCCGCCACGCTGCAGATCGCAGACAACGCCGGCGGCAGCCCGCACAACGTGGCCCTGACCGGCAACGGGGCGGTGGCGCAGAGCGGCAATCCGATCGTGCTCGAGAACCAGCAGCCGGGGACGACCAGTTGGCAGCTGGACGACTACAACAAGGCGCAGGCGCATGAGATCGAGGGCTACGCGTCGCTGACGAGCGTCAACCGGGGCGCGCCGATCGACCTCAAGGTGAGCCTCTCCTCGAGCGCCCAGTACACCATGGACATCTACCGGATGGGCTGGTACCCGACCGGCACGAATCCCGACGGCAGCTCCTGCGCTCCGTCGTGCGGCGGCCGGCTGATGCTCCACGTCGGCCCGCTGAACGGGGTCAAGCAGCCCAACTGCCCGCAGGTCACGTCCACGTCGAGCCCCGACTTCGGGATGACCGAGTGCAACTGGGCGACGAGCTACACCCTGACCGTGCCGACCTCGTGGACGACCGGGAACTACATCGTCAAGCTCCGCCGCCTGGACGGCACGAACCTCGAGAACTACATGACGTTCGTCGTGCGCGACGACTCGAGCACGTCCCCCCTCGTGTACTCGCTCGACGTCAACACCTGGCAGGCCTACAACTTCTGGGGCGGTAGCGGCAACGCCAACATCGGTTACAACCTCTACGGCAAGTTCAACGACGTCAGCCTCGCGTCGCTCGCCGATAACCGGGCCTACTCGGTCTCGTTCGACCGGCCCTACCTCGACCAGTCGTCCATCGACGGCGCGGGCGACTTCATGGTCTGGGACTTCCCGCTCGTGCGGTTCCTGGAGTCGAAGGGCTACAACATGACCTACGTCACGGATGCCGACCTGCAGTCGAACCCGGGTCTCCTGGCAGGCCGCGCGGGCTTCATCAACACCGGCCACGACGAGTACTACTCGGACGGCATGCGGACCGCGATCACGAACGCGATCGCCGGCAAGGTCAACATGGCGTTCTTCAGCGCGAACAACATCTACTCGCGCATCACCTGGGCAGCCAACGGTGCCGGCTCGCCGCTGCGCCGCATCCACGACGACAAGGGCGCGAACGCAGGCTCGACGACGCTCGAGTTCCGCAACCTCGACCCGGCCCAGCCGGAGAACGCCGTCCTCGGCGTCATGCAGAACGGCGTCGCGACCTCACGGCCGTGGCTCGTGTTCGACCCGACCAGCTGGATCTTCGCCGGCACGGGGTTGGTCAAGTACACCGGCAACGGCACCACCGGCGTCGTCACGAGCGGGCCCGGCCAGAACGCGCTCCCCGAGATCGTCGGCTACGAGTTCGACACGCGTGCGGTGAACGGACCGCTCCTCAGCTCGTTCACCTCGAGCGAGCCGGCGGGCCTCCAGCAGGTCGCGCACTCGTTCGTCCCGGCGTCCGACAACGGCGTCGACGCATGGGCCGACGCGACGCTGTACACGGCACCCAGCGGCGCGACCGTCTTCTCGGCCGGCACCCTCCAGTGGGGGTTCGGGGTCGACGACGGCTACAACGACGGCTTCTGCAACTGCAGCCACACGTCGACGAACGCCGCCACCCAGAAGGTCACGACGAACATCCTCGACCGCTTCATCGCGTCGCAGACGCCGGCGCCAGGCGCCACGCTGACGCCGAGCGGCCTGACGTTCGCGAGCCAGCTCGTCGGCACCACGTCCGCATCGCAGCAGGTGAACCTCGCCAACAGTGGCACGCTGCCCCTCGCGATCACCGGCCTGTCGGTCGGCGGCACGAACGCCGGTGACTTCGCCATCGCCTCGACGACCTGCCCGGCGAGCCCGGCAACCCTGGCAGCGGGCGCCTCGTGCACGATCACCGCCGCCTTCTCGCCGACCGCCACCGGCGCGCGGTCGGCGGCCATCTCGATCGCCGACAACGCCGTCGGCTCGCCGCAGAGCCTCGCCCTGGCGGGCACCGGCGTGCTCCCGGTCGCCTCGCTCGCACCGATCAGCCTCACGTTCCCGTCGACCATGCTCGGCGGGAAGTCCACATCGCAGCTGATCACGATCGCCGATGCCGGCGGCGCACCGCTGACGATCTCGAGCATCTCGATCGGCGGCGCGAACGCCGCCGACTTCACCCAGACGTCGACCTGCCCGATCGCACCGGCGGCACTGGCCCCGGCGGCGTCGTGCACGGTCACGATCACCTTCGCCCCGAGCATCGTCGGCGGCGAGGCGGCCACGCTCCAGGTCGCCGACAACGCCGCCGGCAGCCCGCACACCGCGGCGCTCACCGGCACCGGCGTGGCGCCCGCCCCGGCGGTCGGTCTCTCGCCGACGTCCCTCAGCTTCGCGAGCCGGGTGACGGGGTCGACCAGCGCCGGGCAGGCGATCACGCTCACCAACACCGGCCAGGCGGCGCTCGCCATTTCGGCGGTCACGCTCGGCGGCGCGAACGCCGGCGACTACGCCATCGCCTCGACGACCTGCCCGATCGCACCGGCGACGGTGGCACCGGCCGCCACGTGCACCATCACGGTCACCTTCACTCCAACGGCCACGGGCACCCGGACGGCGGCGGTAGCGGTCGCCGACAACGCGGCCGACAGCCCCGAGAGCGTGCCGCTGACAGGGGTCGGCGCGGCGCCGACGCCCGCCGTGGGCCTGTCGCCCACGAGTCTCACGTTCGCATCGCAGGGCCTTGGCACCACCAGCGCCGCGCAGACCGTGACGCTCACCGACACCGGCACGGGGCCGCTCACGATCACGGGCATCACCGTCGCCGGCACCAATCCCGCCGACTTCGCGGCCACGTCGACCTGCCCGATCACTCCGGCGACCGTCGCCGTGGCCGGCACGTGCTCGATCGCGGTGACGTTCAAGCCCACCGCGACCGGCACGCGCCGGGCAACGGTCTCGATCGCGGACAACGCGGCCGGCAGCCCGCAGGCGGTGACGCTCACCGGCACTGCCGTGGCAGCGCCTCCGACGGCGACGCTGACGCCCACCGCGCTCGGCTTCGGCAGCGTCGTCGTCAACGTCAGGACGGCAGCTCAGGTCCTCACGCTCACGAACACGAGCACGTCGCCGATCGCCATCACCAGCGTGTCGCTGGGCGGTGCCAACCCGGGTGACTTCGCCCGGACGAACAACTGCCCAACCGGCACCGCACGGCTGGCTGCAGGAGCGTCGTGCACGGTCTCCGTCACGTTCCGGCCGACGGCAGGA
Source organism: uncultured Actinomycetes bacterium (assembly GCA_963779685.1). Lineage (GTDB taxonomy): Bacteria > Actinomycetota > Thermoleophilia > Gaiellales > F1-60-MAGs149 > CAVZZG01. The sequence continues at coordinate 1,787,067 of CAVZZG010000003.1, forward strand.
GGCCCGCGAGCCGCCACCCTGTCGATCACCGACAACGCGACCGGGAGCCCGCAGGTCGCAACCCTGGCCGGCACCGGCCTGTACCTCTCGGACGGGTTCGAGAGCGGCAGCCTGTCTGGATGGACGCAGTCCGGGGCGGGCACATCGAGCGTCCAGACGACGGTCGTCCATTCGGGCACGTACGCGGTCGCGCTGACGAGCAGCGCGAGCAACGCCCGCACGGCGTACCGCAACCTCGCGGGCGGCGCCCAGGCGACGGCCTACACGCGCTTCTACTTCCGTTACGCGTCGCTCACCGGCACGGTGCCGATCGCCTACGGGACGGACTCGAGCGCCGTCAAACGCTGGGAGCTCGATTTCGTCTCCAGCACGCAGTCGCTGACGCTGAGCGCCTGGAACAGCTCGGGCGTGCAGACGTCGGTCGCGGCGGTCGGGACGCTGAGCCCGGCCACGTGGTACAGCCTCGAGGTCGACCTGCGCGCCGCGGCCAGCGGCGGCGCCGACCTCTGGATCAACGGAGCGCCGGCCGCGAGCCTGGCGGGCAACTACGCCACGAGCACGCTCTACTCGCGGCTCTACCTCTCGAACAACCGGGGCAACGGCACGGCGTACTTCGATGACGTCGTCGTCGCGAGCTCCCAGATCGGCCCGTAACGGCGACATGCGCTGGGGAGTCGTCGTACCGATGCTGGCGGTTGCCGCGGCAGCCGCCGGCATCGGGGCCTGGGCGACCGCCCGGGGTTCGGCATCGGCGCCCGCCGTGCCTGCCGCCGCGGCCCGGGGCCTCCACGTGGACGGGAACCGGCTGGTCGACGCCAGGGGCGCGGTCGTCGTCCTGCACGGCGTCAATCGCTCCGGCACCGAGTACGCCTGCCTCCACGGCGCGGGCATGTTCGACGGGCCCAGCGATGCCACGTCGGTCGCCGCGATGGCGGCCTGGCACGTGAACTTCGTGCGGGTCCCGCTCAACGAGGATTGCTGGCTCGGCATCAACGGCGTGCCGCCGGCCACGAGCGGCGCCGCCTACCGCTCGGCCATCACCGACTACGTGCGCCTCCTGCACCGGCACGGCATGTACGTCGAGCTCGCGCTGATGTGGGGCGCGCCCGGGTCGTACCAGGCGACGTATCAGTCGGGCTCGCCCGACGCCGACCATTCGCCCACGGCGTGGGCGAGCATCGCCTCCGCGTTCCGCAACGACGACGAGGTGATCCTGGCACCGTGGGGCGAGACGGTGGCCGACGCGAGCTGCTTCCGGGACGGCGGCGTGTGCGCGGCCACCTTCGGGCCCGCGAACACGCCCTACCGGACCGCGGGCATGCAGCAGGCGGTCGATGTCATGCGGCGAGCGGGCTACGCGGGGCCGATCGCCATCCCCGGCGTGGCGTACGCGAACGACCTCTCCGGCTGGCTCTCCCACGAGCCACACGATCCCGATCACCAGATCGTCGCCGAAGCGCACGTGTACGGGAACAACAGCTGTGCCACGAGCGCCTGCCTCGATCACACGGTCGGCCCGGTGGCCGACCGGGTTCCCGTCGTGTTCGGCGAGATGGGCGAGTCCTACGATGCGTCGGACTGCGGTTTCGCCGCGCTCGCGCGAATCACCGGCTGGGCCGAAGGCCACGGCGTCGGCTACGCGGCCTGGGCGTGGGACACCTGGGGCAACTGCAGCTCGCTGATCGCGAGCTACGCGGGCCAGCCGGCCGGACCGCTCGGGACCTGGCTGCGCGCCCATTACGCCCTGAACCCACCTGGGCCGGCCAAGGAGAACGACTGATGACCGACGCCATCCATACGCCGTTGCGGGCGGTGCCGTTCCTCGACCTGCAGCCGTCGCACGCGGCGCTGAAGGCTCCCCTGCTGGCCGAGATCGCCGAGTTGATCGACGGCGGAGCCTTCATCAACGGCCGCCAGGTGACCGACTTCGAGGTCGCCTTCGCGGCCTACTGCCAGGCGCCGTTCGCCGTCGCTGTCGCCAGCGGTCTCGACGCGCTACGGCTCGGGCTGCTCGGCGCCGGCCTCGAGCACGGCGACGAGGTGATCGTACCGGCCAACACCTTCGCGGCCACCCTCGAGGCGGTCGTGCAGGCCGGCGGTCGCCCGGTCGTCGTCGACGCCGGCACCGCCGACTACAACCTCGACGTCGCCGCTGCCGCCGCGGCCGTGACTGCACGGACTCGCGCCATTCTCCCCGTGCACCTGTACGGGCAGATGGCCGACATGCGCGCGGTCGGGGCGCTGGCGCACCGGCGGTCGCTGCTCGTGATCGAGGACGCCTGCCAGGCGCACGGCGCCGAGCGCGATGGCCTGCGCGCAGGCGCCGCAGGCGCCGTCGCCGCCTTCAGCTTCTATCCCGGCAAGAACCTCGGCGCGTTCGGCGACGCGGGCGCCATGACCACCTCGAGCGAGGAGATCGTCGCCGTCGGTCGGGCGCTCCGGGAGCACGGCCAGTACCGGAAGTACGAGCACGCCGTGGTCGGGTACACGGCCCGGCTCGACACGATCCAGGCGATCGTGCTGCTGCACAAGTTGCCGCTGCTGGACGGCTGGAACGCCGAGCGCCGAGACGTCGCCGATTACTACCGGTCGGCCCTCGACGGCGTGGGCGACCTCGTCCATCCGCCGGTTCCGTCCGGATCCGATCCAGTGTGGCACCTCTACCCCGTTCGCACTGCCGACCCAGACCGGCTCGGAGCCCACCTGGCGGAGTCCGGGATCCGTACCGGCCGCCACTATCCGCAGCCCGTTCACCTCGCGCCGGCGTTCGCCGACCTCGGGTACCGGCGCGGGGCGTTCCCGGTGGCCGAGGCGCTGGCCAGAGAGCTCCTATCGCTCCCGCTCTACCCTGGCATGGACGAGCCCGCGCTGGCCGCCGTCGCCGACGCCGTGACGCGCTATTTCCGTCATGGCTGACGCACCCGCCAACGCCGCCGCGCACCGGTTGCTCGACGACGTGGACTTCGGCGAGGGCGTCGTCGTCCAGGCGTTCACGAACCTCTACGGATGCTCGATCGGTGATCGCACCAGGATCGGCACGTTCGTGGAGATCCAGCGCGGAGCCGTGATCGGTGCCGACTGCAAGGTCCAGAGTCACACGTTCATCTGCGACGGCGTCGTGATCGAGGACCAGGTCTTCATCGGCCACGGCGTGGTCTTCGTCAACGACAAGCACCCGCGGGCGACGGATGCCGGCGGTTCGCTGCAGACGGAGGCCGACTGGCAACTCCTGCCGACGACCGTCGCGCGCAGAGCCAGCATCGGATCCGGGGCGGTGATCCTCGGCGGCGTGACCATCGGAGCAGGAGCGCTCGTCGGCGCCGGCGCCGTCGTGACCCACGACGTCGCGCCCGGCTCGGTGGTCGCAGGCGTCCCCGCCCGGACGGCCGGTTCGCGGGCGGGTTTCCGGTGATCCTGGCAACTCGCCGAGTGGGTGGGTTTTCGCGCCTGGACTACCGCCGGCGCCGGCCCGGTTCTAGGCTCGTGCCGATCGCCGGCGCGCAGCCGGCGATCGCCACCAACCCCAATATGGTCGCCCTCGACAACCGCCCCATCGAGATCCTCGAACACCGGCCCGCCCGGTCGCAGCGGCGCGGGCGGCTCGTCCGGCGCGCCCTGGTCGTCGCCGACCTGCTCGCCCTGGTGGGGACGTCCGCCGTCATCGTGGCCGTCGTCGATCCGATCTCGCGACTTGCGGGCACGGGCGACCTGTTGCTCCTGGTCGCGGCGCTCGCGGCCTGGATCGTCGTCGCCTCGCTGTTCGGGCTCTACGGCCACGACGCGGAGCTGGCATACCGCCCGACCACGGACGACCTTCCGGGCATCTTCCAGGCCGCGACCACGACCACCTGGCTGCTGGTGGCCGCTCTCCACCTGACAGGCATGGCGAGGCCGCCGCTCGGGATCGTCACGGTCGTGTGGCTCGGCTCGATGCCGGCGGTCGCCGTTGCCAGGGCCATCGCCCGCGGCCGCTGCCGGCACAGTCCGACCTTCCTCCAGAACACGGTCGTGGTCGGCGCCGGCGAGGTCGGCCAGCACGTCGCGCGCAAGCTGCTGCGCCACCCCGAGTACGGGCTGCGGCTGGTCGGGTTCGTCGACACCGATCCGCGGGCGCTCGGTGTCGGCCTCGAAGGCGTCCCGGTGCTCGGTGGACCCGACGACCTCCGTGAGATCGTCGCCTCGCAGGACGTCGAGCGCGTCCTCATCGCCTTCGCAGGCGAATCGCCGGAACAGACCGTCTCGGCCGTGCGCGCGCTCACCGATCTCGCGGTCCGCGTCGACGTCGTGCCGCGCCTCTACGAGCTCGTCGGGTCGCGGGTGACCCTCGACACCGTCGAGGGGCTGCCCATCATCGGACTCCCGCCCGTGTGCCCCTCGCGGTTCGGCCTCGCGGCCAAGCGCTCGCTCGACATCGCGGTCTCGGCGGTCCTGCTGGTCCTGCTGGCGCCCCTGATGGCGTTCATCGCCTGGCGGGTGCGCCGCGACTCGCCCGGCCCCGTCCTCTTCCGGCAGATCCGTCTGGGAAGGCACCAGCGTGAGTTCGAGGCGCTCAAGTTCCGGACGATGCGGGTCGACGTCGACACCGCGAGGCACGAGGCGTATATCCGCCGCGCCATGGATCCGACCATCGCCCCGGTCGGCGGAGGCCTTCACAAGCTCGAGCAGCACGACGCGATCACGACGAGCGGCCGATGGCTCCGAAGGACCAGCCTCGACGAGCTGCCCCAGCTGTTCAACGTCCTGCGGGGAGACATGTCCCTCGTCGGGCCGAGGCCCTGCATCCCGTACGAGACCAAGAACTTCCTGCCCCACCATTTCGACCGATTCCTCGTGCCGGCAGGCATCACCGGCCTGTGGCAGGTGACTGCCCGCGCGCAGGCGACCTTCAGGGAGGCCCTCGATATGGACGTCACCTACGCACGCGGCTGGTCGTTCGGCCTCGACCTGCGCTTGCTGTGCCGCACTCCGCGCCAGGTACTGGCGCAGCGGGGCGCGCTGTGAGCTCGAGGCTTCCGCTCGAGCCGGTGCCGACGGCGGTGGTCGGCCTGGGCTACTGGGGCCCGAATCTCGTCCGGAACCTGCAGGAGGTGCCGGACGCCGCGCTCGTCGCCGTGTGCGATCTCGACCCCGACGCGCTCGCCACCATCGGACGCCGCTATCCGGCCGTCGGACTGACGACCGACTTCGACGAGATCCTGGCGGACGACGCGATCGAGGCCGTGGCGATCGCGACGCCGGTCAACACCCACTTCCGGCTGGTGGCCGCCGCCCTCGAAGCCGGCAAGCACGTGTTCGTCGAGAAGCCGCTGGCCTCGAGCCTGGCCGAGGCGGTCGAGCTGATCGAGCTGGCAACGGCGCGCGATCTCGTGCTCCTGCCCGGCCACACGTTCCTGTACAGCCCACCCGTGAATGCGGTCAAGAACCTGATCGACACCGACGAGCTCGGAGATATCTACTTCATCTCGATGAGCCGGGTCAATCTCGGTCTCCACCAGCGGGACGTGAGCGTCGTCTGGGACCTCGGGCCGCACGACTTCTCGATCCTCCGCTACTGGCTCGGCGAGACGCCATCGTTCGTCACCGCCATCAGCCGCAGCTGCGTCCTGCCCGGCACGCCCGACGTCGCGTTCATCAACCTCGAGTTCCCGTCGCAGACGATCGCCCACATCGAGCTGTCGTGGCTCGCCCCGTCGAAGCTCAGGCGCACCACCATCGTCGGCACCCGCTCGATGGTGGTGTACGACGACACGAGCAACGAGCCCGTCCGCGTGTTCGACTCCGGCGTGAACCCGCCCGCACCGGCGACCTTCGGCGAGTACCGACTCACCTATCGCAGCGGCGACATCGTGTCACCGCGTATCGTCGCCGCCGAGCCGCTCGCCCTCGAGATGACCGACTTCTGCGCGGCCATCCGCACCGGGTCGGAGCCGCGCTCCAGCGCCCTGGTGGGACTCGAGGTGGTGCGCATGATGGAGGCTGTCGACGCGTCACTCGCCACCGGTGCCCGCGTCGCCGTCGCCGAGGCGGAGTTCTCCCCCGGGCCCGAACCGTTCGCGGCGCCCCTCGCGCGTTGACGCCCGCCGGGTACCGCTCGCAATCCTCCCTGGCCGATCGGCCAGGGAGCTCCTCCAACGCAGCCGAGAACTAGACCTCAGGACGGTAGGGAGGGCTCGGCGCGCGCGTTATGTTGGCCATGAGCGCGTCGGCGCTCGACCACCCGTCGCGCGGCCCATCACGCCGCGGCCAAGGGAGACCGAAACCCCGCATGACCTCCGAGTATCGCAATGCCGCCCGCCAGCACCGGTGGCTCCTGCTCGTGCCCATCCTGCTCGCGCCGGTGATCGCGCTCTGGGTGGTGCTGGGCACCCCCAACGAGTACCGGTCGAGCGCTTCGCTGTGGTTCGACACGGCGCCGCCGGCAGACTCGTCGGTCACGCACCCGGACGCCTCCCTGACGCCACCCGCGGCACAGGCCCAGATCCTCCTCAACGAGCTGCTCCAGACGAAGCAGTTCCGGGCCCGGGTGGGGACGCGCGCGGGGCTCACGACCTACCTCGAGGCCAACTCGGCCGCGGGCTGGGACCCGCTCGCCCTGCTCAGGAGCCTCAAGGGCGCCGGCGCAACCGATGCCCAGCTCAAGTCCGCTCTGGGGCCGGCCCACGTCAGCTCCAGCACCGACGGACCGCAGATCCTCGCCATCAGCGTGCAGCAGCCGGCGCCGGCGGTCGCGAAGGGCACGCTGCAGGCGCTGATCGAGCAGTTCCGGCAAGAGGAGAGCGATCTCGAGGTGGCACGGGCGGGCGCGGCCGTGGCGTACTACCGGGATCAGGTGGCGGCGGCCAAGCTGGCCGACGACGCGGTGAGAAAGCAGATCCACGACTACCTCCTCGCCCACCCGGGCAGCACGCTGGTCGATCCCTCCCTGGCGATCCTCACCCAGGCCGAGCAGACCGCCTCGGCCAAGTTGCTCGACGCAACCAACAGCCTGAACGTAGCTTCGATCGGGCAGACAGGCCCGTCATCGGGCGCAAATGCGATGCGGATCATCGACCCGCCCGCCGACCCGGTGGGGCCGGTGCGCGGCCTCAAAGCGCTCGTACTCGCAGTGTTCGCCGGCCTGTTCGGCGGACTCGTGGTGGCGATCGCGGGACTCGTCGGCCTCGTGAGCCTGTCGCGCTACCGCGCCCGCGCCGCGTACAACGACCCGGGCGCCGAGCTCGTCCGGCTGCTCGGGTCGAAGCGGCCCGACGACGTCATCGCGGAGCGGAAATGACGCGCTGGGGCGCCCTGCTGATCGTCGCGTTCGTGGCGCTCGGGCTGTCGAGCCGCGTGCAGACCAGCGTCGCGATGCGGACGGCCGGATTCCTGGCCGCCGGACTCCTCGTCGCCGTCTGGTTCACGGCCTGGTGATGGTCGCGGCCCCGCAGCGGGCGGCGCGCGCCCGCAACCCGAGCCACGTCACGACCATCGCCGCGCTGGCCGCTGGGGCCGCCGTCAGCGGCCTGCTCGCGGGGCGGTACGTCGTACAGGGCGCGCCGGCGACCGCGGTCGTCCTGGCCGCCGCCTTGGCTCCGATCGCCATCTTCAAGCGACCGGCGCTGGGGCCCATGGCGCTCCTGCTCGCGGCGCTCATGATCGAGCAGTCGCGCTTCCAGGTCGGCCCGTCCGATCCCGCCCTGACCGACCGCATACCGTTCTTCCACGGCACCTCCCACGGGAACGAAGCCGATCTCCTGATCGCGTTCGTGGGCTTCGTCTGGTTCGTGCGCCAACGGCGGACCGGGGCGGCCGAACCAGGCCAGGTGCTGCCGAACGTGCGCCTGCCCATGGCGGCACTGGTGGGCGCCGTGTTCCTGGGGCTGCTGGTGGGTGCATCCCACCATGGCGACCTGCGGATCGCCATGACGGAGATCCGGCCCTACCTCTACCTCGCCGCCGCGTACGCGCTCGCGTCGGCCCTCCTCGACCGGCGCCGGGCTGTGCGCGCCGTGCTGTGGACGATCGTCGTGGTCAACGGCATCAAGGCGCTGCAGGCGCTCTGGATCTTCTTCACCACCGCCCGTGATCTCAACCCGCGGCCGGAGGCGGTGCTCGGCCACGAGGAGTCGCTCTTCTTCGGCATCTCGGTCCTGATCCCGCTCGCGCTCTGGATGTTCGGCGTCAAGGGCCGGCTTCGCACCTGGTCGACTGCCCTCGTGCCGGCCATCCTCCTCGCGGACCTCGTCAACAGCCGCCGGACGGCATGGCTGATCATCGGTGCCGGCGTCATCGTCCTCGGCGTGATCGTCATGGCCGTCCTGCCGGAGCGCCGCCGGGTGGTCGGCCGGCTGTCGCTCGTCGCGGCGCTCGTCGCCGCGGTCTACCTGCCGGTCTACTGGAATCGCACCGGCGCCATCGGCCAGCCCGCACGCGCCATCCATTCCGCGATCTCGCCCGATCCTCGTGACGGGCTCTCCAACCTCTATCGCATCCAGGAGAACGCGAACCTGCAGCTCAACATCAAGGAGGGCGGGCTCCTGGGACGAGGCTTCGGCGTGCCGATCGACTACGCGCTCCCCATCGCCGACATCCGATCGATCGACCCGCTCATCACCTACATCCCGCACAACGGGGTGTTCTACGTGTTCATGCGGATGGGCCTTGCGGGCGGCATCGCGTTCTGGTGCGTCCTCGGGTTCGGCATCATCGCCGCGTGCCGCCTGGCGCGATCGGCAGATCGTGAGCACGCGGCCCTCGGCGCGGTCGTGGCGTGCACGCTGATCGGATACGCGCTGATGGGGTACAACGACCAGGGCTTCTACTTCTTCCGGATCGCCATCGTCGTTGGAACGTTGCTGGGTCTCGTGGAGGCGACCCGCCGGCTCGATGCGTCCAGCGAGCCGCCCCACGGTCGGTGGCCTGCGGAGATGACGTCGTGATCGACGAGGCAGCGTCGACGCGAGCCGCAGCCGCTCCGGAACGGATCGCGCAAACGCACCCGGCGCGACTGGTCGCCGTCCGGCTCGCGAACTACGCGACCAACGAGGTGATCAGCCGGATCCCGAGCTTCTCGCTCCGCCGGACGTGGTACGAGCGGGTGCTCGGGGCGCGGATGGGACCGGGCGCGGGCGTGCACCTCGGGTGCTTCATCTGGTTCTACGGCCCGGGCCAGGTGCGCCGCGACGGCTTCGTCCTGGGCGCGCGGTCGCGGATCAACCGGGATTGCTGCCTCGACGTGCGCGGCTCCCTCGAGATCGGCGAGGACGTGAGCATCTCGCCCGAGGTGACGATCCTGACCGCGGGACACGCGGTGGACGATCCGCTGTTCCGGGTCGAGACGCGGCCCGTGGTGATCGAGGATCACGTGTGGGTCGGCTTCCGCGCGATCGTCATGCCCGGCGTCAGGCTCGGGCGCGGCTGCGTGGTGGCCGCCGGCAGCGTCGTCACCCGCGATGTGGAGCCGTGCGCGATCGTCGCCGGCGTGCCGGCGCGGAAGGTCGGCGAGCGATCGCCCGAGGCGACCGGCTACCGGCTCGACTCCGACCTGCCGCTGTTCGAGTGATGGCGACGTCCGGCGTATCCATCGAGAACGGCCGCGGCTCTGGCGGCGGCCAGGTCGAACCCGGGCGTCTCGGCCGCAACGTCGCGATGCTCTCCGGCAGCCAGGCGATCACGTGGACCATGTCGCTGGCGTGGACGATCGTGGTGCCACGGGCGCTCGGCCCCGCCAACCTCGGCCTGATCGTGACGGCGCTGTCCGTGTCGGGCGTCGTCGGCATCGTGCTCGGTCTCGGCACCCGCACCTACCTGGTGCGCGAGATGGTCGTCCAGCCGGCGGCCAGGCCCGCGCTTGTCGGCACCGCGCTCGTCCTGCGCACCGTCCTGGCGCCCGTCTACATCGTCGCGATCGCCGGCTACGCGATCGTCGCGGACATCGGCGGCGATGCGGCCACGGTGCTCTTCCTGATCGCCGCGGCGACCTTCCTGGTTCTGCTGGCAGAGCCGCTGCAGAGCGCGTTTCAGGCCACCGAGCGCATGGAGTACCTCGCCTACTCCGACGTCATCGGCAAGTCGGCCCAGGCGCTGGCCGGCGTCACCCTGGCGCTGCTCGGCATCCGCGCCGTCGGCATGGCGGTACTGGCCGCAGCGGTCGCCGCCGTCGTCCTGGTCCTCGACGCCGTCTGGCTCCGGCGTTTGATGGCGATCCGGCTGCAGACGACCTGGCGGCGTCTGCTCGGCATGGCGCGGGCGAGCCTCGCCTACTGGGCGTTCGGCGTCTTCTTCGTGCTCTACCTGGCGATCGACACGGTGATGCTCTCGCTCATGACGACGCCGACGGTCGTCGGCTGGTACGGCGTGCCGACCAAGCTGTTCCAGACACTGATGTTCCTGCCGGCGATCGTCGGCACGGCGTGGCTGCCGCGCATGGTCACGGCCCACGGGAACGGGCTCCCCGCCTTGCGCGAGGCGGCCCGGAAGCCGATCGGCGTGGTCGTCGGCCTGAGCATCCCGATCTGCGCCCTGACCGTCGCAGCCAGCGGGCTCGTGATCCACGTGCTGTACGGCCCGGCCTACGCCAACGCCGTCCCGGTGATGATCGTGCTCGGCCTCTGCGTGCCGCCGATGTACCTCAACATCATGCTCAACCAGGTGCTGGTCGCGGCCGGGCGGCAGTCGGCGTGGACCTGGGCGATGGTCGCGGCGGTCATCGTCAACCCGGCGCTCAACCTGGTGCTGATCCGCTGGACGGACGCCCGCTACGGCAACGGCGCCATCGGCGCGGCGCTGAGCCTGGTGCTGACCGAGGTGCTGATCGTCGGGATCGGCCTCGCCCTGCTCGGGGCCGGCGTGCTGGACGGGCTCCGGTCGCGCCGCGCGGCGCTCGTCGGCATCGCGTCGGCCGTGCTCGTCGCGGCATGGTTCGCCGCGCGCCCGCTCGGGCCGGCGGCCGCGCTCGCCATCGGCATGGCGGCATTCGCCACGGCGAGCCTCGCGTTCCGCTTGGTGACCGTCGCCGATCTCCGGGACGCGCCGGCGACCGCGCGCCGACTGCTCGGTCGATCGGCATGAGCGCGGTCGGCGCGGCGGCCGGTGGGATCGCGGCGGCGGCAGGCGTGCTGGTCGCCGCGCCGGGTCTCTACCTCGACGTCCTGGCCCTGGCGGCGCTGCGCTATCGACCGCTGACGCCGGCGCCGGACGAGGAGACCGCCGCGGCGCCGCGGCTGGTCGTGCTGATCCCCGCCCACGACGAGGAGGCGCTCGTGCCGGCCTGCGTGCGGTCGCTGCTCGACCAGACCTACCGGCGCGATCGCTACGAGGTGGTGGTCGTCGCCGACAACTGCTCGGACCGGACGGCAGAGGTCGCCGCCCTTGCCGGAGCGCGGGTGCTGCGACGGATCGACACCGAGCGTCGGGGCAAGGGAGCTGCCCTGCGCTGGGCGATCGACCGGCTGCTCGCCGAGACCGGCCCTCCGGACGCGATCGTCGTCGTCGATGCCGACAGCATCGCGGACCGCGGGTTCCTGGCCGCCCTCGCCCGCCCGTTCCGCCACGGAGCGCGCGTCGTGCAGGGCGAGTCGCTGCTCGACGATGACGGATCGCCGCGCAGCGCCCTCCGCGCCGCCGCCTTCCTGCTCGTGAACCGCGCACGACCCGCCGGCCGCAGCGTCCTCGGCCTTCCCTGCCACCTGGCCGGCAACGGCATGCTGCTGGCGCGCGACGTGCTCACCGCCCAGCCGTGGAGCGCCTACACGAGCGCCGAGGATCTCGAGTACGCCCTCGACCTGCGACGCGCCGGCATTCCGGTCGCCTACGGCGGCGGCGCGATCCTCCACTCGCCCGGCCCGCCGAACGCCGAGGCCGCCGAGCGCCAGCGGCTCCGCTGGGAGGGCGGCAAGCTCCACCTCGCCCGCACGCGACTCCCGGCTCTGCTGGCCGGAGCCGTCCGCGAGCGCAAGCCACTGCTCCTCGATGCCGCCATGGACCTCGCGGTGCCCCCGCTGGCCCTGCTCGCGACCGCGTCGGCCGGCGGGCTCGTCGTCGTGGGCCTGCTCGTCGCGACGACGGCCGTCCCGTCATGGTCGCTGGCGCCGTGGATCGTCGCCGCGACGGCCGTGCCGGCCTTCGTGCTGGTCGGGCTGCGAGCGGCCGATGCACCCCCGTCGGCCTACCGCGCGCTCGCGCACGCGCCCGGCTTCGTGGCCGGGAAGGTGCGGCGCACGCGTAGCCTCCTTCGCTTCCGGGCCGAGACCTGGGTGCGGACGCAGCGCGCCCACGAGCAGGACGGCTAACCGGTCAGGGCGACGCTTCGATGACGGCCATCCCGTAGCCGCCGAACGTCACGGGCACCGACGCGATCGCCCCCAGCGACCGGACGGACGGACCGCTGCTCGCGCTCGTCGTACGGTCGATCTGCGTCAGGGTCACGGCGCCGGGGACGATCCCCGACAGGTCGACGACCACGCTCGCCGGCTTCCCGGCGCCCCCTACGGCGGTGTTCGAGTCGACCTGGCGGTTGATCACGAGCACGGCGACGCTGCCGTTCGAGCGCCGCACGGCCAGCGTCTCCACGCCGGCATTGGTGCTGCTACTGGAGACGATCGTGCTCCCCGCCGGGAAGGCGCGCGCGAGCAGGAGGTCACGCCAGTACGGCAGGTAGGTCACGCCGGTCGAGTCGTTCATGTAGCCGAACTGTGCGTTCTCCGCGAACTGGTACTGGTTCATCAACGCCCCGCCGCCGAGCACCAGCGCGCGGAACGCACTCGCTCCCCAGGCGGCGCCGAGGGCGCCCCAGGGGCGGCCGTGCGGGTCGTCGCCGTAGTCGGCGTTGACGTTCTCCTCCGTCACGTACACCGGCACCGACGGGAACCGCGAGCGAAGGTCCTGCAGTCCGAAGACGAGCTCGGGAATCCCGCCACAGCAGATGCCCGGGCCGGAGGCGTCGCCGTCGAACAGCGTCTTGTCGGTCGCGGCGTTGTCCCAGTAGCCGTAGGAGTGGAAGCTGAGCGCGTTCGGCTTCGGGCTGCCGAGCGCCATCAGGTTCCCCAGGTAGTCGTCGGCGGGTCCGTAGCCGGGCTGGTTCGGGTTGGCCACCGTCGGCCCGATCAGGTCGATCGTCGGGTCGACGGCCCGCATCTTCGGGGCCACGACGTTCCACATGGCGACGTACTGCGCGGACGTCAGCGCCACGCCGCTGCTCGGCGCGCAGGGCGTCTCGTTCGAGAGGTCGGGCTCGTTCCAGATCTCCCAGTAGCGGATGCGATGCGACGTTCCCGCAGGGTTCGTGATCAGCGTGTTGTTCTCCGTGTGCATGCTGCCGGCGTTGTAGTAGCTGACGAGCCGGGCCATGTAGTCGCCGAACGTCTGGTAGGACGTGTCGGCGAGGAAGCCCGATTGGCCGGTGAACGGCTTCGAGCATGTCCACATCCAGTTCGGCGCGTAGCGGACGTTGAGGATGGGCGTGGAGCCAGCCCCGTCGACGTAGCCGACCAGCGAGTCGAGCTCGGCGAAGCTCCAGGCTCCTCGCGTGAGGCCCTCCGGCAGCTCCGGCCCGGATCCCGGATACGCGGCATCGGTGCCGGCGTGGATCCGGATCATCGGCATGTGGAGCGCGTTGAGGCGAGCAGGGCCGTTCGCGATCGACTCCAGGATGCCGTGGTACACGAGCTGCGTGCTGAGGTTGGCCACGCTCGTGCCCTGGCTCGACGCCGGCGTCGACGGTCACGGTCACGGAGGAGCCGCCGCCGCAGGATGCCGTGGAGGCCGTCGTCGCCGCCTCCGCCGAGGTATTGCCGGCTGCGTCGTGCGCGGTGATGGTGAAGTCGTAGCTCGTCGCGCAGGTCAGTCCGGTGATGGTCACCTGGGTGGCGCCACCGCCGACCGCCACCGGCGGCGAGGTGCCGCGAATGACGCTGTAGCCGGTCACGGCGGTGTCATCGGTCGAGGCCGACCAGGCGAGCGTGATCGAGGTCGTGGTCGCGCTGGCCCCGTGGAAGCTGCCAGGCGGCGTCGGCGCCTGCGTGTCGACGCACGACGGGGTGTCGACCGTGATGGCGGTGGAGCGTGGCCCAAGGTTGCCGGCGGCGTCGCGAGCGGCGACCGCGTAGAGGTACGAGTGGCCGCAGGCGACCGTCTGGTCGGTCGCGCCCGGCGCGGTCGGCGAGGCGATCAGCGTTCCGTTGCGGTACACGCGGTAGCCCGTGACGCCCACGTTGTCGGTTGCCGCGAGCCACGTCAGGACCACCCGGGTCCGCGTGACCAGGCCTGCCGTCACCCCGTGAACGACGGACGGCGGGACCAGATCGGGGACCGCCAGCCTGAACCGGAGGGTCTGGCTCCCCAGGCGTGCACCCTTGCGACCGACCGCCACCACCGACAGCTCGTGGATGCCGTTCCTGAACCGGGCCAGCGAGATGGTGAAGGTGTACGGCCGCGTCGTCCGGCTCGCGACGATGATGCCGTCCACCTTCACGCCGACCCGCCCCACGGCGACGCGACTCACCACACGCGCGCGCACCGTCAGCCGCGGCACGCGGATCGTCGCCCCCGGCGCCGGCGCGTCGATGGCGATCCTGGCTCGCGGCGCAGCCGCCAACGCGTCCCTCGCCGCACCAGCGATCGCGGCCATGAACGTCGTGGCGAGCATGAGCCCCAGCACTCCCCTAGGCACTCGCTCCACAGACTGTTCTCTCCTCGAACGGCCCCCTGAGTGGGACCGCGCTGGTGCGCAGTCTATGGGGCCAGAACGCAAACCGCCCCACCCGGACGGCGGGTCCGAGGGCGAGAATGATCAAGTCTGCAGATTCCCTTGAAAGCTGTCGTTCACCCACACCGACGACCAGGGCGGGAGGCTCCAGGCCGCGCTTCCGGCATGCTTGCGGCGTGAAGGTCCGGCACTGTCCCTGACGGCGGCGCTTCTGGCCGCGGCGCTGCTCGCGATCGCCGCCGGCGGTGCGATGACGGTGGCTGCCCGGTCGTTCCGGGCCGGGCTGTGGGTGCAGGCGGGTGGCGCGGCGGCGCTGTCGGTGCTGGGTTTCGTGGTGCTGGCAACCGGCTCGACGCTTGGCTCGGGCTTCACGAACGCCTTCGACCCCAGCGTCGGGGTCGACGGCCTGACGGCGCTGCTGCTCGCGACGATCGGACTGGTCGGGGCGCCGGCGCTGATCTTCTCGGTCAGGTACCTCGACCCGGCAGGTAGCGGGCGAACCGTGGCCGCGCTGACCGCTGCGTTCGTGCTCGTGCTGGCGTGGGTGGTGTGCGCCCGCGACCCGCTCACGTTCCTCGTGGGCTGGGAGCTGATGACGCTGCTACCGGCCGCCGTGATCCTGGTCGCGCGGCGCGCCGACGAACCGGCCCGGAGCACCGTCTTCACGTACCTCGCGGTCACGCATCTGGGCGGTGTCGGAACGTGGGTCGCGATCCTGCTGCTCGCACAGGCCGGCGCCATCGGGAACCCGTCGGCCATTGCATCCGGCTCGCACCTGCAGACGGCGATCGCGATCGCAGCGCTGATCGGGATGGGCACGAAGGCCGGTGTGATGCCGTTGCACGTCTGGCTGCCGCGGGCCCATCCGATGGCGCCGGCGCCGGTGTCGGCGCTGATGAGCGGCGTGATGATCAAGGTCGCCATCTACGCGCTCGTGCGGGTGCTGATCGAGTGGGACGGGATCCTGCCGGTCTGGCTCGGCGTCGTCGTGCTCGCGGCCGGCGCGCTGTCGGCGGTCGGCGGAGTCACCTACGCGCTGTTCCAGCACGACCTCAAGCGGCTGCTGGCCCTCCACTCGATCGAGAACATCGGCATCATCGTGCTCGGCATCGGCGCGTGCCTGGTGCTGCGGGCGCGCGGCGACGGAACGTGGGCCGCGTTCGCCCTCGCCGCCGCGCTGCTGCATACGGTCAACCACGCCGTGTTCAAGGGATTGCTGTTCCTCGGTGCCGGCGCCTTCGAGAAGGCGGTCGGCGGGCTCGAGATCGACCGCCTCGGCGGGCTCCTGCGCCGGATGCCGGTGGCCGGCGGCGCATTCCTCGTGGGGGCGATGGCGATCGCCGGCCTGCCGCCGCTGAACGGGTTCGCCTCGGAGTGGCTGACGCTGCAGGCGCTGCTGCACGTTCCGTTCGCCGGTGGCGTCGCGGATGGCATCGCCGGGGCGATTGCGCTGGCGGCACTGGGAGCGACCGCGGCGCTGGCGGTGTTCTGCTTCGTCAAGGTGGTCGGCCTCGTGCTGCTCGGCCCGCCCCGGCGTGAGCCGGTGGCGCAGGCCGTCGACTCCCCGCTGGCGATGCGCGCCGGGTTGGTGGCGCTGGCGGGGGCGTGCGTCGTGCTCGGCGTCGCTCCGGGTCTGCTGTTCGGGAGCCTGGTCGGGCTGGCGCCGTGGTCGGCCCCGGAACCGACCCGGCTCGGGCTCGATCTCCCGGCGACCGGCAACCTGCCGACGCCGACGCTCGCGCTCGTGCTGGTCGCCGGGGCGATGGCGCTGATCGCCCTCCGGGGCCGCCGGGTCGCCGCCCCGGCACCGACCTGGGTGTGCGGTCAGCTCGTCGAACCGCGCCTGAACTGGACCAGCGCCGGCTTCACGAAGCCGCTGCGCCTCGTGCTCGAGGTGGTGCTGCGGCCCCAGCGTGAGATCACGGTCACCACCGGAGGCGGCGTCGTCCAGGAGGTCGCCTACCAGGGTCACGTGCCGCACCTGATCGACGACCGCCTCTACCGGCCCGTCGTGCGGGTCGCCCTGGTCGCCGCCGCCCGGGCGCGCCGGCTGCAGAGCGGCAGTCTCGGCCTCTACATCGCGTACCTGATCGGTCTCGTGCTCGTGCTGCTGGCGATCGCCCGCATCGGAGGCGCGGGGTGAGTGCCGCGGGCACGGCGGCGGTGACCGTCCAGCTGGTCGGCGGCCTGGCGCTGGCGCCGCTGCTGCCCGGCCTCGTCCAGCACTGGAAGGCGCGGCTGCAGGGCCGCCGCGGGCCGACGCCGCTGCAGCCCTACCGCGAGCTTCGCAGGCTCTGGGCGAAGAGCGCCATCGACGTCGAGGGGGCGAGCGTCGTCTACCGGGCCGCGCCGGCGGTCGCGGCGGCCGGCCTCGGCGCGGCTGTGATGCTGGTGCCGGTGGCCGCGGTCGCGCCGGCGATCGGGGTGGGTCACGACGCGCTGGCGCTCGCCGGGCTGCTCGCGCTGGCCCGCTTCGCGGTGGCCGGCGCGTCCTTCGACGTCGCCAACGGGTTCTCGCTGATGGGCGCGAGCCGTGACCTCACGCTGTCAGTGTTCGTGGAGGCGACACTCGTCCTGGCACTGGCGGTTGCGGCGCTCGGCGCCGGCACGACCGACCTGGCGGCGATGATCGGCGAGACCGCGGGCACCGGCGCGTGGACGAATCCGGCGCTCGCGCTGGCGGCCATCGCGTTCGCGATCGTGGTCGTGGCCGAGGTCGGGCGCCAGCCGGTCGACAACCCCGATACCCACCTCGAGCTGACGATGATCCACGAGGGGCCGCTGCTCGAGTACGGCGGGCGCGACCTGGCCTACCTGCAGTGGGGTGCCGCGGTGCGTCACTGGCTCATGCTGGTCCTCGCCGCCCAGGTGTTCCTGCCCCACGTCGGCAACCCGTGGCTCCAGCTGGCGCTGCTGCCCGTCACGCTGGGCGTGCTGTGCGCCGGCCTCGCGCTGACCGAGACGCTGTACGCGAAGATGCGGGTGCTGCTGGTGCCGCGCCTGCTGGCGATAGCTGCCGTGATCGCGCTGCTGGGCGTGGCGGCGCGACTGGCGGGCATGTCGTGAGCGGCGTCCTGGCCTGGGCGCTCGTGGGCCTGGCACTGCTGGTGCTGGTGGTACGACGCCGGTCGTGGGCCGTGGGGCTGGTGACAGCGCAGGCGCTCGTGCTCGCCGGCATCGCGGTCGAGCGCGCCACCGGCGACGGCGACGCGACGGCCGCGATCCTGCTGGCGGTGCGGGCCGTCGGGTTGGCCGTGCTGTTCCTCCTGGTCGTTGCGCGAACCAGGGAGCAGCGCAGGGTGCGGCCGCGGGCGAGTCCGCTGGTGCGGGCAGGCGTCGGCGTGGCGTTCGCGCTCGCGCTGACCGCGCTCGTCCCGCACATCGGCCTGCGATCGCGCGGCGCCGAGCAGGCCGTGCTGGCGCTGGTCGCGTTCGGGATCGTCATCGCCGCCATGCGGCGGGCGACGCTGTTCCAGATCCTCGGCGTGGTGGTGCTCGAGAACGCGCTCGCCCTGGCCGCGCTGGAGCTACCGGGGTCGTCCTCCCCCGCCATCGAGCTGGGTGTGACGCTCGACCTGGCCGCCATCGCGCTCGTCGCGACGGTATTCCACGAACGGATATTCGCGGAGTTCGGCGCCGGCGACTCCGCCGTGCTGAGGAGTCTGCGTGACTAGGATCGGCCTTGCCGAGGTGTTGCTGGCGGCGGCCGCGGTCTGCACGCTGGGGCTGCTCGTCGCGCCGCGTGCGGCGGTGCAGCGGGTCGCGCTGGTTGCGGCGGGCCTGGTCGCTGGACTCGCCGTGACGCTGTCGGCCTGGGCGCTCACGGACTCCGCTCACGCGGCGGTCGGCGACTGGGTGGTGGTCGACCCCGCAGCCGGCCTCCTGGTCGGCGTGATCGGCCTGGTGGGCGTCGCCAGCGTCGCCGTGTCACCGGCGTACCTCGCCACGTCGACCGCATCGCTGGCGTCCGAGGCGCGGCGCGAGCGGCTCTACTTCGCCGCGCTGTTCGCGTTCTGGACGGTGCTGCTGGCGGTGCCGCTGGCCGGCAACCTGGGCGCGGCCTGGCTGCTGGTGGAGGCCACGACGGCTGCGTCGGCGGTGCTCGTCGGCTGGAGCGGGCGCGCCCGCGCGCTCGAGGCCGGGTGGAAGTACCTGATCCTGACGTCGCTCGGGCTGGGCGTGGCGCTGCTCGGCATCGTGATGCTGGCGGCCGGCGTGCACGGCAGCGGCGGGCTCGGCTCGCTCACCTGGCACGCCCTGCGCGGCTACGACGCCGGGGCCGGGACGGCGCTGGTGGCCTACGTCCTGCTGATGGCGGGACTGGCCGCGAAGATCGGCTGGGCGCCGGTGCACAACTGGCTGCCCGACGCCCACGCGGAGGCGCCACCACCGGTCTCCGCCCTGCTCTCCGGCGCACTGCTGCCGGCCGTGCTGCTCGTCGCCTGGCGATCGGAGCAGGCGCTCGGGCCGGTCATCGGCGGCCACCGCGCCCGGGACGTGCTGGTCGGGTTCGGGCTTGTGTCGCTGGCGATCGCCGTGCCGTTCCTGTGGCGGCCGCTGGCCTGGAAGCGGCTGCTGGCGTACTCGAGCCTCGAGCACATGGGCGTGATCGCACTCGGGATCGGGTTCGCGTCACCGCTCGCCATCGCCGGGGTCACGATCCACATCGCGGGGCACGCGATCGCCAAGGCCCTCGGCTTCTACGCGGCGACGCCGCTCCTGGTGCACGAGCCGCGGGCGGGCGGCCACCCTTCCACCGGGATCGGGCGCACCAGCCCACGACTCGGCACGACCATGGGGATCGCGCTCGGAACGCTCGCCGGGCTGCCGCCGTCGCCGCTGTTCGTGAGCGAGGTGCTGATCGTGGCCGGCGGCTTCGCGGCGGGCCGGTGGTGGGCGGCGGCCGCCGCGGCGCTGTTCCTGGCGCTCGGCTTCCTCGGCCTGATCCACGCCCTCATCGAGACCACGGCTGGACAACCCCGCGGGCACCGCCCGATGACGCTGCCCGGGCTCGGCGGCGCCACCGCTCTGGCGGGCATTGCGCTCGCCCTGCTGCTGGTACTGACCGTGGTCGCGCTCTGGCTGCCCGGCGCCGATCTCGTCGATGCGCTCCTGCGGGGCTCGTCGTGAACGGCGGGTACCGCGACACGGTGACCGCGGCACTGGCGGACGGCTGGCGATTCGGCGGCCTGCACGCCACCTCCGGCGGATCGCTGGTGCGGGCGCTGCTGGTCGCGCCGGACGGCGCAACCCGCCTCGAGACGGTGCCCGTCGAGGACGGCCAGGCGCCGACCATCGTCGATCTGACGCCGGCCGCGGCCTGGGACGAGCGCGAGGCGCACGACCTCTACGGGGTGCGGTTCGCGGGGCACGAGCCGCTCCGGCCGCTGGTCGACCACACCGCGCCGCTCGGTCGCTGGACCGTGCCCGTCCGGGGCGGCGATGCGTACCAGATCGCGGTCGGCCCGATCCACGCCGGTGTCATCGAGTCGGGCCACTTCCGCTTCCACGTCGTCGGCGACCGCATCCTGCATCTCGACGCGCGCCTGTTCTACAAGCACCGCGGGCTCGAGCGGGCCGCCGAAGGGCAGACGCTCGACCAGGGCGTCGCCTACGCCTCGCGCGCCTGCGCCGCCTGCGCCGTCACCAACGGCGTGGCCTACGCCCAGGCCTGCGAGCAGGTGCGGGGCCTGCGCGCGCCCGCCGAACTGGCCCGCGCCCGTACCGTGCTGCTCGAGCTGGAGCGCGTGTGGAGCCACCTCAACGACGTCGCCGCCGTCTGCGCCGGCGTCGGCCTGGCGGCCGGGAACAACCGGTTCGCCGCCCTGACGGAGCGGGCCCGCCGGCTCAACGCACTGCTGACCGGGCACCGGTTCCTGTTCGGCACGGTGCGTGTGGGTGGGAGCGATCAGGCGCTGACACCGGCCCTGGCCGCGCACGCCCGGAGCGAGCTGGCGGCTCTCGGGGCCGAGGCCGCCGCGAGCTGGCGGGAGCTTCGGTTCAACGCCTCGTTCCAGGACCGGCTCCCGGACATCGGCGTGGTCACGGCGGCGGATGTCATCACCCTCGGCGCATCGGGCCCTGCGGCCCGGGCTGCGGGCGTCGCCGAGGACGCCCGCGCCGTGAGCTCGGCCCTGGCCTACGCGGGGTTCCGGCCGGTGGTACCGGAACGCGCGGCGGGCGACGTCCAGGCCCGCATCGAGCAGCGACTGCTCGAGCTGGAGCAATCGCTCGCCCTGCTCGACGACCTCCTGGCCGAGCCCCTGCGGGCCGTCGCCGCCGATCCCGGCGGCGAGCCGTCGGTCATCGGGATCGGTCGGGTGGAGAGCCCCCGGGGCGCGACCACGTGCATCGTCGAGGCCGACGGCGACCGCGTTGCGCGGATCAGGCTCCGCACCGGCTCGTACGCCAACTGGCCCGTCGTCGCCCACGCGGCGACCGACAACCTGCTGCCCGACTTCCCGCTCATCAACAAGAGCTTCGAGCTCTGCTACGCCTGCGCCGACCGCTGATGCTGACCCTGCTCCGCGATCTCCGCCGGCTCCGCACCCAGATCTCGCTGCCACGGTCCGATCGCGGCCGGAGCCTCGCGATCCGGCACGTCGATGCGGGCTCGTGCAACGGCTGCGAGCACGAGCTGACCCTCGCATCGAGCCCGTACTACGACCTCGCGCGATTCGGGCTCGGCGTCGTCGCATCGCCGCGACACGCCGACGTGCTGCTCGTCACCGGCGCGGTCACGACCCGCATGCACGAGCCCCTGCTGGTCTGCTACCGGGCCATGCCCGAGCCGCGCCGCGTCGCCGCCCTGGGCGACTGCGCGTTGGGCTGCAACCTGCTGGGCGCGGAGATCGTCGGGAGTGTCGAGGCCGTTCTCCCCGTCGATCTGCGCATCCCCGGCTGCCCGCCGACGCCCGAGGCGATCGCGGCGGCCTTGCTCGAGCTCATCGACCGCCCACGTGGGTCGCGATGAACGCCAGATAGGCGAGCACGAGCACCACGCCCGCGCCGCGCCCCATGCCGCGCGGTCGCGCCAGTGCGAGCAACGTGCCGGCGGTGAGGCCGCAGAGCCAGAGCAGGTCGCCACGAACGTCGGCCGCCACCACGCCCAGGCCCAGGATCACGGCCGGGATCGCGATTCCGCCCACCAGGTTGATCGTGTTCGAGTTCAGCGACTCCGACACCGTCGCATCGCCGCGGCCCTGGCGGGCGAGCCGCAGGGCGGTGGACATGTTCGGTAGGCTCGTCACCACGGCCAGGATCACGAGGCCGACGACGGCGTGGGAGATGCCGGCGGCATCTGCCACGACCAGCGACGTGTCGACCATGGCGGTAGCGCCGACGATGATGACCGTCACGGCGGCGGCCATGGCCGTGATGGGACGCCACCACGGGCCGGTGTGCGGCTGGATGGCGTGATGCGCGAAGCCACCGCCGAGCGCATCTCGCAACGCGTCGTGGGCCCGCGCCGGGAGGGGCAGCAGGTGCACGCGAACGTCACCCAGGACGAGCACGACGATGTACGGCACCAGTCCGAGGGCGAGCAGAATCAGCGCCGGCACCGGGCTCAGCCAGCCCAGCAGGAGCATCGCGACCGACGCCAGCACCCAGGTCGCGATCATCGCCTCCAGCGCCAGCGACGACCGCCGCGGCCGGATCGAGCCGGCCACGATCGCGCCCACGCCGATCATCGCGGCGAGGTTGAACACGTTCGAGCCGAGCACCACCCCGAGCCCGACATCCCGCTCGCCGCGCACGATGGCCGCAACCGCGGCGGCCAGCTCGGGCCCGTCGGCGGCGACGGCGGTCAGCACGCCCAGCAGCGCCTCCGTGAACCCGAGCCGGACGCCCACCGCGTCGAGACGATGCGCGAACCGGTCGGCAGCGAACAGGGTGACCCCGAGCGCGACGAGGAACCCGAGTGCGGCGAGCGTGACGTGAAGCGACGGCATGCGAAGTTGACGCCGACCAGGCTTCCCGGCACGCCACGGCCATCGTACCCGAGGCACTACGCTTCGCGCGTGGCGAGAGCGGCGCGAGGTCTGATCGTCGCGCTGGTGGTGAGCGCGATCTGCACGGTCGGGATCGCGTTCCTCAACCGGTGGATACCGGCGCAGGGCGCCGGCGTCGTGTACCTCGCCGGCGTGCTGCTGGTGTCGTCGCGCTACGGGCTCCTGCCCGGGGTCGCCGCAAGCGTGATGTCGATGCTCGCGTTCAACTTCTTCTTCCTGCCGCCGCGGCACACGTTCGTGATCCGCGCATCCAGCGACTGGCTGACGCTGGCCCTCTTCCTGCTCGTGGCGCTCGTGACCAGCCAGCTCGCGGCCCGCGCCCGTGACGCCACCGCCCGTGCCGAGCAGCGGGCACGCGAGGCGGAGCTCGGCCTGGAGCTGACGCGCGCGGTGGTCCTCGGCCAGGACGTCGCGTCCGTCGCCCCGAAGCTCGCGACGGAGGCGGCTCACGTGCTGGGCGCGAGCGAGGGTGTGCTGCATCTCGGCGACGACGACGTCCGCTCCGCCTCGTCGATCCCGGTCGTGCTCGATCGCGAGCGGATCGCGGGCCTCGAGCTGACGGCACCGCCCGACGAGGTCGACCCCGTTGTCGCCGAACGCGTGGCGAGCCAGCTCGCGGGCATCATCGCGCTGGGCATGCAGCGTGACGAGCTCATTGCCGGGCGCGTCGAGGCAGAGGCGCTGCGGCGGTCGGACGAGGTCAAGACGGCGCTTCTGCGCGCCGTGTCGCATGACCTGCGATCGCCGCTGATGGCGATCTCGACGGCCGCCGGCACCCTTCGCCTGACGGCGACCGACCCCGACGAGCGCGAGCTGACCGACACCGTTCTGGCCGCGGCCGACCGCATGAACCGGCTCGTCTCCGACCTGCTCGACCTCTCGCGGCTGCAGGCGGGTGCGTTCCCGCACTCCGAGGATTGGTGCGACGTCGGCGACCTCGTCCAGTCGGCCGTGCGCGACGCAACCCGCCGCGCCAGTGCGCGGGTACGCGCGCAGACCCCCGGCACGCTGCCACTCGTGCGCGGCGACGCCCGCCAGCTCGAGCGCGTGCTGGTGAACCTGATCGAGAACGCCGCCAAGTTCTCGCCGGCGGCGTCGCCGGTCGAGGTCGAGGCCCGTACCAGCGGCGATCGGGTCGAGGTCTCGGTGCTCGACCGGGGCCCGGGCATCCCGCCGGCCGAGGGCGACCGGATCTTCGAGCCGTTCTACCGCGGAGCCTCCGGTGCCGGCGTCCCCGGCTCGGGCCTCGGGCTCGCCATCGTCCGCGGCCTGGCCGAGGCGAACGGCGCGGCGATCCGGGTCGAGCAGCGGCCGGGAGGCGGCACGACCTTCACGCTCTCGCTGCCGACGGGAGTCGCGGCATGAACGACGACTCGCTGGTGCGGGTGAAGGTCCTCGTGGTCGACGACGAGCAGCCGATCCGGCGGGCGCTCGAGCTGACGCTGGCGCGGGCGGGCTACGACGTGAAGACCGCTGCGACCGCCAGCGACGCGCTCGTCGCGGCCGCGCTCGCGCCACCCGACCTGGTGCTGCTCGACCTCGTGCTGCCGGACGGCGACGGGGTCGGTGTCTGCCGCGAGCTGCGGGCATGGACCAGCGTGCCGATCCTGCTGCTGTCCGCCGTCGACGACGAGCGCGAGAAGGTGCGGGCGCTCGACGCCGGCGCCGATGACTACATCACCAAGCCCTTCGGGGTCGACGAGCTGCTGGCCCGGATCCGGGCGCTGCTGCGCCGCGCCGAGGGTGCGACCGGCGACGGGCGGCAGGTCGTGACCTGCGGCGAGGTCTCGGTCGACCTGCTGCGCCACGTCGCCCGGGTCGGCGACCAGCCGCTGCAGCTCACGCCGACGGAGTTCCGGCTGCTGCGGGAACTCGTGCGGGCGGGCGGGCGCGTGCTCACCCACCAGATGCTGTTGCGGGGCGCCTGGGGGCCGGGCTACGGGGACGACACGGCGGTCCTGCGCGTGCACGTCGCCCGGCTGCGCGACAAGCTCGAGGCGGCGGGGCTGTCGCGGGACTGCGTCGAGACGATCTCCGGCGTCGGCTACCGGATGCACGAGCCCGAGCGCGTAACGGATCCGTAATGCCATCCAGCGGATCCGGAATCCCGTCGTAACGGATCCGGTCGTAGCGTGAGTCTGCCGCCACCAGAACGCGGTGCCACGCCATGACCGATCTCGTTCACCGACTCCCCTCTCTCACGCGACTCTTCAAGACGCAGGCCGCCGCATCGGGCGAGGCGCGTATGAGCCAGTCGACCACCGCTTCGACAGCCGACACGGCCCTCCGCTCCACGGACAGTCCGTGGGGGCCGGCGCAGTACGACCTGACGGAGTTCTGACGCTCTAACGCCAGACGGCGCACCCGTCCCGCTATTGTCAACCATCGCAGTCTCCTCTGCCGTCCGCCGACCCGGTGTCGCCGCACTCTCGCTGGCGGCGCTCGGTGTCGTCTACGGCGACATCGGCACGAGCCCCCTGTACGCGTTCCAGACCGCCTTCGCGTCCGGATCGAACGTGCGGCTGACGCAGGCCAACGTGCTCGGCGTCCTCTCGCTCTTCTTCTGGAGCCTGATCGTCGTCGTCACCGTCAAGTACGTGCTGTACGTGATGCGCGCATCCAACGACGGCGAGGGCGGGATCATGGCGCTGATGGCGCTCGCGCTCCGCAAGGCCGGGCCGCGCCAGCGCGCGGTGATCGTGCTGCTGGGCCTGGCCGGCGTCGCCCTCTTCTACGGCGATGGCATCATCACTCCGGCGATCTCGGTGCTGTCGGCGATCGAGGGCACGCAGGTCGTGACGCCGACGCTGCACCGCTTCGTGGTGCCGATCACGCTCGTGATCCTGACCGGTCTCTTCATCGTCCAGCGGCGCGGCACCGACCGCGTCGGAAAGATGTTCGGGCCGGTGATGATCCTGTGGTTCGGCACGCTGACGGTGCTCGGCGTGCGCGGCATCGCAACGCACCCTGCCGTGCTCGCGGCGGTGAACCCGGTGGAGGGAGCCTCCTTCATCGTCCGCCAGCCGTGGATCGCGTTCGTCGCCCTCGGCGCGGTGGTGCTGTGCATCACCGGCACGGAGGCGCTCTACGCCGACATGGGCCACTTCGGCCGGCTGCCGATCGCCTACGCGTGGCTCGCCCTCGTGCTGCCGGCGCTGGTCATCAACTACTTCGGCCAGGGCGCGCTCGTGCTCGAGAACCCGCAGAGCGTCGACAACCCGTTCTACCGGCTCGCGCCGTCGTCGCTCACCCCGGCGCTCGTCGTCCTCTCGACCATCGCGACCATCATCGCCTCCCAGGCCGTGATCTCGGGGGCGTACTCGCTCACCCAGCAGGCGATCCAGCTCGGCTACCTGCCGCGCATGGCGATCCGCCACACGTCCGCGGCCATGAAGGGGCAGATCTACGTGCCGGCCATCAACTGGGCGCTGTACGTCGCGATCGTGATCCTGGTGCTCGGCTTCGAGTCGTCGAGCTCGCTGGCCTCGGCCTACGGCATCGCCGTGACCGGCACGATGGTGACGACGACGCTCATCGCCTA
This sequence comes from uncultured Actinomycetes bacterium, assembly GCA_963779685.1. Classification (GTDB taxonomy): domain Bacteria; phylum Actinomycetota; class Thermoleophilia; order Gaiellales; family F1-60-MAGs149; genus CAVZZG01. The sequence goes on from CAVZZG010000003.1 coordinate 1,813,303, forward strand.
CGTCGTCACCACCCGCATGTGGGGATGGCGGCCCTGGCAGGCAGTTGCCGTCACGCTCCCGCTGGTGGCCATCGATCTCGCCTTCTTCGGCGCGAACACGCTCAAGATCGTCCACGGTGGGTGGTTCCCGCTGCTCTTCGGAGCCGTGGTGTTCACGCTTATGACGACCTGGTTCGACGGCCGCGCCCGCGTGCGCGCCATCATCCAGGAGACCGGCGTCGGGCTGGACGACTTCCTGGCCTCGGTCGCCACGGACGAGTCGCTCGAGAAGCTGCCCGGCACCGCCGTCTTCCTGACCGCCTCGCCTGACACGACCCCGCGCGCGCTGCTCTCGAACTTCAAGCACAACGCCCTCCTGCACCAGCGCACCGTGTTCATCTGGGTCGACACCGTGGACGTCCCCCGCCTGCCCGGCGCGGAGCGCGTTGCCGTCGAGCACCTCGCGATCGGCTTCTGGCGGGTCACGCTGCGGTGCGGGTTCCTGGATACGCCCGACGTCCCGTACGCCCTCAGGCTGGCGAGCGAGCACGGCCTGGTCGTCGACCCCGACACCGCGTCGTACTTCGTCGGCCGCGATACCGTCGTTGCGGGCACGGCGACGCCGATGCCGCAGTGGCGCAAGAAGATCTTCTCGACGATGCACTGGAACGCCGGCTCGAGCGCCGACTTCTTCCGCCTGCCCGCCGACCGCGTGATCGAGATCGGCTCCCAGATCGTCCTCTAGCCGCCACCCGCCTCTACGCGTCGGGTGGCGGCTAGATCTTCGAGTCTCAGCGCCACCACCACCCCCGAGCGAACGCCAACCCACCACCCCGAGCGAACGCCGGCACCCGCAGCCCTTCGCGAGGGGCCCGTTGTCACGTCCTGGCGGGTTGCGCGACCATACGGGTATGGAACCGATCACCAAGACCGACGCCGAGTGGCGAGCCGAGCTGACGCCGGAGCAGTACGCCGTGCTGCGCCAGAAGGGCACCGAGCGGCCGTTCACCGGCACGTACAACGACTGCAAGGACGAGGGCGTCTACCGGTGCGCCGGCTGCCACGCCGCGCTCTTCTCCTCCGGCACCAAGTTCGACTCCGGCTCCGGCTGGCCGAGCTTCTTCGAGGCGGTCGATGCGGGCGCCGTCGAGCTGCACGAGGACCGCGCCCACGGGATGGTGCGGACCGAGGTCACGTGCGCCCGCTGCGGCGGTCACCTCGGGCACGTCTTCCCGGATGGGCCGCGCCCGACCGGCGAGCGCTACTGCATCAACTCGGCCGCGCTCGATCTCGACACGGACAAGTAGACTGCGCTCGGCCACGGCCCCCCGGAGTGGTGTCCGAGTGGTCGAAGGAGCGCGACTGGAAATCGCGTAGACGGGTGTTGAGCCTGTCTCGAGGGTTCGAATCCCTCCCACTCCGTGCCGTGGTCGGGCCTGAGTGTAGTACCCCGGGGACGCTAGGCCGCGTAGAGGCGCCACCGGTCGGGCACGCCCTTGAGCTGGTGTTCGCCCGCCGCCTGGAACACGAACCCGCTACCGGCGACGAGGTCCTTGACGGTCTGGGAAACGAGCACCTGGGAGGGTCCGGCGAGCGCGGCGATGCGCGCGCCGGTGGTGACGGTGAGGCCACCGCACTTGCCCTCGATCAGCTCGCACTCGCCGGTGTGGACGCCGGCGCGGATCTGGATGCCGAGATCGCCGACCCGGTCTCGCACCTCGAGCGCGCAGCGGATGGCCCGGGCGGGGCCGTCGAAGGTGGCGTAGAAGCCGTCGCCCGCGGTGTCGTTCTCCACCCCGCGCCACGCGCCCAATGCCTCGCGGACAATTGCGTGATGGCGCTCGATCAGCTGCTTCCAGCCACGGTCGCCGAGACTTGCCTGGTGCTCGGTGGAGCCGACGATGTCGGTGAAGAGCACCGTCGAGAGGATCGAGTCCACCGATTGGCGGGTCGGCTCGACACCGACGAAGCGCTGGATCGTCTCGAGCCGCGGGCGATTCACCCGGTCGATCTCGGCCCGGCTCGCCGGCCAGCCGGCGTCGGCGAAGACCTCGACCTGCGCGTGGGGCATGAGCGAGGCAACGTGCGCGGTGACCGCCGGATTGAGCCCGTCGCCGTCGGTCATGAGCAAGGTCGGCACCTGGACAACGGGCAGTACCGCCCGGATGTCGGTCTGCCACCAGATCTCGGTGAGTTCGATCGCCACGTCGGGCGTGCAGGTGTTCCGGCACTTCTTCGTCCACCAGCGCACGGCCTCGTCTGGCGGGCGGGTGCCGATGTCCCGCAGAAGGTCGTCGGCCCAGTGCCGTCCGTAGGCCTCCTCGCCCCAGGACCTCAGTGCGTCCCGCTCACGAGCGACGTCGTCCGGGTCGGACCCCCACGGGTAGTCCGGCGCCCACGTCGTGCGCGGGCTCGGATACCACCACACCAGCGCCCTCACCCGCGCCGGGTCGGACGCAGCCAGCAAGAGGCACGGCGCGAGGCTCTCGAACCACCCGCCCATTACCGCATTCGACGACCCGGCGGCGTCCAGGACCGCGCGCAGGTCCTCCACCCGGGTCTCCAGGTTCGGAACCGGGACGTTCCGGCTGGACAGGCCGGTGCCCCGCCAGTCGTGCAGGATCAACCGGGCGAAGGACGCCAGATCCTCGAACCACGCCCGCTGCCACACGCTCTCCCACCACACGTCCAGGTTCCCCGCAAAATCCAGCTGCCAGGCGATGTCCACCGGGCCATCGCCCACCACCTGGTAGGCGATGAAGGCGCCGTCGGCGGTCTTCACGTACCTGGGATCGGGAACGTCCATCAACGCCTCATGCGCGGAGCCGGCGGAGGCGCTCGGCGGAGGCCGCCAGCCGTCTGGCGGAGAGCGCGCCGGAGCGCAGCGCGCGTCGTACGACGTCGATCGTCGCCACGGTCGCCCCCGGTCCGGTGAGGAGCACGCCGTCGGCGCCCGCCTGCAGCGCGCCGAGGGCGACGCGCTGGGGCGAGCCCCACGGCCGCAGGCCACGCCCGTTCAGCGAGTCGGTGATGATCGCACCCCTGAAACCCATCCGCCGCAGCCGCGCGTACGTGCTCGGGCACAGCAGGGCCGGACGATGGCAGAGGGCCGGCACCACGACGCTCGAGACCATGACGCACCGGATGCCCGCATCGATCACGGCCCGGTAGGCCTCGAGTTCCCGCAGCACCGCCCGCCGCGAGCGGCGGTCGACCGCGACGCCGTTGTCGGTGTTGACCGCCACCGTACCGAGCCCGGGGAAGTGCTTCGCGCAACCCGAGACGCCCGCCGACTCGAGGCCCCTGACCGCGGCCGCGCCGTGGCGGCCGACGAGACCCGGCGACCGCCCGAAGCTGCGCCGGCGCGTGGCGCCGCCGCGGGAGACGTCGAGCACCGGCGCCAGGTCGACCGAGACGCCGCGCGCGCGCAGCCCGTGCCCGGCGGCCCGGAACTGGCGACGCGTGGTGGTGACGGGCAGGCGACCCAGCGACGGCGGTGGCGCGGGGCCGAGCGAGTGCACGCGCCGGACGATGCCGCCCTCCTGATCGATCAGCAGGATCGGGTAGGGCGGCCCGGCCCGCCGCAGGTGGCGGCGGGCCGCCGCGTCGTCGCTCATCAAGAGGATGCCGCCGGGATGCGCGCGGAACACCATCGGGTCGGCCACGCCGATCACGACCGCCGCCGGCCGGACGTGGACGGGCGGAGCCGGCGGGTGCGGGATCATCAGGAGCACTGGGGCGCGAGAGCATATCGCGAAAATGCCCGCACTTCGCTAGGATCCGGCGGCCGGGCGTATAGCTCAGCGGTAGAGCGCCCGCTTCACACGCGGGAGGTCCCTGGTTCAAGCCCAGGTACGCCCATCCCGAATCGGATGAGCACCTTTCCGGCCTTGCCCGGCCCGGCCAGCCGGTCGAAGGCAGCGGAGACATCGGCCGCGTCGTACACCTCGTCGATCAGCGGCCGGATGCGGCCGGCGGCGATGCCCGGCAGCACCTCGCGCTCGAACGCCCGCACGGCGGCGGCCTTGTCCTCGAGCGTGCGGGCGCGCAGCACGGTGCCGTGGATCTCGGCCCGCTTCCCCATCAGGGCCCGGAGATCGACCTCGCCGCGGGCGCCGGCGCCGACGCCCACCACGACGATCCGGCCGCGCTGGGCGAGCACGGCCAGGTTGTCGGCCATGTGGTGCGCCCCGACCAGTTCCAGGATGACGTCGACGCCATGGACGTCCGCCCCGAAGCGGTCGTCGAACACCGGCTCCGCCCCCAGCGACCGCACCAGGTCGGCCGACGCCTCCGACCGCACCACGCCGAGCACGCGGGCGCCGGCGGCCACGCCGATCTGCACCGCCGCCGAGCCCACGCCGCCGCTGGCGCCGTGGACGAGCAGCGTCTCGCCCATCGTCAGGCGCCCACGGGTGCGGATCGCGTCGTGGGCCGTGATGAAGGCTTCCGGGATGGCGGCGGCCTGCGGCTCGTCGAGCCCGTCGGGCACGCCCACCAGCACCCGCTCGTGCACGGCCACCTGGTCGGCCAGCCCGCCACCGCCGACCAGCCCCATGACCCGGTCGCCGCGACGCCAGGCGTTCACGCGCCCGCCGGCCGCGAGCACGGTGCCGGCCACCTCGAGGCCGGGCACGTCTGCGGGGAAGCCGGGCGGCGCCGGGTACTGACCGGCCCGCTGGAGCAGGTCGGCCGGGTTGAGGGCCGCATGCGACACCCCGACCACGACCTCCTCGCTGCCCGGCACGAGATCGGCCCGGTCCTGGAGCTCGACGACCTCGTTGCCGCCCGCACCGGTGAACACCACGCAACGCATCCCGGAAGCGTATCCGGCTACGATGCGTCCTGACCGTGCTAGGCGGGGAGATAGCGGTTCCCTGTACCGGCAAGCCGCTCTAGCCGGGCTGAACTCCCACCTTCGGGGGCCAGCCCGAAGGCAATCAGGGCCGTTACCCGCGGCGTTGAGGGCCAGGTCCCGCGCGATCGGCGCTCTCGAACCGTGTCAGGTCCGGGAGGAAGCAGCACTAAGGGAGTCAGCCGGTGCGCCGCGGGGAAGCCTGGTCGGAGCAGCGGGCCTCGGCACCGGCCATCGGACAGCCCACAACGGCGGGTGCACGGTCAATTACTCCCTGTCCGGCCGCCTACACTTCGGGCGGATGTCCGCCCTCTACCGCACGTACCGACCGCAGGACTTCGACGAGGTGGTCGGCCAGCGGCACGTCGTGCGCACGCTGCGCAACGCCGTCGAGCAAGGCCGCGTGCGACACGCGTACCTCTTCGCCGGCCCGCGCGGGACCGGCAAGACGTCGCTCGCGAAGATCCTCGCGAAGTCGCTCAACTGCCTCGAGTCCGATGGCCCGACGGCCACGCCGTGCAAGCACTGCGAGTCGTGCCGGACGATCCACGACGCCACCTCGCTGGACGTGATCGAGCTCGACGCCGCCTCCAACCGCGGCATCGACGACATCCGCGAGATCCGCGACCGGGTGGCGATGCAACCAGCTCTCGGCCGCTACAAGGTCTACATCCTGGACGAGGCCCACTCGCTGACCACCGACGCCTCCAACGCGCTCCTGAAGACGCTGGAAGAGCCGCCGCCGCACGTCGTGTTCGTGCTCTGCACCACGGAACCGCACAAGCTGCTCGAGACCATCAAGGGCCGATGTCAGAGCTTCACCTTCCAGCGCCCGACGGTCGATGAGATCGGCGAGGTGCTGGAGCGGATCGCCGCCGCCGAGGGCATCACCGCCGGCTCCGAGGCCGTCGGGTTGATCGCGCGCAGCGCTCGCGGCTCGTTCCGCGACGCCGTCTCCCAGCTCGACCAGCTGTCGACGGCGACGGGCGGCACGATCGCCGCCGATGACGTGCGCTCGCTGCTCGGCCTCGTCGACGAGCGCGCGCTGCTGGGGCTGGTGGACGCGATCGCCGCCGGCGACGCGCCGGGCGCGCTCCGGGCGATCGACGAGCTCGCCGCCGGCGGCCAGGACCTCGGTCTGCTGGTGACCGACATGCTCGGCCATCTCCGCGTGCTGCTGCTGACCCGCGAGCTCGGCGAGCCGCCGGCCACCGCGCCGCTGACCGGCGAGACGCGCGCGCTCGTCGTCGAGCAGGCGACGCGGGTCGCCGAACGCATGGTGGTGCAGCTGCTCGAGGGCCTGCTCGGCGTCCTCGACGAGCTCCGCGACGGCGGCGATCCGCGACTTCCGCTGGAGCTGCTGGTGGTGCGCGTCGCCCGCCCCGCCGCCGACCGCTCGACCGAGGCCATCCTCCGCCGGCTGGACGCGCTGGAAGGCGGCGCGCCGCCGGTGCCGGTCGCGTCCGCACCGGCGTCGCCGCCGGCGGAACCCGCTCCGCAGCCGGTCGCAGCCGAGCCGCCCACGCCAGTGGCGGCACCGCCCGTGGCAACAGCGCCCGTGGAGGCGGCGCCCGTGGCGGCCGCGCCGCCCACCGACGGTATCGACCAGCTGTGGGCGACCCGGGTGCTGCCCGCGGTCTCCGAGCGCAAGCCGTCGCTCGCGCCGCACCTGACGGTCGCGACCCCCACCGGACCCGATGGCGGCGTCGTCCGTCTGCACTTCCCGGCCGACAAGGCCTTCCAAAAGTCGTTCGCCGACCACGAGGCGAACCGCGCCATCGTCGCCGAGGCCCTGAGCACGGTCCTGGGCGAGCGCGTGCGGGTCGTCCTCGAGACCGACGCCGCCATCGTGCCGGCCCCGAACGGTACGGCGTCGCCGCCGGCGGCCCCTGTCGCGACCGACGACGTCACGGACGAGGACGCGCTCCTGCGTGGCTTCGTCGAGGAGCTCGACGCACACGAGATCGAGGAGGACGAGCGGTGAACCAGCAGCAGCTGATGCTCCAGATGCAGCGCATGCAACAGGCGATGGCCGAGGCCCAGCAAGCGGTGATGGCGGCCGAGGTGACGGCATCCAGCGGTGGCGGCACGGTCACGGTGACCATGTCGGGCACGGGCGAGCTCAAGACCATCAAGATCGACCCGGCCGCCGTCGACCCCGACGACGTCGAGATGCTCGAGGACCTGATCGTCGCGGCCGTCAGCGAGGGGAAGCGATCGGCCGAGGCGCTGGCCCAGCAGAAGATGGCCGCCGCGACCGGCGGGCTGTCGCAGATCGCCGGCAACCTCGGCCTCGGCGGGATGCCCGGCCTCTGATGCTGCCGCCGTCGGCCGAGCGCCTCGTCCACGAGCTCGAGCGCCTCCCGGGCATCGGCAGGCGCACGGCGCAGCGGCTGGCATTCCACCTGCTCCGCGTCCCGGACGCGGAGGCGTTCGCGCTGGCCGATGCCATCCGCGACGTCAAGGAACGCATCCGCTTCTGCGTCGAGTGCTTCAACCTCGCCGAGGACGAGCGCTGTCAGATCTGCACGGACGCGCGCCGCGAGCGAACCTCGATCTGCGTCGTGGAGTCGCCGTCCGACGTGGTGCCGATCGAGCGCACGGCCAGCTACCGCGGGCTGTACCACGTGCTCGGCGGCGCGCTGTCGCCCATGGACGGCGTCGACCCCGGCGACCTGCGGATCGCCGAACTCGTGCGCCGGGTCGAGGCCGGCGGGGTGGACGAGGTGATCCTGGCGACCAACCCGACCATGACCGGCGAGGCCACCGCGAGCTACATCGCAGGCCTGCTCCGCGACCGCACCCGGGTGACGCGGCTGGCCAGCGGCCTGCCCGTCGGCGGCGACCTCGAGTTCGCCGACGAGGTCACGATCGGCCGCGCGCTCGCCGGCCGGCGCGAGATCTGAAGCTGCGATGACGCGGGTCGGCGCGTTCTCGCCGGTCGAGGAGGAGGTCGTCATCGCGGGCCGCCGGCTGCGGCTGCTCCGGCCCGCGGCGCCCGATGCGCTCCACGGGTCGTCGGAAGGTGGGCACCCGCCCTACTGGGCCAGCATCTGGCCCTCGTCCCTCGCCCTGGCCGCGGAGCTGCTCGGGCGAGATCTGCAGGACACCACCGTGCTCGAGCTTGGCTGTGGCCTCGGGCTCGGCGCCATCGCCGCCACGCTGGCCGGCGGGCGGGCGCTCGCCACCGACCTCGACCGCTCGGCACTCGCGTTTGCCCGCGAGAACGGCCGCCGCGTGCTGGGCCGGCGGCTCGAGACCATGCTCGTCGACTTCGGCGCGCTCGACGGCCGGCTGCTCGAACGCGCCCCGTACGACCTCGTCATCGCGGCTGACGTGCTGTACCTGCCCGAGGCCGCGGGCAACCTGGCGGCGGCCCTGGCGGTGCTAGTGCGACCCGGCGGTGAGGCGCTCGTCGTCCACCCGTGGGCCGCGCAGGGTGAGGGCGTGATGAGCGCGCTCGGGTGGCCGACGCGGCAGTGGGATGCCGGCGGCGTCCACCTGCTGTCGCTCACGCACCCGGGGCCGAGCGGCCCGGAGTGCGGAACAATGTGAGCGATGCCCCTGCAAGCGCCCGCATTCGACACGGTCGTGATGAAGTTCGGGGGGTCGTCGGTGGCCGACGCCGACAAGATCAAGAACGTGGCGCGGCGGCTGGTGGCCGCAAAGGACCGCGGCTTGCGCGTGGTCGGCACGGTCTCCGCCATGGGCAAGACGACCGACGGGCTGATCGCGCTCGCCAGCGAGGTCTCGCCGTCGCCCGACGCCCGCGAGATGGACATGCTGCTGTCGACGGGTGAGCGCATCTCGTGCGCGCTGGTCGCCATGGCGATCTACGACCTCGGCCATGAGGCGGTTTCCCTGACGGGATCCCAGGCGGGGATCGAGACCGACGCGGCACACACGAAGGCGAAGATCCAGGCGATCCATCCGCACCGGGTTCAGGCGGCGCTCGACGACGGCAGGATCGTCCTGGTGGCCGGTTTCCAGGGCGTGGCGGCGGACACCAAGGACGTCACCACGCTCGGCCGGGGCGGGACGGACGCGACCGCGGTGGCCCTCGCCGCCGCGCTCGACGCCGCCTGCGAGATCTACTCGGACGTGCCCGGGGTGTTCACGAGCGACCCGCGCATCGTCCCCGAAGCCCGGATGCTACCGCGCGTGTCGTACGAGGAGATGCTCGAGATGTCGGCCTCTGGCGCCAAGGTGCTGATGCTGCGCTCGGTGGAACTGGCCCGCAACCACGGCGTGCGCATCCACGCCCGCTCGACCTTCTCGGACGAGGAGGGCACCTGGATCGGAGAGGAAGGCATGGAGCACGCGATCATCTCGGCCGTCACCCACAACGAGAAGGAGGTCGTGTTCACGCTGACCGGCATTCCCGACCGGCCCGGCGCCGCCGCCGCGGTCTTCGACGCGGTCGCGGCCGAGCACGTGAACGTCGACACCATCATCCAGAACACCGTCCACCAGATCGCCGAGCTCTCGTTCTCGGTGCCGGCCGAGGACGTGGACGCGACCCGCGCGGGCATCGAACGCGCCATCGCGACGCTGGGGCCGATGGAGGTCGAGGAGAACCACGACCTCGCCAAGGTGTCGCTGATCGGCGCGGGCATGCGGTCGTACCCTGGCATCGCCGCCAAGATGTTCCGCACCCTCGCCGACCGCGGCATCAACCTGCGCATGATCTCGACCTCGCCGATCAAGATCAGCTGCATGATCGCCAAGACCGAGATGGCGACGGCGGTGCGCGCCCTGCACGAGGCCTTCGAGCTCGAGAAGGACCCCGAGGAGGAGGTTGCCGTCCGTGCCTGACCGCGCGCCGAGGGTCGCGATCCTGGGTGCCACCGGTGCCGTCGGCCAGGTGATGCGCACGGTGCTCGCCGAACGCGGATTCCCCGTGGCCGAGCTGGTCTGCCTCGCCTCCGAGCGCAGCGCCGGGACACGCGTGACGTTCGCCGGCGAGGAGGTGCAGGTGCGCGCGGTCAGCCCGGAAGGGTTCGACGGGGTCGACATCGCCCTCTTCTCGGCCGGAGCGACCCGCTCGCGCGAGTGGGCGCCGGTGGCCGTTGCCCGCGGCGCGGTGGTCGTCGACAACTCGTCGGCGTTCCGGATGGAGCCGGACGTGCCGCTGGTGGTGGCCGACGTCAATCCCGAGGCCGCTCGCGACCACCACGGCGTGATCGCGAACCCGAACTGCTCGACCATGCAGCTGATGCCGGTCGTGAAGCCGATCCTCGATGCCGTCGGCATCGAGCACCTGACCGTCGCGACCTACCAGTCGGTGTCCGGCACGGGCCAGAAGGCGATCGACGCGCTGCAGGCCGAGTCACGCCAGGCGCTGGCCGGCGAGAAGGTCGAGGCGGCCGTGTACCCGCATCCGATCGCGTTCAACGTCATCCCGGCCGGAGCGTTCACCGGCGACGACGGCTACACCGACGAGGAGCTGAAGCTCGTCAACGAGACGCGCAAGATCCTGTCGGCACCGAACCTGCGCGTCTCCGCCACCTGCGCGCGCGTGCCGGTCGTGACATCGCACTCGGAGGCGGTCTGGGTCGAGACGCGCGAGCCGCTGTCGCCCGGCGATCTGCGCGACCTGCTGGCCTCACGGCCCGGCATCACCGTGCTCGACGACCCCGCCACGCACACCTACCCGACCGCGATCGCGGCCGCCGGGTCGGACGAGGTGTTCGTCGGGCGCATCCGGCGCGATCTCGGCTGCGAGAACGGCCTGGCCTTCTGGGTCGTCTCGGACAACCTCCGCAAGGGCGCGGCCACCAATGCGGTCGAGATCGCGCAGCTGCTCGTGCGCGACCGGCTCTTGACCCGATAGGCCGGAGCTCTCAGCTCTTAGCTCTTAGCTCTTAGCGAACCGGGGCCGGGACGCCCGCGACGCGGGCTCGGAGCGACGCCCAGGCGCGCTCGAGCGCCGTCTCGGACGGATCGACCGGCACGATGCCTCGCAGCTCCAGCCGCATCAGCTCGATCCGGCCGACCGCGCGGACGGTGCGGAACCCGAAGTCCGACAGGAAGTCGCGCGGGAACACCGTGCGGTGCCGCAGGAAGCGGGCCGCGAAGTCATCGCCCTCATCGTGACGGTACGCGAACGTCTCGATCGCCTCGTGCCCGGAATCCTTGACCTCGCCGATGCACGCCAGGAAGAGGCTCTGCAGCGCCCAGGGGCTCGCGGCGTCGATGAGGAAGCTGCACGTGATCAGGACGGCGTCCGCACCCGGCGGCCCGGCCGGCAGGTCGCGGGCGCGCGGGAACGCATCGGACGGCCCGTACTGCAGCAGCGCGATGACGCGGTCGCCGTCCCGGTAGAGCTTCCCCCACGGGCCGAACCCCTCCTCGACCTCGTCGATGAACTTACGCTTCTCGCTGGGGCGGCCATGGGCGCGGTCCTGCCACCAGGTGCAGCCAACGCAGCAGGCCGGCGCCTGCTCGATCGTCGCCCCCGTCAGGTCGGCGACCGAGATCCGCCCGGACCCCCGCTTCTCCGACCGCGCCATCAGGCGACGTCCTCGACGACGACCCGAACCGTCCCGATCGTCACGGCGACCAGCTGGTCGAGGTCTTGCCGGATGGCAGCGTCGAGGGCTCGCGCCGCGAGCGGTGCGGCGAGACCGTACTCAAGTATAACCTTCACATCGAGGTTGATACTTTGTCCATCTTCGCCGATCGCGATCCGCACGGCCTTCGCCGGCGCGCCCGCGAGCGTCACCCCCGCCCGCGCGGCGGCGACGGCATCGGCGACGTACGCGGCGATCACCGCGTGGGAGAAGTGGGCGGGAGTCGTCGTCGCCAGCCCGGGCGTCCCGGAAGTCGCACCGTTCACGACTGCAGTCTACGTCGCCACCATGGTCGCAAGTTCGAGGATCGTCACCTCCGGCCTGGCGGCGAACCGGAAGGGGACGAACGTCGTTCCCACGCCGCGCGAGATGTGCATCACGGCGCCGTCCCGTCCGTAGAGCCCTTCCAGGTACGACCGGCTCGCGTGCGCCAGCCGGACCTTGCCGGTCGGCAGCGGAATGCAGATCTGCCCGCCGTGCAGATGCCCGGCCAGGACGACGTGCCAGTCGCCCGGCCGGACACGGTCGAGCACCGTCGGGTAGTGGCAGACCAGGATCCGCAGGCCTGGCCCGCGGGAAGGTTCGAGATGGCCGCTCTGGGGAGCGAGGCCGCCGATGACGACAGGGCCCGCAGGGTGGTGCACGACGACCCGCTCGTCGGCCAGCAGGCGGACGGGCGTTCCGTCAAGGTCGCCGAGCGGGACGCCGTCGCCGAAGGGGTCGTGGCCCTCGCCGATGTCGTGGTTGCCGAGGACGGCGTAGCTGCCGAGCGGCGCCTCCAGGCGGGCGAGCTGCCAGCGTAGAACGCGGTCACCGCCAACCCGGGCGCGCACGTCGCCGGAGATGCACACGATGTCGGGGGCGGCGTCGACGACGAGGTCGACCGCGCGCCGCAGGGCGCGTCCATTCAGTCCCGGGGCGCCGACGTGGAGGTCGGACATGTGCGCCACGCGGAGGCCGGCGAACCCGGGTTCGAGCCCGGCGACGAGCGCGCGCGACTGGACGCGCCTCACCCACTGTGACTCGAAGAGACCCCACGCAGCGACCCCCGTCGCGGTCGCGGCGGCGATTCTATACCTGTCCGTGGCGCGTCGTGTCATGGCCTTGCCCCGGTGGTATCTTGCCCGTAACGCCCCCCTTCCGATCGCGCGGGCGCGTCGGTGAGCCCCGTAATCCGGGGGGAGGCCAGCAACTTGGCAGCCCCCCGCTGCTAAGGCCCAGCCGGGTGCGGGCGGCTCTTTCCGTCGCAGGCCGCCCCCCGGCTGGCGTACGCCCGAGGAGCTACTTTCCGGGGAACGCGGCGGCGAAGCCGCAGGCGCCCCACAATCCGCCGCGGGCCTGGCGGGCCGCGCTGACGAGCCGTGCGAGCTCCGCGGCGTCGTCGGTATCGGGAGGAATCGGAAGGTCTCGCGCAAGCCCTCGCCGGGCCAGCTCGCGCGAGAGGTCGACGCCGTCCACCACGACCCGCGCCAGCAGGCGGCCGTAGCGGTCGCGCGGCTCGGGGCCGGGGATGAGGCGAACCGTGCGCCCGGTCAGGAAGGCCGTGGCGAACCGACGGGCCTCCTCGCCATAGCAGGCGGCCGGTGCCGGGCCGTGGGCTACCTCGGGAGTGTCGATGCCGATCACGCGGACACGCTCCTCGACGCCCCCGACCCGGACCGTGAAGGTGTCGCCGTCGATGACGCGGCCGACGGGCGTGCCGGCGCCGCCGGCACCCTCGTGCCGCACCGCCAGCACGCCGACGGCGGCCAGGGCGGCGGCGGCGATCAGGATCCCGGAGCGCGGCACGGCGGGAGCGTGCCGCACGCTCGGCGCACGTGGCGCGCGCGGACGGTCAGGCCGACCGCGCGGACCGCGCCGCGTCGACCGCGTCGAGGTATGCGATCGCGGCCCGGCCGACGCTCCCGACGGTCTTGAAGTCGTCGATGCCGGCGACCGCCGCGCCCACCCCGAAGGGGATCAGCCGCCCGAGCATGAAGCGGGCACGGTGCCTGGCCACCTTCAGGATGATCTGATCGGCGACCTTCCTCGTGATCCGCTGGACGACCTCGTCGGGCAGGTCCTCCGCGCTGGCGAGGTCGATCGTGATCGAGTCCGCCGTGATCACGTGGCCCTTCATCGTCACGGCGCCGGCCTCCAGACCGAGCACGAGCAGCGCGTCGAGCCGACGCGAGGCGACGTCGCGGACGTCACGGCCCCGCAGGTGGCTGACCGCCAGGATCAGCGAGACCTCGGCGTAGGCGACCACGCCGGCATCGAAGAGGGCCGCGGCCATGCCGACGGCCGTGCCGGGGCCCGACATGATGGACGGAAGCCCGGAGGCGACACCGATCGCGCCGCCCCGCCGGGCCCGCTCCCGCACCAACGCACGCTCCGCCGCGCGGGTGTCCTCGGCGCCCCGCTGCACCCGGAACACGTCGGCATCGGCCGCGATGCTCGCGCCGCGCTGATCGATCACGACGTCGAACGCCAGCCGCGTCGCCCCGACCGTCCGCGCGGCCAGTTCGTCCAGCAGCCGGTCAGCCACCTTGCCACCCAGCTGCCGGGACATCGTCGCCGTCAAGCCCATCGCCGCGCACCCTAGCCGAACGCCACCACCGCCTCGGGCGATCAACTACGGTTCGGACATGTCGTCGCGCACGCGCCGCCGGTTCCCGGAGCCGAAGAAGGCACCGGACTGGGTATCGGATGCGGTTCTCGAGCGGATCGGGACGCTGGTGCACGACGAACGGTTCTCGCGCGAGGCGCGCCAGACTCCCAACGTCTACCCGGACCGGCTCGACCTCCTCATCGGCCATGCCGGCGGCAGCGTGCCGCCGGCCGAGCTCGGGGATCCGGTGGACGAGCTCGTCGATCGCTACGGCGTCGCACGCGTCGCGCTGACCATGCTCCGGCTGGGCATCCCACTCGCGACCGCCGAACCGGCGCTGACGCGCTTCCTCGAGGACGACGGTCTCGACCCGCTGCCCGATACCGGCGACGCGCCGGCGACCAACGGCTCGACGGGACCCGTCAACGTCGACCGGCTGGTGAAGGAACGCGACCGGCTGGCCGAGGAGCTACGCCGCGAGCGCGAGCGGGTCAGGGAGAAGGACCGCAAGCTGAAGGAGGAGCGCACGGCGCACGGCGCGACCCGCAGCGAGCTGACCTCCGATCGCGACAAGGCGCGGCACGCGCTGGCAGAGGTGCAGCGCCAGCTCGAGTCGGGGCCGTCGGGCAGCGTCATCGAGCAGCAACGCCAGCTGACCGAGGAGGCGGAGGAGCGGCGAGCCGCCGCCGAAGCCGAACGCGATGCCGCGCGGGCCGAGGCCGCTGCCGCGGAGGCCGAGCGCCGCAAGCTGCAGACCGCGCTCGACGCCGCTGCCGCGGACGCCCGCCAGGCCCGGGACGACGCCGAGCGCGCGCGGGTCGCGCCGCCGTCGACCTCCGACCTGCTGCGTGCGGCCCAGCATGCCGGCACCGCCGCCCTGCTCCGCATCGACGCGCCGACGCCCGGCGACGCCGAGCTGCTCGAAGCCCTGGCAGCGATCTCGCGCTGGCAGACGGCAACCAGCGGCGGCGTGGCCGCGCGGCGCAGCGAGCGACGACCGTCGCCGGCGCCGGCCGAACCGGCCCCCGAGCCCTCAGCCCCGGCGCGAACGCGCAGCGGCCGCGCGCAGGCGGCCGCCCTGGCCGTCGGCGGCCCGATCCGGATCACCATCGCCGGCGGCGGCGGCGTCGGCTCGTCGGCCTACCTCGTCGAGTACGGAGGCAGTCGCGTGCTGCTGGACTGCGGCATCGGCGGCGGCGGGCGCGCGGCCGACCTCCCGGACGAGCTGGACGCCGTGATCATCTCGCACGCCCACGGCGATCACATGGGCGGCCTGCCCGAGCTGTTCCGGCGGCACCCCGACCTCCGCGGCTACTGCTCGAAGCCGACCAAGCTGCTCGCGACGTACCAGGCCAACGCCGCCGAGGAGTACATCCCCGGCGACCGCCTGCTCGTGCGCGACCCGGGTGAGGGCTACCGGATCCTCGACGGCGCGGTCGAGCTGACGTTGCATCGCGTCGCCCACATCCTCGGCAGCTGCGCCATCCGCCTCCGGTTCGCCGACGGCCGCGTGCTGGTGTACTCGGGCGACCTCGGCGGTGCCGGACTGCGCACCGTGCGGCCCGGCGATCCGCTGCCGCTGCACGGCGCCTCCGTCGTGCTGCTCGAGTCGACCCTCGGCGATCGCGGCCCGATCCGGGCCAGCCACGAGGCATCCCTGCAGCGCGACGCGGCGGAGGTCGTCGCCGGCGGCGGCTGCTGCCTGTTCCCGGCCGCCAACATCGGCAGGGCGCAGGAGCTCGCAGCGATGCTCGGCGAGGCGTTCGCGGACGGCACGCTGCCGGTGGCGCCGGTATGGATGACGCCGCTCGGCAAGCGCGTCCTCGACCGCTACCGCAACGGCGACCGGGACGGGTGGCTGACCGACGCCACCTACCCCGAGGTGCTCACGCTCAGCCCGGAGGACCCGGCCGACGACGTCGTCGGCCGCACCGGGTACGTCGTCGTCGGCGGCGCCTCGGCACTCGAGCGGCGCTCCGGACAGCTCGCGTTCGCCGCGTGCTCCCGACCCGAGTGCGGCGTCTTCTTCACCGGCTACTCCGGACCGACGGCCCGCCAGCGGACGACCGGCGACCCCTTCGAGATCACCGGCGAGGACGGCCGGCCGCAGCGCACCACGATCCAGTGCCGCTGGGGGTGGTCGCCGTCGCCCGACCACGCCTCCCAGCGCGAGCTGACGCGGGCCGTTGCCCACCTCGGGCCGGACGTCCCGCTGATGCTCGTCCATGGCGTCGACGAGGCCAAGCGACAGCTGGCCGAGAAGCTCGAGGCAGCCGGCCACCGCGACGTCCGCCGGCTCGCAGACGGCGACGTGATCGAGATTTAGTGCACTAACGGCGCTGGCTGATGCCGACGCCCGCGAGAGCGAGCAGTCCTCCGACGAGGGCGAGCGCCGTTGGCGCCTCGCCGAGGTACGCCCACGACAACAGCACCGCCAGCGGCGGGACGAGGTAGAGCACCGCCGAGACCTGGCCCGTCGACGGGGTGCGCTTGATGGCGTAGGCCAGCGTGACGTAGGACACCGCGCCGGTCGTGACGGCCACGAACACGATCGCGAGGGTGGCGCGCGCCGGCGCCTCCTGCACCTGGCTGAAGAACTGGCCGGCGAACGGCAGGGTCAGGACCAGCCCCACGACCGACGCCTGGGCCATCAGGGTGATCGCCGGCTGCCGGCCGAGCAACGGCTTCTGCACCACCAGCAGCCCCGCCTGGGCGAGCGCGGCGACCAGTACCAGCACGGCTCCCCGCGACAGGTGCAGGCCATCGGTGCCGCCGACCGCGATCAGCGCCGCGCCCGCGAACCCGACCGCCAGCCCGGCGACGAGCCAGCCACTCGCCCGCTCGCCGAGAAAGGCCGCTGCCAGCGCGGCCGTCATCAGCGGGCTCGTCTCGGCGAGCATGCTGGCGGTGCCGGCGTCGATCGTCCGCTCGCCGGCGATGAGCAGGCCGATGTAGGCCACGAACAGTGCACCGAGCACGACCACCCGCACGCGGTCCTGCGGCGGCGGCGCGAACCGGCGCGAGCGGGCTGCCAGCAGTGTCAGCAGTACCGCCGGGATCAGGAAGCGCAGGAACAGGAACGGCCCGGGAGCATACGATCCCGCCCCGACCCGGATCGCGACGAACGCGGCGGCCCACATCAGGACGGTCACGCCCAGGGCGAGCCGGACCTTCACCGGCGTCCCCGAGGCAGCGCGAGCACGGCGCCCAGGAGCGCCCCGGCCGACGCCACGCCGTACACGCCCCACAGCGATGCCCCCCGGTCGAGCAGTGTCCCGGCCAGCGCGAAGAACACGATGAACCCGAACGTGCCGCGCTGCGACCCGTGGAGGACGTCGACGGCGGCATCTGGGCCCTCCTCGCGTTGCGCGTGTACCGCCAGCACGCCGATCACGACCGGCAACGGCGTCAGCGCGCCGGCCAACTCGGCCCCGGCCGTGCGCGCCACGAGCAACACCACGACGACGACCGTGAACGCGCTCAGAACCCGCGGCAGCAGAGCGAGTTGCGGCCGGGCCCCCGGGCCCGCGCCTCGCAGCCGTCCGAGCACGATGATGGCGGTCAGCGCGGCTCCTGCGGCGATGATCGCGGCCGAGGCCAGGGTCGCGGGCCCGGTCAGGCCGACGGTGACGCCGACGGCGAACGCGGCCAGCCCGACTGCCGTCGCCAGCCGCCACCCGCGTCGCGCGGTCAGGCCGTAGGCGACGCAGGCAGCGGTGGAGGCCGCGATGCCGACCAGCGAGCCGACGGCGGCATCGGCCGCGAAACGGCTGCCGTGCTCGATGGCCAGCGCCAGCGACAGCGGCCCCGACGTGAGCGGCAACCCGGCCATCACCCCACCGACGCCGTGGCCGAACCGCCGCGAGACGAGCGTCGCCAGGGCCACCAGGGCCGGGACGACGACGAGCGCGATCACCGCGTCACTCGGACACCCTTGCCGTCGCGGCGCCGGTGACGCGAAGGAGCTCCCCCGGGGCGATCGGGAACACGTGCTTGGGCGTGCCGGCCGCGGCCCAGACGAGGTCGAACGCGAGCAGGTCCTCGTCCATCGTCACGTGGATGGGGCTCGCGTGGGCGATCGGCGGGATGCCTCCGATCGCGTAGCCCGTCACCTCGCGAACGCGGTCGGCATCGGCCCGGTGGAGGCCCAGGCGCTTCGTGTCGACGCGGTTCGCCCCCGAGACCAGCAGCAGCACGGGCTCGCCCTCGCGCTCGAAGACCAGCGACTTGACGATCGCGCCGACGGGCGCGCCGACGGCCGCGGCCGCCTCGGCAGCCGTCCGCGCGGACTCGCCGGTCTCGACCACGGCGATGGCGAGGTCGAGCGCGTCGAGGGCGTCCTGCACCCGTCGGGCGGCGGGAGGGAGCTCCACCGGCGGACTCAGTCGGCGCTGACGACCGACGGCATCCGGAGCTTGGCCTTCACCTCGGTCGTGACCGGCACGATGTGGCGCCGGAACTTCATCGCCGACTCCTCGACGCCGGCGGCGGCGCCCAGCAGCTGAGCGAGATGGAGGATCGGCAGCCGGAACTCCTTGCCGGCGCTCGACTCGGCCTTGCGCTGCCAGGCATCCAGGGACAGGTGGCACAGCGGGCAGGGCGTCACCATGACGTCGGCACCTGCCTCGACGGCCTGCTCGAGCGGCTGGATGAGCTCGGCGACCGCGACGTCCTCGCGGGCGAGCACGATCGGGAAGCCGCAGCACTTGATCTTGGCCGGGTAGTCGATCGCCTCGGCCCCGCAGGCCTCGATCAGGCGCTCGAGCGACTGGGGCCGGTCGGGGTCCTCGAAGCCGAGCAGCTTGGCCGGGCGGAGGATCTGACAGCCGTAGAACGGCGCGACCTTGAGGCCCTCCAGGGGTCGCGCGGCGATCTGCCGGAAGCGATCGTAGCCGTCGCCGGACGAGACCTCCCAGAGCAGGTGGCGGACGTCGACCCCGCCCTCGTAGCCGGCGATGCCGACCTGGCGCAGGTTGTCGTTGATACGGGCCAGCTCGGCCGGCTCGGAGCGGAGCCGCTCGTTGGCCTGGCGCAGGTTGAGCGTGCAGACGTTGCAGATGGTGAGCAGCGTCTTGGAGCCCGTGCGCTCGGCCTGGCCGAGGATGCGCGCCGAGAGGTGCAGGTAGTAGTCGGGTTTGGCCTCGTGCACGTCGCCCGCGCCGCAGCACGTGACCGACGGCATGTCGACCAGTTCGACGTCCAGCTTGCCGGCGATGGCGCGGGTCGAGGAGTCGAGCTCCTTCTGCGACAGGCTGGCGAGGCAGCCGGGGTAGTAGGCGTAACGGTCGTCCACGGTCAGCTCCCGCTCTCCGCGCCGCGGACGGCGCGCTGCTTGTGCTTGGGCGTCTGTTCCTCGAGCAGCTTCCAGAGGCGCTTGACCTCGGCGTTGTCCTTCGCCCGGTGCGGCGAGAGCGGGTTCGGCACCTTGCCCGCGCGCGCCAGCTGGAGGGCGAACGGGATCTGGCCGATGGCCGCGATCGGCCCGATGGTCTTGGGGACCAGTTCGGTCTCGCGGAGGTAGCCGCCCTTGTAGGTCGACTGCACGAAGACCTTGGCGTGGCGCGCGCCCTCGTCGCGGGTGAGCCCCTCGCGGAAGGCCTCGGCGCCGAGCTTGGCGATCGCGTCGCGGGGATCGACGTTCTTCGGGCAGCGCTGGTTGCAGAAGTAGCAGCGGGTGCAGTCCCAGATGCCATGCGCGCCGGACAGGTCGCGGAGGCGGCCGAGCGTGTCGCCGTCGCGGACGTCGCCAACGAAGCGGAAGGCCTTGGCGAGCGCGGCCGGGCCGAGGAAGTCCGGGTCGGCCTCCATGGAGTTGCACTCGGAGACGCAGCAGCCGCACATGATGCACAGCGACTCGCGGTGGATGAGGTCGCCCTGCTCGGGCGTGACGCGCCACTCCTTCGCGCCTGGCTCGTCCTGGCCGGTGTCGAGATAGGGCTTGATGGCGTTGATCTTGTGCCAGAACGGCGCCATGTCGACGACGAGGTCCTTGATCAGCGGCAGGTTCCCCATCGGGCCGACCGTGACGACGTGACCGGCGTCGACGAACGGCTTCATGGCCGTCTTGCACGCCAGCACGGCGCCGCCGTCGAGGCGCATGCCGCACGAGCCGCAGACCGCCATCCGGCAGGACTTGCGGTACGCGAGCGTCCCGTCCTGCGTCTCCTTGGCGACGTCGAGCACGTCGAGCAGCGTCGCCGTCGTCGGCACCTCGACCGTGAACGACTGGTACTCGGCCTTCGCGCCGTCGCCGGCGTAACGCCGGACGCGGATCGTGGCCTCCATCAGTTCGACGTCGTACGCGCCCTTGAGCGTCGTCAGGTGGGCGTTGGCGGGTTCCATCAGTAGGTCCTCGCGAGCGGCTCGTACTTGGTCACGGTGACGGGCTTGTAGTCGAGGCGCACGCTGCCGCGGTCGTGGTGGCAGAGCGAGTGCTTGAGCCACACCTCGTCGTTGCGATCGGGGTAGTCGAGCCGGGAGTGGGCGCCGCGGCTCTCCTGCCGCGCCAGCGCCGCCGTGGACAGGCAGTCGGCGCACTCGAGCAGCGACTGCAGCTCGAGTGCCTGGACGAGGTCGGAGTTGAACAGCGAGCCGGCGTCCTCGAGCCGCAGCGAGCGGGCACGCTCGCGAAGCCCGGCCACCTGCTCGACGCACTCCTTGAGGACCGACTCGGTGCGGAACACGCCCGCCTTGTCGTACATCGTCTTGGCGAGCTCCTCGCGCACCACGCCAGGCCGCTCGCCGGTGGTCGAGCCGAGCAGCCGCGCGATGCGCTGCTCCTCGTCGGCGATCACCGAGGCCTCGATGCGGGCGCCGACGTCGCCCTCGTCACGAACCCGTTCGCCTGCCGCCTGGCCGGCGCGGCGACCGAAGGTGATCGTCTCCATCAGCGAGTTGCCGCCGAGGCGGTTGGCGCCGTGCACCGAGACGCAGGCGGCCTCGCCGGCCGCCCACAACCCCGGGATGCGGGTCTCGCCCCAGATGTCGACGTCGACGCCGCCCATGTGGTAGTGGGCGCCGGGGCGGACCGGGATCGGCTCGTCGATCGGGTCGACGCCGGCGTAGTCGAGCGCCAGCTCGCGCGAGCCGGGCAGCCGGCTCTTGATCTTCTTGGGGCCGAGGTGGGTGAGGTCGAGCAGTACGCAGCCATCGACCCCGCGCCCGTCGGCGATCTCCTTCCACTCGGCCCGGGAGACGACGTCGCGGGAGGCGAGCTCCATCGCATTCGGCGCGTCCTTGGCCATGAAGCGCTCGCCGTCCCTGTTGCGCAGGTAGCCGCCCTCGCCGCGGCAGCCCTCCGTGATCAGCACGCCGTTCGACTTCAGCGTCGTCGGGTGGAACTGCATGAACTCCATGTCCTTCAGCGCCACGCCGGCGCGCCACGCCAACGACATGCCGTCGCCGGTGCAGGCGAAGGCGTTGGTGGTGCCGTAGTACATGCGGCCCATGCCGCCCGTCGCGAGGATCACGTGCTGGGCCTCGATGGCGTGCAGGCCGCCGCGCACGATGTCCCAGGCCAGGAGGCCGGCGCAACGGCCGCCGTCGATGACGAGCTGGGTGCAGAAGAACTCCTCGTAGACCGCGACCTGGTGCTTCACCAGCTGCTCGTACAGCACGTGGATCAGGACGTGGCCCGTGATGTCGGCCGAGTAGATCGTGCGAGGCGCGCCGGCGGCGCCGAACGGCCGCTGGGCCAGACGCCCGTCCGGAGCGCGCGAGAAGATCGCGCCCATGTGCTCGAGCTCGTAGATGTCATCGGGCGCCTCGCGGCACATGATCTCGATCGCGTCCTGATCGCCCAGGTAGTCCGAGCCCTTCACCGTGTCGAACGTGTGGCTCTCCGGCGAGTCCTCGGTGGCGTTGCCCAGCGCGGCGTTGATCCCGCCCTCCGCCGCGCCCGAATGCGAGCGGGTCGGATGCAGCTTGGACACGACGGCCACGTCGATGCCCTGCCGCTTCGCCTCGATGGCCGCCCGCATACCGGCGCAGCCGGCGCCGACGACAACCACATCGTGACGGATCAAGTGAGGCCTCCAGGTTCAGGACGCATGGCGCGCCACGCGCATTCGAAGGCTATTTGACCCCCCGGACGTGGGCAACCTTGTAACGGCAGCCGCGATCCCGCCCGGGCGGCTGCAGCAGCATGAAACGGGGACAGTCCCCGCACGGGCGCCCGCGGGGGACAGTCCCCGTCAGCGCGCGCGGAAGACCGACGGAACGCGCCGATCACCGGCCGACTGCGCAGGAAGCCGCCCGCGTCGACCAGGCGAAGCGGGCCCCGTGCGCGTCGGCGCGCGCCGGCGGCGACTCCTCCATGACCTGCATGCGCCCGCGCGTGGGACGCGAGCGGTGTGTGACGGGGACTGTCCCGCGGTCTTTCGAGTGCGGGGACTGTCCCCGTCAGGACTCGCGCACGGAAGCGCGCGCGGGGTGCGCGGGGCGTCGTCACGGGGAGGGCTCGAGGGCGCGCTGGAGGTTGGCGTCGATGGCGGCCATGAAGGCCATCGTCTCGAGCCAGGGCTGGTCGGGGCCGATGAGGAGGGCGAGGTCGCGGGTCATCTGGCCGGCCTCGACGGTCTCGACGACGACGCGCTCGAGGGTCGCGGCGAAGGCGGCGAGCGGCGGGTTCGCGTCGAGCTTGGCGCGGTGCGCGAGCCCGCGCGTCCAGGCGTAGATGGAGGCGACGGGGTTGGTCGACGTGGGCTTGCCCTGCTCCCACTGGCGGAAGTGACGCGTGACGGTGCCGTGGGCGGCCTCGGCCTCGACGGTCGAGCCGTCGGCCGTCATCAGCACCGAGGTCATGAGACCGAGCGACCCGAAGCCCTGGGCGACGGTGTCGGACTGGACGTCGCCGTCGTAGTTCTTGCAGGCCCAGACGAAGCCGCCCTCCCACTTCAGGGCGGCGGCGACCATGTCGTCGATCAGGCGGTGCTCGTAGGTGATCCCCGCGGCCGCGAACTCGGCGGCGAACTCGGCCTCGAACACCTCGGCGAAGAGATCCTTGAAGCGGCCGTCGTACGCCTTGAGGATCGTGTTCTTGGTCGAGAGGTACACCGGCCAGCCGCGGGTGAGGCCGTAGCGGAGACACGACCGGGCGAAGTCCCGGATCGACTCGTCCAGGTTGTACATGCCGAGCGCCACCCCGCCGCCGGGGAAGTCGAACACCTCGAACTCCATCGGTGCCGTCCCGTCGGCGGGCGTGAACGTGAGCGTCAGCAGCCCGGCACCCGGCACGACGAAGTCGGTCGCGCGGTACTGGTCGCCGAACGCGTGACGGCCGATCACGATCGGCTTCGTCCAGCCAGGGACGAGCCGCGGGATGTTCGAGATGATGATCGGCTCGCGGAACACCGTGCCGCCCAGGATGTTGCGGATCGTGCCGTTCGGCGACCGCCACATGCGCTTCAGGCCGAACTCGGCCACCCGCGCCTCATCGGGCGTGATGGTGGCGCACTTGACGCCCACGCCGTGGCGCTTGATCGCGTTCGCAGCGTCGACCGTGACCTGGTCGTCGGTGGCGTCGCGATTGGTCACCGACAGGTCGTAGTACTCGAGCTCCACGTCGACGTACGGGAGGATCAGCCGGTCGCGGATCAGCTGCCAGATGATGCGCGTCATCTCGTCGCCGTCGAGCTCGACGACGGGATGTTCGACGCGGATCATCGACCAGACGTTAGACGATCGGCGGCGGTGGGCCGCCCGGACGCGACCGCCACGGCCAGGCCACGCTCGGCCACCGGCACGTACGGCCGCGCCTCGTGCCCCGAACCCGGGTCATCCGGCCGGATCAGACGATCGATCTTGTGCTGGTCGATGATGTGGGCGGCCCAGCCGGTGACGTGGCTCATGGCGAAGATGGCCGGGAAGACGTCGGCCGGGATGCCGAGGTAGCGGTACACCGGCGCGGCGTAGAAGTGCACGTTCGGATGGAGCCCGCGCTCGGCCATGACCACTCGCTCGACCCCTTCGCAGAGCCGGAACCAGCGCGGGTCGTGGTGCTCCGCGAGATCCCTGGCCAGATCCTTCAGGACCGCCGTTCGGGGATCGGGCCCCCTGTAGACGCGGCTGCCGAACCCCATCATGCGCTTCCCGAACGCGAGCCGGGTGCGGACGATCTCGTCGACCATCCACTCCTCGCCGATCTCCTCGAGCAGCGCCATCACCTCCTCGTTGGCGCCACCGTGCAGCGGCCCCTTCAGCGCCCCGATCGCGCCGGTGACCGCCGAATGCAGATCGGCGCGGGTCGAGGCGATGACACGGGCCACGTAGGTCGAGGCGTCGAGGCCGTGCTCGGCGTGGAGGATCAGCGCTCGGTCGAGGGTCCGCTCGGCCTCCGGCGATGGCATCTGCCCGTGGAGCATCCAGAGGAAGTTGCCCGCACGCGAGAGCTCGGGATTGGGGGCGACCGGGGATAGCCCGGCCCGCAGACGGCAGAAGCGCGCGACCATCACGGGCATGCGGCCGATCAGGCCGACGGCCTTGGCGACGTCGGCCGCCGGCGAGTTGGACTTCTTCAGCGGATCGTCGAACGAGTCCCACGAGACCGCGGTGCGCAGCATCTCCATCGGCGTGACACGGCGTGCAGCCAGCAGGCGCACCACCTCCTCGGTCTCCTCCGCATGGTTGATCCGCGCCCGGCGCACCCGCGCCGCCCACGCATCGAGTTCCCCGGCGGTCGGCAGGCGCCCGTGCAGGAGGAGGAAGCAGACCTCCTCGTCGCTCGAGTGCTCCACCAGATCGCGGACGTCGTAGCCCTCGTACGTCAGTACACCCCGTTCGCCATCGATCATGCCTGCAACCTACCGCTCGCCCGGCCGGCCGGCATCCGTGAAAATCCGTCATCTTGGTGACGATCACGCGTACGATCGACCCGCTGGCGGTCGCCCGGCGACTGCTCGCCGCCGGCGAGCAGGTCGGCCTCCTGCTCGCGGCGGCTCCCGGCCCCGGGCCGCGGCGGTCGCTGATCGCCGTGCGGCCCGGCCAGGTGATCGCCACACCGCCGTCGAGCGGCGCCGGGCTCCCCGCCATCCCGCCCCGACTCGTCCACGCCGCCCACCGGCACGGGCTCTGGATGGGCGCCATCTCCTACGACGCGGGACTGGCCCTGCACGGGATCGGCTCCCGGCACGAGCCGACCGTGCCCGCGCTGCTGGCCAGCTACCACGAGACCTACGCCGCGTACGACCACGCCACCGGCACCTGGGAGGTCGACGGCCCCGATCCATCGCCGCTGGTCGCCGCGATCGAGGCCGACGAGCTGCCGGCCGATACGGCTCCCGTGGCGCCCCGCGTCGCCCGCAGCAGCGCCACGCGGGCCGAGCACGCCGCGGCGTGCCGCGAGGCGCAGCGGCTGATCGCGCTGGGCGAGGTCTTCGAGGTCAACCTGGCGCACGTGCTGGCGGCGCCGTGGGACGCGGGCGGGTTCTCGCTCTTCGAGCGGATGGTCGCGGCCAGCCCGGGCGACCACTCGGCGTACCTCGCATTCGGCGACCTGGAGGTCGCCTCGATCTCGCCGGAGCTCTTCCTGCACATCGAGGACGACCGCTGCGAGACGCGTCCGGTGAAGGGCACACGCCGCCGAGGCGCCACGCCGGAGGAGGATGCCGAGCTCGAGCGCGAGCTCCTCGGCGCGGAGAAGGACCGCGCCGAGAACATCATGATCGTCGACCTGCTGCGCAACGACCTCACCGCCACCGCCGTGCCCGGAAGCGTCGAGGTCGGCATGCTGTGCCAGGTCGAGCGCACGGCGAGCGTCATGCACCTGGTCTCGTCGATCACGTCGCGGGTCCGCGAGGGCGTCCGCCTGCCGGATGTCCTGATCTCGTGCTTTCCGGGCGGCTCGGTGACCGGCGCGCCCAAGCGCCGGGCGATCGAGATCATCGACCGGCTCGAGCAGGCGCCGCGCGGCTTCTACTGCGGATCGGTGTTCGGCTACGAGGCGGCCCGCCGGCGCATGGTCGCCAGCGTCGCCATCCGCACCGCGACCGTCGAGGCGGGCACCGCGAGCTACGGGGCCGGCGGCGCGGTGACGCTCCTCTCCGACGCCGAGGCGGAGGCGGAGGAGACGATCGTCAAGGCCCGTCCCTTCCTGAGCGCCATCAACGCCGAGGCGGAGGGCTGGTGACCGACCCGGTCTTCGAGACCGTCCTGGTCGAGGCCGGCCGGATCCGCCTCCGCGACCGGCACCTGGCCCGGCTGCGGGCATCCGGCGCGGACGCGGCCATCGTCGCCCGGGTTGCGCAGATGATGGACGAGCTCTGCGCCGATCCGGCCGCCCCGCCGACGGTGGTGCGGATCGACGTGCATGGCCGGGCACTGCGCGCCACGCCCCGGGCGCCGTCGGCGAGGACGCCGGTCGAGCTCGTCGTGGTTCCCGGCTACGACCCGGCCGATCGACGCCGCGAGCGCAAGATCGCCGACCGGGCCTGGGCGGTCGCCGCCGAGGCCGGCATCGGACCGGGCCAGGAGGCGGTCCTGGTGTCCGCCGACGGGCTTGCCGGCGAGACGACCCGAGCGAACATCTTCGCGCTCGTCGACGGCGTGCTGGTGACACCCCCTGCCCACGGCCTGCTGGCGGGCGTGACCCGCGGCTGGGTGCTCGAGCTCACCGGGGCCGTCGAACGCGAGCTGCCCGCCGACCGCCTGCTGGCGGCCGGCGTCGCGTTCCTGACCACGGCAGGCCGCGGCGTGGTCGCCGTCGCCGGCACCGACACGGCCCTCGCCGACGAGCTGGCCCGGGCCTGGGACGCGCTGTGATCGTGATTCTCGACAACCGCGACTCGTTCGTCCTCAACGTCCAGCACCGCCTGGCCGAGCTCGGCGTCGAGGCTCGGGTGGTGCCGGCGCACGCGACCCGCCTCGACGAGCTGACCGCAATGACACCGGCCGGCATCGTCGTGTCCCCCGGGCCGCAGGGCCCGGACGAGGCGGGCGTCTCGACGGCTGCGATCCGCGCCTTCGGCGAGCACCTGCCGGTGCTCGGCATCTGCCTCGGCCACCAGTGCATCGCCGTCGCGCACGGCGTCCCGGTCGCCCCGAATCCGAACGCGTGCCACGGCCGGGCTTCGCTCATCGAGCACGACGGTCAGGGCCTCCTGGCGGGTCTCCCGTCGCCCTTCCGAGCCGGCCGCTACCACGCGCTGGCCGCCGCCGAGCCGCAGCCGGGCTCGCCGCTCGTGGTGTCCGCCCGGCTCGCCGATGGCTCGGGTCTCGTGATGGGCCTGCGGCACCGCCACCTGGCCACCGAGGGCGTCCAGTTCCATCCGGAGAGCGTGCTGACGCCGTACGGCTACCGGATCCTGGCCAACTTCGCCGACGCGTGCGGACACCGCGTCGCCGCGACCGTCGTGACCGAGCGCATGGCGGCTGCTGACGCGCTACTCAGGGAGGCTCGACTACCCTCCGGCGGGCCGACCCCAGGAGACGACTGACGATGGCGACGACCGATTCGCCGGCCCGGGTGGGGGCGACGACGACCAACGCGCGGCTGCAGAGCTGGGTCGCGGAGTGGACGGAACTCCTCTGCCCGGACGCCGTCCACTGGTGCGACGGCTCGGATGCCGAGTTCACCTGGCTCGCCGACCGGCTGGTCGCCAGCGGCACCTTCCGCCGGCTCGATGACGCGCGCCGGCCGGGCAGCTACCGCGCCGTCTCCGAACCGGGGGACGTCGCGCGGGTCGAGGACCGCACCTTCATCTGCTCGGCCAGCGCCGACGACGCGGGGCCGACGAACAACTGG
The DNA here is from genome assembly GCA_963779685.1 of uncultured Actinomycetes bacterium. Lineage (GTDB taxonomy): Bacteria > Actinomycetota > Thermoleophilia > Gaiellales > F1-60-MAGs149 > CAVZZG01. The sequence continues at coordinate 1,841,037 of CAVZZG010000003.1, forward strand.
CGCGAGCCGGACGTCATGCGCGCCGAGATGCGGGCGCTGTACGCAGGAGCCATGCGCGGCCGCACCCTGTACGTGGTGCCGTTCTCGATGGGCCCGCTGGGCTCGCCCATGGCCCACGTCGGCGTCCAGTTGACCGACTCCGCCTACGTGGCGGCAAGCATGCGGATCATGACCCGCATGGGCCAGCCGGCCCTGGACGCGCTCGGGGCGGAGGGGCCGTTCGTGCCGTGCGTGCACTCCGTCGGGCACCCGCTTGCGCCGGGGGTGGCCGACGTGCCCTGGCCGTGCAACACGGCTGACAAGTACATCGCGCACTTCCCGGAATCGCGCGAGGTGTGGTCGTTCGGATCCGGCTACGGCGGCAACGCGCTGCTGGGCAAGAAGTGCTTCGCCCTGCGCATCGCGTCGGTGATGGCGCGCAGCGACGGCTGGCTCGCCGAGCACATGCTGCTGCTCAAGCTGACGTCGCCCGAGGGCACGGTGCGGTTCATCGCCGCGGCCTTCCCGTCCGCCTGCGGCAAGACGAACCTCGCGATGCTGATTCCGACCATCCCCGGCTGGACGGTGGAGACCGTGGGCGACGACATCGCCTGGATGCGCTTCGGCGCCGACGGCCGCCTCTTCGCGATCAACCCCGAGGCGGGCTTCTTCGGCGTTGCCCCGGGCACCGGGGTCGAGACGAATCCGACCGCGATGGCGACGATCGCCGCCAACACCGTGTTCACCAACACGGCCCTGACGGACGACGGCGACGTCTGGTGGGAGGGGATGACGCGCGAACGGCCCGCCCACGCCATCGACTGGCGCGGCAACGACTGGACACCGGCGACGTCCACCCCTGCCGCGCACCCGAACGCCCGCTTCACCGTCGCGGCCAGTCAGTGCCCGTCGATGGCCGCGGAGTGGGAGGACGGCGCCGGGGTGCCGATCTCCGCCATCCTGTTCGGCGGCCGGCGAGCAGGCACGGTGCCGCTGGTGGCGGAGGCGACCAGCTGGCAGCACGGGGTCTTCATGGGCGCGACGATGGGGTCCGAGACGACCGCCGCGGCCACGGGAGCCGTCGGGAACCTCCGCCGGGATCCGTTCGCCATGCTGCCGTTCTGCGGCTACCACATGGGCGACTACTTCCAGCACTGGCTCGACATCGGCGCCGGCGCGCCCGATCCCGGCCAGCTCCCGAAGTTGTTCCAGGTCAACTGGTTCCGCAAGGATGCCGACGGTCGCTACCTCTGGCCGGGCTACGGCGAGAACTCGCGTGTGCTGGAGTGGATCTTCCGGCGCTGCGACGGTACCGCCGGCGCAACCTCGACGGCCATCGGCGACGTGCCCACGGCCGACGCGCTCGACACCGACGGCCTCGACCTCGACCCTGGCCACCTCGCCGAGCTGCTCGACGTCGACGCCGCCGCCTGGGCGGCCGAGGCCGACCGCATCGCCGATCATCTGGCCAGGTTCGGCGACCGGTTGCCGGCCGCCCTCGCCGCCGAACTCGACGCCCTGCGCGGCCGGCTCAGGTAGCGGCCAGGTCGGCGGCCACCGCCGCCAGCACGCGGATCAGGTCTGCCGTCGCGAGCTCGAGGATCACGCCGCGCTGACCGCCGTTGACGGCAACGGTCTGGTGCTCGACGAGGCTCGCGTCGATGTACGCCGCCAGCGCTCGCCGCGACCCGAACGGCGAGATGCCGCCGACCTGGTAGCCGGTCAGGCGCTCGGCGTCGCGCGGATTCGCCATCGCCGCCTGCTTCGCGCCCGCGGCGCGGGCCAGCTTCTTCAGCGAGAGCTCGCGGTCGCCCGGCATGAGCGCGAACACCGGCGTGTCGCCGGCCTCGACGACGAGCGTCTTCGCAAAGCGGCCGAGCGGGATATCCAGCGCGCGGGCGGCGAACTCGGCGCCCTTCTCGACGTGCTCGTACGTCCGCACGGTGAACTCGACCCGCTCGTGGCGCAGGACCCTCGTACCGCGCGTCTCGCTCACCCCGGCATGATCCCGCATCGATCCTGGCGTCGCGTCGCCGGGCAGTGGGTATGGTGCGCCGGTGCGCCGATACGCCCCGATCATCGCCATGATCATCGGCGTCGTCGGCTTCGGGATCGGGGCGACGCTGTTCGTGGCGTCGAACATGCGGTCGGATCAGGTGCTGTTCCTGCCCACTCCGGCCCAGCCCGTGGCACCGGTCGTTCACGTCGCCGGGGAGTCGGCCGACCCGTCCTCGAACGGCCCCGGCATCCTCTACGTGGCCATCGCGGAGCGGCAGGCGTCGGTGTTCGAGACCTGGTGCTGCCGGCCGCAGGGCGCGCAACTCGTGCCGGAGCGAGCCCTCGTGCCGCCCGGCAGCTCCGAGCAGGAGCAGCACGTCGCGTCGCAGGCCGACATGACCGACTCGCAGCGAGTCGCCGCGGCCGTGGCCGAGAAGGCGCTGGGCAAGCCGGTCAAGATCGACCACGTCGGCGTCCGCGTGATCGACACGTCCTTTCCCAGCGGCACCTCGCCTGCCCGGGCGGCCGGCATCGTCAGCGGTGACGTGATCACCGCCATCGACGGCAAGCCCGTCACGAGTCTCGACGGCCTGCACAGCGCGATGGCGCCGCTCAAGCCCGGCAGCACGATCCACATCACGTACCGCCACGATGGCGCCTCGAAGACGGCCGCGGTGCAGACCGTCCCGTCGCCGTACGGCAACGGCGCGAGCCATGCCGTGATCGGCATCTCGGCCGAGGACGCCCTCGACATCACGCTGCCGGTGCCGGTCGCGTACACCATCGGCGATGTCGAAGGACCGTCAGCGGGCCTGGCATTCGCGCTCGAGGTGTACTCGTCGCTGACCGGGCGCAAGCTCGTCGACGGCCATCGGGTCGCCGTCACGGGCGAGCTCAGCGCCGACGGCTCGGTCGGAGAGATCGGCGGCGCAGCCCAGAAGGCGATCGGGGCGGGCGAGGCACACGCCGACGTCTTCCTGGTGCCGAAGGGGAACCTGAAGGAGGCGACGGCGGCGGCGCCGGCGGGAATGCGGGTGATCGGCGTCGACTCGTTCGCCGGCGCGCTCGCCGCGCTGCGCGCGCTGCCGGCCAAGACGTGAGCCGCACGGTTACGCAGAGGCGCGCAATTTGCGGGCCGTCGATGCGGTTCCGGGTTGCGGCCGACCCGTATACGCGCCTATTCTTCACCTCCTGGAGGCGCCGCTCCCCGGCCCCCGAGGCCTCCACCGAACCCCAATCACTGCCTCGTGGGAAGGTGAGTTGAACGTGCCTCCTGTGCGCACCTGCGACGACTGCTACTTCCATCGCCGCGACCTCTGCGCGCTCCCCAAGGTCGAGCCCTGCCCGACCTTCCGGCTCTTCCGGCGGGGCATGCTCGAACTCGTCCCGCCCGCACAGCCGCCGCTCGTGCCGGTGCCGGCCGGCGCACGGCTGAGCGCCTGAGAAGGTCGCAAGGGCCAGGGAGTAGACTCCGCGCCGTGCAGTTGAAGCGGAGCGAGCGCGGCCTCTACACCCTGATCGCGGTCACGGCGCTCCTCGTGATCTACGTGGTCGCCTTCGTGGTCTCGAACTCCGGGGACGTCAAGGTGTCGTTCGTGCTGTTCGGCGGCCGCGCGCCGTTGATCCTCGTCATGACCCTCTGCGTTGCGGTCGGACTCCTGCTCGGGATCGCGGTGGCCCGTGTCGGGACGCGGCTGCGCAACCGCACGCCGGAGATCGAGGAACCCCATGACGATCCTGGCCCGCCGTAGCTACTTCCCCTGCCCCGATCGGGCCGAACCACCGGGCGCTGTGCCCCGGGGGAAGTAGCTATTAGCCGGGCGGCAGCGGGAACGGGCGCGCGCGCTCGAACGCGGCCGCGACCGACAGCACGAACTCGTCGGCGAAGCGGGGGCCGACGATCTGAAGGCCTGCCGGGAGCCCGTCGACCAGCCCGCACGGCACCGTGGCGGCCGGCTGGCCGGTGACGTTGAACGGGTACGTGAACGACGTCCACCCCAGCGGGCGCGGCCTGCCCTCGATCGCGCCGGGATAGTCATCTCCCGCTGCGAAGGCGGTGATGGGCACGGTCGGGCAGACCAGCAGGTCGTAGCCGGCGAGTCCGCGCCGCAGCGACTCGCCCCATGCGCCGCGGGCCTGCTGCGCGGCAGCGAGCTCGGCGCCTGACACGAGGTTCCCGCGCCGGGCGACCTCGGCCAGCCCCGGGTCGAGCTGCTCTCGCCGGTCGTCGGGCACCGCCGCCAGCGCTGCGGCCATGCCGGTCGTCCAGATCGCGTCGACGATCCAGGCTGGATCCTCGAGCCGGAGGTCGACGTCGCGCACGTCGTAGCCGTCCGCGCGGAGCACCTCGACACCGGCGGCGACGGATGCCGCGACGCCTGCGTCGACCCGGGCGAACCCGAGATCGGGCGAGAACGCGATCCGCGGCGCGGCCGGCTGGGGGTGCTGGACGAGGTCGAGTGAGTCGCGATCGCGCGGGTCGACGCCGGCCATGACCCGGAGCATCAGCTGCGCGTCGGCAACCGTGCGGGTCATCGGGCCGAGGTGCGACAGCGAGCTGACAGCGCTGGCCGGGTACTGCGCGACGAGCCCGAACGTCGGCTTGAGCCCGACCACGCCGCAGAACGCCGCCGGGATGCGCACCGACCCTGCGCCGTCCGAGCCCTGGTGGAGCGGGCCGAAGCACGCGGCGGCGGCCGCTGCCGCGCCCCCACTCGAGCCGCCGGCGGTGCGGCCGTGACGCCACGGGTTGTGGCAGGGGCCGTTGCGCGGGTTGCCGGAGTCGCCCTTCCAGCCGAGCTCCGGTGTGGTCGTCTTTCCGACGAGGACCCCGCCGCCCCGCTGGAGGCGCTCGGCCACCGGGGCGTCGAAGGCGGGCGAGTCGTCGCCGAACACGAGCGAGCCGCGCCCGGTCGGGATGCCCCGGGTCATCGCGAGGTCCTTCAACGTGTACGGCACGCCCGCGATCGGCCCGGCCGTTCCGGCGGCGTAGGCGGCCTCGGCTCGGCGGGCATCGGCCATGGCGCGCTCGGCGGTGATCGTCACGAACGCGTTCACGTCGCCGTCGCGTTCGGCGATGCGCGCGAGCGTCGCCTCGGCGACCTCGACCGGCGACAGCTCGCCGGCGGCGAAACGGCGGATCAGCTCGGTAGCGGGCTGGCGGACGATGTCGTCAGGCGATGCGGACACAGACCTGCGCAGCGTAGAGCACGCGCAGGAGCGCCTCGACCACGACCGGATCGAAGTGCGTGCCGGCGCACGCTCGCAGCTCGGTGATGGCCTGCTGGGGCGATCGCTGCCGCGAGTACACGCGAGGAGAGGTCATGGCGCTGAAGGCGTCGACGGCGGCGACGATGCGAGCCTCGACCGGGATCACCGCGCCCGCCAGGCCGTCCGGGTAACCGGAGCCGTCGAAGCGCTCGTGGTGGTGCCGCACGGCCGGCGCCGATCCGGCCAGTTCCGGCACCTGGCGAACGAGATCCTCGCCGATCACGACGTGGCTGCGCATGACGGCCCACTCGTCCGGTGAGAGCGAGCCGGGCTTGAGGAGGATCGCGTCCGGAATCGAGATCTTGCCGACGTCGTGGAGCCACCCGGCGATCCGGCACCGCAGCGCATCGAGACTCGACAGCCCGAGCTCGAGTGCGACCCGGGCCGAGTACTCGGCGACGTCCTCGAGGTGGTTCGGCGGCATGCCCTCGCGGGCCGCGGCGGACAGCGAGAAGGTGCGCGCGAGTCGCACGGCCATCGGCTCGGTCGGCCCTCCGCGGGCGAGGTCCATTGCCAGCATGGACACGTTGCGCCCGGCGGTCCGAGCCGCCGCCAGTGCACGATCGGCGGCGTCCAGGAGGGTCTCCGGCGTCCCGCCGGCATCCGCCTGCGCGGCGCCCACCGAGGCCGACACGTGAACGGCCTCGCCCGCCACCGTGAAGGCCTCCTCGGCGACGGCGCGACGGACGGACTCGGCCGCCGCGAGCAGATCCTCGCGGCCGTCGAGATCTGGCAGGACCACCACGAACTCCTCGCCGCCCCAGCGGGCGAAGACGCTGGTGTCGGGCAGGGTGCTGCCCATCTTCCGCGCGACCCCGCGCAGGAGCTCGTCGCCGGCGCCCTGGCCGTGAAGATCGACCACCGCATGAAAGTCATCGACCTCGAGCGCCAGCAGGCCGATCCGCGAGCCCACCCTGCCCGCGCGGTCGAACTCCGACCGCAGCGCTTCCAGCAGGTGGCGCCGATTGAAGCTGCCGGTGAGCGGATCGACCCGACTGAGCCAGTCGGCCTCGTGCACCGCACGGGCGGCCGCCTCGGCGGCTTCGCGCTCGGCGGTGACGTCGCGCAGGATGCCGTGCACCTCGATGACGCCGTCGGATCGCCGCCGCGGGTGCGCCTCGTCGTGGATCCAGCGGACGACACCATCGGCGCCGATCACCCGGTACTCGATCTCGGAAGCCACGAGCGAGGCCATGCTCGTGTCGTAGGCCTCGAGCGACGCGCGGTCGTCGGGATGAACGTGCCGGCGCCAGGCGTCGACCGACTCGTCGAGCGCGCAGCCGATGAGCCGTGCTGCGGTCGGCGCGTTGTAGATCTCGACGGTCGTGCCATCCGGATGGAGCTCGTCGATGTAGAGGACCTCGTGGATGGTGGCGGCGATCTGCGCGATCCGCTCCTCGGTGGCACGGGCCGCAGTGATATCGACGGCCACGCCCTCCACGATCAGGGTGCCGTCGGCGCGCGTCTCGCGCGGCCAGGCGCGGACGCGGACGAGCCGGGTGATGCCGTCGTAGCCGACCAGCCGGTACTCGGTGTCGACCGGGTCGCCCTGCCGGAGCGCGACGCCGGCCGCCGCCGAGATCGACCGGTCGTCCGGATGGATCGCGCCGCGCCAGGCCGAACCGAGCGACAGCCCGTCGGGGATCGGACCGAGCAGACGGTGCACGGCGGCGGTCGCGAAGACCGGCTCGAACGTGCCGTCGGGCGCTCGCTCGTCGGTGAAGAAGTACTCGTCGATCGCCTCGGCGATGCTCTCCATGGTGGTGCGCAGCGCGACCGAGTCGGTGGCATCCGAGAGCAGACCGATGACACGCGCAGAGCCATCGGGCGCGCGGCGCACGACCCCGCGGTCGCGCACCCAGCGCTGCAGCCCGTCGTCGCCCGCCACCCGGTACTCGACGTCGAAGTTGCCGTCGCGCCGGTAGAGCGCGTCGACCTCCGGGCGGTCGTCCGGATGAATGCGGTCGACGAACTCGACCGGGCTCGACGCGGCGCCGCCCACGAGCTGCTCCCAGCCAGGCGCCTCGTAGACGACCGACACGGTTCCGTCCCCACGCCAGTCTTCGATGTAGGCCCACTCGCGCGCGACCTCGCCGGCGACGTCGAGCGCCTCCTGGAGCAGCGAACGCAGGTCCTCGTCGGGGCGCGCCACCTACCGAACTCTACGCAGGAGCAGGGCGAATTTCAGAGCAGCCCTGCCAGCCGAGCGATGCCCTCGTCCATCTCGGCCGGCTGGCACGCGCTGTAGGCGAGCCGCAGCTCGTCGCGGCCGCTGCCGTCCAGGAAGCAGCTCGACCCCTTGACGAAGGGCACGCCGGCGGCCGTCGCCCGGCCGAGCAGGGCGTCGCAGTCCACGCCGGCCAGTCGCAGCCACAGGAAGTAGCCGCCCTCGGGCTCGATGAACGAGGCCTGCGGGAGATGGCGGCGCACCGCCGCGACGAGTGCGGCGCAGCGTTCCTGGAGCGCAGCGCGCATCCGCTCGACGCCCGGCTCGAAACAGCCCGCGGCGCAGTACTGGTGGATCGTGGACTCGGTGAACATCGATGGCCCGATGTAGGTGTCGACGGCGAGCGTCCGGAGGCCGGAGAACAGCGCCTCGGGGAGGATCATCGCCCCCGTCCGCAGGCCCGGCGCGATGGTCTTCGTGAACGACGTCGAGTAGATGACGCGGTCGCCGTCGTCGAGGTCGCGGATCCGCGGCTTCGGCGTGCCTCGGAAGCGGAGGTCGCCGTAGGGGTCGTCCTCCATGATCAGGAAGCCGAACTCGCGGGCCAGCTCGACGAGGCGCACCCGCTTGGCCTCGGACAGGGTCGCCCCGCCCGGGTTCTGGAAGTTCGGGATGGTGTAGACGAGACCGGGGACGCGACCGGCGCGGCAGGCCGCCGCGATCTGCTCGACGTCGAGCCCGTCGGCCTCGAGCGGCACGCCTTCGACGGTGGCGCCGAAGCGGCGCAGGATCAGGATCGCGCGATCGTAGGTCGGCGCCTCCACGATGGCGCGGCCACCGGAGCCGGCGAACAGCGTCTCGGCCAGGAACGCCAGCCCCTGCAGCGAGCCGTTCGTGCACATGACGCGCGCCGAGTCGGCGCCGTACCGCTCGCCGATCCACCTGCGCAGCGGCAGGTAGCCGGCGCCGTCACCGTAGGCCAGCGCCCCGGCCGGGTCGGCGTCGAGCGCGCGGTTCGCGGCCTCCCGCAGCTCCGCGACGGGCAACAGATCGGGAGAGGGCACCCCCCGGGCGAACGAGATGACGGTCTGCGTGGCGGCCATCGCTGCAGTGTCGCAGGCGGCCGCGCCCCGCTCGGCAGTGGCGTCAGGACGACGCGTGCGCGGCGACGAGCTGTGCGACCTCGGTGGGATTCGCCCCGACGCGGACGCCGCGCTCCTCGAGGGCGGCGATCTTCGCGGCGGCGGTGCCCGACGAGCCCGAGATGATCGCGCCCGCGTGGCCCATGGTCTTGCCCGGCGGCGCGGTACGGCCGGCGATGTAGCTGAAGACCGGCTTGGTGACGTGCTCGGCGATGTACGCGGCGGCCTTCTCCTCCTCGTTGCCGCCGATCTCGCCGACCATCACGATGATCTCCGTCTGCGGGTCGGCCTGGAACAGCTCGAGCGCGTCGATGAAGCTCGTCCCGACGACGGGGTCGCCGCCGATGCCGACGATGGTCGAGTTGCCGAGGCCCATCTGGGCGAGCTCGGCGCCGATCTGGTAGGTCAGCGTGCCCGATCGGGAGACCAGCCCGACGTTGCCCGCCGCGAAGACCTGGGCCGGGATGATGCCCACGTTGGCCTTGCCCGGCGAGAGAGCGCCGGGGCAGTTGGGACCGAGCAGGCGGATGCCACGTGGCCGGAGGTAGGTGTAGGCGGCGAGCATGTCGTGAGCCGGGATGCCCTCGGTGATGCACACCACGAGCGCGACGCCCGCCTCGGCCGCCTCGAAGATGGCGTCGGCGGCGAAGCGCGGGGGGACGAAGACCATGCTCGTGTTGGCGCCGGTCGCGGCCACGGCCGCGGCCACGGTGTCGAACACCGGAATGCCCTCGACGTCGGAGCCACCCTTGCCCGGCGTCACGCCGGCCACGACATTCGTGCCGTAGGCGCGGTTCTTGAGCGTGTGGAACGTGCCCTCGCGGCCGGTGATGCCCTGCACGACCAGGCGCGTCGCGGAGTCGATCAGGATCGCCACGTCAGCTCCCCGCCAACTCGACGACCCGGCGAGCCGCACCGAGCATGGTGCGCTCGGTGTGCACGTTGGGCGGCGCGGCATCGGCGAGCAGCTCGCGGCCCTCGACGTCGTTGGTGCCGTCCAGGCGCACGACGATCGGCACGTCGATGGTCATCTGGTCGAGCGCTGCCAGGACGCCGCGGGCGACCTCGTCGCAGCGGGTGATGCCGCCGAAGATGTTGAACAGGATCGCCCGCACCTTCGGGTCGGACATGATCACCTCGAGCGCGATCACGATCTTCTCGCTGTCGGCCCCGCCCCCGACGTCGAGGAAGTTGGCGGCCGAGCCGCCGACCTGGTCGACGACGTCGAGCGTGCTCATGACGAGGCCGGCGCCGTTGCCGAGGATGCCGATGTCGCCGTCGAGCTTGACGTAGGTGACGTCGCGCTCACGCGCCATCTGCTCCTGGGGGTCGGCCGCCGAGACGTCGCGCATCTCGGCCACGTCCGGATGCCGGAAGAGGCTCGAGTCGTCGATCGTGACCTTGGCGTCGGCGGCGATCGCCTCGCCGCCGACGGTGATGACGAGCGGGTTGACCTCGACCAGCATCGCGTCCATGTCGGTGAACATCCGGTAGCAGCGCTCGACGACGGTGCCGACCGCCGCGTGCTCCTCGCGCGGAATCCCGGCCGAGAACAGCAGGCGCCGGAGGAAGAACGGGCGCAGGCCGATCGCGGGATCGAGGTGCAGGCGCGCCAGGGCCTCCGGGTGGTTGACCGCGACCGCCTCGATGTCCATGCCACCCATCGTCGAGAGCATGAAGAGCGGCCGCTTGGCACCGCGGTCGAACGTGATCGAGAAGTAGTACTCCTTGTCGATCGAGATGGCCTTCTCGATCCACAGCCGGCGCGTGACGTGCCCGTTGATGTCGAGCCCGAGGATGCCGCCGGCCAGCCCGGCGACCTCGTCCCCGCCGCTGCCGAGCTTGACGCCGCCCGCCTTGCCACGGCCGCCGGTCAGTACCTGCGCCTTGACGACGACGCGTCCGCCCCCAAGCACCTCGGCAGCCGAGCGGGCCTCGTCCACCGTCGTCGCCACCCGGCCTTCCGTGGTCGGGATCGCGAAGCGGGCGAAGAGTTCCTTGCCCTGGTGCTCGTAGAGATCCATCACCCGGATCATGGCGCACAACGCGGCAGGACCACCTCACGTCCGTCGCTCGGGCATCGTTCCTTCAACGTGACGACGCTGCCGCCCTTCCAGCTGCTGCTGGACAAGCACGCGCGTGAGATCCACCGGCTCTGCCTGGCGCTGGTCGGACCCGACGATGCCGACGATTGCTTCCAGGAGAGCGTGATCTCGGCGCTGCGCGCCTACCCGGCCCTGCGATCGGCCGACAACCTCGGCGGGTGGTTCCGGACGATCGCGCGCAACAAGGCCAACGATCACCACCGGGCGCGGCGCAGGCGGGCGGTGCCGGCGGGGGCGCTGCCGGAGCAACCGGCACCGGATCGGCCGGCCGCAGCAGGCGTGTGGGACCACGTCCGCGACCTGCCACCGAAACAACGCGAGGCCGTCGCACTGCGCTACGCCGCCGACCTGCCGTTCTCGGCCGTCGGCGAGGCGATGGGAACGAGCGAGGAAGCCGCCAGACGTAACGTCTTCGAGGCACTGAGGACTCTCCGGGAGGTATGGTCGTGACGACCCGAATCGAGAACGCCCTGCGGTCGGACGACCGCGACCTCGGCGCCGTCCTGGACGCGGCCGCCCTGCAGGCGGAGGCCGACGATCTGCTGGACGTCGCCTACACCGAGGAGGACTCGCCGATCGGCCGGCTGACGCTCGCCGCCACGCCGCGCGGCCTGGTGCGGATCGCGTTCGGCGACGAGGACGAGGACGAGGTGCTGCAGGATCTGGCCGAGCGCCTCTCGCCGCGGGTGCTGCGCGCGCCGCGCCGGCTCGACCTCGCCCGGCGCGAGCTCGAGGAGTACTTCGACGGACGCCGCACGACCTTCGACCTGGCGCTCGACCGGTCGCTCTCGACCGGCTTCCGCCGAGCCGCGCAGGAGGCGATGAGCGAGATCCCGTACGGTCAGGTCGCGACCTACCGCGACATCGCCGCCGCCGCGGGCAACCCGCGCGCGACCCGCGCCGCCGGCTCGGCCTGCGCCACCAACCCGCTGCCGCTGGTCGTGCCCTGCCACCGCGTGCTGGCCGCCGGCGGTCGCATCGGCGGGTACTCCGGCGGGCTCGAGGTGAAGCACTTCCTGCTCAGGCTGGAGGGCGTGCAGCTTGGCGTATGATCGGCTCCGTGGATGGCGACGCGAGCCTCGTGGCGGCCCTCCGGGCGGGCGACGAGCAGGCCTTCATGGAGCTGGTCGACCGCTACCACGCCCAGATGACGCGGATCGCGCTGATGTACGTGCGAACCCGCGCGGTGGCGGACGAGGTCGTCCAGGAGGCGTGGCTGGGGCTGCTGAACGGGCTCGATCGCTTCGAGGGCAGATCGAGCCTGCGCACGTGGTTGTTCCGGATCGTGGCCAACATCGCCCGGACGCGGGCCGTGCGGGAGGCGCGCAGCGTTCCGCTGTCGAGCGTCTTCGACCCGGAGGGCGACGAGCCGGCGGTCGACCCGAGCCGGTTCGACGCGGGCCACTGGTCGACGCCGCCCTCGCCCTGGGCCGCGACACCGGAGGACATCGCCGTCTCGGCCGAGACCATGGCGACGATTGCGGCAGCCATCGCCGAGTTGCCCGCCAACCAGCGCGTGGTCGTCCAGATGCGTGACGTCGACGGGTTCACCTCCGAAGAGGTGTGCGATGCGCTCGACATCTCCGCCGCCAACCAGCGGGTGCTGCTCCACCGCGGGCGCGCCCGCGTGCGCGCCGCCCTCGCCGACTACTTCGAGGCGTCGTGAGCATCTGGTCCCGCCTCCGCCGCCGCGAACCCGCGCCGCCCGACCTCTCCTGCCAGGAGCTGGTGGAGCTGATCACGGCCTACCTCGACGACGCGCTGTCAGCCGACGACCGCGCTCGGTTCGAGCGTCACCTCGGCGGTTGCCCGGCCTGCACGGAGTTCCTGGCCCAGTTCCAGGCCACGCGCGGCGCCCTGGCCCGCTTCACCGAGCGCGACCTCGAGCCCGCCGCCCGCGACGCCATGCTGCAGACCTTCCGCGCCTGGCGCGCGGGCACCTGATCGAGGGGCGTCGTACCGGCCGGCGAGGGCAGCGCCCGGGCGAGATCGCAGCGGGTTGGACGGCGTACTCGACCACATGGCGAGGAAGACGATCAGGACGAGCACGAAGATGCGAGCGCTGACCGCGACCATCGCGCCGCTGGTGGTCTCCGTCCGCTCCAGCGAACGCGCGACGGCAGACGGGATCGGTCTGACGTGCGGCGCGCCTCGTCGGCAGCGATCAGACCCGTGAGGCGGATGCTCGACCGCGAGGTACGTGCCGCGCCTTCTCGGCGGTCGTAGTAGTCGCACGCTCCGGCCGACTCGCGGCGGCGCGGCAGCGGCGGCCTGCGGCCGCGAGGACTGTCGCGCGCACCTCCTCGCGGTACGCCAGTTCGGCTGCGAACTTCGCGCGTTCCTCGGCCTCGACCTGCGCCCGCGGCTCGTCGTCCATTGTCGCGGTCAGCTTACTCTTGCGCCGAGGCCGTGACATGGCGGTGCTTGTCCGGGTCGTGACCGGCGGTGGTGGTGGTCAGAATCGCCGGCCGCTGAGGACGCGCGCGTTGGCGAATCGCTGCGGGGGGATGGCGCCGCCATGGGAAATGCATGCGAGCCGCAGGCGAGCGAGCGATTCCTGTGGTGGCCCGTCCTCCTGGCGAACGCCCGACGGCAGCCGGGACACTGTTGCCCCGTCCTACCGCGGCTCCGACCACGGAGGCCGTGGTGGGCGGTGGCGTTCGCTCCGGGCACGTGGTGGGGGACCGCGTTCGCTCCGGGCACGTGGTGATTGCCCGCTCCGACCGCCTCGCTGCCTGTGAGGAGGCGGCGGCTTGTGGACGGGGACTGTCCCCGCCTATCGCGCGGTCGAGGAGCTGCGATTCGAATGGGACAGTCCCGGGCTGGCGTTCGCTCGACGGCTGGGGTAGGCGGGGTCGCGGCCTCGGGGGTCGTGCGACGGCAGACGGGACGCGGACGCCCCGCCTACCGAGGCGCGCGGAGCGCGGCGCCCACGGCGCCGCCGAGGTCGCCCAGCGCGGCGACGAGCACGGCGGGCGGGCGGTCGTCGCGGAAGAGGTGCGGCTGCATGGCCGTGGCGATGCGGTCGGCATAGGGCTGGCCGAGGCGGGTGCCGAGGCCACCGCCGATGATCACGGCCTCGACGTCGAGCAGGTTGACGGCGCTCGCGACGCCGGCGCCGAGAGCGCTGACGGCCCGGTCGACGACCTTCGTCGCGACCCGGTCGCCGCGGTCGAGCGCCGTCTGCCAGACACCGCTCGCCAGGCGCGCCTTGCCCTGATCCTCCATGATCCGGAGCAGCTTCGTCTCGGCGCCACGACGGTGCAGTTCACGCGCCCGGCGCCTCCATGTTGCCGCGCCCGGCGTAGGCCTCCATGCAGCCGCGCCGGCCGCAGCCGCAGCGCGCGCCGCCCATCCGGACGACGGTGTGGCCGATCTCCCCCGCCGAGCCGCGGCCGTTGACACGGCGTCCGTCGAGGATCACGCCGCCGCCCACACCGGTGCCCCAGAAGACGCCGAGCACTGACCGGTACGGTTTGCCGGCGCCGAGCCGGAACTCGGCGTCGGTGGCGACGTCCACGTCGTTGGCGATCACCGCCGGAATCCGCAGCGACCGGGTGAGCGCCGCGCCGAGCGCGAAATCACCCTCCCAGCCGGCGATGTTCGGCGAACGGGCGACGATGCCCGTCGCCTCGTCGACGGCGCCGGGCGCGCCGACGCCGACGCCGGTGAGGTCCTTCGCCGCGACGCCTGCGTCGGCCGCCGCTGCGCGCAGGGCGCCGGCCATCGCCTTCGCCACCCCGGCCGGGCCGCCGTCGGTGGGCGTCGGGACGCGGGCCGAGCCGACCACGGCGTTCCGGCCGTCGATCACCACCGCCTGGATCTTGGTACCGCCGAGATCGATGCCACCGCGTTGGGCCATCGCCTCACTATGCCCGATCGGGCTCCGGTTGTCGGGACAGCACGGCGGCCGCCAGTCCGGCCAGGGGGTACACGAGATACGTCACCTGGAAGACGCGGGCGACGTACAGCAGCGCGAACATCGAGACGGCGAACGCGAAGCCCGTCATCCACGGCTCCCGTCCACGCCACTGGGCACGCAGCAGCAGCAGCGTCGCCGGCAGCCAGGTGACGAGCGCGATGGGCAGGAACGGGTAGCCGCCGGTGCGATCGACGAGCCCGGCGCGGACCAGGATGCCGGCGAGGCCGTAGCCGATCACGCGGTAGGTCTCGGCGCCGAACGTGATGGTGTCGCGCAGGAACGCGCCGGCGTCCCAGGCCAGGAAGGGGATCGCCGGCACGATGATCACGGCCGCGAACACGGCCAGCGGCCGGCGCACGAGCGGCCAGCCACCCGTTCGCCACGCCTCGAGCAGGAGGAACGGGGCCGCCAGACCGCAGAACTGCTTGAACAGCACGGCCACGCCCACCAGGGCGAGCGCCCAGCACAGGCGACGGCGCTGGGCGAGGGCGAACGCTCCCAGCAGGGCCAGGACCGCCGGCGCGTCGGCCAGCCCGTACCACGCCGCCCGGATCGCGATGGGGCTGCAGGCGAGGCCGACGCCGATCGCCAGCCGAAGCCACAACGGCCCGGGGAACGCAAGCGCCACCAACGGGATCGCAAGCGTGCAGAGCATCAGCAGGATCCGGAAGTCGTCGACCGGGCCGGGGAGCACTCCCCAGACCGCACCGGCCACGACCATGCCGGGGAAGTACGGGAAGTGACGGAGCGCCACCGGCGGCGGGTAGGCGGTGAAGCCGGGCAGCCCGTAGAACCGTTCCATGCCGGAGCCCGCGAAGTCGTGGCCGTAGGGGTTCGACCCGTCGCGCAGGAGGTCGCCGGCGAGCTCGATCTGGTAGGTGGAGTCGTTCGTGTACGTCCACGGCGCGCTGGAGGCCCGGAAGCCCGTGGCGAGCACGGCGGTCGGCACGATCAGGGCCAGGCAGGTCGCGGCGCAGGCGACCAGCACGACGGTCCGCCGGTGGTGCTCGCCCGCCGTCAGGACGTAGACCGCCGCGACCACGATCAGCGCGGCCGCGCCGACCGCGGCCGACCGGGGAATGCCGAGATCCCAGTCGGGCCCGGCGGCCCGCACGAGCGGGCCGAGCAACCCGGTCGCGCCGTGCACCGGCGGACGAAGCGCCCACGGATCGGAGGCGAGTTCCGAGACGTTGACACACACGAGCGCGAGCAGCACCCCGAGCACGAGCGCGGCATCCCGCTGCCTCATGGCTCGAGCATATACAGCGTGTCGGCAGCCGCCATGTAGAGGCGGTGCTCGTCCGCCACCATCGGCGAGTACTCGCCCTTCGGGAACCGGTAGACGATCTTGCGCGTGTGGAGATCGAGCCCGAAGGTGCCGGCCGGGCCGTTCTTGGTGGCGCGGCTCGCATCCGGATGCGAACCCGAGAAGGTCGAGAAGTACAGCACGCCGGACACGATCAACGGCGCACCCGTGATGCCGCTGACGGCGGAGTACTTCCAGCGGATGTTGCCCGTAGCAGCGTCGAGCGCCACGATGTAGCCGTCCCACGTGCCGACGAACACGGTGCTGTTCCAGATCGCCGGCCCGGTGTAGACGTAGGTCCCGGCCTGACGCGCCCACCGCAGATCGCCGGTCTTCTCGCCGAAGGAGTAGACGTAGCCGTCCGTGTTCGGGGCGTAGACGCGGCCGTAGGCGACGGCAGGCGTCGCGTAGAAGTGCTCACGGCGCCCGAACTTCGAGAACGACGTGTTCGTCCAGCGGATCTTCCCCGTGCGCGCGTCCATGGCGTAGAACGTGCCGCCGTCGGAGCCGACGAACACCGAGCCGCGGTCGTAAGCCACCGACGCCGTGACGTAGTCGTCGACCGGCGTCGACCAGACCACCTTGTGGGTGGCGGCGTTGAGTGCGTAGACGCGGTGGTCCCACCCGCCGTAGTACAGGAGGCCGTTCACGAACAGCAGCGAGCTCTCGACCACCGTCCCCTTCTGCTGCCAGAGGAGCTTGCCCGTGGCGGCATCCATGGCGGCGATGAGGCCGGTCGCGTTGGGATGGCGCTTGCAGGCCCTGTCCATGAAGCTCTGGTAGACGACGCCGTTGTTCACCGTCGGCGAGGCGGCGGCGCAGCGCCGGAACCCGCGCCGCCAGGTGATCGTGCCGGTGGCGGCGTCGAAGCTCGTGAAGTGGCCGTGGGCGTCGGTGACGAAGAGATGCCCGTAGGCGATGACCGGCGGGAACTCGAGCAGCGACAGCCGGTGCTTCCAGCCGACCTTGAACGGCGGGCGGACGTCGTAGGGCACCACCCGCGTGCGGGCCAGATCGAACCCGTAGCGCGGGAAGGGCTCCGCGATCGTCGCCTCCACCGGCGTGGTGCTGCCGGGCGCCGTCGCGAGCGTCGACTCGCCGGCCGGCGCCGCGCTGGTGTCGAACTCGACGGTCGAGGATCCCTCGACGTTGTGCACCGAGAGCTGGTCGTTGACGTACCACGCCGCCGCCACGCCCACCGCGGCCAGGAGGACCGCCCCGCCCACCAGGATGCGCCGACGGCGCGTCACGTGGCAGCCTCGGCCGGGACGACCGACACCGCTGCCGAGGCCTCGTCAGCCGGCTCCGCCGAGGGCAGCGCAGCGAGGCTCGCCGCGAGCGAGGCGGCGATCCAGGCCGTGGGATCGGTGAAGAGCTGGGCGTAGGCCATGGCGTGAACGGCGAGCGCGACGAGGGAGGCCGCGAGCACGACGCGCCACGGCCGGTCCGGCACTCGCCTGACCGAGCGGACGATACACGCCACGACGACGGCGAACAGGCAGAGGCCGACCACCCCGGTCTCGGCCGCGACGCCGATGACGACGTTGTGCGGGGCGATCGAGGCCCGTTCGAGCGCGGTCTTCCCGGTCGCCTGGGCGAAGCCCCCGACCCCGACCCCGAAAACGGCATGATCGAGGAACGTCCGCCCGCCGCGCTCGACCAGTTCGACGCGGGACGAGGACGCCTTGTTGACCGACTTGTGCAGGACCTTCATCACCTGCGGCTGCGAGAACGCGACGCCGACGACGACCACCAGCACGGCGGCGGCGGCGGCGAGCGCGGCGAGCTTGCGCCAGGCGGCGGCGATCAGCACGGCGATGCCCGCGATGAGCGCTGCGAAGCTGGTCTGGGAGTAGGTGAAGACGACGGCCGCGAAGATCACCGGGGCCAGGCAGGCGCCGACCACGATCCGCCGCGACGGCGACGCGAACAGGCAGGCCCCGACGATCGTGACGAGCGCCAGCACCTCGAAGCGCCCGAACAGGCTCGGGTCGTAGAAGATCGAGTTGACCCGGAACAGGCTCGAGTACGCGTTCGAGAGCTCGAGCTTGTGGTTGGTGTAGACGACCCGCGCGAAGTGCTGGTACACCGCCACGAGCGCGAAGGCGACGGCCGCGGCGACCTGGACCGCGGGCGTGGCGCGCCGGAACCGAAGATCACCGGCGCAGCGGGCGGTCAACGACGCGATCACCGCCAGCGGCAGGTAGCCGGAGACCAGATCGAAGGAGGCCTGGTCGGCATCCCGGGTCCACGCGCTGGTGACCGCCACCCACAGCGTGAAGGCGGCGAGGGCCCAGCCGGTCAGGCCCAGCTCCGGGCTCTCGGCTCCGCCGCGGACGGTGCGGATCGCGAGCGCCAGGAGACCCGCGAGCAGCACCAGGAACATCGGCGCCAGGTGGTCGATCGGCCGCGGCGGGTCGTGCAGCACGGGCCGGAGGGCGAGCAGCCCGGCGGCCAGGGGCACCACGAACGGCCAGCGCAGGGCCACGAGCGTCAGCAGCGTGAAGGCACCGGCCGCGGCCGCCGCCAGCAGGGCGACGACGGCATGGGAGTGCGCGATCTCGGCCGACCCGTTGACACGCCCGATGCCGAGCGGCACGACGCCGACGGCGAAGGCGGCGATGCCCAGCAGGCGCTGGCGAGCGTCGCGCTCGACGAGCAGCAGTCCGGCGCCGGCAGCGGCGACGACTGCCGCGATCGGTACGTAGGTCGCCGACACGGCGACGCGGAGTCTAACGGGCTGCGCTGACCCGGAAGGCCGTCGCCACCGGGCGCCCGTTCGCGAGCACGAGCGTGGCCGCACCGGCGTCGCCGCCGGCCGGGATCGTGAAGGCCAGCCGGCCCCTGCCGACGACGACCGGGCGCCGCAGCACCTTGCCGCCGGCGAGCACCAGCGCGAGGTCGCGGCGCAGCAGCTGCTCGAGCCCCGCCCGCACCCTGACCGTCACCCGCACCCTGGCGGTGTTCCCCGGCCAGGAGACGTCGACGTAGTGGTAGCCCAGCGGGGCGAGCCGCAGCGTGCCGGTGCTGGCGGGTGTCACCGAGAGGTTCGCCCGCAGCGGGACGGGACCGAGGTAGTCCCGGTAGCTGTCGGCGATCACCACATCCGCGAGCGGCGCGAGATCCCGCGCCGCGAGCGCCATGTCGAGGGTCGACCGGTGCGTGTCGGCGTAGCGGTCGACGTCGGCATACACGGTGCCGCGGGCACCGTCGGTGCCGAGCCGGGCGAGGATCCTCCGCACCCGCTGCGGATGCCGGCTGCCGTCGGTGGCGGCGTACCAGAAGCCCCACGACTCGTAGGACTGGGCCGTGACCGGCTTCGTCGCCGCCGCGGCCTCGGCGAGCCGCGCCAGCAGGTTCGGAAGCGGGCTGGCGCGCGTGATCTGCAGGGCGCCGGGCACGACCAGAGCGGCCATCCAGTTGGCCGTACCCTCCACGACGTAGCCGGGAAGACGATCGAGCCGGCGGGCGACCCGGCACTGGATGGAATGGAAGTACTCGTGCGCGATGGTCTCGCGCAGCAGGCCGTCGGGGTTGCGACTGACGTAGTCGGTGGCGAGCACGGAGTTGCTCCACGAGCGCAGCACCCGATTGCCGACGGACGAGAACATGCACCACGTCCGGCCCGTCTCGCCGTTGCCGGTCGAGCGGTGCAGGTACACGTCGAACAGGCCGTCCCCGCCAGCGCGCCCGGTGCCGGCGTCCGACGCGGCGGCGGGGAAGCCGAGGGCCATCTCGCGCGCCCGGATCGGCTCGACGCGCTGGGCCATGGCCCGGACGACCCACGGCAGCGTCCGGCAGTCGCCGTCGCCGCCGAGGGGCGCGTCCGCCGAGCGCCGGCGGTCGTCCCACCAGATCTTGAAGTGCGCCGTGCTGACGGTGCAGAGGACCGCCGACGACGAGTAGGTCGCATTGGCGGCGACGACGGCAGGGTCGCCCGACCGCCCGGCGGGAGCCGCCTGGGCGTTGGCAACGGCGAGCAGCGGTGCGAGCACTGCCACGGCGACCAGAAGGCGGCATCGCGGCACGTTTCCACCGTACCATTGGTTTTGTGGCTGGACGAGTGGCAAATCGTGTGTGCGTCATCACCGGTGGAGCGGGCTTCATCGGCCTCGCGGCGGCCCGTCGCCTGGCTGCCGAGGGTGCCCGCGTCGCGCTGGCCGACATCGACGTCGCGGCGGCCGAAGCCGCCGCGGCTGCGATCGTCGCCGACGGCGGAGATGCGGCGGTGTTCGCGGTCGACGTGACCGATGCCGCCTCGATCGAGGCGCTGTACCGCGACGTGCACGCCCGCTACGGCCGGATCGACGTGTGCTTCAACAACGCCGGGGTGCTCCTGCCCGGAGACGGCGACCCGGTCGCCACCTCGCTGGAGACGTGGCTCCGGGTGGTCGCGATCAACCAGACGAGCATCTTCCTGTGCCTCAAGTACCAATTGCCGTACCTCGTCGCGGGCGGCGGCGGCTCGATCATCAACACCGCCTCGATGGTCGCCCTCCAGGGTGCTGCGACACCGCAGATCGCCTACGACGCGACCAAAGGGGCGATCGTGACCATGAGCCGCGACGTCGCGGTCACCTATGCGAAGGCCGGCATCCGCTGCAACGCGCTGTGCCCTGGCCCGGTCGAGACGCCACTGTTCCAGGGGATCTTCGGCGCGGATCCGGCCGCTGCGCAACGGCGGCTCGTCCACATCCCGGGCGGCCGCTTCGGCCGGCCCGACGAGATCGCGCACGCGGTCGTGTACCTCGCCTCCGAGGAGTCGACCTGGACGAGCGGCACGGCATTCCTGGTGGACGGCGCGATCACCAACGCCTACACCACGCCGCTCGACTGACGCACCGCGACGAGCCCGCTGGCCACGATCAGCGCGGCCCCAACCAGGTCGAGCGGCGCCGGGACGTTGTCGAAGATCAGCACGCCCCACAGGATCCCCCAGAGGATGGCCGTGTACTCGAAGGGGGCCAGGCGGCTGGAGGCCGCGGTGCGGTAGGCATGGCTGAGCAGGACGCCGCCGAGCGCTGCGATCGGGCCGCAGAGCGCGAGCAGCGCCAGGTCGCGCGGGGTGGGCACGGCCCAGGCGCGCATCAGGAAGCCCGTGCTGCCGCCGCCCTTCGAGGAGGTCGCCACCGGAGCGAGCACGAACGCCAGCGCGAACGCCCCGAACAGGTACACCGTGTTCTGGTAGAGCGACATCACCGGTGCCGACGCGCCGCCGCGCAGCCTGCGGGCCATCAACTGGCCGATGGCGTAGGTCGCGGCCGAGAGGATCGGGAGCAGGGCCGCGGGGTGCAGCAGGCCACCGGAGGGGCGCAGCGTGATCAGCACGCCGACGAACCCGATGCCCACGACGGCCCATGCCCTCCAGTCGGCACGCTCGCCCGTCATGGGCCCCGACAGCGCCACGAGGAAGAGCGGGCCGGTGAACCAGAGCGCAATCACGCTCGCCAGCGGCATCGCCGCGAGTGCGAGGTAGTACGCCAGGTAGGCGACGAACATGATGCTGCCACGGCCCAGCAACTGCCGGCGGCCGCTGGTGGGACCCGCCGACGAGCTCTGGCGCCGGACGAGGTAGAGCAGGATGGGGAGCGCCGTGATCGACCGGATCGCGACCGCCTCGTGCACGGGGTAATCGCCGCTGAGGCCCTTGACGATCGAGTCCTGGATCGAGAACACGAACACGCCGCACGTCAGGGCGAACGGAGCGGCGTGTTGGGGCAGCACCGCCGTATCATGCCGAGACGACATGGGCGCACCACGGACAGCCACCGTCCTCGCTCGCGGGCCGATCGCGCTGCTCGCACTGCTCGCGGTTGCCAGCGCCTGCGGCGACGCCTCGCGCCCGGCGACCACCCGGGCCGCCTCGGCGGCCGGCCGCACCGCGCCGGCCAAGCGCGCCGTCCAGACCGTCAACGGCCGGCCCACGGAAGGCGCCGGCGAGGCCGACCACGGACCGGGCGGAGCGGCGGAGCAGGCGCTCGACAACATGGCCTGGCCCCGCGAGCGGCTCACGCTGGCCGACGTGCTCGGCAGCCGGCAGGCGCAGGCCGCCCTGGTGCGGCACACGCGCGGGCTCCTGGCCGCGCGGCGCTGGCGCGAGCTGGGGCCGAGGGTCACGGTGGGCAGCGAGGCGACCGGCACGATCGGGGTCGACATCGCGGCCGAACCGCGAGCCTATGCGGTCTCCGGCCGCGTCAACTCGATCGCGGTGGCGCCCGGCTGCCGGGGTCGTCGCTGCACGGTGTACGTCGGCGGCGTGGGCGGCCTGTGGAAGACGACCGGCGGCCTTGCCAACGCCCCACGCTGGACACCGCTCACCGATCGCCTGCCCAGCGGCAACGTCGGCGTCGTCACCATCGACCCGACCGATCCTCAGACCGTGTACGTCGGCACCGGTCAGATCTCCGGGTTCGCCACCGTCGCCGGACTCGGCATCTTCCGGTCGCGGGATGGCGGTCGGACCTGGCGGGCGTTGACCAACCGGCCCTTCCTCGGTCGCGGCATCGGCGCCATCGCCGTCGACCCGACCAACCCGAAGGTGCTCTACGTCGGCTCCGGCGTGGGGTACGCCGGGACGCCGGAGTCCTCGCCATCCCTCGACTACCTGCCCGACGCGCCGCCGGTGGGGGTCTACCGCTCGGCTGACGGCGGCGCCACCTGGCAGCCGGCGCTGCGGCTGCCGGCGCTCCGGTTCGACATGGGCTCGGCGACGGAGGTCAGGATCGAGCCCGGCAACCCGCGTCACATCTGGGCCGCGATCACCGGCTACGGCCTGTACCGGTCGCTGAACGCCGGCCGGACGTGGCGCCGCATCTTCGACGTCCGCACGGCCACGGCGACCGACGGCGGCACCGTCATCGATTTCGACATCGCCCGCACCAACCCGAATCGCCTGTACCTCGTGACCGGCGACGACGGCAACTCGGTGTCGAACTTCTACCGCGTCCGGAACGCGCGCGCCGCGCGGCCGAAGGTCACCCGGGTGTCGCGCGACGTCGTCGGCACCCGCGGCTACACGTCGTTCGGCGCCTGCGTGTTCCTCGACCCGGACCCTGCTCAGGTGGCGAGCCAGTGCTCGTACGACCTCGCCCTGCGCGTCGACCCGAAGCGGGCCGACGTCGTCTACATCGCAGGGGCGTGGCAGTACACCGAGCAGGCCCAGAGCCTCTCGCGCGGGCGCGGCGTGATCCGTTCGGTCGACGGCGGCCGGACGTTCACGGACATGTCGGGCGACGTCGAGGGCCGTGGCACCCACCCCGACAACCGGGCGATCGCGTTCGCGGCCGACAGCCGCATCTTCTTCACGGGCAACGACGGCGGCATCTGGCGATCCGACGGCCACTACGTCGACGGGTCGTCCCTCTGCGACCCGTCCGCGCCGGCCAACTACCTGGCCCATTGCAGGCTCGTGGAGTCGTCGATCCCGAACCGGCTGTTCGACCTCAACCCGGGCCTGGGCACGCTCGAGTTCATGAGCGCCCTGGCGGTCTCCCCGGTCGACCCGGCCGTGGGCATCGGCGGCACGCAGGATAACGGCACGCTCCTGTACCAGGGGTCGAACCGCTGGCCGCAGGGCGTCGGTGGCGACGGCGGCCCGGCGGGCGTCGATGCGGTGAACCCCGCGGTGATGTACCACCAGTACGCCAACCCGTTCTTCGGCAGCCCGGGCGTGAGCTTCGACAGCGGCGCCGTGACGACGTGGAACGACATCTCGTCGCCGATCGTCAACTCGGGAGAGGCGATGGGCTTCTACTCGCCGCTGGCTGCCCATCCGGCGATCGGCGGGGCCATGTTCTTCGGCGCCGAGTCGGTGTGGCGCACGCTCGACAGCGGCGGCGACCAGGCCACGTTGGTGGCCCGCTGCAACGAGTACAACGGCGATCTGGCGTTCAAGGGCGACCCGATCTGCGGCGACTTCACACCGATCGGCACGACCGCCGGGGCAACCACCCAGCTCACCAGCACGTCCTGGGGCGACACGAAGGCCGGCCGCACCATCTCGGCGCTCGGCTTCGCCGCGGGCGACCCGGGCACGCTGTACGTCGGCACCGGCGCCGGGCGCATCTTCCACGCCGCCGATGCCCTCGCCGCCGACCCGACGACGGTCGCGTGGGAGCGCATCGACCCGCGCGCCCTGCCGCCGCGGGCCATCTCCGGGGTGGCCGGCGATAGCCGGTCGGCGCTCAGGGTGTACGTCGCCTTCAACGGCTTCGGCAGGTTCACGCCCCGCACGCCCGGACACGTGTACCTCGGCGACGGCACGAGTGGCACGTGGACGTGGCGCGACCTCACCTCGAACCTGCCGGACGTCCCGGTGCTCTCGATCGTGGTCGACCCGATCACCGACGACGTCTTCATCGCGACCGAGCATGCGGTTCTCGTCCGCCGGCGCGGCACCACGAAGTGGCAGCCGATCGGCACCGGACTGCCCACCGGGGTGGCGCAGATGTCGGGCCTGCGCGTGACGGCGTCGCCCCACCGCCTGTACGTCACGACCCAGGCGCGCGGCGCCTGGGTGCTCGGCCTGTAGGCGTGTAACGCCGGCGGCCCGTTCGGCGAAGAGCCGACGACAGCGAGACCGCGGAGGTGCAGGTGACCGGACGAGAACAGGTGCGGGCGTTCCCGGAGAACGCGTCCGATCCGGATGCGTTCGAGCGCTTCTACCGGGAGCATTTCGAGGCCGTGCAACGGTTCGTCGCGCGCCGGGTCGACGACCCGGCGGTGGCAGCCGACCTGACGGCCGACGTGTTCGTGGCCGTGATCGAGTCGGCCAGCCGGTACGAACCGAGCCGCGGCGAGCCCGTCGCCTGGCTGTTCGGGATCGCCCGCAACGTGGTGTCCGGCGAGCATCGCCGGAACGCGCGAGAGCTGCGGATGGCCGCCCGGATCCGCGGTCGCGATCTGGCCGACGCGGACGACCTCGCCGGGTTGTCCGAGCGGCTGGACGCGGAGTCCGCCGGGCGGGCGCTCCACCGCGAGATGGCGCACCTGCCGGCGGGCGAGCGCGCAGTGCTCGAGCTCGTGGCGCTCGACGGCCTGACGGCCGGCGAGGCGGCGCGGGCCCTCGGCATCAGCTCGGTCGCCGCACGTGTCCGTCTCCACCGCGCGCGACGGTCGCTGCACGACCGGCTCGCCGTCCCGCCCCGATCGATCACCGACTTGCCGGAGGTTTCCTCATGAACACTGATCAGCCAGGCACGGACAACTTCGAGGGGCGCCTGCTCGGGGAGCTGCGGGGCATGGTGGCCGAGCAGCCGGCCACCGATCCGGAGCGTCCGCCCCGGGCGCGGCGGGCGCGATCGCGGCGCCGGCTGGTGGTCGCCGGGAGCGTCGCCGGTGTTGCGGCCGTCGCCGCCGGCGTCGGGGTGCCGTTCCTGTCGCGCGGCACGACCCCTGCCTACGCCGTCAGCGCGAACGACGACGGCACCGTGACGGTCGAGATCAACTCGCTCAGCGATGCCGCCGGCCTCCAGAGCAAGCTGCGCGACGCCGGCGTCTCGGCCGTCGTCCAGTACCTGCCGCAGGGCAAGGCCTGCAAGCAGCCCTGGCCGGCCGTCCCGCCGGCATCCGATGCCGCGCCCGGGCCGGGCGAGGGTGGGGTGATGCGCGGCGGCGTCGAGCACCTCGCCAGCGGTGCAACCCGCTTCACGATCAGCCGGAACCTCCCTGCTGACACGACCCTGGTGATCACGACCCAGGACGGCGGCGGCAGCCGGACCCGCCGCCCCGGACGGCATGACGGCCATCGGCGTCATGATGGCGCGCGGCGCCATCCAGCCCTGCACCGTCGTCGACGCCCCGCCCGGCAGCCCGCCGTTCGGACCGCCGCCCGCCGCCGGTGCCACGGTGGTCACCCAGACCGGAGCCGACGGTCAGTCCGGACTCCAGACCTCGACGCCGTAGGGGGCGCCGCCGCCCACCGACGGCCGTGGTGGGCGGGTTGGCGTTCGCTCCAGGGTCGTGGTGATCGCGAATCGCCGGCTGTTGAGCTCGCGCCCGTTGGCGACTTGCAGCGGGGGGATGGCGCCGCCATGGGAAATGCATGCGAGCCGGTAGGCGAGCGGGCGATTCCTGTGGTGGCCCGTCCTCCTGGCGAACGCCCGACGGCAGACGGGACACTGACGCCTCGCCTACCGCGGCCCCGACCACGGACGCCGTCGTGGGCGAAACCGCGTCTCGCAGGCCGCTCTGGGCGGGTTGGCGTTCGCTCGGGGGTCGCGGTGATCGCTCGCTCCGACCGCCTCGCTGCCTGTGAGGAATCGGCGGCTTGTGGACGGGGACAGTCCCAGTCGGGTGCCGGCCACTCGATGCGCCCCGCGTAAGGGACTGTCCCGGAGCCTGCGTGCGCTCGACGGCCGTGGAGGGCGGGCCTACGTAAGCTCCACGGCCGGGATGGGCGGGCCTGCGTTCGCTCGACGGTCGTGGTGGGCAGGCCGACGTTCGCTCAACGGCCGTGGTGCGCTCGATCAGCCGGTCGTCAGCACCACCTTGCCGAAGCGGTCGTCGGCCTCGAGTCGGCGGAAGGCGGCGGCCGTTTCCGACAGCGGGAACACGCTGTCGATGACCGGACGCCAGGGATCGGCGGCGACGTGGTCGAGGAACGCACCGAACTCGCGCGGGCTGCCCAGCGTGGAGCCGTGGATGGAGATCTGCCGGAACACGATGTCCATGACGCCGAGACTGGCGACGTCGCCGGCGGTGTCGCCGAAGCCGACGAGCGTGCCGCCGTCGCGGAGGGCGGCGATCGCCCCGGGCCAGGAGGCGGCGCCGGCCGAGTCGACCACGAGGTCGACGCCGTCGCCGCCGGCCAGTTCGCGGATGCGCGCCGGCCACTGGTCGTCGTGCCAGTCGACGCCGGCGGCGGCCCCCAGCGCCATGCAATGCGCGAGCTTGGCGGCGGACGACGTCGTCACCAGCACATGCGCACCGAGCGCCCGGGCGATCAGGATCGTGAACGTACCGGTGCCGGCGCCCGCGCCGGTGACGAGCACGGTGTCGCCGGCGGCCACGCCGCCGCGGGTCGTGAGGGCGCGCCAGGACGTGAGGCCGGCGATGCCGAGGCACGCCGCCTCCTCGAACGACAGGTGCGGAGGCTTCGGGAAGACCATCTCGGCCGGCACCACCACCCGTTCCGCAAACACTCCCTGCTTCGGCACGCCGAAGATCTCGAACGCCGGCCCGGGCGCGTCGTCGCGGTCGCCCCAGCCCAGTGCGGGGTAGATCACGACCTCCTCGCCGGTGTCGGTGCGGACGCCGGCGGCGTCCGAGCCGAGGATGCCGGGGGCGAACCTGCGCGCGGGGTTGCGCAGGATCCACCAGTCGCGGCGGTTGAGCGACGCGGCGCGCACCTCGACCACCACCTCGCCGGGCCCTGGCTCCGGGTCGGGCCAGTCGCCGTAGACGATGTTCTCGGCCGGCCCGTGGGCTGTCAGCACCGCCGCCTTCATCGCAGCACCGCCTCGACGGCCGCCGCCACGGCGAGCACCCGGTCGTCGTCGCCAGGCCACCCGGCGATCTGGAGACCGACCGGCAGACCCAGGTCGTCGACGCCGCAGGGCACGCTGATCGTCGGCCAGCCGAGGGCGTTGAAGGGCTTGGTGTTCCGGTTCGCGGTCAGCGTGATGTCCGGTCCGTCGATCGGCGCGGGCGGCATCGGCACCGTGACCGAGACCACGACGTCGTGGCCGGCCAGGCCCGCCAGGCCCCGCTCGCGAACGCGGTCGAGCCGGTCGAGACTCTGCATGTACTGCAGCATGGGCGTCGCAAGACCGTCGCGCAGGTCCTGGACGATGTACGGCTCGTAGGCATCCGGGTCGGCCAGCACGCCGCCGGCGTACCAGGCCACGGGCTCGCAGTTGAAGACGTCGCGCAGGACGGCGGGATCGTCCTGCCAGCCGATGTCGGCCGCCTGCAGCGTCGCACCGGCCGCGGCGAGCGCTGCCAGTGCAGCCCGGAACGCCCGCTCGACGCCCGGGTCGAGGTCGTCGCAGAAGTGCGTCTCGAGGACCCCGGCGCGGAGGTCGCCGATCCGAGCCCGCTCGACCGGGCGCGGTGCGCGACCGGCCATGACGTCGAACGCCAGTGCGGTATCGGCCACGTTGCGCGCGATCGGCCCGACGTGGTCGAGGCTGCGGCTGTTGCCGAGGATGCCGTCCAGCGGCAGCAGCCCGAAACTCGGCTTGAACCCGACCACGCCGCACATCGCTGCGGGGGCGCGGATCGACCCGCCGGTGTCGGTTCCGGGCGCGAAATCGACCAGGCCGGCCGCGACGGCCACCGCCGACCCCGACGAGCTGCCGCCCGGTATGCGCGTCGGGTCGTGCGGGTTCCGGACGGGCGGGCGCCCCGGCGTCTGGCCCATCATCCCCCACGCCAGCTGGTGCATCGCCAGCTTGCCGAGCGTCGCCGCGCCGGCCGCCCGGAAGCGGGCCGCGACCGTCGCATCTCGCTCGCAGACCTCGGCCAGGAACGGCGCGCCGCTCGACCGCGGCATGCCGGCGACGGCGACGCAGTCCTTCCAGGCCACCGTCCGGCCGGCCAGCGGACCGTTGCCGCCCGCCTGCAGCTCGACGTGCCAGAACGCTCCCAGATCGTCACGCATACTGTGCACCGTGCACCCTCCCGTGTCGGCATCGACTGCGCTGCGTTCGCTGCTCGCCGACCGTCGCGGCGAGACCGAGGCGGTCCTGGCGCTCGTGCGCCGGATCGTCTCGTCGCTCGACGTCGACGAGATCCTGGACGAGGCCGCGCGGCTGATCGCGCGCCTCACCGGGTCGGCTGGAGCGCTGATCTACCTGCTGGACGAGGACACCGAGCTGCTGTGGGTCAGGGCCGGTGTCGAGGGCTACGAGGAGTGGATCGGGCGGTTCTCGATCGAGATCGGCTCGGGTCTCACCGGCTGGACGGCGCTGAACCGCACCCCGGCGATCGTGCAGGAGAACGCGCGCGACGATCCGCGGTACCTGTTCGTGCCGGAATTGAACGACGAGGCGTTCCAGTCGGCGCTCACCTACCCGTTGATCTCGCCGGCCGACCGGCTGGTGGGAGTGGTCACGCTGCACACCACCGCGCCGCACGAGTTCACCGAGGACGACCTGACGCTCGTGGCGCCGATCGCCTCGCTGGTGGCGGCGGCGGTCGAAACGGCCCAGCTCTACGCCG
Source organism: uncultured Actinomycetes bacterium (assembly GCA_963779685.1). Classification (GTDB taxonomy): domain Bacteria; phylum Actinomycetota; class Thermoleophilia; order Gaiellales; family F1-60-MAGs149; genus CAVZZG01. Next base: position 1,870,087 of record CAVZZG010000003.1, read on the forward strand.
ATCGCACCCGGCAGCTCGACGCGGTGCGGGCGCTGGCGACGGCGGTCGAGGATCCCGGCTCTCCGGCGGGCCGGCGCCGCGCGCTCTTCGGCCTGGCCGAGTCGGCCCGGGCGCTGGTGGGCGCCGACGCCGCGCTGGTGGCGCTGCGCGACCGGCGCGGGCGGTGGTCGCTTGGTGCGGTCTCGTCGCCCGACACCGAGTGGCGCCGCCCGGAGCGCATCGTCCGGCCCGAGCTGCTGGATCCGCTCACCGCGCGCGTGACCCGGCTCAGCCGGGCCCGCCACGCCGACCTGATCGGCGGCCTGCCGCAGGCCACCGCCGGCGTGGCCGTGCCGCTGCGCGCCGGCGCCGAGGTCGTCGGCGTCCTGATCTGCCTCGGGCGCCATGCCCGCGTCGCCCAGACCGTGCTCGACGTGCTGGCGGCAATCGCCGCCATGACGGGGCAGGTGGTGCTGAACGCGCGCCTGATCGATCAGGTCGCGGGCCGCAACGCCGAGCGCGAGTTCCTCGAGGCGCTGGCCGCGGGCGACGAGCCGGAGGCGGTGCTGGCCGCGCGGGCCCGCCGGCTCGGCATCGATCTCAGCGAGCGCCACGTCTGCGTGGTGCTCGACGCCGACGAGCACGGGCACGACCCGGAGTCGGCCCTGGCCCGTGCGTGCGAGGCCATCCGCACGCTGTTCCCCGGTTCGGCCTGCGCCATTCGAGGCCTCCAGGCGCAGGCCCTCGTACGCGTGCGCGACGAGCGGGCGCTGGCGGAGCGGCTCGCCCGTGCGGCCCGCGGCAAGGTGCCGATCGCCGTGGGCATCGGCGAGGCGCTGGACGAGGCCGAGCAGGCCGTCCGCATGGGACGGGCGCTGCACGGGCCGACCGCCGTCACGCGCTTCCAGGATCTCGGCGTGCAGCGATACCTCTGGTCGCTGGCCCAGGAGCCGGCGCGCGACGTCTGGCAGGAGCGGCTCGAGCGGCTCCGGCTGCACGACGCCGAGCACGGCTCGCGGCTGTTCGAGACGGTCGAGCGCTACCTGGAGTGCAACGGCAACCGCAAGGACGCGGCCGCGCGGCTCTTCGTCCACCGCAACACGCTGCGCCAGCGGGTGGAGAGGATCCGCCGCGTGGCCCAGATCGACCTCGACGACCAGGGCGCGCTGTTCGATCTGCAGGTCGCGCTGCGGATCGTGCGCTATCGCGACGTCACAGGGCCGCGTCGAGCTCACGGCACTTCGTCCTGATCGCCTCCGCCGCGGCCCGTAGCGCCCGCAGCTCGTCCGGGCCGAGGTCGAGCTCCTCGATCGCCTCCACCCCGCGCCGGCTGAGCACCGCCGGCACGCCGACGAACGCGTCCGCGATGCCGTACTGGCCGGTGAGGTAGCAGCAGGCCGGGTGGACCTCGCGGCGGTCCTCGAGCATCGCGCGCACCATGGCCGCGGCTGCCGATGCGGGCGCGTAGTACGCCGAGCCGCGCTTGAGCAGGCCCACGATCTCGGCGCCGCCGTTGCGGGTGCGTTCGAACACCGCGTCGAGCGTCGCGGTATCGAACATCGAGGTCGCCGGCGTCCCCTCGACCGTCGCCCGGGCCGGCAGCGGCACCATCGTCTCGCCGTGCGAGCCCAACGTCATGGCCTCCACGCTGGGCGGCGCGACGCCGGCGAGCTCGGCCAGGAAGAAGCGCAGCCGCGCCGAGTCGAGGTCGCCGGCCATGCCGACCACCCGCGCGGTCGGGAAGCCGCTGACACGCCAGGCGAGGTAGGTCATCTCGTCGAGCGGGTTGGTGACGACGATCAGGATCGCGAACGGCGACCGCGCGGTCGCCTCGCCGACGCAGGTCCGGACGATCCCGGCGTTCACCTTCAGCAGGTCCATCCGGCTCATGCCCGGGCTGCGCGGCCGGCCCGCGGTCATGACGACGACGTCGGAGTTGGCCGTCGCGGCGTAGCCGGACGTGCCGGTGACGCGGGTCGCGAAGCCCTCGATCGGCGCCGACTGGTTGAGGTCGAGAGCGAGCCCTTCGGCCAGGCCCGGCACGACGTCGACCAGCACGACCTCGCGGCACAGGTCCTGCTGAGCGATCCGCATGGCGGTGGTGGCCCCGACGTTGCCCGCACCGATGACCGTGACCTTCATGCCGGCGGCTCGTCCAGGATCCCGACGATGAGGCTGCGGATCGGGGCGCGGCGCCCGAACACCTCCCGGGCGAGGCCGGGCGGGCGGCTGACGAGCACGTCGTCGCCCACGCCGGAGCCGACCAGGTCGACTGCCAGGAACGACGACCCGAGCTCGCCGCCGCGACGAATCGTCCGCAGCGCGAGCAGCGTGCGGCCGTCGTAGGTCTCGTGCTTCACCGAGCCGGTGACCTTGCCGACGACGCGCGCGGCGATCACCGATCGGCCATCCCGACGATGGCCGCGTCGATGGGCTGGCGCTCGTCGAAGGCGTCGACCGCGTCGTAGCCGTTGACGAACCACACGACGTCGCCGGCGGCTGCCCGCACGACCGCGTCGACCGCGACCACGACGCCACCCTGCACCGCGCCGGTCTCGTCGACCGGCTGCACCATCGCGAGCCGGTGCGCGCCCAGCTCCGCGACGCGGCGCGAGCAGGTCACCCGCCCGACGACGCGTCCGAGGTTCACGCCTGCAGCTCCACGGCATCGACGATCCCGATCACGAGCGCGTCGATCGGCTGGGTGCGGGTCGCCTCGGTCAGGCGCGCGGCCGAGCCGATCACGACCAGCACCAGGTCGCCCTCGCCGGCCCCGATCGTGTCGGCGACGACGTGCAGCTCGCGGCGCTCGGCGCCGCCGGGGTCGACCTCGACCGCGACCAGCAGCTTGGCGCCGTCAAGCGACTCCTGCTTGCGGGTCGCGACCGCCTTGCCGAGCACCCTGCAGAGGATCACGCCGGTACCTCCGGGGCATCGAGAATCGCGACCACGGCCAGGTCGACGGGCACGCCGGCGAGTCCCGGCAGCATCCGCGCCGACGCCGCGGAGGTCGTCACCACGAGCTGACCCGGCGCGGCCCCGAGATCGTCCACCGCGACGAACGTGCGGCCCGTGCCGGTGCCGTCCCGGCCGACGGTCTCGAGCAGCTCGAGCCGCAGCGGCCGCACCGCGTCCAGCCGCCGGCTGGCGTCGACCCGTCCCACCACCCTGGCGAGCAGCATCACCCCACCTCCCGCAGCTCGACGCCCTTCTCCTGGGCCGTATCCCTCGCCAGCGGCGTGATCACCGCGCCCCGCACGACGTCCAGCCGACCGGTCGGGATGGCGTCGACGACATCGGCCTCGGTGACGATGCTCGCCGCCGTGGCGGGCGCCGCAGATGGTGCCTGGCCGAGCTCGGCCAGCACCCGCAGCACGATCCGCACGACCAGCTCGATGTCGGGCTCGGCGGTCACCGGATGCGAGACACGCGCCGGGCCTGGACGAAGTGCCGGGGCGACGTGATGCCCTCGCCGGTGATCGTGCCGATCGCGAAGCCGGGGTAGCCCTCGCCGTCGACGCCGAGCCCGCGGAGGGAGCAGCCGTTGACGACCGTGACGACGCACGACACCTCGCGGGTGAATCGCTCGACGTTCGGCGGGAAGTTCGAGTAGATCATGGCGGTGTGGCGGTTCCCGCCCTCGACCTCGATGCCGAGGTCGATCGCCTCGTCCGAGTCGCGGGCGCGGACGACCGGCAGGAACGGGCAGAACTGCTCCATCGCGAACAGGGGATGCGCACGGTCGACCGGCGCGACCAGCAGACCGACGGGCTTGCGCGACTCGATCCCCGCTGCGGCCAGCAGCACCTCGGCGTCGCGGCCCACGAACTCCTTGCGGGTAACCGGGTGCTCCGGCCGGCTCGTGTCGATGACGGCCGCGAACACGCGGTCGACCTCCGCCTCGGTGAGGATGCGCGCCGGGAGCTCGGCGAACGCGTCCAGCAACGGCTGGTAGAGCCGCTCGGCGACCACCACGGCCTTCTCGCCGATGCAGAGGATCGTGTTCTCGAACACGGCGCCACGGAAGATCTCCTCCGCCGCCAGCCGCGGGTCGGCGGTCTCGTCGACGACGGACACCGGCAGTCCGGGCCCGGCCGCGATGACGCGCTTGCCGGTGCCGAAGGCATCGCGGACGAGCTCGGCGCCGCCCGTGATGACGAGCATCGCGACATCGCGATGCTGGACGAGCTCGCGGGCCGTGTCGAGCGTCGGCGCCACGACGCCGGTCATGAGGTTGTCGGGCCCGCCGGCCGCGACCACGGCCTGGTTCATCAGCTCGACCGTACGCATCGACGTGCGCTTGCACCCGGGGTGGCAATTGAAGGCGACCGCGTTGCCGCCGGCGATCATCGTGATGCCGTGGTTGATCATGAACGCGGACGGCGAGTTCGTCGGCGTGACCGAGCCGACCACGCCCCACGGCAGCCAGTCCTCCACCGTCAGGCCGTGCTCGCCCGCGAAGGCGCGCGGCTCGAGGTCCTCCACGCCGAGCGACGCGGACGCGGCGAACTGGTTCTTGGCGATCTTGTCGCGCACGCGGCCGAGCCCGGTCTCCTCGTGAGCCTGCCGGGCGAGCTCCTCGGCGTTGGCGAGGCCCATCTCCCGGATCGCTGCGATGGCCTGCTTGCGCAGGCCCACGCCGCCGCGCACCAGATCGCGCTGGGCGGACCTGGCGGCGGCGACCGCCTCGTCGACCGTCGCGAAGAGCCCGTTGCGGCCGGCCGCCGACGCCGTCGGCGCGGGCCCCGACGCGGGCTCCGACTGCAACAGCTGACCGACGACACGGGTGACGACGGCGTTCAGCTCGGCGTCCGAGAGCGCCATCCGGGACCTGGCTCTACTTGCCGGCCTTGGCGGGGCCGATCGGCAGGAAGCTGCCGAGCGACTCGTGCGGCTTGGCGATGACGTGCACCGCCGCGACCTCCGAGATCCGCGCCGCGGCGGCGGCACCGGCATCCGTGGCCGCCTTGACCGCGGCCACGTCGCCGCGCACGACGGCCGACACGAGCCCGCCGCCGATCGACTCGTAGCCGACCAGCTCGACGTTCGCCGCCTTCACCATGGCGTCGCCGGCCTCGACGGCCGCGACGTAGCCCTTGGCCTCGACGAGGCCGACAGCATCGGTTGGGTTCGCCATCTCTGCTCTCCTAGCTGACCCGCGCGGAGGTGGCCGCGTCGGGGCTCGGGATGACCGTGACTGCGACGACCTCGCCCACCCGGCGGGCTGCCGCTGCGCCGGCGTCGACTGCGGCCTTGACCGCGCCGACGTCGCCGCGCACCGACACCGACACGATGCCGGCGCCGATCTTCTGGTAGCCGCCCGCCGTGACGTCGGCCGCCTTCAGCATGGCGTCCGCCGCCTCCACGATCGCGGCGAAGCCCCTGGTCTCGATCATGCCGAGAGACTGCTGTGCCATTGCTCCTCGCTTCCCCTGGTCAGTAGATCTCGAGGTACTCGGTGCGTTCCCAGTCCGTGACGTGCTCCTCGAACCGCGCCAGCTCGTACCGGCGCACGGCGAGCCATACCTGGACGAACTCCTCGCCGAGCAGCTCGCGAATCGGCTCGCAGCGCTCGAAGTTGTCGAGCGACTCGCGCAGCGACCACGGTAGCTGCTCGTACTTGGGGTCGTCCTCGGCCGGCCCCGGGCCGGACGGCGGCTCGAGCTCGAGGCCCTCGCGGATGCCGAGCAGGCCCGAGCCCAGCACGGCGGCGGCGACGATGTACGGGTTGGACAGACCCGACGGCGCCCGGTGCTCGACGTGGCGCGACCCCTCGGTCGTGCCCTTGATGCGGATCAGCGCCGAGCGGTCCTCGAGACCCCACGAGATGTTGGACGGCGCGAACGTGTGCGGCCGGCGCCGCTTGATGCAGTTCACCGTCGGCACGAGCAACGAGTAGATGCCCTTCGTGTACTTCAGATTGCCGGCGACGAAGGCGCGGGCCACGTCGCTGAGTCCATCCGTGCCGCCGTCCTCGCCGAACACCGAGCGGCCGGTGGCAGCATCGAGCAGCGAGATGTGGAAGTGCGCTCCGCACCCCGCCATGCCGGTGATGGGCTTCGACATGAACGTGCCGATCAGCCCGTGCTTGTGCGCGATCTCCTGGACGGCGTTCTTGAACGTGTACGTGTCGTCCGGCCCGGAGATGCCGTGGCCCGGCGCGAAGTTGACCTCGAACTGGCCGGGGCCGTACTCGGCGTTGTAGGTGATCAGGTCGAGCCCGACCTTCGGCAGCTGCTCGAGGAGGTCGAGCACCACCGGGTGGTAGACGTTGCGGACCGGGTTGAAGATGTGGTAGCCGCCGAACAGCGGCGTGCCGTCGGGATGCAGGAAGTAGTTCTCGTACTCGCTGCCGGTGAGCATGGTGTAGCCCATGTCCGCGGCCAGGCCGAGCACGCGGTGCAGCAGCTGGCGAGGCGAGGCGAGGCGGGGGGCGCCGTTCATACCGTGGGCCGAGCAGATGAAGCGTGCATGGCCCGGCTGCCAGGGGATCACGGCGGCCGTGGCCGGATCGGGCGTCAGCAGCTGGTCGGCGTAGCTCGTCTCGGTGTTGTAGAGCGAACCCGGCACGACGTCGGAGCGCGAGTCGAGCACCTGGGCGCCGCCGTAGATGTTCAGGCCCTCCTCGGCGAAGGCGGCGGCCTTGCCGATGGGCACGAGCTTCACCCGGGCCGTGCCGTGGAGGTCGGGGAGCTCGAACCGCACCCAGGAGATGCCCTGGCCGCGCCACTGGTCGAGGATCTCGGGAACGGTCTTGGTCACGGCACCAGCTCCAACCGGTCATCGAGGGTGTGCCACGGGATCATGCGATCGATCCACGCCTGCATGCGATCGGCTGCGAGCATCAGGTGCTCGCACAGCTCGCGGAACTCGTCGTAGCTCGCGGCGCCGTGCTGCTCGCAGAACGTCTGCACGTCGGTGAGGAGCTCGATCGAGTCGACCAGATGCCACTTCGAGAGGCGCACGGCGTGGCGCGCCGAGAGCGTCCCGAGCAGCTCGTTCAGCGCCGACAGCGGCACGCGCTGCGCCCGTGCCTTGTCGCGCAGCGTCTGCACCTCCTCGCCCAGCCAGAAGAGGTTGAAGCAGGCGTAGAAGATGCCGGGGATGCGACCCATCGGGGGTCGCGAGAGCTGCCGCAGGCGCCTCACCTCGTTGGGCTCCGAGCGCCAGACGAGCTCGGTGAAGCGGTCGAGGCGATCGCAGAGCTCCCGGGTCGAGCCGGCCGCGGGGCGGTTCCGTCGCTCGTAGACGGCGGGTTGCATGCAGCCGCCGCAGTGCGTGCAGTAGTCGGACTCCGTCTGGCGCTCGTGCCGGTGCACGGCGGCGGACGGAGCGGCCTGGCCGGGACTGAGGATCGCGACGCCGCTCGACTCGGCGTGCTCCCGCGCGAGGTCGGTGACGATCGCCCCGGCCGGAACCTGCAGGGCCGCGCCGGCGGCGGCGGCCCGGACGACGTCCTCGTAGGTCACGACGCGTCCCGCGGTGACGACGTTGGCGGCGGGTGCGGGCGCGCGCGGTGCCGGCGGCGGCGATGCGGCGGGCGGCGGGGACGCGGGGGCGCCGCGTTGCTCGGCCAGGGCCCTGGCGACCAGCTCGACGATGCGGTCCTGGAGGTCGTCGGCCACGTCACACCTCCCGGAGCTGGACCGGGATCGAGCCCTTGGACAGGATCTCGCCACCCCACGTTCGCAGCGTCTCGAGCCCCTCCGTGACCTTGGCGAAGACGCTGACCTCGCCGAACGGCTCGGTATCGCCGTAGAAGATGCAGATGGTCTGGCGGCCGGGGTAGTAGCCGATGTCGCCGGGCTGGACGTTGAAGATCTCGTTCTCCGGCTCGGAGAAGAACGGCACCATCACGATGAGCTCGTCACCGGCGAATTTCGCGTGCACCGAGAAGCTCTCGCACGGCAGGTGCTCGGCGAAGAGCCGCGACACGTTGGGCGCCTCGCGCTCGAGCAGCGTCGCGACGACGCGCTCGTTCCCCGACAGGATCTCGAACGATCTCCCCACGCCTTGGCTCCCCGGCGACGACAGGACTACGGACAGGGTGCGATGGTAGGCAATCGCACGCCGTACCGGCAAGCGATCACGGGCCGGTTTGGACGGCCGCCTGTGTGCAGGGTGCACATGACGGCTCTACCGGTGCGACCAGCCGCCGAGGGCGATGACCGCGTCGCGGAGCCGGGAGCGCCGCTGCGTGCGATCCTCGTTCCGGTCGGCCTGGCGGAGCATCCAGTAGATCAGGTTGGCGCCGACGAACCGCAGCGGCTCGGGCTCCCAGTCGCGCGACGGCGCCGGGTTGACGAACGGCAGCCGGATCAGGTCGCTGGTCTCGCGGCGGATGAGGTCGCTGAGCACGCGGCCGGAGAGGTTGGCGGCCGCCACGCCGACGCCGACGTAGCCGCCGGCCGAGGCAAGGCCGGTGGCGGGATCGGCGACGATCGCCATCTTCCAGTCGCGGTAGGCGCCGAGAACGCCCGACCAGGCGTGGACGATGTCGGCATCGCGGGTGGCCGGGAACAGCGTGTGGAGGCGTCGGGTGAGGTTCTCGATGGCCCAGGTCTCCACCTCGCCGAACCGGTCGTGCCCGGAGCGCCAGTAGTAGGGACGGCCGCGGCCGCCGATGGCGATCCGCCCATCAGCCGTGCGCTGGATGTACACGTAGGCGTGGGCGTTGTCGTTGAGCACCTCGGCGTTCTGCCAGCCGATCTGCTCCCAGGCCGCGTCGGACAGAGGCTCGGTGACGATCATGGTCGAACGCGGCGGAACGACCCGGCGCCCGAGCCCGGCGAGGCTGGCGGTGTAGCCCTCGGTGGCGCGCACGACCCACTGGGCGCGGACATCGCCCTGTTCGGCCCGCGCCAGTCCAGGCCCGATCTCGGTCACGCGCGTCGCCTCGTAGATGTCGACGCCGGCCTTCTCGACCACGTCGGCCAGGCCGCGGGCGAGCCGGGCCGGCTGGACCCGGGCGAAGTCGGGGTCGAACAGGCCGCCCAGGGCGACCGGGATGCGGATCCGCTCGGCCAGCTCGTCGGGCTCCATCCATCGCCCCCCCGCCGCGACGGGCAGATCGCGCAGGTCGTTCAGCTGCGGCCGGTTCGTGGCCACGGACAGCATGCCGCCGTGATGGAAGGCGCAGTCGATGCGCTCGACGTCGCACACCCGGCCCACCTCGGCCACGGTCTCGCGGATGGCAGCCTCGGAGGCCGCGTCGTGGTAGCCCGCCGCCGAGCCGCACACCCAGCCGCCGTTGCGGCCGGAGGCGCCGTACCCGCACACCTCGCGCTCGAGCACGCACACCCGCAACGACGGGTCGGCGCGCTTCAGGTAGTACGCGGTCCACAGCCCGGTGAACCCGCCGCCCACGATCGCGACGTCCACCTCGATCCCACCCGGCAACGCCGGCCGCGGCTTCGGCAGCCCGCCCATGTCGTGGAACCAGAAGCTCGGACCGCCGATCAGCATGACGGCATTCTGCCTTGGCCCCGCTGAATCCGCGGCACGTGCGGGCCAGGGGCGACGGGGCGCCGGCGCAAAGGCCGAACCGGCGTCATCACCCGACGACGGCGACGCCGCACGGTGCGTGCAGGCCGTCGATGAACGACTTCTCGACGCTCGACCCGTCGAGGTTCGCGCGGCCGATCGTCGTCCCGTCCTCGGCAGGGAGCGGCCCGAGGTCCGCCCAGTACAGGTGCGCCTGGTCGACGGCGACGCCGCACTGTCCGTAGAGGCCCTTCACGAAGGCCGGCTGCACGTCGCTGCCATCGGCGCGCGCCCTGCTGATGGTGCCCGCCGAGAGGTCTGTCCAGTAGATGTAGCCGCCCGCCACGGCGATACCGGACGGGGCGCGGCCGGCGGCGATGAACGTCTGGTCGACGTCCTGCCCGTCGAGCGTGGCCCGCCCGATCGCCTTGCCGAAGGCGTTCGTCCAGTACAGGTACGTGCCGTCCGTGGCCAGGCCGCTGGGCGTGCGCGCGCCCTTGATGAACGTCTGGTCGACACCGCTCCCGTCCAGATTGGCGCGTCCGATCGTCGTGCCGTCCGGCCAGCGGGTGTTGGCCCAGTACAGGTGACCGCCGGCGACGGCGACGCCGCAGGGGGCGTTCGCGCCCGCGATGAAGCTCGTGTTGACACCGGAGCCGTCGATGTTTGCGCGGCCAATGGTGGGCGAGCCCTCGTTGGCCCAGAAGAGGTGCGTCCCGTCGGTCGCGACGCCACAGGGCCTTTCGGCGCCGACGACCTGGTTGGGGGCGACGGTACGTCCGTCGAGGTCAGCTGCGCCGAGTGTGGTGCCGTGGTCGTTCGCCCACATGAGGTGCGGACCTGGGGTGGCGATCGGCGCGGCCTTCTCGCCGCCGCCGCCGCACGCCGCTGCCACCAGGGCCACTGCCGCCAGCCCCCATGCCCACCGACCAGGGTGTCGCACGTCCCGGACCACGATGCGGATCCACGAGATCCTATATCGGACGTGCCGATCATTGCAAGGGCCCTGCGGCGATCGTCACGGAAGGCCCAGCCTGTTCACCGTGAGAAGTTCAGTGCCGTGCCGCGAAATTTCTCACGGCAGCGTCAGGGGTTGATGGTCCAGTCGTAGTGGATGGTGTGCGTGTCCGAGGCGGGTGGGCTGTCGTAGGTGCCGACGATCGTCGAGGCCGTGGGGTCACGCAACATCGGGCCGCTGCTCGTGCCGTAGGAGACGACCGAGATCGGGAGGTCGCCCGGCGGTGGCGGGTCGGCGCAGCCGCTGTAGGTGACGGGAATCGTGCCCGGGATGACGCCGATGTCGAAGTAGTAGGTCGGCGGTGGCGTATCGACGAGGTCGACCTCGACGCTGTCCCCGTTGGCGGGATCGAGCGGGACGGTGCCGGTGCCGTCGCCGACGCAGTCTCCGGCCAGGCCGGTGCCGTGGAACGTCACGTCCACCGACCCGGACTTGAGCCGGTAGCTCCGCGTGGGCCCGGGGATGCCGTGATTGTCCACCAGCTGCAGCTGGGCGTGACCGCTCCAGGTGAAGACGAGCTGCACGCCGGCGCAGGCCGTGGTGCAGGAGTACATCGACCCGGAGAAGTTGACGGTCGGGTCGCAGCGCGGGTCGACCTGGAGCTTCAGGTCGGCCTTGTGGGCCGACTTCCCGGCATTGGAGAGGACGAAGATCGCGTTGTGGAACTCCTCGTCGGGCTTGCTGAAGCAGAACGACGTCGCCGGCTGGAGACTGAGGTCGATCCGCTTCCAGCCGTTCTTCGTCTGGGCGAGCATCTCGACGCCGACGCCGCCGGCCGCCTCGAACCCGTTCTGGACCGTCACCTGGCCGACCCGCGTATCGGAGACGACCACGTGGATGTAGTCGATGGCGTACGGCTTCATCGACGGCGAGTACGTGTAGACCAGCGGGTTGCCCGCACCGGCTCCGCCGAGCTTCAGATCGGTCTCGCCGAACGGCGTCGGCACCCTCGGGTACGAGTCCCACGCCGAGAACGAGTCGACAGGGAACCCGCTCTCCCCGATGGGCGACGTGTTCCAGAACTGGAGGGCGAAGTCCCGGTACGCAGCTTCGAAGTCCCCGCCGGCGGGCGCCGCATGGACGGCGTTGTCGAAGCCCGCAGCTCGGAGGGAGGTGAACAGCGTCCGGATCGCGGCGGCACCGGACTGCCGCTTCAGCCAGTACCAGAAGGGCCAGGCGTTGTACGACTGGTCGGGGAGCCCCGTCGCCCATGAGGTGTGCGACCAGTCGTTCCACGAGTGGACGAACGTGTTCATCGGGTACACCTCGTCGCGCGCCCACAGCGCGCTGCCCTCGACCCAGCCGTCGGGCAGGGAGCACATCACGCCGGTCGCCGCCTGCTCGGCGTGGAAGAACTCGTGCGCGAGCGTCGCCGGCGGGTCGGTGTTGTCACGGGCCATCAGGATGAACGCCGAGGCAGGGCCGCAACTCGACCCCTGGGTGATGGCGTTGTTGCCGCCGATGACGCTCCGGTCGACGATGTACACGTCGAGTCGTCCGTCTCCGGTCGGATCGCACGCGGTGTCGGCGAGCGGCTGGGGGAAGCCGTCCGTGCCGATCAGCTTCGGCCAGATCTTGGCGTCGATCGCACTCGCCAGGCTGGTCGCCTGGGCCGCGTCGGCGGTGGTCGACGCCCAGACCACGACCGGCCCGGCCGCGGCCGCCCCGAACCACGTCCCGGCGGGCACCGGCGTGCCCGGCCCGCAGCCGCGGATGGGGTCCGCGAGCGCACCCCGCGCCGCCGCCGCGGACGCGCCGCCGGGCGCCCAGTGGCTGCCGACCTCGTCGGGTGGCAGCAGGTAGGGGGTGACCGCGGCCTGCTCCGCGCTCGACAGCGATCCCCACTGCTCGAGCGCGATCAGGCCGCCCGCGCTGCCCGACGGCTGCGTGCCGCGGTAGATCGACGGCAGCCGCCGGTCGCCGCTCTCCGCGTAGAGCTGGTACAGCGCGGCCTTGCCGGGAGTCAGCCTGCCGCCGGCGAGATCCGCCTCGATGCGGGCGTCCGCCGATCCCTCGAGCACGCTCACGGTGCGGGAGGATCGGCAGGCCTTCTTGATGCACGCCCGCAGGACGTAGCGCACCGCCGCGGCGGTGGCGGGAACCCGGAGCCGCAGCGACAGCCGCGACGTGGCGCGCGCCTTCAGGGGCTTCGACGTCACCGAGCCGATCGCGACGACCGCGCCAGGGCCGACCGGGACGAGCGAGAATGCGATCCGGACGCGCGCCCGCCGCCGGGCGGGGTTGCGCACGCTCGCCGTGACGGCGAGCACATCGCCGAGGTGCCCCGAGGAGGACGTCTTCACCGCGGAGAGCGCAGGCGCGGCGGCCCGGGCGACGGCCGCCGGGCCGGCCAGCGCGGCCAGGACCGCCGTGAGGACGATCGAGACGGTCGTGCGCATGGGAGGACTGTCCCCGACGCAACGACCAATCGCAAGCGGAAGCGCGGATCATTCACCGCCCGGTTGATCCGGGCGGTTAGCTCAGTGACCGGCCGGGAGGTCCTCCGTCGGCAGGTGGCCGGCGCCGTCGACGTGCATGCGGTGCTGCCAGGGCGCGCCGAAGGCGACGTCGGTGCCGACCAGCGGGATGCCCGTGATCATGGACGCCTCCAGGGTGAGGGTGCGGAGGTCCTCGGGCTCGAGGTCGTGGACGGACTGCTTGCCGCAGGCGCGGGCGAACATCTGGGTCTCGAGCGTGAGCGCGTTCAGGAAGTGCTCGACGCGCTCGGCGGCGACGTCCACGGGCAGGCGCGGGATCAGCCGCTCGTCCTGGGTGGTGATGCCGACCGGGCACTGGCCCGTGTGGCACAGGGCGCAGGTGCCGGGCTCCACGCCGAGCGCGTGGTAGTCCTCGACGTAGTTGGCCGAGTTGCAGCCGAGCGCGATCATCACGGCCGTGCCGACACCGACGGCATCCGCGCCGAGGGCCAGCGCCTTGGCGACGTCGGCACCGTTCTTGATGCCACCCTGCAGCACGATCTGCACCTCGCCCAGCAGGCCCATGTCCTCGAGCGCGCGCCGCGCCTCGCAGATCGCGGCCATGGTCGGAATCCCGGTGTGGTCGTAGAGGATGTCGGGCGTCGCGGCCGAGCCGCCCTCCATGCCATCGATCACGATCACGTCGGCGCCGGCCTTCGCGGCCAGCTTCACGTCGTCGCGCGTGCGGGCCGCGCCGATCTTCACGTAGACCGGGATCTGCCAGTCGGTGGCCTCGCGGATCTGCTCGATCTTCAACCGCAGGTCGGCCGGCCCGATGAAGTCCGGATGCCGCACCGGCGAGCGCTGGTCGACGCCCAGCGGCAGGTCGCGCATCCGCGCCACCTCGTCGGAGACCTTGGCGCCCAGGAGCACGCCGCCGGTACCCGGCTTGGCGCCCTGGCCCACCACGATCTCGACCGCGTCCGCCCTGGCCATGTCGTGGGCATCGTTGCCGTAGTGGCTGGGGCAGATCTGGTAGATCAGGTGCTCGGAGTTGGCCCGCTCCATGGGGTGCATGCCGCCGTCCCCGGTGGTGGTCGAAGTACCCGCGCGGGTCGCGCCCAGGCCGATGCCGGCCTTGGCGTTGCGCGACAGCGCACCGAACGACATCCCGACCACCGTGATCGGGATCTTCAGCCGCACCGGCCGCTCGGCGAATCGCGTGCCGAGCACCGTCTCGGTCTCGCAGCGCTCGCGGTACCCCTCGAGCGGCACCCGCGACAGCGTGCACGGCAGGAACGTGAGATCGTCGAAGTTCGGGACGGGACGCGTCGTCGACATGCCGCGGTAGCGGTACCGGCCGAGCTCGGCCTTGACCTGGATGTCCTGGATCACCTCCGGCGTCCAGACCGCGTGGTGGTGCAACCAGTGCCGGAACGCGACCTCGTCGCCCATCACATCGCCTCCCGCCACATCGAGAACTCGCGCTTGTCGAAGTTGTGCAGCTTCCCGCCCGAGCCGAGCTTCGTCCAGGCCCGGCTCGGCCCCAGCCCGTGCGGCGCGCAGAGCGACGCCAGCACCTGCTCGTCGGCGGGCGTCAGCTCCTGCTCGACGCAGTCGGCACCCAGCGAGCGGATCGTGCCCCCCACGTAGATGTCACCCGCGTACATCGAGTCGCCGATGCCATCGTCGGCGTCGCCGCACACCACCAGGACGCCCTTCTGGAACATGAAGCCGCTCATGTAGCCGACGTCGCCACCGACCACCACCGTGCCGCCCTTGTTGGCGATCGCCGCGCGTGTCCCCACGGAACCCTTGACGGTCACCGAGCCGCCCTTCATGGAAGCACCGACATTGGTGCCGGCGCCGCCGTCGACGACGACCGAGCCGGAGTGCATGTCGGCGCCGATCGACCAGCCGGCATCGCCCTGCACCACGAAGTCCGCGCCGTCGCCGAGCGTGCAGCACAGGTAGCCGACCGAGCCTTCGAACGTCACCTTGACCGCATCGAACACGGCGACCGCCAGGCAGTGACGAGCCCCCGGGTGCAGGACCCGGATCTCCGCCGCGCCGCCGGCTGCGAGCCGCTTGATGTCGCGGTTCACCTCCCGCGTCATGCGGTCGCGGCACTCGACTACAGCATCCACATCTCGGCCCTCCCGACGCCCAGCTCGCGGAAGGACGCGTCCTCGGCGGCGTCGCCGAACGCCTGGTGGACCGCGATCGGCTCGCTGGCGAGCGCGACCCAGTCGTCGGTCTCGGCGATCACGCCCGGCATCGACCCGACCCGGTCGCGGCAGAGGCCGAGGCCATCGGCCGTCGCGAGCAGGTACGAGAACGAGCCGTCGAGATCGCGGATCGACGCCTCCATGGCCTCCTGGATGCTCTCGCCGCCCTCGAGTCGCTGGGCGAGGTAGAGCGCGAGCAACTCGGAGTCGTTGCCGGTGAAGAACCGGTGGCCGCGCATCTCGTAGAGGCGACGGAGCTTGTGGTAGTTGGTGATGTGCCCGTTGTGGACGACGCAGATGTCGGCGAACGGGCGGGCCCAGAACGGGTGCGCGTGCTGGACGTCGACGCGCGACTCCGTCGCCAGCCGCGAGTGGCCCACGCCGTGCCGGCCCGGCGAGCCATGCAGTCCGTAGTGACGGGCCAGCTCCTCGCCGTCGGTGACGTGCTTGTAGATCTGCAGCGACCGACCGACGGAGAACACCTCGATGTGGTCGCCGGCACCCTCCACGACCTCGCAGACATCACTGACGGGCGCACTCGCGGGCACGTGGAATCTGAGCACCCCGTACGCGAAGTCGCTCGCCTCGACGCCGAAGGACGCCTCGACTCGCTCCCGGGCCCGATCGGCCGCCGCCTCGTCGTCACCGCACCAGACGCGCACCACGTTGTGCCCGTTGGCTGCGGGCTCGTAGAGACCGAGCCCGGTCGAGTCGGGGCCGCGCCCCCGCAGCCCCTTCAACATGCTGCCGAGGACGGTCGAGGCGACCGGACCGTCGGCGCGCTTGGAGAGGAACCCCGCAATCCCGCACATGTCCCGACGGTGGCAGCAGCGGCGACGGGCCCTCTACGTCACCGACGTGTCGAATGCCCGGACGGCGATGTGCACCACGCACACCTCACATCTGGGTGTATTCGGGCCCCGACCCGCCCTCCGGCGGCGTCAGGCGCCCGCCCTTGGCCGTGATCGCGCCGCATTGCACGCAGTTCGACGGCGCCATGCGCACGCGGACGCGCCCATCGCCGGTCTGGGAGCCCTCGACGATCTCGTACACCTCGGCCGGGCACATGTTCACCCACGTGCGCGCGAGCTCGGCGGGCACCCGCTCCGCGATCCGGATGTGGTTGGGCTGGTCGTCGCGGGTGCGGTTGCCGGACGCGAAGACCGAGGACAGCTTGTCGAACGTGAGCTGCCCGTCGGGGACGACCGGGTGGCGTCCCTGCGGCCGCATGTCCACCGCCGCATCGGCGTGGTGGCCCCAGGCGCCGCCCGGGAACACCCCGCGCGTGAGATCCATCACGCCACTCACCGGGCCACCCACGACGAGCCCGCGGCTGAGCGCCTGCCGCATGTTCCGGTAGCGATGGAGGTCCTTCATGATCCGGCTCGCGCGAACGGCCGCGTCGTAGGACTGCAACGCCCCGGGCTCGGTCAGGTCGCGGCCGGCCTTGAGACCGGCGTAGATCGATTCCGCGGCGAGCATGCCCGAGCGCATGGCGTAGTGGACGCCCTTGAGGCGCGGGATGTTGACGAAGCCGGCCGAGTCGCCGAGCAGCACGGCACCGGGCAGCGCGACCGAGTCGGGAACCGAGTAGTACCCGCCGGACGGGATCGTCTTGGCTCCCCAGGCGACGCGCTCGCCGCCCTCGAGCAGCCGGCGCATCATCGGATGCGTCTTGAACTCCTGCAGCAGGTCGTGCGGCGAGGTGCCGGAGTCGGAGTACTCCAGCCCGGCCACGAAGCCGACGCAGATCGTGTCCTCGCCCATCGGGTAGACGAACGAGCCGCCGACCTCGCCGTAACGTGCCGTCCACCGCAACGGCCAGCCGAGCGTGTGCATGATGCGGCCCAGCGGCCTGGCCACCTTCCAGATCTCCTTGACGCCGAGCTCGTACGCCTGCGGGAAGCGCGACCCGACGCCGAAGGTGTCGAGCGCGACGCCACGGAGGTGGCCCTGCGTGCCCTCGGCCAGCACGGTCGCGCGGGCGGCGATCTCGGTCGGCGGGGCGGCGCCGGGCCGCTCCTCGCCCTCGCGGCCAAGCCCCATCGCCGCGGTCTGGACGCCGTGCACGCGCTGGTCGGCCACCAGCAGCTTGAGCCCCGTGGTCTCGGGCTGGACGAACGCCCCGAGCTCCTCCGCCTGCTCGGCCATCCAGCGGGTCAGCCGGGAGAGCGAGAAGATGTAGTTGCCGTGGTTGCGGAACGGCGGCGGCGTCGGCAAGCGGTAGGCGCGCCGACGCGTCATGAAGTACACGGCCTCGCCGCTGACGGGGCCGAACGTCGGCATCTGCTCGACCGGCATGCCGGGGAACAGGTCGCGCAGCGAGACCGGGTTCACGATCGCCCCCGACAGCGCGTGCGAGCCGGGCGACTTGCCCTTCTCGAGCACGATGATCGGCACCTCGCCGAGCTGCTCGGCGGTGGCCGGGTCGTCGCCGAGCAGCTGGCCGAGCCGGATCGCGCACGCCAGGCCGGCCGGCCCGGCTCCGACGATGGCGACGCCGACGTCGATCCGCAGGTCGGGCGCGAGCGCTCCCGGAGCGACCACGTAGTCGGCAGAGCTGAACGGCGGCGGGTAGTCAGCGGGGCGAGCGACCATGGTTCGAGACGATATCGCCTGTATCTTGCAGGAGGCGCCGCGCACGCGCCGAATGGGGGAGCCGGATGCGTGGAATCTTCGTCTTCATCGGTGTCTGTGCCGTGATCCTCGCCATCGCCAGCACGAAGGGCATGTCGGGCCAGTTCTGCCTGGGATCGCACAGCTGTGTCGTCGTCAACGGCGACGGCGTGCACGTGGTCGACCAGGCCGCGGTCTCCAAGCTCCAGACGCCGTGAGACCCGGCCAGATGTCCACCGAGCTGCGGTGGCGCATCGGCTGCTGGCTCGTCGGCGCCGGCCTCCTCGGCATCCTCGCGAGCATCTTCTGGATCGGGTCCACCGGGTTCGGCTTCTTCTGCCTCGCGAGCGGCTTCCTCGGCGTGCTGATCTGCAACCCGTTCCGCCTGCTCGCGCGGCTCCGCAATCACACGATCGTGGAGCCGGTCTTCCGGATCCGCCCCATCGGCATGATCGGATTCCTCGTCTTCCTGATCCTCATGCTGATCCCGTACGCCATCGGCGACTGGCTCATGGCCATGCTGGGTGAGCGATTCGAGAACGGCCGGGCGCAGGATCCGGGCACCGAGGCAGAGGAGGACACGCTGGACGGGTTCGACTCGCTGTTCACGCCCGCGCCGAAGGGTTCGCTGCTCGGCCGCTGGCGCACGCGCAGCTGACGGCCCGCGGCCCGGGTGGCCTCACCACGGCGCGACGGTGACGCCGCCCCACTCCTCGGGCTCGACGTCGCGCAGCGTCTGCGTCAGCTCCCACCGGTGACCGGCCAGATCCTCGAGGAGGCAGTCGCGCTCGCCGTACACCCGGGTCGTCGGCTCGTGCAGGACTCGCGCGCCGTGGTCGCGGGCTCGCGCGAAGGCAGCATCGACATCCGGCACGCGCACCTTCACGAGATGGCTCACGGC
Organism: uncultured Actinomycetes bacterium; assembly: GCA_963779685.1. Lineage (GTDB taxonomy): Bacteria > Actinomycetota > Thermoleophilia > Gaiellales > F1-60-MAGs149 > CAVZZG01. The sequence goes on from CAVZZG010000003.1 coordinate 1,888,729, forward strand.
CGCGCCACCGGGCGCAACGCGGTCGGCGCCGACCTCCGCCACCACCACGGCGCCGTCGCGCCCGACCCGGAGCTGGGCACGGTGGGCGTCGCCGATGCGCACGCGCTCACCGAACCCGAGCGCCGCCTCCAGCCACGCCACTGCGGCGCGCACGTCGGGGTAGGTCAGCACGGGGGTGACGGTGGCGGGCGGCGCGGAGCGATTCGTCAGCATCGGCGGAGCGTAGCCAGTGCTATCGGTCGGCGACGTGGCAGATGGGCTGGCCGGCGGTGACCGCGTCGCCGGCCCTGATCGCGAGCTCGGTGACCTTGCCGGCCCGGGGCGCGACGATCTCGTTCTCCATCTTCATGGCCTCGACGATCGCGAGCACCGCACCGGCCTCGACGTCGTCGCCATCGGACACCCGCACGGCGAGCACCGTGCCCTGCATCGGGCTCGTCACGGCTCCGGGACCGCCATGGCCGTGGGCCGCCGCCCGGCGCGCCTCCCGCCGGATACGGGCCTCGATCAGCACCGGATCCTCGGGGCTCGTGACACGGACTTCGAACCGCCGCCCGTCGACCTCGGCGACGTAGGACCGGGTGCGGTTCGGGCCTGGCTGCTCGCCCGCGAGCGCGACCTCGTCGGCGACCTGCCGGGGCCAGACCTCCTCGACCAGGCCGGCGCAGGTCTCGCCCGCGGCGAACTCCGGCGAGCCCATGATCACGCGGTGGAGCGGGATCAGCGTCCGCACGCCCTCCACCACGAACTCGTCGAGCGCACGCCGCATGCGGACCCGGGCGGCGTCCCGGTCGCGATCCCACACGATGAGCTTCGCGACCATGGGGTCGTAGAGGCCGACGACCTCGCCGCCCTCCTCGAGCGCGGAGTCGACGCGCACGCCCGGTCCAGCCGGTTCCCGGTACCGCGTCACCCGGCCGGGGCTGGGCAGGAACGTGGCCGAGTCCTCCGCGTTGATGCGGCACTCGATGGCGTGGCCCCGGACGACGACGTCCGACTGGGCGAACGACAGCGGCCGGCCCTGGGCGACGAGCAGCTGCTCGCGCACCAGGTCGATGCCCGTCGCGGCCTCGGTGATGGTGTGCTCGACCTGGATGCGGGTGTTCATCTCCAGGAAGAACACGTCGCCCGCGCGGTCCATGAGACATTCGATGGTGCCCGCACCCACGTACGAGACCGCCCTGGCGGCGGCGATCGCCATCTCGTCGAGCCGCGCGCGGATCTCGGGCGTGACGGCCGGCGACGGCGTCTCCTCGATGATCTTCTGATGGCGGCGCTGCAGCGTGCAATCGCGCTCGTGGAGCGACACCACGGTGCCGTGGCGATCGGCCATCAGCTGCACCTCGACGTGCCGGGGGTCGTCGAGGTACTTCTCGACGTACACCGCGGGATCGCCGAAGTACGACTGCCCCTCGCGCTGGGCCGACTCGAGGGCGCGTTCGGCCTCGGCTGGCGCGAGCACGACCTTGAGCCCCTTGCCGCCGCCGCCCGCCGCGGCCTTGAGCGCGATCGGCCAGCCGAACTGCGCGCCGAGCGCGACCACGCGGTCGACGTCGGTGACGCGCTCGGTCGTGCCGGGCACGATCGGGACGCCGGCGGCCTGCATGATCTCGCGGGCTCGGATCTTCGACCCCATGGCCTCGATCGCAGCCGGCGGCGGACCGACCCAGACGAGGCCCGCGTCGGTGCAGCGCTGCGCAAACGCGGCGTTCTCGGCCAGGAAGCCGTAACCCGGATGAATGGCGTCGGCACCGGCCTTGAGGGCGGCATCGATGACCCGGTCGTGGTCGAGGTACGACAGGGCCGGAGCGCCGGGCCCGATCAGGTACGCCGCATCGGCGCGGCGGACGTGGAGCGCGTCCGCATCGGCCTCGGAGTAGACCGCGACGCAACCGAGGCCGAGCTCGCGACAGGCGCGGAACACGCGCAGTGCGATCTCGCCGCGGTTCGCGACGAGCACCCGCCGGAACCCGGTCACTCGGCGGGCTCCGCCATCGCCGCGCGGCGCCACTCGCTGGTGTAGGCGCGTGGTGCGTCGAACGCGCCGTCGGCGGCGATCAGCTGCTCGAGCACGGCGATCACCGCTGCTGCCTCGTCGGGTTCCGGATCGGGCGTGATCTCGAAGTCGAAGCTCACAGCGGGATGTTGCCGTGGCGGCGCTTCGGCCGCTCCACCCGCTTCGTCAGGGAGGCCGCGAGGGCCTCGCACAGCACTCGGCGCGTGTCGCGCGGCTGGATGACGTCGTCGACGTAGCCGCGTTCGGCCGCGCTGTACGGATTGGCGAACCGCGCCTTGTAGTCGTCGACCAGCTCCGCGCGCTTCGCGATCGGGTCGTCCGCCTCGGCGAGCTCCTTGCGGAAGACGATGTTGACGGCGCCGTCCGGGCCCATCACCGCCACCTCCGCCGTCGGCCAGGCGAAGTTGAAGTCGGCGCGGACGTGCTTGGAGCCCATCACGTCGTAGGCGCCGCCGTAGGCCTTGCGGGTGATGAGCGTGAGCTTCGGCACCGTCGCCTCGGCGTAGGCGTAGAGCAGCTTCGCGCCATGGCGGATGATCCCGCCCCACTCCTGGCTCGTCCCGGGCAGGAAGCCCGGCACGTCGACGAGGGTCACCAGCGGCACGCCGAACGCGTCGCAGGTGCGGACGAACCGCGCGGCCTTCTCGGACGAGGCGATGTCGAGCACGCCCGCGAGCTGACCCGGCTGGTTGCCGACGATGCCGATGGCGTGACCGTCGAGGCGCGCGAAGCCGCAGACGATGTTGGTGGCGAAGGCCGACTGGATCTCGAGGAAGTCGCCCTCGTCCACCACCGCGGCGATGACCTGCTTCATGTCGTAGGGCTTGTTCGGGGCGTCCGGGATGATGGTGTCGAGCTCCGGGCACAGCCGGCCGGCCTGATCGGCCGTACGCACCCACGGCACCGGCTCGAGGTTGTTGTCGGGTAGGAACGACAGCAGCGCGCGGGCCTCGGCGATGCAGTCCGCCTCGGTGTCGCAGACGAGGTGCGCGACGCCGGATCGAGTGGCGTGGGTGTCGGCGCCGCCGAGGTCCTCCATCGAGACGTCCTCGCCGGTGACGGTCTTCACGACCTCCGGGCCGGTGATGAACATGTGCGACGTGCCGCGAACCATCAGCACGAAGTCGGTGATCGCAGGCGAGTACACGGCGCCGCCGGCGCACGGGCCCATCACGAGCGAGATCTGCGGCACGACGCCCGAGGCATCGACGTTGCGGACGAAGATGTCCGCGTAACCCGCCAGCGAGACGACGCCCTCCTGGATGCGGGCCCCGCCGGAGTCGTTGATGCCGACGACGGGACAGCCGTAGCGCATGGCCATGTCCATGACCTTGCAGATCTTCTCGGCGAAGACCTCGCCCAGCGATCCGCCGAAGACCGTGAAATCCTGCGAGAAGGCGAACACCCGGCGGCCGTTCACCAGGCCATGCCCCGTTACCACGCCGTCGCCGTACGGCCGCTTGTTCAGCATCCCGAAGTTCGGGTTGCGGTGCTGGACGAACCGGTCGAGCTCCGCGAACGTCCCGCCGTCGAACAACGCCGTCATCCGCTCGCGCGCCGTCCCCTTCCCGCGGGCCCTCTGCTTCGCCACCGCTGCCGGGTCGCCCTCCTCGACCCGCCCCACCAGCTCGTCCAGGTGCGCGAGCCGCTCGGCGGTCGTGTGCTGCGCGTGCCGATCCGTCATCGCGGCGAGATCGTACCCCGCCTCACTCCCCTTCGCGCACCACGACCGTCGAGCTAGAGCCGCGACTTGGTCGCGTCGTAGGTGCCCCAGGCGGCGCGGAGGATCGTGCAGACCTCGCCGATCGTGGCGCGGGCGGCGAGGGCATCGCGCATCGGCGGAAGGAGGTTGGTGTCGGCGGAGTCGGCGGCGGCGCGGACGGCGGCGAGGGCCTGGTCGACCGCGGCCGCGTTGCGGCCGGCGCGGACGGCATTGGTGCGGTCGATCTGGCGCTGCTCGGCGGCGGGGTCGAGGCGGTGGAGCTCGGGCTCGGCGCGGGAGTCGTCCTGGAAGCGGTTGACGCCGACCACGACGATCTCGCCCCGCTCGACGCCGCCCTGGTAGGCGAAGGCAGAGTCCTCGATCTGGTCCTGGATGAAGCCCTCCTCGATCGCGGCGACGGAGCCGCCGCGGCGGTCGACCTCCGCGATCAGGTCGACGGCGCGCCGCTCGAGCTCGTCGGTGAGCATCTCGACGTAGTACGAACCGCCGAGGGGATCGGCGGTGGCGGTCGTCCCGGCCTCGAAGGCCAGCACCTGCTGCGTGCGGAGGGCGAGCGTGGCCGCGTGCTCGGTCGGCAGCGCCAGCGCCTCGTCGAAACCGTTGGTGTGCAGCGACTGCGCACCGCCGGCGACGGCGGCGAAGGCCTGGATGGCCACCCGCACGAGATTCACCTCGGGCTGCTGCGCGGTGAGCGTCGAACCACCGGTCTGGGCGTGGAAGCGCAGCATCTGGCTGCGGGGGTCGCGTGCGCCGAACCGGTCGCGCATGATCTGCGCCCACATCCGCCGCGCCGCACGGAACTTGGCGATCTCCTGGAACACGTCGTTGTGGGCGTTGAAGAAGAACGAGAGACGCTGCGCGAAGTCGTCCACGGCCAGGCCTGCGCTCAGCGCGGCCTCGACGTAGGCGATGCCGTTCGCGAGCGTGAAGGCGAGCTCCTGCACCGCCGTCGAGCCGGCCTCGCGGATGTGGTAGCCGGAGATCGAGATGGTGTTGAACCGGGGCAACCGGGCCGCCGCATAGGCGAACGTATCGGTCGTCAGGCGCATCGACGGGCGCGGCGGGAAGATGTAGTTGCCGCGCGCGCAGTACTCCTTGAGGATGTCGTTCTGGATCGTCCCGCGTAGCTCGGCCGGGTCGGCTCCGGCCTCCGTCCCGACCAGTTCGTACAGGAGCAGGAGCAGCGCGGCCGGCGCGTTGATCGTCATGGAGGTGGACACGCCGCCGTCGAGCGCGATCCCGTCGAACAGCAGGCGCAGGTCCTCGACCGAGTCGATCGCGACCCCCGTGCGACCCACCTCGCCGAGTGCCTGCGGGTCGTCGGAGTCGAGACCGAGCTGCGTCGGCAGGTCGAAGGCGACCGACAGGCCGGTCTGCCCGCGGTCGAGCAGGAGCCGGAACCGCTCGTTCGTCTCCTCGGCGGAGGCGAAGCCGGCGTACTGGCGCATCGTCCATGGACGGGAGCGGTACCCATCCGCGCGGATGCCACGGGTGAACGGGAACGTGCCCGGCTCGCCCAGCTCGCCGCCGGGAGCCGGCTCCGCGACGGGCGGGATCGGGATCCCGGACTCGTTGACGCGCTCGACCGCCACCACCGAAGGCTAGCCAGTTGCGGGGTATCCTGGGGCCGTGAAGAGGCGTTGCCCCCGATGATCCGCGTCCGCGTCCGCCTGTTCGCGATGCTGCGCGAGCGTGCCGGGTCGAGCACGGTCGAGGTCGACGTCCCGGACGGCGCCACTGCCGGCGACGTCTGGGCGGCGCTCGACATCGGCCCGGAACCGCCCGGCATCGCCCTTGCGGTGAACCACGGGTATGCCGACCGCTCCACGACGCTGGCAGACGGCGACGTGCTGGCGTTCATCCCGCCCGTGTCGGGCGGGGCCACCGAGCCGTACGTCGCCATCACGGACGACCCGATCGATCTCGCCGACCTCGTCCGCCGCGTCGGCCACCCCGGCGCCGGGGCCATCTCCACGTTCTCCGGCACCGTCCGCGACGCGAGCCGCGACCGCGACGTCGACCGGCTCGAGTACGAGATCTACCCGGAGCTGGCCCTGGCCGAGCTGTCCAGGATCGCGGGCGAGGTCACGACGCGCAACGACCTGCTCGGCATGGCGGTCGTCCACCGCGGCGGCCGCTGCGCGATCGGGGAGACGACCGTCGCCATCGCCTGCAGCGCCGCCCACCGCGGACAGGCGATGACCGCCTGCCGCGAGACCATCGACACGCTCAAGCAGTCGGTGCCGATCTGGAAGAAGGAGTTCTACCTGGACGGGGCGCAGTGGATCGGGCAGGGGTCGTGACCAGTCTCGTACTCGCCCCGGCGACCGGTGCGCCGGTGCCCGTCCCCGCTTCGGCGTGGTTCGCCACGCTCGATCTGATGCACGACCGGGAGGCGTTCCACGAGACGTTGATCGACGCCTGGCGCCAGGCCCCGGGCGTGCACGTGACCGAGGCACAGGCGGCGCGGATGGCGTGGTTCGCCGCCGACGAGGCCGCCGGGGAGCACGATGCCGACGATGCCGAAGGTCTGCAGCGCTTCGCCGACTTCTGCCGCCGGTCCGGGGGGTTCACCGTCATCGCCCAGGAGACTGCCGCCGTCGCCGGTCCCGTGACGGCGCCGCCGATGATGCCCGAGCCGGTGCCCGCGTGGCACGGCCGCGCACGGAAGGCGCTCGGTCCCTTCGCGATCGTCGTGATCATGGCCGCGAAGTGGGCCGTGAAGCTGAAAGCCCTGATCTTCCTGCTGCCGAAGATCAAGTTCCTCGGGACGGCGTTCAGCGCCCTGGTCTCGATCGGCCTGTACGCGCTGTTCTGGGGGTGGCCGTTCGCAGCGCTGTTCGTGCTGCTCCTGTTCGTCCACGAGCTCGGGCACGTCATTCAGCTGCGCCGCGAGGGGATCTCGGCGACGGCGCCGATGTTCATACCGTTCATGGGGGCGGTGGTCGGCATGCGCGGTCTCCCGAAGAACGCGTACGTGGAGGCCAAGGTCGGGCTGGCCGGCCCGATCCTCGGCGGCCTCGGCTGCGTCGCCATGGCGATCGTCGCCCAGGAGCAGCACTCGCAGATGCTGAGGGCCGTCGCCTACACCGGCTTCTTCCTGAACCTCTTCAACCTCGCGCCGATCACGCCGCTCGACGGCGGCCGGGCCGCGGCTGCGCTCCACCCGTACGTCTGGTTCGCCGGCCTCGGCGGCCTGGCGTTCCTGTTCTTCCGCTTCCCGAACGCGATCCTGCTGGCTGATCCTCGTGCTCGGCGGGCTCGACGCGTACCGCCGGATCCGCGAGCTCCACGACAAGCGGCCCGAGACGCTCGCCTACTACCGGGTCACGAAGCTGCAGCGCCTCACGATCGCCATCGTCTACTTCGGGCTCGCGGCCGCGCTGGTGGCCGGGATGGAGTGGTCGGCCGTCCCGCGGCCCTGACAGCGGCGATGCTCGCGGTCGCCACCGGCGCGTGCTCGGCCGACCGGCCGCCCGCGTCGCCAGTCTCGACGCATCCGGCGCCGACGGCAACTGCCGTGATCGACGACGCCGCCTTCTCGGCCTACGACAGCACGGTGCTGGAGGTGTCGACGGCCCTCGGGGCGTTCGGCACGGTCCTCGCCGACGTCACGGGCGATCGGCTCCGGCGCGACGCCCGCCGCCTGGCCAGTGCCCGGGCCGGGTTCGCCCGGTCGGTGGCCGCGGCCTCCCGGGTGCCGCCTCCAACCGGCCTCGCCGCCGCCGACCGGCTCCTCCGCGCGGCCTGGGCGCACCTCGACGCGGCGATGCGCGACATCGTCCGGGCGGCGCGGCACGACGATCCCGCGGGGTTCCGGGCGGCCGACCGCCAGCTGATCGCCGCGGCCGCCGAGGCCCAGCGCGCGGGCGACGCCTACGCCCGCGCAGCGACCCCGTAGACCAGGCTCAGGACGCCCGGGCGAGGGCCGCATCGACGAGCCTCGGCATGTCCTGCCAGATGTTCCGCGACCCGAGCACGACGGCGATCACGTCATGTCCGTGGCGCCGGACGGCGACCACGAGGCAGCCGCCGGCCGCCATGGTGTAGCCGGTCTTGACCCCGTAGGTGCCCGGGTAGGAGAACAGCATGCGGTTGTGGTTCTGGTAGATCTTGCGGTACACCGGCCTGGCCCACGGAACCGACACCTCGCGAGTCGAGACCACCTGCGCGAACACGGGATCCTCGAGCGCGTAGCGCGCGACGAGGGCCTGGTCGCGAGCGCTCGACCAGTTGTGGACGTCGTCGAGCCCGTTCGGGCTCCAGTAATGCGTGTCGGTCATGCCGAGCTCCCGCGCCGCGGCGTTCATCGTCGCGTAGAACCGCTCGAGACGACCGCCGCCGAGGTTCGCGGCGAGGGTGTAGGCCGAGTCGTTGGCGGACACCATCAGCGCCGACCTCAGCAACAACCCCCGGCGATAGTAGTGGCCGGCGCGAAGGTCGTCCCGCACCGGCTCGACCCGGGTCGCCGCGAGTGGCACGCGGACCTTCTTGTCGAGGCCCCCGGCCTCCGCCGTGAGCACCCCGGTCATGATCTTCGTCAGCGACGCGATCGGGCGCTTGAGGTCGGGGTTGCGGGCGAGCAGCACCGCGCCGGTGCGCCGGTCGATGGCGATGTACGCCCGCGCCGTCAGCCGGGGCCGGAACGTGCCGGCTCCCGCCGCGGCCGTCATCACGAGGGGCGGCGGCGCCGTGCGGGCGAGCACCGCGGTGTGGTCGCCACCCGGGAGGAGCGCCGCCGTCAGCGTGGCGAGGACCCGGAACAGCACGGCGAGAACCATACACTTCGGGCATGGCGAACCAGCTGCGCGCGCTGCCCTCGGTCGACCTCGTGCTGCGCCAGCCCGACGCGGTCCTGCTGGCGAGCCGGGCCGGGCATGCCGTTGCCGCGGCAGCGGCGCGGGACGTGCTCGCGCGGCACCGCGCCGCGGTCGCCGGCGGCGCGGATGCCCCAACGGCAGCGGCCGTTGCCGCCGAGGCGCTGGCCGGCGAGGCGCCCCATCTCCGCAGCGTCGTCAACGCGACGGGCGTCATCGTCCACACGAACCTCGGCCGGGCGCCGCTGGCCGCGGACGCCGTCACCGCGGCCACCGCAATCGCCGCCGGCTACAGCAACCTCGAGCTCGACCTCGCCTCCGGCGGCCGGGGCTCCCGGCAGGACGCGATCGCCCCGCTGGTGTGCGAGCTCACCGGAGCCGAGGCCGGGCTCGCCGTCGGCAACAACGCCGGCGCGCTGGTGCTGGTGCTGAGCGCGCTGGCGGCAGGCCGGGAGGTGATCGTCTCTCGCGGTCAGCTGGTCGAGATCGGCGACGGCTTCCGCATTCCCGACATCCTCACCGCCACCGGCGCCAGGCTGGTCGAGGTCGGCGCCACCAACCGCACCACGATCCGCGACTACGAGCGTGCGCTGTCAGCCGATACGGCGCTGCTGCTGCGCGTCCATCCATCCAACTTCCGGGTGGTGGGCTTCACCGAGGAGGTCGAGATCGCCGCGCTGGCCGAGCTCGGCGCGCGCCATGGCCTGCCGGTCCTCGACGACCTCGGCTCCGGCCTGCTCGTGCCCGATCCGGTCCTGGCCGGCGAGCCGGATGCGGCGCACGCGATCGCGGCCGGTGCCTCGCTGGTGTGCTTCTCGGCGGACAAGCTCCTGGGCGGGCCGCAGGCGGGCATCATCGCCGGCCGCGCGGACCTGGTCGAGCGGGTCCGGCGCCATCCCCTGGCCCGGGCGCTGCGGATCGGCAAGCTGGCCGCCGCAGCCCTCGAGGCGACGCTCCGCCTGCATCGCGACCCGGACCTCGCGCGCGCAGCCATCCCCGTCCTGCGGATGGCCCACGAGCCCCTCGACCTGGTGCGGGCGCGCGCCGCGCGGATCGCCACCGCCTGCGGCGGCGAGGTCGTGGCGACGGAGGCACGCGTGGGCGGCGGATCGCTGCCGACGCTCGCCATCGAGAGCGCTGCCTGCGCCGTCGCCGACCCCCACGGCGCGCTGGCCGCGGCCCTGCGGACGGGCGAACCGGCGGTCATAGCGCGCGTCGAGGACGGCCGCCTCCTGCTCGACGCCCGCACGATCTTCGACGCTCAGGTCGACGCCGTCGTCGCCGCCCTGGCTGCCGTCCGCCCGTGACGCTCCGGACGCTCGGCACCGCGGGGCACATCGACCATGGCAAGACCGCGCTGGTCACGGCGCTCACGGGCACCAACACCGACCGGCTCGAGGAGGAGCGCCGGCGCGGGATCTCGATCGCGCTCGGCTACGCGGAACTCGAGCTCGGCGATGGCCGCACGCTCTCGGTCGTCGACGTGCCGGGCCACGAGCGGTTCGTGCGGACGATGGTCTCCGGCGCCACCGGCATCGACCTCGCGCTGGTGTGCATCGCCTGTGACGACGGCGTCATGCCGCAGACACGGGAGCACCTCGCGATCCTCGACCTGCTCGGCGTGACGCGAGGCGCGATCGCGCTCACGAAGCGCGACCTCGTCGATGACGAGGGCGCAGCCCTCGCCCGGGAGGATGTGGACACCGCGGTGGAAGGCACGGCGCTGGCCGGCGTACCGGTGATCGAGGTCAGTGTCCGCGACGGCACCGGCCTCGAAGAGCTCCGCGTGGCGCTGGCCCGCGTCGCCGAGGCGGAGCGACCTCATCGCGGCGGCCGTGCCCGCCTGCCGGTCGACCGGGTCTTCTCGCTGCACGGCATCGGCACGGTGGTGACTGGCACGCTCTGGTCGGGATCGCTGACCGTCGGCGACCGCGTCACCGTTCAGCCCGGCGGCGCCATCGGCCGGATCCGGTCGCTGCAGGTCCACGAAGAGGACCGGTCTGCCATTTCCGGCGGCGGCCGGGCGGCGGTGAGCCTGGTCGGCGTCGAGCGCGGTGACGTGCGGCGCGGCGCCATGCTCGTGGCCGGCGCGCCGGCGCCCGCGAGCTACCGGCTCGACGTCGCCCTCCGCTGCGTCGCGCGCGAGGTGCGCCACTCCGACCACGTCGAGGTGCTCCACGGCACGGCCGTGGTGGCGGCTCGCGTCGTGCTGATCGGCGCCGAGCGGATCGGCCCCGGCGAGTCCGCGTTCGCACAGCTGCGGCTCGAGGAGCCGCTCGCGACCGTCCGTGGCGACCGGGCGGTGATCCGTGCGCTCGCGCCGCCGGACACCGTCGCCGGCGCGGAGGTCCTCGACCCGGCGCCGCCGCGCCACGCCGCGGCGACCGCCCGCCTGGAAGTGCTCGCCGCGGGCGACCCGGACGCGATCCTCCTGGCCGAGGCCCAGGAGCCGGTCGAGCCCGTCGATGTCGTTGCGAGAGGACTGCTGGAGGAGGCGGAGGTCGCCGGAGCGATCGATCGGCTGCGGGACGCCGGCCGCCTGATCGACCTTGCCGACCACGTGCTGGCCCGGGACGCGTACGAGCGCCTCGCCGACGAGACACGCCGGCGGCTGGCAGCCCGGGCCGAGGCCTCGCCCATGGCGCCCGGGATCGCGCTGGGCGCGCTGGTGCCCGACGCGCCGTGGCGGGACCCCCTGCTGCGGCGGCTGGCGGCCGACGGCATCCTCGAGCGCGACGGCGGCGAGGCGCTCGCGCCCGGCGCGGCCGCCACCTCCGCTGCGGCGGGCCGGGCCGCGGAGACCATCGTCGAGGAACTCGCTGCGACCCCGTACTCGCCGCCCCGCCTGGAGGAGATCCTCCCGCGGCTCGGGCTGGACGACGCGGCCGGCCGGGCGCTGGTGGTCGTGCTGGAGCGGGAGGGCCGGGTCGTGCGACTTCCCGACGGGCTGGTGGTGACGAGGGAGGCCTACGACGATTGCGTGGCGATCGTGCGCGAGCGCTGCGCAGCACGAGGCGTGGTGACGCTGGCCGAGTTGCGCGACGCCACCGGCACCTCGCGGAGGTGGGCGCAGGCGCTGCTGGAGCGGATGGACAGCGACGGCATCACCCGCCGCGTCGGCGACGAACGCGTCCTCCGCCGTCGTTAGCCCCTGGTTGCGGCGCCGGAGGACGAGAGGGCGTGGTTTTCGAGCGGCCGGTGGTCGTTCATGCCCTGCGGCGTGACGTAATTGGTCAGGTCCTGCATCCTGCGCAGCAGGTCCTGGCGCTGCAGCAGTTGCTTCACCGAGTGCGGGTCGTCATGGGCGTGCGACTGGAGCTCGCGCCGCAGTGCCTGTCCCTCGTTGATGAGGGCCTTGTCGTTCAAGGCGCACACCTGACCGTCGCCCAGGCCCCACCGATCGGTGCCCGACACGGGGTCGCCGCCGACGTACGCATAGAGGTTGTACTGGCCGCCGTCGTACAGGCTCGGGTCGGGGGCGGTGAAGCGCCCCCTCTCGGGCTCGTAGTCCCGGTAGCCGAACCGCACGAGGCCCGTTGCCGGGTCCGCCAGGCCGCCGGCGAAGCCGATCGGCAGGTCGAGTGAGCCGGTGAGCGGCGTGACCCGGCCGTAGGCGTCGTAGCTCCGTGTCAGGACCGGGGTGACGGACGAGGCGTCGTAGACCGCGAGCGGCGAGCCGACCAGGTCGGTCGCCACCAGGTACCGGGTGCCGGAGCGCTCGAAGGCGGCGAGGTTGCCGTCGTCGTCGTACCGGTAGATGGTGGTCACCCCTCCCTGCTTCGTGGCGGTGACCTGGAACGGGCGCGCGAGGTTGCCGTAGAGGTACTCGGTCGTGACGCCGCCGGCGGTGCGCGTGACACGCCGCCCTTCGGCGTCGTAGTCGTAGGTCACGTTCGTGCCGTTCCCGACGGCGGACAGCAGGTCCCCGCGCGCGTCGTATACGAAGCTGTCGCTCCCGCGATTGGTCAGGCGTCCGTCGGCGCCGTAGACGTCGTCGACTCCGGCGACGCGATCGTCGGCGGTGAAGGTCGACGTTCCGGCTGGCGAGCTCGTCAGGTTGTCGTGCGCGTCGTACGTGTAACTCGACGTCTCACCCGTGCCCGACACGCCCGTCAGCCGGCCATCGACGTCGTACACGTAGGCCCTGGCGGCCGGGGTGCCGGCGATCGTGTCGGTACGGCTGGCCACGCGGCCGGCGGCGTCGTAGCCGAGGTCGACCTGGAACGCCACCGTGCCGTTCACGTTGACGGCCCGGCGCGTCAGGCGGCCGAGCGCGTCGTACTGGTAGGTGATGGCGTCGGTTCCGTCGGCGCTGTTTGCGATGCTGGTGACGAGGCCGTTGGCGTCGAGCGCATGGGTCCACGGCCCGTCGCCCGTGACACGCCGGTCGAGGTCGTGGGTGGTCGTCGACGGGACGCTGTCGAGGCTCCATGAGCCGACGTCGAGGCTGTTCGTCCACGTGTAGCGGAAGTCGCCGTTGGCGGCCCCGGACTGGTTGTCGCGGGTGACGAGGTCGCCGCTGTACTCGAAGGCCGAGGACTGGGCCGTGCCGCTGCCCGGCGTCGCGGTCGCGCTCGTCACGCGGTCGGTGAGGTCGGCGTAGGCGAGCGCGACGGAACCCTCGGGGAATGCGGCGCCCGTGGCGCGGCCGGCGGCGTCGTGGCCCGGGGTGATCACGCGGGCGTCGGCCCCGGTGACGCTGCCGATCTCGCCGTCCGCCGTGTAGGCCATCGTGAGGGCGCTGCGGCCCGGCGCCGTGTAGGACGCGAGCCGCCCGAGCGGGTCACGGGCGATCGTGTGCGTGCCGCCGCCGGGCATGCCGATCTGCGTGACATCGCCGGACGCGTCGCGCGCCAGGGTGAAGACACGCCCGGACGGCGTCGTCTGGGACGTGATCCGGCCGGCTGCGTCGTAGCCGTAGTGGGTGGCATGGCCGACCGCGTCGGTGACGCCGACGAGCCGGTCGGCCGTGTCGTACGCCAGATCGCGCGCGACCGCTCCCTGCTCGACGTGCGTCATGCGCCCGCGGGCGTCGTAGGTGGCCGTCGTCGGCGTCAGCGTGCCCTGTTGCACCGAGACGACGTCGTCGCGGGTATCCATGGTCTCGACGACGGTCCGGGCCTGCGGGCTCGCGAGCGTCAACGTGTGCGCCGCCCCGACGTAGTTCAAGGTCCACGTGGCACCGTTGTCGGAGACGGAGTCGGACAGGGTCGCGACGCCGCCCCCGGATGCGATCGTGGCCGTCCGCTGCGCCGTGAACGTCGCCGTCGGACCGGACGGCTCCGTTACCACGTCCCTCGTCACGAGCGCGACCCGTTCGCCGAAGCGGGGGTCCGGCCCGGTCGTCAGGTCCTCGATGCGGCCGTCGGGGAAGGTGGTGCGCACCGTGCCGTCAGGGTTCTCGACGGTCTCCCTGACCGCGCCGGACGGGGCCGTCGTGCGATACAGCGCGCTGCCGTCCGGCATCAGTTCCGTCCGGTAGAGCGTCTGGCGGCCGAGAGCCGTCGTCACCGTCACCTCCACGCCGTCCGTCAGCAGATTCCGCGTCAGCGTCTGAACGCCGCCCGCCGGGTCCTGGTCCTGCTGCAGGCGCCCGAGCGCGTCGTAGCCGAACCGGTGGACGTTGCCGCGCGGGTCGGCGAGCGTCGCGAGCAGGCCCGCATGCCCGACGGACGCGAGCTGCATGGTGTGGGCTGCGGGGTCCGAGATCGATTGCAGGAACCCGTCGCCATCGACTGTCAGCACGGTCCGCTGCCCGCCGGGCGCGACGATCGCCGTCGGCCGCCCCGACCCGTCGTGCTCGACCTTCGTGGTCAGGCCGTGCCGGTCGGTGAGCGTCACGAGCCGGCCGGCCGCGTCGTAGGCGAGCGTCTCGAGCGTCGTCCCCGTCAGCCCGTCGAGCGTCGCCACGTGCCGCCCGGCGGCGTCGAACCGGTAGATCTCGGCACCGTCGGCCGAGGCCAGCGCCAGCTCGCCGGCGGTCGCGTTCGGCAGCACGCTGCGCACGACTCGGAGCCGGTGGTTGCTGCGATCGGCGAACACCACGTCGCCGTTCGGCGCGATCGCGATCGCGCCGATCTGGAAGACGAGCGCGCTCCCGGCCGGGCCGCCGTCACCGGCGTAGCCGCCGCCCGTACCGTTGCCGGCGACCGTCGAGATCGTGCCGTCCGGCGCCACCCGCCGCAGCCTCGCAGCCTCGCCGATGTACACCGAGCCGTCGGGGCCGACCGCCAGCGAGTACGTAGGGCCGAGCTTCGCGTCGACCGCCGGCCCGCCGTCGCCCACGCCCGGCCCGACCGGGCCGCCCCCCGCGAACCGGTGCGAGATGCCATCGGTGCCGACCGCCCTGATGAAGAACACCGGGGACGGGTCGACGACGTAGACCGTGCCGTCCGGCCCCACCGCCAGCCCGACATCGCCGTTGCCGAGGTGGACGTCCGTCGCCGCCAGCCCGTCGCCGTAGGGATTCCCGGCCGGCGGGGCGGGCCCGCCGCCGATCGCCGTCGCGATGGTGCCGTCCGGCGCCACCCGCCGAATGCGCGCCTCGTTCGCGAGGCCCGTGTCCTTGATCCAGACGGCGTCGTCCGGCCCGACCGCGATCGCCGCGGGCAGCTGCAGGCCTGCCGATGTCGCCGGCCCGCCATCACCGGAGTACGTCGTGGTGCCGTTGCCGGCGACCAGCGTCTCGCCGCCGCCGGTCGTCAGCCGGACCACGACGTGGCGGTTCGTGTCTGCAACGTAGAGGGAGCCGTCCGTCCCGATCGCGACGTCAGCAGGTCGGCACGATGGCGCCGGGCACGCCGCGCCGCCGTAGACCGTCGTGATCGTGCCGTCGGTCGCGATCCGGCGCACGCGGCCGTTGCCGGTGTCGGCGACGTAGACCGTGCCGTCCGGCGCTACCGCCACGCCGTCCGGACTCGACAGCCGCGCACCGACGGCGCTGCCGCCGTCCCCGGCGAACCCGCCGGCGCTGCCCGAGCCGTTCCACCCGGCGAGCAGCGAGACCGCGGCATACGCCTTGCGGTCGGCCCGTTCACTCGTACCGTCGCCGTTCAGCAGCACACCGCCGTCGCGGTCGTAGATCTCCATCGGGTCGAGCACCCAGCCGCCGAGCCCGAGGCCGCGGAGGTCCCATCCGCCGACGCTGGTGTGCCACTCCTTCCAGATCACGATCGGACGGCGCACTCTGATCGTCGTCGACGCCTGCAGGCGCCGGGACCTGCGGGCCAGCGGGGGCGGCGGCGGGCCGGGTGTGAACTGCACCCCGGAGAACGCACCGAATGCCCTGGCCTTGTCGGCCTGGGTCGCGTAGTACTGGCCGAAGTACTCGTACCCGATCTGCACCGTCACCGGCACCCAGCCGTCGATGGCGCGGCCGTATGCGTCGCGGCCATCCCACGTGAACGTCGTCGACAGGGCCGTCGGCGGGAAGTCCTCTTGAATGGTCTGTCCGGCGACCCTGATGACGACGTGGATCGCGTTGGGCACCAGCGGCATGGTGGCGGGCCGCAGCGGGATCTCGAGCGACCGCGACGCCGTGCGGCCCGGGACCCGATCGGAGGCGTAGACGAGGGCGTAGGGCGTGCCCGCGACCGGCACACGCTCGGCGAGCGTCTGGGACTCGCAGATGATGATCGAGCCGGCGCGGCACGTCGTGCCGGGAGCGTCGTTCTGGGGCGCACCGCCCGGCGCCGTCGACCCGGTCGGCGGTCCGAACGGCCAGTTGTAGTCGCTGCTCGAGAAGTGGGAGGTCGGCACCCGCAGCAACTTCGCGCCGATCGGATAGAGCGCGCCGAGCTGATCGAGTTCGTCGCTGGTGATGCCGAGCGCCGTCAGATCCGGGTCGGCGACCCCGTCGCCGTCGATGTCGAGCGCGGCCCTTCCGGCGGCGATGGAGACGACCTGCACGACCCAGCCGTTCGGGTCGGCCTCCCAGCGGCCCTGGCCGGCGTTGTAGGTCCCCGCCGGCACCGCCGTGCCGACGGGGAAGCCCACGAAGTCCTCGGTGTACGTGACCACCGGCTGGCTGAATGTCACGCCCACCGCGCCCGCCGCAATCGCCTCGTCCGCGGTGTACTCGACCGCGTACGTGTAGCCGCTGGACGGCGGCAGCGCACCGGGCATGGCGTCGAGTCCGGTCGGCCCGGCGGTGAACTCGGTCGCCCTGACGGCGATGGCCGGCACCGGCTGCAGCGTCCCGTTCGCCATCCTCAGGCTCGCCGACGTGCCGGGCGCGAACAGGAGCGTCGCCCGTCGCGAGCCGTCGGCGTCCGTGACGGCCGTGGCGCGGTGCACCTGCCAGCCTGCTGCGCCGGAGACGATCGAGGTCACGGCCGCGTCGAGCGGCGTGAGCGCGACATCGGGCACGGCGACGAAGTCGTGCCACGGCACCGTGTCCGATCGCTGCACCGGTAGGTAGCCCGGAATCCGATAGTCGAGGTCGAGCTGGCCGCCGCCATTGACGGCAAGGTCGAACATGCCGTCCAGGCGCGTCCTGGTGAAACCGAGCTCGGGGTGGGACAGCACGGAGACGCGCACGCCGGGCACGGGCTGCCCCGCGAGGTCGACGACGTGGCCACGGACGACGGCGACGCGGCCGTCGGCGATGGCGCCCGCCGTGACGCCCTGCTGCGCCGGCGAGTCGCCCGAGTACAGAAACGCGGTGCTGGCCGCGAAATCGGTCGGCCGGTCGGTACCGACGGCCGGCGCCGCCAGCGCCACATCGGCCACGCTCACGCGAGGCGCCGAGCGACACGCGGTACCGACACACGCGAGCATCACGTAGCTGCCGCTCGGCAGCGAGAAGGGCACGTCCAGCGCGACCGAGGCCAACCGACCGGGCCCGGGCGCCGAGCGCCGCGACGCGCAGCGACCCGATCGGCGTATCACCGGCATCGCGACGGGCGTCCGTCGACAGCAGCACGACCAGGCTCGCAGCCTTGGCAGGACGACCGCCGCGGTTCCGGACGGTGACGGTCACCGTGCCCGCCCGGTCGGCCCGCAAGGGGGCGCCGAGGGCGGTGATGGCGCTGACCGCGAGCTCGGGGCGCGCCGTCACGATCCGCACCGCCCGGCGCAGGACGAGGCAGTTGTTGGCCTCCCGCGACTCCGGCAGGTGACGACCGGCGTCGGCGCAGAGGACGACGTAGACCGATCCGGGCCGGCGCGTCCGCGGCAGGGCGAGCTCGGCGTCCAACGACGCAGACAACAGGGCGCCGAGCAGGGGCACCCGCACGGAGCCGAGCGAGGTATCGCTACCGACCTTCCGGTCGCGCGACAGGTAGACCCCGAGGGTCGACGCCCGCGCGGCTCCCTTCCCGGCGTTGCGCACCCTTGCCGTCACGGCGAGGACACCGGCCGCCGAGACGGTGGCCGGTGCCGTACCGGCGGACACCGTCAGATCGGGACGCGCCGCAGCCTCGGCGGGACCCGCGCCCGCTGCCAGCAGGAGGGCAGCAGTGCCGGCCAGCACTCCGAGGCCGGCAACCGTTCTCACGCGGTCCAGTCTACGCGTCAATCCACCGCACCGCGGTGGATTGAGGCTAGTACTCCTTGCGGGACTCGAACCAGACGGCGATGCCGAGCAGAAGCACGACGACGGCGATCAGGACGAACATGGCCTGGGTGACCTTCTCGTCCTGGCCGATCTTCGGCTCCTCGGCGCCGAACGCGAGCACCGGGACGAGCAGCAGCCCGATGAGGGCCAGCGGGAGCGAACGCAGCACGGTCTTCACGGCCCAGAGCGTAGCATCGCCCCTCCGGGCCGGCATCCCGGAAGGGACACTAGTGTGGAGGCAGAATCGCAAGTTTCGCTATCCTTCACGGACGCGACGGTCGAGAGGAGCGTTCGTTTGGCGTCTGCGGTGACACCTGAGGTTGGCGAGATTGTAATTTTCGGCGCGGAGGGTTTCGCGCGCGTCGAGGCGCTCGGCGAGAAGATCGTGCTCGGTCAGAGCGCGCTGTTCATCGAGTTGTTCGTCGTTGACGCGAACATGCGCGTCTCCGTGCCGATCACCCGTGCCTACGAGCGCGGTATGCGCATGATCTCGTCGACGGAGGAGCTCGACAACGCCCTCGACTGCATCCTCACCGGCCGCTACCAGCAGATCGCGTGGAACCGCGACGGTCGGCTCGTGAAGGAGCGCTACGCGGAGGGCGACCTCGAGGCGATCATCGACACGATCGGCAACCTGCTGGAAGTCGCGGCCGTGAAGAAGCTGAACGATGCCCAGCGCACGCTGCTCGACCGGGCACGCCGGGCCCTCTCACTCGAGGTCGCATCGGCATTCGGGCTCGACGAGGAGGAGGCCACCCAGCGAGTGGACGCCGTCCTCGATGAGGCCACGGCCGCCCGCACGTGACGGCCATGGCGCCGGCGAGCATTCCCTGGACCGACGATGAGGGGGCCAATGCTCTGCTCGCGAGCGATCCGAATGCGCTGCTGATCGGCTTCGTGCTCGACCAGCAGGTGCCCGTGCAGAAGGCCTTCGTGGGGCCGCTGGTGCTGCGCGAGCGCCTCGGCCACCTCGATCCGGCACGCATCGCCGAGATGGATCCTGAGGCGTTCGCGGCGGTCTGCGCGGAGCGGCCCGCGATCCACCGGTTCCCGAAGGCGATGGCCGGACGGATCCAGGCGCTCGCCGGGACGCTCACGGCCGATTTCGACGGCAACGGCGCCCGGGTGTGGCAGGACGCGACCGACGGCGCCGACCTCTTCCGCCGCATCGGCTCGCTGCCCGGGTTCGGCGCGATGAAGGTGAAGTCGCTGGCGACGCTGCTCAACCGGCGCTACGGCGTGGATCTGCCGGGACTCCAGGAGCGGCTGCCCGAGCACCCGTGCCTGGGCGCCGTCGGGACGCCAGAAGAACTGCAGGCCTACCAGGCGCAGAAGCGCGCGGCGAAGGCCGCCGCCCGATCAGGGAGCACATGATGGGCAAGGGCTACGCAGAGGGACCGGCAGCCGAGGCGGCCGCGGAAGCGCGAGATCGGCAGTCGCCAGGGCGGCCCCGGGGGCCGAAGGCCCTGCCACGGCGGGCCGTGTACGGCTGCACCAAGGCCAAGCCGCAGATCCATGAGATGGGCTGGGCGGACGACCTCGACGTGGACGCCCTGTTCGCCAGCGGCGCTGCCTGGGGGCTGCACGTCCGGTCGGTCGCGGCGCACTGATCCGTTACCCTCCCGCCCCTCAACGGGTGCACGGGAGGAATGCAATGCGTACGGTGATCTCGCTCGGATCGGCCCTTGTCGCCGCTGCGGCGTTCGCCGCCTGCGGCGGGAGCTCGACTTCGACGACGACCAGCCCCCCGTCCTCGACCGAGAGCGTCGCCGCCTCCGTCTCGACCGCGCCGCAGTACACCCTGCAGACCATGACGCCGGGCGTGCTGACGGTCGGCACGGAGCTGCCCGATCCGCCGATGGTGATCGCCGACGACTACTCGCAGATCAGCGACAACGGCTACGAGGTCGAGATGATCAACGAGATCGCCCGGCAGGCCGGTGGACTCACGGTGAAGTGGGTGCAGTTCCCGTTCGACGCGGCGATCGCCGGCAAGGACTGCCCGTGCGACCTGTACGTGGATGGCGTGACGATCTACGACGACCGCAAGGAGAAGGTCGACTTCTCGTCCGGCTACTTCAAGACCAACCAGGGCCTGCTCGTGAACGGCGGGACGACCGTCCCCGACCTGGCCACCGCCAAGACCCTCCAGCTCGGCGTGACGAAGGACTCCTCCGGCCAGTACTACGTCGCGAACACGCTGAAGCCGGCCAAGGAGGCTCGCGTCTACGACAGCCCGACGGCCGCCTGGCTGGCGCTGAAGGCACACCAGGTGGACGGCATCGTCGTCGACATCACCGAGGCGCTGGACGGACAGAAGAAGGTCAAGGACAGCGTCGTCTCCGGCCAGATGGAGACCGGCGAGGAGTACGGTATCGTGCTCAAGAAGGGCAGCCCGAACACGCCCGTCGCGACGCAGATCGTCGACGCCCTCAACGCCGCCGGCTTCTTCACGCCGCTGCTGCAGAAGTACACCCCCGAGACGGCCAACATCCCGGTCCTCCAGTAGCCGAGATCTAGCCGCGGCGCCCGATGGGCGAGTTCTTCGACTGGGGGGCGATCTCCGGCAGCTGGCCGTACGTCTGGAAGGGCTTCCAGGTGAGCCTGCAGCTCTGGATCGTCTCGACCGTGTTCGTCCTGCTGTGGTCGCTGGTCATCGCGCTCGCACGGGTGGCTCCGGGGCCGGCCGGCCGGCCGCTTCGGATCCTCGGCACGATCTACGTCGACGTCTTCCGGGGGCTGCCGACGATCCTCGTGTTCTACCTGGTCGGATTCGGGCTGCCGATCGCCGTTCCCTGGTTCCAGCGGTTCTCGCTCTTCCAGCTGGCAGTCCTCGCCCTGACGCTGTCCTACGGCGCCTACGTGGGCGAGGTCTACCGGGCCGGCATCCGGAGCGTCCACCCGTCGCAGGTCGCCGCCGCCCGCTCGCTCGGGCTGTCGTATGCCCAGTCGATGCGGTTCGTCGTCCTGCCGCAGGGCATCCGGCGCGTGATCCCGCCGCTCCTGAACGACATCATCTCGCTGCAGAAGGACACGGCGCTGGCGTCCGTCATCGGCGTGCTGGAGGGCCTCCGGGCCGCGTTCATCTATGCCGGCAACCACCTCACGCCGGCGCCGCTCACCGGCATCTCGCTGTGCTACATCGCGGTCACCATCCCGCTCGCGCGGCTGGCCGACTACCTGACCGACAGGGACGCGAAGAAGCGCGCCCTGACCGGGTAGGACCCGAGACCGATGGCCCTGCTCGAGATCACGGCGCTCGAAAAGCGGTTCGGCGAGACGCCGGTGCTGACCGGCGTCGACCTGGCCCTCGACGAGCACGCGGTGGTGTGCCTGATCGGGGCGTCGGGATCGGGCAAGTCGACCCTGCTGCGATGCATCAACCTGCTCGAGCAGGTGCAGGCGGGACGGATCGTGTTCGACGGGCAGGACCTGACGGCGGGTGGCGTTGGCGAGGACCTCGTCCGGCGGCAGATCGGCATCGTCTTCCAGGCCTTCAACCTGTTCCCGCACATGACCGTCCTGAACAACGTCACGCTCGCGCCGCGGCAGGTGCTCGGCGAGTCGAAGGAGACCGCGGCCGGGCACGCCCGCGAGCTCCTGGAGCGGATCGGCATGTGGGATCTGCGCGGCGCCTACCCGGACCGGCTCTCGGGTGGGCAGCAGCAGCGGGTCGCGATCGTGCGGGCGCTCGCGATGCGACCCCGGCTGCTGCTGCTCGACGAGATCACGAGCGCGCTCGACCCGGTGCTCGTGTCCGAGGTGCTGGCGCTCGTGCGCGGGTTGGCCGAGGGCGGGATGACGATGCTCATCGCGACGCACGAGATGGGCTTCGCCCGGGATGTCGCGCACCGCGTGTGCTTCCTCCACGACGGCCGGATCATCGAGGAGGGGCCGCCGGCTGCGATGTTCTCGGCGCCGACGCAGCCCGAGACGCGCGCGTTCCTCGACCGCATCATCGCGGCCGGGCGGCTCTGATCAGCCCTCCAGCTCGGCCTGCCAGAGGCCGTCGCGGATCAGCGCCACCTGACGCCCGGCGCGCGTCCACCCCGTGACGTCGACGTCGGGTGCGCCGATCATGACGTCGGTGTGGATCCGCGAGCCGTTGACCCGGGCGGCGCCCGGCCGGCGGGCGAGGTCGAAGCCGTGGCCGAATGCGATGTGCGAGGCGGCGTTCTCGTCGATCAGCGTGATGCCGTAGGTACGCCCGGTCGCCCCGATCCGCGACCCTGCGTCCACGAGCGCCACCTCGCCAAGCCTGGCGGCACCGCGGTCACGCGAGACGTGGGCCGCGAGGTAGTCGCGGTCGGCAGGATCGTCGGCCTCGAGCTCGACCAGGCGCCCGCCGCGGAAGCGACCGCGGATGCCCGCGATGCGCCGCCCGTCGAGGGTCAGGGGCCGGCTGCAGGCGAACGTGCCGGACGTCCGGCGGGGATCCGGGCTCGTGAACACCTCCTCGGTGGGGAGATTCGCGCGGAACGTCGCACCGTAGGTCGTCTGCTCCTCGCCGCCGAGCCAGACGCTGCCGGGCGGGAGGCCGAGCTCGAGGTCGATCGCGGGACCCCGGAAACGGAGCCGGTCGAGGTCGAGGCCGGTGAGAGCGCGCGCGCGGCCGACCAGCCGTTCGACGTGCACGTCCCAGGCATCCGGCGGGTCGGCGGCGGCGATCCGGCAGAAGCCGACCAGGTCGTCGCTCACGCGCCGGGCGGCCTCGGCTGCCGGCAGCTCGGGATAGGCGGTCGCGGCCCAGCCCTCCAGCGGCCAGGCGATGACGCAGAACCGCAGGTCGCCCCGCTGCACCGCGCGCCCGTAGGCCCTCGTTCCCGGCACCCGGGTCGTGCGCTCACGCGCCGCGCGCAGCGGATCGGTGCCGTTCATCAGGCGGGGCTCGGACGGCCCGTTCACCGACACCGACGAGCCCCGCTCGCCGACGACCCAGCGCATGCGCTGCTCGTACCACGGAGGCACCAGCTCCAGGTGCTTCGCATCGGACTCCACGACGCGCGCACGGCGCACGCGCGGCTCGACGAACTGCACGTCGACGAGGCGGGCGCCGGCGCGGTAGGACGCCGCCGCCAGCTCGACGAGCAGGTCGCGGTGCGCCGGCTCGCCGTGCACTGCCACCACGTCGCCGACGGGCACGCGCAGACAGGACCGGACGACGAGGTCGACGTAGCGCCTGAGGGTCTGCTCTTCCACCGGTCGGGAAACCGTACACTCGCAGCGTGCACAGCTACACCGACGAGACCGACCGGCTGGCCCAGGCGGTGCTCGACTACGCGCGTCACCGCCTCCGGCTCGACCCGGTCCCGCTCGACGGTCCCAAGAGCCCGGAGGAGCTCGACGCGCTGGTCGGGCAGACCATCACCCGGGACGGCCTCGGCGGGGACGCTGCGCTGCGCCTGTTCGCCGACGAGCTCTCCCACGCCTGCATCTCGGTCGACAACCCGCGGTTCCTGTCGTTCATCCCCGCGGCGCCGACCGAGGCCGCGACGCTCTTCGACCTCGTCGTCGGCGCATCGTCGATCTACGCCGGGTCGTGGCTCGAGGGGTCAGGCGCCGTCTACGCCGAGAACCAGGCGCTGCGATGGATCGCCGATCTCGTGGGGCTGCCGGCCGAGGCCGGCGGCGTCTTCGTCCAGGGCGGCACCCTCGGCAACCTGTCGGCGCTCGTCACCGCCCGCCACGCCGCCCGCGCGCGGCGCTCCGGCCCGCCGCCGGCGCGCTGGAAGGTGGCGGCGACGACCGAGACGCACTCGTCGATCCACCACGCGGCGGCCGTCATGGACATCGACGTGGTCGGCGTCCCGGTGGACGACGAGGGCCGCATGACGGGGGCGGCACTGCGAGCTGCGCTGGCGAACGCCGGCGACGGGGTGTTCGCCGTGGTGGGCACCGCAGGGACGACGAACTTCGGGATCATCGACCGCCTGGACGAGATCGCCGACACGGCCGCCGAGCACGGCATCTGGTTCCACGTCGACGGCGCCTACGGCGGAGCCGCGCTGGCCGCGCCGTCGGTGCGAAGCCGGTTCCGTGGCGTCGAGCGCTGCGACTCGTTCATCGTCGACCCGCACAAGTGGCTGTTCGCGCCCTTCGACGCCTGCGCGCTGCTGTACCGCGATCCCTCCCTCGCACGGGCCGCCCATACGCAGAAGGCCGGCTACCTCGAGGTGCTCGAGAACGCGGAGGAGTGGAACCCGTCCGACTACGCCGTCAACCTGTCGCGCCGCGCCCGCGGCCTGCCGTTCTGGTTCTCGCTCGCCGCCCACGGCACGCGACGCCTACGCCGCCGCCGTCGAGCGGACGCTCGAGGTCGCCCGGCTCGCCACCGAGGACATCCGCTCGCGAACCTACGTCGAGCTCCTGCACGAGCCCGACCTGTCCGTCGTCGTGTTCCGCCGCCTCGGCTGGGGCCCCGCGGCCTACCACGACTGGGCCGACCGTCAGCTGAAGGCGAACTTCGCGTTCGTCATGCCGACCGTCCACGCGGGCGAGACCGTCACCCGCTTCGCCATCATCAACCCCCGCACGACTCCGGAGCACATCTCGCTGATCCTGGACACCATGGCGTAGCCGCCGTTCGCTCGGGCGTCGTGGTGACTGCACGCTCCGATCGCCTCGCTGCCTGTGAGGAAGCGGCGGCTTGTGGACGGGGACTGTCCCAGTCGGGTGCCGGCCACTCCATGCGCTCCGCGTAAGGGACAGTCCCGGAGCTTGCGTTCGCTCGACGGCTGTCGTGGGTGGGCCTGCATTCGCTACGGGGCGGGCAGGACGCCGAGCTTCACGAGGTTCTCCCAGCGGGCGATCTCGCACCCGTTGGAGCGCTCGAAGCTGGCGTTGACGGGCTGGCCGTCGAGGGTGCCGGTGATGGTCGCCTTCTGGGGGCCGCCGAAGATCATCGTGCAGGCCGACCCGGACGGCACGGGGGCGAGGTCTGCCGCGGTGACGGCACCGGTGAAGGTGGTCGTCGTGTGATCGGGCTTCGAGCCGTCGGGCCAGACGGTCACGGTGAGCGACGTGCCGGCGGCGGTGGAGGACGAGCTGCCGCCCGTGCTGCTGCTGCCGCAGGCGGCGAGCACGGCGATGACGAGGACGGCGAGGAGCCTCATGCGGCGTCGCTCGAGGCAGTGGGCTCGGAGAGGCCGCGGGCGACCAGGTCGGCGGCTTCCTCCTCGGTCAGGTCGCGGCCGAGCTCGCGCTGGTGACGCCAGATGACGAATCCGCAGCCGGGGTTCTTGCGGCTCTTCCACGAGTTGCACCCCCAGCCACGGCTGTTGGCGACGATCTCCCCGCCGCACCCCTCGGTCGGGCACGTGCCGATCGGCTTCGCCACGGCCCTGGCGGCCGGCGCGGCATAATCGCCGGTGCGCAGCATCTCCGCCGCCTGCTCCCGGGTCACCTCACCCGCGACGCCGCGGCGGCGCTTCCAGATGACGAAGCCGCACCCGGGCTCGCTCCGGCTCTTCCACGACGTGCAGCCGAAGGCCCGGCTGTTCTCGACGATGTCGCCGCCGCACCCCTCGGTGGGGCACTTCCCGATCGGCTCGCGCGAGGTGGCCCGCGCGTTGGTCTTGCCGGTCGCGAGCAGCTCGCGCGCCATGTCGGGCGTCACCTCCGCCTGACCGCGGACGCGCTTCCAGATGACGAAGCCGCAGCCGGGCTCCTCCTTGGACTGCCAGGACGTGCACCCGTAGGAGCGCGACCGCTCGATGATCTCGCCCCCGCAGT
Source organism: uncultured Actinomycetes bacterium (assembly GCA_963779685.1). Taxonomy (GTDB): domain Bacteria; phylum Actinomycetota; class Thermoleophilia; order Gaiellales; family F1-60-MAGs149; genus CAVZZG01. The sequence continues at coordinate 1,914,573 of CAVZZG010000003.1, forward strand.
CCGGGGTCGGGCACGCTCCGATGACGACCCGCTCCGGCTGGATCTGATCGCCCGAGATGCCCTGCCGGACGTACTCGGCTGCCTCGTCGGGCGTGATGGTGCGCCCACCGATCTGCTTCCAGATCTGGAACCCGCAGCCGGGCTCGTCCTTGGACCTCCACGAGGTGCACGAGTAGCTTCGCGGCCGCTCGACGATCTCGCCGTCGCAGCGCGGGCATGCGCCGATCACGCGCCGGTGCTGGCGCATGGCCGACCGGTCCTTGTCGGCGAACCAGTGCACCGTCTCCTCGGTGAAGGAGCGGATGTCGCGCATGAAGGCCGCACGATCGTCGCGACCCGCCTCGATGTCGATCAGGCGCTTCTCCCATGCACCCGTCAGCGACGGCGACGCGATCTGGAGATCGCCGAGGGCCGTGATCAGGCCGATGCCGCGGTCGGTGGCGAGCAGCGCCTTGCCCGACCGCTCGACGTACTCCTTCTCCAGCAACCGCTCGATCGTGGCGGCGCGGGTGGCCGGCGTGCCGAGGCCCGAGTCCTTCATCGCCTCCGCAGCCTCGTCGTCCTCGACCAGCTTGCCGGCGGTCTCCATGGCGCGCAACAGGCTCGCGTCGGTGTAGTGCGCCGGCGGCTTGGTCTGCTTCGCGAGCACCTCGGCGGCGTCGCAGTGCACGGCCTCGCCCTCCGTCAGGGCCGGGAGATCCTGGTCGCGCTCCTCGTCCTCGGCCCGCGCCTCCGCCGACTCCACGACCGCGCCGTAGGCGGCGCGCCAGCCGGCTTCGACCATCACCTTGCCGCGCGACCGGAACCGCTCGCCGCCGGCCTCGGTCTCGACCACGGTCTGCTCGTAGCGGGCGTCGGGATGGAAGACGGCCAGGAACCGGCGGGCGACGAGGTCGTAGATCCGCCGCTCGTCGGCCGAGAGCCGGCCGAGATCGTGCGCGTCGTCGGTCGGGATGATCGCGTGGTGGTCGGTGACCTTGGCGTCGTTGACGACCCGGGCCAGCGGCAGCACGTCGAGCGACGCGACGTAGGCGGCAGGGCCGGCGTACTCCGGTGCGGCCGAGCCAACGCGCTTCGCCGTCGAACGGATCGCCGGGACGAGGTCACGCGACAGGAATCGCGAGTTGGTGCGCGGGTAGGTGAGGACCTTGTGCTGCTCGTAGCAGGACTGGGCGGCTGCCAGGGTGCGCGTCGCGGTGAAGCCGAAGCGCGCGTTGGCCTCGCGCTGCAGCGCCGTCAGGTCGTACAGCAGCGGGGCCTGCTCGACCACGGGCTTGCGCTCGACCGATGCCACCCTGGCATCGGCGCCACCGGCGGCCGCGGCGATGCGCTCGGCCTCGGCGCCGTCCCGCAGGCGGTCGCTCGAGCCCTTCCGCCACAGGCCGTCGTAGACGGCGCCGGCGGCGGTCCGGAACGCGGCCCGCACCTGCCAGTAGGCCTCCGGCACGAAGGCCGCGATCTCGAGGTCGCGATGGACGACCAGCGCGAGCGTCGGGGTCTGGACACGACCGAGCGAGAGCGCGGAACGACGCGAGCCGATGCGTGTCGTCGCGGCCCGACTGGCGTTCATGCCGACCAGCCAGTCGGCCTCCGACCGCGCCCGCGCCGCATCCTCGAGCGGGCGCAGCTCGGCGTCGTCGCGGAGGCCGTCGAACGCGTCGCGCACGGCGCGCTGGGTCATCGACGAGAACCACGCCCGCCGTACGGGCTTGTCGGTGCCGCTGGTCTCGAGGATCAGCTTGAAGATCAGCTCGCCCTCGCGCCCGGCGTCGCACGCGTTGACGATCTCGGCGACGTCCTTGCGACGAATGGCCTTGTGCAGCTGCGTGAGCTGCTTCTTCGACCGCGCATCGCGGGCCTCGTAGCGGAACGACTCGGGCAGGATGGGCAGGTCCTCGAAGCGCCACGTCTTGTACTTGGCGTCGTACTGCTCGGGGTCGACCTGCTCCACGAGATGGCCGACGGCGTGGCCGATGACGCGTTCGTCGGACTCGTAGAATCCGTCGCCGGCCTTCGGCACGCCGAGGGCGCGGGCGACGTCGGCCGCCACGCTCGGCTTCTCGCAGATGATGAGTTGCTTGGTCATGTACGCGTACTGACGCTAGCAGGGATGGAAAGCGAGAGCACCGCCAATGCGCCGCGCCAGCGCGTTCAAGGAGCCGCACCCAAGCGCCGATAACCGCGCTACCCTCCCGTTCCGGGTCTCAACTCCGTGTCTGCCGTTCCCGATCAGGAACCCCCCCAACACGTTCCGCGCCTCGGGACCGCCGAGGCCGATCCCGCGACCAGCGCCTTGCTCGACTATACGAGCGCGGGCACGTCGCTGGTGGCCGCGTTTCGTAGCCACGGTCACCTCGCGGCGAAGATCGACCCGCTCGGCACGCCGCCGCCCGACGACCCGGCCCTGCACCCCGAGTACCACGGCCTGACGGCCGACGTCATGCGGCAGATCCCCGCGCGGGCGCTGCGGGTGTATGCGGAGGGCGCCACCCTCCACGACGTGCTGCCGCATCTGCGCGAGGTGTACTGCGGCACGGTCGCCTACGAGATCGAGCACCTCTCGTCCCACGAGCAGCGCCGCTGGCTCCGCGAGGCGATCGAGTCGCGCCGCTTCTGGGTGCCCACGTCGATCGAGGAGCGCCGGCGCGGCCTGGTGCGCCTGCTGCGCGTCGAGGGTCTCGAGCAGTACCTGCGGCGGGCGTTCCTCGGCGCCAAGACGTTCTCCATCGAGGGCCTCGACATGATGATCCTGATGCTCGACGAGGCGGTCATGCTGGCCGCCGAGGAGGGCATCGAGGAGGCCGTGTTCGGCATGGCGCACCGCGGGCGGCTGAACGTGCTTGCCCACGTGCTGCGTCGTCCCTACCGCGACCTGCTGGCCGAGTTCGAGGCCGAGCACAAGCTCGACATCGAGACCGAGCGGCCGGATGACGGCTCCGGGGATGTCAAGTACCACCTCGGCGCGACGACGACGCGCACCTTCGCGCAGAACGGGGAGACGCGCTCGATCCGGCTGTCGCTGCTGCCGAACCCCTCGCACCTCGAGTTCGTGAACCCGGTCGTGATGGGCCGGACTCGCGCGCTGCACACGATCTACGCCGCGCCGGCCGCGGTGACCCAGGATCGCCGTCGCGGCGTGTCGATGCTGATCCACGGCGACGCGGCGTTCTCGGCCCAGGGGATCGTCGCGGAGGGCCTCAACCTCCAGACCCTGCCGGGCTACAGCATCGGCGGCGCGCTGCACATCATCGGCAACAACCAGATCGGCTTCACCACCGACCCCCGCGACGGCCGGTCGACCCGCCACTGCTCCGACCTGGCCAAGGGCTTCAACGTCCCGATCATCCACGTCAACGCCGACCATCTCGCCGGCTGCAGGGCCGCCGTGCGGCTTGCCATGGCCTTCCGAGCCCGGTTCGGGCGCGACGTGCTGATCGACGTCGTCGGCTACCGCCGTCTCGGCCACAACGAGGGCGACGAGCCCACGTACACCCAGCCGATGATGTACGAGCTCGTCCGCGACCACCCGACGATCGCCGAGCGCTACGCCGCGGAGCTGATCGAGGAGGGCGTCGTCACCGCGGAAGAGGTCGAGGGGATGCGCGAGCACATCGCCCGCCGCCTCAAGGAAGAGCACGGCCGCGTCCACGAACCGAAACCACACGAGATTCCCGCGGACGCGGTCGCCTGGGCCGCACCGACCGCGGTGCAGGAGGACCGCCTGGCGCGGCTCAACGACGAGCTCTTGCAGGTGCCCGAGTCGTTCACGGTCGTCCCGAAGCTGGCGACGCAGCTGAAGCGACGCGAGACGGCGTTCCTCGACCGGGCCGGGATCGACTGGGGCCATGCGGAGGCGCTGGCCTTCGCGTCACTGCTGTGCGACGGCGTGCACATCCGGCTGACGGGCCAGGACACCGAGCGCGGGACGTTCGCTCACCGCCACGCGGTGCTGCACGATGCTCTCACGGGCGAGACGTACACGCCGATGGAGCACCTCCACGGCGCCCGGGCCGGGTTCGAGATCCACAACTCGCCGCTGACCGAGAACGCCTGCCTCGGCTACGAGCACGGCTACGCCGTCACGCGCCCCGATGCGCTGGTGCTGTGGGAGGCGCAGTTCGGCGACTTCGCCAACGGCGCACAGGTGATCATCGACCAGTTCATCGTCTCCAGCGCCTCCAAGTGGGGCCAGACGTCACGGCTCACCCTGCTCCTGCCGCACGGGTTCGAGGGGAATGGCCCGGAGCACTCGTCCGCCCGGCTCGAGCGGTTCCTGAAACTGGGGGCCGAGGGCAACATCACGGTCTGCAACCCGACGACGCCGGCGCAGTTCTTCCACCTCCTGCGCCTGCAGGCACTCGCACGGCTGCGGCGGCCGCTGATCGTGATGACGCCGAAGGGCCTGCTGCGGGCGAAGGACGCGACCTCGGGCCTGGACGAGCTGACCACCGGCACGTTCCAGCCGGTGCTGGACGACCCGGAAGCCTCGGAGTGGCGCGAGGACATCACCCGCCTCGTGCTCTGCTCCGGGAAGATGTACTACGACCTGCAACGGCATCCTGGACGCGCGGCGTCGGACACGCTCGCGATCGCACGGATCGAGCAGCTCTACCCCTTCCCGCGGACCGAGGTCGAGGAGCTGATCCAGCGATACCCCTACCTCGAGCAGCTGGTCTGGGTGCAGGAGGAGCCGCAGAACATGGGCGCGTGGCGATCGATCCGCCACCGGCTCGAGCAGTCGATCCCCAGTCGCGTGCCGCTCGTCTACGAGGGCCGGCCGTGGCGGGCCAGCCCGTCCGAGGGGTACCCGATCGCGCACGAGCGCGAGCAGGATCGCATCGTCCGCGCAGCGCTCGGGCTGTGAATCCCGCACGTCTGGAACGAATCCGCGAGGGCATGCGGGCCGCAGAGGTGGACGTCCTGATCGCCGGCCCGTCCTCGGACTACCGGTACCTGACCGGACTGCTGCCCCCGATCCCGACCAGACTCGCCCTGTTCGTCCTGCCGGTTTCGGGCGACCCGGCGCTGCTCCTGCCGGCGTTCGAGGCGCCTGCGACGGCCCCGTGCGAGCTCGTCACCTGGGTCGACGGGGACGATCCGCTGATCGCCGCCGCCCGGCTGATCGGCCGACCGCGCCGGCTCGCGGTATCGGAGCGCACCTGGGCCCGGTACATCATCCCTCTCCAGCACGCCACCGGCGCCGAACTCCACGCGGCGGACGGCATCATCGGACCCGTCCGTGCACTCAAGGACCCGGACGAACGGGCCGCCCTGCGGCGAGCCGGGGCCGCTGTCGATCGCGTCCTGCGCGGCCTGTACGACCTGCAGTGGATCGGTCGCACCGAGGCCGAGCTCGCCCGCGACCTGCACGATCTGATGCTCGTCAGCGGCCACGAGCTGGTCCACGACGTGATCGTCGGCGCGGGTGCGAACGGTGCCCGTCCGCACCACGTTCCCGGGCACGACGAGATCCGGCGAGGTGACGCGATCGTCGTGGACGTCGGCGGCGCGGTCGATGGCTACGTCTCGGACGTGACCCGGATGGTCCTGGCCGGCGAGCCGCCGGCCGGGTACGAGGCGATCCACGAGGCCGTCGACGCCGCGCACGCCGCCGGGCGGGCCGCGGCTCGCCCGGGCGCCACCACCGGCGAGGTCGATGCCGCCGCTCGCGCGACGCTCGTCGATGCCGGACTCGGCGAGGCCTTCACGCACCGCCTCGGCCACGGGGTCGGGCTCGACACCCACGAGGCGCCCTACCTCGCACCGGGCTCCGACACGGTGCTCGAGCCGGGCATGGCGTTCACCATCGAGCCGGGCGCCTATCTCGGGGGCAGGCTCGGCGTGCGGATCGAGGATGCGTACATCCTCGAGGATGGCGGTGCGAGCCCCGTGACGCACGCCGCGCACGCGCCGATCCTGGTCGCGCGATAATTCGCGCCGGAATGCGGGTTGTCGTGATCGGGGCCGGCTTCGCCGGCCTGCAGGCTGCGGACGAGCTCGCGCGAAGGGGCGCGGACGTCGTCGTGCTCGAGGCGCGCGACCGTGTCGGCGGACGCGTCTGGAGCCAGGAGCTGTCCAACGGCGCCACCATCGAGATGGGCGCGGAGTTCTTCGAGCACGACCACCGGCTGCTGCGCGGACTCGCCGCCCGCTTCGGGCTCGAGATCGTGCCACGCGGCATGCGCTACTCCGACCGCGAGCCTCGCGGCGTCGATGCGACGCGGGAGGCGATCCTCGCCGCGGCGGCGGGCCTCGCGGCATCAGCCGCGACCGCCGGGCCTGCGATCTCGGTCGCGGGGCTGCTCCGCGATGCCGACATCGCCCCCGGCGTGGCGGAGGCCATCCGCGCCCGCGTCGAGGTGTCGTCGGCGTTCGACGCCGACGAGATCGATGCGCGGGTGCTCTCCCACTACGGCGCCAGCTTCGAAGGTCCCGAGTCCGACCGCATCGTGGGCGGCAACGACGCCATCGCGGGCGGGCTGGCGGCCGGGCTCGGCGATCGGATCCGGCTCTCGACCCCGGCAGCCGCCATCACGTGGGGCAACGCCGGCGTGCAGGTGGCGACCGGATCCGGCCCGGTCGAGGCCGACGCGGCGGTCGTGGCCGTCCCGGCCGCGGTGCTCGGCGACCTGCCGGTCGACCCCGCTCTACCGTCGGCCATGGCGGAGGCGCTGGCGCGCCTGCCGGTCGGCCAGGCCGCGAAGCTGTTCGCCCCGCTGCGCCACCCGGCGGCACCGTCGGCGGTCCTGAGCGTCCCGGAACGGTACTGGGCCTGGACGGCACGGACGACCGGCGGCCGGGTGGCGCCGGTCGTCAGCTGCTTCGCGGGATCGCCCGCGGCGCTCCGGCGTCTGCGCGTCGATGCCGGCCCGGCGACCTGGCTGGCATCGCTGGCGGCGCTCCGCGCCGACCTCGACATCGACCCCTCGGGGGCGTTGCTCGCCACCTGGGACGACGTCTGGACGCGCGGGTGCTACGGCGTGCAGTCGCTCGCGGCCCTGCCGGGCGACGGCGCCGCGCTGCGCGGCCGAGCCGGGCCGCTCGTCTTCTGCGGCGAGCACACGGCAGGGCCACAGGCCGGGCTCATGGAGGGCGCGCTCGCGAGCGGCCTGCGCGCCGCAGCCGAGGTTCTAGGGTGATCGACGAGCTGCGCGGGATCGTCGGCGCCGGTCACGTGCTGACGGAGCGAGCCGCCCTCGCGAGCTACGCCTGCGACGGACTCACCGGCCACCGCGTCGCGCCCCGGGCCGTGGTGCTGCCGGCGACGACCGCCGAGGTCGCCGCCGTGGTGCGCACGTGCGCCGGCCACGGCGTGCCGTTCGTGGCCCGCGGGGCCGGAACCGGGCTCTCGGGCGGCGCGCTGCCGGTTGCGGAGGGGATCGTCGTCTGCCTCCAGCGGATGCGGCGCATCCTCGAGATCGACATCGAGAACGAGCGAGTCGTGGTCGAACCCGGCGTCGCCAACCTCGCCGTGTCCCGGGCGGTCGCCGACCTCGGCTACTACTACGCGCCCGACCCGTCGTCCCAGCAGGTCTGCACGATCGGCGGCAACGTGGCCGAGAACTCGGGCGGAGCCCACTGCCTGAAGTACGGCTTCACGACCAACCACGTGCTGGCGGTCACCTTCGTGACGGCGGACGGACGGGTGGCGCGCCTCGGTCATACCGTCCCCGACGGGCCCGGGCTCGACCTGCTCGGCGTCGTCGTGGGGTCGGAGGGAACGCTCGGCATCGTCACCGAGGTGACGCTCCGGATCCTGCCGCGACCGGAGACGGTCGATACCCTGCTCGCCGCCTTCGACTCCACCGACGCTGCCGGCGACGCCGTCTCGCGGATCATCGCCGCGGGCATCGTGCCGGCAGCGATCGAGATGATGGACCGGCTCACGATCGAGGCGGCCGAGGCCGCCGTATCGGCCGGCTACCCATCGTGCGACGGTCTCCTGCTGGTCGAGCTGGACGGACCGGCCGGCGAGGTCGCCTCGCTATCGACCGAGGTCGAGGACCACTGCCGGGCCGCCGGCGCCGGCGAGATCCGCCGGGCGGGCGACGCCACGGAGCGGGCCGCCATGTGGCGCGGCCGCAAGGCCGCGTTCGCGGCCATGGGCCGGGTCAGTCCCGACTACTACGTCCAGGACGGCGTCATCCCCCGCTCGCGGCTGGGCGAGGTGCTGCGCGGGATCAGGCTGCTGGAGGAGGAGTCCGGACTGCGGGTCGGCAACGTGTTCCATGCGGGCGACGGGAACCTCCATCCGCTGGTGCTGTACGACGGCGCCGTACCGGGGGCATCCGAGCGCGCGCTGGAGGTGGCGGCACGGATCCTCGACCTCTGCCTCGACGTCGGCGGGTCGATCACCGGCGAGCACGGTGTCGGGCACGACAAGGCCTGTTACATGGCGAAGATGTTCGACGGCGCCGACCTGACGGTCATGGACCGGCTGCGGGCGGCGTTCGATCCCGAGCGGCTCTGCAACCCCGGCAAGGTGCTGCCGACGCCGCGACTCTGCGGCGAGGTGCCCGGGTTCTACCGGGTGCATCCGCTCGAGCGCGCGGGACTTGGAGAACGGTTCTGATGCCGCGCACCGAAGCCGAGGTGGCCGCCGCCCTGGCCGGCGCGGCCGGCGAGGGCCGGCCGATCGTGCCGCGCGGCGGCGGCACCAAGCTCGGCTGGGGACTGGATGCCGACGGCGAGGAGCTGGACCTCCGCGGGCTCGACCGGATCGTCGCGATCGAGCCCGGCGACTTCATCTGCGTCGCCCAGGCCGGCCTCCGACTCGCCGACCTGCAGGCCGAACTCGCCGCGCACGGGCGCCAGCGCCTCATGCTCGACCCGCCCCACGGACCGGAGCAGACGGTCGGCGGGGTCGTGGCGGCCAACGCGAGCGGCTCGCTGCGGCATCGCTTCGGCGCGCCGCGCGACCTCGTCATCGGGGCGCGCATGGCGCTGAGCGACGGCACGGTCGCGAAGACCGGAGGCAGGGTCGTGAAGAACGTCGCCGGGTTCGATCTGGCCCGTCTGCTGTGCGGATCGCTGGGGACGCTGGCAGTCATCACCGAGGTCGCCTTCCGGCTCCACCCCGCGGCGGAGGCGTCGGCGACGGTCGTGCTCGAGACGCGCGACCCGGAGCGGGCCGGGGCGTTCGCGGCCGCGATCCGCCGCGCACCGGTCGAGCCAGTCGCCCTCGAGGCGGCGTGGCCGGATGGCCTGATCGCGGCCCGCTTCGACTCCACATCCGACGGGGCGGCCACCATGGCGCGGGCCGCAGCCGGCCTGGCCGACGGCGGGAGGGTGCTCGGTCCCGACGAGGCAGCGGCGCTCTGGGCGCGGCTTGCCCGGCGACCGTGGGACGGCGACGGACCGGTCGCGGGCTGCGGTGTCCCCGTCTCGGCCGTCCCGGATCTGCTCGCGCTGGCCGGCCGGACGCGGGCGACGCTCGCGCTGCGGGCCGGCATCGGCGTCGGCGAGGCCCGGCTCGAGCCGGGCCGGGAGGCGGCCTTCGTGGCCGGGGTGACGGCGCTCGGCGGCCACTGGATGCCGCGGCGAGGTGCCTTCGCGGAGCCCGCGCGCGACCCGGTGGCCCTCGACCTGATGCGCGCCGTGAAGGCGCGCCTCGATCCTGCCGGCGTGCTCTCGCCGGGACGGCTCTGGGCAGCCGGATGAACCGCGACCTGCTTGATGACTGCGTGCATTGCGGGTTCTGCCTCGACACGTGCCCGACCTACGTGCTGTGGGGCGAGGAGCCCGACTCGCCGCGCGGCCGGATCCTCCTGATGGACCTGGTCGAGAAGGGCGAGCTGGCGATGGACGAGGCGGTCATCCGCCACTGGGATCGCTGCCTCGGGTGCATGGCCTGTGTCACCTCCTGTCCCTCGGGCGTGCGCTACGACCGCCTGATCGAGGAGGCGCGGGCGGTCGTCGGCGCGACTCGTCGCCGCCACCGGTTGCTGTTCGCCGCGCTGCCGCACCACCGGCGGCTGCGGCCCGCCGCGTACGCCATCGCCGCCTACCGCGCCAGCCACCTGCCCCGCCCCCGCCTCATGCCTCCGGTCTCATTCGCGGGCCTGCGGCAGCGCACCCCGCCGTTCCTCCCCGCGCAGGGGCCGGCCAGGTTGAAGGTGGCCATGCTGCTCGGCTGCGTCCAGCGCGCCTTCTTCGGCGACGTCAATGCGGCAACGGCGCGCGTGCTCTCGGCGTACGGCTGCGACGTGATCGCGCCGCCCGGGCAGGGCTGCTGCGGGGCGCTCGAGCTGCACAGCGGACAGCCCGGCGCCGAGGAGCGCCGGACGCGCCTGCTCGACACGCTCGGAGCGGTCGACGCGGACGTCATCGTCGTCAACGCGGCCGGCTGCGGCTCGGCCCTGAAGGAGGCCGACCATCCCGCCGCCGCCCGCGTCCGCGACGTGCACGAGGTGCTGGCGGAACTCGGCCCGCCGGCGGCGATGCGACCGCTCGACATGACGGTCGCCTACCACGACGCCTGCCACCTCGCCCACGCGCAGGGCATCCGCGCCGAGCCGCGGGCGGTGCTCCGTCACATTCCCGGGCTTCGCATCGCCGAGATCGCCGACCCCGCAATCTGCTGCGGATCGGCCGGGATCTACAACCTGGTCCAGCGGGAGGCCGCCGCGGAGCTGGGGCGGCGGAAGGCAGCATCCGTGCAGGCCGTCCGGCCCGACGCCCTCGCCGCCGCGAACCCCGGCTGCCTGATCCAGATCGCCGCGTACCTCGACATCCCCACCTACCACCCGGTGGAGCTGCTCGACCGCGCGCTGGAGGGCCCGTCTCAACCTCAATCCACCGCCTCGCGGCGGATTGAGGGTTAGGTGACGCCGGGCGAGCCCCAGATGTGGTCGACGTTCCAGCCGTGCCAGGAGTCGATCCGCATCATGGCGGTCACGGAGTCGCGCACGCGCGCCTCGAACGTGTAGCCCTGGAAGCGGAGCGCGAGCCGGTCGATGTCCGCCAGGTCCGGGTCGGGCCGGAACTCGTCGATCGCACCGATCAGGGTCACCGAGCGACCCCAGTTGTCGGCGTCGACCACCGTCAGCGCCAGACGCGGGTCGCGCTCCAGGAAGGCGAGGCGCTTCCGGCTGCGGTCCATGTTCAGCATCACGCGCTCGCCGTCCCACAGGTACCAGGTGGAGGCCGCATGCGGGGAGCCGTCGGGCCGCACGGTCGATACGACCGCCGGGTGGCGCTCCTTCAGGAACTCGTGGACGTCGCGCGGAACGGGTGCTCTCGGCATCGGCCGGAGTCTATTGGCAACCGCAGGGGACGGCGCCGGCGTGATGGCGAACCGGGACTTCTCCCGATGCGCGGCCCGGCGGAGCGGCCTACTCGGTCGCGGTGACCTTCGTCAGGCCAGGGGGCCGATCGGGATCGCGCCCCCTGAGCCTGGCGAGCGCCTCGGCCAGGATCTGAGCCGGCAGCACGAGGGTGAACGGCGACAGCGCCTCGGACAGCACGACGGCCGGTAGCGCCCGGCCGGCACCGACACCCAGCACACGCGCCCCCCGTGAGGCCAATTCCGCCTCCAGCTCGGCGACGTCGGCGGCCAGTGGTCCGCCGCCGTGGAACGTGATCACCGGGAGATCGGCGACCGCGGCCTTGGGGCCGTGGCGCAGGTCGGCGGTCGAGAAGCCCTCGGCCCAGATGCCGGTGGTCTCCTTGAGCTTCAGCGCGGTCTCGAGCGCCACCGTGAACGCGAAGCCGCGCGCGAGGCAGACGGCGGCCGCCGCATCGCCGAAGGCCGCGGCCGCGGCCAGCGCCGGCTCGTCCATGCCCGCGAGCGTCTCGGCCATCGCGTCCGCCACCCGGTCGAGGCCGTCCAGACCGTCGGCGCCGAGCGCGCGGGCGAGCGCGGCGATCGCTGCGAGCTGGCTCGTGTACGTCTTGGTGGCGGCGATCGACCGCTCCTCGCCCGCAGCCGTGAGGAGCACGTGATCCACGCACTCGGCGAGGGGTGAGCCGACCCCGTTCGTCAGCGCGGCCGTCAGCGCCCCGCGGCTGTGTGCGTACTCCATCGCGGCCGCGATCTCGGGGGTCTCGCCGGACTGCGACACCCCGATCACGAGAGCCCGGCCCAGGTCGACCGGCGCGCGGTACGCCGTGTAGAGACTCGGCGCGGCGAGCGACGCCACCAGCCCGCAGCGCGCCTCGAGCAGGTACCGGGCGTACGTGGCCGCGTTGTCGGACGTACCGCGTGCGACGAGCACGACAAGGCCGATGCGTCTCGACTGGATGGCGGCGGCAAGGCGCGCTGCCGGGTCGGCGACGGCCGCGAGCGTCGCCGTGACGGCCTCCGGTTGCTCGGCGATCTCGCGCCTCATCTGCGATGTCGTCATGGCTCGCGCAGCGACAGGTCGTCCAGCCGCCGCACGAGCGCGGCCAGGGGGGCGAGGAGGGCGGCGGTGCCGGCGGGGGCGGTGCCGGCGCTGACCCGGAACCGCAGCCGCGGCAGGGAGATGGCCGAGAGCCGGCCCGGCTCGAGCGGGGTCAGCGACTCGGCGAGCTCGGCGAGGTCGGGATCGCGCACGGCCTGGGCGAGCCGCGCGAGGCTCGCCGCCTGGCGGTCGGCCGACGCGCGCGAAAGCGCCCGGAACCGCTCGACGGCGGTCGCGACCGGCTGGACGCCCAGGACGACGCGCTCGGCCGAGCCATCCCAGGCGACGACATCACCGTCGCGCGGCAGCGCATCGATCGCGCCGTCGAAGCCGAGCCGCCATCCGTCCAGTCCAACCGCCGCCGGAAGCCGGACCCGGCAGGGGCCGTCGGCCACGACGTGCCAGGCTTCCTCACGCCGCGCCACGGCGACCGATCCGGAGTCGACCGTCAGCGGCCCGATCCGGGCGGCATCGCCGGCCAGCAGCGCCGCCACCGGCTCGCTGCCGCGCAGCGCCGCCCACGCCACGGTGGATCCGCCGACGCGGACGTCGACCTCGGTCTCGCCGGGGAGCTCGATCGCGCCCGTCCAGGGCCCGCGCGACGCGTTCACGATCGTGACGTACCGAAGGCGCTCGCCCTGGCGGATCGACACCTCGACCGGCGGCTCGGGCGTCCGCCGCGAGAGCAGGGTCGACGCGGCGAGGTCGTCACCGCCCGCCTCGAGGCACAGCAGCAGCTGCTGGACTGGCCGGAACCGGCCGCGGAGCGTGCCGTCGGGACGCACGGGCGCCTCCATACCCCAGGTCGGGCCGAGGCCGACGTCCGGTGGATCGGGGTCGGCCTGGTGGAACGGAGCCACCTGCACGCCGCCGCCGGGGGCGGCCAGGATCCTGTGCACCGAGAGGGCGTCGCGGGCCGGCCTGACGTCGGCGATCGAGGGATCGACCAGCGAGAACGGCGCCAGCGCGCGCTCCAGCGCGGCCGCGAAGCGCGGCCACTCGACATCCGCATCCGCCTCCTCGGCGAGCAGCCACGGCGGGATACCGTCGCCCAGCAGGCCGCGGCCCAGGTCCGGGCCGGTGTGCACGATCAGATCGAGCCCCGTGTCGCGGACGCAGCCGAGGAAGTCGACCGCCTCGGAGAGATCGATGTCGCCCCGGCGGATCTCGTGGTGCAGCCACGGCACCGGGACTGCCACCGTGTTGGCGCCCGCCTGCACGGCCCGGAGCAGTGTCAACTCCCAGCGTTCACGTGGCGCACGGAAGTACTGCACCTCGACGGCGCGGATCACGGCGGTCGGCCGCCACGGGTCGCAGGCGCGGGCATCACTTCCGCGAGAGTGTAGTAGCGCGGTATCGTGGCGGATCACCCGCGGGAGCCGCCATGAAGATCGCTGCACTGCTCGTCGTCATCGTCCTCTCCGTCGCCGTATTCCTGCGGCGGCGATCGGGCGCCCGGCCGGCGGCGCCGGTCGCGGCGCCGGAGACCAGCGTGGCTACCATGCCGCCCGCGGACGAGGAGCCGCTGGCGACGAACGAGCAGACGACCCCCACCCTGCGCGGGATCTCGGAGATCCGCGCGTTCTTCCGGCAGAACCAGACGCCGGTGTACTTCGTGTCGGCGACGGCCTTCAACCTGCTCGGGATCGACCGCTGGGTGCGGAACTTCAAGTTCATCAACTGGTACGACAGCTTCGACGGCCGGCATCCCAACGTCTTCGTGCCGCGTGAGCGCGGCTACCAGCCGTTCGAGTCCATCGAGGAGATCGTCAACCACCTGCTCGGGCACAAGGAGGTGGCCGACTTCGTCGCCGCCCGCGGCGGTTCCGGCAAGGCGTGTTTCCTGATGTTCGACGAGGAGACAGAGGCCAACCTGCGCGAGCTCGGCCTCGACCTCGCGTTCCCGACCGCGGCCCTGCGGACGCGCCTCGATTCGAAGATCGTCACGACGCAGCTCGCCAACGAGGCAGGCGTGCCGTCGGTGCCGAACGTGCTCGGCCGGGCGACCACGTACGCCGAGCTGACCGCTCTGGCCGCGACCGGCGCGCTCGGCGACGACCTCGTCGTGCAGACCCCGTATGGCGACTCCGGGCAGACCACGTTCTTCGTCGCGGCCGAGAAGGACTGGGACGAGTGCAAGGCGGATCTCATCGACGAGGAACTGAAGGTCATGCGCCGGATCGACCCCCGCGAGGCCGCGGTCGAAGGCGTCGTCACCCGCCACGGCACGCTCGTCGGCCCGGTCATGACCGAGCTGGCCGGCTTTCCGGAGCTGACGCCCTACGGCGGCGGCTGGTGCGGCAACGAGGTCCAGGCCGGCCTTCTCTCCGAGGAGCACCAGACGCTCGCCCGCCGCTACACGCGGCAGATGGGCGACCGGCTCCGGACGGAGGGATACCGCGGCTACTTCGAGCTGGACTTCCTCGTCGACGCCGCCTCCGGCGAGCTGTACCTGGGCGAGCTCAACCCGCGGGTCACGGGCGCCAGCTCCATGACGAACGTGACGGCCGTCGCATACGGCGACATGCCGCTCTTCCTCTTCCACCTGCTCGAGTTCATGGACGTGGACTACGAGATCGACGTCGATGAGCTGAACGAGCGATGGGCGAGCCCTCAGAACGTGGACTCCTGGAGCCAGTTCATCCTGAAGCAGGTCGAGGAGGAGGTCGGCCTGATCACGCACGCGCCCACCAGCGGCATCTGGCGCACGGGCGACGACGGCTCGATTGCGTTCGTCCGCGCCGAAACGGACTGGCACGACGTGGCCGACGAGCACGAGGCGTACTACCTGCGGATCGCGCAGGAGGGCGGCTACCGGTACCCCGGTGCCGATCTCGGCATCCTCGTGACCCGCGGCCGTTTCATGGACGATCACCACGAGCTGACCGACCGCGCCCGCGGATGGATCAGCGGGATCAAGAACCAGTTCCAGAGCGTCCCGATCCCGGACGACGAACCGATCGAGCAGCCAGTGCCGGAGCCGTTCGGTTTCAAGATGCTGTAGGCGCTGCCGATCTGAGACTACGTGCAGACCTTCCCCCTCACCTTCCGTTCCCTCGACGAGCCTCGGCCGGGCGCCGGATGGCAGGCGCACTTCGAGCACGCCTGGCCGGCGTACCGGCGCTGGTTCCTGGTCGAGGGCGACCGCGCACGGCCGAGCTACGTGACGGGCCGTCGCATGCTGCAACAGCACATGCCCGAGCTCGTCCCGACGTACGATCGACTGGTCGAGCTGGCCGGCGGCGGCGACCTCGCCGCCCGCATGCTCTCGCTCTTCCGCCCGCCGCCCTACCTCGCCGGGTGCTCCCAGGCCGTCTCGCGTACGGCCGATCCCATCCTGGTGCGCAACTACGACTACGCCCCTGACCGGCTCGAGGCGCTGGTCGTCAAGACCGCATGGACGCAGCGTCGCGTCATGGGCATGAGCGACTGCCTCTGGGGCCTGCTCGACGGCGTCAACGACGAGGGCCTCGCGGTGTCCCTGACCTTCGGCGGCCGGCGCGTGCTGGGCGAGGGCTTCGGCATCCCGCTGATCGTGCGCTACCTGCTCGAGACCTGCAGCTCGGTCGACGCGGCACGCCGGACGCTCGAGCGCCTGCCCTTCCAGATGGCACACAACCTGACCATGGTCGACGCCGCCGGCGAGGCGCTCACGGTCGAGGTCGCACCCGACCGGCCGATCGTCTGCCGCGAGCGCCCGGTGGCCACCAACCATCAGGGCGCCATCGACTGGCACGAGCACGCGGCCATGACTCGGACGATCGAGCGCGAGCGGTGGCTCGTGGGTCTGATCGACGACACGGCGATATCGCCGGACGCCTTCGCCGATGCGTTCCTGGCGCCACCGCTGCACACGACCAGTCTGTCGAGAGGGTTCGGCACGCTCTACACGGCCGTGTACCGGCCACGAGGCGGCGAGCTCGAGCTGCGGTGGCCGGGACTCGTCTGGCGTCAGAGCTTCGACGACTTCCGCCAGGAATCGGTCTCGACCCTCCTGGTCGAGCCCGTCGCGGCCTGACGACGGCCTACTCGGGCCCGCCGGCCGCCACCGTGATCGTCTCGCCGTTCACACCGCTGCCGGCGTCGGAGCAGAGGAACGCGATCACGCTCGCGATCTCCTCCGGGCGCAGCGCCTTGCCCCGCGGGTACATCGCGTCGCGCTCCCGCCACACCTCGTCGACCGTGAGGTCGCGACGCCCGGCGGTGCGCTCCGCCGAGCGGTCGGCCATGGCGGTGTAGACCCAGCCGGGCATGACGGCGTTGCAGGTCCCGCCGAACGCGCCGACGTCCTGGGCGGCGGCGCGCATCAACCCCACGAGCCCGTGCTTCGAGACGGTGTACGCGATGTTGCGCGCGGCCCCGATCTGACCGCTGGTCGAGGCCACCATCACGATCCGGCCGTAGCCGGCCTCGCGCATGTCGCGGCTCGCCTCCTGCGACAGCACCAGTGGCGCCTCGAGGTTGATGGCCATGGTCGCCCGGAACGCCTCGTAGGACTGATCCCACACGTGCCCGTCGTCGGCCGAGCCGACACCCGCGTTGTTGACCAGGATCTCGATGGGGCCGAGCCGCCGCCGGGTCTCGGCCGCCACCTCACGGCACGCGACCACGCTGTCGAGCGACGCCGCGATCCACTCCACCGGTACCGTCGCCGCCAGCGATCGCAGCTCGGACTCGGTGCGGGCGACGGCCATGACCCGCGCGCCGGTGGCAGCCAGCGCCTCGCAGGTCGCCCGGCCGATGCCACGCCCGGCGCCCGTGACCAGTGCAACCCGCCCCTGCATCCGGGACGAGCATACCCGCACAACCAGCCGGCCGCTGCGGCGAATCGGGCCTAGTGTCCCGAGTCCGAAGTTCGTCGGCAGGTCGGCGCGAGGAGCAAGCCTGGCAAGAAGCAGGCCCGAGAGGCAGGCTGGTGGCCTGTCCGAGGGCCCGCGACGAAGCCCACCGGCTATGCCGGTGGGTTCCAGGCGCCGCTCCGCAGCACCGGGAATGCCGGCGAACTTCCGACTCGGGACACTAGCGTCCCTCGTCGGCCTGCCAGCGGCCGCCGGGCGCGATCCGGCCGCGGCGACCGAGGTGGGAGAACACAACGGGCGTGCCGCCGGCCTCGAGACGGTGGAGCCACGCGCGCCGGGTGTCGAGCGCCTCCTGGACGTCGTAGTCGAACGCGTGATCCCACTCCGGGTGCTCGACGTGGTCGGCGTGGTGGATGAGGTCGGCGCCGTGGATCAGCTCGTCGCCGATCAGGACCACGCCGTGTCCCGGCCGGTGCCCGGGGGCCGACACCAGCCGCACTTGCGGGCAGAACTCGGCGCCGGCGGCCGCTCGCTCCGGGTCGATGGCCCTGATCAGCGGGCCTCCGACGACGTCGTCGTCGGAGCGCGCGAGCCACCAGTCGACGGACTCGTCGAGGATCACGGTGCGCCCGAAGCGGGCGGACAGCCGGTCGGGCCAGCTTCCCGCCAGCGCGCCTCCGGCATGATCGAAATCGAGGTGCGTGAGGGCCAGGCAGGTCACCTCCTCCGCGGAGAAACCAGCGACGGCCAGCGCACCGTCCAGCTCCGCAGCGCCCGGCCACCAGCGATCGACGACGCCCGACCCGGCGTCGATCAGCAGGAGCTCGCCGTGACCGCGTAGGAGGAGAGCGTTGACGACGGCGTCGCACGCGCGGTGCGGGAGCAGGGTGCCGCGCTCGAAGTGCAGTGAGCCGACACCCAGGAGCCACACCTCGTAGCCGGCAGCGTCCGGCAGCCTGTCGGCGGTGGCGATCATCCGGCGGCCAGTTCATCGTCGAACTCGTGCCAGTCGCCCTGCACGGTCTTCATCACGCGGGCGGTGTCGACCTTGCCCGCCATCAGCTCGCCGAGCGCCCGCGAGAGGGTCGTCGACATGCTGAACGACGCCCAGGTGGGATACGGCACCACGCCGCCGGCAGCATCCAGCTGTCGCCACGCCAGAGCCGTTCCGGCATCCAGCGGATCGTCCGGCGGCTGGGCCGTGACCGCCGCCGGCGTCAGATGGTCGCGGTGCAGGAGATCGAAAGCGTCCTGGGATCCGACCATGTAGTCGAGCCACGCGGCCGCGAGATCGGGATGCCGGCTGCGGGTGGCGATGTGATAGGGCCCGGACATGGCGCCGACGCTGGCCGGCAGCCCGCCGGCGCGAGCCGGGAGGTTCATGACGCCCGCGTCCGCACCGAGACGGGCCTCGATCGCCGGCGCCTCCCAGGTGCCGCCGACGTAGAAGATCCCGGTGCCGCCCGCGAACCGGAGAGCCGCCTGGTCGTAGCCGACACCGGCGTAGTCGCGATTGATGTAGCCCGCGACGACCCAGGCCCGGAGCCGGTCGAGGGCGGCCTTGTTCTGGTCGGTCTCGAACGTGGCGCCCGGCTCGTGCGTGACCCATGCCCGCGACGCCGACGCGTTGCCGTACGAACCCTGCAGCGCACCGAACAGGTGGATCGCGCCGTAGCCGTCGAGATTCCCCAGCTCGATCACCGGCTGGTCGGGCGGCAGGACCGTGCGCAACGAGGCGAGCAGCCCGTCGAAGCCCTCGAACGTGGCCGGCATCGCGTCCGGGTCATAGCCCAGGGCCGAGAGCTTCTTGCGGTTGTAGAAGAGCGCCACGCTCTGCCCCGCCTGCCCCACACCCCAGACCGGCCCGCTACCGAACGTCTTACCGCCGTCGGCGAACCGGACGCTCGCCCAGACGGCCGGCCCCCACCACCGGTTCCAGCCGTAGGCGGCGGCGTATCCGTCGAGAGGCCGGATCAGCCCGGCGCGGACGAGGCCGCTATCGACCCGGTATCCCTGGCTGCCCTCCACGACGTCCGGCGCATTGCGCGACGCCAGCACGCGATCGGCCGTCTGGATGAGCGTGTCGTAGTCCGAGAACTTGATGTTCACACGCACGTTCGGGTACTTCGCCATGAACTTGTTGCCGAGCTGGGTCAGCACGTCGCCGAGGCCAGGCGACTGGTTGTCGTAGGACCAGACGTTGAGGGTGACGTCGCCCAGCGACGCGACGTCAGCGGTCGTCGGCGCCGCCGCTGCCACGGTGCTGACGCCGGCAGCGGTGCTCGGCCGCGGCGGCATGGGCGCCGACTTGGTGCCGCTCGAACCTCCGCCGCCGCACGCCGTCAAGGCCACGCCTACGAACAAGGCCGCGAGCAGCCGGTTCACGCCGATCCGAACCGTGCGGCGCCCTGCGCCGCCTCGTCGCGAAGGAAGGCCTCGATCGTGGCCGCCTGTTCGAGGGCAAGCGCCCGATCCACGCCGGACAGCTCGTGGACGGTGCGTTTGAGCCGGCCGACGCTGAAGCGGGACTGGGCCGCGACCTGGTCGGCGATCGCGAGCGCCGCGGGCAGCAGCGCATCGGGGGCGACGACCCGGTTCACGACACCAAGGGCCGAGAGCCGCTCGGCGGACTGCCGCTCGCCGAGCAGCAGCAGCTCCATCGCTCGCTGGTGGCCGACGTGGCGCGGAAGGAGCCACGTCACGCCCCCGGTGACGAACTGGCCGATGGCCATCTCCGGGAAGAACGCGACCAGATCGGAGGAGGCGACGACGAGATCGCAGTTGAGCAGCCACTCGAAGCCGCCGCCGACCGCGTAGCCGTGCGCGGCCGCGACCACGGGGATCTCACCGCCCATGATGTCGCGGGTGATCTGCTGGATGCCGGCGATGTGGGCCTCCGCGCTGGCGCGATCACGGGACTGCGCCCCGAACTCCTTCAGGTCGTCGCCGGCGCAGAACGCCCTGCCCGCGCCGTGCAGGACGACGCAGCGCACGCCGTCGTCCCGCGCGACGTCGCCGAGGGCCGCGTGCAGGGCGGCGAGCAGCGAGCCCGAGATGGCGTTCAGGCGATCGGGCCGGTTGAGGCACACGACGGCAACGGCCCCGCGGCGCGACGTCAGGACGTCGCTCATTCCCGCACCACCAGGCTCGTCTTCCCGGCAGTTCTGCCGAGCGCACCGTGCGGCAGGACCGTCACCGCCGCGGACGCACCGATCCGCCGGCGCACGGCTTCCGCCGTTTCCGCCGCCACCGCCGGGAACGCCTCCGGCGGCACGTCGAGGCCGGCCTCCAGCCTCAGATCGATCCGGTCGTACGGACCGGGCCCGGCGAGGTGGATCCGGAAGTGCCCGCTGGCGACCGGAAGGCTCTCGACGATCACGCGAACCGCTCCCGGAAAGACGTTCACGCCGCGGACGTTGAACATGTCGTCGGTTCGCCCGGAAACCTGGAAGCGGACCGCGGCGCGGCCGCAGGCGCACGGTTCGGCGCCCGTGATCGTCAGCAAGTCCCGCGTCCGGTACCGCACGAGTGGCTGGCACTCCTTCTCGAGGTGGGTGCAGACGAGCTCCCCGGTGACCCCGGTCTCGAACGGTAGACGCTCCAGGGTGCCCGGATCGAGCAGCTCGGCGAAGACGGCGTCGCGGGCGTGGAGGTGGAGGTCGGTGGTGGCCTCGCACTGGCTGCCCAGGATCGACATGACCTCGGAGAGCCCGAAGTTGGCATTGCGCACCGCGAAGCCCCAGGTGTCCTCGAGCCGGCGGCGGAACTGCGGATTGTCGAGCCCGGCCTCACCGCCGAACAACGCGAGACGCAGTCCGAGATCGCGGGGCGCCAGGTCGGTCTCCTCTCGCAGCACCTGCTCGATCAGCGCCGGGTACGAAGGCGTGCAGGAGATCGCCGTGACGCCGAGCTCGCGGATCACGTCGACGAGCTGCCGCGTGCTCCCGACGCCGAAGGGGATGACCGTCGCCCCCGCTGCCTCGAGGATCAGGTGATCGGTCACGCCGCCGGTCCACAGCTGGTAGTTGAGGCAGTGCACGACCCTGTCCGCCGGCATCAGGCCCGCACACCGCATGGCCCGCGCGCCGGTGCGGGCGACGACCTCGGCATCGGCGGCCGTGTAGCCGAGGTGCATGCCCCGGCCCGTGGTGCCGCTGGTGCGGTGCAGGCGGATCACGCCGGCCTCGTCGCACGCGATGTAGTCGCCGAACGGCGGGTGCGCCTCCTGGCTGGCGCGCAGCTCCTCCTTGGTCGTCGGCTCGATCGCGGTCAGGTCCTCGAGGGTCACCTCCCGGTCGCACATGCTGCCCAGGCGCGCGCGGTAGAACCGCGATCGGGAGCGCACGTGGTCCCACTGTGCCGTCCAGCGGGCGTTCCTGCAGGGCCCGCAGCTCGTGGAGGCCGAGGCGCTCGACATCGGGATGCAGCACGGGCTGAAGTATGGAAGGATCGAGAAGTGGCCGAGGAGATAGCGTGGTGGGATCTGCGGCGGGCTCAGAACCTGAAGCCCGCGACCTACCACTGCCCGATCTGCGACGGGCTGCTGCCGGCGATGAGCGAGCACGTGCTGCTCGTGCCGGAGGGCGATACCCACCGCCGCCGCCACGCCCACACCGCGTGCGTCCTGGAGGAGCGCGCCGCCGGGCGGCTGCCGACCCGGGACGAATGGCGCCGTCGTGCCCGATGACCGCCTAGAATCCGATCCGCTGAATCGTTCGGAGGGTTTACTTGGCACGAGTCAGGGCAAAGCGCGCTACGGGCAAGCCCAAGAAGCGGAAGCGGATCCAGATCGCCGATGAGGAGATCCGCTACACCAACGTCGAGGTCCTGAAGAGGTTCCTCTCCGAGCGGGGCAAGATCCGCAACCGCACCATGACCGGCCTCTCGCGCCGGCAGCAGGCCCTGGCCGCGCGCGAGATCAAGCGCGCCCGCGAGATGGCCCTGCTGCCCTACGTCACCGAGCGCGAGGGCAGCGAGCGCGGCGGCGGCCGGCGCGGCGGTGGCCGCGACCGCGACCGCGACCGCTAGCCTCGCTCCACCGCTGCGCGGTGCAGCGGGGGCCGCTGAGGCCGCGCTGATTCGCGAAGTGCTGCGGGGGGACGGTCCTCCCATGGGAAATACACGCGAGCCGCAGGCGAGCGTGCGTTTTCCTGTGGGAGGCGGTCCTCCTGGCGAACGCCCGACGGCAGACGGGACACTGACGCCCCGCCTACCGCGGCTCCGCCCTCAGAGGCCGTGGTGGGCGGGAACCGCGTTCCGCAGGCCGCCAGTGGGCGGGTTGGCGTTCGCTCCGCGGTAGTGGTGATCGCTCGCTCCGACCGCCTCGCTGCCTGTGAGGAAGTGGCGCCTTGTGGACGGGGACTGTCCCCGCCCCTCGCGCGGTCGAGTTGCTGCGATCCGAATGGGACAGTCCCGGGCCAACGTTCGCTCTAGGGTCGTGGTGGGCGAGAGGTCGTTCGCTCGACGGCCGTCGTCGGCGGGCCGGCGTTCGCCCGGGGGCACTTCCAATACGCGTGCATTTCACCGCTCCGCGGCGAAATGCACGCTAGGAGGTCGCGGTGGCCGGCGCGCTGGACGCGCTCGAGGTGGTCGTGGTGGTCGCGGCCCCACCGCCGCCGCCACCAGTCGACCGGTAGATCGTGCCGCCGGAGACGTAACTCGTCCCGCCGCCACCGCCGCCAGCACGAGCCTGGTCGATGGCGGCGATGTACTTCTTCTTGTCGCGGTTGGCCTGCGCGACGAGCGCGTTGTACCGTACGACGTCGGCGTTGACCTGCTTGGCGAAGCGGTTCCGCTCGTTGACCGCGCGGATGGCGCTCGACTCCCAGTTGGCAGCCTCCTGCTGTGCGAGGCGCGCTCGCTTGGCAGCGGCATCGGCGTCGTGCTGCGCCTGCAGCGTCAGCACGACGGCGCCGGCGCAGACCACGCCTATACCGACCGTGTACGCGCGGAGGAGGCCGTTAGTTGTCGCCACCGGAATCCCCGTGGTCGGAGCCCTCGATCTCGTGACGATCGGAGCTCTCGGTCTTGGGCCGCGAGGACGAGGCCGCGTGGGTGCTGCCGCCCGAGGAGCTCACCGTCACCACCTTCGGTGCCAGCACGATGACCCGCGGTGCGGGCTTGTGCCACTTCTTCACGGTCATCGGCTTGTACTTCCAGGCCTTCGGCGCCTGCTGCGTCTTCATGCCCGCGAGGGCGGTGTCGAGCGCCGCCCGCTGCTTGGCGGAATCGGCGATCCAGGGATCGGCCTTGCCGCTGGTCGGGTGCTTGGTGACGGCGAACGCCGAGCCGGCGACGACGGCCGCGACGGCCAGGGCCGCCGCGAGGGCGCGGAAGAATCGAGAACGGGCAGCGCGGATATCAAGGGGCGACATGGTGCAGGTCTCCTCTGCTGTGTACCTGTCTAGAGAAGCTTCGGCTGTTCACCTTGCGCTCTTTCTTCACCCGATAGGGGGAAATCGACGGATCAGGCGACCCGACGCGCGTGTCCCGTCGACCACCGATCCACGCAGCAAGGTACCGCGCACCCGGCCCCGGAGTGCCATTCCCGCGAACGCCGACTGGGGATGCCGGTAGCGCAACTCCTCGACGGTCAACGCCTCGACGGAGCTCGAGTCGACGATCGCGAGATCAGCGTCGAAGCCGACCTCGATCCTGCCCTTCCGGCCGCCGATCCCGAGCAGGGCCGCCGGCCCGGTGCCCAGCAGCCGCGGAAGGTGCAGCAGCCGGACGCCCGCGCTGAGCGTGGCTGCGACGGTCGTCTGGCAGCCTGCGATCCCGCCCCACGTCGCGAAGGCATCCGTGCCGGTCTTCATGTCGGGCGGGGACGGCGAGTGGTCGGAGGCGATCAGGTCGATGTCCGCCAGCGACGCCAGCAGGGCGTCGCGCTCGCCGGCCGGCCGCAGCGGCGGGGCGCACTTGGCGAGTGCTCCGATCCGTTCCGCATCGGCGTCGGTGAGCAGGAGGTAGTGCGGGCACGTCTCGCAGGTCACGGCCTGCCCCCCGCGTCGGGCCTCGGCGACCAGCGCCACCCCGGCGGCCGTCGACACGTGCACGACGTGGAGGTGGCAGCCGGCCTCCCGGGCGCAGACGAGGGCCCGGGCGATGGCGTCCAGCTCCGCCACGACGGGCCGCGATTCGAGGTAGTCGCGGACGGACGTGCGCCCCTCGGCGACCGCCCTCGCCGCGAGGCGGCCGGTGATCTCGTCGTCCTCGGCGTGGACGGCCACCGGAAGGCCGAGGGCCGCGGCCCGGCACATCCCCTCGTACAGGGTCAGATCGTCGGCGCGCGGGAAGTCGTCGATGCCGCTCGACGCCATGAACGCCTTGAACCCGCAGACGCCGCGGGCGGCGAGCTCGTCGAGGCGGTCGAGCGGACCCGGCACCAGGCCGCCCCAGAACAGGAAGTCGACCTGGGCGCGACCGCTGGACGCGGCCACCTTGGCGTCGAAGGCGTCGCCGTCGACGGTCGGCGGCGTGCTGTTCAGCGGCATGTCGGCCAGGCAGGTGCCGCCGCCAGCGGCCAGCGCCGCCGTCCCCGATGCGAAGCCCTCCCAGTCGGAGCGGCCGGGGTCGTTCAGGTGGACGTGGGCATCGATCACGCCGGGCAGCACCTGGCAACCGACGGCCTCCACGACCGTCCGCCCGTCCAGCGCGGGCGCGATGCTCGCGATGAGGCCCTCGTCGCAGGCGACGTCGGCGACCACGGGGCCGGAGGCGGTCCAGACCGTCCCGCCACGAACGACGACGTCGTACATCAGGCGGCGAGCAGGTCGGCGACGCGGAGGCGGATGATCTTGACGACCTCGTCCAGGGCGATCGCGAGCTCCTCGTCGGCGTCGTGCTGGAGCCGTGCGGCGAACGCCGCCAGGATCGACGCCACCGAGTGCTCGCGCGCGCAGATCACGAACGGAAACCCGAAGCGCAGGCGGTACGAGTCGTTGAGGTCGTGGAAGGCGACGTACTCGTCGGGCTGGAGCGCCGCCAGTCCGGCCGCTGCCTGCTCGCGCGTCGACTCCGGCGTCAGCGTTCCGGCCAGCGCCGCGCGCCCGGCCAGGTCGGGATGGCCCTGCAGCAGGCCGACCTGACGCTCCTCGCCGGCCTTGGCGATGGCGCCGCGGAAGCCGGCGACGAGCTCGAGGGCGGTGGCGAACGGCCGGTAGTCCCAGGCCGCATAGGCGACCCACGGCGAGGCCTCGGCCAGCCCGCCGAGGCGCACGGTGAACGCCTCGCGATCGAGCGCGTTGATCTCGGCGAGGGTCACCGCAGGCCCACGAGGTCGTCCGGCCTCACCGGCACCCGATGGAGGTCGCGGCCCGTCGCCGCGCAGAGGGCGGCGACGATCGCCGGCGGTGCGGCGATGTTCGGCGGCTCACCGACCCCGTTCAACCCGTAGGGGGCGTCGGGATGCGGGGTCTCGGTCAGCTCGAGCCGCACGGGCGGCATGTCGAGGACGGTCGGGATCAGGTAGTCGGTGAAGCTCGGGTTGCGGATGAGGCCGTCGACGACCTGGATCTCCTCCATGAGCGCCAGCCCGAGCCCCTGGGCGATGCCGCCGTGGATCTGACCCTCGCACTGGATGGCGTTCATGATCCTGCCGACGTCCTGGACGGCGGCGATCTCGACCACGCGGACGAGGCCGAGCTCGGTGTCGACGTCGCAGACGGCGCGGTGCGCCGCGAACGCCAGCGCCACGTGCGCGTCCCCCTGCCCGGTCTCCGCGTCCAGCGGGCGGGTCGGACGGTGATGGAACTCGACCGTCTCCTCGATCGGCCCGGCCGCGAGCTCGTCGAGCCGGGCCCGGAGTCGCTCGCACGCGATCCGGACGGCGCCGCCGGTCATCCAGGTCTGACGCGAGGCCGACGTGGAGCCGGCCGACCCGATCGACGTGTCGGCGTCCAGCACCACCACGCGGTCGATGCCGAGCTCGGTGCGGGCGATCTGCTCGAGGATCGTCACCAGCCCCTGGCCGACCTCGGCCGCGGCGGTGTGCACCTCCGCCAGCGGCTCGCCCCCGTCGATCGAGACCCGCACGCGGGCCGTCGAGAAGTCGTCGAAGCCTTCCGAGAAGCCGATGTTCTTGAAGCCGACGGCATAGCCGACGCCGCGGCGGACGCCCTCGCCGTGGGTGGTGTTCGCCACCCCGCCCGGCAGCTCACGCAGGTCGGCCGGCAGCTGGCCTCGGTCGGGTGGCAGCGGCATGGCCCGCAGCCGCTCCAGCAGCTCGGCCACCGGCGCAGGCCCGTCGATCACCTGTCCGGTGATCATCCTGTCGCCCGTCCGGAGCGCATTGTGGATCCGCAGCGAGACCGGATCCATCCCCAGCGCGGCGGCCAGCCGATCGATCTGAGCCTCGTGGGCGATCGCGACCTGCACCGCGCCGAACCCCCTCATCGCGCCGCAGGGCGGGTTGTTGGTGTAGGCGACGCGCGCATCGACGACGGCCAGGGGCACCCGGTAGGGACCGCAGGCAAAGCAGGCGGCGTTCGATACGACCGCCGGCGAGCTCGAGGCGTACGCGCCCCCGTCGAGCACGATGTCGGCCCTGACGTACACGAGGGTGCCATCGCGGGCCGCCCCCGTCTCGTAGGTCATCCAGGCCGGATGGCGATGGACATGACCGTAGAACGACTCCTCCCGGCTGTAGACCATGCGCACCGGCCGGCCGGTGCGCATGGCGAGCAGGCAGGCATGGATCTGCATCGAGACGTCCTCTCGCCCGCCGAAGGCGCCGCCGACGCCGGCCAGGTGCAGGCGCACCTTTGCGGACGGCAGGGCGAGGCTCGCCGCGACCTGCTCGCGATCGACGTGCAGCCACTGGGTGGCGACGTAGAGGTCGACGCCGCCGTCAGCAGCGGGCACCGCGAGTCCCGACTCGGGGCCGAGAAAGGCCTGATCCTGCATGCCGACCTCGTAGCTTCCCGTCACCACGACGTCGGCCTCGAGCGGTCCCGCTCCGTGCCGGATCCTGACGTGGCGCAGCAGGTTGCCCCCTTCGTGCAGCGCCAGCCCGAAGCCCTCGACCGCCGCCCGGGCGTCCGAGATCACCTCGAGGGACTCGTACACGACCCGCACCAGCCCGGCCGCGATTCGTGCCGTCTCGAGGTCCTCGGCCGCAACCAGCGCCACGGCCTCGCCCTCGTACCGGACGCGCTCGGCGGCAAGCACCGGCTGGTCGGCGTGATCCATGCCGAAGGTCTTCCGGCCGGGCACGTCGGCGTGCACCAGCACCGCCCGGACGCCGGGCAGGGCACGGGCGGCCACGACGTCCACGGCCGCGATGCGCGCATGCGCGTGCGGGCTGCGCACCGTCACGCCGAACAGCATCCCCTCGGCGCGCAGGTCGCTCGAGTACTCGAACGCGCCCTGCACCTTCGGCACGGCGTCCACGCGCAGGACGCTCTCGCCGACGCGTCCCCTCGTGAGCTCCCGGACGGTGCTCACCGGGCCGCCCTCGCCGCCATCGTGGCCGAAGCGCGGCGGGCGCCGGCCGCCACGTCCACCTCCGGCATGGTCGCCAGGCGTCCCTCTTCGACCACCACCCGTCCGCCGACGAGCAGGAGATGCACACGGGCGGGCGGGCCCAGCACGAGCGCCGCGACCAGGTCGGCGATGCCATCGTGCGGGCTGTCGGCGAACCGCCACAGGGCGACGTCGGCGCACTTGCCGGGCTCCAGCGAGCCGATCTCGGCCTCGCGCCCGAGGCAGCGCGCGCCGTGGACGGTGGCGAGCTCGAGCGCCGTACGCGCCGTCATCGCCCGCGGCCCGCCGCGGAGCCGTGCGTGCAGCAGCGCCTGACGCAGCTCGACCCGGAGCTCCCCCGCCTCGTTCGATGCCGCGCCGTCGACGCCGAGCCCGACCGGCGAGCCTGCCGCCACCAGGTCGACGACGGGTGCGATGCCGGCTCCGAGCCGGGCATTCGAGCTGGGACAGTGGGCGACGCCGGTGGCCGTCCGTCCCATGCGCTCGATCTCCCCGGTCGACAGGTGGATGCAGTGCGCGAGCCAGACATCCGGCCCGAGCCAGCCGAGCGAGTCCAGGTACTCGACGGGCCGGGCGCCGAACTGGTCGAGGCAGAATGCCTCCTCCTCGACAGTCTCGGCGAGATGCGTGTGCAGGCGGACGCCGGCGCGGCGGGCGAGCTCGGCGGACTCGCGCATCAGGCCGGCGGTGACGGAGAACGGTGAGCACGGCGCCACGGCGATCCGCAGCATCGAGGTGGGCGAGGGATCGTGGTATCGGCCGATCGCGTCCTCGGTCGCCGCCAGGATCGCGTCGCGGTCCTCGACCGCCTCGTCGGGCGGCAGGCCACCCCGCGATCGACCGAGATCCATCGATCCCCGGCACGGGTGGAAGCGCAGGCCGATCTGGCGTGCAGCGGCGATCTCCGCCGCGAGCAGATCGCCGCCGGCTCGCGGGAAGACGTAGTGATGGTCGGTCGTCGTGGAGCAGCCCGAGACGGCCAGCGCGGCAAGTCCGGCCCGTGCGGCCGCGAGCTGCACGTCGGCGTCGATCTGCGCCCAGGTCGGGTACAGCTCGACGAGCCACTCGAACAGGTTCGCCTGCTGGGCGAGGCCGCGAGTGGCCCACTGGTAGAGGTGGTGGTGGCAGTTGACGAGACCGGGCGTGGCGAGGCAGCCACGTCCGTCGACGACTCTCGTGCCGTCGGGCAGCGAGGCCGGCCGGCCCGGGCCCACGGAGAGGATGGCATCGCCCGAGCAGAGCACGTGGCCGTCGGCCCACTCGGAGCCGGGCGCATCCACCGCAGCGACCGCGCACCCGGCGATCAGGATCGTCACGCCATCCTCGCAGAGGCGAGCCGCACGGCGTCGATGATCTTCTCGTAGCCCGTGCAGCGGCAGAGGTTGCCGGCCAGCGCCTCGCGGATCTCGCCGTCGCTCGGCATCGCGTTGCGCGTCAGCAGGTCGTGCGCGGTCACCACCAGACCCGGCGTGCAGAAGCCGCACTGGATGGCGCCGGACTCGACGAACGCCTGCTGCACCGGGTGCAGGTCGGCGCCTTCGGCGAGCCCCTCGACCGTCACGACGGAGCTGCCATCGGCCTGGCTCGCGAGCACGAGACACGAGCAGACGACGACCCCGTCGAGGTACACGCTGCACGAGCCGCACTCACCCTGCTCGCACGCGTTCTTCGACCCGGCCAGTCCGAGCCCCTCGCGCAGGACGTGGAGGAGGCTCGCCGCGGGATAGGGCACGGTCGCCGCGCGGTGCTCGCCGTTGACGGTCATCGCGATGTTCATGCCGCCTCGGCGAGCGCCTCCCACGCCCACACCAGCGCGCGCCGCGCCATGACGGCCACCGCGTGCCGGCGGTAGGCCTCGGAGCCGCGATGATCGGAGATCGGCCGGGCGGCCAGCGCGGCGAGCCGGCCGAACTCGTCGGCCTCGGACGCCTCGGGCTGCCGGTCCCAGATGGCGAGGCCGGCTGCGAAGGCCGCGGCCTCCGGCGCATCGATGGTGGTGGGGCCGACCGAGCCGAGCGCGACGCCCACCCGCCGGCGCAGGACGTCCAGGTCGAGCGCCAGCGACGCGACGGCGATCACCATCGCGTTGCGCGCGCCGATCTTGGAGAAGACCTGCGGCCCGCCCGCGGCCGGGATCCGCACTCCGACGATCAGCTCGTCCGCGCCCAGGGCCGACCGCTTGGGCCCCTGCAGGAACTCGGCCACGGGCAGCGTGCGGCGACGGCTCCGCGAGGCGAGGTCGACCCGCGCGCCGGCCGCCACCAGCGGCGGCAGGGCATCGCCCGCCGGCGAGGCCGTGGCCAGGTTGCCGCCGACGGTGCCGCGGTTGCGGATCTGGGCCGAGCCAACGGTCCGCGAGGCCTGGGCCAGGCCCGGCAGCTGGCCGGCGAGCTCGGCGATGACGCGCGTGTACGTGACACCGGCGCCGAGCACCACCACGTCGTCCACCCGGTGCCAGTCGAGCAGCTCGGGCACACGGCTGAGATCGAGGTAGCCGTCGTGCCGGGCCCCGGCGTTGAGCGCGACCAGCACGTCCGTGCCGCCGGCGATGGGGAGCGCCCCCGGATGCTCGGCGCGCAGCTCGAGCGCCTCCTCGAGCGACGCCGGCGCGAGATTCACCGCTCCTCCCGGACGTACGGCCGCCCGAGCGCGGCAGGCGCACCGAGCCGGCGGCGTGCGGAGCCGGCCGAGACCGCGACGAGCACGACGATCGTCATCACGTACGGCAGCGCGCTGAAGACCTCCGGGGTGAGCTCGACGCCGCGGGCCTGGAGTAC
Source organism: uncultured Actinomycetes bacterium (assembly GCA_963779685.1). Classification (GTDB taxonomy): domain Bacteria; phylum Actinomycetota; class Thermoleophilia; order Gaiellales; family F1-60-MAGs149; genus CAVZZG01. The sequence continues at coordinate 1,945,014 of CAVZZG010000003.1, forward strand.
CGGCCCGAGACTCTGGAACGAGCCGAAGAGGTACGCGCCGACGATGCACAGCTCGGGCCGCCAGAAGGCGAAGATCACGAGGGCCACCGCGATCCAGCCGGCGCCGCCGGTGAGGCCGTCGACCCACTGCGGGGTGATCGAGAGGCTGAAACAGGCCCCGGCGATCCCGGCCAGGGCACCGCCGACGACGGTGTGGACGTACCGGTAGCGGGTGACGCTGATGCCGGCGGCGTCGGCCGCGGCCGGCGACTCGCCGACCGCGCGGAGGTTCAGCCCGGGCCGCGTCCGGGCGAGGTAGTACCACGCCGCCGCGGCGGTGGCCCAGGACAGGTAGACGAGCAACGATTGGCCGAACACGATCGGCCCGATCACGGGCAGGTCCTGGAGCCCGAACGCGTTCACCGGATCGAACGTGTAGCGGGCCGGTTCCGACCCGAGGTTCCAGGTCGCGCCGAGGTAGGACGACAGGCCGGCCGCGCCGGCGAAGATCACCAGGGCGAGCCCGCTGACGATCTGGCTCGCCCGCATCGAGATGACCATGAATGCGTGCAGGAGCGCCGCGGCCGCCCCCGCCGCCGCCGCGGCGGCGAGCGCCAGGGGCAGGGCCACAGCCGACGGCATGTCGAGGTGCTGGGCGGCTGCGAACCCGAACACGGCGCCGAGCAGCATCATGCCCTCCACGCCCAGGTTGAGGATCCCGCCGCGTTCGGCGATCAGCTCGCCCAGCGCGGCGAACAGGAGCGGCGTGCCGTACTTCACTCCCGAGGCGAGCACGACGACGAGCACGGCGTTGTTCATGCGGTCGCCTCGTGCGGCGCGCGACGCCGGAACGTCACCCGGTAGCGGACGAACAACTCGCCGCCAAGAGCGCAGAACAGGATCAGGCCCTGCAGGACGCCCACCAGTCCCGACGGGAAGTCCACGCCCTGCAGCGCGTAGCCGGCATTCGTCAACCCGCCCAGCAGGATCGCCACCACGACGACGCCAAACGGGTTGTAGCGAGCCAGGGCCGCGACCACGATCCCGGCGTAGCCGAACCCCGACTGCTGGATCCCGCGAGCGTCGAGCAGATGGCGGAAGTCGCCCACCTGGCTGGCGCCGCCGAGGCCGGCGATGGCACCCGAGAGGGCCATCACCGCGACGATCTTGCGGCGCGTGCGCATGCCGGCGTACCGGGCGGCGCGGGGCGAATCGCCGATCACCTGCATCTCGAACCCGAACCGGGTGCGGTTCCAGAGCGCCCAGACGAACGCCGCCACGGCGAGCCCCAGGTAGAAGCCGAGCGGCACGCGCAGGTTGGCGCTGAAGTCGAAGTGGGGCCACGCCGCCGCCGCCGGCAGCACCTTGCCCTGCGGGAAGACCTTCGCGTCGGGCGTGGTGGTGTCGCGCCAGTAGGACTGGCTGTCGAAGATCAGATAGGTCAGGAACAGGCCGGCGACGTAGTTCAGCATCAGCGAGACGATGATCTCGTTGGTGTTGAGGAAGGCGCGCAGGAGACCGGGGATGCACGCCCAGAGACCGCCCGCCAGCGCCCCGGCGACCATCATCGCGACCACCGACACGACCGGGTTGCCCGCTCCGATCACGAGGCCGATCCCGGCACCGCCGATCGCACCCATGTACAGCTGGCCCTCGCCCCCGATGTTGAACAGGTTCATGCGGAACGCGATCGCCGCGGCGAGGCCGGTGAAGATCAGGGGAGTGGCCGTGATCAGGGTGCCCGAGAGGGCGTGGGGCCGCACGAAGGCGCTGTCGAAGAGCCGGCGGTAGCTACCGGCCGGGTCGTGGCCGGTGATCGCGAGCAGGATCGCGCCCAGCACCAGGGCGACGGCCAACGAGCAGGCGGGGACGGTCACGGCCAGGTAGCGGGGCTGGCGGAGGCGGCGCTCGATCCTCACGCGCCCGCTCCCGCCATCATCAGGCCGAGCTCCTCGGGATCGGCGCCCTCGGCATCGACGACGCCGACGATCCGGCCCTCGTACATGACCGCGATCCGGTCGGCGAGGACCATGATCTCGTCCAGATCCTCGGAGATGAGCAGCACCCCGACGCCGGCGGCGGCCGCCGCGCGCAGGTAGGCATGGACGGCCTCGATAGCGCCCACGTCGAGGCCGCGGGTGGGTGCGGCCGCGACGAGCACCCGCGGCTCGGACGCGAACTCCCGGCCCAGCACGACCTTCTGCAGGTTGCCGCCGGAGAGCAGCCGGGCCGGCGTGTCGGGACCCGGGGCCTTGACGTCGTAGCGCTCGATCAGCTCCGTCGCCAGCTGGCGCGCACGGCCCCGCCGCAGCAGCGGGCCGCGCGACAGGTCGCGGGCGCGGTAGCGCTTCAGGATCACGTTCGACGCGATCGAGAGCCCCGGCGCGACGCCGGTGTGCATGCGGTCCTCCGGGACGTGCGAGAGCCCCGCGGCGATCGCGCCGCGCGCGTCGCCGGAGCCGAGCAGCCGTCCCGCGACCCGGACGCTGCCGGTGCGGGGCCGGATGCCGGAGACCGCCTCCGCCAGCTCCCGCTGGCCGTTGCCGGCGACGCCGGCGACGGCGACGATCTCGCCGGCGCGGACGGCGAGCGAGACATCGCTGAGCGCGGCCGTCCCGCGATCGCCGGTGGCGGACACGCCGGCGACCTCGAGCACCGACTCACCGGGCGGGCCGTGGGCCGCACGGCGCTCCGGCGACACCTCCCTCCCGACCATCAGGGCGGCCATCTCGCGGGGCGTGGTCGACGCGGCCGCGACGGTGGCGACGGCACGGCCGGCGCGCATGACCGTGATCCGGTCCGACACCGCCGACACCTCGTGCAGCTTGTGCGAGATGAAGATCACGGTGCGGCCCTCGGCGGCCATCCGGCGGAGCGTCACGAAGAGGGCCTCCGCCTCCTGGGGCGTCAGCACCGCCGTCGGCTCGTCGAGGATGAGGATCCGCGCCTCGCGGTAGAGCGCCTTCAGGATCTCGACCCGCTGCTGCTCGCCGACCGAGAGCTGCCAGACGCGCGCGCCGGGGTGCACCGCCAGCCCGTACCGCTCGGCGAGCGCGGCGACATGGGCCTCGATGCGACGAGGGGCGACCCGGAAGTGCCGGCCCTCGCCCCGGGTGTCGCCGAGGATGACGTTCTCGGCCACCGTGAACGTGGGCACGAGCCGGAAGTGCTGGTGGACCATGAAGATGCCGGCGTCGAGCGCCTCCCTCGGCGTGCGGAAGTGCACGCGGGCGCCGTCGACGTGCATCTCTCCCTCGTCGGGCCGGTAGAGGCCCGTGATGACGTTCGAGAGGGTGGACTTCCCGGCGCCGTTCTCGCCGAGCAGGGCGTGTACCTCGCCCCAGGCAGCATCGAAGTCGACGCGGTCGTTGGCGAGCACACCGGGGAAGCGCTTGGTGACGCCGCGGAGCGTGACCGCCGGGGCCGGGGCCCCGGCGGTCTCCGATGGCTGCGCCGCCGGCATCAGCCCGTCGGGCTGCCCTCGACGCCTTGCACCAGCCAGTCCATGCTCAGGATGTCATCCAGCGAGGCCTTCGATCCCTCGGGGATCTTGACCGCGCCGGCCTGATCCTTGATCGGCCCCTGGAACTCGTAGAAGGAGCCGTCGACGAGCGACTGCTTGGCCGCTGCAATGGCGTCCTGCGTGGCCTGCGTCACGCTCGGGCCGTACGGCGCGATGTCGACGAAGCCGTCGGCGAGGTTGCCGTAGTAGGAGCCGGTCTGCCACGTGCCGTCTGCGGCCGCCTGGACGCGCTTGAGGTAGTACGGACCCCAGTTGTAGACGGCGGCGGTCAGCCACGACTTCGGGGCGAAGGACGTGGCGTCGGAGTCGTAGCCGACCCACGGGATGCCCTTCTTCTCGGCCACCTGGCCCGCGGCGGGGGAGTCGACGTTCTGCCCGATGACGTCGGCGCCGGCGGCGATGAGCGACTCGGCGGCCTTCGTCTCCTTGGCCGGGTCGAACCAGCTGTTCGTCCAGACGATCTTGACGGTCGCGCCGGGATGCGTCTTCTGAGCGCCGAGCGTGAACGCGTTCGTGTGCCGGATCACCTCGGGAATCGGGAACGGCACGACGTACCCGATCTTGCCGTTCTTGGTGGCAGCGCCGGCGGCCATGCCCGACAGGTAGATGGCGTCCTCGCCCGCGCCGTAGTACTCGGCCATGTTGGCCGAGGACTTGGAGCCGGTCGCCATCTCGAAGTAGACGTCCGGATGCAGGGCAGCCTCGGCGACCATGGCGTCCTGGAACCCGAACGAGGTGGCGAAGATGATCTTGTTGCCGTCCTGGACGAGGCCCTCGATCACCTGCTGGACCTGCGGGCCCTCGGGGACGTTCTCCTTGTAGGTCGTCACGACCGACGTGCCCATCTGCTGCTGCACGTACAGCCGGCCCTGGTCGTGGGCCTGCGACCAGCCGTGATCGTCGTGCGGCCCGACGTAGATCCACGCCGCCTTGATCGGCCCGGCCGCAGCCGAGCTGGACCCGCCAGACGACGCCGCCGGCGCCGCGGTCGAGCTGCTGCTGGTGCTGGTGGAACCACAGGCCGCCGCGACCGCAGCGACGCAGATCACGGTGCTCAGCGCGAGCAATCGTCTCATCAGGTCTCCTCCGTTTCCCGTCCCGGCTGCCCCTCTCCCGGCCGGGTGCCGCGACTATAACGGGTCCCCTCGAAGATCGCCCGAACCGCCTGCAAGGAGTCGGTTTCGGCGGCCGCCTTGTCCTCGCGGAATCGCTTCACGCGGGCGAAGCGGAGCGCCATCCCACCGGGGTAGCGGGTGCTCGCCTGGACGCCGTCGAACGCGATCTCGACCACGAGCTCGGGCCGGACGCGAACGATGAAGTCGCCCCGTTCCACCGCGATTCCCAGCAGGTGCTCGGTCTGCCAGGCGAGCATCGCGTCGGTGAGCCCCTTGAACGTCTTGCCGAGCATCACGAACTCACCCGACTCCGCATCACGGGCCCCCAGGTGGAGGTTCGAGAGCCGTCCCCGCCGACGCCCATGCCCCCACTCCGCGGCCAGCACGACCAGGTCGAGCGTGTGAACCCGCTTGACCTTGCGCCAGCCCGAACCGCGACGGCCCGCCTCGTACGGTGCGTCCAGGGCCTTCACCATCACGCCCTCGTGCCCGCGGGCTATGGCGTCGTCGTAGAACGGGCGCGCGGCCACAGCGCCGGCGACGACGAGGCGCGGGATGGCGATGGCGGGCGCGAGCCGTTCCAGCTCGGCCCGGCGCGCGGCTGCGGGCAGGTCGATCAGGTCGCTCCCGTCGAGGTGGAGGATGTCGAACGGCACCGGCGTCAGTGGCATGCCACCCTGCGATGCGAACCGGCTGCCGGTGACCTGGAAGGGATACGGCCGGCCATCGTCCCGGAGAGCGATCGCCTCGGCGTCGAGGACGAACGTCTCCGCCGAAAGCGCCAGCGCGGCCGCGACGATCTCGGGCAGCCGGCCGGTGACGTCGTCGAGGCTGCGAGTGAAGACCGCCACCTCGCCGCCCTGGCGGTGGATCTGCACGCGGGCGCCGTCGAGCTTCCACTCCACCGAGGCCTCGGCGCCGTCCGCGAACGCCTCGTCGAGATCGGCGGCGGTACCGGCCAGCATCGGCGAGAGCGGGCGACCGACCTCGAGCCGGACCTGATCCAGCCTACCGGCGAAGGCGAGCCGCGCCACCTCGCGCAGGTCGCCGACGAGCATCTGCGCCCGCCGCACGGCCGCGGGCCCGACACCGGCGGCGCGAGCGACGGCATCCGCCAGCACGCCCTCCTGCGCGCCCTGCCGCAGCTCGCCCGACACCAGGCCCCGCAGCAGCCGTTGCTCGTCCTCGGTGGCTCGCGCGAACAGCTCGCGCAGCAGCTCGCGGCGCCCGTTCAGCGCGCCCCGGCCCTGCAGGGAGGCGATGCGCCGGAAGGCCTCGTCCGTCTCGACGACGGTGAGCATCGCCACCGGCGCCGGCCGCGGCAGGTCGCGCAGCGCCGCCCACCCGACCCCCGTCTGGCGCTGCATCAGCTCGCCCGACAGGTACGCGACCGCAACCGGCACCTCGTCGGCCTCCATCCTCGCGAGGCACTCCGCCAGCAGCGCCACCTTCTGGCCCCGCGCCGCCGTCCCCCGCACGGCTTCGGAGGTCTCCGCAAGGACGGCGAGCAGGCTCATCGCTGGACCATTGCACGGGAGGGCTGGCGCGGCTCGTCACCGAGACCGTGGTGGGCGGGCCGGCGTTCGCTCGGGGGTCGTGGTGATCGCTCGCTCCGATCGCCTCACTGCCTGTGGCCGGTCGGCGGCTTGTGGACGGGGACTGTCCCCGCCCTACGCGCGGTCGAGATGCTGCGATCCGAATGGGACAGTCCCGGGCCTACGTTCGCTCGCCGGCCGTGGTCGGCGGGCGCGCGGCGTCAGGGGTGGAGGTGGTCGGGAGGCGTCGGCCGCTGAGGACGCGCCGGTTCGCGAAGTGCAGCGGGGGGACGGTCCTCCCATGGGAAATGCATGCGAGCCGCAGGCGAGCGTGCGATTCCTGTGGGAGGCGGTCCTCCTGGCGAACGCCCGACGGCAGTCAGGACACCGACGCTTCGCATACCGCGGCTTCGCCCACGGAGGCGCCTTCGCTGGCCAGCGCCTATCGTTCCCTCATGAGCGCCATGCGGGAGACGATGTGGAGCCAGCCTGCGGAGCTGCGGCGGTTGCTGGCGAACGGTGGGCCGGTGGAGCGGGCGGCGGAGGTCGTGCGTGGCCGGCGGGTGGTGGTGGCCGGGACGGGAACGAGCTGGCACGCGGCCAACCACGGTGCGTGGTTCCTGGCAGCGGCAGGGGTGGATGCGCGACCGGTGCAGGCGATGGATGCCGCGCTGTTCGGGCAGGGCCCGCGCGAGGGCGATGCGCTGATCCTGCTCAGCCATCGCGGCACCAAGCTGTACACGAACGACGTGGTCGCCCGGGCGCGGGCGGCGGGCATCCCGACCGTGCAGATCTCGGCGTCGGGCGTGGCCGAGGCCGACATCCACACCGTCGCGCCTGAGCGCTCGAGCGCCTTCACGGCCAGCCACCTGGGCGCGATGATCCGCATGGCGCAGATCGCGACGCTGCTTGGTGCGCACGTCGGCGACCTCGACGCGGTGCCCGACGCGGTCGCCGGAGTGCTGGCGCGAGCGCCGCTCGCCATCGTGCCGCCGAAGCGCCTCGCCGAGTTCACGGGCGCCGGCCCGAACCAGTGGACGGCCGCCGAGGGCGCGTTGAAGGTGCGCGAGACCTGTTACGTCGCCACCGAGGGGCTCTCGGTGGAGCAGTTCCTGCACGGCCCCTCGGTCGGGCTGAAGGCCGGCGACGTCCTCGTCTCGCTGGACGGCGGCGGCGATGGTGCGACCAGGCTTGGCGAGGTCGAGACGCTGTGCGCGGCCTACGGCGTCGACGTCCACGCCTTCCGGGAGCACGCTCTGGGCGAGATGCTGTCCGTGTTCCCGCTGACGGTCGTCGTCCAGCTGCTCGCCCTGGAGTGGGCCGAGGCCCTCGGCACCGACCCCGACAGCTTCGGGCGCGACCTGCCGGGCCGTGGCGAGGCGCTCTCGGCGGTCAGGCTGTGACCCGCTCGAAGCGCACCGGCTGAGCGCCCTCCCACAGGGTCTTGACGCCCAGCTCGCGGAGCCGTCCGACGCCCTCGACCACGGTCATGAAGTGGTTGCCCGCGAGCTGGCCGGCCTTGGATGCGAAGCAGCAATTGCCGTACGGGAACAGCAGCTCGGTCTCCGAGATGCCGCCGGGATACCAGAGGAGCTCTCCAGGCGCCGGGTAACTGGTGGCGTCCTCGAAGGGCACGCCGAGGTCGAAGTCGCCCAGCGGCACCCAGCACGACTCCCCCGACCAGCGCACGTGGATGATCCGCTGCTCGTAGGGCAGCAGCCGCTCGAACGCCTCGCACGTCCGCGGCGCCCGGTCGGGCTCGAGCCGCGCGAGGAACGCGAAGTCGCCGCTGGTGATCCTGATCACGTCGTCGTCGCTCCCAGTTCGAGGATCGCGCGCTCGAGCACGTCGAGCGCCACGGCGACGTCGGGCTCGTCGACCGACTCCGCCGGGTTGTGGCTGACGCCGCCCGCGCAGCGCAGGAAGAGCATCGAGACGGGACCGATCGCGCAGAGCGCGGCCGCGTCGTGACCGGCGCCGCTCGGCAGCTCGCGAACGGGCATGCCCTCGGCACGGATCGCCCGGCCGAGGACGGCCCGCAACGACGCATCGCACGGCACCGCCGCCTCGGCGAACAGCACGGTCTCGTCCACGCAGAGCCCCCGCCGCGCACAGACCGCCGCGACGTCGTCCCGGAGCTCGGCCATGGCAGCCGCGAGGACGACGTCATCGGGATGCCGGACGTCGACGCTCAAGGACACCCGCCCGGGAATCACGTTCATCGCGCCGGGCCGGGCGTCGATCACGCCGACGGTGGCGACGAGTCCAGCCGTCGCGAGGGCGACCCGCTCGGCGGCCAGGACGATCTCGGCCGCTCCCGCCAGGGCATCCCGGCGGCCGATCATCGGCGTGGTGCCGGCGTGCCCGGCCTGCCCGGTCAGCAACAGGTCGATGCGGGTCTGCGCCTGGATGCCCGTCACGACGCCGATGGGAAGCCCTTCCGCCTCGAGCACCGGCCCCTGCTCGATGTGCAGCTCGATCCAGCCGGCCACGGCGGCCGGGTCGAGCGCGCAGCTCGGGATCGCTGCCGGGTCGCCGCCGGCAGCACGCAGCGCGTCCCGCATGGCGATGCCGTCGCGGTCGACCCGGTCGAGCCACGCGGGCTCGAACCGGCCGGCCAGCGCCGATGAGCCGAGGTACGGCGTGCCGTACCGGACGCTCTCCTCGTCGGCGAACGCACACACCTCGATCGCGAACGGCAGTCCGGCACCCCGCGCGATCAGGCGCTCCGCCACGGCGATCGCGGCCAGCACCCCGAGCGGTCCGTCGTACCGGCCACCGTCGGGCACCGAGTCGAGATGCGACCCGATCAGCAGCAGGCGCGACCCGTCCCCCCAGCGCCCGAACAGGTTGGTGACCGCATCTCGCCGCGTCGCGAGCCCCGCCGCGCGCATCCAGCCCTCCACCTCGCGCTGAGCAGCGGCCAGGGCCGGCGTGGCGAAGCGGCGCGTGATGCGACCCGGTTCCTCGGTGCACGCATCCAGCGCCCGCGCACGCGCCATCACGGTGGCCGCGTCCACTCACGACCCCCGGTACGTGCTGTACGACCAGGGCGAGCAGAGCAGCGGCACGTGGTAGTGCCCGCCCGCCGCATCGATCCGGAACCTGACCGGCACACGGTCGAGGAACCCGGTGCCGGCGAAGTACCCGCCGACGGCGAACTCGATCTCGTACTCGCCGGCCGGCGCGTCGGCCAGCAGCGGCTCGTCCGTACGGCCATCGGCGTTCGTGACGGTCTCGGCCAGCACCGCCCCGTCCCTGCGCACGACGATGCCAACGCCTGCAGCCGGCCGGCCCGCCGCCGTGTCGAGGACGTGCGTCGTCAGTCGTCCCATGGCTCCGGCGATCATACTTGCCCGCATGGATCGCACTCGCCTGATCGCCGTGGCGCGCGGGGACGCGGAGCCCGATCTCGTGATCGAAGGCGGCCACGTCTTCTCGGCGTTCACGCGCGAGTGGCTCGACTGCGACATCGCCATCGCAGACGGCCGCATCGCGGGACTCGGCCGCTTCGACGGCGGCCTGCGCCACGACGCGACGGGCCGTTACGTCGTGCCCGGGTTCATCGATGCGCACATGCACGTCGAGTCGAGCAAGCTGACGGTGGCGGAGTTCGCGCGGATCGTGCTGCGGCACGGCACCACCGCCATCGTGTGCGACCCGCACGAGATCGCCAACGTGCTCGGCACCGACGGCGTCCACTGGCTGCTGGACGCCTGCGAGGGCGTGCCGCTCGACGTGTTCGTGATGGCGTCGAGCTGCGTGCCGGCGAGCCGGTTCGAGTCGCCGCGCCGGCCCTTCACGCTCGGTGACATGGAGTCGATCCTGCACCGCCGGCGCGCGCTCGGCATCGGCGAGATGATGAACTTCCCGGCCGTCATCGCAGGCGACCCGGGAGAGCTCGCGAAGCTGGCCCTCGCCGACCGGGCCGACGGCCATGCGCCGGGCGTGACGGGCCCCGCCCTCGACGCCTACCTGGCGGCGGGCATCTCGACCGACCACGAGTCCTACGGCCTGGAGGAGGCGCTCGAGAAGCGCCGCCGCGGCTGCTGGGTGCTGATCCGCGAAGCTTCGAACGCCCGCAACCTCCACGACCTGCTGCCGCTCGTACGGAACTACGGACCGGCCTTCACGGCCTTCTGCACCGACGACCGGGAGCCCGACGAGCTCCTGCGCGACGGCCACATCAACCAGATGGTGCGAGTCGCGGTCGAGGAGGGCATCGAGCCGGCCGACGCGCTCCTGCTCGGCTCGCTGCACCCCGCCCTCTGCCACGGCCTGCGCGACCGCGGGGCGCTGGCCCCCGGCTACGTCGCCGACGTGCTCGTGCTGCCCGACCTCGAGACCTTCATGCCGGACGCCGTCTTCAAGAGCGGGACACCGGTGGCGACCGCGGCGCGCGTCGAGCCCTTCCCGGTGGCCGATGTCCCGGCCTGGGTGCGCAACACCGTCCACCCCGCACCGCTCGGCCGTTCGCAGCTGCGGGTGCCGTCGGGCGGCGGCGACATCCGCGTGATCGGGATCATTCCCGACCAGCTGATCACGCAGTCGCTCGTGCTCGCTCCGACCGTGGCCGACGGTGTGGCGATCGCCGATCCGGCGCGCGACCTGGCCAAGATCGCCGTCGTGGAACGGCACCTGGCGACCGGGCGGGTGGGGCTCGGATTCGTCACGGGCTTCGGGCTCGAGCGTGGCGCGTTCGCGACCACGATCGCCCACGACGCCCACAACATCGTCTGCGTGGGCGTGAGCGACGAGGACATGGCGTTGTGCGTGCGGCGGCTGCAGGAGATCGGCGGCGGCATCGTGGCGATCGAGGACCGCCGCGTCACGGCCGAGATCGCGCTGCCGGTGGCCGGGCTGATGAGCGACCGGCCGGCCGAGGAGGTCGTCCAGCGCCTGGGCGAGGTCGCGGAGGCCGTGCGCGCACTCGGGGTACGGGTCGCCTCGCCGTTCATGACGCTGTCGTTCCTGGCACTCTCGGTCATCCCGGCCCTGAAGATCACCGACCACGGGCTCGTCGACGTCGAGCACGTCGCGATCGTGCCGATCGAGGTCTGAACCCGGTGGCCACCTACCAGGAGCTGGCCCGGGCGGTCGCAGCCGACGTCGCGAGCGGTGCGCTCGCGCCCGGCGCGCCCGTCGAGCCGCTCCGGAGCTTCGCCCGGGCGCGCGGGGCGAGTCAGGCGACGGCGCTGCGCGCCTACCGCGAGCTGGCGGCGGCCGGCGTGATCGAGACGTCCGAGCGCCGAGCGGCCCTCGTCGCGCCGGACGGGCACCTCGCCGCCGCCCGGTTCCTCAGCAACCGGACGGCCTTCCGGCTGGCGGCGAGCGACGATCCGGTGCTGACCGAACTCGTCGAAGGGCTGCGGCCGGACATCGAATGGGTCGGCGAGACGGGCGACGCCGCGGGCCTCCGTGCCCTCGCCGAGGGCAGGGCCGACGGCGCGGCCATTCACTTGTGGCACGCCAGTGGCGACTTCAACGCGCCGTACGCCCGCGGCCTCGTCCAGCATCCGGTGCTCATCCACCTGTGGCGCCGCGAGCAGGGGCTCATGCTCCCGCCGGGCAACCCGCGGCGGGTCGCAGGTGTCCGCGATCTCGGCGGGCTGCGGGTTGCGCGCCGGCCGATCGGCACCGGCACGCGCTCGCTGCTCGACCGCATGACCGCAGCCGCGGGGATCGTGCTCGACGCCTCCGACCCGGAGGTACCGGCCGACCTCGACGTGGCCCTGGCAGTCGCGAGCGGCTCGGTCGACGTGGGCATGGGCGGGCGGGGCGCCGCGGAGGCGCTCGGCCTGGTATTCGTGCCGGTCGCGGTCGAGCCCCTCGACCTCGTCACCTCGAAGGCGGCGCTGCCGGGGCTCGACCCGCTCCGCCGGCTCCTCGCCGACCCGTCCACCCGGACCGCGATCACGCGGCATGCGGGCTACGACGCCAGGGACAGCGGCAAGCGCGGCACCGCATGATCGCAACATCGCCTTAGTCCGCAGGGGCTAGGCTGAGGGGAGTGGGTGACCGCCTCACGGACATCGCGGGCTGGTTCGACGACCTGCAGCGTTTTCTGCCGTCGATCGAGCCGCGTTACCTGCTGGTCGCGCTCGTCCTGCAATCGGCGCAGACGCTGCTGAACGGCCTCGCCTGGCGCAACGTGCTGGGCGCCTGCTACCCGCTCGAGAAGGTGTCGCGGAGGGAGATCGTCGCGGCCTACTGCGGCGGCGTGGGCCTGAACGCGTTCCTGCCGGTGCAGGCGGGCACGATCGCCTACCTGGGCATGTCGCGAGCCGTGATCGCGGGTTCCCGGACATCGACGATCCTGGCCGCGGCCGTCGTGCAGAACCTGTTCTACGTCGCCGTCGGGGTGCTCGTCTGGGCCTACCTCCTGGTCGGCAAGCCGGGTGCGAGCGATACCGCCTACGATCTGATCTCGCGGAACACCGGCGTCGCCATCGCCACCGCGATCCTGACCGCGGCCATGGTCGCGATCGCCCTCAGGCTCGCGTGGGACTGGCTCCTGCGCCTCTACGACAGCCTCATCGAGGGCGCCGCGATCCTCCGCACGCCCGTCAGGTACGTGACCACCGTGCTCGCCCCGCAGGTCGCCTCGTACGCCTGCCGGGTGGGCGTGAACATGACGTTCATGGCCGCGATGGGCATCCCGGTCTCGGTCCAGGCGGTGTTCCTGCTCCTGGCGGCGAACTCGATCTCGTCGGCGATCGCCGTCACGCCCGGCGGCCTCGGCACGCAGCAGGCGCTGGCCGTGGTGGCGCTGCGCCAGATCGCGCCGGCGGCGGCGGTGGCGACCTACTCGCTCACCCAGCAGGCGGTGATCACGGCCTGGAACATCGCATTCGGCCTCGCGGTGATGGCGATCGTGTTCGGCTGGGCAGCGACCGGGTCGCTGCTGCGCCACCGCCACGGCGACGACCGGCCCGCGCCGCCGACCACGCTCACCGAATCGCCGTAAGAGCCCAAGGCCCAAGGGCCCCTAAGCGCGACGGCGCGGTGGGCGGGCTGTGCATACTTGCGCGATGAACACCACTGCTCCTGAGCCGGTCGCGGCTTCCCCGGTCCTCACGACGCGACTGATCGCCGAGATCATCGGCACCTTCGGCTTCTTCTTCCTCGGCTTCTCGAGCATCGCGTCGGGCGGCGCCGCCGCCGCGATCGGCTTCGGTGCCGGCCTCGGTCTGATGATCGCCGCCTTCGGCCATATCTCGGGCGGCCACTACAACCCCGCCGTGACGCTCGGCCTCGCCATCGGCAAGAAGCACCCGATGGGCGAGGTGCTGCCGTACTGGGGCGCCCAGTTGGTCGGGGGCCTGGCCGCCGCTGCGCTCGCCCGGGGCCTCTACGACTTCCTGCCTGCCAAGGCCTACGTCAACCACCCGGCACGCGGCATCCAGGACTGGCGGGCGATGCTGATCGAGGCCGTGGCGACACTGCTCTTCCTGCTGGTGATCTCGGCAGTCGCCACCGACAAGAAGACGCCATGGAACGGCCTGTTCTCGCCGGTGCTGATCGGGCTCTTCATCTTCTGCGCGGCATCCGTGATCGGCCCGATCACGTCCGGCTCGTTCAACCCGGCCCGCTCGCTCGCTCCGGCGCTCATCGCGCGCGACTTCACGGACCTGTGGGTCTTCATCGTCGGGCCGCTGCTCGGAGGCATCGTCGGCGGCTTCATCTACCTCCAGATGCGCGCCCGCGAGTAGGGACTCCGCCCGTCCTGCCGAACTAGCGCGGGATGCTTCGCCCGGAACCCGCGGTGCTCCGCAACCTGGTGAGGGGCCTGCGGATCATCGTCACCGCCGCGGTTGCCCTGATCTTCATCGCGGCGGCCTTCGAACGCTGGGCCGAACCCCAGACGTTCACGTCGTACTGGGTCGCCCTCTGGTGGGCGGTCGTGACGGTGGCGACGGTGGGCTACGGCGACATCGTCCCGCACACCGGCGAGGGCCGGGCAGCCGCGACGTTGATCATCGTCTTCGGCATGGCGTGGGTACCGGCCGTGACCTCGATCGTGATCACGACGATCAGCCAGGCCAACGACGCCCGCGTTCGCGAGCTGCGCAGCGTGCTGAGCGAGATGAACGACCGCCTCGCCCGGATGGAGGAGCGGGGGAAGTAGGGGCCGTGGTTCAATGCCCGCGTGGACGCCGCCGCCATCGCCCGGGACCTGTTCGGGGTGGAAGGAGAGGCGACGGCCCTCCCCGGGGAGCACGACCGCAACTACCGGCTCACCGCCGCTGACGGGCATCGCTACGTCCTGAAGCTCCACGCCCCGGACACGGACGCCGGGGACCTGGCGCTCCAGGACGCCGCTCTCGATCGGGTCGGCACGCCGCGCCTGATCGGCTCCGCCCCGTACGACGGCGGCACTGCGCGCCTGCTGGAATGGGTGGAAGGCGCCGTGTGGGCCACCGCCGGGCCGTGGGAGCCGGCGCTGCTGCGCGACCTCGGCCGCTACGTGGCGACCGTCGACCGCGCGCTGGCCGGGTTCGAGCACCCGCGGATGCGGCGCTCGCACCGCTGGAGCATGATCGATCACGAGGCGCTCGACCCGGCGCTGCGGGAGGCCGTCGCCGAGCTGCCGTGGCAGGTGGTGCACAACGATGCCAACGAAAACAACATCCTGATCGGGCCCAATCGTCGCGTGGCCGGCCTGATCGACTTCGGCGACATCGTGTATGCGCCGAGGGTGGTCGGGCTCGCGGTCGCGTGCTCGTACGCGATGCTCGGCCACGAGGACCCGGTCACCGCGATCCTGCCGCTCGTCGCCGGCTACCACGGCGAGACCCCGCTGCAACCCGCCGAGCTCGCCGTGCTGTACCCGCTCATCAGGACCCGCCACGCCATGAGCGTCGCCAACGCCCGCACCCAGCTCGCGGAACAGCCGGAGAACACGTACCTGGCCATCTCCCAGGCGCCGATCGCCGCCGCCGTCGCCCGGCTCGACCACGAGGGCGCCGAGCTCGTCCACTACCGGCTCCGCGACGCCTGCGGGTACCGGCCGGTGCCCAGCGAGCGCGCCGTCGTCGCGCACCTCAGCTCGGCCGCGGCCGAGCCGGCGCGGGTGATCCGGCTCGACGGCGGCCGACCGGGTGGCTACCGCGAACGCCGCGACTGGTACCAGGGCGACGCGTTCGGCGCCGCCGACGCGGCCGAGCGACGCTGCATCCACCTCGCCATCGACGTCTGGCAGCCGGCCGGCGAGCCTGTCCACGCCGCGTTCCCCGGCGAGGTGGTGGGCGCCGAGCACCGGTGCCAGCACCTCGACTTCGGCGGCGTGGTGATCCTCCGGCACACCACGCCGGACGACACGCCGTTCTTCACCCTCTACGGCCACCTCTCGCGCGCGTCGGCGGAGGCGCTCGAGCCCGGGGATCGGGTGGCGGCCGGTGAGCGGATCGGCGAGCTCGGCGCCGAGGCCGAGAACGGCGGCTGGCCGCCGCACCTGCACTTCCAGCTGCTGACGACCTTGCTCGGGATGGGGACGGGCGTGCACGGCGTGGCGCTGCCGTCGCAGCTCGACGTCTGGGAATCCGTCAGCCCCGACCCCGACCTGATCCTCCGCAGCGGCTCGCGGCGGGCCGACCGCGAGCGCACGAAGGACGACGTGCTCGCGCGCCGTCGCGCGAACTTCTCGGCCGCGCTCTCGATCTCGTACGCCGAGCCGCTCGAGATCGTCGGCGGCGAGGGGGCGTACCTGATCGACGAGCGTGAGGGCCGCTGGCTCGACCTGGTCAACAACGTCTGCCACGTCGGCCACGGCCACCCCCGCGTCGTCGCCGCCCTCAGCGCCCAGGCGGGCGAGCTGAACACCAACACCCGCTACCTCCATCCGGTCGTCGTCGAGTACGCCCGCCGACTCCTGGCGACGTTCCCCGACCCGCTCTCGGTGGTCTTCTTCACCAACTCGGGCAGCGAGGCGAACGACCTCGCGCTGCGCCTGGCCCGCACCCACACCGGGCGCGGCGATGTCCTGTGCCTCGACTGGGCGTACCACGGCAACCTCTCGTCGCTGGTGGCGATCTCGCCCTACAAGTTCAACCGGCCGGGCGGCGGCGGATGCCCGCCGGACGTGCGGATCTGCGAGGTACCCGACCCCTACCGCGGCCGCTTCGGGGCCGACGGGCCCGCGTATGCCGAGGATGTCCGGCAGGCGTGCCGGGAGCGCGAGGCGGCCGCGTTCATCGCCGAGTCGCTGCCGGGCTGCGCCGGTCAGATCGAGCTGGCCCCGGGCTACCTCGAGGCAGCGTTCCAGCATGCCCGCGCCGCCGGGGCGGTCTGCATCGCAGACGAGGTGCAGGTGGGATTCGGCCGCGTCGGCTCCCACTTCTGGGGCTTCGAGACCCAGGGCGTCGTGCCTGACATCGTCACCCTCGGCAAGCCGATCGGCAACGGCCACCCGATCGGGGCGGTCGTCACGACGCCGGAGATCGCACGGTCGTTCCGCACTGGCATGGAGTACTTCAACACGTTCGGCGGGAACCCCGTCTCGGCCGCGGTCGGGCTGGCAGTCCTGGACGTGATCGCCGACGAGCGGCTGCAGGCGCGGGCGCAGGTACTGGGTGGGCGGTTCAAGGCGGGCCTCCTGACGATCTCGAGCCCGCTGATCGGCGACGTCCGCGGCCGCGGGCTCTACCTCGGCGTGGAACTGGTGCGCGACCGCGCCACCCGCGAGCCGGCCACCGCCGAGGCGGCCGCCGTCAAGGAGGCTGTCAAGCGAACCGGCATCCTGCTGTCGACCGATGGCCCGTTCGACAACGTGCTGAAGATCAAGCCGCCGATGGTGCTCGACGAGGCCGAGGTCGACCGCGCCGTGACCGCGATCGGCGACGCGGTCAGGTCGATCTCGCGCGCCTGAAATCGGCTCTCAGGCGCCGCCCGTCCCGCGCCGCAGCCATACCGAGGCGTGGCGCGGCCGCACGGTCTGGTCGACGACACCGGTCAACTCCCTGCACAGCGCATCGAGGTCGATCTGCTCGCGCAGGTGGACGGCGAAGGCCCGGACGGCGGTCTCGGCGTCGTAGGAGCGCCGCGAGAACCGGCTGTCGATGGCGTGCTGGAGGCGGCGGCGAAGCGGCTGGAACGCGACCGCCACGATGAGCGTGGAGAGGGTGACGGCGAGTGCGCCCGACTGACCCGTGGCCGAGCGGAAGGCAGCGCCGAGGATCACGATCCCGCCCAGGTAGAGCAGCGCCAGGACGGCCACCAGGCAGGCGTAGACCAGGGTCTTGCGGATCACGACGTCGATGTCGTAGAGGCGGTAGCGGAGGATGGCGACGCCCATCACCGTGGGGAACACCGCCAGCGAGGCGACGAACACGAAGCCGGAGTAGTCGCCGGCCCCGGCAAGCGCGAGGCAGATGACGAGCGCGATCAGGACCGCGATGAAGAGCACACCGGCGACGACCCACTTCATCTGCTGGCGCTCGATCCCGGTCGAGCGGCGGAAGCGGAGGCACATCGAGGTGATGCCGGCCACGAACCCGCCGGCCACGAGCACCGTGCCGGCTTGCCCGATCCAGTCGATCACCGTCGCCCCCACACCGGTCACGAGCAGGGGGTTGGCCATGTGGTCGAGTGGCGGGTCCATGTGCGAGATCTCCTGGAACCCGTTGCTGAGCGTGCCGGCGGCGCCGAGCAGCGCGCCGGCTACCGCGACCCGCCACCTCGGCGTGAGCGGGCGTCCGTTGGGGAACAGCAGGAGCAGCAGCGTCATGAACAGCACGAACATCCCGTCCAGCGCCGACGAGGCGAGCCAGAACGCCGCCGATCCGGCGGGCACCGTGCCCGGCGCGACCACCAGCGCGTAGACGGCGTAGTTCTGGAACAGGTCGTGCGCCAACGCGTGGAACATCGCCACGGCGATGAACAGCAGGCCGATCACGTTCCCCGGCTGCCGCGAGGCGATCAACGCCCCCAGCGAGGCGAAGGCGATCGTCACGACCGTGAACATCGCGGTCGGGAAGAGCGACTGCACCGACCGGTCGAGGACCGCGAGCGCACCGGCCGCCGCGTCGATCGCCACGGTCAGCCCGACGATCGTCCAGGCGACCCGGTGGGAACGAACCATCTGAGCGTCGCGCTTCGCGGCTGACTCCTTCCTCGCCCGCAGGGTGAGCTGCTGGTGATGAGATCATCCCCCGAGGCCGTTCCGGGAACGTTACGAGCGGCCGCAGCGCCGGGACGGGCGCTCTGGATCAGAGGCTCGATTGGGCCAGCACGGGGCTCGAGGAGAGCGTCACGATCCGGCCATGCCGGCGACGGCGGGCGTAGGCCTGCATCCGGACGAGCTGCCGCTGCACCCGCGCGGCAGCGTGCACGGAGCCGTCGAACACCTCCGCACCGATGACGAGGGCGGCCGCGGCGCTGGCGTAGGGGCAGACGAGCGCTGCCACGTCGGCGTCGGCGGGCAGGTCGGGGCCCTCCGCCGGCAGCCTGCCGGCATCGATCGCCTCCCGCAACCCGGGCCACGGCACGGGCACCACCTCCACGCCGCGCTGGAAGCGATTGCGCTTCAGCCACGGGCGCTCGCGGATCGTGCCCGCCGCGTACACGGCTGCGATCCGGCCGGTACGGGAGCGGACGGCGGCGAATGGCAGCGTCGCCTCGAGACCCAGCGTGGGCACGCCGGCCGCGGCGGCGATGGCGCCCAGCGCGTCCTCGCCGGCCTGCACGGAGGCAACCAGGAGCAGCTTCACCGGCCCGAGCTCGCCGGGCATGCGCGCGGTCCGATCGGCGACGACCCGCGACGGCCGGGCGGCATAGGGCGCGTAGGCCTGATCGCAGAGGACCGCGACATCCTCCTTCGGCATCGTCGCCCGCAGCAGCCGGGCGACGTGCACGCCCCCCGCGCCCTCGGCGAGCACCCCCAGCGGCAGGTCGCTCACGACCGGGGCCGGGTCTTCTCCGGGTCGTAGATGGGGTACGCGTCCACGGCGGCCGGTACGAGGCGTCCGTCGGCGAGCGCGACCTCCACGCGGGTGCCGGCCTCCGCCAGCTCGGCCTCGATGCACGCCATCCCGATCACCTTGTCGACCGTCGGCGACCGGCCCGCGCTGGGCGACAGCAGCTTGCCGACGCCGGTTCCGTGGCGGAACACGTCGGCCCCGTACTCGGGCGCCTCCTCGCCGGCCACGACGAGCGTGACCATGCGGTGGCTGATGCCCGCGTCGCGCTCGGCGACCAGGGCCGGCTTGCCGTGGAAGTCGCCACCCGTGAGGTTGACGGTGCGTTCGAGGTTGACGTGGAAGGGCGACGTGACGCCCGGGAAGTAGTCGTAGCCGAGGAAGATGAGGCCGGACTCGATGCGCAGCGACTCGACCGCGGCCAGCCCGTAGGGCCGGATGCCGAGGTGCGCGCCGTGGTCGAACAACGCCTGCCAGAGCCGCTCGGCGTGCTCGGGCCGGACGTAGATCTCGTAGCCGAGCTCACCGGAGTAGCCGGTGCGGGCGAGGAAGCACCCGGGCACGCCGCCGATCTCGATCTCCTCGGGGATGAACCGGAAGTAGCGGAGGCCGGCGACGTCGGCGGACGTCATGGATGCAAGCAGGTCGCGCGACCGCGGGCCCTGCACCTGGAGGTGCGGCCACTTCATGGTGGCGTCGACGATCTCGACGTCGAATCGCCCGGCCGTCACGCGGCGGAAGTGGTCGGCGTCGGTCGGCAGCGCGGTCACCGCGATCACGGCGTCGTCGCCGTGGCCGGAGTAGAAGACGACGCCGTCGCCGAGCATCTTGCCGCGCTCGTCGACGAACGGCCCGTACCGGCACTGGCCGGCAGCGAGCGTCGCCATGTCGTTGGCGAAGCAGTAGTCGGCGGCGGCGAGGCCGTCGGGACCGCGGAAGATCCACTTCTGCAGCGGCGACTCGTCCCAGACGCCGACCGCCTCCCTCACCGTGTGGTGCTCGGCGATCGGGTCGCCGAAGTCGGAGATCCAGTCCCAGCCCTCCCACTCCATGAACGACCCGCCCGCGCGGCGCTGGATGGCGTCGAAGGGCGTTCGCAGCAGCGCGTCGTTGGCCGGCGCCGGCGGCTCCGGGCCGGTGACGGCCACGTCAAGCGGGGCGCTGGTGGCGTCGTAGGGCGGCAGCGGCATCTCGACCGGCACGATCGTCGTGGGCGTCGAGCGGCGGCTCAGCTCCTGGTGGCCAGGCGGCAGCACCTGCGTGACGCCGAGCAGCGTCCTCGCGGCTGTTGGCCCGGCCAGCGTGCGGTACTCCTCGACGCACTGCATCGGTTCCCGGTCGAGGTTGCGGCGCAGGCGCCGGAGCCGGGCCTGCTCGCCCGCGCCGATGCCGGGCGTCGTGAAGATCGCCTGCTCGACGTAGCTCTCGACCACGCGATTGCCCGTCAGGGCGACGTCCGCGCCACGCGCCTTGCCGCTGCGCGGGCTGTAGGTGACGACGCAGCGGACGGTGTCGCAGAACGCGTTCCAGGTCGACAGCACCACCTCGCCGCGGCAGCGGGCGCCCGTCTCAGGGATCGCGAGCAGCGTGATGCGGCGGTCGTTGACGTGCTCGATCACCGCCTCGGCGGACGGGTTGAGGATCGTGATGAACTTGTGCAGCGGCCAGACGTCGAGCTGGTTGAAGTCGCCCGGCTCGCAGCCGACGCCGAACAGGTACGTCTCGGCATAGCGGAAGAAGTTGCCGGTGCCGAGCGTGTCGCGCAGGTGGTCGTAGAACAGCGTGTTCGTGCCGCAGATCAGGTTCGAGCAGCCGCACGGGTCCATCGGATCGGCCAGCAGGATGCCGAGCCGATCGAGCGGCGTCCACCCGCCGGGCCAGAGGTCGGTGAGCGGACCGGTGCGGCCCGCCCGCTCGACGGAGAACTCGGACGAGGCCAGCGCGTACGACGAATGCATGTCGGCAATCGTACGCGCCGGCGGCCCTACCATCCAGGCGATGCCTGCGATCAGCGTTCGCCAGCTCGTCGTCGAACGGGGCGGCACCGAGGTGCTGCACGGCCTCGACCTGGAGGTGGCGACCGGGCGGATCACCGGGCTGCTGGGCCCGAGCGGCTGTGGCAAGACGACGCTGATGCGGGCCATCGTCGGCGTGCAGATCGTCGCCGCCGGCTCGGTCACGGTGCTGGACGAGCCGGCCGGCGCGCCCGCGCTACGGTCGCAGGTGGGCTACGTCACGCAGGCCCCGAGCGTCTACGCCGACCTCACGGTGCGCGAGAACCTCGCCTACTTCGGGCGCATCCTGGGTGCACCACCGCGCCGGATCGCCGAGGCGATCGAGACCGTGGGGCTCGGGCCGCATTCCTCCGCCATGGTGGCGCGGCTGTCCGGCGGCGAGAAGGCGCGTGTCTCCCTGGCCACGGCGCTGATCGGCAACCCGGCCATGCTCGTGCTGGACGAGCCGACGGTCGGCCTCGACCCGGTGCTGCGCAACGACCTGTGGGCGATGTTCCGGCGGCTGGCCGACGACGGCACGACGCTGCTCGTATCGAGCCACGTGATGGACGAGGCGGAGCGCTGCGACACGCTGGTGCTGATGCGCGACGGCGAGGTGCTCGCGACGGGCGCCCCCGGGGAGCTGAAGGCACGGACGGGAACTCCCGACGTCGAGCGCGCGTTCCTCGCCCTGGTGGCCGGCCGGTGATAGCGCTCGCTACGGCCCGGCGAGTGCTCGGCCAGTTGCGCCACGACCGCCGCACGATCGCCCTCGTGATCCTGGTGCCGTGCGTCCTGCTGGGACTCGTGAAGTGGATCTTCGAGGGTCAGGACGCGACGTTCCAGCGCGTCGGCCTGCCGCTGGTGGGCATCTTCCCGATGGTGTCGCTGTTCCTCGTCACGTCGATCGCCATGCTGCGCGAGCGCACGAGCGGGACGCTCGAGCGGCTGATGACGATGCCGCTGCGAAAGGCCGACCTGCTGCTCGGCTACGGCATCGCCTTCGGCTTCGTCGGCGTCGCCCAGGCCACCGCGGTCACCGCCGTCGGCGTCGGGCTGCTCGGGCTCGAGATCCAGGGCTCGATCGCGCTCGTCTACCTGCTCGTCGTGGCCAACGCGGTGCTCGGCATGGCGCTCGGCCTGTTCGCCTCCGCCTTCGCCAGTACCGAGTTCCAGGCCGTGCAGTTCATGCCGGCCTTCCTGCTGCCGCAGATCCTCCTCTGCGGCCTGCTCGCGCCCCGTGACACCATGGCCGATCCGCTGCAGTGGATCTCCGCCGTCCTGCCCATGACCTACGCCTACGACGGTCTCACCCGGGTCGCGACCTCCGCCGCCATCACCACCGCGCTCGTCCTCGACCTGGCCGTGATCGTCGGCGCCTCGCTGATCGCCCTCGCCCTCGCAGCCGCCACCCTGCGGCGCCGCACGCCCTGACCCACCACGACCCCCCGAGGCCGACGGCCTCCTAGGTGCAGTGATCCGCGGGGTGCGGCGGCGGGACGTCGAGGGCAGGGTTGTAGTCGAAGAACCCGACCGGGCGCAACGCGAAACCGCACTTCACGACGGGCATGACGGGCCAGTCCTCGAGGCGGGGGAAATGGTGTGCGCCGAACACGTACCAGAGGACGACGTCCTCGTCGACGAGGCTGCGGTCGGCCTCGGTCCACCGGGGGAGCCCTTCGCCGCCCGGGTGCTGGTTCGGGTACTCGCCGCCCGGGTACCGCTCGCCAGGCCGGTAGGGCGTCACCCAGACGTTGTGGTCGAGGAACCGGGCGCGCTTGCGGATGTCGGAGTCGGGCTGCTGCATGGGCAGGACGTTGTCGCCCGGGATCAGCTCGTAGCTGACCGGATCGCCGATCCGGTTCAGGCGCCGGGAGTTCTCGACCCGGAACCGGCGGGCGGTCTCGGGCGAGATCATCCGCCGGGCCTGCGACTCGCGCTCGTACGTCGTCCGCCGCGCGCGGAAGGCAGCGCCGTCCGGGTTGTCCGTGCCCCACGGATCGCAGAGCGCCTCGGAGTCGAATGCGACGTTCGCCGTGCCGTCGATGTCGAGGTCGAGACGGGCGCAGAAGAAGTGCTGGTGGTTGCTCGTGACGATGCCGTCGCCGAGCGGCAGCGAATACGGCGAGCGCTCCTGCGAGACGTGGCCGGCGGTATGCACGATGCCGGTGAGCTTCGCCTCGAACTGGAACGAGGCGTCCTGGTAGAGGTACCAGAAGAACCCGTACTCGTAGTTGCCGACGGTGGCGATGGACGAGATCACGAGCCGGCGCGAGCGGGCCCGGTCGACGCGTCCCGAGAAGTCGTCGGTGTGCTTCCACAGCAGGTTGTCGTCCTCCTCGTGGATGCAGATCGCGTTCGGGATCGTCACCGGGTCGCCGTCGAACGTGTTGGTGACGCCGTCCAGGTAGGCGATCTCGCCGAGGCAGTCGCAGCCCAGCTTCAGCGAGTTGGTGAGAGGTGCGAGTCCGTACTCTCCGATGTCGAAGACGTTCTTGAAGTGGGTGGTCGGGCTCGGGTCGCCGTACGGGACGACGAGTTCGGCGATGGACGCGCGGTGGCAGATCTGGCGGCGCTCGCCGGCGTCGACGTACGCGATGTCGTGGAGCGTCAGCCCCTCGCGCGGGTGGAATCCGATGTGGAGGTCCCACTTCTGCCACGTGATGTGGTGCCCGTCGAGCGTGAAGCTCGGGCCCTCGGGCTGCGTGATCTCGATCGGCTTCTGGTCGGTGCGGTAGGGGCGCCCGCCGCCGTCGCGGTAATCGCCGCCGTGGCCGGAGGGCGGGGTCGTACCGGGCGCGTGGTCGTCCACGCGGAGCACGCTCATCGTGTTCAGATCGACGGCGGCGACCAGGCCGTACAGCGGCCGCGAGTAGGGGTTGTCGCCGTGATCGTCCCGTCGCACCCACGCGATGCAGCGGATCTGCCGGGCAGGCCCGGTCTCGTAGGTGCCGCTGGACCACGCCTCGATGTGGAGGGTCGACGGATCGTCGATGCCTCGCAGTCGTACGGCCTCGATGAACCGGGGATCCGCCCGGACGGCCGCCGCGACCCGCACGAACTCCTCGCCGTGCACCGCCGGCTGGATGCCCTCCGGAAGGTCCGCGGACGACACGATGCGGTCGTCCGCGAGCGAGACGACGACCTCGACGCCTCGCCGCCGGCCGTTGTCGAGCAAGACGCAGAAGGCCTCGCGGGCGAGCGGCGCACCGCGATCGCGCCACGCGTGGTAGGCGGCCTTGTCGGGCTCGCGGGCCTCGACCGAGACGACCTTGACGTCGCCGGAGAGTCCGGGGGCCGCGAGCGCGGCGGCGACGGCACGGCGCACCTCGTCGGCGGTGATCGGGTCGAGCGGGTGGCTACTCATCACCCGGCACACCGTAGCTGGGCGCGGCGGTCGGATCGAGCGCCCGCTTCACGTAGTCGGCGGCCTGGGGCTTCCACACGTCCCAGATCCGCGCGAGCTCGGCGATCGGCTGGTCGTGCCAGTCGACGCGCAGGTCGGTCTGGTTCCACGCGACGCGGTCGACCACCACAAGGCCGCAGGACCGCACCGGGCCCTCCTCGCCGCCGGCATCCGCCCCGGCCGCGAGCGCTGCCAGCAGCCGGTCGCCGAGATCGGCATCGGGGTCGCGCTCGAAGGCCTCGGCCATGGCCCGGGGCACGTGCTCGTGGCGCAGCAGGTTGCCGGCCGCCACGCAGTCCTCTCCCGTGTGCGTCGCGTAACGCCCCAGCGTCCCCTCACCCGACCAGGCGGCGGAGCGGCCCTCGGCATCGATCACCGTCAGCTGGCGGTGATCGATGTGGCGCGCCGTGGCGATCACGCGCTCGATCGCCTCGCCGGCCGAGAGTCCCTCCCCGAGCAGGTCGAGCAGGCCGGGCCCCAGGCTCGGGTCGGTGACGTTCTGGGTGCACGCGGCGCCGACGCGCGCCCTGGCCCACGCGCAGCGCGCCGCGACGGCGGGACTCGACGACGTGACGACGGCGCCGAACATGCCGGTGCGGGCGCAGCGGGCGGCCAGCGAGAACGTCATGGCAGGACCGCCGTCGCGGTCACCTCGACGAGCCACTCGGGCCGCGCCAGCGCCTGCACCACCAGCCCCGTGAAGCACGGGTACACCCCCTGCAGCCGCTCGCCGAGCACGCGGTAGACGGGCTCCCGGTAGCGGAT
The DNA here is from genome assembly GCA_963779685.1 of uncultured Actinomycetes bacterium. GTDB lineage: Bacteria > Actinomycetota > Thermoleophilia > Gaiellales > F1-60-MAGs149 > CAVZZG01. Next base: position 1,970,245 of record CAVZZG010000003.1, read on the forward strand.
GTCGGTCAGGTACACGTTGCAGGTGGTGATGTGCTCGAGGCGCGCGCCGCACTCCGTGAGCAGCAGCTCGATGTTGTCCATCACCTTCTCGGCCTGGCCGGCGGCGTCGCCGAGGGCGACGTTCTCGCGGGTGTCGAGATCCTGGGCGACCTGGCCTCGCAGGTAGACCGTCGAGCCTGCGATCACGGCCTGGCAGAGATCGTTGCCGAGCTGTTGCTCCGGATAGGTGTCGCGCGTGTTGAACGGCCGCACGCGCACGTGGCCGCCGGCGGTGATGCGGTTGCTCATCGGTGGGCCCAGCCCTGCTGCGGGGCGGCGAACAGGGCGGGCCTGTGCGACGCGGTGAACACCTTGTCGGACAACCCGGCGGCCTGCTGGACGAGCCCGAGCGGGCCGTCGAAGTCGAACGACCGGTAGACCGAGTTGAGGTGGGCGAACGGTGGCGCCTGGGCGAAGAGCTGGAACGTCAGCCGGTGGCCCGCGTAGTCCGAGTTGAGGAGGTCGCGGGCGAAGGCCAGCAGGCGGCGGCGGTCGTCCGCCCGCCACTCGTCGTTGATGGAGTAGAACTTGTCGAGCCACTCGGCCGGGCCCGGCGTCGTGAACATGCTCGCGTCCGGCGTCACGCAGATCTGGCCACCGCACAGCTCGCGGGCCAGGTGCATCATGTGGTGCAGCTGCGTGCAGGCGAACACCCGGCCGCAGTAGAGCAGCGACTGGTTGGGCATCAGGAGGCCGGCCGGGCTGGGCTCGGCGTTCGCGATCGCGGCGGTGAGGTGGGCGTTGATGCCCTCCCGGTAGCACGCGAGGGTGGCGAGTTTCTCCTGCACCGCCTGCTGCTTCTCGAGACCCGTCTGGCGGGCGTTGAAGAGGGCCGCGCCGATCATCAGGTCGGCGACCCGCAGGGTGCGCTGGACGAAGGCGAAGGCCGAGTAGCGGTGCAGGGTGGCGCGGACGTGCTGGGCGGCGCGGGTATGGCGGTAGAAGAGGACGTCCTTCCACGGGATCTCGACGTCGTCGAAGATCAGCAGCACGTCGACCTCGTCGAACCTGTTGGCGAGGGGGTAGTCGATCGCCGGCGCGCGGCCGGCGAAGCCGGTGCGGCACAGGTGCTTCAGTCCCCGCGCGCCCATGTTCACGATGAAGCCGAGCGCGTAGTCGGACATGGCATCCTGGCCCCAGTTGGCGATCGTCGGCTTGACGAAGGCCTGGTTCGCGTAGGCGGCGGCGGTCTCGTACTTGGCGCCGCGGACGACGATGCCGTTGTCCGTCTCGCGGACGAGGTGCAGGAGGAAGTCGGGGTCCTGATCCTGAGGCAGCTTCGAGCGATCGCCCTTCGGATCGGTGTTGGCGGAGACGTGGAACGGGTCGTCGCGGATCACGTCGGCGATGTGCCGCTCGATGTTCTCGGCGAACCTCGGGTCGACCTCGTTCAGGCACCTCCTTGCCGTCCCACAGCGACCACATCTCGCCGACCGTCTCGTCGCCGACCCGCGTCACGACACCGCCGACATCGTCCATGACCGCGTCGGTGGCGCGCCGCTTGTCGTGCCAGTCCTGCTGGGTGTACGGCAGCTTCAGGCCGATGGCGCAGCGGTCGCCGCTGGCCTCGTCGACGTAGGTCATCACGTCCCGGGTGGCTGGATCGTGCGCCATGTCGTAGATGCGGGCGCGGACGTCGACGAGCGGCTTGAACATCGGGTGGACGGTGACGTCCGCCACCTGCTCGCCGTTGATCCAGATCTCGCGCCCGTCGCGCAGCGACTCGCGGTACTGCTCACCGGTCCTCAGCATGGTCGACGGCTCCTCTCGAATCGGACGGACGCGGGCTGGCGATACGTACGCCGCGTATAGCACAGTGCGGGTGGCGCGCCACCCGCAGTCGCGGCGGCGGGGCCGGCGACGGCGACGGCGGGACCGCGACCTTGCCAGCCGCGCTATCATCGGTCAAATCGGTCTTCTACTACCATCGAAATCGGATTAGACGATGCCCGAGGTCGCCACCCGCTTCACCCTCCGCCAGCTCACGTGCTTCGTCACGGCGTGCGACGCGGGCGGGGTGTCGCTCGCGGCGACCCGCCTCCACCTCGCGCAGGCCACCGTGTCGGCGGCCATCGCCGATCTCGAGCAGGCGCTCGGCGTGCAGTTGCTGGTGCGGCGGCCGAAGCGGCCGGCAGTGCCCTCCCCGGCCGGTCGCGAGCTCCTGCGCGAAGCCCAGGCCGTGCTCACGGCGGCCGGGCGGCTCGAGGCCCGGTGCGCGGCGCTGTCCGGCGAGGTCGCCGGCGAGCTCCCCGTCGGCTGCCTCGTCACCCAGGCCGGCGTGGTCGGCCCGCGCATCACACGTGCGTTCGAGTCGCGCTGGCCGGACGTGCGGGTCCGCCTGCTGCCCGCCGATCAGGCCACGCTGCTGGCCGACCTGCACGAGGCGCGGATCGACCTCGCGATCACCTACGACATCGGCCTCACCGACGGCATCGAGTTCGTCCCGCTGCTCGACGCGCCGCCCTACGCCCTCGTGGCCAGCGACCACGGCCTCGCGGATCGCACGGCGACGACCCTGCAGGAGCTCGCCGTTCGGCCGCTCGTCCTGCTCGATCTGCCGCTGAGCCGCGACTACTTCCTCGGCCTGTTCCGCGCAGCCGGGCTGGAGCCCCTCATCGCCCGCCGGACGAGCGATCCCGAGCTGGTGCGCAGTCTCGTCGCCCACGGCTACGGCTACACCCTCTGGAACGCGCGACCGGCCCCGGGCAACGCGATCGACGGAACCCCGCTGGTCGAGGTCGCCGTACGGAGCCGTGCGCGCGCTCCCCGGCTCGGCATCGCCCGGGTCGCGGGCGTGGCGCCGACGCGCACCGCCGCGGCCTTCGCGGAGACCTGCGCCGAGATCCTCGTCTCAGGCAAGTAGCTCGACGATCACGCCCTCCAGCTGGGCCAGGCCCACCTCGACCGAGGCGCAGTCGATGGCCTCGGCGACGGAGTGCATGTCGCGCCCGCGCGCGCAGCCAAGGCAGAGCGCCGGGACACCCGCGGCAAGGGCCGCGTTGGCGTCGGTCGACCCATCGCCGAGCCGGTCGGGCAGGTCGAGCCGGGCACGGACGGCGCGAACGGCCGCCAGCAGGGGATGGCCGCGATCGAGCCGCCCGGCGCCTCGCCGGCCGACCATCTCGATCGCGATCGCGAGCGGCGCGGGTACCCGGGACTCGCCGAGCCGTGTCGCGAACCGCTCGAGCGACGCCTCGACGAGGCTCCGGCCCTCGATCAGGGCCTCGGCGCGATCGGCGATGGCGTTGACGGCACCGCCGCCGGCGACCCGGCCGACGTTCACCACCAGGTCCGCCCCGGCCTCGTCGAGCAGCGTGTCGATCAGGCCGACGAGGCCGTGCACCGCGCTCGGCCGGCCGCGATCCCACCACGAGTGACCGCCCGGGCCGGTGACGATGAGCGAGGCGCGCACGCTGCCGACGGCATCGACCATGACCTCGTCCAGGCCGTGCCCTTCCAGCGCGATCACCATCTCGGGCTGCAGTGCCTCGCAGGCCGCCCGGGCGCCACGGAGGTTGCCGAGGCCCTCCTCACCGACCGTGAACGCGACCGCGAGCCCGTCGACGGGGTGGCGCTCGGCGGCCAGCATCGTGACGACCACCGCCGCCGCGTTGTCGCCGCAGCCGGGTCCGTGCAGCCAGCCGGCGCGCTCGACGATCTCGATCCGCACGTCGGGCGGGAAGACGGTGTCCACGTGGGCCAGCAGCAGCAGTCGCGGCCGGCCCGGGCCGAACGTCCAGAGCAGGTTGCCGACCGCGTCGCGCCGGCGCGAGCCGGCCGCCCCGGCCAGGCGCGCCTCCAGCCACTCGATCCGGTCTCCCTCGTCGCCGGTCGGGGCCGGAATCACGGCCACCTGGCTAATCTCCCGGAGGATGGGCTGGACTCCCGACATGCGGCGACCGCCGAGTATACGCCGGATGGGTCGTTGACCGGCAGAGCAACGGATCGTACGCTCTGATCATGCCGTCCGTTCGCGCCGCGGCCGGCTGTGCCGCACTCCTGCTCGCCCTACCGGTCGCGGCCGCCGCCGGCAGCGTCCGGTTGCCGCACGGCCGCCCCGACGTGCGGCCCGCGCCGGAGACGCTGCGGCCCGTCACCTCGCCCGCCGCGGCGCACCTCGCCGACGCGCTGGGCCAGTGGGGTGTCGTCGACATCGACCCGGTCACCCGCACGCCCCGCAACCTGGCCGACCTGAGCGGGTTCCTGACCGGCCCGTCGTCCGCCGATCCGGGTGACATCGTGCTGGGGTACGTCCGTGCCCATCGCGATCTCTTCCGCCTCACCGATGCTGAGATCGGCGACCTCCAGCCCGTCCGCCGCTACGCCGACGCCCAGGGCGTCACGCACATCACCTGGCGGCAGTGGCACGGCTCGCTGCCGGTGGTCGATGCCGACCTGCGCGCGCACCTGACGTCGGACGGGCGCATCATCAGCATCCAGGGCGCGCCGGTCGCGGACTTCGCCCACGCCACGCTGCGGGCGCTCGTGCCGTCCGCGCGGGCAGTGCGGTCGGCCGGTGCCGGCGTCCGCGTCAGCCAGGCCGCCGCGGACCTCGCCCTCGCGCCGGTGCCCGGCGGGGTGAGGCTCGTCTACCGGGTCACCGGCAAGGTCGGCGCGACCGAGTCGTTCCTGGCGACGGTCGACGCCCGCACCGGCAAGACGCTCGTCCGGCACAACATGATCAAGTGGGCTGCCAACGTGTGGGACTCCTACCCGTCCGATCAGGTCGGTGCACAGTTCAGCCCCCACGCCGCCGACTTCTTCAACGACCCGCACTACTCGGTATGGCTCGGAGGCGGCGCGGTGACGCTCGACGGGCCCAACGCCCGCGTGTACAGCGACGCGAACGCCGACAACCGCGAGGACCCGGGCGATCAGTTCTCGAGCACCACCGCCCCGGCGGCGACCTTCGCTCCGTTCGCGGGCACGCCGTGCTCGACGACCTACCCGTGCTCGTGGGATCCGGCCACGGCCGGTTCGTGGTCGACGAACCGCATCCAGAATGGCGCGCAGGTCTTCTACTTCCTCAACACGTTCCACGACTGGCTCGCGAACCCGGCCAACGGGGTCGGATTCGATGCCGGCGGCGGCGGCATGGAGGGCGCCGATCCGGTGCTCGGCGAGACGCTCGACAGCGCCAACGGCAACGGCGCGGGCCTGCCCGACCCGGCGCTCGGCCAGATCAACAACTCGAACTTCCAGCCGGCGCCGGACGGCACCTCGCCGACGATCCAGCTCTACCTGTTCGGGCCGGATCCGACCGACCCGACGATCACGGCCATCAACGCCAACGGCGGCGACGAGGCCGACATCGTCTACCACGAGTACACGCACGGGCTGACGACGCGCACGGTGACGACCGCCGACGGGTTCGAGGCGCTCGACGGCTTTCAGGCCTGGGCGCTCGGCGAGGCCTGGAGCGACTGGTACGCCCTCGACTACATGGTCGCCAACGGCCTCCAGGCCGACACGGCGTCGCCCGACCTGCGGATCGGCGACTACGTGACGGCCGGGAAGGGCATCCGGAGCGAGCCGACCGACTGCGGGCTCACCGACGGCGCACCGGAGTGCCCCGGCGCCGGCACGGCGGGCGCGGGCGGCTACACCTACGGCGACTTCGCGAAGATCGACGCCACCGGGTTCGACGAGCACGCCAACGGCGAGATCTGGGCCCAGACCCTCTGGCAGCTGCGGCAGACGGTCGGCGCCGACGAGGCGCGCGCGCTGATCACCGAGGGCCTGCGGCTCACGCCGGTCTACCCGGACTTCCTCGACGCGCGCAACGCCATCATCGAGGCGACGCACACCCTGCACCCGGCCGATCTGGCCGCCGTCTGGCAGGTCTTCACCGCGCGCGGCATGGGCTACTGGGCGTCGACCGCCGGCGACAACGACCTGGCGCCGGTCCAGAGCTTCGACCCGCCGCCAGATGCGGGGACGCCCCGCGCGAGCGTTCTGGGCACGGTCGTCGACGACCTGTCCGGCGGGCCGGTGGCGGGCGCGAGCATCTTCTTCGGCGGGCACGTGACTCCCGGCGCCGCCCAGACGAGCCTGACGGCGACCAGCGGCAGCCGCGGCACCTACACCGTCGCGCACGTGCCCGAACACGTGTACCCCCAGCTGTTCTTCGGCAAGTCGCGGTACTTCGGCACCCGGTTCACCAACGTCCACGTCGCCGCCAACCCGACCCGGGTGCGCGCGGCCAAGGTGCGGCGAGACTGGGCCATGGACGCCACGACGGGTTCGTGGTTCACCGGTACGGACGAGTCGAGCACGCTCGGCTGCGGCCCGGCCTCGGCCATCGATGGACTGTTCGGCTTCGGATGGGTGGGTCACCGGCAGCTCGGGCGCGATCCGAGCCTGACCGTGAAGCTGCCGGCGAAGGCCGACCTGTACCGGATCGGCGTCGCACCGTGGGCGGCCTGCTACCCGCTGGTCGACGCAGCATCCGTCGGCCGGTCGAAGATCGAGACGTCGACGAACGGCGTGAACTGGCACCCCGTGGCGAGCCCGCGCTTCGTGGCCTCGGATCTCGACTACGAGGTGCTGTTCACGGCGCCGGCGAAGTCCCGCTTCGGCGTCCGGTTCGTGCGCATCACGCTGCTCGGCAACCAGGGCGGCGACCCGTTGTTCCCGGGCGACATCGGCATGAGCGAGCTGACCGTGTACGCCCTGCCGGTGCTGACCGTCCGCGCGACGCTGACGCGGGCCGGCGGCGGCCGGGCGAAGCTCCGCCTGACATGCAACCAGCCCTGCTCGACCAGGGTCGGCCGCACCGGCGTTCGGCTCGCGGCCGCCGGCACCATCACGAAGACGGTGACGGCCTCCGGCAGCGTGACGGTGACGGTCAAGGCGACCCGCACCGGCAGGACGATCTCCAAGACCGTCCGGGTGCGCTAGCTACGCCACCGGGCTCGCGTAGACCCCCTGCTCGAGCGAGGCCGGATCGGGCGCGGGCGCCCGCTCGGCCTCGGCCAAACCGTCGGCGACCTCGTCCGCGGCCGCCTGGCGCAACGTCTCCAGCTCGGAGCTTGACATCCCGTCGGCCCGGAACCGGGCGGCGAGCCGCTCGACCGGATCGCGGCGCGTGCCGTACTCGGCCAGCAGCTCGGGCGGCATGTAGCGGGCATCGTCGTGGGCCGCATGCCCGTCCATGCGTACCGAGAGCGCCTCGACGGCCTGGGGTCCCTCGCCGGCACGGGCTCGCTCGGCTGCTGCGCGCACCGTGCCGTACACGGCCAGGGCGTCGGTGCCGTCGACCTGGCGGCAGGGGATCGAGTAGCCGCCCTCGATCCGCTCGCTGAGGTTCGCGTTGCGCATGGCCCGCTCGGTGAAGGTCGAGTAGGCGACGCGGTTCGACTGGGCGATGAAGACCGCCGGGACGCCCAGCACGCCGGCCAGGTTCAGCCCCTCGTGGACATCGCCGCAGTTGAAGGCGCCGTCGCCGAAGAACGTGAGCGCGACGCGGCGCTCGCCCCGGCGCTTGAACGCCAGCGCGGCGCCCACCGTCACGGGGACGAGGTCGCCGAGCATCGACACCAGCGGGAACACGCCGCGCTCGGGGACGCCGAAGTGCATGTTGCCGTCGCGACCCGCGGTCGGGCCGGTGGCGCGGCCGAGGTAGTTGCGGAAGATGTGCGCGACCGTGACGCCGCGCGCGATGTGGCAGCTCATCTCCCGGTTGAGCGGCGCCACGACGTCGCCGGCGTCCAGCGCGATGCCGGCACCCGCCCCGACCGCTTCCTGGCCCCGGCCGGTGTAGACGCTGCCGGGAATGCGTCCCTGACGGTAGAGGAGCATGATGCGCTCCTCGACGAGACGGTGCACGAGCACCGCCCGGAACAGGGCGACGCGTACGTCCTGCGGCACGTCGGGCGCCTCGATGCAGGGCAGGGGTGCGATCGCGTCAGTAGCCAAGGAGATCCTCCAGCGCCGACTCGACCCGCGCCGCGTCGGGCAGGTACACGTCCTCGAGTTCCGGCGCGTAGGGCACCGGCGTGTCGGGAGGCGCGCAGACCGCGACCGGCGCGTCGAGATCGGCGAATCCCTCGCGTGCGATGAGCGACACGACCGTGTCGGCGGCGCCGATCGAGCGGGCCGCCTCCTGCAGCACCAGGACGCGCGAGGTACGCGCGGCCGACGCGAGCACGCACTCGGCGTCGAGCGGCCAGATCGTGCGCAGGTCGACCACCTCGACATCGGCGCGGCCCGCCATCCGCTCGGCCGCGTCGAGCGCGAGGGTCACGCCCGAGCCGTAGGTGATCACCGACACGTCGCGGCCCGGGCGGGCGATGCGCGCGCGTCCGATCGGCACGCGGTGGTCGAGCGGCGGCTCGACGGCCCGCAGTCGACGGTAGAGCGCCTTGTGCTCGAAGTAGAGGACCGGATCGTCGTCCTCGATGGCGCTGCGCAGGAGGCCGTAGGCGTCCTCCACCGTTCCCGGGCACACCACCTTGAGGCCGGCGACGCCCACGAACCAGCCCTCCGGCGACGAGGCGTGGAACGGCCCGCCGCGGATGCCGCCGCCCGACGGCAGGCGGATCACGACCGGCATCGGGATGCCGCTGCGCCAGTGCGTCTTGGCCCCGACCGTGACGATCTGGTCGAACGGGCAGGAGACGAAGTCGGCGAACTGCAGCTCGGCGATCGGCCGGTCACCCTGCCAGGCCGCGCCGAACGCGGCGCCGACGAAGCCCTCCTCGGAGATCGGGGTGTCGATGATCCGCTCCGGCCCGAACTCCTCGAAGAGGCCCTGGGTGACCCCGAAGGGGCCGCCGAAGTGCCCGACGTCCTCGCCCATCAGGAACACGCGCGGGTCGTCGCGCATCGCGTCGCGCATGGCGTGACGGATCGCCTCGAGGTAGGTGATCACGCCGGTGCCTCCGGGTCGAACTCGTCGAGCGCGATCCGGAACCGCCGCTCGATCTCGTCGATGTCGGAGCGCGTCACGATCAACGGCGGCGTCACCAGCAGGGCGTCACCGGCGACGCCGTCGGCCGGGGCGCCGGGATAGAACAGGAGCCCGTTGCGCTTGCACACGGCGTGCAGGCGGGCGCCGGTGCCCGGTGCGTAGGGCCGGCGCGAGGCGGGATCGGCGACCAGCTCGACCCCGGCCAGAAGGCCCTTGCCGCGGATGTCGCCGATCAGCGGATGGTCGGCCTGGATCGCCCGCAGCCGGTCGAACAGGTACGCCCCGGCCGTGGCGGCGTTCGCGACCAGGTCCTCCCGCTCGATGATGTCGAGCACGGCCAGGCCGGCGGCGCACGACACCGGATGGGCCTGGAACGTGAACCCGTGGATGAAGGCCTCGCGCCGCGTCTCGAAGGCCTCCGCGATGCGCTGGGTGGCGACGACACCGGCCAGCGGCGCGTAGCCGCCGGCGATCCCCTTGGCCACCACGAGCATGTCGGGCACGCAGTTCCAGTGCTCGATGCCGAAGTTGCGGCCGGTGCGGCCGAACCCGGTGACGATCTCGTCGGCGATCAGGAGCACGCCGTGGCGGTCGCAGATCGCCCGCACCTCCTCGTAGTAGCCGGCCGGCGGTGTGATGCCCGGCCCTGCGGCGGCGACGATCGGCTCGGCCACGAAGCACGACACCCGCTCCGGCCCGACCTCGAGGATCGCGCGCTCCACCGCAGCCGGGTCGCCGTACAGCTCGCGCCCGTCGGGCATGCGCTCGCCGATCCGGTAGCTGTAGGGCGCCGGGGCCTTCTCGGACTCGTTCAGGTAGGGCGCGTAGATCGCCTTGCGCGACGGCACGTCGGAGACGCCGAGCGTCATCAGCGTCGCGCCGTGGTAGCTGCGGTGGCGCGAGACGATCACCCGCTTCTCCGACCTGCCGCACACGACGTGGTAGTTGCGGGCGAGCTTGATCGCCGTCTCGACCGCCTCCGACCCGCCGGACACCCACAGGCAGCGGCCGAGATCACCGGGCGCGAGCCCGGCGACGCGCCGGGACAGCTCCTCGCCGGGCAGGTGGTGGAAGTCCCCCGAGAACGCGTACGCGATCTCGCGCGCCTGGGCCGCCATCGCGTCGGCCACCTCGCCCCGGCCGTGGCCGACGGAGATCACCGAGACGGCGCCGGAGCCGGCGTCGAGGTACTCCTTGCCCTCGTCGTCGTACATGTAGATGCCATCGCCGCGGACGATGGTCGGGTAGGTGCGGGAGAGGTCGCGCGGGAAGGTGAACACGGCACGGGTATGCTCGCAGACGTTCACGTCCGCCGTGCGTCGTAGTGGCGGAACACCGGCAGCATCGCGGCCGTGATCGCCACCCCGACGATGCACAGCACGCCGCCGGAGACGGCCGAGAAGCGGACGCTGGTGAGCGCGGCGACGAGCCCGGACTCGACCTGGCCGAGCAACGGACCGGCCGTGTAGCTGACCATCTCCACGCCGGCCAGCCGGCCGCGGAGGTTGTCGGGGATCGTCTGGTTCCAGATCGTGGACCGGAACACTCCGCTGACGGCGTCGGCTCCACCCGCGAAGGCGAGGCCGGCCAGCGCCAGCCACAGGTTCCCGGCGACCGCGAACACGACGATGCCGGCGCCCCACAGGCTCGCCGCGAGGATCACGGCCAGACCGTGCCGGTGCACGCGCGCCGTCCACCCGCTCGTCAGGCTCGCGACGAACGCGCCGGCGCCCGGGGCCGCGTACAGCAGACCGAGCACGCCCGCACCCCCGAGCCGTTCGGCGTAGGCGGGGAACAGGGCGAGCGGGATCCCGAACAGCATCGCGACGATGTCCACGAGGTAGGTCCCGATCAGTTCCTGACGGCTGCGCGCGTACCGGAGCCCCTCGGCGATCCTCGAGACGCTCGGCGCCTCGGCATCTTCCGGCGGTGGCATCCGGCGCATCCGGCTGAGGATGACCAGCGAGATGCCGAAGCTCGCCACGTCGAGCCCGTAGACGAACGGCAGGCCGGCTGCCGCTATCAGCACCCCGGCGACCGCCGGACCTCCGAGCCAGGCGACGGTGTTGAACGTCGTGCCGACGGAGCTCGCCGCAACCAGCTCGTCGCGGTCGACGAGCCGCGGCGGCATCGCGTCGAGCGCGGGCCGCAGGACCGCGTAGAACGCTGCGCCGGTGACCGTGGCGAGGTACACCACCCACACCTTCGGATGGTCGATCAGCGCGTTCACGACCAGCACGGCCGAGGAGATGCCGGCGCCGGCCTCTGCGATCTGCACCAGCTGCCGGCGGTCGAAGGCATCGGCCAGCGCGCCTCCGAGAAACGCGATCGCCAGGATCGGCACCAGCTCGAGGAGGCCGAGCAGACCGACCGCGAACGTCGACCCGGTGATCTGGTAGGTCTGGTACGGCACGGCGACGAACGACAGCATCGAGCCCAGGTTCGAGATGAACCGGCCGGCGACGAGCAGCCGGAAGTCGCGGTGGCGGCGCAGCGGCCCGATGTCGACGAACAGACGCACGGCGGCGGGAGCGTAGGGCAGGATGTCAACGCATCCCAGAGTGGTATGCTGAATGCATGCCGACTCAGATCGCGCTTCGCATCGCGGACGATCAGATCGCCAGCCTCGACCAGCTCGTCGTCGCCGGCAACTTCGACAACCGCACGGCCGCGATCCGGGCGGCGATCGACCTCCTGCTCGCCGACGTTCGCGAGCGGGCCATCGCCGAGGCCTACCGCAAGGGCTACACGGCGTTCCCGCAGGAGGACTGGGCCGGCGAGGTGGGGCTCGCGCTGATGTCGGCACGGCTGCGGGCGGACGGCGACGACGCTTCGCTGTGAACCGCGGCGACATCTACGACATCGATTTCGGCTGGGGCGTGCGCCCGGCGGTGATCGTCACGCGCGACGTGGCGATCCCGGTCTCCGCAACGTCACCGTCGCCGAGATCACGAGCCGGGTCCGAGGCCTGCCGACCGAGGTGACGCTCGAGCGCCGCAACGGGCTGACCCGCGACTGCGTGGCGAACTGCGACAACCTCTGGAGCATCCCCAAGGCGGCCCTCTCGCGGCGCCGCGGCGAGCTGGCGCCGGAGCAGACGCGCCAGCTCAACGAGGCGCTTCGGATCGCTCTCGCCCTCGACCGCTGACGCGGGCTGCGATGCTACCGCCATGCGGATCGGTGGCCACATCGTCGCGGACGCGCTGCGCCGGAACGGCACGGACGTCGTGTTCTGCGTGCCGGGCGAGAGCTTCCTCGACATCCTGGACGGCCTCGTCGACCATCGCGACGCGATCCGACTCGTCACGATGCGCCACGAGGCTTCGGCCGCGAACGCCGCGGAGGCCTACGGCAAGCTCACCGGCCGGCCGGGCGTGGTGATGGTGACGCGCGGCCCGGGCGCGAGCCAGGCCGTAGTCGGGGTGCACACGGCCCGGCAGGACTCGACGCCGATGATCCTGATCGTTGGGCAGGTGAACTCGCCGCAACGTGGCCGGGAGGCGTTCCAGGAGATCGACTACGGCGAGCTGTTCGGCGGCAGCTCGGTTGCCAAGTGGGTGGCCGAGGCATCCTCGCCCGACGAGCTGCCGGGCCTCGTGGCCGAGGCGTACGGCCGCGCGGTCTCCGGGCGTCCCGGGCCGGTCGTGCTGTCGCTGCCCGAGGACGTGCTGCGGGCCACGTCGGACGCGCCGGACGCGCCCGCAGCGGGTCGGGTCGCGCCGGCGCCGGGCGATCTCGCGCCCCTGCGCGACCTCTTGGCGGCTGCGACGCGCCCGCTGGTGCTGGTCGGCGGCAGTGGCTGGACCGGCCAGGCCTGCGATCAGCTGCGGGCGTTCTGCGAGGCAAGCGGCCTCGCAGTCGCCGCCGGCTTCCGCTGCCAGGACCTGATCGACAACGGCAGCCCGAGCTACGTCGGTCACGTCGGGCTGGCGACAGACCCCCGGCTGCAGGCGCGGGTGCGCGAGGCGGATGTCGTCATCGCCGTCGGCGAGCGGCTGGGTGGCGCGACGACGCACGGCTACACGCTGCTCGACCCGCAGCGGATGGAGGCGCGCCTGGTGCACGTCCAGCCCGAGGCGGCCGAGCTCGGCCGTGTCTACCGGCCCGACCTCGGCATCGTCAGCGGCATGCCCGAGTTCGCCGCAGCGCTGTCGATGCTGGCGCCGGTCGATGGCAGCCGCTGGTCGGCGTGGCGCGAAGCGGCCCGCGCCGACTACCTGGCAGACCTGGAGCCTCCGCCGGCCTCGGGGCGGGGTGTCGACCTGGCCGCCGCGCTCCATCACCTGCGCGGGGTGCTGCCGCAAGACGCCATCGTCTGCTCCGGCGCCGGCAACTACACGTTCTTCTGCCACCGGTACCTGACCTTCGGGCGCTTCCGCAGCCAGCTGGCGCCTACGAGCGGCGCCATGGGCTACGGCTTCCCGGCCGCCATCGCCGCCAAGCTCGTGCACCCTGATCGCCCGGTGGTCTGCGTCGCGGGAGACGGCTGCTTCCAGATGGCGCTGCCGGAGCTCGCCACGGCCGTCGCCGAGCGCCTGCCGATGGCGATCCTGATCGCCGACAACGGCATGCTCGGGTCGATTCGCATGCACCAGGAGCGCCGCTACCCGGGCCGGGTGTCCGGCACCGAGCTCGCAAATCCCGACTTCGCGGCGGTGGCCCGCGCATACGGTGCGGGCGCCGAGACCGTGGAGTCCGACGACGAGTTTCCGGCTGCCTTGGAACGGGCGATGACGGCGGACCGGCCGACGGTGGTGTGGATGAAGATCGACCCGGACGCCGTCAGCGCCCGCCAGCGACTGTCCGAGATGGCGGAGGACCCGATCTGATGGCGATCGCCGTTCGCGACGTGGAGCCCGACGAGCACGAGGCGTTCCTCGACTGCCACCTCGCCGGGCAGGCCTACAGCTACGACGATGAGCGCCGCGCCCAGGTTCTCCGCGACCTCGCACAACCCGGGCTGCGCCGGATCGGGGCGTACGAGGACGGTGCGCTGATCGGTGTCGGTCTCGACTTCGTCACCGACCTGACGATGCCGGGCGGCACGCAGATCCCGGTCGGGGCCCTGACATGGGTCGCGGTGCTGCCGACCCATCGCCGCCGCGGCGCGATGCGGGCCTTGATCGCCGCGCACCACGACGGATACCGGGAGCGCGGCCTGGCCGCTGGCACCCTGCTCGCCGCCCGCTCGTCGCTGTACGCCAGATACGGGTACGGACCGGCCGTCTGGCAGGCGTCGCTCTCGATCGACACCCGCTACGGCGAGTTCCACGAGCCGCCGCCCGCGGGTTCGCTCGCGCTCGTCACCGCTGCCGAGATCGCCCGCGAGGGACCGGCGATCTGGCGCGCCATGCAGGTCCGTCCCGGCGCGATGGGCCGCGCGCCGGAGGACTGGTCCTGGCTGGCTGCGTTTCCCGGCGAGCGGTACTTCTGCCTGTATCGCGACGAGGGTGGAACACCGCGCGGCTACGCCTCCTACAGCGTCGACGAGCGATGGACGACGCCCGACCCGGCCGGCCGGGTCGAGGTGACGGAGCTGATCGCGGCCGACGGCGGCGCCGAGGCGGCCCTCTGGCGGTACCTGCTCGACCTCGATCACATCACCGAGGTGCGCGCGCCGCATCGACCCACGGACGACCCGCTGCGGCACCGCCTGATCGAGCCACGCCGGCTCCGCACGAGCGAGATCCACGACCACCTGTGGCTCGCTCCCTTCGACCCCGCGCGGCTGCTCACCGCCCGGAGCGCCGGGGCTCCGGGGCGCTTCGTGCTCGGCATCGACGACCTGCGACTGGCGGTCGAGGCAGATGCCGACGGCGCGATCGCGTGCGCGGCGACGGCCGCCGAGCCCGACCTGTCGGTCGACCCGTCCGGTCTCGCGACCGTCCTGCTCGGCGCGACGAGCGTCACGACCCTCGCCGCCGCAGGCCGGGCGCACGTGCGTGACGCCGCAGTCCTCCGCACCGCCGACGCGCTGTTCGCCTGGTCGCCGCAGCCCTGGTGCCCATTGGAGTTCTGAGTGCTCGACTCGCTCGCCGCCCGCGCCGTGCCGCTGCTGCCCCGCCCGCTCGTCCGGCGCTTCGCGGCCCCGTACATCGCGGGTGAGACATTGCCCGATGCCTGCGGCACGGTCACGCGGCTGAACGGCGAGGGCATGCGGGCCACGATCGACGTGCTCGGCGAGGAGATCGCCGACATCGCCGATGCGCAGGCCATCCAGCGCACCTACCTGAGCGTGCTCGACGCCATCGCCGCGGAGCGTCTGGACGCCGACGTCAGCCTGAAGCCGACGGCGCTGGCGCTCAAGGTCGACCGGGCCCGGTGCCGCGCGCTGATCGCCGAGGTCGCTCGCCACGCCGGCGCGCGGGGCACCGGCGTCGAGATCGACATGGAGGACTCGTCGACCACCACCGACACGCTCACCGTGGCCCGCGAGCTCCACGAGGGCGGCGATCGGAACGTCGGCATCGTGCTCCAGGCGATGCTCTACCGCACCCTCGCCGACGTCGCGTCCCTGGCCGACGTGCGGCCGAGGATCCGCGTCGTCAAGGGCATCTACGTCGAGCCCGCGAGCGTCGCGCACACCGGCTTCGACGCCATCCGCCGCGCCTACCTGGCGACCCTCGACGGCGTGCTCGAGATCGGGGCCTATCCGGCGATCGCCACCCACGACCAGTACCTCATCGACGAGTCGATCCGCCGCGTCCGCGATGTCGGCCTCGACCGCGACGGCTACGAGTTCCAGCTCCTGCTGGGCGTCCGCCCCGGCCTCGCCGAGCGCCTCATCGCCGCGGGCCACCGCGTCCGCATCTACGTCCCCTTCGGCGAGCGCTGGTACGAGTACTCCGTCCGCCGGTTGCGCGAGAACCCGGCCCTGGCCGGGGCTGTCACGAAGGGCACCCTCGCGCGCCTCGTGCACCGCGAGTAGGCGAAACGCCTTACTGGGCCGTGTAGCCGCCGTCCACCACGTAGGCCTGGCCGGTGCAGAAGGAGGCGGCGTCGGAGGCGAGGAAGAGCATCATCGCGGCGACCTCCTCGGGTCGGCCGACGCGACCGAGCGGGATCATGTCGATGAGTCTGCCGAAGTTCTCGTCCGGCGCGCCGGCGGTCATCGGCGTGGCGATCGGGCCCGGTACGACGGCGTTGACGCGGATGCCGTACCGCGCATGCTCGACGGCGAGGGTGCGCGTGATCGCGAGCACCCCGCCCTTCGCGGCGGTGTAGGCGTCGGACGCGCCGGAGCCGACCCGGTAGGCGGCGACCGAGGCGACGTTGACGATGGCGCCCGCGCCCCGGCGGCGCATGGCGGGGATCGCAGAGCGCGCGCCGAGGTAGACGCTCTTCAGGTTGACGTCGAGCGTGCGCTGCCAGGCCTCTTCGGTCAGGACCGGCGACGGGCCGTCGCCCCGGCCGGCGAGGAAGAGCCCGGCGTTGGAGATCAGCACGTCGAGCCCCCCGAACCGCTCCTCGGTGGTCGCCACGGCGCGCTCGAGATCGGCCGCGACCGAGACGTCGCCGCGAACCACGGCGTCCGCCTCGGACTGCTCCAGATCGAACCCGACGGTGAGCGCCCCGGCCTCGCGGAACATCGTCGCGGCCGCGGCACCGATCCCCGAGGCCGCGCCGGTGATGAGCGCGACCCTGCCGTCGAGCCGAATCACGCCGTCTCGAAGTAGCGGGCGATCTCGTAGTCCGGTACCTGGGCGTTGGCGATGCCGCGGACGACGTCGGCCTCGGCCCGACGCGACACCACGAAGTGGTCGACGTACGCATCGCCGTACCACTCGCGGGCGAGAGCCGACCCATCGAGGCAGTCTGCGGCCTCCTCGAGCGTGGTCGGGAATGCCGGCACGCTGGTGTCGAGGAACGCGCGGCCCATCGAGGGCGCCGGTGGCTCGATGCGGTTGCGGACGCCGTGGAGACCGGAGTCGAGGCAGCTCGCGATCGAGAGATAGGGGTTGAAGTCGGCCCCGGGGCGGCGGTACTCGAGGCGAGCCGAGCCGGGGTCGATCGTGATCGTGCGTATGCACGCCTGGCGGTTGTCCCAGCCCCAGGACGCGTTCGTCGGCGCCCACAGCTCGGGCGACGGGCGCCGGTAGCTATTGACGTTCGGAGTCGAGAACGCCGACAGCTCGCGCGCGCCGGCGATGAGGCCGCCGAGGTAGTGGCGGCCCGTGTCCGAAAGCGTGTCCATCTCGCCGCCCCAGAACGCGTTCCGGCCATCGCGGAGCAGCGACTGGTGCAGGTGGCCGGAGGAGCCCGACTGGCTCGTGTCCCACTTGGCGATGAAGCTGGCGACCTTGCCGTGGCGCTTGCACAGCTCCTTGAAGGCCAGCTTGAAACGGGCCGCGGCATCGGCCGCCTGCAGCGGCGGCAGCGGCGCGATCGCACACTCGATCATGCCGAAGCCGAGCTCCGTCGACCAGCACTCGACGTCGATGCCGTAGGCGCGCAGCTGGGCGTCGGCGTCCGCCACGAAGTCGTGCATGTCCTCGAATCGCCAGAGGCTGTAGGCCTGCCACTCGCGGC
This sequence comes from uncultured Actinomycetes bacterium, assembly GCA_963779685.1. Taxonomy (GTDB): domain Bacteria; phylum Actinomycetota; class Thermoleophilia; order Gaiellales; family F1-60-MAGs149; genus CAVZZG01. The sequence continues at coordinate 1,987,724 of CAVZZG010000003.1, forward strand.
CCACCGACAGCAGGTCACGCGGCCGGCCGGCGCGCAACGCCCCGTCGCCGGCCTGATCCGCGTGGAAGATGTAGATCTCGTACTCCACCCCGAACAGCGCCTGGAATCCCATCTCGTCGCAGCGCCGGACGGCCTTCTTCAGCTGCAGGCGCGGATCGACCTCGAGCGGTTCGTGCTGCTTGGTGTGCATGTCGACGATCACGGCCGACAGGTCGCGCTCCCACGGCACGTCGACCAGGGTCGACCAGTCCGGCATGCCGATCACGTCCGGGAACCCGGTCTCCTGGCCGGTGATCGGCGCCTCGAAGACGTCGTCGCGGATGGTCAGGACGTAGAAGACGTCGGAGAGCGTCGCGCCCTTGCCCTTCTTCAGCTTGGAGGCGGCGACGTACTTGCCGCGCAGGCTCCCCTCGGTGTCGGGGATCTCCACGCGAACCCGGCTCGACGTGATCTCGGGCGTCTCAGCCACCTCTCCTCCTTCCGACCCGCTCGAACGCCTCGTCGGGCACGAGTGCGGGATCGCGGTAGACGGTCCACCTGCAGGGGGCACCCGGGAGCGTGGGCGGGTCGATGACCCGCGCCGGGTACCCGAAGTCGTCGATCGGGGTCAGCTGCTGCAGCACGCAGCAGTGGACGCAGTACGCGCACACGCCCGGGGTGTTCCAGGCGAAGTCGTGACGGCCCTTGACCGTGCGGTGGCGGCCGCCGGCGAGTACCTGGCCGCCAGAGCCGCAGGGGGCGAACTCGAGCTCGACCCGGTCGTCGTGCTCCCGCACCCGAACCTCGCCGCGGCGCCGCGGCCCCCCGAGGTGCCCGTGCATGCCGTCGATGGCGACCTCGAGCAGCCGGCGCGCGGACTCCGGCCACGGCCGGTCGGGCCCGTAGGTCGCGCGGTAGAAGGCGATGCCGTCGTCCTGCAGCTCGGTCCAGAGCTCGCCGAGCCGCTCCTCGCCGAGTACGCCCGCGGCATCGTCGACCAGGCCGGCGACCTGCTCGAGGTGGGCGTCGTGCGATCCGCGCCAGATCTCGAGCAGGGCGTCGAGATCCGTCGAGTCGTCGAAATGCAGGCAGCCGTCACAGAACGCCTGCCAGGCCCGGTCGAACGGCGCGGGATCCGGCGGGGTGCGGCCGAGGAGCCGCGGGATGCGCAGGCTCCAGTCGGTGTAGAGCTCGTGGATCTCCTCGGCCTCGGCGGGGAGCTGGCGGGCCAGTGCCGCCGCCTCGTCGTGGCGTCCGGCAGCGCGAGCCCGCTCGATCCGGTCCGGCGTCGCGACGGCGCGCTCGGCCCAGGTCACCGGTTCACCTGCCCGAGCCCCATGCCGCCGTCGACGAGCAGCGTCTGCCCGGTGACGTACCGGGCCGCGTCGGAGGCGAGGAAGACCACCACGTCGGCGATGTCCTCGGGCTGGCCCCAGCGCGCCAGCGGGATCACGCTCAGGCACCACGCCTCGGCAGATGCCGCCATGCCGTCGGTCAGGCGAGTCCGGATCAGTCCCGGCGCGACGGCGTTCACGCGGATGCCGCGCGCTGCGAGCTCCACCGCCAGCGTCTCCGTGAGCGACTTCAGCGCCGCCTTGGTCGAGGCGTAGATCGACGTCGTCCGGCCCGCCGAGGCGACCACCGAGACCGACTCCAGCGACACGATGTTGACCACCGCGGCGCCCGCCGGCATGCGGTCGACGAGGCCCTGAACCAGGAACAGGGGCGCGCGTGCGTTGACGGCGTAGACCGCATCCCACGTCGCGAGCTCGTAGTCGCCGAAGCGCTGCGGCTCGACGATGCCGGCGGCGTTGACGAGCACGTCCACGACCGGGCACGCCGCTCGCACGCCCGCGATCGCGGCCTCCACGTCCGTCAGATCGCAGCGCACGAACCGGCCGGGGGCGCCGGGCGGTGGCTCTGCGATGTCCGCGCAGACGACGTCGTGGCCGGCCGCGGCGAGCGCCGACACGCAGGCGGCGCCGATGCCGCCGCTGCCCCCGGTGACCAGAGCTAGGCCCACTCGAATCCCCGTCGCAGCTCGATCTCGGAGACCTCCCGTGCGTACAGGGCCAGCTCGTGACCGGCCATCACCGCCAGCGTGTCGACCACCAGGTCGCCGAAGGTCTCCCGTGCCCAGGTGCTCGCCGACCAGCGGGCGATGGCGTCGCGCAGGTTGTCGGGCAGGTTGCCGACCTCGGCGGCCGTCGCCGAGCCCGCGACGAACGGCTCGGCACCGGAGGCGAGGCCCTCGAGGCCGGCGGCGACGACCGCCGCCAGCACCAGGTACGGGTTGCCGTCGGCGCCGGGGATCCGGTACTCGAGGTTGCGGGTGGGGCCGTGGCCGCACATCCGGAACGGCACCGTTCGGCCCTCGAGCCCGTAGTCCAGCGCCGCCGTCACGAAGTTCTCCGGATCGAGGCGCTTGAACGAGTTGACGTACGGGCAGACGAGCAGCATGAACTCCGGCGCCCGGCGCATGACGCCGCCGACGAAGCTGCGGCCCGCGGGCGAGAGGCCGGCGCCGTCCGGGTCGAACAGGTTCAGGCCGGCGTCGTCGGCGAGCGAGATGTGGACGTGGCCGCTCGAGCCCATGTCGGTGTGGCCAAGCCGGGCCATGAACGTCGCCGACAGGCCGTGCTGGGCGGCGATCTCCTTCGTGAACAGCTTGAACAGCGCAGCCCGGTCGGCGGCCGTCAGCGCGTCGCAGGGCTCGATCGTCAGCTCGTACTGCCCGTGGCCCATCTCCGACTTGACCGACTCGATGGGGATGTCGGCGGCCACCAGCGACCGCCGCAGTTCACCGAGCAGCCCCTCGTCGCGATCCGCGCGGTAGAGACCGTAGTCCTGATGCGATCGGTGCAGCGGCTCGAGGTCGCGATAGCCCTTCGCCCGTGCCGTCTCGTAGGAGTCGGCGTACAGGTAGAACTCGTACTCGAGCGTGGCCCACGGGATCACCCCGGCCGCGGCGGCGGCCTCCATCTGGCGGCGCAGCACGTTGCGCGGCGAGATCTCGACCGGCCGCTGCGGGTTCCACCAGAGGTCGGCGAGGACGATCCCGCCGCCCTCGATGTGCGGCATCGACCGCAGCGTCGACATGTCGGGCACGGCGGCCATGTCGGCCCAGCCGTTCTGCTCGCCGATCTCGGGGAAGCCCTCGAGGACGTTCTGCTCGTCGTCGTAGACGAAGATCGAGCAACTGATCTCGATCTCATCGCCGGCACGGGCCGCCGGCACGCGCTTGCCCATCAGCTTTCCCTGCAGGTCTGGCGTGCAGATGGCGACGGAGTCGAAGGAGCCGGTCACGGTGGTGGAAGCTTGACGCAACGAGCATTGGATCCTAACGTAGACCAATCGCCGAAGGAGGTGACGTGGCGCTCGACCCCGTCGCGAAGCAACTGCTCGACGACTTCATCGCCTCCGGGCGGCCGAATGCGCACCTGCTCCCCGTCGCCCAGGCGCGGGCGAACTTCGAGGCCCTGTTCGAGGGCCTGCGTCCCGGCGAGGACGTCGCCGCGGTCGCCGATCACGCCATCCCGGTGGCCGGCGGCACGATCCCGGCCCGCTCGTACCGGCCGAGCCACCAGTCCGGCCTCGGGCTCGCCGTCTACTTCCACGGCGGCGGCTGGCTGCTCGGCAGCGTCGAGTCGCACGACACCATCTGCCGCTCGCTCGCCAACGCCTCGGGTTGCGTGATCCTGAACGTCGGCTACCGGTGCGCGCCCGAGGCGCGCTTCCCGACCGCCGTCGACGACGCCTATGCGGCGACCGTCTGGGCGGCCGGGAACGCAGCGGCGCTCGGCGCCGACGCCGGCCGGCTGGCGATCGCCGGCGACAGCGCGGGTGGCAACCTGGCGGCGGTCGTCTGCCAGCTCGCCCGCGACCGGGGCGGGCCGACGCTGCGCTTCCAGCTGCTGGTCTACCCCGTGACCTCGGCCGATCTCTCCACCGGCTTCGACATGACCTACGAGGGCTACTTCCTGTACCGCGACGAGATGCAATGGCACCAGGACCACTACTTCTCCTCGCCCGGCGACGGCGCGGACCCGCGCGTCTCACCGCTGGCGGGCGACCTCGCCGGCCTGCCGCCGTCCCAGATCCAGTCGGCCGAGTGCGACCCCCTGCACGTCCAGGCAGAGGCGTACCGTGACGGCCTCCGAGCGGCCGGCGGAACGGTCGACTACCGGGTCTACGAGGGCATGATCCACGGCTACTTCGGGCTCGAGTCGGTGTTCGCGACCGCGAAGGACGCGATGCAGGATGCCGGGCGAGCGCTCAGGGAGGGAACGGCATGAGTGACATCGCCATCGTCACCGGCGGCGCCGGCGGCATCGGGCAGGCGATCAACCGGCGGCTGGTCGCGGCCGGCTACAGGGTCGTCGCCGGTGATCTGGCAGCGGCCATCGCCGACGACGACCCCGCCGGGGAGGGCATCACGGCGGTCGAGATGGACGTGCGCGATCAGGGCTCGGTGGACGCCGCGGTCGCCGTGGCGACCGCGCTCGGGCAGCTCCGCGCGGTGGTGAACTGCGCGGGCCTGGTGCGGTTCACGCCGGTCGCCGAGGCGGGTGAGGCCGAGATGGAGATCCTCTGGCAGGTCAACGTGGCCGGCATGGCCCGCGTCAACAAGGCCTGCCAGGCGCACCTCGGCGAGGGCGCGGCGATCGTGAACATCGCGAGCCTGACCGGGCTGATCGGCCGGCTGACCGGCGCATCGATGTACGGCGCCACGAAGGCCGGGGTCATGGCCTACACCCGGTACCTCGCCTGCGAGCTGGCGCCTGCGGTCCGGGTCAACTGCCTGGCGCCGGGCTACATCGCGGTCCCGATGAGCGCGTCGATGCGAGCGGTGTCGGGCGGCGAGGAGGCGCTCATCCCGACGGTCCCGCTGCGGCGGCTGGGGACCGTCGACGAGATGGCCGAGATCGTCGAGTTCCTGCTCTCGGATCGTTCGTCGTACATCAACGGCACGACGATCGTCGCCGACGGCGGCGTGACGGCGCTCTGATGAGCCGCGAGTCCGCCAACGCCGAGGCACTCCGGCGCCTCTGCGAGTCCGACCCGATACTGGTCGACGTGCGCCCGGCAGGCGAGGTCGTGCCCGGCTATGCGCCCAACCTGATCCTGACCTCGGGCGCGCCGTTGCCGTTTGCCGAGTACGACGGCGGCCAGCGCGAGGCGATCATCGGCGCCGCCCTGTTCGAGGGGCTCGCCGACGATCGCGATAAGGCCATCGAGCGGCTCGCGCGCGGCGACATCATCGTCGACGGCTGCCACGGCTACGGCTGCGTCGGATCGCTGGCCGGCGTCTACACGGCCTCGATGCCGGTGTTCGTGGTCGAGAACCCGCCGTTCGGCAACACGGCGTTCTGCAACTTCTACGAGGGCAAGGAACGCAGGCGCCTGAACTACGGCTGCTACGACGAGGGCGTGCACGAGCGGCTGCTGCACATCAACCGCACCCTCGGCCCGGTCGTGGCCGACGCGGTGCGGCGCCGCGGAGGGCTCGAGCTGGCGCCGATCATGCGTCGCGCCGTGCAGATGGGCGACGAGCTGCACTCGCGCTCGGCCGCGGCCACGATGATGTTCGAGGAGGAGCTGGCGCTGCCGCTGCTCGACGCGGCCCGGGACAACGCCTCGGGCGTGCGAGCGCTGTACGAGGCCTTCCAGGGCAACGACTACCACTTCCTCCGCCTCTCGATGGCAGCGTGCAAGGCCGCCTGCGATGCCGCCCACGGCATCGAGGAGTCGAGCGTCGTGACGGCGATGACGTTCAGCTGCCGCGGGTTCGCCATCCGCGTCTCCGGCCTCGGTGATACCTGGTTCCGCGGCGGGCACGCGGAGGTCACGGCAAAGCTGTTCGACGGGCACACCGAGGACGAGATCACCTGGATGGGCGGCGAGTCGATCATCACCGAGACCGCCGGGCTGGGCGGCTTCGCGCAGGCGGCCGCGCTGCCGCTGCAGCGCTACCAGGGCGGCAGCGCCCAGGCCATGATCGACCGCAACCTCGAGCTCTACGCGATCTGCGTGGGCGAGCACACCCGCTACCAGGTGCCGCTGTTCGACTACCGGGGGACGCCGACCGGGATCGATGTGATGGAGGTGGTCGCGACGGGCGTGCTGCCGGCGATGGACGCCGGGATCCCGGGCCGGGACGGCGGTCAGATCGGCGCGGGGTTCATTCGCGCGCCCTTGGCGTGCTTCGAGCAGGCCGCGGACGCTTACCGCGCGCGCTACCCGTAACACCGACGATCGCGTGGATGTCGGCCCGGGTGGCCTCGATGTGCGCACGGGCGGCCTCGGCGGCGCGGGCCGGATCGCCGGCGCAGATCGCGTCGTGCAACTCGCGGTGCTGTTCGTGCGCACGCCCCTCGAGGTGGCCCCAGACGGCGCCGATCGGCATGAACATGCTGGCCCGGGCGTCCTCGACGGCAACTGCGAGCCGCTCGTTGCGGGCGATCCGGGCGATCAGCACGTGGTAGTCGGTGTCGACGCGCACCCACTCCGACACCCGGTCCTGGGCGCCGGTGATGGCGATCGCCTCCAGCTGGCCGAACGCCCGTTGCAGCGCTGCGATGTCCGACTGCGTCCGGCGCTCGGCGGCCAGCCTCGCAGCTGCCGTCTCGACCGCTATGCGGAAGTCGATGATGTCCTCGAACTCGCGCAGCCGCTTCAGCAGCTCGGCCGGCCGCGCCGGGCGGGTCTTGACGATGATGCCGCCGGTCGAGCCACGACGGATCTCGACCATGCCGTCTTCCTCCAGGACGCGAACGGCCTCGCGGACGGTGGTGCGGGAGACGCCCAGCTGCCGGGCGAGCTCGCGCTCGGGCGGGAGCTTGTCGCCGGCCACGAAGTGACCGAGGTGGATCGACCGGCGGAGCTGTTCGAGCACGAGTTCGTGCGCCGGAACGGCCGTTACGGGCTCGAGCGTCGCCATGTGCGCGAGGATACTACGTGGCCACCCATCTTGACGATGCCCGCCAAAAAGGTCTAAAGTCTGGCCCATGTCGATCGACTTCGGATTCCTCGCGGTCCCGGCGGACGGGCCAGGCGTGCCCGACTCGGATATCTACAGGGGCATGCTCGACGGGTGCGCCTTCCATCGCGACCTCGGCTTCCGTACCGCATGGTTGATCGAGCACCACTTCTCCGACTACTACCCGTGCCCGGCGCCGACCGTCTACATGGCGCACATCGCCGCCCGGTTCCCGGAGCTGGCGCTCGGCACCTGCGTGCTGGTGACGCCATGGTACGAGCCGCTGCGCCTGGCCGGCGAGCTCGCGATGCTGACCAACATGACCGACCAGAAGCTGTACATCGGGCTCGGGCGCGGCACGGCGAAGTACGAGTACGACGCGTTCGGGGTCGAGATGACGGAGGCGCGCGAACGCTTCGCCGACATCTGGCAGATCCTGCGGCGCGCGATGACCGGTGAGAGCTTCACCTACGACGGCGACCATGTCTCGGTCGACACCCCGGTGCGGATCCGCCCGACGCCGGTCTCCGACCGGATCGAGTTCTTCGGCGCGATCGGCTCGGCCTCGTCCACCGGTGTGATGGCCGACCTCGGCCTCGCCCCGATGTGCACCAGCTTCGGCGCACTGACCCCCGAGCTGCTGCCGGCATGGGAGCAGCGTGCCACCGAGGTCGGGACGCGAGAGCTGGCGTCGCCGCTCCGCCCGCTGCTGGTGAACGTCATCGTCGCGGACACCGACGATGCGGCGATCGGCGAGGCGCAGCAGTACATGACCCGGTTCATGGAGGCCCAGGTGAACCACTACGGCGCGCGCAACGTCGACATCGCGAACATCAAGGGCTACGAGGCCTGGCTCGCGACGTTCGAGCGGTGGAAGGCGTTGTGCGATCCCGCGAACATCCCCGCCTGGACGGAGGGACAGATCATCGGCTCGCCCGAGACCTGCGCCGCGCGTGTCCAGGGGTTCGCCGACGCCGGCTTCAACCACATCATCCTGCACACGGTCACGCCCGGTGCGCCGCGCGAGGTGCAGCGCCGCTGGGCCGAGCGGTTCGCGCGCCAGGTGGCGCCGAGCTTCTCGCCCGCGTTCACTGCCATCGCCGCCGATTGACCGGTAGGCTTGGTGCGTGGCCAAGCATCATCACCCCGACCGGCTCGACGGCAAGACCTACCTGGCCGAGCTGACACGGCTGCAGGTCGAACTCGCCCGGATGCTGGAGTGGGCCAGGGCCGAGAACACGCGGATCCTCGTGATCTTCGAGGGCCGCGACGCGGCCGGCAAGGGCGGGGCGATCAAGCGCATCGCCGAGCGCCTGAACCCCCGCTTCTGCAAGATCGCAGCCCTCCCCGCGCCGAGCCCGCGGGAGGAGACGGAGTGGTACTTCCAGCGGTACATCGAGCACCTGCCCGCGGGCGGCGAGATGGTGCTGTTCGACCGCTCCTGGTACAACCGGGCCGGCGTCGAGAAGGTGATGGGCTTCTGCACGCCGCTGCAGCACAAGCGGTTCCTCCAGCAGTGCCCCACCTTCGAGCGGCTGCTGGTCGACGACGGCGTGATCCTGCTCAAGTACTGGTTCTCCGTATCGGACGCCGAGCAGGAGCGCCGGTTCGAGGAGCGCATCGCCGACCCGACCAAACGCTGGAAGCTCTCGCCCATGGACGTCGAATCGCGCCGGCGTTTCGTCGACTACTCCCGGGCCAAGGACGAGATGTTCGTGCACACCGACATCCCCGAGGCGCCGTGGTACGTGGTCGAGGCCGACGACAAGCGCTCGGCGCGGATCAACTGCATCGCACACCTCCTCGCGCAGATCCCGTACGTCGAGCAGCCGCCGCCGGTCATCAAGTTGCCCAAGCGCCAGCCCGACGACGGCTACGTGCGCCCCGACCGTACGACCCAGGTCTACGTGCCCGACCACGCGGCGAAGCTCATCGCGCACGAGAAGGGGTAGGAGCCCGTCAAAGAACCTCCCGCGCGGCGATCGTGGTGCCGGAGCGATCAGGGTGGACGCGGGTGGCGCAGGGCTTGCCGGCAGCAAGTCAAAGCCGCCCGGGGACGCCCTGCGAAGCCCGCCGGAGAGGTCGGCGTCGCGGTGACAGCGTTTCCGTCACCGCGAAGGCGACCGCGGAGGTCGATCCGGTGCCGCGAGCGTCCCGGAGGGCTCTTTGACGGGCTCCCCGCGCCCTCCGTCAGGCGGCGACGGGAAGCGTGATGCCGAGTTCGTCCACCAGGGCGGCGACGACGCGCGGGTCGAGCTGGGAGCCCGCCACGCGCCGCAGCTCGGTCAGCGCGGTTCCGGCGGGCAGGGCCTTGCGGTAGGGCCGGTCGGTGGTCATGGCGTGCCAGGTGTCGCACGCGAAGACGATGCGGGACTCGAGCGGAATCTGCTCGCCGGCGAGTCCTGCCGGGTAGCCGCGCCCGTCCCATCGCTCGTGGGAGTGCCGGACGCAGGGCGCGATGTGGCGGAGGAAGCCGATCTCCTCGACGATCCGCGCCCCCGCGATGACGTGCTCCTCGATGATGCGCCGCTCCTCCGGTGTCAGCGCGGAGGGCTTGCGCAGCACCTCGGTGGGCGTGGCGATCTTGCCGATGTCGTGGAAGAGGGCCGTGTACTCGACGCGCCGGATCGCCTCCGCCTCGAGTCCGAGCCGGCTGGCGACGGCGGCCGCGAGGGCCTCGAGGGCACGAGCGTGGTCGCCGGTCACGGCGTCCTTCGTCTCGAGGGCCGTGGCGAGGGCACCGATCGTGTCGCGGTAGGCGCTCTCGACCTCCAGCGCCTGCCGTTCGCGGGCAAGGGCGAGACCCGCGATGTCCGCGACGGCGATGGCGTGCGAGAGATCGCCGTACGAGAGGGGTGCGTCACCCGAGAAGCCGAGCTCGAGATGCCCGACGGCGACTCCCTGGACGACGACAGGGATCAGTGCGCAGGATCCGCAGCCGTGCCGCTCGAGGTACTGGTCCTCGCCGTCGTCGAGCGCCTGCTCGCCGCGGTACAGGATGATCGGCTGGGCGGTCTCCGCGAGCACCCTTCGCCGCGGCACCGCCGTGAACGGCCGCGTCATGCCGACGTCCACCTCCGACGTGAAGCCCGACCGCACGACGCGCACGACGATCGCCCGGCGTCCGAAGTCGTGCTCGTAGTACACGGCGACCCGCGCGCCCAGTGCCGACATCAGGCCGTCGAGGAGGGCATCGAGGATCTCCGGCGCCTCGCCGGCGCCTCGCGCCACCGTCTGCACGGCTCCCGTCAGCGCCTCGCGGGGCGACACGGCGCCGGCGCGTGCCGCGTAGCGCTCCGTGCGTCCGCGGCCGGCACGCTTGGCGGAGTAGAGCGCGACGTCGGCGGCGTGGACGAGCGCGGCGGGCGTGGTCGCGTCCTCCGGCGACGATGCGATACCGGCGCTGAACGCGACGGAGACGGAGGTCGCGGACGCGCGCGCGGCGTCGATCCACCGGTCGAGCTGATGACCCGAGGTCGCCTCGGCGAGCACGGCGAACTCGTCGCCGCCGATGCGGAACACGCGCGCCGTCCGCGGGAGAGCACCTGTGAGGGCTGACGCGAGCTCGCGCAGCACGGCGTCGCCGCGCAGGTGGCCGATCCTGTCGTTGACCAGCTTGAAGCGGTCGACGTCGATCAGCGCCAGCGTGCACGGAGCACCTGCCAGGTCGGCGAGCGAGGCCTCGAAGGCGCGGGCGTTCTCGAGCTCGGTCAGTGGATCGCGGGTGGCCTGATCGCGCGCCCGCGCGAGCGCCCGGGCGCTCGACACCAGCAATGCCGCCTGGCGCGCGAAGAGCTCGATCCGCCGGACGGTCTCGACCGAGGGCAGAAGCCGGTCGAGGGGGTCGTCGATCGACATCATGCCGAGCGTCTCACCGGCTCCCGTCGCCAGCGGCACCAGGAGCGTGTGGCGCTTCCACGCGCGGGCGCCGGTGCCGTTCATCACCGAGCGGTGGAACTCGAGCTTCCCGAGATCGGCCGCCGTCTCGGGCGTCGCGATGAACGAGTCGCTGATCCGCGTCGAACTGGCAACGGCGGCCTCGACTGCGCTCGCCGGCAGGCGCATGCCCAGCGTTCGCCTGCCCTCTCCGGCGGCCGCGACGATCCGGAGCACCGACCGATCGGCCGCGTCGTAGAGCGCGATCGACGCGAAGGCGAACCGGCACGCGAGACAGACGCCCTCGGCGGCCCGCTCGAGAATCTCCGCCTCGTGCAGCCCGGCCGCCAGGGCCGCGGACAGGTGCTGCAGCTCCTCGGCCTCGCGCTGGCCATCCTCGGCATCGCGAGTGGCGAGCCGGGCCTCGAGCGCCGACGACGCGTGCTGAGCCAGCAGCGCAACGACCGCGAGGCTCTCGTCCGATGGCGACCGTCCGTCCATAGGATCGTCGGCGGCGATCACGGCCAGGATGGCGCCGTCGCGGTCGCGCAACGGGATGTCGAGCAGGTCGTGGGGCAGCCACGCGTCGGGCCCCTGGACGACGCGCTTCTGCTCGACGACGTACGGCCCGTCGAAGGTGTGCCACTCCGGCGCCGCCGCCGGGATCAGGTACAGGCCGTCCGGCCGGAGGTACTTCGGCGAGTGCACCGCAAGGAAGTTGTGCATCTCGTAGCGCGTCCCCACGAGCCCCTGCGCAGCCTCCCCGCCGCCGAGCACGATGAGCACCTCGAAACGGTCGTCCTCCGGCCGGCGGATGTTCACGGCCACCGTCATCCCGAGCAGCTCGTGCACCGCCTCCGCCAGGACACGCAGGACCGCATCGGCATCCCGAGCCGACGCAAGGCGCCGTGCAGCCTCGAGCGGAGTCATCACCGCTCTCACCATGCCACGAACTGCCGACGGGCGTTCGCCACCCGCTACGGGCGGCGCGCGAGGGCGCGCGAGATGACGACGCGCTGGATCTCCGTGGTGCCGTCGACGGTTGCGAGCATGCGGGCGTAGGCGATGAAGCGGGGCAGGCGTGACACGTCGGTGCGCCAGCCGTTGGAGCCGAGCACCTCCGCACAGGTGGTGGCAGCGGCGAGGGCACGGTCGGGTGCGAAACGCTTCGCGTGCGCGGCGGCGACCGTGCCATCGGGCGTGCCCAGCAGTTCGGCGGCGTGCTGGTAGAGCAGGCGGCCGGCGACGATGTCGGTCTCGACGTCGGCGAGCATGAAGCGAATGGCCTGCTGGTCGAGGACCGTCTCGCCGGCGAGGTGCCGGCCGCGGGCGTGGTCGATGGCGATCTCCAGCGAACGCACCGCGAGGCCCACAGCGATGGCCGCCACGGCGACGCGGGCCACGTCGATCGCGCGCAGCGCGGCCTGCAGGCCGGCGCCGGGCGCCGCCACCACCGCGTCGGGTTCGATCCGCACCGATTCGAGCCGGAGGTCGCCGATGGGCAGGAACGGAGCGGCCATGGTCTCGTACCGGCGGGCCACCGAGACGCCGTCCGCCCTGCCCTCGACCAGGACCAGGGCGATGTCCCCGGTCCCACGGCCAGCGCCGGTGCGGCACGCGACGCAGAACACGTCGGCCTCCCCGATCGCCGACACCCAGGCCTTGGTACCCGACAGCCGGTACCCGGCGCCGTCGCGTTCGAGCCGGGCCGTGATGCCGGCCGCGTCCGACCCGGCGTGGGGCTCGGTGAGGCAGAACCCGCCGATCGCCTCGCCGGCGGCCAGCGCGGCCTGCCACCGCTCCCGCACCGCCCCGTGCCCGGAGCGGGCGACCGTCGCGGCCGCGGCGTTCGTCATCGACAGCAGGAACGCGTAGGCGGCGTCGGCGCGACCGAGCTCTTCGAAGACCGGCATGGCCGCGGACGGCGGCGTCTCGGGGAACAGCCCGAGCAGCCCATCGGCGCCCGCCTGCCGGATCGCAGCCCGCGGGAACGCCCCCGTCCGCTCCCACGCCTCGACCCCCGGCATCACCACCTGCTCGGCATGACGCCGCGCCGCATCGCGCAGATCGGCCGGGCGCTCCACACCGTGATGCTACAGGCGTAGTACCATCGCGGCGTGACCATAGAGCCGCTGGCCGCGTCGCTGCGCGCGCAGTTCTACGCAACCCGCCCCATCAGCATGGACGCGATGGTGCCCGAGATGCCCGAGCTCGGCCTGATCGCGATGGCCGGGCCGGACGACCCCGAGCCGTCCATCAAGATCGCCGACGGCAGGATCGTCGAGCTCGACGGCCGGGCCGAGCACGAGTTCGACCTGATCGACGAGTTCATCGCCCGCCACGCCATCGACATCCCGGTGGCCGAGGAGGCGATGGCCGCCGATGACCTGGCGTTCGCACGCATGCTCGTCGACCCGGCGATCGCGCGCGGCGAGTGCGTCCGGCTCGCACGCGGCATGACGCCGGCCAAGCAGGCTCGCATCCTCTCCCGGATGACGCCCGTCGAGCTGCTGACGGCGATCACGAAGCTCCGGGTCCGCAAGACGCCGTCGATCCAGGCCCACGTCACGAACCGCGTCGACCACCCGCTGCTGCTGGCGGCCGACTCGGCCTCCGCCGTCGCGATCGGCTTCCGCGAGCTCGAGACGACCGTGCCCCTCCTGCGCGACGCGCCGTCCAACGCGCTGGCGCTGCTGATCGGCAGCCAGGTCGCCGGTGCCGGGGCGCTCACGCAGTGCTCGGTGGAGGAGAAGCTCGAACTCGAGCTCGGGATGCGGGGTCTCACCACCTATGCCGAGACCGTGTCGGTGTACGGCACGGAGCAGGTCTTCATCGACGGCGACGACACGCCCTGGTCGAAGGCGTTCCTGGCCGCGTGCTACGCCTCGCGCGGGCTCAAGATGCGCTTCACGTCCGGCTCCGGCGCCGAGGCGCTGATGGGCGCGAGCGAGGGCAAGTCGATGCTCTACCTCGAGGCGCGCTGCCTCGCCGTCACCCGCGGCGCCGGCTCGCAGGGCGTGCAGAACGGCGGCATCGACGGCGTGAACGTCACCGCGAGCGTCCCCGGCGGCATGCGCGAGGTGATCGCCGAGAACCTGCTCGTAATGCTCCAGGACCTCGAGTCGTGCTGCGGCAACGACACCCTGATGTTCCTACTCCGACATCCGCCGCACGGCCCACACGCTGCCGCTGCTGCTGGCCGGCGCCGACTTCCTCTTCTCGGGCTTCGGCTCGATACCGCGCTACGACAACGCGTTCGGGCCGTCCAACTTCAACGCCGAGGACGTCGACGACTACCTCGTGATCCAGCGCGACTGGGGCTTCGAAGGCGTGCTGCGCTCGCGCGACGACGGCGAACTGCTGCCGCTGCGCCGGCGCGCAGCCGAGGCGTGCCGGGCGGTCTACGAGGACCTCGGCCTCGCCACCTTCAGCGACACCGACGTGGAGGCCGTGGTGATGGCCCACGGCTCGCTCGACGTCCCCGAGCTCGAACCGCAGGTCGTACCGAACGCATCCGAGGCGATCATGGCCGGCGGCATCGGCATCCTCGACGTCGTCCGCTCGCTCATGCGCTGCGGCTTCGACACCGAGGCCGAGCGCGTGCTGGAGATGCTCCGCCAGCGTCTGCTCGGCGACTACCTCCAGACCTCGGCCATCTTCGACGAGGACATGCGCGTCCTGTCGAACCTCTCCGACCCGAACGACTACGCCGGGCCCGGCACGGGCTACACCATGACGACGGAGCGCCGGGCCGAGGTCGCCCGCGTCCGGCAGGCCCGCACCCACGAGCAGCTGACGGCCGACCAGGACGCCTATCGCGGCTGCGTCGCCCTGCGCGAGACCGGCGCCGCCCGCAGCCGCGTGCGGCCCGACGAGGTCGTGGTCGGCGTCTCCCCCGCCTTCGCCGAGACCGTCTGGCTGACACTGGGCGGCGCCTCCGTCGGTGAGGCGCTGCGGCAGATCCTGGCCGGTATCGAGGAGGAAGGCGTGATCGCCCGCGTCGTCCGCGTTCGCAGCTCGGTCGACGTCGGCAACGTCGCCTGGACCGCGGCGCGCCTGTCCGGCTCGGGGGTCGGCATCGGCATCCAGGGCAAGGGCACGATCGTCATCCACCGCGCCGACCTGCCGGTGCTCGCGAACCTCGAGCTGCTCTCCAACGCCGCCCTCGTCGACACCGACCTCTATCGCGCCATCGGTCGCAATGCCGCCCGCTACGCCAAGAGCGAGACGCCCGATGCCGTGATGCTGCCCGAATCGAACGAGCCGATGGCGCCGCGCTACCACGCGCGCGTCGTCGCTCTGATCGCGGCCGAGCGCCGGCTCGTCGTTCCCGCCGATCCGGTCGAGCTCGAGGTGACCTGGCCATGACGTACCCGCTGGGAGAATCGGCCCGCGACGAGATCGTGGGCCACGTGACGCTCGCCGCCGTCGCCAACGGCGACCTGACCGACACCAGCGTGTCCGCCGCCACGCTCCTGCGGCAGGCGGACTTCGCCGAGCAGGGTGGCAACGCCCAGCTGGCGGAGAACCTGCGCCGAGGCGCCGAGCTGATCGCGTTCGGCGACGACGAGCTGCTCGGGTTCTACGACATGCTCCGCCCCGGCCGCTCCACCTCGGCCGAGCTCGCCGAGCTCGCCGGCCGCCTCGACCGGGGCGGCGCGACGAGATGCGCCTCGCTCGTGCGGGAGGCCAGCGCGGCGTACGTTCGCCGCGGCCTGATCACCTGATGCTCGTCTGCGGGGTCGACGTCGGCAACTCGACGACCGAGGTCGCCTTCGCCCGCGTCGTCCCGGGGGCCGCGCCCGACTTCCTGCTCGTGCTGCGGGCTGCGACGACCGGGGCGAAGGGCTCGCTCGAGTCCGGCGAAGGCGTCCGCGCCCTGGTCGACCGCGGCAGCCGCCGCATCGGCGAACGCCCCCACCGCCTCCTCCTGGCGGAGCTGCGCCCCGTCGAGACGGGACTCGTCGAGCACGGGATCGAACGCGAGCTCGCGCTGGGCCGCACGGCGATCGCCCGGCCCGCATCGGCGACGCCCTCCGGTGAGGGCGTCGGTGCCGGCAGGCTGCGAAGGCTGGCCGACCTCGCAGGATCGCCGGATGGCCCCGCGATCGCGGTGGTGCTTGACGAGGACTTCGAGGCCGCCGCGGCCTCGCTGGCGGCCGCTCGCGAGCGGGGATGGCGCATCACTGCGGCGATCGTGACGCGGGACGACGGCGTGCTGATCGGGAACCGATTCGATCGCCACATCCCGATCGTCGACGAGGTCGCGGACGCGGCGGCGCTACCGGCCGGCGAGCTGGCAGCCGTCGAGGTCGCCCCGCCCGGCGGCACCGTGCTCGAGCTGGCCGACCCGCTGCGGGTGGCCGCCCACCTCGATCTCACGCCCGACGAGGCGCGCGGCGCGCGCAACGCCGCGCGGGCGCTGGCGGGCCACCGCGCCGCCATCGTCGTCCGGCGGGCGACGGCGGTGACCGCGGGCGAGGAGACGGTCACCGAGGCCTCGATACCGGCCGACGCTCTCGACACGTTCACGGTGCCGCTGCCGGCGCCACCCGAGGACGCGGCGCTGCGGCTGCGGCTGATCGGCCGCCACGCGTTCGGGGTGGCGGTGCTGCGGGAGGCACCGAGCGCGGATCTCGCCGGCGCGCTGGGCGCCGAGGTGGTGTGCGGCGAGGGCCGGGCGGCCGTGCTCGGTGCGGCGACGACGCCGCGGGCGGGCACGACGCCGCTCGTGCTCGACCTCGGCGGGGGCACCGTCGATCTCTACCGGGTCGATGGCGGCGTCACGCTCGCCGGTGCGGGCGAGCTCGTCTCGCGGCTGTGCGGCGGGATCCTGGGCGCGTCACCGACGCTCGCCGAGCGGGCGAAGCGCGCCCGCAGCGTGCGGGTCGAGACGCCCTTCATCCTCCACCACGAGGACTCCAGCCGCACGTTCCGCGGCGCGCCGGCGCCGCCGCCGACCATCGGTCGGCTGTGCATCGTCGAGGCCGGCGATCTCGTGCCCCTCCCGGCACCGCTTGCGCCCGAGGTCTGGCGCGGGCTGCGGCGGCGGTCGAAGCGCGACGTGCTCGGCGCGAACGTCCGCCGGGCGATCGAGTGCGCCGGCGGTGTCCCGGCCGGCGAGCTCGTGACCCTCGTGGGCGGCTGCGCGGCCGACCCCGAAGTCGTCGAGGAGGTGTCGGCCGAGCTGGCCGGCCTCGACGTGGCTGTCGCCCGCGGCGACGTGCTCGGCATCCACGGGCCGCGCGCTGCGGTCGCGGTCGGACTCGTGCTGGCGTTCGCGGGGCGGTCGTGATCGTGGCCTTCGCACCTGCGGCGATGCTGGTGCAGATCGCCGCCGGCATCGAGGAGGAGGGCGTGCCGTTCGAGGCGATCGAGCGCAGTGGCGGCGCGTTCGAGCTTGCGCGCGAGGCGGCGCGTGGAGCGCCCGGCGGGATCGGGATCGGCGGTGACGCCGACCGCGTCGTCGTGTGCCTCGCCGCCTGGGCCCACGAGCCCTACCTCGATCTGCCCGCGACGAACGCGCGACGGGCCGGCCACGCCGCCGGACGTCTCACGACCCGACGCCCGTTAGCGTTCACGGAGACATGAAGCCCGTCGCCGTCATCGTCAACGACGATCTCCTGCCCGGCGCCGGATGGGTCGGGCGCGTGCTCGACCGCATGGCGATCCCGTGGCAGACCGTGCGCGGCTTCGCCGGCGAGACCGCGTCGCTGGAGCTCGCGGCGCTCGGCGGCGTGGTCGTCACCGGCGGTCGCCAGCACGCCTGGGAGGAGGAGGAGCATCCGCAGCTGCGCGACGAGCGCCTGCTCCTCGCCGCCGCCGCGGAGACAGGCGTGCCCGCCCTCGGCCTCTGTCTCGGGGGCCAGGTACTGGCCCGGGCCCTGGGCGGCACGGTGGAGCCCGCCGCGGTCGGCGAGCACGGGTGGCTCGACATCGAGCCGCTCCCGGCAGCCGGCGACGATCCCGTCGTCGGACCGTCGCTGCGGGCGCCGACGCGCGTGTACCAGTGGCACTGGGACCGCTTCACGCTGCCGCCGGGCGCCACGGCGCTCGCCCGCACGGACGCGGCGCCCGTGCAGGCCTTCCGGTACGGATCCTGCTACGGCGTCCAGTTCCATCCGGAGGTCGACCTGGAGACGTTCGAGATCTGGCACGCGAACTTCCCGGCGGCCTGCGCAACCGTGGGCGTCGACCCGGCCGCCGCCCACGCCGAGGCCCGGGAGCGCGAGACCGCCGACCTCTTCGCCGTGCGGATGATCGAGGGCTGGGCGGGGCTCGTCAGCTCACGCGGGTGACGCCGGACGACCCGTGCAGCGCAGGATCTCGGCCTCGCGATCCTCACCGGGCAGCGGCATGTCCGCGAGCCGCCGCGGCTCGAACGACACCGCGACCTCCTCGGTCTCGAAGCCGACCTCGGCCTCGCCCTGCCACTCGCGCAGCCGCCACAGGCCGATCGGCGTCCGCTCGACCCTGATGCACGGCTCCGTCCGGCGCTCGATCGCCAGCACCGGCAGCGAGGCGACGGCCGCCCCGACGGCACGCGGCCGACGGGCCTCGACCTGGTAGCGCAGGGCGCAGAAGGTCCCCTCGAGCGCCCGCGGCAGGGAAGCGGGCAGCTGGACGTGGAACGGCAGCCAGTTCGCCTCGCGCAACGAGCCGAGCTCGACGACATGCACCCATATGGGGTCATCGAGCCAGATGCCCCGCCGCCGGCTGCGGATGTCGTAGAGGCTCGCCAGGAACGGGCGATCCGGCTGCTGGCCGACGAGCTGCGGCGCGATGTCCATCCACGCCGTCGCGCATCGCACGACCAGGCTGACGGGGCGGCGGTCAGGCCGCCCACGGCGCTCCACCCGTCCGGCGAACACGCCCCCGCCCCACGGCTCGGCGACGTCGAGCACGACGTCGAACCCGCTCGCGGGCGCCGGGGGGAAGATCCCACGGCCCCGGAACTCCTCCGGCAGGTCGCAGCGGACCGTCACCCGCGCATGGTAGGTGCGGGAGGGGCGGCACGAAAGCCGCCCCTCCCGACGGTTCGAGGCGTCAGGCGTCCTCGTGCAGGTAGCGCCCGATGGCGTCGTAACGCGCTCGGTCGACCGAGCGGTAGATGAGCGCCAGGATAACGCCCGACAGGAAGACCGCAAGGATGATCCAGGCGATGTTGTTCATCATCCACACCGTTCCGCCGAGGAAGGCGGAGTTGTGGATGACGAGGTACATCACGAAGATCTGCGGGATGCCGCCGAGGATCGGAGCGACCAGGGTCTTCCACCAGTGGAAGCCGTCCTTGGCCTTGGTCAGGAAGTAGTAGATGCACGCGAACGAGCACAGCGCCTGGACGCCCAGGATGCCGGTGACGAAGAGCACCGGCCCGTAGGTGCCGAGCTTGAGCAGGGCGCCGAGCACCGTCGAGTCGTAGAGGTAGAATCCGATCACCCAGGCGGTCACGATGCCACCGGTCCAGAAGGATGCGATGTACGGGCTGCGGTGGCCCGGGTGCGTGCGGCCCAGCGCCTTGGGCAAGATTCCCTCACGCCCCATCGAGAACCAGTAGCGACAGCCCGTGTTGTAGAACGCGCAGAGGCAGGCGAACGACCCGGTGATCATCAGCGCCTGGAAGAAGATCGTTAACCAGTGCCCCACGTACTTGTCGGTGAGCGGGTAGAACGCCGACGAGTACCCGTGCGGCAGCGGCGGCTGGGCGATGCCGAACTGACGGGCGATCGAGAGCGACGACTGACCGACACCCCAGCCCGCGACGAACATCCAGCAGGTGAGGGTGTAGAGGACGCCGAGTCCGATGACGGAGATGTAGGTCGCCGACGCCATCATCTTCTTCGGGTTGCGCGATTCCTCCGCGTAGTTGGGCGCCATCTCGAAGCCGACCCACGACCAGAAGGCACCGAAGAACGCGACACCGGCCAGCGCGCCGAGGCCCGCCTTGGCGTCGGAGTTGCCCCGGATGTCCATCGGGTTCAGCGCCTTCATGGGGATGCCGTGCGCGCCGCCCTTGAACAGCGTGACGAGGTCGAAGATCGTCAGGCAGACCAGTTCCGCAACCAGCGCGACGCCGAGCAGCCTCGCGGTCATCTCGATGTGGAAGTAGGAGAACGCCATCGCCAGGATGATCAGCAGCGCGTAGATGGCCCCGATCGGGAGATCGATGGAGCCGTTCGTCCAGGTGGCGATGTTGGTCTGGGCGAAGTAGGCGGTGACGCCGACGTTGGCGGCGGCGAAGATCGTGTAGCTGAGGGCGATCGTGATGGCGGATCCCATGCCGATCACCGACCCGAAAGCGTGGGAGATGAAGCTGTAGAAGCCGCCGGCGGCGGTGAGGCGCCGCGCCATCTCGATGTAACCGACGGAGAAGATCGTCAGGACGAAGGTCGCAAGCAGGAACGTGGACGGGCCCGCGTATCCGGCACCGCCTACGGCGTACGGAACGTTGAACTGCATCGCCGCAATGGGCGCGGCTCCCGTGACGATGCAGAACAGCACCGCCCGGAGCCCGAGCGCATTGGGCGCGAGCGCGTGGTGCTGGCCATGAATGGGGTCGACCGTGTCGACCGCAGCGGCGGCACTATCCATCCGTTCCCTCCCGATGACGTGTGGACGTCGAGAACGACTCCGATCTTAACGACGCCTCAGGACGCCGACGACGCGAGTTTATGGCTTGCGAGCGGGAATGGCAATAGGGTCGCGGACGGGACCATTCCGCAGGGCACCGGCAGCCTGGCGTGGCCCTGGAGGCTTGATGTCAATCGAGCGTACGTGGCCGCGCCCGCCAGGGCGCGTCGGATGCGGCCCGGTCGCGCAGGCAAGGCGGGAGGCCTTGCCAAGCGGCCGGGCCGCAGAGCGGTGGCGACCCGCAGAGCCCGCCAAGGCGGGCGGAGCGGGTCGCCCGAGCGACCGACGCGGCCTGGCGGGATGCGGTGCGCCTGCAGCGATTCACATCAGGCCTCTAGTATTCCGCGCCATGGAGAGCCGCTTCAGCCGCATCTTCGGCGTTCGCAAGCCGGTGATCGCCATGGCCCATCTGCCCGCGCTTCCCGGAGCGCCGCTGCACGACGCGGCCGCGGGCATGACCGGCATCCGGGACGCGGTGGCGCGGGATCTCGAGATCCTGCTCGACGAGGGCGTCGACGCGATCATGTTCGCGAACGAGAACGACCGGCCCTATCGCCTCGAAGCGTCGCTGGCGGACGCCGCCGCGATGACCCGGGTCGTGACCGAGCTCGCGCCACGGGATCGCCCGTTCGGGGTCGACTACCTGTGGGACGCGAGGTGCTCGCTCGCGGTGGCCGCGGCCACGGGTGCGGCGTTCATGCGCGAGGTGATGCCGGGCGTGTTCGAAAGCGACATGGGCCTCTGGCGACCTGACCCGGCGGCGCTGCTGCGCGAGCGCCGCACGCTCGGCGTCGAGGACCTGGCGATCCTGATGAACGTCACGCCCGAGTCGGCGTCGGCCCTCGGTAGCCGGGGAGCCGGCCTGAGGGCGCGATCGGCGGTGGTCTCCACCCTGGCCGACGCGATCCTGGTCTCCGGCGCCATGGCCGGCGCGGAGCCCGATCTCGACACGGTGCGGGAGGTGGCCGACGCCGTCGCGGGCACGGCGCCCGTGCTGCTCAACACCGGGGCCAAGTCATCGAACATCGGCGCGTACATGCCGCTCGTGGACGGCGTCATCGTCGGCTCCGACCTGAAGGTCGACGGAGGCACCTGGAACCCGGTCGGCCGCGACCGCGTGCGCCGGTTCCTCGCCGCCGCGCACGAGGCGCGCTGAGACGTGCTGCTCGGCCTGGACGTCGGTACCACGGCGCTGAAGGCCATCCTGCTCGACCCGGACAAGGGCATCGTGGCCGCGACGGCGCGCGTGCACGACGCCACGTCACCCGGCCCGTCCTGGTCGGAGGCGGACCCGCGGGACTGGCTCGCAGGCGCGCTCGAAGTCATCCCCGGCGTCTGCCGCGCAGCCGGGATCGACCCCTCGGCCGTCACGGCCGTCGGCGTCGCCGGTTGCGTCCCGTGCCTGCTGCTGCTGGACGAGCACGACGAGTCGCTGCGCCCGGCGCTGCTGTACAACGACGGCCGGGCCGAGCGCGAGATCGCCGAGCTGCGGGCCGAGCTCGGCGACGAGGCCGTGCTGGCGCGTACGGGCGCGGGCGTCACGCAGCAGTCGATCGCACCCAAGCTGCGCTGGCTCGCCCGGCATGAGCCCGGACTGGTCGCCCGCACCCGGCGGATCTGCGGCTCGTACGACTGGCTCACCGGGCAACTGACCGGCGCCGCGTACTGCGAGCGCAACTGGGCCCTCGAGAGCGGTCTGTACGACCTCGGCACGGGTGCGTTCGCCGAGGACCTGCTCGCGGCTGCCGGCTGGGACGCAGACCGCGTGTCGCAGATCCGCGACCCGGGCGACGTCGTCGGAGCGATCCTGCCGGCGGTCGCATCCGCCACCGGGCTGAGGGCGGGCACGCCCGTGGTGGGGGGCCTCGCCGACCATGTCGCGTCGGCCTTCGGCGCCGGCCTGAAGGCGCACGGCGACGTCCTGCTCAAGCTGGGGGGCTCGGTCGACATCCTCTGCGCCACCGATCGTCTGCTGGTCGACGCCCGGCTGTACCTCGACGCCCACCCGCGACCAGGGCTGTGGCTCCCCAACGGCTGCATGGCGACCGGGGGCTCGGCGGTCCGCTGGTTCCAGCGGGAACTGGCCGGCGGCGAGTCGCTCGCCGTGCTCGACCGGGAGGCCGCCGCCGTGCCGGCCGGTGCCGACGGCCTGGTGATCCTGCCCTACCTGCTGGGCGAGAAGACGCCGATCAACGACCCCCTGGCCTCCGGGGCGATCGTGGGTCTCGGTCTCGGCCACACGCGAGGCCACCTCTTCCGGGCCCTGCTGGAGAGCTTCGGCCACGGCCTGCGCCACCATCTCGAGGTGCTCGCCGAACACGGGATCGCGCCCGCGCGCGCCCGCGTCACGAACGGGGGCGCGTCGTCCTGGCTGTGGAAGCAGGTCGTGGCCGACATCACCGGGCTGACGCTCGAGACGGTCGTCGATCATCCGGGATCGGCGCTCGGCGCGGCGTTCGCGGCCGGGATCGGCGCCGGCACGTTCGGGGCGTGGGACGAGATCGACCGGTTCGTCCGTCTCGGCCAGCCGGTCGAGCCCGATCCGGCCACCCGCGCGGTCCACGACGCCCGCCACGCCGTCTACCGCGAGCTGTACGAGCCGCTGCGCCCGGCATTCCTGGCGCTGCGCGGCGTGCGCGAGTAGGCTCCGCGGCATGAGTGAGGATCTGGCAGCGCCCCTCGGCGGGCGCATCGCAGTCGTTACCGGCGCCGGCACCGGGATCGGCGCCGCCATGGCGCGCGAGCTGGCCCGCCGCGGCGCGCACGTGGTCGCGACCGATCTCGACGCGCGCCGCGGCCGAGCGGACCGCTGCCGAGACCGGCGGCAGCTCGATGCCGCTCGACGTGACGGACGCGGCAGCCTGCGACGAGGTCGCGCGAGCGGTCGACGCGCAGCACGGCGGCATCGACGTCTGGTGCTCGAACGCCGGCATCTCGACCATGGCGGCGTTCACCGAGATCACGGAGGCGGAGTACGACGCCAACCTCGACGTCAACCTGAAGGGCGTCTTCCTGTGCGGCCAGGCGGCCGCCCGCGTGATGATCGCGCGCGGCAAGGGGGGCTCGATCGTGAACACGGCGTCCATGGCGGGCAAGCGGGGAGCCGCTCCGTACCTCGCCCACTACGTCGCGTCGAAGTTCGGCGTCGTCGGCCTCACCCAGGCCATGGCAGCCGAGCTGGCACCGCACCGCATTCGCGTCAACTGCGTGTGCCCGGGCTACGTGGCGACGTCGATGCAGGAGCGCGAGCTGGGCTGGGAGGCCGCGATCCGCGGCTGCACCATCGACGAGGTCCGGCAGATGTGGATCGCCGACACGCCGCTCGGCCGGATCGAGACGCCCGAGGACGTGGCGCGGGTCGCGGCGTTCCTGGCGGGCGACGACGCGGGGTTCGTGACCGGCGAGGCGCTGGCCGTCAACGGCGGCTCCTACATGGACTGAGCCTGGGGTTGGCCTGCTACCCGCGGGGGCGCAGGCCCCAGACGTCGCGGTGGAACGACACGAAGCCGGGCGCGTACTCGTGGCGGGCGACCTCGACCTCGACCAGCGCCGGGACGCCGTCGTCGTTCGCCTTGCGCGCGCGTTCCAGCGCCTCACCGACGGCGGAGCCGTGCCTGACCGCCTCGGCATGGATGCCCTGGGCCCGCGCCGAGGCGACGAAGTCCGTCCGCTGCTCGAAGTCGGTGACCTCCGCCGGGAAGCCGCCCTCCATCTGGATGAACTGCGGCCAGGCGAACCCGCCGTCGGCGAAGACGACCCAGGTCACCGGCGCCCGGTGCTGCACGGCCGAGCCCAGCTCGCCGAGCACCATCTGCATCGCGCCGTCACCCGTGGTGCACACGACATGCATGTCCGGCCGCGCGAGCTTCGCGCCGATCGCGCCGACGACGGCGAGGCCCATCACGGTCTGCTCGCCCGGCGGCAACGAGATGCCCCCGGCCCGCACCCGGTAGAACGGCGAGTAGTAGGACCACAGGTCGTGCCCGCCGTTCTCGTGGGCGAGGATCGTGTTCGGGCCGAAGACGCGCTCGATCTCGCCGACCAGCTGACCCGCGAAGACGGGCTCGCGGAGGTCGGCTCGCGCACGATCGACCTCGGCGGCGGTCTCGGCCTTGCGGTCGGCGAGCCCGGCCGTCCAGGCGGCCCGGGTGGCCGGGGCGCATCCGCGCGTCGCCAGCACATCCCCGAGCTCCGCCAGCGCCAGCCCGGCATCCCCCACCAGCGCGACGTCCGGGACGAGGTTGCGCGCGATCGCGAACGGATCGGCGTCGATCTGGGCGTAGCGGGCGCCGGCAGGGAACATGCTGACGCCGGGTCCGGCCTGAAGCTCCTCCAGCCGCGATCCGATGCTGACGATCAGGTCGGCGTCGTCCCAGGCGCTCCGCCCGGCACCCGTGAAGTACAGGCCGATCTGGCCCAGGGCGAGCGGGTGCTCCTCGGCGACCGATCCCCGGCCGCCCGGTGTCGTCAGCATGCCTGCGCCCACGCGCTCCGCGACCGCGAGCAGCGCCGAGCCGGCATCGGCCGACCAGGCACCGGATCCGGCAACGAGCAGCGGGCGCCGCGATGCCATGAGGGCGTCGGCGAGTGCCTCGATCGACTCCCTCGTCGGGCGGGAGCGCACCACCGGCGCAGGCTGGTACGCCTCCATCTCGGCCTCGACCAGTCCGAGGTCGCCCGGCACCTCGACGAACACCGAACCGGGACGGCCCGAACGCGCGAGGTGGAAGGCGCGGCGCATGATCCACGGCATCTTGCGCGGGTCGGTGAGCTTCGCCGACCACTTGGTCACCGGGCGCATCAGCGTCTGCACGTCGAGCTCCTGCAGGGCCCCGGCGCCGTCGTAGCGCAGCGGTGTGCCGTTCGAGAGTCCGATCAGCGGCACGCAACCCGAGTCGGCCTCGAGCAGGCCCGAGACCATGTTCGTCGTACCGGGGCCGGGGTTCCCGAAGCAGACCCCGACGCGGCGCGAGGCGCGGGCGTAGCCGTGGGCCATGAACACGGCGCTCGACTCGTTGCGAGCGAGGATCGGGCGCACGGAAGACCCGCGCAGATCGGCGACCAGGTGCAGGGGGTTGCCCGGGAGCCCGAACGCGTACTCGACGCCCTCCGCCTCCAGCGCCTCGACGACCGCCTGCCATGCAGTGCGTGCCATGCGATCCCGAAGGATGATGCCAGCGGGGCGGGCGCACCTGGCGCCCGCCCCGCGACGCGACGGATCAGGTGATGTCGGCCGGGATGTCCTCGTGCAGGTAACGGCCGATGCCGGCGTAGCGCGCCGGGTCGGACGAGCGGTAGTAGAGCGCCATCGCCATGCCGATCAGGAACACGGCCAGCGGCGGCACCCACATGTACGTCACGAACGGGACGCTCGGCGAAGGCGAGCGTCTCGCGGTTGGAGATCAGGAGGTAGGTCGCCAGCGCGAGCCCGAGCGCTGCGAGGATCGGCGCGATGACGACCTTGACGATGGCCGCACCCCCGCTGACCTCGCCCGCGCGGATGAAGTAGGTCATGATCGCGATCGAGACCATGGCCATGATCGAGAGGATGCCGATGTTGCCCATCATCGGCGCCCAGGTGCCGAGGTGGATCAGCGCGCCGAGCGTCTGCTGGTCGGACGGGAGCGACGAGTGGTCGTACCAGAGGAACCCGGCCATGATCAGGGCGCAGAGGACGCCGACGACCGTGCTCGCGACGAACGCGCTGCGATGCGTCGGGTGCGTGCGGCCGAGCGACCGCGGGAGCACGTTCTCACGGCCCATCGAGAACAGGTACCGGGTCGACGTGTTGAAGAACGCCAGCTGGCAGGCGAACGAGCCGGTCATGATCGTCAGCTGGAACACGCGCGTCAGGAAGGACGCGCTGCCCATGTCGAACAGGCCCAGCCGGTCGGTCTGCGGGTAGAACACCGACGCGATCTCACCGTTGAACTGCGCCTGGACACCGCCGACGACATGGGAGGGCCCCCAGGCAACGACCAGCATCCAGCAGATGAAGGTGTAGAGGATGCCGAGGCCGATCACCGAGATGTACGTGGCGGGAGCCATGATCCGCTTCGGATCGCGCGACTCCTCGGCGTAGTTCGGCGCCATCTCGAAGCCGATCCACGACCAGAACGCACCGAAGAAGCCGACGCCGAGCGTGGCGGCACCGAAGGCGTGGGCGCCGTTGGCCGCGCCGTCTCCGACGGTGAACGGGTTCAGCGACGAGAGGCTGTAGCCGTCGGCCGGGCTGAACAACGCCAGCACCCCGAAAACGAGCAGAGCAGCGAGCTCGACCATCAGGAAGACGCCGAGAATCCGGGCCGTGAACTCGATGTGGAAGAAGGCGAGGAGCACCATGATGGCCAGCGTGCCGAACTCGATCAGCCAGACCGGGATGTCGAGGCCCGTCCAGTCGGCGATCGAGGTGTTCACGAAGTACGCCGTCACGCCGGTGACGCCGGCCGAGAAGATGATGTAGCAGCCGGCGATGAGCAGGGCGGTACCCATCCCCATGATCTGCCCGAAGCCATGCGAGACGAAGCTGTAGAAGCCTCCGGCGGCGGTGACCCTGCGCGCCATCTCGATGTAGCCCACCGAAAAGATGGTGAAGACGACGGTCGCGATGATGAACAGCGCGGGCGCCTGGTTCCCGGCGCCGTAGACGGCCCAGGGATCGTTGAAGAGCATGGCGGCGATCGGCGCGGCGCCGGTGACGATGCAGAAGAGGACCTGCGGCAGTCCGAGCGCGTTGGTCGCCAGGCGGTGGTGCCCGCCGTGGATGTCGACCATCTCCGGCGCCTGGGTCATCGTGCTGTCCTCCATCCGGACCTCCCCGGTCGTGATGGCACGAGCGTATACCAGTTGACGGACGTACTTCCACCCCTTTCTCCTGATAAGGCTGCCGTTTGGACCATTCCTGTGTTCTAATCGCGTTCCATGGGACGACGACTCGAAGGGCGGCGCGCGCTCGTGACGGGCGGGACGTCCGGGATCGGCGCCGCGGTCGTACGGCGGCTGGCGGCCGAGGGCGCGCGGGTGGTTCTGACCGGCCGCAGTGAGTCCCGCGGGCGCGACCTCGTCGCGGAAACCGGCGCCGCGTTCGTGGTGGCCGACGTGCGCTCTGCATCGGACATCTCGCGGTCGGTGGACGAGGCCGTCGCCCACCTCGGCGGGCTCGACATCGCCGTCCTGAACGCGGGCGTCCTGGCCGATGGATCGCTGACGGAGACCGACGACGCGACCTGGGACGCCGTGATCGAGACCAACCTCATCGCGCCCTTCAGGTACGCGTGCGCGACCATGCCCCTGCTCGAGCAGTCGGAGGCCGGGACGATCGTCCTGACCGCATCCGACGCCGGCGTATGGGGGGAAACACCCATTGGTGCCTACTCGGTGTCGAAGCGCGGCCTGATCATGCTGACGCGCATGCTGGCGGTCGAGGCCGGACCGCGGGGCGTGCGCGTGAACGCCGTCGATCCCGGCGACTGCGAGCCGGGCATGGTGACGACGGTTGGCGGACGCGACGAGCTGCCGGACACGGGTACCTGGACCCGGCCGCCGCTCGGCAAGCTCGTGAACGCCGACGACGTCGCTGCCGCCGTCGCGTTCCTGGCATCCGCGGAGGCGCGCACGATCACCGGCACCGACCTGCTGATCGACGGCGGCATGCGGGCGGCCGCGAGAGCGAACTCCGTCTGGGCCGAGGCGCAGCGGTGAGCGGCGCCATCGTCACCGGCGGCACGGCCGGGATCGGCGCGGCCTGCGTCGAGCGGCTCGCGGCCGACGGCTTCCGCGTCGCGTTCACCGGACGCAACGCCGCCCGCGGTGCCGAGGTGGCCGCGCGCACCGGCGCCACGTTCCTCGCCTGCGATCACGCCGACCGGGCCGCGACCGACCAGGTGCTCGGCGAGGCGATCGCCCTGGTCGGCCCGGTCACCGCCTTCGTGGCGAACGCCGGCATCCTCGTCCACGGCCAGATCACCGAGACCACGGACGCCGACTTCCTGCGGCTGATCGAGCTGAACCTGACCGGGCCGTTCCGGTGCCTGCGGCTGCTGTTCGGGCACATGCGCTCCAACGGCGGCGGCGCGATGGTGTTGATCGGGTCGGACTCGGCGATCCGCGGCTCGCACCGGATCGCGTCGTACTCCGTGGCCAAGGCCGCGGCGGTCAACGCCGCCGAGTTGTTTGCCGCCGAGGGCGCCGCCCATGGCATCCGCTGCAACGCCCTGTGCCCTGGCGCGACGCTGCCCGGCATGGCCGGCGACGACCCGGCCAGGTGGCGCCCCTCCGCCACCGGCGCCTACCCGCATGCCACCGACGTCGCCGCTGCCGTCTCGTGGCTTGTCGGCGCCGAGTCGCGCTTCGTGAACGGCGCCACCCTGCGGCTGGACGGCGCCACCGCGGCCGCGCTCGCGGTGGTGACGCGATCGTGACCGGCCTGCTGGCGGGTCGCCGGGCGCTGGTGACCGGGGCGGCCCGCGGTATCGGCCGTGCGACCGTCGAGCGCTTCCGAGCCGAGGGCGCAGCCGTCTGCGGGGCAGACCTCGCCGATGCCGACCTCGTCTGCGACGTCACCGACGAGGCCGCCGTGGGCGCAATGTTCGACGCGGCCGAGGCGCGGCTGGACGGGCTCGACGTGGTCGTCGCGAATGCCGGCATCGTCCACACGTCGCTGCTTGCCAACGAGTCGCTGCACGACTTCCGCCGCGTGCTCGACGTGAACCTGATCGGCGTGTTCCTGTGCATGCGCGAGGCGGCGCGGCGATTCCCCGGGCGGGGCGGCGGCGTGATCCTGGCGACGGCATCGCAGGCCGGGCGCCACGGCTACCGGAACCTCGGCAGCTACTGCGCGTCGAAGTTCGCCGTGGTCGCGCTCACGGAGGCGCTCGCGAAGGAGCTCGCCCCGCAGGGCGTGCGGGTGGCGTGCGTCGCGCCCGCGATCGTCGACACGCCGATGCAGGATGCGCTGCAGGAGGGGTACGCCCGCGACCGCGGCATCGCCCGGGAAACGATCCGCACCGGGATCGTGGGGCGCATCCCCACCGGCCGGCCGGCCGACCCGGCCGAGGTGGCGGGCGTGTTCGCGTTCCTGGCCTCGGACCTGGCCAGCTACGTGTCGGGCGTCACCGTCCCGATCGACGCGGGCGAGTGCTCGTGACCGGGCGGCTCGAGGGCCGCGTCGCGTGGGTGACGGGCTCGTCGTCGGGCAATGGCCGGGCGATCGCTCTCCGGTACGCACGCGAGGGGGCGCTGGTCGTCTGCAGCGACGTGCGGCCGGACTACGATCCGCGCGGCTTCGACGCAGGGCCGCCGACCGACGAGCTGATCCGGAGTGAGGGCGGCCGCGCCGTCTACGTCGACTGCGACGTGACCGAGGCGGCCGGCGTCGCGGAGGCGGTCCGGCGCGGGGTGGCGGCGTTCGGGCGCATCGACGTGTGCGTCGCCAACGCCGGCGTCGCCGCCCGGGAGGTCGTCGACCTGGTCGACGAGTCGTTCGAGGCGTACCGGCGCACGGTGGGGGTCAACCAGGATGGCGTGTGGCATACCGCCCGCGCGGCGGCGGGGCAGATGATCGCCCAGGGCGATGGCGGGCGGATCATCGTCATCTCCTCGATCGCCGGTCTGGCCGGGATTCCCGCGGGGGCCGCGTACGTCATGAGCAAGCACGGCGTGATGGGCCTCGTGCGGGTGCTGAGCCAGCAGGTTGCGCCGCACCGGATCACCGTCAACGCGATCAACCCGGGCTACGTGCGGACGGCCATGAACGCGGAGTCGTTCGGCTCGTCGGAGGGCATCGCCAGGCTGCAGGCGCAGACGCCGTTCCCGCGTCTTGGCGAGCCGGAGGACGTGGCCGGCGCCGCGTTCTTCCTCGCCTCCGACGACGCCTCCTGGGTGACGGGCATCGCGCTGCCCGTGGACGGCGGCTTCACAGCCGTCTGACGGATGTCGGACGAGCTCCAGATCCGGCTGGCGCTGCTGGCGCTGGTGCTGTTCTTCGGCGGCAGCTTCACCGGCTACCACGAGGCGCAGGCGTCGTTCGGGATCGTCACGGTGAACATGTTCCGCTTCATGATCGCGGGCGCCGTGCTGGTGGGGCTCGCCCGCGGCCGGATGGCGGCGGCGCGGCCGGTCCGCGGCCAGCTCCTGCTGGCCGGCATGTTCGGCGTCGGTCTGATGGCCTGCCTGATGGCCTTCGGCGTCGACCGCTCATCCCCGACGCTGGCGGCCCTGATCTTCGCGATGGAGTCGATCGGCGTGGCGGTGATGGCCTCGTTCATCGCCGGCGACCACCCCAGTCGCCAGGCCTGGGAGGGCCTCGTGATCGGCTTCTTTGGCGCCGCCATCGCGTCGGGCGCCATCACCGAGCCGCCCGCCAACGTGCCCTTTCTCGCGCTCGGCGCGATGCTCGCCGCGGTCGTCTGCTTCTCCGTCTACGCCGGCATGGTGCGCCGCATCTCGCCGGACACCGACTCCCTCGCCGTCGCCGCCACCAGCCAGATCGGCGCGCTCGCCTTCGTCCTCCCCGCCTGCCTTCTCGACATGCTCGACCAGGGGATCGTCCGCGGCCCGGTCACGACGTCGGCCATCCTCGGCATCCTCTTCCTCGGCTTCGGCAGCGCCGCCGCCTACCTCCTGCTCGCCACCGCCCTGGGCCGCGTCCCCGCCAGCCGGGTTGCCATGGCCCTGTACCTGCTCCCGGTCTCCGGTGTCCTCATCGCCTGGCTCATCACCGGCCAGCAACCCAAGGCACGCGAGATCCTGGGCGGCGCCATCATCCTGGCCGCGGTCTACGTGGCGGAGCGCAAGCCCCGCTCCGCACGAACCGTCGAGCCAACGTAGGCCTGCGAGTCAGGGCCGCTTGAGGTCGTCGAGCCCGAGCTGCTTGAAGACGATCCGGCATACCCGCTCGACGACCCGTGGCGACGCGTGCGCGGGGTACTCCTCCCACAAAATGCGTCGCACCATCGCGCGAATCCGCGACTGCTCGGCCAGCAGGGTCGCCCGATCCGGGTCGAGGAGGGTGTTCGCCATCAGGCCCGCCCGGACGCCTCGATGGCGGCGATCGCGGACAGACGGGCGGCGTCGATCTCCGAGTCGGAGCCGGCGGCGAAGTAGCGCCCGAACCGGCCGACGTTGGAGATGAAGACCTGCGAGATCGACGCGGCCTTCTCGGCCTCGTTGGCCGCCAGCGAGATGTAGGCGGCCGGCTCGACCTCCATGATCAGCAGCGTCTGGCCGGGCACGAGCAGCGAGCCGCGGCGCATCTTGTTGATCAGCTGCGCCTGGAACGGGTCGACGTTGGTGACGACCTGCGTCGACGCGATCTGCGGTCGCACGCGATCGGTCTCGGTGAGACCGGTGACGTCGAAGATCGCGTCGGCGGCTGCGATCACGGAGGACTGGCTGTAGGAGTGCAACTCGAGCAGCCCGAACTCGCGCTCGATGAACTGCGTGGCGGGCTGCACCTCCGCCGCCTTCAGTGCCACGTCCATCAACCTGAACGCCTCGTTGGCGGGAGCCACCTCGATCCACAGCTCCGCCATGCCGGCCACGGGCGGCGAGCCCTGCACGGTCGCCCCGACGTACGCCGCGAACTCCGGCTGCATCGAGTCGATGAACACGTAAGCCCGCATGGAGAAGTCCGAAGACGTCACGCGATGACCTCCTCGATCGCCGCGCGGACGATCGCTTCGATGTCGACGGGGGCCGGCCCGAGCGGCAGGGGTGCGCCCGGTGCGGGCGCGGGCGGTGCCGGCGGCGCGGCCTGCTGTGCGCGGGGTGCGGCGGCGGTCTCCTCCATCAGCGCGGCCTGCGCCGCGGGCAGCGGCGGCAGATCGGCGGGCATGACGGCGGCGAGCGGCGCCGCGACAGCGGCGGCGACCGCTCCGAGCTCCTCGGCGACGCCCGACTCGCGCCAATCCCGCAGCCGAACGCCGATCCGCTTGCGGTTCACGAGGTGGTGCGGGCCGATGTTGTCCGAGCTGATGGCGCCGCCGATCGTGCCCGTGCCCAGCGTGAACGAGGGCACGAAGCCGGTCGTGAAGCCCATCGCGCCGAACAGGGTCGGGCCGTTGACGCAGATCCGGTAGGCCGGCACCTTCGCGTAGCGGGCGATGATCGACTGGTCCTCGGCATGGATCGCCGCGGTGTGGCCATCGCCGCCGTACTTGAGCAACGCGTAGGCGGTGGCGACGCCCTCATCCTCGGTCGCCACCGGATACCACTTCAGCACCGGGCACAGCAGCTCGTGCGACAGCGTGTGCTCGCGCCCGACGCCGGCCGGCTGCACGACCAGCGCGCGCGTCCCGGCCGGGACGGAGAGCCCGGCCTCGGCCGCGATGCGGGTGGCGAACTGACCGACGGTCTCGACGTTGAAGGCGGTGCCCGGACCGTTCGGGAAGAGGAGCTGGGAGAGCGCCTCCTGCTCGGCCGGCGAGCAGAAGTAGGCGCCGCGCCGCTCGAGCTCGGCGCGCATCGGGCCGGCGACCGCGGCGTCGACGACGATGGCCTGCTCGGAGGCGCAGGCCGTGCCGTTGTCGAACGTCTTCGACGCCAGGATCCCCGCAGCGGCCTCGCCGAGGTCGGCGCAGCTCGCGTGCACGTAGGACGGCGAGTTGCCCGGTCCCACCGCATAGGTCGGCTTGCCCGAGGAGTAGGCGGCGAGCACCATCGCGCGGCTGCCGGTGGCCAGCACCAGGTCGGTGCGATAGTGGGCCATCAGCGCCTGCGTCCCCTCGAGCGTCACCTCGGTCATGGCCGTGATCAGACCCGGCGGCGCTCCCGCTGCCGTGGCCGCCTGGTCGAGCAGCGCGGCGCACTCGCCGATGCACCGGACGGCGCGCGGGTGCGGGGCGTTGACGACCGCGTTGCGGGCGCGGACGGCGGCGATACCGTAGAAGAAGGTGGTGGCGGTCGGGTTCGTGACCGGCACGAGTCCCGCGATGACCCCCACCGGCTCGGCGATCTCGACGACGCCGGTGCGGGGATCCGAGGCGACCACGCCGACGGTCGGGATGTGGCGGATGCGATCGAGGTACGCGCGCGTCGTGAAGATGTTCTTGAACGTCTTGTGGTCGGGCCGGCCGTAGCCGGTCTCGTCGAACGCGAGCTGGGCCATCCGGGCGGCAGCGGCGTGGCCGGCGTCGGCCATGGCCTCCGTGACGCGGTCGACGTCCGCCTGGCTGGCCTCGGCCCATACCTCGGCGGCTGCGTGGGCGCGGACGGCGAGCTCGTCCGCCTGCTTGATCGACTTCTCGGACATCGCTGAACCTCAGGCGAGGACGGGCGCCGGCGTACGCGCCGTGTTGGCGTGGTCGAGGATGCCGGCGCGGTCGAGGCCCGCGAGGCCGAGGCGCGCCAGCGTCCGCCCCGTGCGGCGGAAGTCGACGCGGAGCATGGCGCTCGCGAGATCGGTGAGGGCGTCGGTCATCGGCGTCGGGACACCGACGACGACTCCGAGCTCGGACAGCGGCACGAGCGAGTTCGGCACCTCGTCGTCCACGAACCCGAGTGCGAGCAGCGTCTTGGGAGCACCGAACCCGGCGTAGTAGGGGTTCGTCGCGACGGTCTCGCGGATCGTCGGGCGGGCGTGCTGGAAGCACGCCATGCTCCACTCGCGGAACGTCAGGACGGTCTGCAGGCCGAGTGCCCGGCCGACGGCGACCCGCTCGGCGTCGAGGCGCTCCATGACGAGGTTGGCCACGGTGTCGTTGACCTGGTGCTGGTAGTAGACGTGCGGCGCGCCGGCGGCGGCCTCCTCGGTGACCTGGCTGTTGAGCAGCATCGCTGCCGGGTGCACGACGCCGCCGACGTTGTTGATCGAGGTATCGAGCACGTTCTCGCCGCAGGCCACCTGCGGGTAGACCTGGCGGAGCACCCGCATGAGGGCTCCGTTGTCGGTGGCGGGCAGGGCGGCGGCCCGGATCTCGACCTTCTCGACCAGGATCTCGAGCTTCCCCGGCCCGCGGCCGGCGGGCGTGTAGACGGCGGTCTCGGTCTCGCCGAGCACGATCCGCGCGCCGCTGCAGTGCGCGCGCAGCACCTCGGCGAACTCGAGCGCGCCCCCGGTGCGGCCCGGTGACAGCAGCACCGTCTGGCCATCCCGCAGCAGCGGCGCGAGCAACGCCGCGTAAGCCGCATGCTCGGTCGCGTGCGAGCAGAGGATCACCAGCTCGCGGTCCTCGACCGCCCGGTCGAGCGACGGCTGGATGACCGGCCGGCCCGTCCCCATCCCGACCAGCTCGACGCCCCGCAGCGAACGGTTCCAGGGCGAGCGAGCGCGGCGAGGTCCACGCCGTGTCGAAGCCGAGCAGGGCGAGGTGGCCGGCGGTGGCCGCGGCCACGCCCTCGTCGCCGATGACGGCGACCCGCAGGCGCCCCGCGCCCGGGCGATCGCCGGCCGGCGCCGGTGGCGCCGTGGCCACCTCGCCGGTCAGCCCGCCGAGCACGCCGAACGCGTCCGCCGCGGGCGGAACCCCGGCGGACGGCGCCGCCGGGCCTCCCCCGCCGACGACCTGGGCGATCGCGTCTGCGAGCGCGTCGCTCATCTCAGGGTCAGACTGCGCTCGGCTCGGAGATCGCCGGCAGGATCGCCTCGACGTCCTCATGCGGGCGCGGGATGACGTGCGCGGAGAGCAGCTCGCCGACCTTGGCGGCAGCCTCTGCGCCGGCATCGGTCGCCGCGCGCACCGCGCCGACGTCGCCGCGGACGATGACGGTGACGAGGCCGCCACCGACGTGCTCCTTCGAGACCAGGCGGACGTTCGCCGCCTTGACCATCGCATCGGCGGCCTCGATGGCGCCGACGAGCCCCCGCGTCTCGACCATGCCGAGCGCCTGGAGGGTGGAATCGAACCGTTGTCGTGCCATGGTGCCTCCTCAGTCCTTCCGGTACGTTGTTGCGCCGCCGACCGTGATCGAGTCGAGGATCCCGACGATGGCGGCGTCCGTCGGGGCGTCCTGAGTGCGGGCCGTGGCCCGGGCGGCCGAGCCCCGTGCGACGAGCACCAGCTCGTGCTCGCCGGCACCGACGGTGTCGGCAGCGGCGTAGATCTCGCCCTTGTCCGCGCCGTCCGGCCCGACCGGCACGACGAGAAGCAGCTTGGCTGCGCGCAGGCCCGGGTCCTTGACGGTCGCGACCGCCTGGCCCACCACGCGGCAGACCTCCATCACGACACCTCCATGTAGCGGGTCTTCTCCCACTCGGTGACCTGCTTCGAGAACTCGTCGACCTCGTGCTGCAGCAGCGCGATCATGTTGTCGACGAACGCGTCGCCGAAGGCCGAGCGAAGCAGCCTGCCGTGGCGCATGTGGTCGATCGACTCCTGCAGCGACCGCGGCATGAGCGGCCGATCCTGCGGCGTGTAGCCATTCCCCGAGCACATCGGCGGCAGCTCGTGCTCGGTGACGAGCGCATCGTGGAACGCCGCCAGCTGGGCCGCGACCAGCAGGTGGGGGTTGGCGTCCGCCGAACCCGTGCGGATCTCGATCCGGGTGGCCGCCCCGTGGTCGGGCACGGTGCGGATCGCGACGCCGCGGTTGTCGCCGCCCCAGTTGGAGTAGGTCGGAGCGAACGAGTAGTCCTCGAACCGGCGGTAGGCGTTGACGGTCGGGCTGCAGATGCCTGCCAGCTCGAGCTGGTGGGAGAGCACGCCCGCGACGCAGCGCATCATCAGCGCCTCGTCGTGCTCGAAGGCGTTGGCGCCGTCGGGTGTCCGCAGCGACACGTGCAGGTGCGTGCCGTTGCCGGAGAAGCCCATGAACGGCTTCGACATGAAGGTCGCGCGCAGGCCGTGCTGGCGCGCGATCTCCTTCACGGCGTACTTGAAGATCGCGGTGTCGTCCGCGACCTGCAACGGCGCGCCGTACCGGAGGTTGACCTCGACCTGGGCCGGGCCGTACTCGGTGTTGCAGGCTTCGACCACGATCCCGAGCTCCTCGACGCGGTGGCGGATGTCGCTCATCACGGGCTCGAGCTCCGCGCCCTTGGTGATCGAGTAGCACTGGATGTCGGGATACAGCGGGGTCCAGCTCTCGTCGCAGAGGTAGAACTCGATCTCGGTGGCGACGGTGGCGGTGTAGCCGAGCTCGGCCAGGCGCCCGACCGCGGTGCGCAGCAGGTGGCGCGGGTCGAGCGGGATCGGGTCTTCGGTGTACACCCGGGTGGTGTCGCACATCACGGTCGCCGTGCCCTCGCGCCAGGACAGCACGCGGAACGTGTCGGGGTCGGGCCAGACCAGCATGTCCGGATAGCCCTTGTCCATGTTCGTGAAATCCACCTCGAACACGACGCAGAGCGGGTCCCAGCAGAACGCCGCGTCGGCGATCGCGATGCCGCCGCCGCAGACGCGCGCGAACTGGCTGGCCGGCACCCGCTTCCCGCGGAGCGCCCCCCAGGTATCGGGGAACGTGCACTCGACCGTGTGCACGCCGTGTTCGTGGACGAGCTCCGCCGCCCGCCGGGCGGCCTCCTCGTTATGCCTCACCTTCCACCTCCGAAGAGCTCCGGGCCGACCGTCCACTCGACCCCCGCGAGCGGCACGCCGGTGAACGCCGATGCCTCGAGCGAGGTTGCCCGGAGATCCTCGGGCTCGAGGTTGTGCACGTTGCGCTTGCCGACCGACTTCGCGATACCGGTCAGCTCCATCATCATCGCCCGGAGGAAGTTGGCGACGCGCCGCCCGCCCTCCTCCGGATCGACCCGCGCCTCGAGCACGGGGTTCTGGGTCGTGATGCCGACCGGGCAGCGCCCGGTGTGGCAGTGGTGGCAGGCGCCCGGCGCCGTGCCGAGGGCCTCGTAGTCCTCCAGGTACGACGGGCTGTTGCAGCCCAGCGCGATCAGCGCAGAGGTGCCGATCGCGACGGCGTCGGCGCCGAGGGCGAGGCACTTGGCGACGTCGGCGCCGTTGCGGATCCCGCCCGACACGCACAGCTGCACCTTGCCCGATGCGCCCAGCTCCTCGATCGCCCGCCGGGCGCTGCGGATCGACGCGATCAGCGGGATGCCGCAGTTGTCGAGCTGGTACTCGGGGGCGGCGGCGGTCGCGCCCTCGGTGCCGTCGAGGAGGATGCCGTCGCAGCCCGTCTTGACGGCGATCTTGATGTCGAACTCGATCCGGCACGCGGCCAGCTTGAGGAAGATCGGCACCTGGTAGTCGGTCGCCTCGCGCAGCTCCTCGATCTTCACCTGCAGGTCGTCGGCGCCGAGGAAGTCGGGGTGGCGCACGCACGAGCGCTGGTCGACGCCGACCGGCAGCGAGCGCATGTTCGCGACCTTCTCGGAGATCTTCATGCCGAGCAGCAAGCCGCCGGTGCCCGGCTTGGCACCCTGGCCGAGCGCGACCTCGATCGCGTCCGCCCGCCGCAGGTGGTCGAGGTCGAGGCCGTAGCGGGACGGCGTCATCTGGTAGATCAGCTTCGAGGCCGCCGCGCGCTCCTCGTCGAGCATGCCGCCCTCGCCCGTGGACGAGGCCGAGCCGGCGGCGGTGAAGCCGTTGGCCAGCGCCGTCTTGGCGTTCGCGCCCAGCGCGCCGAAGCTCATCGAGGTCAGGTAGACCGGGATGTCGAGCTCGAGCGGGCGTGCCACGAGGTCGGGCTTGCCGCCGCCGATGACGGTCCTGGTCTCGCAGTGCTCCCGGTAGCCCTCGAGCGGCAACCGGGTCATCACCGCCGGCAGGAAGACCAGGTCGTCGAAGCTCGGGAACTGGCGGAACGTGGAGTAGCCGCGGATCTGGTAGCGCCCGAGATCCGCCTTGGCGTGGATGTCGCGAATCGTCTCGGCGGTCCAGATGTGCGAGCGGCCCTGGGTGTAGGCGTCGGAGCTCATATCTTCAACCAGGCCTCCGGATCGCGGGCGTCGAAGTACCAGAGCTTCTGCTCGGCGACGACCTTCTTGAACGGGAACGTTGCGTCGATGCCCTGCGCGCGGAGCAGGCCGTGGACGCGAGCAAGGTCCTCGTCGTCGGGCTCGGTGACCTTGGCGTCCGCGCCCAGGCCCGCGATCTTCCCCGCGACGTAGATGTGCCCGGCCCAGAGCGAGTCGCCCAGTGCCTCGCCGGCATCGCCGCAGACGATGAGATCGCCGGCGTGGGTCATGAACCCGGCGAGGTAGCCGACCGAGCCCTCGACGATGAGGGTGCCGCCCTTCATGTTGGCCGCCGTGCGCGGGCCGCAGTTGCCGCGCACGACGAGGGTGCCGCCGCGCATGGAGGCGCCCGTGCCAAGGGCACAGGTGCCGCGCACCTCGATCCGGCCCGACGACATGGCCTCGCCGGTGCCCCACCCCGCGCTGCGGGTGACGATGATCTCGGCGCCGTTGCAGAGGCCGCCGCAGTAGTAGCCGACCGAGCCGTCGAACGTGATCGTGACGGGCCCGTGCTGGCCGACGCCGAGGTTGTGACGCGAGCGCGGGTTGACGACGGTGATCTCGCGCACGCCATCGTCGACGAGGTCGCGCATGCGGCGGTTCAGCCGGTGCCCGTCGTCCGCGTCGAGCGTCACGGGAGCGGTCTGGGTCTGACTCACACGATCTCCTGGAGGACGCGCCCGGATCGCTCCCACACGAAGACCGAGCGAGGATCGGGGTGGAGCGTGTCGTCGAGCTCCGCCGTATAGACGGCGCGGATCGCCTGCTCCTCGGTGGCCATCGCGACGTCGCCGCCGATGTTGGCCACCACGATCGACTTGATGGCGAACATGTCCTTGGCGGAGCCGATCACCTCGGGCATGGAGAGCAGGTAGGCGAAGCAGCCGTCGAGCTCGTAGACCGAATCCTTGAGCGCCTCGTAGAAGGTCTGCCCGCGGG
Organism: uncultured Actinomycetes bacterium; assembly: GCA_963779685.1. Classification (GTDB taxonomy): domain Bacteria; phylum Actinomycetota; class Thermoleophilia; order Gaiellales; family F1-60-MAGs149; genus CAVZZG01. Next base: position 2,026,978 of record CAVZZG010000003.1, read on the forward strand.
ACATCTTGTCGGCGAGGTAGACGGCGATCAGCTCCGAGTCGTTGCCGGTCTGGAAGCGGAAGCCGGCCTGCTCGAGCAGGCGCCGCAGCGTGTAGTAGTTCGTGAGCTGCCCGTTGTGGACGATCGAGACGTCCGGGAAGGGCTCGGCCCAGAAGGGGTGGCCGTACGCCACGGCGGTGATGGACTCGGTCGCCAGCCGCACGTGGCCGAGCCCGTGGGTGCCCTGGAAGGCCGAGACGCCGTGGCGCGCGTCGACCGCGGCGGCGTCGCCGGCGTCCTTGATGATCTCGAGCGAGTGGCCCACCGACTGGATCTCGATGCCGGGAGCGGCCGCCTCGATCGCCATCGCCAGGCGCCGGATGTCGCCGTCGTAGCGCAGCTCGAGCCGCAGGAACCGGTCGGCGGCGGCCTCGTCGGCATCGAACTGGACGTCGGCGTGCTGGTCGCCCCCGATGTCGCGCACTGCCGAGATGATGGACTCGGTGTCGTCGAACGCGCGCGACGCGTCGGGGTGCCGCGCGCGGACGATGAGGCGCGTGGGGTCGTGCTCGCCGTAGAGCGCGAAGCCCGTGGAGTCCTCGCCCCGGTGGCGCATCGCCTGGCACATCCGCACCAGCGTGTCGCCGACCGGACCGCGTTCGTGCAGCAGAATCCCGGCGATCCCGCACATCAGGCGACCTCCTCCGGCCGCTGAGCGGCGGCCACCAACCGGGCGGTGGCCTCGTGGGCCTCCGCGATGTGATCTCGGACGAGCGACCGCGTGAGCCCGGCGTCGCGGGCGGCGAATGCGTCGAGGATGGCCCGGTGCTCGCTGTGCGTCTGGGCCGCGAACTCCGGGCCGGCCTGGGCGTAGCGCGAGAAGATCCGCAACGCCGCCTGCTGCGACCAGACGTGGTGCAGCACGGTCATCAAGAGCGCGTTCGCGCACGGCGCGCAGAGCCGCTCGTGGAACTCCTTGTTGAGCTGGAACGTGTCGGGCGACCAGGCCCGCTCGATCCGCTCGGCGACGTCGCGCAGGAGCGCCACCTCGGCCCGGGTGGCGACGACGCACGCGATGGCCGCAGCGTGCGGCTCGAGCAGCTCGCGCACCTCGTAGATCTCGAACAGGTCGCGGTCGGTGAACTCGGCGACGAACGCCCCGCGGTTCGGCTCCATCCGCACGAGGCCGTCGCGCTCCAGCCAGCGCAGCGCCTCCCGCACCGGTGTCCTCGACACGCCCAACTCGCGGGCGACCCGGTCCTGGTTGATGTGCTCGCCCGGGTCGAGCCCGCCCGCCTCGATCGCGCGGCGAAGCGCGGCATGAACCGTCGACGTCAGCTCTTGATCGTATCCAGACATGAGTCTTAGGAGGGGATCTTGCGTGTCTGTGGACGATCTGTCAAGATCGGACGTCATGAAGATCGTCGTGATCGGCGGCGGCGCGATGGGAGCTCCCGCCGCGATGACCCTTGCCGAGCGCGGTCACGACGTCGTGCTGCTCGACCGGCATGGCCTGCCCAACGCCCAGGGCGGCAGCTGGTTCGGCCTGCGCAGCTTCCGGCTGTCGCACTCCGCGCCCGAGGACGTACGGCTCGCGATCCTGGCGCTGGAGCGCTTCCTCGACCTGCAGCGGCGGACGGGGATCACGACCTACCGGCGCCTGGGCATCCTGCACCTCGGCACGGTGGTCGCGCCGATGTCCGCCGCGCTCGAGGCCTGCGACGTGCCCATCCGCCACCTCGACGCCGCCCAGGTGGCGAAGATCTTCCCGGAGGTGCGGTCGCGCTACGACCAGCCGGCGATGTTCCAGCCGGACGGCGGGGTCAACGAGTGCGTCGGGTTCCTCCAGGCCTGCTCCGCGGTCATGACGCAGCACGGCGCCGAGATCTCGCCGAAGGAGCGCGCCATCGCGCTGCAGCCGATGCCCGACGGCGTGCTCGTCTTCACCGAGCGCCGCCGGATCCACGCGGATGTCGCCATCGTCGCCGCCGGGCCGTGGGCGAACGAGCTGCTGGCCCCGGTCGACCTACGGCTGCCGCTGCAGCCGGGCCTCGCCCAGGTCTCGTACTTCCGCGGTGCACGCGGCGACGACACGGAGCGGCCCTCCCTCATGGAGCGCACGCGCTCGTCTGACGAGGCCATGTACGGCCTGATCACCCCGGGCATCGGCTACAAGCTCGGCTTCGCCGTGGTCGACCGCGACCGCGCGTACACGAACCTGACCGCGCGCCCGCTCAGCATGCCGATGGAGCAGGCACTCGTGCGCCGCGTACGCGAGGACTTCCCCGGTTTCCACACCGGGCCGATCCAGACCGAGTGCGGCGTCGTCACGCTCACGCCCGACGACCGGTTCATCATCGACCGCCGCGGCCCGATCGTGATCGGGGCCGGGTGCATGGGGCATGCGTTCAAGTTCGCTCCGGTCATCGGCGAGCTTCTGGCCGACCTCGCCGAGGGCCGCACCCTGCCAGCCGAGGCACAGCGGTTCCGGCTCGACCGGCCCGGGCTGCAGGGCGCGTCGACTGCCGGGATCAGCGCGGCCGTCGAGGCCGGGTGATCGATCACGTCGTACTCGGGGTGGCCGACCTCGAGACGGGCGCTGCCGACCTGCTGGATCGCACCGGACTGGCGTCGGTCGAGGGCGGCCGGCATCCGGGCCGCGGCACCGCCAACCGCATCGTGCCGCTCGGTAGCAGCTACCTCGAGCTGCTGGCAATGGTCGACGAGGCGGAGGCACGGAGTTCGAGCTGGGGCGCATGGGCGCGGGCGGCGGGCACCGGACTGACGGCCTGGTGCGTCTCGGTGCCGGACATCGATGCGGTGTGCGAGCGGCTGGGACTGGAGGCGGCGAACTGGTCGCGGGTGCGCCCCGACGGCGTCGAGCTGCGCTGGCGCCTGGCCGGCGTCGAGCAGGCGCTGGCCGACCCGATGCTGCCGTTCTTCATCGAGTGGCAGGTGCCGGCGGCGCTGCACCCCCAGGCCGCCGAGGCTCCGCACCGGGTGCGGCCGACCGGCATCGAACGGCTGGAGCTGACGGGCGACGAGCGGCGACTGCGGGCGTGGCTCGGCGATGTCGCAGTGCCGGTCGACGTTGCGCCCGGGCGTTCGGCCATCCGCCGAGTTCGTGTCGCTGCAGACACGGGGTCACTGCTCATCAGCTAGGGGAACGAGACGGCGGACGTCCGCCGTCTCGTTCCCCTACATCATCTCGAGGTAGCGGCGACGCTCCCACTCGCTGACGGCGAGGCGGTGGTGCTCGACCTCTGCGCGGCAGCAGACGACGAAGTGATTGACGACGTCGTCACCGAGGTAGCGGCGGAGCACCGTGTCGGACTCGAGCGCGTCGGTCGCGCGGTCGAGCGACATCGGCAGCTGCGTCAGGCTGGGGTCGGCGTAGGCGTCGCCCTCGTAGCGGGGCGGCGGCTCGAGGCCCTCGTCGATCCCGTGCAGCATGCCGGCGACGGCAACGGCCAGGGCGAGGTACGGGTTGCAGTCGCCGCCGGGGAGTCGGTGCTCGAGGCGGTTGACGCCGTGGTGCGACTCGACCGCCCGGATACCGAGGGTCCGGTTCTCGAGCCCCCAGGTCTGGGTCGTCGAGCCCCACATGTAGGGCACGAGTCGCTTGTAGGAGTTGACCGTCGGACAGCAGAAGGGCATGGCCGCGGGCATGGTGACCAGCATCCCGGCCACGGCCCGGCCGGCGATCTCGGTGAGCGTGCCCGAGGGCCCGGAGGCGAACAGGCTGGTCGCGCCGTCGGGGCTCCAGAGCGACAGGTGCAGGTGGCCGGAGTTGCCCGACCAGGTCTCGTGCGGCTTGGCCATGAACGTCGCCGTCCAGCCGTTGGCGGCGGCAATGGTCTTCACGGCCTGCTTCATGACGAACGCGTTGTCGCCCGTGCGCATGGCCTCGTCGAAGCGGAGATTGACCTCGTACTGGCCCGCGCCGGTCTCGCAGTTGGCGCCCTCGACCTCGATCCCCGAGCCCTCGATCTGCCCGATGAAGAGGTCGAGCAGGCCGCGATCCTGCGCGGCGCGCTGGCCCGAGTACGTGTAGGCACGGGTGTGGTGCGTCGCCATGGTCGCCGGGAACCCGTCGCGGGCGATCTCGGCGATCGGCTGGGCCAGCACGTAGAACTCCCACTCCATCCCCGCCTTCACCAGCAGCCCGCGATCGGCTGCCATGGCGAGGACGCGGCGGAGGCAGGCGCGAGGGTCGAGCTCGTAGGGCGTGCCGTCCGGGTTCGCGAACGTCCCGAGCACGAGCGGCTCGTCATCAAGCCACGGCATCGGCCGGATCGTCTCCGGCTCCAGGCGCAGGAAGTGGTCCGGGAAGCCGGTCGGCATGTCGGGCAGGCGCCCGACGTGGCCCGGGGGTCGCAGGATCAACTCCTCGGCCACGGTATTCGCCCAGAAGACATCGGAAAACGGAACGCCCTCGCCGGCGACGGCGCGAGCGGCGGCGTCGGCGGTCAGGCGTTTGCCGCGCCAGGTACCCATGTGGTCGACACCGGCACAGTGCACGTACCGGGCGCCGGACTGCTCGAACATCGGCAACCTCCGGGAGCCGTCAGGAGACGCCGCGATGATACGTGCTTCGTGCCCGGGCGCGGTCGACGAGCCAGGCTACCAGCGGCTGGCCCGCGGCCTCGGTGAGCTGCACCTCGGGGTGCCAGGCGACGCCGAGCACCTCGCACGAGGGGTCCTCGACCGCCTCGGCAAGCCCATCCGGCGCCCGTCGCCGAGATGGCGAGGCCCCGCCCGAGCCGGTCGATGCCCTGGTGGTGCAGCGACGTCACCTGGGCGCCGTCCGGCACGAGCGAGCCGAGCAGCGACCCGGCCTCGACCGCGATCGGGTGCCGCGTCTCCGCACCACCCTCGTGCACCGGATCGTCGCCCTCGAGATGCGGGTGCAGCGAACCGCCGCGCCACACGTTCAGGAGCTGCGCGCCCCGGCACACGCCGAGCACCGGCAGCGACCGGCCGGCGGCGGCGTCGAGCACCGCCAGCTCCCAGCGGTCGCGGTGCTGGTCGACCCAGGTCATCCGGTCGTGGTGGTCGCCGTCGTAGTGCTGCGGATGGATATCGGAGCCGCCGGACAGGATCAGCCCGTCGATCAGGCTCACCTGCACGGCGGCCGCGGCCGGTTCGGTCGAGGGCAGCACCACGGCGACGCCGCCGGCGGCCTCGACGGCCCGGATGAACGCGTCGCCGAGGGTCTGGCCGGGGTACGGGCCGAAGGCAGAGTGGACGGTGCGCGGGATGGCCGTGATGCCGATGACGGGTGTGCTCACGGATGGAAGTATGCTCACGGCGTGGCCGACCTCGACCTGTGTTTCACCCCCGCGACCGAGCTCGCACGGCGGATCGCGCGACGCGAGATCTCCCCGGTCGAACTCGTCTCCAACGCGCTCGTGCACATCGACGATGTCAACGCGGTCCTCAACTGCTTCGTGTTCGTGTACCCCGAGGAAGCGCTGAAGCTGGCCCGCGAGGCCGAGGACCGCGCGACCCGCGGAACGCCGCTGGGACCGCTCGACGGGGTGCCGATCGCGATCAAGGATCTGACCCCGACTGCAGGCAAGCGGACCACGATGGGGTCGTACGCCTACGAGCACTACGTGCCCGAGCGATCCGCGCTGATCGTCGAACGGCTGCTCGCCGGCGGCGCGATCTTGGTCGGGAAGACCGCGACGCCCGAGTTCGCGTACTCGTCGTTCACCGACTCGCCGCTGTGGGGCATCACCCGCAACCCGTGGAACCCCGAGCGGTCGCCGGGTGGCTCGTCCGGTGGGTCGGGGGCCGCGGTGGCCTCCGGCTGCGTTCCCCTGGCCGAGGGCAGCGACATGGGCGGCTCGATCCGGATCCCCGCCGCATGGAGCGGCACCGTGGGCTTCAAGCCGAGCTTCGGCCGGATCCCGCTCGACTTCCTGCCGACCCAGTTCGACACTATCCATCACGTCGGGCCATTGGCGCGCACGGTTGGCGACGCCCGCCTCTTCACGTCGATCGCCGGCGGGCCGTCCGACCGCGACATCATGTCCCAGCCGCTGCTCGACCTGTCGGGCCCACAGCCGATCGGGGTCGAGGGCATGCGGCTCGCGCTGGACGTCGATCTCGGCTGCATGGCGGTCGACCCCGAGGTGGAGCGCGAGGTGCGGGACGCGGCGGCCGCCCTGGCCGAGGCCGGCGCGATCGTGGAAGAGGTCGACGTCGCGTTCACCCGCGAGTACGAGGCGGCCTGGATGGCGCACTGGGGCGTCTATCTGGAGGCGATCTTCGGCCACGTGGTGGCCGAGTACGGCGACCGCATGGATCCGCGCCTGCTGAAGGTCATGGCCGCCGGGCGCGCCATGAACGCCATCGACTTCAAGCGGCTGGAGTTCGCCCGCACCGAGCAGTGGAATCGGCTGGCGCGCGTGCTGGAGCGCTACGACGCGCTGCTCTGCCCGACGATGACCCAGGTCGCCCGGCCCGTCGACGAGGACGACGCCTCATGGCAGGTGGAGCGCGACGACGGCCTCTCGACCGGTCTCGACATGACGGCGTTCTTCAACTTCACGAGCCAGTGCCCGGCCATCTCGGTGCCGGCCGGCTGGAACAGCGAGCAGCTCCCGGTCGGCATGCAGATCATCGCCCGGCGATACCGCGATGATGTCGCGCTCCAGATCGCCGCCACGCTCGAGCACGTGCGCCCCTGGGCGCACCTGCGGCCTCCCGTGTAGCGGTCCGCGCGCCCCCGGCCGGGCCCCGGCCGGACAGGCTGACGGACATGCGACACATCGCGATCGTCCTCCTGCTCCTCCTCGCCGCGCCGGTTGCCTCCGACGCCCGGCTCCGCGGTTTCGCCCCCGTGAGGGGTGCCCGCGGAACCGCGCCCTCCGGCCCACCACTGCTGAGTTACCACGGCGGCCCGGTGATGCGGACGACGACGGTGTACGCCATCCACTGGCTGCCCTCCACCTACCGGGTGGCCAGCGGCTACCGGACGGCCATTGCCACGTACCTCCGGGATGTGGCAGCCGACTCGGGCGGCTCGGCCAACGTCTACTCGGTGCTCGAGCAGTACGGCGACGCGAGCGGCAACGTCGCCTACGACGTCGCCTTCGGCGGCACGACCACCGACGCCAGAGCGTTCCCCGCCTCCGCCTGTCACTCGTCGCTCCGGGCCTGCCTCACCGACGCCCAGTTGCGAGCCGAGATCGCACGGGTGCGGGCCGCTCACGCCTGGCCCGCCGGCGGCTCCGCCCTCTTCCTGCTCTTCCTCCCCCGCGACGTGGCGGCCTGCGATGGCGCGGCCGGCGCCTCGTGCGCCTTCAGCCGCTTCTGCGCATACCACGGTTCCACCGGCACCGGCGCGTCGGCGCTGCTCTACGCGATCATGCCCTACGCCGAGACGCGACCCCGGGCATGCGGCGTGCGCCAGCATCCGGTCGGCCGCGAGGCCGACGCCGTCATCAACGTGCTGTCCCACGAGCACCGCGAGGCGATCACCGACCCGTTCGGTACGGCGTGGTACGACGCCGACGGCCTCGAGGGCTCCGACAAGTGCGCGTGGAACTTCGGCGACGCCGTCGGCGGTTCCGCAGGGCTGCAGTACACCAACCTCATCCACGGGCACCGCTACTGGCTGCAGCAGGAATGGTCGAACGCCGGCACCGCCTGCGTCCAGCGAGCGTCGTGAACCGGGCCTACGCCCGGAGCGCGCGCTTGAGGGCGGGCAGGTACGTCTTCGCGCAGCCGTTGATCGCCGCCTGCACCTTCCGGTCGGCGGGCTTGCCGGCACGGAGGGAGGTATCGAGTGCCGAGAAGTCGGTCAGGGTGACGGCCTTGGTGGTACAGACGAACGTCGCGTCGCAGTACTTGCCCACGGCGGCCTTCTGGCCTGCGGTCAGATGAACGCCGCGGCGGACCTTCGATACCGCGGAGGATCGACAGGATTTCGCGAAGGCCGCTCTGACCGCAGGCGGGTACTCGTGGGCGAAGGCCGCGTCGAGATGCGACGACTCGGAGGCGGTCTTCGTGCAGATCCCCATCGCCGTGGCGGTGCGCTGCTCCATCGCCACGCCGGCCTTCAACGCCTTCGAGACCTTGAGGAAGTCGCCGGGCGAGAGCGCCCCTTCGAGGCACGACAACGCCGTGCGGCAGTACGAGGTCACCGCCGCCGCCTCGTCCGCGGTCGGCGTGATCGCGCCGAGGTTGGCGCTGACCGCCTTGGTCGCGGCCTTCGAGCACCCCGCCACGAACGCGGTCTCGGCGCCCGGCGAGTAGCCGGCCGCGCCCCCGCAGCCAGCGGCGAGAGCAACCAGCGCGACGAGCGCCACCAGACCGAACCACCTCACCTACTGACTCTAGCCCGGTTTCGTCAGGAATCGCGGGCGTCGCACCCACGTATCGCTGATCAGGGGGGGAGGCGGGCGCCGCGTCGCGGCGCCTTGGCAAGGCGTCTGCCTTGCCTGCGGCTCTGCGCCGCGCCCTGACCGGGCGCTCGCGGGCACGCCGCGGGCACGCTTCCCGACGAAACCGGGCTAGTGCCGCCGCAGGACGATGCAAGCGTTGTGCCCACCGAACCCGAACGAGTTCGAGATCGCCACCTCGACGGGCTCGCTGCGCGGCTGCCGCACGAGATCGAGCGCCGGCTCGGGTTCCGGGTCGTCGAGATTGGCCCCGGCGGGGATCACGCCGCGGACGAGAGCCATCAGGCAGGCGACGGCCTCGATCGCGCCGGCCGCGCCCAGCGTGTGGCCGTGGAGACCCTTCGTCGAGGACACCGCGGCGCCGGACAGCCCGGCTGCGGCGATGGCCCGCAACTCCGCGAGGTCGCCGGCCGAGGTCGACGTGGCGTGGGCGTTGACGTAGCCGACGTCGCCCGCGGCGACGCCCGCGTCGGCGAGCGCGGCGACGATGGCCGTCGCCGGACCGGCGCCGGTCTCGTCGGGGTCGGTCAGGTGCGCCGCGTCGCAGGACTGGCCATAGCCGCACAGCTCGGCCAGGACCGGCGCGCCGCGGGCGATCGCGAGGTCGCGTGCCTCGAGCACCAGCATGCCCGACCCCTCCCCGAGCACGAAACCGTCGCGACGGCGGTCGAACGGCCGCGATGCCGCGGCCGGGTCGCCGGCGCCGGGTGACAGCGCGCCGAGCTTCTTGTAGCCGGCAACGATCAGCGGCGAGATCGCCGCCTCCGCGCCCCCGGCGACCATGGCGTCGGCCCGGCCGTCGCGAATGGCCTGGAATGCGAAGCCGATGGCGTCGGTACCGGCGGCGCAGGCGGTCGCCATGGCGGCCGACGGGCCGCGCAGGTCGTGCGAGCGCGCGGTTGCGGATGCGGCGCTGTTGGGCAGACCGAGCGGAATGGCGAACGGGCTGACACGATCGGCGCCGCGCTCGAAGAAGGCGGTGTAGGCCTCGTGAAGGGTGTCGGCGCCACCGTGGGCACACCCGACCGCCGTACCAAACCGGCCGCGGTCGAGGCCGAGATCGCCGGCCTCCTCGAGTGCCAGCGCTGCGGTCACGGCGGCCAGCCGTCCGACGCGGTCCATGCGCCGGGCGTCGCGGCGGCCGAACCGTTCCTCGGCGTCCGTCTCCGGCGCCGGGAAGGCGACGATCTCGCCGACGCCGTCCACCTCGACCCGCCGAGCGCCGCTGCGCATGCCCGTCAGGGCATCCCAGAACGCGTCGCGTCCCGTGCCCAGCGAACACACCACGGACGCACCCGTGATGACGACCCTCCGTCCCATCCTGGGAAGTCTCACCGATCCGTGCCAGAATCGCTCGCGGAGGTCGACTCATGGTGTACCGCAGTCCGTTCCCCGATGTCGCGATCCCGCGCAGCCAGCTCACGCCGTTCGTGCTCGAACACGCCGTGGCGCTGGGCGATCACCCGGCGCTGATCGACGGGCAGACGTCGGAGACCCTGTCGTACGGTGCCCTCGCCGAGCGGGTGCGGCGGTGTGCCGCAGGGCTGCAGGCGCGCGGTCTGGCGCCCCGCGATGTCGTCGGGATCTTCAGCCCGAACGTGCCGGACTACGCGGTCGCCTTCCACGGCATCTCGCTCGCCGGCGGAACGTCCACCACCGCGAACCACCTCTACACCGCGGATGAGCTCCGCTTCCAGCTCGTCGACGCCGGCGCCCGGCTGCTGATCTGCGCCCCGCAGCTGGCCGACACCGCACGAGCCGCCGCCGAGGGCACGGCGGTCGAGGAGATCATCGTCCTCGGCGAGGCGGAGGGCGCCACCCCGTTCGCAAGCCTGCTCGAGAACGCCGGCAGCCCCGCGGCCGTCGACATCGACCTCGACGAGCACGCCGTCACGCTGCCGTACTCGAGCGGCACGACCGGGTTGCCGAAGGGCGTGATGCTGACACATGCCAACCTGGTCGCGAACGTCTGTCAGTGCCTGCCGGTGCTGGCCGTCGGCACCGACGACGTGGTGATGGGCGTACTTCCCTTCTTCCACTGCTACGGCCAGACGGTGATCCTCAACAACACGCTGCGGCAGGGTGCGACGGTCGTGACCATGGAGCGGTTCGACCTCGAACGGTTCCTGCGGTTGATCCAGGATCACCGCGTTACCGCCTGCTTCGTCGCACCGCCGATCGTGCTGGCCCTGGCCAAGCACCCGCTGGTCGACCAGTACGACATCTCCAGCCTGCGCTTCGTGGTGTCGGGCGCGGCACCGCTCGACGCCGCGCTGCAGGAGACCGCCGCCCGGCGCCTGGGCTGCCAGGTATTCCAGGGCTATGGCCTGACCGAGACCAGCCCGGTCACCCACTCGCCCGGCACGGTGCTCGCGAACCGGCCGGGGACGGTGGGACCGCCGATTCCGAACACCGAAGCGCGCCTGGTCGATCCCGTCTCCGGCGCGGACGCCGCGCCTGGAGACACGGGCGAGGTGTGGATCCGGGGCCCGCAGGTCATGTTCGGGTACCTCAACAACCCCGACGCCACCCGGGCGATGGTGGACGAGGCCGGCTGGCTGCACTCGGGCGACATCGGCGTCGCCGACGGCGACGGCTGGTTCACGATCGTCGACCGCCTCAAGGAGCTGATCAAGTACAAGGGCTATCAGGTCGCACCGGCCGAGCTCGAGGCGGTGCTCCTCACCCACCCCGACGTCGCCGACGCGTGCGTGATCGGCATCCCCGATCCCGAGGCCGGCGAGATCCCGAAGGGCCTGGTCGTGCTGCGACCCGGAGCCTCCGTCACCGCCGAGGAGCTGCTCGACCACGTGGCCGGCAGGGTCTCACCGCAGAAGCGAGTGCGCGCCATCGAGTTCATCGACGCCATCCCGAAGTCGCCCAGCGGCAAGATCCTGCGGCGAGTGCTGGTGCAGCGCGAGCGCTCGCTCAACGCCTGAACGGCGCGCCGGAGACGATCGCCGTCGCCGGCGTGCCGTCGATCTCGTCGCGCAGCACGAGTCGCTCGGGCGACCCCTCGTCGGTGATCGCGTACGACCCGTCCGGCAGCGGTACCAGCGCGGCCACCCCGCCATCTGCGTAGGCGAGCTGGAGCTCGTCGGTGTCGATGGCAACCCACGGGCACCACGGATTGTGCGAGTGGTACCGGACCCCGGGCGGCTCGGGCTCGGCAACGGGCCGCTCGACGGGCGGGTCCTCCGGCAGCCGCTCGCCCTTCGTCGCCGCCCGCAGCAGCGCGATGCCGTGGCGGACGATCTCCCAGGTCGAGCCAGGCCCGTTCCACAGCACGGCCACGGTGCAACCCGTCTCGCGATCACCGAACACGTGAGAGCCGAACCCGGGAACGTCGCCGCTGTGCCCGGCCCGGGCGTAGCCGTCCTCACCGTCGAGCTCGAGTCCGTAGCCGTAGCCGTCGGCGTGCTCCTCGAGCATGGCCGGCTCCGCCCCGGTCAGCACCTGCTGCAGGAACGAGCAGAGGTCGGCGGCCGTGCACAGCGACGACCCCGCGGCCGAGTCGGTCGGGATCCACGGCGACGGCACGAGGCCGCCGGCCGTCGCCCGGTGGCCGATGGCGCCGTCGTGGCGGTCCTCATCGCGGGTCGCCGCGAGCGAGCCGGCGAGGTCCATCGGCTGGAGCACGTGCCGGTCGACGAGCGTCGCGTAGCGGTCGCCCGTGGCCTGCTCGAGCACGAGCCCGAGCGTCGCGAAGCCGGTGTTCGAGTAGTGGACGCGTCCCGGTACGCAGACGGTGCCCGCCAGCGCCAGCACCTCGCCGAGCACCGACGGCCACGCTTCCAGGCCGCACACGAGTCCGCCGGTGTGGCAGAGCAGCTGGTGGATCGTCGGGGTCTCGAAGGCGAACCACGGCAGGTGCTTGCGGACCGCGTCGTCGAGGCCGAGGCTGCCGCGCTCGGCCTCGCGCAGCACGCAGACGGCCGTGAACGCCTTGCCGACGCTCGCGATCGGGAACCGCGTGCGGCCCGTGACCGGGCGACGGGTGGCGACGTCGCAGACCCCGTAGGCGGACGACCGCGGCCGCCCTTCCGGGCCCGAGAAGGCCAGGGCCGCGCCCGGGATTCCCTGCGCCTCCAGGTGGAGCCTGGCGAAGTGCTCGAGCCGGTCGCCGGCCTCGATCACGGCGCCGCCCCCAGCAGCGGCAGGCAGGGCTCGAGGCCCTCGACCGCAACGGCCACCCGCGGCGATGCCTCCCAGGCGGCACGGGTCATCAGGTAGCGCACCGAAACCCGCGCACGGTCCTGCACCACCTTCACCTGCGTGCCGTCCTCGGCGTACCCGAGCGACCGCGACACGGCACTCGACGCGGGGTTGTCCGTGAAGGCCGCCGACTCCGCACGCTCTGCGCCGAGGCCGGCAAAGGCGAGGTGGAGGACCGCTGCGCGCATCTCGCGCCCGACCCCGTCGCCCTGGTGGGCCCGGCCCACCCACGAGCCGGTCGAGACGGTGCGGGCGACCGAGAACCGCCCGGCCTCGAGGCCCTGGCTGCCGACCACCGTGCCATCTCGAACCACGACGAAGTTCAGTACCCAGTCGTCGGGCTCGAGCTTGCCGCGCATGAACCAGTGGTACTGCAGGACTCGCCGGCGCAGCTCGTCGCCGCTCACGTCCGTCCACGGCACTTCGAACGGCATCTCGTCCGGCGGGTGCACGCCGGCCACGGCGAGCTCCGCGAGGGCGGCCAGGTCGGTTTCGTCGGGCAGCCGCAACTCGAGCCGCGGCGTGCGGAGCCGCAACGACGAGAACGGCCATGCCGACTGCATCCGCGAATCATCTACGATCTCGCCGTGGTCACCGCGATCGTCCTCATCAACACCGACCGCGGCCGGGTCGTGGACGTCGCTCAGCAACTCGTCGACATCCACGGCGTCTCGGAGGTGTTCTCGGTGGCGGGCCGGTTCGACCTGGTCGCGCTCCTGCGCGTGTCGACGAACGACGAGATGGCCGAACTGGTCACGGGCCACCTGCTCCGCGTCGACGGCGTCGCCCATACCGAGACGCTGACCGCGTTCCGGGCGTACTCGCGACACGACCTCGAGCGGATGTTCGGGCTGTAGCCGTGGCGGGGACGCCGGTCGCGCCGTACATGGCCGTCGGGCTGTCGACGATCGTCCACGGCATCGGCGCGCGCAAGCACATCGACCGCAACCTCGCGATCATCGAGGACGCGATCCACGCCGCCGTGTCGATCATCGGCATCAACATGCCGGTGCGCATGATCGCGCTGGCCGAGGGCGCGATGACCGGCTTCACGGACGAGATCTTCGACATCCCGCACGTCGTCGCCGCACGCGATCTGTTCATCGACATCCCCGGCCCCGAGACCGAGCGCCTCGGCGAGCTCGCCAGGCTGTACGGCCTCTACCTCTGCTGCCAGTGCAAGGCTCGCTGGCCCGAGGTGATGCCCGACCGGTTCTTCAACACGCTGTTCGTGATCGGCCCCGACGGCCGGGTGATCCACCGCGCCGCCAAGAACCACCTCTGGTGCCGCGAGCGCTCGTGCACGCCGCACGACGTGTACGACCGCTGGGTCGAGTTGTTCGGCGACGGCATCGAGGCGTTCTACCCCGTGCTGCGGACCGACGACATCGGCAACATCGGCACCATCTGCTGCTCCGACGGCGAGTACCCGGAGGCCCTCCGGGCGCTGGCGTTCAACGGCGCGGAGGTCGTCTACCGGCCGAGCGAGGCGGTGCCGATGACGCAGTTCGGGCCGGACGCCGGCGGGACGTGGCTGCTGCAGAACCGCGCCCACGCCCACTTCAACAACGTCTACATGGTGTGCCCGAACGTCGGCCCGGTGTACGTGCACCCTGCGATGGAGCACCCGTACGACATCGCCGGCGGCGGCGGCCACATCGTCGACTACCAGGGCCAGGTGCTGGGCCTCTCGCGCAGCGGCGCGAACGCCTTCTGCGCGGGCATCGTCGACATCGAGGCGCTGCGCCAGTTCCGGGTCATGAACCTGAACTCGAACTGGATGAAGGACCTGCGCACCGAGGTGTTCCGGCGCATGTACGACGAGCCCATCCATCCGGCGAACCTGTGGCTCGAGACCGACCCGCAGCAGCACGCCGAGGTCGACGAGGTGTACCGCGCGAACATCGCCCGCCTCGTGGAGCGGGGAGCGTTCACGCCCCCCGCTCGCACGTTCGACGGCTGTCGATTCCTTCCACCCTCGCGGAATCCCGCGGAGGCCGACTGGGAGAACGTCAGGACCCTATGGGAGTAGTGTCGCCCGCCTTCAGCTTGCCCTGCGAGGTGAAGAGGATGCAGAGGCCGACACCGAGCAGAGCCCAGACCAGCGCCTCCCACCAGACCTTGTTGAGCGCCCAGAAGTCCGGCGCACCCTTCAGCACGCCGTAGAGCGCGGCGCCGGTCACGGCGACGCCGATCACGCCGGCGACGGCAAGGAGCGCACGGTTCTCGCCCGGCTGGCCGAGAAAGCCCGTGAGGCTGATCAGCAGGTAGACGAACACCAGCATGAAGCCGCCGATGGTGGCGCCCCACTGGAAGAACCCGAACCACGTGCCGAGGTCGCCTTCGGCAGCCTGCACGAGGCCGTCCGTCGTGTAGACCACGATGACGACGACGATCGACGCGATCGCGAGGAACGCGGAGGCGACGGCCGGCGTCTTGTAGCGCGGGTGGATGTACGCGAACTGCTTCGGCAGGAAGCCGTCGCGAGCCAGGGCGAAGATGCCACGGCTCGTGCCGGTCGCAGTACCGAGACCGACGGCGGCGATGTCGAGCACCACGAGCCACTGCACGAGCTGGGCGAAGTTCCCGCCGCTGTCGCCCATGATGGCAGCCCCGGAATAGAGGGGCGGGAAGTTCGCCAGATCGAGGAACTGCGCCATGTCGAAGCCGAAGGCGGCGAGCAGCGCGTAAGCGACGACCACGTAGAACACCGCCGAGACGACCACGCTCAGGAGGATGGCGCGCGGGATCTGGCGCTTCGGGTCGGAGGTCTCCTCGGCCAGGTTGGCGGCCGTTTCGAAGCCGATGTACATGATCACGGCGTAGAGGATCCCGTAGAAGATGCCGGTCCAGTTGGTGCCGGCGGCGCTCGGATTGAACGCATCCGCCGAGTTGCCCGCAGTGCCGCCCTTCGCGATCACGTAGATCGCAAAGCCGAAGATGACGGCCATCGAGACGAGCGCCGCGCCGAGCTGGGCGCGAGTCGAGATCTGGACGCCGAAGAACTGCATCAGGAAGGCGACGATCCAGAAGCCGACGGCGGGGATCCACCACTTCAACTCGCCGTGACCGTTGATGGAGAGCGTGAAGCTGAGGAACCCGCCGAAGGCCAGCCCGATCGCGAGCGTGAGGCACGCCATGCCGCCGTAGTAGATCCAACCGGCGACGAAGCCGACCTGGCGCCCAAAGCCGTCCGTGACGTAGTCGTAGAGCGAGCCGGCGGCGTGGATGCGCTTGGCGAAGCGCGAGATGATCCAACCGACGGCGATCATGCCGATGCCGGCCAGGATGATCGAGATCGGCGTCGCGACGCCGGCGCCGTGACCCGAGAACGACAGGCCGGCAATGGTCGGGATGAAGAACGCGGATGCGAAGACCGGCCCGATGAAGCCGACCGCCTGGGCGACGACGTCGAGCAGGCTCAGGTTGCCCTTGCCGAGCGTGACCCCTCCCTCGGAACTAGCCATAACCCTCCCTCCGATGACGGCGCGATTGTATACAGAACCCGGCGCGGTCGCGAGCCGCCCGACGGCATAGTTCGGCAGTGCGATTCAGTTCCCTCACCGAGCGGATCCAGGTCGACGGCTCGGACGCCTGGCGCGTGCACGTGCTGGCCTCCGAGCGCCTCCGCGCCGGGGAGGACGTGATCGTGCTCTCGATCGGCGATCCGGATTTCGAGCCGCCGCCCCACGTGGTGGAGGCCGTGACGCGGAGCATCCACAGCGGCCGCACGCACTACACACCGGCCAGGGGTGAGCCCGAGTTGCTGGAGGCGATCGCGGCCCGCGCCGGAGTCTCGCCCGGCCGCGTGGTGTTCCTGCCGGGCGCCCAGGCGGCACTGTTCGCGACGCTTGCGTGCATCGCCGAAGCCGGCGACGAGGTGGTCGTGACGGAGCCGGCCTACGCGACGTACGAGGGCGTGGTGGCGGCGACGGGCGCCCGCAGGGTGCTCGCCCCGCTACGGCCGGAGCGGGACTTCCACCTCGACCCGGCCGACCTCGAGCCGCTGATCGGCGAGCGCACGCGGGCGATCGTCATCAACACGCCGCACAATCCGAGCGGCGCCGTCATGCCGGCGGCGACGCTGGACGCCGTCGCGGAGCTCTGCCGCGAACGCGACCTGTGGCTCGTCTCCGACGAGGTGTACGCCGACCTCGTGTTCGACGGGGTGCACGCAAGCGCGCTGACGGTCGCGGGCGCGGACCAGCGCGTCGTGGTGCTCTCGAGCCTGTCCAAGTCGCACGCCATGACCGGGTTCCGGCACGGCTGGCTGATCGCGCCCGAACCGCTCGCAGCGCACGTCGCTCTGCTGCTCGAGTCGATGCTGTTCGGCTCGCCCCCGTTCGTCCAGGACGCCGGGCTCGCAGCCCTCACCGGCCCCCAGGACGCCACCGCGCACATGCGCCGCACCTACCGCGCCCGCGCCAGGGTGGTGCTCGACGGGCTCGCCGGCGCGCCGGACCTTCGCTGCCATCCGCCCGAGGCCGGCATGTTCGTCCTCGTCGACGTCCGCGGCACCGGCCTCTCCGGCACCGACTTCGCGCTCCACCTGCTCGACGCCGCCGGCGTCGCCGTCACCCCCACCGACACCTTCGGCCCCAGCGGCGCGGGCCACGTCCGCATCGCTCTCACGGTCCCCGAGGCGCGCCTCGCGGAGGCCTGCCGGCGCATTGTCGCCTGCGATTTTCGCGGCACGGCACGCAACGTCGCACCGGACCGGCCGCGCGATCCTCGACTCTGACCGCGCGGCCGCGGCGCTCGTCGTCGGTCCTGCCGGCGGCTGGCTGCGTCCTACGGTACGGACGTCGGTCTTCCGTGATGCGACGTTGCGTGCCGTGCCGCGAAATTCGCAGCGGGCCTCGGAGCGGCGATCCCGCCCGGCGTGGGCGGTCGGCGCGGGCGGCGGGCCGCGGCGTCCCGGCTGCGACGTTGCGTGCCGTGCTGCGAACGCCGCACGACGCGGACCGCGCGGAAGTCGTGCGCCGGAACGCGCGGCCGGCCGGGTGGCCTAGACGACGAGGTCGTAGTCCATCGCGTTGAGGTTCTCGGTGCCGTCCTCGGTGAAGACGACGAGATCCTCGATGCGGATGCCGCCGGCGCCGGGGCGGTAGAGGCCGGGCTCGATGGTGAGGGTCATGCCGGGCGCGAAGGCGGCGTGGCCGGCGCGTCCGGCGGACGGCTCCTCGTGGATCTCGAGGCCGACGCCGTGGCCGAGGCCGTGGCTGAACGTCCACGCGTCCGCCGCGCCGGGATGCAGCTGCGACGGGTAGCCGCGATCGCGGAAGAAATCGCAGACGAGAGTGTGCAGCTCGATCCCCGGCATGCCGGGACGCGCCGCGGCGAGCGCGAGCCGAAGGGCCTCGGCGCAGGCTGCGTGGGCGTCCGCGACCTCGGCGGCGGGCTCGCCGACGCAGAAGGTCCGGGTCATGTCGCCGAAGAGCCGCGAGCCGAGATGCCGCGGGAAGAGATCGCACACGACCGGCTCGCCGGCCCGGAGCTGCCCGTGCCCGAGCTCGTGCGGATCGGCCCCCTGGGAACCGCCGGCGCAGATCGGCGGTACGGGATCGCAGCCCTGCTCGACCCAGAACCCGCGGACGACCGCACGCAGGCGCTCGGACGTGAGCGGTGCGCCGTCGAGCATCAGCGCCCGGTCGCGACCGATGTCGCAGCGGCGCAGCGTCTCGCGGATCAGCTGCATCGCCTGCTCGGCGAGCGCCTGGACGACCCGGAGGTCGTCCAGCGCCGCACCCGTCTTGATGAGGCGGCGCCGCCGGAGCTCCTCGTCGTCGACGCTCACGGTGATGCCCGCAACCCGCAGATGCTCGGCGACGGCGAGCGGGAACCACCCGGGCACGCGCACGGCGTCGACACCGGCGTGTCGGCACAGGTTGAGGACCTCCGCGAGCCGCAGCTCCGCGCTGCCAGCACCGGCGGCCAGCTCGGCCGCGTGCATCTCGTCGCGGGCGTGCAGCTCGGTCGCCCGCGAGGTGCGCCGGGCGAGCTCCACGTCGAACCCCGTCACCACGCCGATCCGCCGGTCGCCGACCTCGAGCCACGGGAACGGGTCGGACGAGACGAAGCCCGACGCCAGGAACTGGTCGGGGTTCACGTCCGAGGCGGCCCAGAGCAGGAGGCCCTCCATCACGCGCCCCGCTCGATCGCGCCGGCGAGCCGGTCGAGCTCGTCCAGCATCGCCGCGGCGTCGTCCAGGGTGGTGCGCGGATTCATGATCGTGACCCGCAGGCAGGGCCGGTCGCCGAGCCGCGTCTGCGAGATGAACCCCTGCCCGCCGGCGTTGTAGACCGGCCGCAGCTGCTCGTTCACCGCGTCGCCGCCACGGTGGCGGAAGCAGAGGATGTTCGACTCGGGCACGTGGAGCGCCTCGTAGCGAGGGTCGTCTTCGATCAGGGCGTGGATGCCGGTGGTCGTCTCGCAGAGGTGGTCGTAGGTGGCGGCCAGGCCGGCCGTCCCGTGCCGCTGCCAGGCGATCCACACCTTCAGCGCGTCGCTGCGGCGCGTGCACTGGAAGCTGCGCACCCCCTGGTCGCGCACGCGCGCGCCCGACCCGTGGAAGAGGTACTCCGCACGCTGGGCGAACGCGCCGTCCAGCAGCGCCTCGTCGCGGATCACGAGCGCGCTGGCCGGCACGGACATGAGCAGCATCTTGTGGGGGTCCCAGGCCAGCGATGTGGCCCCATCGATCCCGGCCATGCGGTGCCGGTGGCGCTCCGACACCAGCGCCGAGGCGCCGTGCGCACCGTCGACGTGCAACCACACGCCGTGGTCGCGGCACACCTGCGCGATCGCCCCGAGGTCGTCGAACCCGCCGACGTTCGTCGTCCCGGCCGTGGCCACCACGGCGATCGCGCGGTGCTCGCCGAGCATCCGTGCGAGCGCCGACGGATCGAGATGGAAGGCGTCGTCGGACGGCACCTTGAGGCACCGCCGGGTGCCCAGGCCGAGCAGGCCGGCGGCCCGCGAGACCGAGTAGTGGGAGTGCTCGCCGCAGATGATCACGGCGTCGCCCGAGACGCCGTCCCGGAACGCGTCGGGCATGGCCGCCGAGCGCGCGGCTGCCAGCGACGTGAACGTCGCCTCGGTGGCGCCGACGGCGAACGTCCCGCCCGCCTCCTCGGGGAACCCGGCCAGATCGGCGAGCCAGCGGATCACCCGGCGCTCGAGCGCCGTCGAGATCGGCGAGAGCTCGGCCACCGCCATCGACTGGTTGATCGCGCCCACCAGCGACTCCGACCAGATCGAGACCCCGAGCGGCGGTGCCAGCTGGTGGGCCATGTGGCCGGGATCCCGCACCCAGGCCGTGTTCGGCAGCACGTCGCGGCGCACGCGATCGAGCACGTCGGCGAGCGGGCGGCCCTCGGCGGGCGGCGGCTCGGCCAGCAGCGCATCGAGTGCCGCGTGGTCGCGTGTACCGGGTGCCGCCACATCTCGCGAGCCGGCATCGGCCAGGAACGCGGCGATCAGGTCGACGAAGGCCTGGCCGTCACCGGCCGTCTCGTCGGTCACGAACGACATGCGAGGTACACCTCCATCGAGTTCGACCGGACGGCTTTCGGCCGCAGCGTCCGCACGTCCCGGTAGCGCTCCCGCAGGGTGCCACGCACCGACTCGTAGTCGGATCCCATGAAGAGCTTCGCCACCAGGACATGGCCCGGGCGCCCCAGCGCCGCCGCGACGGCGGCGGCCCGCAGCACCAGCTCGATCGAGCGGGCCTCGTCGGCGACCTTGTTCCCCGATGTCGCCGGGGCCATGTCGGAGAGCACCACGTCGTAGGGCGCGAGGGCGGCCAGCTCGTCGTCGTGCAGCGACAGCGCGTCGCCCTGGTGGAACCGGGCGTTCGGCGGCAGCTGCACGGACAGCGGTTGCAGGTCGACGGCCAGCAGTCGGCCGCGCGGCCCGATCCGGCCGGCCGCGTACAGCGACCACGACCCCGGCGCGGCGCCCAGGTCGAGCACGCGCATCCCGGGCCGCAGCAGCCCGAGCTTCGCGTCGAGGTCCTCGAGCTTGAACACGCTCCTGGCCGGAAACCCCCTGGCCCGCGCCGCGTGCGTGTAGGAGTCGGCCCGCTGGTAGCGGTTGCTCATCAGCAGTGGTGGCCGTGCATCGGGGGGAGGTTCATGGCCGGGTTGCGGTCGAAGAAGCCGGCCGGCTGCAGCATGAAGCCGGTGTACTCGACGGGCATCACCGGCCAGTCCTCGGGCCGGGCGATGTGGGTCGAGCCGACCGTCAGCCAGCAGACGATGTCGGCGTTCTCGAGCGGCCGGTCGGCGGCGACGAACGCGGGCAGCCCGTCGCCGCCCGCATGCTGGTTGGGGTAGTCCCCGGCCGCCTTTCGCTCGGCGGGGTCGTACGCCGTCACCCACAGGTTGTGCTTGGCGAACTGCGCACGCCGCGTGACCGAGGAGGAGTCATCGGCCAGCAGACGCGTGGTGCCGTGGCCGGGCTTGATGCGGTACGCGACCGGCTCGCCCCACCGGTTGCGCACGTTCGGGTTCCTGACCTCCCAGTGCCGGGCACGACTCGGGTCGGCGTCCCGCATGCCCTCGGACTCGCGCCGGACGACCGTCTCCTGCGCAACGAACGCACTCGCGAACGGATTGTCCGGACCGGGCGGGCACGGCACGGCATCGATCTCCACCACGGTGTTCTGCGTCCCGTCCACGTCGAAGTCGAGCCGGAAGCAGAACAGGTGCTGGTGATGCGGTGCGGCGAGCTGCCGGCCGATCCGCCGGGCGTGCGCGAGCTCCGCGCCCTCGTGGATCGCCATGGTCGACATGATCCCGGTCAGCTTCATCTCGAGCTGGATCGAGCCGTCCAGGTACAGGTACCAGAACACGCCGTACTCGTAGTTGCCGACGGTGTGGATCGAGCTCACCACCAGCCGCCGCGACCGCCGCACCTCGGAGTTGCCCGAGAAGTGATCCCAGTGCTTCCAGAGGATGCCGTAGTCCTCCTCGTGGATGCAGATCGCATTGCGCGTGGTCATGGCGTCGCCGTCGGGGCCGGCGAAGGAGGCGTCGAGGTAGCGGATCTCGCCCAGGCAATCGCAGCCGAGCTCGAGCGAGTTGGCGAACGGCCCGAAGCCGTACTCGCCGACGTCCATGACGTGCTTGAAGCCGTGGTCGGGGCTGACATCGCCGTACGGCACGACCATCTCGCCGATCGAGGCCCGCTTCAGGACGGACCGCTCGCGCTCGCCGTCGACCCACCGGACGTCGTGCAGCACGAGACCGTCCACGGGGTGCATCGTCACGCCGAGCCGCCAGCAGTCCCAGCTCAGCGCCGACCCGTCGAGGGTGAAGCTCGGGCCGTCCGGCTGGACGATGTCGAGCGGCCGGAGGGGCTCGCGCCACGGGCGCTGGCGCTCCGCGTCGTACTCGCCGCCATCCTCCGGAATCGGCACGACGCCGTGGTCCTCGAGCTTGATGATGCGCCGCTCGTTGAGGTCGACCCACGCGATCACGCCCTCGATCGGCCGGGCGTACCCGTTGTCGCCGGGGTAGCGGCGAACCAGCGACAGCGCGCGCACGCAACGGCGGCCCTGCTCCCACTCCACCCCGAAGTCGCCGGTCACCCACGGGTCGACCTGGATCAGGTCGAAGTCGGTGATGCCGCGGCGCCGCAGCGCCTCTCGCCATTGCTCGTCGGCCTTCACGACCTCGCCGGCGATGGCGTACTCCTCGTAGATGATCGACGGCTCGACGTCGGTGCGCCGTTCCATCGCCACCACGACCCCCGCATCGAGGTCGGCAGTGGCCCGGAACGTGGCGCGGGTGGGCCGGTGGTACGCCATGGCGTCGGCTCGGCGGGCCGCAGACGGGTCGCCCTTGCGCGGCTCGTGCACGCAGGCGTACACGAACCGGACGTCATCCGGGATGTCGGGGTGCCCGCGGACGACGCGACAGGCGGCGGCGATCTCCTCGGGCGCGAGCGGCTCGATCATCGTTGCTCCAGTGCCAGGCCGGCGAGGTAGACGCCGGCGATGTCGTCGTCCGTCCAGGGTGCGGGCTCGACCGGAATCCACGCCTCGCGGCAGCGAGCGACCAGCAGCGCGACGTCGTCTGCCCGGACGCCCGCCTGGGCCATCGTCGGGAACCCGGAGTCCCGGAGGATGCGGCGTACGGCGCGCACGGCCCTCGACCCGTCGGCAGGGCCTTCGATGGGCTCGCGCAGCGCATCGGCGATGCGCTCGAACCGGTCGGGCACGGAGCGGCGGTCGACGTCCATCGTCTCGGCGAGCACGAGTCCGATCGTGAGACCGTGCGGCAGGTGATAGACCGTGCCGAGCGGTTCACCGAGCGCGTGCTCGGTGCCGGCCTCGGAGATGTTCATGGCGAGACCGGCCATCATCGAGCCCAGCATCATCAGGTTCCTGGCCTCGGCGTCGGCGCCGTCGCGGCAGACGCGCGGCATCGCGATTCCGCAGTAGCGGGTAGCCTCGAGCCCGACCGCGTCGCCGATCGGCGTCCGGGTCGTGACGACGACGGCAGCCAGGGCCTGGGCCAGCGCATCGGCGGCCGTGTACAGGGTGGGCCGCGGCGGCAACGCGTGCGTGAGTACGGGATCCACCAGCGCCCAGTCGGCGCGGTTGTTGGGATGGGCGCCGGAGAGCTTGTGGCCCTCGTGGTACATCACGCAGCCGCCGGTCACCTCGCTGCCCGTCCCTGCGGTCGTCGGGATCGTGACCAGCCGGTGCGCGAGCGGCGGCACCGGGTGGATGTCGTCGCCGGGCCAGCAGAAACGCCGGATCGGGGCGCCGCACTCCGCCGCCAGGCGCGCCCCCTTGGCGGTGTCCAGCGCCGACCCGCCGCCGATGCCGACCACGACGTCGCAACCGGCCTCGCGCAGCGCCTCGCCGCAGGCCTCGACGCTCTCGATCGTCGGTTCGTGCGCGGCGATCTCGTACACGACCCCACCGGCGGGCACCGGAGAGTCGGGCACGTTCGGGTCGAGCACCACGAACGGGCGGGTCAGTCCCGCGCCGGAGAGGATGCCGGGCAGCTCGCCGACGACGCCGTCGCCGAACCGGATGCGGATCGGCAGGTGGTTGGAGAAGGGCGCTTCCATCACGCCTCTCAGATGTGCTCGTAGTAGCGAGCGACTTCCCAGTCCGTGATCGTGGCCATGAACTGCTGCCACTCGAACTCGGCCGCCGCCGCGAAGTGATCCACGGCCCGGTCGCCGAACGACGCGCGCGCGAACGCGCTCGCGCGGAACGCGGCGGCCGCCTCCTTCAGATCGGCCGGCAGCGCGGCGAACGATCCGTCGTAGGCGTTGCCGGTGACGGCCTGGGACGGCGCGAGCCCGCGCTCCAGGCCGTCGCAGACGCTTGCGATCATGGCCGCCATCGCCATGTAGGGGTTGACGTCCGCGCCGGGAACGCGCCACTCCAGCCGGATCGCGGCCGGCGAGGTGCCGACCACCCGCAGCGAGGTCGTGCGGTTGTCGTAGCCCCAGGTGGCACCGAACCCGGCCACCAGGTCGCGCGAGCCGGCCCGCCGGTACGAGTTGATCGTCGGCGCGTAGCAGAGCATCAGCTCGTGCGAGCGCTCGAGGATGCCGGCGAGGGCCCGGCGCGCGGTTTCGGACAGGTGATGCTCGGCGTCCTCCTGGAAGAACGCCGGCGCCCCGTCGAGGGCCTGCAGCGAGAGGTGGAAGTGGCTCGAGGAGCCCATGTCGAGGGTCGGCCGGGCCATGAAGGTGGCGGACAGGCCGGCCCTGGTCGCGAGGTCCTTCACCGCCATCTTGAACAGCGTGTGGTTGTCGGCGCTCTCGATGGCGGGCCCGTACGCGACGTTCACCTCCCACTGACCGAGCCCCCACTCGATCTGCGACAGCTCGACGTCGATACCGCTGTCGACCAGGCCCCGGCGGAGCACACGGAAGAACGGCTCCATGGCGTTGCCGGGCTGGATCATGTAGTCGTCATGCGTGAGACGGGTCGGGACGAGATTGCGGTAGCCGCCGAGCCTCGCCTCGTCGTAGCCGGGCCGGAAGAGGTAGAACTCCGGCTCCGAGCCGATCATCGCGCGGTAGCCCAGGGCCTCCAGGCGCTCGACCTGCCGGCGCAGCACGGTGCGCGGCGCGACGTCGAGCAGCGGGCCGGCGTGGTACTCGACGACCTCGCCGATGCAGACGGCGACCCCGTCGAGCCAGGCGGCGGGCCGCAGGGTGTCGAGATCCGGCACCACCAGGATGTCGTGCCAGCCGGTGTGGAAGCCCGCGAAGGAGACCTCCATGCCGAGGTCCTGAGCGACGTCCCAGGCCAGCGCGCACGTGCACACGTCGATGCCGTCGCGCATCAGCCGGCGGAAGCGGTCGGGCGGGATGCGCTTGCCGAACAGGCGGCCCTGCAGGTCGGGCGCCGCCAGGATCACGGTCTCGACGCCCGCGGCCTCGAGCTGGTCGGGGGCGAGTATCACGGCCACTCGACGGGCGCTCCGAGCGAGGTGTAGACCCCGGCCACCCGGGGCGTCCCGGACGCGACACCGGCGATCGGCGCAACGTAGGCGCGGGTGACGAAGACCTGCGGCCGGAAGCCGAACAACGCGGTCTCGCCGACCTCGAGCGGCCTGGGCTGGTCGAGCATCGCGTAGTAGTCGATCGCGGCCGGCTCGACCAGCTCGGCATCGACCCGGGTGGCCGAGGCGAGCTCGCGGCCAACCAGCGCCTGCACCTGGTAGGCGTCGAAGATCGGATCGACGTAGTACCCGCTGCCGAAGGCGAACGCCCGCCCGCCATGGTGGTGGGAGATCTCGCTCAGGTAGGCGATCGCGGGCAGCTCCGGGAGGTCGCGGACGAGGTGCAGCGCCGTCGTTCCGGTGAGACCGTGGCCGGGCTCGACCTGGTTCACGCCCGCATCGGCGAGCAGGTGCATCACCGCGCACGAGGTCGTTCCCGGCCCGTTCACGACCGCATCCACGCCTGCGTCGCGCAGGGCGTCGGCGGCGCGCCGGAGCGTGGACAGGTTCGGCGTCGGCACGACGTCACGCCGCTCGGGGTCGTAGAGCAGCGCCGGGAACGTGGTGATCCCGGCGAACCTCGCCCCGTCGAGACCGTTCAGGTCCTCGGCGACGGCAACGACGTCCGCGGCCGCGAAGCCCCCCTCGTGGCTGCGATAGAAGACGTCGCCGTCGGCCACGATCCTGGCCAGCAGATCCTGCCGCCGGCCGGCCCGCCGGCTCGCGGCTGCGGCCTCCGCCGCCTTGTCGCGGTTGAACACGGTCCAGTTGGCAGGCCCGAGAGCCGCAGCCGCATCCGCCTCGGCGAAGGGCACCTGCACGAGGTGCCCGAGGTGCGCGACGTCCATCCCGCCGGCTCGAAGGGCCCGCGCACAGGCCATGTCGACGCCGACTCCACCGGTGATCCCGCCACGGATCAGGGCCTGCATGAACGGCGGTGTCCGTCCGACCTGCTTCGTCATGGCGAAGATCTCGAGACCGAGGCGGGCCGCTTCGGCGGCCAGGGCCCGGGCGTTCGCCTCGACGGCGTCGAGGTCGATCACGTAGGCGCCGGCCGGAACGCGACCCTCCTGGTGCAGGGCGATCGCGGCTTCCAGAAACGCCGGATTCCGGCGTTCGAGCAGGGAGAGGAACATCAGACGAACACGCAGCGCGGCATGCACATGCCGACGTTCCACATGCCCATGTCGACGATCTCGTAGATCTTCAGGTCGCCGGCGAGGCTGCAGAGCATGTACGCCTGCGCCGGCGTCAGGCCGTGCAGATCGCCGAGCAGCGAGATCATGCTGCGCACCGCCATGCGCGCGCCGGTCATGAGGTCGTCCGCGATGCCGGTCGTGCCGTAGTACCCGGCGACGTCGGAACGCGGCGTCAGCGACCCGGGCGGCGTGACGAACCAGGGGCCGGGCGAGGCCCGCTTGCGCAGTCCGAAGCGCAGCGAGGCCTTCATGCCGCATTCGATGGCGGCGACGCAGACCTCGCCGTCGCCCTGCGCGGCGTGCGGGTCGCCGAACGAGAAGCGTCCGCCGGCGATGTGCACCGGGAGGTAGAGCTTCGTGCCGGCGGTCAGGTGCCGGGTGTCCACGTTGCCGCCACCCTCGTGCGGCGGGAAGGGCACGAACCGGCCCGGCCGATCGGGACAGGTGCCCATCGTGCCGCAGAAGGGCACGATCGGGATGTCGACGCCGGGGCACAGCGCGGTGGTCGCGCCACGAGTGAGGTCGAAGTGGTGCACGTACCCCTCGGGGAAGTCGTCCGGGAGGAGGCCGACGCCGGGCAGGAACGCGCACCAGCCGTAGGGGCCCGTCTCGAGCGAGAGGATCTCGATCTCGAGGGTGTCGCCGACCTCCGCCCCGGCCACGTCGACCGGCCCGCAGAGGTTGTACAGCGTGTCGAAGTCGAACTCGCAGTCGGCGAACGCGAGCCCGTCGCGCACCTGACGCTCGCCCGCCATCAGCGCGTCGAAGTGCACGACGTCGCCCGGCTGCACCGTGAGTGCCGTCGGGATGTCGCGATCCCAGACGTGGTGGTAGACGCTCGGGTCGAAGACGTGCTCGGCCATGGACTGCCTCCCGGAATGCGAACGGGGCGCCCGCCGGATGACGGGCGCCCCGTATTGTCGCGGATCAGTTGCCGGTCAGTGCGAGAGCGACATCGACTCCGGCGGGCCGTCGTGCGCGAGCTCCTCGGACTCGCCGCCGAAGGCGTGCGCCGCCCGGTCGAGGGCGTCGGGGTTCCTGGCGTTCATGATGAACGTCACGATCAGGCCCAGGATGAGGAAGGCGAGCGCACCCCACCCGATCCAGTTCAGCGGGAAGACCGTGAACGCGGGCTTGAAGAACGAGTCGAACGAGAAGTACTGCCCGTAGAGCGCCGCAAGGAACACGATGATCCCTGCGATCGGGATGACGATGTGGAGCATCACGTTCAGGTGCGGCTTGCCCTCGGGCCGCCGCGTGAAGAACATGATGCACGCGACGCACGCGATCATGTAGATCACGATCGCGAAGATCGTGAAGAGACCGCCGAGGATCGAGAAGCCGAAGACCGGGCCCCAGTGCTCGGCTGCGATGTAGGACATCGCGCCCGACATGACGAGCGTCGCGATCACGCCCATGTACGGCGTGCGGTGATGCGGATGCACCTTGCCGAGGAACCGTGGCGCGGCGCCGACGCGTCCCATCGCGAACAGCACGCGGGCCGCGTTGTTGACGGCCGCCGAGGCGCAGGCGATGTTCGAGTTGACCAGTGCCAGGAACACGATCCACCAGGCGCTGGCTCCAGTGGATGTGGGCGAACTGGATCCAGTCGTTCGCGGCGGTGGTGCAGTGGAAGTCGACGATCTGCTGTCCCTTTCCGGCCGGCGGGCAGTCGGCGTTGCCGCCACCGACCGCTCCCACGGACCAGGCGTAGCAGCAGAACACGTAGTAGAGCCCGATGCCGATGCACGAGTAGAGCACGCCGCGCGGGACGGTCCGTCGCGGCTCGCGGGCCTCCTCGCCCAGTGCGGAGGCCGCCTCGAAGCCGATGAAGGCCAGGATGCCGAAGATGGCTCCGAGCATGAGGCCCTTGGTGTGCTGGATGCGAGTTCGACGGGTTGAACGGAGCCAGGCTGTTGCGGGCGCTGTGCGATCCGATGATCGTCAGCGACAGCACCACCATGACGGCGATCTCGATCATGCCGAGGATGACGCCTGCCTTGGCGGAGAGGCGGATGTCGAAGTAGGTCAGGAAGAACATCACGATGATCGTGATCCCGGTCCAGAACTCCCAGCCCGGCGAGCCCGTCCACCAGCCCTGCTGCACCAGCGTGGTGTCGATCAGGTAGCCGTTCAGGATGAGGACGAAGCAGGGAAGGAAGATCGCGAAGCCGAAGTACAGCCAGCCGACGTAGAAGCCGGTCATGCGACCGACGCCCTTCGCGGCGTAGGTGTAGATGCCGCCTGCAGACGGGATGAACTTGGCGGTCTGGCCGATGGCGACGGCGGTGCAGGTGCAGCCGAGGAGGGCGATGACGACGGACAGCAGGCAGCGCCTGGCCGGCATAGCCGATGCCGATGCCGATGGAAAAGGCCAGACCGATGCCGGGCGCCATGTAGGTGATCGACTGGAAGACGACGTCGAGCAGGCCAATGGAGCCCGTACGTAGACGAACCCCTCCGCCACCGGTGCTTTCAGCTGCAGCCATATATCCCTCCCGAGGATGGTTGCCGCGATCATGGCCGATGCGACGGGCGCCGGTCAAGGGTTCCCGCGAAAAAAGGTCCTCTCAGTGGACCGTGGCGTACCGGGCGCAGGCGCCGGCGAGATCGAGCCCGGCCACCTCGGCCAGCTCCGCCTGCTTGAGCGAGCGATAGCACTCGTACAGCTCCTTCGGCAGCCAGCCGCGCGCCACCCCGTCGGCCTCGAGGGCCGCCAGCGCCTCCTTCAGCGTGCCGGGAATGGGGCGCAGGCCGAGCGCGGCGAGCTCCTCCGGCGCAAGGTCCGACGGATCGCGCTCCAGCAGCGGCGGCGCGTCGCGGCCGGCCCGGATGCCCTCGAGGCCGGCGAGCACGAGCGCGGCGAGCACCAGGTGCGGGCAGGCCGTTGCATCGGCGCCGCGGAACTCGAGATGCAGCTGGCCCGTCGAGTCGTGCCCTTCGAGTTCGACCACGGCCGGGATGCGCAGGGCCGCCTCGCGGTTGCGGTTGCCGAGCGCCGCCGTGCCGGCGCTCCAGTGGTGGGGCGACAGCCGGGCGTACGAGATGGCCGAAGGAGCGGTGAGGGCCAGCAGCGCGGGCAGGTGGTGGAGCACGCCGGCGGCGAACGAACCGGCCACGGCGCTCAGCCCGGCCGGGCGGGCCGCGTCGTGCATCGCCGTCCGCCCGTCGCCCGCCAGCAGCGAGATGTGGACGTGCACGCCGTTGCCGATCCCCGTCGGGTCGGTGAGCGGCGCGAACGAGGTGGCGCGCCCGAGGCGCCGCGCGACCTCGCGCACGACCTCCTTCACGATCACCGCCCGGTCGGCGCCGGTCATGCCTGGCGCCGGCCGGCACAACACCTCGAACTGGTGGCGTCCGTACTCCGGCAGGAACATCTCCGGTTCGCAGCCGGCCTCGCGCAGCGCCGCCACGACGATCGGCCCGAACGGCTCGACGGCCCGCTGGGCCGCAAGCGTGAACGGCCCCTCGGCGGGCGTGTCCTGGAGCAGCTGGAACTCGTGCTCGAACGCCGTCACCACCGACAGCCCGGTCTCGGACTCGAAGGTGGCGAGAGCGTCGCGCAGGAGCGTCCGCGGACAGGCCTCCCACGGCGACGCGTCCGTGTGCGTGGCATCGCAGAGCACGAAGTTGAGGGCCGAGACGCCGGGCCAGAGATCGACGCGAACGTGGGTGGCCGGATCGGCGATGAGGCGCCGGTCGCCGACCGACCCCCACGGGTTCGGCTCGGCCAGGGGGCCGAAGCAGCAGATGGCCTGGTTCGCCGGAACCCAGCCGACACCGCCGGACAACCGCCGGCGGTCGTAGTCGACGACCGGTACGGCGCGCCCGCGGACCAGCCCCGCGAGGTCGCAGTAGGCGAACGTGACGAGCTCTTCCATCAGGCTTGCAGCTCCTTCTTGCGCCGGGCGACGTAGTCGGTCATCCGCCCGAGGGCGTCGGGGTCGAGATCGGGCTGCTCGTAGGTCTCGAGCAGTCCCTGCCACTTCGCGGTCGCCCGGGTCGCCGTGTCGAGGGCGCCGTTCCGCGTCCAGCGATCGAAGTTCTCGGTGGAGAAGAGGTGCGGGCGGTAGAAGCAGCTGCGGAAGTTGTCGAGCGTGTGCGCGGTGCCGAAGAAGTGCCCGCCGTGGCCGGCCTCCGCGTGGGACTCGAATGCGAGGCTCGCCTCGTCGATCTCGAGCGGCGTGAACTGGTCGATCAGGATCCGGAGGATCTCGAGGTCGACCATCCACTTCTCGTAGCCCGTGACGAGCCCGGACTCGAGCCACCCGGTGGCGTGCAGCATCAGGTTCGCACCCGAGAGGAACGCGCAGATCATCGTGTTGAAGCCCTCGACCGCCGATTGCGCGTCGGGCACCTGCCCCGATGTGAGCGCACCGCCGCCCGACCGCCACGGCAGGTTCAGGTGGCGCGCCACCTGGCCGGACACGAGCAGGCCCAGCGACGATTCCGGTCCGCCGAAGCCCGGCGAGCCGGACTGCATGTCGCTGTGCGATACGAAGGAGCCGAGCACGCACGGGCAGCCCGGCCGGATCGTCTGCACGAGCGCGATCCCTGCCAGCGCCTCGGCGGTCTGCTGGGCGACCGCCGCGGGAATCGATACCGGCCCCATCGCGCCCATCAGGATGAACGGCGTCACCACCACGCACTGGTTGGCGCGGGCCAGCTGGAACATCGAGCCGAGCATGCGCTCGTCCCACGTCAGCGGCGAGTTGGCGTTGACGACGCCGAACAGGTACGTGCGCTGCTCGAGCGCCTCCTCGCCGAAATGGGCGCGGGCGAGGCCGATGGCGTCGATCGTCCCCGTCTCGTGGAACGCGGCCGCCGCGAGCACCTTGTCGGTGTGGGTGTGCAGCATCAGCTGCGTGTCGAGGTGTCGCGTCTCGAGCGGCATGTCGCCTGGCTCGACGATCGGGTAGCCCGCCGTATCGAGCTCGGGAATCACCTGCGCGAGCTTCACGAGCCGCTCGTAGTCGGCGATGGTGCCCTCCCGCCGCGCCGCTCCGTCGCGGATGAACGGTGCGCTGTTGGTAGGGCAGAACACCATGTGGTCGCCGCCCATGCGCACGCTGCGCGCCGGGTTGCGGGCGGTGATCTCGAACTCCGCCGGGGCCCTGGCGACCTGCTCGACGATCCAGTCGGGGTCGAACCGCACGACGTCGTCGGTGACGGACTGGCCGGCCGCCCGGAAGATCGACAGCGCCTCCTCGCTGCCGAACCGGATCCCGAGCTCCGAGACCAGACGGCGCCAGCCCGCGTCGAGGACCGCGATGGCCTCCTCGGACAGCACGTCGTAGCGCGGCATGCGGTTGACGAACACGCCGGAAGCATGCCGCCATTACGATGACGGCGTGTACGAGCCATGGGATGCACTCGAGGCGCCGCGCTTCACGGGACCCCGCACCTATGCGCGCCTCCCGTACGTGAAGACGCTCGAGGGCGTCGATGCCGCGGTCTTCGGCATGCCGTGGGACGGCGGCACCTCGTTCCGCTCCGGCGCACGGTTCGGCCCCGAGGCGATCCGCTCGGCGAGCGGGATGATCCGCACCTACAACCCCGTGCAGAAGGTGCAGGTGTTCGGGCGGCTGTCGACCATCGACTACGGCGACGCGCCCACGGCGCCCGGCTACATCGAGCCGACCCTCGATCGCATCGAGGCCTTCGTCGCGCCGCTCGCCGCCTCGGCCGCGGTGCCGGTCGGCATCGGCGGCGACCACTCGGTGACGCTCGCGGAGCTGCGCGCGCTGGCGAAGGTGCACGGCCCCCTCGGCGTCGTCCAGCTCGACGCCCATACGGATCTCTGGGATCTCTACAACGGCTTCCCGTACTCGCACGGCACCGGCTTCCGGCGCGCCATCGAAGAGGGCATCCTCGACCCCGCCCGCTTCGTCCAGGCCGGCATGCGCGGCCCGCTGTACGGCGAGGACGACGAGGCGATACCGGGCAGCCTCGGAGTCGACACGATCCCGTGGATCGATCTCTGCCAACTCGGCCCCGCCGACTTCGCCGAGCGCGCCCGCCGGCGCATCGGCGACGCCCCCGCCTTCCTGTCGGTGGACATCGACTTCGTCGACCCGGCCTTCGCGCCCGGCACCGGCACGCCCGAGGTCGGCGGGCCGTCGAGCTTCGAGGCCCTCGGCTACCTGCGCGCGCTCGCCGAGATCCCGTTCGTCGGCTACGACGTCGTCGAGGTCGCCCCGCAGTACGACGGCCCCGGCCAGGTCACCGCCATGCTCGCGTCCGCGATGGTCTTCGAGATGCTCTCGATGGTCGCGCGCCGCACGTAGCCGCGGCCGTCGAGCGAACGCAGGCCCGCCCACCACGGCAGTCGAGAACCGGCGGCCGCCGGGCCGCCGGTTCTCGACCTACCGCAGTACCTGGAGAGTCAGACCGGGGCGACTGCCGTGAAGTCGCGGATCCAGCGGGCGTCGAACGCGAAGCCCGGGCCCGAACCGCGCGGGGCCCACGACTTGACGTGCACGCGGTCGCCGGTCAGGAGATCGGCGACGGTCGCGGCGCCCTTGCCGCGCTTCCACATGCGGGTCGTGTCGGTGATCGTCAGCGTCACGGCCTGGTTGCGGAACGCCCGCCCGTGGCGGTTGCTGCGCTTGACGGTGATCGTGACCGTCGCCTTGGCGCCGGTGGTGGTGTCGGCGGCAGTCGTCGAGACGACGACACCGGCGAAGATGAACGGCACGTTGTGGGGCTTCTTCGGGTGCGTCGGGTGCGTGCCCGGCGTCGCCTGCGCCACGCCACCGGCCACCAGGGCAACCGATGCGAGGCTCAGAAACGCGATTCGCTTGAGCAT
This sequence comes from uncultured Actinomycetes bacterium, assembly GCA_963779685.1. Lineage (GTDB taxonomy): Bacteria > Actinomycetota > Thermoleophilia > Gaiellales > F1-60-MAGs149 > CAVZZG01. The sequence goes on from CAVZZG010000003.1 coordinate 2,060,072, forward strand.
GGGACTTGGATTCCTTCCGTCGACCTTCGGCCGCCGGGGCTGACGGCCTACCCGCATGGTGCGGGGGCCGCGTCCGGAGGGAAAGGGGCCTTACGGAATCCTTACGAGCAGCTCGCAGAGTCTTTGCGTCCTGCCCCCGAAAGGGTCAGCCGAGAGCCATCCGAAGCCCCTCGTAGGCGCTGTGACGATCGCCTGCGACCGACCGGATGAGCGGACGCAGCGGTTCCGGCACCTCGAGCCGGTCCGCCGCCACCCGGGCCCGGAACTCCTGCTCGCCGAGCTTCGCGTAGCCCTCCCACCGCTCGAGCTGGCGGCCGACGCGGTCGAGGTGGGCGAGCGGATCGGACACCCAACCCAGGTGGGAGACCGCCAGGGCGCGCGGCGACCGGCCGGCCAGCGCGGCCAGGCTCTCTCGCCAGGCCGGCAGGTCGACGTCCGGCGGCGGCGTGTGCGGCTCGGTGTAGTCGGTGCCCTCGAGATGGAAGCCGGCGACGTCGCCCGCGAAGCAGTCGCCGTCGGCCGTCAGGAATGCCAGGTGGTGGCGGGCATGCCCCGGCGTCGGCACGGCCTCGAACCCGCCCGCGATCGGCTCCGCGGCCGACACGATCCGCAGTCGCTCGGCGGGCACCGGGACCATGCCGCCGAAACGGGTGTCGAGCGCGTCGCCGAACACCATGCGCGCGCTGGCCATGAGCCGGCTGGGATCGATCAGGTGGCGAGCTCCGCGCTCGTGCACGACGATCTCGAGCTGCGGCGCACGCGCCAGCAACGACCCGGCGGCGCCCGCGTGGTCGAGGTGGATGTGGGTGAGCAGGAGCGTCCGCAGTGCTGGCGGAGGGCAGCCCGCGGCCTCCAGCGCTGCGACCAGCTCGTCGAGGTGCACCTCCGCGCCGCAGTCGACCAGCGCTGGCCCGTCGTCGGGGAGCAGGAAGCAGGCGGTTCCGCCGAGGTCGATCTGGATGCCGACGGTCATTGCACCGGATGTTCCGCGATCCGAGGTTGACTCGCGACTCAGGCCCTGAGACCATGCCCGTCTGGAGGAAGGGAGTTCATGACGTTCCATCCCAAGGAGCGGGGAGCGCTCTCGCGGCGCGCGCTGCTGCGCCGCGCCGGCGTGCTGGCCGCCGTGCCGCTCGCCGGTGGTCTCCTCGAAGCCTGCGCCAACAGCACCTCGGTCAGCAGCAACACCGTGCCGAGCACGCTGCCCGCGGGCAGCGGCGGCGCCACCGGCTCGACCGTCCCGGTCGGCCCGGGTGGCATCCCGCTGGCCCGCCGCGAGTCGCCCGTCACCCTGCCGCTGTACCCCGAGGTGCCGGCGATCGCGTCCGGGCTCACCCCGGAGGCCGGCCCGCTGAAGGTGTACAACTGGTCGCAGTACATCGACCCGGACACCGTCAAGAAGTTCGAGAAGCAGTTCAAGACGAAGGTCCAGATCACGACCTTCGACTCGATGGACCAGGCGATCGCCAAGCTCACATCCGGCGACAACAGCTTCGACGTCTTCTTCCCGACCATCGACCGCATCGCCTCGATCGTCGCGCAGAAGCTGCTGCGGCCTCTCAACCACGACTACCTGCCGAACCTCGCCGCCAACATCTGGCCCGAGCTGCAGAACCCGTTCTACGACGTGGGCGCGCAGTACACGGTGCCGTACACGGTCTACACCACCGGCATCGCGTGGCGCAACGACAAGGTGAAGGAAGACATCGCCTCGATGGAATGGAAGTCGCTCTGGGAGGTCGGCGGCAACTACCGCGGCAAGACGACGATCCTGGACGACCCGCGCGACGCCCTGTACCTGGGCATGCTCTACAACGGGCAGACCGATATCAACACCGAGGACCCGGCGATCATCGACGCCGCGCTCGCGAGCCTGAAGCAGCTCGACTCCACCGCCAGCGTGAAGGTCTCGATCCTCGGCTACCAGGCCATGCCCGAGGGCAGGCACCTGCTCGGCCAGAACTGGTCGGGCAACATCCTCAGCGGCGCGCTCTACTTCATGCCGGCGGGGGTCAAGCCGGACGTGCTCAGCTACTGGGCGCCGCCGTCGGACGGCCCCGCGGCGAACGACTGCATGGCCGTCATGGCAGGTGGCAAGAACCCGGTGCTCGCCCACGCGTTCCTCAACTTCATGCTCGACAACCAGCACGCCTACGACAACTTCGCGAACTTCAACGGCTACCAGCCGCCGCTGAAGTCGATCGACGCGTCCACCCTGCTGACCAAGCTGGGCATGCCCGACTCGCTGGCCGGGTCGATCGTGACACCGCAGCAGTTCGCGACGGCGAAGACGGCCTGCCCGCTGACGCCGGCGGGTGAGGCACTCTGGGACACGGCCTGGAAGACCTTCAACGCCGGATGAGCCATCTGCGCGAAGGGAGAACCACGACATGACGTTCCATCCCAAGGAGAGGCGAGGCGCGCTGTCGCGCCGCGAGCTGCTGCGCCGCGCAGGCGGCGTTGCGGGGCTGCCGCTCGCCGGTGGCCTGATCGCCGCCTGCTCGAGTACGACCACGGTCACGCCGCAGTCGACCGCGCCGGTGGCGAGCGGCGGCTCGACTGCCTCGACCGTGCCGCTTGGCCCGGGAGGCATCCCGCTCGCGCGGCGCGACAGCCCCGTCACGCTCCCGGTGTACGACGACGTGCCGAAGGTCGCCTCGGGGCTCACCCCCGAGGCCGGCCCGCTGAAGATCTACAACTGGTCGGACTACGTCGACCCGGTCGTCATCAAGAAGTTCGAAGACCAGTTCAAGACGAAGGTCCAGATCACGACCTTCGACTCGATGGATCAGGCGTTCGCGAAGCTCACGTCGACCAACACCGACTTCGACCTCTTCTTCCCGACGATCGACCGGATCGCACCGCTGGTCGCGCAGAAGAAGCTGGCGTCGCTGAATCACGACTACCTGCCGAACCTGGCGGCCAACACCTGGCCGTTCTTCCAGAACCCGTTCTACGACCAGGGCGCGCTGTACACGGTGCCGTACGTCGTCTACACGACCGGCCTGGGCTGGCGCAACGACCGCGTCACCGACGACATCGCGAGCCTCGGGTGGAACACGTTCTGGCAGATCGGCGACAAGGTGCGCGGCAAGTGCTCCGTGCTCGACGACAACCGCGACACGCTCTACATGGCGATGCTCCACAACGGCGACACGGACTACAACACCGAGGACCCGGCCATCATCGACAAGGCCCTCGCGAGCCTGCAGGAGCTCACCAAGACCGCCCGCCCGAAGGTGACCGTGCAGCAGTACGAGACCCTGGCCGAGGGCCGCTCGAACCTCTCGCAGGCCTGGTCGGGGGACATGATCGCGAACGCCGTCTACTACATGCCCAAGGGCGTGCCGTCGACGGTGCTGTCGTACTGGACGCAGCCAACCGGCGGGCCGTGCTCCAACGACACCATGTCCGTGATGGCCGGCGGCAAGAACCCGGTCCTCGCCCACGCATTCCTGAACTTCATGCTGGACGAGACGAACGCCTACAACAACATGGCCAACTTCAACGGCTACCAGCCCCCGATCAACTCGATCGACGCCGCGCTGCTGTCGTCGAAGCTGGCACTGCCGGCCACCATCTCGGCGGCCATCGTGACCCAGGACCAGTTCGCCGCCGGCGCCTCGGCATGCCCGCTCACCGCGGCCGGCCAGTCGACCTGGGACACGGCCTGGAAGACGTTCAACGCGGGCTGACGGCATGTACCCGCGATGGATCTGGCGTGCGTTCTCCCTCCCGGGGGTGGTGTGGCTCGCGATCTTCTTCGTGGTGCCGTTCTACGCCGTGGTCGCGGTCTCGTTCGGCACCTTCGACGAGTTCTTCCAGGCAGTGCCGTACTGGAACCCGCTGAACTGGAACATCGGGTGGTACACGGAGATCCTGCAGGGCATCGGTCCACGCGAGGTGTACGGCCGGGTCCTGTTGCGCACGTTCGGCATGGTCGGCCTGGCCGTGGCGCTCTCGCTGGCCCTCGGCTATCCCGTCGCCTACTACGTCGCGCGCAAGGCGGGGCGCTGGCGGGGGTTGCTGCTGCTGGGCATCGTGCTGCCGTTCTGGATCAGCTACATGATGCGGATGTTCGCGTGGATCGGCCTCCTGGCCGACGACGGCTACGTGACCCGGATCCTCGGGTTCTTCGGCATCGACAGCCTGTTCCGGTCGGTCGGTCTGCTCGACCAGGGCGCCGGGTGGCTCGACGGGCAGTGGATCAGCGTGGTCATCGCCCTCGTGTACGGCTACGTGCCGTTCCTGATCCTGCCGATCTTCGCGGCCATCGACCGGATCGATCAGCGGCTGATCGAAGCGGCCCGCGATCTCGGCGCCAGTCCCCGCGGAGCGTTCGTCCGGGTGACGTGGCCGCTGTCGCGTCCCGGCGTGCTGGGCGGCATCGTGCTGATCGCGCTGCCGATGTTCGGCGACTACTACACCAACGACCTTGTCTCGCAATCGCCGGCGACGAACATGATCGGCAACCAGATCGACCAGGCGATCCGGATCGGCACCCAGAAGCCGCTGGGCGCGGCCCTGACCATGGTGCTCTCGCTGCTGCTCGCGATCCTGATGATCTACTACCTGCGCGAGACCCACCGCTCGACCCGCGAGGCCCTGCGATGAGGACCTGGCTGTCCAACCCGTGGGGAGAACCGCGGTTCCTGAAGTTCATCTCCTGGGCCTACGTGTTCTGGTCGCTGCTGCCGGTGGTGGTGGCGATGGCCTTCTCGTTCAACGACGGCCGGTCGCGAACCGTGTGGCAGGGCTTCTCGATGCGCTGGATCTACGGCGACCCGACCTCGTCGCTGCTCCACGACACCGATCTGCGCAACGCCCTCGTGCACTCGATGGTGCTGGCCGTGTTCTCGATGGCGATCGCGACGCCGCTCGGCGTGGCGCTGGCGCTGGGGCTGCAGCGGTGGCGCTCGCGGATGGGCACCGGGTCGAACGTGCTGATGCTGATCCCGCTGGTCACGCCCGAGCTGGTGATGGGCGTTGCGCTGTTCCTGGCCTTCACGAAGATCTTCACGGCCTTCGGGCTGGGCACGGGCGCCCAGGTGATCGGCCAGGTGACGTTCTCGATCTCCTACGTCGTCGTGATCGTGCGCGGCCGCCTGGGATCGATCGGCAAGGAGTACGAGGAGGCCGCGGCCGACCTCGGCGCGCCGCCGCGCGACGTGCTGATGCGGGTGCTGTTCCCGCTGCTGATGCCCGCGATCCTCTCGGGCGTGCTGATCGTGTTCGCGCTGTCGATCGACGACTTCGTCGTCACCTCGTACCTGTCCAAGGACGTCACCACCGAGACGGTGCCGATCAAGCTCTACTCCGCGGCCCGTGCAGCGCCGACACCGGCGCTGAACGCGCTCGGCTCGGTGATGGTGGTCCTGACGCTGATCGCGCTCGCCATCGCGTACATGATCGTCCGGCGGGTATCCCGCAACCACGGCGAGGGTGCGAGCATCGAGTCGATCGGGGGCATGGGATGAGCAGCGGCGGGCAGGTGACCGTGCAGGAGGTCGTCAAGCTGTTCGGCGACGTGGCCGCCGTGGATGGCATCACCCTCGAGATGCCCTCCGGCGAGTTCTTCTCGATGGTCGGCCCGTCCGGGTGCGGCAAGACGACGACGCTGCGCATGATCGCCGGCTTCGAGCGGCCGAACGAGGGCCAGATCCTGCTCGACGGCGTCGACATGTCCGGCACGCCGCCGCATCGCCGCGACGTGAACACCGTGTTCCAGAGCTACGCCCTGTTCCCGCACAAGAGCGTCGCCGACAACGTCGCGTTCGGCCTCAAGTACAAGCGGGTCACCAAGGACGAGGCGCGAAAGCGCGTCGACGAGGCGCTGGCCCTGGTGCAGTTGACGGGGTTCGAGAAGCGCCGCACGACGCAGCTCTCGGGCGGTCAGCAGCAGCGGGTCGCGCTCGCCCGGGCGCTGGTCCTCAACCCGCGGGTGCTGCTGCTGGACGAGCCGCTCGGGGCCCTCGACGCGCGCCTGCGCAAGGACCTCCAGGTCGAGCTGAAGACCCTGCAGCAGACGCTGGGGATCACGTTCATCTACGTCACCCACGACCAGGAAGAGGCGCTCACCATGAGCGACCGCGTCGCGGTGATGAACCTCGGCAAGGTCGAGCAGGTGGGCGACCCGCAGACGGTCTACGAGCACCCTGAGACCGTGTTCGTGGCCGAGTTCCTCGGCGTCTCGAACATGCTCGTCGGCGAATCGGCCGGGCACGGCCTGCTGAAGGTCGGCGAGTACACGCTGCGCGCCGAGAAGGGCGCGCTCGACATGCCGGGCTCCGTCAAGGCCGTGATCCGGCCCGAGCGCGTCGTCGTCGAGCCGGCCGGCACGACGGGCGAGAACCGGCTGCCGGCGATGATCGACCGGGTCGTCTTCGTGGGCTCGACGCTCGACGTGCGCGTGCGCCTGGTCAGCGGCGAGCTGATCCGCTCGCTCGTCACGAACGCGGGGTCGGCCGACTACGGCCCGCAGGGCACGCCGGTGACGGTGCACCTCGAGCCGGCGTCGCTGCGCATCCTGGGTTGACGCCTCTCAGCGGGCAGCAGCGACCAGGCAGAGGATCTCGAACATCAGGTTGGCCGCGTTCGTGACGGTGACGCCGGTCGGGTCGAGCGGCGGCGCCACCTCGGCCACGTCGCCGCCGATCACCTGCAGCCCCGTGATCGACCGCAGCATCACCTGGGCGTCGCGCATCGAGATGCCGCCGGGCTCGAGCACCGCGGTACCCGGGGCGTACACCGGATCGAGACCGTCGACGTCCCACGTGACGTAGGCAGGGCCGTCGCCGACGACGCGTCGGATCTCGTCGATCACGGCAGCCCGGCCGAGGGACTCGTACTCGTCGTAGGTGATGCAGCGCATGCCGCAGTCGAGCGCGTACTGGAAGTCGGCGCCATCCCACATCGTCCCGCGCAGCCCGATCTGGATCGTGCGGCGCGGGTCGCAGATGCCCTCCTCGACGGCCCGGCGCATGGTGGTGGCGTGCGTGATCGAGCGGCCGTAGAACGTGTCGAGGGTGTCGGAGTGCGAGTCGAACTGGATCACGCCGATCGGCGTGCCCGTGTACAGGCCGCGCAGCACGGGCAGCGTGATCAGGTGGTCGCCGCCCATCGCCACCGGCGCCACGGCGTGGTCGGTCAGGGTCCGGACGAAGCCCTCCATGGCGGCGACGGAGGCATCGAGATCGTAGGGATGCACGATGACGTCGCCCAGGTCGGCGACCTGGCAGCGCTCGAACGGGGAGATGCCGGTGGTCGGGTTGACGCGGCGGATCACGCGGGACGCCTCGCGCACCGCGGCCGGGCCGTGGCGGGAGCCGGGCCGGTAGGCGAGCCCGAGATCGAACGGGATCCCGAACAGGCCGATGTCGACCCGCTCGAGGTCGGGGATGCGGGGCGCGCGCATGAACGTCGCGATCTCGACGAAACGCGCGACCGTCCCCGAGTCGATCGGCAGCTCGTGGGCCATGTCCCCTCCCGCCCTCCGGTTTCTGCGAGCATACCCGGCCAATGCATGTCGGATACGCCATGTTCCCCCAGGGGAACGTCCTCGACGAGGACGAGAACCCGCGCCGCGCGGATGCGGAGCGGATGCAATGCGAGCTCGAGATGATCGACCTGGTCGGCGAGTACGGCTTCTCGTCGTTCTGGGTCACGGAGCACCACTTCGGCGACTACAACCTGGCCCCGGCACCGCTGCAGGTGCTGTCGTACGTGGCCGGCCGCTACCCGGGCATCACGCTCGGCTCGATGGTGGTCGTGCTGCCGTGGAACGACCCGCTGCGGGTGATCGAGGGTGCGATCGTGCTCGACTACCTGTCCGGCGGCCGGTTCCTGTTCGGCGTCGGGAAGGGCGAGGCTGCGCGCGAGTTCAATGCCTTCGGCATGGACCTGGACGAGGGCCGCAAGCGCTTCGACGCGTCCTTCGACCTGATCCTCGCGGCACTCCGCAGTGGCAGGATCGAGGCTGAGGGCCAGCCGACGCTCGAGGTGCGCCCGGCACCGCGGGCCTCCTTCGACGGCAGGATCTTCATGGCGGCCGGCTCGCCGTTCTCGATCACCCGCGCCGCCGAGGTCGGCGCCGGGCTGCTGCGGATCTCGCTGCGATCCTGGGACGAGGTGGGCGAGCAGGTCGCGGGCCACCGTCGGCAGTTCCTGGCGGCCCACGGCTCGGAGCCGCCGGCACCGGTCGTGCTGGCGTTCTCCTACTGCGACCGCGACCCGGGCCGGGCGGAGGAGCTCGGCATGCGGCACGCTCGCGGCTACCGCCGCACCGCCATCCACCACTACGGGCTGGGGGCCGACGCCGCGGGCGAGCTCGACGCCTTCGCCTCCACGCAGCTCTGGGGCACGCCGGACGCGCTGGTCGAGAAGGTGGCACATGTCCGCGAGGTCACGGGCACCGATCACATCGCCTTCGCCTTCAGCTACGCGGGCATGCCCTACGACACCGCGCAGGCCAGCATGCGCCTGTTCGGCGAGACGGTGCTCCCACGGCTGCGGAGCCTCTGATGGCCCTGCCCGATCCGGCCGACGTGATCCGCCGCGTGTCGAACTGGGGCCGGTGGGGCGCCGACGACGAGCTCGGCACCGCCAACCTGATCAGCGAGGCCAAGCGGGTCGCGGCCGCCACGCTGGTGCGGAAGGGACGCAGCTTCTCGCTGGCGGTCGACTTCGCACCGGACACGCCGCAGGTGAAGCCGAGCTTCCGTCTCAACCCGCAGCGGTCGATGGTCGCGACCGGCGCCGACGTGAGGGCCGGGCAGCAGGCCGCGTTCGGCATCGCCGGGCACGGGTTCGCGGACGACATGGTCGTCATGAGCCTGCAGGCGGCGACCCAGTGGGACTCGCTGGCCCACGTGTTCCACGACTACTGCATGTACAACGGCCGGGACTGCGCGCTCGTGGGCGCGAAGGGCGCGCAGAAGAACGACATCGCCGTGCTGCGCGACGCGGTCGTGACGCGCGGTGTGCTCGCCGACGTCGCCGGGCACGCGGGCGTGGAGTCGCTCGCGCCCGACCACCACATCACGCCGGAGGAGCTGGAGGCGACGCTCGCCGCTCAGGGCGTCGACGTCGGCGAGGGCGATGCCCTGCTGATCCGCACCGGCCACCTCGGCCGCATCCAGCGGGCCGGCGCCTGGGACGAGTTCATCGAGCAGGACGAGCCGGGCCTCGGCATCGACTCGCTGCCGTGGCTGCACGAGCGCGGCGTGGCGGCGGTCGCGTGCGACAACTGGGCGTTCGAGGTGATCCCGTCAGGGGTCGGGGAGCTGCCGCTGCCGATCCACGCCATCGGCATCGTCTACATGGGGTTGCTGGTCGGCGAGATCTTCGAACTCGACGCGCTGGCCGCCGACTGCCGCGACGACGGCGTCTGGGAGTTCCTGTTCAGCGCCCCGCCGCTGCCGTTCATCGGGGCGGTCGGATCGCCGGTGAACCCGCTCGCGATCAAGTAGCCTCCGGCCATGCGCGACCTCGGACACGTGGCGCTCGGCAGCTGGTCGGGCGGGCGCTTCATGCACTTCGGCGAGCCCGTGCCCGACGACCGACTTCACGTCGTCCTGCGACCCGGCCCCGACGTCGACACCGTCGTCACCGCCGACGTGTACGGCCAGGGCGCCGCGGACGAGGCCGTCGGTGCCGCGATCGAGGACCTCGACCGCAGCTCGTTCTGCCTCGTCGGCACGATCGGCCACGACTTCTACGAGGGCCAGCGGGACGGCGCCAAGGGCTTCCCGCGGTTCACCGACAGCCATCTGCGCGGGCCCGAAGCCTACGCCGGCTACCTCCGCGAGGCGTGCGAACGGAGTCTGGAACGGTGCGGCGTCGACCACTTCGACGTCCTCCTGCTGCACAACCCGGATCGCACCGGCTACTCGTCGCCCGCTGTCTGGGACGCGATGGCCGGACTTCGCGACGCGGGCCTGACGGGCCAGATCGGCGTCGCGCCCGGACCGGCCAACGGCTTCACGCTCGACATCATCCGCTGCGTCGAACGCTTCGGCGCCCAGATCGACTGGGCCATGGTCATCCTCAACCCGCTCGAGCCGTGGCCCGGCCGGATGGTGCTCCCGGCGTGCGAGGAGCAGGGCGTCAAGGTGCTCGCGCGGGTGGTCGACTACGGCGGCCTCTTCCACGACTCGCTCGCCTCGCCCGATCAGCTCGGGCCGTCCGATCACCGCGCCTTCCGGCCGGCCGGCTGGATCGAACAGGGCCGGGAACGCATCGACCTGTTGCGTCCGATCGCCGCGCGCCACGGGCTCACCCCGCTCCAGCTGGCCTGTCAGTGGACGCTGGCCCAGCCCGCCGTGCGCAGCGTCGTACCGACCCTGCTGCAGGAGCGCGGCCCGGGCGCCAAGCCGGTCGAGCAGCAGCGCGCCGAGCTCGCCGCCGTGCCGCACGAGATCGTCCTCACCGCCGATGACATCGCGGCCATCTCGGCCATCGGCGACAACGCCAACTGCATGGCCCTCAAGGGCGGCTCCCCGACCCACCAGGGCGACGAGCGCGCCGACGCGTGGCCCCTCGACGACGATCTCCGCACCACCGCCGCCCGCTGGTCGATCGTGCCGGAGCGCGACCTAGTGGTAAGGCACTGACGCTGTCAGTGCCTTACCACCAATTGAAATGGCCTCAGTTTGCGAACGGCCGCCGGGCCGACGATCACGAGCGTCGATGACAACGGGCGACGTGCCAACGACGACCCGCTCAATCGGCGCCTGAGCGAGAAGAATCGGCGAGCGGCCGACCCCGTCGCCTGACCCGCACACCGCCGACGAGCGCGAAGGTCGTGACGATCGCGCAGGCGGTGGCACCCGCGGGAATCAGGAAGTCGGCGGCCCCGGGCGAATCCCCGATCGGCCATAGGGCGAGCCACATCGCGATGGGCGCGGTGAGAACGCAGGCCGCTCCGCACGCTGCGAGTCGCCGCAGCCGCGGCCGTTCGGCAGGGGGCACTGCCCGCGCGGCGACCAGACCCGCCGTGACCGCGAGTAGGACCAGCGCAGGGAGCGTTTCGACGGTGAGCACGGCGGCGTCAGCGGCCTCCAGACCACACGTCGTCTCCGGGTCGCAAGGCGCCTGCGGACGGAGCCAGACGATGGACATCCAGGCGGACCACGCCACCGCCGTGGCGAGCCCGGCGAAGACGGCTCCCCGCCGCGATATGCCGGGGAAGAGCGCCATCGGCTACGCCGTCACGACGGCCGGCACCAGCTCGCCGAACAGCTCGACGGCCAGGTCGGCGTCCGGGGCCAGGTCGGTGGGCAGGTACGCGTAGCCGAGATTCGCACCGACGGTGAAGCCGTAGGCGGCGGAGCGGAGCCGGCTGATGACCTCGCCGCCCGACCAGACCGCCTCGCCGCCGTAGAGGCAGAGGTAGTCGGTGCCGCCGACGGCGAGCGTCCGCAGGCGGCGAGCCGGCTCGGGGCGGCCGAGCAGGGCGTCGCGGCCGCGGAACGGGCCCTTGTCGAGCGCGACGGCGAAGCCGAGGCCTGCCTCGAATGGCGTGTCGCCGGCGGTGAGATCGGTGCCGAAGTAGCGGTAGCCCTTCTCCATCCGCAGGCCATCGAGCGAGCGGTAGCCGCAGGCGCGGATGCCGTGCTCCTGCCCGGCCGCCCACAGCCGGTCCCACACCTGCACCGCCCAGTCCGGCGCGACGTACAGCTCGTAGCCCGGTTCGCCGACGTACGAGATGCGCTGCGCGAGCACCTCGGCGCCGCCGATGGTGACCGGGCGCGCGGTCCGCAGCGGGAACGGCTCGCGACCGGTGTCGACCATCGCCTCGGCCCGCGGCCCGAACAGGCCGATCACGGCGAGCTCCTCCGACGCGTCGCGCAGGGTCACCTGCTCGCCATCGCGCACCGACAGGCGCAGCCAGCCAAGGTCGGAGTCGATCACGGCCGCGCCGGTCACGACCCGGAAGTGGTCGTCGCCCAGGCGGGTGACCGTGACATCGGCGACGATGCCGCCCCGGTCGTCGAGCATCTGCGTGTAGACCACCGAGCCGACCGGCCGGTCGATGCGGTTGGCGCAGGCCCGGTCGAGCAGGGCGAGCGCGTCGGGCCCGGTCACCTCGATCTTGCCGAACGACGTCATGTCGATGATGCCGACCCGCTCGCGGAACGCCTCGTGCTCGGCGCGGAGCAGCTCGAACCACGGCGGCCGCTGCCAGCCGAACCCGCGCTGATCGGCGCCCGACCGGCGCCACGGCCGGCCCGGATCGACGTGGTCGACGCGCTCCCACCCGTTCTTGGAGCCGAACACCCCGCCCAGGTCGCGGAGCCGGTCGTCGAGGGCCGAGCGACGCTGCGGCCGGCCCCACTCGTCGGTGTCGAGCGGGTAGCGCAGCCGGTAGTAGTAGCGGTAGACCTCGCGGCCGGCCGCGGACTGGAACGCCACGTCCCGGTAGGGGGCGCCGAACCGCCAGGGACGGTATGCCTGCACGTCCCACTCGGTCTCGCCGGCGGTGATCCACTCGGCCACGGTCTTGCCGATCCCGCCGGCACCGCCGAAGCCGTTCAGCGAGAGGCCCGCCGCCAGGTGGAAGCCGGGCACGTCGGGCAGCGGCCCGACCAGCGGGTTGCCGTCGGGCGTCATCGCGTCGGGGTGGCAGACGAGCGCGGCCACGCCGGCATCGCGGAGGAACGGGAAGCGGCGCACGGCGCCGTCCATGAGCAGCGCGAAGCGCTCCTCGTCGGGCGGGAACGAGCGGGCGCCGTGGTCCCAGGGCGCGCCGTCCTCGAACCGCGCGACGGGATCGGGCTCGTAGCCGCCGAACAGGATCCCGCCGGACTCCGACTTGCCGTAGACGAGGTTGTCGACGTCCCGGAAGCAGGGCATGTCGCGCTCGACCTCGTGGCCGGCGACGGCCTTGAGCGCGATGTGCTGGTGATCGACCGGGACCGACGGGACGAAGGCCCCGACCATCGCGCACACGCGCGGTGCCCACATCCCGGCGGCGTTGACGACGACCTCCGTCTCGATCCGCCCCCGGTCGGTGTTCACCGCCCGCACCTCGCGTCGGGGGCCGAGCTCGATGCCGGTCACCCGGCAATGCGTCTCGATGTCCACGCCCAGCGCGCGGGCGGCGGCGGCCAGCGCGTGGGTCGCCGTGTGGGGGTCGAGGTGGCCGTCGCCCGGCACCCAGATCGCGCCCTCCAGCGACGCCGGCGACGCGGCCGGCATCAGGCGCACCGCCTCGGCGGCCGACACCAGCTCCACGTCCAGGCCGATGCCGCGGGCGCGGCTCGCGCCCCGGCGCAGCTCCATCAGGCTCGCAGGGCTCGACGCGATGCGCAGGCCGCCGGTGCGCTCGAAGACGTCGAGCTCCGTGTACAGGTCGATCGAGTAGCGCCGGAACCGCATCATGGCCGGCGACGGGTTGAACATGGTCACGAGACCCGCCGCGTGACAGGTGGCGCCGCTCGTCAGCTCGCCCTTCTCGACCAGCACCACATCGCTGAGGCCGGCGCGCGCGAGGTGGTAGGCGACGCTCGCGCCGGTGATCCCGCCGCCGATCACGACCACCCTCGCCCGTTCCCGCACCGCGCCTCCTACCGACCTGGGCCAGCAGCGTAGAAGATCGTCCCGGCGACGAGCGCGGCGCGCTCGAAGATCGAATCGATCACCACCCGCTCGTCCGTGGCGTGCGCCCCCCGGCCGTCCGGACCGAGCCCGTCCACCACGGCGGCGCCGGCCGCGGCGGCGAGGTTGGCCTCGCTGCCACCGCCCGCCTCGCCCTCGCCGATCTCGAGACCGAGGTCGCGCCCGGCTCGCGCCACGGTGGCGGCCAGCGAGGCGGAGGCCGTGGTGCGCTCCATCGGCGGCCGGTGGATCTCGGCGGCGACCGCGATGGAGCACCCGGCGACGGATGGCTCGATCGCCGCGAGCCGATCGAGCACGCGCTGGATCTCCCCCTCCGTCCAGCCGCGCACGTCGAGCACGATCTCGCCCGCCGCGGCGACCACGTTGCGCACCTCGCCGGAGCGCAGGACGCCGACGTTGACCGTCGTGCCGACTGCCGGGTCGGCGAGCCGGGCCGCGGCCAATGCCACGTGGGCGCACTCGACGGCGGCGCTCGCTCCCCGGTGCGGCTCGACGCCGGCGTGGGCGGCGCGGCCCGTGACCGCCACCCGTGCCTCCGCGATGCCCTTGCGCCGGGTCTTGAGCGCACCGCCCATGAGGCACGGCTCGAGCACGAGGACGCCGGCGGCCTCGGTCGCGAGCCGGCCCAGCCGCTCGCGCGTGCACGGGTTCCCTATCTCCTCGTCCGGGGTCAGCGAGATCGTGAACGGGACGTCGGGCGCCAGTTCGCGCACTGCCTGGACGGCGGCCATGGCGGTGATGATGCCCGCCTTCATGTCGAACACGCCCGGCCCCCACGCCCACCCGTCCTCGACCCGGAACGGACGGGCGGCGACGCTCCCGACGGGCCACACGGTGTCGTAGTGGCAGAGCAGCAGCACGCCGCCCTGGCCGCGCGCGAATGCCAGGTGCGTACCGCTCGCATGGTCGGTGCGGACGACCTCGTCGCCGATCTCGCCGAACCAGCCGGCGAGCAGGTCTCGGCCCGCGGCGAGCGCATCGACGTCCCGCGACGGCGTCTCGCAGGCGACCAGCGCCGAGAGCCGTTCGATGAGCTCATCGCCGCACCCGCGGATGTACGCGTGCGCGTCGCGGGCGATCACGCGGCCGACGAGTCCCAGCTCTTGCGGGCAGCGCAGTTGTTGGCGCCCACCTCCAGGCGGGCGGCGTCCGCGTCGAGCGGACGCTGACCGAGGTTGACGGCGATGATCTCGAGGTAGTTGCGCGGACGCGGCGGCATGTCGGCCAGCACCCGCTCGACGAAGGCCGCCTCGGCCATCTGCAGCTCGGGCACGGCCTGCCACACCTGCTCGAGCGTGGGCGCGATCGGCCCGTCGAGACGGCCGCCGGCGTAGTGGCACGGCAGCAGCAGGATCTCGCCCGGCAGCTCGCCGACCCGCTCCTCGATCGTCGCGTACAGGAGGCGCGCGGCGTCGCCGGCACCGGCGTCGCCGACCTCCAGGTCGGGCCGGGCGACGGAGTCGGCGAACAGCGCATCGCCGCCGATCAGCGCCGCGCCATCGACCAGGAGCCCGGTCATGTCGGTGGTGTGCCCCGGGAGTGCGAGCACCTCGACGCGGGCCGTGCCGACCTCCAGGCGATCGCCATCGCTGATCGGCGCGACCGCATAGGCGAGGCCGCGCGCGAGCGCGCGGTCCGAGAGGTGGAGGGCCGCGCCCGTCCGGGCCGCGAGGTCACGGCCGCCCGAGAGATGGTCAGCGTGGACGTGGGTGTCGACGACGTGGGCGATGCGCACGCCGAGCACGGATGCGCGGCGGAGATACGGCTCGGGATCGGGTGCCGGATCGACGACGAGGGCCTCTCCGGCCGAGGCGACCAGGTAGGACAGGCACCCGCGGGCCTCGCGCCGGAACTGGGCGACCGTCGTCCCCGACGGCAGGGAGATGGTCGCGTCGACCAGCACCCGCGACCACGCGATCATGCCGCCCGTGACATTCCGGAGGTCGGGCAGCCGCCCGGCGAGCAGCCGGACGACGCGTGCGGAGGCGTTGCCCGCGGCGCAGATCACGCGCACCGGCTGTCCGTCGCCGATCGCGCCGGCGGCCGCGGCGGGGTCCTCCGCGATCGAGTATTCCGGGAGGTTCAGGAGCCGCACCCCCGGTCCGGTGACGTGCCAGGCTGCGAAGCTCGCCGGATCGCGGGTGTCGACGACCGTGACCGGATCCCCGCGCCTCAGCTCGTGCTCGAGCTCTGCCGCGCTGATCTCGGAGACCGGTCCGGTCATGCCGTCAACGATACCGCGTCGGATCGCGGCCAACGAATCAGCCACGACCTCCGCCCCAGACCGGGACCGGCGGGCCGGCGGCGTCGGCTAGGCTTGCCCGCCAGATGGACGCCCGCGAGCAAGCCGAGATCCACATCCACGACCACGCCCTCGGCGAGGCCGAACGGATCGCGAAGATGTCGCGGGTCCGCGAGTTCGTGCTCGGCGCGCAGGACGGCCTGCTCGTGCCGCTCGGGGTCGTCACCGGCATGGCGGCCGCGAACCCGAGCAGGACGCTGGTGATCGTCGCCGGCCTGGCCGAGGCCGTCGCCGGAGCGGTCGCGATGGGCAGCGGGTCGTACCTCGCCAGCGAGGCGGAGGAGAAGCTCTACGCCTCCGAGATCGAGCTCGAGCGGCAGGAGGTCGTGGACGAGCCGGAGCGGGAGATCCTCGAGCTCGCGATCATCCTCGAGCAGGAGGGCCTTCCAGCCGAGAGCGCCGACCAGGTCGCCCGCGGCCTCGCGGCGAACCCGAACGTGTTCCTGCGCACCAAGATCCAGAAGGAGCTCGGGCTGTCGCCCGACTCCGGCGGCGCGGCACTGGGCGACGCGCTCGTGGTCGGCCTCACGTACCTCGGCGCCGCTCTGATCCCGCTGTGGCCCTACCTCGTGTTCCCGCTCTCCACGGCGCTCATCGTCAGCCTCGTCTGCACGCTGGTGGCGCTGTTCGCGCTCGGCGTCGCCAAGGGCCGGGTGGCGCGCATGGCGGTCCTGCGGTCTGGCGTCCAGGTCGCGGTCGTCGGCACCATCTCGGCCGGACTCGGGTTCGCCGTGGGCCACATCGTCTCGTCGGTCGCGGGGTAGCCGGCGGGTCTTGCGCGCTGGCCGTGCGGGAGCCGTGCGCCGTTGCACGATCGTTACGCGCCGGGGCGCACCGCAAGCGGGCCGTTAGATGCTCGGCGTAAGCTTCGGGTATGGACACGCAGCTCCCGCAGTCAGAGCGGATGTGGCAGGTGCTCGAGCGCATGGCCGCGGCGATCTGGGTGCTCGTCATCCTGCTCGTCACGCTGCTCGCTCTGCGCGGCAGCGTGAGCGCGGAGACGATCGGGCTGGCGCTGATCATCCCGCCGCTGGTGGCCGCCCTCTCGGGCCGGGCCGTCGCGCTCGGCATGGCCGTGATCTGCGCCGTGCTCTACAACGTGCTGTTCATCCCGCCGTACTACTCGCTCACCATCGACACCAGCGCCGGCGTGACCGCGCTCGTCGTCTACACGGTGGTCGCGCTGGCCGTCGCGGTGATCGCGGGCCGCCTCCGGCAGGCACGCGACCACGAGGAGCGTCGCGTTCGCCGTCGCGAGGAGCTGCTGACGATCGCCGTGCGGTTGCTGCGGGGCGAGGACGCGGCGGTCGTGCTCGGCGACCGCGTCGCGCCGCTCGCCGAGGCGGTGGGCGTGCCGCTCCGCATCGAAACACGCCCGGACGGTGTCGTCGCCTGCATCCCGCAGAGCGCGACCGACGTCGACCAGACCGCGACCCTCGAGGAGCTCGCACGGCTCATCGCCGCGGGCACGGACGCGCCGGCCGACGACCCCGGGCCCGCCGAGTCCGTGTTCTGGGACGTCGGCTAGCCTAGATGAGGGTCTCGGCGAGCAGGCCGATCGAGTCGAGCTCGCCGTGGTCGACGTGCTGCAGGAAGAAGCGCTCGATACCGGCCGCGCGGTAGGCCTCGACCTGCTCCTGCACGCGATCGGGCGTGCCGGCGATCCAGTTCGCCTCCTCCTCGGCCG
This sequence comes from uncultured Actinomycetes bacterium, assembly GCA_963779685.1. Lineage (GTDB taxonomy): Bacteria > Actinomycetota > Thermoleophilia > Gaiellales > F1-60-MAGs149 > CAVZZG01. Next base: position 2,077,678 of record CAVZZG010000003.1, read on the forward strand.
GCACCGCCGCAGGATCCTCGCCGGCCAGCCGGCACACGCGGTCGCGCCGGGCGCGGTAGCCGGCCTCGTCGGCGCCGATCACGCACCGGGTCATGAGGCTCATCCGCAGCGAGGCAGGATCGCGGCCCACGGCCTCGCAGGCGGCGTCGAGCCGGCCGCGCGCGGCGAGGCACTCGGCCGGGCCGGCGTCGACCATGTTGTACTCGTCGGCGAAGCGCGCGGCCAGCGCGGCGGTGCGCGGCTTCGCACTGCCGCCGAGGATCAGCGGGAGGTGGGCCTGCACCGGCAGCGGCAGCAGCCGGCACCGTTCGAGCGCGTAGTGCGCTCCGTGGAAGGTGAGCTCCTCGCCGGCGAACAGGCGGGTGACGATCTCGCACTGCTCGCCGAGCATGCCGATGCGGTCGCCAAGTGGCGGGAACGGAAACCCGAACGCCTCGTGCTCGCGCTCGTGCCAGCCGGCGCCGAGGCCGAGCTCGACCCGGCCGGCTGCGACGTGGTCGGCCGTCACGGCGAGCTTCGCGATGACCGCCGGGAGGCGATACGTGACGGGCGAGACCATGGTGCCGAGCCTGATCCGCGAGGTGCGGGCCGCCAGCGCGCAGAGCACACCCCAGACGTCGAGGGCGTCGCGGCCCTCCTGGTCGAAGGCCGAGCCGTAGTGATCGGAGGTGAACAGGCCCTCGAAGCCGGTTCGCTCACACGCCTCGGCGAGCGCGAGCCACTGGTCGAGGGTCACCCCCTCCTGGCCTTCGATCATCAGGCAGAACATCCCCATCACCCCCAGTGCGCCGCCGCGCGGCGCTCGAGCATCGTCCGGAACTGGCGCGTCGACTCGGGCAGGAGCTCGCCCGTGCCCCAGTCGACGATGACGCCGTAGCGCCGGCAGAGGTCGAGCACCGAGAGCTCGCCGGCGCGGTAGCGCGCGGCCACCGATGCGGCGTCCTCGGCCAGCCAGCCGCGCCGGGCGCCGCGAATCGCGGCCCGCTCGCGAGCGGTGGCGGTCTCGTCGACGCCGAGCTCGCCGCCGGCCTCGACCAGGGCCACGCCGTAGTCGGCGCGGGCGCGCTCGATGGAGACGTAGCCGTCCAGGACGTCCTCGAGCACCCGGCCCGGCTCGCGTTCGAGCGGGTCGCCGTAGCCGCCGCCACCGGCGGACGGCCGCGTGAACGAGTCACCGGCATCGATCGAGACGTTCGAGAAGACCGCGCCCAAGAACCGCTCATCGTCGCCGCCCGGGTTGAGCCAGACACCGTGCGGGATCGACGGCAGACCGCCCTGGATACCCCACGTGATCGATCGGGCGCGGTCGCAGCAGTACGACATCACGGTCCGCTCGGCCTTCGTCAGGAAGGCGCCCTTCTCGACGCCGCACCCGCCCCGGAACCGCCCGGGTCCGCCGGAGTCGATCTTGATCGAGTGCTCGCTGGTGACGACCGGGCTGAGGCGCTCCTGCCCCTCCATCGGCTGCGTCGCGAGCCCGACGCCGAACACCGGAGCCGTCGCGTTGGAGCCGTCGCGTCCGTTTCGTCCACCCCATCCCCCGACCATCCAGTCGTACCACATGAAGATCGGCCGGCCCTCGCTGCGAGCGTCCCGGCCGCCGACGAGCAGGTACTCGAGGTTGAACGAGCAGGCCAGGGCGCGCTCGGGCATGACCTGCGACCACAGCTCGAAGCAGGAGTTCATGATCTTCTCGTACGGCCCCGAGCAGAACCCGGTCACGGCCACCGGCCAGGGCGCGTTCACGACGGTGCCCTCCGGACCGAGATCGACGGTGACGGCCCGGTAGAAGCCGGAGTTCAGGGGCACGTCGGGGAAGAACGTCTTGGTGCCGGCGTACACCGCCGAGCAGGTCGCACCGAAGCCGGAGTTGAGGAACGAGCCCACCGCCGCGTGCGAGCCGGAGAGGTCGTAGTGCAGCTGGTCGCCGCGGATCTCGAGCTTCATGCGGATCGGGATCAGGCCCTCGCCGCCGGCGGGGTCGAGGTCGAGGTAGTCCTCGGTCTCCAGCACGCAGTCGCCGAGCGCCGCGATCCGGCGTCGGGTCAGGCGCTCGACGTAGTCCTGCACCTCGGCGAAGGCCGACTCGACCGTCTCCACGCCGTACTTGTCGACCAGGCGCAGGATCTCGCGCTCGCACGCGCGGGTCGCCTCTGCCTGGGCGTGCATGTCGCCCTCGCAGTCCGACGGCACCCGCGTGTTGGAGAAGATCAGCCCGCCGACGTCGGGCCGGTAGACGCCGCGATCCCAGAGCCGCACGGGCGGGATCCGGAGACCCTCGCCGAAGTGCTCCCGGGCGTTGACGTCGAACGAACCCGGCACCGAGCCGCCGATGTCCGCCCAGTGCCCGTTGGCCTGGGCGTACGCGATGATCCGTCCGTCGTGGAAGATCGGCCGGATGATGCGCACGTCGTTGAAGTGCGTGCCGCCGAGGTACGGGTCGTTGACCGCGAACACGTCGCCCGGGTGCATGTCGTCACCGAACGCGTCGATGACGGCCTTGCACGTGAAGTGCAGGGTGCCGACGTGCACCGCGATGTCCTGCGAGCCCTGCATGATCGTGTCGCCACTCCCGTCGCACAGCGCGCACGAGAAGTCGCGGGCGTAGATCACGAACGAGTGGCACGTCCGCAGGATCTGCTCGCTCATGAGGTCGACGGACGTCGCGAACGCGTTCTTCAGGACCTCGAACGTCACCGGATCGAGCGCCCGCCGGCCGGCGACGCCGCTCATGCGATCTCCATCCGGATGTTGCGCCACTCGTCCACCCGCGCCGTCACGCCGGGCGGCACGAGGCAGGTCGAATCGAGCTGCTCGATGATGGCCGGGCCCGCCAGCTCGACCCCGACCGGCAGATCCGTGCGCAGGTACACCGGCGTCTCGATGGGCTCGTCCGCCTCGTCGAAGCGCACCGATCGCCGGGCAGCCGGCGCCGGGAGCCCGCCGCCGGCCGGCCGCGGCCGCTCCTCGGGCTTCGGCGTGATCCCCACCGCCCGCAGCTGGAGCTGGTAGATCTCCACGGGCGCACCGTCACGGCGGTAGGAGAACTCCCTGGCGTGCTCGTCGTGGAACCGGGCGACGGCGGCGGCGATGCTGCCCGACCCGACGGGAACGGCCAGCGACCGCCACTGGCCGAGATAGCGCATGGCGATCGAGCGCTCGAGGCTGACGAGGTGGTCGGCCACGCCCTCGTGCGCGAGCAGCTCGCGGGCCTCGCCTTCGAGACGCGCGAACTCGGCCGCGATCTCGGCCGGGTCGACCTCGTCGGCCCGGCGCAGGAACATCGACGCGAGGTCGTGGCGGATGTCCACCAGCAGGCAGCCCATCGCGGACGTGATGCCGGGGTTGGGCGGCACGATCACGGTCGGGATCGACAGCTCCCGGGCGAGGGCGGCACCGTGCAGCGGGCCTGCTCCGCCGAAGACCACCAGCGCGAACTCGCGCGGGTCGTAGCCGCGCCGGATCGAGATGAGTCGCACGGCGTCGGCCATGTTGGCGTTCGCGATCGTCAGTACCGCGCGGGCGGCGTCCGGCACGCCCAGCCCGAGCGGAGCGGCGACCGAGGCGGCGACGGCCGCCTCCGCCAGGGCCGCGTCGAGCGTCATCGCCCCGCCGGCGAGCTCGGCGCCGAGCCGGCCGAGCACCACGTTGGCATCCGTGTTCGTGGCCTCCCGCCCGCCATGGCCGTAGCAGGCCGGGCCCGGCTCGGCACCGGCCGACTGGGGGCCGTTGCGCAGCGATCCGCCCTCGTCGATCCAGGCCAGCGAGCCGCCCCCGGCGCCGATCGTGAGCACCTCGATGGACGGGAAGCAGATCGGGTAGCCGTACTCGACGAACCACTCCTTGGTGACGCGCAGCTCGCCGCCCGAGACCAGCGAGATGTCGGTGGAGGTGCCACCCATGTCGAGCCCGATGGCATTGGCGTAGCCGCACAGCCCGGCGACGTGCCGGGCGGCGATGGCGCCGGCGGCGATCCCCGAGGCCGCGAGCCGGACGGCGTACTTCGCGACCGATCGCGGCGTCATGACGCCGCCGCCCGAATGCAGGAGCAGCAGGTCGCCGGCGTACCCGCCATCGCGGAGGCGGTCGGAGAGGCGCTGCACGTACCCGTTCACGAGCGGCGCCAGCACGGCGTTGGCGACCGTCGTCGAGAACCGCTCGTGCTCGAAGATCTCCGGGAGCGTCTCGGCCGACGTCGAGACCGCCACGCCCGGCAGCTCCTCCGCCAGGATCTCGGCCATCCGCCGCTCGTGGGCGTCGTTGGCGTAGGCATTGATGAAGCACACCGCCACCGTCTCGACCCCTCGCCGGCGCAGATCGGCCGCCACCTCGCGCGCGCCGGCCTCGTCGAGCGGCTCGAGCACGGTCCCGTCATAGCCGACCCGCTCGGCCACCTCCAGCCGGTCGCGGCGCCGCACGTACGGCGGGGCGACGTCGGCGTAGGCGTCCCACAGATCGGCCTTGGTACCGCGCCGGATCTCGATGACGTCGCGGAAGCCCTTCGTCGTGACCATGGCGACCGACGGGAAGCGCCGCGTCAGCAGCGCGTTGGTCGCGACCGTCGTGCCGTGCGAGAACAGCACGACGTCGCGCAGATCGACGCCCGCCTCGGCGACGCCCGCCATGACGGCCTCCATGGGATCGTCCGGCGTCGAGGGCACCTTGGCCACCCGCAGGTCGGCGAGCGACTCGTCCAGCACGCAGACGTCGGTGAACGTCCCACCGACGTCGACGGCCACCCGGAGCGAGGGGTGCTGCACGGCGTCAAGCGTACGCGAGCACGCGACGGCACGCCACGAGCACGCGCTCGATGTCCGGCACGTAGGCGCGCTCCAGCCGCGGCAGCGGCATGACGACGTCGTAGCCCGTCACCCGCTCCACCGGAGCCAGCAGGGCGGTGGCAGCGTGCTCGCCGAGCTGGGCCGCGATCTCGGCGCCGAACCCCGCCCGGTGCGCGCCCTCGTGGACGATCACGCAGCGGCCCGTGCGGCGCGCCGAGGCGATGACGGTGGCGGCATCGAACGGGCTGATGGTCCGCACGTCCACGACCTCGGCCGATACGCCCGCCGCAGCGAGCTCGTCGGCCGCGCCCAGCGCCTCCGTCATGGCCGCGCCCCACGCGACGAGCGTGATGTCGTCGCCGGAACGGCGCACGACGCAGCGGTCGAGCGGCGCCGCCCGCCCGTCGTCGTCGACCTGCTCGCGCCCGGCGCGGTAGAGCCGCGTGGGCTCCAGGAACACCACCGGGTCGGGATCGCGGATGGCGGCCAGCAGCAGGCCGTAGGCGTCACGCGGCGTGCTCGGGATGACGACCCGCAACCCGGGCACGTGAGCGAGCATGGACTCGATCGCCTCGGAGTGATGCTCGGGCGCATGCACCAGGCCGCCGTGCGTGACCCGCACCGTCAGCGGACAGGTGAGCCGCCCGCGGGTGCGCGTGCGCATGCGCGCTGCGTGGTTGGCGAGGTTGTCGAGACACGGGTAGATGAAGCCGAGGAACTGGATCTCCGCGACGGGCACGAGGCCGTGGGTCGACATGCCGATCGCGAGCCCGGAGATCATGGTCTCGGCCAGCGGCGTGTCGAGGACGCGTTCGGTGCCGAAGCGCTCCGCGAGGCCCGCCGTGGCCTGGAACACGCCGCCCTTGCGCCCGATGTCCTGGCCCAGCAGCGTCACGCGCTCGTCCTCTGCCAGCGCCCGCGCCAGCGCGAGGTTCACCGCCTCGACCAGTGTGAGTTCAGGCACCGGGGCCGCCGGCCGCGAACAGGTGCGCGAACATCGTCTCCGGCCCGGCAGCCGGTGCCGCCAGGTAGCGCTCGATGGCCGCGTCGAGTCCGGCATCGATGCCCGCCTCGAGGGCCGCGTCATCGGGCGTCGCACCGCGGGCGGCCAGGAGCGCGCGGAGCCTTCCGAGCGGATCGTCCTCCCGGCGCTGCGCAACCTCGGAGGGGTCGCGGTAACGGGTCGCGTCGTCGGCCGTGTTGTGGTCGTTGAGCCGGTAGGTGAGGCACTCGACGACGGCGCCGCCTTCCCCGGATCGGGCACGGGCCAGCGCCTCGCCGACGGCGTCCCTGACGGCGACCACGTCGTTGCCGTCCACCTGCAGCGCCTCGAGGCCGCCGGCGAAGGCCTTCTGGGCCAGGGTGGCCGCACCCGTCTGGCGCTCGACCGGCGTCGAGATCGCCCACCGGTTGTTGGTGATCGCGAAGACGACCGGCAGCCGCCAGGCGCCGGCCACGTTGATCGCCTCGTACACGTCGCCCTTGGATGTGGCGCCGTCACCCATCACGCACACGACGGCCCGGTCGGTGCCTCGCAGCTTCAGCGCCGTGGCCACGCCCGCGGCGTGGAGCGCCTGGTTGCCGACCGTGATGCAGACCGGGTAGTCGTCCGCGACGGCGGGGTCGGCGAAGGCATGACCGCGCTCGTCGCCGCCCCAGTAGGTCAGCAGCTCGTCGACGGCGACACCCCGCCAGAGCTGCGCGCCACCCTCGCGGTAGCTCGGCACGAGCACGTCGTCGGGTCGCATCGCCGCCGCGAGCCCGATCGGCACGGCCTCCTGGCCGAGCGCCGTGGCGTACGTGCCCAGCCGGCCCGTGCGCTGCAGGTTGACGCACCGGGCGTCGAAGCGGCGGGCGAGCACCATCCCGCGGTACATCGCCTCGAGCTCGCCGGGCCGGTCGGCGAAGGCCGGCAGCGGACCCAGCGCGACGCCATCCACGCCGACGAAACGCCGCAGCCGCACGCTGAAGGTCGCGACGACCTCGTCCACGTCAGAAGGTGCCGTGATACCGGCTGCGGTGCGTTGCGGCGTACCAGGCGTCGATCATGGTCACGAAGTCGAACGTCGGCAGGCCGGTCGCCTCCTGCACGGCATGGGCGTAGGGCGGCATCAGCGAGCACTCGAGCACGATCGCGCCCATGTCCGGGTGGGCGGCTTGGATCTCGCGGGCGGCGGCGACGGTCTCGGCCTCGATCCGGTCCGAGTCGAGCCAGCCGCACTCGTCCAGGATCGCCTCCTTGAAGTGAGGCTCGGACTCCATGCCGCGGATCACGAGGTTCGAGGGATCAGCCACGCCGGCCAGGGCCAGCAGCTGCGGCGTCAGCCGGGCGCCGCTGGCCGTGAGGCAGCCGACCGGCCGGCGCCCGACCGCCAGCGACACGGCCGGAAGCTGGAGCAGGCTGGACATGAACACCGGTACGCGCACTGCCGCCTGGACGGCCGCCTGGTACTGGATCAGGAACCCGCAGTCCGAGGCGATGCCGCGGACGCCGAACTGCTCGAGCTCCTTCGCGGCGGCGACGATGTCCGGGATCACCGTCTGATCGCCGGCCAGGACGCGGTCGAGCGTGAGGCCCTTCACCAGCTTGTAGAGCACGGGATAGCGGTAGGTGGAGGCGTTGCCGACGTCGCCCGGGATGAACGGGCCGCGGTAGTCGAGCAGCAGAATCCCGATCGCGTGCCCGTAGGTGTCGGCGTCGCGGATCTCGTAGCGTGGCATCAGGTCTCCAGTTCCAGGTCGCGGATGACGGCGTTGAGGAATCGCGCGGCCTCGCCGCCGGTCGCCGCGCGATGATCGTACGTGAGCGAGAGCGGCAGCAGGCCGTCGCGAGCGCGCCCGGCCCCGAGGATCGCGACCTGGGGCGGCGTCACGACCGGCGTGGCGAACCGGCCGCCGGCCGTGCCGAAGTTGGACAGCGTGATGGTCGCGCCGGCGAGCTCGTCGGCCGTGACCCGGCGATCCCGGACGGCTGCCGCAAGCCGGTCGACCTCTGCCCGCAGGGCGGCGGCTTCGAGCGAGCCCGCGTCGCGCAGCACGGGCACCACCAGGCCGTGCGCAGCGTCCACCGCGAGGCCGACGTCGACCGTGTCGTGCAGGCGGCGGCCGGCATCGCCGTCGAACCACGCGTTGAGCGCCGGCTCGTGGCCTGCCGCCGCGCAGAGCGCGCGGATCAGCCGGCAGGTGATGTCGCCGCCGGCGAACCGGGCCTCGTCCATGACGGTGGCGGGCACGACCGTGGCGCGCGAGCGCGTCATCGCATCCGCCATCGCCCTGCGGGTGCCGGTCAGGGGCTCGAAGCCCACGCGACCCCGGAAGGCCGCGGCCACGTCGCCCACCAGGATCGCGCCATCCGGGCCGGATCCGGCGACGGCGCCGAGATCGACGCCCAGCTCGCGGGCCAGCTCGCGGACGGCGGGCATTGCCGTCGGCCGGTGGCCCGAGGCCGGCGTGTCGCCCCCGGTACCGGGCCGCGGAGGCGACGCGACGGCCGGTGGGCCGGGGAGGGGCTCGAGGTCGAACTCGACCAGGGCGGCACCGACGGCGACGGTCTCGCCGATGGCCGCGCACAGCCGCAGCAGACGCCCGCTCCAGGGCGATGGAACGTCGGTCACGGCCTTGTCGGTCTCGAGGGTCACCAGCAGGTCGTCGGCACGCACCTCCTCGTCCTCCGCCGCGTGCCACTCCACCACCTCCGCCTCGTGGAGGCCCTCGCCGAGATCGGGCAGCAGGAACGCGCGCACCGACCGGATGCTACATTCGCCGGCATGAAGACCGAGCTGCGCGACGCGGTCGTGGTCGGGGCCGGGATCGCCGGGCTGGCAGCAGCCTGGGATCTCCGCAACCGCGACATCGTGGTCCTCGAGGCCGCCGACCGGATCGGCGGGCGGATCCGGTCGGAGCCCCGTGGCGACTACTGGCTGAACGTGGGCGCGCATGTCTTCGCGGGAGCCGGCACGGCCTCGGGCAGGCTGATCGCCGACACCGGCGTCCAGGCCGTCGAGGTGCCCGGCAGGCTCACGGCCATCGAGCTCGGCGGGGTCAAGGTCACCTCGGGCCGGGTCGAGACGTTCCCGTTCCGGCTCCCCCTCTCGCATCGCGACCGGGCGGCGCTGGTCAAGGCCGGCTCGAAGATCCGGCTTGCGGTCGAGCGCTACAAGAAGGCAGCGACCCCGCGCACCGACGAGGATCCGCGCGAGACCCGCATGCGGACGATGTCGTTCCTGGGCGACCAGACGTTCGCCGAGTGGCTGGGGCCCGTGCCCGAAGCCGTCGACAAGATGTTCCGCCCGACGGTGACCCGATCGACCGGCGATCCCGAGGAGCTCGTCGCCGGCCAGGGAGTCGGGTACTTCGCGCTCGTCTGGTCGAGCGGAGGCGGTCTGTCGCGCAACATCCTGGGCGGATCGCAGACGCTCATGGACGCCATCGCAGCCGAGCTCGGCGACCGCGTCCGCACCGGGTGCGCCGTGGAGTCGGTGGTCGACGAGGGCGACCACGTGGTCATCCGCCATGCCGGCGGCGTGATCCACGCCCGCCACTGCGTCATCGCCACGCTCGCCGATCAGGCGGCCGACCTCGCCCCGGGCCTGCCGGCCGAGACGCTCGAGGTGCTGCGCGCGATCCCCTACGGCCCGATGTGCGTGATGGCCGTCCTGACCGACGAGACGGGCCCGCAGGACTGGGACGACCTCTACGCGCTCGCCACCCCCGACCGCCCGTTCAACATGATCTTCAACATGGCCAACGTGCTCCGGCCCCGCTCGGCCGCCCGCCAGCCGGGCGGCAGCCTGATGCTGTACCGGTCGGGTCGCAGCGCGCTCGACCTGATCGAGATGGACGACGCCGAGACCGAGCGCACGTTCCTCGAGGCCCTGCACGACGTGTACCCCGCCACCCGCGACCACGTCACCGAGACGCTGCTCGTCAAGTTCCAGCGTTGCATCCCGTTTCCGAAGCCCGGCCGCTACCGCAAGCAGTCCGCGCTGGAGCGCGACATGGGCCGGATCCGCCTCGCCGGCGACTTCATGGGCACCGCCTACACCGAGTCGGCCGTGGCGAGCGGTCAGCAGGCCGCCGGGGCGATCCGCCGCGCGCTCCAACTCGAGGGCATCCCGGTGGGGAGCGCGTGACGTGACCGACCAGGAGCCGGCGCCGAACCCGCCCGAGCCCGAGGATCGCATCGTCGAGACCGAGCACGTCATGAAGATCGATGGCAAGGACGTGCGCTACACCGTCACCACCGGGACGATCGTGCTGCGCGAGGAGATGGAGCGGCCCAAGGGCGAGGGCGAGTCGGAGGGCGAGAAGCCGCGGGCGAGGGTGTTCTTCGTCGCGTACACGAGGAAGGGCGTCGACGACCCGGGCAAGCGGCCGGTGACGTTCTCCTTCAACGGCGGCCCGGGCTCGTCGTCGGTGTGGCTGCACCTCGGCCTGCTCGGCCCCCGCCGGGTGTCCATGGGCGAGATCGGCGAGCTCCCGCCGCCGCCGTACCGCACGATCGACAACCCGTACACCCTGCTCGACGAGACCGACCTCGTCTTCATCGACCCGGTGACCACCGGCTACAGCCGGCCCGTCGAGGGCGAGAAGGCGAAGGAGTTCCACACCGTCAAGCGCGACATCGAGTCGGTCGGCGATTTCATCCGGCTGTACACCACGCGCTACCGGCGCTGGAGCATCGCCCAAGTTCCTGATCGGCGAGAGCTACGGCACCACGCGCGCCGCCGGCCTCGCGGGCTACCTGCAGGACCGCCACGGCATGTTCCTGAACGGCATCGTGCTGATCTCGGTCGTGCTCAACTTCCAGACGCATCGACTTCGGCGTCGGGCAACGACCTGCCCTACGTGCTGTTCCTGCCCAGCTACACGGCCACCGCGTGGTACCACGGCCTGCTCGCGCCCGAACTGCAGGCCGACCTGCGCGCGACGCTGCGCGAGGCCGAGGTGTTCGCGCTCGGCGAGTACGCGACGGCGCTGCTGCAGGGCTCGGCGCTGCCGCCGAGCCGACCGCGAGCGCGTCGTCGCGGGGCTCGCGCGCTACACCGGGCTCTCGCCGGAGTTCGTCGAGCGGGCCGACCTGCGCATCCGCGACGGGCGCTTCTTCAAGGAGCTGCTCCGCGAGCCAGCGGCAAGACCGTCGGGCGGCTCGACAGCCGCTTCACGGGCCTCGACCGCGACACCGCCGGCGAGGAGATCGAGTACGACCCGAGCTTCACGAACATCATCGGGCCGTACACGGCGGCCTTCAACGACTACGTCCGGCGCGACCTGCGGTACGAGAGCGACCTGCCGTACGAGATCATCTCGCTGAAGGTCAACGAGCAGTGGACGTTCCCCGAGCGACGAGAACCGGTACCTGTCGGTGGCGGAGACGCTGCGCAGCGCGATGACCGTCAATCCGTACCTGCAAGCGTCTTCGTCGCCAACGGCTACTACGACCTCGGCACGCCGTACTTCGCGACCGAGTACACGGTGCACCACCTCGGCCTGCACCCGAGCCTTGCGCGGGAACATCGAGATGGCCTACTACGAGGCCGGGCACATGATGTACACGCACGAGCCGTCCCTCGCGCAGCTGCAGATCGACCTGACGCGTTTCTTCGCCGGCGCGACGCCGGCCTGAGGAGCGGGTTCACCACACCGCAACCGGGCCGAGCCCGAGTCGTCACCCCGACGCGCCGACGCGTCGCATACGGTGCACTCGAAGCGTAATACGGCACCTGCCCCTCCCCCTCCGGGGCCGAGCGCTTCGCCATCCACCGCCTCGGGGTCCGGCCTGGCCGGGCCCCGTCGCGGTACCGGGCGGATCGTGTCAGCCTGCATCACGACCGTGCAGTCGCCGCGGAGGGCGCGGATCAGGCAATCGAGTCCGCTCGTGGGCGCCTGTATGCTGCCGGCCTGGCCACTCCCGCGACGATCCTCATCACCGGTGCGGCGTCCGGCATCGGCGCGGCGACCGCGCGCGTCGCCGCGGCCCGCGGCCAGGCCCTGATCCTGCTCGACCGCCAGGCCGCCGCGCTGCAGGAGATCGCGGGCCGCGCTCGCGCGGCCGGCGCCACGTCGGTGTGGCACGCGGCGGTCGATGTCACCGATCCGCCGGCACTGGCGGACGCCGTCGACCGCGGCGTCGCGACCGTCGGCATCCCGGGCGGCGCCGTGTGCTGCGCCGGCCTCGATCGCGGGGGCCCGTCGCACGAGCTGACCGTCGAGACCTGGGACCTCGTGCTGGCGACCAACCTGCGCGGGACGTTCCTGACCTGCCAGGCCGTCATCCGCCAGCTCCTCGCAGCCGGACAGCCCGGCTCGATCGTCTGCCTCTCCTCGGTGCTCGCGTCGGTCGCCACGCCCGGCGGTTCGGCCGCCTACTGCGCCTCGAAGGGCGGCGTGGCGTCGCTCGTGCGGAGCCTGGCGATCGAGTACGCCGCCGCCGGCATCCGCGTCAATGCGCTCGCCCCCGGCGCGACCGAGACGCCGCTGATGTGGGCGCCCGTCCCGGCAGGCGAGGTCGACGAGATGCGGCGCGTGGTCGAGAGCGAGGTGCCCATGGGCCGGCTCGCCGATCCGGACGAGCAGGCGAAGGCGGCCCACTGGCTGCTGTCGGACGACGCGGCCTACGTCACGGGCTCGGAGCTGCGCGTGGACGGCGGCGTCGTCGCGCGGGCCGTCCTGTCGGCCTGACTACCAGCCCCCGACCCAGCCGGAGAAGAGCCCGTACGGCAGGCGCTGGGGTTCCTCGCCGGGCGTGGCCGCGAGCAGGTCGAGGTCGCAGCCCTCGTCGGCCTGCGTGACGTGCTCGAGGTGCAGCGCGCCGTAGCCGCGGGTGAATCTCGGCCGGGCCGGACCCAGCTCGGCGAGGCGACGGGCGAGCTCGTCCGGCGCGATGTCGAGGTCGATGCGGCGGGCGGGGACGTCGAGCACGATCGGGTCGCCGTCGCGCACCGCGCGCAGCGGCCCGCCGGCGGCGGCCTCCGGCGCGACGTGCAGGACGCAGGTGCCGAAGGCGGTGCCGCTCATGCGGGCGTCCGACACCCGCACCATGTCGGTCACGCCGGCGCGCAGCAGCTTCTGCGGGATCGGCAGCATGCCCCACTCGGGCATGCCGGGCGCGCCCTTCGGGCCGACGTTCCGCAGCACCAGCACCGAGTCCGGGCCGACGTCGAGCTCGGGGTCGTCGATGCGACGGGCGACGTCCTCGATGTCCTCGAACACCAGCGCCGGGCCGCGGTGGACGAGGAGCTGGGAGCTCGCCGCGCTGACCTTCACCAGCGCGCCACGGGGTGCGAGGCTGCCGCGCAGCACCGCCAGGCCCCCGGCCGGCTTGAACGGCGAGCCGGCATCGCGCACGACGTCGCCGTCGGGCGGCCGTGCGCCGGCGACGATCTCGCCCACCGTGAGGCCCGACACGGTCAGCGCGGTCGAGTCGACCAGCGGGCCGAGCGCCCGCAGCACGGTGGGCACCCCGCCGGCCTGGTGGAGCTGCTCGACGAGGTGCTCCCCGGCCGGGCGCACGTTCGCCACCATCGGCGTGCGCGCCGCGATCTCGTCGAACGCCTCGAGCTCGAGCGGGTAGCCCACCCGGCGCGCCAGCGCGAGCAGGTGCAGCACGGCGTTGGTGGAGCCGCCGATGGCGGCGAGCATCGCAATCGCGTTCGCGAACGCCGCGGGCGTGAGGATGTGCGACGGGCGCAGGTCGGCGCGGGCGATCTCGACGGCGCGCCGGCCGATCTCCTCGGCCATGGCCGCTCGTCGGGCATGGACGGCCGGGATCGTGGCTGCGCCCGGTAGGGTCATGCCAAGCGCCTCGGTGACGCACGCCATGGTCGACGCCGTGCCCATCTCGTTGCAGTGCCCGGGCGACGGGATCCACGCCGCCTCGAGCTCGTGGTAGGTCTCGCGGCTGATACGCCCGGCCCGCAGCTCGTCGGTGTAGCGCCACAGATCGGTGCCGACCGACAGCTCGCGGCCCTCGAACAGCGCCGGCTCGGCCGGGCCGCCGCCCAGGATGATGGCCGGCACATCGGCGCTGGCGGCGCCCATCAGCTGCGCCGGCACGGTCTTGTCGCAGCCGCCGATCAGCACGACGGCGTCGAACGGGTTGGCGCGGATCGACTCCTCGACGTCCATCGCCATGAGGTTGCGGAACAGCATGGTCGTCGGCTTCATCAGGTTCTCGCCGAGCGCGATCGTCGGGAACTCGAGCGGCAGGCCGCCGGCGAGCAGCACGCCCCGCTTCACCGCGGCGGCGAGCCCGCGGAAGTGGACGTTGCAGTTGACGACCTCCGACCACGCGTTGCCGATCCCGACCACGGGCCGACCGTCGACGGCGAGCTGCGAGAAGCCGGCCGCCTTGACGGACGCCCGATGCAGGAAGCCCGGCAGGTCGTCCTGGCCGAACCAGCGGGCACTGCGCAGGCCGTCGGTCATGCCACGACGCTGCCGTCCACGCGCAGCTGCGAGACCGACGCGACACCGCCGTAGACCACGGCGGCGACCTCCGTCTCGAGCCGCTCGCCCGGCTCCAGGGCCCGCACGCGCCCGGCCTCGACGGCCTCCGCAAGCGGGCTCGGGTAGCCGGTCCACGGCTCCATGATCGCGTGGTAGTAGCCGCGCCAGCCGCCGTAGACCATCCACAGCCACACCACCGGGAACAGCGTCGCGTCGAAGCACATGCCGAAGCCGCGCCGCGCCTCGGTATCGGTGCAGGCGACCCAGCCGTCCTCGAGTCCGGTGAGGTAGTGGAGGGCGAAGCACCCGGCCTCGGGCGGCAGCGGGCGACGCACGTCGAGCGAGCCGAACATCGGCCACGCGTAGCGATCGCCCTTCACACCCAGGGTGCCGCCGCCGTTCTCGTCGACCTCGGCATCGCGGGCGGGCACGTCGAACCGGCAGGCCGGGCTGATCGCCTGCACGGGGTGGATGCCCCAGTTGAAATCGAACGGCTGGTAGCCCACGTTCTCGAGCGTGTACGCGACCCGCAGCACCGGCGAGCCGCGCTCGAGCCGCAGCCGGCGCTCCCACCGGGCGGGCGTGATGGGGGTCACGATCCGGACGATCAGCTCGACCGCGCCGGGCCCGTCCTCCACCACCTCGCAGGTGGCGTGCTGCGTCCACAGCTCGCCCATGTAGGGCACGGCGTCGCCGTAGCGGTTGTGGGACGGCGCGCCGCCGGGGAACACCTCGTCCCAGCCTCCCGCCCAGTGGTCGTCGAAGTTGGCGTGCAGCTCGGCCCGGTGCGGCGTGACCCGCGGTGACTTCCAGAGGATGTCGTGATCGCGGGCCTTGTCGATCAGCCGGTAGATGTGGCCGCCCAGCTGCGGCATCACGTCCACCGCGACGTGCTCGTTCTCGAGGCGGACGACGTCGAGGCCGCGGTAGGCCCAGTTGGCGTCCAGACGGCAGGTCACGCCAGATCCGGGGCGAGCTCGTGCACGAGCCGGTCGATCAGCGCGGAGCGGCGCACCTTCTCGCGGGCCTGGACGATCGCGACGGGCTCGAGATGCAGGCCGCTCGGATAGACGCTCGTCGAGTTGCGGAGGCCGGCCTTGACATGCACCGGCGCGGCCACCCGGATGATGTCCGGCACGAGGTAGTGACGCACGAAGCCGCCCATGTCGTCCGGCGCCTCGACGTAGATGTCGAGGGGGCGCGTGGTGGCGGCGCGGATGGCGGCGAGCATCCCGACCTCGAGGTCGGTGGCGATGTTGATGGTATCGCCGCCGATCCGCTCCAGGAGGGCGGCGGTGGCCGGGTTGGCGGCGCACATGATGGCCGACGTCTTGAAGATCAGGTCGGCGGGCAGGTAGCCGGCCGCGCGGGCGCGCGCGAGCACGTCGAGCACGCCGAAGTCGCCGACCAGGAGGCTGCGGATGCCGTGTGCACAGGCTCGCCGGGCCTCGGCGAAGCACGCCTCGACGGCCTCCGCGCCGCGGGCGACGCCGGCGGCCGAATCGCTGGCCATGGCCTGCCCGCCCGCGTCCCATGCCCCTCTCGGTCCCAGGAACAGGCAGACCTCGATACCGTGCTCGCGACCGAGGCCGGCCATCTCGTCGAGCTCGCCGTCGGACAGCATCATCACGCCGCTGCCCTGGGAGACGCGGTCGACGCGGAGCCCCGTGCGCCTCGCCTCCTCGATGACGGCCGAGAGCACGCGCGGCCCTTCGACGCTGGGGATCTCGAAGTGGTACCGGCGGCCGTCGGGGAACCGGCCGGCCGACTCCGGCCAGGGCCGCGCAGGCGGTGCGTAGCCCAGCGCGTCGAGCCAGCCGGCGATCTCGGGAAGCGTCACGGCGAGAGTGTATACCGCTGGTTCAGCGGGCCGGCGTGCCCGCGGTGAGCCCGCCGTCGGCGATGAACGGGGCGGCCGTGCAGAAGGACGACTCGTCGGAAGCCAGGAACAGCGCGACCGCCGCGATCTCCTCCGGCCGGCCGATCCGTCCCAGCGCATGCAGGCGGCCAGCCTCGGCCCGGGCGGCATCCGCGTCGGCCTGGACGTCGAAGTAGCGCTGCGCCATGCCGGTGTCGACGTACCCCGGGCAGACGCAGTTGCAGCGGATGCCGTAGCGGCCGTTCTCCAGCGCGATCGCACGGGTGAGGTTGATCACCCCGCCCTTGGCTGCGCAGTAGGCACCGAGCGCGGGCTCGACCCAGAACCCGTTCACGGACGCCATGTTGACGATCGAACCGCCACCCCGCGCCCGCATCCGCGGGATCGCAGCCCGTGCGCAGAGGTAGACGCCGCGCAGGTTCACGCCCAGCACCCGGTCCCACTCCTCGGGCGGGGTGTCCTCGACCGTCTCCTCGTACTGGACGGCGGCGTTGGAGACGAGCGACGTCGGCCCGCCGCGGCTGTCGGTGACGGCCATCATCGCCTCGACGTCCTCGGCCAGCGACACGTCGCAGCGCACTCCCTCGGCCGAGCCGCCCGCGGCGACGATCTCGGCCGCGACCCGTTGGGCACCCTGCCCGTCGATGTCGGCACAGAGGACGTGCGCACCCTCGGCCCCGAACCGCAGCGCGATCGTGCGCCCGATCCCGGTGGCCGTTCCCGTCACCACCGACACGTGGCCCTGCAGGCGATCTGGCATCGACGCTCCTATCCGGCGAATCTGTTCGGAGGGACTCCCTGGACTCCGGGGCGCGCCCTGAAGATGCTACCCGCGGAGGGCGTGCCCGCGAGCGCTCCGCCGTCCAGCCCGATCCGCGCGCTCGTGATGTACAGGTCGCGCAGGTCGGAGCCACCGAAGGCGACGCTGGTCACCAGCGCCGCCGGCACGTCGATGACGCCGGCGAGGGTGCCGTCCGGTGCGAACCGGCGTACCTGGCTACCGCCCCAGAGCGCGACCCAGAGGTACCCCTCCGCGTCGACCGCGAGCCCGTCCGGTGCGCCATCCCCGGCCGGGATCGTGACGAGCGTGCGGCGGTTGGCGACGGTGCCGGACCCGGCGTCGAAGTCGAAGGCGTCGACGTTCGGCGTGAGGCTGTCGACGTAGTACAGGACGCGGTCGTCTCCAGACCAGTCGAGGCCGTTCGATACACCGATCCCCGTCACCGCCGTGGCGATCCGCGAGGTCGGGGTCGAGCCGGTACAGCGCCCCGTGGCCCGGCACCTCGGCGTAGGTCATCGTCCCGGCCCAGAACCGGCCGGCCGAGTCGACCTTGCCGTCGTTGAAGCGGTTGCCGGGGACGTCGTCCTCGCACGGGGCGACCAGGCGGACCTCGCGGCCGCCCGGTTCCGTCAGCCCGAACCCGTCGCGCAGCGCGAGCACCAGGCCGCCGTTCTCGCGCAGGGCGACGGCACCGACGTGCCGGCCGCACTCGATGGTCTCGACCGAACCCGACCGCGGGTCCCACCGCTTCACGAGCCCGGCCAGGATGTCGACCCACAAGAGCGTCCCGGTGCGGTCGTCCCAGACCGGCGACTCGCCGAGCTCGGCACGGTCGTCGAGCGCGAGCTCGACGGGCCAGGTGGGTCGCTGCTCCAAGCCGCCGAGCGTAGGCAGCGCCGCGGAGCCTGTCAAGCCGCGTCCGGTATCCTCGCCGGCGATGGACGATGACCGATTCCTCGTCACCGGCGCCTACGGGTGCATCGGCGTGTGGGTGCTGCGAGAGCTCGTGGCAGCCGGCGCGACCGTGGTGGCGCTCGACCTCGCGACGGGTTCGCGGCGACTCGACCTCGTGGTCGGCGACGCCGCCCGGGCAGGCCTGATCCGGACGCAGGCGGACATCGCCGACCTGGCAGCGCTGGAGCGGATCATCGACGAGCACCACGTGACCCGGGTGATCCACCTGGCGGCCCTCCAGGTGCCGTTCTGCCGGGCCGACCCGCCCGGCGGCGCTGCCGTGAACGTGGTCGGCACGGCCAACGTGCTCGAAGCGACCCGCCGGCGCGCCGACCGCATCGGCCACGTCGTGTACGCCTCGTCGATAGCGGCCTACGACGCGTACACGCCCGGCCGCGAGCCGTCGATGCTCGGCGCCCCGGGCACCATCTACGGGGTGTACAAGCGCGCCAACGAGCAGATGGCGCTCCGGTACTGGCTCGACGAGGGCGTGAAGAGCATCGGCCTGCGCCCGCACACGGTGTTCGGGCCCGGCCGCGACCAGGGACTGACGTCCGCGCCGACGACCGCCATGCTCGCCGCCGCCGCGCTGAAGCCGTACCGGATCCCGTACGGTGGCAGCGCGCAGTTCCAGTACGTGCCCGACGTTGCGCGGTCGTTCGTCGCCGCCGCGCTCGCGCCCGCCGAGGGCGCCGCCGTCTGCAACCTCGCCGGGAGCGTCCGCTCGATGGCGGAGGTGGTGGCGGCGATCGTGGCAGCCGACCCCCGCGCCGAGGGCCTGCTCGGCCACGGCGACGACCCGCTCGCGTTCCCGGCCAGCGTCGAGCCGGACGGGCTCGAGGCAGCCATCGGAGCACTCGCGGAGACGCCGTTCGAAGCCGCTGTTGGGGAGACGGTGGCCCGCTTCCGCGAGGCGCTCGCCGCCGGTCAGATCGCCGCTCCGGAGGGCTAGCCGGAGGCTATTCTCCCGCCATGGCCGTCACGCCGAACGCGGAGCACATCCAGTTCTGGAACGAGGTGCTGGTGAGGCAGTTCACCAGGTTCCGCCACGTCTTCGTCGCCGCCGGCGATGAGCACAGCCGCGGCCCGCTGGAGCGGATCGGGCTCGAGCCGGGCATGCGGGCGCTGGACATCGGCTGCGGCTTTGGCGAGACGACCCGCCAGATCGCAGCGAAGGTGGGCCCCACCGGACACGTGCTGGGCACCGACTGCTGCGAGCCGTTCCTCGACGTCGGACGAGCCGACGCCGCCGCCGCCGGTCTGACCAACATCACGTTCCAGGTCACCGACGCGCAGGTCTCGGCGTTCGAGCCGGAGTTCGACCTCGCCTTCGCCCGCTTCGGAACCATGTTCTTCCAGAGCCCGGTCGCCGGCATGCGGAACGTCGGCACCGCTCTGCGCCCGGGCGGGAAGCTGCTGATGATCGTCTGGCGGCCACTCGAGGCGAACCCGTGGATGTCGTTCGCGAAGGAGATCGTGCAGCGCTACCTGCCGCCGCCGCCCGACGATGCGCCCAACTGCGGGCCCGGGCCGTTCTCGATGGCCGACCCGGAGGTCGTGCAGGCAATCCTGCTCAAGGCGGGCTACGAGGACGTGGCGTTCGAGCAGACCGACGCCGTCGTTCGCGCCGGCGCGTCGATCGATGAAGCGGTCGAGTTCCAGCTCTCGCTGGGCCCGGCCGCGGAGATCTTCCGCGACGGCGGCGACCAGAGCGAGCATCTCCGGCCGGCCATCGAGGCCGACATGCGGGCCGTGCTCGCCGACTACGCGCGTGACGACGGCGTGTGGATGGGCACCAGCTCCTGGGCCGTCACCGCACGCCGCGCCGGCTGACTCAGTCCAGCCGGTCGAGCTCGGCAACGGTGCGCTCGCCGCCGGCGGTGCCGG
Organism: uncultured Actinomycetes bacterium; assembly: GCA_963779685.1. Lineage (GTDB taxonomy): Bacteria > Actinomycetota > Thermoleophilia > Gaiellales > F1-60-MAGs149 > CAVZZG01. The sequence continues at coordinate 2,097,407 of CAVZZG010000003.1, forward strand.
TGTTCAGCGTCCCCGCGCGCTCGAACAGCAGCACGTGCGCCTCATCCGGCGCGAACGGACAGTGCTCGACGCCGTGCGGGACGATGATGAACTCGCCCTCCTCGACGGTACGGTCGCCATCGCGGAGGCGCATCACCAGCCGGCCTCTGACGACGAGGAAGAGCTCGTCCTCGACCTCGTGGTGGTGCCAGACGAACTCCCCGCGGAGCTTGACGACCTTGACCTGGAAGTCGTTGACGTCGCCCGCGATCTTCGGGCTCCAGGCATCGTCGAAGCGGGCGAACGCGGCGGCGAGGTTCACGGGCTCGGGCATGAGGCGACGGTAGCGCGGGTGTCAACCAGCCGCCGAGGGCGCGCTGGTTCGCGAAGTGCAGCGGGGGGACGGCGCTCGCCATGGGAAATGCATGCGAGCCGCAGGCGAGCGTGCGATTCCTGTGGGAGGCGGTCCTCCTGGCGAACGCCCGACGGCAGACGGGACACTGACGCCCCGCCTAGCGCGGCTGGGCCGGCGCTCGCTCGCCGGCCGAGGTGGGCAGCGCCGCCCCTCAGCCCGCGGCGCGGAACAGGTGCAGCGCCTCCGCGAAGGCGGCGAAGGTCTCCTCCGTCCCGGGCTCGAGGAAGGCGATCGCGTGGTCGATGCCGGCGGCGGCGTGGGCGGCGAGACCGGCCGCGATGTCGGCGGGGGTGCCGGTGAGCGCCGGTCCCTCGGCATCGGGCGACGCCCCCGGGTAGCGAACCGCGATGCCGGCGGTCGTCTCGATCCCCTTCGGGTCGCGCCCCACCCGCTGGCATGCCTCCGCCAGGTCGGCTCGGAGGCCCGCCAGCCGGTCGTCCGGCAGGCCGAACCAGGCGACGTTCCACGCATCGGCGTAGCGCGCGGTGAGGTCGAGCATCCTTGGTCGCTTCCCGGCCACCAGGATCGGCAGCTCTGGCCTGGCGGGCGGCGCCAGCACGGCATCGCGGGCCGTGACGTACTGCCCGTCGAAGTCGGCCCGCCCGGTGCGGATGAGCGAGGTGATGACCTGCAGCGCCTCCTCGAACCGGCTCACCTTCCGGTCGGGCGGATAGCCGAACGCGTCGTACTCGGGGTCGTGCCAGCCGGCGCCGACGCCGAGGATCAGGCGCCCGCCCGAGACGTGGTCGAGCGTCGCCGCCATCTTGGCCAGCAGCGCGGCGTTGCGGAAGCCGGTGCACATGACGAGCGTGCCGAGCGCTACCCGCTCGGTCGCCTCGGCGATGGCCGAGAGGATCGTCCAGCACTCGTGGATCCCGTCGGTGTTGCCGTCGTACCGGAACAGCAGGTGGTCGTACACCCAGACCGAGTCGAACCCGGCCGCCTCGGCGTCCACGGCGAGCCGACGGATCAGCCCGTAGGTCGGCACCCCGTCGTCCCGGCCTTCCTCGTCGAGCGGCAACATCACCCCGACACGCATCGCGTTCCTCCTCCGGACGTCGGCGGCAAGCCTACCGGTGTCGTGACCACGCGGTGACGATTTGTTCTCGTTTGCCCTCTCCCAACTTCATCTCTATCATCCGGATCAACGGATGGAAGCGACGTACGCACTCGACCGCGGCCCTGAGACGCCATTGCTCGACGACCTCGGACTGCTCGCCGACCCCGTCCGCACGCGCATGCTGACCGTGCTCGACAGCACCGAGCTGACGGTTGCCGAGCTCTGCGAAGCCGTCGCCCTCCCCCAGTCGACGGTCAGCCGCCACCTCAAGCTGCTGGCCGACGCCGGCTGGGTGGCGGGCCGCCGCGACGGCACCAGCCGGCACTACCGGATGACCCTCTCCAGCCGGACGCCCGAGTCGGCTCGCCTGTGGGAACTCGTCCGCGAAGGCGTCGCCGGTACGCTCACCGCCGACCACGACCGGCGACGGCTCGAGCAGGTACTCGCGCGCCGCCAGGTCGACGCGGCCGCCTTCTACGAGGGCTCTGCCGAGCACTGGGACGCACTCCGCAACGACCTCTTCGGCGCCACCAGCGACCTGCGCCTGCTACCCGCGATGCTCGCGCCCGACGTCGTCGTCGGCGACCTCGGCTGCGGCTCCGGCCGGATCACGGCGGCGCTGGCCCCGTTCGTCCGTTCCGTCATCGGCGTCGATGCTTCGCCCGAGATGCTCGCGGTCGCCCGCGCCCGCCTGGCGGGGTCGCCGAACGTCGAGCTGCTCCAGGGCACGCTCGAGGCGCTGCCGGTGGCGGACGCAACCCTCGACATCGCACTCGCCGTGCACGTCCTGCACCACGTCGCCGACGTGGGGCAGGCGCTCGGCGAGGCCGCCCGAGCACTGCGCCCCGGCGGCCGGCTGATCGTCGCCGACATGCTGCCGCACGCCAACGAGTCCTACCGGCAGACCATGGGGCACGTCTGGCTCGGCTTCGACCGGACCATCATCGAGAGCGCCGCCAGCGGCGCGGGCCTCGAGCCCGAGCGCTGGCACGAGCTGACCATCGAGGCCGGGGCCAAGGGGCCCGGGCTGTTCGTCGCGACCGCGCGACGCCGAACCTGAGAGGATCACCGCCATGTCCGTCACATCCCGACTGCACCCGTTCGACGCCGCCGAGGCCGCGGGCCGGCTCGCCTACAAGGTCGCCGACCTGTCGCAGGCCGAGTTCGGCCGCAACGAGATCCGCCTTGCCGAGCAGGAGATGCCGGGCCTCATGACCCTGCGCGCGCGGTTCGGCGCGGCGCAGCCGCTGGCCGGCGCCCGCGTGCTCGGGTCGCTCCACATGACCGTGCAGACCGCCGTGCTGATCGAGACCCTCGCGCACCTGGGGGCCGACGTGCGGTGGGTGAGCTGCAACATCTTCTCCACCCAGGACCACGCTGCGGCCGCGGTGGTCGTCGGTCGCCCCGAGACCGGCGGCACGCCAGAGCGCCCGCGCGGCATCCCCGTCTTCGCCTGGCGCGGCGAGACCCTGGCCGAGTACTGGTGGTGCACGGCCGAGGCGCTCGAGTGGCCGGAGGGCGCCGGGCCGACCCTGATCGTCGACGATGGCGGCGACGCGACCCTGCTCCTGCACAAGGGGGCCGAGTACTCGACCGGCGAGGTGCCGGCGTTCGACCCCGAGACCGACTCGGAGGAGTGGGGCGAGGTGCTCGCCCTGCTGCGGCGCGAGATCGCGGCCGACCGCGGCCGCTACGCACGGCTCGTCGCCGACATCCGGGGCGTCTCCGAGGAGACCACGACCGGCGTGCACCGCCTCTACCGGATGGCCGAGGAGGGCACCCTGCTGTTCCCGGCCATCAACGTCAACGACTCGGTCACGAAGTCGAAGTTCGACAACATCTACGGCTGCCGCCACTCGCTGACCGACGGTCTGTGCCGGGCGACCGACGTCATGCTCGGCGGAAAGCTCGCCGTCGTGTGCGGGTACGGCGAGGTCGGCAAGGGCTGCGCGCAGGCGCTGCGGGGACAGGGTTGCCGCGTGATCGTCACCGAGATCGATCCGATCTGCGCGCTGCAGGCGGCGATGGAGGGCTTCGAGGTGGCGACGCTGGACGAGTACGTCGAGCGCGCCGATCTCTTCATCACCGCCACCGGCAACGTCGACATCATCACCGCCGCCCACATGGCGCGCATGAAGGACAAGGCCATCGTCGGCAACATCGGCCACTTCGACAACGAGATCGACATGGCCGGCCTCAAGCGCACGCCGGGCATCACCCGCATCACCATCAAGCCGCAGTACGACGAGTGGCGGTTCAGCGACGGCCACAGCGTGATGATCCTCGCCGAGGGCCGCCTGCTGAACCTCGGCTGCGCGACCGGCCACCCGTCGTTCGTGATGTCGGCGTCGTTCACGAACCAGGTGCTCGCCCAGCTCGAGCTCCACGCCCACGGCGACACCTACGAGCGCCGCGTGACGATGCTGCCGAAGCACCTCGACGAGGAGGTCGCGCGCCTGCACCTCGACCATCTCGGAGTCCGGCTCACGCGCCTCGACGAGGCCCAGGCGGAGTACCTCGGCGTGCCGGTGGACGGACCCTACAAGCCCGACCATTACCGCTACTGAGCGGTTAGATCGATGAGCGGGCGGCCGCCGCGAGACGCTCGAGCCGGGCGAGCGGTCGCTCCGCCAGGATCCGCTCCCGCTCGGCGGGATCGGGGACGAGCGCGTCCGTCCACAGCGTCCGGCCCACGATGAACCCGATCGCGCCCGCGGCGCACGCCTCGCCGATCTGACGCTCGAGCGTCTCGGCGTCGGCGCCACCCCCGAGCAGGACCCACGGCTCGCCGGCGCAGGCGGCGTGAACATCGCGGCAGAGGGCCGGGGTTCCGGGGTACTGCAGCTTCAGGACGCCGGGAGCAAGCCGGGCCAGCCGAGCCGCGCCCGCGACGACCAGCTCGCCGAACCGCTCGGCCGCGAGCTCTTCGCCGGGCCTGCGGTATACGATCGGCTCGAGGACGAGCGGCACCCCGGCGGCGCGGCACGCGTCGGCGCATGCGGCGGCCACCGCCTCCTGCCGATCGGCCTGATCGGCGGCGTCGACCCGGAACGGCAGCAGCAGCTTGCAGCCGGCCGCGCCCTGCTGCACGGCGACGGCGGGCGAGAACCCGGGCACGAGCCGGGACTCGGAGATCGTCGCCACGTCGCCGTACCCCTGGGCCTCGAGCGGCAGCACGAGCGCCAGGCCGCCGTCCAGCGCGCCGGCGGCGCGGGCGGCGGGCGCGCCCACCTCGGCGTCGAGCAGGATCACCGTCGCGGCCGGCGCGATCGCCAGTGCCACGCGGGCCTTGATCGCGCCGAGCTCCTCCTCGGTGACGTCGAGACCGTGCCGGGTCAGCTCCACGCGCAGGCTGTCGCGGTGGTCGGCGGCCGCGCCGATGATCAGCCCGTCGGCCCCGCACAGGGTCGCGATACTCATCGCGGCGCCACCGCCATCGGCACCCGCGGGTCGAGCTCCTGCCCGGCCCAGCTCGCGCGCACCCAGGCGTGGGCGGGATCGTCCGAGATGGCCATCGACCGCACCTCGGCCGGCCCGGCGAGGACGTTCAGGTACCACATGGCGTTGTCCGGGCTCGCCATGCACGGGCCGTGAAAGCCGCGCGGGACGAGGAACACGTCGTCGGTCTCGACCGTCACCGTGACGTCCCAGTCCTGGACGAGGTCGTACGTGCGGTGGGCACCGAACCCGTGCTCGCCCTGGATGCGGAAGTAGTAGATCTCCTCCAGCTCGGCCTCGACGCCGTGCGCGGCATCGTCGTGCTTGTGCGGCGGGTAGCTCGACCAGTTGCCGGGCGGCGTCAGCACCTCGCAGCACGACAGCCGGTCGGCCGCGTCGACGTCGGGGGTGAGGAAGTTCGTCACCTGGCGCGTGGCCCGGCCCGCACCGCGCACCTCGACGGCCACGTCCTCGGCCCGCAACAGGCGGGCCGGCAGGCGGCGCCGGGCCGGCGCGGTCGGCACCGCGATCTCGGCAACGGTCGCGCTCGAGATCTCGACGTGGGCGTCGCGTGGCACGTAGAGGTAGTCGGGGACCGCCTCGAACACGTCGCGCCGACCCCGCAGGACGTACGCCTCGCCACCGACCTCGACGGTCAGCGAGACGCCGGAGAGCGGCACGATCACCGCCTCGTCCTCACCCGTCTCCAGCACGCGCGACGTGCCCGGGACGACACGCAGGACGCGAAGGCCGCAGTAGCGCCACCCCGCGTCGAGGGGCGTGACGACCACGGCGTCATCGCCGAACGCGGTCGATCCGGCGGGGAGGTGGAGGTCTGCGGCGGTTCGTCTCACGATCCCGGAGCTTGCAGTATCGCCGCGACCTCGGCCTCAGTCGGCATTGCATCGGCGCACAGCAGGCGCGAGGCGACGATCGCGCCGGCGGCGTTGGCGAAGCGCACGGCCTCCGCCGGGTCGTCGCCGGCAAGCAGCCGGTGGCAGAGCGCCCCGCCGAAGGCATCGCCCGCACCCAGCCCGCACACCACGGTCACCGGCACGGGCGGGACGATCGCGGTGCGGCCGGCGGTCGCGACCAGCACGCCGTCGGCGCCGAGCTTCACGATCGCCAGCTCGACCCCCGCGTCCAGAAGGCGCCGGGCAGCGACCTCGGGATCCCGCGTGCCGACGGCCACGTCGACCTCGTCGCGGTTGCCGATCGCAACCGTCACGCCCGCAAGCGCACGTCCGTAGAGCTCCTTGGCGTGGCTCCGATCAGTCCAGAACATCGGCCGCCAGTCGAGGTCGAACACGGTCCAGCCCGTCCGGCCGCGGGCGGCCAGCCCCGCCAGGAGCGCCGATCGATGAGGCTGGTCGGACAGCCCGGTGCCGGTGACCCAGAAGATGCGGGAGGCGCGGATCGCGTCGAGGTCGAGGTCGGCGGGCGCGACCTCCATGTCGGGCGCCTTCGGGTAGCGGTAGAAGATGAGGCGCGGGTCCTCCGGCGGATCGAGCTCGCAGAACACGACGGGCGTCGGCAGCCCGGCGTCGGTTCCCACGTACCGGCCGTCGACGCCGAACGCGGCGAGCTTCTGGCGGATGTACGCCCCGAACGCGTCGTCGCCGACCTTGGTGACGAGGGCGACCCGCCGGCCCAGCCGGGCGGCCGCGACCGCGACGTTGGTCGCCGTGCCGCCGATCGACTTCTCGAACGTGGCGACACCGGCGAACGGCCCCGGCTGCTGCGGGTAGATGTCCACGCCAACCCGGCCCATCGCGAGCAGGTCGAACGGGTCGGTCACGCGATCAGACGCCTCGCCGCTGGAACTTCTTGCCCTCGTCCAGGCGGGCCCGGGCCTCGTCGATCTCGGGCCGGTCGGAGACTTCCGGCACGCCGACCTCCCAGAATGCGCCGCCCGCCTCGGTCCAGGCCTGCGGCGCGGTCTCGATCACGATCACCGTCGACCGATCGGCGCTCCGGGCCTGGTGGAAGGCGACCTCGAGGCCGCCGAGGCTGTCGACCTTCTCGGCGTTGCAGCCCATCGCCCTGGCGTGGGCGGCGAAGTCGACACGGGGGCCGTCGAGCATGTTGCGGAACGAGGCGTTGCCCTGCCCGACCTGCAGTCGCTCGATCACCGCGTAGCCGCCGTTGTCGCACACGATCGCGATCACCTTGCGCTCGGTCAGCACCGAGCTGTAGAGGTCGCTGTTGGCCATCAGGTACGACCCGTCGCCGCAGAACGCGATCACGTCGCCCCGCGAGCGGGCGTAGCGGGCGCCCCAGGCGCCGGCCAGCTCGTAGCCCATGCACGAGAAGCCGTACTCGCAGTCGAACGTGCCGGGTGCGCGCGACAGCCAGTTGACGTTCAACTCGCCGGGTAGCCCGCCGGCGGCGGCGACGACGTAGTCGTCCGGGGTCGCGAGCCGGTTGACGACGCCGATCACCTGGGCGTAGGTGGGCTCGCCGCCGGTGTTCGCCGTCGCCTCGGCGACCGATGCCCGGTAGGCCTTGCGCTCGTCAGCCGCCCGTAGTGTCCAGGTGGCGGGCGCGCGCCAGCCGGCGAGCGCGGAGGTCAGCTCGAAGAGCGTCGCGCGGGCGTCGCCGACGACCGGCAGGGCCAGGTGCTTGCCGGCATCGAACCGCGCCACGTTGACGCCGATCAGCTGCACCGACTCGGTGCGGAAGACCGTCCACGAGCCGGTCGTGAAGTCCTGCAGACGGGTACCGATGCAGAGGACGACATCCGCCTCCGCGGCCAGCCGGTTGGCCGGAGCGGCGCCGGTGACCCCGATCGGGCCGGCGAAGCAGGCGTGGTCGACGGAGAGGCTGCCCTTGCCGGCCATCGTCTCGACGACCGGTATGCCGAACTGGGTCGCGAACCGGTCGAGCTCGGCCTCGGCCATCGAGTAGCGGACACCGCCACCGGCGATGATGAGCGGCCGGCGGGCGGTGGTGAGCACGTCGGCGGCCGCCTGGACGCGGGTCTCGTCGGCGCGCGGGCGCTGGATCTCGTGCACGGTCAGCTCGAAGAACCGCTCGGGGAACTGGTAGGCCTCGGCCTGCACGTCCTGGGGCAGCCCGATGAACGCGGGCCCGCACTCGGCCGGGTCGAGCAGGGTCGCGAGCGCCTGAGGCAGCGTCTGCAGTAGCTGCTCGGGTCGCATCACCCGGTCCCAGTAGCGCGTCACCGCGCGGAAGGCGTCGTTCACGGTCGTCGACGGCGACGAGAAGTGCTCGACCTGCTGCAGCACCGGGTCGGGCAGCCGGCTGGCGAAGGTGTCGCCCGACAGCACCAGCAGGGGCAACCGGTTGGCCATCGCCACCGCGCAGGCCGTGACCATGTTCGTCGCGCCCGGCCCGATGGAGCTCGTCGCCACCATCACCTGGCGCCGTCGCATCGCCTTGGCGAACGCCACCGCGGCCAGTGCCATACCCTGCTCGTTCTGGCCGCGGATGGTCTCGATCTCGTCCCGCGCCGCGTACAGCGCCTCGCCGAGGGCAGTCACGTTGCCGTGGCCGAAGATGGCGAACACGCCGGGGAACAGCGGCTCGACGTGGTCGTCGATCATCACGCGCTGAGCGGCCAGGTAGCGGACGAGGGCCTGGGCGGTGGTCAGTCGGACGGTGCGCATCGCTCCCTCCTGCGGAAGGTCACGTTCTGCGAAATGTATGCGATGGCCGTCGCGGCCGATATATGCTCAGCGAGGTCATGGCGCGGAGGACGCGAAGGGGTCGCGGGGCATGCACGTTCGTCGTCGTGGCCCTCGGCGCGCTCGCCCCCGCGGTGTCGCGGGCCGCGACGCTCGGCATCGATCCCGGCGGCGCCGGCCCGACCTACTCGCGCCTGGTCAGCGTCGACGTCGCCACCGGTGCCGTCACGTCGCTCTTCGCGATCGGGCGGACGGTCGACGGGCTCGCGCAGAACCCGGTCGACGGGACGTGGTATGCAACCACCGACCCGACCGACCCGTCGCTGCCCGACCACCTGATCTGGATCGACCCGACGACCCAGACGTCGGCCGATGTCGGCGCGCTCGGCTCGCCGGTCGGTGCGCTCACGTTCACCGGCGCCGGGGTGCTGTATGGCTGGGGTAGCGCGCTGTATTCGATCGACGTGGCGACCGGCGCGGCCACCCACGTCGGCGGATCGAGCTCGTTCGCCGGGGCGCAGACCATGACGGTCGACGGCACCGGCGTCCTGCACGGGTTGCTCGACGGCGACGCCGGCATCCTGTCGCTCATCGATCCCGCCACCGGTGTCGCGGGCGGCGGCGTGTCGTTGTCGGGGCCCAACCTCGGCGCGGGCGCCGGGCTCGAGTCGGCCACGTACTCGTGCACCGGCGGCGCGATCCTGGCCGTCGACGCCGACGCCGGCTTCACGACCCACCGGCTGGTGTCGATCGACGTCGCGACGGGCGCGATCACGCAACTCGGCAACACCGGCGATCTGTGGGCGATCGCGAACGACTGCCCGGCGAACGTCGCCATGGCGTCCGGCGCGGTGGACGTCCCCGAGGCCGCCGCCGAGGTCGTCGTCCACGTCGACCGCAGCGTCGGCGTGCTGGGGGCGGCGCACGTCGACTTCGCCACCGCCTCCGGCAGCGCCACCGCAGGCGCGGACTTCACCGCGATCTCGGGCACGCTCGACTTCGCCGCCGGACAGACCTCCGCCACCATCCACGTCCCGATCCGCCACGACACGACCGTCGAGGGGCCCGAGTCGTTCACCGTGACGCTGTCGAATGCGGCGGCCGGGGTGGGCGCCACGTTGCTGCAGAACGTGACGACGGTGACCGTAGTCGACGACGACCACCTCGGCATCTCGGTGAAGGTGCCGTCGCGGATCGCGGCGACGACGCTCGCGAAGGGCTGGCGGCTCGCCTTCGCCTGCAACGAGGCGTGCACGCTGGCGGGCTCGCTGACGCAGGGCGCGGGTCGCCACGCGACGACCATCGCACGCGGGACGGTGCGCACGAAGGGAGCCGGCGCCGCGAAGGTCCGGTTCCGGCTGACCGCGGCGGGCAAGCGCTGGCTGTCGGCACTCGCTGCGGGGAAGGCCGTCCGGCTGGGCGTGGTGCTGGCCGCCCGCGACGCGACCGGGCACCTGGCGACGGTGCACCGCACCACCCGCCTCAGGCGGTAGCCGCCGCCGGACATCTGCGCGTGGCGCACAGCCGGCCGTCACCAACCGCGCGCCGCGCGGCACGGTTGCCATTGGCGGCTGCGGAGTTCGCGGCACGGCACGCAACGCCGCACGTGACGCCCCGTGCGCCCTGGGACACGATTCGACCTCGACCACCAGCGGCAGCCGGACCAGCCGACCCGACGAGCTTCAGGAAGGCGACGGAAGGCGCACGAACTGCGGCGTGCGACGTTGCGTGCCGTGCCGCGAACTCCGCAAGGAGGTGTCACGGAAGGCGCGCGAGGCACCATCCGGTCGTCGCTGCCCAGCCCTCGGCGGCGGCCAGGACGATGTCGCAGGCGGGGTCCTTCAGGTCGGAGTACTCGTCGGGGTCGAGCGGTGGGTCGATGGCCGCGAGGCGGCGCTTCAGTTCGGCGTAGGCTGCGGCCGCCCCCGGCATCGCCCGCAGGTAGTCCCGGAAGAGCAGTGCGTAGCGGGCGTTGGGTGCGCCGGCACGGCGTACGTGGATGTTCGCCCGCCGGTCACCCGGCGCCTCGATCAGGAAGATCTTCGCCCAGTTCCCGGGGTCGGAAGGGGCGCCGGCTGGCACGTGGTCTCCGACGACCGCGGGGCGCAGGCGCAACCCCAGCGGCCCGACGGTGTCGGCGATGAACTCCCGGTCGAGATGATCGAGGGAGACCTGCACGTCGATCACATCCTTCGCCGCCAGGCCCGGCACGGATGTCGAGCCGATGTGGTCGATCCGCACTGCCCGCTCGCCGAGGGCCGAGGCCAGCGACCCGGCCAGGCGCTCGAACGCGGCCGGCCACTCCGCCCGGTAGGGAACGATCTCAATGCGCGACGGCACCGGCCGGTGGGACGCCATGGCCGGATGATGCCCGCTCCACCCCACCGCGCCCCGGCGGCGCCTCGTGCGAATTTCGCGGCACGGCACGCAACGTCGCAGGTCTCACCCCGTGCGCCTTCCGCGACATTCCGTCACGAGTCCGACTGCCCGGCGCTAGGTCGGATGCGGCGTTCGCGGCACGGCACGCAACGTCGCAGGTCAGCGTGCGTGCGAGGATCGCGACGAACGGCGTGGCCCGAGCGCAAACCGGTTGTCGACGACGGCTGGGGAGCCGGCGGCGGGTGTCACCGAGGGCGCACGAAGTGAGGAGTGCGACGTTGCGTGCCGGGCCGCGAACTCCGCAGAGGAGTGTCGCGGAATCCGCGCCGCGAGCGACGTGCGGCGTTGCGTGCCGGGCCGCGAACTCAGCAGTGGTCGCGCGGGAAGCGGTGCTCCCAGGTGCGGCTGAAGAGGGGGGCGCCGTCCTCGCTGACGTCGAGGATGGAGGTCGTCAGGAACTCCGACGCCGTGCAGGTCATCGTGCCGGTGGCGCGGATCTCGACCTTCCAGTCGCCGCGGGCGGAGGTGGACGTGTTCTCGACGTAGACGCGGGCCGACAGCGGCTGGCCGTCGTGGATCGAGTAGGTCGCGACGGACGTGTCCTCGTACTCGATGCCGTTCGGGAGCCGGGTGAGCCCGCCGCAGTCCCAGTCGAACACCAGGTCGGTACGGCCGGTGGCGAGGTCGCGAACGATGCGGCGCCCCCCGCCGGAGCCCGGGTGGAGCGTCTCCGTCACCAGCGGCTCCGGCTCGGCCGGCGCGTCGAGCGCGCGCATCGCGGAGTCCTCCGGCCGCGGCGGCCGCACGGGCAGCATCAGGGAGCTCTGCCCGTCCCCGTGGCCGATCGTCAGCGTCGCCTCCTCGGGCGACGGCCACGCGAGCGGCCAGTAGCACGGCGAGATCGACAGCCTCAGTCGGCTCCCGGCCCCGAACCGGTGCGCGATCGAGTCCATCACGACGGTCGCCGCAACCACCTCGCCGGGCACCAGCAGCTCCGGCTCGGCGTGCGACCGGCGATGACAGAGGTTCAGCTGCCCGCGCGTCACCAGCAGGACCGTGCCGTCCGAGCGCTCCTCGCAGAGCCGGGCCGAGACGAGCGCGAGCGGCCGATCGGCGCTGACGACCAGCCGGGCCTCCGGGAAGCCGAGGAGCTCGAGCGGCTCGTCCAGCGGCTGCGAGGAGAACGTCAGCGAGTGCGCATCCTCGACCCGCTGGTCGACGGGCAGGTCGGCCGAGCGCGCGTCGGCGCACCAGGCGCCGCCGTCCAGGCCGACCGTCTGCACGCTGGCGACCGATAGCCATCCGGCAGCGCCGACCGGGCCGCCGAGCGTGCGGTCACCGAGCCCCAGCACCCGTTCCTCGCCGAGCGGCGAGGGCCAGGCGGCCTCGGCGATCCACCGGCCCGGCCGCTCGGCCAGGTTCGCGGCCGGCGGGACGGACTCCTGGAGATAGGCGACCAGCATCGGCTCGTCGTCACTGCCATTGTCGACGCCCTTCAGCCAGCGATCCCACCAGCGCACGAGCTCCGAGAGGATGCCGACCGCCGGCCCGGGCGCCCCGCGCACCGGGTCGTTGTGCCCCCACGGCCCGATGATCGCGCGCCGTGGAACGTCGAGGCCCTCCATCAGGCGCAGCGCCGAGTCGCGGTAGCCGTCCGTCCAGCCCGCGACGGCCAGCACCGGGCAGGCGATCTGGCCGAGATCGTCACGCACCGAGCCCTGCCGCCAGTACTCGTCGCGACGCTGGTGAGCCAGCCAGTGGCCGATCCACGGCTCGAGCTCGAGCCGCTCGAGCCACATCGCCCGCCAGCGCTCGCCGACCACCTCGGGGTCGGGCGGCCGCGCCTGCCACCCGTGCATGCACACCGACCACTGGAGCATGTCCATCGGGATGACGAGGCCGCCGCGGTAGTGGACGTCGTCCGCGAAGCGGTCGTCGGAGGCGTAGCAGGTGGCGATCGCCTTCAGGGCCGGCGGTCGCCGCGCCGCCACCTGCAGGCTGTTGAACCCGCTCCAGGAGTAGCCCATCATGCCGACGGCACCGGTGCACCACGGCTGGGCGGCGATCCAGGCGATCACCTCCAGGCAGTCCAGCTGCTCCTGCTCCGTGTACTCGTCGGGGCAGAGACCCTCCGACTCGCCCGACCCGCGGATGTCCACGCGCACGCCGGCGTGGCCGTGGCCGGCGAACCACACCATCTGCTGGTGGTCGCCGCTCGCCGTACCGTCGTTGAGCCGGTAGGGGAGGTACTCGAGCACGGCCGGCACGGGATCGGCATCGGCGTCGTCGGGCAGCCACACGCGCGCGGCGAGGCGCGTGCCGTCGGCCATCTCGATGAACAGCCCGGTCAGCACCACCGGCCGGCGGGGGAACTCGGACAAGACGGTGACCCCGGTCATGCGCGCCCGGATGGTGACAGACTGCCGGTGTTGACTCCCGCGCCCGATTGGATACATTATCCACGGAGGTGAGCGAAGCATTGCGTCAGATCGACCTCTCCGATCACGACCTGTTCGTCGACCACGCGCCGCACGAGCTGTTCGACGAGCTACGCCGGGACGCGCCGGTCTACTGGAACCCGGAACGGCCACCCCGCCACGGCTTCTGGGCCGTCACCCGCTACGACGACATCGTCGAGGTGCTGAAGGACACCGACACGTTCTCGAGCGCGGCGGGCGGTATCACGCTCGAGGAGCCGGCGTCGGACGAGCTCGACCTGCGACGCAACTTCCTCGAGCTCGACCCGCCCGACCACGGCCGGTTCCGCAAGGTGCTCGCCCCGGACTTCACGCCGAAGGCCGTGCGCCGCTGGGAGGACTGGCTGCGCGACCTGGTGCGCCACAACCTCGACGAGGTGCTGCCGAAGCTCGAGTTCGACTTCGTCGAGGAGATCGCCGCGCCGGTGCCGATCCGTGTGCTCGGCCACATCATGGGCGTGCCCGACGAACACCACGAGCGGCTGATCGTCCTCTCCGACAGCCTCATCAACAACAACGATCCGGAGCTCTCGAGCGTCGCCGCCGACTCGCCGGAGTCAGATGAGTTCCGGTACGAGCCGTTCCGCAGCCCGGACGCGCGCGAGATCGTCGAGATCGGCCGGCAGCTGTTCGACGAACGCCGGCGCGCGCCCCGCGAGGACGTCGTCAGCTACCTCGTCAGCGCCGACCCCGAGGGCGGGCCCTACACCCAGCGCGAGCTCGAGATCAACTTCGTGACCATGATGGTGGCGGGGAACGAGACGACCCGCTCGGCGATGGGCCAGGGCATGCTCGCGTTCTGCCAGAACCCCGACCAGTGGCAGCTCATCCGCGAGCACCGCGGTCTCATCGGAGCGGCCGCCGACGAGATGATCCGGTACGCGGCGCCCGTGTGGCACTTCCGCCGCACCGCAACCCGCGACGTCACGCTCGCGGGCCAGCAGATCCACCAGGGCGACAAGGTCGTGATCTGGTTCGCGTCCGCCAACCGGGATGCCTCCCACTTCCCCGATCCGCACCGCTTCGACGTCACCCGGCCGGCCAGCAAGCACACGCACTGCTCGTTCGGCCGCGGCGGGCCCCACTACTGCATCGGCGCGCACCTCGCCACCATGGAGGTGCGGGTGCTGCTCGAGGAGCTCGTGCCGCGGGTGGCGGCGATCGAGCTGACGGGCGAGCCACGCCGCGTGCGCTCGAACTTCGCGAACGGGCTCAAGACCCTGCCCGTGCGCGTCACCCTCGACCAGGAAGCGAAGCGATGATCCAGCTCCGCAAGATCGACCACGTCTGCCTGAACGTGGTCGACGTCGCCGACGCGGCGCGCCGCTACGGCCTGCAGTTCGGCCTCACGATCCGCGAGTCCAGCGCCGACCGGGCGACGCTGGCGTGCGACTACGAGCCCTACTCGCTCGAGCTGGTGCGATGCGACAGCGAGGAGCTGCTCGGCTTCGCCCACTGCGCGTGGCAGCTGCGCCGGTCGGTCTCGCTGGACGCCGCGCGCGCTCACCTCGACGGCGTCGGCGCCGACTGGGACGATCAGGGCGACACGCTCGTCGTCCGCGACCCGGAGGGGTTCGAGCAGCACGTCGTCGCCTATCACGACGATCCCGATCGCCGGCCCCCGATCGCCCGCGCCACCGACAGCCTGCCGGGGCTGCGGCCGCGCAAGCTCGGCCACATCAACCGGCTGACGGCCGACATGGGAGCGGCCACCCGGTTCTACACGGACGTGCTCGGGATGGACATCGCCGACTATCTCGGCGACGCCGGCACCTGGTTCCACTGCAACCCCGAGCACCACCAGATGGCGCTGGTGAACGTCGGCTACGCGCACTTCCACCACGTCGCGTTCGACTACTACGACTTCGGCACGCTCCGGGCGCTGTTCGACAACCTCGCCCAGCACGGACGCTGGCTGTCGTGGGGCCCGGTGCGCCACGGCATCGCCCAGAACATCTGCGGCTACGCGCGCATCACCGAGGAGCCGCTGCACGTCGAGTGCTACGTCGACATGGAGCAGCTCGAGCCGGAGCACCAGCCACGCCACTGGCCGGACGACCGGCACTCGTCCAACACCTGGGGGCCGCTGCCGCCGCGCTCCTACTTCCGCTTCGACGCCGAGGCGATCGAGTCCGAGCGCGAGAGCCGCGAGACCGCCGGCGTCCCGCTTCCCCCCTCTCGCACCGGGTGGGCTGAGACGATGTCGATCACACCGTCCGTCGCCGCTCGCACCGGCGCCCAGTACCTCCAGGACCTCGCCACTGACGAGCGCGAGCTGTGGCTCGAGGGCGAGCGCGTCACCCGCCCGCTCGACCATCCCAAACTGCGCGGGGCGGCCGAGACGATGGCCCGCGTATACGACCTGCAGCACGAGCACGCCGCCGACTGCCTCGTGCCGAGCCCCGACGACGGCCGGCTCGTCAACGCCACGCACATCGTCCCGCGCTCGCGCGAGGACCTCGAGCGCCGTCGTCGCGCCATCGAGGTGGTGGCGTCGTTCACCTGCGGGATCATGGGCCGCACCCCCGACTACCTGAACGTCACGTTCGCGTGCTTCGCCGGTCGCGCCGACGTCTGGGCCCGTCGCGGCAACGAGCAGGGCGCCGCCAACCTGGTCGCCTACCAGAAGCTGATGCGCGACCGCGACCTTTCGACCACGCACTGCATCATCAACCCGCAGGTCGACCGCTCGGTGCCCGAGGCCGAGCAGGCCGCCGGCCAGGTCGCCCTGCACAAGGTGGCCGACACCGCCGACGGCATCGTCGTGCGCGGCGCCCGCATGCTCGCAACCCTGGCGCCGTTCGCGGACGAGATGACGGTCTATCCGGGCTCGGACGTCCGCGTGGAGGACGGCCGCTACGCGCTGGCGTTCGCGATCCCGATGGGGACGCCCGGGCTGAAGCTGATCTGCCGCGACAGCTTCTCGAAGCAGCGCGATCCGTTCGACTACCCGCTCTCGACCCGGTTCGACGAGCAGGACGCGGTGGCGATCTTCGACGACGTCGAGATCCCGCGCGATCGCGTGTTCCTGGACGGCGACACCGTCGGCTACTCCGAGGTGATCGCCGAGTGCGGGTGGCGCGGCCACATCATGCACCAGGCCTTCACGCGGGCGCACATGAAGCTCAGCTTCGCGTTCGGACTCGGACACCTGATCGCGCAGTCCACCGGTGTGGCGCGCTTCGACCACATCCAGGAGAAGCTCGGCCAGATCTGGAACATGGGCGAGCTGGCGCGCTCGGCTGTCGTGTCGGCCGAGGCCGGCTCCCACCTCGACGACGGCGGCGTGTGGTACCCCGACGACCGGCCGTTCGTCGCGCTCCGCGGTGAGATGCCGAAGTGGTTGCCGCACGTCAACGAGCTGTTGCAGCTCATCGGCGGCGGCGGCTTCATGTGCACGCCGACCCGAGCCGACCTGGACGGCCCGCTGGCGGAGCAGATCGCCATGTACTACCAGTCCGCCGGCGCGGACGCCGAGCGCCGGATCCGGCTCTTCCGGCTGGCGTGGGACTTCCTGGGCTCCGACCTGGGCGGCCGCTGCGAGCTGTACGAGCGTTTCTACCTGTCGGACTCGTTCCGGATGACGGCGCTCGCCTACAAGCTGGCCGACAAGGAGATGCCCGAGCGGCTGGTGGAGCAATTCCTAGTCGATGCGTAGGGACGTCGTCCCTACGCATCGACCTAATGGAACGGCGCGAACCCAGGCAAAGCGCGACGAGTAGGTCATCCGAGCAACTGACGCTTTCATCGGACCGCGCAGGCCCTACGGCCGTCGCCCGCGCGCCCCAGCCGTCCGTCGTATCGTGGCGTTGTGAGCGGTGAGCTTCTTGTCGGAGCGCTGATCATCGTCGGCGTGGCGCTGTACTACGCGGTTGTCCTGGGCGCAATGCGACGGGTCCGGGTGGGATGGGAGCGCGACTACGTGGCGCGGACGCCGGTCAGACGTGAGGTTACGTCGCGGCTGCGGCTTCAGTACTCCCTCGGGCATGTCGCGTGCGCCATGGTGTTCGTCGCGGTGGCCGGCGTACTCGGCGTGCCGAAGGGGGTGGTCGCCTTCGTCGCGATGCTGTTCGCCGCAATGGCTTGGCTGTACGCGTCTGGCCGTTTCGATGTCGGACTGGCTCGCTGGGAGGGGCCCTGGTGGCGGGATTGCCTCGGCGTGCTTGCGCTCGCGGTTGGGCTCGCGCTCGTCCTCGCCGGGTTCCCGTCACTCACCGCGGCCGCCTCGGGCGGGTGACCGCCCGCGGAGTAGGCGGCGGATGGTCCGGCGTGAAGACGCACTGCGAGGTTCGGCGTCTCTGAGTTAGCTCGCACCGCGACCGGCGCGGCGGCGGCGCCACTGATTCACAAGACTGTGCCCGTAGAAGATCACGATGATCACCGAAACGAAGAGGTTCACCCAGTGTGGCCCTCGCCCTGTGAACCAAGCAAGGAGCACGACGCCCCAGCCAATGGCGATCGGGGCACGGATCAGCAGGCGACGCCCGTCTGGGCCGAGGCGGTGCCACCACTTCATGCTCCGAGCGTGGCACCCGGCGCATGGCCGGTCAAGGGATGGTTGGGCGTCAAGACGAACTGCGAGGCCCGGCATAGCTGCGTTCGGCGAACGAGGGATCTTGCGACAACCTGGTACAAGTAATCTGGGCGGCGTGCCGGACGAGAAGGAGCCTTTCTACAAACGAACGTGGTTCCTACTCTTCGCCATCTTCGCTGGCACGTGGCTGGCCTTCGATGTGGTGGGCGCGATCTGGATGATCCACGACGGCTACTCGCTCAGCGACGTTCCTTGATCTTCGCGTTCAAGGGCGTCGAGCGCTGCGAATGCTCGACGTTGCCCTCCACGTGACCCATTTCGGTTGAATGGGCCATCTGGGGGCTACGCCGTCAGACGAACCACTACCCGGAGCTCCGCCTAGCATCCGTCGCCGTCAGTCGACGCGCGCAGCGATCTCACGACAGGGCGCGATCCACACGTCGCCGGCAGCGACGGCGTGCTGGATCACGCGCTCGAGCATGGCAAGCCGGCTCGGCCGGCCGATCACCTGCGGGTGCATGGTGAGGACGAAGCAGCCGCCCAGGTCGCGGAAGCCGTCGAGCTCGCTCGTCCATTGCTCCTCGACCTCGGAGGGCGGCGCGATCCGCCGGCCCCAGTTCTGGTCGCCGTCGAACCAGAAGTGCGCCGCGTCGTCCAGTAGCCAGTGGACGGGCAGCTCGACCAGCTGCTTGCCCTCGTGCCGATACGGTCGCAGGTCGTCCATCAGGTTCGAGGAGTAGGCGAAGCCGTGCCGCTCCAGGAGCCCGGTGGTGACCGGGCTGAAGTCCCACGACGGCGAGCGGTAGCCGGTCGGCTCCGCACCGACCGCCCGCAGGGCGGCGAGGCCGCGGACGAGCTCCTCCTCCTCGGCCTCCGGTGACAGGTCGGTGGGCGAGGTGTGGGTGTAGCCGTGGTGGCCGATCTCGTGGCCGGCGGCGAGGATCTCCTCGACCCGGCCCGGATACCGCTCGGCAACGCGGCCCGGGACGAAGAAGGTCGCCGTCAGCCCGTGCCGGCGGAGCAGGTCGAGGATCAGGGGGACGCCGACCTTCGCGCCGTAGGTGCCCTGCGAGAGGACGCCCGGTCTGCCGGCGTTCTCGGGGCGCGTGAGCCAGACCTCTTCGGCGTCGAAGTCGAACGTCAGCGCCATCGCCATCCGCGAGCTGCCCGGCCACACGCCGACAGTCTATTGTGGCCGCCGATGAGTCGTCCCGCGCTCGCCTGGCCGACGGCGCTCGCCGGGATCCTGGTCTTCTCGTTCTCGGCCGCGCTCTACAAGCTCTCCGACGCGCCGCCGGCGGTGGGGTCGACGCTGCGATTCGCCTACGCCACCGTCCCCCTGGTCTTCCTCGCCTGGCGGGCCCGGGCGCTGCGGCCCGGTGCGGACTTCCGGGCCGGCGCGATCGCCGGCGTGCTGGTCGGCGTCGAGGTGGTGCTGTGGAACGAGTCGACGCTGCGCATCGGCGCCGGGCCCTCGACGGTGATCGTGAACACCGCCTCGCTGTGGCTGATGGGCATCTCGGTCGTGTTCCTGGGCCGCCGCGTGCCGAGGCGCGCGTTCGCCGGGGTCGGCATCGTCCTCGTCGGCCTCGTGCTGCTGCGCGGCCTCGGCGCCCATCACCTCGACCTGGTCGGGATCCTGCTGGCGGTCGTCTCGGCCGCCATCTATGCCGTGTTCATCCTGCTCTTCGACGTCGCCGTCCGGCAGGCCCGGCACCGCATCACGCCGGTGCTGTGGTCGACGGCCGTCGCCGTGCCGACGTCGCTCGCGATCGCCCTGGCGAGCGGCGAGTCGTTCGATCTCACGCCCCGCCAGCATGGCTGGCTGATCCTGCTCGGGGTCGGCGTCCAGGCGGGCGGCTGGCTGATCATGGCCCGCGCGCTGCGGTGGTTCACGGCCGTCACGATCTCGATCCTGCTGTTGCTGCAGCCGGCGCTGGCGGCGGTGTGGGGCGTGACGTTCCTGAACGAGACGCTGACGGCGATCCAGGTGGTCGGGATCGCCGTCGTGCTGGCCGGGGTGGCCGCGACGCGGCCGTCCGTCAGGTGAGCCGCTGCACGACGGTGCGGCACACGTCGCCGACGGCCGATGCGTCGTCGGTGAACATCGACGGCTTGAAGCAGATCGACGTGTAGCCGGCGGCGAGCTGGGCCGGGACGGCCGCGAGCGCCTCGTCGAGGTCGGCGACGCCGTCGTCGCTGGCGAAGCGACCGCGGATGCCGCCCACCATCTCGAGCTCGCCGGGGTTCCGCCCGGCGGCGACGAGGGCCGCCCGCAGCGCGTCCAGCTCGTCCGGCGTCGGCGTGCCGAAGGGGTGGAAGCCGTGGCCGTAGCGGACGAGCCGGCGCAGCACCGGGCCCTCGAGCCGCATCCCGCCGAACCACATCTGCGGGCCGCCGGCCCGGAACGGACGGGGCTCGGAGTACACGTCCGAGAACCGGAAGAAGCGGCCATCATACGAGGCCGGCGTGTCTCGCCACACGGCCTGGAGCGCCTCGAGCTGCTCGTCGAGGATGGCGCCTCGCTCGTGGAACGGCACACCGAGGGCCGCGTACTCCTGCTCGTGCCAGCTGACGGTCGGCTGGACGACGAGCCGACCCTCGCAGAGCAGGTCGAGCGTCGCCAGCTGCTTGGCGAGCAGCAGCGGATGGCGCAGCGGGAAGATGACCGCCGCGAGCGCGATGCGGATCGTCGACGTGACGGCGGCGATGGCCGCGGCCAGCAGCATCGAGTCGGGCCAGGGCGTGGCCGGATCCTGGTTGCCGGGGGCGGCGTAGTCGCGCGGGTTCCCCATCACGCCTGCCGCGCCGGAGGCGGGTCCGAGCACCACGTGCTCGGAGAGCATCACGGCGTCGACGCCGGCCGCCTCGGCCTGCACCGCGAGGCCGACGATGCCGCGGAGATCGCGGGGCGCGACGAGCGTCCAGTTCTCCGACAGCACCATCACGGCCCGGGCAGGCATCGCGGACACGCTACCCCAGATTCCCAGGCTGCCCACAGGAAGGCGTGAGACGATGAGACCACGATGATCGAACAAGAGCCTTCGAACACCACCTGGCACCACCGATACCGCCGCCGGATGATCGCCGCGGGAGCGGCCGCGGCACTCCTCGTCGGTGGGGGCGCGGCGCTCGCCGCCACCCAGCCCTGGTCGCCCAAGCAGGAGCGCCAGGCCGTCATCGCCGACGCCGCGAACCGGCTCGGAGTGACCCCCCAGAAGCTCGACGACGCCCTCACCCAGGCACTGCTCGCGCAGGTCGACCAGGCCGTCAAGGACGGGCGCCTCACCCAGCAGCAGGGTGACGCCATGAAGGCTCGCATCAATAGCGGCGACATGCCGATGCTCGGCCCCGGCGGTGGCCCTGGCTGGGGCGGCGGACGCCATCACATGGACGGCTTCGGCGGCCCGGGCGGACCCGGCGGCATGGGCGACTCGCTCGCCACCGCCGCGGCCTACCTCGGCCTGAAGCCGGCCGACCTCCAGACCATGCGTGAGAGCGGCAAGACCCTCGAGAAGATCGCCACCGACCGCGGTAAGTCGGTCGACGGGCTCAAGAAGGCCATGCACGACGGCATCAAGGCCAAGCTGGACGCTGCCGTGAAGGCCGGCAAGGTCACCCAGGCGCAGGCAGACCAGATGCTGGCCGGCGCCGATCAGTGGATCGCCCACGAGGTCACCGAGAACGAGGCCAACGACCATCACGGCTTCGGCGGCGCCCCGGGCGGCACGCCCCCGGCGAGCCCGTGGGGCAGCAACGCACCGGCGCCGCCGGTTGCCCAGGGCGCCTGAGCCGGCCTCCCTTTCCCGCCCCTCCCCACCCTCCCCGGGAAGCTTCACGGCCCGGCACCCGATGTGACACCACCCCGGCAAGGAGCCAGCCGGGCGTGGATGTCACATGCGGTGCCGGGCCGTGGACGTTGCAGCAGACGCTCAGCCGGCCCACAGCCGGCCCACAGCATCGTCTGCCATCCTGAATTGGTGAGCGAGGGACGGGTACTGGTGGTCGATGACGAGCCGTCGATCTCGGACGCGGTGGCGACGGCGCTGCGGTACGAGGGGTTCGAGACCCGCGAGGTGGCGACCGGGAAGGCGGCCGACCGGGCGATCGGCGAGTTCGAGCCCGACCTGGTGGTGCTCGACGTCATGCTGCCCGACCTCGACGGGTTCAGGCTGGCGCGGCGGCTGCGCGAGCGCGGCGACCGCGTGCCGGTCATCTTCCTGACGGCCAAGGACGCCACCGAGGACAAGCTCGAGGGCCTGTCGATCGGCGACGACTACGTCACCAAGCCCTTCAGCCTGGCCGAGATCGTCGCCCGAGTCCACGCCGTGCTGCGCCGCACCCGCGGCGAGTCCGAGCCGGATGGCGAGCTGCGGTTCGCCGACGTCGTCCTGAACGAGGAGACGCGCGAGGTCTCGCGCAACGGGGCGGACGTCGAGCTGACGCGCACCGAGTTCGACCTGCTGCGGTACTTCATGCTGAACCCGCGCCGTGTGCTGTCCAAGCGCCAGATCCTCGACCAGGTCTGGAACTACGACTTCCGCGGCGACGCCAACGTGGTGGAGACGTACGTGTCGTACCTCCGGCGCAAGCTCGACCGGCACGGCCCGCCGCTGATCCAGACGGTGCGGCTGGTCGGGTACGCGCTGCGCGAGAAGGCCCGCTGATGTCGCTCCGGCTCCGCCTGCTGGGCGTGGTCGTGATCCTCGCGCTCACCGGCCTGCTGGCGGCCGACATCGCGACGTACATCTCGTTGAAGTCGTTCCTGTTCGACCGCATCGACACCTCCGTCACCGCGAACGCCCGGCTGCTCGCGAACGACCGCGGCAACCCGCGCGACCTGATCCAGGCGGTCGCGGCCAACGCCGGCACGTACCTCGGTGTCATCCAGCAGGGCGCCGGTGCCCAGTGGTTGCCGATCGGGGCGCCCGGCGACAGGCCGGCAGCCGCACCGAAGGTGTCCGGGGCGGTACCGCTCGACCGGCCGTTCACCGCAGACGCGGCTTCCGGCGGTCTCCGTTACCGGGTCATCGCCGAGTCGCGGGGGCCGGACACGATCCTGATCGCGGCGCCGCTCACCGACCTCAACGCGACGCTGAGCCGGCTGCTCGTGATCGAGGCGATCGTCACGGTGACCGTGATCGCGCTGGTGATCTTCGCGGGCCTCGCGCTGGTGCGGTTCGGCCTACGCCCCCTGCGCGAGATCGAGGTGACGGCCGACGCGATCGCCGCGGGCGACCTCTCGCGTCGCATCGACGTCGCTCCGGAAGGCACCGAGGTGGGGCGACTCGGGCGGGCCCTGAACGTGATGCTCGCGCGCATCGAGCAGGCCTTCGCCGAGCGCAAGGCGTCCGAGGACCGTCTGCGGCGCTTCGTGGGCGACGCCTCGCACGAGCTCCGCACGCCACTGGCAGCCGTGCAGGCCTACGCCGAGCTGTTCGACCGCGGCGCGCGCCACCGCCCCGAGGATCTCGAGCGTGCGATGCACGGCATCGAGAAGGAGTCCCGGCGCATGGGGCTGCTCGTCGACGACCTCCTGCTGCTGGCGCGCCTCGACCAGCGCCGCCCGCTCGAGCGCGCGCCGGTCGCGGTCGACGAGGTCGTCCGCGACGCGGTCGAGGCGGCCCGCATGATCGAACCCGACCGCTCGATCGCGCTGGAGACGGAGCCGGCGGTGGTGCTGGGCGACCGCGCCCGTTTGCGCCAGATCGTCGACAACCTGCTGGCCAACGTCCGCAGCCACACGCCGACGGGGGCAGCCGCCTCCGTGCGGGTCTCCCGCCGCAACGGCCACGCGTTGATCGAGGTCGCCGACACGGGCCCGGGCATGGACGGCGAGCAGGTGGACAAGGCCTTCGAGCGCTTCTACCGGGCCGATCCGTCCCGCGCACGGGATGCCGGCGGAGCCGGCCTCGGTCTCGCCATCGTCCGCGCCATCGCCGAGGCGCACGACGGCACGACCGCGATCACGGCGACGCCGGGGGACGGCGCGACGGTGACCGTCGACCTGCCGGTCTACGACCCCGCAGCGCAGACGCACAGCGGGGACCCAGGCGGAGGCGCGACCCTGCAGGCATGAACAGGTTCACCATCGCCGCCGCGGTCGCGGCAGCGTCGGTCGTCGGCGGCGCCGCGGTCATCGCGAACAGCACGCCTGCGAGCCAGGCCGCGTCGAGGAACGGCGCCGCCGCCCAGCCGACGATCGCGCCGGTCGTCCAGCAACAGCAGCCGACGCCGCAACAGCAGCCGGCGCAGGACGACGGGTCGCAGGGCTACAGCGACGACGGCTCCGGGTACGGCTACGACTACTCACAGCCGTACCAATCGCCGCAGCCGTCCTACGCCCAGCCGAGTTCAGGAACCTCCTGACGCGGGGCTGAGCAGCCTGTCGGCATCCACGACGGTCGCATAGCCGTCCGCGAGCGCCGCCAGGAATGCCGCGTGCACCATCCGAGCGGGTACCACGTCGCCCCCGAACTCGAGGTCGCAGGTGGCGCACGCATCGTGGGCGACCGAGACCGTGAAGTCGAGGTCGAACGCGGCCCGGGCCGTGGCGTCGACGCACATGCTGGTCATCATCCCGCACACGACGATCTCGTCCGCCCCGAGCGCGCGGAGGTCGTTCTCGAGCGTCGTCTCTCGGAAGCCGTTCGGGTACGCCTTGGCGATCACGCGCTCGCCCGGCTTGGGCGCAAGGGTGTGGTAGATCTCGACACCGGGCGTGCCGGGCCGCATGAAGGGGGCGTCCGGTTCGTCCCAGACGTGCTGCACGTGGATCACCGGCTCGCCCGAGGCGCGGAACGCGTCGAGTAGCTTGCTCGCCGCAGCCGCCGCCTCCTCGGGGCCTTCCAGCGGGTTCGCCCCGCCGGGGAAGTAGTCGTTCTGGATGTCGACGATGACGAGTGCTCGGGCCATGCCGGCACGATAGCCGCTGGGCGCGCTCCCAGGATGTTCCCAGCGTGCTCACAGACCAAGCGTGCACCCTGTTACTAACCGACGCCCGGAGCCTACCCGTGAGAATGCCCTCCCTTCTGTTCAGTCTCGCAGCCGTCATGGCCTGCGTCCCCGTGCTCGCAGCCTGCGGCGGATCGTCGAGCGCCAGCGGCGGGGTGGCCTCGGTGAGCGGCGGCAGTGCGCCGTCCGGCGTCGCAACGACCACCGGGGCGGGGTCCTCGACCGACCGTGAGGCAGCACTCCTGAAGGCCGCGCAGTGCATGCGTGCCAACGGCGTCAAGAGCTTCCCCGACCCGACCGTCGACGCGAACGGCGACGTCCGGCTTCAGGGTCTGCAGGGCCTCGACCGGAATGACCCCGCCGTGGCGGCCGCCTTCCAGAAGTGCCGGAGCCTGTTCGCTGCGGGCCGGCCGCAGTTCACGCCCGCCCAGCAGCAGAAGCTCCAGGACACGCTGCTCAAGTTCGCCAAGTGCATGCGCCAGAACGGCTACGACATGCCGGATCCGCAGTTCGGGACCGGTGGGCCCGGCCCGGGTGGCGGCCTCTTCCGCAGCATCAACCGCAACGACCCGGCCTTCCAGAAGGCGCAGCAGGCGTGTCGGAGCATCCTGGCGGGAGCCTTCCCCGGCGGCGGGGGCGGGCCCGGCGGCCCGCCGCCCGGCGGCGCCCCGGCACCGGCGGGCGGAGCGCAGTGATGTCGTCGGCGACGCGAACTGCCGAGGCATCGCACGAAGCCGAGCTCGACGACGGCCGGCGCCGGCACGTCCTACCCATCGCGGTCCTGATCGTGCTGGTCGCCGCCGTCGCCGCCGGGATCACGTACCTGGTCACGCGCTCCACCGCGAATGGCTCGACGACCTCCACGACCGTGCAGCGCCAGACGGCGCTCGCCCCGGTCCAGCGACGCGACCTCGTCGAGACCTCCTCCTACGACGGGACGCTCCAGTACGCGGACGAGCGCAGCCTCGCGCCCCAGTCGGCGGGCACGGTCACGGGCGTGGCGGCTGCCGGGCGCACCGTCAGCCGGGGCAAGACGCTGTACAGCGTCAACGGCCAGCCCACCGTGCTGCTGTACGGGACGTACCCGCTCTACCGCGCGCTGCAGAGCGGCGTCTCGGACGGTCGCGACGTCCTCGTCCTCGAGCGGAACCTGGCCGCGCTCGGCTACGCGCCCTCGGGCATGACGGTGGACAGCACCTGGGACAGCGATACGACGACGGCCGTCAAGTCGTGGGAAAACAACCTGGGCCTGACCCAGGACGGCATCGTGCCACTGGGCCGGGTCGTGGTGGCGAGCGGGCCGGTGCGGATCGCATCGGCAGCGGCGGTCGGCGACCCGGCCGCGCCCGGCAGCGCCATCGTGACGACGACGTCCGTCGACCGCGTGGTGACGGTCGACCTGAGCGTCTCCGACAGCACGATCGTCGCGAAGGGCGACCACGTCACGGTGACCCTGCCGGATTCCAGTTCCGTGCCGGGGCGGGTCTCGGACGTCGGCACGGCCGCAACCTCGTCGTCGTCTTCGAACTCGAGCCAGGGCGGCGCGGCCAACCAGCAGGGGGCGTCCAGCTCGACCTCGAGCGCGACCATTCCGATCACGATCAGCTTCGCGAACGACCGCAAGCTCGGGGACCTCACCACCGCACCGGTGACCGTGGCGTTCACCCAGCAGCGGGCCGCGAACGTGCTGGCCGTGCCGACCACGGCACTGCTGACGCTGGCCGACGGTACCTACGCCGTCGAGGTGGCCGACGCCACCGGGGCGACGCGCTACGCCCGCGTCACGACCGGCCTGTTCGCGGCCGGCGGCTACGTGGAGATCACCGGAGGCGTCGCCGAAGGCGACCGCGTGGTGGTGCCCCAGTGACGACGGCGGTGGTCGAGTGCCGCGGCGTCTCGAAGACGTACCCGGGTCCGGTCACGGCCCTGCAGGAGGTCGACCTGCGCATCGACCAGGGCGAGCTCGTCTCGATCGTGGGACCGTCGGGATCCGGCAAGTCGACACTGCTGCACCTGATCGGCACGCTCGACCGGCCTTCCGCGGGCGCGGTCCTGCTGGACGGGATCGACGTCGCCGCCCTCTCCGACCGCGACCTCTCGGGCATGCGGGCGCACCGCATCGGCTTCGTGTTCCAGCAGTTCTTCCTGCTCGACGGGGTCAGCGCCCTGGACAACGTGGCGGACGGCCTGCTCTACGCCGGGATCGACCTGCCCGAACGGCGGCGCCGTGCCGTCCGCGCCCTGCGCGGCGTGGGGCTCGGAGCCCGGCTGCACCATCCGCCGGCGAAGCTGTCGGGCGGTGAGCGCCAGCGGGTCGCCATCGCTCGCGCCCTGGTCGCGGAACCGTCGCTGATCCTCGCCGACGAGCCCACCGGGAACCTCGACTCGGCCGCAGGCGCCGACCTGCTCGAGCTGCTGCGCGCCCTCAACGCGGGTGGCACGACCATCGCGATCGTGACGCACGACCACGACGTGGCCGACGCCGCGCGGCGCAAGATCGTCATGCGCGACGGCCGCGTCGAGTCGGACACCGCGACGTGAACCGATCGGACGCCAGCCGCCTGACGTTCGCCGACCTGCTGCGCGTCGGCTCGTTCGGCCTGCGCACCCGGCCGCTTCGCGCAGGTCTGTCCGCACTCGGGATCGCGATCGGCATCGCGGCGATCGTGAGCGTGCTCGGTATCTCGAGCTCGAGCCAGGCCGACCTGCTCGCCCAGCTCGACCGGCTGGGCACGAACCTGCTGCAGGTGCAGGCCGGCCAGACGTTCGGCGGCTCGAGCTCCGAGCTGCCGACGGCCGCGGAGAAGACCGTCGCCCGCATCAACCCCGTGCGGCAGGTGAGCTCGGTCGCCACCGTCGACGCGACGGTCCTGCGCAACCGGTTCGTCGACCCGGGCGAGACGAACGGCATCCAGGTCAAGGCAGCCCGGACGAACCTGCTCGACGTGCTCGCCGGCGGCATGGCCCAGGGCGTGTTCCTGAACGGCGCGACCTCGCAGCTGCCCGTCACGGTGCTCGGCAACGTGGCGGCGTCGCGGCTGGGCCTGGTCTCGGTCGGCCCGCAGACGGCGGTATGGCTCGGCGGCCGCCTGTTCCGGGTGGCCGGTATCCTGGCGCCGCTGCCGCTGGCGCCCGACATCGACCGGACGGCACTGGTCGGGTACGGCACGGCGGCGAAGCTGTTCGGGCAGGACGGATCGCCGACGACCGTGTACGTGCGCGCCGACCCGGCCTACGTCTCGCAGGTGCAGGCGGTGCTGGGACCGAGCGCGAACCCCGCCCACCCCGAGGAGGTGCAGGTCTCCCGCCCGTCCGACGCCCTCACCGCCCGGGCAGCGGCCAAGAGCACGTTCACCTCGCTCCTGCTCGGCCTGGGCGCGGTGGCGCTGCTGGTCGGCGGCGTCGGCATCGCCAACGTGATGGTGATATCGGTGCTCGAGCGCCGCTCCGAGATCGGCCTGCGGCGGGCGCTCGGCGCGACCCGCGGCCACGTGCGGTGGCAGTTCCTGACCGAGGCGCTGGTGCTGGCGCTGCTTGGCGGGATCGCCGGCGTGGCGCTGGGCGCCGCGGTCACGGCGGTGTACGCCACGAGCCAGAGCGAGACGATCGACGTCCCGCTGATCGGCATCGCCGCCGGCGTCGGCGCCTCGCTGCTGGCGGGTGCGATCGCCGGGCTCTACCCTGCCGTCCGGGCTGCCCGGCTCGCCCCGACGGACGCCCTGCGCAGCGTCTGACGGCCGCCGGCTGGGTGTATCTTGCCCGCATGGCCCGACTCGATGCGGCCGCGCGGGCCAAGCTTCCCGACACGGCGTTCGCCTACGTCGACGCCCGCGGCCAGCGGCGGCTGCCGATTCACGACGAGGCCCACGTCCGCAACGCCCTCGCGCGATTCGGGCAGGTCGCGTTCGAGGACGACCAGTCCAGGGAGCAGGCCCGGAAGCGGCTGCTGAACGCGGCCAAGAAGTACCGCATCGTCCCGGTCGGGTTCATCAGCGGCCAGCTGCGGTCGGAGCGGGAGCTGGCGGCAGCCCGCAGCAACCCGACGCCCGTGCTGCCGACCGGCTTCGTGACCCTGCTGATGACCGACATCGAGGGGTCGACGGCGCTTCTCCACGACCTCGGTGATCGCTACCAGGAGCTGCTCGGCGGCGTCCGCGACCTGCTGCGGGCGGCCGTCGACGAGGGCGATGGCCACGTCGTGGACAGTCGCGCCGACGAGTTCTTCGCCGCCTTCGAGTGCTCGCGCTCGGCGCTCGAGACGGCGGTCGGCATCCAGCGCGCGCTGGCGACGCGAACGTGGTTCGACGGCCGCGGCGTTCGGATCCGGGCCGGGATCCACGCCGGCTATCCGAACCGCGCGCACGGCTCCTACATCGGCATGCCCGTGCACGTCACGGCCCGCATCAGCGCCGCCGCGCACGGCGGGCAGATCCTGGTGTCGGGCGACGTCAAGACCGCGCTCACGGGATCGGTGCCGCCCGGCATCCGGCTCCGCAGCCTCGGGGAGGTCCGTCTGCGAGGCATCCCGGGCGACATCCCGCTGTTCCAGGTCACGGCCGATGGTCTGCCGAGCGGGTTTCCTCCTCCTCGGACGTAGCCGAGCGCCCGCCGGGACCGATGATGACGATCGCCCACCCGACGAAGAAGGCGATCACGACGATCGAGCTCAGCCCTGGCGCTAGCGAGTCGAGGACCTCGTTCGCCTGAAGCCCGTTGTGGTCAGGGTCCGGCACACCGGCAAGCGCGCCGTAGATGAGGAGCGGCCACTGGCCGACCCACAGCAGGGCGACCAGGATCGCCGCGACGACCCCGATCGCGCGACCGGGGCCCGAGGGTTCGGGTCGTACGGGCTCGTGCTGGCGAGTATCGGTCGGCGACAGGTCCACGCCACGATCCTGCCCGACGGCCGGCAGGCGCGCATCGGGATTGCTCCCGGTCTGCCCCCGCCTCGGACGTTGCGCGGCGGCCGTCCGTCTGCGAGCCTGCGGGCGTGAACCTTCGCATTGGACTGAAGCTCTCGCCCCAGGACACGACCGTCGCCGAGTCGCGTGCGATCTGGAAGATCGCCGACGAGGCCGGCTTCGACCACGTCTGGAACTTCGACCACTTCGCCGCGATCATGGCCGATCCGGAACTCGACGTGTTCGAGGGCTGGACGATGCTCGCGGCCATGGCCGAGGCGACTAGCCGCGTGCGGATCGGCTGCATGGTGACCGGCAACACCTACCGCCACCCGGCGATCCTGGCGAAGATGGCGGCCACCGTCGACCACCTGTCGGCGGGCCGGCTGGAGATGGGGATCGGCGCTGCCTGGGCCGAGATCGAACACGACATGCTCGGGCTCCACTTCGGCACCGTCGGCGAGCGGATCGCACGGATGGCCGAGGCGTGCGTCGTGATGAAGGGCCTGTGGGCGGACGGGCGGACGACGTTCGAGGGGCGCTACTACACGATCACGGACGCGATCGCGAACCCCAAGCCGGTACAGCGGCCGCACCCGCCGCTCTGGATCGGCGGTCGCGGCGAGCGCAAGACCCTCCGGGTCGTCGCCGAGCACGCCGACGTCTGGAACGCCCCCGGCGGCGATCCGGACGAGGTCGCCCGGCTCTCGGGCGTGCTCGACGCCCACTGCGCCGACGTCGGGCGCGACCCGGACGAGATCGCCCGCTCGGTGCAGCTTCGCTATCGCGACGACGACGCGCTGCTCGCCGAGGCGGCCGCCTACGTGACCCGCGGCTTCAGCGAGCTGATCGTGATCGTTCCGCCCGGCGAGGCCGAGAAGCCGGCGACGGCGGTCGCAGGCTGCCTGCCACGGCTGCGAGAGCTCACGCCGTAGCGGCGAGCGAGACGAGCGCCTGCGTCGTCGACGGCAGCAGGTCGCGGTCGGGCACCACGATGCCGATCGTGTGGACGACGTCCGGTTCGACGAGCGGGACGGCGACCAGGCCGTCGCCGGCGCCGATCCACTCGCTGGACACGACGCTCACCCACGGGCCGCGCGCGACCAGGTCGAGCAGGGCCGGCACGGTGTCGGTCTCGACCTGGGCCTGGGGTGACACGCCCGCGTCCGCGAACGCGCCGTCGACGATCCGCCGGTTCTGCATGTCCGGGGTCAGCAGGCAGAGGGGCATGGCCGCCGCCTCGGCCCAGGTGGCCGTCGTGCGGCCCGCGAGGGCGGCCCCGCCGACGAGCATGAACTGCTCGGTGGCGACCCGGATCGAGCGGACGCCGCGGAGCGGCTCGTTGTCGAGGTAGGTGACGCCGGCATCGAGCTCGAACCGGCCCATGCGACGTTCGATCTCGATCGAGCTGATCGACAGCACGCTCGCGCGCAGGCGCGGGTGCAGGGCGCACAGGCGGGCGACGAGGTCGGCGGTCACGCGCATGGCGGCCGGGATGGCGCCGATCCGGATGGTCCCGACCACGTCGCGGCCGAGCGACTGCATCTCGTCGCGCAGACCGTCCCGGTCGGCCAGCATGCGGTGCGCCCACTCCAGCACCCGCTCGCCCTCGGGCGTCAGGCCCTCGACGCTGCGTCCACGCTGGACGACCCGCACGCCGAGCTCGGCTTCGAGCTTGCGGATGGCCTCCGACAACGCCGGCTGGGACACGTGGCAGGCCGCGGCCGCCCGCCCGAAGTGCTTCTCGCGGGCCACCGCGACGAGGTACTCCAGCTGCCGGATCAGCACGCCATCGGACTCGGGCCGAGATGGTCGTCGTCGCCGCCCGCGACGGCCGGGTCGCTGCGATCGGTCATGCGTCCTCCTGGATCAGCAGACCCGTCTATCATAGGCGATACCGATCGACCGGTCGGCCGAAACGATTTGCGCTCCACGCCGCGGCGCGGCACGCTGAGGCGTGGATTCCGCTGAGGAGGACACTGCAGTGGCACAGGTCAAGGGCCGGCTCACCACCCCGCTCGTCCGCGACGGCGGCACGCTTCGAACGGCTACCTGGGACGAGGCGCTCGACCGCACGGCGAGCGCGTTCGCAACCGCCCGCGAGACGGATCCGACCACGTCGTTCGGCATCTTCTCGTGCTCGAAGGCGTCCAACGAGATGAACTACCTGGCGCAGAAGCTCGCGCGGCAGGTGATGGGGTCGAACAACATCGACTCCTGCAACCGCACCTGACACGCTCCCAGCGTCGTCGGTCTGGCGACGGTCTTCGGGGCCGGTGGCGGCACCAACTCCTACCAGGAGATCGAAGAGACGGACGTCATCCTCCTCTGGGGATCGAACGCCCGCGCCGCGCATCCGATCTTCTTCCACCACCTCCTCAAGGGAGTGCGCAACGGCGCGCGCCTGTTCGTGATCGATCCCCGGCGCACCGAGTCGGCCGCGTGGGCGGATGCGTGGCTGGGTCTCGATGTCGGCACCGACATCGCGCTGGCCAACGCGATGGGCCGCGAGATCATCCACGCGGGCCTCGCCAACAACGCGTTCATCCGCCGCGCGACGCGCGACTTCGACCGCTACCGCGACCTGGTCGAGCCGTACACGCTGGCCGAGGGCGAGCGCCTCACGGGCGTGCCGGCCTCGCTGATCCGCGAGGCGGCGCACGCCTTCGCCCGGGCCGACCGGGCCATGATCTGCTGGACGCTCGGCATCACGGAGCACCACTACGGGGTCGACAACGTCTTCTCGCTGATCGACCTGGCCCTGCTGTGCGGTCACGTTGGACGCTATGCATCGGGGCTGAACCCGCTGCGCGGCCAGAACAACGTGCAGGGGGGTGGCGACATGGGCGCCATTCCCAACAAGCTGCCGGGCTTCCAGGACATCGAGCGTGACGTGGCCGCGCGCGAGCGGTTCGAGAACGCCTACGGCGTCGCCATCCAGCCGAAGTACGGCTGGCACCTGACGCAGATGTTCCACGGCATGGAACACGGCGAGCTGAAGACCCTCTACGTGATCGGCGAGAACCCCGCCCAGTCCGAGGCCGACATCCTCCGCGCCCGGCGCCTGCTGGGCGGCCTCGACTTCCTGGTCGTGCAGGACCTCTTCCTGACCGCGACGGCGCAACTGGCCGACGTGGTGCTACCGGGCACCGCCTCCTGGTGCGAGTCGGAGGGCACGGTGACGAACTCCGAGCGCCGCGTGCAGCGTGTCCGCAAGGCGCTCGATCCGCCCGGCGATGCCCGCGACGACATGTGGATCATCGCCGAGCTCGCGAAGCGTCTCGGCTTCGACTGGGGGCACCCGACCGCGGAGCAGGCGTGGGACGAGCTGCGCTCGCTCTCGCCCATGCACCGCGGCATGCGCTACGACCGCCTGGAGGCGCTGGGCGGCATCCAGTGGCCGTGCCCCGACGAGGATGACCCCGGCGCGAGGTTCCTCCACGGCCGGCTCTGGGAGGAGCCGCTGGCCGGCGAGCCGGTGCCGTTCATGCCCGTCGAGCACAAGCCTCCCTTCGAGGCGCTCGACGCCGAGTACCCGATGCGGCTGACGACCGGCCGCCGGCTCGAGTCCTTCAACACCGGCGCCCAGAGCGGCCGCTACGACTCGCCGCTGCACAAGGGCGAGTTCCTCGAGCTGTCGCCCGAGGACGCCGACCGGCTGCTGATCGCGACCGGCGACACGGTGCGGGTCTCATCGCGGCGCGGATCGGTCGAGGCGCCGGCGCGCATCGACCGCTCGCTCCGGCCCGGGCTCGCGTTCATGACGTTCCACTTCCCCGACCAGGTCGACGTCAACCAGTTGACGATCGACGTCACCGACCCGCTGTCGGGCACCGCCGAGTTCAAGGCCTGCGCCGTCCGGGTCGAACGGGTCGCACCGGCCGTGCGAACGGCCGAGGCCAGCGTCGAGCACGGCATTCCCGTGACCGGAGACTGATGGACATCCACCTGATCGATGCCGAATCGACGGCCGCCGAGCGGGCCGCGGTCGACCGTCTGCTCGGCCCGCCGGCATCCGGCTGGGACGGCGGCGTCCGCCGCACCGAGGTCGACACGCGCGTCGCCCGCACCGGCCACGACGCCCGCTCCCGCCGGCACGAGCTGCTGCCGGTGCTGTGGGCCGTCCAGGAGCACATCGGCTGGATCTCGCCGGGGGCCATGAACTACGTGTGCGAGCGGCTCACCCTGCCGCCGGCCGACGTCTACGGCGTCGCCACCTTCTACGGCATGCTCTCGACCGAGCCCCGGCCCCAGCGGGTGGTGCACGTGTGCGAGGACCTCGCATGCCGCTGTGCCGGCTCGGACGACCTCGAGGCGGTGCTGGAGGAGCGCTACGGGCCGGCCGGTGAGCTGTCCGAGGACGGCTCCGCGACCTGGTACCGCAGCCCGTGCCTGGGCCAGTGCGACCGGGCGCCCGCCGTGCTGTACTCGGTCGCCGGCGACCATCCCGAGGAGCACACCGTCGCACCGGCCACCGCGGCCGACGTGCTGCACCTGCTCGCCGGCGAGTCGGTCTCGTGGGACCCGGTCGTGCCGCTGCCGCAGGCCGGGGACGACGGGCTGGTACTGCTGCGGCGGGTCGGCGTGGTCGACCCCGCGAGCCTCGACGACTACCGCGCCCACGGCGGCTACCAGGCCCTGCGCGCCGCGGTGCGCATGGGCGCGGAAGGCGTGCTGGCCGAGCTGAAGGCGTCGAAGCTCCAGGGACGCGGCGGGGCGGCGTTCCCGACCGCCGTGAAGTGGGACGCGGTCGCCCGGCAGCCCGCGCACCCGCACTACCTCATCTGCAACGCCGACGAG
Organism: uncultured Actinomycetes bacterium; assembly: GCA_963779685.1. Taxonomy (GTDB): domain Bacteria; phylum Actinomycetota; class Thermoleophilia; order Gaiellales; family F1-60-MAGs149; genus CAVZZG01. The sequence continues at coordinate 2,131,991 of CAVZZG010000003.1, forward strand.
TCCGAGCCGGGCACGTTCAAGGACCGCGCCGTCATCGAGGGCGACCCGTTCTCGCTGATCGAGGCGATGACGATCGCCGGCTACACGGTCGGCGCGGAGCAGGGCTACGTCTACCTGCGCGGCGAGTACCCGCAGGCCCACCAGGTGCTCGGCCGGGCCATCGCCGAGGCACGCCGGCGCGGATACCTCGGCGACGACGTGATGGGCGAGGGCTTCCGGTTCGACATCACCATCTTCAAGGGCGCGGGTGCCTACATCTGCGGCGAGGAGACCGCGATCTTCAACTCGATCGAGGGCCTACGCGGCGAGCCGCGCTCGAAGCCGCCGTTCCCGGTCGTGTCGGGCCTGTTCGCGAAGCCGACGGTGATCAACAACGTCGAGACGCTCGTCAACGTGCTGCCGATCGTGCTGGGCGGCGGCGAGGCCTACGCGGCGATCGGCACCGAGCAGTCGACGGGCACCAAGCTGTTCTGCCTCTCGGGCGACGTCGCCCGCCCGGGCACCTACGAGGTGACGTTCGGGACCACCCTGCGCGAGCTGCTCGAGCTGGCGGGCGGCGTGCCGGACGGCCGCGAGCTGCAGGCGATCCTGCTGGGCGGCGCCGCGGGCGGCTTCATCGGGCCCGACGAGCTCGACCTGGAGCTGACGCTCGAGGCCGCGCGGGCGGCGAAGACCACACTCGGCTCCGGCGTGGTGCTGGTGATGGACGACACGGTCGACGTGCCGCAGATGCTGCGGCGGATCGCGGCCTTCTTCCGCGACGAGTCGTGCGGCCAGTGCGTGCCGTGCCGGGTCGGCACCGTGCGCCAGGAGGAGCTGGTGGCCCGCCTCGCGGCGGGCGGCGCCAACGGCAGCGTCGAGGACGAGCTCGCGATCCTGTCCGAGCTGGGTCAGTGCATGCGCGACGCCTCGATCTGCGGCCTGGGTCAGACCGCGTCGAGCGCGATCGAGTCGGCCATCAACCGGCTCGGCGTCTTTAGGGGAGGGGCGGTATGAGCGGCTTGATCGGGGCCCCTCGGCGAATGGTCGAGCTCGAGATCGACGGCACGGCGGTGAAGGTCTTCGACGGCCAGACCGTGCTCGACGCCTGCGAGAAGGTCGGCGTCGACACCCCGACCCTCTGCTACGGGCCGACGCTGCGACCGAAGAACGCCTGCCGGATCTGCGTCGTCGAGCTGGAGGGATCGCGCACGCTCGTGCCGGCGTGCTCGCGGAAGGCCGAGGCGGGCATGAAGATCCTGACCGACTCGGAGCGGGTGCAGACAAGCCGGCGGCTGGTGATGGAGCTGCTGGGGTCGAGCGTCGACCTCTCCACCGCCCCGGCGGCACTGGAGTACGCCGACCGCTACGCGGCCGCGCCGGAGCGCTTCGGCCCGCAGGCACCGCCCGACCCCGCCCGCGATCGCAAGCGGGCCGGCCATCACGAGCTGCCCGACGGCTCGCTGGCGGCCACGGTGTACGGCCCCGTCAAGGTCGACAACGACCTCTACGTGCGCGATTACTCGAAGTGCATCCTCTGCTACAAGTGCGTCGACGCCTGCGGCGAGCAGCACCAGAACACGTTCGCGATCGGCGTGGCGGGGCGGGGCTTCGACGCGCGCATCTCGACCGAGTTCGTGGTGGAGCTGCCGGAGTCGGCCTGCGTCTACTGCGGCAACTGCATCGCCGTGTGCCCGACCGGTGCGCTGATGTTCAAGAGCGAGCACGACCTCCGCACGGCCGGCGAGTGGCGCGAGGACGACCAGGACGTGACCCGGACGGTCTGCCCGTACTGCGGCGTCGGGTGCAACCTCGAGTTGCACGTCCAGGACAACTCCATCGTCAAGGTCACGAGCCCCGACGATCACGATGTCACCCACGGCAACCTCTGCGTCAAGGGGCGCTTCGGCGTCCAGCACGTGCAGGACCGCAGGCGGTGATGGACGCGGGCTCGCGCAGCGTGCGGGTGACGCGGCTCGACGGGTCGATGGCGCGACCTGCGCGCGACCGGATCGCGATCGAGGAGCCGCTCGAGATCCGCGCCGCCGGTCCCGGGCAGCAGCCCGTGCAGGTGGCGGTGACGATGCGCACGCCCGGCAGCGACTTCGAGCTCGCGGCGGGCTTCCTCTTCACGGAGGGGCTGCTGGCGGGGGCCGACGAGATCGCGGCGATCAAGTACTGCACGGACATCGACCGCGAGGAGCAGGCCTACAACGTCGTCACGGTGCACCTGCGCCGGGCGTTCGACCCGGGCTCGCTGCAGCGCAACTTCTTCGCCACCTCGAGCTGCGGCGTCTGCGGCAAGGCTTCGATCGACCAGATCACGGTCGCCTGCCAGCCGGTGCCGCCCGGGCCGACGGTCGCCGGGGCGACCATCGTCGGGCTGCCGGACGTCCTGCGCCGCGGCCAGCGGACGTTCGAGCGCACCGGCGGTCTCCACGCCACCGGCCTGTTCACGGCCGACGGCGAACTGGTCGAGCTGCGCGAGGACATCGGGCGCCACAACGCGCTCGACAAGCTGATCGGCGCCCGGCTGACGGCACGGGCGGTGCCGCTTCACGACTCGATCCTGCTCGTCAGCGGCCGCGCCAGCTTCGAGCTGGTGCAGAAGGCGGCCGTCGCCGGAGCGCCCGTGCTGTGCGCGGTCGGCGCACCGTCGAGCCTCGCAGTCGAGGCAGCCGATCGGCTGGGGGTGACGCTCGTCGGCTTCGTCCGCGACGACCGCCTGAACGTCTACACCCATGCCGACCGGGTGCAGATGCCGGCGCGCGCGTCCGCGTGACGAGCCTGCCCGACGCTCGCCGGCTGTGGGCAGCGGCCTGCGGCGGCGGCGAGCCGCGCACCATCGAGATGGTTGCGGTGACGGCGGCGCTCGACCGCCGGCTGGCCGAGACGGTGATCGCGCACCGCGCCTCGCCCCCGACGCGGTGCGCCGCCATGGACGGCATCGCGGTTCGTGCCGCCGATACGGCCGCGGCGCCGCTCATCCTGGCGCCCGGCGCGTTCGAACCGGTCGACACGGGCGCCCCCGTGGCCGACCGCTGGGATGCCGTCGTGGTGCGCGAGGTGGTGCGTCACCGCGACGACGGCAGCGCCGAGGTGCTGGCGGCCGTCGCCGCCGGCGCCGACCTGCGTCCCCCGGGCGAGGACATCGCCGAGGGCGCCGTGCTGCTCGAGGCCGGGACCATCATCGGGCCGATCGAGATCGCCGCTGCCGTCGCCGCCGGGCACGCGACGCTGCCCGTGACGGCCGCCCCGCGCGTGGCGATCGTCCCGACCGGCGACGAGATCGTCAGCAGCGGCGAGGTGATGGCCGGCTCCTCCGTGGTCGACTCGAACACGCCGATGCTCGCTGCGCTGGTCCGCCTCGCCGGATGCGAGCCGGCGTTGCATCCCGTCGTGCCCGACGACCCGGCCCGCATGACGGCCGCGCTTCGCGACGCGGCAACCGGCTGCCAGCTCGTCCTGATCGTCGCCGGATCGTCCGGCGGCCGCCGCGATCACACGGCGTCGGTCATCCGCGAGGCGGGGAGCGTCGTCGTCCAGGGCGTCGCGATGCGCCCGGGCCACCCGGTCGTGCTCGGTACGGCCCACGGCATCCCCGCCATCGGCATCCCCGGCTACCCGATCGCCGCCGCCGCCGCCTTCCACGCCTTCGCCGCGCCGCTCCTGGCCGGGCTCCGCGGCGTTCCGCTCCCGCTCGTGGGCGCGCGCCTGGGCGACCGCATGTCGGGGCGCGTGCCCACCCGCCTCGTCCCGGTGCGACTGGCCGACGGCATCGCCCACCCGCTGCCCGGCAAGGCGGGCGCGATCCGCGCCGCGCTCGGTGCCGACGGCATGGTCGAGGTCGCGCCCGGCCACGACCTCGCCGCCGGCGACGAGGTCGTGGTGCAGCTGTTCCGGCACGCGTAGCGCACCGTCTCTACGGCGCGCCACACGAAATCGGCGACCCAGGCCGCTCCGGCCACCCAGACGGGTTGATCACCGACAAATAAACCTGTCTTGACAACTCAATCGTTCGGTGAGACCATTCGCCCGTGCTCGACGTGGCAGTCATCGACGACCCGGCCGCCGCCGAGTCCTCGCTCGACCCGATGCGGGCCCGGCTGCTGGCCGCACTCGCCGAGCCCGGCTCGGCGAGCACCCTGGCCGCGAAGACGGGCCTGTCGCGCCAGCGCGCGAACTACCACCTGCGGGAGCTCGAGCGCCACGGACTGGTAGCGCTGGTGGAGGAGCGCCGCAAGGGCAACTGCACCGAGCGTGTGCTGCGGGCGACGGCGGCTTCGTACGTGATCTCGCCCGCCGCGCTCTCGGCGGTGGCACCCGACCCGGCACGGTCGCCGGACCAGGTGTCCGCCCACTGGATGCTGGCGCTGGCCGGGCAGCTCGTGCGCGACGTCGGCGACCTCATCGCAGGCGCCACGAGATCCCGTAAGCGGGTCGCGACCCTCGCGATCGACAGCGAGATCCGGTTCGCCTCCGCCGCCGACCGCGCCGCGTTCGCGGCCGAGCTCGGCGAGGCGGTCGCACGGCTCGCCGGCCGCTACCACGACGCCGGCGCCGCGGGCGGCCGCGAGCACCGGCTGGTCGTCGCCCTGCATCCGAGCATCACCCGCACCACCGACACCGACACCGACACCGACACCGACACCGAGGAGCAGTGACATGGGCAAGAGGTTCGAGATCAGCCGCGAGGTCGAGTTGCCCGGCGCGCCCGAGGCAGTCTTCCAGGCCGTCGCGACCGGCGAGGGGAACGCCTCGTGGCTGTTCCCCGCCGAGATCGCGCCCGGCGTGGGCGCCGAGACGTCCGGCGGCGGCAAGGTGATGGCCTGGGACCCGCCACGCCACTTCTCGGTGCGCGTGGACGGCCCGGACGGCTGGTTCAACCAGCTCGAGTTCCGGATCGAGGCGCACGGGAGCGGCGCGATCCTGCGCTACGTCCACAGCGGCGTCATGGAGGAGGCGAACTGGGACGACCAGCACGATGCGGCCGGCAGCCACACCGACTTCTACCTGCACACGCTCGGCCAGTACCTCGCGCACTTCAGCCCGCGCACCGCGACGTACGTCGGCGGCGGCCCTGGCGGCCTGATGGGCCCGCCGGCCTCGATGGCGCCGGACGCGTTCACCAGGCTCCAGCGCGCTCTCGGCGTGCCCGAGAACGCGACCACCGGCGACCATGTCCGGCTCGCCCACGACGACGTCGACGGCATCATCGACTACCGCACCGAGCACTTCCTCGGCGTCCGCACGGACGAGGCGCTCTACCGCTTCTTCGGCCGTAACGCGTTCGGCGGCCCCGTCGGCATGAGCATCCACCACTTCGGTCAGGGCATCGACGCCGACACCGCCGGCGCCTCCTGGACGGCCTGGCTGGAGTCGATCTACTAGACTCACGCGCCTTGACGGCCGATCGCCTTCAGCTGGACGATGAGGAGCGCGAACTCCTCGCCGGCGAACACGGGCCGGGACAGGCGCTCGCGATGCGCATCGTCGTCGCCGTGGCACGGGCCATGGACGCCCCGCGGCTGATCCCGATCACGGGCGCGCACATCGATGCCTGCGTCTACTACGGCCAGGCCGGGCTGGACTTCGGCGAGCGCATGGTCGAGCTGGGAGCGCACGTGCGGGTGCCGACGACCCTCAACATCGGGCTCGTCGACCTGCTGCACCCGGAGCTCATGCACCTCCCGCCGGAGGTCGAGGGGCCGGCGCGTCGCCAGATGGAGGCTTACGTGACGCTCGGCGGCCGCGCGACCTTCACCTGCGCGCCCTACCAGCTGGCCGACCAGCGGCCCGGAGTGGGCGAGCAGGTGGCGTGGGCGGAATCGAACGCGATCGTGTTCGTCAACAGCGTGCTCGGCGCGCGCACCAATCGCTACGGCGACTTCATCGACATCTCGGCCGCGATCACCGGACGCGTGCCGGACGCCGGGCTGCACCGCACGGAGGCTCGCCGAGGCCAGTGCGTGCTCGACCTGCGAGGCTTGCCGCCTCGGCTGCTGGCGAGCGACCTGCTCCCACCGCTGATCGGGCTGGTCGCCGGCAGCGAGGCCGACGACGAGATCCCGGTGCTGCTCGGCCTGCCGCCGGACACCGACGAGGACCGCCTCAAGCAGATCGGCGCCGCCGCAGCGTCGAGCGGCTCGGTCGCACTCTTCCACGCGGTCGGCATCACCCCGGAGGCGCCGACGCTCGAGGCAGCGCTGCAGGGCGGGGAGCCAACCCGGACCGTCGTGGTCGATGCGGAACGTCTGCGAGCGACCCGCGACCGGCTCGGCAGCGCCGGGGCCGGCGCGCCGCTGGACGCCGTCTGCGTCGGGACGCCGCACGCCTCGGTGGCGGAGCTTCGCCGGATCGCGGTGGCGCTCGACGGCGAGCAGGTACGCGTGCCCCTGTACGTCAACACGGGCCGGGGCGTGCTGGCCATCGCCGAGGCTCAGGGCACCGCCGCCGAGCTGCGCGCCGGTGGAGTACGGATCGTCACCGACACCTGCACGTACGTCACCCCGATCGTGCGCGACGTGCGCGGACTGGTGATGACGTCGAGCGCGAAGTGGGCCTACTACGCACCCGGCAACGTCGGGGTCGCGGTGGCGTTCGGGACGCTCGAGGAGTGCGTCCGCTCGGCGGTCAAGGGGGAGGTGTGGCGCGATGACCTCGTCTGGGACTGAGATCGCGCGCGGCAGGACGCTGCACCCGGGCTCGGGGAGCGGTCCCGCGATGGCCATCGAGCCGCTGTCGTTCTGGGGCGGGCTCTCGTGGGAGGACGGCCGCATCATCGACGTCCACCACCCCGATCACGGACGCCTGATCGGCGGGGTCGTGCTCGTCATGAGCGGCGGACGCGGCTCGAGTTCGGCATCGGTCGTGCTGGCCGAGTCCGTGCGGCGCGGCACCGGACCGGTCGCCGTCGTCGTCCGCACGACCGATCTGATCCTGCTGGTGGGCGCGCTGGCGGCGGCGGAGCTGTACGGCCTTCGCTGCCCGGTGGTCGAACTCGACCGCGAAGCCTTCGACCGCGTGGCCGCGCTGGACGGCCGCGAGCTGGTGGTGGAAGCCGGCGACGAGACGGCCACCGTGTCGCTCGCCGCGGACGGTTAGGCGACAATGGGCCCATGGCCCGAGAAGTCCACTTCACGCTACCCGGCCGCGACTACCGAGATCCCGAGGTGTTCGAGGCCGAGCGCGAGCAGATCTTCCACCGCGTGTGGGTGTACGTCGGACGCGAGGAGCAGGTGGCCGACGCCGGCGCCTGCATGGTCCTCGACGTCACCGGCGAGAGCGTGATCGTCGTCCGCGGCAAGGACGGGACGCTGCACGCCCACTACAACGTCTGCCGCCATCGCGGCGCCCGGCTGTGCGACCCCGGGCTCCACCAGCTGAAGGGCGCCATCAAGTGCCCGTATCACGCCTGGAGCTACGGCCACGATGGCCAGCTGATCGGCACGCCGAACGTCGCCGCCGATGAGGTCGACCGCGAGCAGTTGTCGCTCTGGCCGGTGGCGGTCGACACCTGGGAGGGCTTCGTCTTCGTGAGCCTCGGTGACGATCCGGAGCCTCTCGCCGACTGGCTCGCGCGGCAGATCGACCCGCCGTTCCGGCTCGCGAAGTACGGCCTCGGCGCGCTCCGCCTGGGGCACCGGACGGTGTCCGAGGTGGCCGCGAACTGGAAGGTGCTGATCGAGAACTACAACGAGTGTCTTCACTGCCCGACCGTGCACCCCGAGCTGGTGCGGCTCATCCCGGTGTACCGCAGCGGCAGCGTGGTGGACGCGGCCCGCGACGACGGCGGGGTCGGACTCGCCGACGGGTCGACCAGCTTCAGCCACACGGGCCGGACGGCGCTACCGCTGCTGCCGGGCATGGACGACCACGATGCCAGCTCGTACTTCGGATGCGTGGTGTTCCCGAACATGTTCATCGACATCACCGGCACCAGCGCGATCTCGACCGTGCTCGTCCCCACCGGCCCGGCGCACACGACGGTGATCACGGAGTACCTCTTCCCGGCCGACGCCGTCGCCGCCCCGGACTTCGACCCGAGCGAGATCGTCGACTTCACCGAGCTGGTCGCGGCCCAGGACTACGACGTCTGCGTCCGCGTCCAGGAGGGCGTCTCCTCGAGGGCCTTCACCCACGGCGTCTACGCGCAGAAGGACGATCTCCTGCACGACTTCAACGTCCGCTACCTCGAGGAGCGGGGCCCCGTCTGACGGCCGGCACCGGCCTACCGGGCTGCCCGGCAGGCGTCGGCGTGGAAGTCGCGGTACAGCTGCACGAGGGCGTCGGCGTCGGCTCCGGCCATGGCGGCGGCGGCCTCGAGGGTGATGTCCGGATCGGCTGCGACGGCGGCGAAGTAGGCGAGGTTCTGGCGGAGCAAGCCGGCGTCGTGGATGCCTCCGTGGCAGGGCAGGACGAGCTCGGGGTCGAGCGCGACGAGGCGCTCGAGCGAGGCGCGAGCGGCGGCGAGCCCGGCTGCGGACGCAACGTGCGGCCAGGGCCACTCCGCGGCGTCGCCGGCGAGCAGCACGCGCAGCTCCGGGATGAAGAGCGAGAGGTGGTCGTCGCTGTGGCCCGGCGTGGGAACGAGCTCGAGGGTGAGGTCGCCGCCGTGCACGGCGGCCGGCCCGTCCACCAGCACGTCCGGGGCGAGCGCCACGACCTCGTCGAAGCGGCCGGGCATCTCCGCCTGCATGCGGACGAGGGACGCGGCGAACTCGTCGCCCCGCAGGCGCTCGCCGCAGCGGATGTGGCCGAGGATCAGCTCGCCCGCGAACACCTGGTTGCCCCAGGCATGGTCGTAGTCGGCGTGGGTGTTGACGACGAGCAGCCGCCGCTGCCCGAGCAGCGGCCGGGTCAGCGCCGCGAGCTGCCGGGCCAGGGCCGGCGTGGAGTGGGTGTCGACGAGCACGAGAAAGCGCTCGGTGACCACCGCGTACGTGTCGACCTCGTCGCCGCAGGCGTAGCGCCGGATGCGCGCATCCACCGTCGGCATCGCATGTTCGGCGACGTGTTCGGTCACTCCGGGTCCCGGTAGGGCATCACATCACTATGCGGGTCGGCCGCCCGCGGGTCAACGACCGCGCGTGGACCGCGACCATGGTTGCGGCTTCTCCGCAGCCCTTGTCGGCGCCGGCCCGGATGCCCGGCGGCCGGGGCCGGCGTACCGTCGGATCACGATGGCGTACTGGCACGAGATGGACATGTGGGACTGGGGCTGGATGGCGACCATGATCGCGTTCTGGGTCATCCTGCTGGCCTTCGCGTTTCGCGGCGTGATGGCCCTCCTGCACGGGGCCGAGTGGCCGATGGAGCACGCCACCCGCGAGCACGCGACGCGGCACCCCCGGCTGCATCGGTGAGCTTCCCGCTCCTCTTCTCGCCGCTCGCCGTCGGACGGACATCGATCGCGAACCGGATCGTCTCGGCGGGTCACGACACGACCATCCCCACCGACGGAACCGTCAACGACGCGCTCGTCGCCTACCACGAGGCCCGGGCCGCCGGCGGGGTCGGGCTGATCATCGTGCAGGTGGCCGGGGTGCACGAGAGCGCCCGGTACACCTCGCACCTGCTGATGGCCACCGACGACGCCTGCATCCCCGGCTATCGACGGCTCGCCCTGGCCTGTCACGCTCACGGCACCGCCGTGTTCGGGCAGCTCTTCCACCCCGGCCGCGAGATCATGGAGTCGCAGGACGGACACGCGCCGGTGGCGTACTCGGCGAGCGCGGTGCCAACCGAGCGCTTCGGGGTCACGCCCCGCGCGCTGACGCCGGACATGATCGACGAGATCGTGGCCGGTTACGGCGCCGCTGCCCGGCGCCTGGTGGAGGCGGGCCTCGATGGCGTGGAGGTCGTCGCCAGCCACGGCTACCTCCCGTCCCAGTTCCTCAACCCGCGCGTGAACCGGCGGGTGGACGCGTACGGGGCGTACACGGGCCGGTTCCTGCGCGAGGTGCTCGCCGCCGTGCGCGCGGCGGCGGGCGATGCCGTCGTGGGCCTGCGGATCTCCGCGGACGAGATGAGCAACGACGGACTGCGACCCGACGAGGCGGTGGCCGCCTGCGCGGAGGTCGCGGACGCGGGCCTCGTCGACTACGTGAACGTCGCCGCGGGCTCGTCGTCGACGCTTGCGGGCTCCGTCCACATCGTGCCGCCCATGTCGGTCTCCAACGCCTACACCGCGCCCCTCGCTGCGCGGATCCGCGGCGTCGTGCCAGTGCCGGTGATCGTGGGCGGGCGCATCAACGAGGCCGGACAGGCGGAACGCGTCCTGGCAGCCGGTCAGGCCGACGCCTGCGCCATGACCCGCGCGCTGATCTGCGACCCCGAGCTGCCGCGGAAGGTGATGACCGGGCGGCTCGACGACGTGCGCGCGTGCGTCGCCTGCAACCAGGCGTGCATCGGCCACTTCCACGCCGGCTACCCGATCTCGTGCGTGCAGCACCCGGAGACGGGCCGCGAACTGGTCTACGGCCGGCTCAAGGACGCCGACCCCGTACGGCGGGTGATGGTCGCCGGCGGCGGCCCCGCCGGATTGAAGGCTGCAGCGGTCGCCGCCGAGCGCGGGCACACCGTGACCCTGTACGAGGCGGGGCCGCGGGTGGGCGGGCAGGTGCTGCTGGCGGAACGCCTCCCGGGACGCGGGGAGTTCGGCGGCATCGCCGGGAACCTCGAGCGCGAGGCTTTGCGGGCCGGAGTCCGGATCGTGACCGACCGGCGTGTGGACGTCGAACTGATCGCCGCGGAAGCGCCGGACGTGGTGATCGTCGCGACGGGGGCGCGGCCGCGGGTGCCACCACTCGAGGTGCACGGTGCGCCGGCGGTGCTGGACGCGTGGGATGTTCCTGCGGGGCGCCGAGCTGCCGTCGGGTCACCTCCTGATCGCCGACTGGCGCTGCGACTGGGTCGGGCCCGGTATCGCGGAACTGGCAGCCGCGAGCGGTCGTCGCGTGACGCTCGCGGTCAACGGCTACATGCCCGGCCAGCGGCTGCAGCAGTACGTCCGCGACAGCTGGCTGGCGGCGCTCCACCGCCTTCACGTGACCGTGCTGCCGACCACCCGGCTGTTCGGGGTGGACGAGAGCACCGTCTACCTGCAGCACACGCCCAGCGGCGAGGCCATCCTGGTCGAGGACGTGAACGGCCTCATCCTGGCGCAGGGCCACGAGTCGGTCGATGACCTGTCCGCCGAGCTGGGCGGCTGCAGCGCCGAGGTGCTGATGATCGGCGACTGCCTCGCGCCCCGGACCGTCGAGGAAGCCGTCCTCGAGGGTCTTCAGGTGGCGGCGGCTATCTGATCACGGCAGCCAGCGGTCGCCCGCGGGCGTGATCACGAGCTCGTGGGTCATGCCGCGCGCGTCCTGGCCGGCGAGGTAGCGGACGGCATCGGCCACGTCCTGCTCGCGCGCCAGGGCGACGTCGGGAGACCCGGCGGTCATGGCAGCCGTCTTCGGCGAGGCGATGGTCGCGTCCACCACCAGCAGCGCCACGTGCACGCCCTCGCCCCGCAGCTCCTGGGCGGCGGCGTGCACCAGCGCGCGGGTGGCGTGCGCGCCGGCGGCCCAGGCACCGCGACCGGGAAGGGCGCGACGGGCAGAGCCGCCGGTGATCTGGACCAGCGTCCCGCCACCGTTGGCCAGCAGGGTGCGCGCGCCGGTCGACAGGAACACCAGCGCCTGCTCGGCAACGGGCGTGCACCAGGCCGCCACGGCGTCGACGGTCGCCTCGGCGATCGGGCCGCCGCCCCAGGGTCCTCCGCTGCTGCGGGAGGCCGAGACGGCGTTGACGAGCAGCGAGAGCGCGCCGTGCGCGGCCTCGGCCTCGGCGACCGCGCGCTCGAGCTCGGCCGGGTCGGTGACGTCGGCCCGGATCGGCAGCGAGCCGACCGCGGCGGCGCGGGCGAGAGAGTCCTCCGAGCGGGCGACGCTGGCGACGCGCCAGCCGTCGGCGATCAGCGATGCGGCAATCGATCCGCCGAGGTTGCGCGCCCCGAGTACCAGGGCAGAGCGGGGTTCATCGGTCATGCCGGCAGCCTAGAGGCGATCGCCTCTGCGATCGCGAGCACCGTGAGATGCGTGTTGGCCCGGGGGACCTCCGGCACGATCGAGGCGTCGCAGACGCGCAGGCCCTCGACCCCCGCCACCCGCCCGGCGGAGTCGACCACCGAGCCCATCGCGCACGTGCCGACGGGGTGGAAGAGCGTGAAGGCGTTCGCACGCACCGCCGACTCGTCCGGCCAGTCCGCCGGCCCCGTCACCGACGCGATCGGCCCGGTCGCGGCCAGGGCTCGCGCGCGCTCGACACCCTCCATCAGCACGCCCAGGTCGTGGCCTGCGGGATCCGTGAACAGCCGTCGATCGATCACCGGCACGTCGGCCGGATCCGCCGATGCCAGACGCACGACACCACGCGAGCGGGGCTTCAGCTCGACCGGGATCAGCGAGACGCGATGGCGCCCGGTCGGCACGCCGGCGGCGCTCCGCTCCCAGGCCACGTTGGGCAGCAGCTGCAGGTCGAACGTCCCGGGCCGGCACCACGGGCTCGCGGCCTTGAGCGTCGCCTGCACGTGGGTCAGCGCCCCGCGGGAGTCGTCCTCGGCGAGCTCGGCCGCGAGCGCTTCGTCGTGCTCGAGCTCGATGGCCACGGCGGGGTGGTCGTGGAGGTTGCGGCCGACGCCCGCGATGTCCACGACGACCGGGATCCCGAGCGGCTCGAGCTCGGTGGCCGGACCGATGCCGGAGCGGAGCAGGACCGCCGGCGAGCCGTAGGGGCCCGCCGCCAGGATCACGGTGCCGGCCTCGATGAGCCGTTCGCCTCCGCCATGGCGGACGACCACGCCGGTGGCCCGGCCGGCCGTGACGACGACGCGGTCGGCCAGGGCGTCGGCGAGGATCGTGAGGTTCGGCCGCGCTCGAGCGGGGTCGAGGTACGCGATCGCCGCGCCGAGGCGCAACCGGCCGCGCCGGTTGACGGGGATCAGGCCCGCGCCGGCAATGGCGTCGGTCGCGTTGAGGTCATGGAGGCGGGGCACGCCGAGCGCCGTCCAGCCGTCGAGCGCGCGCCGCGTCCAGGCGCCGACCTCCTCGGGCTCGAACTGGCGGGTGCCGATCACCGCCTGCGCGCGCTCCAGGTACGGCCGCAACGCCGCGAAGCCCCAGTCCTCGCCCCACCCGTCGTAGTCGTCGGGCGTCCCCCACACCACCAGGCACCCGTTGTGGGCCGAGCAGCCGCCGACGACGCGGCAGCAGGTTTCGCCCCCGTAGCCCCAGTCGTGCGACGTCGCGCAGTCCGACGCGTCCAGCAGGTCGGCGGGCCAGCGGCCCTCCGCGAGGTGCCCGTAATCCGGCCCGGCCTCGATCAGGCACACCGAGCGGTCGGGGTTCTCCGAAAGCCGGGCCGCAAGCACGCAGCCCGCGGCGCCGGCGCCGACGATGCAGACGTCCGTCACGCCTGCCGCCAGATCGGTCCCCGGGCCACGACGGGATCCAGCAAACCGTCACGCAGGAACCAGTCCGCCTCGTCCTCGAGCGCCGGCTCGGGCTTCTGCCCGGAGTACCCGATCGCACGGCGCACCTTCGGGCTGAGGTAGTAGGCCCCGGTCACGAACAGCGCGAGCACCGCGAATCGCGCGGGCTCCTCGTCATGCAGGCGCCGCGTTGCAGCCGGCAGCTCGGCCCCGGCCAGCTCGTCCAGGATCCGGCCCAGTTCCGGCTCGAGGTCGGGACGCGTGACGAGCGCCCGATCGAGCAGCCGCTGCTCCACCGCGACATCGGCCGGTCCCGGAAGCCCGTCCGTCGCCGGCAGCAGCACCGCGGCGACGCGCGCGAAGCTGGCGCGCTGCTCGGGCGTCACGACGGCGTCTCCTGGCGCGGCGCCTCCGCCACGAGGTGCTCGGCCAGACGCAGCGCGAGCGCGCTGATGGTCGAGGTCGGGTTCACCCCGCCGGCGGTGACGAAGACGCTGCCGTCGGCGATGTAGAGGTTCGGCACGTCGTGCGTACGACCGTTGGGATCGGTGACGGACGTGGCGGGATCGGTACCCATCCGCGCCGTCCCCAGCAGGTGACCGGGCTGGTCGTTGACGATGGGGGTCGTGAAGGTCGTGCTCGCACCGGCGGCGGCGTGAGCCTCCCGCGCGCGGTCGCAGTTCCACTCCAGCTGCCGCCGCGTGTTCTCGGAGATCCGGTACCGGACGCGCGGGGCGGGCAGGCCGCTCGAGTCCTTCAGGTCAGGGTCGAGCAGGACGCGGTTCTCGGGGTCGGGCAGGTCCTCGGACAGCACCCCCCACTCGATCGTGCGGCCGATGGCGTCGCGGACGTGCCGCTGCATCGTCTCGCCCCAGGTGGCGTCGTACGGCCGGCCATCGAGCAGGGCAACCATCCGATGGGGGCCCTGGGTCGGCATGACGGCCCACTTGGCGCCGCGCACGAAACCGCGGTCGGTGTCGGTCTCGTAGAACTGCAGCGACTGCACGTTCTGGCCGGCGGGGCCGCGCCAGCTGCGGAGCTGCTCGTCGTACACGCCGATGACGGCCGCGTAGGGGTGCATCATCAACCGCCGCCCGACCAGGCCGGAGCGGTTCGCGAGGCCGTCCGGGAACTGCGGGCTCGCCGAGAGCAGCAGCAGCCGGGCGGTGCCGACGCCGTTGGCGGCCAGCACGACCGTGGTGGCGGCGACGTGACGTTCGGTGCCGTCCCGGTCCAGGTAGATCGCACCCGTGGCCCGGCCGCGGGCGTCGAGCGTGATCTCACGCACCCGCGCGTGCGGCACGAGCCGGGCCCCGTCGCGGATCGCATGCGGCCAGTGGGTGAGGTCGAACGACGCCTTGGCGCCGTGGGGGCAGCCGGTCTCGCAGGTGCCGTACCGGGCGCACTGCTCGAGGTTCCCCCACGCCCGCGACGCGATCGCGTTGACCGCGGGCCACCAGTGCCACCCGAGCGCGTTCATGCCCTGTGCCGCCCGTCGCCCGTACTCGTTGATGGGATGCGCCGGCAGCGGCGGCGGCGCGCCCGCCGGATAGGCAGGGTCGCCGCCCAGGCCCGCCGCGCCCACGTCGCGGTCGGTCTGCTCGTAGTACGGCGCGAGGTCCTCGTACCGGATCGGCCAGTCGTCGGCTACGCCGTCCAGCGAGCGCACCCGGAAATCCGACGGCAGGAGGCGCGGCCACTGGGCTCCGAAATGCAGCGTGCTCCCGCCGACGCCCGCGAACATCTGGGGGAGGATGTCGGCCTCGGAGACCTCGACCGGGTAGTCGTCGGGCCGGCCGCGGACGTTGGGATCGTGGTGCCACCGCTGCGTGGCGTACAGCTCCCACTCGGGCTTGTCGCCGGCGTACTCGGAGGCGTTCACCCAGCCACCCTGCTCGAGACAGGTGACGCGGAAGCCGCGCGCCGCCAGGTGGCGGGTGACCACCGCGCCCGAGGCGCCCGCGCCGATGACGAGCACGTCCGCCGGGTCGAGATCCCCGGCCCGCGCGCTCACCGTGGCAGCCGCGCGCCGACGCCGTTGCGCTCGGCCGCGTCCAGCACGCGGGCGGCCACCGCCGCGTCCAGCGCGCCGACGCCGAGGTTGCAGCACACGACCGAGGCGCCGGCCAGGCCGGCGATCAGCGCGGCGCCGACGCTCGCAGCCGGCTGGCCCCAGTCGCCGAAATGCCCGCGCCCCTGGTAGTAGCGGTACTGGCCGACGTCGTCCGACAGGAACAGATCGCAGGTGGCGATCACGTCGTCCGCCACCAGGCAGTCGAAGTCGAGCGGCAGCACCAGACAGGGCCCGGCGAGCCAGTCGCGGGTGACGATCGGCGCGGGCCGTTCGACGATCGGGCCGGCGGTGATGACGATCTCTGCGCCTTCGACCGCCTCGCGGGGGGACCCGCACGCCACCACGCCCGCGGGGAGCCCCTCCAGGCGCGACGGGTCGGGGTCGTAGACCGTCGCCATGGTGCCGGGATTCAGTGCCCGCAGGACGGCAAGGTGCGCCCGGCCCTGCTCGCCGAAGCCGAGGATCGCCGCGCGGTGCCAGCCCGGCGGCGCGAAGCGGCGGACGCAGAGGCCGCTGGCGGCGGCGGTACGGACGGCCGTGATCTCGCCGGCGTCCATCACGGCCCGGGCGATGCCGGTGGACGCGTCGTTGACGATCATGAGGCCGGTGATGTACGGCAGGCCGAGCGCCTGATTGCTGGGATAGCCGGATACCCACTTGAGGGCGGCGACGTCGTCGTCGGCCAGGTAGGCCGGCATCGCGTGGATGAACGCGTTCGGCCGCGGGTGGATCCCTGGCTTGGGCGGCAGCTCGACCCGGTCGCGGGCCATGGCCAGGTACACGCGCTCGACCAGGTCGACGAGCTCGAGCCAGGATGGCATCAGGCGCGTGACCTCGTCGCGCGTCAGGTAGGTGAGGGTCGGCGCGTCCGTGGCCGGAACCCTACTACGAGGAGCGCGTACGATACGTCCAGGAATGACGCTCTACACCCTCGAGCCGGAGCTGCCGGTGCTCGCCGAGCCCGTGCTCGTGGCCGCGTTCGACGGCTGGGTCGACGCGGTCGGGGCAGCCTCCGCGGCCGTCGAGCTGATCGCGCGCGGCGGCACGGTGATCGCGCGCTTCGACGGCGACCAGCTCTTCGACTACCGCTCACGGCGGCCGGTGCTCGACGTCGTCGAGGGTGTCCTGACCGACCTCGTGTGGCCCGAGCTGACCATCACCCACGCCAGAACCGGCGGTCGTGACCTGCTGGTGTTCGCCGGTGCCGAGCCGGACATGCGGTGGCATTCGCTGACCGCCGACATCGTCCAACTGGTGCGCCACCTCGGTGTCGTGCAGTGGATCAGCCTCGGCGCCGTGCCCGGCGCGGTACCGCATACGCGGCCCGTGCCGGTGATGGCGACGGCATCTCGAGAGGGCCTGCTGCACGACGCGCACGCGCGCGGACCCGCCGGGCTGCTACGCGTCCCCGCGGCCGCGCTCTCGGCGGCCGAGATGGCGGTCACGGCGGCCGGCGTGCCGGCGGTGGGGTTCTTCGCGCAGGTGCCGCCGTACGTCGCATCGGGGTACACCGCGGCCAGCGTCGCGCTGCTCGACCACCTCGGCCGCCACCTCGGCATCTCGCTCGACACCGACGAACTTGCCCAGGAGGCGGATCGCGAGCGGTCGCGCTACGACGCGGCCGTCGCCTCGGATGCCGACATGCAGGACATGATCGCGCGGCTCGAGGCCATGGCCGGGGACGCCGATGCCGAGCGGATCCCCACCGGGGACGAGCTTGCGACCGAGATCCAGAAGTTCCTGCGCGAACGCGCCGGCGAGGATCCCGGCCCGCCGTTCGGCGACTCCTGAACCGGGAGCATCCGGTGCTAGTGTCGGAGTGATCGAACGGCCCGCTGACACCCCGCTGCTCGGCCGAATCCGCGAAGCGGTGATCGGCGAGGACCAGGTGATGCACGGCCCCTACGGGCCGCGGCGTGTCACGTATGCCGACTACACGGCCAGCGGGCGGGCGCTGGGGTTCATCGAGGACTTCGTGCGCGGCGAGGTCCTGCCCCGCTACGCCAACACGCATACCGAGGCGAGCGGCACGGGGCTGCAGACGACGCGGCTGCGAGAGGACGCGCGCGCCATCGTCCACGACGCCGTCGGAGGCGACGACGACGCCCTCGTGATCTTCTGCGGATCGGGCGCGACCGCCGCGGTCGACAAGCTGATCGGCATCCTCAACCTTCGGCTCCCGGCCGACCTCGCCGAGCGCTACGACCTCGGCGCGCACATCCCGGCGGAGGAACGGCCCGTGGTCTTCATCGGGCCGTTCGAGCATCATTCGAACGAGCTGCCGTGGCGCGAGTCGATCGCCGACGTGGTGGTCATCCACGAGGACGCCGACGGGCACATCGACCTGGACGACCTCGAGGCAGCCCTCGTGCGCCACGCGGCCCGGCCGCTGAAGATCGGCTCCTTCTCCGCCGCCAGCAACGTCACCGGCATCCTCTCGAACACCTGCGCCATCGCCGACGTGCTGCACCGCCACGGCGCCCTGTCGTTCTGGGACTTCGCCGCCGCCGCCCCGTACGTGGACATCGAGTGGTCGCCCCGTTGCGATCGGCACCCGCTCGGCCACAAGGACGCGATGTTCATCTCGCCCCACAAGCTCATCGGCGGGCCGGGCACGCCCGGCGTGCTGGTCGTGCGGCGTTCGCTGCTGACCAACCGGGTGCCCGTCGTCCCCGGTGGCGGAACCGTCGCCTACGTCAACGCCGTCGAGCATCGCTACCTCGATGACCCCGTGCACCGCGAGGAGGGCGGGACGCCGGCGATCGTCGAGTCGATCCGGGCCGGCCTCGTCTTCCAGCTGAAGCGCGCGGTCGGCCTGGACGTCATCCGCGCCCACGAGGAGTATCTCGTCCGGCGCGCCATCGCCGCCTGGCGCGACGTGCGCGCCATCGACCTGCTGGGCAACCTCGAGGCCGAACGGCTCTCGATCGTGTCGTTCACGGTACGGCGCATGGACGGCGACCGGCCCGGACGCTACCTGCACCACAACTTCGTCGTCGCCCTGCTCAACGACCTGTTCGGGATCCAGGCCCGGGGCGGCTGCTCCTGCGCCGGACCGTACGGGCACCGGCTGCTCGGCATCGACATCGACCGCTCGCACGAGTTCGAGCGCGAGATCGCCCACGGCTGCGAGGGCATCAAGCCCGGCTGGGTGCGCGTCAACCTCAACTACTTCATCTCCGACGCGGTTCTCGACTACATCCTCGACGCGGTGCAGATCGTCGCCAGCGACGGCTGGCGGCTCCTCTGCGACTACCGCTTCGACCCGGAACGGGGACTGTGGCACCACCGGCGCGGCCCGGTGGAGCCGCCGCTGTCGCTGGCAGACGTCGGCTACGACGCCGTCAGCGGCGCGATGACCTACCCGCGCCATCACGACACGGCGCCCGAGTCGGCGCTCGCCGGCTACCTCGCCGAAGCGCGCGAGCTGCTCGCGGCCATCGATCCGCCGGAGGCGTTCGACCCGGGCGCGGGGGTCTCGTCCGACTTCGAGCACCTGCGGTGGTTCGAGCTGCCCGCCGCCTGTCTCGCCGGGACCGCGGGGTGACCGCGATCGACGTGAACGCCCCGCCGATCGCCTGGCGCGAGAGCGGCGCCGGCGACGCGGTGGTGTTCCTCCATGGCGTCGGTGGTTCGCGGACGGCGTGGGAGCCGCAGCTCGCCGGGCTATCCGGCGACCACCGCTGCATCGCGTGGGACATGCCCGGCTACGGCGCGTCGCCGCCGCTGCCGGAGCCGATGACGTTCCCTGCGCTCGCCAGGGCCGTCACCCGGTTGCTCGACGCGGTGGAGGCGCCGGCAGCGCACCTCGTCGGCCTGTCGATGGGTGGCATGGTCGCGCTGCATGCGGCGCTCGACCACCCGGGACGCGTCCGGTCGCTCGTGCTGATCGACTCGAGCCCCGCCTTCGCGCTGGACGGGAGCACCACCGCCGAGCAGTGGGTCGACGAGCGGCTCGAGCCCCTGCGCCGCGGTCTGACGCCGGCCGGCATCGCTCCGGGACTGCTGGCGTCGGTGATGGCGCCGGACGCCCCCGCCTCGGTCATCGACGAGGCCGCGGCGGCCATGGCCCGCGTCTCCGCCGAGGCGCTCGCGGCCGGCTTGCGGTGCCTGACGACCCACGACGTACGCGATCGCCTGGCGCTGGTCGGGGTGCCGGCGCTCGTGCTGTGCGGCGAGCTCGACCGGGAGACGCCGCCCGCCTACTCGTCCTACCTCGCCGACCGCATCCCGGACGCGACGCTCGCCCTGATCGAGGGCGCCGGGCACATCGCGAACCTGGAGCGGCCCGCCGAGGTCAACCGGCTGCTCGCGCGATTCCTCGCCGAAAGGACCCCGTCGTGACCTTCCCCACCTCCCGCCAGCAGGAGCTCGTCGCACGCGTCGCCGAGCTCGGGCCGGTCTTCCGGGAGCGCGCGCCGACCTACGACCGGGAAGCCGCGTTCCCGTACGAGAACTTCGCCGACCTGCACCGGATCGGCTTCCTGGCGCTCGCGGTGCCGGAGCGATACGGCGGACTCGGCGCGGACCTCGCGACCTACGCGCTGGTGTCGGAGGAGATCGGCCGCCATTGCGGGTCGACCGCGATCACGTTCAACATGCACACGGCCACCATGCTCCTGACCGGCCCGATCGCCGACGCGCTCGACATGGGGGAGGACGACCGAGCCGTGCACGATCGGCGACGGGCGGCCATCTACCGCGGCGTGGTCGAGAACGGCGACATCCACGCACAGCCCTTCTCCGAGGGCGTCTCGCCCGAGGCGACGGCGGGGTACTCGACGCGGGCCGAGCCGTGCGAGGGCGGCTACCGGATCACCGGCAAGAAGATCTTCGCGTCGCTCTCGACCGCCGCAGCCCGGCACAACGTGCTGTGCACGGTGCCGGGCGACGACCGGATCCGGTTCATGAGCGTGCCGGCCGGCGCCGAGGGCGTCGAGATCGTGGGCGAGTGGGATCCGCTGGGCATGCGCGGGTCGATCTCCAACGACATGCTGTTCCACGGCGTGTTCGTCCCGGACGAGAACGAGCTCCTGCCGCCCGGCTGCTTCAACCAGGCCGCCGAGCGGTTTCCCTACTTCTACATGACGCTGTCGTTCTCGTTCCTGGGTCTCGCGCAGGGCGCCCTCGACTTCACCCGCGCCTATCTGATGCGCGACACGGGGGCACTGCGACGGCGCGACCATCCGATCCGCCAGATGGGCTGGGCCGAGATGAATCTGCAGGTCGAGCGGGCCCGCGCCCTGGTCTACCGGGTGCTGGCGGAGGCGGCGGTCGATCCCGGCCCCGACCAGATGCGGCGGGCCTGGGCGTCGGTCGTCACCACCATGGAGACGGCGCCGGCGGTGGCCGCCCAGGCGATCAAGGTCTGCGGCGGGCTGTCGCTGCTCAAGCCGCAGGCGCTGGAGCGCATCTACCGTGACGCCCGCTGCGGTGCGGTGATGCTGCCGTGGAGCGTCGAGGCCTGCCTCGGCCGCCTCGGCCGGTCCGGGCTGTTCGACGACGAGGTCTCCAGGGAGGCGCCGCTGTGGCACCGCTGACCGAGTGGAAGTGGATCGAGCGGTTCGCCGCCCAGCTCGAGCGGTCCGACGTCCGGCCCGGCGAGGTCGCGGTCCTGCTCTCGGAGTCGGCCAGCCGCCCGGAGCTCGTGGAGACGACCCGCCTGGCGCTCGGCAAGCTGGGGACGCAGGTGGCCGAGGTCGTGATGCCGACGCCGCCGTCGTCCGACCCGGTGCCCGTCCGCTCGACCGGGGCGTCGACGGCCCTGCAGCAGCATCGCGCGGCGATCGCCGCGCTGGCGGCCGCCGACATCGTCGTCGACTGCACCGTGGAGGGCCTGCTCCACTCGCCCGAGCTGGGCGCGATCCTGGCCGGCGGCGCCCGCGTCCTGATGATCTCCAACGAGCATCCGGAGATCTACGAGCGCATGGGTGACGACCCTGACCTGCGACCACGGGTCGAGCAGGGGCTCGCGCGACTGCGCGCGGCCGAGGTGATGCACGTGGCCTCCGCGGCCGGCACCAACCTGACCGTGCGCCTCGCCGGCGGCTTCGCGGCCGGCTCGTGGGGTGCCACCGACGGCCCCGGGACGATCGCCCACTGGCCGGGCGGCCTGGTCCTGACGTTCCCGGCCCGCGGCAGCGTGAACGGCCGCGTCGTGCTCGCGCCCGGCGACCTGAACCTGACGTTCAAGGAGTACGTGCGCAGCGAGGTGGCGCTCACGTTCGATGACGACTACATCACGGCCATCGCCGGCGACGGCCTCGACGCGCGACTGCTGCGCTCCTACCTGGCGAGCTTCAGCGACCCCGACGCCTACGCGGTGAGCCACGTCGGCTGGGGCATGAACCACGCCGCCCGCTGGGACTGGCTCTCCGCCTACGACAAACGCGACCACAACGGCACCGAGGCGCGCGCCGCCGCCGGCAACTTCCTCATCTCCACCGGCGCCAACGAGACCGCCGGCCGCTTCTCCCGCGGCCATTTCGACCTGCCGATGTTCGGCTGCACGGTCACCCTCGACGGCGACCCGGTGGTGGTGGAGGGCGTCCTGGTGCCGCCCCCGGACACGGAGTTCACTGCACGAGGCTGAGGATGCGCCCGGCGACGTCGGCGATCCGGCCCGTGACGATGTGGCCTTCGCCCCGGTAGAGGATGCGGGTGACCGGGCCGTTGAGGCGGGCGGCGATCTCGACCATCTCGCCGTGCGGGACGACGGGGTCGTGGTCGCCGTGGGCGAGCAGCACGGGAGCCGTGATGCGCGGCAGGTGCTCGGCGAGGTCGAGCTGCGCGGCCAGATCGAAGGTCTCGGCGTGCGAGGCGGCGCCGAGCGCGAGGCGAAGGCCGATCCAGAGGTGCGACGGCATGCGATGGTGGTGCGGCCGCATGGAGTAGGCGGTCGAGATCGCGGCCACTCCGCGGACGTCGCGATCGGCGGCGGTGCGCAGCGCCCAGTGGCCGCCGAGCGAGAGTCCGGCCAGCACCGGGCGCGGCGCGAGCCGCGGGTCGCACGCGAGCATGTCGAGCACCGCGTGCAGCAGTCGCTCGCCGTCGAGTCCGCAGCGGCCGGTCGACTCCCCGGCACCGGGCATGTCGATCCGCGCGACGGCGACGCCGCGCTCGAGCATCGGCCGGGCATGCAGGTGGAGCTCCTCCTTCACGCCGGTGACGCCGGGCACGAGCAGCACCAGCGGCCGGGGGCCGGCGCCCGCCGGCACCTGCAGGTAGCCGCTGACGGCCGAGTCGCCCTGGGTGACGGTGAACCGCTCCAGCGGCACTGCGTGCGGCGATCGCGCGTACCACTCGACCGCGCGGGCGTAGAGCCGGGCCCGGAGGTCGGTCGGACGTAGCAGCGCACGGCCCGCGATGTAGTACGCGGTCGCCGCCTTCCAGGCATCGCCGGCCTCGGCCTGCTGCAGCGCCTCGGCCTCCCACGCCGCCGCCCAGGCGGGCATCGACCGCACGCCGGCGGTCACGCGGCGCAGCTCCTCCGGCTCCCAGCCGAGTGCCTCGATGGGGCCGCGGAGCATCGCCGGCACGAACGCCGGCCGCATCCCGGCCACGCGCAGGAAGCCCGTCGCCAGAGGCTGGACGATCAGCTCGCCACGGCAGCGGGGGACAACGTCGGCGTCGGCTGGACGCCGGACCGGCAACTGCCGGGCGAATCGAAGCGGAAGGGGGAGACCGTCGGCCACGCGCACCTCGTCGTCGCTGGCGCCGTTGTATCTCAGTGTAGGGGCCGATAGGGCTCCCCGAATGGGTGGTTCGCGCCCAGACCGGCCGGCTCGGCTAGGCTCATCGCTCGATGCGCCTGCTGGTCGTGACGGCGATGTGGCCCACCCCGGATGCGCCTGCCCGCGGGCCGTTCGTGGCCCGGCAGGTCGAGGCGCTGCGCCGGCTGGGCCACGAGGTCGACGTGGTGTGGGTGCCCCGTGGCCGGCTCGGGCCGCTCGGCTGGCACAAGTACCCGCGTCTGTGGTGGCGCGCGGCCGCCGCCGGGCGGCGCAGCGGCTACGACGCCGTGATCGGCCACCTGCTGTGGCCGGCCGGGCAGTTCGCCTGCGATGCGGCCAGGATCGCCGGCATCCCCGCGATCGTCGTCGCGCACGGCCAGGACGTCGCCAACGCCGAGCGTCACGGGTTCCTGCGCTGGCCGACCCGGCGCGTGGTGCGCCGCGCCGCCGCCGTCATCGCCGTGTCGGAGGATCTCGGGCGGAGGCTCCGCGCGGTCTGCCCGCCGCGGGGACCGCTGCACGTGATCGACATGGGCGTCGACGTCGCGACCTTCCACCCCGGCGATCGGGACGTGGCGACGCACGGCTTCGGTCCCGAGCCGTCGCGGCCGCTGGTGGTGCAGGTGGCGAACCTGATCGAACGGAAGAACCCCCGCCGGCTCGCCGAGGCGGTGGCCGTGCTGCGCGGCCGCGGCGGCGGAGGCGAGCTGTGGATCGCCGGCTCCGGGCCGCTGCGCGACGAGCTGGCGGCGATGCCCCACGTGCGCCTGCTCGGGGCGATCCAGCCCGAAGCCGTGGCCCGGGCGCTCCGGGCCGCCGACGTCGCCGCCTACGTCACGCTCAAGGAGGGCTACGGGCTGGGTGCGTTCGAGGCCGTGGCCTGCGGCATCCCGCTCGTCGTCTCGAACACGATCCCGGTCGCCGCCGACCTGCCGACCGAGGCCGCGGTCAGCGTCGATCCCACCGACGTCGCCGCCATCGCCGACGCCCTCGAGGTCGCCCTCAGGCTGCCCCGCGCGCCCGCCGCGGGCCTCGCGGCGGCCGCCGCCCACGCCGTCGACCGGCAGGCCCGGCGGCTGGCCGAGGTCGTCGCGGGGTTAGTCGAGGTCTAAGCTAAGCGCTAAGCCGGTAGCGGCCAGGGCGGCCGGAGCGCGGCCGTGTTGTCCGGGTCGCGGAAGCCCGCCTCCATCCGGCCCGCCCGCGTCTCCTCGATGACGCCGATCGGGTTGCCGGCCGGGTCGTCGGCGATGACGCACGGACCCGGCGGCACGCCGATCTCGGTGAGGTTGGTGGCGCCGGCCCGGCGAAGCTCGTCCACGGCGGCCGCGATGTCGTCGACCCGGTAGAGCAGCCGGCATTCGCCGGCCGGCCGGTGGTCGGCCAGCAGCAGCAGCGGCCCCTCGCCGATCCGCAGCGCGGCGACCCGCGCGCCGAAGCGATCGAACGCCCAGACGACCTCCGCGCCCAGCGACCGGACGTAGAAGGCGGCGGCGATGTCGACGTCGGGCGTCCCCACGTAGAGGTAGGCGAGGCGACCGCCGGTCATCACCCCGAGTGTACGCTTCCGCGATGGCTCCGGCGATCGTCGTCACGGGCGCGAGCGGGAAGGTCGGCCGGCTGCTCGCGACGCGCCTCGTGGAGGCCGGGTACGCGCCGAGGCTGCTCGTCCGCGACCCCGCCCGTGCGCCCGCCCTCGCCGCAGCGACCGTCGTCACCGCCGACTTCCGGGACGGCGACAGCATCCGGGCGGCGCTCGCACCCGGCGATCGCGTGTTCATGGTCAGCGTCCATGAGGGTGTGGAGGAGCGCATCGCGGCGCACCGCTCGTTCCTCGAGGTCGCAGCGTCGGTCGGAGTCGGGCTGGTGGCCTACCTGTCGATGGTCAACGCCTCGCGCACCTCGGCCTTCCCGCACTCGTGGTCGCACTGGGCGACGGAGGAGCTGATCGAGGCGTCGGGCCTGTCCTTCGTCCACCTGCGGATGAACATGTTCCTCGACGACCTGTCGCTGTGGTTCGACGCCGACGGCGTGTGCCGGGGGCCGGCGGGGGACGGCAAGATCGCGCTGGTCAGCCGGCGCGATGTCGCGGCGGTCGCGGCCGCCGTGCTGGTGGATCCGGGCCACGACGGCGCGATCCTCGACGTCACCGGCGAGGAGGCCTTCGGCATCGCCGAGCTCGCGGCCATCTGCAGTGCCGGGACGGGCCGCACCTTGCGGTACGAACCCGTGAGCCGGGACGAGTACATCGCAACGCGGATCGCGCTCGGCCGTCGCCCGTGGGACGCCGAGGCTGGCGCCGGCTCGTATCTGGCCGTCGCGAACGGCGAGCTCGCCACGACGTCCGACGTCGTGCGGCGCATCGGCGGAGTCGAACCCGACGCGGTGCGTCCCTGGATCGCCGCCCACCCCGATCGCCTTGCCGTCACCGGCGACCGCGACCGGCATCGCCCGCACTGACCGTCGGCGAACGGCCGGACCAGCGAGTGAGGGCGGACGGCCCGGAGGCCGCCCGCCCTCGAGAACGGGTTGGATCAGGCGCGGGCCGGATCCAGCGTCGGCTGGCCGTGGTTGATGCGGGGCAGCCAGCCCAGGCTCTTCGGCAGGTACCAGTTGCGGTCGCCGAGGAGCGTCATCGCCGCGGGCAGCAGCACCGCGCGGATCACGGTGGCGTCGATCAGGATGGCCGAGGCCAGGCCGACTCCGAGCTGCTTCATGTCGAGACCGGAGAGCGTGCCGAAGATGGCGAACACCGCGACCATCACGACGGCGGCGGAGGTGACGACGCCGGCGGTCTCGGTGATGCCCATCTCGACGGCCTGGTCGGACGGGACGCCGCGATCCCACAGCTCGCGGACGCGGCTGAGGATGAACACGTGGTAGTCCATCGACAGGCCGAACAGCACCACGAACAGGAACATCGGGAGCCACGACTCGATCGCGCCGTCGGAGGTGAACCCGAGCAGGCCCTGCGCCCAGCTGTGCTGGAAGACGAGCACGAGGATGCCGTACGCGGCACCCACCGACAGCAGGTTCAGCAGGATCGCCTTGACCGGCACGACGAGCGAGCGGAACGTGATCAGCAGGAGCAGGAAGCTGAGCAGCAGCACGAACCCGATCACGTACGGCGCCCGGTCGTGCATGACCTGGTTGAAGTCGTACACGCCCGCGGCCTCGCCCGCCACCTGCGCGGTCACACCGGGGGTGGCGGTGAGCGTGCTCGGCACGATGGACCTGCGGAGCGTCTTCATGGCCGCGATCGCCGCAGCGTCATGGCCGTTGCCGGCGATCGGCACGATGAGCTCGGCCGTGGAACGGTCGGAGGAGACCCGGATGACGAACGGCCGGTGGGCGACGCCGGAGGCGACCGCGGCCGACTCGAACCGGTTGATGGCGGCCTTGACCGGCGATGCGGTGACGTCGTCCGCCTGGATGGCGACGACGGCCGGCGACGGCGAGCCCGGGAACGCCTTCTCGATCGCGGCCTTGCCCTGCATGACGGGCAGGTCGTTGGACATGCCGTAGGTCTGCGGCGCGAGGCCCAGATTCAGGCTGAAGGCGGGCAGGGCGAGCGCGACCAGGACGCTGACGCTGGCCACGACCGAGATGACCGGGTGGCGGAGCACGGGGCGGAGGATCCGCTGCCAGACGCCGACCTCGCGCCGATTGCGGCGGAGCCGCGAGCGCAGCGCCCGGAAGGGCCAGGCGACGACGGACGAGACGGCGCGAAGTCCGCGACCGGCGGCCCGGACACCGGGCACGCGGGCGAGGAAGCCGCCCGTCTTCGGGGCGAGCAGCGCAGGCAGCACCGTCAGCGAGCCGATGATGGCGCACGCGACGACCAGGATGGTGCCGATCGCGATACCGCTGAACAGGCTGTTGCCGGAGAGGAACATGCCGCTCATGGCGGCCATCACGGTCAGGCCCGAGACGAGCACGGCCCGGCCGGACGTGGCGGCGGCGATCTCGATCGCGTCGATGCGACCAACTCCGGCGGCGCGCTCGCGCCGCTGCCGGGCGAGGTAGAAGATGGAGTAGTCGACACCCACCGCGAGGCCGATCAGGAGCGTCACCGACTGCGTGACGTCACTGACGGGCATCCACTGGCTGGTGATCGCCGTCAGGCCACCGGCGCCGAGCACGGCGCTCATGGCGAGCAGCACCGGGATGCCGGCGACGACGAGCCCGCCGAACGCCACGACCAGGATCAGGAGCGTGATCGGCAGGGACAGCTGCTCGGCCTTGACGAAGTCCTTGCCCTGCGTGTCGTCGTACACCTTCGCGAACGACGCCTCGCCCGACTCGAGGATCCTGAAGTCGGGATGCGCGGCCCGGGCGGCGTCCGTCGTGGCGAGGATGGCCGGCACCTTCGGCGCGACTGCGTTGAAGTCACCCGGCACCTCGAAATCGATGAGCGCCGAGTGGCCGTCCGCGGAGATGGCGGACTGGTCGTACGGGGAGCGGAGGTTGACCACGTTCGGCGTGGCGCTCAGGCGCTTCATGACGTCGGCGACGACGGCGCGGAACGCCGGGTCCTTGGCGCGGACGGTGGTCGACGTGATCAGCACCTGCTCGCTGGGCTGGATCGCGAAGCCGGCCCGGTCGATGGCCTTCGCCGCGATCCCGCTCTCACCCGAACCGGTCTCCGACGGCCGCAGCTTCTGCGTCCCGACGGCGCCGCCGATGATCACGGCGGCGGCAACGAAGACGATCCACATGGTGATCGCCTTCCACGGGTTCCGGGCGCTCCAGCGGCCGATCCGTGCGGTGAATCCGTGCTTGGTAGTCATGGCCCTCTCCTTCGGTGGGACGTCTTGCTCAAGCGTCCCAGCCGGAGGCACCCACCGGTGTTCGGGGCTCCTGTGTCCTTGCGGGCGGTTAACCGAACCCCCCGGGTGCGGCCGCGTCTGGCCTCCGAGGTCTAGTGTCCCGAGTCCGAAGTTCGTCGGCAGGTCGGCGCGAGGAACAAGCCTGGCAAGAAGCAGGCCCGAGAGGCAGGCTGGTGGCCTGTCCGAGGGCCCGCGACGAAGCCCACCGGCTCCGCCGGTGGGTTCCAGGCGCCGCTCCGCAGCACCGGGAATGCCGGCGAACTTCCGACTCGGGCACAGTCGGCGGCGCGCAGGAACGTCAGCACGGCCAGCACGCGCCGGTGGTCCTCGACGTCGGTGCCGAGATCGAGCTTCTCGAAGATGCTGGTGATGTGCTTCTCGACCGCCCTGGGCGTGACGACGAGCCGGTCGGCGATCGCCTGGTTGGAGCGGCCCTCGGCCATCAGCGAGAGCACCTCGCGCTCGCGCGGGCTGAGCACCTCGAGCGGACTGGCCCGGCGCTTGCGCGCGACCAGCAGGCCGACGATCGACGGATCGAGCGCCGAGCCGCCGGCGGCCACGCGCCGCACGGCAGCGGCGAACTCGTCGATGTCGGCGATGCGGTCCTTGAGCAGGTAGCCGATGCCCTCCGTGCCATCGGCGAGCAACTCGAGCGCGTACTCCGGCTCCGCATGCTGGGAGAGCACCACGACGCCCACCCCCGGGTGGCCCTCGCGAATCCGTCGCGCCGCTCGCACGCCCTCGTCGGTGTGGGTGGGCGGCATACGGATGTCGACCACGACCACCTGCGGGTCATGGGACGCGATCGCAGCCATCAACTCGACGGCGTTGGCCACCTGTGCGACGACGACGAGCCCGGCATCGGACAGCACGCGGGCGACGCCCTCGCGGATGAGCGCCGAGTCATCGGCGATCGCGACCCGCAGTGCCGCCCCGGTCACCCCATCAGCTCCTTCACGCCGTCGCCGGTGAGCTCCGCCTTGGGGATGAACCCCCGCGCCGGGGAGTCGGCGACGAGGCCCCCGAAATCGATCCGATCACGGCTCGACGTTAGCACCACAGCGGCGGTCGACCCCAGCGCCGCGAGCCGCGCCGCCACCTCGAAGCCGTCGCAGTCCGGGAGTTCGACGTCGAGCAGGATCACGTCGGGCGCGACGCGCATCGCCTCCGCGACCGCCGTCGCGCCGTCAGCCGCCTCGGCCACGACCGTGAATCCCTCCGCCTCCATAAGGGCCCGCGCCGTCGCCCGGAAGGTCGGGTGATCGTCGACGATCAGCATCCTCGTCATGCCGGCACCCCGATGGCGACCGGCACCCTCGCCACGACCGTGGTACCGCCGCCGGCGCTGCGCACCTCGACCGAGCCGTTGACCGCGTCGAGCCGGTCGCGGAGCCCGCGCAGGCCAGAACCCGCATCGGGATCGGCGCCGCCGATCCCATCGTCGCCGATGGCGATCGCGACCGCCCGGCCGCCGTCCTCGTGCCCGCCGGCGATGGTGACGCGCGACGCCCGGGCGTGCTTGACGACGTTCGTCAGAGCCTCGGCGGCGGCGAAGTAGAGGGCCACCTCCACCGGGGGCTCGAGACGCTCGGGAAGGTCGACGTGCACCTCGACGGGCAGCGGAGCACGATCGGCGAGGGCCGCCAGGGCGGGCACGAGCCCGCGCTCGGTGAGCACGGCGGGATGGATGCCGCGAGCAAGCTCCCGCAGCTCCTCCAGGGCCGTCGCAAGCTGCTCCGAGCAATCGTCGAGCGCCCCTCGCACGGCGTCGGGGTCGTCGCTGCGGGCCCGGGCCAGCCGCAGCGCGAGGGCGAGCGCGACCAGGCGTTGCTGCGCGCCGTCGTGGAGGTCGCGCTCGATCTGGCGCCGGGCGGCGTCGGCCGCCGATACGAGCCGCGCCCGCGAGGCGGCGAGCTCGGTCAGTCGCAGCCGCAGCTCCGCCTCGAGCCGCGCGCGGTCGAGCGCCAACTCCGCCGCCGCGCCCACGGACGCCAGCAGGGCGGGATCCTCTGAGAGCGCGGGGTCGTGGCGGACGATGGCGATCCGTCGCCCCTCGCGGTCGACGACCGTCTCGTCCAGCCCGTCGGCATCGGAGCCGAGAGCACGGCCCTCCGCATCGACGTAGATCCCGCGTTGGGCGATCCAGAAGCCGACCCTCAGCCGCGGGTCGCGGAGCGCCTCGGCGAGCGCCGCCTCGACGTCGGCCGGTGTCAGTGCCGCCGCGAGCGCAGACACGAGGCCGGCGAGCGCGGCCGAGCGGAAGAGCTGCTCGCGCAGCAACCCCACCAGGAAGCCGATCGGCACGAGCAGGAGCGAGAACTCGGACACCGCTGACACGGCTCCGCGCTCGTCCGGCGCGAACCGGGTGACGACGACGGCGGTCACGAAGGCGAGCGTGGCGAGGCCGCCGGCGATGGCGACCGGCGCGAGCGCCCGACGCCTCGTCACCGAGGCGCGGCGGAACCTGACGATGAGGAGGGCGATGACGGCGGGTGCGAGCACCACGGCGACGGCGAGCGGCAAGGCCGTGAAGACGTCGGCGACACCATCGGAGTGGACGACCAGGAACGGCGATTCCGGGCACCGTGGGCACGACCCGGCGTCGCTCGGTTGCACCACGAACAGGGAGAGGGGGAAGATCAGCCCCTCGACGGCCCCGAGGATCACCAGGACGAGCGCCACCCGGGATTCGACCCGTCCGGTCGGG
This sequence comes from uncultured Actinomycetes bacterium, assembly GCA_963779685.1. Classification (GTDB taxonomy): domain Bacteria; phylum Actinomycetota; class Thermoleophilia; order Gaiellales; family F1-60-MAGs149; genus CAVZZG01. The sequence goes on from CAVZZG010000003.1 coordinate 2,162,784, forward strand.
AAGACGACGAGCAGCGCGCAGATGGCCGCGAAGAAGACGGCGTACGCCACGAAGCCGAGCGAGAAGACGTAGCTGTTGTTCGCCGCGGTCAGGGCCTGGCCCATCCAGCCGACCGCCACGAGCACGAGCAGGGGCCCGACCCGGTTTCCCGGACGGCGGTCCCACGCGACCAGCCCGCTGAACGCGAACGCCAGGCCCACCGACACCTCCGCGACCCCGTGCGTGGCCGAGTCGTAGTGATCGCTCGCCCGCATGAGCCACATCGCCACGACGCTCCAGGCCAGGAACCCGGCGCCGGCGAAGGCGAGGACGAGCCCGCGAGGTCGCGCTGTCACCTCTGCATCGTCTCACGCCGGGAAGCCGCTCGAGGTACGGCTAACCGCACCCCCGGATGGTACGGCTGACGCCCACTGGAGACACCTGCCCGCCGCAGGACACGGCCATCGTCCGCGCGCGATCCTGTCATCAGGAACACCGATCAAGGAGCTCGCCATGACCACCCTCATCACCATGCAGGCCGGCCAGGTTGTTCACCGCGAGCGCGTCGCCGACGCCGTCCGTCGCTCGGCCCTCGCCGCGACCCGCCCGCCGCGCACCCGCTGGTGGCCACGACCTCGGCCGACCCTGCGGCCCGCCTAGTGGGACACTAGCCGGAAGGGAGCGTCGCCCGGATCGAGGTGCCGCCGCCCGGCGGGCTGAGCACCTCCAGGGAGCCGCCCAGCGCCTCGACCCGGTCGACCAGTCCACGCAGCCCCGTTCCGGCCGCCGGGTCGGCGCCGCCGACCCCGTCGTCCGCAATGGTGATCCCGACCGACCCCCCGTCGGCGGCGACCCTGATCGTCACCGCCGACGCGGCGGCGTACTTGGCCACGTTGGCCAGCGCCTCCGAAGCGACGAAGTACAGCGCCGCCTCGATCGCCGGCGGCAGGCGCTCGGCGGGAACACCGTCGATCGCGACCGGAACCGGCGCCCGGTCGGCCAGGCCGTGGAGCGCCGGGTCCAGGCCGCGCTCCGTCAGCACGGCCGGGTGGATGCCGCGCGCGAGCTCGCGCAGCTCCTCGAGCGCCACCGCGAGGGCTGCCGAGCACGCGTCGATGGCGGCCGCGGCGGCGGCCGGGTCGTCCACCTTCGATCGCGCCATGCGCAGCGAGAGCGCGATGCCGACGAGGTGCTGCTGCGCACCGTCGTGGAGATCGCGTTCGATCCGGCGCCGGGCCTCGTCGCCGGCCTGGACGATCCGCGCCCGGGACTCCGTCAGGAGCCGTCGCGCGTCGGCGTTGGCGACGGCCTGGGCGACGAGCGCCGCGAAGGCTCCCAGCCGCACCTCGCTGCTGGCCGGGAACGGATCGCTGGTGGTCGAGGTCAGCACGGCGCCCCACAGGCGGCCCTCGACGAAGATCGGCGCGGCCACGGACGCGCGGATGCCGATCTTGCGCAGGCGGTCGGCCAGCGCACCCGGAATGCCGTCATAGCTGTCGACCCGCACCGGCCCGCCGGTGCGGGCGACGCGCGTCAGGGCGGTGTCGCCGTCCATGACGATGGTCGTGCCGGCGGGCACGCTGCCGACCCCGGCCTCGCTCCAGCCGGCCAGCACCGTCGCGCGGGCGCCGTCGTCGTCGAAGCGCACCATGTTCGAGGTCTGACCGTCGAGGAGCCGCGCCACCTCGGTCGTGACGATCTCGAACACCTCGGCCGCCGATCGCTCCTCCGCGACGAGCGTGGCGACCCGGCGCAGCGTCGCCTGCTCCTCGAGTCGCGCGCGCAGCTCCACCGAGAGCCGCTCGTTCTCGAGCGCCAGCCCGGCCGCCGCGGTGAGCCGGCCGACGAGTTCCCGGTCGACCACCTGACCGGCGGAGTGGAGGAGCGCCGCGACCGGCTGGCCCTTGTCCTCGACGATCGTGACCCTGTCGGGATCACGCCCGCCGACGTCGAGCCGATGGCCGGTCGCGTCGACCCACGCGCCCGGCTCGGACAGCCAGTAGGCGATCGCGAGGGACGGATCGCCGAGGGCGCGCGCCAGGCGGCTGCGGAGACCGCCCTCGCCGCTGGCGTCGTCGGTGGCCCGGTCCTGCCGTTCGCCTTCCACAGCGGCATCGTCTCATGCCGGGCGCGGCTCGGGCCGGCCTCGCGCCAGGACCGCCTCGAGCGCCGCGCGCGAGAGCGCGGCCTTCGCGAGAAAGCCGCGAGCCAGGGCCGCCCTGACCCGGTCGGCGCCGAGGTCCTCGAGCGGCCGGCTCGAGATCAGCACCACTGCGGTGCCGGGGATCGCCGAGGCGATCAGCGGCGCGGCCGCGAACCCGTCCATGCCCGGTAACAGCACGTCGAGGAGCACCACCTCGGGGGCCGTCGCGCCGAGCTCGGCCAGCGCCTGCTCCGCCGTCGCGAAGACACCGACGACCTCGCACCCCTCGGCCCGGAGGAGATCATCCGCAACCCGGCGGAAGCCGGGGTGGTCGTCGATGATGGCGATCCGCATGACCTCACGGTGCCACCCCGAGGCCGGCCGGCGGCTACGGGTTCCCGGCGTGTGAGGGTGCGGGCATCCCCACCGCGTCGTCCGGAACCGCCTCGATGCGGTACGGGCCCTCCGGCAGCGTGATGGTGGCGGGCCGCGGCGCGAGGGCGGTGATCGTCGTGGGCAGGGGCGCCGCCGGCAGGTCGATCGGAATCCATCCCCTCCCGATCGGCGACACCAGCACGGCGCCGACGGCGTCCCCGACGGCACACAGGCCGTCGCCGGTGCGGTCGCCCCAGAACACCGGCGCCTGCAGCGCGTCGATGATCGCCCGCCGGGTGGCGGCGACGTCGGCGCTCGCGATGCCGATCTCGGAGACCTCCAGCAGCGACGACGGCCCGAACGGCGCGTCGTCGTCGTACGGCAGGGCGTCACGCGCGATCAGCTCGACGTCGTTGCCGTCGGCATCGCGGAAGTAGACCGCGTCGGCGCCGATCGCCGCGAAGCGGATCTGGACCTCGCCGTCTCCGAACGGCAGCAGCTCCACCCGCTGCTCGAGCCACGCACGGGCGTCGCCGATGCGGCCGCGCGGGACGTTGATCGCGAAGTGGTAGCCCGTGGCGGCCGGCGCCGACGGTTCGAACGCGATCGTCGTGCGCACGAGCCGGACGGACGTCGCACCGCCGCGCCCTCGCTCGACGGGCAGTCCGAGGCGCTCCCCCCAGAACGATGCCTGGGCGGCCGGGTTGCCGCTCGCCAGGGTGAGGCGCCGGATCAGCACCGCCGCTGAAGCATACGCCCGCCGAGGCCGGTACAGGAAGCCTGGCTCCGCCGAGCTGCGGGGACGCGGCGCGCGCTACCGAAGCTGTCAGGGCGAGGCGCGCCGCTGCAGGGCAGGCCGGCAGCCTGTTCAAGGCGGCGCGACTCGAAGCGCACGGACGGGTGAAGGGCGCCGAGCGCAGCGAGCGCGTCCGCAACCCGGCCAGGGAGCGGCCTGGCAGCGTCGGGACGCCGCGACGCACCCGCGGGCCGGCGGAGCCAGGCTAAGATGGTTCGCCCCGAGGAGGTGGGTATGGCAACGCAACCCGTTACCGCGGCTCCGCCGCCAGCCAAGCACAAGCGCTCGAAGAGCATCGCCGTCGTGGTCCTTCTCGTGCTCGCGCCGATCGTGTTCTTCATCGGCTCCCTCGCGACGTGGGTCGACCGGACGGCGCTCGAGACGTCGACGTGGGCCGACGTCACGGAGCAGATCGTCCACGATCCGGCAGTCGCCGCCCCGCTCGCCGACGCCCTGGCACAGCAGCTCCAGGCCCAGGCGGCGTTCCAGGAGCGATTGACCGCGACGCTCCCGCCGAACCTGCAGCCGCTGGCCGCGCCCGCGGCCGGCGCACTCAACGAGCTCGTACAGCGGGGGGCGACGCGGATCGTCGAGTCGCCACGCGGGGTCGAGTTGATCGTCAAGGCGAGCCGGATCACCCACGCCGAGGTCATCAAGATCATCGACGGGAACACGCCACTGGGCGATGTCAGCGGCGGTGTCGTGATCGACGTCAGCGCGGTCCTCTCGGAGCTCGCCGCGCGACTCGGCCTCCCGGACGTCGCCTCACGTCTGCCGGCAGCCCAGAAGCAGATCGTGATCATGCCGAAACGCAACCTCAGCACCGTCAAGACGATCGTCAGCGCCCTGCGGGCCGCGTCGACGTGGTTGCCGATCCTCGGCATCGCGCTGTTCGCCGGGGCGGTCTTCCTGGCGGGAGATCGCCGGCGGGCCGTGCTCTGGGCAGCGGTCGGCCTCGTCGTGGTCGCACTGCTGCTGGTGCTGAGCCGGATCATCGTGGCCGGCATCCTGCCCGACGCGGTCGCGACGACGGAGTCGGGCAAGCAGGCGGCAGCAGCCGTCTGGCGCATCGTCAGCGCCGGGCTCAGCGACATCGCCAGGACGATTGGAGCTGTCGGGGCGTTCGGGGTCGCCGGCGCGTGGCTCGTCGGTCCGTCGGCGCGGGCGCGGAAGACCCGCGGCGTCGTGGCGCCGTGGATCCGCGACCCCCGCTACGCCTTCGGTGGGCTGGCCGGGATCCTGCTGCTCGTGATCATCTGGGGCCCGACGCGCGGCGCCCGCACGCCTCTCACGGTCGTCATCGTGTCGGCGCTCGCCATCCTGGGACTGGAGGTGCTCCGGCGCCAGACCGCGGCCGAGGGGCAGCCCGCCGGTGGCGGCAGCGGAACCGGCCTCGTGGCCGGCGTGAAGGGGCTCGTGGGCCGTCCGTCGGACGCGGCCGAGCTCGAGCGCCTGGCGCAGCTGCACAGCAGCGGCAAGCTCACCGACGAGGAGTACGCCGCCGCCAAGCAGGGCGTCCTCGAGAAGGGCTGAGAAATGCGTGAGCCGGCCCGGGAAGACCCGGGCCGGCTCACGAACGAACCTGCGATCGCGCGGAGAACGAGCGATCAGCTGGCGAGCGCCTTCGACTTGATGGCGTCGTACTCGGACTGCGAGATGGCACCCGAGTCGAGCAGCGACTTGGCCTGGGCGATCTCGCCCGCGGCCCCGCCGCTGGTGGCCGAGGCCTGCCGCACGCGAGCGTCGAACGCTGCATCGGCGGCCGCGGAGTCCTGCATGCCGCGCCGCGCCATGTCATCGCCGTGCGAGATGAGGTAGATGATCATCCCGAGCACCGGCACTACCAGGATGAACAGCAGCCACATCGCCTTGCCGAAGCCGTTGATGTCGGATCGGAAGATGTCGACGATGATCTGGAACATGATCATGAAGTACATGACCATGAAGAAGATGACGAGCAACGACCAGAGGAAGTCGCCCAGATTGCCGAGGATCATTCGGTGTCCTTTCGGGAAATCTCGGCCGCGAAGACCGCAGCAGTAGGCGATGCTACCAGGATGATCGGCCGTCTGCGACGGTCTGCGGCCTCCTACGAGGCGCCTGGATCCGGCTCGCCGAGCGCCCGCGAGGCCCCGACCAGCACGGCGACGACCGGCACGGCCAGGAACGCTCCGGCGATGCCCGCTATGACCGTGCCGGCGGTGACCGACATGAGCACCACTGCCGGGTGCAGCCGGACCGCCCGGCCGACTGCCACCGGCTGCACGATCACGCCCTCGAGTTGGTTGACCACCAGCGACAGGCCGACCACGAGCAAGGCGTCGGTGACACCTCCGGCGGCAAGCGCGACGAGTGCGGCGAACAGGCAGGCGAGCACGGCGCCGATGGTCGGAATGAATGCCATCACGAATGTCAGGATCGCCAGCGGGAACACGAGTGGTACACCAATCAGCCACAGGCCGACACCGACCACGACGGCGTCGAACGCCGCCACGATCGACGTGCCTCGCAGGAACGCGGCCAGGGTGCGCACCGCGCCCCGGGCCGCGCGGTCGATCTCCGCCCGCCGGCTCTCCGGGAACCTGTCCACGCGCGCGGTCCACATCGGTTCGACGTCACGCAGGCAGAAGAAGATCAGCGGGAGGGTCAGGAACAGGGTGGCCGCCACGGTGACGATCACGGAGGCACCGGCCACGACTCCCTGCGCGGCCAGGTTCGCCGCCTCGCCGCCGAGGTTGAGCAACCAGGTGCGCACCGAATCGGCCTGCGATCCCGTCAGTGCCCCGTGCTGCTGGGCCCGGGCCGTGAGGTCGGTGACACCCTGCCGGGCGCTGCTGGCGAGATTCGACGACTCCCGGGTGAACGGGACCACGATCAGCACGAGCAGGGCTGCCACGGCGAGGATGCCGGTCATGAGGGCGCCGAGTGCGGCGAGACCTCTGCTGGCCCCGCGCCGCACGAGCGCCTCCGCGATCGGCGCCAGCAACGCGGCCCCGACCGCGGCCAGGGCGATCGGCAGGAAGACGGCGCTGAGGTAGCCGACCCCCAGCGCAACGGCGATCACGGCGCCGGCCACGAGCAGCAGGTCACGGCTCACCCGCGAGGCGGCGGCAAGTCGGTCGGACACCGTCGAAATGGCTCGCTGGCGCTCGGACACGGGTCCGGGTTCGCCGCACGCGGCGCGAATCCTCGACCGGCGCCCGCCTGCTACCGTCCCGGCCCGATGATCCGGGGACTCCTCGCGCTGCTCTCGCTGGCGTCGCTCGCGATCGCGGCGGCGGCGTGCGGCGGCTCCAGCGCGCCGCCGCCGACGACGGTCACGGTGGACGAGCTACGCAGTCAGTCGTGGCAGGTGGAGACGGTCGGTGACAAGACCCCGCCGGTCGCGGGCACGACGATGACCATGTCGTTCGCCGGCGACGGCACCGTCAGCGGCAAGGCGGGCTGCAATACGTTCAACGGCTCGTACGAGGCGACGGGCGGGTCGCTCACGTTCGGCCCGATGGCGACGACCCACATGGGCTGCGAGCAGGCCATCATCGATCAGGAGACGGCGTTCCTGAGCGCCGTGGCGGCGACGAGGTCGGGGACGGTCACGGGCAGCAAGCTCACATTCCGCGACGGCAGCGGCGCCACCACGCTGGTGCTGCAGCGAACGGCCTGAACCTCACCGCACGTAGCTCGCGCTGTTGACGTCGATCGTCGCGCCGGTCGCGTGCCGGGCCGCACCGGAGGCGAGGAACGCGATCACGTTCGCGATGTCCTGCGGGACGGCGACCTCACCCAGGGCCGTGTCTCGGACGAACATCTCCATGCCGTGCTCCGCGACGGCCGGAGCATTGAACGGGGTGTCGACGAACCCGGGGGCGACGGCGAAGGCGGTCACGCCCTGGCGGCCGTACTGGCGGGCGATCGTCTTGGTCATCGCGACGACGCCGGCCTTGGCGGCCGCGTAGTGCCAGTAGTCGGGATCCTCCCCGCGCCACGCCGCCCGGCTGGCGAGGTTGACGATGACGCCGCCGCCCGGCTGGGCGGAGTAGCTGTGGATCGCCGCCCGGCAGAGCGCGGCGGGGCTGACCAGGCAGATCGCGAGCGTGCGGTGCCAGGCGGCCTCCCACTCGTCGAAACCGCCATCGACGACGGCCGGTTCGTAGATACCGGCGTTGTTGACCAGCGCGTCCACGCGCCCCCGCCACCCGACGGCCTCGGCCCAGAGCTCCTCGGCCGCCGCGGGACGCGAGAGGTCGGCGGTGACAGCGATGGCGTCGCCGCCGATCTCGGCCGCCAGCTCGCCGAGCGCGCCCTCGCGGCGCAGGTCGTGCAGCACCACGCCGCCGCCGGCCGCGGCGATCGTGCGGGCGGTCGCGGCGCCGATGCCGCCGGCCGCACCCGTGATCAGTACGGTTCGTCCAGTGAAGTCGATCACGAGGCCTCCGGGTAGGTGAAGGACGGCCGCGGGACGCCGTCGAGCGCGTCCACGCGCACCTCGAGGGTGTCGAGCCGCACGGTGAGGACCGTCATGTTGTCGAGCGTCCACCAGCCTCGCGACTCCGGCTGGTCGAACCCGGACGATGCGACCACCACGAGGTCGTCCTCGACGCGGTAGCGCAACGCGAAGATGTCGTGCGGATCGCCCGGATACGGCACCGAGGTCGGGTTGTGGGCGTTGAGGACGTAGAGCGCGTCGGGCGCGAGGTACATCGCATTCAGGACCGGCGAGGTGAAGCGTTCGAGCACCTCGCCGAGGACCTCGCGCATGACGTCGGGGAAGGGCCGGTTGCTGCCCGAGAACCGGTCGTGGAGCAGGAGGAACAGGCGCTCGGAGTCCGTCGAACCCTCAACGTCGGACTCCAGGGCGGGCGGAAGGAGCTGCGGCAGGAGGTGCTGGGGATGCAGGGCGCCGTTCTGGGCGAACGCGGCGCCCTCGCGGACGAACGGGTGGCAGTTCTCGAGGCCGATGGTCAGGCCCGGTGTGGCGCCGCGCAGATGCACGACCATCGCCGAGGCGCGGATGGACGCGGTCGCCGCGTGGAACTCCGGGTCGTCGCGGGCGCCGCCCACCGCCCGGATCCGCTCGGGCGTCGTCGCACCGTCCCACCAGGCCATGCCCCAGCCGTCGGGATGCCGGGGCGACAGGTCGCCGAACGAGGTCACGTCGGCAGCGCCGACGGCGTCGATGAGGGTGCGCGGCTGGCGCGCGACGTGAGCAAGCAGACGACACATCGGGTCTTAGTAGAACTCGAAGTACTCGCGCATCTCCCAGTCGCTGACGGTCGCGCCGTCGAGCAGCGGTGTCTGGTCGATCGCGTCGGCGTGACGGGCCACCTCGGAGCGCTTCATCATGACGAGGTAGTCGATGAGGCTGTCGCCGAGAGCGGAGCGGTAGAAGGCGCTGCGGTCGAGCTCCTCGACGGCGGCACCCAGCGACTGCGGCAGGAGGTCGACGTCCTCGGCGTACGGGTCGCCGGAGACCATGGGCGGGGGCGTCGCCGCTCGCCGGATCCCGTCGAGCCCGGCGGCGATGTTGGCTGCCATCCAGAGGTACGGGTTGGCGGCCGGCTCCGACAGGCGGTTCTCCACATGCGTGCCCGGCTCGCCCGGCCCGCCCTGGATACGGATCAGCGCGCCGCGGTTGTCTGCGGCCCAGCCGATGCGATCGGGTGCGAAGGAGTACGGCCGCAGGCGCGGGTACCCGTTCACCGTCGGGTTGCCGAACAGCGACATGGCCTTGGCGTGGTCGAGCAGACCGGCGACGAACTGCGTCCCGACCGGCGACAGGAGCTCCGCGGGGTCGACGAAGGCGTTCGCACCGGTGCGCGCGTCCAGAAGCGACTCGTGCAGGTGCCACCCCGACGGGAAGAAGTTCGGGAAGGCCGGCCAGCACATGAACGTCGCGTGCAGTCCGCGCCGGACGCACACCGCCTTGACGACGCTGCGGAACAGCACCATCGCGTCGGCGGCCTCGAGTCCCTCGTACGGACTGAAGGTGAACTCGATCTGCCCCGGGCCCCACTCGTCCTCGATCGACCGCAGGGGCAGGCCGACATCCCAGAGGGCGTCGCGAATCGCCTCGAGGGTGTCGGAGACGCCGTCCAGGCGGGCGTCGGAGAGGAACTGGTAGCCGCGCTGGTAGATCTCGATCTCCGGCGCCATGCCGGGCTGGCCCGTCTCGTTCAGGCCGATCGACGGCCGCGCGAGCCGGGTGATGTAGCACTCGACCTCGAGTCCGGCCAGGTAGCGATAGCCGGCATCGCCGAGGCGCGCGAGCTGCTCCCGCAGGACTGCCCGGCCGGACAGCGGCATCGGGCGGCCGTTCGAGAAGTAGCCGTCGCAGAGGACCCAGCCGGTGCGGTCGGCGTAGGGCAGCACCCGGAAGGTGCCGGGATCCGGCACGATCACGATGTCCGGGAAGCCGGTGAGCTCGTCGATGCCGAACCCGCCGCCGGCGGCGAAGGCCGGCGGGAACACGCGGTTGCCGGTGTCGAGGCTGAAGATCGCGCCCGAGAAGTCGGCTCCGTTGCGCAGCGCGGCGATCGCTGCTTCCCCGGAGAGGTGCTTGCCGCGGGGCGCGCCGTGCTGGTCGACGATGATCAACCTGACGGTTCGCAGCCCGAGTTCGCGGATCCGCGCGGCCATCTCGACCGCGGCCTGCTGCTGCTCGGGCGTGTAGAGCCCGTGCGCCCCGACGAAGCCCACGGTGCCGACGCCGAGGCCGACGCCGCCGCCGGCCGGATCTCCACTCACGTCCACCCCTTCAGTCGCCTGGCGCGACGATAGCGCATCGGGGTGGACACCTCCGAGGCCCCGTCGGGCGCGCTGGCCCGGACTAGAGCCTCTTAGCCGCCGGCGACGTCCCGGCGGAGGAAGACCAGGTAGGCCGCCACGGCCGCGGGGATGCCGTAGAGCGCCGACAGCCAGAGGCCGTGCGTGACCGGCGCCCAGTCCGTCGGGATGCGCAGGAACCCGTGCCAGGCGTCGAACTGCGACGTGAGCAGGTAGGGACGGACCCCCTCGAGCCCGGGCAGGATGCCGACCAGCTGCATCAGGAGCGCGACCATGAGCGTGCCGACGACGGCGCCGGCCGAGTTCCGGGTCACGGTCGACAGCAGCACGCCGATCATGGCGATCGCCAGCAGCGGCACGGCGTAGACGGCGAGGCTGGCAGCCACCAGGCCGAGGCCGCGCATGGCCGACACCTGCGTCCCCGAGAGGCTGACGAGCGGGTTGAAGCCCGACTCGATCGTGCCCGCGACGACGGCGGTGGTGCCCATCAGCGCGATCGCCGTGACCGCGTAGGTGGCAGCGGCGAGCAGCTTGCCGGCGAAGATCTCGCCGCGGTCGCGCGACCGGGTGAGGATCGTCTTCAGCGTGCCATGACCGTCCTCGGCGGCGACGATGTCGCCCGAGACGAGCGCCGCGATCAGCGGCAGCAGCCAGATCGAGCCGAACGTCAGCAGCACGAGGGGTATCGCGAGGCCGGAGTCCCGAACGTAGCGGCCGAAGGCGACGTCGTGAGGCGAGCCGCTCTGGAGCGCCAGCGCGATCACGAAGATCAGCGGGGCGGCGACGGCCGCGCCGAGGCCGAGGTAGGTGCGCTTCTGCGACACCAGCTTGCGCAGCTCCCAGCGGTAGACGGTGAGCGTGCCCCTCATGCCGGCACCCCGACGCGCGGCGCGGGCAGGGGCGCGGGTTCCTGGTCCTCGGTCAGGCGGAAGAACAGCTCCTCGAGCGTCGGCGCGCCGAGCGAGAGCTCGGCCACGCCGATGTCCGCCTCGGCCAGCGCCAGGGAGAACCGCGGCACGGCGTCGGCCACCGCGTCGACCCGGAGTCCGCGGGCGATCGGCTCGACCAGGCGCACGCCGGGCAGGTCGCCGAGGATGGCGGCAGCTCGCTCGTCGTCCGTGGTGCGCAGCCGCACCTCGCCGGCCGATGTCGCGCGGAGATCGTCGAGCAGTCCCTGGTAGACGATGCGGCCGGACCGGATCACCGCCACCCGGTTGCAGATCTCCTCGACCTCGTCGAGGAGATGGCTCGAGAGCAGCACGGTGATGCCCTCGTCGGCAAGGCGGCGGACGAGGAGGCGCATGTCGCGCATGCCGGCGGGATCGAGCCCTGTGGCCGGTTCGTCGAGCAACAGCAGGCGGGGCTTGCGGATGAGGGCGCCGGCGATGCCGAGCCGCTGGCGCATGCCGTGCGAGTAGCCCCCGACGCGATGCTTGGCCCGCGGTGTCAGATCGACGGTGTCGAGCGCCTCGTCGATGCGGTCGCCGGCGCCGTTGCCGTCGAGCGCGGCGACGAGCTCGAGGTTCTTGCGGCCCGAGAGGTACGGGTAGAACCGGGGCGCCTCGACGAAGCCGGCGACGCCTTCCAGCGCCCGCGCCCCGTCCACCAGGGGATCCCGTCCGAAGAGGCGCGCCGCGCCGTCGGTGGGGCGGATCAGGCCGAGCAGCATCCGCAGCGTCGTCGTCTTGCCGGCGCCGTTGGGCCCCAGGAAGCCGAACACGTCACCCGGCTCGACCCGCAGGTCGACATGGTCGACCGCGATGATCTCGCCGTACCGCTTGACCAGCCCGTCCGCGACGACCGGAGCGCCGTCGCCGGCGTCTCCGATCACGACAGGAGCCCTCGCGCCGCGGCCTCGGCGGCCGCGGCCGGCACCGATCCACCGATCAGGTACGACACGCCGCCGCGGTCGACGACGATCGCGGTGCCCAGCGCGGTGGCGAGCTCGTGGCCGGTGGCCCCGCCGATCGACACCTGCGGCAGGGAGGCCAGCGGGTTATGCGTGTTCGCGCCCGGGGCCGATGCCGTCGCGGCGCGCTCGTAGACGACGATCGCGCCCAGTCCCTTGCCGTACACGGCGACTGCGCCCGGGGCGTTCCCGGCCCGCACGAGCCGCACGGTCTGGAGCGGCAGGTCGAGCAGCGTCGGCGGCGCGGCGACCGTGAACGGCACGACCGCCTGCACGGCGGCGAGGCCCTCGACCGGTGCCTGATGAGCCGCACCGGCGGTGCCGGAGTCGGCATGGGCGGGTGCCGTCAGCTCGACGCTCTTGGCTCCGGCGGGCACGTTGACCGCGAGGTCGCTGGCCGCTACCGGCCCGAAGGAGATCTCGGTCGCCGACAGCTCGAGCACCGGGCTGTTGCTGCCGCTGGCGTAGATCGCGGCGCGCAGCGGCACGCCGTTCGAGGCGTCCCATGCGAGCTCGGCGGCGCCGAGCAGGCCGCCGTCGTGCTTCGGCGACAGCCGCACCTGGTAGGCCGGCTGCCCGGCGACGTCGACGGGCAGCGCGCCGGACACGTCGGCCTGCTGCGTCAGACGATCGATCGCGGCCGTGATCTGCGCGATGGTCGGCGTGGCGTGGCCGTTTCCGGGGGTGGCGTCGGCCGCCGGATGGCTGTGCGTCGGCAGCGTGGCGTGGTAGACGGTGTTCGAGGCCGCGTCGTACACGGTGACCGCGCCGTTCGCGATCCCGATCTCGGTATCGCCGGCCGAGGTCTGCAACTCCAGCCGCACCTTGCCGTCGCCGGCCCACACGCGCCCGGACGCACCGCTGAGCAGCGGCGAGTCGATCGCGAGCGCGCCGCCCGGGACGACGTTGTCCGTGAACTGGATACGGGCGGTGATACCCGCGGGATGCGACGCGGCGAGCGCGTCGTGCACGGCGGTCGCCAGCGGCTTGGCGGGCGGGACCGGGCCGCTGCCACCGGCGCTGGCCATGGCGACGCCGCCGGCTACGGCGATGGTTGCGATGGCGCCGACGGCGGCGAGCTTGCGGGAACTGGCGGTGCGGAGAGACATCAGGAACTTCCTTCTTGGGCTGATCCACCCCGAGGTGTAGCCGGCGAGTCTGAGATGTCCGTGAGAGCGGGTAGATCGATCTCGACCCTGGAGCCGGAGATCCGCGCGGTGCCGCCGTGCCTGACCGCGGTCGCGCGTACGATCGCGAGGCCGAGACCGGTGCCGCCCGGACCCTGCGAGCCGCGCCAGAACCGCTCGAACGCATGCGCGGCTTCCTCGGCCGTGAATCCGGGTCCGTCGTCGGCGACCGCGAGCACGGCCCGACCTTGGAGACGGGTCACCGTGACCGCGACGCGCCCGCCGGCGGGGCCGTGGGTCTCGGCGTTGCCGATCAGGTTCACCAGCGCGCGCTCCAGCGCCGCGCGATCGCCGGCGACCGACACCGCGGCGTCGGCCTCGACGACGACGGCCGCACGCCCGGCCGCCACCGACCTGGCGAGCTCGTCGAGCCGGACGACGCCGTCCGGGCGCGCCGCGCCGTCCTCCCGCGTGAGGGTCAGCAGGTCGTCCACGAGCCGGGCGAGCCGGGCAGCGCCCTCCTCGAGGTCGGCCAGCGCCGCCGCGTCCGCTCCGTGGCGGGCCACGAACGCGGCGTTTCCGCGCAGCGCCGTGAGCGGTGTCCGGAGCTCGTGCGAGGCATCCGCGATGAACCGCCGCTCTGCCTCCTGGGCCCGGTCGAGGGCGGCGAGCATCGCGTTCAGCGTCGTGGCGAGATGGTCGAGCTCGTCCGCCGTTCCGGGCGCCGGCAGCGTGCGCGCCGCGTCGCCGGTGCGTTCGATCTCGCGGGCCGCAGCCGCCAGCCGCCCGAGCGGGGCCAGCGCCCGCCGCACCAGCAGCAGGGCGGCAATCGCCGCCACCGCCGCTGCGAGCACCGCGGCGGCGAGCATCAGCACGCGGAGGTGCCGGAGCGACTCCCGATCCTCGCGCTGCGAGGATGCAACCGCCACCGCGCCGCCGGCGGCGGGCCCGCCGAGCTCGGCCAGCGGCGCCACGTACACGCGCACCGGGGCGTCGCCGAGGGTCGCGTCGAGGAACCGCGGCTGGCCGTCGGCGATCACCGCCCGCAGAGCGGCATCGACCGGCAGCACGCCGCCGCCGAGCGACCCGGAGCGGGCCACGATGCGACCCTGACGGTCGACGACCTCGATCAGGAGCCGCCGGCTGCCGACCCGGCCTTCCAGCGCTCCCGGTGCCTGCAGCAGCGCCGGCGCCGAGGCGCTCAGGCGCGAGACCTCGCCGGCGCCGTCGCGCAGCGCGCTGTCGAGGGATGCCGAGAGCTGGCGCGAGACGAGCACCAGCGCGGCCGTGCCGAGCAGGATGGTTGCGAGCAGGATCGCGAGCGCCGCCGCAACGGCCACGCGGGCGCGGAGGCTGCGGGGCCGCAGCCTCATCCGCCGAGCACGAAGCCGACGCCGCGCACGGTCTGGATCAGGGGAGGATCGCCGAGCTTGCGGCGGAGGTACGCGACGTACCGGTCGACGACGTTGGTCGAGACCGCCTCGTCCGCCCATACGGCGGCCAGGGCGGCCTCGCGGGTCACGACCCGGCGAGGGTTGCGCAGGAGCAGCTCGAGCAGGTCCGCCTCCCGCGCCGTCAGGAGCACGTCGCGACCGGCGCGCGTGGCGACCCGCCGTTCGACGTCGAAGGCGAGGTCGTCGAGCGCGAGCAGCGGAGGGCGGGGCCGCGCCACGGCGGCTGAGCGCACGGATGCGGGCGGTCAGCTCGGGCACGGCGAACGGCTTGACCAGGTAGTCGTCGGCGCCGGCGTCGAGGCCGTCGACCCGGTCGGACACCGCGTCGCGGGCCGTGAGCAGGAGGATCGGCAGGGCCAGACCGCGCCCGCGCAGCCGCCGGCAGACGGCGAGGCCATCGAGGCCGGGCATGGTCACGTCCAGCACCAGCACATCGGGTACGCGCCGCTCGACGGCCGCCAGCGCGGCACCACCGTCGCCGACCGCCTCCACCTCGTATCCCTCGGCGGCGAGCGTCCGCGAAAGCGTCCTGCGGATCGGGGCGTCATCATCCACCACCAGGATCCGGAGCGCGGTCACGCGTGCAGCCTACCCCTGCAACCCGGGACGTCATGGCAAACGCGGGAAGGGAACGGGAGTGAGAGACAACGAGGTCAGGGCGCGGCTGCAGCGCGGCGAGACCGTGATCGGCCTGATGTGCTTCGAGTTCGTGACCGAGGGCATGGCGCGCGTCGCCGCGGCGGCGGGTGCGGCGTTCGTGCTGTTCGACATGGAGCACTCCGGGTTCGGCATCGAGACCATGCGGGGCGTGCTGGCGGCGGCCCGCGCAAGCCCGATCCCGAGCTTCGTGCGGCCGCCGGATTCGACGCGGCCGTCGATCTCCGGCCTCCTCGACCTCGGGGCCGGCGGGATCATGCTCCCGATGGTGGAGTCGGCCGGCCAGGCACGCCAGATCTGCGACTACGCCAGGTACCCGCCGGCCGGGAGCCGCGGCGTCAAGGCCTACCTGGCCGACGAGATCGAGCCCGAGGGCCTCGCCGCGACCTTCGCCAGGGCCAACCGCGAGACGCTCGTGATCGCGCAGATCGAGACCGCGGCCGGCGTCGAGCACGTCGAGGAGATCGTCGCCGTCGACGGCATCGACATGCTGTTCATCGGCAGCTTCGACCTGACGACCTCGCTGGGCGAGCCGGGAGCGTTCTGGGGCCCTGCCCACACCGCGGCCGTCAGCCGCATCATGGCCGCCGCCGACGCGGTCTCCAAACCCGTCGGCTCGCTGGCGAACGACGTCGACGATGCCCGGCAGCTGCTCGGTCGCGGCTTTCGCTGCGTGGTGCTCGGCGACCTGGCGGTCTTCCAGATCGCGCTCCGCGCCGATCTCGCCGCGCTCCGGATCACCGGTGGCGCCGGCGCATGACCTCGGCCACCTTCCGGCGGGCGTCTTCCTCGGCCGGATGCCGGCCGTCGCGCACGACCACCCTGCCGCCGACCAGCACCGTGCGGACGAGCGTGTCGCTGGCGGTCGAGAACACCCATGCGTCCAGCAGGGTCGCCGTCGTCTGACCGACGAGCGCGGGGTGGTCGTGGTCGAGCTCGACGAGGTCGCATCGGAGTCCCGCGCGGATCGCGCCCGTCGGCTGCGCGAGCGCCTGTGCGCCGCCGGCCCGGGCGAGGCCGAACAGGGCCGCGGCGACGCTCGACTCGCCGTCGAGCAGCGCGGTCTCGCGCCGGTGCGACGCGAGGCGCTGACCGTACTCGAGCGTGCGCAGCTCGCCGGGAAGGTCGATCAGGTGGTTGGCATCGGTGCCGATGCCGAGGCGGCCCCCGGCGTGCCGGTAGGGCGCCAGCGCGAACCGGCCGTCGCCGAGATTCGCCTCCGTGAGCGGGCAGAGACCCGCGACCGCGCCGCTCGCAGCCAGCCCGCTCCGCTCGTCCTCGGTCATGTGGGTGGCGTGGACGACGCACCAGCGCTCGTCGAGACCGGCGTTGGCGAGGAGCCACGCCACCGGCCGGGCACCCAGGCCGGCGACGATCTCGTCGATCTCCTCGGTGCGCTCGGCGGCGTGGATGTGGACGGGCCCGCCGGGCCTGGCGGCCAGCAGGTCGCGGAGCTCGGCGGCCCGGACGGCGCGGAGGCTGTGCGGCGCGACCCCGATCACGAGCAGCGGGTCGCCGTCCGCCAGCGCGTCGAGCTCCGCAACCAGGGCGAGGTACTCGTCGGGCGCCGTCGTGAATCGCCGCTGGTCCGGCTCGGGCGCGCGGCCGACGCCACCCGACGTGTAGAGGGCCGGCAGGAGGGTCAGGCCGATCCCCGCCGTGGCCGCCGCCGCGTGGATCCGCTGCGAGAGCTCCGAGAGCACCGCGTAGCGCGCGCCGGCCGGGTCGTGGTGGACGTAGTGGAACTCGCCGACGGTCGTATAGCCCCGCCGCAGCATCTCGATGTAGGCGAGCGTCGCGTAGGCCTCGAGGTCGTCGGGTTCGAGTCCGAGCAGGTGTCGGTACATCGTCTCGCGCCAGGTCCACAGCGTCGCCGGCCGGCCGGGGACGAGATGATCCGCATGGCCGACGAGGCCGCGGTGATGGGCGTGCGAATGGAGGTTCGGCGTCCCGGGCAGGACGTAGCCGGGGAGCCGGAGGTCGGGGGTCGCTCCCGACGGGCCCGCGCCGGTGCGCACGATCGTGCCGCCGTCGTCGCAGACGACGTGACCGGGCGATGACCAGCCGTCGTCGAGGAGCAGGTGCGCGGCCTCGATGATCAAGCGCCGACCACCCGGCCGTCGCGGATGACCGTGCGCACGGCGTTGTGGCCGATCCGGTACGCGAGGTCCTCGTAGCGTGCGGTGTCGAGGATCAGCAGGTCGGCCTGCTTGCCGGGTTCGAGCGATCCCACCCGGTCAGAACAGCCGGCTGCCGCTGCCGCGTCGAAGGTCGCGGCGCGGACCGCCTGGGCCACCGACAGCCCGCCGGTACGGCAGGCGTGCTGGATCACGACCTGCATGCTGGCGGTGTAGCAGCCGGGACAGATGTCCGTGGCGAGCGCGATCCGCAGCCCGAGGTCGCGGAGGGCGCGGGCGTTGGCGGGGCGATCGTGGTGCACGGCGAAGTCGAGCAGCGGCATGACGACGCCGATCACGCCGGCCGCGGCCAGCGTCTCGATCTCGGCGGTGGTGGTGTGGTTGAGATGGTCGACCGTCGTCGCCCCGAGCTCGGCAGCGGTGGCGGCGGCTCCGGTGTGCGCGTAGGCGTCGAGGTGGACTTTCGGACGCAGGCCGTGGGCGAGCCCCGTCTCGAGGATGCGGCGGCTCTGCGCCAGCGAGAAGTAGCCGGGCTCGCAGTACACGTCGCAGAACGCGGCGAGCCGCCGGGCTGCGACCTCGGGGATCGTCTCGCAGACCTCGTCGACGTAGGCGTCATGGTCGACGCCGGGCGGGAAGGCGTGCGCGCCGAGATAGGTCGCGACGATGCCGATGCCGACGTCGCCGGCCAGCAGCAGGTTCGCCTCGAGCATCGCGAGCTCGGCAGCGCGGGCGAGGCCGTACCCGGTCTTGGACTCCACGGTGGTGGTGCCGTGGGCGAGCATCTCGCGCAGCCGCGGCGCCGACGCGTCGGCGAGCTCCCGGGCCGTGAGCGGCCGGGTCTCGGCCATGGTGCCGACGATGCCGACGGGCGACGAGGCAGGAGGTGCGATGCCGGCGCAGCGCGCGGCGTACTCGTCGACGCGCGAGCCGCCGAACACGACGTGCGTGTGGCAGTCGACGAAGCCCGGCATCACGACGCCGCCCCGGGCGTCGAGGACGACGTCCGCCGCCACGTCGCCGACCTGGCCGACCGCGACGATGCGCCCGTGGTCGATGAGCACGCTGCCGCCCGGGACGCGGCCGACCAGGTCGGGGGCGCCGTCCGCGCAGGTGAGGACGTCGCCGGCGCCGGTCACCAGCACTCGGGTCACGTCCGCATGGCTCCTCGGGCCACGAGGTCGCGCACGGCCTGGACGCGAGGATGCAGCACCTCGTCCCGGGTCTGGAAACCGACGACCTCGCGGATCGCGGCGTGGGCGCGGCGGGTGGCGGGCGACAGGTCGTCGAGCGACCGGCCCGGCTCGGCCACGCGCAGGTCGATAGCCTGCGCGGCGGCGTGCAGCTCGAGCGCGATCACCGTGAGCGCGTTCCATGCCACCTGGCGGGCGTGGCGACCCGCGTTCATCGCCATCGACACGTGGTCCTCCTGGTTGGCGGAGGTCGGGATCGAGTCCACGCTGTCCGGGTGGGCGAGGGTCTTCGAGTCGCTGACCAGCGCCGCCGCCAGGTACTGCGGCAGCATGAAGCCGCAGTCGAGCCCGGCCTGCTCGCTGGCGATCAGCATCGCTGGCAGTCCGCGGTTGAGCGCGGGGTCGACCAGCCGCGCGATGCGACGCTCCGAGATCGACGCGATCTCCGTGGCCGCGATGGCGAGGAAGTCGGAGGCGAAGGCGATCGGCTCGGCGTGGAAGTTGCCGCCCGAGACCGCCTTCAGCGCACGCGGCAGCTCGCACACGATGAGCGGGTTGTCGGTGACGGCGTTCAGCTCGGTCGCGATCGTCCCGCGGGCGAAGCCGAGCACGTCACGGGCAGCGCCGTGCACCTGGGGGGCGCATCGGATCGCGTAGGCGTCCTGCGGTGGCTGGCGCACGGGATCGGTGTCGGCCGCGCCGTCGATCAGCCGGCTGCCTTCGAGTGCCGCACGGATACGGCCGGCAGAGGCGATCTGGCCGGCGTGGCCGCGGGCGTCGTGCACGTGAGGCAGGAACGCGTCGGCGAAGCCGAGGACGGCCTGCGCCGTCATGGCGACGGCCAGCTCGGCGGTGTCGAGAGCCAGCTCGCAGTCGACCAGGGCGAGCGTCGCCAGAGCCGTCGAGAAGCTGGTGCCGTTCAGCAGGGCGAGGCCCGCCTTGGCGCCCAGCACCACCCGCGGGATACCGGCGTCGGCCATGGCCGCCAGCCCGGTCTTGCGGGCTCCGGCGTGCATCGCCTGTCCCGATGCGGCCTCGTCCTCGTCGCCGGCGGGCCGGGTGGCGACCAGCGCGACGTGCGCCAGCGGAATCAGGTCGCCACTGGCTCCGAGCGAGCCGTACTCGGGCACGACCGGTAGGACGTCCGCGTTCAGCATCGCCACCAGGGTCGCGGCCAGCTCGAGCGGCACGCCGGAGCGGCCCTTCACGAGGCTCGCGGCCCGGATCACGAGCGCCGCCCGCACCACCTCGCCGTCCAGGTCGCGCCCGATCCCCGAGGCGTTCGAGATGATCAGGCGCCGCGAGAGCTCGGCCGCCGTCTCGGGCGAGCTGAACGCACCCTCGCCCGCCAGCGAGCCGAATCCCGTGTTGACGCCGTAGACCGGCCCGGCCGGGCCGTCGCCCGCGAAGAGCCCTTCGACCCAGTCCAGGCTCGGCTGCATCCGCGCGGACGCGGCCGGGTCGAGCGCGACCCGCGCTCCGTCGCGGGCGACGGCGACGACGGCTGCGATGGAGAGCGGCGCGTCGCCGCCGATGACGACGTCCGTCACTCGTCGGGACCGAACGTCGCCTCGCGCGTCCACCACAGCGGCACCGACAGGCCCTCGCCGGGCCCGACCTGTTCGGCGACCTCGCGCGCTCGCTCGTAGCCGGACTGGGCGTGGCGCACGACGCCGATGCCCGAGTCGACCGTCAGCGCGGCCTCCAGCCGCAGGTCGGCCTCCTCGGAGCCGTCCGCGATCATCGTCACGCCCGTCTGCACCGAGTCGCCCATCGCGTAGTTCGCCTGGATCGCGATCAGGTCGCACATGGCGGAGGCGTTCAGCAAGCCGTTCAGGTACGGCCAGTCGGAGATGACGTCTGAGCCGTCCGGCATGTTCTCGGTCTCGAACGTCGGGTTGATGATCGAGCCGGAGTCGAGGTTGTCACGGCTGAACGCCACCGGCCCCTGCACCTCGCCGCGGCGGATGAGGTCGTTGACCGCGAGCCCGAAGCGCTTGCGCTGGCCGAACCCGAGGTAGCAGACGCGCGCCGGCAGCCCCTCGACGGGGACGTGCTCGCGGGCGAGCTTGATCCACCGGGTCGGGATGTCGTCGTCGGCGAAGAGCTCGAGCACCAGGTCGTCGAGCCGGGCGAGGTCGGCGACGTCGCCGCTCGTGCAGGTCCAGCGGAATGGTCCGCGGCCCTCGAGGAACAGCGGCCGCAGGTACGCCGCGACGAAGCCGGGGATCTTCATGGCGTCGGCCATCCCCTCCTCCTGGCACTGGCGGCGGATCTGGTTGCCGTACTCGAACACCGCCACGCCGAGGTCGCTGTAGGCGTTCATGGCGGTCAGCTGGCGCACCATCGAGCGGCGGGCGAGGGCGAAGTAGCCGTCGCGGTCGTCGCTTGCGGGCGACCTCCGCCTGCTCGGCGGTGAAGCCGGTCGGGATGTACGCCAGCGGGTCGTGCGCCGGCGTCATCTCGGTCACGATGTCCGGCCGGAAGCCGCGGCGGAGGCACTCCTCGAAGACGTCGACGCAGTTGCCGACCAGCGTGATCCCGAGCGGCTCGCGCCTCGACGCGGCGGCGGTGGCGAGGTCGATCGCCTCGTCCAGCGTCGCCGGGAAGGCGTCGGCGTACCCGACGTCGAGCCGCTTGCGGATGATGCGCTCGTCCACGTCGCAGCAGATCGCGACCCCGCCGAGCATGGTCATGGCGCGCGGCTGGTTCCCGCCCATGCCGCCCATGCCGGCGCAGAGCAGGATCTTCCCCTCCAGCGAGCCGCCGAGGTGGAGGTTGCCGACCGACCGCAGCGTCTCGAACGTGCCCTGGATCACACCCTGCGTGCCGATGTACTCCCACGGCGCCGCCGTGTACTGGGCGAACATCGTCAGGTTCAGGTCCTGCAGTTCGTAGAACCGCTGCCAGCTCGGCCGGACGAAGTTCGTCGTCGCCATCACGACCCGTGGCGCGAGCCGGTGCGTACGGAAGACCGCCACCGGCATGCCCGACTGGACGACCAGCGTCTCGTCGTTCTCCAGCGCCTTCAGCGAGGCCACGATCGCGTGGTAGCTCTCCCAGTTGCGCGCGCACTTGCCGATCCCGCCGTAGATCACCAGGCGCTCCGGATGCTCGGCGACCTCCATGTTGTTCTCGAGCATCCGCAGGATCGTCTCCTGCTTCCAACCCTTGCACCGGAGCGTCGGCCCACGCTGGGCGCGGACGCTCCGCAGTACCTCCGCCTTCGTCCCGGTCGCGGCCATCGGTCGCCTCCTTCGCAGACAACCTGCACGGTACTCCCCCGCTCCCACCCTCGGCAAACGCCGGCGCGGTCTCGTGAGGCTTTCGTAACGGGGACGGCCCCCGCACCGGCGCCCGGCGGGGTCAGTCCCCGTCACGGAAGGCGCACGATCGCGCGATCCGTGCGACGCCGCGCACGCCGAGGCGGCGTCAGCGCGTGTCCGGCGACGAATCCGGTGCTGCGGTCCGTGACGAAGTCACCGTTCGGCTGCGAACCGGGCGGTTGCCGCGCGTGGTCGTCGAGGTTCGGCACGCCGCGACGGGGACTGACCCCGAGAGCGGACCGTGCGGGGACTGTCCCCGTCACACGCGACTCACGAAGTGCGCGCGATTCGCGCGTAGAGTGCCGTGGTGCGCGCGGCGATTCTTCGGCGGCATGGCGGGCCGGATGCGGTCGAGGTCGGAGAGTGGCCGGATCCGGTGGCAGGGCCCGGGGAAGTGGTCGTGTCGCTGGTGTGTGCTGCGCTCAACCGCCGGGACGTGTGGTGCCGGGTCGACCCGGCGCGATCGGTCCCGCCGGTGGTGCTGGGCTCGGACGGAGCCGGGGTGGTCGCCTCGGTGGGTCCGGGTGTGACGGGGTGGCGCCCCGGCGACGAGGTGGTGATCCTGCCCTCGCTGGACTGGGGCGACCGGGAGGACGCCTCGGGGCCGGAGTTCACGATCCTCGGCGTGCCGCGCGACGGGACGCACGCGGAACGGGTCGTCGTGCCGGCCGTCAACCTGCGACCCAGGCCGGAGCGGCTGGGCTGGCCGGAGACGGCCGCGCTGCCGCTGGCCGGCCTGACAGCCTGGCGGGCGCTGGTCACGAGGGGTGACGTGGGCGCGGGCAGCAAGGTGCTCGTGACCGGCGCCGGCGGTGGTGTTGCGACGTTCCTGGTGCAGATCGCGGCCGCGCTCGGCGCCGAGGTGCACGTCACCTCGTCGAGCCGGGAGCGGATCTCGAATGCGGTGGCGATCGGCGCCGCAGGTGGCGTCGACCGTACCGACCCGGACTGGCCGGCGCTTCTGCGCGAGGCAACCGGCGGTGGGGTCGACGTCGTCGTCGACTCGGCCGGCGGCCCGGTCTGGCAGGAGTCGCTGGGAGCCCTCCGCGACGGCGGGACGCTCGTCGTCTTCGGCCGGACGGTGGCATCGTCCTCGACGATCGACGACGGCAGCGTCTTCTACCGGCACCTCTCGATCCACGGCACGACGATGGGCAGCCCGCGCGAGTTCGACGCCCTGCTCCGGCACGTCGCGACCGCCTCGTGGTCGCCGGTCGTCGACCGCGTGTTCCCGCTCGCCGAAGCGGCAGCTGCACACGCCCGGATGGGCGACCCCGACCGGTTCGGCAAGATCGTGATCTCCATGGGGAGGGAAGGATGAGCGATCGCATCTCGTGGCTCGAGACGCCGGCACCCGAGGCCGCGCCCGCGGACGCCCGCGCGATGTTCGACGCGGTCACGGCCGCGCGCGGGTTCCTGCCGAACGTGCACCGGGCGTTCGCGCTCAACCCCGACCACTTCGTGCAGGCCTTCACCTATCTCGGCACCCTGATGGCGCCGGAGGGCGGGCACCTCGGCCGCGCCGACAAGGAGCTGATGGCCGTCGTGGTCTCGGTCGAGAACCGCTGCCTGTACTGCGTGGCCTCCCACGGCGCGGCCCTGGCCGCGGCCACCGGCGACCGCGCCCTGGCGCGCCACGTCGCGACGAACTACCGGCACGTCGACCTCGACCCGCGCAGCCGGGCGCTCGCCGACTTCGCAGCGAAGCTGACCAGCGAGCCGTGGACGATGCAGGAGTCCGACGTGGAATCGCTGCGCGGCCACGGCCTCGACGATCACGCCGTGCTGGAGGCGATCGAGGTCGTCGCCTTCTTCAACTACACCAACCGGCTCGCGAGCGGGATGGGCCTCCAGCCCGATCCGCAGTACCTCGACCGGTTCTGACGGCTTTCCCGCAGCCGACGACCGCGCGGGCGCCGATACCGCGCTGCCGCCCGTCTGGCAGCCTGGGTGCGATGGATGCGCAGGGATTCGAGGCGATCCCGCCGCCGGCGATGGCCCGGGCGGCCGAGGCTGCGGGAAAGGTGAAGGCGGGGCGCGGGGCGCTCGACACGTTCGTCCTGGGCGTGCTCGCAGGCGCCTTCATCGGACTCGGTGCCATCTTCTCGCTCACCACCATGGCCGGCGCTGCAGCCGGCACGCTGCCGTTCGGCGTCGTCCGGCTCCTGGGCGGCGTCGCCTTCTCGGTCGGACTGGTGCTGGTCGTGATCGCGGGCGCCGAGCTGTTCACGGGCAACAACCTCCTCGTCATGGCCTGGGCGGCCCGGGAGGTGACGACGGCGCGGGTGCTGCGCAACTGGGCGATCGTCTACGCGGGCAACCTGGTGGGATCGCTCGGCACGGCCTGGCTCGCGTTCGAGGGCGGGCAGTACGAACTCGGCAAGGGGGCCGTCGGTGCCCAGGCCCTGCAGACCGCCGTAACCAAGTCCGGCTACGGCTTCGGCCAGGCCATCGCGCTCGGGATCCTCTGCAACGCGCTCGTCTGCCTCGCCGTCTGGCTCTGCTACTCGGCTCGCACCACCGGCGACAAGATCCTGGCGATCGTTCCGCCCATCACGGCCTTCGTCGCCGCCGGCTTCGAGCACAGCATCGCGAACATGACCTTCTTCCCCTACGCCCTGCTGATCAAGACGGATGACGCGTTCATGGCCACCGCCCCCGCCATGGCGGTGAAGAACACGTCCAGCGTGACGATCCAGTCGTTCCTGGTCGACAACCTGCTCCCGGTGACGATCGGCAACATCATCGGCGGCGGTCTCCTGGTCGGCGGCGTCTACTGGCTGGTCTACCTGCGCACCGAGCGCCACGGGTAGCCTTCAGCCGTTGCGTCCGACAGGGGGTCCTGTGTCTCTCGATTCGTTCCCGCGCTGCCCGCTGACGTTCGGGCCCTCGCCGATCCACCGGCTCGACCGGCTCACGGCCCACCTCGGTGGCGCGACGCTCTGGGCCAAGCGCGACGACTGCAACTCCGGCATCGCGTTCGGCGGGAACAAGGTGCGCAAGCTCGAGTACCTCGTCGCCGACGCCCTCGCGCAGGGCTGCGACACGCTGGTGTCGATCGGCGGCGTCCAGTCGAACCACACCCGCCAGGTTGCGGCGGTCGCCGCCCACCTCGGCCTGCGCTGCGTGCTCGTGCAGGAGAGCTGGGTCGACTGGCCCGACGTCACCTACGACCGGGTCGGCAACATCCTGCTCAGCCGGCTCTGCGGCGCCGACGTGCGCCTCGTCAAGGCGGGCTTCGGGATCGGCTTCAAGGAGAGCTGGGAGCAGGCGCTGCACGATGTCGAGGCGACCGGCGGCCGGCCGTACGCGATCCCGGCCGGCGCCTCGGACCACCCCCTCGGCGGGCTCGGCTTCGCGGGCTGGGCGCGCGAGGTGGCGGAACAGGAACGCGACCTCGGCGTCCACTTCGACACGATCATCGTGTGCTCCGTGACCGGCTCCACCCAGGCCGGGATGGTCGCCGGCTTCGCCCACGAGGGTCGCGGCCGGCGCGTGATCGGCATCGACGGCTCGGCCAAGCCGGCCGAGACGCACGCCCAGGTGCTGCGGATCGCGCGCGACACCGCCGCCAGGATCGGCATGGAGCGGGAACTGCGCGCTGACGAGGTGATCCTCGACGAGCGCTACCACGCCGGAACCTACGGCATCCCGGACGAGACGACCCTCGCAGCCATCCGCCTGGGCGCCCGCTGCGAAGGCATGATCACGGACCCCGTCTACGAGGGGAAGTCGCTTGCCGGCATGATCGACCTCGTCACGCGGGGCGAGATCGAGCGCGGCTCGAACGTGCTTTACGCGCATCTCGGCGGCCAGCCCGCGATCAACGCCTACGCGTCGCTATTCTCGTAGTCCTGCATGGCGCTCAGCGTCGCCACCGACCCGGGTAGGCTCCCGCCCCAGGACCTCGACGTGCTCGAGGAGATCCAGCGACGCGTGCTGTGGCTGGCGACGCGCATCATCGACGCGGCCAACCACGACCGCGTCACCGGTGACGGGGTGAAGGTCGGGGGCCACCAGGCCTCGAGCGCGAGCCTCGTCAGCATCATGACCGCGCTCTGGTTCGCGCACCTGGACGGCCCCGACCGCGTCAGCGTGAAGCCCCACGCCTCGCCGGCCCTGCACGCGATCCACTACCTGCTCGGCGACCTCGACCGCTCGTACCTGACGACGCTCCGCGCCCGCGGCGGTCTCCAGGCTTACCCCAGCCGGACGAAGGACCCCGACCGGGTCGACTTCTCAACCGGGTCGGTCGGCCTCGGCGCGGCGGCGCCGGTCTTCGCGGCCGTCACGCGCCGGTACGTGGATGCCCACTTCGGACCGCGCCCGGCCAGCCGGTTCGTCTCGCTCATCGGCGATGCCGAGCTCGACGAGGGCAACGTCTGGGAGGCGATCGCCGACCCGGCGACGGCAGGCCTCGGCAACGTGATGTGGGTGGTCGACTTCAACCGCCAGTCACTCGACCGGATCGTCCCGGGTGTCCGGATCGAGCAGTGGTCGCAGCAGTTCGCGGCCGCAGGGTGGCACGTGGTCGAGGTGAAGCACGGCCGGAGGCTGACCGCCGCGTTCACCGAGCCCGGCGGTGACGCGCTGCGCACCTGGATCGACGTCATGCTCGAACGAGCAGTACCAGTCCCTGTTCGGTCTCGAGCCGTCGGCCCGCCGGGAGCGGTTCCTCGACGGCGCGCCGCGGGAGGTGGCCGCGTTCTGCGACTCCCTCGGACGACGACGCGCTGGGTGCGCTGGTGACCGACCTCGGCGGCCACGACCTCGCCGCACTGCTCGCGGCCTTCCGGACGTGCGACGCGGAACAGGACCGGCCCAGCGTCGTGTTCGCCTACACCGTCAAGGGCTGGGGGCTGCCGATCGCCGGCAACCCGCGCAACCACTCGGCGCTGCTCACCACCGACCAGATCGCCGATCTGCGGGAATCCGCGGGACACACCGAAGCCACCGAGTGGGATCGCTTCCCGCCCGGCTCGCCCGCCGGACGGGTCGCAGAGGCGCGCCGGCGGCATCTCGCCGCACCGGCGCCGGGGAAGCCGCTGCGGCTCGACGTCGCGCCGGCGTCAGCGCCTGCCGTCGACCCGGCCGATCTCGACCCAGGAGGCGTTCGGCCGCGTCCTCGTCGATCTCTCCCGGGACGATGCGATCCGCCGCCACCTCGTGACCACCGCACCCGACGTCGCGACCTCGACGAACCTGGCCGGATTCATCAACCGCGTCGGCGTGTTCGCGCCCGACGAGCGCCGGTCGTGGAACGCCGACCCGCTGCTGCGCTGGGCGGAGGGGCCGCGCGGCCAGCACATCGAGCTCGGCATCAGCGAGATGAACCTGTTCCTGCTCCTCGGCCAGATCGGGCTCAGCTGGGATCTCTCGGGCCAGCCGCTGATCGGCATCGGCACGGTCTACGACCCGTTCGTGCTGCGGGGCCTCGACGCGTTCATCTACAGCGTCTACTCCGGCGCGCGGTTCGTCGTCGCCGGCACGCCGTCGGGCGTCACCCTCGCGCCCGAGGGCGGTGCCCACCAGTCGACCATCACCCCGTCGGTCGGCCTCGAGCTCCCCGGCGTGACGCTCATCGAGCCGGCCTACGAGGGCGCGCTCGACTGGCTGTTCCGCGATGCCGTGCGCAACGTCGCGGCGGCGCCGTCGGGTGGTGGCGAGGGCGCGTACTACTTCCGGCTCTCGACGCGCCCGATCGACCAGGAGCCGTTCGAGCTCGCCCGCCGGAGGCTCGGGCCGGAGCTCCTCGAGCGACAGGTGCTGGCGGGCGCCTACCGGCTCCACGATGCAACGGAGCACACCGCCCCGGGCGCGCCGGTTGTGCACCTGGCAGCCTCCGGCGCAGTCGTGCCGGAGGCTCTCGCCGCGGCCGCGGAGCTGGCCGAGGAGGGCGTGGCGGCGCACGTCGTGGACGTCACCTCGCTGAACCGGCTGCACGTCGCCTGGCGCGATGCGCTCCGCGCTGCCATCCGGGGGGCGCGCCCGCCCGCCCTGCCGGACGCGCTGGGCGTGCTGTCGGGCGGGGCCCCGATCGTCACCGTCCACGACGCCGCCTCCCACGCGATGGCCTGGCTCGGCTCGGCGCTCGGCGTGCCGGCGGTCGCGCTCGGCGTCGACGAGTTCGGTCAGTCCGGTACGGTGCACGACCTCTACGATGCGCACGAGCTGCTGCCCGGCAGCATCGTCAACGCCGCGCTGGCGGCGCTCTCACTCCGCGGAGGCAACGCATGACCCGACCGCTCGCGATCGGCCCCGGTGAGGGAACCACGGTGCAGGGCCCGGCGGGTGGGCCGCTGACGTTCAAGGTGCGCGGCGAGGATACCGGCGGCTCCCTGACGGCGCTCGAGAACGTGATCGCGCCCGGAGATGGGCCGCCCCTCCACTCGCACGCCAACGAGGACGAGGCGTGGTACGTCATCTCCGGCATGCTGCGTTTCGCGCTCGACACCGAGATCGCCGAGGCCGGCGAGGGGTCGTTCGTGTTCGTACCCCGCGGGACGCCCCACTGCTTCAGGAACGTCGGCGAGAACCCGGCACGCATCCTCGTCCTGTTCACGCCGTCCGGGATGGAGACGTTCTTCGACCGCTTTGCGGCGATGCCGGCATTCCACCCGGCGGCCTTCGGTTCGATCGGCCGCGAGGTGGGCATGACGGTCCTCGGGCCGCCGCTGGGCGATGCCTGACGAGGTCGTCCTGGAGATCGCGGGTCGCAGCGTCCGCGTCACGAGCCCGGACAAGGTGTACTTCGCGCGGCGCGGCGAGACCAAGCTCGACCTCGTGCACTACTACCTCGCGATCGGCGAATCGGTGCTTCGCGCGATCGGCGGGCGGCCGGTGCTGATGGAGCGCTATCCCGACGGGGCGAGCGGCAAGTCGTTCTTCCAGAAGCGCGTCCCGAAGGGTGCGCCGGACTGGCTCGAGACGGTCACGGTGTCCACCGTCAACGGCACCGAGTCGGACGCCCTCGTCGCGGTCGACATGGCCCACGTGGCGTGGGCGGTGAACATGGGCTGCCTCGGCTTCCACGCCTGGCCGAGCCGCGCCGGCGACCAGGCCCACTCCGACGAGCTGCGGATCGACCTCGACCCCCAGCCCGGTGTCGCGCCGGCCACGCTGCGGGAGGCCGCCCGGGAGGCGCGGGCCCTGGCGACCGAGCTGGGCCTGACGCCGTTCCCGAAGACCACGGGGCGCCGCGGGATCCACGTCTACGCGCGGGTCGAGCCGCGCTGGGACGCCTACGCCGTGCGGGCCGCCGCCGTGGCGTTCGCCCGCGAGCTCGAGCGCCGCCGTCCGGACATCGTCACGGCTGCGTGGTGGAAGGAGGAGCGCGGCGCGCGCGTGTTCGTCGACTACAACCAGAACGCGCCCCACAAGACCGTGTTCGCGGCGTGGGGTGCGCGGCCCGTGGTGACGGGGCAGGTCTCGACCCCCTTCGCCTGGGACGAGCTCGACGATCTCGATCCCGCGGCAATGACCATCGCCACCGTCCCCGCCCGGTTGGAGGCGGCCGGCGACCCGTGGGCGACGATCGACGATGCTCCCGGCTCGCTCGAGCCACTGCTCGCGATGTCGGAGCGCGATCTCGCCAGCGGGCTCATGGACGCACCGTGGCCGCCGGTCTATCCGAAGATGCCAAACGAGCCACCGCGCGTCGCGCCCAGCCGCGCCCGGAAGCCCGACCCGGACTAGTCCTACAGCGTCACGAGATCGCGCGGGATGCGGTCGACGGCCGGGCAGCCGGCCAGGTGCATCGCACCGGCCAGCTCGGCGCGTACCTGGTCGAGCACCGTCGCGACGCCCTCCTCGCCGGCCACGGCGAGCCCGTACATCAGCGGCCTCCCGAGGAACACCGCGCGGGCGCCCAGCGCGAGCGCCGCCAGCACCTCGGAGCCACGCCGGATCCCCGAGTCGAGCAGCACCTCGAGCCGGTCGCCTGCCTCGTCGGCAATCGCCGGGAGCGCCTCGATCGCCGCGATCGCGCCGTCCAGTTGGCGCCCGCCGTGGTTCGAGACGACGACGGCCGCCGCCCCGTGATCGGCGCAGAGGACCGCGTCGGCCGGGTGCAGCACGCCCTTGACGGCGACGGGAAGCGTCGTCCAGCCGCAGACCTCCTCGAGGTCGGCGAACGAGAGCGCCGGCTCCAGCATGCCGGTGGTCTGGGTCAGGGTCAGCTCGCCGTCGCGCTCCGAGACGAAGTTGGGCACCGGTAACCACTCGGGCAATGCGAACCCCGACCGGACGTCCCGTTCCCGGCGCCCGAGCACCGAGACGTCGACGGTCAGCAGGATGGCCGAGTACCCGGAGGCCTCGGCACGCGCGACGAGCTCGCGGCGATGTCCACGGTCGCGCCGGGCGTAAAGCTGGAACCACCGGGGCCCGGCCACCGCCGCGACCTCCTCGACCGACGCATTGGCCATGGTCGAGAGGGCGAAGATCGTGCCTGCGGCTGCGGCGGCACGAGCGGTCGCGAGCTCGCCATCGGCATGGAAGAGACGCTGGTGGCCGATGGGCGCCACCAGGATGGGCATCGTCGACGCGGTCCCGAGCACGACCGCCGAGAGATCGGGCTGGGACGTGCCGGTCAGCACGCGAGGCCGCAGCGCGAGGCGCTCGAGCGCAGTGCGGTTGCGACGCAGCGTCCGCTCGTCCTCGGCACCCCCGAGCAGGTACCCCGCAGCCGGGCCGGGGAGGCTCGCGGCGGCGGCGGCCTCCCACTCGTGAGCGTTCAGAGGTCCGGTCACCAGACGCGCACGCTACCGCACGGACGAACGCCATCGCGGCGACAGTAGTGAACATGTTTTGCTACTGTCCAGACATGGTCACCGCCGAGCGCATCCGCCAACCCATCACCCTCATCGGCGCGCCCTCCACCGCCGGCGCCTATGCCCCCGGCCAGGAGGAGACGCCGCGACTGCTCCGGGACGCGGGCCTGGTCGACCGGCTTCGATCCGCCGGCGTCCACGTCGTCGACGCCGGCGACACGCCGTTCTTCCGCTGGGCTCCCGACCGCTCCAGCCCGCGGGCGCAGCATCTCGGCCAGGTCGTGGCGACGGCGCAGGCGGTCGCGGCCGGCACCCGCGACGCCGTCGTGCGCGGCGCCCGGGCACTGGTCATCGGCGGCGACTGCACGATCGCGACCGGCGTCGTCGCGGGCGTCCGTGCGAGCGGCTTCCAGCCTGGCCTCATCTACCTCGACCGGCATCCGGACATGAACACGCCCGCGAGCGTGCCGGACGGCGCCCTGGACTGGATGGGTGTCGCACACCTGCTGGGACTGCCCGGCGCTGCACCCGAGCTGGTCCACGCGTTCGGCCCGGAGCCGGTCCTGAATCCGGCCGACATCGTGTTGCTGGCGACCGACGAGGCGCACCACACGCCGTGGGAGCGCGACCAGATCGCCGCCGGCGAGATCGCAGCCATCTCCTGGCAGGAGGTGGCCGCCGACCCGCCGGCGGCGGCGACGCAGGCGCTCGGCCGTGTCGGCGCCGACGGCCTGGTCGTCCACTTCGACGTCGACGTGCTCGACTTCACCGACGCGCCGCTCTCCGCCGACATCCGGCGCAACACGGGCATCACGCTCGACCAGGCCGGCGAGGCGCTGGCGACGTTGCTGCAGGACCGGCGCGTCCGGGCGGTATCGCTCGCCGAGCTCCAGCCCGCGCACGCACTGGCGGAAGCGTCGGCCGTCGATCGCCTGATCGCGGTCCTGGTCAGGGCGCTCGGCGACTGACGTGACGCCTCCGCCGGCTCGCCGACCCGCTCCGGGCGCCCTCGCACTCGTGCAGGCGTTCGTCAACACCAACGACATCGAGGGCGCACGCGACGCGCTGTTCGACGCCCGCGAGGCGAGCCGCTGGCTCCGAGCAGCCGGGTTGATCGATCCGGCCGCGGCCATCGACGATGCCGACGCAGCGCGGCTGCGGCGGGCGCGCGAGGCGATCCGCGAGCTGATCGCGGCGAATGGCGGCGGGTCGCCGACGCCGGCCGAGACCGCCGAGCTCGCCGGCCTCGCAGCCGGTGCCCGGGCCCGAGCCTGCCTGCAGGACGGCCGGATCCGGATGATCGCCGAGGGCAGCCCGGTGGACGCAGCGATCGCGACGATGCTGATCGCGATCGCGGACGCGACCACCGGCGGGACGTTCGGACGGCTCCGGGTCTGCGAGAACGACGGCTGCCGATGGGCGTACTACGATCACTCCAAGAACGCCCGTTCCCGCTGGTGCAGTGCCGCCGTGTGCGGCAACCGGGCGCACACCCGTGCCTACCGCGCCCGCAAGGCCGCCAGGCCCTAACTGACGATGCCGAAGCGGACGAGCTCGAAGACCCAGGACGCGGAGACGCCGGCGACAACGAGTCCGGGCGGCAGCGACAGCCGCCGAGCGGGCCTGATCAGCATCGCGATCGCGAGCAGTGTCAGCACCAGGCCGAACGGGTTGGCGTGCAGTGCGCCGGCCACGTCCAGGCGCAGCGCGTCGCCGACCGCGGTGGTGATGCCGCAGAGCGGGCATGGAACACCGGTGGCGGCCCGAAGCGGGCACCTGATGTGGAGCACCGCGGGCAGGAACGGCGACGCGACGGCGTAGGCGCCGCCGGCCAGCACCGCGGCCCGGACGCCGCCGAGCTCCAGCGGCACCGGCCGCGCGAAGGCGTCAAGCGCCCTGGCCACGGCGGTGCTCCCGGAGGGCGATCAGCTGTTCGAGGAAGACGATGTCGGCGACATCGGCGTCCGGGCCGGCGCACCGCGGCCGGAGCCTGCCCGCGAGCTGCGCGGCGAGCCGGGCACGCACGTCGGGCGGTAGCGTCGCCTGCCTGCCCAGGAACTCGGCCACCAGTGCGAACTCCTCGGCGGAGACGCCGGTGGTGTCCCACACCGCCACCTCGGGCAGCGGCTCGCCGGCGACTGCGGCGGGTGCCGGCCGATCGTGGCGTCCGTGGCGCTCGCGGACGACGAGCGTGCCGGCAGCCAGGTCGCCGAGTCGTTGGTTGCGTTGCGTGACGAGGATCGAGGTGATGCCGGCGAGGTACAACGCGGGCAGGAAATCGATGAGGCGCATCAGGTTCCGGACCACGGCGACGAGGAACGTGACGGGCTCGCCGGTGACGCGCACGACACGGAGGCCGCTCACCCGCTTGCCGGGCGTCCGGCCCGCAGCGAGGGTCTCGAACGCGACGTCGTAGCCGAAGATCAGGGCGAACGCCGTCACCGCGAACGAGGCCGAGGCAAGCGGGCTTCCCATCGAGCCGAACAGGACCGCCAGCCCGACGAGTCCGGCGAGCTGGACGAGGTGGTCGAGCATGGCGGACGCGAACCGCGATCCGACGCCGGCCAGCTGCAGCGCCAGGTCGACACCCTCCGGTGTCTCGAGCCGTATCCTGTCCTCGATCTCCAACCGATGCGCCTCCGCCGCTTCCTCGACGACCGCGAGCCATCCTGGGCCGAGCTCGAACAGTTCCTCGCTCGCGCAGGGCAGCGGCCGGAGACACTCGGCGCCGCGGGAGTCTTCAGGCTCGGCGAACTGTACCGCCAGGCGGCCGCGGACCTGGCCTTCGCGCGCCGCCAGTACCCGGGCGACCCGGTGGTCGGACGCCTCGAGCAGCTGCTGCGGCGCGGGCGCCAGGCGGTCTACGGCACGACGCCCGCTGCCCTGTCGCCGCTGCGGCTCCTGACGACGACCTACTGGCGGGTGCTGGCGTCGCGGCCGACCCCGCTCGCCCTCGCCGCCCTCTGCTTCTTCGGCTCGGCGGCGCTCGCGTGCGCGTGGGCCCTCGCCGATCCCGACGCGGCCGGAGGCCTGGTGCCGGGCGCGTTCCGGAGCGTCGTCGAGCCTCGGCCTGGCGGAGCGGGCGTCGCTCTCTCGCCTGGTGAGAGCGCTGCATTCGCGTCGACGATCTTCACGAACAACATCGCCGTCACCGCCATGGCCCTGGCGTTCGGCATCACCTTCGGTATCGGCACGGTCTACGTCCTCGTCTACAACGGCGCCCTGATCGGAACCCTGATGGGCCTGGCGTGGGGCTCCGGCAACGGCAGCGACCTGATCGAGCTGGTCGCGCCGCACGGATTCCTCGAGCTGACCTGCATCACGGTCGCCGGCGCTGCCGGTCTGCGCATCGGCTGGTCGCTGGTGGAGGCCGGCCCGCGACCGAGGCTCGAAGCGCTCCGGGTAGAGGCCCGCGCCGCCGTCGTGATCGTGCTCGGAACTGCGCCGTGGCTGATCGCGGCCGGCCTGGTCGAGGGATTCGTCACGCCACGCGGCATCGGCACCGGGCCAGCGATCGCCGTGGGCCTCGCACTGGCCACCCCGTACTGGAGTTTGCTTGCGTGGAGGGGCTTCGCCGCCCGGTCGCGCGGGGACGCTACAGACGCGATCGGGCCTTGAGCCGCAGGTAGGCCCGGACGCAGGCCGCCGACAGGTCGTCCGGCCGCGCATCGAGGACCTCGGCGCCGGCCCCGGCGAGGACCGCGACGAGCCGGCGGCGGCGATCCGCGAGCTCGGTCGCCACGCTGGCGCGCATGACGTCGTAGCGCGATGCGGGCGCCGCAGCCATCGCCATCGCGATCGCCGGGTCGGCGATGGTCGCGACGACGACCGCGTGCCGCCGGGCGAGGCCGGGCAGCGCCTCGAGCAGGGGCCGCGCCGCCGTCTCCTCGAACACGTCGGTGAAGACCAGCACCAGGGCACGCTTACGACGGGCGGCGACCTCGAAGGCGAGGCGGTAGTCGCTCTCGACCGCAGCCGACTCGACGTCGTGGAGTGCCTGGGCCACGGCGGCGGCGCCGCGCCGGCGCGGGGCGACCTGCCGCAGCACGACCGCGTCGAACGCCAGCACCCCGGCGCGATCGCCGACGGCATCCGCCGTCGCCGCCACCGCGCAGGCCGCGTCGATGACGAGGTCGAGCACGGTCGCGCCGCCCACCGGGGCGGCGGTCAGGCGCCCGGCATCGACGAGCAGCAGGACGTCGCGGTCCTGCTCGATCCGGTACTGGTTCGACATGGGCCGTCCGAGCCGGGCGGTCGCCCGCCAGTTGATCTGGCGCACGTCGTCGTCCGGGCTGTAGTCGCGGATGAGATCGAAGTCGGTACCGAGGCCGATGGGGCCGCGCCGCCGGGTGCTCTCGGGCAGGGCGCCGGCACGGGCGAGAGCCGCCAGCCTGCGAGCCGCGGGCAGATCCGGGAAGACGGCGATGTCCCGCTCGGCGCCGACCTCCCGGTACCACCGGCCGAGCCCGAGCGCGCCCGTGCAGCGCGCCGCCGGGGCGGGCAGGACGTGCCGGCCCCGGCGGCGGGCGATCAGGTGCGACGTCAGCGCGCCGTCCGCCTCGGACGGCTCGACCTCGACGTCGGGCGGGGTCGGCTGACGCAGCCGGATCGTCCCCGGCGGCGGTTCGAGGGCGACGAGCCCGAACGGCACCGGCGCGGCCCGCGGGACGACGGCGGGAAGGTCCTGGCGGACCGCTCCGGGCCGGCGGACCAGCACCGCATCGGCGAGCGTCGCGAGGACGATCGCGGCGAGGGCCAGGCCGCCCACCCAGAGCGGGAGCCACACGCCGATGAGCGCGGCCAGGCCGACCAGGACGGCCGCGCGAGGGGTCGGGGCCGGCACGGCCGCTACCTCGGGACCGCGACCCCGGCCAGCGCCGCGAGCACCGCGTCGGTCGGGCGGAATCGCTCGAGCTCCGCCTCGGGCCGCAGTACCAGGCGGTGTGCGAGCACCGCGGGCGCGACGCCGCCGACGTCGTCCGGCGTCACGAAATCCCGTCCGTCGAGCCGGGCGCGGGCGCGCGCCGCCCCGAGGATGTGCACGGCGGCACGCGGACTCGCGCCGAGCTCCACCGACGGCAGCTCGCGGGTCGCGCGGACGACGGCGACGATGTAGTCGAGCACCTCGTCGGTGACGATCGTGGCGTCGAGTTCGGCCCGCGCCGCCACCAGCGCGCCCGGGTCGACGACCGGCGCGACGAGGTCGAGCGGGGATGAGGCCACGCCCGAGCGGGGCAGACGCAGCATGTCGGACTCCTCGCCGGCCTGCGGGTAGCCGACGTCGACCTTGAAGAGGAACCGGTCGAGCTGCGCCTCCGGCAGGGGGTACGTTCCCTCGAGCTCGATCGGGTTCTGGGTCGCGACGACGAGGAACGGGATCGGCAGGGGGTGCCGGACGCCGTCGACCGAGACCTGCCCCTCCTGCATCGCCTCCAGCAACGCAGCCTGGGTCTTCGGCGGAGTGCGGTTGATCTCGTCGGCCACCAGCACGCTGGTGAAGATCGGCCCCGGCCGGAACACGAGTTCGCCGCCGCGCAGGGCGGTGGTGCCCGTCACGTCGGAGGGCAGCATGTCGGGGGTGAACTGGATGCGCCGCGACTCGACGCCGAGCGAGCGCGCGAAGGCGTTGGCCAGCAGCGTCTTGGCGGTGCCGGGGACGCCCTCCAGCAGCACGTGACCGCCGAGCACCGAGGCCGCAAGCAGGATGTCGACGGTGTCGCCGGCTCCGACGACGACCTTCGCAACCTCGGCGGCCACGCGCACTCGCAGCTCTCTCATCGCTCCCCTTCCCTCGAACCGGTCAGCTTCGCCGCGCCGCTTCCGGCGGCCATGACCGTTGCGTCGTCGCCGCCGTCGCCGAGTATGGCGTCGAGCTCCGCGGCCGTCAGCCCTCGCGCCGCCCCGGCGCGGCGCAGGACATCATCCCCGACGTCCGCGACGCCGCGGCCCCGGAGGGTCCTGCGCGCCTCGCGCCGCAACGGCGCGATCGCCTCCGGATCGCCCTCGGTCCGGGCCAGCGTGCGCGCGAGCGCATCGGCGAAGGCCGCGCGCGGCGGCGGCAGCGCGCGGTGTCGACGGGCGGGCGGCCCGAAGCGCACGGCTCGCGACCAGCCGAACAGGAGCACGGCCGCGGCGAGGCCGGCCAGGACGAACCGGAACGTCGTCGGGATCGCGGAGATGCCGCCCGCGTGCCCGTACCCGTGCCCGAACTCGGCGAACACGACGCGCCGGCCGGGTGGCACCAGGTTCAGGCCGAACGCCGCATTGTCCTGGCGGGCGAGCTCGGCGTTCCAGAACACCGACGAGTCGGCCACCATCACGACCCGGCCCCGGCCGGCATCGGCGACCGCCACGAGCGCACCCGAACCGTCGCCGACCACCGGCAGCGCGGTCGTCGCCGGCGAGAAGGCGAAGCGGGTGCCGGGGCCCGGTAGCGAGAGGCGGCTGACTCCCGCGGTCTCGGCGACCGGCGCCAGGACGACCGGAGGGTCCGAGCCACCGCGAGCGGGGTCAGGCGCCCGGGTCACCAGGCCGCCGGCGAGCCAGCGCCCGATCTCCGGACCTCCGGCCACGACCGTGCCGCCCGACCGCACGAAGGAGGCGACGGCAGCGGCTTCCTCCGGGCGCATCGGCGTGTCGAGCACCACGAGCACGTCGTCGGGTTGCAACGCCGCTCGATCGAGCCGCTCGCGGGCCCTGGCAACGGGATGACCGGCCCGCTGCAGGAGCCGCGCGTACGCCGCGACGCCGTCGGCGCCGGTGGCGAAGCTCGAGGACCGCGGGCCGCCCGGCGCCGGCGGGTCGGAGACCTGGCCCGTGACCACGTGCAGCAGGGCAAGAGCCGCCACGATGCCGGCGATCAGCTTCCAGTGAGCTCTCACCGTCGCCCCGCCTCCTCGACCACGCGCGGCCACCCGCCCCGCGCCGCGGCGAGATCCTCCTCATCGGCCTCGCGGCCACCGTAGACGACGCCGTCGTGGCTGGCGGCGAGGGCATCGAAGCCCGACGGGCCGAGCACCTCGAGCACGGCCCCGCTGGTGGTGGATTCGCGCAGCACGATCGCACCGGCCCGGTCGAGCCGGATGAGCCCGGCCTCGAAGCGCAGCCGGAGCGCCGCCTCGAGATCGCCGGCGGTCTCGGCCAGATCGGCGCGCCGCTCGAGCTCCGCCGGGTCGGCCGCGGCCCGGCCGCGGGTCGCATCCCGGTGCTCGCGGATCGCCACGCGCCGGGTGCGCGCCCTGGTCACGGCCAGCAGCGTGCCGAGCGCCGCTGCGATCGCGACTGCCG
The DNA here is from genome assembly GCA_963779685.1 of uncultured Actinomycetes bacterium. Lineage (GTDB taxonomy): Bacteria > Actinomycetota > Thermoleophilia > Gaiellales > F1-60-MAGs149 > CAVZZG01. The sequence continues at coordinate 2,200,719 of CAVZZG010000003.1, forward strand.
CGAGCAGCCAACCGAGCGGACGGAGGAGTCCGGCGAACGGCCGCACCAGCCACCGGATACCGCCACCGATGGCTGCGAAGAAGCCGTGCAGCGCGCCCTCCGAGCGCCGGCCGGTGAACTCCTGCGTGGCGAGCACGTCCGCGGCCGATCGCCGGGCCTGCGCCGACTCGACCGGCGGGCCCGACGCCGGGGCGGCGAGCAGGCGCAGCCGGGCGCCGGCCTCGGGGGCGGCCACCGACGCCGGCAGCGCGACGGCCAGATCGACCGGCCGTCCGTCGACCCGGTCGACTGCCCGCAACGTGTCGAGCGCGCTCTGGTCGCCGTTCGCCGCCCGGGCTGCGAGCGCGCCGACCTCCGCCGCCGTCGCCTCGGAGGCCACGGCCGGGACCGGCGGCGCTGCGAGCACGAGGGCGGCGATCGATGCCGTCAGGGCGAGCCCGCGCCGGCCGGTCACCACTCCGGGGCGTCCGAGGGCCGGGGTTCGCCGGGATCGGCCGCCGGCGGGGCCGGGGCCGGTGGCGGGGCCGGCAGGAGGGGCGCGGGCGGCGCCGCGTCGATGCCGATCTGGCCGTCCAGCGCGACCGCGAGCATCTCGAGATCGAAGCCCTCCGTCCGGACGCGGCGGTCGAAGTAGATGACGGCCGTGACAGCGGTCGCGAACGGCAGCGTGACGGAGTACGCGGCAGCCTGGACGATGGTGCCGCCGAGGAGCTCGACCGCGTCGCCCTGACCGTTGATGGCGAACGACACCGCCCCGACCAGCGCGCCCTGGACGATGGACACGAGCAGCTGCGACACGATCACGAGCCCGAACACGCGCCACCAGCTGGTCCGGATGAGCCCGATCGAGCGGCGGACGGCCGCCGCACCGCGGACGTCCTCGGTCAGGAGCGCAGGCACCGCGACCTCGGTCGCGATCGCGAACCAGACCCCCGGGACGATGCAGAGGAGCGCACCGAAGAACGAGCCGAGCACCGTGAGGAACGTCACCCACAGCAGCGAGGGCACCCGGCGGGCGGCGTAGCGGAGCGACGAGCCGATCGTCGGATGACCCCCGAGATAGCCGTCACCGATGGCGCGAAACAGCGCGCCCGTGACGATCGTCGTCCCGATCAGGGCGATCACGACGCCGGCCGCGGTTGCTCCCAGCGTGGCCAGCAGGTCGCTCTGGGACACCGTGCTCGTACTGCCGAACGACGAGCTGCCGAGGCCCGAGTTGCTCGTCGACGAACGCGACGTGATGCCGATCAGCTGGGTCACGAACGCGAGTGGCAGCCAGAGCGCGAGCGTGATCGGGACGAGCACGCGCCAGTGGCGGATGCAGATCTTGATCGCAACGTCCAGCACCTCTCCGAAGGCCAGCGGGCGGAGGGCGGTCGGCCGGACGCTCACCCGCGAGAGGTTAGTCGAACGGGTGCGCGAAACCGAAGGCGTCGCGGGTCGGTCCCCGCTCGGCCAGCAGCTCCAGTCGCCGGACGCCATCCGCCGGCGCCGGGGTCGTTCCGGGCTCCACCCACCAGAGGGCGGTCGTCGGGGCGCTGGGACGCTCGAACCAGTCGCGCCGGCGGCGCAGCACCGCGAGATGGCCGCCCGCGAAGGCGAACGCACGCAGCGCCCCGAGCGACTCCCACACGCTGAGGTTGACGATCACGAGGTCGTCGTCGAGGATCCGCACCCCGGTCGCGTCGCCCTCGTCCGTCTGGAGCCGCCAGACGAACCCGGGAGCGGCATCGGCCAGCGCGTTGATCGGCGCGAGGGCGGCGACGAAGTCGGCGGTCGCCTCGTGGTCGAGCGGGTGCAGCAGGCGCGCCACGTTGATCTGCGCGAGGTGCACGCGGTGATACTACGCGGGGCGCTGGCAGGAGGTGGCTCGGTGAAGGAGGTCGGGATCGGATTGGTGGGCGCGGGGTTCATCTCCGCGCTCCATGCCGAGGCGTTCGCCCTCGTGCCCGAGGCCGAGGTGCGTGCGGTGGCCGCGACCGGCGAGGCATCCGCGCGCGCGTTCGCCGACGCGCACGGCATCCGTCGCAGCTACGGCGACTTCCGCGCGCTGCTCGCCGACGACGCCGTCGACGTCGTCACGATCGCCCTGCCCAATCACCTGCACCGGGACGTCGTCGTGGCTGCGGCCAGCGCGGGCAAGCACGTGATCTGCGAGAAGCCCCTGGCGCGCACGCTGGCCGAGGCGGACGAGATGATCGCCGCCTGCCGGGCCGCGGGCGTCCTGCTGATGTACGCGGAGGAGCTCTGCTTCGCCCCGAAGTACGTCCGCGCCCGCGAGCTGTGCGACGAGGGCGCGCTGGGCCGGGTGTTCATGGTGCGGCAGGGTGAGCAGCACTTCGGGCCGCATGCCGACTGGTTCTGGGACGTCGGGCGATCGGGCGGCGGAGTGCTGATGGACATGGGCTGCCATGGCATCGAGTTCGCACGCTGGATCTACGGCAAGGCGCCGGCCGAGTCGGTTACGGCCGAGTTGGGCACGTACGTCCACGGCGACCGTACCCGCGGCGAGGACCACGCGATCGCGACCGTGCGCTTCGAGGGCAACCGGGTCGGGCTGATCGAGACCAGCTGGGCGAAGCGCGGCGGCATGGACGACCGCGCGGAGATCCTCGGGTCGGACGGCGTGACCTACGTGGACCTCCTGCGCGGGTCGTCGCTGCCGACCTACAGCGAGCATGGCTACGGCTACGCGGTCGAGAAGGCCCCGGACACCCGCGGCTGGACGTTCACCATGTTCGAGGAGCTCTGGAACTACGGCTTCCCGCAGGAGATGCGCCACTTCGTCGACTGCGTCCAGCACGGCGGCACACCCCTCGAGACGGGCGAGGATGGTCGCGCGGTGCTCGAGATCATCTACGCGATGTACCGCGCCGCCGGGGGAGCCACCCGGGTCCGGCTGCCGCTTGAACTCGGCGCCGACGAGCGCGCCGCGAACCCCATCGACGGCTGGCGGGGCTGACGCGGTGTCGCGCTACGTGGTGTTCCCGGCTCCCGGCGAGGTCGCGATCGCGGAGGAGGCCGTGCCCGGTCCAGGGCCCGGCGAGGTGCTGTGCCAGGCAGAGGCATCGCTGATCTCGACGGGCACGGAGTCGACCTGCCTGCGGGGCGAGTTCGATCCCGGCACCAACTGGGCCGACTGGATCCGGTTCCCGTTCCGGCCGGGGTACTGCATGGCGGCGCGCGTGATCGGCCTCGGTCAGGGCGTCGACCGGTTCCGCGAAGGCGACCTCGTCGCAACCTGGACGCCGCACAGCGAGCGGTTCGCGGTCGAGGCCGGCGCCGCCAATCCGGTGCCGGAAGGGGTGAGCGCCGAGGAGGCTGCCTGGACCGTGCTCGGGTCGACCACGCAGCTGGCGGCGCGGCGGGCGCAGCTGCAGCTGGGCGAGCGCGTGGGCGTGATCGGCCTCGGCCTGCTGGGCCAGCTCGTGGTGCAGTACTGCTACCTCGCCGGCGCCCGCACGATCGTCGCCATCGACGCACCCGGGATCAGGCTCGACGCCGCCATGGCTCATGGCGCCACCCACGCCATCGGTACCGATGCCGCATCGGCCCGGGACGCGGTCGCCGAGGCGACCGGCGGGCGCATGCTGGACGTGGTGTTCGACGTCACCGGCCACCCGGACGTGCTGGCGCCTGCAATCGGCCTGGTGCGCCAGCTCGGGCGGGTCGTGCTGCTCGGCGACACGCCCACGCCGACACGCCAGCGGCTCGGGCCCGGCGTGGTCTCGAACTCGGTTGCGATCCTCGGCATCCACGCCCACGCCCGGCCGGACGTCGCGAACGACTTCCACCCCTGGAGCACCGGCGAGATCGCGGCGCTGTTCCTCGACTACGTCGCGGCCGGCCGGTTGCGCGTGGCCGACCTGATCACCGACCGGGTCTCACCGCTCGACGCCCCGGAGGTGTACGAATCGCTGGCGCGTGATCGCTCGGGCAGGATCGGCGTCATCTTCGACTGGACACGTCTGGCGACCTCCGCGTCGACGAGGTAACGCGAGCTCTAGCGAGGGGAGGAGGCGAGCCGGCGGGCGTGCATGGCCTCGCTAGCGAGGATCTCGGCCGGACCGCTCTCCACGTAGCGCCAGGCCTGAACCTGACCGTTGGGATCGACGGCCGAGCCGGTCTCGAGGGCGCCGTCGACGAGCTGGCGAACCTGCTCCTCGGTGACTGTAGTGGGCCTCCACAGGCTCCGGCTGTGGATTGCGCTCACGTCGGCTGACGCTACGATCGCGGCAGGGACGAACGCGGCAGGGCGGAGCGAGAAGGAGGCAGCGATGACGACGACGCGGACGGTGCGCGGCCACGCCGAGACGGCACTGCCCCGGGTGGTGCCGGCCGAGGACTGGCGACGGGCTCGCGAGGAGCTGTTGATCGCCGAGAAGGCCCATACGAAAGCCGGCGATGCGATCGCGGCGCAGCGTCGGCGCTTGCCGATGACCGAGGTCGATGCGACGCTTGCAGCGACGGGGCCCGACGGGCGGACGAGCCTTCTCGACATGTTCGAGGGGCGACGTGAACTGATCGTCTATCACCACATGCTGAGGCCCGACGACGAGCACCCCTGCCCCGGATGCTCTGCGTTCACCGATCACGTTCCGCACCTGGCCCATCTGCACGTGGCCGATGTGACCTTCGCGATGGAGGCGGCCGCGCCGCTTCACCAGTTCCGGGCGTACATGGAGCGGATGGGCAGGCCGGACATCCCGGTCTACTCGTCGGCGGGCGGCCGGTTCCGCGACGAGCTGCATCCGTCACCGCACGGGACCGGCTCGTTCGGGTTGAGCGTGTTCCTGCGAGACGGCGAGCGCGTCTACCGCACCTACTCCACCCAGGGTCGTGGCGTCGACGGTGTGCCGCTGATCGACATGACGCCCTACGGCAGGCAGCAGGCCTTCGAGGACTCACCCGAGGGCTGGCCGCAGCGCGCGACCTATTCCTTCGGCAGGATCCATGACGAATACACGGCCGATGAGCTGGCCGGTCTCGCCGCGCCTTCGACCACTGGCGAGGTCTACCGGGGCGATTGAGACGGGTCCTACGTCTCGCGGGCGATGCTCGCGCGGCGCTCCTCGGCGCTGCGCTCGATCCTCGCCGCGACCGCCGGCGATGCGCGCATCAGGGCGCCCAGTGACTCCGGTTCGATGACGAGCAGCCGCGTGGCGGTCACCGCCTCGACGGTGGCCAGGCGGGGGTAGCCGTACCCGCCACCCCAGTCGAGGGCCGCGATCTCGCCGAAGTGCGCTCCGGGCGCGAACATCGCCACGTCGCGGCCGTCGCGGACGACGCGGACGATGCCGTCGAGCACTCCGTAGAGCTCGCGACTCACGTCCCACTCCTCGACGATGCGATCGCCGGCGGCGACGGTGCGCTCCGTCGCGCCTGTCAGGAGGATGGCAGCCTCGTCGTCGCCGATGCCGGCGAAGAGACCGATGCGGCGCACCGCGTCGGCGTCGAGCCGGGCCTGAACGGCCCAGCTGCGATCCACGGGTGGGTCGCGGTCTGGCTCGATGCCGGCCGCCGCATCGTCGTCGCGGATCTCGGCCGCCTCGAAGAAGTCGAGGACGGCGTTCACGTCGGCCGCCGTGGTCGCGTGGTTGAGAATGCAGAGCCGGAGCGCGTAGCGGCCGTGGAGTCGCACGCTCGACACGAAGCCCTCGCCGCCCGCCTCGAGCTCGGCGACCAGGCGCGCGTTGAAGGCGTCCAGCGCCCGTCCGGAGTGTCCGTCGGCCACCCGCCGGAACGCGACAACGCCGAGCGACGGTGGAGCCAGCAGCTCGAATCGCGGCGAGGCCTCGATCCGGCGCCCGGCGGCCTCGGTGAGGTCGATGGCCGTACCGATCGCGCTCCTGAACGCGTCGAGGCCGAAGTACCGCAGCGACATCCAGACCTTCAGGGCACGGAAGGAGCGGGTCAGCTGCATGCCGCGGTCGGAGAAGTTGACCTCGAGGTCGTCGTCCCGGGGCTCGGCGTCACGGAGGTAGTGCTGCGTGATCTCGAACGCCCGCCGCAGCAGGCGGCCGTCACGGATCAGCACGGCCCCGCACTCGAACGGCTGGTAGAGCCACTTGTGCGGGTCGAGCGTCACGGAATCGGCCAGAGCCATGCCGTCGAGCGCGGCCTCGCCGCGCGGATCCAGCACGGCGAACCCGCCGTAGGCGGCGTCGACGTGGAGCCAGAGGCCCTCGTCGCGGCAGACGGCGGCGATCTCGCCGAGCGGGTCGACCGAGCCCGTCGCCGTCGTGCCGCCGTTGGCTACCACCGCCAGTGGCTGGCGCCCGTCGGCACGGTCGGCGGCGACCGCCCTGCGGAGGGTTGCAGGGCCGAGGCGGAAGTCGTGGCCCGACGGCAGGATCCGCACCTGGTCGGATCGGAAGCCGAGCAGACGCGCGGCCCGGGCGACGGACGAGTGGGTCTCGTCGGATACGTACACGGTGAGGTCGTCGGTCATCCAGCCGGCGCGGCTCTCCCGCGCACAGGCCAGCCCGGTGATGTTCGCGGCGGAACCGCCGGAGACGAGCACGCCCGCCGCCTCCGGCGGGTACCCGATCCAGTCCTTGAACCAGTCGAGGACGACCAACTCGACCTCTCCCGGGCCAGCACCTCCCAGCCACCAGCAGGTGTCGATGTTGAGCGCGCTCGAGATGAAGTCGGCGAGCGCGCCCGGCCAGGTCGCCGAACCCGGGATGAAGGCGAGGTAGCCCGGATGGTCGCAACGGGCCCGGTACGGCAGCACCGCCGAGAGCAGGTCGTGCTCGATGGCGTCGTAGGACTCCGGATCCGCCGGGACGTCACGCGCGATCAGCTCGCGGGTTTCCGCGCGCCCGGCGCGCTCGACGACGCGCTGCCGGTGCGACATCAGGTCGACCAGCATGTCGACCGTGCGGTAGCCGAGCGCCCGCATCGTCTCGGGCGGGACGGCCAGGGGGTCGCCGTGGGGTGCGGAGCTCATCGGGGCGAGATGCTATCCGTCCGGAGCACATGCCGTCGGCGTCCGCGACAATCGCCGGGGAATGGTGAAGCTCACCTGCACGGTCTGCCATGGAACCGTCTCCGGCGGCGCGACGCCGCGGTGTCCGACCTGCGGCGGCCGGCTGTCGGTGCTGCGGGAAGGACCGCCGGGCGGGTCGCTCGAGGAGGCCGGTGGCGCGGGCATCTTCCGGTTCGCCCCCATGCTGCCGCCCGTATCGCGCGCGGCCCGCATCTCGCTCGCCGAGGGATCGACGCCCCTCCTCGAGGCATCGCGGGCGGGCGCTCATGCCGGCGTGAACGACCTGTTCGTGAAGGACGAGGCGCGGAACCCGACGGGCACGTTCAAGGACCGCTGCATGGCGCTGGCCGCCACGGTCGCGGTCGCGGACGGGGCCGCAGGGATCGTGTGCGCGTCCACGGGGAACGCCGGGGCCTCGGCGGCCGCGTACGGCGCGCGGGCGGGCCTGCCGGTCGTGATCCTCGTGCCCGTCGGGACACCGCCGCCGAAGCTCGCCCAGGCCGCCGTGTGCGGCGCGCGCGTGATCGCCGTCGACGGCACGTACTCCGACGCGTGGGCGATGGCCGCGGCGGCCAGCGCATCGCTGGGCTTCCTCAACGCGACCACCACGTTCACCTGCCCCTACGTCGTGGAGGGCACGCGGACGGTCGCCTACGAGATCCACGCCGCCATCGGCGTGCCCGACTGGGTGGTCGTGCCGATCGGAGCAGGCCCGCTGCTGGTGGGAGTACGCGAGGGCTTCGAGGACCTCCGTGCACTCGGGCTGGCCGATCGGATGCCCCGGCTGCTCGCCGTGCAGCCGAGCGGCTGCGCACCGATCGTGCGGGCGTTCGACCGGCGGATGCCCGTCGAACCCTGGGCAGCGCCGGTGACGATCGCGGGAGGTCTCGCCGATCCGCTGGCGGGCTACCCGGAGGAGGGCGACGTGACCGTCGCCGCCATCGTCGCATCGGACGGCGGCGCCGTCGCCGTGGACGACGGTGCCACGCTCGACGCGATCCGCACGCTCGCCTGCCGGGAGGGACTCTTCCAGGAGCCGGCCAGCGCCATCGCCCTCGCCGGCATCGCCGCCGCCCGCTCCCGCGGCCTGATCGATCCCGATGCCCGGGTCGTCGCCTGCCTCACGGGCACCGGCCTCAAGGACCCCCATGCCGCCACCGGCGGCCACGCCGACCCGTTCCCGGTCGCCTCTTCGCCGGCCGACCTGGCGCGGGCCCTCGCCGCGGACTCGTAGCGCGGCTTTCGCGGCACGGCACGCAACGCCGCACGCCGCTCGCCGCGCGCCTCCCGCGACACCCCCTTGCGGTTTTCGCGGCACGGCACGCAACGTCGCACCACGTACCCCGCGCGCTTCTCGTCACACCCGGACACGGGATGCGTCGCGGCGGAACCGGCGCCGGCCAACGTTACGACGCCGGGCCGTCACCGAAAGCGCACCGACCGTCGCATGCGACGTTGCGTGCCGTGCCGCGAACTCCGCAGCCGACCCTCGGGCGGGCGCACGGGCCGCTGTCCGATCGTCGCGCAGGACGCGCGCGAGCTGACGTGCGGCGTTGCGTGCCGTGCCGCGAATTTCGCACGGCGGCCGCGCGGCCGGCTCAGGCCACGGGCTCCCAGGCGACGGCGCGGACGGGGCAGCCGCTGCCGCCGGGAACGGGCAGCGGGAGGGCGGCGAACATCACGCGCTTGCCGGCCAGGGGAGCGAGGCCCGTGAGGCCCTCGATGATGTAGACGTCGTTGGACAGCAGGATCTGGTGGGTGGGCCAGGTGGGCTGGGGCGTGTCGGCGTCGTAGTACTTCTTGATGAAGTAGCCGTCGTAGACGTGCTCGATGCCCCAGGTCTCGCAGCCGACGCTGTGGACGCCACGGTCGACGAGCCACTGCGCACCCGCCGGCGATACCCAGGTCTGCTGCTCCACGTAGGCGTCGAGGGTGGCGGCCGGATCGAGGCTGTGGATCAGGACGATGTCGCCGGCGCGGATGTCGCCGCCGATCTCCTCGAAGTGCTCCGGTGCGAGCGCCTCGAGGGTGAACCGCGATGCGTCGACGACGATGGCCTCGCCGAAGAAGTGGCCGAGCTCGATCTGGTCGATCGACTTGCCGCCGCGGATGGTGTGCACCGGCGCATCGACGTGGGTGCCGAAGTGGTCCTGGATGTGCAGGTACCAGATCGACCCCTGCTCGGTGTCCCAGCTGCGGAGAGGGTCCTTCTTGATCTCCGCGTAGCGGTCGTCGCCCTCGGCCAGCTTGCCGGCCAGCGCGACGATCGTCTCGCGGGTCATGGGCCGCGTCAGATCGTGTAGCCGGTAGCCGCTCATGGCGCCCGAGGCTAGCTCGCGACGGCGGCCATGGCGCCCAGCGCCTCGCCGCTACGAACGTCGAAGAAGTGCATGGCCGACGCATCCAGGGCGAGCTCGACCTGCGAGCCCGTCGAGATCGCGCGACGGCCGTCCACCCGCGCCGTGAACAGCGCCCGCTGATCGTCGGCGAAGAGCGCGCCGTCATCGTCGGCCTGCGCATCTGCCGCGGCAAGCACCGCCTCGGCCGTAACCCGGGGGGCATCGACCGGGAAGATGACGTGCGTCTCGGCGCCCAGCTCCTCGACGACCGTCGCCTGCACGGACATCCGCGGCAGGTTCGGGTCGGCGGTCGCGGCGTGCTCGAAGTCGGTCGGGCGGATGCCGACGATGACGCGCCCCGGCTCGAGCGTCAGGCCGGGCCGGATCGGGAGCGAATGCCCGCCGAAGTGGATCGCGCCGTCCGCGACGTCGGCCTCGATCAGGTTCATGGAAGGCGAGCCGATGAAGGCCGCGACGAACAGGTTCGCGGGCCGGTGGAACAGGGCCTGGGGGGTGTCGACCTGCTGCAGGAGCCCGTCGCGCATGACCGCGACGCGCTGCCCGAGAGTCATGGCCTCGACCTGGTCGTGGGTCACGTAGACCGTGGTCACCCCGAGCCGCTCGTGCAGGCGCGCCAGCTCGGCTCGCATGGTGACGCGCAGCTTGGCGTCGAGATTGGAGAGCGGCTCGTCCATCAGGAACGCCTTCGGCTCGCGCACGATCGCCCGTCCCATGGCGACGCGCTGGCGCTGACCGCCCGAGAGCGCGGCTGGCTTGCGATCGAGCAGGCCGTCGAGCCCCAGCGTCCGCGCCACCTCGGCCACCCGCTGGGTCCGCTCGGCCTTCGGCACCTTGCGCAGCTTCAACCCGAACCCGAGGTTGTCGGCCACCGACATGTGGGGGTACAGCGCGTAGTTCTGGAACACCATCGCGATGTCGCGCTGGCGCGGCTGCATGTCGGTGACATCGACGTCGCCGATCGTGACGGTGCCGTCCGTCACCTCCTCCAGGCCCGCGATCATCCGCAGCAAGGTGGACTTGCCGCAGCCGGAAGGGCCGACGAGCACCATGAACTCGCCCTCGGCGATCTCGAGGGAGACCGCGTCCACGGCCCTGACGCCGTTCGGATAGACCTTCGTGACCGCATCAAGCTGGATCCCGCCCAAGACGTACCTCCACGACGATGACGCGAGCATACGCAACTTCGCGGCCACGTGCCCAGGGCCGCTGGTCGTCGAGCACGCTTGCAGAGTGTACGCTCTGCCGTGTTCCGTCCAGAGGAGTGAGGGCGACGCGAGCATCGAGAGCACGAGGGACGCGGCGCTGGCCGCTGGTGATGGCGAGCGCTGCGGCGGCCGCGCTGATCGCGGCCGCGTGCGGCACCGCAAGGTCCGGCCCGGGATCGACCGCGCCGTCCGCGGCGGCCGGTGGGCCGGTGACCCTCAGGACGCTCGACGCGCTGAAGGACACCGGGCCGAACGCCACCCAGACCGCCCTCATCCAGGCGTTCCAGGCACTGCACCCGAACATCTCGATCGCCCGCACCGGCGTGCAGTTCGACGACCTGATGCGGACGGTCAAGCCGAAGCTCGCGTCGCCGAGCGCGCCGGACGCGGCCGAGGGGAACCAGGGCCGGTCGATCGACGGGTCGCTCGTCAGTCACGGCCTGATCAAGCCGCTCACGGCCTACGCGACGCAGTTCGGCTGGGACCGGCTCTGGTCGCGGGAGACGCTCGCGCCGAACCGGTTCTCCAACGACGGGAAGCAGTTCGGCACGGGCACCCTCTGGGGCGTCTCGTCGCGTGCCGAGATCCTCGGCGTGTTCTACGACAAGGCGAAGTTCGCCTCGTACAGCATGAAGGTGCCCACCACCTTCGCGCAGTTCGAAGCCATCCTCGCGAAGGCGAAGGCCGAGGGCCAGCCAGCGTTCATGCTCGGCAACCGCGACCAGTACCCCGGCGCCTACTACTTCATGGAGCTCGTCGACCACTACAACGCCCCCGGCGCGCTCCGCGACTGGGTGTTCGGCAAGCCGGGCGCGACGATCGACACCGCCGGAACGCGGCGAGCCGGCGCCAAGCTGGCGCAGTGGGCCCGGACCGGCTACTTCGAGCGGGGGTACAACACCCTGAGCGAAGCGGACGCCAGGCTCCTGTTCACACGCTCGGGCATCCTCTCGATCGCCGGCCCGTGGGTGAACACGGACCTCGTCAACACCATGGACGACACGATCGGGTTCTTCCTCCTGCCGCCCGAGCACGCCGGCGACCCGGTGAGGGCCACCGGGGCGCTCTCGCTGCCGAACCACATCAGCTCGAAGACCCTTCACGAGCCGGAAGCGGCGCAGTGGCTGGACTTCCTCACCGGCGAACAGGCGGCGCTCGCGATCCTTCGCGGCGGCGACCTGCCGGCGCGGCCGCTGAGCAACCCTCCGATCGACCCGGGGTCGTCCATGGCATCCATCGTGGCTGCCTGGAAGTCGACCAGCCAGGGCCCGAATCTCGTGCCCTACCTCGACTGGGCCACCCCGACCATGTACAGCACGATGACGCGCGGCGTCTGGCGTCTGATGGCGGGGACGCTGAGCCCGCAGGCCCTCGCGAAGTCCCTTCAGGCCGACTGGGCGCGGACCTACGGGTGACCCGCGGCCAGCGCTGCGAACCGCGACTCGTAGAGACCGCGCACCTCGGCATAGACCCGGGTCGTCGCCTCCCGGGGCTCGTAGCGGATGCCGGCAGGCGGCGGGAGCGCATCGGCCGACCCGGCCGCGACCAGCACCGCCGCCCGTGACGAAGGCTCCTCGACGCGGGGGACCTCCAGCGCACGGCCACTGACGTCGGCCAGCAACTGGCACGCGAAGGGGCTGCGCGTCGCGCCACCGGTGACGCGCACGACGTGAGGCGCGTGGCCGAGCACGCGCTCGAGCCGGTCGATCTGGGCGGACGTCGCAATCGCGCTCGCCTCGAGCGTGGCCCGGGCGAGGTCGGCGGCGGTGTGCGACGGCGTCAGGCCCATGATCGCCGGAGGCGGTGAGCTCGCCCAGGCCCGCTCGCCCCAGCCCGGGTTGCCGGCGACGACGAACAGACCCCGCGCGCCCGCCGGGCTCGTCGCTGCCCGCTCGGTGAGGTCGTCGTAGGGAACGTCGTGTCCCGCGAGCTCGGTCGCGAGGCGGCGAAGCCACGTGAGGCGGATCCCGGTCGCGCCCGCGTTCGTCTCGATGGCGAACCCACCCGCGAAGACGTGCGGGCTGACGACGGGCTGCTCGGCGGCGTCGACCAGCGGCGCCGCAGCGGCGAGCATGACGGGCGTCGTCGAGCCCGCGACGACGCAGACGTCGCCGGCCTCGACCGCGCCGACGCCGAGGCAGCTCATGTGCGTGTCGCCGGCGCCGGCCAGCACCGGCGTCCCGGCAGCGACCCCGATCGTGGTGGCGACCTCCGGCCGCACGGCTCCGAGCGAGGTTCCGGCCCGCACGAGCGGCGGGAACAGGCCCGGGTCGAGCCCGAGGCCCGCGAGGAGATCGGTCGCCCACGTGCCCTGCTCGAGGTCGAGAGCGCCGCTCATCGCGGCCGAGGACGGCTCGCTGGCGATCTCGCCGCACAGGCGGAAGGCGAGCCAGTCGTGGAACTGCAGGACATGCCGGGCGCGCGCGAGCCGCTCGGGCTCGTGTTCGGCGACCCACGCGAGCTTCCCGATCCCGAACTCGGGAGCCGGCCAGTGGCCGGTGCGGCGGTACAGCGCGGCGCCCCCCACCTCCCGGACTCGCCCGAGCATCTCGGCCCCGCGGCGATCGTGGTTGAGGATGCCCGGCCCGATCTCGCGGCCGCCGTCGTCCACGAGCAGGAACGGGATGCGCATGCCCGTGCACACGATCGCCCCCACCGACACCCCGCGGGCGGTCGCGACGGCCGCGGCGGCGGCTTCGGAGATCTCCCGCCACCAGGCGCCGGGATCGAACTCGGCCCGGCCCTCGGCCGGGTGATCGACGGCGTACGTGCGGCGCGCGAGGGCGGCGACCGATCCGTCGCCGGCGCGCACGACCGACGCCTTGACGGCGCTGCCGCCCGCGTCGATCGCGAGCACGTGATCCGGCGGGGTCATCGCGCCGGGTGCTGACCGTGCGTGCGGTAGCGCTCGCGGACGCGCTCCATCTCCTCGGCCGGGAGGATCACCGCGCCCCCGGCCGCCCGGGCGTGGTAGTAGGTGTGCGCGAGCGCCTCCAGCAGCCGCGCACCCGCCACCGCGTCCGCGAGGTCCGTCCCGAACACGACCGCGCCGTGGTTGGCCAGCAACACGGCGCGTGTGCCGGAGGCGAGCGTCCGGCGCACGCCCTCGGCCAGCGACAGCGAGCCGTAGGTGGCGTAGTCGACGACCGGCACCTCGAGCGTGTCCAGCACCGCGATGCTGTAGTGCGCTGCCGGCAGCGGCCAGTGCAGCACCGCCAGCACCGTGGCGAACGGCGAGTGCGTGTGGACGACCGCGCCGATGTCGGGCCGCGCCTCGTAGGAGGCGAGGTGCAGGTACAGCTCCGACGAGGGGCGCCGCTCGCCCTCGACGACGGCACCGTCGAGAGCCATGACCGGCACGTCCGCCGCCTCGACGTTCCTGTACGGCATGCCGGAAGGCGTGATCGCCACCAGGTCGCCGACCCGCACCGAGACGTTGCCGGCCGTGCCGGAGAGCAGGCCGTCGCGCTCCAGACCGAGGCACTCCGCGACGATCTGGCGCCGCACCTCCTCGAGCTGCATCGAACCTCCCTGGTCGCCTTGCGGACGGGGCGGCGACGAACGATAGTCCATGCCGTGGACCCGCTCATCATCACGGCAACGCCGAACATCTGCTGGCTGCGGCCGGAGCTCGACTATCCGGGCACCCCGCAACTCATGGCCGACGAGGCCCGGCGCTGCGAGGAGGCCGGCGCGGCCGTCCTGCACATGCACGCCGACGACTGGCCGGCCACGATCACGGCCGTGCGCGCATCGACGGGCCTGATCGTCCAGTGCGGCATGTCGAGCCTGCCGATCCCGCAGCGGACGGCGGTCTTCGAGCACCGCGCCGACATGGTCTCCATCATCACCAGCCACCACGACGAGGCGTTCACCGGCCACGACGTGCACGTCCTGCACCCACGCGAGGAGCTCCTCGAGTACGCGCGCCTGCAGCGCGAGACCGGCGTCCGCCTGGAGTACGAGATCTGGCACGCCGGCTCGATCTGGAACCTCCGCTGGCTCATCGACCGCGGCGAGATCGATGCGCCGTACTTCACGAGCCTGTTCTTCGGCTGGCCCGGCGGCAGCTGGTCGCCGCCGACGATCGAGGAGTTCGCCTACCGGCGCCGCCTGCTGCCGGACCACTGCGTCGCGACCGTCAGCATCATGCACGAGCGGCAGATCGACGTCGTCACGGCGGCGATCCTGGCCGGCGACCACGTCCGGGTGGGAACCGAGGACTGGCCCGCCGGCCGCAGCGGCGCGCTGGCACCGACCTCGCAGCTGGTGCAGGAGGTGGCCGACCTGGCCCGCATGCTCGGGCGCCACGTGGCGACGCCGGCCGAGGCGCGCGCGCTCGCCGGCATCCGGAACTCGTAGAGGCTAGAGCCGGGCGAGGTGGGTTCGCGCGGCCGCGAGGTTGGCGCGGAACGACTCGACGGGCCGGTCGGCCCAGGCGAACACGGTCACGGTCATCACGTCGTCGAAGGCAACCTCGCGCATGGTGGCGAAGAACTCGTCCCAGTCGATCTCGCCCTGGCCGATGTCGAGGTGCTGATGGATGCGCCAGTCACCGGGCGGGTTCACGATCGTCCGCTCCGGGCGGAACGTGTCGGCCAGGTGCACGTGGCCGAGCACGTCGCGCGAGTACTCGATCATCGCGCGCATGTCGCCGCCCATCGTGAACGTGTGGGGGGCGCAGTAGAGGTAGCGGAGGCGATCCGACCGGACGCCGCGGACGAGGTCGACCGCCTCGTCGCCGTC
Organism: uncultured Actinomycetes bacterium; assembly: GCA_963779685.1. GTDB lineage: Bacteria > Actinomycetota > Thermoleophilia > Gaiellales > F1-60-MAGs149 > CAVZZG01. The sequence goes on from CAVZZG010000003.1 coordinate 2,216,021, forward strand.
CTCGATGAAGTCGTACGGGTGCGGCTCGACGGCCAGGGTGAGACCGTGCCGGTCGAGCAGTGGGACGACGTCCTCGATCGACCGCCAGAACGCCGCCTCGGACGCGAACGGGTCGCGCGGATCGCCCGTCAGCTCGGTGTTGAGCCGCTCGCAGCCAAGCTCCACGGCGACCTCGAACGCCTGCTCGAGATAGCGCACGGCCGCCTGGCGCTCGACCTCGTCCGGGCTCGCCCACGGGTAGACGACGAACAGCGACGCGATGCCGACACCGGTATCGCGGGAGGCGGACGCGATCCGCGCAACGGCATCGCGCGACACCCGGCGGCCACGGCGCGGCGGCAGCACGTCGAGACGCGGCGGGAGCTCGATGTGCTCGAAGCCGACGTCGGCGACCACGCGGAACACCTCCGGCATGGGGAGGTCGCGGAGCATGGTGGGATCGACGGCGAGCTTCACCGGGCAGCCGGCGGAACTCTAGATGCTCGTCCGGCTTGATCGCCGCAAGCGCCGTTGGTACTGTCGGCCACGGCGGTTCGCCGGCTGGACCATTCGATTCGAGAGGGCGGATGCGAGTGCGGTTCGGGTTGATCGGGTGCGGATGGATCGTCGAGCGGTGCCACGCCCCGTCGATGCGACGGGTCGACGAGCTCGAGGTGGTGGCGGTGGCCGACCCGGCCCCGGGCCGGGCCGAGCTGGTCGGCGGGCAGTTCGGGCTCGACGGCGACCGCTGCCTGACGGACTACCGCGCGCTGCTCGAGCGCGACGACGTCGACGCGGTCAGCATCGGCACGCCGCCGACCACCCACCGCGACATCATCGAGGCCGCGGCGGCCGCGGGCAAGCACGTGATCTGCGAGAAGCCGATCGCGACGACGCTCGCCGACGCCGACGCTGCGATCGACGCCGCCGCGACGGCCGGGACCGTGCTCGCGATGTACCACAACTACCTCTACTACCACGGGCCGCGAGTGGCCAGGGAGCTGATCGACGCCGGCGCCATCGGCGACGTGGTCGCGACCGAGATCCGCGGGCTGGGGCTGCGGCCGTGGGTCGGCAACGACGCCTACCGGCCCGGCTGGAGGTTCACGGTCGACCAGGGCGGCGGCGGCGCGCTGATGGATGCCGGCGTGCACGCCCTGTACCTGACCGAACTGCTGCACGGCTCGCCGATCGTGGCGGTCTCCGCGGCCATGCGGAACGAGGACAGCGGCATCGATGCGACCGCGTTCTGCCAGCTGCGGATGGCCTCGGGCGGGATCGCGAGCGTCCACATCGGGTGGGTCCACGGTGACGCGGGGTTCAGCATCCAGGGCACCGAGGGCTACATGACGTTCGTCTACGACGAGCCCGTCGGCTACTTCGGGTTCCCGGTGCGCGCGATCCGCGTGTTCCGCGAAGGCAAGCCGACCGAGACCCGGTACCTGCCGCTCGAGTTCAACGTCATGGAGCCCCAGCTCTACCACGACCTGGTCTCGACCCTGAGCGGCGCCGCGCCCGCCTACCCCGCCTTCGGCGCCGATGGCCGGCACGCCCTGGAGGTCGCAATAGCGGCCTACGCCGCCGACGCCCGCCGGACCGTCATCGACCTGCCGATCCCGCCGAGCGATCCCGTGTACGCGAATGGTCTCGCGGCCCTGCGCGGATGAGGGCGGCGGCCATCCTGACGCTCCCGGCAACGACGTTCGCCCAGCTCGACCTGCCCGATCCGCAACCGCGCGACGACGAGGTCGTGCTCGCGATCGAGGCCTGCGGGATCTGCGGGACGGACATCCACATCATGGAGGGCGGGTCGTACCGGCCGGCACTGCCGTTCGTGCTCGGCCACGAGCCGGTCGGACGCGTGCAGGGCACGGGTGACCTGGTTGCGATCACGCTGTTCGAGGGGTGCGGAACCTGCAGGGAGTGCGAGCGCGGCGACGCCCGGCTGTGCCAGCGGATGCGATCGATCGCCGGCGTGCTCGACCGCGCCGGCGGATTCGCCGAGCAGCTGTCGGTGCCCGCCGCGCAGGTGGTCGCCGTCCCGGCGGGCCTGACGGCCGCCGAGGCGGCATCGCTGGTCGACGCCGGACCGACCGCAGCCAATGCCGTCCGGCGCATCGCCGGCACGTCGGGCGGGTGCGTCGTGATCGGCGGCGGGCCGGTCGGCTTCCTGGTAGCCGAGCTGCTGCGAGCGGAGGGGCGGCCCGTCACGGTGATCGAGCGCCAGGCGGGTAGGCGCGCCGCGCTCGCGGCGCTGGGGCACGACGCGGTCGCGACGGGCGACGGGCTGCCGTCCGCCGGACGTCGTCGTCGACTGCGCGGTGTCGCCCGCCTGGGCGCTGTCGGCCCTGCGCCCGCACGGCACGCTGGTCGTGGTCGGCTACGGACCCGGACTCGACAGTGCGGCGATCGCCCGCAAGGAGCTGCGCGTGCTCGGCGTCCGCTCCGGGCGTCGCGAGGACCTGGAGCACGCGCTGCGGCTGGCGGCCGATCGCCGGATCCGCCTGCCGGAGATCACGATGTTCCCGCTCGCCCGGATCGACGAAGCCTTCGCCGCGCTCCGCGCCGGCACCGTCGCCGGCAAGGCCGTGATCGTGCCATGACCATGGAAGGGGTCGAGTCGTGAAGCTCGCCGTGATCGGGGGCGGCGGATTCCGCATGCCCGCGCTGTACACCTCGCTGCTCGAGGCGGCCGATCGTCTCGGGATCGACGAGCTGGTGCTGCACGACAGCGCCGCAGACCGGCTCGATCGGGTCGCCCTCGTCCTCGAGGGCCTCGAACAGGAGCGCGGCAGCCGCTTGCCGCGCCGGGCGACCACCTCGCTCGAGGACGCCATCGACGGCGCCGACTTCGTGTACTGCGCGGTGCGCGCCGACGGCGTCGACGCACGCCTCGTGGACGAGACGGTGCCGGTCGCCCACGGCGTGATCGGGCAGGAGACGACCGGGCCGGGCGGGATCGCGTTCGCGTTGCGCACCGTTCCGGTGATGCAGTCGATCGCGAAGGTCGTCGCGGCGCGTGCGCCGCGGGCCTACGTCGTCAACTTCACGAACCCGGCCGGGCTGGTCACCGAGGCCATGCAGCGGGTGCTGGGCGACCGCGTGATCGGCATCTGCGACGCCCCGCCCGACCTCTGCCGGCGGGTTGCCGCGGCGGTCGACCGCCCGCGCGACCGGGTCAGGTTCGAGTACGCCGGCCTGAACCACCTCGGCTGGATCACCGGCGTCTACGACCATGGCGTCGACCTGCTGCCGGGCCTCCTGGCCGACGGTGTCCGACTGGCCGCGATGGAGGAGGGCAAGCTGTTCGGCGTCGAGTGGCTGCGCACCCTCGGCGCGATCCCGAACGAGTACCTCTACTACTACTACCACTCGCGAGAGGCCGCCCGCACCATGCAGGAGCACGGCACCCGCGCGGCCTTCCTGGCGGAGCAGCAGGCCGGCTTCTACGCCGACGCGCCGACCACGCCCGAGACCGCCCTGGCGGCGTGGCGGGCGACGAAGCAGCGGCGCGAGCAGACCTACATGATCGATGCCCTGGCGGCCCGCGGAGCAGATACGCAGGAGGTCGAGAGCGAGCGCGCCGAGAGCGGCGGCGGCGGCTACGGCGAGGTCGCCATCGGCGTCGTCGAGGCCATCGCCACCGGCCGGCCGCGCCTGATGATCCTGAACGTCGCCAACGGGGCCACGCTGCCGTTCCTCGACGCTGCGGCGGTGGTCGAGGTGACCTGCGTGGTCGCGGCCGACGGCGCCCGGCCGTTGTCGGCGGCCACGCTGCCCGGCCATGCGCGAGGGCTGGTCGAATCGGTCAAGGCCGTCGAGCGGCTGGCCATCGACGCCGCCGAGCAGGGCTCCCGGCGTCTCGCCCACCAGGCGCTGGCGCTGCATCCGCTCGTCCTGTCCGTCGACACCGCGACCGCGATCCTCGACGACTACCTGGCGGGCCACCCGTCGCTGGCGGCGGCCCTGGCATGACCTACGACGTGCTCTGCCTCGGGCGGCCCTTCCTCGACCTGGTCTTCACCGGGCTCGAGGAGCTGCCCGGGCCGGGCATCGAGGTCGACGCCGAGGCGCTGCACATCTCGGCCGGGGGCATCGCGAACACCGTCGTGGGCCTGCACCGGCTGGGGCTGGCGACGGCGCTGGTGGGACCGCGCGGCCGCGACCTCGCCGGCCGCGAGATCGCCCGGCTGCTGGCCGAGGAGGGCGTCGACTGGCTGGGGCCGGAGGTGCCGCACTCCGGCCTGACGGTGGCGATCCCGATCGGCAGCGAGCGGACGATGCTGACGTTCGACCCGGCCGGCGAGGCGCCCGACCCGGACCAGCTCGAGGCTCTGGCGCCCCGCGCCGTCGCCGGCGACCACCCGGAGATCGCGGTCGCGGGCGCCCGCCGCTACGTCGGCGCCGGCTACGTCGACGCCAGCGCGGCCGCCGGCAACCCGGCGGCGGTGATCGGCCGCGGCGACACGCTGATCGTCAACGAGCTGGAGGCGACGATCCTGACCGGCGCCCCGGATGCCGAGGCCGCCTGCATTGCGCTGACCGCGCACGTCCCGACGGCGGTCGTGACGGTCGGCGCGGCCGGAGCGATGGCCTGCGACGGTGGCCCGGTGCGACGCGCGACCCCGCCGCCCGGGCCCGTCATCGACACGCTGGGCGCCGGCGATCTCTTCACGGCCGCCTACATCTGGGCGGACCTCGCGGGGCTCTCGCTGCAGGAGCGACTCAACTGGGCCGTGCTTTTCGCGTCGCTATCCGTCAGAGTACCGACCACGCTCGGCGGCGCCCCGCGTCTCGAGCGACTGCTGGAGGAGGGTCGGACACTCGGCCTGGTCGCCCCGGGCGACCGAGCAGTGCAGCACCAAACCACGAAGGAGGGAGAGGAGCATGCAAGGAGGTAGAGGGAGCGGCAGGAGGCTTCGGAGGTGGCACATCGCCACCGCGGCGGCCGCGGTCGCCGCACTCGCCGCGGCCTGCGGCACACCGGGCTCGAGCTCGAGCTCGTCGTCCGGTACCACCGCCGCGGCGCCGCAAGCAGCGCGTCCACGGAGCCGGTCACGCTCAAGACCCTGGACGCGCTCCACGATCCCGGCCCGGACGCGACCCAGAAGTCGATCATCAAGGCCTTCGAGGCCGCGCACCCGAACATCACGATCAGCCGGACGTCGCTGCAGTTCAACGACTTCATCAACACGGTCAAGCTGACCCTCTCGTCGTCCGATGCGCCCGACGCGTCGGAAGGCAACCAGGGCCCGCAGATCGACGGCGCGCTGGTCAAGGGCGGGCTGATCAAGCCGCTCACCGACTACTACGCGAAGTTCGGCTGGGACAAGCTGTGGACGCCCACCACGCTCGCCCCCAACAGCTACTCGAACGACGGCACGCAGTTCGGCACCGGCACCCTCTGGGGCATCTCGTCCAGGGCCGAGATCGTGGGCGTGTACTACAACAAGAAGCTCCTCGCCGCACTCGGCAAGAGCGTGCCCACCACGTTCGCCGAGTTCGAGGACATCCTCGCCGCGTCGAAGGCGGCCGGCCAGACGCCGATCATGGTCGGCAACCTCGACAAGTACCCGGCCGGCCACATGTTCATGGAGCTGAGCGACCACTACTCGACCCCCGACGCGATCCGCAACTGGGTCTTCGGTAGGCCCGGCGCGACGATCGACAATCCGGCCGAGCAGCAGGCCGCCGCCAAGATGGCGGATTGGGCCAAGAAGGGGTACTTCGAGAAGGACTACAACAGCGTCAGCGACACCGACGGCCAGGCCCAGTTCGCCAAGGGCGGCATGCTGTTCTCGATCAGCGGACCGTGGCAGAACGGTGGCTACGTCACCGGACTCGGCGCCGACGGGGTCGGCTTCTTCCTGCTGCCGCCCGAGAACGCCGGCGACCCGGTCAAGGCCACCGGTGCGGTGTCGCTGCCGAACCACATCGTCGCCTCCACGAAGCACGAGGCGGAGGCAGCCGAGTGGCTGAACTTCCTCTCCAGCGAGCCGGCGGCGGAGATCATCCTCAAGGGCGGCGACCTCCCGGCCCGTCCGCTGGACACCCTGCCTGCGGGTGTGAGCCCGGACTCGTCGATCGCCTCGATCGTCGCGGCCTGGAAGACGGTGAGCTCGAGCCCGAACCTGTGTCCGTACATGGACTGGGCGACGGCGACGATGTACGACACGATGTTCGGCGGGCTCCAGCAGGTGATGAGCGGCAAGATGACGCCCGCCGACTTCACGAAGAACCTCCAGGCCGAGTGGGCGAAGAGCCACGGATGATCGGCCTGTGACGATCGAAGCGACCGAAGCTCCCCGCCCGCACGTCGGGCGGGGAGCGACGACGCGACGTCGCCCCCGGCGCAAGGGTCGTGCGCCGGGGGCCCCGCGACTCGTCGGGCTGGTGTACCTGGCGCCTGCTCTGGTGGCCTACCTCGTGCTGGTCATGGCGCCGATCGGCAACAACGTCTGGCTGTCGCTGTTCAACTGGGACGGGGTCACCCCGGGCATCTGGGTCGGCCTCAAGAACTACTCGTCCGTCCTGAACGACCCCCAGATCCGCGGCGCGTTCTACCACTCGCTCGTCCTCGTCTTCTTCTACTCGTTCCTGCCGGTCATGATCGGGCTGCTGCTGGCGGCCGCCATGTCGCACATCCACGTGCGGGGCCTGGCCGGGTTCCGCACGGTCCTGTTCCTGCCGCAGGTCATCTCCACCGTCGTCGTCGCCATCTCGTTCCGCTGGATGTACGCCGACCAGGGGCCGATCAACCAGCTGCTACGGCTCATCGGGCTCGACAGCATCACCCGCGGCTGGCTGGGCGACTTCGACTACGCGCTCTACGCCGTCGGCCTGATCGGCACCTGGATCTCCGCCGGTCTCTGCATGGTGCTGCTGATGGCGGGCGTGCAGAGGATCCCGGTCAGCCTCTACGAGGCGGCCCGCGTCGACGGCTGCGGCCCCGTGCGCGAGTTCTTCGCGATCACGCTGCCCGGACTCCGTAACGAGCTCGCCGTCGTGCTCACGCTGACGATGATCGCCGCCCTGCGATCGTTCGACGTGATCTACGTGACGACGCAGGGAGGACCCGGCGACGAGACGCTCGTGCCGTCGATGATGGTCTACCGGGATGCCTTCCGCAACAACCTGGTGGGCATGGCCTCGGCCATCGCCGTGGTCCTGACCGTGATCATCCTCGCCGTCACGTTCGTGATCACGCGCGTCGTGGAGGACCGGCAATGAGCACGCGCATCGACCGGGTCGTGACGTACTCGATCCTGATCATGTTCTCCGTCATCGCCCTCACGCCGCTGCTGCTGATCGTGCTCGAGGGCATGCATCCGGCGGGCGAGCTGCAGAGCGGATTCTCGTTCCCGGACAGCATCAACTTCGACACCTACCGCGAGGCGTGGACGGTGGGCCATTTCGGCACCTACCTGCAGAACAGCCTGATCGTCGCCGTGGCGGTCGTGGTCGGGGCGACGGTGCTGTCCGTACCGGCCGGGTATGCCCTGGGTGCGATGGAGACGCCGTTGCGCGACTGGATCTTCTACCTCTTCCTGCTCGGACTCGTCATCCCGTACGAGGCCATGCTCGTGCCCCTGTACTACACGTTCCGCGATCTCGGCCTGACCGAATCGCTGTGGTCGCTGATCCTGCCGCAGGTCGGCCTGTCGCTGTCATTCGGCATCTTCTGGATGCGGGCGTTCTTCCTGTCGTCGCCACGCGAGCTGGTCGAGGCGGCGCGGATCGACGGCGCGCGCAGCCCCACCGTCTTGATGCGGGTCCTGCTCCCGCTCGCGCGGCCCGCGATCACGACGATGATGGTGCTGCTGTTCCTCTTCACCTGGAACGAGTTCCTGCTCGCCCTGGTGATGGTGAACGCCTCGGACGGCGCTCGCACCGCACCGCTGGGCCTCTCGAACTTCTCGGGGCGCCACGGCACCGACATCCCGAGCCTGGCGGCCGGCTCCGTGATCGTGGCACTGCCGGTGGTGATCGTCTACCTGTTCCTGCAGCGCAGTTTCATCCGCGGCATGCTGAGCGGCGCCGTGAAGGGCTGAGATGGAAGGCATCGACCGCGCCCAGTTCGACCACGTCGGCTTCGTCACCGACACGCCCCAGCCGGGCGAGATCGAGATTCCCTCCGAGCAGTGCTGGGTGACCGACCCTCGCGACCATCCGGCGAGCATCGAGTGGATCCGGTTCGCCGAGGGCAGCCCGTTCCGCGACGACCGGCCGCACGTGGCCTTCCGCGTGCCCGACATCGAGGCGGCCGTGGCCGGGCAGAAGGTGCTCGTGCCGCCGACGGCGACCGGCAAGGGCGGGAAGTACGCGTTCGTCGAAGGGCCCGACGGCGGGGTCGTCGAGTTCCTCGAGTACGACGATCCCGACCGGCCCGGCTGGGCCGGTCGTCAGCCGTAGGCGGCTGGATCCGCGAGCACGATCACGTCGCCGGCCGCGCCGCGGAGCAGCGACGCCGGAACGTCCGGCGTGAAGTCACCGGACAGCGTGCGGGCGAGGATCTCGCGCTTGCGCTCGCCGGTCACGACGAGCACGGTGCGCCGCGCTGCGAGGATCGCCGTCATCCCCGTCGTCAGCGCCCGCCGGGGGACGTCCGTCTCGCTGCCCCAGTAGGCCGCGTTGGAGACGATGCTCTCCGGCGTCAGCTCGACGACGCGGCTGGGGGCGTCGGCGGGTGACGGCGGCTCGTTGAAGCCGAGGTGGCCGTTCGGACCGAGGCCGAGGATCGCGAGATCGATGCCGCCGAGACCTTCGATCGCGGCGTCGTGCGCCGCCCCCAGCTCGTCGGGCCTGGCGGCGAGGCCATCGAGGGCGAGCACCCGGTCGCCGGGAATCGCGAGCGGCTCGAGCAGCGAACGCCGCATCCAGCCGTAGAGCGAGCGGCGGTCGCCCTGCCCGATGTCGAGGTACTCGTCCAGCTGCACGACCCGCACGCCTTGGGGCGCGGGCCCGTCGGCCGCAGCCAGCTCGTAGCCGCGCATCGGCGTCGACCCGGTGGCGGCCAGCAGCACCGGCGCCGGTCGCAGGGTCAGGGTCTCGCGCAGCAGCTGGGCGAGCCGCCGGCTCACCGCCTCGTGATCGGACTGCACCTCGACCGTGAGCACTCCGTCAAGCTACCGCAATGGCCCGCATCCGGCTCGCGTACCTCGGCGGCGGCTCGACCCGCGCAGCCGGCACCATGGCCTCGTTCCTGCACTCGGGCGCCGACTTCGACGGCTCCGAGGTCGTCCTGATCGACCTCGACCCGGGCCGGCTCGACCTGATCCGGCGACTGGCGCAGCGCATGGCGCGAGCGCGAGGGCTGGACATCACGTTCACCGCCACGACCGATCGACGGGCCGGCCTGACGGGCTGCGACGCCGTCCTGTCGAGCTTCCGGCCCGGCGGATTCGAAGCCCGCGTGCAGGACGAGCGCATCCCGCTGCGGCACGGCGTCATCGGGCAGGAGACCCAGGGGCCGGGCGGGTTCTTCATGGCGCTGCGGGCGATCCACGTGATGCGGGGCGTTGCGGCCGAGCTGGCCGAGGTCGCGCCTGCCGCGCGGGTCTTCAACTACACCAACCCGGTCAACATCGTGGCCGAGGCGTGGAGCCACAACTCCGAGATCCCGATCGTCTCGCTGTGCGAGGGGCCGATCTACTTCGCGGGCATGATGGCGGAGGCGGCGGGGCTCGATCCCGCGAGGCTCGACTCGGTCATGGTCGGGCTCAACCACGGCTCGTGGAGCGTGCGCCACCTCTACGACGGCGAGGATGTGATGCCGCGCCTGACGGAAGCCTTCGAGCGCCGGGGCGACGATCCGGCGCTGAAGGCCGGCACGCGGCGCATGCTGAGGATCGCCGCCGCGATGGGCGCGATCCCAGCCGAGTACTTCCAGTACTACTACTGTGAGGACGAGGTGCTCGCCGAACTGCAGGCGAAGCCGACGACCCGGGCCGAGGACATCCTCAGCTGGACGGGCGGCTACTGGGAGCACTACGCCCAGCAGGCGGAGCTCGACGACCCGGTGCTCGACCCGGGCCAGTCGCGTGGCGGCATCCACGAGCTGGAGCTGGCCATCGACGTCATGGACGCGGTCTTCAACGGCAAGGACGAGGTGCACCCGGTGAACCTCCCGAACCGCGGCGGTGCGCTCCCGGGGTTCCCGGACGATCTCGTGGTCGAGACGATCGGCCGGTGCGAGGGCGGCTGGATCGAGCCGATCCCGACGCCGCCGGTGCCGCGCCACGTGCGGGGCCTGGTGGAGGCGCTCGGCGAGTACCAGGCGCTGGCCGGCGAGGTGGGCTGGAACGGCACCTGGCGCGACGGTGTGCGGGCGCTGGCCGCGAACCCCCTGGTGCGGACGCTCGACCGGGCGGAGGCGCTGTACCGCGAGCTCGCCGCGGCGCACCGCGCCTTCCTGCCGGACCGTCTGCTGCCATGAAGCCGTGTGTCCTGGGGGTCGACGGCGGTAACACGAAGACGCTCGCGGTGGTCGCCTCGACCGCGGGCGCCGTCCTCGGCGTCGGCCGCGCCGGCTGCGCCGACATCTACGGCGCCGGCGACCCGGAGCTGGCGATCGCCGAGATCGCGACCGCTGCCGCCGCGGCCATGTCGGCGGCAGGGGTCGGCGCAGACGACCTCTCGCACGCCGCATTCAGCCTGGCCGGCGCGGACTGGCAGGAGGACACGACGTTCCTGGGGGACGAGCTGAAGCGCCGCCTCGGGCTCGCGAACGCATCGGTCGTGAACGACGCCATCGGCGCGCTCTGGCTCGGCGGTGCCGATGCGGTCGGCGTCGCGGTGATCGTCGGCACCGGAGCCGCCATCGGGGCCCGGAACTCGTCGGGCGAGACGTACCATCTCGGCTGGTGGCCCGAGCGCATGGGGGGTGGCGCGCTGGGCGCCGCCGGGTGGCGTGCCGTGTACCGCAGCCACCTCGGCATCGGCCCCGAGACGAGCCTGACGCCGCGGGCGCTCGCGCTGTACGGCGTCGCCGACCCCATCGGCCTGCTGCACGAGTTGACGCGCCGCGGCGGCATCGGCATCACCGCGCTGCGCCGGCTGGCGCCGACCGTGCTCGACGAGGCGGCGGCCGGCGACGCCGTTGCGGCAGAGATCATCGCCGTCCAGGGGGAGCACCTGGCCGAGATCGCCGAGCACTGCGCCGCACGGGTCGGCCTCGCCGGGAGCCGGCACCCGCTGGTGCTCGCCGGCGGCGTGCTGGCCCACCCGGCATCGGCGTTCCTGATCGATCCCGTCCTGCACCGGCTCCCCGAGGCCGTGCCCGTGCGCCCGGGCCGGCCGCCCGTGGTCGGCGCGCTGCGGCTGGCCTGCGAGCGAGCCGGAGCGACCCCGTCCGTCGCCGATTTCGCGATCGAGGCATGACCCGGCCGGCGATCCGCCTCCGGCCGGGCGGTCGCGGCGATGCCGTCGCCCTGGCCGCGATCCTCGCCGAGCCGGAGGTGCGCCGCTGGTGGGGCGAACCCGAACCGGCCAGACGACTGGCCGCGCGCTTCCGTGGCGCCGACGGCTCGACCCTGCTCGTGATCGAGATCGACGGCAGCGTGGCCGGCGGTATCGAGTACTACGAGGAACTCGAGCCCAACTACCGGCACGCGAGCATCGACGTGTACCTCGGCACCGCCTGGCAGGACCACGGCGCGGGCACCGAGGCCGTGCGGATCCTGGCCCGTTTCCTGTTCGACGAGCGCGGCCACCACCGCATCACCATCGACCCGGCCGTCGACAACCACCGCGCGATCCGCTGCTACGAGAAGGTCGGCTTCCGGGCCGTCGGCGTGATGCGCGACTACGAGCGCGGCCCGGACGGCGCCTTCCACGACGGCCTGCTCATGGACCTCCTGCGCGGCGACCTCGCCGAGCCTTCACGCTAGTTCTCCTCGTCACGTTCCCGGCGCGGCGAAGAGCGGCAGGTGCTGCGCGTGGGCGGTGAGGAGGTCGTTCATGAGCGCCGCGGTCTGGTCGAGGTCGAGGCGGGCCTGGGTGGTGGGGTCGAGCAGGAACGCTGCCATCAGGGCCGAGCGGTCGCCGGTGAGGGCGGCCCGGACGACGTGCTGCTGGAAGGCGACGTAGTGACGGAGGTGGGCGGCGAGCGCCTCCGGCAGCGGCCCGGGGGCGATCGCCCGGATGCCGTAGCGATTCACGTGGGCGTTGACCTCGACGAAGCAATCGTCCGGGAGGTTCGGGATGGCGCCGTTGTTGACGGTGTTGACCACGTGGGTGGTGTTGCGGTTGTCGACGATCGCCTCGATCAGGTCGACCACCTCGATGCCCTCGTCCTCGTCGCCCGGAGGGAGGTCGGCCAGCGTGACCGGGCCGGCGCCGGGCGCCGTCCAGTGGGCCGCCAGCGCCTCGAGCTGCTGCACGCGGTTGCGTTCGTAGGCCATGTCGTGCGTCGTGATGCCGTACCGCATCGCGACGCCCTGGGCGGTGCCCGCGTACGGCTCGGCCAGCCACTGCATCTGCGGGTAGAACTCCACCCAGTGGCTCCAGCAGTACGGCAGCACGCCGTACGTGTCGAGCGCCCAGCGCACCACCGGATTCGTCGCCCGGGCCCGGACGAGGGGCAGGGCATCCGTGCCGTCGCGGAGGCGCAGGTCGGTGACGGAGGCGCAGTGGTTGATCCCCGCGACGACGGGCGGCATGGCGATGTCGGCGGCCTCCACGCCCGCCTGGTCGGCCAGCCACTCGGCGCTGGACGGATGCGCGGTGCACGAGCACAGGGCGATGGACTTCACCTGCGGCGCGGCTGCGCGCATCGCCAGCGCCTCGATCGGCGCCGGGTTCGTGTAGTTGAACACCCAGGCGTCCGGGGCGACCTCGGCCACGTTGCGGGCGACCTCGGCCAGGACGGGCGCGTTGCGGAGCGCGCGCATGATGCCGCCCGGCCCGACGGAGTCGGCGACGTGCATGACGACGCCGTAGCGCCCGGGGATCTCCATGTCGAGCGCCCATGCGTCCATGCCGCCCACCGAGATGGCGGCGATCACGAAGTCGGCTCCGGCCAGCGACTCGCGCTGATCGAGCGTGCTGGTGACGGTCAGCCCGCTGCCCTCGCTCGCAACGAGCTTCGAGGCCAGGGCCTGCATCACGCCGAGCCGGGCGGCGTCGACGTCCATCAGCGAGATCGTCGCATCCGCGAACACCGGCGACTGGATGAACCGCCGCACCAGTACCGGCACGAAGCTCGAGCTTCCGCCGCCGATCACCGTGATCTTCAACCCCATTGCAGTCCCTTTCGTTGCGCTCGTCCGCGGCGAAGCCGTAGTATGGCGAAGCTCCGGACGGCTCCGGGCGGGATGGAGGAGGAAGCGTTGAGCGGGATCAGGCGATCGCTGGCCGTGACGGCCGTGGCCCTCGGAGTGGCGCTCGCCGCCGCGGCATGCGGAGGTAGCAGCTCGTCGAGCACGAGCACTCCCGCCGCCAGCGGCAGTTCCGCGGGCGCGACCACCGAGAACATCTCCGGTCAGGAGATCACGGTCCTCGTCCCGTACAAGATCCCGCAGGACATCATCGACAGCTTCACCGCCGCCACCGGCGTGAAGGTCAACTACCAGGTCATCGACTGGGACGCGACTCACGACAAGCTCGTGGTCGCGAACACGGCGAAGACGTATGTCGCCGACGTCGCCGAGTTCGACTGGTCGTTCACCGGCCAGTTCGCCGGCGCCAAGTGGGTCGAGCCGCTCGACGGCGTCATCTCGCCGGCGATCATGAGCGACCTGCAGGCGGTGGACGCGGCCTTCACCTCGGGCGGCCACACGTACGCCAGTTGCTTCTCGAACGACTTCCGGATCTCGATCTACAACAAGAAGATGTTCGACGCCGCCGGCGTCACGACGTTCCCGGCGACGTTCGACGAGCTCGCGACCGACATGGACAAGCTCAAGGCCTCGGGCATCAAGTACCCGATGTCGATCCCCATGGCGGCCACCGAGGGCGGCGTGACGCCGTGGTACCTGCTGACGCTCGCCATGGGCGGGCAGCTGTTCGACGAGAACTTCAAACCGCTCTTCAACCAGCCGGGCAGCGCCGGCATGAACGCGCTTCAGTGGGAGGTCGACGCGATCAAGAAGGGCTGGGTGTCGCCCGGCTCGGTGTCGCTGAGCGACAACGTCACGTTCGACAAGTTCACCGGGGGCGGTACGTCCATGGTGCTGGCGACGGGCCCTGGCAACCTCGAGACGGCGAACGACAAGACCCAGTCGAAGATCTCCGGCGACGCCGTGTTCGGCCTCGTGCCCGGCCCCACCGGCCCGGGCGCGTCCTTCGGGCTCCCGGAGGGCCTGTCGATCCCGGTCACGGCCAAGCACAAGGCGGCGGCCGCGGCCTTCATCGAGTGGTGGCAGAAGCCCGAGAACGCGATCGAGATCTACAAGCAGGAGGGCATGCTGCCCTGCGGCGCATCGGTGCTGAAGCAGCTCTCCGACAGCGGGCAGCTGTCGGGCGGTGACATCCTCACCCAGCAGGTGGCGAAGGTCGTGCCGCTCTTCCCGCAGGGCGCGCCGATCTGGTACTCGCAGTTCAGCTCCGACGCCCAGGGCCTGCTGAACTCCGCGGTCAAGGGTGAGATCAGCGTCCAGGACGCACTCAACCAGCTGGCCGATAGGGCAACGCAGTACGTGCAGGGTTCGTGACCTGAACCGCATGCGCCGGCGACCCGGCAGAGAGGCCGCCTACCTGGGTCCGATGATGGCCGCCCCTGCGGTGGTGGCCGTCGCCGTCCTGATCGTGTATCCGCTGATCCGCGGATTCCAGACGAGCGTCCAGTCCAACGGAGCGCTCTACGGTCTCGAGCCCCGCTACGTCGGGCTCAGGAACTACCGGCAGGTGATCCACGACCCCGCGGTCATCAGCGCCGTCCGCCACACGGTGGAGTACCTGCTGCTCGCGGTCAGCCTCGAGCTCGTCCTGGGCCTCGCGGTGGCGCTCACGCTCCACCGCGTGTTCAAGGGCCGCGGCTTCGTGCTGGCCGTGCTGGTGCTGCCGTGGGCGCTGCCGTCGGTCGTCAGCGGCGTGCTGTGGCGACGGGTGTTCGATCCCGAGAACGGCATCCTCAACAACGTCCTCATGCAGCTGCACGTCATCCACGAGCCGCACGTGTGGCTGGCGAGCGGCCGCTGGGCGATCGCGTTCATCACGCTCGTCCACGTCTGGGGCGTCCTGCCGCTCGTGAGCCTCGCCATGCTGGCGGGCCTGCAGTCGATTCCCGACGAGGTGTACAGCGCCTCGGCCGTCGACGGCGCCAACCCCTGGCGCCAGTTCCGGTACATCACGCTGCCCCTGTTGCGGCCGTCGATCGCCATCTCGCTGACGCTCGGCACGCTGCTTGCGATCAGCATCTTCGACGAGATCTACGTGCTGAACGGAACCGCGCTCAACACCCGATCGGTCCTGATCGAGGTCTACAACACGACCTTCGCCCACGCCGACTTCGCCCACGGCACGGCGCTGGCCTTCCTGCTCGCGGCCTGCACCGCGCTGTTCGGCGGCATCTACGTGCTCGGGCTCAGGCGGGCGCGGTGAGGCCGTCGCGCACGGGCACCGTGGTGCGCCGGGTCGCCGCCCTGGCGATCGTGATCTGGTCGCTCGGCCCGCTCGCGCTGGGCGTCCTCACGAGCCTCTCGACCCAGCCGGAGGTGCTCGCCCAGCCGCCGCACTGGGTGCCGCACGACCCGACGCTGAACGCCTACCGGGATCTGCTCGGCGGCACCTCCACGCAGCACGCCGGCGGCACGGTCGTCGAGCCGGGCCAGTTCCAGCAGGCGATGCTGGTCAGCACCGAGCTGGCCGTGATCTCCACGATCCTGATCCTGGTCGTCTCGACGATGGCCGCCTACGCCTTCGCACGGCTGCGCTTCCGCTTCGGCCCGGCCCTCTTCGGCGCGATCATCGCGACCATGATCGTGCCCATCTTCGTGGTCGTCGTGACGCTGTTCCAGATCATGTCCGACGCCGGTCTCACCGACACCAAGCGCGGTCTGACGCTGGTCTACCTGGCCACCCTCACCCCGCTCGCGACGTGGCTTCTGTACAACCAGGTGCGCGATCTGCCGAAGGAGCCGGAGGAGTCCGCGCTCATCGACGGCTGCCGCCGGCTGGAGGCGTTCGCACGGGTGGTCGTGCCGCAGCTGATGTCGGGTATCGCCGCGGTCGCCGCCATCGTGGTGCTGTCCGTCTGGGGCGAGTTCCTGATCCCACTGCTGCTGACCACGACCGAGAACGCGAAGCCCGTGACGGTGCTGATCACCGAGTACGTCGGCAAGTACACGACGAACTACCCGATCCTGGCAGCGGCCGGCGTGATGGCGCTGATCCCGCCCGCCATCATCGCGCTGGTGCTCAACCGCCGCATCACGGGCATGCTCTCCGGCTCCTCCTGAGCTACCGTGGTTCGATGATCCTCGACGACGACCTCGACGACTACCTGGTCGGCCTCGTGCCGCCGCGCGACCCGATCCTGGCCGAGATGGAGGAGCAGGGCGGCCGCGAGGCGGTGCCGATCGTGCCTCCGGAGACCGGCCGGCTGCTCCAGATCCTGACCCGGGCGTGCGGCGCCCGGCGGGTGATCGAGGTCGGCACCGCGATCGGCGTCTCGACCATGTGGATCGCGCGAGCGCTGCCCGCCGACGGGCGCATCGTCAGCTTCGACGTCGATCCCGAGCGCCAGGCCACGGCTCGCTCGTACCTGGAACGGGCGGGCGTGCTCGACCGGGTCGACCTCCGGCTCGAGCCGGGGATCGACGGCCTCCGGCGGCTTGACGGCACCTATGACATGGCGTTCATCGACGCCATCAAGACCGAGTATCCGGCGTACCTCGAGCTGATCGTGCCGCTGCTCCGCCCGGGCGGCATGATCCTCATCGACAACGCGCTCATGCGCCGCTCCGTGCTGCCGGGCGCGGCCGGCGACGCCGGCTTCGGTCCCGCTTCCGTCGAGGCGATGCGGGCGGTCAACGCCTCACTGCGCGACCGCACCGACATCGCCGGGATGGTGGTGCCCGTCGGCGACGGGCTCATCGTCGCCGTCAAGTCCTGAACATCGGCGGGCGCGGCGGCCGAGCGGGCCTACACCAGCAGGCTGATGATCTCGTGCGGGCGGTAGGGGATCTCGGCGACGCCGTCACGGATCGGGATGGCATCGCCAGGGTCCTCCAGCAGGTTGCAGCGCCGTACCTCGGTGCCGTGCGGCAGACCGAGGTGCAGCCGGGCCGTGCCACGCGCGCCGTGGGCCTCGTAGAGCCGGAGCACCAGGGCATCGGTGTCCTCTGACCGCTTGATCGTGTCGAGCACGAGGTTCGGGTCGTCGCACCATGCCAGCGAGCGCGGCTCGTGCGAGCCGGCGAGCCACCGCACCGGGGCCTCGAAGCGGGCGGCCTCGGCCACCACGCCCGCCTCCCGCCAGCCGCCCGCGTGGGGCATCACGGCGTAGGCGAACTCGTGCAGCCCGATGTCGGCGGTCGGGTCGGGCACGGCCGGCGACCGCAGCAGGCTGATCCGCATCTCGTTGCCGTAGGTCGAGTAGCCGTACTTGCAGTCGGTCAGGAGGGCCACGCCGAAGCCGTGCTCGGAGAGGTCGGCGAAGCGGTGACCCGGCACCTCGAATCGCGCCAGGTCGTGGCTGGTCGAGTAGTGCGTGGGCCGCTCCGCATGGCCGAACTGCATCTGGTACGTCGCGTTGGCGCCGCGGACGGCGACCGGGAACAGCACCTTCAGCATGGTGTGGCGCTCGTGCCAGTCGACGGTGCAGCGGAACTCCAGCCGCGGCGACCCGGCATCGAGCCGCACCAGCTGGCGCATCGAGCTGTTGCGGCCGACGGAGCGCTCGACGGCGACCTCCGCGCGCAGCCCGCCCGCGCCGGCCAGCACCACCGACTCGGCCGGCGGGCAGTCGCGCACGGTCTCGAGATGGAACGGGTCGACGTCCCACGCGTCGTAGTCGGTCGGGTGGTCGTCGTAGACCTGCAGCACGTTGCCCGGTCCGGCCAGGGCCTCGCGGCCGGTGGCCAGCTCGACCAGCGATCGCAGCGCACCGTCGCGGCCGATCTCGGCCCGCAGCAGCCCGTTCGCCAGCACGAATCCGTCCGGCGTCTCCTCCGCGGTCACGGCGACGGGCGAGGGTGCGATGGCGCCGACCCCGTAGGGCGGCGCCTCGATGAAGACGAGGTCGCCGGCGGGAGAGGCGACGACCTCGGCGCGCGAGAAGCCGATGGTGTTCAGCGGCACGCTGCCCGGCCCGGAGTCGGCGAGCGCCGTCATGGCGGCAGCGCTCAGTGCCTCGGCGCCGGCGAGCACGGCCGCGTGATCGCGGGCCGCATCGGCGTACACGAGGGCGATGCCGGAGCCGGGCAGGATGTCGTGGAACTGGTTCAGCAGCAGGAGCTGCCACAACTCGGCGAGCCTCTCGGCCGGGTGCGGCGCCGCGCCCAGGCGCGCCGCCACCGCGGTCAGGAAGTCGGCGTCGTGGAGCGCGCGTTCGCCCTCGCGGTTGCCTCGCTTGACCGCGGCCTGGGTGGTGTACGTGCCGCGGTGGTACTCGAAGTACAGCTCGCCGACGATCGTCGTGCGATCGGTCGTGTCGGCTTCCAGCGCGGTGAAGAACTCGTCGCTCGTCACGATCCGCGTGCGCGGCAGGCCCTGCAGGTCGCGTGCCCGCCGCAGCGTCTCGAGCATCGCCGCCGTCGGCCCGCCGCCGCCGTCGCCGTAGCCGAACACCAGCAGGCTGGTGCCGGAGCGGTCGTGGTCCTTGTAGTCGCGCGCGCTGCGGCGCAGCTGCTCGACCTCGGCCGTGGCGTTGTAGGTGTCGGCGGGCGGGAAGTGCGCGAGCACCTCGGAGCCGTCGATGCCCTGCCACGTGAACGTGTGGTGCGGTGGCGCGTTGAACCGGTTCCAGGACAGCTTCTGGGTCAGGAACCGGCCGATGCCCGCGCCGCGCATGAGCTGCGGCAGCTGCCCGTTGTAGCCGAACACGTCCGGGTTCCAGAACTCCGCGCAGCGGCGCCCGAACTCGCGCTCGAAGTAGCGCTGGCCGTACAGGAACTGGCGGACGAGCGACTCGCCGCTGGGCAGGTTGCAATCCGGCTCGATCCAGGTGCCGCCGACCGGCACCCACTGGCCCGCCGCGACCCGCTGCTGGATGCGGGCGTAGAGGTCGGGGTTGCGGCGCCGGATCCAGTCGTATTGCTGGGCCTGCGAGCAGGCGAACCGGAACTCCGGGTAGCGGGCCATCAGTCCGGTCTGCGAGCTGAAGGTGCGCACGGCCTTGCGATAGGTCTCGTCCAGCGGCCACAGCCAGGCCGTGTCGAGATGGCCGTGCCCGATGGCTGCCAGCTCGTGGACGCGGGTCGCGTTGCGGCACGCGAGCAGCGGCGCGAGAGCCGCCGCCGCCTCGGGCCAGGTCGATGGATCCTCGTCCCAGACGTTGCAGAACCGGTTCAGTCCCGCCAGCAGCGCACCGGCCCAGCTGGGATCGAGGCCGCTCTCCGCGTCGGCCTCGATGCGCCGCAGCACGTCGAAGTCGTGGTGAAGATCCCACGCCCGGCGGTCGAAGCGGGCGAGCTCGCAGCGGTCGAGCACGACCGGATCGAGCGAGGCGAAGGGGCGCGCGAGCTCGCCGAACTTGCCGTTGCAGGCGAGCTCGATGCGCAGGTCGAGACGCTCGCCGCCGACGGCCGGGTCGAGGAGCAGCGCGTCGGGGCGGGCACCGTCCGGGCTCGTGTTCAGCCCCTGCACCGACCGGCCGTCGATCCAGAGCGTCGCCTCGCTGTGGCTGACGAACAGCAGGTCGACGCGCTCGCCCGCCCAGGCCGGCGGCACCGTGCCCTCGACGCGCAGCCAGAAGGTGGCCCAGAGCGGGCCGAAACGCTCGCCGAGCGCGCAGTCGCGGTAGTCGAGCCGCCCGGCGTCCTCGGGAGCGATCCTGTCGACCGGGCCGGCCACCGTGATGCGGTCGGGCGAGACGGTGTCGGCCCAGATCAGCGCGCGCAGCCGGTCGCCCACCTGGGCGATCCGTTCTCGGGTGTAGCGGGGGTGGCGCAACATGGCGTCAGCGGACCGTCTCGTCGCCCCCGGCGGCCAGCGCGCGCTCGACCTCGGCGAGCGTCGGCAGGCCGCGCGCGTCGCCGATGGCGCCGACGCAGAACGCGGCCACGACGGCGCCCCAGTCCAGCGCCGTGCCGGGATCCAGGCCGCGCATGCTCGCCGCGATGAACCCCGCGGCGAACGCGTCGCCCGCCCCGACCTCGTCGACCACCCCGCTCACGGAGCGTGCCGGCCGTTGCGCGATGTCGCCGGCCCGGTCGTGGTACGCGCCGGCGGCACCGAGCTTGACCACGACGTCCCGCGCACCCCACGCGCGCATCGCGGCGACGAGATCGGGCGGCGTCGCGGCGCCCGTGAGCGTGCGCCCCTCCGCGTCGCCGACCATCGTCACGTCAGCCCGGGCGACGAGTGGCGCAAGCGCCGCCGCTGCCTGCTCGGGCGACCAGAGGCGCGCGCGGTAGTTGATGTCGAGACTCGACCTGACGCCGCTCGCCGCCGCGCGGTCGAGAGCCGCGCCGACCGCCTGCCGGGACGAATCGGAGAGCGCGGCCGTGATGCCCGTGACGTGGAGCCAGCCGGCGGCGGCGATCGCGTCCGCTGCCTCCTCCACATCGGCTCGCTCGAGCGAACCGCCCGCCGAGCCCGCCCGGCGGTACACCACGCTCGACGCGCCGAACCCGCGCCGTGACCGGATCAGGATGCCGGTCGGCAGTTCGACGCGGCGGAGGTGCGCGGTCGCGATGCCCTCCCGCATGGCGTGGCGCACGACCATCTCGCCGAGCTCGTCGGTGCCGGTGCGGGCGATCAGGGTGGCCGGCACGCCGAGCCGGACGAGCGCGGCCGCAGCGTTGATCTCGGCCCCGACGATCTCGGCCCGGAACCTGGTGATGTCGGAGAGCGAACCGAGATCGTCGGCGATGAACCCGACCATCGGCTCACCCATCAGCACGACCGACTTCACGCGGCGCCTCCGACGGCCGCGATCAGGCGTCCGGCGCGCAGCTGCACGGTTTCGGGGTCGGCATCGCCGGTGAGCCAGCCGCCGACACCGACTGCCAGCGCCCCGGCCGCCAGGAAGGCGGCGGCGTTGGTGTCGTCGATGCCGCCGGTCGGCACCAGCGGGATGCCCGCCAGCGGACCGCGGACGGCTGCGATGTAGCCTGCGCCGAGCCCGCCGGCCGGGAACACCTTCACGGCCGCCGCGCCGGCCTGCCAGGCGGTGAAGATCTCGGTCGGAGTGAGCGCGCCGGGCAGCATCGCGACGCCGCGAGCCGCGGCAGCGCGAATCACCGCGGGATCGAGGTGCGGTGCTACCAGGAACGTCGCGCCCGCATCGATCGCCGCCTCCGCCGCGGCCACGCTAAGCACGGTGCCGGCACCGGCGACGAGGTCGTCGCGCGCCGCGAGCGCGGCGATCGAGTCGTGGGCGCCCGGCGAGTCGAGCGTCACCTCGACGGTGGTGATCCCGCCCGCGACAAGGCCGTCGACGATGCCCGCAACGGCCTCCGGCGCGTGACCCCGGAGGATCGCGACGATCCGGCCCGGGGGTGGGGAAAGACGGGTTCCCTGCACGGCGCGAGCGTAGCCGAGCGGCGATACTACGCGCCGAAGGAGGCGCCGTGGACGAACGTCAGGAGCGGGTGGCAGCGGCCGCGCGGGCGGCCGGAGCAGGGTGGGCGGTCGTCACCTCGCCCGACCCGGTCTGTTATGCCAGCGGCTTCGAAGCCCCGTACGAGGCCGGGCCGAGCCCGTTCGGCGGCGGACCGGGGACGGCGCTGGTGGCTCCCGACGGCACCGTGCACCTGGTCGTCGTCAACAGCGAGCTGGCGGGTGCGGAGGCGAGCCGCGCGGCATCCGCCGCCGGGTACGAGGGCTTCAGCACGGAGCGCCCGCTGCACGGCTGGACGGACTACGGCGCCGCCGTCGCGCGGAAGGCCCGTGAGCACGGCCTCTCGGGGGCGGTCGCGGTCGAGCGCACGTCGTTCCCGTGGGCCCTCGGTGAGGCGCTGGGGCCGCTGGTCGACCGGTTCGTCGCGTTCGACGACGAGCTGTCACGGGCCCGGATGGTGAAGACGCCCGACGAGATCGCGGCGCTCCGGCGCTGCGCGGAGGTGGCGTCGGTCGGGCAGCGCGCAGCCGTCGTGGCCACGCGCGAGGGCCGCACCGAGCTGGCCGTGTTCGCCGACATCCGCCTGGCCATGGAGACCGTCGCCGGCGGGCGCGTGTGCGTCGCCGGCGAGTACAGCTCGGGCGTCGATCGCGCCGCGGCCGTCTTCGACTGGCCGCGGCCCCGTCGCCTGGAGCGCGGCGACCCCGTCGTCGTCGACCTCGCGCCGCGGGTCGCCGGCTACTGGGGCGATTCCTGCAACACGCTGGCCGTCGCCGGCGAGGTCTCGGCCGACCTGCGGCGGGTACGGGCGGCCGCCCAGGCCGGCATCGAGTGCGCCTGCGAGACGCTACGGCCGGGCATCACCGCTGCCGCCTTCGACACAGCAATCCGCGAGGCGGTCGTCGCCGCGGGCGGCGTCGACTACCCCCACCACTCCGGCCACGGCATCGGCACGTCCGTCCACGAGAACCCGCGCCTCGTCCCCGGCGACCACACGATGCTCGAGGCCGGCATGGTGATCATGGTCGAGCCCGCCACCTACCTGCCCGGCATCGCCTCAGCCCGCCTGGAGTGGATGTTCCTGGTCACCGACACCGGCAACGAGGTGCTGACGAGCTTCGACCACCGACTGGCCTGAGAGCTGATTTCAGAATGAGCGGCGCGTTCGCATGGCCGGGGAGAGTCCTGCGCTGACCACGAACGCCGGAGCTCGGGCTCCGGCAACCGTGATCAGCTTCGGCTCCCCTTCCGCCGCCTCGGAGAGGCGGCTTCAGGGGCTTCGCGGCAGCGTCGTCCGTGCCTTGGCCTTGCGTCTGCAAGGCCTGCGGAACGCCCGGTCGCTGCCGCTCGCTCCCCGACCCGCGACCACGACCCTCATTCTGGAATCAACTCTGAGAGCTCGAGGCACCACCGGGGTCAGGTGGTCGGATCGGTTTCGGCGCCCGTGCGCATGGCGTCCATGACGTCGACGGTGGTGGCCTTGAAGGCCATGTAGCCGGCGTCGACGGGGTAGATCCCGCCCGTCATGGCGGAGGCGTCGTCGGAGGCGAGGAAGACGACGAACGGCACCACCTCCTCGGGGCTCGGGATCGGCAGCAGGTGGAGGCTCTCGATACCGGCCCGCGAGGCGGGGTCGTCGAGCCAGAGCATCTGCGGCTCGGTGGCGACGAACGCGGGGCAGATCGCGTTGACGCGGACGCCGTCCGGGGCCATGCCGGCCGCGAACGAGCGCGTCAGGGCGACGACGCCGCCCTTGGCGGCCGTGTACGCGTCGAGGCCGGCGACGCCGACCAGGGCGTCGGTGGTCGCCGTGAGGATGATCGAGCCGCGGTGCTGGGCGATCATCTGCCGGCCGACGTGCTTGCAGACGTGGAAGGTGCCGGTCAGGACCAGGTCGATCATCCGCTTCCAGACGGCGTCGTCCAACTCGGTGAGCCGGCGATCCTGATGGTTGACGAAGTGCACGTCGACGGCGCAGTGGTAGAGGACATCGATCGACCCGAACTCGGCCACGGCGGCGGCGGTCATCGCAGCGACCGAGGCGGAGGAGGTGACGTCGGTCACGACCGCCAGGGCCCGGCCGCCCTCGGCGCGGATCGATGCCGCCACGCGTTCGCCGCGGGCCTCGTCGATCTCCGCGAGCACCACCGCCGCACCCTCGCGTGCGAACGCCACCGAGGCAGCACGGCCGAGACCCGAACCGGCACCCGTGACGACCGCCACCCGCCCCTCGAGCCGTCCGCCCATGGTCATCGTCCTCCTCGTCAGACCCGCGGTCTGATCAGGTAGTCGCGGTCGTAGTAGCCGCCGTCCGGCGGCGGCGCAGTCTGGCCGTCGACCTCGCTCGCGTGGAACGCGGCGAAGTGGGCGACGCGCTCCTGGTCGAGCTCGACGCCGAGGCCGGGGCCGGTCGGCACGTCGAGGAAGCAGCCGTCGAACTGGAGCAGCCCGCCGACGATGACGTCGTCGGTCAGATTCGGGTAGTAGGTCTGGGAGTCGAGCACGAGATTGCGGTGCGCGGCGTGGAACTGCAGCATCAGGGCCGTGCCGACGCCGAGCTCGCCGAAGGTGTGCGTCAGGGCCGGCAGCCCGGCCGCTTCCGCGATCTGGGCCGCGGTGCGGGCTCCCGCGATGCCCGCGTCGAAGCGCGGGTCGAGCTGCACGGCGTCGGCGGCGCCGTGTCGCACCACGGCCAGGGTGCCCTCGACCGAGAGGCAGGACTCGTGGGCCAGGATGGGGACGCCGACGCGAGCGCGCAGGCGGGCGAGCTCCTCGGGGTCGCCCGGCGGGATCGGCTGCTCGGCGAACTCGAGGTCGCACTCGGCGAGGCGCGCCAGCAACCGCGTAGCGAGGCCGGGCGACCAGGCGCCGTTGGCATCGATGCGCAGGCGCGGCTCGGGGCCGACGGCCTCGCGGATCGCCCGCACGCGCGCCTCGTCCACCTCCGGCGCGAAGCCGACCTTGAGGTAGAGCGTGCGGAAGCCGCGGGCGACCCACTGCCTGGCGTCCTCGGCGACCCGCTCCGGCTCGTCGGGCACCAGGTCGGCGTGGAAGCCCGACCGGCTGCGCCACGCCCCGCCCCACAACCGGTGCAGCGGCTGGCCGGCGATCCGCCCGGCGAGATCCCACAGTGCGGTGTCGATCCCGGCCAGCGCCCAGGAGGCGCCCTGCGTGCCCAGATGCGCCATCCCGGTCTCGGCGTAGAGGCGCCGCCGGATGATGTCGTGGTCGAACGGGTCGGCCCCGACGATGAGCGGCGTCACCGCGTCGATCATCGCGATCGTCACCGCGGCGCTGCCGGCCCAGACCACCGGCGCCTCGCCGATCCCGACGGGCCCGTCGTCGGTGACCAGCTCCACCAGCACGGCCTGCAGCGCTCCGGTGCCGTGTCCGCTGCGCCGCCAGCTCGACTGGTAGCGGCGCTTCTGGGGCACGGCGACGGCCGTCCGGCGTACCGCGACGATCTTCATCGCAGCCTCCGGAACGTTCGCGGCGGGCCGGGCTCGACCGCCGCCGCTGCCGCGACGACCAGCTCGTGCAGATGCCCATCGACCGTCAGTGCGAGCTCGCCCGTCCGGTCGGCCGGCAGGCCGCCATACGCCTCGCGAACGCGCCCGCACAGCGTCGCGAGCGTCGCCGGGAGGTCGTCGAGCGCGGCCGCCGTCACGGCCGCGAACCGATCGCACGCCGCGAGGCTGGCGGCGAGGAACGCATCGCTGGCCGGGCCATCCATGACCGGCTCGTGGCCCGTGAGCAGCAGGCGCCGGTCGAGGTCTGCCAGTCGCGCGATCGTGGCCCGGTAGGCAGCCGGCGGGGCATACATGGGTGGAATGTACGGGTTACCGTCGCTGTCGGTGATGGCCCGGCCCATGACGGCGTCGGCCGCGATCAGCACGCCGTCCGCGGAGAGCCACGCCGCGGTGTGGCCGGGGCTGTGCCCCGGCGTCGCCAGGAGCGCGACGCGACGGCCACCGAGATCGACGACGGCGCCGTCGGCAGCCGGCTCGGGCGACGGGAACGCGGCGCCGAAGCGCGCCCGGGCCCGGGCGATCTGAGGCTCGCCGAACGGGACGTCGTCCTCGACGCTGAAGCGCGCGTACCGCTCGCGGATCGCCCGCTCCGGGTCGCCGATCAGCGGCACGTCGGCCCCGCCGGCCAGCAGGCGCGCACCGGGGTGGGCGGCGAGGATCTCGCCGGTTCCGGCCACGTGGTCGCCGTCGGGATGGGTCAGCAGCACGACCGGTTCCAGTCCCAGCCGGTCGAGAAGCGGCAGGATCCCCACCGCCGGCGAGCCGGGCAGCCCCGTGTCGACGACCAGCGCACGGGTCCTTCCCGCCACCACCACCTGGCGGATGATCCGCGGCCCGTCCGGCTGCTCGCAGGCGAAGACGCCATCGGCGACCTCCCTGGTGACGGGTCCGGCCGTCACGCCGCGATCGCCTCCAGGAGCTCGCGGACGCCGTCGCCGGGAGGGCCCGCCAGGCGCACGAGATCGGCGATGTCGTAAGTCTCCAGGGCTCGGAACCCGAACACCATGGGCGTGATGCGCGGGCTCTCGCGGAGCAGCTCCTCCAGGCTGGACACGAACCCGGTCGCGGTCGCACCGGCGAGGTCGTCGTCCACGGCGCCGGCCAGCAGCGCCACGAGGCCGAACGCTTCCGAGCCGTGGGCGACGATCCGGCGCTTGTCGATCTGCTGGCCGGTGGAGTAGCGCTCCGACAGCAGCCGCACGCACGAGCGCAGGTCGTGGACCCGGTCGCTCAGCAGATCGCGGTCGAGCATCCACGAGCCGGTCGCGAGCTCGAACTCCGACGCGGCGCTCTCGCCGGTGCCGCGCAGGTCGGGCGCGAGCACCGCCCAGCCGAGCCGGCGCGCGACCGTGGCGGCCGATCCCGTCAGCGCAGCGCTCTTGCCACCCTCGTCGACGGTCACCAGCACGCCCGGCGCCTCGTCGGCCCACGTCTCGGGCAGCACCAGGATCGCGTCCAGCACGATCCCGGACTCGACGTCGATCTCGATGCGCTGCGCGTACCCGCCCTCGGGCAGCGCGACGTGGTTCTGCACGCGCCCGTCGGCGCATGGCTCGCGCGGCGGGCCGAGCGTTCGCAGGACGTCGGCCCGCGACGGCGTCCGATTCGCGCGCAGGCTCACTGCGACCTCCCGGGCCAGCCCGGCCACGACCGGGTTCGTGTCGCAGTCGGCGGCGAAGGCCTCGCCGGGGAGCCGGGCGACGGGACGGCCCTGGCTCTGCGGCGATCCCGCGCGGGCGACGTCGTGCGTCACCTCCCAGGCGTGGGCGAGCAGCGGGATCGGAGCCTCGGCCCCTGGCGTCGGCAGCTCGAGAAACACCGCCAGCGCGGCCACTGCCGCCGCCCGGGTGGCCGGATGCAGGCCGTGACCGCCGGAAACCTCGATCAGCCGAGGCGGCGCCGGCGCGCCGGCTGCCTCGTAGACCCGGCCCGCCTCGCGCACCACCGCGCGGGCACCCTCGATCGGGAACGGCCGGTCGTCGATGGCATGCACCACCGCCAGGCGCCGCGGCGCAGCCGCACCCACCACCACACCCATGCTCGCGACCGCCGCCAGGCGCGGGACCTGGTTGCAGAGGTCGGCCCAGCCGTCCCACCCCGTCCCCAGCGCGGCGTCGCGCAGCTGCGAGAGATGGGTGTTGAGGATGCAGCAGATGCAGGCGGCCGCGACCCGGTCGTCGACAACCGCGGTAAACGTTGATACGAAGCCGCCGCCGGAGGCGCCCGTGACGGCCAGCCGGCCGGCATCGACGTCGCCGCGGGCGGCCAGCACCCCCAAGGCGCCCTGCGTCTCGGCCACCATCACGCCCAGCGACGTGAAGCCCGCGAGCAGCGGCGCCAGCTGACCGTGCGTGTGCCAGCCGCGCCGGCGCTCGCCCTGGCCGATCGGGTCGTAGCAGAGCACCACGGCTCCGGCGCGTGCGAGCATCGCGTTGAACCGCTGGAGGTCGGGCTCGAGCCGGGCGTTCTCCATCCAGTGCCCGGGGGCGTGGACGACGCCCGGATGCGGCCCGGCCGCCGCGGGGCGGTACACGTGTGCTGGCACCGGCAGGCCCGGCACGGCCTCGAGGGAGCCGACCTCGACGGTGTAGCCGTCGCCCGGCAGCTCGCGCACCGGCAGCCACGTCCCCGCTCCGGCCGGGATGCGATCGAGACCGAGGCACCACGCAACTCGCTCGCGCACCGCGGCGATGTCCACGTCGCCGCCGGGCCCCGACAGCTGGGCGGCCCGGGCGAGCAGGGCCGAGGGCACCATCCCGGCCCGCGGGGGCGCCCGGAGCAGCTCGGTGATCGACCGGCTCACTTGCCGAAGCCGGCGGTCAGGCCGCGGATGAAGAAGCGCTGGCCGACCAGGTACAGGAGCAGCATCGGGATCGTCGCGATCAGCGCGCCGGTCATGACCAGCGGCTGGTTCGGCAGGAACCGGCCCTGGAAGAAGGTCAGCCCGGCGGTCAGCGTGCGCGCGTTGTTGTCCTGCAGGAAGACGAGCGCGATCAGCAGCTCGTTCCAGACCCAGACCGCATTCACCACCACGATCGTGACGATCGCCGGCGCCGACAGCGGGGCGATGACGCTGTAGAGCGTCCGGAACTGACCGGCGCCGTCGATCCTGGCCGCCTCCTCCAGGCTGCGCGGGATGGTCGCGAAGAAGTTCACCAGCAGGTAGATCGAGAACGGGATCAGGAGCCCGACGTAGATGATCACCACCGCCAGGCGCGAGTTGACCAGCCCGAGGTTGACGAAGAAGATGAACAGCGGCACCACCAGCACGACCGGCGGCACCACCATTAGCACGATGTTCAGGCCGATGAACGGCAGCCGGCCGGGGAACCGGAATCGCGCCAGCGGGTAGGCGGCCAGAGCCGAGACGATGGCCGCCACGACCACGCTCGCAATGGTGATGGCGACGCTGTTGGCGACCCAGCGCAAAAGGGCGCCGTCCTGGAACGCGTCGTGGAAGTTCTGGAGCGTCGGGTGCCGCGGCGGCAGGAACTGGTTGGCCGCGTACTCCTTGCGGGTCTTCAACGACGTGATCGCGATGAAGTACACCGGAAAGACCGTCAGCACCGCCATCGCGGCCATCGCGGCCTTCGCGGCCGCCCAGCCGACGCCGGCGGTATCGCCCTGACTACTCAAGGTTCACCTCCACCGACGTGCGGCGCACCTGGATCGCGATCAGCACCGTCGTGGCCGCGAGCAGGAGGATCGCGGCGGCGGCCGCGAAGCTGGGTGCGCGGAAGGTGAAGGCGTTGTCGAAGACGTAGAACTCGAGCACGTAGCTGGCGAAGTTCGGGCCGCCCTTGGTGGTCGAGTACACGTAGGCGAAGACCCAGGAGAGCATGTTGATCAGCTCGAGGGTGACGAACGCCGTCAGCACGCTTCGCATCTGCGGGATCGATACCTTGAGGCGCAGCTGCCACCACGTGCAGCCGTCGATGCGGGCCGCCTGGTGGACCTCCTCGGGCAGGGACAGCAGGCGCGCGAGGAACAGGATCACGCCGAACCCCAGCTCGTGGTAGATGATGATCGTGGCGATGCCGGGCAGAACCCAGGTCGGATCGCCGAGCCAGTCCTGGGCGAGGAAGCCGAGGCCGAAGGCGCGGAACGTCTGGTTGACGGCGCCGTTCAGGCTCAGCAGGTAGACGAACGTCGTGCCGAGCACCGGGATGGCGAGCATGTAGGGCAGGAACACCACCGTCCGGTACACGCGCCAGCCGCGGATGGCCTCGTTCAGCACCAGCGCGATCGCCAGGGCGAGGATCGTCACGACCGGCACGGACAGCAGCAGCAGCAGGTTGTGCTTGACGGCCTCGCGGAAGATGGGGTCGTCGATCACGAACCGGTATGCCGTGAGCGTGGCAGCGCCCTCGTCGCCGTTGTCGCCCGAGTGCACGGAGATGTACCCCAGCCGGCCGAGCGAGTAGAGGAAGACGACGGTCAGGAACGCCAGCGCAGGGAGGATCATCAGGTACGAGACCAGCAGCGAGTGGCCGCGCCCGCCCCGGCGGCGCCGGCGGCGGGGCGGCGGAGCCTCGATCGCGCCCGTCGTGGCCACAGCGGCGCCTACGATCCGCGCACGTACGGGGCGAGGACGGCGCGCGGGATGGTGCAGTACGCCGTGTAGAAGTCGTTGGACACCTGGCAGATGCCGGTCGGAGCCACCATCCCCATCAGCAGTGCGGCCTTCGTCCGCGACAGGGCGTAGTCATCCGTGATCCAGTCGAGGAGCTCGCGGAACGCCTGCCGCGCACTCCATTCGAACGGGGTGCCCGAGACGATGGTCGTCAGCCGCTCCGTCGTCTCCATGCGCGGCCAGTGCATGGACGCCGGCCGGGGGCGCGGCTCGGCGCTGGCCGTGATCACGGCCGCGACCTCCGGCGGTGCGACGATCTCGGCGTCGCTCATCAAGGCCTTGCAGTCGCCGAAGTAGAGCCCGGCGCCCGGCTGGAAGACGGGGAGGAGCAGGGTCGCGCCGGCGCACAGGTCGCGGCAGTCGAGGTTGCCGCCGTAGCGCCCCTGGTACCTGGCATGGACGCCGGCCGCCTCGGGCGCGACCGCGAGGCAGCCGACCATGGGATTGGCCGGCAGCTGGGTGTGCTCGTCGAACATCACCCGGCCGTCGCGGACCTCGAACAGCTCGACGCCGGTCTCGGACTCCCACCAGAGCAGCGGATCGTCGTCGTCGTAGGGCCCGTACACCGAGACGCCCAGCCCCACCACCTCGACCTCGTGGATCGTGATCGCGACCGCGCCGCCCGGGACGGCACCGGCGACCGCGATCGGCCCGGTGACGGCCCACTTCCGCAGCGTCGCCGCGGCGTGCGTCTCGTGGGTGAAGTCGGCCGGCTCCTTGAAGTACCCGTACCAGCCCTCGATCGCCTCGACCTGAAACACCTCGCCCGCCTCGACCGTGCCGATCGGAGCGTGATCGGCGCTGTACGAGAACTGGTGTTCCGCGAACCGCTGCACTGCGCCTACCGGATCAGCCCGCGACCGGCGACCGGCATCACGCGCTCGGCAACGCCGTTGCGGACGCCGAGGAGCGCGTCGTGGAGGTTCACGCACCCACAGGCGTGGTTCGGAATGAGCTGGAGGCGGTCGCCCACCTGCGGCCGGACGTCCAGGGCCGACACGTCGACGTAGCCGTGCTCCTCGTTGAGGTCGTGCAGACGGGCGCCCGGCCAGCCCACGACGTGCCCGTGCAGGCCATCGGGCGCGGAGTCGGACGTCAGCGTCTTCGAGCCGCAGTCGACGATCACCTGGCCGGGCACCGCGTCGGAGATGACGGTCACCTCGATGAAGAGCGCTCCCGCCTCGACGCCGCCGGCGGCGTCGTCTGCCGGGTCGTTGCAGTCGTGGAGCGCGTAGGTGCCCGAGCGCAGCTCGGTCACGCACGTCGTGTGGGTCAGGTAGCGCGTCGGAGTAGACCCGCCGGAGATGCGCGAGCAGTCGATGCCGGCGCCGAGGAACGCGTCCCGGGTGGCGCGCAGCATCGCGTCCACGGCGGCGACCGACTCGCCGACCGTCTCCGGGTCGTCGCGACAGTGGCCCGGGTAGCAGCTGATGCCCGCAACCTGGACCGCCGGGAGCCGCGACAGTCCCTGCGCCACCGCCAGGGCGCCGGCCGGCGTGGTCTGGCCCGTCCGGTGGAGGCCGACGTCGAGCTCGACCAGGAGCGACGCCCGGGCGCCATGCCGGGCCAGGGCCGCCGACAGACCCTCAGCGGCCGAGACGCTGTCCACGGCCATGGTGAGGTCGACGCCGCCGGCCGCGATCTGCGCCAGACGCTCGCACTTGTCGGTGCCGTAGGCGGGGTAGTGCTGGAGGATGCGCGGCACGCCCGCCTCGGCGAAGACCTGCGCCTCGCCCGTCTTCGCGACGGTCAGGCCCCCGGCTCCCAGCTCGAGCTGCCGCAGGCCGATCTCGACGGTCTTGTGCGTCTTGGTGTGCGGCCAGAGCGCGATGCCGTGCGCCGTGGCGTAGTCCTGCAGGCGGCGCAGGTTGGCGTCGAGACGGTCGAGCTCGAGGACGGCGACGGGTGTCTCGACCTGGTCGAGGGTGCGCCCGACCTGGGCCTCCAGCAATCGCGTCGTCCGCTCGGAAGCGCTCAGCATCACCCGGCCCCCAGATCTGCCACGTCGGTGCCCTCCGGCAGGATCTGCCCGCCGTCGATGATCAGCGTCTGCCCGGTGATGTAGCCGGCCTCGGGCGACGCGAGGAACCGCACCGCCCAGCCGACGTCCTCCGGCTCGGCCAGACGGCCCATCGGGATGCTGGCGAGCATCCCGCGCTTGTGCTCGGCATCGAGGCCCTCGAAGCCCGGCGTGCGGACATTGCCGGGCTGGACCGCGTTGACGGTGATGCCGGCCGACACCACGTCGAGGGCGGCCGACCGCATGAACCCGAGCATCGCGGCCTTGGACGCGCCGTAGGCCCCGTACCCGGGCTGTCCGGTGACGGGGCCGGTGATCGACGAGGTGAGGACGATCCGGCCGTACCGGCGCGCGATCATCGGCGGCAGGCACGCCCGCACCGAACGCAGGGCACCCTTGACGTTGATGTCCATGATGCGGTCCCAGACGGACTCGTCGGCATCGTGGAGCTCGACCCGCGGGTAGATGCCGGCGTTGGCCGCCAGGATGTCGATGCGTCCGAGGTCGGCCAGCACCGCAGCCGCCATGGCATCCACCGAGCCGCGGCTGGTGACGTCGACCGTGATGGCCCGCGCGTCCCAGCCTCCGGCCCGGATCTCGGCCGCCGCCGCCTCGGCGCCGCCGGAATCGAGATCGGCGAGCACCACCCGCGCGCCCTCGCGTGCGAGCACGGCGGCGATCCCCTTGCCGATTCCATTCGCGGCGCCGGTGACGACGGCGACCTGATCATCGAGCTGCTGCAAGGGCTACGACCCCGGGTGGAAGTTCGACCAGTTCTTGACCTCGTCCGGCTTCTGCGCCCGCCACTGTGCGGCTGCCCGCTCGCGGATCTGGGCCGCCCTGGTGGCGTCGCCCTGGCCGTTCACGACCAGCTGCTGGGCCGGCGCGTTGCCGTTCAGGTCGACCTGCGGCGGGAAGAAGTTCTGCAACCAGATCTGCGGCCCGGTGGTGTTGAGGGCGTAGAGCTGCTTGTCGAGCGGGTCGGTGATCTTGGTGGTGTCGAAGCGGTCGTCGGCGGGCGGCGTGCCGGTGGCGGTGAACCACGCGTTCATGACGTCCGCGTTGTGGAGGTACACCAGGAAGTCGGCCGCCTCCTTCTGGTGCTTCGACCACGAGGTGACGAAGTACGACGTCGACTGGGTCGCGTTGTAGTCGTTCGCCAGCGGGCCGTTCGACCAGTTCGGCCACTTGGCCACCACGATCTTGTCCTCGCCGAGGTCCTTCGCGAACGCGCGCACGCCGCCGTCGGTGGCGAGCGTCATCGCTGCCTTGCCCGTATCGAACTGCTGCTGGCCCGTCGCAAGCGGCACCGAGGCGACGTCGTCGTTGAAGCACTTGGCCTGCGCCATCTGCTGCAGCGCGCCGCCGAAGCCCGCGAACTCGGGATCGGTGTACTTCTTGTTGCCGACCGACGCCTGCACGACGTCGTCCAGGGAGTTCAGGCTCTGCAGCATCAGCTGCGTCGTCCAGTAGGTGTCGTTGCCGAAGGCGAAAGGCGTGATGTTCTTGGCCCGCAGACGCTTGCAGGCACTGATCAGGTCCGACCACGACGTCAGCGGCGGGGTGATCCCGGCCTGCGTCATGAGGTCCTTGTTGTACACCCACGGGATCCCGATCAGGTAGACCGGCATCGCCCAGAGCTTGCCGCCGTCGGTGTTCTCCGAGGTGTTCAGCCAGTGCTTGATCTCGTCTGCCGGGACGAGATCGGAGATCGGCGTGATCGCGCCGCCCCAGGCCTGGGTCAGCACGGGGCCCGTGGCCCACTGCGCGGCGATGTCCGGGCCCGACTTGGCAGCCGCAGCCGCCTGGAAGGTGGCGATGAAGGTCGCGGTCGCCTGCGGCACGACCTTGATGGTGATACCGGGATGCGTCGCCTCGTAGCCCTTGGCGGTCGCGTTGATCCAGTCGTTGGCGCCGGGCGCGTCGTCGTTGCCCCAGTACCAGAACGTGAGATCGGCGTTACCGGTCGCAGCAGCGCTGCTCGCGGCGCTGCTTGCGCTGCTCGAGCTGCTCGACGACGACGAGCCGCCACACGCCGCGAGCACGAGTGCGGCCACCACCAGGAAGGCCGCTCCTGCGCGGACCCCGAACCGCCGACGAACACCTCTCATGACGAATCCTCCTCGAACGCTTCCGCCTTCATCGACGATGAAGCCGGCCTCGGGGCCGATGCTAGCATCGCACCGTGACCGCCGTCCTCGTGACCGGTGCTGCGGGTGGCCTCGGCTCGGAGCTCGTGGCCGCTCTCGCGGCTCGTGGCACGCCGGTGGTCGCGCTCGACCGGGTGCCCGTCGAGTCCACCTGGGCGCAGGGCTACGTGGCCGACCTGCGGGATCCGGAGGCCGTGGCCGAGGCGCTCGCCACCGCCACCGCGGCGGGCGCGACCATCTCCCACGTCGTCTCGATCGCCGGCGGCGCACTGCCCGCCGAGAAGACCTGCACCGATCCGGCGGTCCTGCCGCTCGACGTCTTCCGCGAGACCGTCGAGCAGAACCTGACGAGCGCCTGGATCACCATCCAGGCCGCGCTGCCGCACCTGCGGGCAGCCGACGGCGACCGCTCGATCACGCTGACGACCTCCACCGACGCGCTCGCCAGCTACGGCCTGCCCGGCTACGCGGCCGCCAAGGCCGGGTTGACCGGCCTCGTCCGGTCGCTGGCCGCGACGCTGGGCGCGGACGGGATCCGCATCAACGCCGTGGCGCCCGGGGACGTGCCCACGGCCCGCAACGTGCGCGAGTGGGCGCACGTGCCCGGCTGGTACGACCGGCTGCGCGAGGCGTCCGTGCTCGACCGGCTGGGCACGCCCGAGGACATGGCGGCCGCCTACCTGGCACTGATCGACCTGCGCCACGTGACCGGGCAGACGCTCATCGTCGACGGCGGCCAGACGATCGCGCGACCGGCCAGGGAGCATTCATGAAGGTAGCCGCCGTCGAGACCACCATCGTGTCCGTGCCGTACCTGCACCGTGAGGTGTCGAGCCAGGTCGCCCGCGACGGCGTCACCGATGTGCTGGTGCGCGTTGAGACGGATGACGGCGTCGTCGGCTGGGGCGAGGCGTGCAGCGGCGCCGACGCCGCTTCCGTGGAGGCCGCGCTGCGCGCCATGACGCCGTTCGTGCTCGGCCGAGATCCGTGGAATCGCGAGGCGATGCGCGCCGACCTCTTCTCGCACGGGCTCTGGCAGTTCCGCGCCGGCACGGGCAACTTCGCCTGGGCCGGCCTCGACATGGCGCTGGCGGACATCTGCGGTCGCAGCGCCAGCCTGCCGCTGTACCGCCTCTTCGGCGGCCTGGTTCGCAGCGAGGTGTCGTATTTCTTCTACCTCGCCCGCGGCCCGGTCGACGATCTGGCCGAGCAGTGCTCCCGCGGCCTCGAGCAGGGCTACGAGACCTTCTACCTGAAGGTCGGCATCGATCCCGCCGAGGACCTCGCCATGGTGGCCGCCGTGCGGGGTGCGCTCGGCAGCGGCCCGCGGCTGCGGCTGGACGCGAACGGCGACGTGGTCGGTGCCCGAGGCGATCACGGGCCTGCGCAGGATGGCCGCCTACGACATCGACTTCGTCGAGCAGCCGGTGCGCGACTGGCCGGTCGGCCAGCTGGCCGAGGTGCGGGCACGCGTGCCGATGGCGGTCTGCGCGAACGAGGGCCTGTGGAGCGAGGCCGACGCGTACGCGCGCATCACGGCCCGCCAGGCGGACGTCTTCTGCTTCAGCCCGTACTGGGTCGGGTCGCTGGCGGGCTTTTGCCGGCTCGCCCACGTCGCCCACCTCGAGGGGCTGCAGGTGTGCAAGCACACCCACGGCGAGCTCGGCCTCGCGGCGGCCGCCGGCCAGCACCTCCTGCTGACGCTGCCGAACATCGTCGAGGGCCACCAGCAGACCGCGCACGTGATGGCCGGCGACATCCTCACCGCGCCGCTGCCCATCGCC
This sequence comes from uncultured Actinomycetes bacterium, assembly GCA_963779685.1. Taxonomy (GTDB): domain Bacteria; phylum Actinomycetota; class Thermoleophilia; order Gaiellales; family F1-60-MAGs149; genus CAVZZG01. The sequence goes on from CAVZZG010000003.1 coordinate 2,251,781, forward strand.
ACCGCACCCCGCTGGGGCGTTCCCGCCGGCGTCGGTCTCGGCGTCGAGGTCGATCCCGACGCCGTCCGCGAAGCCGCCCGGCGGTACCAGCTGGAAGGCCAGTTCCTCCCCTACACCCCGGGTCAGCTCGGCCGCGAGGGCCGACCCTGAGAGCCGCCCGGTCGGGGAGCCACCTTCGCCGCTCCGCGGGTACCGATCGCTCCCGGACGACCGTGCCAATCGCCATTGACGACGGGCTCGCCGTTCGCGATGCTTGCGCAGCGATGAGTTCCGTCGGAGTGCCGCCGACCGTGACGTGCTGATGCAGGACGAGCGATGGTCGCTGAGCCGGTCAGCGAACTTCGACCCGGCGGCAGGAGGCGACGCGGAGCCCGAGGTCTTCCTGGCGGACTGCCTGGAGGAGGACTGGGAGCGGATAGCGCGTTACTGCACGCGGCGGCGGTTTCGAGCCGGGGAGATCGTCGTGCGCGCCGGCGACATCGACAGGTCGCTCGCCATCGTCACCACGGGCGGACTCGACTACATCGTGACCGACGGCGCCGGAGCCGAACGCGTTGCGAACCGTGTCGACGCTCCGTCGGTGATCGGCGAGGTGGCGTTCTTCGATGCCGGCCCTCGGTCCGGAACGCTGCGGGCGAGGACCGACGGCGAGTTGCTGCGCCTTGGATTCGCCGAGTTCGAATCGCTCGCCGCCACGTCGCCCTCGCTCGCCCGGATGATCCTGCTGGATGCGGGCCGCATCCTCGCGGCCCGCCTGCGGCGCGCGAGCCGGGCGGCTGGAGAGCCCGGATGGTAGAGACGACCACCGCGGCGACGCGGTTCCCGAACTACCTGGAGATGCGCCAGACGCTGCCACTCTGGGTCTGGCACGCGGTCCGGGCCGTCGTGGTGGCGGGGGCACTCGGGCTGATCGCAACACTGTTCATCGCCCCGCGAACGGGGCTCATCGCGTGGTGGCTGTTCGTCCTGCCGGTGATCCCGATGTTGCTCATGCTCGCGCCCGGGATCTGGCGGAACGTCTGCCCGATGGCAACGGTCAACCAGTATCCGCGCCTGTTCGGCTTCACGCGGGGCCGCACGGTGCCGGCATGGCTGACCCGCCGGACGATCCTGATTCAGGCCGGTCTCTACTTCCTGCTGATCAGCACGCGGGCGCCGCTCTTCGATCACGACGGGCGCGCCGTCGGCGTGCTGATGGCGCTCGCCCTGGCGCTTGCGTGTCTCGGCGGCGTCGTGTTCAAGGGCAAGAGCGGCTGGTGCGGCACGTTCTGCCCCCTGATGCCGATCCAGCGCCTGTACGGGCAGACGCCCGCGGTCGTCGTGCCGAACTCGCACTGCGCGACGTGCGTCGGCTGCACCCCCAACTGCCTCGACTTCAACCCGCGGCTCGCGGTGGTCGCAGACGTGCATGAGGCCGACCAGTTCCGCCTCTCCCAGCTCGAGCTGTTCGCGGGCACCTTCCCGGGGTTCGTCGTGGCCTTCTTCACCGTGCCGAACTCGATCGTCGGCGCTTCGGCCGACATCGGCATCGGCGTGATGCGCTTCTACGTGCTGACCATCGTCTACATGCTGGTCAGTCTCGGAGGGTTCTTCCTCCTCAAGGCGTTCACGCCGCTGACGCCGCTCGTCCTGATGGCGGCGTTCGGGGCCCTCGGCCTGAACCTGCACAACATCCTCCGCTTCCCGACGGCGTTCCACGTCGCGAAGCCCGCATGGGTGCTCGCCATCGAGTACGTGGTGGTGGCGGCGCTGACCGTCCAGTTCGTCGTCCGCACGCACCGGAACGAGCGCACGGTCACGCGTGTCTTCGGCGAGCCATCCGCGGCCTCGGCGATCAGGCCGGGTGCCGGCGCCGACCGGCTGCGACGCGGCGAAGACGAGGGCCACGAGGTTGCCTTCGAGCCGGACGGTCCGAGGATCGTCGCCGACGACGGAACCTCGCTGCTCGAGCTGGCCGAACGCGCTGCGCTGCCGATCGAGTCCGGCTGCCGGATGGGCGTCTGCGGCGCCGACCCGATCGCCGTGCTCGCCGGTATGGATCACCTGTCGCCGGCGGGCATGGCGGAGCGCTCAACCCTCGGCCGGCTGGGGCTCGGCGAGGGCTGCCGGATGGCGTGCATGGCGCGCGTGACGGGCCCGGTCCGCGTCACGCTCGACGTGACGGCGACGGAGCCCGGCGCGCCCACCAGCATCGATTTCGACTTCGACCGCGCGGTCGAGCACGTCGTGATCATCGGCGCGGGAGTGGCCGGCTGCACGGCGGCCGACCACGTCCGGCGACGGCACCCGACCTGCACCATCGACGTCGTCAGCGACGAGCTCCACGCGCCCTACAACCGGATGGCGATCTCCCGGCTCGTCTACGGCCGTGGCGCCATGTCGGGCCTGCGGCTGGTGCCGGAGGAACTGGTTCGAGCGTATCGACGCCACCTGCTGGCTGAACACCCAGGTACACGAGATCGACCGCGACCGGCATGTCGTGGTGCTTGGAACCGGCGAACGGCTTCCCTACGACCGGCTCATCCTCGCGACCGGCGCCATCGCCTGGCGCCCGCCGCTCGCCGGCCTCGACCACCCCGGCGTGTTCGTCCTCCGCAGCGTGGAGAACGCGACCGCCATCCGCAGCTTCGCGCAGCGGCACCAGGCACGCCGCGCCGTCGTCGCCGGTGGCGGCCTGCTCGGCCTGGAGGCCGCTCACGCCCTTCATCGCTTCGGGCTCCGAGTGACGGTGATCCAGCGCTCGCAGCAGCTCCTACCGCGTGAGCTGGACGCCCGGGCGGCCGAGCTCCTCGAGCGGTACCTGACCGGCCTCGGCATCGCGGTCGTCACCGGGCGGTCACCGACTGCCATGGAGTGGGAGGGCACGCCGAAGCTGGTGCTCGACGATGACACCCGTATCCCGACCGACATCTGCCTGCTCTGCACGGGGGTCAAGCCGGATACCGCGCTCGCCGTCAGGGCCGGGCTCGCCGTCGACCGCGGCATCGTCGTCGACCGCGGCATGCGGACCGGCGATCCTGCCATCTTCGCCGCCGGGGACAGCGCGCAGCTCGAGGGTTCGGCGTCCGGGCTGTGGCCGGTCGCCGTCGCGCAGGCCGAGGTCGCAGCGACCAACGCGGTGGGTGGCAGCGCCGAGTACGACCCGCCACCGGTGACCACGATCCTCAAGGGCGTGGGCCTCGACCTCGTCTCGGTCGGCGTGGTGGCCGCGGCGACGGGCGATGACGTGCTCGATCACCAGGCCGGCGGCGACGAGATCCGGTACGTACGGCTCGTCGTCCGCGACGATCGCCTGGTCGGCGCGGTCCTGCTTGGCCACTGGGCGGAGTCCGCGGACGTGGTCGATGCCGTCGCGACCGGGGCGGACGTCAGCGGTGTGCTGGACGACCTCCGCGCGGGAGACCTGACCACGGTGGCCGGGGCGGTGCGCCTGGCCTGAGAAAGAGTGCTGGCCGCCGATGTCGGCGGCCAGCACTAGGTCCTTACTTGTACCGGTAGACGATCCGGCCGCGATCGAGGTCGTAGGCCGAGAGTTCGATCTTGACCCGATCGCCGAGCATGATCCGGATCCGGTAGCGGCGCATGCGCCCCGCCACGTATCCGAGCGTATCGAAGCCGTTGTCGAGGTGGACGCGGAACATGCCGTTCCGAAGCGCCTCGGTTACCTCGCCTTCGAGCTCGATGGTCTCCTCTTTGGGAGTGATGACGCGGGCCTAGCCGACCGGGACGACGTTGATCGCCTCGGGGCCCTTCTGGCCCTGGCGCTCCTCGAACTCGACCTTCGCGCCCTCGGCGAGCGACTTGAAGCCGCTACCGGCGATGTTCGTATGGTGAACGAACAGATCCTTGCCGCCCGACTCGGGCGAAATGAATCCGAAGCCTTTGGCGTCGTTGAACCACTTGACGGTTCCAGTTGCCATGTCTTACCACCTCCACGTCCTGCAGAACGGGCAGGGCGTACGCAGGAGGCGCAGCCGGCACTCGCTCGAAATGACGGACACACTGTACGCGATCCGGCGTGCCGCGTAGCCGGTTCCCTCGCAGTGGCGCCCGATGCCCGCGCTGATCGGCCCTACAGTTCCGCATCGGAAACGCAGAGGGAGCGGCCCATGATGGCAGGCGAGTCATGAAGTTCGGGATGGTGTTGATGCACTCCGGGCCCGCCGCCTCGGCCGGTCGCATCGTCGATGCCGCGATCACGGCCGAGCGGTCCGGCCTCGACTCGGTGTGGGTCTACGACCACCTGCTGACGCCGGTCGAGGTGGACTCGACGTACCCCTACGCGCCGGACGGCATCTATCCGGAATCGGCCGACGAGCCGTTCTACGACCCGCTGGGGCTGTTCGGGGTGCTGACGGCGCGAACGAGCCGCGTGAAGGTCGGAGCCGAGGTGTTCGTGGCGCCGTACCGGCACCCCATCGTGCTGGCCAAGACGCTCGCGACGCTGGAGCAGTTCGCGCCGGGTCGCCTGGTCTGCGGACTCGGCGCGGGATGGATGAAGGAGGAGTTCGCCGCAGTCGGCGTGCCCTTCGAACGACGCGGTGCGCGCCTCACGGAGTACGTCGCCGCCTTGCGGGCGGTCTGGTCGGGCGTCCCCAACCGGTTCGACGGCGAGTTCTACCGCTGGCCGGCGTCGGGCTTCCTGCCCGCTCCGACGGCACCGATCCCGATCATCCTCGGCGGCCACGCCGACGTCGCGCTGCGGCGCGCGGCGCGGATCGCCGACGGGTTCGCCGCCATCGCCGGGCCTGGCGAGACCGGCTCGCCCGACGAGTTCCGCGCTCGCCTGGAACGCGTGCGGGCCCACCTGGACGAGGCCCGGCGCGACCCGGCGGACTACGTCATCCTGCTCTGCGAGGTGCCCCTGCAGGCCGCCGCCGAGCCCGACAGCGGCCAGCTCCTGGTCGGCCCTGCCGAAGCGCTCGCGGAGCGTCTCGCCGCGATGGCCGCCCTGGGCGTCTCGGAGGTCATCCTCTCCGTACCGGCCGACCCGGCCGCCCTCGCGGAGACGCTCGACTGGTTCGCGCGCGACGTCCGGCCGCTGCTGTGAGCGGGGCCACCGCGCCGCGCCACTTCCATCACAGCGGCATGACCGTCGCCGACATGGGCCTCGCCCTGCGGTTCTGGCGCGATGCGCTCGGCACGGAGATGGTGGTCGATCAGGAGGCCCAGGGCGGCTACTTCGAGGCGATCGTCGGCGAGCGCGACGTCGTGGTCCGGATCGTGCACCTCGCCTTCGGCGGGCACGGGCCGCGAATCGAGCTGTTCGAGTTCGCCTCGCCGCAGGGCGGCCGCCACGTGTCCCGGCCGGCCGACGTCGGCTTCGCCCACGTCTGCGTCGTCGTGCCCGACGGCATCGACGAGCTCGCGGCCCGACTCGCCGCGGCGGGCGGGACGCCCGTCACCCCGGCGCCCGTCGCCATCGACGGTGGCGCCAACGCCGGCGGCCGCGCGATGTACGTCCGCGACCCGGACGGGCATGTCGTCGAGCTCTTCCAGCCGCCCGGGCGGGATCCGAGCTTCTAAGCCCTGAGAACCCGTCCGGCGCGGACGCCGGTCACGGCCCCGTCGGCGACCGCCATCGCGCCGCCCACCAGCACGTGGTCGACCCCGACCGGTGAGCGGCAGGGCGTCGCGAAGTCGGCCTCCTCGCTGAGCCGGTCGAGGTCGAGGACGACGAGGTCGGCGGCCGCGCCGACCTCGATGACGCCGCGATCGCGGAGTCCGAGCCGGCGGGCCGGCAGGGTGGAGAGCTTCCGCACCGCCTCGCCGAGTGCCAGCACGGACTCGTCGCGTACGTAGGCGCAGAGCAGGCGCGTGGCCGCCGCGAAGTTGCGCGGATGGGCATAGGCGGTGGCATCGACGGCCATCGTCCAGCCGTCCGACCCGAACATGGAGCGCGGGTGGGCGAGCACCCGCCGGACGTCGTCTTCGCACATGCCGTGGACGACCATCAGCGTGTCGACGCCGTCGCGCTCGACGAGCTGCAGGAGCAGCTCCGCGGCCGGCAGCCCGAGCGCCGCGGCCGCATCGACCAGGCGCCGGCCGGCGAGCTCGGGCGCCGACGGCACGGCCGCCAGGACGATGTCGTCGAGCTGCTTGTCGCCGCCGAACTCGGCGGCGTGCGCGATCCGCGCCCGCTCGGCCGGGTCGGCCAGCCGTGCGGCAAGTCCCGCCTCGCCGCCGTCGAGCGCGGCCGCCGGAAGGGCCGCGGCCAGGGTCGTGCAGCCGGCCGTGTAGGGGTAGACGTCGACCCAGACGTCGTCCCCGCCGGCGTTGGCGGCGTCGACGGCCGCCAGCGTCCGCTCGGTCGCGCCCCAGTTGGCGCGCCCGAAGGCCTTGTGGTGGGAGATCTGGAGCGCGGCGCCCGACCGGTGCCCGGTGGCGATCGCCTCGGCCACGGCCTGCTCGAGGCGGTCGCCCTCGTCGCGCATGTGGGTGGCGTAGATGCGGCCGTACTCCGCGGCCACCTCCGCGAGCGCCACGAGTTCGTCGAGATCGGCGTAGCCGCTCGGGGCGTAGATCGAGACCCGAGGACACGCCGAACGCCCCGGCCGCCAGGCACTCCCGCACCAGCTCCCGCATGCGCCGCAGCTCGGCCGGAGTCGCCGGCCGGTCCTCGTCGCCGATCACGGCGAGCCGGATGGCGCCGAGGCCGACGAGCGGCGCGACGTTGATCGCGGGCCGCGCGCCATCGAGCGCCTCGGCGAAGGCCGCGAAGCTCGGCCAGCGGGTGGCGAGGGCCGGCTCCAGGAAGATCCCGTGGCGCAGGGCGGCATCGTCGCCGGCCAGTGGGAACGGCGAGAACCCGCAGTTACCCGTGCAATCGGTCGTCACGCCCTGCAGGAGCTTCGCCGGCGCACCCGGCCGGAGCGGGATCGTGAAGTCGCTGTGCGTGTGGACGTCGATGAACCCGGGGGCGACGACCCTGCCGCGCGCGGAGATCTCCGCCGTCCCGCGGGCGGCGGACGCGCCGACGGCCGCGATCCGGCCACCGTCGATGGCGACGTCGGCGACGTACGGCTCGGCGGCCGAGCCGTCGCAGACCAGCCCGTCGCGAATCACGACGTCATGCATGGCGCGTCACGACGGGCATCGTAGTGGCGCGCCGCATTGCGCAGTCGTGCCGGCGGGAGTACAGTGGTGCCCGCTCCGCGAGGGAGGCCCCATGTCCTGCCGCACGAGGAGTCTCTGGGCAGTTCTCCCTGCCGTCGCGGTGGTCCTCGGCCTGCCCACCGCGGCGGTCGCAGCGCCCTCCGCCACCGTCGTCGCGGACGACTTCGCGCATCACCGTGCCGCGATGATCGCCGGCGCCCGGCTGGCGGCGCTGCAATCGGCCCCCATCCCGGGCATGCGCCGGATCGGGGTCGTGCTGTTCGACTTCGCCGGTCATCCGACGGCTCAGCTCTACACCGCAGGGGACGTCCTGGCGGCGGCGTTCACCGGCCCGGACAGCCTCCGCGCCTGGTACGACGAGGTCTCGCACGGGACCATGCACCTGATCGGCGCCACCAGCGCCGACGGCATCGGCGACACCTACGGGCCCGTGCTGATCGCCGGCACGGCCGGCGCCTGCACGACAGCCGACATCAACCGCTGGTTCGCGGCGGCGCCCACAGCCGCGCACGTCGACCTCTCCCGCTACGACGAGGTCCTCATGCTCATGCCGCATCAGGCGGCGTGTCCCTGGGCGGGTATCGCCCAGACACCCGGGAAGCTCGTGATCCTGAACGGCGGCATCGCCCTGCGCGTGACGGCGCACGAGACCGGCCACACGCTGGGGCTCATGCACGCGGGCACGATCGACTGCACCACCGGCCCCCTCACGGGCAGCTGCGCCGAGGACGACTACGGCGACCCCTACGACGCCATGGGCGCCTCCCCCACGAGCGTCTATCACTTCTCGTCGTTCCACTTGCTCGAGGCCGGCTTCGCGCGGCCGGCCCAGGCGCTCATCGTGACCCGCACGGGCGGGTTCGCGCTGGCGCCGTCCGACTCCACGAGCGGCGTGACGATGATCCGGATCCCCCGCAGCACCACGTCGCCGCTCGCGAACCGCTCGGGTCTGTGCCTCGAGTACCGGCAGCCGAGCGGGCACTTCGACGCCTTCGCCGTCAGCGACAACGTCATCAAGGGCGTGCTGGTGCGGCTCTGCTCGACGCCGACGCCCGCGGGCGCGAAGAGCCTGCCGGCGAGCGCGGCCCCGACGCGCCTCCTGAACATGCACCCCGGTTCGGTCGTCGCACACTACGAGCTGGACGATGGCGAGGTGTTCACCGACACCGCGGGCGGCGTCTCGCTGCGGGTGGACATGCCGACCGCGGCGGGCGTCACCGTCGCCGTCGCGCTGCACGGGGCGACGTTGCCGCCGACCCCGCCCACCAACGCGCAGGTCGCGCTCAGCGACGCGACCACGCACTGGGCCGCGAACGTGACGTGGGACGCGTCGGCCGACGCCGCGACCACGGGCTACCACGTCTACCGCGATGGCGTGCTCATCGCGACGCTCCCGGGCTCGGCGACCTCGTACCCGGACGGCGTCGTGGAGCCGGGGCTGACGCGGACCTTCTCGGTGGCGGCGTTCGACGCCGCCGGCGACGACAGCGGGCCCAGTACGGCCGCCATCGACGGCCCGGCCCTGTCCGCCGCTCCCGACGCGCCGACCGGCCTGGCGGCGGTGCTCGGCGGCAAGACGCTGGCGACCGTGTCCTGGCAGGCTGCCGCGGGCGGGGTCGCCGCCGACCACTTCGACGTGATGGTCGATGGCCAGGTGACCACCAGCACGACGCTCGCTCACGTCGTCATCACGCGCAAGCCCGGTGCCACCGCCGTCGTGCGGATACGGGCCGCCACCGCTGCCGGGCGCCCCAGTCCCTTCACCGCCCCGCTGAAGATCTCGTTCCCCGCCGCGGGCGCACCGGTGGTGGCGATCAAGAAGCTCGGCATCCGCTCGGACTACCGGACGCTGCGGATCACCTTCAGCGCGCGCGATCCGGATGGCCTGAAGTCGATCCAGATCCTGCTCGACCGCCGGGTGATCGCGAAGCCGAAGAAGGGCGGGACGATCCAGGTCACGCTTCGTCGAGTCCTGAAGCACGGCCGGCACACGCTGCAGATCATCGCCACCGACCGTTACGGCGCCAGGGCGTCGCGCTCGTACGCCTACCTGTTCTGACCGGCAGCGGTGGACTCGAGGCTCGAACCGCCTACCATGGCGGCGTGGCGCAGGCGGCGAAGCCGGAGAAGTTGAGCCCGTGGATCCGGATGTTCCGTTTCATGGCGATCTCGGAGGCGATCACCTGGATCGGCCTGCTGGTCGGAATGCTCTTCAAGTACGTCGTCGCGTCGAACGCGATCGGCGTGAAGATCTTCGGGCCCGTGCACGGCATGGTGATGATCTGCTACGTGATGGCGTGCGGGATCATCCGGCCCGACATGCGCTGGAGCGGCCGTCAGACGCTGATCGCGATCGCGGCCTCGGTGCCCCCGCTGGCGACGTGGCCCTTCGAGCGGTGGGCGATGCGCCGGTACCGCGCGCTGCCGCCTGAACCCGAGCAGGCGCCCGAGGCTGTCACGCCACGCTCGGACGGGTGATGGGTCTGGCTGACGCCGGCTAGCCGTAGAGCCCGGCCACGAGCTCGTACGACCGCACACGGTCGGCGTGCAGGAAGGTGGACGTCGAGAGCATCAGCTCGTCCGCGCCGGTCCTCGCCAGCAGCTCGTCGATACCGGCCCTGACGCCCGCCGGGTCGCCCACGATGTAGCCGGCGGTGTGGTCGTCGACGACGGCGGCCTCCTCGGGCGTCAGCGGCACCCGGCTGGCCTCCTCGGGGCTCGGAAGCCGGCCCGGCGTGCCGAGCCGGAGGTTGCGGACGGACAGCCGGTTGGACGAGAACAGCCGCCGCGCCTCGTCGTCGGTGGGTGCGCAGATGGCCCCGGCGCAGATCATGAGGTGGGGCGCGGCGAGCTCGGCGGAGGGGCGGAAGCGCGATCGGTAGAGCTCGACTGCCGGCAGCGTGTTGCGCGGGCTGAAGTGGTGGGCGAAGGCGAACGGCAGCCCAAGGAGGCCGGCCACCTGGGCGCTGTACCCGCTCGAGCCCAGCAACCAGATCGCTGGCCTCGAGCCGGCGCCGGGCACTGCCTGGATGCCCTCGACGGCGCCGTCGAAGTAGCCGATCAGCTCCTGGAGCTGCTCCGGGAAGTCGTCCGCCATCATCCGCTCGCGCGACTGGCGCAGTGCGTAGGCGGTCAGCTGGTCGGTGCCGGGAGCGCGGCCGAGCCCGAGGTCGATGCGGCCCGGATGGAGCGCCTCCAGGGTGCCGAACTGCTCCGCGACGACCAGCGGGGCGTGGTTGGGCAGCATGACGCCGCCCGATCCGACGCGGAGCGTGCTGGTGCCGGCCGCGAGGTGCGCGATGAGCACTGCCGGCGCCGAGCTGGCGATGCCCGGCAGGTTGTGATGCTCGGCCACCCAGTGGCGTGTGAATCCCAGCTGCTCGACCCGCCGGGCCAGGTCGAGCGAGTTGGCCAGCGCATCGGCGGGCGTCGCGCCCTCCGACACCGGGGCGAGGTCGAGCACGGAGAGCGGGACGGGAGCGGCGGAGACGGGCACGTGCATGGCAACGCCGGCGCGGCCCGGTGCAGTCCCCTGGAGCCTAGATCTGATCTTCAGAATGAGCGGCGCGTTCGCATCGCCGGTGAGAGTCCTGCGCTGACCACGAACGCCGGAGCAACGCTCCGGCAACCGTGACCAGCTTCGGCTCCCCTTCCGCCGCCTCAAAGAGGCGGCGGAAGGGGCTTCGCGGCAGCGTCGTCCGTGCCTTGGCCTTGCGTCTGCAAGGCCCGCGGAACGCCCGGTCGCTGCCGCTCGCTCCCCGACCCGCGACCACGACCCTCATTCTGAAATCAGCTCTTACGTGTGGACGATCTCGCGCAGCCGTGCGACGAGCGCGCCGGGGCGGGAGCTCCCCCAGACGTTGCGGCCGACGGCCACGCCGCGCGCGCCGGCGTCGATGCCGGCGCGGATCTGATCCAGGAACCCGGCCTCGGTCGGCTGGGGGTCGCCCCCGGCGAGGAAGACGGGCCGGCCGCAGCCGACGGCGACGTCGATGGCGCTGGCCGGCCGCGGGATGGTGGTCTTGACGATGTGGGCACCGAGCTCCGCGGCGACCCGGGCGCAGGCCCCGATCGCGATCGGGTCGTAAGGGTCGGGGTAGTGCTCGGACTCGATGGGCATGATCTCGCAGACGTACGGCATGCCGGCGGCGTCGCAGGCGGCCGCGATCCGGGCCGCCGCCGAGACGGCGGTCAGCTCGTCCGGGCAGCCGACCTGGACGAAGCTGAGGACGGCATGGGCGCCGATCCGGGCGGCGTCCTCGACCGTCCAGCAGACGGCGTGATCGCCGTCGCGGTACGGGCCGACGGAGAGCGTCTTGATGTCGAGCTTGAGGATCCTGCGGGCATCGCCGAAGGCGTCGGCGTGGTCGCGGATCGTCCCGTAGCTCGCGATGATGCCGTCCGCGCCGGCGGTGACGACCTCGCCGATCAGCGCCCCGCGGTCCTCGAGGCCCTTGGCCGGCCACATGTAGAGGGGGTGGTCGATCGCGACGATGACGCCGCGCTCGGAGGGGAACAGGGACGGCGTCATGGCATCCGCCCGGGCACGAGGACGGTCTTGAGGGTGCGCATGGCGATGACATCTTCGAAGGCGTCCCGGACACCGTCGAGGTCGCAGTGGGCCGTGACGAGCGACTCCAGCGTCAGCGTCCCGTCGCTCAGCAGGTCATGGGCCTCCTCGTAGCGGACGCGCTGGTCGGCCGGGGGCACGCCGATCCACTCGCTGCCGGTGATCGTCATCTCCTTGTAGTGGATCCGGTTGACGTCGATCGTCGCCTGGCCGCGGTCGCCGAAGCCGGCGAAGAGCACGATCCGGCCACGGTGCGCCAGGGCCTCGATGGCGGGCGCGATCAGGTCGGGGTTGCCGACCGAGAGGATGACGACGTCGGCACCCGCGCCCTCGCTCCAGTCCCGCACCAGCGCAGGCCAGTCATCCGCATCCGAGGCCGAGCCAGCGCCGATGCCCACCGCCAGCTCGCGGCGCTCGGCGTTCGGCTCGACCACGTGGACGTCGGCTCCGGCCAGCGCGCCGACGGCGGCGAGCTGCAGGCCCATCTGCCCGGCCCCGACGACCACGAGGCGCTCGCCCGCGAGCAGCCCGGCCTGGTCGTGCACCGCATGGAGGCAGTCGGCGAGCGGCTCGATGAAGACGGCGCGGTCGACCGGTATGTGCTCGTCCACCGCCAGCGGCCCGTACGACCACGCCTGCCGGTCGGTGCCGAGCACCGCGTACTCGGCGTAGCCGGCGTAGGTGTCGCCGTAGACCCGTTGCCCGACGCTCCAGCCGGACACCTCGGGTCCCATCGCCTCGATCCGGCCGACCCACTCGTGACCGGGGTTGAACGGGTACTCGCCGTCGTTCACGCCGATCCGGTACTTGCGGACATCGGTCGGGCAGACGCCGCAGGCCTCGATCCTGACGAGCAGGTCGTGAGGACCGGGGTCGGGTATCGGCACGTCCTCGACGCGGACGTCGAGGAGGTCGTGCAGGCGAGCCGCCCGCATCGTTGTCACGTGGAACCTCCGGTGGTGAGAGCGAGATCGGTCAGCGCGTGCATGCCGTCCGCGAGCGGCGCGTAGAGGGACCGGTACACCTCGTACAGCCGGTCGATGCGTTCGGCGGCGCCGGTGTCCGGTTCGACGACGCGGTCGATCGCAACGGGCGGCTCGAGGCCGATGGCGTGCAGCGCCAGGCGGCAGGGCCCGATCGGCGCGCCCGCGTCGGCGACGATCTCGAACGGCGTCTGCAGCGCATCGCAGGTGGCGCCCACCAGCGATCGGCTACTGGCGCCACCGCCGCCGGCGCGCCACACGGGCGGCGCCGCGCCCAGCTCGCGGAGTCGCTCGGCGTGGTCGCGCACGCTGAGCGCGAGCCCGTCGATGACGGCGCGGTACAGGTGCTCCGGCCGTGTGCCGGCCGTCAGGCCGACGATCACGCCCCGGGCCGCGGCGTCGTGCACGGGCGTCCGTTCGCCGGCCAGGTACGGCAGGAACACCAGGCCGCCCGTGCCGGCGGCGAGCTCCTCGGCGGCCGCCTCGAGGTCGTCGGCGAACCCGGCGGGAGCTCCCGTCAGCCGCCGCGCCCAGCCGAGCGCAGAGCCACCGGTGGCGGGCCACCCCCCGACGATCACGCCGTCACCCAGATGCGGCGAAGACACGAGCCCCAGCATTTCGGCCGGCGCCGACGCGAACACCGCCGCGATGATCAGGGTCGAGCCGAAGATGACGCCCGCGTCGCCGACCCGGGTGGCGCCGATGGCGGCCGTGTCGGCATACGCGTCGTAGGTCCCGACGACCACTGGTAGGCCCGGCGGCAGCCCGAGCTGGCGCCCCGACGCCGGCGTGAGGCCTCCGGCGATGTCGTACGCCGGCCGCGGCGACGGCGGCGGCACCGGGCAGGTCACCCCGGGCAGCTGGTAGTCGCAGGCGGTGATCGAGTCCATCGTCGCCACGCCGGTCAGCCGGGCGACGAGGTACCCGGTGGCGTCCAGGACGAGCGATGCGCGGTCGAAGCGATCCGGGTCGTGCGAGCGCCACCACTCGAGCTTGGGGATCGCGTGATCGTGGGTCAGCTGATCGTCGCGAAGGCCGAGCCGCGCGCGGAGCGCGCGACGCTCCGGCTCGGCCCGGGTGTCGAGGCTGAACAGGAGCGCGGGCGAGATCGCCGCGAGGTCATCGTCGACGAGCACGGGCGACGGGCCGTGCGCCGCCACGCCGACGGCGTCGATCGCCGCGTCCGGTACGGCGGTCAGGACGTCGCGGATGGCCGCAGCGACCGCATCGAGGGCGGCCGCCGGCTCCTGCTCGGCCCGGCCGAAGTCGCTGCGGATGGGGACGGCGAACCGCGCGCCGGCGGCGACCACCCGGCCGTCGCCGTTCATGACCGCCGCGCGGGCGCCGGTCACGCCGAGGTCGACGCCGACGACCATCCGGCCGGCCGTCACGGTTCGATCAGCACCTTCACCGCCGCGCTGCTGCCGCGATCGGACGCCGCCGCGAAGGCGGCGGCGATGTCCTCGAGCGCGAACCGGTGCGTGATCGCCGGCGCCAGCCGGACGCGGCCGGCGGCGACGAGATCCAGGGCGGCAGCGAACTCCGACCTGCCGGCCCACGTGTCGTAGCTCCAGCAGGGCGCGATCGTCAACTCCCGCTCCATCGCGAGCTGGAAGTCGAAGGCGGTCGGCCCGAACGCCTCGCCCACGAGGCCGATGGCGGCCGCACGGCCGGCGACCGCCACCGCGCGCTCGACGGCGTCCGATCCTCCCGCGGTCTCGAGCACGACGTCGCCCTGCAGATCCCGGTAGGCGTCGTCTCGGACGTCCAGGACCGCGTCGATGCCGAGCGATCGGGCGACCGCGAGGCTCTCGGGGCGGCGGGCGGCGATGGTGACCTGCGACGCCCCCGCAGCGCTCGCAAGCTGGGCGCAGGCGAGCCCGATCGCACCTGCTCCGAGCACGACCACGCGGGATCCGAGCGGGAGCGCGACGCGATGCACGGCGTGCACCGCCACCGCGACGCAATCCAGCAACGCGGCCTCCTCGAACGGCACCGGATCGGGCAGGCGGAAGGCGTTCGCCCGCGGCACGGTGCACAGCTCGGCGAACCCGCCGGGCCGCGCCACGCCGAGGTGCTCGAGGCGGGCGCAGAGCGAGAAGCGGCCGGCGGCGCACCACGAGCAGGTGCCGCACCCGATCATCGGTTGCACGGCGATCCGGTCGCCGATCGCCAGATCGTCCACCCCGGCGCCCAGGGCGACCACGTCGCCGGCGAACTCGTGTCCCTGGGCCGTCCTCGGGAACGGGATCGCATACAGCGCGCGACCCGCCCGGTACTCGTGCAGGTCGCTGCCGCAGATACCGGCCGCGCGCACCCTGATCACGACCTCTCCCGCTCCGGGCACCGGGTCGGGCGCGGTCTCCACGACGATCTGCCCGGGGGCGGGGAACGCCGCGGTCCTCACGCGCCGGCCCCGTCCAGGCCGCCGAGGTCGAAGAGCACCAGGGCCCGCACGATCTGTCCGTCGGCGCAGTCGAGCCAGGTCACGCCCTCGACATCGGCGGCGCCGACGACATAGCGCCAGCGCTTCGCGGCCCGCCGCTCATCGCCCACCGCGTCGAGCACGACGTACTCGAACGACGGCGTGGCCCGGAGCCAGTCGACGCACACCTGGCGGATGGCGTCGCGGCCGTGCACGGCGCGCGGGGCAGATCCGTCGGCTGTGCGGTGCTCGACGTCGATGAACTCCGCGTCGACCGCGAACAGGTCCGCGTAGGCGTCGGGGTCGCGGGCCACGAGCGCCGCACGCCAGCCGTGGGCCAGATCGACCGGAGTTCGCATGCGCGAAAGTAGAACACGGCTTGTCACGGCCGGGGAACGCCCGTACGATCGGCCGCGGGTCGAGAGGAGACGGGATTCATGCGGGACAGGCTCATCGTCGTGACCGGGACATCGCGCGGCATCGGGCAGGGGGTTGCCGAGTTCCTGGCGGCCGAGGGCGCGGACGTGGCAGGGATCGACTGGCACGACGGCGCCGAGACCCGGTCGCGAGCCGGGTCGCGGTTCACGCACTTCCAGGCCGACGTCTCCAGCCCCGGCGACGTCGCCCGCGTGTTCGGCGAGATCGACGCCGCCTACGGCCGGCCGCCGTGGGGGCTCGTGTGCGTCGCCGGGATCGCTCCGGAGGTGGAATTCCTGGAGACGACCCCCGAGGCCTTCGACGCCGTGATGGGGGTGAACGTCCGCGGGCCCTTCCTCTGCGGTCAGCAGGCCGCACGGCGGATGCGCGACGCCGGCGGCGGCCGGATCGTCAACATCGCGTCCACGGCGAGCGTCCAGGCCTGGTCGCACCAGTCCGCCTACGGCGCGTCCAAGGGGGCCGTGCTGCTGCTGACCCGCAACATGGCCAACGAGCTCGCCCGCCTCGGGATCACGGTCAACGCCGTCGGGCCCGGGACGATCGTCACGCCGCTGGCGGCGAACGTACTCGACAACCCGGACTGGGTCGCGGCCGAGCTGGGCTCGACGCCGATCAAGCGATTCGGCACCCCGCGCGACATCGCCGTCGGCGTCCGGTTCTTCCTGCAGCCCGAGGCGGAGTGGGTGACCGGCCAGACGCTGTACGTGGACGGCGGGTTCCTCGCGTCGGGCGGCCCATGGCTCGACTCGCTCGAGGGTCACGTCTCGATCGATCGTTAGTGGCATACGCCCAGCGCGAGTTCGAGCAGGACTCGGCTGGCCGTGACGACCTCCGCCAGGATCACCGACTCGTCGGCCCGGTGGGCGTCGGCGAGGTCGCCGGCGCCGTAGATCACGGTGCGGGCGCCGGCATCGGCGTACCACGCCGCATCGGTGGTGGCGCGCATTCCGGCGTGCACCAGCGCCGCGCCGGTCACGTCCCGGTGCGCGCGTTCGAGCGAGCGGCAGAGCTCGTCGCCGGGCGGCGTCAGGAACGGCGGCACGCGGATCTCGGTCTCACGCGTCCACGACACGCCGGGCAGGCCGGCGAGCGCGCCGGCCACGATCGCGTCGGCCTCGCCGGCGACCACGTCCGGGTCGCGACCTGGTGCGACCCGCAGGTCGACGGAGAACCGGCACCGATCCGGCACGACGGAGGTCTTGATGCCGCCGTCGACGGTGCCGATGCTCACGCTCTCGGCGCCGACCAGCGGGTGCCCGGGTGCTGACCGGGCCGCGGCCCACTGCTCCAGGGCGACGATCGCCCGGGCGGCGGCTGCGACGGCGTTGCGGCCGAGCTCCGGCGCACTGCCGTGGGCGGCGACGCCGCGCACCGTGTAGGCGATGTTGATCTGGCCGTTGCCGACGGCGACGAGCGCGAGTCGCGTGGGCTCGACGATGACCACCGCATCGGGCAACGGCTGGGCGGCGGCGGCGCGACGGCTCCCGGCCGCCGTCGCCTCCTCGTCGGCGACGATGTCGAGACGGAGGCCCCGGCCGAGCGGCATGCCGGAGCGGCCGAGCGCGAGCACGACGCCGAGCATGGCCGCGAGGCCGGCCTTCATGTCGCAGGCGCCCAGCCCCGTCATGACGCCGTCGCGGACGAGCGGGTCGTAGGGGTCGGACGTCCAGCCCTCGCCGGGGGGCATGGTGTCGGAGTGGCCGTTCAGCACCAGCGCCGGGGGGCCTCCGGGCCCGAGGTGCACGTGCAGGTTCGGGCGGCGCGGAGCGATGTCGTCGGTGGTCCAGGAGACGCCCGCCGCGTCCAGGACCGGCGTCACGTGGGCGACCACGGCCGCCTCGTCGCCCGGCGGGTTGGGGGTCGGGATCCGGACGAGGTCGGCGAGCATCGCCTCAACCTCGGCGCCGTCGATCTGCGGCACGCTCACGCCTCGTCGACCGGCCCGGCGTCGATGTCGACCCCGACCTCCGCCATGAAGCGACGGTACGCCACCGCAACGGCGTCGGGCCCGCGCAGGTGCAGCTCGGCCGCGAGGTCGAGCGGCAGCTCGGCCGGGCGCTGGCTCTCGACCACCGGCCGGTCCTGTTCGAGGATCAGCACGTCGGTCGCCATGCGCTCGGCGAGCTCGGCTTCGCTGAGGTGGAAGTTGCGGCAGATCACGAGGTAGACGGTGGTCTCGGCCTCCGCCCTCGGGCACGCGGTGATCAGCACCGCCTCGGTCTCGCCGTCCTCCCGCTCCTTGCGCTGGTGGATGCTGAATGGCCGATGCAGGCGGTAGACCCGGGTGTGGGCGACGGGATGCATGGGGTTGGGGAGGTCGCGCCACTGGTAGCGCAGCTCCTCGCCCACCTGGTGAATATCGAAGACGGGCACCTCCGGGTGGTCTCGCGAGCCGAGGATGCCCTCGTGCAGCCACGGGAAGTGCGCGGCGTCGACCGAGTTCTCGGTGGCGCGGGCGGCGCTGGCCCGCCAGTTCTGGGGCGGGACGAAGACGGCCCGGAAGTCGGGATCGGCGTACTCCGGGTAGTCGGGGATGCCGACCACGGGGTCGGCCGACAGGCAGACCCAGACCAGGCCGTGGCGGACGTCGCACGCGAAACGTTCGATCCGCGCCCCGGCAGGGATCGACCGCTCCGCCGGGAGGGCCGGGATGTGAACGCAGCGCCCGTCGGCGGCATACCGCCAGCCGTGATAGGCGCAGACCAGCTCCGTACCCTCGACCCTGCCCAGCGACAGCGCGGTCGCGCGGTGCACGCACAGATCGCGGAAGCAGGCGACCGAGCCGCCGAGCCGGGCCAGCACCAGTCGCTCGCCGAGAAGTCGCACCGGATGCGGGGCGTCGCCGAGCTCGGACTCGTACGCCACCGGGTGCCAGTAGCGGCGAAGCACCGGCCACAGCTGGTGTTCGAGCGCCGGCCGGATCACGCCCCGCTCCGGGTCGCGATCGTGCGCAGGTGCTCCGGTGCCCGCGTCAGCACCTCGTGGCCGGTCTCGGTGACGAGGACGTTGTGCTCGGTGTGGAAGAGGCCGAAGGTCGTCGCCACGCCCGGTTCGATCGTGATCGTCATGCCGGGCGCGAGGATCGTCGGATCGTCCTCCGACACGTGAGGCGGCTCGGTCATGTCGTAGCCGATGCCGTGACCCACGCGACCGGCGAGCCCCGCGATGTCGCTGGTCACCGGCAGGCCGACTGCCCCCACCCGGGCGTTCACGGCCGCCGCGATCTCGGCCACCGGGCGACCGGGCCGCACCATGGCCACGCCCTCGGCCGCGATCTCGACGACCAGGCGCTGAGCCTCGGCCTGGTCGGGGGTCGGGCCACCGACGACCCCGGCGCGATCGAAGTCGCTCCAGAGGCCGGCGACCGTGCAGCCGGAGTCGAGCCACACGAGGTCGCCGCGCTCGAGCAGCCGCTCACTGCCCGACCCCATCAGCACGTCGTAGTTACCGGGTCCGGACGTGATCGCCACCCATGGCGCTGCTCCACCGGCCCGTGCGGTCTCGACCATCATTGCGAGCGCGGCGTCGCGCTCGGTGCCACCCTCGCGGATCGTCGCGAACATCCGCTCGTAGCCTGCCGCCGTGCACGCGCACGCGCGCCGCATGGCATCGACATCCCACGGGGCCTTGTGCAGCCGCAGCGCCCAGAGCACGGACGAAGCGTCCTCGACCGCCACCGGGGCGATCGCCTCCTCGATCCGGCGCAGCTCGGTGACGGGGATGCCGAGTCGCTGCTCGAAGCCGAGCTCGGCGCCGACGCGGCCGGTCGTGAGACCCGCCCCGCGCACCGCTGCCCGGAGCTCCTCGACCGGGGCGATCGAGAGCCGCCGATAGGGCCGCACGTCGCGGATCCACGACAGCGCACGCGCCTCGAACTCGCGGCCGCTGTGGACGACGAGCACCGGCTCGCCGACGCGCGGCAGGAACAGGTAGAACGGACGCGCCAGCGTCGGTTCGATGGCCGGGTAGCCGCTGAGGAAGCACAGGTTCGTGCCCGAGGCGAGCAGCAGGCCGTCCAGCCCGCTCGCGGCCATCCCCGCGCGCGCGGCGGCGATCCTGGCAGCGGAGATCGATGCCCGGTCCATGGGCGGAGGATGACCCGCCGGCCCTCGGCGGGCAAGCCCGCCCGACCCGCGGGGCACGACCGTCATGCGGCGATGACCGGTCATCATCCGCGAGCCTCTGGTACTTTCGCGAGCGTGCCCCGGACGACGCAGACCACGTTGCAGGGATCGGACCCGACGCTCCGGTGGCAGGGCATCGACCTGCGCCATCTCGCCGCGCTCCAGGCGATCGCGTCCCACCGCTCGTTCGGCCATGCCGCGACGGCGCTCCACGTGACGCAGTCGGCCGTCTCGCATCAGATCGCCCAACTCGAGGACCGGCTCGGCACGACGCTCGTCGACCGGCGGGCCCGCGGCGGTCCCGACCTGACACCGGCCGGCGCCATCGTCGTCCGGCACGCCGACGCCGTCTTCGGCCACCTCGAGGCGACGGTCGCCGAGCTCGACGCGCTCGACCACGGGTCGTCCGTCGTGCGCGTCGGCGTCTTCCCGAGTGCCGGGGCCGCCATCCTGCCGCGCCTGATCCGGCTCGTCCGCGAGCGGAACCCGTCGCTGGCCATCCAGCTGCACGAGGCGGCCGAGGATGGAGCGCTGCTCCGGCTCCTGGCGGCCGGACAGCTCGACCTCGCCTTCGTGGTGCTGCCGGTCGCCGACCAGCGCTTCGTCACTCGCGAGCTCGTCGCCGACCCCTGGTGCGTCGTCGTCCCGGGCGGCGGACGCCTGGCAGCCGAGGGCTCGATCGCGCTGCGCGACCTGGCGCGCCTGCCGCTGATCGGGCTCCGCCACGGCTCTCCCCTGCAACTCGGCGAGTCGCGTCTGCAGCTCGCCGGCTTCACCGCCGATGTGGTCGCCCGCGCCGACGACATCGGGACGGTTCAGGGCCTGGTCGCGGCAGGTATCGGCGTGGCCATCCTGCCGCGGATGCTGCTGACCGTCCGCCATCCTGCGGTCGCCATCTGCACCCTCGCCGATCGGGTCGAGCCGCGGCGCGTGGGCCTGGCGTGGCTCGCCGAGCAGGAGCCGGCGGCGACCGTACGGCTCGTCGTGGAGGCGGCCGCCGAGACGCTCGCGTCCCGGCTGACCCCGACGCTCCGGGGATCGGAGCCTGCGTGAACATCGAGGTCCTGGCAACGGTGCCCGACATCTGCGGTGAGGGCCCGCTCTACGACCCGGCGACCGGGGGCCTGTACCGCGTCGACATCAACGGCCGCGCGGTGCGCTGGATCGACCTGGGCGGCGGATCCGGCCGCGAGTGGACGCTGCCGCTCGAACCCGGCTGTCTCGCGCTCCGCGCCGGTGGGAACGCCGTGGTCGCCCTCGAAGACGGGCTCTACGCCCTCGACCTCGCAGGCGGCGGCATCGAGCGCCTGGCCGACGTGACGGCGGGCGATGGCGCAGTCGCGCTGAACGACGGCCGCTGCGACGCTAACGGCCGGTTCTTCGTCGGCTCCTACGCACGCAACGAGCAGGATCCGCTCGGCGACGTGTACGTGATCGGCACGGACCTCGGCGTGACCCGCGTCGGCCACCCGCTGGTCGTCGGCAACGGCATGGACTGGAGTCCCGACGGGACGACCTTCTACCTCACCGACTCGGCCGGGACGATCACGGCCTTCGACGTCGAGGATGGGCAGCCGGTGCGGCCGCGCCTGTTCGCGCGGGACGACGACTGCTCGCCGGACGGGCTCGTGGTCGACGCCGAGGGGTGCATCTGGAGCGCGAAGTGGAACGGCTGGCGGATCGTCCGCTACACCCCGGACGGGCGCACCGACCGCGTCATCGAGCTGCCGGTGCAGCGGCCCACCGCGGCCGCGTTCGGCGGCAGCGGGCTCGATACGCTCTTCGTCACGAGCGCGACCTACGGGCTCGATGCGACGGCGAGGGGCGCGCAGCCCCTCGCCGGCTCAGTCCTGGCGCTCGACCCAGGCGTCCGCGGCCGCCCGGCCGAGCCGTTTCGCGGCTAGGCCTTAGCCGCCGACGCCCGCCTTGATCTCGGTGTAGGCGTCGGTCCACTCCTTGGTCGTCACCATCGTGGTCGACTCGGTCGGCGGGTTGTTGTACAGCGGCGCCGCGGCGAACAGGGCGTCGATGTTCGTGTAGTCGTAGAGCGCCTTGATGTCGGGCTTCAGCTGGTCGACGCCGGCCGGGGTAACCGTCGCACCCACCAGGTACTCGGCGATGCGGGCGTTCGTGGTGGGGTCGAGGGTCTGGTTCATCCACGAGTAGATGGTCGAGACGTTGTCGGCGCCGGGCGGAATGGCCCAGGCGTCGCTGAAGCCGTAGGAGCCTTCCGTCGGCAGGATGGTCTTCACCGTCTTCGTGCCCTTGTCCGCGGCGAACGTGTTCATCGCCGCCCAGCCCATCCAGCACACGACCACGTCGCCCGAGACGAGCTTCTGGGTCATGTCGCCGTAGGAGGCGGACACGCCCGTGGTCTGCGCCCACATGGTGGTGAGGAAGTCCTTGATGTTCCTGGAGGTCCTGCGAGTTCTTCGGGATCTGATCCGGCTTCTTGCCGAGGATGTGGCAGACCAGCGCCAGGTTGCCCTGCGGGTCGTCCACCGCGCCGACCTTGCCCTTGAACTTCGGGTCGAGCAGGTCGTGCCAGCTCTTCACACCACCTGGCAGCACCGCGTCGTCCCACGTGATGCCGATCGCGCCGTAGTCCCACGGCACGCCGGTGCGGGTGCCGTCGGGCTCGACCCAGAAGTTGCCCTCGTCGCCCTGGAAGTACGGGTACAGGTTCTTCATGTTGGGAACCTGCTCCGGATCGAGCGGCGAGAGCAGCTTCAGCTCGCGGTACAGGGGCTTGTAGCCCTGGTAGTAGGTGATCAGGTCGTAGCCGCCCTTGCCGTCGGCGGCGATCAGCTTCGCCTGGATGTCGTCGTGGGTCCCGATGTAGGTCGGCTTGATGTCGACGTGGTTGGTCGTCTTCCAGTCCTTCATCGGGTCGGGCAGGTCGTAGCCCTCCCACGACAGGAAGTCGATCGTGCCGCCGACCGTGCCGTTGCCCTGGATACCCGGCGTCGGCCCGGCCGCCGTGCTCGACCCGGCTGCCGCCGCGGTCGACGACGACGAGGACGAGCTCGAACTGCCGCCGCACGCGGCGAACAACGCAGGGCTCGCGCCGAGCGTCACGACCGTCATCCCGCTCCGCCGCAACCACTCACGACGGCTCATCCCACCCGGTGCCTGGGCCACAGCGCAACCTCCATCCACCCGCACGCGACCACTCCCAGCCGCGTGTCGGGCAATGGTACGGGCCGCCCTCCGCGGGCGCAAGAGCATGAGTGGCCGCAATCGGTCCATGACCGTTCGTGAACGGCAGCCGTCCGAATGGACGCTCCGCCATCCCGGTAAGCTTTCGCGCCATGCGGCGCGTGTCCATCGTCACCGGCGCCGCGAGCGGCATCGGCCGGGCCACGGCGCTGCTGCTGGCCGAACGCGGCGACACGGTGATCGGGTTCGATCGCGACCCCCGCGGGCTCGCGGAATTGCTCGCGGCGGCCCCGTCCGGCCTCCGGCTCGAGACCGCCGTCGTGGACGTCACCGATGGCGACGCGGTGCGATCGGTCGTCGACGACGTCGCGGCGCGCCACGGCGGCATCGACGTGCTGGTCACGGCAGCGGCGATCGGGCTCCCCGGTCTCATCGACGAGCAACCCGAGGCCGAGTGGAAGGCGACGGTGGACGCCGTGCTGGGCGGCACCTACCAGTGCGCGAGGGCCGTGATCCGCCACATGCGGCCGGCCCGGCGCGGGGCGATCGTCACGTTCGGATCGGTGATCGGCAGGACGGCCATCACCGGCTTCGCCGCGTACGGCGCTGCCAAGGGGGGCGTCGAGGCGCTCACCCGCGCCCTCGCCGTGGACCACGCCCACGAGGGCATCAGGGTCAACTGCGTGGTGCCGGGATCGACCGATACGCCGATGATGTGGTTCGGCGTCGAGCCCGGCGATCTCGAGCGCCTGCGGGCCGAGGTGATCGCCGAGCAGCCGCTGGGACGGATCGCCGATCCCATCGAGATCGCCCGCGTCGTGGCGTTCCTGGCATCGGAGGAGGCGTCGATAATGACCGGCTCGACGGTCGTCGCGGACGGTGGCGTGACCGCCCGCGCTTCGGTCACCTATTGATGGCGCCCAGCACCCCGTCGACGTCGTCGGCGAAGGCCAGGTCGAACAGCCCGGGCTCGTTCTCGCTCCAGCCGCGTCCGTGGGCGGTGAGCACGGCGACCGCGAGGGCGTCGCGCGCGATCAGGCCGTCCCGCCGGGCCTGGGCGACCCCGGCCAGTGCGAGCGCCGACGAGGTCTCGACGTAGAGGCCGGCACGGGCGAGCGCCCGCGTCGCCGCCGCGATCGCATCGTCGACGACGACGACCGGTATGCCGTCGCGGCTCGCGGCCGCGATGGCGAGCCGGCCGACGCTGGTGTCGGCCGTGGAGTGCGCGATCGAGTGCGGCGCGACGATGTCCACCGGCCGGCCCGCGGCGATCGAGCGGGCGAGGGCGTCCGCGCCCGCTGGTTCGCAGGCCAGGAGCGTGACGGCGGGCCCGCCCGCCAGGGCCGCGGCATCGTCGAGGCCGCGACGCAGGCCGACGAGGGTGTCGCCACCGGCGCAGGGGACGCTCACGACGTCGGGCAACCGCCCCAACTCGTCCACGACCTCCGCGACGACCAGGCGATAGCCGTCCGTGCCGAACGGGGTCGATGCACCGGTGAGCCGGGGGTCGCTGGACGTGGCGGCGAACCAGCCGCGCGCCGACAACTCGCGCACGGCCTCGCGCCGGGCCGGCTCGTCGAGCCGGCCGACGATCGCGCCGTGCGCCGACAGCTGCACCGCGAGCGGGTGGGGCAGCGCGCTGGTACTGAGCACGACGCATCCGATCCGCTCCCTGGCCGCGTGCGCGGCGCAGGAGACGCCGTGGTTCCCGGTCGAGGTGGTGAACATGCCGGGCGCGCCGTGCTCTGCGGCGACGGCCGCGCAGATCGAGTGGAACCGGTCCTTGTGGGAGCCGGTCGGGTTGCGGGACTCGAGCTTCAGCAGCGTCGCCGGGTCGTCCGGCGCGGCGACCAGCGGCGTCGGCACGCGCCCGAGGTCGGTGAGCCGGTCGGGCGCGATCGGCAGCCGCCACCGCGCCTCAGCGGGGTAGGTGGTCTCGAGCGGGCCGTGGCAGGCCGGGCAGCCGGCCGGGAACAGATCGGGCGGCCCCGCCCAGGCGCAGGCGGGACAGCGAAGGCCGAGTCCTCGAGTCCAGCGCGGCAACCGCCTATGTCCCGCCGTGGGCTTCCATCCGCGTCCGGGCAATCGTACGGGCCTTCCAGGCCGACCGCGACGACATTCCTATACTCCGGCGCCATGGCGCAGGCGCGACTCATCGGGCTCGGCAACATGGGCGCCGGCATCGCGCGGAACCTGCTCGCGGCGGGCATCGACCTGGCGGTGGCGGACGCCGACCCGGCGCGGGTTGCCGGGCTCGTAGCGCTGGGAGCCGAGCCCGCGGGCGACGACGTCTCGGAGGAGCTCGTCCTGCTCTCGCTCCCGGGGCCGCCGGAGGTCGAGTCGCTCTGTCTCGGCCCGACGGGGTTGCTGGCTCGGATGGCGCCCGGCTCGGTGCTCGTGAACCTCTCGACGGTCGGCGTCGACACCGCGCGCCGCCTCGAGGAGGCAGCATCCACCGGGGGGGTCCTGACCGTCGACGCACCGGTGACCGGCGCCGCCGACGGGGCCGCGGCCGGGACGATGACGATCATGGTCGGGGCGAGCGACGAGGCGCTGGCCCGTGCGCGGTGCGTGCTCGAGCCGATCTCGTCGCGCATCGTGCATCTCGGGCGGCCCGGCGACGGCACGGCCGGGAAGCTGCTCACGAACATGCTCTGGTTCATCCACGTGACGGCACTGTCCGACGCCCTGGCGCTGGCGGTGGCGAGCGGCCTCGACCCGGCGCGTTTCGCCGAGCTGGTGAGGATCAGCGCCGGCGGCTCGTGGGTGGCCGAGCACGACCTCGGCAACATCCTGGCGGACGACGACGATCCCTCGTTCACGCTCGCCCTGTGCGTGAAGGACCTGCGCCTGATCGCAGAGCTCGAAGCCGATCGCGGCTACGCCTCCGACCTGGCCGCGGCCGCTCGGGCCAGGTTCGGCGAGGCCCACGAGCAGTTCGGGCCGGGAAGGGGCGAGCTCAGCGTGACCCGCCTCGCGGAGGAGCGGGCCGGCGTGTCGATCAGAGCGCGGGCCTGATGCGGGCGGCCGTCCTCCACGAGGTCGGTGCGCCGCTGCAGGTCGAAGAGGTCGAGGTCGGCGCGCCACGGGCGGGCGAGGTTGCCGTGCGGCTCGTCGCGAGCGGCGTGTGCCACTCCGACCTGCACACCATCGACGGATCGTTCCCGTGGCCGTTGCCGGCCATCTTCGGCCACGAAGGCGCCGGCATCGTCGAGGCCGCCGGCCCCGGTGTCACCGCCGTCGCCGCGGGCGATCACGTCATCCTGACGTGGCTGCCGTACTGCGGATCCTGCCCGATGTGCGTCCGAGGCCGCCCGAACCTGTGCGAACGCCAGGGCTGGTCGGACGCCGGCACCATGATGGACGGCACCGTGCGCTTTCGCGGCCCCTCCGGCCCGATCCACCACTGCACCGCATCCTCCTTCGCAGAGCGAACGGTGGTCCCGGCCCAGACGTGCATTCCGGTCGACCCGGCGCTCGACCTCGTCGAGCTCTCGCTGCTCGGCTGCGCCGTCATGACCGGCGTCGGCGCGGTGCTGAACACCGCAGGCGTCCAGCAGGGAGAGTCGGTGGCCGTGGTCGGCTGCGGCGGCGTCGGGCTCAGCGTCGTGCAGGGTGCGCGCATCGCCGGTGCCGGACGGATCGTCGCCATCGACCGGGTCCGGGCGAAGCTGGATCTGGCTCGCGAACTCGGAGCCACCGAGACGGTCGACGCATCGGCGGCCGATCCGGTCGCCACGCTGGCACCCGGCGTCGATCACGTGTTCGAGGCGATCGGCCGCCCGGCGACCATCGAGCTCGCGACGCGTCTGACCGCGCCGGGCGGGCAGGCGGTGCTGATCGGCATGGCGCCGGTGGGTGCGACGGCCAGCTTCGTTCCGCTCGACGTCACGACCGGCGAGCGCGTGATTCGCGGCTCGTGGTACGGGGGCGTCGTGCCCGACCGCGACTTCCCGCGCCTGCTCGCGCTCTACAGCGACGGGGCGCTGAGGCTCGACCCGCTCGTCCGCCGCATCGCCCTCGACGACATCAACGCCGCCTTCGACGACATCCGCACCGGCGACGCGGTCCGTTCGGTCGTCGTCTATCCGTGAACGCGTTCGACACCTTCATCCCGGCCCGCGACGGCTGCCGGCTCGCAGCGCGGATATGGCTTCCCGAGGACGCCGAGCGGTCGGCCGTGCCGGCGATCCTCGAGTACATCCCGTACCGCAAGAACGACTGGACGGCGCCGCGCGACGCGTCGCGCCACCCGTGGTACGCGGCGCACGGCTACGCGGCCGTCCGCGTCGACCTCCGCGGCTCGGGCGACTCCGAGGGCGTGCTGACCGACGAGTACCTGCCGCTGGAGCTGTACGGACGGCTGCGACGTGATCGCCTGGCTCGCGGCGCAGCCATGGTGCAGCGGCGCGGTCGGCATGATCGGCAAGTCGTGGGGCGGCTTCAACGGCCTGCAGATCGCGGCGCTGCCGGCCGCCGGCGCTGCGGGCCGATCGTCACCGTCTGCTCGACCGACGACCGCTACGCCGACGACGTGCACTACATGGGCGGCTGCCTGATGGGATCCGACATGCTGCCGTGGGCCTCGACGATGCTCGCCTTCAACGCGCGGCCGCCCGACCCGGCGACGTGGGGCGACCGCTGGCGCGAGCTGTGGCTCGAGCGCCTGGCCGGCTCGCCGCCGTTCGTCGAGGAGTGGCTGCGCCACCCGCGCCGCGACGACTACTGGCGCCACGGGTCGGTCTGCGAGGACTACGGCGCGATCGAGTGCGCCGTCTACGCCGTCGGCGGGCTCGCCGATCCCTATCGCAACGCGATCCCACGGCTGCTGGAGGGCCTGCGCTGCCCCCGCAAGGGCCTGATCGGCCCGTGGGCGCACACCTATCCGGACGAGGGGCGGCCGGGGCCGGCGATCGGCTTCCTGCAGGAGACGGAGCGGTTCTTCGCGCACTGGCTGAAGGGCGAGCACAACGGCGTCATGGACGGCCCGATGCTGCGGGTGTTCCTCCAGGAGCCCGCACCACCGCAGACGGCCTACGCCG
Organism: uncultured Actinomycetes bacterium; assembly: GCA_963779685.1. Classification (GTDB taxonomy): domain Bacteria; phylum Actinomycetota; class Thermoleophilia; order Gaiellales; family F1-60-MAGs149; genus CAVZZG01. The sequence continues at coordinate 2,279,638 of CAVZZG010000003.1, forward strand.
AACGGGCCGGCCGGTGGGTCGGCGAGGAGTGGCCATCGGCGCGCATAGCAGTCCGCGAGATCGCCTTCCCCGGCCCGGCCCGGTCGATCACGGGCTCCCAGAGCCACGGCGTGCTGGCCGGCACGTTCGTCGCGTGGGGCGAGCCCGCCGACCTGCCGCCGGACCAGCGCGGCGAGGACGCGCTGTGCCTGGTCCACGAGTCGGCGCCGCTGACCGGGCGCACCGAGGTGGTGGGCCTCCCCGAGGTCGAGCTCGAGCTCTCGGTCGACCGGCCAGCGGCGCTCGTGGCCGTGCGCCTCTGCGACGTGGCCGACGACGGCGCGTCGCTGCAGGTGGCGCGGGGGGTCCTGAACCTGGCCCACCGCGCCGGGCACGACCAGGTGCTTCCGTGCGTCCCCGGCGAGCGCTTCCGGGTCGTCGTCCCGCTCTCCTTCACGGCCCATGCGTTCGTGCCCGGCCGCCGGATCCGGATCGCGATCTCGCCGACCTGGTGGCCGCACGCCTGGCCGTCGCCGGAACCCGTGCGCATGACCGTTCACGCCGCGACCCTCCGCCTCCCCGAGCGCCCGCCGGATCCTGCCGACGCGGAGCTCGATCCGTTCCTGCCGCCCGAGCAGGCCCCGCCGCTGCGGATGGAGCAACTCGGCGGCTTCCCGTCCACCCGCGTCGTCGAGCGCGACCTCGCCACCGGCCTCACGCGGGTCGTCTACCACGCCGACTGGGGCTCCCGCCGCCTGCTCGTCGACGCCGGGCTGGAGTGCGAGGACTGGAACACCGACACGTTCGAGATCCGCGACGGCGAGCCGCTCTCGGCCCGTGTGACCTGTGAGTGGGAGGTCGCGGTCGGGCGCGAGGCGTGGCGGACGCGGATCCGCACCTGGTCGGAGCTCACGGCCGATGCGACCACGTTCACGACCGTCAACCGCGTGCGGGCATTCGAGGGAGACGAGCTCGTGTTCGAGCGCGAGCGGACATTCACCGCTCCCCGCGACGGCAGCTGATCTTACTCGCGTGCCAGGGCGCGCAGCTCGGCCGTGATGCGGTCGACCGACGGCGCCCAGGCGTCCTCCAGCACGTCGCTGTACGGGATCGGCGTGTCGTCGGCGGCGATGATGCGGGGCGCGGCGTCCAGCGAGGTGAAGGCGGTGGCGGCGATGCGCGCCGTGATGGTCGCGCCCCAGGAGCCGCCGACCGGGCATTCCTGGACGCACGCGAGCCGTCCCGTGCGGGCGACGCTGGCGGTGATGGTGCCCAGGTCGAGCGGCACCAGCGTCCGCGGGTCGATGATCTCCACCTCGATCCCCTCGGCCGCAAGCGCGGCCGCCGCCTCGACGGCGCGATGGCGCATGAGCTGCGTGGCGACGACCGTGACGTCGCGACCGGCCCGCACCACCGCCGCCTCCCCGAGCCTGCCGGGCGTCGACGTGTCGACGTCGTCGCGACGGCCCATCAGACCCTTGTGCTCGAGCACGATCACCGGGTCGTCGTCGCGGATCGCGGCGCGCAGCAGCGCGTACGCGTCCCCCGCCGTGGCCGGTACCGCGAGCTTCAGGCCGGGGATGTTGAGGAACCAGCTCTCCACCGTCTGCGAGTGCTGGGCGGCGAACCCCACGCCGCCGCCGTTCGCCATCCGGATCGTCATGGGCGCAGTCAGCTGGCCGCCCGTCATGTAGTGCAGCTTCGCGGCCTGGTTGGCGATCTGGTCGAAGCAGACGGCGGCGAAGTCGGCGAACATGATCTCGGCGACGGGCCGCAAGCCGGTGGCGGCTGCACCCAGCGCGCAGCCCACGATCGCCTGCTCGGCGATCGGCGTATCGCGCACGCGGTCGCTACCGAACCGCTCGACCAGGCCGACCGTGGTCTTGAAGACGCCGCCGGCGGCCGCCACGTCCTCGCCGAACAGGACCACGTCCGGATCCGACTCCAGCTCGTCGGCCATGGCCCGGATGACCGCCTCGCGGTAGGTCAGCTCCTCGACCACACGTCCTCCATCCGCTCTGCCGGGTCGGGGGCGGGCCAGGTCATCACGTCGTCGACCATCGCCCGCACGCGCCGCCGGACCGCCGCTCGCAGCTCCTGCTCGGCATCCGCGGCGAGCACGTCGCGCGCCTGCAGCTGCCGCGCGAACAGATCGATCGGGTCGCGCTCGAGCCAGCGCTCCAGCTCGCCGTCCGGCCGGTAGGTCGCCGGATCGGTGCGGGAGTGCCCCTTGTGGCGATAGGTGAGGGCCTCGATCAACGTCGGCCCCTCGCCACGGCGCGCGCGGGCGGCGGCCTCCGCCACGACCTCCCGGACCGCCAGCAGATCGTTGCCGTCGACCTGCAGTCCGGGGATGCCGTAGCTCGTCGCCCGGTCGGCAAGGCGGGTGATCGCCGTCGTCGTCGCGAGCGGCGAGTACTCGCCATACAGGTTGTTCTCGATCACGACCACCACCGGCAGCCGCCACACGGCGGCCATGTTCATGGCCTCGTGGAACGCGCCGATGTTCGTCGACCCGTCGCCGGTGAAGGCCAGCGCCACGGCACCGCTGCGCTTCACCTGCGCCGTGAGCGCGATACCGAGCGCGAACGGCAGCTGCGCGCCGACGGTCGCGAACGAGCCGAGCGCGCCGACCCCGACGTCGGTCAGATGCATCGATCCGCCCTTGCCCCGGCAGAGGCCCCCGGCCTTGCCGAGGATCTCGGCCATCGTGCGGTCGAGCGGCGCGCCGCTCGCGAGCACCGCGCCGTGGCCCCGGTACGTGCAGACCATGCCGTCGCCCGGTTCGAGCGCGGCGCAGGCGCCGACGGCGACCGCCTCCTGCCCCTGGTAGAGGTGGGTCGAACCGCGCACGAGGTTGAGCGTGAACAGCCGCTGGCACTCGTCTTCGAAGGCGCGAATCTCGAGCATCCGGGTGTGGAGGGCGATCGGGTCGGGCATGCCGTGCGCGACGGTACAGGCTCCGTCGATCGGCGTCAAAGCGCCGGCGCCGAGCGGTTGCGTGCCGCGTGCGCCGGCAAGTACGATGCCGGCCCACCATGGCGAGTGCGGAGGCTGGACGAACGACGACGCGGCGCGTGGCGCTGGGACCGATCGCACTCACGATGCCGGCGGTGCTGGGGCTGCTCGTGTTCTTCATCGCCCCGTTCGCGACGTTCGCGGTGTACTCGTTCATGACCTCGGGCCTGTTCGACGTGTCGCGCCCGTTCACGACCGCGGCCTACCAGACGGTGCTCGGCTCGAACGTCAACAAGACGCTGGCGGGCAACTCGTTCTGGACCGGTTTCTACGCGGCGACCGCCACGGTCGGCATCTCCCTGCCCATCGCCTTCTGGCTCCGGTACGCCGCCGGTCGCTGGCAGGTGCCGGTGCTCTTCCTCATCACCGCCACCCTGTTCGCGTCGTACCTGGTGCGGATCTACGCGTGGCGGACGATCCTCGGGCGCCGCGGCGTGCTGAACACGGGCCTCGAGAGCCTCGGCCTGATCCACGACCCGCTGCAGTTCCTGCTGTACAGCCGGTTCGCCGTCACCGTCGCCCTGGTTCACATCTTCCTGCCGTACACCGTGCTGGTGCTCTACGCCGCGTTCGGGCCGATCGGCGCGGGGCTGCTGGAGGCGGCGCAGGACCTCGGCGCCGGGGCACTGCGCCGCTGGACGCGGGTGATCCTCCCGCTCGTCGCCGCCCCCGCGGCGACGGCCTTCGTGTTCGTGTTCGTGCTCTCGGCATCGGACTACGTGACGCCCGAGTTCCTCGGTGGCAAGGACGGGATCATGATCGGGGTGCGCGTCAAGGAGAGCTTCGTGTCGACCGGCGACTGGCCGCTCGGGGCGGCGATGGCGATCTCGATGCTGGTCGCGTTCGTGGTCCTCTACGGCCTCGTCATGCTCGCCCTGCGCCTGCTCGGCGTGCGGAGAGTGCGGTTCGTGTCGTGAGGTCGGAGCGACAGCGCAGCCCCGTCACCGGCGTGATCGTGCTGCTGGCCCTGATCTTCCTGTACGCGCCGCTGGCGATCGTCGTCCTCTTCTCGTTCCACTCGACGGGCAACCTGTCGTTCCCGTTCCAGGGCTTCTCGACGCGCTGGTACCGCGAAGTGCTCGACTCGGAGGAGTTCCGCGCCGCGCTCCGTGCGAGCACGATCGTGGCCGTGTCGGTCAGCCTGGTGACGGTCGTGATCGGCACCGCGGCCGCCTACGGCCTGACCCGGGTGCCCGGCCGGCTGCGGCCGCCACTCGCGTTCCTGTTCTTCCTGCCGCTGACGATCCCGGGCCTGTTCATCGGCATCGGCCTGCTCACGTGGTTCACGAAGTTCAACGTCCAGGCCAGCCTGACGACCGTCACGATCGCTCACCTGGTGTACGTCTTTCCGTACTTCCTGCTGATCGCCGTGGCGGCCCTCGACCGGCTCGACGTGGCCCTCGAGGAATCGGCGCAGGACCTCGGCGCGAGCCCGTGGCTCGTGTTCCGGCGCGTCACCCTCCCCCAGATCTGGCCGCTACTGGCGGGAGCCACCTCGCTCGCGTTCGCGCTGTCGTTCGACGAGTTCATCATCACGTTCTTCGTGATCGGGCCGCAATCGACGCTTCCCATGTACATCTGGTCGAGCCTCCGCCGCACCGTCGACCCGAGCATCAACGTCATCTCGACGCTGCTCATGGCGATCACCCTGCTGCTGTGGATCGTCGCGTTCGCGTTCACCCTCCGCGCCGAGCGTCAGAGACAACGCACGCGTGACGCGGCGACACCGGGAGTACTGGTATGAGCGAGCCCAGGTCGCCGCGCGTGCACATCCAGGGCGTGACCCAGCGCTACGGCAGCGTCACCGCCCTCGACGACGTCGTCGCTCGAGATCGCCGACGGCGAGCTGCTCACCCTGCTCGGGCCCTCCGGGTGCGGCAAGACGACGCTGCTGCGCGTGATCGCCGGGTTCATCCGGCCCACCAACGGCCGGGTGCTCCTGGCCGGGACCGACGTCACGGGCACGCCGCCGCACAAGCGCCCCGTCAACATGGTGTTCCAGCGGCCGACTTTGTTTCCGCATCTCGACGTCGCCGGGAACGTCGCGTTCGGGCTGCGCATCGCCCGCGTCTCGCGGTCGGAGCAGAAGCAGCGCGTCGCCGAGGCGCTCGCGCTGGTGCGGCTCGAGGGGTACGGCGATCGCCGGGCGCACGAGCTGTCCGGCGGCCAGATGCAGCGGGTCGCGCTCGCGCGGGCGCTGGTGAACCGCCCGCAGGTCCTGCTGCTGGACGAGCCGCTGTCGGCGCTCGACCTGAAGATCCGGCTGGAGATGGAGGTCGAGCTGCGACGGGTGCACCGCGAGACGGGCGCGACGTTCGTCTACGTCACGCACGACCAGCGCGAGGCGCTGGCGCTGTCCGACCGGATCGCCGTGTTCGACGCCGGCCGCCTGATCCAGATCGATGCGCCGCAGGACATCTACCGCCGGCCGGCGACGTCGTTCGCGGCCCGCTTCGTCGGCGACGCGAACGTGATCCCGGGCGAGGCGGCAGTCGGATCGATCGATATCGGCGGCACGCGGCTGCCGATCACGACCGACATGACCGGGCCGGCGTGGCTCGTGCTGCGCCCCGAGCTGGTCGGCGTCGTGCCGGGGCCGGAGGGGCCGCTGGTGGGGACGATCACCGACGTCGCGTTCCGCGGCACGGGCTTCACGTACCGGGTCGACGTGGCCGGCCTCCCCGAGGCCGTGAAGGCCGAGGCGACGTCGGGCACGGCGATCGAGGTCGGCACGACCGTCACCCTGCGGGTCGACCCGACCAGCTGCGTGCTCCTGCCCCGGGACAGCTGATGGACCTCGGTCTCACCGGCGCCCACGTGCTGGTCGCCGGCGCCAGCCGGGGCATCGGCGCCGAGGTCGTGCGGGCGTTCCGGGCCGAGGGCGCGCGCGTCACGGCCTGCGCGCGGCACCCGAACGCGATCGCACCGCTGGCGGGCGACGTGTCGACCCTCGAGGGCGTCCGGGCGATCGTCGCCGCCGCCCACGACGTCGCGCCGGTCGACGTGGTGGTGCCGGTGGCGACGGCGAACGGCGAGACGGGCACCGAGGACGAGTACGCCGCCGCCTTCGCCGTCGACCTGATGGCGGCCGTCCGCCTCGTCGACGAGCTGAAGCGCACGCAGCCCGGCATCCCGTTCGCGGCCTGCGCCTTCGCGTCGGTGCACGGGATGACCGGCGAGACCCGTCACCACGCCTACAGCGTCATGAAGGCGGCGCTGCTCGCCTGGGTGAAGAACGCCGCGGTCGCGAATGCGCCGCTGGGGATCCGCGTCAACGCGGTGGCGCCCGGCGCGATCGACACGCCGGGCGGCTACTGGGAGACCGCCCGCACCGAGGACCCGGCCTACCACGCCGCCACGCTGGCCGGCATCCCCGGCGGCCGGTTCGGACGGCCCGAGGAGGTCGCGGACGCCGTGGTCTTCCTCTGCTCGCGCCGAGCGACGTGGATCACCGGAGCGACGCTGCTCGTCGATGGCGGCGAGCACAAGGGCATCCACTGACCCGACGCCGGTGACGGTCGCGCTCGCGCTGCTCTGCGCCGGGCTCTGGGGCGCCATGGAGCTGTTGTTCCTGCAGCTCGCCAAGGCGTACGGCGCGATCGCGCTGATCGGCTGGCTGGCGATCGGGGGCCTGGTGCTCGCCACACCACTCGCGCTGCTGTCGGGCGCGCCGCCCGGCGGCAGCCGGGCGCTGGCCCTGGCGCTGGCGGCCAACCTGGTGAACGTGGCCGCGACGACGCTGTACTTCGTCGCGCTCGAGCGCGGGCGCCTGTCGGTGATCTCGCCGGTGATCACCACCCAGGCCGCCGTGGCGGTCGTGCTCGGCGTGATCCTGTTCGACGAGCACCTGTCCACGCCGGCCGCGATCGGCGTCGCCGGAGCCGCCGCCGGCGTTGCCCTGGCGGCCGCGGGCAGGAGCTCGATCGCGGGCGGAGGAGGCACCGTGCTGGCGATGGTGTCGGCGCTCCTCTACGGCGTCTACGTGATCGCCCTGTCCGCCACCGCACAGGATGCCGGGATCCTCTGGACGATCCTCACCTACCGCTTCGCGGTCGTCGTCGTGATGGCGCCGTGGCTGCTGCGCCACCAGCGGTTGCGGCGACCGCCCTGGCGCCTGGTGGTGCCCGCGCTGGTGCTCGAGACGGCGGGGTTCGCGGCCTACATCGCCGCCTTCGCGCGGGGACCGGTCGCGATCGCCGCGCCGATCGCGATCCAGTACTCGACGATCGCGGTCATCCTCGCCGCCGCCGTGCTGGGCGAACGGCTCCTGGTCCGTCAGTGGCTGGGCGTCGCGCTCGTGATCGGTTCGGTGTCGCTGATCGCGGCGGCCGGCTGATCGCTCAGCCGTCGCCGACGAGCGAGCGCACCAGCGCGAGGGCGGGGGCGATCCGCGCGGCCTGGTCGTCGACCTCCGCCCGGTTGTCGAGCCCCTCGATGGTGAGCAGATAGGGCGCGGCGGGATCGCGCGCGGCGCGGAGCGCGCCGAGCAGGGCAGGCAGATCCGCCTGCCCCTCACCGGGGTAGCGGTAGAGCACCGAGAAGCCGCGCCGGTGATAGGCATCGGGCTGCTGGATCGACTCCAGCACGTAGTCCTTGACGTGGCCGGCGTACGCCAGGGGCGCGAGTTCGGCGATGACGCCGAGCGGCTCGTCGAAGGCCGCGATCGGGTTGATGACATCGAGGAAGACCCCGATCCGGCCGGCTCCGACGTCGGCCACGATGCGGCGGTACTCCGCGATCGTGAAGTCGGAGTGGTTCTCCAGCAGGAGGCGCACCCCGGCGGAGAGGGCCTCGTCGGCGGTCGCCGCGAGGACCGCGGTCACGAACTCGCGCTCGCGATCGATCACGTCCGGCTCCCCCGCCAGCTCCGCGCGGTAGAAGCCGGAGGCGACCCGAAGGTAGTCGCTCTCCAGCGCGACCGCCCCCTCCAGCCACTGCCGCACGCGCTCCACGCCGGACGCCACCGCGTCGCCACGGCGCGCGGCGCCGAGGAAATCGCCCGAGGCGCCCAGCCGCAGGCCCAGGTCTCGCGCCCGGCCCGCCAGCGCAACCAGGTCGGGATGGTTGCGGACGTGATGGAGGTTCACGCCGACGCCGTCGGCGCCCAGCGCCGCCGAGACGTCGAGGACGTCCTCCACGGTCACGCGCCCGGTCGCGAGGCGCATGTGCCAGCAGAGCGTGTCGGTGCCGACCAGGAAGGTCACGCGGACCGGGCCGTCACAGCTGCTCCTGCCCCCAGTCCGCGTAGAACGAAGCCGTCACGAGCCGGACGGGGTGCCCGACAGCGTCGAGCTCCCGGGCGATCGCGTCGCTGGCGCCCCAGCTGGGGAGCCCCCACACGGCGAGACCGCGAGGGTCCGGCCCGAGATGGCCGATCCGCAGGCACGCCAGGTTCAGCACCAGGTCGCCGTGCCGGGCAGCGCGCCCGGCGAACCACGTCGCGAGCTCGTCGCGCGACGCGTCGGGGGCAGGCTCGAACCACTCGGCGTAGTAACGCCCGTGGGTACCCCGCACGGGCTCGCCGATGGGCTCGTAGCAGCCAGCGCGGTCGATCCTGGCGGCGAGTCGGAAGGGCTCCTCGTAGGCGTCGGCATCGCCCGAGCGGAACGTCTGCTCCCAGAAGTCGATGCGCTCGAGTCCCGCGTCCGGCGTGTACCAGGCGCTGAGGTACTCGGGGTCCGGGCCGAGCCGCCACGAGCGGCCGAGGTTCAGGAGGGCGATGTCATCGCCGTAGTCGCCGGCCCAGCCCGACTGCCCGCCGCCGGCGACCTTGTGGAACTCGTGCAGCCCGACCCCCGGGCGCCGCGAGATGTACTCGATGTAGATCAGCATGTGCCGTGCAGTTCACCAGCCCCGAGCCGCCTGCGTCAAGCGGGCGCGCCCGTCAGCCAGGCTGCCTGAGGACCTCGATCGTGGCCGCGGCCTCCTCACCGCCGTGGCCCCCGGCGACCGCCTTCTCGTAGACATCCCGCACCAGGCGCGGGAAGGCGGCGTTGACACCGCTGGTCTCGGCGGCAGCGACGATGTGGTGGATGGCGGCGAGGTGGGTGTCGATCGCCGCCTGATCGCCCCGGTAGTCGCCGCGGGCAATCAGGCCCCGGTAGTAGTCCGCCTCGGCCGCGATCTCGACCAGGAGCGAGGGCACCGCATCGAACGCCTTGCCGGGATCGACTCCCTCGGCCTCGCAGAAGGCCACTCCCTGCAGCAGCCCGATGCTGGCCCCGTAGTAGAAGCTGAGCCACGCGAGGTCGACCGCGGCCGCCCCGCCGACGTCGTCGGCGACGAAGGCCGATCGCCGGCCGAGGGCGAGCAGGGTGTCCCGGTGCCGGTCGAAGCCCGCTCGCGAGCCGCTGTAGGCGATCATGGTCGGCTCGTCCCCGATCCGGGCCGGGAACGTCAGGATCGCGCCGTCGATGTAGTCGACCCCGTATCCCTCCAACCACACCGCCAGCGACCGGGCGTCCGCCGGGCCGCCGCTCGCGAGCTGGACGAGCGTCCGGCCCTCGAGCGCATCGGCACCGGCCTCGGTCAGCACTGCCCGGGTCGCGTCGTAGTCCGCCACGCAGGCCACGACGAGCTCCGCCGCGCGGCAGGCGGCCGCAGGGGTCTCGGCGGTCGTGCCGCCCGTGGCGGCGTAGGCTGCGCGGCGCTCCGGCGATCGCGTCCACGCCGTCACGTCGTGACCTGCCGAAGACAGGGTCCGCGCGAGCGTCGAACCCATGTTGCCGAGCCCGATGACTGCGACCGTTGCCATGGCGCCCCCCTTCCGGTTGAGGCAGGATCGTACGCGGAGGACGGAAGAGCCGGTAGGCTCTGCGTCCATGACGACCGTCCGGGCAGCGATCTACGACGGCACGGCCGGCGGTATCGAGATCGCCGAGGTCGAGCTCGCCGGGCCGCATGCCGGCGAGGTCGAGGTCGCGATCGCCGCCGCCGGCGTCTGCCACTCCGACCTGCACGTGATCCGCGGCGAATGGGAGATCCCGCTGCCGGTCGTGCTCGGCCACGAGGGGGCCGGCGTCGTGACCGCGCTCGGCGAGGGCGTCACCGATCTGGCCGTCGGCGACCACGTCGTCCTCTCCTGGGTGCCGCAGTGCGGCGACTGCCGTCAGTGCCGGCTGGGTCGACCGTGGCAGTGCGAGACGGCCGCCCGGGTCGCGACCACCGGAGTGCTGTACGACGGCACCAGCCGCTTCTCACGCGACGGCCGCGTCCTGCATCACTACCTGGGCGTCTCGTCCTTCGCCGAGCGGGTCGTCGTGCCCGCGTCGGGAGCCGTCAAGGTGCGCGCTGACGCGCCGCTCGACGTGATCGCGATCGTGGGGTGCGCGGTCGCCACCGGCGTCGGCGCCGTGCAGAACACGGCCGCGGGTCGAGGCGGGTGCGACCGTGGCCGTGATCGGGCTCGGCGGCGTGGGCCTGTCGTGCGTGCAGGGAGCGCGGCTTGCCGGGGCGTCCCGGATCGTCGCGGTGGACGTGAACCCCGCCAAGCTCGCGGTCGCCGGCCGGCTGGGCGCGACCGACGCGATCGATGCGTCCGGCGGCGATCCGGTCGAGCAGCTGCGCGACTCGGTGGTCGAAGGCCTCGACTACGTGTTCGACGCGATCGGGCGGATCGAGACGACCGAGCAGGCGATCCGCGCACTCGGCCCGGGTGGTGCAGCGGTGATCGTCGGGCTGCCGCCAACCGGGGCGCGCGCCACGTTCGAGCCGCTGGTCCTGGCCGAGGCGAACCAGCGCATCCTCGGCTCGAACTACGGGTCGGTCGATCCCCGCCGCGACATCCCGCGACTCGTCGACCTGTACATGGACGGCTCGCTCGACCTCGACGAGCTGATCTCCGGCCGCCGGCCGCTGGCCGAGGCCGTCGAGGCCCTCGCCGATCTCGACGCCGGCCGCACGCTCCGCACGCTGCTGACGAACTGATCGGCGCGGATGCGCGGAGCAGCGTGAAGCGCACCGACGGTCCCTACCGGCCGTGGCCCGCACCCCGAGCGCCGTGGATCATGCGGATGCGCTGGCACGACCTCTGCTTCCTGCACTGGCGCGTCGAGCCCGAGTTGCTTGCGCCGTTGCTGCCGCCCCCGCTCGTGCTGGACACGTTCGACGGCGCGGCCTGGCTCGGCGTGGTGCCGTTCCTGATGTCCGACGTGAGCCCTCGGATGATTCCCCGCGTGCGGCGCGTCGCCGACTTCGGCGAGCTCAACGTCCGCACCTACGTGACGGCCGGCGGAAAACCGGGCGTCTGGTTCCTCTCGCTGGACGCGGGAGGCAGGCTCGCGGTCCGCGTCGCCCGGGCGGCCTTCAACCTTCCCTACCACGACGCGAGCATCGCCCTGCAGCGCGACGGAGACACCTTCCACTACACCAGCGCCCGTGACGACGCGCGCTCGGGCGCCGTGGAACTGGACGTCCGGTACCGCCCGACCGGGCCGCCCGTGCGCAGCGAGCCCGGCTCGCTGGAGTACTACCTGGTCGAGCGCTACTGCCTCTACGCGGCCAACCGCCGCGGCCACACGCGCCGCCAGGAGGTCGACCACGTCCCGTGGCCGCTGCAACCTGCCACGGCGGAGATCGCTCGCTGCTCCGTCACGGCGCCCTTCGGCATCCCGCTGGAGGGGCCGCCGATGGCGCACTTCTCCGCATCACTCGACGTCGTCGCCTGGCTCCAGGGTCGCCTGGAGAGTTGAACCTACGCCCGGCGGGCGTAGGAGAAGTGGGCCACGGCGGGCGAGCTGGTGAGCTCGACGCACTCGAACGCCGACAGCGCCTCCGGCAGGTCCTCGAACAGGCGGGCGCCCGCGCCGAGGAACACCGGGGCCACGTGAACGGTCAACTCGTCGATCAGGCCGGCCCGGAGGTACTGCTGCACCGTCGAGGCCCCGCCCGGAATCGACACGTCACGGCCGTCGGCCGCGGCGATGGCCCGTTCGAGCGCCACGTCGATGCCGTCCGTGACGAAGTGGAACGTCGTACCGCCCTCCATCTCCACGGGGTCGCGCGCGTGGTTGGTCAGCACGAAGACGGGCGTGTGGAACGGGGGATCGTCGCCCCACCAGCCGGTCCAGGCCGGCTCGGTCCATGCCTCCCGCACCGGTCCGAACATGTTGCGCCCCATCACGGTGGCGCCGGTGTTCCGGCTCCACCGGCCGGCGTGATCGTCGTCGAGCCCGGTGTCGCCGCCCTCCAGGCCCTGCTGCTCGCGGAACGTCCGGGTCGCGAACGCCCAGGTGTGGAGGCCCATGCCGCCCTCGCCGATGGGGTTCTCGAGGCTCTGGCGCGGCCCGGCGACGAACCCGTCCAGCGACATCGTGATCTGACTCTTCACCTTCGACACGGTCACCTCCCGTGCCAACCTATCAGCATGGTCGGAGATCTTCCAGCTGCCGTGGCCTTCATGACCACCACGGCGCGGCTCCTCGACCGGCGCCGGCTCGAGTTGATGCTCGGGCGCGCGTCGGCCGGGTCGGTGGTGGCCGCGCTGGCCGGCTACCGCAACGACGACGGCGGTTTCGGCTCCGGGCTCGAACCCGACCTGCGCGCGCAAGACAGCCAGCCGTCCGCCGCGCTGCACGCGTTCGAGGTGTTCGCGGAGATCGCTCCGACGACCCATCCGTGGGCCGCAGAGCTGTGCACGTGGCTGGATCGGATCAGCCTCCCGGACGGCGGCGCCCCGTTCGCGCTGCCCGTGGACGAGCCCGTCGGATGCGCGCCCTTCTGGGTCGACGCCGACCCGTCGGCGTCGTCGCTGCTCCTGACTCCGGCCCTGGCCGCGCTCGCGCTCCGCATCGGGCGGACCGACCCTGCCGTCGCCGATCACCCCTGGCTGGCGAAGGCGACCGCCCACTGCCTCGGGCGCATTCGCAACGGCGCTCCGCCCGGGCACGCGCTGGAGCTGAAGTTCGTCGTCCAGTTCCTGGATGCCGCGGTCGACGCGTACCCCGACGCCCACGCGGACCTCGCACGGATCCGGCGATCGATTCCGGCCGACGGCCGCGTGCACGTCGTCGGCGGCCTCGCGGACGAGGCCATCAACGCGCTCGACTTCGCGCCGGTGCCGGGCACGGCTGCCCGCGCCCTCTTCGATCCCGCCATCGTCGCGCAGGAGCTCGGCACCCTGCGCGCAGCCCAGTGCGCCGATGGCGGCTGGCCGTGCGACTGGGCGTCCTACTCGCCCGCCGCCGCGCTGGAGTGGCGCGGGTGGCTCACCGTTCGCGCCGTCTCGATCCTGCGCGCGAACGCCGCACCGGTCTAGCTCTGGACCACCGGCGGCCAGGCGCCGAGCGGCTTGCCGATCTCCCAGTGGTGGCCGAAGGGATCCACGATCCGCCCCAGCAACCAGCCGTGCTCGGTTGCGACCGGCGCGAGCTCGGTGGCGCCGGTGGCGACCGCACGCTCCATCAGGGCGGCGGGGTCGTCGACGATCAGGAGCATCCGCGCGGTCGTCCCGCCCAGCGACTCGGGGCTGTGGTTCCCGTGGGCGGGTGCCTCGTCCGACACCCAGAACTGCGCACCGCCGGCCGAGAGCTGTGCGACGACCTCCTCGTGCTGGTCGGTGCCGCCGACCCGGTACTCCTCAACCGCCCCGAATGCCGCCTGGTAGAAGGCGATCGCAGCGCGTCCCCGCCGTACCGACAGCTCCGGGAGGATCCGCGCACCGCAGACCGTCGCGGCCCGGCCGGCGACGATGGCGGCACCGAGGAGGCAGGCGTCGGCACCAAGGCCGGCGCTGCGCAACGCCGGCGCACCCGGCCGGCGCGAGGCCCGCTCGGTGTAGGCGTCGCGAAGCGCGTCGTGCAGCGGCGTGACTGCGGCACCGAGCCCTCCGCCGAGGATGACGGCTTCGGGGTCGAGCAGGGCGACGGCGTCGGCCAGCGCCGACCCGAGCCTGTCGCCGGCGTCGGCGAGGATCGCCTGCGCCCGTCTGTCGCCCTCGGCGGCGAGCGCCACGACGGCACGGCTGCCGTCGCCGCCGATACCGGTCTCCGCCTCGAACCGGGCGGCGATGCCGGCGCCCGAGCAGGCGGCCTCGAGGTTGCGGAACCCGGGAGCCGGCCACTCCCCGATCGCGATCGCCTCGCCGCGGTGCCCGGCGATCGGTTCCCCGCGGTGGACGAAGGCCGACGACAGGCCGGTGCCGAGGGAGACGTAGAGGAAGCTGCCGAGCCCGTGCCCGGCTCCCCGGATCGCCTCGGCGAGCGCGCCGCAGCGAACGTCGGACGCGATCGTCACGACCACGCCGGGTGCCATCTCACGCAGGTCGTCGCCCGGCTGGCGCACCCAGCCGAGCACCTCCCGGCTCGTGAGCCGGCCGTCGCGGTCGACGTACTCGGCGAAGCCGGCACCGATGGCGGAGACGGCACCGCCGAGGTCCGCGGCATGCTCCGCGAGCTCCCGCGCGAGCCGCAGCGTGGCGTCGAGGCCGGGATCGGCGAGCTCGCCCCGGGGGGCATGCACCGTCCGCCGGGCGACGATCTGGCCGTCGGGCGTGACCAGCGCACCGGCGGTCTTGGTGCCGCCGACGTCGAGGGCCAGGATCATGCGTCCCGGTAGTCCGGCGCGACTCCCACCAGCGCGGTCGCGTTGACGCCGTTCACGTTCCGGTACTCGTGGCGCGCGCCGCGGGGCAGGTACACGGCGTCGTCGGGCCCGACCTCGAACACGAACGTCCGCTCCTCCCACCATGCCCGCACGACGAGCGACCCGGTGAGCCCGTACAGCACCTCGTCGCCGGCATGAGCGTGGATCGGCGAACGCGCCCCCGGCGACAGGCTCGTGCGGGCGACCGTGATGTACTCGGTGCTGATGAGGAGGCCCACGAGCGCGCCGCCCTCGAGCCGGTAGGAGATGTCGGCGTCGCGCAGCTGCATGATCGACTGCTCGTGCCCGCTCGCCGGGAGCGCCCCGAGCAGGTGGTCACGCGTGTAGGTGGACACCTCGAGGTAGGGCCGGGTGCGGGAGTAGGCGCCGGAGGTGCCGGCGGCCGGGGGCGGGGCGAACAGCTCGAGCACGCGGAGCGGTTCGGTGCCGTGGGCGAAGGCGTGGTGCCAGGTGTTGGCGCGGAAGAACACGTTGCCGCCGGCCGGCACCAGCTCGACCTCACCCGTCTCGGGGTTGGCGATGATCATCTCGCCCGAGAGGACCTGCAGCAGCTCGTCCGCGCCGAAGACCGTGCGGAACTCGCGGGAGTGGCGGAACGCGCCGCCCGGGGCGAGACCGAACACGAGTGCGTGGATCTCGGCCGAGGACACGTAGATCCAGTCCATCACCTCGCCAGCCTCGTCGTCACCCCAGACGTGCCGGGTGACGGACGTCCGTGTCACCAGCGTGGGCTCGGCGAAGGTCGGCCGTGGCGACGGACTGTAGGCGCGCGCCGGCGGACCGGACTCCTGCGAGGTCACCCGCCGCACCGGGCGTGGTCGATGGTCGTCGCGGCCATGAGGACTCCCTTCCGGTCAGGCATCACCGGCATGGTAGGCCCAACGCCCGCGATCTCAGCCGCCGTGATCGCGTCGCGCCTCGTCCTCCATCCGGGCGAGCCGGGTGTAGTAATCGCTGAACTCGTTCAGGTGCGCGAGGGCGATCCTGGCAGTGGTGAGCGCGTCGTCGCCGGTCACGTTGGTGGCCGGATCCGTGAGCCCGTGCTCGAGCTCGACGTTCATCCCACTGCGGAACTCCTCGACGTCGAACGGCGCGGCATCCCAGTCGATGCCGACCTCGGCGCCGAACCGGCGCGCTTCCTCGGTGGTGAAGTCGGTTCGACCGGGCACGTGTCAGGAGTCTAGCCCGAAGCGCAGGGCGGCACCGGCGCCGGCAGCGAGTTCATGGAGCGGCCGGGATCGCCAGCGCGGCGATGCTCCTGGCCGGGTCCACCCCGAAGGCCTCCGGGTGCAGGTAGCGGCCTCTCTCGGCCCCCGGCTTGGCCTCGTCGACGACCACCGGGTTCGACCTCGCACAGGCGTCGCGGCGCACGCCGCTGAGCTGCCACGAGACGGTGCCGCGCGGCGCGCCGCCCGCGACCTCGAACGCGTTCCCCTCCACCGCCCGGGCGACATGGAGACCGGGCATGGCGACTCCGATGGCGGTCAGCTGGTAGCGGATGTCGCCATTGAGGGCCTCGAACCAATCCGGCAGGGCAACCCGGGCGCCGCCGTCGGCACCGAGCTCGACCGTCCCGTCGTACAGGTTCCGGTGGGCGTCGCTCTCGACGCAGGCATGGGTCAGGTAACGGTTGGCGGGATCGAGCGGATGGTCGATCTTGAAGTTCTTGACGCCGGCGACGATGGCGGCGGCGCTCACCGCGCCACTGACCTGCGCGTTGCCGGCCACCGTCAGGGTGCCGATGGAGGACACTCCGATCGCGCCGGAGCCCTGCACGCCGATGCCGCTCGCACCGAGGCCGGTGCCGAGCACGCCGATGCCGCTCGCACCGATGCTGGTGCCGACCACGCCGATGCCCGCGCCGGTGGTGGCGGGACTCGTCCCCAGCACGCCAATGGCCCCGGCGCTCGCCACGGTGCCGACGACGCCGACGTTGGCGCTGCCGCCGGTGGGCGTGAGGTTCTCTCCGTGCACGCCGACGCCATTCACGGAGCTGGCCACACCCCTGACGCCCAGCAGGCCCGAGCTGCCCACCACGCCGGCTGCGCCGGCGCCGGAGCCCTGCGAGTTGCCGGAGACGCCGACGCCGTTCGAGGCGCCGGCTGCGGTCGCGTTGCCCACGACGCCGACCCCGCCCGTCGACGCGGTCTTGCCCACCACGCCGAACACCTGCCCGCTGCCTGCAAGGTGCGTACCCAGCACGCCGGCCAGCGCGGTGCTCGACGCCAGGCCCTGCACGCCGACGGCCTGGCCGCTGCCGGAGGTCGAGCCCGAGACGCCGATCGAGTCGGCGCCGACGCCATTGCCGCGGACGCCGGTGCCACCCGGGGTGAACGAGGCCGCATCGACTCCGACGAAGCCCGAGGCCCGCACGCCGATGCCGTTGGACTGCGACCCGTTGGCGGCCACGCCGATCCCGTTGGCGCCGTCGACCGCGTTGCCGGCAACGCCGATGCCGCCCGGACCCGTGTTGTCCGCCTCGATCGCCGCCACACCGGTCGCGGTGGTGGCGACGATGGCCTGGCCGCCCACCGCAGTCGCGCGGAGGGCGACGCCGACCTGGCCGGCCGACGCCGAGTTGGTGGCCCTGATCGCATCGGCGAAGGCGTTCGTCGTCGTCGCGATCAACCCGTGGGTGTTGCCGCCCTCGGCCGAAACCCCGGCGCCGGCGCCAGGCGCCGCCGCGACGTTGCGGCCTCGGACTCCGAAGCGGTCTGCGGCCCTGGCCGTGCCGAGGACCCCGGTGCCCCTGGCGGAATCACCCCGGAGGCCGACCCCGCCGGCCGTCTGGTTGCCGAAGACCGCGGCGGACGAGCCGCCCGAGGCGACCTTGGTCGTTGCCGTACCTGCGCTGTTCGCCTTCCCGAGCCGGACGGCCCCGCCAACCGCCGCGTCGGCCTCTTCCTGACGACCGAGGAGTCCCGCGGCCCACGCGGCGACGCCGCCGAGCCCGATGGCGAGCGCCGAGCGCCGGCTCCGGGCGGACAGGAGACGATCATCCGGCGTGGGTTCGGGATGGGTCGGCACGGGATTCCTCCAGGGTTGCTCGCAGCGCCATCATCGCCTCAGGGTTGCTCGAGGGCGAGTCCTGTCATGCAAGCGTCATCTCGACGGCGCCGGGGCGCGCACGGGCAACGCTGGTACAGTCAGCGCGGACCCGATGACCGGCACGCAGGACTCCACCACCGTCGAACGCACTGCGATCCCGCTCGGGTCGACCGTGGTCCTGATCGTCTCCGACGGGCCGCCGCCCACCGGCACTCCGGGCGTCGTCGTCCCGGATGTGATGGGCAAGCCGCAGGCTCAGGCGCAGGACACGATGGAGCGCAGCGGCCTCAGGTCGCACTCCGTCGTCCAGCCGAACGCCTCGTACGCGCACGGCACCGTCGCCGGGCAGTGGCCGCGACCCGCCGACCCGGCGGCCGTCAGCGGTGCGGCCGCCCTGCTGATCTCGTCGGGCCGGCCCGACGACCGGCTCGCACTCGTCGGCGTGCCGACGGTCATCGGCCAGACAGAGGCGGGCGCTGCCGAGACGCTCGAGCGGCTCGCTCTGCAGCCGGCCACCGTCCGCGTTCTCAGCCCGACGGTTCCGGCGGGGGTCGTGATCGCCCAGCTCCCGGAGGAACGGGCGTCGGCGCCGGCCCAGCGCAAGCCGATCTGGCCGTGGGTGCTGGCGGGCGTCGCGGTGCTCGCAGCGATCCTCGCCGTCGTGCTCTACACGGGACGTTCCAGCACCGCGACGGTCGCGGTGCCCTCGCTGGTGGGCCTGTCGCAGGCCAAGGCCGAGCAGGCCCTCGCCGACGCGAAGCTCGCGGTCGGGACGATCACCGAACGCGCCAGCACCGACCAGGCACCGGGCGCGGTGCTCTCGCAGGACCCGGCGGCGGAATCGAAGGTCGACGAAGGCTCGAAGGTCGACCTCGTGGTGGCGGCCAAGAGCGACCTGGTGGCGGTGCCGGACGTCGTCGGCGGCACCCGCGACAACGCCGTCAAGGCACTGACCGACGCAAAGCTCGAGGCATCGGTGACGGAGGCCGCCAATGCCACGGTCGCGGCCGGCTCGGTCGTCTCGCAGAGCCCGAAGGCCGGCCAGCAGGTACCGCCGGGCACCACGGTGGGCGTCGTCGTCTCGACCGGTCCGGCGGCCACGACCGTGGACGTCCCCGATGTCGTCGGCGCAACCGTGGCGAGCGCGACCCAGAAGCTCGGCGCCGCGGGACTCGGGGCGACGCCGTTCGAGGACTTCAGCGACACCGTGGCCGCGGGCACGGTCATCAGCCAGGCTCCCGCAGCCGGCACGGCGGTGGCGACCGGCACCGCGGTGGCGATGCTCGTCTCCCGCGGACCGGCAGCGTCGCCGGCCCCCGACGTGAAGCTGCCCGACGTCGTCGGCGAGACTCTGAAGGACGCCACCTCGACGCTCGAGGCGGCCGGCCTCACGGTCAGCTCGCTCAAGATCGACGGCAGCGGCAAGCCGGCCGACGAGGTGCTCTACCAGACGCCCGACGCCGGCGCGACCGTGGCCACGGGCAGCCAGGTCGTCCTGATCATCTCCAGCGGCAGCTGACGCGCGCGCGTCGACGGCGCGCCTCGCGGAAAACCCGATACTGCCGCCGTGAAGGTGATCGTCATCGGCGGCGGCGTGATCGGGACGGCGTGCGCGTACGCGCTGCTGGAGGTGGCCGACGACCTCGTCCTGCTGGACGCCGGCACCGTGGGCGGCGGCGCCTCGGCGGGGAACGCCGGCTGGGTGACGCCGAGCCTGGCGACGCCGCTCGCGGCACCCGGGATGCTCGCGACCGGCCTGCGCTCGGCGTTCGACCCGCGTGGTGCACTCGTGATCCGCCCGCGCCTCGACCCGGCCTGGGTGAGCTGGCTGTGGCGGTTCGCGCGCGCGTCGCGGCCGGCGGCGTTCGAGCGCGGCGTGAAGGCGCTGTTCGACCTGACCATCCGCTCGCTCGAGGCGCTCGACGACATGCGCGCGGACGGCGTCCAGTTCGAGGAGCACCGGGCCGGGCTGCTCGCCGTCGCGCGCACGCGCGCGGGCCTGCACTGGTTCGAGACGCTGTTCGCGGCGCTGCTCCCGCTCGGGTTCCCCGGCGAGATCGAGGGCATGAGCGGCGACGAGGCCCGGGCGTTCGAGCCCGGACTGGGTGATGCCATCGGCTGGGCGACCCGGGCGAGCCTCGATCGCCACGTCGCTCCGGAGACGCTGGTCGCGGGCCTGGCCGCGCGGCTGCGCGAGCGCGGTGCCGAGATCTGCGAGCACACGACGGCGACCGCGCTGCGACGGGCCGGCGGCGGGTGGGCGGTCGACACGCCGGCCGGCGAGCGCCGGTGCGACCTCGTCGTGCTGGCCAGCGCGCTCGGTACGGCCGACCTGCTGCGCCCGATCGGCCTCAACGTTCCGATCATCGGCGCGAAGGGCTACTCCGTCACCGTCCAGGTGCCGCGGCCCGCGCCGGCGATGCCGCTCTACCTGTGCGAACCGAAGATCGGGACATCGCCGTTCGACCACGGCACCCGCCTGGCCGGCTTCTTCGAGCTCGGCGCTAGGGACGGCCTGCCCAGCGCCGACCGCACGCAGCAACTGCTCGATGCCGCGCGGCCCTACCTGCGGTCCGAGCTCCCGGCGGCCAGCGGCACGGCCGGCTGGGCCGGGTTTCGCCCGGCGACCCCGGACTCGCTGCCACTGCTCGGCCGTGTCGACCGCGCACCCGGGCTGATCGTCGCGACCGGCCACGGCATGCTCGGCGTCACCCTGGCTCCGGCCACGGGCCGTGCCGTCGCGCTGCTCGCCCGCGGCGAGCCGGTCGACTGGATCGCCCCACTCGACCCTTCCCGTTTCACCCGCTGACCGGATCAGGAAGGAAGCGATGTTCGTCTACGTCGAGTTCATCTCCCGCATCGAGGGCGCCAGCCTGGACCGCTTCTACGAGGTCGCCCGCGATGTCCCGAACCGATGGGCCGACGAGCACCCGGAGGACCACCTGATCCTCAATATCGGCCGCACCTGGCGGATCGGTCCGACACCCTCGTACATTCATGCCTGGTCGAACCCGGCGGCCGGAACCGATCGCCTGGACGAGTGGCAGCGGATCTTCTCGTCCGGCGGTGCGGCCGACCTGGAGGCGCGGTTCGCGCTGGCGGGACGCGTCGACCGGGCCGGGCTGTACGAGGCGCTGCTTCCCCCGGTGCAGGGCCGGGACGGGCTCTACTACGGCGAGTACTTCGACTTCGCGAGCGACGTCCACCGCGACACCGTGGCGGACTTCTTCCGCGAGCGCGCGGCCGGCCACGGCGACGCCACGCTCAACCTCGTCGTCGACCGCAAGGACGGGCTCGGCCCGGATCCGCGAGGACTGGCAGTCTGGACCGTCCCCAGCTGGACGAAGCTCGATGTGCTCGCTCCGGAGTTGCGCCGAGCGGCGAGCCCGGTCGAGCTCATCGCCTCGGGTCTGTACGCCGACACTGGCCGCGAGATCCTGTGAGCGCTAGCATCGACGACCTGATGCCACATACCGACCGCTTCACCGACCTCGTGCCAGACCCCGGCGCCGTCGAGTTGCTCGCAACCGGCGCGACCTTCACCGAAGGCCCGGTCTACCTCCCGCAGGAGCGCTGCGTCCTGTTCAGCGACATCCCGAACGACCGGATCCTGCGGTGGTCGGAGGCGGACGGCATGACGGTCTGGCGCGAGCCCAGCGGCTACGCCAACGGCGCGACGCGCGATCTCGAGGGACGGATCGTGCACTGCGAGCACGGCACCCGCCGCGTCAGCCGCACCGAGCACGACGGCTCGGTTGTCACGCTGGTCGACCGCTACGGCGCCGGCCGCCTGAACTCGCCGAACGATGCGGTCGTCACGCCGGACGGTGCGATCTGGTTCACCGATCCGCCCTACGGCATCGTCTCGGACGTCGAGGGCCACAAGGCGGACTCCGAGCAGGACGGCAACTACGTCTTCCGCCTCGACCCGGCGTCCGGCTCGCTCGAGGTCGTGAACGACACCATGGAGGAGCCGAACGGCCTCGCGTTCTCCCCCGACCGCTCGCTGCTGTACATCGCCGACTCGTCGTCGGTGGACGGCCGCGGCGTGAACCACCACATCATGGTCTTCGACGTCGTCGACGGCCGGCGGCTCGCCAACGGGCGCGTGTTCGCGGTCATCGATCCGGGCGTCCCGGACGGGCTGCGGGTCGACGAGCATGGCAACGTCTTCACCTCGGCCGAGGACGGCGTCCACGTGCTGGCGCCCGACGGCACGGAGCTCGGCCGCATCCTCGTCCCCGAGCTGGTCGCGAACGTGGCCTTCGGCGGTGAGGACGGCCGCACGCTCTACATGACGGCCACGAGCTCGCTGTACCGGATCCGCCTGGCCGTTCGCGAGGCGCCGGGCGCCGGGTCGTCGCCGCGATGACCGCGCACTAGACCTCGATCCACGGACACGGCAACGGCCGTCTGTATGCTCTGAACAGCCCCCGGGAGGTTGCAGTGTCTCGTCGTACGCTCCAGTACGTGGTCCTTCTCATGGCCGGCATGCTCGCCGCGCCGGCCGTCGCGGCCGCGGGTCTGAACTCGTGGGCGACCGGTGCGCAGGAGGGCGGGACGCCGACGTCGGCCGTGCTCGCGGGTTCGACGGCGTACGCGGGGTTCGTCAGCGGCGGCTACGGCGGGTCCCTCTACCGGTCGAGCGACAGCGGCGCAACCTGGAGCCGCGTCCCGGCCATCGGCTACCGGGAGATCCAGGGTCTCGCGATCGACCCGGCACCCGGAGGGCCGGTCTACGCCGCCACCCGCACGGGCGTCTACCGCTCGTTCGATGGCGGCGCGACCTGGGCGGAGATCGCGGGCACCGGCTCGGGCACCGGTGGGTTCTTCACGGCGGTCGCCGTCGACCGCGGCCGACCGGGTACGGCGTTCTTCGCCCGTTTCTCGATTTCGGGCGGCGGCGTCTTCCGCACGGATGCCGACGGTGCTGCGTTCTGGGACGACGTCGGCGGCGGCCTCGGCACCTACAACGGCCTGGACGGCATCGTCGTCGATCCGTTCACGCACACCGCCTGGGGTTGGCAGTACGGGGGCGGGGTGTTCTTCCTCCCCGACGGCGACACGACCTGGCAGCCGCTGAACAACGCGCTGCCCAGCCTGTCGGTGGTCGGTCTGGGCATCGACACCAACAGCAGTCGCGTCATCGCCGCGACGACCTCCGGCCCGGCCTGGATCGCGACCAGCGGGGGCACGGCGTGGCAGGCCATCACCGCGGGCCTCTCGAGCAACTACCAGCTCTCGCTGACGGTCGACGGCGCCGGCGTGGCGTTCACGACGTTGATCGATGGGTCGATCTCGCGCCTCGGCTCCGGCGCGACGACCTGGACGACCGTCACCGGCGGGTTGCCCGCAGCCTACGCGCCGCGCATCGTGGCCGACGCGACGGTCGGCGGGCATGCCCTCGCCCTCTCAGGGCAGTTGTTGAATCCGAACGCCGGTCAGGGGCCGCTGTGGCGCACCACCGACAGCGGCCTCAACTGGACCCGCGGCGGCGGCATCAACGCGGTAGCGGTCGCCAACGTGGCACCGTCGCCGACGGTGGCGGGCCTGGTCCTGGTCGCAACCCAGGCCGACGCGGTGCAGCGATCCGCCGACGGCGGCAAGACGTGGTCGGCCAGCGGCACCGGCCTGCCCACGGGGCAGGTGTTCAGCGTTGCGTTCGACAGTGGAACGCCCACCACCGCCTACGCAGGGACGAACGGGCGGGGTACGTTCCGCTCGACCGACTCGGGCCACACCTGGACCGCTCTCCCCATCGGCGCGCCGAGCGCCGCTCAGGTCCTGCAGGCCGACCCGTCGGTACCCGGGACGATCTACGCTGCGAGTAGCGGCTCGGTCAACCGGTCATCCAACCACGGTGACTCCTGGGACGTGCTCCCGACCACCGGGCTCCCCTTCGGCTTCTACATCCAGGCGATCGTGCCCGACCCGGCCGCGCCCGGTGCGATCTACGTCGCCGGGTACTCCGGGGTCTATCACCTCGACAACGCCGCGGCCTCGTGGACCGCGCGCAGCGACGGCCTCGGCGCAATGGGTGTTGCGGGCATCTCGCTCGACGCGGGATCGACGTCCACGTTGCTCGCCGCGACGACCGGCGGCGGAGTCTTCCGAAGCACGAATAGCGGCACCACCTGGTCGGTCGCGACCAACGGCATCGGCGAATCGTTCGTGAACGACGTCGCCTTCGATCCGCTGGTCGCCGGCCTCGCCTACGCATCGACCAGCGCCGGCGTCTACCGGACGACCGACGGCGGCACGACGTGGGCCCCCCTCACGGGCGGCCTCGCACTCCCCGAAACGCAGGAGCTCCGCTTCGACGCTGACGACCACACGCTGTACGGCGCGACGAAGACGGTCGGCGTCGTCGCCCGCACGCGCGGTGTCGCGCCCACGGTCGGCACCCCGAAGCTGAAGGGGCGCGCCAAGGTGGGCACTCGCCTCACCGTCACGTTCAAGGTCACCGGGTTCCCGTCGCCGACCACCGCCGTCCACTGGGTGCGGTGCGATGCCGCCGGCAAGCATTGCGGCGCGATCCGTGGCGCGTCCCGCACCACCTACCAGCTGGCGGCGGCCGATCGTGGACGCCGGCTGCGCGCGATCGTCACGGTCTCCAACGCGCTCGCGAAGGTCGTTGCCAACAGTGCCCTGACCGGCGTGGTCGCCTGAGGCGGCATCGGCCGCCGGCCGATGTCTGCAGCGGCAACCGATCTGGTCGCGCGGTTCCTCGACGAGGGGTACGCCATCGTCGAGGACGTCTTCGACCCGGCGGACGGCTTCCGCGCCTGCCGGGGTGAGTGGAGCGCGATCCTCGACCGCATCGAGAGCGGGCTCCCTGCCGCGGCCGGCGAATCGACGTTCGACCAGCGCCTGACGGCGGCCTGCGCAGCGGCCGGTGGCGACATCCTGCAGGCGTTCGACATCAGCCTCCCGCAGCGCGAGATCCGGACCGATACCCCGCTGAACGTCGGCCCGGCGATGTTCGCCCTCATCACCGACGAGCGGCTCCTGGACATCGTCGAGGAGCTGGTCGGGCCGGAGATCCTGTCCAGCCCGGTGCAGCACGTCCGCTTCAAGACCCCGAACGGGGCGGCGCGCGACGGCGACCGACCGAGCTACCTGTCGGCAGCCGTCCCGTGGCACCAGGATCTCGGCGTGCTCCTTCCCGAGGCCGACGCCTCCTCGATCCTCTCGTGCTGGATCGCCGTCACCGATGCGGACGAGGAGAACGGCTGCCTGCAGGTCGTCCCGCGCAGCCACCGCCTGCCCCTGCTCGAGCACTGCCCGGCCGGCCAGGTCGCCATTCCCGACCACCTCGTCTCGCTCGCCGAAGCGCGGGCACTGCCCATGCGCGCCGGGAGCGTGCTGCTCTTCGGCCAGAACCTCGTGCACTCGTCGCTGGAGAACACCAGTCGCGACCGGGTGCGCATCAGCGTCGACCTTCGCTACCAGCGACCCGACGAGCCGACCGGGAGGCCGGAGTTCCCGGGATTTCCTTGCCCGCAGCCGCGCCCATCCCGATCGCGTCCTTCGCGATCCGTCGGCGTGGGCAGCCGCGTGGCACGCCGCCCGGGCACGGCTGGCCACCGACGCGATCGCCCACCTTCAACCGCTGGGACACCGACTCGCCCGCCTGCGCGTGACGAGCTCCGAGGGCCCGAGGCAGGCGTCGCTGCTATAAGCGCTTCATGACGCGCACGCGGCTCTCCCAGTACTGGCATCCGATCGCGATCGCCGCGGAGGTCGACGAGCGGCCGCGCCGCTGCACGCTCCTGGACGAACACCTGGTTGCGTTCCGCACGGCCGCCGGCGTGCACGTCTTCAAGGACCTGTGCATCCATCGCGGAGCGGCGCTCTCGCTCGGGACGACCCGCGACGGGCGGATCGTCTGTCCCTACCACGGCTGGGAGTACGACGGGACGGGGGCGTGCGTCCGCATCCCGGCCCTGCCCGCAGGCCACGCGATTCCGAACCGGGCGCGCGCGGTGGTGTACCGGGCCGAGGAGCGCTACGGCCTCGTGTGGGTCGCGCTCGAGGAACCCGTCGCGCCGATCCCGGGCATGCCCGACGACGTGCACCTCGATCCGGGCTTCACCGGTGAGGTGTTCTCCCAGCTCGTCTGGGAGACATCGGCCGGCCGATCGACCGAGAACTCCATGGACGTCTCGCACTTCCCGTTCGTCCACGCGAACATCCTCGGCGATCCGGCGCAGCCGGAGCAGGAGCCCTACGAGCTCCACGAGTGGGAGTTCGGCCTGCACTTCCGCGTCCTCGACCAGTTCTGGCGGAGCGTCGACGGGTCGTGGGAGTCGCGCGTCGACTACGACTACTGGCAGTGGTACCCCTTCACGATGCACATCCGCTTCATCGAGGAGGGCGGCCGGGACAGCATCGTCACGGTCGTGGCCGCGCCGACCGGGCCGAAGCGCACGACCGTGTTCCGGATCGTGCACCGCAATCACGAGGTCGACCGGTCGAAGTTCGTCGCCGACTACCTGTACATCCTCGAGCAGGACCGGCTCGTGGTCGAGAGCATCCGGCCGGAGGAGATTCCCACCAGCCTGAAGGAAGAGCTGCACATCAAGGTGCCCGACCTCGCCTCGATCGCCTACCGCCGCTGGCTCGACGACGTCGACATGATGGGGCTCGCCGAGGTCTGAGCGTGCAGCCACCGATGCGCTACGCGTCGATCCTCGACCTGTTCGCCGATACGGGGCTGCTCGTCCGGGGCGGGTTCGCCGCCGGGACGGACGACGACCTGCCGCAGGCGCCGTCGGGAGCACCTGCGGCCGCCGTGGTCCTGGTCGGGAACGAGGGCGCAGCGCTCTGGCCCGCCTTCTCGGCGGCGCGCCGCGACGAGCCGGATCCGCTCGACCGCTGGACGGAGCGCACGGTCGCGCCGCTGGCGGCTCGGCTCGGAGCCCGCGCGGTCTACCCCAACGACCGCCCGTACCACCCGTTCCAGCAGTGGGCGATGCGCGCCGAGCCGGTGGCCACGTCGCCCATCGGACTCCTCGTCCATCCCGACTACGGACTGTGGCACGCCTACCGGGCCGCGCTGCTGTTCGACCGGGTGCCCGAGGGGCTGCCCGCACGCGCTGACCGCCCGAGCCCGTGCGCGGACTGCGCCGACCGCCCCTGCCTGAACGCATGCCCGGTCGGCAGTCACTCGACCACCGGGTTTCACCTGCCGTCCTGCGAACGCCACCTCCGCGCGGGCCACGACCGTGCGTGCATGGAACTCGGCTGCCGCTCCCGCGACGGCTGCCCGGTCGGCCGGGCCAGCCGGTTCCCGCCCGAGCAGCTGCGGTTCCACATGGCGGCGTTCCTGCGATCGCGCGCTTGACGGGTCGGTCGCCGTCTTCCATCGTGCAGTCGATGCCGACGATCACGACCAACGACGGCGCCGGCCTGTACTACGAGGACCGCGGCCGCGGGCGCCCGATCGTGTTCGTGAACGGGTGGTGCATGACCACCCGCTTCTGGCAGGGGCAGGTCGACGGCCTGTCCTCGGACTTCCGCTGCATCACGTACGACCCGCGCGACTTCGGCCGCTCCGAGAAGGTGCACCGCGGGCGCCGTATGGCCCGATACGCGCGCGACCTCTACGACGTCCTGGGTGCCCTCGAGCTCGCCGACGCCATCGTCGTGGGGTGGTCGACCGGCGGCGCCATCCTGATGGCGTACGCGGACATCTTCTGCGACGAGCACCTCGCCGGGCTCGTGATCGTCGACCAGTCGCCCTGCAACCGATCGCAGGCCGACTGGCCGTGGGGGTTCGGGACCGACGAGGAGAACCGGAAGTTCATCGAGCAGGCCGCCAGCGATCACGCGGGTGTCGCGGCCTCGCTGATCAACGACATGTTCGCCGTGCCGCCCGCGCCGGCGGACGCGGCGTGGATGCTCGCGGAGGTCCTGCAGACCCCTGCGGACACGGCGTCCGAGCTCGAGCGGGACGACTTCCACCAGGACTGGCGCGACGTCCTGCCCCGGATCGCCGTGCCGACGCTCGTGGTCACCGGCGCGCACTCGAAGATCTTCCCGGCCGAATCGATCAGCTACCTGGCCGAGCACATCCCCGGGGCGCGGCTCGAGATCTTCCCCGAGAGCGGTCACGCGCCGTTCCTCGAGGAGCCCGAGCGCTTCAACGAGACCCTCCGCAACTTCGCTCGCGGACTTCAAGAGCCGTAAGCCGAAAGCCCGGCGGATCCGGACGCCGTCCGTCCAGATCCACCGGGCTCCGGGGAGTGCACTACGGCAGCGGGTAGCCGAACGGATCGGACTGCTGCGGCTGCTGCCCTTGCTGCGGATCGACCTGAGGCACCTGCGACGGGTCGACCTGCTGCGGCACCTGCGAGGGATCGACCTGCTGGGGGGCCTGCTGCTGCGGATCGGACTGCTGCGACTGCGTCGCCGGGCTGGCCGGCTGCTGGCCGAGGGTGATCTTGACGGCGGACTTCGAGCCGTCGTTGTGCACGACGCTGAGGGTCACGACGTCGCCCGCGCGGTGCTGCTGGATCGCCGACTGGAGGTCGGTGCCGCTCGTCACTGCCTGGCCGTCGATGGCGGTGACGATGTCGCCGCCGAGCACGTAGGTCTCGCCACCGAGCACCACCTGGTTGCTGCCGCCCTGGAGGCCGGCGGCGGCCGCCGGGCTATCCGGCGTGACCTTGGCAACCATGGCGCCGGACTTGACCGGCAGGTTCGGCTGCGAGGCCGCGAGCGCCGAGTCGACGTCGGAGAGGGCCACGCCGAGGTAGGCGTGCTGTACCGAGCCGTGGGCCTGGAGGTCGCTGCTCGATCGACTTGACGAGATCGATCGGGATGGCGAAGCCGACGCCGACATTGGCGTTCACACCCGAGTCCGCGATCTGCGAGTTGATACCGACGACCTCGCCCTGCATGTTCAGCATCGGGCCGCCGGAGTTGCCGTGGTTGATGGCCGCGTCGGTCTGGATGGCGTTGTTGATCGGGAAGCCGTTCGGCGACTGGATCTGGCGTGCGACGGCCGAGACGATGCCCGACGTGATCGTGCGATCGAGGCCGAAGGGGTTGCCGATGGCGACGACGGGGTCGCCGACCTGAAGGGAGGCCGAGCTGCCGAGCGGGATCGGGTGGAGTGCGTCGGCGGGCTCGTTCACCTTCAGCAGCGCCACGTCGGTCGACGGGTCGGTGCCGACCAGCTGTGCGTCGACCCGATCGCCGTTCGAGAACGACACCGTGATGGGGCCGGTGGCGTCGACCACGTGCGCGTTGGTGAGGATGTGACCGTCGCGGTCGATCGAGAAGCCGGAGCCCTCGCCGTTGCCGCGGGTGATGCGCACGACGCCGGGGGCGTCCTGCTTGTAGATGGCCGCGATCGACTCGGTCGTCGCGCCCGAAGCAGCCGCCGACGCCGAGATCGGCACGGCGACCGGCGCGCTGGCCAGCGCACTCGCAGGTGCGGCCGACGACCCGCCGCCGTCGGCAAGGGCGGCCACGCCGAGTGCGGCGACACCCCCGCCCACGAGCGCCGCGAGGGCGAGCGGGACGAGGGTCGAGCGCTGGCGGCGCTGGGAGGCCGGGTCGTAAGCTGGGCCCGGAGCTGGCATTGCCGGAGGCGCCGGGACGGTCGGGAAGAAGCTCATGCCGGCGTTGTAGCCGGGCACCGGTGGACGGCCCGTGTCGTTCCCGTTACCCCATGTGATTGGCGGGTTAAGTGTCCTTGAAGCAGATTTCCTGAATCTGCAGCTGGATGGCCTGATTTCAGAACGGGAGCGGCGTAGACTGCAGGCGGGTCGCCGATGACCAGCCTCCGTGCCCGAAAGGTCGCCGTTCTTTCCGACGTTCACGGGAACGCCGTCGCCCTCGAGGCCGTGCTCGCAGACGTCGCCGCGGAGGACGTCGATCTCGTCCTGTTCGGTGGCGACCTCACCTGGGGGCCGCTCCCGCACGAGACGCTGGTGCTGGCGGCCGCGCTGCCCCGGACGTGGTTCATCCGCGGGAACGCCGAACGCCGCCTGCTCGAACAGGCAGCCGGCACCGCGACCGCCGAGACGGAGCGAGACCGCTGGATGCTCGCCGCGCACACACCGGCCGACATCGGGCACCTCGAGGAGTTCACGGCAACCGCGACCGTGGTGATCGACGGTCTCGGACCAGTGCGCTTCTGCCACGGCTCACCGCGCAGCGACGAGGAGTGCGTGACGCCGATCACACCGGCCGGGCGGATGAGCGCACTCAGCGAGGGCATGGCCGAGCGCGTGCTGGTCACCGCCCACACGCACGTGCAGTTCGACCGCGAGATCGACGGCCTGCGGTCGATCAACCCGGGCAGCATCGGCCTCCCCTACGAGAACTCGCCGGGCGCTCGGTGGGCGATCCTCTCGCAGGTCGTCGACCTCCGCTGCACGACCTACGACGTCGACCTCGCCGCCCGCAGGTACGGGGAGTCGGCCGACCCGCTGCGAGACGCGATGATCGCGCAGCTCCGCCACCCGACGCCTCGTGCAACCGCGATCGACGACGCCGAGCGGCGCGAGTTCGCGGGGTGACACCGACAGCGGGGCCTACGTTCGCTCGATGGTCGTGGTCGGCGGTGGCGCGGTCTCGGCGTTGGTGGCGGGCGAGAATCGCCGGCTGTCGAGGGCGCGCTGGTTCGCGAAGCGTCGCGGGGGGACGGTCCTCCCATGCGAAATGCATGCGAGCCGCAGGCGAGCGTGCAATTCATGTGGGAGGCGGTCCTCCGGCGAACGCCCGACGGCAGACGGGACACTGACGCCCCGCCTACCGCGGCTCGTCCACTGAGGCCGTTGTGGCCGGAGGCGCGGCCTCCGGCGTCGTGGTGGGCGGGTTGGCGTTCGCTCGCTAGGCGTGGTGGGCGAGCCGGGGGACCGGGGCCGTTTGGCGGCGGGTCGCGTGGCGCCGTAGGATCCCAGGGCAGTCGCCGAAGGAAGGGGAGGCCGGACATGCCAGAGCCGCAACTCGTCGTCGCGCGCGAGGAGTGGGTCACCGCGCGACGAGCCCTGCTCCAGCGTGAGAAGGAGCTGACGCATCTGCGGGACGACGTCTCACGAGCTCGCCGGGAACTCCCCTGGGAGCGGGTCGAGAAGCCGTACCGCTTCGACGGTGCGGACGGCGTGTCGACGCTTGGCGACCTGTTCGCCGGCCGCAGCCAGCTCGTCGTGTACCACTTCATGTTCCCGCCCGGTGACGAGGAGGGCTGCCCCCACTGCTCGTTCTGGGCCGACAGCTTCGACGCGAACGTCGTGCACCTCGCCGCCCGGGACGTGACGTTCGTCGCCGTCTCGCGGGCGCCCCTCGCCACGCTGGACGCCTACCGACAGCGGATGGGCTGGCGGTTCAGGTGGGTTTCCTCCGGCGGAGGCGACTTCCCGTACGACTTCGGCGCGTCCTTTCGGCCCGACGAGATCGACGACCCCGTCTTCAACTTCGGCACGCTCGTTCCAGGCCGCGAAGACCGCGAGACCGTCAACGTCTTCGCGCGCGACGCACAGGGCTCCATCTACCGGACGTACGCGACGCACGGACGCGGGATCGACCTCCTGAACGCTGCCTACAACTACCTCGACCTCGTGCCGAAGGGCAGGGACGAGGAGGGACGGCCCCCGCAGTTCTGGGTCCGCCGGCACGACTCGTACGGGGCCTGACACCGGACCGCACGCGAAGTGCAGCCGGGGCCGGCGTTCGCTCGACCGCCGAGGTGGGCGGGCTTACGTTCGCCCGGCGGCCATCTGAGTCATGCCCATCCCGGGCTGGTGCATCCACGGCACCGACGCCGGCGCCACGGCGACCCAGATCCCAAGCCCGATCAGGGCGACCGCGAAGACCCGGGAGAGCCGTTCTCCGATCGGGAGGACCTTCTCGGCGAAGATGATCGCTGCCACCACCGCCATCCAGGCCAGGCTCATGACGCCGACCGCGAACAGCACCACCATCAGCGCCCAGCAGCAGCCGACGCAGTACCCGCCGTGTTCGACGCCCATGCGGACCGGCCCGAGCGGCCCGGTGCGCCAGCCGTGGATGACGTAGTGGAACGGCGTGCGGCAGTGGCGCAGGCAGACGCGTTTCAGCGGCGTCAACTGGTACGCGCCGGCGACGATGATCGCACCGCCCGCGACGTACGGTCCCTGGCGGTCCCAGGCGAGGAACGCCGGGTCGAGCGCGCGCACCAGCCGGTACAGACCGTAGGCGGCCAGGCCGTAGCCGGCCCATGCGATCAGGTAGCCGGCGAGGAATCCGGCCGTCGAGGCGAGTGGCCGCTGGCTCGACCCGCCCGCGACGCGTGCGTAGACCCGTACCATCGGCACGGCGGACGGCAGCATCATCGCCGCCGTCATCGTCACCCAGACGCCGAGGAACCAGCCCAGCGATCGGAGGTCCGTGCCGGGCCCGTCGTCCATTCCGCGCATCTGCACGACCAGCACGGCCCAGGCCGCGAGCGCACCGAGGAGCAGCGCGGCCGTGATCGCCGGCCCCAGCGACCGGCCGGTTCTGCGTACCCGAGTCGCCATCCGGTCGTCGAGGCTAGCCGTTCGACCAGGCGATCGGGGCGAAGTGGGCGTTCTTGCCCGAGTTGTCCCAGCTCATCCCGTAATCGCTGATCACGCTTCCCTCGTCGCCGATCGCCAGCGCCACCCCGTCGGGAGCGAACGGGTGGGCATTCGATGCCCAGATCGCGTCCCCCTCCGAGATGTTCGGCGTGGCGCGAACGGCGAGGCTGCCAACGGCGCCGATCTGGGCCGAGCGGCGCGTGCCGTCCTTCGTGAACGTGATCGGCACGCTCCGCACGCCGAGCACCTCGCTCACGAGTGGCGCGAGCAACCCCATCGGCCCGCCCGCCGCGCCCGAGAAGATCGCCGTCAGGGCTGCGTTCTGCGCCTCGTCGGCGCGATCGTCGACGTACAGCGCGACCTTCGCATTCCCCTCGCCCATCGGCCCCGGCGTCCGCAGCATGGCGGCGACGTTGAGTCCGTCGAGAGCCGTATCGCCGTAGCTCCCCTCGTCGATGTGCCACACGAACGGCACCTCGCACGGCCCTTCCGTCGGCGAGGATGTCATGGGCGCGTTGGTGGAGAACAGGCACGGGCACACGACATCGCAGTTGCAGTTCTCGAAGTACTCGCCCCGGATGTGCCAGCGGGTCTCGGTCGCAGCCATGCTCGTCTCCTTCGTGCCGATCCGAACGTTCTCCGGAGACAGGAGACTAGCCCACCGCGGCGCCCTGGTAAAGGGCAACGCCGGTACGCTCCGTCGCGAGCTGTTCCCACCTGATGGAGATCGACCATGACCGAGTATGCAGTGACGAATCCCGCGACCGGTGAGCGCGTACGCACCTATCCCACGATCAGCGACGATGGCCTGGTCGCCGCGATCGGCCTGGCGGATGGCGCACATCGCAACTGGTCGCGCGCGACATCGGTGCCGGAGCGGGCCGCGCTGGTGCGACGAGTGGGCGAGCTTCACGTGGAGCGCCGCCAGGCGCTGGCGGACATCATCGTCCGCGAGATGGGCAAGCCGGTCGAGCAGGCCCTCGGCGAGGTCGACTTCTGCGCCGCGATCTACGGGTACTACGCCGACAACGCGACGACGCTCCTCGCGGATGAGGCGATCACGCTCTCCGACGGCGAGGGCTCCGCGTTCGTGCGGCGCAACTCGATCGGCGTGGTGCTCGGCATCATGCCGTGGAACTACCCGTACTACCAGGTCGCGCGCTTCGCGGGCCCGAACCTGGTGATCGGCAACACCGTGCTCCTGAAGCACGCGCCGCAGTGCCCTGAGTCCGCAGCGGCGCTCGAGGCGGTCTACCGCGACGCAGGCTTCCCTGAAGGCGCCTACGTCAACCTCTACGCGTCCAACGACCAGATCGCCACGGCCATCGCCGATCCGCGGGTGCAGGGCGTGTCCGTCACCGGCTCCGAGCGGGCGGGCGCCGCGGTCGCGGAGATCGCCGGCCGCAACCTCAAGAAGGTCGTGCTCGAGCTCGGCGGGTCCGACCCCTTCATCCTGCTGAGCACCGACGACCTGGACGGTGTCGTCGACTCCGCCGCAGCCGCGCGCCTGGAGAACGCCGGGCAGGCGTGCAACGCCGCCAAGCGATTCGTCGTCATCGACGCGCTCTACGAGCCGTTCGTGGCCAAGCTCACCGCGGCGCTCACGGCCGTCGAACCGGGTGATCCCACGTCGTCCGACACGTCGATGGGGCCGCTCTCCTCGGCTGGCGCCGCCGACCGCCTCGAGGACCAGCTGCGCCGCGCGGTTGCGCAGGGCGCGACGCTCGCGGCGGGTGGCACGCGCCACGGCAACTTCTTCACGAGCGCCGTGCTGACCGACGTCACACCCGACAACGACGCGTATCGCGAGGAGTTCTTCGGTCCGGTCGCCACGGTCTACCGGGTCGCGTCCGAGGACGAGGCAGTCGCCCTCGCCAACGACACGCCCTACGGCCTCGGCTCGTACCTCTTCACCACCGACCCCGAGCAGGCCCTGCGCGTCGCCGACAAGATCGAGGCCGGCATGGTGTACGTCAACATCGTCGGCGCCGACGCCGCGGAGCTGCCGTTCGGCGGGGTCAAGCGATCCGGGTTCGGCCGGGAGCTCGGCCGGTTCGGCGCCGAGGAGTTCGTCAACCGGAAGCTGATCCGGATCGGCTGACGCCGAGCTGGTCGGTCTTCGCCGCCATGATGAAATCGTTGCGGTGCAGGCCGCCGATCTTGTGCGTCCACCACGTCACCGTCGTCCTGCCCCACTCGGTCAGCAGCGCGGGGTGGTGCCCCTCGGCCTCGGCGAGCTCACCGACGGCCGTCGTGAACTTCAGCGCCTGCGCGAAATCGTCGGCCGGGAAGGCGCGGCGGAGTCGCTTGATGCCATCGAGCTCCACGACCTCCCAGTCCGGGACCTGCTGACGGAACTCGGCAATCTCGGCGTCGGTCGCCGTCGGTGCATCCCTGCGGCACGCCACGCACGTCATCTGCGTCAGTGATTCCATCTCCCGGACTCCCCTGCATCCGCCTCGGATCGGTGGCTCATCGTCGACACTCCGCAGTGTGCTCGATCGGACGGAGATGCGACGACGACTCGCGGCCGCTCGGCTCGCCCACCTCGCGACCGCCGATGCCGAAGGCCGGCCGCACCTCGTCCCGGTCTGCTTCGTGCTCGACGGCGACGTGCTGTATACGGCGGTGGACGAGAAGCCCAAGCGCACGCAGCGCCTGAAGCGCCTCGCCAACATCCGGGCGAACCCGGCCGCGACCGTGCTGGTCGACGTGTACGACGAGGACTGGACGCGCCTCTGGTGGGTGCGCGTCGACGGCCACGGCCGAGTGCTCGAGCAGGGGGCCGAGTGCGAGCGCGCGCTCGCGCTCCTCGTCGACAAGTACCCGCAGTACGAGGCGAGGCGCCCGCTCGGGCCGGTGCTCGCCCTGACGATCGGCGCGTGGCGGTCATGGGCCGCCGCCGATCGCCCGGCGTAAGAGGCACCGCTCCGGCGGACCGCCGGCCGCCGCGTGTCACCCTGCGAGCTGCTGTGGTTGAGAGTCCTCCCGACGAGCCGGTACGGGATCGCACGCGGCGGCGGCGGCGGCGTCGCCTCAGCCGGGTGGCGGTCGCCGCGTCGCTCGCGTTCGTGGCCGCCGCCGCTGCCGCCCTCTACGTCGTCGAGAGCGGGGCTCCGGCCACGCGGGCCGCAGCGCATCGCACACCCCCGCTGCTCGGCTACGACCCGCGCTTCGAGGCCGACTACACGCAACGGGCCGCGGCCGGCTATGCCCACGTGGTGTACGCGAAGAGCCCGGATGGCGTTCTGGCAACCGCGCAGCGGGTCGCCGCGTACCGG
Source organism: uncultured Actinomycetes bacterium (assembly GCA_963779685.1). Lineage (GTDB taxonomy): Bacteria > Actinomycetota > Thermoleophilia > Gaiellales > F1-60-MAGs149 > CAVZZG01. The sequence goes on from CAVZZG010000003.1 coordinate 2,315,117, forward strand.
CCCCTGATCGAGCAGGCAACGGCGGGCAGCGGCGTCCCCGCCGACCTGGTGGAGGGGATGGTCTTCCTCGAGAGCGCCGGCCGCCCCGATGTCGTCGCGGGCTCCGACGCAGCCTCGGCGGCGGGTCTCGGCCAGATCCTCGCCGAGACCGCGACGAACCTGCTGGGGATGCACGTCGACCTCGCCGCCAGCCGGCAGCTCACCGACCAGATCGCCTCCGCCACCGCGGCCGGCGACGGCGCCTTGGTGGCGAGCCTCCAGGCGCAGCGGCGAGCGGTGGACGATCGCTTCGTGCCTGCCCTCGCCCTCGCCGGGACGATGCGGTACCTGGACATGGCGCGGCACAAGTTCGGCCGAGTCGACCTCGCCGTGGAGAGCTACCACATGGGCATGGGCAACCTCGACGGGGCGCTGCGCGCATGGTCGGGCGACCACTCCAGCGATACCGCGACGGTGGTGCGCGCCCACGATCTGGGCTACACGCGACTCTACTTCGACTGCTCGCCGCTCGCCCGCCCAGCAGCCTGGGCCAAGCTTGCGGGCTTCGGCGACCAGTCCAGCGCCTATCTCTGGAAAGTGCTCGCCGCCGAGGACATCATGCGGCTCTACCGGGAGGACCCGGCCGCGCTGAAGGCCACCGCCGCGCTCCAGACGGCCGCCCCGTCGGCCGCGCTGGCGCTGCACCCTGATCCGCAGCCGGCGACCAGCGGCCTTGCCCGGCTCGTGAATGACCCGGCCGGCACCGGCTACGCCATCTCGCCGACCCTGCCGCCCGGCGGGCGACGCCTGCAGCCCTCGGCGCTCGCCACGCTCACCGAGATGGCCGGCGTCGTACGGCGCATCGCTCCGACGGCGCAGCCGCTCGCGGTGACGTCCGCGCTCGGCGACAGCGGCCTGCAGGCGGCCGGCTACACCTTCACGATCGCGCGCCACTACTCGTCCGGCACGCAGGCGGCCGCGTTCCAGTTCACGCTCGACCGACTCCAGGCGCTGAACCGCATCGCCTGGTACCGGACCAGCAGCGTGATCGACATCACCGCCGCCGAGTAGTCTCGGCGCGGATCGGCGCGGATGCCGATCCCGGGGTAACCTGGGAGGAGGTGACGATCAGCTCGACGGTCCGGCGCGCAGGGACGCTCGCGGGGTGCGGGCTGGCCCTGCTTGCATGCGCCCCCGCCGCCATCGGGGCGACGCGGCGACACGCGATGCCCCTCGCCGCACCGTCGCCGGCACGCATGGCGAGACCGGCCGCCTCGGCACTCTCCGGCGGCGTGCCCGGAGCCGGGCTGCTGACCTTCCACGCCGGCGGGCGCGTAATGCACCGCACGGTGCTGCACCCGATCTTCTGGGCCCCGGCCGGCTTCTCGTTCCCGACCGGGTACGAGGCCACCGTCCAGCAGTACCTCGTCGACATCGCGCAGGACTCGGGGCTCACGACCAACGTGTTCGCGACCACCGGCGAGTATGCGGATGCCTCGGGCGTGGCGGCCTACGACATCACGGCGGGCGGCAGCTTCGACGACACGACGGCGTTCCCCGCCAACTCGTGTTTCGGCGGCGGAACCACCTGCATCGTCGACGCCGCGCTCCAGACCGAGGTCCACGCCGTCGCGACCGCCCAGTCGATCGCCCCGTCGACCACCGATCTCTACGTCCTGTTCCTGCCCCCGAACGCCACCACGTGCTTCGACGGTACGAACATCACCGGGACGACCCAGTGCTCGGCCAACTCCGTCCGCCACCGCGCCTTCTGCGGCTACCACGCCGCCATGGGCTCGCTGTCGAGCCCGGAGATCTACGCCGTCATGCCCTACCCGGCCAGCACCGGGTGCGGCACCGGTGGCACGCCCAACTCGACCGGCGCCGATCCGCTCGTCGACTACATCATCAGCGTCACCAGCCACGAGGTCGCGGAGGCGATGACTGACCCGCTGCTCGACGCGTGGTACTCGGACTCGAGCAACCCGTCGGGGAACGAGAACGGCGACAACTGCAACCAGGTGTACGGCACCGCGCTCGGCGGCGCCGGTACCAGCGCGTGGAATCAGGTCGTCAACGGCCACACGTACTTCACCCAGACCGAGTGGGTGAACGAGGCCGGAGGCAGCTGCGTGCAGACGTACACGAACCCACTCCAGGCGTCGCTGCAGGCGCCGGCCTCCGCGCCGGCACGGGCGTCGGTGACGTTCTCGGCCGCGGCGTCGACCGCGACCGGCGGCGCCATCACGACCTACCGGTTCAGCTTCGGGGACGGCACCGCCACGGTGTCGGGCAGCTCGCCGACCGTCGTCCACGCCTTCGCCGCACCCGGCACCTACGCGGTCTCGCTGGTGGTGTCCGGGAACGTCGGGGTCGCCGCGGGCACGACGGCCTCGATAGCGGTGACCCCGGCCACCGTGGTTGCGCGCATCACCGCCCCCGCGGGCGCGCCGACCGGAACGAGCGTGTCGTTCGACGGCTCCACGTCGACCGCGGACGCAGGCATCGCGACGTTCGCGTGGGACTTCGGCGACGGCTCAGCGCCGGTCGAAGGCGCGTCCGCCACCGCCCAGCACGCCTACGCGCACCCCGGCACCTACACCGTCGCGCTCACGGTCACCGCGGTGGGCGGTGCGGCCGCCACGGCCACGACCCACTACACGGTATCTGATCGGGCGCCGACCGCACTCGGTTCGATCACGACAGTCGGGGTCGTCGCGGTGGGCGACACCGTGGCGTTCGACGGGTCCTCGTCGTCCGACCCGGACGGGACGGTCACGGGCTGGGCCTGGACGTTCGGGGACGGCGACGTGGGGGCCGGCACGACGCCGACGCACGCCTACTCCACGCCCGGCAGCTACCCCGTCGCGCTGCGCGTGACCGACAACTCGGGCGTGGACTCGCAGGCGGTCGCGGTCGGATCGGTGGTCGTGCTCGACGCGCCCAACGCGACGTTCACCCTACCGTCGCCGCAGCCGACCGGCCAGTCCGCCCACTTCAATGCCGGCGGGTCGACGGGGCCCGAGCCGATCGTCGCCTACACCTGGGACTTCGGCGACGGGTCGCCGACGGCAAGCGGAGTCTCGGCCGCCCATGCCTACGTGCACGCGGGCGCGTACACCGTCACGCTCACCATCCGTGATGCCGGCGGGCGGACGCGGTCACTGGGACGGACGATGACGATCCTCGACCGGCCGCCGGTGATCGTGCTCGGCGCAGGGCCGTTCTCGGTCGTCGTCGGCCGGCCGCTCGTGCTCGACGCGTCCGGCTCGGGCGATCCCGACGGCAGCATCGCCGCGTACGCGTGGGCGTTCGGCGACGGCTCCACCAGCACCCTCGCGACTCCCAGCCACACCTGGTCGCACACCGGCACCTATCGGGTGACGCTCCATGTCGTCGACGACAGCGGCTCGAGCGCGACCGTCGCGCGGGTCGTGCACGTCACCCTCGCACCCGCGTGCGTCGTGCCCGACCTCCGCGGCCGCACCCTCGCACGCGCACGTCTGCTGTTACGGACATCGCACTGCGCGCTCGGGCGCGTGCGCCGCATCCGATCAGCCCGGCCCAAGGGCACCGTCATCCGCTCGTCGCCAACCGGCGGCTCGCACCGCCACCCGGTCGGCACCCGGGTGGCGGTGGTGGTGTCGCGCGGACCGAAGTAGCGCCGCGAACGCCCCGCTCACACCCGGGGCAGCGCAGCGACCATCACCCGCCGTCGGTCGCCCGACGTAGCGCCGTCGCCGCCTCCTGCAGGGCGTCGTGGGCGCGGTCGATGACGGCCGGAAGCCGGAAGAAGGCGTGGATCAGGCCGTCGTACCGGCTCAGGGTGACCGCGACCCCGGCCCCCGACAGCCGCGCCGCATAGGCCTCGCCCTCGTCCCGCAGCGGATCGTATTCGGCCGTGATCACGAGTGCGGGCGCGACGCCGGCGACATCGTCGGCTCGCAGCGGCGAGGCATCGGGGTGGTAGCGGTCCCCGGCCGGGACGTACTGCTCCCAGAACCACTGCATGGCGTCGCGGGTCAGCCAGTACCCGGTGGCGTTGTCGCGGTAGGAGGCCGTGCCGAGATCCGCGTCGGTGACCGGGTAGACCAGCAGCTGGAGCGCGAGGGGCAGCCGAGCATCCCGCGCACGACGCGCGACGACGGCGGCCAGGTTGCCGCCTGCGCTATCGCCTCCGACGGCCACCGGTCCTTCGGCCCCGAGCTCGTCGCCGTGCTCGAGGACCCACGCGGTGGCTGCCCAGGCATCGTCCACCGCTGCCGGAAAGGGGTGCTCGGGAGCCAGGCGGTAGTCGACCGACACGACCGTGCAGCCCGACCCCTGGGCGAGCGTGGCGCACACGGCGTGGGCGGTTGCGATGCTGCCGAGCACCCACCCGCCGCCGTGGAAGTACACCAGCGCGGCTCCCGTCGCGCCCGGCGGCCGGTAGATGCGGACCGGGATCGGCCCGCCGGGCCCCGGAACGTCGCGGTCCTCGAACGGCACGGGATCGAACGGGCCGAACAACGCCGGTGCTCCGTCTTCCATGGCGCGACGAGCGACGTCCGGCGGCTGCTCGCCGTACCGCACGGCACCGATCTCTTCCAGCCGCGCGAGGAACGCCTGGGCCTGCGGATCGAGCGTCACGTCGTCGACCTCAGCCGTTCCAGCTGTCGAACTCGAGGTACGTGAAGCCGGTGTCGGGACCGGTATCGCCGACGCCGAAGTTGAAGCCGACGCCGGGCAGGCCGTCGCTGTACACGTCGTCGGTCGCGGTGATGACCGCGACACCGTTGATGTAGCCCGTCAGCACGTTGCCGATGGCGGTCGCCTCCACGACGTCGCCGGTCTTGACGCCGTACTGCGGGCCGATGTGCTTCTGCAGCGACGTCCAGTCGCTTGATCTTGCCGTTCCAGCGCACGATCTCCGCGTAGCCGAGGTCGTTCGTGAGGCAGCGGAAGAAGATCTCGTACCCGCGGCACCAGTTCGGCTCGATCACCGTGCGCAGCCGGATCTCGACCTCCTGGAACCACTCGTCGGTCGGGTTGTCGGCCACGACCACGCCCTTGCCGTACTGGTTCGTGCCCCAGTCGCCCTTGATCACGGCGGTCGGGTCGTCGTAGTCGCCCTCGGGTGCTGCCGCGTCCGAGGTGCCGGCACCGAGCGAGGCCTGCTCGGCCCGCTTCTCGGCCTCGTTCATGCGGGTCGGACCGCCGTGGATCCTCCCGTTGCTCGTCACGACGTCGGCCCAGTCGATGCCGTCGGTGAGGCCGTTGAGCCAGATGCCACCTTCCGAGACAGGACTCTCGTCGTGCTCGAAATGGCTCGAGTACGTCTTCACGGAGGTGTGCGCAGGCAAGTCGGGCATTCGCGGGCTCCTTGGTCGGCAGGTCGAGAACGGCAGTCGGCCGTAACGGCCGAGAATAGACCAGACGCCGCTCACGACGTCGTCGGCGACCGTTCCCGCCGGTCAGGAGCGCAGGACGAGGCGCCCCAGCGTCGTGGCGAGCCAGTCGGCGTAGCGATCGGCGGGCAGGCCTGCCTCGTCCACGAGACGCAGGTAGGTGGCGTCGCTCGCGACGGCGAACACCGTGGCGGCCGCGTCGCCCGGTGTCAGATCCGCTCGCAGCAGCCCGGCCTCGTGAAGCCGGTCGGTCATGGAGCCCATCATCTGCCGCAGCCGCTCGTGAGCCCCGTCCCGCAGGGGGCGCAGGTCCGCGTCCAGCGTCGCGGCGCCCTCGCCGACCGCGATCAGCCGCGCGGCGCGCGCCATCACGGCCGCGTTGAACTCGGCAAAGCGGCCGAGCATCTCCGCGGGCGGTGCCGCGAGAACCTGGGCCGGACCCAGCGTCTCGCGGATCGCGCCGAGAATACAGGCGTCGAGGAGCGAGGCCTTGTTCGCGAAGGCGACGTAGACCGTTGCGTCCGACACGCCGGCGGCGGCCGCGACCGCGTGGATGCTCGTTCGCGCGTAGCCCAGCCGGACGAAGAGTTCCTCCGCCGCCTGGCAGATGCGCCGCCGGGTCGCGATCGCCGCAGCGCGCCGCCCGGGCGCGTCGTACGGGCGCCGCTTGACCGGTTCATCCATAATTGATTAGAGTATAACTCTACTCAACCTGATGGGAGGCGCTCGTGATCGACCAGGCGCCCACGATGATCGACCGCGATGTCGCACCCTCCGAGCACGTCCCGCTGGGCGGCGATTGGAGCCTCTGGCGCGACGCTGCCGTCCGCAGCGCCGGGTTCCCCGTTTCCGGCCTCGACGCGTTCGGGCCGGGTGACGAGCCAACGCGGCTCCGCGCGGTTGCGCGCGACGCCGACTTCCAGGAGGCGGTGACCTGGCAGAACCCCGCCGCGCTCGACAACGCCGTCCTGAAGCTCGCCTCGGCGGCCGAGTCGAAGCCGGACGTGGCACGGCGACGCGAGGCGGTCGTGGCGAGCTACTGGCAGCGGTACGCGGCCAAGAACGACACCATCGGCTTCTTCGGACCGCTCGCATGGGCCCGGGTCGACGAATCCGGCCCGCGCCTGGTCATGCGCTCTGACGCGCTCATCCGCGAGCGTAGCGTCCACTTCGAGGCGTGGGCCGTCCAGGCGCTCGCGGCGGCCATCGACAGTGGACTGGCGATCGCGACTGGCCCCCGGGCGGAGGACGACCTGCGCGCCGCGCTCACCGCCCACGCGGATGCCGGCATCCGTCGACGCGGCCTCGCGGCGCTCGCACGGCTCGAGGAGGCACTGGCCGTCGTCGCCGCGGCGCCGCCCGCCACGCTGCGCGAGGCGCTGGGCGCGCTGGATGCGACATTCGTCGAGCTGACGGGTCGCGACCCGGTGCGGAACCACGGCCGAGCGTACGGGGCGCGGACGCTCTCCTACCTCGACTGCATGCGCGATCTCGATGTCACCATCGGTCCGGCGCTGATCGCCGACCTCGCGCCGGCCATGCAGACCGTGTTCGAGGCCAGCCGCTGGTTCTGCGGGCGGGTCAACGCGATCGGACGCCGCGTGATTGAGGAGGCGCTGCCCGACGGCGGGCGAGGCCCCTTCGCACCCGCGCTGGGGGCCGTCCTGCGGTCGCTCATGCAGCCGCCGCCAGCGTTGCTGACCGAGGTCGCAGAACTTCAGCGCCGGTTCGCATCGCTGCTCGCCGACCCGGACACGACGACCATCGGCGCCCGGTCGGCGACGGTGTTCGCCGACCACGAGCCCGCCTGGCGGTACGCGACCTACCACTCGATGGACGTGCAACTCGCGGCCCGCGATGCGGCGGCGCTGGCCGAGGGCGACTTCGTCGCGGTGATCGGCGACGTGCATCCCGGCACCAACCCGCTCCTCCAGGGCCTGTTCGCCGATCGACACCCGGCGCCGACGAGGCTCGCCCGTACCCTGGCGGACGACCTCGGACCGCGCGTGCCAGGGCTGCTACCGCCGTGGGGCCCGGGCCTGTCGGTCGATGCGCGGGGCGTGCCGCCGGGTCACGTCGCTGACATCTACATCGCGACCTTGCCCGAGACGCGCGCCCGCGACGGGCGCCGCACCTGGCTCCCCGAGGAACTGGCCGTCGATGGACAGGACCTGGTCGACCGGACGGGGGAGCTCCGGGTGCCGCTCATCGACGTCTTCGGGCTACCGATCTTGGTCTCCGGGGTGCGGACCTTCCAGCTGTACGCGGCAGACGCACACGTGCCGCGCGTGACGATCGGGCGCGTCGTCCTGCAACGGGAGAGCTGGAACGTCCTGCCAGGGGACGTTCCGACGCGGCCGCAGGAGGTCGCCGCGTTCGCCCGCGATCGCGGGATGCCGCGCCGGCTGTTCACGAAATCGCCGCTCGAACGGAAGCCGATGTACCTCGACTGCGAGAGCGACGTGCTCGCACGGATCCTCTGCCGACAGGCGCGAGCTGCGGCCGCCGCCGCTCCCAGCGCTCCGATGCGCTTCAGCGAGATGCTGCCTGCGCCGGACGAGTGCTGGCTGGCCGACCCGGACGGACGCCGGTTCGTCTCGGAGCTGCGCTTCGTCGGGGTGGACGAACGCCGCCGGGGAAGCCCGCTGAAATCAGTTCTTGAACCAGACCCGTAGCGCTCCGATCGCACGGAACCCGTGGCGGAGTGCGCGCTCCAGTTCCACGCCGGTCTCGTAGCCGACCTGCACGGCAGCGGGCCGGCGCTCCGCCGCCCCGTGCAGCGCGCCCGCCCACGCCTCGTCCTCGTAGCCGGGCGCCGCGAACAGGTTCGAGATGCCCACGGTGGCATCGCCGAGCGTGAGGACGGCGCCCGCGACGACGGCACCGTCGCCGATGCTTCCGGCGAGCAGGACGATCGATCGATCAGCGAGCAGCCCCGGCCGGAAGGGCGACGCGTCCCCCGCCCCGTGGTCGACGGGATCTCCGCTCCAGGCTCGCGCGAAGGCGGCGAGGCCGGTCTCATCCGTCACCGCCTGCCAGCGCAGGGCCGGGGCGGGAGGAGGATGTGGCTCCCGCGCGATCCAGCTCGCCTCGAACAGCACCACGTACCCGTACGGCGCCAGGTCGAGCGAGCGGAACGAGTCCTTGATCGATGCGCCGGGGCCGTCATCGATCCGCGCGAGGAGCGCCGTCGGCTCGACGTCCGCGACGAGCGTGACCGCGTCCGGATAGAACTCGGGCGTACGCACCCGACTCGTCCAGGCGTCCGGTTCGAGGCGACCGAGGAGCCCGTGGGCGCGGCAGACCGCATCGCACCAGAGGGCGTTGTCGCGGACAGCGAGGGCGACGTGCTTCATACCGGCTCTGGGTAGAACTCCGTGAGCAGGTTACCGTCGATCCGCAGGCCTCGTCGTAGCGCGCGCCCCCGGCAACGGCCGTCGCGGGTGTAGGATCGTTGTCGTGGAGGGTTCGACGGCGGCGCCCGTGCTCGATCCGAATGTGGTCGAGTTCATCCACGGCGGGGTTGCCGTGGGGGTCGCGACGCGTGACGATGACCTGAAACCGGAGTTCGCACGCGGGTGGGGGCCGGAGGTGTCGGCGGACGGCCGGTCTGTGACGTTGTGCGTGTCAGCGCCCGAGGGGTCGCTGATGCGGGCGAACCTGGAGGGCAACGGAGCGGTTGCGGTCGGGTTCAGTCCCCCGACGATCGCGCGGGCGGTGCAGGTGAAAGGCGTCGTCACGGGAGTGGTGGCTGAGCCGGGAGCGGCTGATCTGGAGCGGGTGGAGCGGCATGTCCGGGCGTTTGTCGCGGAGGCCAAGCGAGTCGGCGCCCCGGCAGGGCTCTCCGAGCGCATGTTCCTGCGCCCGGGCCTGGTGACGTTCAGGTTCTCGATCGATGCGGTGTTCGACCAGACCCCGGGGCCGACGGCGGGTCGCCGCCTGTGAACGGGCTTTCGGTTCCGCTCGAGGTGATCCGTCCCTGCCTGCAGGGCGTGTTCCCGTCCTGGCTTGTGACGTGCTCAGCCGAGGGTGTCCCGAACGCCACGATCCTCTCGATCGTCCGCTACGTCGACTTCGAGCGGGTGGCGTTGACCCGCCAGTTCTTCAACAAGACGCGCGCGAACCTGGACGCGAACCCGCAGGCGCAGGTGATCGTCGTCGATCCCGGGAGCGGCGACCAGTTCGTGCTCGACCTCCGCTACCTGCACACCGAGAGCGAGGGCGCGATCTTCGACGAGGTCGAGGCGAATCTGGCCGCGGTCGCCTCGCAGATGGGCATGAGCGACGTCTTCCGGCTACGCGGCGTCGACATCCACCGCGTGCTTCGCTGCGCTGCGTTCGGCGAACCGGCCGCACCGGCGCAAGACCCTGCCGGCGAGCGCGACCCGCTGCCGCTGCTCGACGAGTTCATGCGCCGGCTCGCGCTCTGCGTCGACTTCGCCGAAGCGGCGCGCGTGGGGCTGGAGACACTCGACGACCTGTTCGGCTTCGCCTACTCGATTCTGCTCACCGCGGACGAGCGCGGCGACCGGCTGTTCGCGGTCTCCAGCAACGGCTACGTCCCATCGGGCGTGGGAGCCGAGGTGCCGGTCGGCGTCGGCCTGGTCGGGGTGGCGGCGGAGCGGCGCAGAGTCGTATGCGTCCCGAGCCTCGCGCGCAGCCGGGCGATGAACGCGGCGCTGCAGGACAGCATCCGCCGCAGCGGCGCCGAGCCAGCCGCGGTCGAGATCGAGCTGCCGGGCCTCGAGCGCGTGCAGAGCGCCGCTGCCATTCCGCTGCTCGCTCATGGCGAGCTGACCGGCGTGCTCTACCTCGAGAGCGAGCGCCAGGGCGATTTCAGCCCGGGCAGGGAGCGTCTGCTTCGAGTCCTCGGCGGGCAGCTCGCTGCCGCGCTCGCAGTCCTGCAGGCGGATCGCGGTGAGAGCGGCCCGGCCGAGGCCCCCCTTTCGACGGCGCCGCAGGGCCAGCCGCTCGCGGTCGCCTATTACCAGGCCGACGACAGCGTCTTCGTCGACGACGCCTACGTGGTCAAGGGCGTCCCTGGCCGGATCCTGTGGAAGCTCCTGCGCGAGCATGTAGCGGACGGACGCATCTCGTTCACCAACCGGGAGCTGCGGCTCGACGAGCACCTCGGACTGCCGGCCGGCAACGACAACCTCGAGGCGCGGCTGCTCGTCCTGCGGAAACGCCTCGCCGCACTCGAATGCGGGATCACACTCGACCGGGTCGACCGCGGCCGGCTCTCGCTCGGCGTCTCGGCGCCGCTGACGCTCGTGGAGGTGCCGACGGCGGGGCCGATGCGCGCCGCTCACCGGCCCCCAGCGGACGGGTAAGCGCAAACTAGGAAAGACGTAGCCACCTCCTAGGAGACGCGCGCGGGCTGCGCGTCTACGGTCACAGGGAACCGAACTTCCCCGACCCGAAGGGAGCACCATGTCCACGGAAACCGCCCCCAAGCCCTATCGCCTCGCCTCCGGCGAGGGCCTCGCCGACGTCTGGTGGAAGACCGGTCGGATCACCGTCAAGGCCGGCCCCGACGAGACCGGCAACGCGTTCTCGCAGTTCGTGGTCGACGACCCTCGCGGCAGCGGGCCGCCGCTCCACGTCCATCACAACGAGGACGAGACGTTCTACGTCCTCGAGGGCCAGGTCACGATGTTCGTCGGCGGCGAGCGGATCGACATCGAGGCAGGCGACTTCTGCTTCGGCCCGCGCGGCGTCCCCCACGCCTACCTCGTCCGCTCCGAGCGCGCCCGGATGCTGGTCACGATCAGCCCGTCCGGCTCCGAGCAGCTCTTCGTCTCCCTCGGCGTCCCCGTCACCGGCGCCGAGCCCCCGACCGACACGGTCATGCCGCCGATGCCCGAGATGGCGCGCCTGTTCGCCGCCTACGGCGCCGAGATCCTCGGCCCGCCGCTGTCGCTCGGCGACCTGTCCTAGCGACGAACCAGTCACGACTTGAGCCGGCACTGGCCTCCGACCGGCGGCGGCCAGTGTCGGCTCCGGTCACGCGGGCGCGGTCCCCGGCAGTCCGAAGCCTCCGCGACCTGCGACAATGGACGAGCGCGCAGATATCTGCCCGCCCCAGGTCGGAGGTCGACATGGTCGCCAGGACAACTCGGTGGGCAGGATCACCCGAAGCGCTCGACAAGTGGGAGGAGCACGTGAACTCCCGCGTGAAGGGCTTTGTCGCTGGTCTTCCGGGAAATACCGGTAGCGCGTTCCTCATCGACCGCGCCAGCGGTACCGCTCTGACATTGACGTTGTGGGAGACGGAGGAGGCGGCCGCCGAGACTGACAAGTTCGCCGATCAGAGCCGTGCGAGCACCGTTGAGGCTACGGGAGTCGAGTTGCTCGATCGCGGCAGCTACGCCGTCGTCGCGCAGTCCTGACGATCGCTGGCAGCCCGTTCACGCCAGGGCGCGGCCCGCACCGGGTAGACTCGATCCGTGAGGGCATGTGGGCACTGCGCGCAGCTGCTGCCCGAGGGTGCGCGCTTCTGCCCGAGTTGCTCGGCGCCCGTCGAGCCCGAGCCTGCGGCCAGGGAGCGGAAGCTCGCGACGATCCTCTTCGCCGACCTCGTCGGCTCGACCGAGCTGGGCGGGGCGCTCGATCCCGAGCACACCCGTGACCTGCTCGACCGGTTCTATGACGCGATGGCCGCCGAGATTGCGCTCGGAGGCGGCACGATCGAGAAGTTCATCGGCGACGCCGTCGTCGCCGTCTTCGGCGCGCCGACGGCCCAGGAGGATCACGCCGAGCGGGCACTGCAGACCGCGCTCGCGATGCAGGAGTGCCTGGCCGGGCTCTTCGGCGACCGGCTGGCACTCCGGATCGGAGTGAACAGCGGCGAGGTCGTGATCGGCAGGCCTCGCGAGGGAAGCTCGTTCGCGACCGGCGACGCGGTCAACGTCGCCGCGCGGCTCGAGCAGGCGGCCAGGCCAGGGCAGGTGCTGGTCGGGGAGCGGACCGCCCTGCTCGTTGGAGGCGCCTTCGCGTTCGCGCCGCCGGCGACCATCCAGGCCAAGGGCAAGGCGGACGGCGTCACGTGCCGGGAGCTCGTCGGGATGATCGCGCCACGACGCCCGCGTGGCGGCCGGGGTCTCGCCACCACGTTCGTCGGCCGCACGCGCGAGCTGGCCTGGTTGGAGGAGCGCCTCGAGCAGTCCGTGGCCACGCGACGGCCGCACCTCGTCACCCTCGTCGGAGAGCCGGGGGTGGGCAAGACGAGCCTCGTCCTGGAGTTCCAGCAACGCCTCACGGCCCCGACGCGGTTCCGGCTCGGCCGCTGCCTGTCGTACGGCCGCAGCGTGACGTACAGCCCGCTCGCCGATGTGCTCAGGGCGGAGCTCGGGCTCCGCGGGGACGAGTCGGCCGACACCGTCCTCGCCAGGCTCGGCGCTCGCGAGATCCTGGCCCTCACACTCGGCCTCGACGTCGCCGGCGACCTCGACCCCCGCGCGGCCGGGCAGCGCCTGCAGGAGGAGTGGGTGAGCCTTCTCTCCGAGCTCGTCACCGAGCAACCGCTCGTGCTCGTCGTCGAGGACATGCACTGGGCGGCCGATCCGCTGGTCGACCTCCTCGGGTTGGCACTGGCACAGGTCGACGGGCCGATGCTGCTCCTGACGACCATGCGGCCCGGGGTCGCCGGCATGGCCGGCGGCGGAGACCTGCTGGGGTTGGAGCCGCTCGGCGACGCCGACGCACGCGACCTGCTCGACCGCGCGCTCGCGGCACCGCTCGACGATCAAGCCCGCGAGCTCGTGATCGGGCAGGCGGAGGGGAACCCGTTCTTCCTCGAGGAGCTCCTCGCCGACCTGGTGGACCGCAGACTCCTCGAGCGCCGGAACGGCGGCTGGGCGCTGCGCGACAGGACCCGCGACCTCGGTATCCCCGACACGGTGCAGGCAGTGCTGGCCGCCCGCATCGACCTGCTCCCACCACCGGCCAAGGAGGCACTCCAGGCGGCGGCGGTGATCGGCCGATCGTTCAATGCGGCCGGCCTTACGTCGCTCGTCGGCACTGCGGCGGAGGTGCGGACCCTGGTCGAGCGGGGATTTCTCCGCCCCACCGAACCCGACCTCGTGTTCAAGCACGCCCTCACGCGCGAGGTCGCCTACGAGAGCCTGCCGAAGGCGAGCCGCGCGCGCCTGCACGCCTCGTTCGCGACCTGGCTCGAGGCGGACGGCGCCGGCGACGTCCGCGCCGGATCGCTCGCCTACCACTACGCCGAGGCGGTCAATCCGGAGATCGCAGGGCTCGCGTGGCGCGGCCAGGACCAGCGCGCCGAAGTACTGCGGACGAGCGCGCTGCGCTGGCTGCGCCGCGCCGCCGAGCTCGCGATGGGCCGCTTCGACCTCGACGATACGCTCGCGCTGTACCACCGAGCCGCCGAGCTGGATCCCACCGACGTCGGGCTCTGGCGCGCCATCGGCGGCGCGAACGCACTGAGGTTCGACGGCGAGGCGTTCTGGGCCGCCATGCTGAAGGCGATCGACCTGACCTCGGAACCGGGCGCGCTCGGCGAGCTGTACGGGGAACTCGCGTTCGAGTCGACGATGCGGGGCGGGATGTGGAAGAGCCGGATCGACGAGGCGCCCGTCGCCGGGTGGCTGGAACGCACCCTCGAACTGGCAGAGCCCGGCAGCCGCTCCCAGGGGAGGGGCCTCGTCACGAAGGCCCTCTGGACGGATGACATCGCCATCGCCGACCAGGCGATCGCGGTCGCCGAGGAGCTCGACGACGCCGAGCTGGTCTCGTATGCGTACTGGGCGCGATCGGGAGCCTCGCTGATGGTCCGCGACTACACCGCCGCCGATGCCTGGGCGCAACGCAGGTTCTCCCTGATCGATCGCATCAGCGACCCGGACAAGCTCGCTCACATCTGGTACTACGGCGCCACCCCTGCGCTCGCCGTCGGCCGGATCGCGGAGGCCGCGATGCGTGCGCGCAGGCACGACGAGATCGCGTCGCGCCTGAGTGCGCACCACGAGGTGCACGCGCTCGCCGCGCTGGTGATGGTCGAGGAGGCCCTTGGTAACTGGGATGGGATCCAGCGGCTCCAGGCCCGTATCGAGCCCGCGATCGCCCGCAACGAGGGCACGCCGTGCCTCTTCAACCCGTGGTGCCTGCTGTCGTGTTCGGCGGCCTGCACCGAGCTCGGCCTGGACGAGGAAGCTCGCCGGCTCAAGCGCGGCGCCGACGCCCTCGGATTCGAGGGGTACGAGCAGTTCCTCCATCCACCGATCGTTCGCGATGCTCTGCGCCGAGGCGACCTCGACACCGTCCGGGCGCTGATCGACCCGTCCGCGGACACCTGGCACCAGACGTTCGATTCGACCCTGAACGGTACGGTCACGCGGCTCGACGCACTCGTCGCGGTCGGCCGGTGGGACGAGGCCGTTGTCGAGGCGACCAGCGTATTGCAGCCCGGGACCTACCTCGAACCGTTCGCACTGCGCACGCTCGGGCTCATCCAACGCGACCCGGCCCTCGTCGCGCTGGCGATCGGGCGTTTCGAGGAGATGGGGCTCGACTGGCACGCTACGAGGACCCGCGAACTGGCTACTAGGGGTGGTACATTCGGCGCGTGGAGGGCGGGCTGAGCGTCGGGTCGGAGTTCGCGGGGTTGCGCGTCGAGCGGCTGGTCGCGGTGGGCGGGATGGGCCAGGTGTACCTCACGAGGGACGCGACGCTTGATCGGCGGGTGGCGCTGAAGGTGGTGGCGCCGGCGCTGGCGGCCGATCCGCGATATCGGGAGCGGTTCCTGCGCGAGGCGCGGCTGGCGGCCAGTCTGGAGCATCCGGCGATCGTGCCGGTGTACGCAGCCGGTGAGAGCGACGGTGAGCTCTACCTCGCGATGCGGTTCTTGGATGGCGGCACGCTGGGCGAGCGGATCGCCGAGCACGGGGCGTTTCCGCCCGGAGATGCGGTGCGGCTGCTGACGCCGGTCGCGGACGCGCTGGATGTCGCCCACGCCGCCGGGCTGGTGCATCGCGACGTCAAGCCCGGCAACGTGCTGCTGCAGGGCGATAGTGCATTTCTGGCCGACTTCGGGTTGGCCCGCAGCCTGACCGGCGGCGACGATCTCAGCCAGCTGGAGGCGGCCGGCGTAACCGGAACCGTCGGCTACGTGGCGCCGGAGCAGCTCGAGGGCGACGAGGTGGCCGGACCGGCCGACCAGTACGCCCTGGCCTGCGTCTTGTTCGAGTGTCTGACCGGCCAGGCGCCGTTCCGGCGCCCTACCGACCTGGCGACCATCTACGCCCACCTCTCCGACCCGCCGCCCAGCGCCGCAGCCCTCCGCTCCGACCTGCCCCGCCCGGTCGACGCCGTGCTCGCCCGCGGCCTAGCCAAGGACCCGGCCGCCCGCTACCCCAGCTGCCGCGAGCTGGTGACGGCGCTCGCCGCCGCCTGCGGCGGCCTGGACACCGCCACCCCCCACACCCGGCGCCGACGAGCACCGCTCGTGATCGGCGCCATCCTCACCCTCGCAGCCGTAGCCGCCGTCATCGCCATCATCACCACCCTCGGCGACAGCACCCCCCACGCGGCACCACCACCCGCCACGACCACGACACCAACCACCGCAGACGGCGTCGCCGTTCTCGACCCCACCACCCTCCGCGTACGCGAACGCCTGCCCGCGGGCGCCACCCCGACGTCTGTGACGACCGGCGGCGGCTCGGTATGGGTGCTGAACACGGACGACCAGACGATCAGTCGCATCGATCCCGCGACCAAGATCGCCAAGTCCTTCGCGATCGGCCAGACGCCCTTCGACCTCACCTTCGGCGCCGGCGCGCTCTGGGTCACCACCGGGCGGCCGTCGACGATTCCGTTCACCGGCGGCATCGCCACGACGGTGGCGCGCGTGGATCCGGACACCAACAGCCTCACGGCCGAGGTCCCCCTGCCCGAACCGCGCAAGACACCATCCGGGCCGAGCGGCCGCGGGCAGATCGCCTTCGGGCTGGGCTCCGTCTGGGCCGTCGCACCCGACGGCAGCACTGCCCGCATCAACCCCGAGACGCAGGCGATGACGGTGATCCGCAGCGTCGACGCGTTCGCGATCGCGATCGGCGACGACCAGGTCTGGACGCTCGGGGACGCAGGGCTGCGGCAAATCGACCCTGCCACCAACCGCGCCGCACAGCCCATCCCGCTCCAGGCTGCCGGCCCCACCTCACTGGCCGTCGGCGGCGGCGCGATCTGGGTTACCGACCCCGATCGCGGCCTCGTGATCCGCGTCACGCCCGGCCCACCCACCCAGACCCAGACCATCGCGACCGCGCCCGGCGCGTCCGCCGTGACGTTCAGCGACGGCCGGGTCTGGGTGGCCGACGCACTCGGCGGCACGGCGCTGGCGATCGATCCCGCCACGACCACCGTCACCCGATCTATCGCCATCGGCGGCGCGCCTCAGACGGTCGCTACGGACGCCACGGGCGTCTGGGTGCCGACGCTCGGCGACGCCCGGCCGGCGCGAGCGGTCACGACCGCACCCCGGGCTGGCGATGTCCAGTCATCCGCCTGCCAGCCGGTCTTCCAGGCGGCGCCGGGCCGGCCGCAGCTCCTCATCACCTCCGACCTCCCCCTGAGCGGCCCGGATGCCTTTATCGGCCTGGCCATGGCGAGCGCCGTGCGGTTCGTGCTGCTGGAGCACCGCTTCCGTGCCGGCCGCTTCACCGTCGGCTACCAGTCCTGTGACAACGGCGGCCCGGAGCCCGGCCCGAACCTCGAGGCCTGCCGGCGAAATGCGGCGGCGTTCGTGGGCACGCCACGCGTGGTCGGCGTGGTGGGGCCACTCCAGTCCGGGTGCGCGTTCGAGGCCCTACCGATCCTGAACGCAGCGCAGGGCGGCCCGCTCGCAATGGTGAGCTCGAGCACCACGCATCCGGAGCTGACCACCGACGAGGCGATGCGCCCGAGCGGCACTCGCAGCTTCGCGCGCGTGATCGCGACCGACGACCGGCAGGGGGCTGCCGCGGCGGTCCTCGCGCACGAACTCGGCGTCCGCCGGCCGTTCATCCTGACCCAGGGGGGAGAGCCCGACGAGACCTACTACCAGGACCTTCTCGCGGGCACGTTCGCCCAGGCTGCGAGGAAGCTGAACCTGCGGATCGCCGGCCGCGCCACCTACGTGCCGAACCGGAAGAACTATGACGACGTGGTCTCCCGCGTGGTCGCGAGCCGCGCAGACGGGCTGTTCTTCGTCGGGTCCGTGGACAGCGGGCTGAAGCCACTGCTGGCGCCGATCCGTCGGCGCCTCGGGCGATCGGTGCCGGTCATCTCTCCCGACGGCCTGCTCCCGATCCCGGACGCACTGGACGCGGCCGGCCCGGCCGCGATCGGGATCTACGTGCTGTCGACGACGCCGACCAACGACCAGCTGAGCGTGGTCGGGCGCCAGTGGGCCCGCCGGTTCTCGAGCACCCAGCCAGCCGGGGCGGTCTCCCTCTGGTCGCCGGTGACGGCCGAGGCGACGGAGGTGCTGCTCGGGGCCATCGCACGCTCGGACGGGACCCGTTCGTCGATCACGCGCGAGCTCCTGGCGACCCACCCCGCCTCGAGTATCCTCGGCCCGTTCCGGTTCACTCCGCAGGGCGACATCACGCCTTCGGCCGTAACTGTGCTGCGGATCGTGGGCGGCACGCAACCCGGTCCCAACTTCGTCTCGGACTTCCAGGGAGCGGTTCTCGACCGCACGATCCCGGTCCCGGACCCGACGCCGTAGCGACGGAGGCTCGCGGCGGCGGGCGTCGTTCAGCCGCCCGCGAGCGGCTGGCGGACGATCGTCCTCAGCCGCTCGGGCGCAGTGCGGCGGGGATCGCCGAGGTAGATCTCGTGATGGCGCTGCACCCGGCCGTCGAAGTCCAACCCGCGCTCCCGGATGAAGGCGTGCAGCACCGCGATCGTCCGCCCCTCGTCCGCGTAGGGCCCGACGTGCAGGACCTGCGCGCTCGGACCTTCCCGATAGCGCTCGAGGCGTGCGCGGTCGAGGCCGGGGAGCCGTCGGCGTCGCGCAGCCTGCGCCCGGGCGTCATCGACGAGCGCGGCGGTGACGGCGTCCGGCTGCACGATCATCGCCGTCCAGTGCCAGTCGCTCCGGTCGCCAGCCTCGAAGGTGCGCATGTCGTCCGCCCACCACAGGCCTTCGAGCGGGCCGACCCGGTACTCGAGCCCGACCGCATCTCGCAGAGCGAACCGCAGCCTGTACGAGAGGGAGTAGAGCGCCTCGATCGCCTCCCAGTACGCCGGCGCTGTCGCCGGGTCGCCCGTGCCGTCGATCATCAGGAAGCCGAGCTCGGGCACGTCGATCAGCTCGGGCTTCCGAGTCGCCTTGTAGAGACGCCGGGCGGCGTCGGGTACCGCGGTGGCAGTCGGCATGAGCCTCCTGTGGCAGCACCTGGATCGTACGCCGGTCGTCGTGCGCCCTCATCCGGGATCCCCGCCGATCGGGCTTCGGGAAGTTACGCGCCGCGGGCACTAGCCCGATCGGTTCCGCCTGACGGCCATCCGGTGCGCCCGTCCCGCTATGCACCCGTCACCCGTGACCATCCCTGCCCCGATCAACTGCCTGCCGCGTCGGCATCCTTCCAGCTGGCGGCCAGGGCGGCGCCGTCGATTCGCTCGGCCGCGTCGAGCGCCCTCCCGGCGGCGGAACCGGTGCCGCGGCCAAACGCGCCGCGCACCGCCCAGCGCCGGGCAAGGCGGGCGAGACGCAGCCCACCACGCTCCGGCCGGGGGGCGAGGTCCGGGTCGAGGTAGAGAGCCAGGGTCGCCGCCTTCACGAGCGCCGCATCGGCCAGCTCGCCCGTCGCCGTCTCGATCCGGTGGTCGACGAGCGACGCGACGACCTGGAGCTCGCGCGTGCCGCGCCGGAACGTCATCGCTGCCGACACGACGGTGGAGGCGACCAGCGCGGACGGCAGGCGGGGCAACCAGCGCGTCCGTCGCGCCATCCGGACGAGCGGCATCACGGCGATCGCGACCCCCTGGAGCTGTTCCGCCACGGCCTCGGGATGCTCGCCCGACGCCAGCAGCGCACGTCCGTCCGCCGCCGACGTGACCCGATCGGACGGCCGCACCAACCGGTTGACCGCCAGAGCATCAGCCCGTGCGGCGGCCGCCGCGATCGTCGTCGCCGCCGCGGCGAGGCTGCGTCGCGGGTGGCGGGGGCGATGCAGTCGTCCACGTATCGCCCTCGCCCGGGATCGCTGCTGCGGCGGTTCCAGATCGACACTCATCGAGCCCGCATTGTGCCTGGTCCTCGGCCCCGATAGACCGAGACGGCAATCGCGGCCCCGACCGCTCAGGACCCAGAGTTCCCTGCCCGGTCGCCACCGGGCTCCCTCGCCGGCTCGATGTTCTGGTTCAGGTGGAAGACGTTCTCGGGGTCGTAGACGCGCTTCACTGCTCGCAGGCGGGCATGGTTGGCGCCGTAGGTCGCCACGACGCGATCGGGCCCCTCGTCCATCAGGAAGTTGACGTAGCCTGCGCCGGTCGTGAACGGGGCGATCGCCTCCGCGTAGCCGACGGCCCAGTCTCGCAACCGGCCGGCGTTCGCCGGGTCGGGGTCGTACGCGGCAATGATCTGCGACCAGGTCGCGTCCCTGTGCGCAAAGGCGGTCGCGTCCGGCGCGACGTCGTGGGCAGCTCCGTCGACCGGGTAGATGTGGGTCGTCGAGAGGGCCGTCGGGAGGCGCTCGTTCCAGAGGCGCTGGAGGTCGATGAGCTCGTCGCCCATCTCCGCAAGGAAGGCGCCCTGCCAGTAGACCTGCAGTCCCGGCGGGTAGAGCGGCTCGAACATCGTGTGCAGCGCCGGCAGCGGCATCGTGTCGAGCACGTGCAGCAGCGCCGGCCCGACGGCGAGCATCGGGGCGAAGTCCGCGGCCGCCGCCGCGGCGTCCCCGAGGTGGCACCAGAGGACGGCGCACACCCGGCGTCCGTGCAGCTCGGCGGGGAACGATGGCGCCGCTGGCACGGTCGCCGTGGCGACGTAGGCGTAGGCATCCCGGGGCAGCGCCGGCAGGAAGTCGCGATAGGTGGTGAGCAGCTCGGGCAGCAGCTCGAGCGGCCAGAACGTGAACCCGCCCTGGACGATCGAGACCGGGTGCATCCGGAACCGGAAGCCGGTGACGACGCCGAAGTTGCCGCCGCCACCACGCAGCGCCCAGAACAGGTCCGCATGCGCATCCTCGCTCGCGCGGACGTGCGATCCGTCGGCGACTACGACCTCTGCCTCGAGAAGGTTGTCGATCGTCAGGCCGTAGCGGCGGGTCAGGTACCCGTGCCCTCCGCCGAGCGTCAGGCCGCCGACGCCGGTCGGGGCGAAGACGCCGGCCGGCGTCGCCATCCCGACGGCGTGGGTCGCCGCATCGACCTCGCCCCACGTGCAGCCGCCGCCAACGCGGACCGTCGCCGTCGAGGTGTCGACGGCGATCGAGCGCAGCGGCCCGAGGTCGGCGACGACGCCGGCGTCGCACGTGCCAAACCCGGCCGTGCTGTGACCGCCGCCGCGGACGGCGAGCGGTAGGTCGTAGGAGCGGGCGAAGGCGATTGCCCGCGCGACGTCGCCGGCGCTTGCACAGCGCACGATCGCCGCCGGATTGCGGTCGATCATGCCGTTGTTGACCCGGCGAGCGGCGTCGAAGCCGGTGTCGCCCGGGACGATCAGCTGGCCGTCGAGCCCGGTGAGGGTCGAGCGAGCCGCGCCCGCGATCGCATCTACTGCCGCCATCAAGACCTCCAGGGAGTCCGTCAGCGCGACCATACGCCGACGGAGGCGCGCCGGCATCGTCCGACCTGACATGCCTCGACCGGGGCCTGGCGCCACCGCCGGCACTCGGTCATCATCAGCCCTGCCATCGACCGTCCTCAATCGCCCACAGGGAGCCTGCCCTTCGTCGGGCGCGCACGCGAACTCGACGCGATGCGGAGCGCCTACGCCCGGGCCGTCGACGGCCATCGCTCGGTGCTGCTCGTCAGCGGCGACGCCGGCGTCGGCAAGACGCGTCTGGCGGCGGTTGTCGCCGACGAGGTCGTCGCTGCCGGCGGGCACGTGCTCCTCGGCGGCTGCGACCCGATCACGCCGGCCCCGTACCGGCCGTTCCTGCAGCTGCTCGGCACGCTCGCGGCGACACGCACGCCGGCCGCGCTCGCAGCCGAGGTGGGGGCAGCGGCGCGCCAGCTCGTCACGCTCGTGCCGGAGCTCGCTTCGGCGCCAGAAGGTGTCGCATTCGTCGCCGACGGAGCAGCCGAGCGCTACCGGCTGTTCGACGCGGTCGACCGCTGGCTCGCCGCGGCGAGCGAGGTCCGGCCGCTCCTCGTGATCGTCGACGACGCTCACTGGGCCGACAGCGACTCTCTCGCGCTGCTCAGCCATCTCGGCACCTCCCGGGCGCCGGCGCGCGTGCTGCTCGTCGGCTCCTACCGCGCAGGCGACGCGCCCGACGAGCTCGTCTCGACGGTCGGCGCCCTCGGCCGGGCCGGCGCCGTGCGTTGCGAGCTCGGCGCGCTCGGTGTCGACGCACTCGCCGAGGTCGTCCGGCGCGACGCGCCCGACACCCCGACGCGGATCGTCGGCGCCGTCGCCGCCGACCTGCACCAGCTGACGGGCGGGAACGGTCACCTGGTCGCCGAGCTGTGGCGATCGCTGCTCGAGGACGGAGTCGTCGTTCTCGAGGGCGGCGAGCTCCGCGTCGCGCGACCCGTGCTCGAGCAGCGCACGCCGGCCGCTGTCCGCGACCTCGCCCGCGTCCGCCTCGCGCGGCTCACCCCGCAGACGCGCGACGTACTCGAGCAGGCGGCGGTAGCCGGCCCGGATGTCGACCTCGCACTGCTCGTGATCGCCACCGGCCGCTCCCTGGCGGAGGCCGGGGCAGCGGTCGACGATGCCGCGGCGGCAGGCTTCCTCGAGATCGGCGACGACCACCGCGAGGCGCGGTTCGTCCACGAGCTGGTGCGTCGTGGCATCTACGATCGGCTGCCACCGCTCCGGCG
Source organism: uncultured Actinomycetes bacterium (assembly GCA_963779685.1). GTDB lineage: Bacteria > Actinomycetota > Thermoleophilia > Gaiellales > F1-60-MAGs149 > CAVZZG01. The sequence goes on from CAVZZG010000003.1 coordinate 2,337,487, forward strand.
GGCGACGCTGCACCGTCTCGCGGCCGATGCGTTGCTCGAGGAAGGCGGGACGGCCGTGTCGTGGGCGGCGGTCGCTCACCACCTGGAGGCTGCCGGACCGCACGCGCCCATCGGCGACGCGGCCCGCGCCCACGAGGCGGCCGCGGCACACGCAGCGCGGTCCATGGCGTTCGCCGACGCCGCCTCGCACCTGCGGCGCGCACTCGCGCTCGCGCCGCCCGACCCGCGCCAGCGTGCCGAGTGGCTCGCCGCGCTCGGCGACACCCTCGTGCGCGCCGGTGCGGACGGCGATGCGCTCGAGGTCTACGAGCGGGCGGCGGGTGAGGCTCGAGCCGCCGGCGCCCCGCAGCTGCTCGCGGCGGCAGCCGTCGGCTTCGAGGGTGCTGCGGCGCGGCCGGGAGCGTCATCGACCCGGGTTGCCGAGCTCCTGCGCGAGGCCGATCGGGCACTTCCGATCGGCGACGACGCGCTCCGCGCCGCCATCCTCACCGGTTTGGGGCGCGCGACCGGTCTTGCCGGCGACCCCGCGGGTGCCTGGGAATGGAGCGCGGAGGCGATCGCGATGGCGCGGCGGGTCGGCGATCCCCGCGTGCTCGCCGGCGCGCTGGCCTCCGCCTACCACGCCCGCGGCACCATCACCGACGCCGCCGTGGTCGACCTTCTGCGCGAGGCGCGCGACGTCGCGATCGCGGCCAGCGACGACGAGCGCGCCCTCGAGGCGCGCAGCCACGAGGTCGTCGTGCTGGTCGCCTCCGGCCGGCTGGCGGAGGCGCGCCGGGAACTCGAGGAGCACGCGTCGATGGTCGCGGCGTCCCGGCAGCCGTACTACCTGTTCGCTCACGAGACCGACCGCTGCACCGTGTCCCTGGCCCACGGCGAGCTCGCCGCCGCCGCTCGTCATCTGGCGGCCGCGGCCGAGCACGCCCATCGCCTCGGCGGCGGGAGCACCGCCGCCGTCGGCGCCATCCAGACGTTCGAGCTTCGCCGCGCCCAAGGACGGCTGCGCGAGATCGACGGCCCCCTGCAGGCCCTGCTGGCCCTCGACCGCGGCAACGGTCTCGCCGGAGCGTGGCGTCCGGCGATCGCCGTGCTGCTGGCGGAGCTCGGCAGGCTCGACCAGCTCCGCGACACGCTCCGCCTGGTCCGCCGCGACGGTCTCGACGCGATCGCAGGTCACCTCCTCACGTCCGCCCTCGTCTACCTCGCCGAGGCCGTTGTCCCCGTCGACGACGCCGCCCTCGCCGGCGAGCTCTACGAACGGCTCGAGCCGCAGGCCGGGAAGATCGCCACCCTCGCCGGATCCGTCGCGTACTACGGCGCGTCCGACCGTTACCTCGGTGTGCTCGCTGCGACCCTCGGCCGGTTCGCGCTCGCCGACCGGCACCTGGTGGACGCGATCGCGCTCGACGAGGCCTGCGGCGCGGTCACCTGCCATGCCTACGCGCTGTACGAGCGCGGCCGTCTCGCCGTCCGGCGCGGCCAGCAGGAGCGGGCGGGCGCGGCGTTCCGAGCAGCGCGGGCGCTCGCCGTGCGACACGGCCTCAACGGCCTCCTCGTGCAGCTCGACGCCCGCGAGAGGCGTGCGGCAGCCAGCGCACAGGGGCTCAGCGAGCGCGAGCGGGAGGTCGTCGCCCTCGTCGTCACGGGCCTCTCGAATCGCGAGATCGGCGTGCGCCTGCACATGTCGCAGCACACCGCCGCCGCCCACGTCCGCAGCATCCTGCGGAAGACCGGCTGCGCGAACCGCATCCAGGTCGCCGCCTGGGGTCGCGAGACCGAGGTCGCCGGGAGCCGGCCCGCACCGCGCCCCGGCGGCGTGTGAGGTACGGCTCGGTTCGCGATCGGCGCTCTCCTGGTATGCGTGCGGTACGAGCTACCCGGCGACCAGTCCGGCGGCGGGGACGAGCGCGAGCTTCGCGTCCTGGTAATAGCCGCCACCAACCGACGTTTGCTGATGCGTGCACGCCACGGTGAGCGTGAAGGGCGACGCCTGCGTCGCCCAGCCGACCATGCTGACCGGAATCTGAGACGTCGTCGCGGGAAGCGTGACCGTCGCGATCCGCCCGATCTCGGTCGCGCCCACGGTGATCCGACAGAAGAATCCCATCTGCTCGAAGGCGACGATCTCGGACGTGAAGTACGCGACCCAGCTTCCCGCCGGCACGTTGCTGACCGTGAAGATCGTCGTCTCGCCGGCCGGGAGCGCGAAATTCACTACTCCGGGCGACGCGGCAAAGATGGCCTTCGGGAGCTTCTGCAGGACGCCGGGCGCGAAGTGGATCGCCGTGAGGCTCCCCGGCTTCACTTTCGACGCCGTGACGGCGCTCCGCTTCAGCTGCGCCGTGCCGACGCTGTTGGCCGGAATCTTGATCGCCGCGTACGATGTGCCGCCCAGGGCGACCATCAGCGCCAGCGTTGCCGCGACGTGCGGGTAGGTGATCTTCCTGCGCAGTCGCATCGCGGACCCTCCGTTGGTTCTCGCCTGCCACCACCACCGGGAGGCAAGCCGGTGCCGCGCCAGTGTACGCCACGGCGCGACGCACCGGACAAGACGGCGCCCCACACCGCGGCCAGCGACCCGCCGATTCAACAGGCCGCCGCGGATGCGGGCCTGCGCCCGACGGCCCGCCGACGAGCCGACCTCCGCGGCCACCTCTGGCGATTGCAACCCTTCGCCCTCGCGCGTACAGTTGCGCCATGGCCGGCGCCATCCATCGGCTCGGCCCTGGTGGCCCCGTCACCGTCCTGGTCCTGCTCCTGGCAGCATGCGGGAGTTCCTCCGGTACCAGTTCCAGTCCGACCGGCGCCACCCAGGTGAGCGGCAGCCGCCAGCTCGCCGCGCCGCTGATCATCGAGCCCGGATCGAAGTCCGCTGCGGCGACGATCGGGCCAGAGGGCGGCTCGGTGCAGGTCACCAGCGCCGCGGGAACGGTGTACGTCGTGGACATCCCGAAGGACGCGTTGGATGCGCCAGTGACCATCACCGCCACTCCGGTGGCGTCGCTGGCTGGCGACGATGCCCAGGCCGTGATCATGCAGCCGTCCGGTCTGACATTCATGCAACCGGTCACCATCACGGCGACGCCGCGGACCCCCGTCCCGATCGAGCGGCAGGTGCTCTTTACCTTCGCCGACGACGGGTCGGCCGTGTGGGCGGCGGAGCCGAAGATGGACACCAGGGACATCGTCTTCGTGACCAACCACTTCACCGGGTTCGGGTTCGCCGACCTCGCCGACAAGGCGCGCGAGAAGTACGTCAAGTGGACGACGGACAGGGCCGCCGACCGGATCAGCTCCGAAGTCAACGACGCCCTGCAGAGGGAGCGCCAACGCCAGCTGCTCGGTCAGGAGTCCGACGACCCGAACGCCATGGAGGCCGTCACCAAGGCAATCGACCAGTACGAGAAGGACGTGGTTCAGCCGCGGGTGGCCAACGCGGATACCTCATGCGCCGCAGCCAAGGAGGCCATCGCCACCCTGCTGGGCCTCGAGCGCCAACGTCAGTTGCTTGGAACGCCGCCAAGCGGCGGCGGAAACCCGAATACGCTCGTACCCCCTAACCCTCTGGAACAGGCGCTCAAGCTGGGACTGACCCCGTGCGAGAAGGAGGCCACCGACAAGTGCCAGGCGGCACGTGACCCCGGTATCCTCATCGCCTTCTGGGTGGGAGCGAACAAACAGGCCCAACTCTTGGGCCAACCGCCGCCGTACCCGACGAACAACATGCAGGAGCGCGCACAGGAACATCTGCGCACCGCTCGCGTACCAGATCGATGGCGGCCTGCAGGACTGGAAGGTCAGTCAGAAGGTCTGCAACATCATGGAGCCCTTCACGCTAACGGGGAGCATCGGCAGGATGAAGTTCTCCGGTGGTCTGTCCGGGAAGTACACGTTCGGGGGCGTGTTCAACTCGAAGTACACGGGGTCGTACCGCTTCGCCTTCCCGAACGGGAAGGGCAAGGCCGGAAGCCTGGTTGGCTCGGGCGGCGGGAGCATCGCCGGTCAAGCAGGGAGCGGCACCGAGCGCTACTCGGTGATCCCCGCCGGGCCCGCCTGCTGAGAGCTACCTCGTGGCGGCGAGCCCGCCGTCCGGGCCGGCGGGTCACCCAGCCGATTTGGCGAGCGTCAACTGCGTCGCGCCGGAGGCGTCGCGGAGGGTGACGCCACTCGCGGAGGTCTCGACGACGGTCGAGGCGGCGAGGGCGTTGAGGAAGGCCGTCTCCTGGTCCATCACGCCGGCGGGCGAATCGCAGAACATCTGCGTGGCGGCGGCGTGATCGACCTTCAGTGCCGTGCCGGAGAGCGTGTAGCCGGCGGAGTAGCTGTTGCAGCCCGCCGAGCCGGAAACGGTCCCGTCCGGCCCGAAGGTCGCCGTCACCGTCGTTCCGGCGACCACGGACGACACGGCGTTCTTGCCGTTGTTGATCCCCGTCACCTCCCACTTCGGGCCTGCGAGCGACACCGGAGCGGCGTGGGTGTACGTCAGGAGCGTCGTGCCCGAGCCGTCGAGGAGCGTCAGCGTGCCCCCCTGATCGGTGAACGACGCCGTCTTCGGCAGCGCCGCCAGCACCGCGTGCTCCTGGGCGTCGTAGGGCGGGGGGCACGCCATCATCGTGGTCGCGCCCAGCGTCAGGGTGAGCGCTGAACCCGACTGCGTGTAGGCCCCCCCGAAGGTGTTGCAGCCGGTCGAGCCCGAGAGCTTGCCGCCGCTGAACCCCAGCGCGCCACCCGGCTGGGCCGTGGCACCGCCGACCGACGCCAGCGCCCACGACGTCCCGTCGAGCGACGGCGTCGCCGTCGATGAGGAACCGGAACCGCTTCCGCAGGCTCCGGCCAGGACGGCGAGCAGCAGACCGGCTGCGAGGGACACGCGGGGCGGCATCGGGCGTGGACTCTACCAGCGGGGTCAGATCATGCCGACGCGCGCCGCCAGGCGGCGATGCCGGCGATGCCGTCGGGCCCGATGCCACAGCAGCCGCCGATCACGGACGCGCCCGCCGCGCGCCACCGGTCGAGCGCGTCTGCCGGGAAGCTGCGGATGCCGTCGCCGTGCCATCGGCGGGCGGCGCCGTCCCACACGCGTCCCCAGTTCGGGTAGGCGACGAGCGGGACGTCCGTGACGGCCCGGAGGTCCGTCAGCAACGACTCGACGTGCCTCGGCGGCGTGCAGTTGACGCCGACCGCAGACACCCGGCCCGTGCCCGCGACGAGCCGGGCAGCCTCCGCGATCGCCGTCCCGTCGCACAGATGGTGATCGTCGCGGCACGAGAAGGTCACCCACGCCTCGGCCTCTGGCAGCTCCGCGAGCAGGTCGGCGAGAATCGCCGCCTCGCGCCCGCTCGGAATCGTCTCGATGGCGAGCAGGTCTGCGCCGGCGTCGACCAGGACGCGCATGCGCCGGCGCTGCTCGTCGGCGATCTCCTCATCCGTCGCCCGCGCGTAGTCCCCGGTGTACTCGCTGCCGTCCGCCCAGACGACGCCGAACGGCCCGACCGAGCCGGCGACCAGCGTCGGACGCTCGGCGGGCTGTGCGCGACGCGCCAGCTCGACCGAGCGCACCAGCAGCTGCGTCGCCTGCTCCTCGCCCGCTCCCGCGGCCGCGAATCCGCGGTACGTGGCCTGGTAGCTCGCGGTGATGGCGACGTCAGCACCCGCGTCGAAGAACGCCCTGTGCGCCGCCACGATCGACTCCGGGTCATCGCGCAGCAGCCGGGCCGACCAGAGCTGGTCGCCGAGATCATGGCCCTGCGCTTCGAGCTGGGTGGCGAGACCGCCATCGAGGACCACCGTCCCGCGCACGATCGCGTCGGAGAGCGCAGGCATGTCCGGCAGTATCGCAACGGATCCGAACGCGGCCGTCGCCATCCGCCGCGGCCTCGATCACATGGTCGGCGAGCCGTACTCGCCCAGCCGCCCCGACGCCGTGGACGGCGCCTCGCGGAGCAACTCCAGAGCCGCCCGCCGGTCGCGAACCATTCGCGTGATCGACCCAAGCTCCTGTCGCCACAATCCGGCAGACGGCAGCGGCGAGGCAACGTAGCGGTAGCGGACGGTGTAGCCGTGCCGCCGGAACGGCGCGCCGAAGAGGAAGCGCACGCGCGGGAAGTGGCGGATCGAGCAGACGACGATCACCTCGGGCCGACCTTCGAGCGCGCGCAGCAGCTCGAGCGACCTGACGGCGTTCTCGGCGGTGTTGGCCGCAGTCGTCTCGCGGATCAACTCGATGTTCCCCGGCCCCTCCCAGGCTGCCGCCATCTGGTCGGCCTCGCTCGGCCCGCCGTTCGATGACCAGCCGGTGAAGATCACCGCCCGTGGGTTCACCGCGGCGGCCAGCACCTCGGCGCGCCGCACGCCCGCGCGGCAGATCTCGCTGATGCCGTGCGAGCCGTCCTCGCCGAACTCGTGGTAACCGAGGACGACGATCACCGGGGCGGGCCGGGAGTCCGGGTGTCGCTGCACCTTGCGCATTCTGCTCGGAGGCACGGACGGATCTTCGCTTCGCTCGGGGCGCCGGGCTTGCCGGCTCTCCGTATCACCTTACGTTGGGTTTCGTGATCTTGCGGGGTGTATCGGGTGAAGTTCCGCGTCAGAGCTGAAGCACCGGGCGGATAGACTGACCCCTTGACCACGCATGGAGATCCGGTGGGGATGGGACTGTTCTTCTATCCCCGCGGCGGCTCCGCGCAGGTCGCCGGGTACCTGTCCCGGGCGCTCGTCGCTCACGGGTGGCACGTCACGCTCTGCTGCGGATCGCTTGGCGCGCGCGGCGCGCGCGGCAATGCGGCGACGATGTTCGAGGGCATCGACATCGTCCCTGCGGCGTACGACGACGCGGTGGCACGCTGGGAGCGCGGCGAGGATCCGATGGATGCGCCGTTTCCGATGCAGCCGTCGTACGAGGTCGAAGACGGGCGTTCCGGACCGCGGATTTCCGTGGGTGTCGCCCGCGCAGGGGGGCCGCATGACCGCAGCGTGGGCACGGTTGATGGCCGGCTCCGAGGCGATGTCGCACGCGCGGTTGCTGCATCTCCACCACCTGACGCCGATCCACGACGCCGTCGCCAGGGTCTTCCCGGGCGTGCCGGTCCTGACGCATCTGCATGGCACCGAACTGAAGATGCTCGACGCGCTGTCGCGCGACCCGCCGAGCGCGAACGAGGGTCCGCATGCCCGCTGGTGGGTGTCTCGTGCACGCGCCGTCGGCCCTCCGAGCCGCGGCCACGATCACGCTCTCTCCCTACGAGCGCGACGCGGCGGTGCGTCTGCTGGGGCTCGATCCGGAGACCGTGCACTGCCTGCCGAACGGTGTCGACGTGGAGCGGTTCACGTCGTACCGCCCGACCGACGATGAGCGCCGCGACGCACTGGCTGCGCTGGCTCGTGCACGACCCGCAGGGCTGGGACGAGGCCAACGGCACCCCGGGCAGCATCCGGTACACCGAGGCGGAGGTGCTCGACGCGTTCTTCGACCACGCGACCGGCGCGCCACGCCCCGTGCTGCTGTTCGTCGGGCGGTTCCTCGGCTTCAAACGGGTTCCGTTACTCGTACGCGCGTACGCGCGCGCGCGCGATCGCCTGGTCACGCCGGCGCCACTCGTCGTCTGGGGGGGCGTGCCCGGCGAGTGGGAAGCCGAGCATCCGCACACCGTCGCCATGCGCGAGGGCGCGGATGGCGTGTTCTTCAGCGGCTGGCGCGGCCACGACGAACTTCCGCTCGGCCTCAGTTGCGCCGACTGCTTCGTGGCACCGTCCACCAACGAGCCGTTCGGCCTCGTCTACCTCGAGGCGATGGCGAGCGAACTGCCGGTGATCGCCACCCTCAGCGGTGGTCCCGCCGAGCTTCGTGAACGTCGTCGACGGCGAGGAGGACGGCTGGCTCGTCCCGCCGGACGACGAGGCGGCCCTGACTGACGCCATGGTCGCCGCCATCGCGTCGGCGCACGAGCGCGCCCGCCGCGGCGCCAATGCCATCCGCCACGCTCGCGACTGGCACTCGTGGGACAGCGCCGCGGGCCGACTCGCTGCGGTCTACGAGTCGTGCGCGATGGCGCCCACCGACGCGCGGTCGACCCAGCCCAGTCGCTAACGGCCACACGGGAAGACCCCCGATTGCCGGGGGTCTTCCGGTGGCCGGCAGTGGTGCCGGCGATGCATCTGGGGACGTACGGCTACGCCGCCGACCCCTTCACCGACGCTTCAACGCCGGCGGGTCGCCGGGTTGTGGGGAGGCGATCCCGGTCGAGCGGCCTCCCGCACGGGGTCGACGCGTCGCGTCGCCGGCTGGAAGTAGTGGTGGACGACGTAGCGCCCGACCCTGTGTCCGAGCGCCGATCCCGCGAGGTCCGAGCTCCGGAGATGGAAGCCCACGAACACCCGGGCCCAGTCGACATCCTTGACCACGTCCCGGAGGCGGTCGTAGGTGCGCGTCGGCTCGGTCACGCCAGGCGCGCGGCTGTCGAGTGTGAAGGCGACCTTGTCCGTGCGGAAGAAGGCGTCGAGCGCCGCGACGACGGCGGTGCTGTGGCACGCATGCGCGGAGGGGTACTCCGGGAAGTTCGGCGTCGTGCCGAGCGGCAACCAGTTCGGGTCGGCGACGGTGTCGGGGTTGCCGTCGGTGTCGGCGTGCGCGATCGCCTGGTAGGGCCGCCAGAACCAGTAGTGGTACTTGGCATCGAAGCAGGCGATCATCGCGTCGCCCCCGGCTACATGCGCCATCGCCAGCATGCGGGCGGTTTGCACGAGATCGAGCCCACGCGCGGCGGCTAGCCGGAGCATGCCGTCGTTCCACTGCCGGATGTCGTGATCGGTCCAGAACAGCGCCGCCTGTGTCTCGGCGGTTGTTCGCGTGGCACTGTCGGAGCGGCCGAGATCCTCGACCTGGTTGAGATCCTCGGCATAGGCATGGCTCGTGAGCGCGTCCGGTCCGTCGGGGCGGAACTGCGATGCCCTGCGAAGTGCGAGCGGCCGCATCCCGGGCAGGCAGAGGCCGAGCACCGGGCCCGTCGGGTTCGGCTGCCAGACACCCGGCCCCAACGCCGGCGGGCCGAGGTCGGCGACCGTCGTACCGCAGCCCCGGCCGTCGTCGGCGCGCAGCGCCAGCACTGCCCGCGCCGCCTGCTCGCCGACCGTGATCCCGTGCGTCTTCGCCACGCCATCGGGGACGCTGGCCATGTACGCGGCGTAATCGCCGTCGAGGATCGCCTGGTTCCCGCCGATCTGTGGCTGCAGACCGATGAGCGTGTCGTATGCCGCCGTTGCGACCGCGGCCTCCGGCGAGGTGTGCGCGGGCGCGCCGGGGGTGGGCGCGTACGGCTCGTATCGGCCGCCGATCGCGACCGCGGCGTCGTAGATCGCGACGTGGACGATGCCCATGTACACGGCCGCGTCGCCCGGGAACTTGTTGCCGAAGTTCTCCGAGCCGAAGACCCCGCCGGGGCCGGCAGGGACGATCGCGCACCGGGCCTCCGTGCTCCAGAAGGCAACCGGCGTGGTCGCGGCGGGGAAGTGCGCCGCGGGCGCGCACTGCGCGGCGGGCGGCGGTGCTGCCGCGACACCCGGCTCGGCGCCGGCGAACGCCGCCGCCGCCAGGAGCGCCGCGAGAGCGGTCAGTCTCGATTTCACGGTTCCTCCTCTCCGGACGGGATCGCCTCGACAACCCGCAGCGGCTCGAGTCCCGCCCGTCGTGCGACCAGCGCGGCCGCACGGCTCGACGGGGCCGCGAAGGTGAAGAAGCAGATCTCGTCCTCGGGGACGTGGATCGACCCCTCGAAGCCGACGCGCGTCCCCTCCCGCGTCATCGCCTCGGCCGCCAGGCCCGCCCGTCGCTCGCGCGCCCTGCGCTCGCCGGCTGCGCCGCGGGCGAGGAACGTCTCGACGAGGTAGCTCGGCACGCGACCGATGCTAGGCCGCCGAGCCCGGGTTCAAATCGTGGGTTCCCCCGAACTTTGCTCGTCGGGCCGGAACGTCCGTGCCAGCTCGGCGCGTGAGCGTACGCCGAGCTTGGCGTAGACGTGCGACAGGTGCGTCTCGACCGTCCGTTCACCGAGGAAGAGGGCAGCGGCGACTTCGCGATTCGTCCGGCCCTCCGCGACGAGCGCGGCAACACGGCGCTCCGCGGCTGTCAGGCCCGCCTCGCGCGTGCGCCCCCCGATCCGGCCCAGCTCGGCGCGGGCCCGCTCGATCCAGGTTGCGGCGCCGAGCTGCTCGAACGCGGCCAGCGCCGCCTCGATCGCCTCGCGCGCGGCGCGCTTCTGCCGGCTGCGTCGGCGGACGACACCGAGCGCGAGCAACGCGCGCGCACGCCCGAAGACGTCACCCGTACGCCCGTGCTCCGCAACAGCGTCCTCGAGGAGGGATCCGGCCGCCGCGACATTCCCGCCGGCGAGGGCGAAGAGCCCGCGGCAACGCGTCATGTGCGCGAGCGTCCAGTCGTCGCCCGCTCTCCGTTCGCGCTCCCACGCGTCGAGGGTCGCCGCCGCGTCGGCCACGAGGCCCGCCGCGAGCAACGCCTCGATCTGGTCGCCGACCCACCAGCGATGCGTCGCGTCGTGCCAGGCGAGCCTCGTCGTCACCGCCTCGGCCTCGGCGAACCATCGGAGCGCCGTGGGCAGATCGCCGCCCTGCAGCGCGACGATGCCGAGCGTGCCGAGATGCACGGGCGTGTGCCGCCCGAATTGCTCCTCGCCGAGCTGCAGCGCCCGTTCCGAGTGTGCGCGCGCGAGCTCGAGCCGGCCACGGTGCGCAGCGATGACGGCGATCGGCAGGTGGGTCCACGGCACCTCGAGCCCGTACTGGGTCGTCAGGTCGTACGAGCGCTCGGCGTAGTCGGCTGCGAGCTCCCATCGTCCTGCCCACAGCTCGAGCCACGCGAGGTCGTACAGCGCCCGGGCCGCCGACAGGTCGTCGCGTTCGCGACTCTCCTCGTACTCGTGCTCGAGCAGCGAACGCGCTGCGTCGTGGTCGCCGCGGCCGGTGGTGTCCAACAGGGCCAACTGCGCAGTGCGCACCAGCCCCGCCTCACTGGAGGCGATCGCGATGTCGTGCGCTCGCGCCGCATACGTCGACGCGTGCGGGTCGCCGAGGGCGCTGCCGAGGAACGCCATCATCGCCAGCGCATCGACGCGCAGCGCATCGTCGTCGGCGTCGTCGGCGAGCGCGAGGGACATGCGGGCGTGCTCGAAGGCGCCATCGAACCCCTTCGAGAAGCGCACGGACCACGCCAGCCGGCACTGAATCGCCGCGTGCAGCGCCGGGCGCGACGTCGCCTCGCGAGAGGCTTCCTCCAGCAGCGCGACGGCGCGGTCGAGGCTCTCCAGCTCGGAGAGGAGGAACAGCACGTCGGCACGCAACGAGCCGACCTTGTGCTCCTCGAGCAGCGCGGTTGCGATCGCCCGGGCACGCGTCCACTCGCCGGAGTCGCGGTGTGCGCGCGCCGCGGTCAGTGCCCGCCGGCAGCGCTCGCCGACCTCGTTCGAGGGCGTCAGCCGCATTGCCGCCTCGGCCAGCTCCGCGGCGGTTGCCGAATCGCCGCGGCCGGCGGCGACCGTCGCCGCCTCATCCACGACGCCGGCGACGTCGGCGTCGGGGGTCTCCCGGGCGAGCGCGAGATGACGGGCACGCGTCACCGGGTCCGTGACGATCGCGGCGATCCGCTCGTGCGCGTCCCGGCGCTGTGGCCCGAGGTCGTTGTAGAGCACCGACGAGAGCAGCGGGTGTGTGAAGCGAATCGCTCCGCGCTCGCGTTCCACGACGCGTGCCGCAATGGCAGGGTCGAGCGCGTGTGGCGGGACGCCGGCGCGGTCGAGCAGCGCCTCCGACGGCGCTCCCAACGCGGACGCGAGCCCGAGCGCGTCGCGGGTCGTCGGAGGAAGGCCCGAGAGCCGGGCGCGGACGAGGTCCTCCAGCGTCTCCGGAACCGGCAGGGGCTCGAGCGGGTCGATATCCTCGCCGAGCACGCGGGCCAGCTCCAGCGCGAAGAACGGATTGCCGCCGGAGTGCTCGTGAATGCGCACGAGCGTCTGGCGCGCGAACGGCCTGCCCAAGCGATCGAGAAGAAGCCGATGGAGCGCGCCGATACTGAGTGGGCCCATCCGGAGTCGTTCAACGTGCACCGCCTGCGCCAGCTCGCCTGCGTCGGGCCGGCAGGCGCAGACGAGCCGGACGGCGCCATCGAGGCGCCGCAGCGCGAAGGCGAGCGCGCTTGCCGACGCGGCGTCGAGCCACTGGGCATCGTCGATGGCGATGACGACCGGCTTCCGCTCGCGCAGCACACCGAGCACGTCGTGGACGGCAACGGCGAGCGCCCGGTGGTCGACGACGCCGTTCGCGCCTTCGTCGCGAAGAAGCGCGATCTCGAGCGCGCGCCGCCTCGGCCGGGTCAGCTCACCGATCACGTCATCGAGCACACGGTCGAAGAGGTCGCCGAGTCCCGCGTATGCGAGCCCGCGTTCGGCCTCGGCCGGACGCGAGACCAGCACGAGGAAGCCGCGTTCGCGCGCCGCGGCGACCGCCGCATGCCAGACCGTCGACTTTCCGATCCCCGGCTCCCCTTCGAGTACGAGGCCGGTGGGCGCCTCGATGGGAGCCTCGAGAAACGCTCGGATCACGCCGAGCTCCGAATCCCGTCCAACAACGTCACCGGTCATGACCGTCGCAACGAATCGTGACAGCCTTCGCGCCTAGCCCTCCACGGTCGCGCACACAGGCAGGCCGGCCACCGTCGCCGCCCGCTGCAGGTCCGCACGTGCCCGCGCGCCCTGCTCGAAGTCGTCCGCGAAGGCCTTGGTGTCGCCGGCCAGCGCGGCCGTGCGCTGGTGCTCGTGCTGGCGTAACTGCTCGTCGATCGCGGTCAGGACGGCCGCCCACGCGTCCTGCCCGCTGGGCGGTGACCCCAGTGCCTGCATGTCGTGCAGCCACGAGGAGTAGATGGCCGTGCCCTCGGCGATGAACGCGGCAACCGCGGGGAGCTTTGCCGGGTCGGGCTTCGTCGGGTTGAAGTCCGGGTCGGCGAACGAGCCCTGCGCCTGCTTCTGCGCCAGGGCCGCCTTGCAGACGGCGGTCGCCTTCGCCGCGAAGTCCGCGCCGAGCACGGGGACGGACGCCGACCCGCCCCCGCCGCCACAGCTCACTGCCGCGAGCGATGCGAACAGCGCACCCATCGTGGTGACGTAAGGCCGTGATCTCAAGGACGAGAGTATCGCGCAGCCGCGACGATCTGGGATCGCGCGCGGGGAGCAGGGATGGCATCAGCAGCCTCGGTGCTTCTATGGGGCGTCGTCGCCGCCCGCTTCACCCTCACCGGGCAGCACCTCGCGACTTCGGTCGGGACCCGGCCGAGGTACCTCCCGGACAGGGTGAGACGAGTTCTGGTCGCGCCGTGCGGCGAGCGCCGCCCGTGCCGCGATCGCCCGGTCGGCGGCCCATGTATCGAACACCGCGTGGGCGCGCTCGAACGACTCGTCGACAAGCCGGGCGGCTTCTTCGATGTCCCCGCGGGCCAGCGCGAGTTCGCCAAGCCCGCACAGCACCTGCGCCAGGTAGGAGTCCGGCACGCTCGCCGTTCGGCCGACGGCCTCCGCCTCTTCCAGCAGAGCCCGGCCGACCACGTCGTCGCCCTGACCCCGCGCGGCTGCGGCCAGCGCGTCGAGCGCACAGACGATCAAGAGGGGGCCTTCGATGCGGCGCGCGACGGCGAGTGCCTCCTCGGCGTGCGCACGTGCGGTCGCCCATTCGCGGGACGCCGTGGCGACCGTCGCCAGGATCCATCGGAAGTAGGAGACGAACCAGAGATCGCCGATCTCGCGGGACACGGCGAGGCCCTCGACGGCCGCGGTTCGCGCGGCTTCCAAATCGCCGGCCCGGACCGCGGTGAGGGCGAGGCCGAAGAGCGCCATCCGTATGCCCTGGCGATCGTCGCAGCGCCTTGCGATCGCGAGGCCCTGGCGACCGGCCGCCTCGGCAAGGGCCATCTCGCCCTGGAGAGGGTAGATCGAGCTGAGCGTGCCGAGGGCGTCGGCCAGGCACCAGAGATCGTCGGCCTCGCGCGCGAGAGCGGCGCCCTCCTCGAGCAGCGCCCGGGCCGCGCGGGCGTCGTTCCGGAAGAAGGCGAGCAGGCCGAGCACGGAGAGCGCACGTGCCGCCCGCGATGCGTCGTCGAGCTCGCGGGAGAGGGCGAGACTCTCCTCGAGCAGGGCTCGGGCGCGGTCGCCGGCGCCGAGGAGAGCGTGGAAGAAGCCGGCGCCCCAGAGCGCACCGGCACGGGCCGGGCGCGGCCCTCGATCGCTCCGCTCGAGCGTCCGCTCCAGCCAACGCAGGCCCTCGGTGTAGAACCCCCGGACGAACCAGAACAACACCAGAGCGCTGGCGAGTCGGAGGCCGCGCCCTTCAGCATCGTCGGTCGTGGTGTAGCGATCGAGCGCGGCGGACAGATTCTGGGATTCGACGGCCAGGCGCTCGAGCCACACATGCTGGGCGGTTCCCGTCAGCTCGCGCTCGGCAGTCTCGGCCCAGGCCAGGAAGTACGCGGCGTGCGCGTCCCGTACCTGCTCGGCCTCCCCAGTCGCCTCGAGGTGCTCGCACGCGTACTCGCGGATCGTCTCGAGCATCCGGAAGCGGCCGAACTCCGAGCGCACGAGGCTCTTGTCGACCAGCGACTGGAGTGCATCCGGATCGGCCGCGCAGACGCGCTCTCCCGCCTCCAGCGTCCAACCGCCGGCGAACACGCCGAGTCGCGCCAGGAGTCGCCGCTCGCCGGCGCTGAGGAGGTCGAAGCTCCACTCGATCGTCGCGCGCAGGGTGCGCTGACGCTCGGGTGCGTCGCGCGCACCACCGGTCAGCATCGGCAGTAGCCGATCGAGCCGAGCGAGAAGCTGCTCCACCGACAGGATCCGGATCCGGGCCGCGGCAAGCTCGATCGCGAGCGGGATGCGGTCGAGCCGTTCGCACAGCTCGTGGACGGGTCCCGCCGACGCATCGAAGGACGGATCGACGGCGGCGGCTCGCTGCCGGAAGAGCTCGACCGCCGCAGCGTCAGCCAGCGGCGCAAGCCGATACTCCCGCTCGGCCCGAACGCGGAGCGGCTCGCGACTGGTCGCTAGCAGGAAGACGCGAGGGCACCGATCGACCAGGCGCGCGACGTCGGGCGCCACATCCACAACCTGCTCCATGTTGTCCAGCACGAGCAGCGCCGCCCGGTCGCACAGGTGCTCGGCGAGGTCGCCAGCCGCACCGATCGCGGCCGCGATCGCAGGCAAGACCAGCGCACGGTCGCGCACGGCAGCAAGGTCGACGAACCACGCGCCGTCGTCGAACCGGGACTGAAGCGCAACCGCCACCTCGGTGGCGAGCCGGGTCTTACCGACGCCGCCCGGCCCGACGATCGTCACCACGCGATCGCGATCGTCACCCAGCAGGCGGACGAGGTCGGCGAGTTCCCGTGTGCGTCCGACCAGCGGGGTCGCCGGTGACGTCATGTTCGTCTGACTCATGCTCCGGAGCGGCGGGAACCGGGCGCCGCCAATCTGGTAGAGCCGCAGTTCCCCCACATCCTTGAGGCGATGCCGGCCCAGGTCGAGGAGCCCGCCCATGTCGACCAGTTCGCGTGTCGCCTGCGACAGGATCGTCTGGCCGCCGTGCGCCGCGGCGGCGACCCGGGCGGCACGGTGGACGTCGATGCCGACGTAGCCGTCATCTGCGACAACGGGCTCTCCGGTATGGATGCCGATACGAACGCGGATCGGCCCCTCCCTGGCGAGGGCGTCGTGCACGTCGCCGGCAGCCTCGAGCGCATCGGCGGCCGACGGGAAGACGACGAAGAAGGCGTCGCCTTGGGTGTCGACCTCGATACCGCCGCTGCGGTCGAAGATCATCCGCAGGGTCCGGCGATGACCCGCAAGCGCCGCCGGGTAGCGGTCGCCGAGATCATCGAGCAGGCGCGTCGAACCCTCGATGTCGGTGAAGAGCAGGGTGACGGTTCCCGACGGCAACGTGCGCACGACCGACCCATCATCCTCGATCGCCGCCGGACATGGCGGCCTCCACACGACCAGCTAGCGTCCAAGGATCGCTGCACGCGCGGCGAGGTACCGGGCTTGGCCCGACGCCCGCATGTGATCCGGTCGTGCCGCGGGTCACCTTGCCGGAGTCAGGCCCGCCACGCGCGACCACTCGCACGCCCTGTGATCGGTCGGGTGCACGCAGTCACCCCTGCCCTTTGCAGACCATGGAACCCGACGCCACCGTCGTGTTCGAGGCATCGAGTACGGACAGGGTCAGGGTTCCGTACACGTCCCTGGTCTTGACGGTGATGGACTGTCCCGCCTTGATCTGGAACGTGTGCTGGGCGATGGCGTGCCGCGTTCGTGGTCGCGTCCGATCGATGCGCCAGGTGAACGGGACCGTCATGTCGCCACCGACATCGGTGATCGTGAACACCCCGGCTGCATGCTTGCCGCAGCTGCCGCCGACCGTGAAGGACGGAGGTGGCGGCGGCGGCGGGTTGCAGACCATGGAACCCGACGCGACGACCGTGTTCGCGAGATCCAGCACGTCCAACGTCAGCGTCCCGAAGAGGCCGGCCGTGTTGATGTTGAACGTCTGGCCGGCGGTCAGCTTGAACGTGTTCTGCGCGATCTGCGTCCCGTTCAGGCTGATGCGCCACGTGAACGCGTCCTTCATGTCGCCACCGGTATCGGTGATCGTCATCGTGCCCGTTCGCGCTCGCGTCACAGCTCGCGTCGACGGTGAACGCGGGTGGCGGAGGCGGGGGGCAGAACATCGAGCCCGACGCGACGACCGCGTTCGACCGATCCAGCACGTCCAACGTCAGCGTCCCGAACAGGCCGGCCGTGTTGATGTTGAACGTCTGGCCGGCAGTCAACTGGAACGTGTTCTGCGCGATCTGCGTCCCGTTCAGGCTGATGCGCCACGTGAACGGGTCCGTCATGTCGCCACCGATATCGGTGATCGTCATCGTGCCCATCGCGCTCGCGTCACAACTCGCGTCCACGGTGAACGCCGGCGGCGAACAGAACATGGAACCCGACGCGACGACCGTGTTCGTGAGATCCAGCACGTCCAACGTCAGCGTCCCGAAGAGGCCGGCCGTGTTGATGTTGAACGTCTGGCCGGCGGTCAGCTTGAACGTGTTCTGCGCGATCTGCGTCCCGTTCAGGCTGATGCGCCACGTGAACGCGTCCTTCATGTCACCACCGATATCGGTGATCGTCATCACGCCGACTGCGTGCGCATTACAGCTCGCATCGACCGTGAACGCAGGCGGCGGAGGCGGCGGGCAGTACATCGAACCCGACGCGACGACCGTGCTCGTGAGATCCAGCACGTCCAACGTCAGCGTCCCGAACAGGCCGGCCGTGTTGATGTTGAACGTCTGGCCGGCAGTCAGCTTGAACGTGTTCTGCGCGATCTGCGTCCCGTTCAGGCTGATGCGCCACGTGAACGCGTCCTTCATGTCACCACCGATATCGGTGATCGTCATCGTGCCCTTCGCGCTCGCGTCACAGCTCGCGTCGACGGTGAACGCAGGTGGCGGAGGCGGCGGGCAGAACATCGAACCCGACGCGACCACGGTGCTCGTGAGATCCAGCACGTCCAACGTCAGCGTCCCGAACAGGCCGGCCGTGTTGATGTTGAACGTCTGGCCGGCAGTCAACTGGAACGTGTTCTGCGCGATCTGCGTCCCGTTCAGGCTGATGCGCCACGTGAACGGGTCCGTCATGTCGCCACCGATATCGGTGATCGTCATCGTGCCCATCGCGCTCGCGTCACAACTCGCGTCCACGGTGAAGGACGGGACCGTGGCGAGTGCGGCGGCTGCCGGGGCAGCACCGTTGGTCGGAACCGGAGGCATCGTGGGTCCGACGCTCGTGGTGATCGAACCTCCGCCGGCGTAAGGCACCGGAGTTCCGGCGACCCGGGACCCGGCGTTGGCCGGCGGCGCGCTCGTCGTGATCGTTCCCGAGCCGCCACCAGCGGTTGGTACCGGAGTACCGGGGATCTGGGGGCCAGCAGCGGCCGGCGACATGCCCGTGGTGATGGTTCCCGAGCCGCCACCAGAGGTTGGCACCGGAGTACCGGCGATCTGGGGACCAGCAGCGGCCGGCGAGGTACTCGTGGTGATGGCTGCCGAGCCTGGGGCGGCGAGTCGCGCCGGCGTTCGAGCTGCGCTACCCGACGCGCCCGGGCCCCCTGCCGTGATGGTGCCCGTGCCGTTGGCGGTATGGACCGGGATCGTCACCTGGGCGAAGGCGATCGATGAGGTCAGCACCAGGCCGGCAAAGATGCCGAAGCCGACACCGAGCCTGAAGCCCGCGAACGACGCCGCGGCCCGCCAGATCTTGCCCATATCCGTTGATCCCCCGTCGCTGGTCGGAATCGTCGTGGCTAGGCGAGCGAGTCTAGCAAGGCCGGGCGGCGTGCGCTGGCCCGCCGGGTCGACGGAAGCATTCGTGGGATTCCGGCAGGGTCGGCGCGGGACTACCCCGTTGGGAGGACAGATCGATGCCGTCCGACTCGTCACGGTTAGTGCGTGGAGTTGAGTCGCTTCGAGGCCAGCGCCGACGGGTGGAGCCGGTTGGCGGCGAAGGCGCCGCGTGCCCACCGCATGCTGCTGCGGTGTGCGCTGCTCGCTACCGCCTGCTCCGTGCTCGCAGTATCGGCCTGGCTCGTCATGGCCGCCGGTTCCATCGCGGGGTGGCTGGGCCTATCTCCCACGCACACGCTGGTCGCGCAGGCGGTCGTCGTCCTGTACCTGCTCTGGTCGCTGGCGGCGCGGATCGATCGACCCGCGGGTGTGCGCATCGGCCGAGCCGCCGCGCCTGCGCTCTTCGACCTGATCGACCGGTGTCGCGAGGAGCTCGGCGCCGGGCCGGTGGATGCCGTCCACGTCTCGAGCGAGTTCGGCGTCCGCGCCGTGCAGATTCCGGCGCTCGGGCCCTACGGCCCGGCGCGGACGCACCTCGTGCTCGGGCTTCCGGTGCTGATGGCACTGGCGCCCGCGCAGCTGGAGATGCCTCGTCGCTCACGAGCTCGCCCACCTCGCCGGCGGGCGCCGCAGCGTCGGCCTCCGGGCATACCGCATTCAGGCCACCTGGCTGGCGTTCGCCGGGACGCTGTCGCGGCGCCGTCCTCGCAGCGCATGGCCGTTCATCGCCTTCCTCGACTGGTACCTGCCGCGCCTCCGGGCGATGGCGCTTCCAGTGATGCGGGAGCTCGAGCGCGACACCGATCTGATGGCTGCCGCGACCTCCGGCAGCGCGGAGGCGGCCAACGTTCTGATCACGGCCCAGCTCACGGCTCGCTACGTCGACGAGCAGATCGCTCCCGCCTCCTGCCAGGAGCTGCGCGAGGCTCTGCCCGCACCGCGGCAGGTCCTGCGTGAGGGGCTCGCGCTCGAGCTGCTGGTCGCCGGCGATCCGTATGATCCGCGTCCGTCGACCGCGGAGCGGCTCGCTGCTACCGGTGTCCTCGCCGACGCGATCCCGCGCGAGCCACCGGCACCTGGCGAGACGGCCGCGGTCGTCCTGCTTCGGGACGTCCTCGACGGGATCGGCGAGGTTCTCGACGGCGAGCTTCGCGAGGCTCGGGGGCCGCGCCGCGAGACGGGCGACGAGCACACCGCGGAACTACAGCGACGCAGGCGCGACCTCGAGTCCCTCCAGGGGTGGCTGCCGATTCCTCAGATGATGGAGCTCGTCGACCTCACCGCGCGACTTGATGGCCCGGAGCACGCGATCGTGCTCCTCCGGGACCTCGTCACCGAGCACCCAGACGAGGCCGTGGCGCGCTATGCCCTGGGCGCATCGCTCCTCGACTCCGGGGACGCCGAAGGCCTCGAGCACCTCCAGGCCATCGCCCACCTGCCGGACGAGACCGGCGAGCTCGCGCGGGTGCGCCTGCTCGAGGAGCGACGCACGCCTGCGCGGCGCGGCTCGCTGTTCGGCCGCGCCGGGCGATAGGCGGACTCCAGGCCGGCCGCTACTCGATCAGGCTGACCGCGTCGAACCAGACGGTGCCCTCGGCCTTGGCATAGGTGAATCGGATCACGGCCTTGGTGAAGGCGGAGGTCGCGTTGAAGGTGAGCGTCTTGTTCTGGAACGACCGGTAGGTGCCGGTCTTGCAGGAGACGGTCTTCGTCAGCTTCAGCGCGGTGCCGTTGTAGAGCAGCACCTGCGCCCGGCAGGTGCCCGCCTTCGGGATCGACGCGCCCCGCGCCCAGAAGCCGAACGTGAACCGGTCGCCGGCTACCCCGGCTAGCGCGACCGTTTGCGTCAGGGTCTTGGTCTTCTTGCGGGCGCCGGTGATCCTGACCGAGGCCGCGCCGTCCTTGTGGAACTTCGTGTCCTTGCCGTCGGTGGCCGCGAAGTGACCCTTGACCCAGCCCTTCGGGGCCTTCGACCTGCCGCTGTAGACATCCAAGCCGCCGTTGGTGACGCGGTCGACCCTGGTGTAGGGCGCCTCGTAGGCTCCCACGTCGCAGTGCACGTGCTGCGGCCGCGCCACGCCGTTCTGCGACGCCCCGCTCACCGGAGCGGCCGCGCAGACCGCGTCGTCACCAGCGTCGATGGCCGACGACCCTGCCTGCAACCGCATCGTCGGGGTGGCGCCGCCGTCATAGGCGAGCGAGCTCACGAATACCGACCCGCTGGTGGTGGCGTCCTGACAGGTGCCATCGTCGTCCAGGTTGAAGTGATCCGCCGTCGCGGTGATCGTCGCCGTCGGATCGGCGGTGAACGTGCACTCCGGGCCGACGCCGATCACGATCGTGTTCGAGAGATCGAGCTGCTCGAGGTGACGCCGGCCGAGCAGGGGGCGGCGATGATCATCCCCGGATTCGGTCAGCTGATCGGCCAGGTCGAGGCTCCGCGGACGATGATCTTCCGGGTCGAGGACGGCGTCGTTCACATGAACGACCGTATTCGCTTCCCGATGCGGCCGATGGTCGGCGTGATCGGGGTCGCGACCGGCGGTGAGGAGCGCATCAACTTCCTCGCCGGCGACCATGGCGGCAACCTCGACAATCACCTCCACGGCCCGGGCGCGACGGTTCACCTGCCCGTCCGTCAGCCCGGCGGGATGTTCGCGGTCGGCGACATGCACGCCGCGATGGGGGACGGAGAGATCTGTGGCACCGGCGTCGAGATCGCGGGCACGGTGGTCCCGCGGTTCGGGCTCGTCAAGGGACGCCAGGGCCGGTGGCCGGTGACGGAACTCGCCGACTGCTGGGTGACGCATGGGACCTCCGGCGGTGACCTCCAGGAGGCCATCGAGTTGGCCTGCGACGAGGCCGCCCGCCTCCTCGTGGATCAGTGGGGGTTCACCTGCGACGTCGGGATCGCGCAGGCCTGCCAACCCTCGCCCGCCAGCGCGATCGCGCGGGTGAAGGTGCCGCGGATCGCAGCCTGCCCGGCGCCGTTCCGCGTGTAGCGAACGCCCCCGACCCTCTGCGGGTGAAGAACGCCGCTCGATCGCGCAGACGCCACCGCGTTGACGGACACGGCTCGCGCGGCGCGTAGCCCGAGCTAGCGCGCGGGCGCGAGGATGGTCGAGCGGAGCGGGAGCGGGATGTACAGGCCCTCTTGGGGCGCGCCGAGGCCCGCCGGCCAGACGCGAGGATAGGTGCCGAGCGTGTGGGAGGCGCCGCCGGGTACCCGCGCCTCGACCTCGATCGCGCGGCGGTCGATCCGGATGACGTTGTAGGCCGGGTGCGGGAATCCGCGCGTGCGGGTGGTCGAGACCGTCCCGGAGTTCACGATCACGCGTCCCGCGATCGGCCAGACGTAGGGCACGTGGCGGTGGCCGGCCAGCACGATGTCGACATGGGCATGGTGCAGGAGGGCGAGCACGTCGCCCGCGTCGAGCAGCTGATTGTGCTCACGACCGGTACCGGGAACTGCCACCAGGTGGTGATGGCAGATGAAGATGCGGATGTCCGACAGGTCGGCGAACGCCGACTGCACCCAGGGGTAGTGCTCCCGGCCGACCGCGCCGTCGTCGAGATCGGGCTTGGACGAGTCGACGGCCACAACGGTCGCGTCGAGACCAACCGCCCGCTGCCGATGGACCGAGTCGCGCGCGCCGAAGGCCTGCTCGAACCGCACGTCGCCGACGTTCCTCGCGTCATGGTTCCCGGGCACGACGACGACGTTCCGGCAGGCGATCCGCCCGAGTTCCTCGACCGCCGCCTCGTACTGCTCGGCATACCCCTCGTCCGTCACGTCCCCCGCCACGACGACCAGGTCAGGACCGAGCTCGTTCACCTCGGCGATCGCCTGGCGTAGCAGGTGCTCGTCGTAGCGTGCAGAGCCGACATGGAGGTCCGAAAGCTGCGCGATGATCACGCGGCCAGCCTAACCGGGCCCTGCGACCCGCCGGGGCGCCGACGAGGGACGATTCGGTAACGGCCTGGAGAACAGGCCGCGTACGCTGGACGGTGCCGAGGCCGATCAAGCCGCGGTTTCGGCACGGCTGGTGGTAGGCTGGGTGGGTCCATTCAGAGCGGACGAGGGACGTGGCCCGTTGACTCCGCAGCAACCCGGTTTGGCCGGGTGCTCCCGCCACGCGATGGAGGTGGTTGGCGATGGAGTCGAACCCGTTGCCGCGTTCGCTGCGGATCCTGCGACTGGCGCGCTCCCGGGTCGGGATCTACGGCCGCAGGCGCTGTCAGGTCTGCGGCCAGCTCGGGCAGTTCTCCGGCTGGGCGGGCGCCATGGCCGCGCACGGCGGCGGTAGTGGGCCGTTCGTCGCCCTCGCCCACCAGCACTCGGCTGCCGAGCGCGACCAGGTGCGGCGCGACGGGAAGCGAACCAGGTTCTGCGAGGTCTGCGGCGCGCCGAGCTCGACAATGCAGCGCGGCACGCCGCTGTGCGGTGACTGCGCCGCATCCCCCGCGATCGTCGCAGAGTTGGAAGATCTCGCCCGTGTGCGGTTCATCGAGCACGCCGCGCTCGACGATGCGGCCCTGGAACGGCTCGAGCAGGGCATCCAGGTGATGGCCTCCCAGCTGGCCGGGCCCGCGCCGCCGCCCTACACGTGGCGGTGAGGCGGAACCGCCGGATCGGGCGCGGCGGCGCTCATCAATCGTCCGCCGCCGCGTGCGCGGCGTCCGGGGGCAGCAGCAGGTGGCCGGCGAGCACGGCGTCGGCGACGTCGACGAGCTTGCGCCCGCTGCGGCGCGCGTGGTCACGCAGCAGCTCGAACGCGCGCTGCTCCGTGACCTGATGGCGCTCCATCAGGATCCCCTTCGCCCGCTCCGTCTGCGCACGGCGGCCGAAGGCGCCCTGCAGGTTGTGGTACTCGGCGAACCGTCGGAGGGTGATGTCGAGCGCGCTCTGCAACTCCTCCGGCGTCCCGTCGACGATGTAGGCGAACACCCCCCGCTTCGCCGCCTCGTTGACGAAGTCTGCGTCCCGGCCCTCGAGGACGGCGATCACGGGACAGTCCGCCTCGCGGACGATCCGCTCGATCAACTCGAGGGCATGGCTGGAGCTCGTCCCGAGCCCGACGAGCGCCACGTCGGGCTGCTCGTGCGACGTGAGCGCGCCGATAGCGGCGACGTCCGTCGATCCGGCGACCACCTCGTGGCCGAGTTCCGACACGAGCGCCGTGACGAGCACGATCCGGTCCTCTCGCTCGTTGGCGATCAGGACCCTGAGGCTGGGGCTCACTGGCTGCTCCGATCGCGTTCGTCGACCCAGGCATGCCGGGGGTTCCGCGCCAGGACGACATAGCGGGCGTCGGCCGCGACCACGTCGATGACCGCGAACCCCTCGCCCTCACGGAGCACCCAGGCGCTCTCGGGATTCTCGTGGTTCAGCCCGACCAGGAAGTGGCTGCCGAACGAGCGCACGCCCTCGTACTGGGGGTGCGTCAGCGCCACGACCGCGTTGCAGGCGGGGTCGCCGCACTCGCAGCGGAACCGGACCCGCTCGGCACCGGGAACGCGCGCGAGGTTACCCATCTCGGTGACCTCGTTCTCCTCGCGGACGAGGCACTGCTGCTCGGCCTCACGAGGTGTCCGGTGGTGCTCCACGCCCACATTCCCGCGATCTCCTGGTGTCCCCGCGGCGGGCGGGAACGGGTGGCGCCTTCCAGAGGTTGGGGTCGGCATGGTCAGCCGGGTGCTCGGGCTCGACAAGGGCATCGTACCAGCCCGCACGAGGCCGGGGCCGCCGCGGTGCTAGGATGCATGTTCTGGCCCCAACGTACGGCCGGAACTTGCCCTCCCCAGCCTCCGGCGGGTGTTCAGCGTCGCAATCTCGCGGCGCGGCCAGTTCCGAACCTGGAGGCCTCCGATGACCATCGGCATCGGCACCATCGTCCTCATCGTCCTCATCGTGATGATGCTCCGTCGACGCGCGGTCTAGGGATAGTCATGGGCATCATCGTGTTCGTGATATTCGGGATCGTGATCGGCATGATCGCGCGCAAGCTCGTGCCCAGTCCCATCCCCGGAGGGCTCATCACCGACTGCGTCATCGGCGTGGTCGGCGCGATGTTGGGGACGTGGCTGGCAAAGACCGTATTCCACATTCACATCACCAACCAGCTCTCGAGTCCCTCGACCTGGATCAGCGGCATCCTCGGAGCTGCGCTGCTGCTCCTCGTCGTCCGCATGGCCTTCGGCGCGCTCGGCGGAGGTCGCCGTCACATCCCCGGGTTCCATCGCTGATCATCCGGCCCACCGCCGCCACAGCCAGCTCGGCGCGGCGCGCGCCGCCGGCGCCGTCGCGTCGGATCGAAGTAGTGCCGGAGGTTGAACGCCCTCGCGGAGCCGTGTCGTTCGCGTTCGGCACGTCCCGGTAGTAGGATCGCGGTGGCCGGCCGCTGCCGGCTGCGTTCTTCGACGGAGGAGACACGGATGAAGAAGCCTGCACTGTGGCTGGGAGCGATGCTGGTGGCGTCGGTCTCCCTCGCGGCGACCGCGAGTGCGAGCGCGCCACGTGCGCGGGCCTTCACGGGGACCGCCACCTACACGACGGTGTCGAACGGTCCGGTCGCCGCCGCAGAGTCGGCGCCGTCGTCGCGGATCATCTCGGTGCCCTACTGGGAGTCGTCGTTCACCGACCCGTCCAACGGCGCCACCTGGAGCTACCGGATGGTCGGCACGGACCCGAATGCGCGGCACGCCGCGACGACGACGGTGCCGACGATCGTGATCCCGATCAACTTCCGGTTCCCGTCTGGCGCGGTCCTGAAGGGCAGCGACACGATCGGCGCCACGCTGGCCTCGCCGATCTTCCGGAACGCGCCGTTCCAGAACGGCACCCGCACGCAGTACGGCAACGCGATCCAGAAGTCGATGTTCTGGTACCGCAGCGGGACGAGCAACCAGCTCGCAGCCGGCCGCAGCGACTACAACGTGCTGCTCGGCTCGCCCGAGGTCGCCGACCCGTTCAACGTGCGGGTTCCGGCGAACATGGTCGACGACTTCGATCTTCCCGACGGCAATCACCTGGCGCTGATGGACGCCAACTACTTCGACGCGCTCACGCACCAGTACATGGCCGCCCACCACGTCTCGCCGCGGGTGCTGCCGATCTTCATCGTCAACAACGTGTTCATGTACGACGGCACCGAGGACAACTGCTGCATCCTCGGCTGGCACGGC
Organism: uncultured Actinomycetes bacterium; assembly: GCA_963779685.1. Taxonomy (GTDB): domain Bacteria; phylum Actinomycetota; class Thermoleophilia; order Gaiellales; family F1-60-MAGs149; genus CAVZZG01. The sequence continues at coordinate 2,363,111 of CAVZZG010000003.1, forward strand.
GCCGACGCGACCACGTTGCGGAACGGATCGACGTCGATCCAGACCTACATGTTCGCCGCCTACTCGACGCCCAACGTCTTCTACCCCAACGTGATCGACGCCAACGGGACGCTCGAGGACGAGTCCTACATCGCTGACATCCACGCCCTCAGTCACGAGGTTTCGGAATGGGTCGCCGATCCCTTCACCGACAACTTCGTCACGCCGTGGCTGACGCCGAGCGCGCCGCAATACGGCTGCACCGACTGGCTCGAGACCGGCGACCCCGTGGTCGGCTACGGCTGGAACCTGCCGCTGAGCGGCCGGACGTACCACCCCGAGGACGAGGCCTTCTACTCGTGGTTCGCCCGCGAGTCGCCGTCCCGGGCTTCGAACCGAGCCTACACGTACCTCGACACGCACGGCTGGACGAGCTCGCCGCCCTACACCCCGTGGGACTTCACGCAAGTCGCCCAGGGATGCTAGCCACCCTCTGAATGCCCCGAGCGGCACGTGCGCGACCGACGCACAGCAGCGCACGTGCCGCTCCGCGCCTCTGACACCCGGCGCCCAAGCGCCGAATCTGACCAAGGCCGCGCTGGCGCAACCGCGCCTCAGTCAATGCGGCGGGTCCACGTCACCGCGTGCACGCCCGGCACCATCGGGGCTTTGCGCGCGTGTCGCGTGCGAGCACAGTCACGGCGCGCTGTCACGGCCCGTTCGAGCGCGACTCAGGCACAACAGGGGATCGGCGCATCACGATGCTCGCGTGCGTTGGCTGCACCGTAGCCCGAATCACCTCGAGCACATCGACGCGGATCGCATCGAGGTCGACCTGCTCGCGAAGGCGTCCCGTGAACGCGTCGAGCGTCCTCGCCGTGTCGTACTTCTGGCGGTAGAAGCGGCGATCGACCGCCGCCCGGATACGGGTGCGCAACGGCTGGAAGATCACCACAACCGCCAGGGTTGAGAGCGTCACGGCCAACGCGCTGGACTGACCCGTGACGGCCTGCAGCGCCCGATCGATGAGGTAGATGCCGCACAGATATGCGACGGCGAGTGAGCCGATGAGCGCTGTATAGACCAGCGTCCGTCGAATGATCACGTCGATCTCGTACAGGCGATAGCGCAGGATCGCAACGCCGGTGGTAACGACCAGACCGGTCATGGCGAGTGACCAGAACGAGTCGAGGACCACCGTCCCCCACGGCGGCCCCATGTTCCCGGTGATGGGTATCAGCACCGCGGCGATCGCAACCAGCACGCCACCGGCACCGAACCATTTCAACTGCTGTCTGAGATCGCCGGTGGCCTGGCGATACCGCAACACCAGCGACACCGCTGCTGCAACCATCACGACCACGAACACCAGTACCAAGATCAAGAGGTTCGAGACGATCGCGCCGGCGACGCCGCCGAGGCCGATCGGGTTCTGCACGGACGCGTTGGAGTCGAGCACGAGCAGGTCGGGGGCCAGCAGCGCGTTGAGCAGGATCGCGACGGTGACCACGATCCACACCACACCGACCGGCCGCCACCGGCGTGACGGCAGGCGACCCTCCGGGAACAGCAGGAGCACCGTCGGCAGAACGACGACGGGGACCGACTCGAACAGGTATCCCACGACATCTGCCGCCGGGGCGGCTCCTGCGCCAGGCCTGGCCAGCGCGAAGGCGTCGCAGCAGAGTCCAACCGCGAGCACCGTTCCGACTCCCAGAAACACCCATCCGATCGGATTGCCGCAAACGCGCGCGCACAGTACGGCGCCCACGCTCACGGTGCCCATGGCCGGGAGCGTCCACACCACGGTCCACAGCACGCTGCCGCCATGGGTCAACGCCAGGCAGAAGGCGCCGACGAGCCCGATCAGGGCGACGCCGGTCGCCGCCCCCACCAACCATCGCGTCAGGCTGCTCGGAGCCATGCAGCCATTCTGGCAGCCCCCCGTCCGGTAAACGTTACGGACTCGGGCGGCGCGGCAGAACGTCCCGGTCCTCAGGCGAGGCCGTCATGTCGCCGAAGGCGGCGATGAGCACGAGGCATCCGGCCAGGTACCCCGCGACGATGTGGCGCGGGTAGTAGTAGTACACCTGCACGAACACGTGGCCGATGAGGAACGAGATGGGGATCAGGGGCAGGAGCGCGATCCACCACCGCCGCCGGAACCAGACGAGTACGATCACGGGCAACGCCAGCAGGCCGAACTGCGCGCAGCGAACCGCCCACTCGAACGCGTTCGTCGTCTTCACCGCCTTGTACCACTGCCGGATGACCAGCACCCCGGCGAGCTGGTTGCGCAAGACGATCCGGACGTGGCGGTCAGTCGGGTGCTGGAGCAACTCGGTCGGCGAGAGCGGGAACGTCTCGGGCAGCCGCGGCGTCTGCTGAAGGAACACTGCGCGACCGCCGTACCCGACGTTGTGGGCGAACGGCAGCAGCGCAATGCAAAGCGCCGGCAACAGGACGGCCGCCGCCGCCCGGCGCGGTGCCGGCCCCTCCAGGCCCGCGCGGCGCCGAATGAGCAGTCGCACGAGCAGCACGCCGGCCAGCGTGAGGAGCCCGATGGTCTGGTCGCCGCGGAACGTGAACATCACCCCGAGCAGCACCGAGGCGGCGAGGGCGGCCCCGACCGACCGGCCGCGGAGCGCCAGCGGCACCACGACCAGCATGCAGATCCACGTCGGATACTCGGAGCGCAGCACGTACGATCCGGTGGCGACGTCCGCCGTGCCGAGGTAGACGATCGAGAGCCCGACGACGAGCCAGAAACCACCGGCCCGGGCGACGCGCCCGAGTGGCCCGCCGCGAGCGAGGACGGGCGGCGTCCGGCCGCGGGCCACCAGCATCTCGACCGCGTACAGCAGGCCGAGGGAGAGGCCCATCAGGCCGAACGCGTAGATGAGGCCGTCGCGATCACCGGTCACCAGGTGCTGGAGGTACATGAGGTACCGCATGGCCGCCGAGTACACGAACGTGCTCTCGCCGGCGCGGAGATTCCGATCGACGAGGATCGAACGCGCCTGGGACTCGTAGGTGAGCGGATCACCGCCACCGTCGCGGTAGGTGACGACGCCAAACGCCACGCCCGTCGTCGCCCGCACCACAGCGACGGCCAGGACGCCGCTCGCCGCCGCGCCGGCGAGCATCATGAGCCGGAAGCCGACGCGGGCGCGCACAGCCACCCAGGGGACGACGGCAAGCAGCATGAACAGGCCGGTGAGCTGTTTCGAGTGGGCCGACGGCCCGTGCCCGGTCGCGATCACCACCGCCGCCGCCAGCGACGCCAGCAGGACCAGCACCGCGACCCGCGATCGCAGGATCTCCGCGGCCAGCATCCCGGCCGCCACCGCGACGGCGATCGCAAGGCAGATCCCTGCGAGCAGAGCGACGCCGCGAACCGACCGCTCCGCCGGCACGGCTGCGACCAGCGCGCCGTGCGCGTCGCGCAGGCTGATCGCGGCGTACGCCGGGCCTGACCCGTCGGCCGGCGTCCAGGCGTACCGCATCCGGATGGGCACGGTCCCGTCGGCGGGCACGGTCACCGTGCGGCTCCGCCCGTAGCTGGGCGGGAGGATCGCCGACCGCTGACCGACCTTCACGTCGCCCTCGCCGACGTAGGTGATCGCGACGCCGCGGTGGGCCCCGATCGTCCCGGTCCACACGACGTTGAACTCCAGCCGGTCGCGGTTGATCGGCATCGGCGGGTAGTAGTCGTAACGATGCGAGTTGGCGGCCGACAGGAGCCAGTTCGAGCGGCGCAGACCCGGGTGACGCCCCCAGGTGCGGAAGTCGATCCGGCGGTCGAGCCGTGTCCGCGAATCCGCCAGCGGGTCGTCGTAGGAGCGCTCGCACCGGTACGTGGGTGGCGGCGTGACGGAGGGCGTGACGATCTGGTAGCAGCCGCTGAACCCGACCGGAGTCGCGAAGGACAGCGCAACCTTGAGCACGATGGCGGCGGCGGCGGGCACGAGGGCAAGCCGCGCGAGTCGTGGCCACATCGGCGACCCGAACGCCAACAGCATCAGGCCCGTCGCGAAGGTCGCAAGCTCGGCGGCGGTGTCGACCGTCCCGCCCGGCAACCACGGCACGCTCCGCACCGGGACGAGCACCGCCACCACGACGAACGCGCCGAGCAACCGGGCTTCATGCCCGTCCATCCGCGCGCGCAGACCCCGTCCCCTCACGGCGAGGATTCAAGCAAATGCGTCGCCCGACCCGCGCTGCGCCATCGCCGAGTCGACGTAGGAACCTCCCTCGCTGCCGCCACTCGATGAGGCTGGCCGCGCCGAACCAGACGGTGCCCTTGGTACTTACGTCGGAGAAGCGGATCACGGCCTTGGCGAAGGCGGTGATGGCTCGGTAGGATCGCCCTGACGAGGAGGACGGATATGGCGACGGTTGGCGGAACGAGCGGGACGCGGCGTACGGCGCTGGCGGGGATGGCCGGCGGGCTCGCCGCACTGGCTGTCCGTGCATTGGGCGAACCCGACCGGGCCGAGGCGGCGAACGGGGCGGCGGTCAAGGCGGGTGGGAGCGTGTCGGCCACGGCGCCGACCGTGATCTCGTCCAGCACCGACGCCATCCGCGGGATCACCTCGGGCGGCAGCACGAGCAACGGTGTGTACGGCAAGAGCACGAAGGGGCGCGGCGTGACCGGCGCCGGATCGGTCGGGGTACTCGGGTCGGGCGGCACCGGCGTGCAGGGCATCACCAAGACCGCCACGGGCGCGGGCGTCGTCGGCAACGCCTCCGGCGCTACCGGGCGCGGCATGCTCGGGTATGCCAGCGCCACCAGCGGCGCGACGATCGGCGTGTCGGGCGTGGTGGACAGCCCCCAGGGAATCGGCGTTCGCGGCAAGGCCACCGGTGCGGCCGACGGCATCGGCGTCCGCGGTGAGGCGATGGGCACGGCCGGTATCGGCGTCCAGGCCGCGGCCGGCTTTGTCGGGGTGTGGAGCATCGTCAGCGGATCGAACGCCGAGGCGGCGGTGATCGGCGACTCGCCCTTCCGCGGGGTCGTCGGCCGCTCGAACGGTGGCGGCGGCGTGGGCGTGGTGGGCGTCGCCGAAGGCGACCCCAGCACGATCGGCGGCCGGTTCGAGAACGCCGTGCCGGGCGGTGTGGCATTGCGCGTGGAGGGCCGGGCGCAGTTCACCACGGCTGGAATCGTCACCATCCCGGCGAGCTCGAGCTTCGTGCAGGTCATCGGCCCAACCGTCCCGACGGGTGGCCTCGTGCTGGCCACGCTGACCTCCGACCCGGGCAACGACGCCGTACTGCAGTACGTCGACCAGACGTCGTTCACGATCGTGCTGAACAAGGCCTGCACCCAGGCCTGCACCGTGGGCTACTTCATCCTCGGCTGACGAGGCACGCCTTGCTCAGGTGGACAGACGGGGGCTATCCGCGAGTGTCGCGGAGTTCGGCCAGGCGGTCACGCACCTGCCCGGCCTGGGCGAGGTTGTGCTTCCGTTCGTAGCACTCGAGCGCCTGGAGGAGCGTCGCCTCGGCCTCGTCGCGTCGACCGGCCGTTGTGAGGACGTCGGCGAGATCCCAGAGTGCGTCGCCGTGGAAGCTGAGTGCGTCCGTTCGTTCCATGATCGCGACGGCCTCGCCGGCGAGGCTCTCCGCCTCAGCATGGTGTCCACGGCTCGCGTCGACAAGCGCCTGCACCTGCCGCCAGAGAGCCTGTGCGTAAACATCCTGCCCTGTCTCGTCCATGGCCCGGGCACGCTGTGCCAGTGGCTCGGCCTCCTCATGGCGGCCGAGCGCGCACAGCGAGCGGCCAAGCAAGGGCGCGAAGGTCGGGAGGAAGCCGCGCAGGCCGCCCGTCTCGGCCATGTCGCAGAACCGGCGAAAGTGCACGGCCGCGCCGGCCTGGTCGCCGGCGGTCACCGCCATGAAGCCCAGCAGGTAGTCGACCTCGTCGTCGCCCGTGAGCTCACGCCAGCGCTCGCTGGCGTCGCGCGCGATCGGATCGGCCTCGTCGAAGCGTGCGAGCATGAGCAGGAGCCACGCGCGTGAGAGCAAGATCGAGGGGTGCGGATTGTCTGGGAGGAGGGCGTCGATGGTGCGGAGCGCCTCGTCTGCCGGCCGCGGCCCGTAGGCAAGCGCGCGGTCGAGACGGAAGAGATCCGATCTGCGCTGGCCCGCCAACCGGGCGTGGCGGAGCGCCTGCTCGGCGGCATGCGCGTAGTCGTCGTAGTGGCACCGCCAGTTCGCCACTCCGTAGGTGAGCGCGTCCCAGACGTGCACCAGCCCGGCGTGATCGCCGACGTCTTCGAGCAGCGGCAGTGCCTTCCGCGCGAGTTCCTCCACCTCGTCGATGGCCGGATCGGCCGCGAAGAACGAGCGGTAGTACAGGGCGTCGCAGCGGGCCAGCGCCTCGCCCGCTTCCTCGCCGGCCGCCCGCGCGCGGTCGGCGGCCGCGGTGGCAAGTGCTGCACTGACCTCCGGTGTGTGGTGGACGAGCGCCTGGGCGAGGTCGAGTTCGAGCACGACGTCGAGCCGCATCGGTCGGATCAGCTCGAGCGCCCGCTCGAGCAGTCCGGCCGCGGCGCGTGCGTCGCCCCGCCAGAGCGCACGCCGGCCGGCCGCGGTGAGCCGCTCGCCGGCGCGCTCGGCCAGCGACCGGTCGGGCTCCCCGAGGTCGGCCCGATAGCGAGCGGCCTGCTCGAGGTGGTAGCCGAGGATCTCGTCCAGCTCGACCAGTTCGACTCCGCGCTGGTCCAGCCAGCCGGCGAAGCGTTCGTGCAGCTCCGCCCGCGACGACTTGGGGAGCGCGTCGTAGGCGGCATCGCGGATCAGCAGGTGACGGAAGCGGAAGCCGTCCTCGCGCGCGAAGTGCGCCGTCTCGGGGCGGATCAGCTCCCTGCGCACGAGCGCGGCCAGACGCGGCGTCACCTGAACCTCCTCCGGGCCAAGCGCCTGCACCGCGCCCCGATGGAAGACCTCGCCCTCGACCGCGCCACGCTCGAGCACCCGCCGCTCGGCCGCGTCCAGCTGGTCGAGGCGGGCCGCGAGCAGCGCCTTCAACGTCGCCGGCACCTCGACCTCGTCTGCCGCCTCGTCGGTCATCGCCAGCATCTCGCCGATGAAGAGCGGGTTGCCGCCGGCGGCATGAGCGATCTTGGCGCACAGCTCCGGCGGGACGGCCGCGCCGATCAGGCTGCGCCGCATCCTGATTGCTCAACGGGGCGAGGCGCACCGTCACGGGCCAGGAGGGGCGGCTCTCGAGCAGCTCCGGGCGGGCCATGCAGACGACGAGCAGCGGCGCGCCACCCGAGAGCAGGGCGACATGCTCGACGAGGTCGCGGAACGCCTCCTCACCCCACTGGATGTCGTCGAACAGCACCACCAGCGGCGCCTGCTCCTCGAGCAACCTGCGGAACGCCCACGCGATCTCCTCCGCCGAGGTCCCCGCCTCCGACTCGCCCAGCAGTGAGCGGATTGCCGCCGCAGCGGCCGGATCGGACGGCAACGCGGCCAGCTGCTTCACGACCTCGACGACCGGCCAGTAGGTGATGCCGGCGCCGTAGGGCAGGCAGCGGCCGAAAACCACCCGGGCCTCGATCGTTGCCAGCGCCTCCGACGCGAGCCGCGACTTGCCGAGGCCCGCGTCGCCGACGATCGTGACGAGTTCGCAGCGCTGCTGCTCGCGCGCCCGGTCCCATGCCTCGCGCACGGTCGCCAGTTCGCGCTCGCGGCCGACGAACACCGAGTCGTGCCGGCGCGCGGTCGCCGCGCGCGCCTCGATCAGCCGGAAGGCCGGCACCGGCTGGCGCTTTCCCTTCAATGCCAGCGGCTCGACCGACTCCACATCGACCGCATCGCCGGCGAGTTCGCGCGTCGCCGCCGCGATCAGCACCTGCCCCGGCTCCGCCGCCTGCTGCAACCGCGCCGCGACGTTCACCGCGTCGCCGGTCACCAGCCGCTCCTCGGTTCCCGTCACCACCTCACCCGTGCTCACGCCGATCCGCCCCTCGATCCCCAGCCCGGGGAGCGCGTCACGCATCTCCACGGCCGCCCGGCACGCCCGCAACGCATCGTCCTCGTGGACCGCCGGCACCCCGAACACCGCCATCACGGCGTCGCCGATGAACTTCTCGACCGAACCACCGTGGCTCTCGACGATGCGCTGCATGCGGTCGAAATACCGAGCCAGCACAGCGCGCAGCGCCTCCGGATCGACCGACTCGCCGAGGGACGTCGAACCGACCACGTCACAGAACAGCACCGACACGACCTTGCGCCGCTCACCGGAACCGCCGCCGAGGGTCCCAGCCTCAGACATCGGTACTGCCATCCGACCCGATCGAGCCGCCCCACCCCGTAGTGGAGGCGGGCACCGGCCCTCCGGCCCGGTCGATCACGCAACGACCCCGTCGGAGATCGCCTGAAGAACGGTGCTGGTCACGACCACAGCAACATACCCTCCCGCGCCGCGGCGGCGAGACGAGGATCCAGGTAGGTAGCGCGTCGCACTGACCGGCTTGCTGCGAATGGGCGGCGATGGCCGTCGTCGTCAGCGTCGTCATGGAGCACCGCGACACCGGTCGCCCCCGCGGCGACGGCGCTCAGACACTCGGCAGTCCAAGCCGCCGTCTTGGGACGCAGCGTTACGGACGTGCGCGGGACGAGCGCGCAACCCCTGAACCCCCTCAGCGGACGGTGAGGAGCTCCCAGAGGGAGCCGTTGAGCTGGTCCTGCTGGCCGTAGTTTCCGACCCGCTTGCCGAGGAACACGACATTGAGGCCGCTCCAGAGCGGGAGCCAGGCTGCCTCGTCGGTGAGGTGCCGGTCGAGCGCCGTCCAGTCCCGGGCCTGGCGAACGGGGTCGGTCTCGGCGTTCGCTGCGGCGGTCAGTCGCTTCGTCTCGGCGTCGCAGAACGCGCCGTCGGCGATGCCTAAGGGATCGCAGTCGCCCGTGATGTTCGCCGAGCTCGGACGCGGCTGGCGGTCGACCGAGTTCGTCACTGCAGCAGAGCTCGCGGATCTGGGAGTGGTCGTCCTGGTACTGCTGCCAATCGCCGGAGAGCGTCTTGACCACCGGCTGCAGCCCGATCGCGCTGAGGGTCTTCAGGAGGAGCTTGCTTCTCGGTGCGAGGAAGCCGGGAAACTCGTTCGGGTTCTGCCCGCGACCATAGAGCGCGACCGTGACCTTGGCGCCGTTTGCGCCGGCGCGCCGGACGAGCGCGCGGGCCCTGGCGATGTCGGGCGCGCCGGTGGCGAGGCCGTCAGCGGTGTAGGGACAGTAGGGCAGGTAGCCGGTTACACCCGGTCGGATGGTCTGGCAGGTGGGGACACTCGTGAACGGTGCGGTGCGGGTGATCGCCGACCGGTCGATGGCGTAGTTGATCGCGCGGCGGACATCGCGTGAAGACAGCGGGAAGTGCCGCGGGTCAAAGGCGAGGCCGGGGAAGAGCCCTATCGTGGGAGTCTCGTACACCTGCGATGGGTACTGCTGCAAGAGACGGTCGACCTCGGCCGCCGTCATGTACGCGAGCTCGCCGTCGGCTCGGCCGGATTCGACGAGCGCGATCTGCTGTGGGCGGGTGTTGCCGAGCAGCCAGTCGATCTCGTCCGGGTTACCGTCCGGCCGGGCGTCTGCCGACCAGACGTGGAAGTACGGGTTGCGCCGCTCGACTAGCTTCGTCGGCGTCTGCGACGCCATCAGGTACGGGCCGGTGTCCGGGCACGGCCCGGTCCCAGGATCCGTCGACGGCCGTGCCGGGTGGCACGGGTGCGGTGGGTGTCAGCGTCAGGCCGTGGATGAAGCCGGCGTCCGGCTTCTTCAGGTGGAACGTGACCGTGCCGGCGGCGTCGTCGGCCACCACCGCGCCCGACAGGTCGCACGTCGTCGGCGTCGGCGGCGTGTCGAGACACTCCTGGAAGCCGACGAGGTCGGTGAACGTGTCGTTAAAGGGCGTCGTCCCTCGCTGATCGCTCCACGGCACCTTGAACTGGCCGACGGCGAGCCGGTGGAACGTCCGGACGAAGTCGCTCGGCTTGACCTCGACACCGGTCGAGTAGCGGATGCCGCGCCGGACATGGAAGACATAGCTGCGGCCGCCGTCGGTGGGACGGGGGAGCGCTTCGGCCAGGTCAGGCACGGGTTCGAAGCCGGCACTGCCGCTCGCGCGCCGGTAGCGCACGAGCGTATCCCACACCCAGGTCGTCGTGTTCTCATTGTCGATCGCGGGATCCATGACCCACTGGTCGTCGATGGTGGCCATCCGCAACACCCCGCCCCGATGGCTCGACGGCAGCCCCACGGTCGTCGCCAGCACGGTGCCGCCCGTCGCGACGAGACTGGCGGCCGTCGCGTGCAGCGTCTCGACGCGCGTCGCTTGCGGGTTCGAAGGCGTCAGCCGGTAAACGCTGCCGGTGTCGTCGTCGGCCACTAGCACGCCGTTGCCGGTGGACGCGACCGTCCCGGGCGATCGCCCGACTGGCACCGTCGCGACCACGGCGTTTCGGGCCGGGTCGATCCGGCTGACCGTGCCGTCCGAACGGTTCGCGACCCAGAGGCTGTCGCGGCTGGCCGCCAGCGCAACCGGGGAGCGTCCGACCCCGATGGTGTCGATCACGTCACCGGTGGCCGCATCGATGCGGGTCACGGAGTCCTGCACGTCGCTGGTCGCCCAGACCGACCCGAACGCCGCCACCACCGCCGTCACCCCGGCGCCGATCGGGATCGTGCGGATGACCAAGCCGTGGGCGATGTCGAACCTCGACACCGTGCCGTCAAGCCGGCTCGCGATCCACAACGACCCGCCCGCCGCAGCCATCGCCCCCGGCGCGTTCGCGACCGGCACCTGCTCGCCGATCTGCCCACTAGCCGGGTCTATCCGCAAGAGACTACGCCCGGTGTCGAGCGTCGCCCAGACCGCGCCGTCCGCAGCCACCAGGCCGTTCACGATCCCGCCGACGGCGACGCGCTGGGTGATCTGGCGCGTCGCCCGGTCGACCCGCACCACCTGATAGGCGCCGGCCCGCGCCACCCACACCCCATCCGGGGCGACAACGAGCGCGGTCGGCCGCTGCCCGAGCGGCAGCACATCGACAAGCGCGCCGCTCTCCGCATCCAGCGCCACCAGCGCGTCGGGCTGCGGGACGGGTGCCGGGCCGCCCCGACGAGCCGGTCGCCACCAGCGCCACCACGGCCGCAGCGGCGACCATCACCACGCCGGCCGCCGCGACCACCACACGACGACGACGGCGCCTATCCGCCGCGCCGACCGGCTCGGCGAGCGCCACGGTCAACGCCGACGCAAACGCGCTGCAGGAATCGAACCGCTTCGCCGGATCCTTCGCAAGTCCCCGCGCGAGCACCGCGTCGACGGCCGGCGGCAGCGACGCGACCAGCGCCGACGCGCGCGGAGGCGCATCGCTGAGATGCGCGTAGACGGCCGCCACCTCGCTATCCCGTGGAAACGGCACCTCACCCGTCAGACACTCGAACGCCACACACGCCAGGCCGTACTGATCGGCCTGACCGGTGAGCGGATCGCCCTCGATCTGCTCCGGCGACACGTACCCGACGGTTCCACTGAACCCCTCGTCCCGCGACAGGCTGTCCGGCGACATCGCCATCCGCGCGAGGCCGAAGTCCGCCAGCAGCGCACGATCTCCATCGAGAAGGATGTTCCCCGGCTTCACATCACGATGGATCACGCCGGCACCGTGCGCAGCATCCAGCGCGCTGGCGATATCGCTCACGAACCGAGCCGTCGCCTCCGCCGCGAGACCACCCCGCACGAGCCGGTCGGCGAGCGTGCCACCCGGGACGTACCGCATCGCCAGGAACAGGCGGCCATCATCCTCCCCCGTCTGGTACACCGGGACGATCGATGGATGCTCGAGCCGCGCCGCCGCACGCGACTCGCGCAAGAACCGCTCGCGGAACCGCGCATCGCCCGCCAGCGTCGGCGCCACCACCTTCACCGCCACCAGTCGATCGAGCGCCTCCTCGCGGGCCAGGTACACGGCGCCCATCCCACCCCCGCCGAGCTGACGCTCGACGAGGTAACCGCCAATCCGCGCGCCAGCACCCAACGCCGACATGCCGCTTAGTCTAGTCCGCGCGCTTCGTTCCGGGCCAGATCTTCAACTTCGGTGACATGCGAGCAGTCAAGGGCCTGATCTCTATCGACGGCGGGCGCTCACACGTACCGGTAGCCGAGTGGGGTGATGTCGCGGGTCTGGGCCTCCGTGCACGACCACGGGTCCATCACCGGGCTGTCGGGCCCGGAGCCCGTCAGGTTCGGGTTGACTCCGGCGTGAGACTGCTGCCATTGCCACCAGAGCCGGTCGATGTTGCAGTGATGCATCCAGAAGATCGGATCGGCCGGAGCGGTCGGGATCAGCGACATCGTCCCACCCACCCAGACATGGACGCCACCGTGGACGGCCTCGAGGCTCGAGGTGAACGTGCCGAAGCTGGCGTTGCCCAGGATCGAGGGGACGTTGGACGCGAGCGTGGCGAGACTGCTCGCCGAGCCCGGCGAACGGGTCACGGTGATCGGCGCCATCGGCATCGGCATGGTGACGGTCGGCGTGACGCCCGCCAGCATCGGCGGGATGGCCTGCTCGGCGGAGCTCGTCCAATCCCAGTAGGGGATCGAGACGTCAGGATGGACGCCCTGGAGTGCGTGCTCGAGGATGATCAGGTAGATCCGGTGCCACGGCAGGAACCGCTCGGTGCCGTGCTGGTAGTGCGTCTCGCCGTGGATCTTGACCAGCTGACCGAGGGTGCCGTTCCCGTTCAGCGTCTCGAAGGCGCACAGGAACCGCTCGCGCTCGACATCGGTGAGCGCCGCCTGATCCTTGCGGTCGTACACCAGCGCGAACCACGGCGGCAGCTTGATCTTGCGCAGGATGCCGGGGTCGGTCATCAGGAGCATGTCGACGAACGACTCCATTGGCTGCTCCGCGACCATGCCGCGGCGGCGCAGCCACGCGTCGTTCCCCTTCGGGCCGTGCATCTTCTTCATGTCAGCCATGGTGCCGTCCTTCCTGGTCGGGTACCGGGTTGTGTCTGCGCCTTTCATCGCGCGGGTTCACGGTGCCGCCTGCGTGGCCTTCGGGGCGGGCGTGCCGCCAAAGAGCACCTTCCGCAGATCCCAGCCCTTCACGAGCCACGAGCTCGCGAAGGCGAACACCGCAAGGAGCTCCCCGAGGTACAGCGGCGCGACCGGCCCGAAGCGGAAGCCGAAGATCTCGCCGAGGCCGATCAGGACCAGGCTGAGGGTGATCACCGAACCGCACGCGTAGTGGACGAGCGCGAGCTTCGGCTTGTTGTTGTAGCGCGTCTCGCGAATACCGAAGATGAACGACAGCACGGCGAGGCACACGAAGAAGATGCCGGCGCACGTGTAGTGGATGTGCGCCGAGGTCGCCTCGCCGAGCAGGCGCTGGACGGGCGCGCAGTCGCCCGGCTCGGGGCTCGTTCCGCACAGCGCCGCGCCGGCGGGAAGGTCCGGCCGGTCGGTGGGGAACATCGCCACCCCGACGGCCGCCGCGCCGGCGACGAGGCTGATCCAGAAGTCGGCGTTTCGCTGCCCCGCCATGTAGGTCATCAGCAGGAACCCGATCACGCAGAGGATCGCCACGAACACGTCCCGCATCGGCGAGTGGTAGTAGGCGCTGATCGAGCCCCGGAAGCGCACGGACTGATCGAGGAAGAAGGCCTCCCCGACGAGCAGCACGATGGGCAGCAGCAGGCCGAGGACGCCGACGACCGTCCGGGTCAGCAGGTACGAGACGATGTAGAGCCGCGTGCCCTCCTGCCCCGGATCGCCGGGGCGGCGGACGTACCAGTCCGCGGGCCGCTGGAAGCTCGCGACGGGCATCCCCGTTCGCTTCGGAGTGGGCGGCGCGCTCATGGGAACAGCCTCGCGATGATGTCGCGCCGCCGTGTCGGGTCGGTGTTGCCGGCCGTGACCTCGACGATGGCGATCGCCTCGAAGTCGTCGGTCACCGGCGGCCAGAACGTGCCCCAGCGAGCATCGGTCGCCTTCCACGGGAAGGCGTCCCAGTCGGCCTCGGTGGGCGAGGGCACGGGCTTCTTGGCCTTCACGGCCGCGTCCGCTGCGGCCTTGGCCTCGGCCTTCTTCGTCACCTTGAACTGGTCGACCGCGCGCCCCATGCCGCGACGCGTCCCGGCGGGGTTGTTGAAGTAGCTGCTGAGCAGCGCCGCCTTGCCGCGGTCGTTGGGCAGCAGCCGTTCGAAGGTCGCACCGTGCGTGGTCATGCCCTTCACCTTGTTGAAGGTCTCGCGGGCCTGGGCGAGCTCCGCGTCCTGGCCGCCCGCGTCCTGGCCCAGCATCTGGAACCGCAGCGCCCACTCCGGCCCGCGCATCACCTGGGAGGAGGCGCAGTTGGCGATGATCTCCCGGGCGGCATCGCGGGCGTCGGTGGCGACCTTCTGCAGGATCCCCGCGTGCGTCCCGGGGTCGGGGTCGGTCTTCATCCCCGGCAAACCCTTGAGCGCGGCGGCGAGCGGGGTGAGCTTCGTCTTGGCGGCGGCGATCGCCTTCACGGCGGCGGCCTTGGCCGCCGCGTTGGTCGACGTCAGGTTCGGCTTCGCCGCGGCCACGTCAGCCTGGATGGTCGCGGCCTGCGTCGCCAGAGCGTCGAGCGTCGGCGCCCGGCTGGTGGCCCGGTCGAGCAGCGCCTGCGTCACGAGCTCCTTCCCGTTCAGGGACAACGCGCCCTCGGCCACGTTCCGGACACCCAGGCTCTGGCGGCCGCTCGGCACGAACCTGGCCACGAACGCATCGAGCTGGCGCACTGGCGCGCCGACCGCGAGCCCGTACCGCCCGAGGTAGCGCTCGAACACGGGCGCGGACACCTTCATCAGCAGCCGCGGCAGGTCGGCGTTGGCTGTCCACTGGGCGAACCCGAACGAGAGGATGCCGCTGTCGTAGGTCTGCACGCCGCTGAAGTCGGACTCGATGACCGCCACCGTCTTGAACGCGTCGGACTCCTCGGTGGTGATCCGGCGGGCTGCGGTCGTCTTCGTGGCGTCGGCCAGGTCCTCGATGGCGCTCTGCCGTTTCGCCTCCGCGACCGACGGCGTGGCGGTGCCGAAGGTCGGCGTGCCGCGATCGTTGTAGCGGGTGAAGTAGCCGACCAGGAAGAACCCCCGCACCGGCGTCCGAGCCGTGGCGGGCGGCGTCGGATCCTGCTTCAGGGTCGTGAACACCCACGCGTCGCCGCCGCGTCCGAGGTGGATCGCATCACCGTCGGCGGGGGTGAAGGAGATCGCCGCGGCGGGCAGATCGAGCTGCTCGATGGTCGCCGTGTTGACGACCACCGATTTGCGGTTCGCGGCCCGCTTCGGGCCCAAGAGCGCGATCGTCAGTGTGGGCGGATTCCCCAGCACGGCCTCGATCGGAGCCACGGTCGCCGGCCCGGCCGCCGGCACCGAGATCGTCGTCCGCTCGACCAGCGGGTCGGTGGTACCCGAGGCATGCACGTACTCGAGGTTGTCGTCGGTGCGAGCGGCTGCGACGGCGTTCGCGCCGGCGGCGGTGAACGTCCAGCCGCCCGCGCGGGCGACCGGCTTGACGGTGACGACGCCTGCGGCGTCGACCGTGGCGTCGAACCGGGTCGCGAACAGCGAGAACGGAATCGGCTTGGGCTTGGGCGGCGGCTTGGCCTTGGCCTTCTTCTTCGGCTGCATCGCGACCGGCGCCCGCGGGCTGCTGATCGCCGGCACGGCCTGGCTGCGCGAGAGCACGGCGGCGGCGACGGCATCCGCCTCCCGCTCCGCGCGCTCGTCCTGCTCGCCATGGGTGAACGCGCGCGGCGGCGTCGGGCCGCCCGAGCGCGGCTGCAGCGTGTGCGTCAGCTCGTGCGCGAGGAGCTGCTCGCCCTCGGGCGTGCCGGGCCGGAACTCGCCGGCGCCGAAGTGGATGTCGCGGTCCACCGTGAACGCGCGCGCCTGCAGCTCCGCGGCCAGGTGCTGCGACCACGGCCCCGTGTGGACGCGAACCGCGGCGACCGATGCGCCGGTGCGCCGCTCGAACCGCGCGCGCATCTCGTCGGGCACGGCGTCGCCGGACGACGGAGGCCCGACCCGGCGACCGGGCACCCGGCCCGTGCGCAGCTCGTCGACGGCATCCGCGAGCTCCCGGGCGACCAGGACGCGGCCGTCGGGCGTTGCGGGGCGGAGGGGGTCGGCGCCGGCCGTCTCGTGCCGCACCGCGAACGCCCGCGCCAGGGCAGAGCGCACCCCTCGCCGCATGTCGCGCAGCGCACGGCGGCGGCCGGGGTCGCGCCGGCGCTCCGTCTCCTGCTCGCCGGTCCGCCGCGCCCCCTCGGGCGCCGGTTGCGCCGGGTCGGGGGCAGGGGCGGCGACGGTTGCGAAGGTCGGGGCTGTCATCGCGTCACGGGCCGAGGTCGAGCGTGCGGTCCCATCCCTCCTCCTTCGCGATCCTCGCGAGCTCCTTCGGCGTGATCTCGCCCTGTTCGGCCGCGAACCGCAGCGAGGACTTGCGGGCCTCCTGGACGACCTCCTCGGGCATCCCCGACTTGCGCATGATTTCGGCGTTGCGCTCGATCACCTGGCGCGCGCTCATCCCGGCACGCTTGGCCTCGTCGAACAGCCCGGCGAGGTCCTGCGCCCTGGTCACGTTGCCGTGCTGCTTGCTGCCGAGGGCGACCGAGGGGTTCTGGCGCGAGGCGCCCACGCCGCGTTTCGGTGCCACCTTGCGCTCGACGACGTCCGAGTTCTGCCACGGCTCGTGCATCTCGAGCTGGTCGCCGACGCGGCTGCGGTCGCTGGGGCTCAGCGAGTCGATGTCGAACTCGCCGAGCTGGGTCGCCCCGGGGCGCAGATCGCCCTTGCCCTTGGGGAGCGTCGTGCCGGCGGGCCGGCGGTTCTTCGGCGCCTTGGCCTTGGGTGGCGTGGAGGCCTTCGGTGCCTTGCCCGGCTTCGGCGGCGTGGAGGTCTTCGGGGTCTCGGCCGCCTTCGGCGGTGTCGAGGTCTTCGGGGTCTCGGCCGCCTTTGGCGACGCGGCGTTCTTCGTCTTCCCCTGCTTCGAACCGCCGCCGCCGCCCTTCTGGGCGGCTGCGTTGGCGGACATGAGGGCCGCCGTGCCGAGGGCCTCCGGCGGCGCCGTCATGACGACGCCGAGGCCCGCGGTGGCGACACTCGACATCGACGGCACCGGCCCGACCTGGAACTTCCCGCCCGATCCGCCCCGCGCCACCATCGCCACGGACATCGTGAAGTTGCCGAGCCCCGCGCCGGCCTCCAGCGGGTCGCCGCGATCGAGCGCGGCACCCATCCGATCGAGTTGCGAGGTGAAGCCGGACGCCACGAACCGCGCAGCCGCATCGGGCGACTCGAGCGCCTTCCCGATAGCGTCGTGCATGGCCTGGAACGCCTGGTCCTCCTCCCGGTACAAGGCGTAGGTCTTCGGGTCGCTGCGATAGAGCGCGGAGGCGGTCGCGTAGTACGCGAGGATCCCCGGCGACGCGACAACCTCGGCGACCCCCTTGGCGTAGCCGGCCAGCGTCAGCCCGGCGTTCTTCCAGTCGTTCTTCGACCAGCCCATCGGCGTGTACGACCAGAGCTCGGAGGGGCTGGTGAGCGTCTCCTTCAGCTGACGCAACATCAGCTCCGAGTCGGTCTGCACGCCGTCCTTGGCGCTCGCCGCCGGTACCGGGCCGGTTGCTGCGGGCGCGGCGGCCAGCGTCTGCCCGTCGGCGACGGCGTCGGCCTGCCGCTCGAACGGGTCGCCGGGCCGTGACCAGCCGGGCCGGATCGAGGTCGCATGCTTCCACTGCGCGACGTGCGCCAGCTCGTGCGCGAGCAACCGCCGGCCCTCGGCGGTGTCCGCGTCGGGTTCGCCGCGGCCGACCACGATGTCGCTGCCGACGGCGAAGGCGCGTGCACCCGCCGCGCTTGCGGCGCTGGCGCCGGGATGGACGCGGACATCGCCGAAGTCGACGCCGAGACGCGACTCCATCACGGCACGCGTCTCGGCATCGAGTGGCCGGCCCGCGTCTCCCATGGCCGATGCCATGGCCCGGTTGCCGACCAGCGACGCAAGGCGCGTTCGATGATCGGCGGGCGCGGCGGTATCCGGTCCGACAATCCGGTCCGGATACCGCGCCGCGCGGGTCGCGGACGTGGGAGCCGACTCGGCGCCCACCTCAGCCCCCGGCGATGCCCGTCGTCAGGCCGTTCACCGCGTCCCACATCTTGCCCGCCTTCTGGACGTCGACCTTGGCGGCCTCGGCCTCCTGCAGGAACGCGCCCCGCTCGGTGGCGGCGACGGCTCCGATGGTGCGGTCACCGAGGAACTGCCCGAACTTGGAGCTCGGACCGATGCCGCGCATCGAGGTCGCGGCGAGGTCCATCACCGCCACCGCATCGCCGGCGTTCTCGACGGCCGGCATCGCCTTGGCGTCGATGTGGACGGCGATCATCTTCCGCAGAGGCGCCGTCAGCGGCATCTGCTTGAGACCGCCGGAGCCGGGCAACGCCGGGCCGCACATGAAGAAGTACGAGCCGAACGCGACGACGTACCGCCGGTGCCGGATCGGGTCGATCTGGAGGATGCCGCGATCGTCGACCATGAAATCGGCCAGCACCACCCACGGATCGGTCGGGCACGGCGGGCACGCGCGCACCTCCTCGCGCAGGCCGGGCGAGCAGAGCAGCGATCCGGCCAGGGCTGCGGCGCCGGACGCAGCCGCCGGCCCCCACGGGTTCGCGGCGACCTCCCCGCCGCCAAGCACGAGGTGCTGGGCCCGGTAGCTCGCGGGCAGCGCGTCCAGCACGCCCAGGGCGAACGACTCGCGGATGCGGCTGTACTCGCACTCGGCGTCATCGCAGCCGCAGCCGCATCCGGCCAGGGTCCGCACCGGTCGCGTGAGGTGCTCGTCGTAGCGGATGGCGAGGTAGTAGATCTGGCGCGGGCGGCGCTCGACGCGTACGTCGACGCACCACGGGTCGGCCGGCGGCGAGCACGGCCCGAGCTCGCCCATCATGCCGTTGCGGACATCGAAGGTGACGGGGCAGTCGACGACGATGTCGTCGCCGCACGGTCCCAGCACGTCGCCCGCGTCGACGCAGATCATCCAGGGCACCGGCCGGCCGTTGGCGTCGGTGGCCTGCGTGACGTTGCAGCCGCAGACCACCCCCCAGCCGTGCAGCAGCCGGTTGTGGCGGCGCAGTCGGTCGCGGATCCACGTCTGGTCCTGCGTCAGCTCGTCCGGCCCGACCAGCATGCGCGGGAAGAAGCGCGTCCGCTCGAGGCCGACCGGGTCGCAGCAGGTGCAGGCGGTATCGGCGCAGCCGCAGCCGCAGCCGCAGGGGCTCGACACGACCGCGGGTGCGAGGGTGTTGGCAGACACGGAGACCTCCCTCAGGCCTTCAGGGCGACGTCGAAGTGGGTGATCGCGGTGCCGCCGGGCGAACCGTCGGCCATGGCCGCGCCGAGGCTCGCCGGCCCGGTCACGGGCAGGCCGGGCGGCCAGGCGTCGGCGGCGAACAGGGCGTCCACGTCGGCGGGCGCCAGCGCCGGGCTGGCGAAGTCGGCGTCGACGGACGCCTTGTCACCGCGCACGACGAGCACCAGGTGGTTGGGCTCGAGCGGCTGGAACTCGCCGAACGGCATGTCCGTCTTGAACGCGAGCGTGACGGTGGCGCCGCCGATGCCGAGCACGCCGGCCACCGGCCCGGCCGGGTTGAGCGGGAGCCGCTTGCCAGCGCCCGCGCCGGCGCTCGGGATCCACCAGAGCCCCAGCCAGTCGTTCACGTTCAGCGCCGTCAGCGCGGCCTGATCGAGCGTGTCGTCGAAGGTCAGCTCGATCTGGCGCGTCTTCTGGAGCAGGGTCAGCCACTTGCGCTCGTCCGCGTTCGGGCTGCCCGGCCGCAGGTACGCAGCGCTCGGCGGCCACACGGCGACGAGCTTGGTCTGGACGGCCGGCGCCTGGAAGGCGAACGCGAGATCGAGCCTGCCGCCCTCGGCGCCGTCGCCGCTCGGGAATGCCGGCGGCGAGCCGTTGACGAGCGCGTCCCAGATGGCCGGGTCGACGTTGACGACCCCAGCCGCGGTTGTCACGTTCGTCCACACGTCGTCGAGCTGGGCGGCGGTCATGGCGGTGCCGTGATGCTCCCCGTCGAGCAGCTCCGAAGGGGCGTCGGTATCGACCAGCAATCGCCCGCCGCCGTCGTCCGCCCGCAGCTGGACGAGCACCCGCCCGGGGCGCATCTCGTTCTTCTTGTAGACGGCGTCGAGCAGGTAGGTGGCGACGACGCCGCCGGTCGCGGTCGGCACCGTGCCATCGAGGGTCAGCCCGACCCGGCGCCCCTCGAGGACGTCCGGTCGCTGCCGGAACGCATGGACAGCCAGCCATGGGTCGGGCGCTGCCAGCTCGGTCGCGTTCATCGCCCGCTCGAACGTGATCTCGATGTGCGGCTGCTTGACGAACCGGTCGCGATCGGCCGGCGAGCTCGAGAGCACGAACTTGTCGGCCGGCCAGACCTGCGTCACCCGCGGCGGCGCCGGCGGCGGCGGCGTGTGCTTGCCGCAGCACTCGTCGACGCGGTTGGCGAGGCAGAGGATCAGCTCGAATAGCGTCTGGTTGGAGTAGAGCGAGCGCCGGCAGGTGTAGTCGTCGATGACCGGCGCGGCGCCCGACGCGAACGTGACCGTGGCGAGCGGGACGCAGTCGTCCGCGGCCGGGCGGCAGGCGCCGCCGAGCAGGTCGAGGATGGTGTGGCGGCGGTCGAAGCCGTCCGGCGGCGGCGCCGGGTAGATCTTGTCGCAGGGGAAGTCCCACCCCGGCGGGGGGTCGCGGTCGACCCGAAGGCAGAACCGCTCCTGGACGATCCCGTACTCGCAGCGCTCGACGGTGTCGCAGCCGCAGGCGATGGCCTTGGCGGGCTCCGTGAGGCACTCGCGGTAGCAGAGCACGATCGTGACCGAGCCGTCAGTGACCGGGTCACCGTCGGCCACGCCCATGCAATCGGTGGGCTGGGCCGGCGCCGCGATCGCGACCGGCGCCGGCACGACGATCTCGCGGCCGGCCGCGTCGACGGCCACGCCGGCGTCGACCAGCACGCCGCCACCGGGCGTCGCCGTGACGCGCAGCCCGCAGAGCACGCCGACGCCGAGTCCCAGACGGGTGAGCAGCTCGCGCGCGTGGATCGCGTAGGCCTGCTCGATCTGGAAGTGCCGAACGTCCATCGGCTTGCCGTAGTAGAAGCGGTTGCGCTCGAGGGTTTCGAGCACGCCGTTGCCGTTCGCCATCATGGCCCTCCAGAGACGAGTGCCGGGCTTCGCCCGACGCGGTTTGATTCGTCGATCGCGCTGCCGACACCGCTCGACCGGGCGGTCGCGCGCAGCGCCGAGCCGCCGTCGAGCGGCGTACCGAGACGGAGCGTCGGCGGGTCGCCGCCGACCATCAGGTCCACCCCGATCCGGCACTGGAAGCCGACGCTCGTGCGGGGCTCGATCACGCACAGGTGCGCGACCGTGTGGGCCGGCTTCTCGGTATCGATCGCCGCCACCAGGCCGGAGCGGCGCTCCGGTGCGAGCTCGGTCGCGGCGACGTGCACGCAGAAGCGGTGGGCGACGTCGGCGTCGAGCGGCCAGCCGACGTCGTCATCGTCGATCAGGTGCGAGCGGTCGACCTCGGCCGTCGTCCCGACCACAGCGCCCTGCGCCTCGAACGGCGTCAGCATGGTCGTGAAGCCGAGCACCGAGGCATCGCCGCCGAGCTGCCACAGCGACGCCTCGGCGGCGTTCTCGGTGACGGTGACGGTCGCGTCGGCGGCCAGGGTGAGGGTCGCCTCGAGCGCGGTGCGGGTGCCGCGCCGGCCGTGCTCGACGAACGCCCCGGCGACGAGCTCCCTGCGCAGATGCTCGCCGTAGCGGGTCTCGAGCGGCTGGCAGACCCAGACCGCCAGCGCGTCGAGCCAGGGCGCCGTCGCCCGGTCGGGAGCCGCCGCGGCGTCGAACAGGCGCGGTAGGTCGGCGATGGCGGCGTTCAGCTCGTCGAGCGGCGCGGCCAGCAGGTTGACGAGCCGCCAGACGGTCTCGGTCGCGTCGTTGCGGTTGTAGATCTCCGGCAGGTGCGCGGGCAGGCCGCCGGCCAGGAAGTCGGCGCGGACGGCGCGGACGGCCGGGGTCGCGGTGCCGTCGCCGATCAGATCGACGCACACCCAGAGCACCGGGGCGGGCCGGTGCAGCACCAGCGTGTCGGTCGCGTCGAGCGGGGCGGCGCGCCACTCGTCCGGCGGCGTCCGCTCGATCTCCTCACCCGGCGCGGGCGCGGCGGGTGGCAGCGGCGGCGCGACCGCGGACGCCGTGGTGCGCGTCCAGATGCGGATGTGGGCGCCGTCCGGCAGGGGGTCGAGCAGCTCGGCCGCGACCCGATCCCAGCGGTCGGCGTCGCCGGCGAGCCGAAGCGGCCCGAGCAGGAGTTGCCCGAAGCCGGCGCGGCGGACGCCGTCGAGACGGGCCACGCCGCTGCCACCTGCCACGACCAGGCGGCCGGCGCAGTCGAGCCCGAGCCCGGCGGCCGCGCCGTGAACGTCGGCGACGGGGCCGAGCAGCGTGCCGTCGAGCCCGAATGCGAGCACGCCGCCGGGACCGGCGACGTACAGCGCGTTGCCGTCGGACGTCGCCTGGACGATGTCGTCGGCGGCGATCTGCGCCAGCTCCGCCGTCATGGCGGCGTCGGCCTGGCCGTCCAGCCCGAACACGCGCAGCGCCGGGGCCGCACCACCGTCCACGACCAGGAGGCGCTCGCCGGCGGGCGTTACGAGCGTCGCCACCGCCCTCGGCGCCGTCACCGCCACGGCGAAGCCCGGATCGCGGTAGCCGTCCAGATCCATCCGGACGACGGCGGGAGCGTCCTGGTCGGCCACGTAGAGGCGCTGCGAGGAGTCGACGGCCAGATCGACGGGCGTCGTGAAGCCGCCGAACACGCCGGTGACGACGCCGGAGGCGCGGTCGACCACGACCACCCGGTGGTTGCCGGTGTCGGCGATGTAGAGGGCATCGCGGGGGCCGACCAGCACCGCCCGCGGATCGTCCAGTTGACCGACCGCTGGTCCCGGCCCGGCCAGGCAGCTGAACGGCGCCACCGAGCCGTCGCAGGCGATCTCGAGGATGCGGCTGCCGGCCGGGTCGGCGACGTAGATCGTGCCGTCGGGCGCGATGCCGATGCCGGCGGCGCCGGCCAGCGCACCAGCCGCATCCGCGCCGACCGCGAGCGGGTCGCCCTGCAGCGGCGCCAGGCGGACGGCGTGGTCGGTGTCGTCGACGAGGCCCGTGCGGGTGCAGCCCGGCCAGCTGCCGGGCCGCAGCCCGAGGTAGCGGTAGGTCGGCTCGGCCACCTAGCCGCCCTCCACGCCGATCCACACGACCTGCCAGCCGAGGCCGGTCAGGAAGCCCGCGTCGAAGGCATCGGGCGGGTTGAGCGCCATCCCGCCAGCGACGAACCCCCGCGGCAGCAGCACGATCGCGTCGAAGCCCGCGGCCGTGACGTTGTCGATCGAGAGCATGCCGTCGACCACGAACGGCGTCCCGCTCGGCGACCACGTGGCGGAGACGGCGCGCGGCCCGTCCAGCCGCGCCTCGTAGCGGGGCGGGTCGCCGAAGCCGGCGGCGGCGGTGGACACGGACGCCACGACGCCGGCCGGCGCGGCCGCGTTCGGCCAGGGCTGCCAGTCCGTGAAGTAGCGGCCCGATTCGCCGCCCGCGATGTAGGGCCGGCCGGCGGGAAGCGCGCTGCGGCGCAGCGCGAACGACGCCGCCGCGTCGAGTTTGCAGTTGCGCACGCGGACGGTGGCGAGGATCAGGTCGACGCCGTCGCGGACGTCGCCGTCCGGGACGAACCGGATGGTGGGCTCGTCAGCCCGGCGCACGGCGCCGGTGGCGCCGCACAGGCCGGCCAGCGTCTCGACCGTCGCGTCCGGGTCGTCGGTGAAGCTGATCGCGAGGTGGAAGACGACGGGGCCGCAGTTCGGCGCCTGCGACACCGGCGGCACCGGCACCGTACGGGCCTCGGCCAGCACGAGGTCGCGTCCGTACCCGTCCAGCGCATACCCGGCGGCGACCGTGACGGTCGTCGCGCCGCGAGCCGCGGCCACGTCGAGGCCGAAGGCGACGCCGGTGCCGTGCATGGCCCGGTTGTGGAGCCAGTGCAGCGCGAGCGGCGTCGCAAACGCGTCGTCCAGCGTCTCGGGCAGCAGGCGCTGGCCGGTGAAGAAGGCGGGGCGGTCGATCCGGGGCAGGGCGAGGTCGGTCATGGCGGCTCTCAGACGAGACAGGGACAGGGCGGGTCGGGCGCCTCGGTGACGCCGTAGGCGGGTGGCGGTTCGAGCCCGACCCAGACGAGGCTGACGGGCAGGCCGCCGGCGGCCGGTTGCGGCACCGCCGCAGGGCCGGTTGCGGCGTAGCGGATGACCGCCACGAACGACGTCGCGGTCGGCACGACGGTGGCGTCGTTGCGGATGGAGACGAGCGGCCCGAGCACGCCCGCCGGCGGCAGGGTGGCGGGCACGAGTGCCTGGAGGAGGTAGAGCGGCGTGGTCTCGAAGCCCGCCGCCGTCGTGTCGATGGTGGCCTCGAGGTGCCCGCCGGCGACGGTGGCGGAGACGCCGCCGGCGGCGACGAAGCCGCTACGCACCCGCCACGGCGCCAGCCGTGCGACGTGCGGCCGGTTGCGCTGGTCGGCGTACCAGGCGCCGGCCACCACCGTGCCGAGCGCGACGTCACGGCCGGGGACGAGCGGGTCGTGGTCGGAGACCACCCGCAGGTCGGCGGCCGGGATCGCATCGTCACCGCGGCTGCGGGCGGCGACGACGAGGTCATCGCCGGACGCGAGCTGCTCGTTGGTCGGGAAGACCGAGGTGTCGTGCTGGACGAGCAGCTCCCGGCTGAAGGCGTCGTAGGCGAGGCCGGGCGAGACCGTCAGCGAGCGGTCGCGTTCGACGGAGATGTCGAGCCCGAGCGCGACACCCCACGTGTGGTGGGCGCCGCGCACGTGCCGCGCCCGCCGGGCGTCGAGGAACCGCTCGGCGCCGCGCAGGTCGCCGCCGGCGAGGATCTGGCGGTAGACCCAGTCGATCCGGTCGGGCGCCACACGACTCACGGCACCAGCACCTCCAGCACGTGCTCGCCCGGGGCGGCGAGCGCCATCGGCGGCACGCAGACGTTGCCGCAGCTGACGCCGTCCGGGCCGATCAGGTCGAGTGACACGACGGCGTCGATGCCGTCCGCCGCGTCGAGGCGCGCCATCACGTCGGCCCGGTAGACGTCGCGCCCGAACGGCCAGCCGCGACCGTCGGGACCGCCGGTGACGGGGTCGAGGTAGGCGTCGATCGCCGCTCGCGCGGCCACCTCGGCGGTGGCCGCGGCGACACCCGGCAGCGCCGAGAGCGTGGCCTTCACGGCGACGACGACGTAGGTGGGGGCTGCCACGACGATCCGGGACCCGACGAGCCGGCGGCGCTCCACCGTCTGCCGCACGGCTGCGAGCAGGCCGCCGGTCGGTTCCGGCCGCCCGACCGGGAGCCCGGGAACGACGATCACCGATGCTGCGCCGGCGGCCCGCAGGCCGGGCAGGGCCGGGTCGAGCTCGGCGAATGCCCGGGCACGAACCACCCGGCAGCCGGCGGCGTCCAGGACGATCCGTTCCAGGTCGGCCTCGTTCAGCGCGCGCTCCGGGGCCTGGCGCCCCGCCACCGCGACGGGATCGACCAGATCGAGCGTCGGCGGCCCGTCGGCGGAGACCAGTTCGAGCAGGCGCTCGTGCGCCATCAGGAGCCGGGCGGCGCGCCCGGCGGCGTGCACGACGGCCTCGGCGTCCGCACCCCCGGTGGCACCGAACGGCAGCGCGACGGCGAGCGTTGGGTCGACGTCGCCCTTCGCGTCCGGCCGCAGGTTCCCGGCCGCGGCGAGGGTGCGGTCGTACCGC
Source organism: uncultured Actinomycetes bacterium (assembly GCA_963779685.1). GTDB lineage: Bacteria > Actinomycetota > Thermoleophilia > Gaiellales > F1-60-MAGs149 > CAVZZG01. The sequence continues at coordinate 2,389,042 of CAVZZG010000003.1, forward strand.
GCCAGCACCGTCTCATCCTCGGCCAGCGTCCGCCCACGGCGGCCGTCGCCGAAGACGAGCGTGCCGGTCTGGGCGTCGAGCGTCGCCACCAGATCGTCGGGGCCGCTCGCGTCGAAGCCGGGGACGATCGCCACCGGCAGGCCAGCGGTGCCGGTGGCCACCCAGACGGCGACCGTGCCGGCGGCGACGGGCGCGCCCGGCAGCACGAGCTGCTGGTGCGGCGAGCGGTCGCCAAGCCCGGCTACTGCGGCCTCCATCGTCAACGAGCCGGTGGCCGCGGCGGTGGCCGCGGCGTAGTGCGTGACGGTGACGTCGGGCAAGTCCGCCACGCCGGCGGCCGCGGCCGTGGCGACGCCGTCCAGGCCGACCGCCAGCGACAGGCCGGCGGCCGTGCCGGCTGCGGGCTCGTGCCCGGCGGGCACGGCACAGCCGGCGGCCAGCGTGACGACCGAGGAGGCCGCGATCTGCTGGGCGCCGGAGACGGCGTGCACGGCCACGCCGACGAGGGTCGGGGCGACATCGTGGCGGCCGGCGTCGAGCCGGCAACGCACCCAGGCGCACGGCACGGGGCTCGGCGCCAGCGCGACGACCGGCAGCACGGCGGCGATCGGCAGCGTGACGCGGCCGTCGCGGGTCAGCGCGCGGGTGCCGTCGACAACGCCCGCGATCGGCTGCCAGGCGGTGCCGTCCCACGCCTCCCACACCGTCCGCGCGCCGTGGTGGGTGGCGACGGCCGCCGGGCCGTACTCGGCCGCGATCCGCGCCGGGTCCTCGTCGCTGCCGCAGGCCAGTGCGAGGCTGAGCTCGAATCCGGCCTCCGGGGCGCCGTCGAACCCGAGCAGCAGGCTCGACTGGCGCGCCGGATCGGGATCGAGCCCGAGCGCGGGGATGGCGCGCCGATCGCGCACCGCCCGCGTGACGTCGGCCATCGCGCCTGCGTCGCCGACCTGGACGGCGGCGAGCGCGACGGTGCCGACGCGGACGTCCGCGTCGGTGCGGAACGGCACCGGCGAGCCACCCGGGTCGCGGGCCTGCACCACGGTGCCGGCGGACACCGTCCGCGGGGCGGCGGCGGTGCGGAAGGCGATCATCGCGCGGGCCGGCGCCGGCGGTAGCGGAGCGAATCCGAGCAGCCGCAGCACCGTGCGGCGGTCGCGGTCGGTGACGCGATTGACGGCGTACATCAGCCGGTCGAGCTCCGCGGCCACCAGCTCGTTCAGCGTGATGCCGGGATCCGAGAGGTTGTGGTCGGTCCAGGCAGGCGCGAACCGCGGGATCGCCGCCCGCGCCTCGTCCGCCAGGTCGGCGAAGCGCCGCGTGTCGAGATCGGGGAGCGGCAGGGCCATCAGGCGAGCTCCGTGACGCTGACGCGGATCAGGCCGGCCGTCGGCAGGCGGTCGGCCGCCAGCGAGAACTGTTCGCCGACGGGGATGTCGTCGACCACGAACGCCAGCTCCACCAGCGCATCGAGGTCGGGAAGCGCCGCGAGCTCGCGGGCCAGGTCGGAGCTCGACACCCGGGCGCCGAACGGGAAGCCCTCGCCGCCCGGCCCGCCGAGCACCGGGTGGAGGAACCCGGTGACGGCGTCGCGCACGGCTTCCCGCAGGACGCCGGCGTTCTCGGCGCGGCGCGGCCGGGCCGTGACGTCGACGCCGACCACGGCGTAGTCCGGCCCGACGACGGTCAGGCCGCGGCCGATGGTGAGCGGCATCCGGGCCGTGACGAGGTCGCTGACCTGCCGGCGCAGCTCGCCGGTCGGCTGCGGCGCCGGCTCGCGCCCGCCGGGCACGATCACGAGCCGCACCAGGCCGGGGACGGTGCGTCCGTCGGCGTCGGTGGCGCCGAGCGCGCGGGCCCGGGCGACGGCGGCGGAGGCCTCGTACGCGAGCGCCTCGTAGTCGGCGGCGGTGAGCGCCTGGTGGCGGTGGCGGAGCACGGTCGGCCCGCGCTGCGCGAGCCGGGGAAGCGTCTCCGAGGCGGCGCCGCCCTGGGCCGGCAGCGGGTTCGTCACGGCCCGGGCGAGGACACCGCTGAGCACGCTCGCGAGGGCGCCCACGGGGACGTTGCCGTCGGGCCCGTCGCCGGCCGCGCGGTAGCTCGCGCGGATGTTGTCGCGCCCGGCCGGCGGGATCCGCCCGAACGTGCCGTCGCCGAACAGCACCCGGCCGCCGACGCCGTCGATCGTGCAGTCGCGGTCGCCGGGCCCGGAGAACGCGAGCGTGTCGCGCACCTGCCAGCGCACCCACACCTCGGTCACCACGCCCGTGGCGGGGTCCATCGTGGGGTTGAAATCGGCGAGGCGGCCCTCGGCGGCGAGCTCGTCCCGGAGGATCGGCGCGTCCACGGCGGCGCGCGGCCCGTCCAGCTCGCGCACCTCGATCGTCGCGCCCGGCAGCACCGGCGACGAGCGCAGGAACAGCACCTGCCCGGGCGACCCGTCGGCGCCGCCGAGGATCTCGCCGGCCAGCGTGGTGGTGTTGGCGGCGGAGACCGCGTTCGAGAGCACGGCCGACACCACCACCGGCGGCGGCGAGGCGTCGGCGGCGAATACGAACCGCAGCCAGGCCCGCGGCGTCCCGAACCGGGCCGGCGGCGCGGCGCGCAGGGCCGCGCCCGAGTAGGTGCGCGACACGGGCCGGGTCAGCGTCAGCACCTGGTCGGCGATGGCGGCGACCTCAACCAGCTCGCCCCCGGCCTGGTCGGCAAGCCAGAGCGCCGCCCCCTGCGCGTAGCGTCGCCCGGCACCGGCCTCGGCCAGCAGGATCGTCGCGCCGGTGGCCTGGACGACCAGCGAGGCGAACCCGCCGTCGTCGCCCGGCCAGACCAGGTGCACGATCCCCGCCATGGTCAATCCGCGCGTGCCGTCCTCCACCACGACCGGCCGGAATGCGGCGCCGTCGTAGGCCTCGCAGCGGAAGTCGATCGGCAGCGCGTCGGGCTGGTCGGGGACGCCCAGGAAGACGCCGATCCGCTCGGCCGGCAGCGGCGCGTCGAAGCCGAGGTACAGCGTGGGCGCCGCGTCGCTGCAGGCGAGGTAGGGCGCGAACGAGGGGCCGGGCCAGTGCAGCGATCCCGCCAGGTCGCGCCAGCCGGCGTCGTTGGTGGCGAGCGCGGCCTCGGGCGGGGCGGTCAGGGAGGCGTAGCGGAAGAACACGTCGATCCCGCCGAGCGTCGGCGGGTGCGGCTCGATCACCGGCAGGAAGTTGACGAGGTTCGAGTTGGCGTCGGTCCAGGCCACCAGCCGGAGCCGGGCGAACCGGCCGGAGGCGAGCCGGGCGCGGAGCCACAGCCGGGCGTCGCCCGCGACCTCGCAGGCGGCCCAGCCGTCGGGCACCTCGAAGCGCACCTTGCCGCTGCCCGTGAAGGTGGCGGCGGCCTGCGAGGTGCCGTCGAGCATCGTCACGCCCAGCCAGCGCTCGCCATTCCAGTACTCCCACGCCACGGCAGGCGCCGCCAGGTTCGGCGCGATGCCACCGTTCGCCGCCACCAGCGCAGCAGGGTTGAACGCCTTCAGCTCGGCCACGACTGCGCGGATGTCGGCGGCGGCGGTCGTGAACGCCTGCACGGCCGAGGCGATCCGCTGCAGGACCGCGACGACGTAGGCCTCGGGCTTCATCGCCAGGTAGCTCGGGAAGGCGCCGAGGAATGCAGCGCCGTTGGCGGCGATCGACGGCGAGCTCGATGTTGAGGCCGGTGAGAGCGTTCTGGAGGTCGGTGTTGCTGGTGCCGGCGAGCGCCGTGTTGGCGTTGTGGATGGCGGCGTTGAGACCGGGCGACGTGGCGCCGAGTTCGCGGAGGGAGGTCGCGAGGTCGCGGGCGCCGGTGACGGCGCTCTTGAGGGCGTTCGTCCAGGCGCTCGGGTCGAGGATCGCCGTGAGCGCGTTCGAGATCAGGTTCAGGAGCTGCGCGAACGGACCTGAGACGGTGTCGGTCAGCGTGCTGATCGTGTCGGCGAGCGCCGTCTTCAGCGCGTTGTACCAGGTGTCGGTGGAGTCGCCGGGCTTGATCAGGTCGGGCAGCGGTGCGGCCAGCGCCGCGTTGGCCGCGTCGAGCGCCGCGGCGATGTCGCTCAGCTGCTGCTCGATGTGGGTGACGAGCGTGCGGGCCGCGTTGATCTCGATCTCGTACATGTGGCCCTGCTCGTCGGCCTCCTCCTGCACGGTCTTCGGCCGGTCGAGGACGAGCGTCACCTCGGCGCCCGGCTTGGTGAACACGTCCGCGCACGCGAGGTAGAGCGCGGCGCCCGCGTCCGGGGTCGGCCCGAGCGGCTGGAAGCTCTTCGTCAGGTCGAGCGTCTTGCCCTCGCACACGCCCTTGTCGAGCGGCAGGCCGGCGTGCTCGGCGAGGTCGATCCGCTGCGCGTCTGCCGGCATCGTGACCGGCGTGCCGTAGTCGTCGGCGTCGACCGGGTCGCCCAGCGCGAACGCGAAGGTCTCACCGTCCGGGAGCAGCGGCGTCACGACGCCGCCGGCGGTCGCCGCCACCTGGATCGCGTGCGTGACGACGTTGCGCACGGTCACCTTCTGGCCGTTCGCCACCGGCGACGCCGAGGGGCGTCCAGACCCGGACGAGAGGGCCGGTCGGATCGGTGGTGACGGACTGCAGGACCCGCCGGTGCTCGATGATCGAGCGCACCTCGAGCCGATCGACGAGCGGCAGCGTCGCCGGCAGGCCGGGCGACAGCGGCGCGGTCACCGCGAGCCGCACCCAGTGGGTCGTGACGCCGCGGATCGCGGTCGGCTTCGAGTGGGAGCAGGCGGTGGTGAGGCGCACGACGCCGCCGTGTTGGAGGCCGTCGGTGCCGTCGTGGGAGTCCTCGTCGCCGGCCGGGTCGGCGAACGGCGCGAACGCCTGCCAGGCCGTGCCGTCCCACCACGCGGCGGCGAGCGGCAGCGCCTGGGAGGCGCCGAGCCGCAGCGTCAGGTCGATCTCGACCGTCGACCCGGCCCGCGAAGGCGAACGCCGTCGCGTGCCCGAGGTACAGCTCGTGGGCGAACGGCGTCGCACCGGCGAACAGCGTCACGTGGCGGCCGGCGCCGAGGTCGGCGGCGTGGGCGGCGTAGGCGTCGCGGCCCGGGTCGACGCTCGTGATCTCGGCCAGCTGGGCGCCCGAGATGGCGATCGTCGACTCGGTCTCGAACACCAGCGGGCTCTCGCGGCCGGGCACCCGCGCCCCCAGCCGCGTCCCGGCGGGGGCGGTGGCGTCACCGACGCCCGGCGTGGGGCTGAACACGACCGGGGCCCGGGCCGGCTGGGCCGGGACGAGGCCGACGCCGATCAGATCGAGCAGCGCCAGGCCGAGCTTGTCCGGCGCCTGGTCGAGGCGCTCGACCAGCGCCGCCATCTCACCCGAGGCGATCCGCAGCAGCGCCAGTCCCGGGCCGCCGGCCGCCGGCGCGAACGTCGGCACGTAGCCCGCCCGGCGCCGCAGCAGGTCGGCCAGCACCTGGTCGGAGCGGCGCGGATCGAGGATCGGCGTCACCGCGCCTCACCGCCCTCGATCAGGTAGTACGGGTAGACGAGGTTGTAGAACACGTTCGTCGCCCGCACCCGGTAGTCGATCGAGATGTCGAGCCGGCCGACCTGGCTGGCCGACGCGACCGCCGTCACGCCGAGGACGTCGATACGGGGCTCGAACCGGATCAGCGCCTGCTCGACGCGGTGCTGGGCGAGGGCGATCGTGGCGGTCGAGAGCGGTTCGAACGCGAGCGCGTCGAGTCCCGCACCGTAGTCGCCGCGCATGGCCCGCTCCCCGAGCGACGTCCCGAGCACGATGTGGACGGCCTGGTGGATGTCCTCGTCACCCTGCACCAGCGCGATGTCGCCGGTCGCGTCGAGTGCGAGCGGGAACGCCCAGCCGGTGCCGAGGAAGGCCTGGTCCGCCATCAGCCGCCGATCACCACGGTGAAGGCCCCGGACACGATCGGGGCTCCGCAGCCGCTCATGTCGCCGACGCGCAGGGCGCCGCGGCCGGAGATGAGGACGGTCGCCGAGCCCATCGGGAACGGCGACGGCGGGTGCGGCCCGGCCGTCGGCGGCATCGAGCAGGCGTGCATGTCGCCCTGCACGGCAGCCGGCTGGCCGCCGATCAGCACGGTCGCGACACCCGGCCCGGTGATGGTGCCCGGATGGGCGGTGGGATCGCCGAGGCGGGCCGCGGGTGCCATCAGTTGATCGCCACCGAGGTGCCCTTGACGGTGCAGAGACCGGATGCCTCGAGCGACGCGGTGGCGCCCTGCAGCGAGAGCTGGCCGGTCGCGTCGATCGAGATCTTCGGCGCCGAGAGCGTGATCTCGGTCGTGCCCTCGAGCGAGATCTTGCCGGCCGTCGAGAGCGTCACCTTGGCGGCGCCGTCGCCCGCGGAGACCTCGATCGAGCTCGGCGAGAGCTTGATCTCCTGCCCGGTCGAGGTGGTGATCGTGATCGACTGCAGCAGGTCGTCGAGCTCGATCACGTGGCCCTTCGGCGACTTCAGGATCCGCTTGTCGGTGGCGTCCGAAGGGAGCTCGGCGGGCGGCCGCGACGCCATGCTCCACAGCGAGCCGATCACGTACGGATGGCGGGGATCGCCGCGCTCGAACGCCACCAGCACCTCGTCGTCCACCTGCGGCAGCGAGTAGTGGCCGTAGTCCGAGCCGGCGAACGGCGCGGCCACGCGGGCCCACGGCTCCATGTCGGCGAGGGTCGGCAGGATCACCTGGACGCGGCCGAGGCCGGTCATGTCCATGTTGTCCTTGACCGTGCCGAGCACCACGCCGTAGATCCGCTCGTCGGCGGTCGTGTAGAGGTCGTTCGCCCAGTCGATCATGCCGTCGGTCACGACGCCGCTCCGATCGGTACAGGAGAGGACGCGGCGCCGGCCAGCATCACGGCCTGGTTCGCGTCGAGGGTGAGGAGCCCGTCGTTGATCGCGATCTGGCCCTGGGAGGCGGGCGGGATCGAGCCGAACCAGATCTCCTTGCGCAGGTCGAACGTCGTCCGGTAGCCGCCGGCGTCGAGGCTGTGGGTCGCGCCGGCGATCCGGTAGCGGCCGCCGAAGGTCGTCCCGACGCCCTCCACCTGCAACACGCGGCCGGCCTGGATGCGCGGGTCGCCGACGCAGCTGCCGGTCGCGGTCAGCCGCCGGTTCAGCTTCGGCAGCAGCTTCGAGATGATCAGCTTCGGCGCGCTGGCGAGCGTGACCGGCTCGTTCACGAGCATCACCCCGGCGCCGCTCGCGCCGCTCGGCATGCCGAACCCGGGCGAGATCGAGATCTGCAGCGACTGGCGGTCCCAGTCCCAGCCGACGGTCACGGTCAGCTCCAGCTTGATCTCGGGTCGCCAGACCTTGACGCTGATCCCGGCGACCTGCCCGACCTGCGTGATCTTCGGCGTGAAGTCGAGCAACGAGGCGCCGTAGCGGAGCGTCATGTCGGCATCCAGGTGGGAGAGCGGCGACAGGAACCGCAGCTGGTAGCCGGCCGGCTCGGCGGCGTGGTCGACCAGCATCTCCCAGCCGTTCTCGCGAGCGATCAGGGCCAGGAAGTCGAGGTTGGTCTGGTCGTGCTGACGGCGGACGATCTTCTGCATGCCGTCCGGGTCGCCGATCGACCCGGCCACGCTCGCGCCCTGGATCAGCACGGACAGCGCCGCGCCGACCGGGTCGAGGATCGGGATCAGGCCGTGCTCGAGGGCGACCAGCGGCGCCACGACGACGTCGGGGATCGGCAGCACGGCGAACTTCGGGATCGGGATCGCGAACCAGCGGGTGGCGCTCGACTGCTGCAGTCGCACGCGGCGGTCGTGGGCGACCACCGTCAGCGCCGGCATCGCATCGCTGGGGAACGTGGCGTCGCTGCCGACGACGACGCCGTTGAAGATCCTGGTCGGCTCGTCGGGCGCGTAGCCGATCGCAACCTCGATCTCGGTGTCGAGCCGGAACAGCGGCGAGTCGAGGAACCGGAGGCCCTCGTTGGCGAGCGCGAGCTCGAGCCGGTCGGCGCCCTCCAGGCCGGTCGAGACGCGCAGCGACGTCATCGCGCCGCGCACCGCCGCCGGCGCCGGCGCGCCGCCGATCGCGATCCGCACCTCCGGTGCGTACTGCGGGGGACTACCGCGGCTCACGCGTACACCTCGCCGCTGTCCGGGTCGCGGTAGGGCAGACGGGGCAGCGCCAGGCGCCCGCCGACCGCGATCGCACGCGGGTCGTCGATCGCGTTGCGCAGCGCGATCGGGCGCCACTTGGTCGCGTCGCCGTAGGTCGCGAACGCGATCGAGGGCAGCGTCTCGCCCTGGCAGACGACATGGACCTTCGTGTAGTCCACCGTCTCGCGCTTGACCTCGCGCGCCTCCATCTCGACGTTCGTGAACTCCGAGAACGTCACCTGCAGGCGCGCGCGCACCGGCACGCCGTCCGGCCGGAACAGGATGTAGCGCTGCACGCAGCGCTGCAGCACGCAGGTGAAGGTGAGCGAACCCCAGCTGAAGATCACCGGCGGCGGCGCGTGCAGCGACGGCGCGATGTCCATCAGCCCGACGATCCGGTTGGTCAGGAGGCGGACGTCCGAGCCCGCGGCGGCCTGGTCGGAGGCCTCGTACGAGTCGACCAGCAGCTCCATCTCGAGCGTCTGGGCGTTGCCGTGGACGAACTGGACGACCGGCGCCGAGAGCCCCGGCACGGCCATCTGGGCGAAGGTCGTGTCGCGGCTGACGGTGTACTCCTCGGGGTTGAAGAGCACGGTGACGCTCTGGCCCGAGACCGTATCGGTCAGCCTGGCGCGCTCGAGGCCGGCCATCAGACGTTGCCCCTGCGCTCGCGCTCGGCGATGAAGCGCCGGTCGATCGACGCCATCACGCGGTCGGCCAGACGCTCGATCTCGAACCGCGCCGGTGCCGTGAGCGCCGGCGGCGTCATGGCGGGCGCGGGCGGCTGCGGCGCCTCGGGCGCCGCGGCGGGTGCGGTGGCCGCCGGGCGGGCGAGCACCATCGTCGCCGGGGCCATCCGTGGGGTGACGGGCGCGGCGACGGCCGGGCGATGACCGAAGGCTGCGGTTGCGGGTGCGGGCGCCGACTCGCGCCGCACCTCGAGCAGGTGCACGCGCTGCAGGAGCCGTTCGATCCTGCCGCCGGCGACCCGCGCATCGGCCACGGGAGGAGCGCGCCGGGACGAGTCGCAAGGCTGGAGCCGGCGGCGGGGCCTGGTTCGTGACCGACACCGCGACCCGGGGCGCGAGCACCAGCCGCAGGTGCGCCGCCCGCGGCAACGGCGCCGACGCCGGACGACCGGTCCGCCGGGCGAGGCATCGCCGGCCGCGGCCGCGCGAAGACGTACCGGCGGGCGGGCGCGGCGAGACGGCGCAGCCGGTGGCGTGCGGCGACGCTGGGCGGCGAAGGCGGCGGCCGCGGTCATGGCGCGGACAGCACCTCGTTGATGGCCGAGATCTCGTGCACCCACCGCACGCGCTCGCCGTGCGGCAGGGTCAGGACCTCGGCCCGAGACCAGTGGAAGTGGTAGGCGATGAAGGCCATCTCCTCGTGCAGCCGGTCGAGCGGGTAGCCGGCTACACCTCGATAGGGGTTGGCGCGAACACGTGGTGGCACTCCGGGCAGACCAGCTCGCGACGGCCGTCGAGACCGTTGACGGAGGCGTAGAGGTCCTGCAGGTGCGCGAGGTCGGCCGCGAACAGGCCCTCGATCGTCCTGGGCGTGATCGGCTCGACCGTGCCCAGCCGCGTGACGACCCGTGACAGCAGGATCACCGACAGGTAGGCGGCGTTTCGCTGCACGCGCGGATCGGCCAGCGGCAGGATCTCGTCCGCGGCCGTCGCCAGCCGCATCGTCCCGTCGCGGTGCAGCGTGCCGTCCTCGTCGACGAACCCGAACGGCAGGATGAAGTCGTGCTCGACCTGGAGCATCAGACTCTCCGCAGCCCCTCGTGGGCCAGCTCGAGCGACTCGATCGCGACGTCGTTGCCCTCGGCGCTGAGGGTGGCGCCGGTCCACTTCGCCGGCCAGGCGCGCACGAAGTTCCAGCGGGCCTTCTCGGCGCCGGCGCGGTCGAGCAGGATGATCGAGCCGTCGCGGCGGTCGACCTGCCCGTCGACGATGCTCTGGTGCCAGTCGACCAGGTCGCGGTCGACCGCGATGCCCCACTTCAGCACCACGTTCGAGTGCTTCGTCTGGCCGGGCAGCTTGCGCGGCGTCATGTTCCAGCCGCCCTCGCGGTGCTCGATCGTGTCGATGGTCGAGTCGAGGCCGCTCACCTCGTGGAACGCGGCGCGGCTGATGCCGTCGATCTCGACGTGGAAGTTGTAGTTGCCGTACGGGTCTTCGAACTCGCTCGGGATCATCCCGTCCTCCTCTCAGGCCTCGGTGACGGACGAGCCGCCGTCCCAGATGCCGATCCGCACGACGATGAACTCGGCGGGGTACACCGGCTGGACGCCGATCTCGATGTGGAGCCGGCCCAGCTCCCGCTCGGTGAACGGGTTCAGGGCGGCGTCGATGCGTACGTAGAAGCCCTCGGCCGGCTTGGAGCCGAAGATGGCGCCGTCCTTCTGGGCCTGGGCCAGGAAGCCGGTGATGGTGCGGGTCAGCTTCGCCCAGAGGCGCTCGTCGTTGGGCTCGAACACCGCCCAGCGGATGCCCTCCGCGATCGACTCCTCCATCCAGTTGAAGAGGCGCCTGATCGAGATGTACATCCACGACGCGTTCAGCGAGGCGGACGTCGTCCGCGCGCCCCACACCCGTGGAGCGCCGCCCGCCGGCGGCAGCCGGAAGGCGTTCACGCCGGCCGGGTTGAGCAGGTCCTGATCGGCGTCGGTGAGGCGCCGCTCGACGCCGATCGCGCCGAGCACGCTGGTGTTGGCGGGCGCCTTCCAGACGCCGACCGCGGCGTCGGTGCGCGCGTACACCCCGGCCATGTGACCGGACGGCGGCCAGTAGGTCAGCTTGCGCGTGGCCGGGTCGACGATCTGGATCCACGGGTAGTAGAGGGCGCCGAAGCCGTTGTCGGTGCTCGACAGGCCCGGCGCGAGCGCCGCTACCTGGGTCACGGTCGACCCGACCGGCGGGTCGAGGATCGCCACCCGGTCGTGCAGCAGCTCGCAGGCGCCGATCAGCGGCAGCTGCGCGGTGGTGGCGCTCGCGCCCGGGATCGCGACCATCGTCACCTCGTCCACGGGCGCGAGCTCGCCGAGCTGGGCGGAGGGGTCGAGCACGAGGTTCGCCCAGCCGGTGGCACGGTCGTCGGGCGCGCCGGCGGTGGTGACGGCCGTCGCCCCGGCCACCGGCCTCGGGTCGATGATCGGCCCGGCAGGCGGCAGCGCCGGCGGGGCGAGCGTCACCAGCGCCGAGGCGATCGAGCCGTACCAGCGCGGGTGGGGCGCGTTCATGGCGACGCCGGTGAACGTCTCGTCCGCGCCGGTTGCGGCGTCGTGGATGTTGAGGTCGAAGTCGGCGCTCGCGACCACCACGTTGGCGGTCATGACGTGCTTGGCCGTGACCCCGTCGCGGAGCGTGATGGAGTCGGTGCCGACGCTGTCCACCACCACGAACTCGGCGGCGCCGGCGCCGAAGTCGACGATCAGCGACTGCCCCGAGGCAACCAGCTGGCGAAGCGCCTTGCCGCCTCCGGGCGGGCCCATCCGCAGCGTCTTCGTACCGATCTCGACGTCGGCGATGCGGACGTTCGAGTTCGCCGGGTAGGGGTGGGCGAGCGGCAGCGAGAGCTTGACGGTGGACGGGGCGACGATGTCGGTGATCAGCGCCGTCTCCGAGTTGCCGCCGCCCTCGAGGAGGATGGTGTCGCCCTTGGCGAACCCGGGGTTGGCGGCGGTCAGCTCGATCGAGCGGTCGGACAGCAGCGCCTTCTTGAACTTGCCGGCGGCGCGGGCGACCACCAGATCGGCCCCCGCGGCGACCAGGATCGTGTCGGAGTCGGTGACGGTGATCGTCAGCGTGTTGCCGGCCGGGCCCTCCGCTCTCGCGGTCGCGACGATCACCGGGTCGACGGTGCCGCGGCCGATCAGGTCGTAGACGCCGAAGGTGCCGCTCGAGGCGCGCACGATGTAGCAGGCGGTGCCGCCGTTCTCGAAGAACCCCTTGACGGAGCCGGCCAGCCAGGCCTTCGCGCCACCGGCGTAGGTCTCGTCGAGCGGCGCACCGAAGGTGGACTGGAATGCGTCCCAGCTCGTGAGCCGGGTGGGCTCGGTCGGCCCCTTCTGCGCGACGCCGATGAAGGCGGGCACCGAGGTGCCGACGCCCTGGATCGGCGCTCCGGGCGTGAACTCCTCGATGTAGACACCGGGATGGAGGTAGGTCGCCATGCTCGATCGGGCTCCTTCAGACGAATTCGAGGTGGACGGGCCCGGCGGCGAGCGGGACCGTGACGGGGATGGGGCCATGGGCGGGGATGCCGGTGGCGGAGTACGCGAGCTGGTAGGTGCCGGGCGCGAGACCGTCGAACGCGAACTCCCCGGACGGGTTGGTGGAGGCCCGCGCGCGGTGGACACCGCCGGGCTCGAGCAGGTCGACGCGGGCGCCCGCGACGGGCAGCGGCGCGAGGTTGTGCGGCGGGCGGGCGTCGAGCACGATCCCGCCGACGACGAGCAGCCGCTCCCGCGCGACAGGCGGCGCGATCGGGTCCTCGCCGATCCCGAAGTCCGCCAGGATCGTGTCGACGATGCCGCCGATGTGATCGGGCTGGTAGACGATCGGCGCCGTGACCAGCAGGTTGATGGCGGGCTTCCAGGCCTGCGGCCGGCCCATCGTGCCCCAGAACTCGGCCAGCCGCGGGAAGCCGTCGGGCGGCGCGATCCGGGTCGGCAGGTCGCCGCGCAGCTCCTCCGGCAGCGCCATGATCTCCGCGTACGACAGCAGCCTGGTGGCCGAGATCGGCGCCGTCCGGTAGAGCATCGCGAGCACCGCTCCGAGCAGGGCGTGCTCGGCCTCGGTGGCGAACACGAGCGGCGTGTCCTTGGCGTGGCTCCAGGCCGTGATGACGTAGTGCAGTCGCACCCGCTCGGGCGCGGTCGTCGCGAAGGCGACGCCTTCGGTGTACTCGATGTGCCGCGCATTCGATCGCAGGGCGCGGTCCTCGGCGATCTCCGCCAGGTAGACGTTGAGGCTGACTCCCTGCACGCTGCCGACCCGCGTGCGCCAGTCCTGATCCGGCGGCTGGAACCCGATCTGCTGGTCGGTCAGGCCGGGGACGACGGCGAGCAGCCCGAGCCGGAGGATGCGGTCGACGAGGTGGATCACGTCGGCACCTCCACCGGCTCGACCCAGCCGAGCTTGGCCCGCTCGAGGGCGATAGCCCCCCGCACGTGGTCGTCGCCGATGACGCCGCCGTCGGCCGCCGCGAGGTGTGCGGCATGCAGGGCGGCGTTGGTGATGTTGGCGCCGGAGAGGAGGTACTCGTCAGCGAGCGCGATCGGATCCAAATCGCCAACCGGGGCCACGGCTGGCCACGCGCCCTCCCACAGCCGGCGGCGCAGCTCGGCGTCGGGGAACGGGAAGTGCACCGTAAACGTGAGGCGGCGGGCGAAGGCGTCGTCGAGATGGCGCAGCAGGTTGGTGGACAGCACCGCCACCCCGTCGTAGGTCTCCATCCGCTGGAGCAGGTAGGCGACCTCGAGGTTGGCGTAGCGGTCGTGGGCGTCCTGCACCTCGCTGCGCCTGCCAAACAGCGCGTCCGCCTCGTCGAACAGCAGCATCGCCGCCGATGCCTCGGCCGCCTCGAACACCGCGTCGAGGTTCTTCTCGGTCTCCCCGATGTACTTCGAGACGACCCGGGCGAGGTCGATGCGCCAGAGCGGCAGGTCGAGCTCGGCCGCGACCACCTCCGCAGCCATCGACTTGCCGGTGCCGCTGGGACCGGCGAACAGGGCGGACACGCCGAGCGCGCCGCGCCGCCCCCCGAAACCCCACTCGTCGCGAACGCGGCTGCGGTGGGCTACCCGGTCGATCAGGCCGCGGAGCTGTGCGACGACCCGGTCGGGGAGCACGAGATCGGGGAGGGTCGCCCGGGGCTCGATGGCCGTGGCGAGATGCGCCAGGCGGTGGCGGGCGGCGTGGCGCGCCGCGGCGGCGACGTCCTTCATGGTGACCGGGCGACCCTCGCCGCGCGCGGTGTTCCGGGCGAGCTCGGCGGTGCGCTGGATACCGGCGGCGTCGAGCAGCAGACGGGCTGCGGCAGCCCGCGCCACCGCACCCGGGCCGAGCACGGACTCCCACAGGACGCGGCGGCCCGCGCTGGTCAGCCGGGGCACGACCAGGACCGAGAGATCGCCGGCGGCGTCGGTGATGGCCGGCCCGGGATGCCCCTCGACGCCGCGTGGATCGCCTTCCACGTGGAGCACGGCCCCGCGCAGCAGCGCCTCGCGGCGGGCGCCGGCGCGGCGCGCCGGGGCGTCGGGCGAGGCCGGGTCGAGCGTGACTGAAAGCAGCGGGGCGCCGAGCCGCGCGGCCAGGCCCGCCGCGACGCGGCGGCGCACCTCCGCGTCGCCGCCGGCGAGCCCGAGGTGGGGCGGCCAATCGTCGTCGCAGAGCCGGTCCCACCCGGCCTCCATGGGCGCAAGCTGATGCGCGTCGAGGCCCGACGGAAGCGGTGGGACGATGCGCGCGCCGGGGAGCCGCTCGTCGAGCGTGTCCTCGCCGAGCACCCACGCGACCAGGCCGGGCGTCGCGAGCAGCGGCTCGCCGAGGGCCGGCGTCGATGACGGCTGCGGCCGCTCGATCAGGCCGAGCTGCACGAGTGGGGCGCTGGCCGCGAGGCGGCTCGCCCCGGCCAGGCGCTGGTCGAGGTCGCCGACCAGGAGCCGCAGCGCGAGGTCGATCGTCGGCCGCTCCATCGCGATGTCGTCGTTGAGGTACGCGAAGGCGCGGCCGAGCCGCGGCTCGAGGTCGGGGACGAGGGCGAGCACGACGAGGGCGTGATCGAGCGGCTCGAGGCCGAAGCAGCGGACGAGTCCGAGGGAGTCGTCCCGGGCCAGCTCGTCGGCCGCGGCCGCGTCGTGCACTGCGACGCCGGGCGCGGCGGCGGCGATCGCGTCGGCCGGGGTCAGGTACAGGCTGCGAAAGCGGTCCGCCGGGTCGTGGCCGGTCGCCTCGATCACGGCCAGCACGGCGGTACCGAGCAGGCGCTCGACGCGGCGGACGAGCGCGACCACGGGCGCGTCAGCCAAACCGCTCCTCCCACGTCGGCGACGCCGTCACGGCCGCCGCGAGCGAGTCGTCGGTGAGCTCGACCGGGTCGTGCCGGCGGGGCGCGAGCATCGAGACCGCCAGCGTCCGGCCGTGCCGCTCGACGCCGAGGATGACGGCATCCGGCTGCGTCCGCAGGTAGTCGCGCTCCCACCCGCGGCCGGCCTTCGGCTCGGCCACGATCACGATCGGCGGCGGCGATCCCGGGCCCGCGGGGCGGAACGACGCCTCGCTCGGCACGATCTCGGCGTCGACGTCGGCGAGCGTGCGGTGGACGAGGTCGCGGACGAGCTGCGGCATCTCGCCCACGAGCACCTGCGGGCGCATCCGCTGGTGGTCCTCGGGCATCCGACCGATGGTCGCGGCGCTCGTCCGCCGGCGACTGGCCCGGCCGGGCTCCATTCGGCCTATCTCCGGCGTGGACCGTCCATGGACCGTTCGGGCTACAGCGAGCGCAGGAGCGCCGCCGCCTCGCCGCGGCGCGCCACCTGGAGCTTCTGCAGGATGTGGTGCACGTGGTTCTTGACGGTCGCCGGCTCGACGCACAGCAACGTGGCGATCTCCTTGTTGCTGTGGCCGCGGGCGATGAGGGCCGCCACCTCGCGCTCGCGGGCGGTCAACTCGGCGTCGGAGCGCAGCGCCCGGCCGGGGCCGAACTGCTCGAACAGCAGCGCTGCGACGCTCGGCGGGCAGAGGGTCTCGCCGCGGGCGGCGCAGGCGACCGCGCGGACGACGTCGTCCAGCGGCTGCGAGGGCGAGACGAATGCGCGGACACCGAGCGCGGCGGCCGCGATGACGACCGTCTGGCTGACGGCGAGCACGAGACCGAGCACCGGAGTCGCCGGCGCGGCGGAGCGCAGGTCGCCGAGGCCGGCCGCCGACTGCTCGTCGAGCTCGACCACGAGGACGTCCATCGCGCCCAGCGCCAGGCGGTGCGCGTCACCAAAGCCCACGGCGCGGATTCGTGCCTCGGGATGCGCGCGACCAACGGCCGCAGCGACTCCATCCCGCAAGAACCGTACGTCACCGATGACGAGAATCTCGCGCACAGAATGGATCGGGGACGCCACTGTTCGCCCGGACCGGGCGCCCGTCAAGGGGATTCAAACGAGGCTAGAGGAGGTTCCGAGGGGACCGGCGCAAGATTTTGCAAACCCGCAACACAGGCTTCACCCGCCCGCAACGGCGCCGCGGCTCGCCCACTCGTTGGCCGGTGTCCCCCGGCCGCTTCGGCGACGTTCGTCGACGGCGACGAAGATGCTCAAGCTCGCGTCCCGGCACGGCCCGCCGGATCCGGCGGCGGCTTGTTGCTACGGCAGCTCGGCGAGCCCGTCGATGGTCACCCCGCGCAGGCCGGGCTTCTCGACTCGCAACTCGAGAGACCGGCCGGTCGTGCGGACGTGCAGCAGCACCGTCGCCTGCGTCGCGCGGCGCGCGGCGGTGCGTACCCGTGCGACGCGCTTGCCGTTGACGTAGACGCCCAGGACACCGCCGCCGGGCAGCTTGGTGACGAGCAGCGCGAGCGCCCGTCCCGACGCCTTCGCCAGCACCAGCCGCGCACCCTTGGTATGCGAGGTGCTGGCGGTGTGGCGATACGCGCGCGCCGACTTGACACGCGTCCAGGAACCGTGGGCCGCCAGCGTGCGGTCATCGGTCGGGAGCGTCAGGCAGTGCGGAGCCGACCAGGCGGACGCGTGCCCGGCGCTGTTCAACGTCTGCACCCGGAAGCAGTAGCTGTAGCCGGGCTTCGCACCGGTCATCGTCGCGGACGCAGTGAGGTGGCGCGTCCCCCAGTCGGCGTACGCGCCGAGCGGAGAGCCGGGCTTCTTCACCGCGCGCTGGATCAGATACGAGATCGTGTCGCCACTCGTCGCCGGGCCGGTCCACTGCACCGGGAAGGACGCGGACGTGGTCACGGCCAGGTCGGCGCCTGCCACCTTCGGCGTTCCTGGGGTGGACGAGCACGGGTCGCCGGGGGCAAGGCCGCCGTCGGTGAGCGCGACGTCGTCGATGTTCGGCCCGCGCATGCCGGCGGTCAGCGATCGCAGCTCGACGGTCACGGTGGCGCCGCACGCTGTCGCGGTGAGGGTCTCGGGTGCCCAGCCCAGGGCGTCGTTGGCGTGGCCGGTCGTGTCGAAGTCGTAGTCGGAGACGAGCGCGCCGAGTGAGGCACGTACCCGCTTCACGACCGGGTCGCCGTTCGGGTTGCCGGCGACCGCGAAGGTCAGCGTGTAGGAGTGGCCCGGGATCGTGGTGACGGTCTGTCTGATCGCGGCCGGCCCGGAGGTGGCGTCACGGTTGCCGTTGAGATCGATGAACTGGCGGCCCGCCGCGGCGACGGCCTGGTTGGGGCCGACGACGTCGATGGCGTTGCCGACCACCTCCCAGGGACCGAACTGTCCCGGGTCGATGGTCAGGAAGTCCTGGGTACTCGGAAATCCGCCGCCGCCCTCGAGTCCACCGTTGGCGAGGAGGTTCCCGGCGGGTGGGACGTACGTGAACTGCGCCGACGGATTGGGTGCCGAAGGGCCGTCGGAGGTGCGGGCGACGATGTCGGCCACGCCGACGCCGGGGGGTGCGACGAGGGTGCAGTCGGTTGCCGTGCAGGTGACGTCGGTGACGGGCACCAACCCGAAGTCCACCTCCGTGATGGCCGCGAGGTTCTGGCCGTGAACGGTGACCGGCGTGCCACCGGCCTCCGGGCCGGTCGCCGGGTCGATCGAGGTGACGGCGGGCGCCCAGGCGTCGAGCTCGTCCGCGGACGCTCGTTCGTCGGCGGACCCGGCGGACAGCGCGGCGAACAACGATCCGGGCAGGTCCGTGTCGGCCGCCAGGCCGACCTGGACCTGCGACCAGTGCAGCATCGTGTCGTCCGGGTAGCCGGCGATCGGAGCGCTCCAGCCCGCCGAGTCGAGAGCCGTCGCCACGGCCGGGGTCGGCCCCTGGTCGATCCAGTTCTGGACGGCGGTCTGCAGCGTTGCCGGGCTGAATGTGACGTCGCTCTCTCCGGCACCGGTCAGCGCCGCACTGAGGCCATCCTGGATGTCGGCGAGCTCGCGCAACCGCTGGGCCAGGGAGTGGGCGAACGCGGTCGCGGCGATCGCCTGGGTGTCCTGCCACTGGAGGTCGCCGGCGTTCACGGCCCCCTGCCATCGATCGAGCGCCTGCGCCAGGGCCACGCTCTGCTCACGGACACGGGCCTGGGCCTCGAGCAGCCCGTTCAGGATCGGGACCGCACCGGCGGTGAAACCGTCGGCCGCGCTGAGGACCGGCGGGTTGTACGGCACCACCTGCACGACGGTGTTGTACGCCGCATCGGGGGGATCGCTGACGGCGAGACCGATGCCTCCACCCGTGATCCCGAGGACCGCACCAGCCAGCGCCCAGCCCGGCGGCCCGGTCACCGCGCAGATGATCCCGCCGACCACTCCCAGTGCCGCACCGGCCTGGGCGGCGCGTGTCTTCCAGGGCTTTCCCCAGAGCATCGTTACCGGGTCGCGGCACTCGAACGCCGTGATCGCCTCGTCCTGCGCAAGTCCCAGGCTCGGATCGCTCCACTGGGTGGTGATCGTGATCAGCCCCGCGCCCAGGCACACGCCTCGCTCGCCGTACCGGACGTTCAGTGCACCGGGGACAGCGACGAGCCCGTGCTCGACCGTCGCCGGACCGGCGACGATGAAGACCACCTCTGCCACCGTCGGGGCGGTCTCGAACTTGGCCTGTGCGACGACACCGAAATGCGCCCGGCCGTCGCTGTCCAGCGCGCTCATCGTGTTCACGGTGGGCGTCTTGGCGATGACGCTATTGGCGAGCGCCGTGCCCGGCACCGCGCCGACGAACGCCGCCGTCAGGAAGGCAATTCTGAGCGAGCGACGTCGCCAAACGGACGCACGCGAACACGAGGGGGCGGTCTGGGACGTCAAGGCGAGAGCTCCGGTCGTCGCGGTCGGAATCGAGCCGGCGCAGTCTAGACGCCGGATCACGCGACCCACCCGGTAGGCGGAATACCTGAGCCAGACTGGGTTCCGCGGGGTGCGAGCTCGGTATCCGCCGGCTGTTCCAGATCCCTCGGCGGCCCGACTGCGGCGAGCAGACCACGACGCACGCGCGCCTCGAGCGGCGTCCCGAGCAGGTCGGCGAGCGCTCGCGCTGCGTTCGGCGCCTGAGGAATCGGGCACGATCAACCTACACCATCTCCCGAGCCGAGCCCCACCCTGAACCTGCCGACGCCGCGCCGCCAGGGGAACCAAGCGGTCCCGATGCCGGTACTCGCCTCGTGGTCGATCGACCGAAGCCCCGCAGTGCACCCCGAAGCCATCATCCGTGGCGTCCGAGCGCCGACTGATGGACGAGCAGGATCTCGTCCGACGCGTCCGCGGCGGCGATCTGCACGCGTACCGCGAGTTGATCGCGCTCCACGACCGCGCCGCGTTCCGGCTGGCGTACGTCATCACCGGCCAGCGCGAGGACGCCGAGGACGCGTGCCAAGAGGCGTTCCTCGCCGCCTACCGGTCGATCCACCGGTTCCGGAGCGGTGAGCCGTTCCGGAACTGGGTACTGACGATCGTGGCGAACAAGGCGCGCGATCGGAGGCGCGTGGCGAGCCGCGCGGGTCGAGTTGAGTTCTCCCTTCTCCCGGAGGAGCTCGAGACGACCGGGGACAGTGTCGAGGCGGAGGCGATCCGTGGCGACCAGCGTGGTGAACTGCTGCGCGCGCTCGCCGCGATGCAGGAGCAGGACCGGCTGGTGATCGCCTGCCGCTACTTCCTCGACCTGTCGGAGCGGGACACCGCCGCGCTCCTCGACGTCCCCAGCGGCACCGTCAAGTCGCGTCTGCATCGGGCCCTGACGCGCCTCGCCCTGACCCTGGAAGGAGCGACGTGACCGATCTCGAGCGACGGCTGCAGGATCTCGCCGGCGTGCTCGACGTCCCCCGGAGGGACGTCGCAAGTATCGTCATCGAGCAGATCATCGCCGATGACCAGCCGGCCCTCGCCGACTCGGTGATGCGAATTCTGGTGCGCCGCCAGCGCCGGCGCCGGCTGCTGCTGGCACTGGTCGCCGCGATCGCCGTCGCCGCCCCCGTCACCGCTGCGGTCGTCAGGCACTGGACGATCGGTGGGACGACGATCACGCGCACCGGAACGCTACCGGCCGCCGCCTCCCCGACCCTGGCGATCTTCGGCCAGCCGACCACGATCGACGACGCCCAGCGCACCGTCGCGTTCCCGATCCTCCGTCCAGCCCGATCGGCGCTTCCTGACCCGGTAGAGGTCCGTGCCGCAGCAAGCCCGCCCGGTGGGCGCGTGACGCTGCTCTACCCGGCCAGTGCGACGCTCCCGGCGCTGGGTGTGCCGAGCATCGGCGCCGCCCTGACCGAACTTCGCGCCACAGTCGGCCCCGGCTTCTTCGACAAGATGATCACACCGGGTACCAAACTGACCACGTTCGAGATCGACGGGCGCCCGGCGATCTGGCTGAGCGGAGAGCCGCACGTGGTGATCTTCCACACGTCGGACGGGATCGACCAGGTCGAGACCGTGCAGCCCGCCGCAAACGTCCTGCTCTGGCAGCGCGGCTCGCTCCTCCTGAGGCTCGAGTCGCGGCTCGAGCTGGCCGGCGCGCTGCGCATCGCGCGGAGCGTGGGGTGAGGCACCCGTCCGTCCGCTCGCTCATCTATGGAGCCAGGTAGTGAGTCCGTGGCGCACCCGGCGGAAGGGCGGGTTCGCGGTGAGCGCCGCTGTCATCGCTGCCGCGTGCGGGGTCGCGATCGCGGCGCTCTTCGATGCGGGGTCGTCGCATGGCACGGCCGTCACGACCGTCGCCCGTTCCGACTCGATCAGCGTCCGACAGGTCGGCGGGCTCGAGGCGCAGCTCGCTCGGCTGCCGGAGGTGCTGCCCGGAGACCTCGCCGGCCGGCTCCTGATCGCGAACGACACCTGCGCGTTTCGGGCGCTCGACCTCGCGACCATGGAGTACCAGACGGCGCCGGCGCCCGAGGCGAACCCGTGCTCGGTCGGCGGGGGACGAACGGTCGAACCCGCCGACCTCGACGCACGGCAGAACCCGACCGCGCTCGTCGTCAAGAACACGAGCGGCAGACTGATCCGCCGCGTGAGCATCCCCCACGGCTGGTTCTGGTCGTCGTCGACCCGGTTCGGAGTGGTGCTCTGCTCGGGCGTGGGCGGCGGCGACGCCGCCACGTTCGTGAACTTCACGGGTCGGATCGTGACGTTGCAATCCTGCCCGCTGACGACCATCGGTGACCAGTTGGTGTTCCCATCACCCGACCGCCGAGCGCTGGTCGACCAGCACGATCGCAGGATCGTCGCGCTCCACGACCGACTCGGCCAATTCCCGGCCGTCTCCATGCTCTCGTCCGGAATCCTCAGCGTCATCGCAGGCGCCACCGACCACCCACCGACCGCTGCCCTCTATCTCCACGGACGCCTGCTGCGACGCGTCCCGCTTGAGCCCGCGCTCGACCCTCGAGCAGGGCAACGCGTCGCGTCGACGAGCCGCGACGGCCGCATCGTCGTCGTCGTCGACGACCAATTCGGCGGCGGCTCCGTCGTGTTCGGGCCCCACAGCGACGCACCTCGAAGAATCCGCGCCGCCTACGCCGGCGGCATCGTGCTGGCGTCTCCGGACGGGCGCTTCATCATCGTCCGCCACAACCAGCAAGTGGTCGTACTGGACGCCATCACCCTCACCCCCGAACGGCTGCTCCGGGTCGAGACACCCGAGAACGTCTACGACTGGAGACGCTAACACCGAATGCTCGACTGCTGAGGTACCGGACCGGGCGCACCAGCTGGGAGTCTGGCGCTACGGACGGCGGCGGTCGGAGGCACGCCATGGGATGATCGGGGTGTGCGACGACCCCTCTCGTTTCTCGTCGGCGCGATTCTCCTGTTCACGCTGGCGACGGCCGGTGCCGTCGCCAACGCGTCCGGATCGGGAGCGGGCGCGCGGAAGGCGAGAGCCGCAGCGCCGGCCCACGTCTGGGCGCCCGACCCGGTCGGCGATGCCGCCGTCGATGTGACTGCGTTGTCGCTCGAGCAGGACGGTCTCGATCTCCGGGTCGGTCTCGCGGGCCCCCATCCTGCGGCCATCACCCGCGCGCACCGGCTGTGCCTCACGTTCGGCTGGGGCGGTCGTGACCGCCGTCGTGCCTGCCTGACCCGTACGCGTGCCGGTCGGCCGCGGGCGCTGGTGTCGAACCTCGCCGCGCACACCCGCGTCACGGTTCCGATCACGCTGACGCGGACCGCATCGGGTAGTCGCTTCGTCCTGACGGTGTCCGACCTCGCGCTCGCCTACGGCGCCATCGACCTGCGTCTCGGCGGCTGCACGGGCTGTGACCGCGTCCCGGACAGCGGCGCTCTCAGCTTCCGGCTCGCTCACGCCGGTGCCGCCGGCTGCGTACCGGCCGGCGCGCGTCGAACGCGACAGCGGACCGGCGACGATGACGGTCGGGCTGTCGTTCGACGACGGCCCCGCGACGGCGACTGGGCAGGTGGCATCGATCCTACGCCGCTTCGACGCCCGCGCGACGTTCTTCCAGATCGGTCGGCAGGTGCCGGGCACCGACCGCCAGGAGAAGAGGCTGCTCGCGGACGGCAACACGCTCGGCGACCACTCCTGGCGGCACGAGCGGAAACCCGGCCGGTCGAGCATGGCTCGCACGCAGCACGCGATCATGTCGGCGTCGGGCTTCCGGCCATGCCTGTTCCGCCCGCCGGGCGGCGTCATCGACAGCCGGGTCGTCGCCGACGCCTGGTCGCTCCACATGCACACGATCCGCTGGAACGTCGATCCCCAGGACTGGGCACGGCCCGGCGCAGGAGCGATCGCGAGCCGCGTGCTCTCCCAGACCCGCCCCGGCTCGATCATCCTGATGCACGACGGAGGCGGCGACCGCTCGGAGACCGTGGCCGCGCTGCCGACGATCCTCGCCGCCCTACGGACGCGCGGGTTCCAGGTAGTACCGGTGGAGGAACTCCTGGGGCTCGAGATGCGCTGGCGCTACAGCTGATCTCGGAGCGGGTCAGACCACTGGCCCTCCAAGTGATCAGCAACGCCACGAACGCGCCTCGCTGATCCTGAGACGATATGGTCGAGCGCGTGTACGAGTCTCACGAACAGCCCGAATTGGTCGTTCCCGACGCCGGCGCATGGCGAGACTGGCTCGATGAGAACCACGCCCAGCCAGGCGGGATCTGGCTGGTTCTGGCGAAGAAGGGCACGATGGCGCCGACCAGCCTCACCTACGACCAAGCGCTCGACGAGGCGCTCTGCTACGGCTGGGTCGACGGACAGCTCCAAGGCCGCGACGGAACGACCTACCGTCGACGATTCGCGCCACGTAGCGCGCGTAGTGCGTGGTCACGCCGAAACGTCGAGATAGCGACACGACTGTCTGGCGAGGGCAGGTTGCACTCGGCAGGCGCCGCGCAAGTTGAACTGGCCAAAGCAGACGGCAGGTGGGAAGCGGCATACGCGGGCCAGGCGAGTATCGGTGTCCCGCCGGATCTTGACGCAGCCCTCGCCATTGAGCCAAGGGCGCAGGCCGCGTTCGCGGCTCTGACGCGCCGAAACCGATACGCCATCCTCTACCGGATCGAAACCGCCAAGCGGAGGGCCACACGCGAGAGACGAATCGAGCAGTTCGTATCGATGCTCACCCGTGGCGAGACGATCTACCCGCAGAAGCAGATCCTTCCTGGCCCCCTCGCGCTCGACCAGGCAGCAGACCTCAGCAAGCAGCAACCCGCAGCGGGTACCGGTGCCTCGGCGACCAGAAAGAGCCGACGACGGAACTCGAAGGCGTGACCCCCCGCTTTACGGGTGACACTTCATTGAGCTGACATTCCGCTCCGTTGAGCCAAACCGGAGGGCGGTGCGAGCCGCCGTGTCGCGCAGCACCGGCGTAGCGGCCGGATCGATCGCCCCAAGCCCCGCCCGCTCAGCCTCCAGCGCCTGGGCGATGTCCGGCGAGTGCACCCTCACCACGGGCGGCTAGCGCGCGAGCTTGGAGAGAGCCGCGGGCGCGGTCTGCGCCGCCACCCGGATCGCCGCCGACCACACCTCGGTCGGCACCAACCCCACCGTCGAACTCTTCGGCTCCCTGACAGTCATCATCACCCATTCTACCGCCCCGCCTGATCACGAATGCGTACTCGCCCTCGGAACTCATCCGGCGACGGCCTGCCGGGCCCGGACGTAGGTTGCCACCCGGCGGGGCTGGTCGTTCAGCCAGCGGGTGAAGGCCTCGGGAAGTTCCGAGGGCTCGCAGCCGAGCGCCGCACAGATGCCCGCGAGTGCTGGACGCACCGCGGCGCCGGAGACGCCCAGATGGCCGATCGCCGCGGGCAGTCTGTGGGGCGCGACGGCGAGCGTCGCGACGAGGATCTCGACCGGCGTGAGGCCCGGGTTGCCGATCCGCGGCCGGGTCGCGAGGTAGCGGTCGAGCTCGCTGCGCAGACCACGGGTGGTGCAGCCGAGCTCCCGGTAGACGGCCTCGATGTGCGACTTGACGGTGTGGTCGGTGATGGACAGCAGGCGGGCGATGTCGCGGTAGCGCAGCAGGTCCGCGCGGCACAGCGCCACCTGCAGCTGGCGGTTCGTGAGCCGCGCGCACCCGGCCGGCCGGGTGCGGGCCGACTCGACGGCGACCACGAACCATGCTGGGTGCTCGACGACCGCCGCGAGCAGCGCATCGGCGCCGGTCACCTGTTCCTCCGCCGGCTCGGCCGGCTGATCCGCCCGAACACCGAGGTGCGGCCCTCAGCGCGGTTGAACGCCGAGAGCTGCAGCATCTCGCCGTTCAGCTCGAGGCCGGATCCGAGTGCCACATCGCCGTTGAGGCGCAGATCCTCGCCGCGACCCGCGGACGGGCGGCGCGTCACCGCCGCGGCGGCGAGCGTCTCGAGGAAGCGCGCCGGCGGCCTCGCCACCCGGGGCCGGCCGGTCGAGCCGGTCGAGCGCGTCGAGCAGGTAGCCCGTCCGCAGCTTCGGCCACAGATGCGCGAAGGCATCCGGGCGTGAGACGGCGTCGAGGCAGCGATCATCACCGAGCGCGAGCACGGCCCCGCACTGTCCCGGCAGCGCCGGGAACGCCTGCTCGAGTCCGGTGAGGGCGCCGCGATGGGCGTCGAACGCGTCGGCGCTGGCGCCGGTCGGCGATGACACGCCCAGGCGCCTCGCGGTCAGGGCGACCTCCTCCCAGACATCTCCCTGCGCAACGCCACGCGCGAGCGGCTCGCGCTGCAGCGCGCGCGCCTTGGTCCGCCGCAGACTGGGGTTGGAGGCGTGCGACGCCGACCCGAACATGGCCGATCGCGCATGCCAGCGGCCCTCCTCGACGCACGACACCGGGATCAGCACCTGCGACCCGGCCGCGACCAGGACGGAGACGTTCAGGATGCGGTTCTGCTTGGCGCCCACGAGCTCCTCGCCGTCGTAGAGGAGCACGTCGTCGGGCAGCGGGTTCGTGACGACCAGCTCGGGCACGCTCCCCGCCGCGCCGACCTCCTTGATCTGCAATCCGCCCGTCAGCGCCTCGTCGAGGGTCACGTAGTGCGCGATCGGGTCGGTCCGCGGGAAGAGCGGCGTGACCACGATGCCGCGATGTTCGGTGGGCTCGCCGAGCTGGAACAGGTCCTCGATCATGAGCAAACTCCCTTCGTCTGCCCCTACGTCGCCGGCAACGGCGCGGCGTCTTACGTGATGGCGGCCCCCGGTGCATATCAGGGGGCGTAAGATTTCGACGTGTCCGACCTGACCATCCCGTCGATGCACGATGCGCGCGACGCCGAGGACCAGCGACTGCTCGACGCCGGGGAGCACAACCGGCTGATCGAGGCGTACTACGGCGTCATCGTTGCGCGCTGCCAGGCACGGATTCGGAACGACGGCGAGGCGTTCGACGCGGCCGCCCAGGTCGTGATCCGCCTGCTCGGCGAGCTGAAGGCCGGGAAGCGCTACCCGGTGCCGTTCCGGGTGGTGGTGCAGAAGGTGACCGGTTGGAAGATCGCCGAGCACTTCGCCGCGCAGCGGCCGGCCACCGAGCTGGGCGAGGACGCCACGCCGGACGACGGCGGCTACGACGAGGCGGAGGAACGTCAGGATCTGTCGGCGCTCCTCGACGACCTGCCGCCGCGCGAGCGCGACGTGGCCGCGCTGCGGATCCTCGGCGGCCTCGACCCGACGGAGATCGCCGCGCAGCTCGGCATCAGCCGGAACAACGTCGACCAGGCCTGGCACCGTGCAAAGCGAAAGCTGCGGGAACGGTTGGTGACCCGATGAAGGACGACGCGATGGTCACGATGCTCTTCGACGCGTTCGTCGATGAACACGCCGCCGGGCAGCACCCGGACGTGCGCGAGTACCTCCGCCGCGCCGGCCCCGGCGCCGACGCCCTCGGGCAGGTGATCGATCGGTACCTCGAGCTGGCACCGGTGGCGCCGCCCGACCCGGAGACGGTGATCGCCCTCAACGCCCGGCTCGAGCACATCACGCCGCTGACCGCGGCGCGGCGCGCGCTGCCGCTGAAGGTCGACCAGGTCGTCCAGCAGCTCGGCGGGCTGCTCGGCCTGCAACCGGCGTTGAAGGCGCGGCTCCGAGTCGCCTACCAGGAGCTCGAGACCGGGCAGCTCGACGCCGCCGGCGTCAGCGACCGGGTGTGGGACGCGCTGCAGACGATCCTCGGCCTCGACCCGCGCCGCCTCGTGCCGCAGAAAGCACCGGCGTTCCCCGCGAGCGCGTATCTCCGCGAGTCGTACGCCGGCAGCGCTGATGACGCGCGTCTCGCCGATCCGGACTCGGCCAGGATGATGATGCCGCGCGTCGATCGCCCGCACGGCGCGCTCGACGGTGTACGGAAGGCTCCGTCACAAGCCGGACGACGTCGACCGGCTGTTCCGTGGAGGCGGCCATTAGCACGGTTCGCAATTACGAGCCGGAGGCCCAGCGATCTGCGCGCTCGCTACCTGAGCGTGTTTGGCGGGCCCGAGATCCCCGTGCCGGTCGAGTCGATCGCCGAGGACCTGCTCGGCCTGCGGATCGAGGTCACCTGGATCGACTGCTCCGGCATGCTCCTGCCGGCAGAGCGGCTGATCCGCGTCAACGCCGCCGAGACATCGCGCTTCGAACCGCCGCTGCGCCGCCATCGATTCACCATCGCGCACGAGCTCGGGCACTGGATCTGCCACGCCCTCCAGGGCGCCGCTCCCGCTGTCACCTACTGCCGGCAAACCGACTTGCCGGAGTCACTCGAGTCGCACATGAGGGCGCGTTACGCCCCTCGAGATCACCTGGAGCGCGAGGCGAACACCTTCGCCGCCGGGCTCCTCATGCCGGCGCAAGCCGTCCGGACGGCCTGGCAGGAGCTCGGAGATCTCTTCGCGATCGCGACGCACTTCGACGTCAGCCCGACCGCGATGCACTGGCGGCTCCAGGGCCTCGGGCTCGAACCGTAGGTCACTCCCGCCCGGCGGCGGCTGTGAACTCGAGCGATGCGACCACCGCGGCGTGGTCGCAGCGGACGGACCGGGCGACCCGGCACTTCCGGACGCGCTACATCGGCGGCGACGGGCGGTCGAGGGCGCCGGGTAGGTCGGTTCGGCGGCGGATGCCGAGCGTGCCGTAGACCGACCGCAGGTGAGCCTCGATGGTCTTGGGGCTGAGAAAGAGCCGGCTTGCGATTTCGCGGTTGGTGAGTCCGTCCGCGGCGAGCGTCGCGACGCGCAACTCCCGCGGGGTGAGCCCGTCAGCCGGTGATCGAGCGCGGCGGGCCACGCGTGTCTCACCGCTGGCGACGAGTTCGGCGGCGGCGCGTGTGCTGAGCGGGCGGGCGCCCATCGCGTCGCACTGGTTGAGCGCCGCCCGAAGTTGCTCGCGCGCGTCCAGTCGCCGGCGGTGACGTCGGAGCCACTCGCCGTAGAGGAGGCGCGTGCGGGCGCTCTCGAGGACCATTCCGTGCTGCTGGCACGCGTCGAGTGCGCGCCGGAACCCCTCGTCGCCGTCGGCCTGGGCGGCGGTCAGGGCCTGCGTCCGGTCGTGCGCCATGACGGCCCAGGCCTGCTGCGATCCGCGGGCGAGCCGGTCAAGCACCTGCCCTGCGCTCCGCGCGTCGCCCGCTCGAAGGTGGGCTTCGGCGAGGTCGAACCCCGCCAGAATCGGAACGTTGCCGACCTGGGCCGCGTCGACGTCAACGGCCGCCTCCAGCAGCGGAATCGCCGCTGCGGGGTCGCCGACGGCCAGCCGGTGAGAGCCGCGGACGGCGGACGCGGCGTCCCTGATTGCCCCCCAGGCGATCGGCCCTTGGAGCGAAGCCAGGCCTGCGAGTGCCGCAGCGAGGGCGTCTTCGTCTCCCCGCGCCGAGGCGGTGACCCCGATCGACCACGTGCACCACGCCACGAACAACCGTTGGCCTGTCGGCGAGGCCACCGCCAGCCCCTCGTCGCCGTACGCGGCGGATGCCGCGAGGTCGCCGGCGACGTACGCCTGATCGACTGCCACCTGGGCGGCCTTCGCGGCCGCCAGCGGCGATCCCTGGCGGCGGGCAAGCGCGACCGCCGCGGCCGCGAACCGGTACGCATCCTCGTACCGGCCGAGCAGGCCGGCGATGTCCGAGGCGCGCGCGAGCGCCTCCGGTTCGTTGCGCGGCGGCCCGGAGAGAGCCTGCTCGAGGATGGGCACGGCCTCGGAGTACCGCCCGGCCATCATCAGCGCCAGCGGTCGAGATCTGGTCGGGAGCGCCGCGGTCTCCTCCGCGAGGGTGGAGGCTGCGACGGCATCGACGAGCATGCTCGCGTCGACCGCCACGCCCGCGGCGATGTCGAACATGCTCGCCGCCCTCTGGCGATCGTGGGCAGCGACCTGTGCACCCTCGGCGAGGAGGAGGTCGATCGCGTCTCGGGGCCGGCCGCCGCGCGAGAGGAGCGCGGCGCGCAGCACCTGGATGTCCGCTCGCAGCAACGCCCCCGTCGTGGCCGCGAGCGCCGCAGTCGAGAGATCGTGCGCAGCCTCGGCGTCGCCGGCCTGCCAGCGCGCCTTCGCGGCGCCGAGCAGGTGACCGGCGCGTGCGGGTGGGACTGCGAGCTCGGCGGCTCGCTCGAACGCAGCGGCCGCGGCCGCGTAGGCATGTCGCGCCACGGCGGCGTCTCCGACCAACGCCAATTCGTTCGCGAGATCATCGTCGACACCCGTCGCTGCCGCGCCCAGATGCAGGACGCGCCGGGCTGCGTCGCCCTCGTGCTGGAGACCCTTCGCGAGCGCTGCGTGCGCGCGCCGACGCGCACCCGCCGGGGCGCTCTGGTACACGGCGGCGCGCACCAGCGGGTGCCGGAACTGGATCCGGTTGACACCGCGAACGATCAGGCCGGCCTCCTCGGCCTCCACCAGCGCCGAAGCCGGGATGTCCAACTCGAGCAGCGCCCGCTCGACGATGGTCGGCGAGACGCCCTCGTCGGCGGCGAGGAGGATGAGGGCCTCCCGGGCGGCGGCCGGGAGCGCGGCAGCGCGGCGAGCGTACTGGTCCTCGATCAACGTCGAGATCGGGACGGCACCGATGGGGAGCTCCAGCGAGGCGATGTCCGTGAACTCGACGATCGCCAGCGGATTGCCGCGGGTGACCTCGAAGAGCCGGTCGATCGTCGCCTCTGGCAGCGGCCGTTGATGGACGCGCGCCGCGAGCACGCCGGTGGCGGCGCGATCGAGCGGATCGACGCCGATCCGAGGCAAGCCGTCGAGTGCGACGGGAAGTGCCTCTCCGTCGCGAAGGCCGAAGAGGAACGCCACGCGGTCACTCGACAAGCGGCGAGCGGCAAACAGGATCGCCTCCGCCGATGTGCGATCGAGCCACTGCACGTCGTCGACGATCACCAGCACCGCATGCTCCTCCGCTGCCGCTGCCAGGAGGGACAGCACGCCCGCTCCCACCGCAAGCCGGTCGAGCACCCCTGGCTCCTCTTCCGCCAGCGCGACCCGCAGGGCCCGAGCCTGTGGCGCCGGGAGGCGCCGCTCGAGACCCGGCAGGGCGAGTACCAAGCCGAGCAGGCCCGCGAATGAGACATCCGCCTCGCTCCTGACACCGGTCGCGCGAGCAATGGTCATGTCGCCCGCCGTGTCGACGGCGTACGCCAGCAGGGCCGTCTTGCCGCAGCCGGCGTCGCCGACGAGGACGAGCGACGTGGCCTGACCCTCCCGCGCCGCGCTGAGAGTCGCATCGATTCGCCGTAGGTGCGCCTCGCGTCCGACGAGCACGGGTCGAGCCTACCGCGCGGCAGGGTCGCCGCGCCAGTCGGCCGCCACCCTTATCCAACCCTCACCGATCGCGGCACGACACGCCGAACTCGAGGGGTCGGTGCCCGATGCGACCTGCCACTCCTCGCCGTAGCGTACGCCGCATGCAACGCGACCGAACCGCCTGGGCGCCCCGCTGGTTCCGGCCATCGGTCGTCGCAGCCCTGCTCGCTCTGGTCCTCGCCGCCCCCGTCTCGGCAGCCGACAACTCCATCGCCGCCGGCGTTGGCAGGGAAGGCGCCGCCGAACACGCGGGGGCCTTCTCGACCTGGCTCGTCCTGAACGTCGGCACCGAAGGCGCCGCGGAACACGCCCACCTGTCGTGAACGAAACCAGCACCTGGGAGCCGGTCGGTACATCGAAATGCCGGGTCGGCCGGGAGCAAACACAAGGAGTGGTGATGAACGACGTTGATCTGACAGGAACGCTCACGCGGCGCGGGGTGCTCCGGGGCATCGGCGCGATCTCGGGCATCGGCATGCTCGCCGCGGTCGCGCCCCCCGCCGCCTTCGCAGGTGGCCACGGCCATCGCCACAACCAGGCCATCATCGAGCGCTACTGGGAGACGCTCAACGCGGGCATGGCGAGCACGACCGGCGACTTCTCGGCCATGGCGGAGGTCTACGCGAACGACGCAACGCTGACGCAATCCAACCCGGCCGGCGTCACGACGATCAACCAGGGGATCGACGCGATCATCGCGTTCTACGGCCGCGCCTACGTGAAGTTCCGAGGCTACCAGTGGACGCTCGACACGACCCGGTGGCTCACGCACCACATCGCACTCAACTACGAGCACGCCGGCAGTCCGCCACTGACCGTGCCGGGCCGCTGCGCCCACCTGTTCACGCTCCGCCACGGGCGCATTCAGACGCTCGACTGGGTGACGTACTTCGGCGGCACCGTCTGATCACGGATTCGACCGAACCGCGGCGACGACCTAAGCCGGACGGCGTTCGGTCGCCGCTACGACTTACTCGCGTCACCCCCGGTGATCTGCACCGTGGTGGACGGGTTGGGCGGCCACGCCGCGACGAGCTCGGCCCCGATCAGCAACACGATCACGCCGATGTAGAGCACCGCGAGAAAGCCGAGGACTGCTCCCAGCGGGCCGTAGATGGTCCCGCTCGTCCCCCAGTGGGCGAGGTAGAAGCCGTAGGCGCCGCCCGCGACCTGGACGGCGACGCCGGCCAGGAGCGCTGCCGGCCACAGTGCGGCGAACGACGGCCGAATCGGCGGAAGGGTGCGGTAGAGCAGGAACAGGACGGCGATCGTGAGCACGATCGAGCCGGTCACCTGCGCGACGGCGCCGAGCACGCCGCCATCGCTGCCGCGGCCCAGCGCATCACCGAGTCCGCTGCCGATCTCCGTCAGGACGGACACCACCAGCGACAGGCCGAAGGCAACCACGACGACGATCCCGGTCGCCATCACCAAGGCAACGTCCATCAGCTTGCCGCGGACGTACGGGCGGTTGACGTCCTCCTCCCAGATCACGCGGAACGCGACCCGTATCGACGCCATCATCCCGCTGGCCGCCCAGAGGAGGCCACCGAGCGCGATCAGGCTCGCAACCGCAGCGGTCAGCCGGGCCTCAGTCACGGCCCGTTCTACGCTCTGGTCGAGGTGCGTGTCACCCGGGACGGTCGTGGCCAACCACGCCGCGAGCCGGGCGCGCAGGTCATCGGGCAGGAACAGGTCGATCGCCGCGACGACTAGCGCCAGCAGCGGCACCAGCGAGAAGAGCACGCGATACGAGATCGCAGCCGCGAGCTGCGACGTCGCATGGCGCGTGTAACCCGACGCTGCGCCGATCGCCGCAGCACCGAGCCGACGCCGCGCGACCAGCCGTAGCAGCCGATCCCTCACCGTGGTGCCAACGGTAAGCGGCTGGCCGCCGGGCGCGGCCGGGCGGACGCGGCGACAGGCCGCGGGATGGTCGCGAGCAGGCGGTCGTGCCCGATCTCGTTGGCCAGGCCCGTTGCGTCGCGTCTTTGGCCCATCCGCCGCGTAACCCTGTCCTGCAGCGTTTCCCGGCTGGTCTCCGCCGCCATCTGGACCCAGCGGCCGGTCGCCTCGCGTTCGGCCACCAGTCTCGCGCATGCGCCCTCCGAAGAAATCTCGGAGTTCGCCAAGAACGGCGCGGCGTCCGCGCGGTACACGAGCAGTCCGTCACCGCCTCGCCGGTCCACGTCTGGGGAGAGTAACGAGGGCGCGTCGCGCCCCGCTGCGGGGAGTTAGGCGCGCCGTGCGATATCGGAGGGGTTACACGTGATCCTCGCAGCCTTAGCGACTTCCTCTGGCCACTGCTCGTCATGTTCTTCATGGGCCCGCGGCAGAGTCCGGACGATCGGAACGAGAATCCCTTCGCGGATGGAGTCCGGGACGTTCTCGACGCCGAGGCCATGGCTGCCGTTGTCCTTACTGCAGGGAGCCGACCTTGATCGCCGTGATGACCGCCTGGTTCAGGTAGTACATTGCCGCCGTGCCGGAGCCGCAATCGAGCGACACCTGAGTTGGCGCGGCAAGGGTGACGGTGGTCAGGAGCGACATCCACACCGGGCTGTCCGGGGTCTGATTGGTGGTGCTCTGGTAGTCGAGCTGCTGGGTCGTCGTGTCGTTGACGAGGCCGCAGACCATGACGTGCGTGCCGGCAGCGGAGCTGGCCCGCCCGTAGATCTTGCCCATAACGACGTAGCTGCCGGCGGGCAGCGAGGTCTGCACGACTGGCGCGCTGGTACCGGGCGAGTTGAAGCCGACGACGCCGCTCGACGCCGAGTAGGCGTTCGACGGGCCGGGCGTACCGGGGTCGCCCTTCGCGCCCGGGTCGCCCTTCGCGCCCGGGTCGCCCTTCGCACCCGGCGTGCCCGGGTCGCCCTTCGCGCCCGGCTGCAGCGTCCCGGGCGCGAACAGGCCCGCCGTTAGACTGCCGGCCCGGACCTTGCTGGCGGTCACCGCCCCGCTCGCGAGCTTCGGCCCCGTGACGGCGCCGTTCTTGATGTTCCTCGTGCCGATCTGGGTCGCCGCGTACCCCGTGCCACCCAGGGCGACGAACAGCGCCAGCGTGGCGGTCACGTTGCCGTACGTCAGCAGGCGACGAAGACGAGTGCGCATTATGGCCTCCTGTTGCCGCGTCGGCTCGAACGCCGGCGTGGCGGGTTCGCGCCCCCCAAGCGAGGCGCCATCGCCGCCGTCGCGACGACGACGCGAATGTACCCCAGAACGCGGCGTCGCGGAAGAGCGCGGCTGCGCTCAGACCCCGCCGGCGGCGTGCGCGGCGAGCTTCGCAGCCACGGCGACACGCACCGCGCACACCCGGGCGTCGAGCACCGCCCCGGCGGATGACCGTCCTTCGACCCGGCGATCCATCCCAGGCCGCGCGCCGCGCCACGGGATGGCAACCAGCCGTCGCGGAGTTCAGCCCCGACCCGGCGTAGCGATACGAGCGGTGTGCGGCCGATCGCCGCGAAGATCCCCGGCTCCTCCCCGATCCTATGCCGGGGTTGCTGCGATGACGGTGAGGTCGCTCCGCGTCGAGGTCGCGTCCTGCAGCCGGAGGCCGGCGGTTTCGAACAGCGCCGAGTGCTCCACCAGCGTGCGCTCCCGGCCGCCGGGGGACACGAGCATGTTCAGGTCGCTGAACTTCCCCTCGGCGCCCTCGTTCGGTGGGGCCAGCACGCGGCCGACGACGAGAACAACGCCGTTCGCCGGCATCGCGCGGCGACACCCTCGCAGGATCGTCGTCGCCTGGTCGTCCTCCCAGTCATGGAGGATGGACTTCAAGAGGTACGCATCGCCGCCTTCTGGCAGACCCTCGAAGAAGCTGCCGCCGACAACTCGGCAGCGGTCGGCCACGCCCGCGTCGTGCAGCGGTCCGTCGGCGCCGGCGACCACGTGGGGCTGGTCGAAGAGCACGCCGTGCATGGTCGGATGCTCCCGGAGGAGGCTGGCGAGAAGCGCGCCCTGACCGCCGCCCACGTCGACGACGGTGGCGAAGCGCCCGAAGTCATAGCCCTCCAGCAGCGACCGATTCGCGTCGCCGGTGAGCGCCGTCATGGCGCGATCGAAGATCGCGCTCTCGTCCGGGTGCTGCGAGCGATACTCCCACACCGACGTCGCGTGCAGCGCGCGGAAGGCATTCTCGCCGGACTGGACACTGTCCAGCAGATGCGCCCAGGCGTTCCAGTAGTACGGGCGGCCGACGAACGCCGCCCAGCCGGAAAGCGACTGCGGGTTGTCCGTCCGGAGGCCCTCGCCGAGCGCAGTCAATGCGAAGGCGCGACGCTCATCCTCATGAACGATGCCGACGCTCGCGAGGGCCCGCAGCAGTCGGTACAGCGCATCCTCGTGCGAACCCGTAGCCGCGGCCAGGTCGGCCGACGAACGCCGCCCGTCGCCAATGAGATCGGCAAGGCCGAGGGTCGCCGCGACGTGGATCGCCTGCGAAACCCGAAAGCCGTCAATCAACCGCCGAAGGGTCGTCGACGCGCTCTCGTCAGGCCGGAGCGCCATCGCATCAGCTTCCCAGTCGAGGTCCCGCCTGTCAAGGAACGACCACCGTCACGTCTACCCGAGCCCGACCAGCCGGCTCTACCCGAAGGAGCAGGGAAGACACGAAGCGCCCTTTCGGGCGCCTCAAACATCGAAAGAAGCGTCGGTGAGGAACGAAAGAGGCCCGCATTGCGGGTCTTCTGAGAGCCGACGCGGGGACTCGAACCCCGGACCCATCATTACGCCGGGCAAGAGGCGAGGTCGAGACTCACACGGCGGAACTTGCCTCCGAACCGGCGCCGGGCCGTGATCGTGCCACGCGAGCCCCAGTGGCCACGGCGAATCTACAGGATCCAACGGAATCGGATCGTGCATTCCGCCACTTGCATTGAAATCATGCGCCCTCGGGCCGCGACGGCTCGGGGGAGGAGACCACATGCACCGGCGGCGATTGCTCACCGGGCTGCTCGTGGCGCTGGTCGGTACGCTCGTCGTTCCCGCTGCGCACGCCGGCGCCCATAGGCAGTACCTGGACGCGTACCACGCCCGCGTCTCGACGGCCGACCTGGCGACGCTGCGGGCCCAGGGATTCGACGTCACCGAGCTGAACGTCACCGGCCGGTACTCGAAGGTCGAGCTGATCATGACCCGCACGGAGGCGTCGCTGCTCGCGAAGCGCGGGATCCGCGCCCGCGTGCTGCGCCACAACGGCCGCACGACGAGCCGGCGCTCCGCGCTCGCCGCCACGTCCGGCTACACCGTGTTCCGGCCGTACTCCGGCCCAGGCGGGATCGAGCAGGAGCTCCGGTCGCTTGTCCTTCGGTATCCGGACATAGCGACGCTCGTTCGGATCGGCTGGACCGTGCAGCACAAGCCGATCCTCGCGGTCAGGGTCACCACCAGGAGCCGTCGCGAGGACGACTCCAAGCCGGTCGTGCTGTACGCCGCCACGCAGCACGCGCGGGAGTGGATCGCCACCGAGACCGACCGCCGGCTGCTGCACTACTACCTCGAGCAGTACGCCACCAACCCGACCGTGCGTCGGCTCGTGCAGACCCGCGAGTTGTGGTTCGTGCCGGTCGCGAACCCGGACGGATACGACTACACGTTCACGCCGGGCAACCGCCTCTGGCGCAAGAACCTGCGCGACAACAACAACGACGGCTCGATCGACCCGACCACGGACGGCGTCGACCCGAACCGCAACTTCGCCACCAACTGGAACTACGACGACGAGGGCTCGTCCGGCGATCCCGGCAGCGAGACCTACCGCGGCACCGCCCCCAACTCGGAGCCCGAGACCCGGGCCATGGACGGCCTCGTCCGCCATATCCGGCCGGTGTTCATGATCAACTACCACTCTGCCGCCGAGCTGCTCCTGTACCCGTACGGGTTCCAGGAGGACACGGCGACGGACGACAATCCGATCTTCCTGGCCCTGTCCGGTACCGACGGCCCCGATCCGACGACGCAGGCCGACGACAACGCCGCCGTGCCGGGCTACGACCCCGACGTCGGCGCGGAGCTGTACATCACCAACGGCGAGACGACCGACCACGTGTACGCCAGGTACGGCACGCTGGCGTGGACACCCGAGCTGGACACCGCGCAGAGCTACGGCGCGCCGTCCGACGTATCGGTGTTCGAGTTCCCGGAGGACGAGGCCAAGGTGCAGGCGGTGTTCGAGAAGAACATCCCGTTCGCGCTGAACGTCGCCACCTCGGCCGCCGACCCGGGCCACCCGCGCGCCTCCGCGCAGAACCCGTCCACCGCCTACCAGGTGCCGGCCACCCCCGACTTCGTGGTCTCGCCGTTCTCCACCTCCTACGGCAACCCCCAGGTCGTGGAGGCCGACGCCCGCCGCTCGCTGGGCGACGTGACGCTGCGCTACCGCATCAACGGCGGCCGCTGGCACGAGGCCGACGCCCACGACTCGCGCGGCGGCAGCCGCTACGACGCGCAGCGCGGCCACTACTACCACAAGGTCCGCGCCGCCGTCCGCGGCGCGCACGCCGGCGACGACGTCGAGGTGACGTTCGTCGCCCGGCACTCCGCGAGCACACCGTTCACGTACCACGTCGCCTACGACGGCGGCGCGTCGGTGCTGCTCGTGGCGGCCGAGGACTACACCGGCCGCAGCCCCGGCGGTCCGTACGACGGCCCGCTGTACCTCGGCCTGCACGACGCCGCCCTGACGGCGGACGGCATCCCGCACGCCATCTACGACATCGACGCGATGCGTCGCGTCGCCCCCGATCCCCTCGGCGTGCTCTCGCACTTCAAGGCCGTCGTCTGGTACACCGGCGACGACCTGCTGGTGCGCGAGCCGTCGCAGGGAGCGGGCACCTCGTCGAAGCTGGCGCACGAGGAGACGCTCGCCATGCGCCAGTACCTGAACGAGGGCGGACGCCTCCTCTACGCCGGCCGCAACGCGGGCTACGGATCGTTCAACGGCTACCCGTACTTCCCGGACAACACGGCTCCGGTGCCGCTGTCAGACGACTTCTACCAGTACTGGCTCGGGGCCTACGCCTACCAGTCGGGCAACGACACGGGGCTCGTCGACGGCCAGCAGGTCGTCGCGTCGGGCACGCCGTTCTCGTTCGACCCGTTCGTGCCCGACGCCCAGGGCGGGCTCGACCAGCCCGTCCCAGTTCGTGCTCACGAAGAGCATCCTCGACCCCGCCACCTATCCGCTGTTCGCCAGCACCGGCGCCGCCAAGTACTCCAACGGCGGGCCGTCCGCCGAGCAGCCGATCGAGGGCTCGTTCCAGGCCTATGCGCCGCACCAGGACCAGAGCTACCGGCGGCTCGGCCGCACCATCTCCGTCCCCGCCGGCACGACGACCCTCGACCTGCAGGCGTCGTACTTCACCGAGCAGGACTGGGACTACATGATCGTCGAGGCCCACACCGTCGGGCAGGACGACTGGACGACGCTGGCCGACCTGAACGGCCACACCTCGACCGACCCCGGCCAGAGCTGCCTCGCCGGCTGGGACACCCTGCACCCGCAGCTCGACCACTACCAGACGCTCGACGGCACCGACCCGGCCAACCCGGTGTGCACGCCGACCGGTACGACCGGCTCGTGGAACGCGATGACCGGCGACTCGGGCGGCTGGGTGCCGCTGTCGTTCGACCTCTCGGCGTGGGCGGGCAAGGACGTCGAGGTGTCGATCTCCTACGTCACCGACTGGAGCACCGGCGTCACCGGCGTCCGGATCGACGATGTGGGCCTGACGACCGACGGCGTGCGGACGCCCCTGACCGGCTTCGAGACCGATCTGGGCGGGTTCACCGTGCTCGGCGCGC
The DNA here is from genome assembly GCA_963779685.1 of uncultured Actinomycetes bacterium. Classification (GTDB taxonomy): domain Bacteria; phylum Actinomycetota; class Thermoleophilia; order Gaiellales; family F1-60-MAGs149; genus CAVZZG01. Next base: position 2,427,339 of record CAVZZG010000003.1, read on the forward strand.
CGCCCGGCAGCGGCGCCAACCGGGAGGAGTGGCGCCGGGTCGGCGCCCTCGACCTGGCGGGCGCCGCGGTCGTCACCGGCGACACCGTGATGCTCGGCTTCGGGCTCGAGCAGCTGACCGACGCCGACCGCAACGCGGTTCTCGGCCAGGCGATGTCCTACCTGCTCCGCTCGTAAGACGGCACGGGCCGCCCTCACCCACCGCGGAGGGGGCGGCCCTAGTCCGGCCCGGGCTCGACCAGGGTCAGGCGGCGTTCCATGGGTAGCGTGACCTCGATCCGCGTCCCCCCGCCGGGCCTCCTGCACGACCCGGTCCATCGTCGCCTCGACCGCGGGCGCGTGCCGCTGAGAGGCCCGGCCGGCCGAGTAGTCGAGATCGACGTCGAAAACGATCACCGCATGCGACCGCCCTCGGACGCGCTCGACCAGCGCCTCGATCGCGGGCGCGGCACCGAGTCAAGCGCGAGCGTTGCGATCTCGGCCTGGCGTAGGTTCAGCGGCGGCGCCGCGACCCGCAACCGTTGGACGAGGTCGGCCGCCTCGGAACGGCCCTCCAGGTCAGTCCCGCGGCGATCGCTTCCCGCCGGACCCGACAAGCAATTCAGCGAGGAGTCGTCGTCGAGCACTCCGCCCTCCGACGCCATCCCCTTCGGGGGTAGCCGGTTCACGATCGGGAATGCGCGGTGGAGGATGAACGTGCGCGCCGATGCTCAGCCAGTGGCGTGACCGGCGGGGTGCGATGTGCGATCGCCCATGACGTAGGCGACGATCAGCGCTGCCGGGAAGAAGACCAGGCTGAAGATGAAGAACAGGAAGAAGCTGTGGCCCTTCCTCGCGGCGACCCGCGCCGGCCAGAACGCGATCGCGATCCAGATCGCCACTACCACGATCCACCAGATGAACGACATGATGATCCCTTTCGGTTGGTGCGAGCGGACCTCAGGTCGAGGAATCGCACGGCACCTCCACTCTGCTCGGAACCGGAAGCGGCCGCATCGGCGTATTCCCGCACGGCCCATCGGGGCGCCCGCCTATCGAAGCGGAGCCGCTCAGGGAGGCGCGTCGAGCCCTTCGCACGCCCACGTTTCCGCCTCCTCGCGCTCCCGGTTCGCGAAGAGCCGTAGCTCACCGGGGATCGACCACCCTGCGAGCTGTACAAGTCGACGGATGCTGTCGCGGTCGGTGACGACGGCAATGCGGTCGAAGGAGCGTGGATGGGCGAGCCCAAGAGCGGCGTCCTGCCAGGCGCCTCCGGCCGTGTAGCGGGTGAAGCGTCTGTGTGGTCGGTGTGTGGCAGACCGCGGTCTCTGCGACCCCCAGCGGCCAAGTTCAGCGCTGGCACGTGTCGGTCGCGACCGGCTCGCCCGTCACGACGCCCGCCGCCCGCGCGGGTCGCTCGTAGCAAGACGCAGGGTATCGTCACGACGTGACGCCCGCTGACCCGCCGGAGACCGCGGCGCTTCCGGTGGCCGCCGCGGTCGCGGCGCACCCGCGCGCCGGGCTTGCGATCGGCGCACTCTGCATTTCGGCGTCCGCGATCCTGATCGACCGCGCCGCAACGAGTCCCGGCACCGCGTCATTCTTCCGCTCGCTGCTCGCCCTCCCGCTGCTGCTCTTCTTCGCGCTCGTCGAGCGGCGCCGCGTCGGCGCGCCGACCGGCCAGCAGGTCGTCACCGCCGCCGTGGCCGGCGTGCTTCTGGCCGGCGACGTGCTGCTCTGGACTCGGCGCGGGCGTCGCGACGGTGCTCGTGAACGTCCAGGTCGTGATCGTGCCGTTGCTCGCCCTCGCCGTCGACCGCGAACCCGTCAGCCGGCGGTTCGTCGCTGCGCTCCCCTTCGCCTGCGCCGGCGTGGTTCTCGCCGGCGGCGTCCTCGAGCAGGGCGTCGGCGGCCCGCACGCCCTGCGCGGCACGGTCGATGCCGTGCTCGCGGCGGTGTCCTACTCGGGGTTCCTGTTCCTCCTGCGCCGCTCCGGACGCCGCGGTCCGATCGTGCAGCCATACACCATCGTGATGCTCTCGTGCGGCCTCGCCTCCCTCTTGGTCGGCCCGTTCTGGCGCGGCGTCGACCTCCATCCGCCCGCTTCGAGCCTCGGCTGGCTGGTGCTCACGGCACTCACCGGCGGCGTGCTCGGCTGGGCTCTTGATCGCCACCGCCTCGCCACGCCTCGATAGCCACGTCGGCGCCGTGCTCCTCCTGCTCACGCCAGTCGGCTCGCTCGCGCTCAGCGCGGTCGTCCTCGGCGAGCGCCCGACGCCACTCCAGCTCGCCGGCTCCGTGCTGATCCTGACGTCGGCCTACGCCGTCGCAGCAGATCGCGGCGCGCGGCGTCGAGCCGCACGTCGGCGCACCTAGTAGGCCTGGACTCACCAGCCGGCCTTGTGAGGGGACTGCGAGTGGGCCACGAGCCGATCACGTTGCGTGAATGCAGCGGCGGGGCGGGGCGTTGGTCGCTCCCTTGACGAGCGGCGGAGGATGCATGATGGTTGGCGGCACGCGCGCGCCGCTTCTGGCGCGCGATCGAGTTGATGGGCAAGCACTCCAGGGTGTCGGGCCGGGCGAGCGGGACGTCCGTGAGCAATCCCGTCTGGTTGTCCAGCCCTCAGCCCTGCGGGAGTGCGGCGGCGATCGCTGGAGACGGCACGATGGTCGCCACTGATCCCTCCTTCGTCGTGACGTGATCCGTCGCTCCACCCTATCCGATGCGGGCAACGACCTCGATCTCGAACAGGAACTCCTCACGGACGAGGTCGCAGACGACCGTGGAGCGGGCCGGCGGGTCGGAGGCGAAGTAGGTGCGGTAGATGGGGTCGAGCCGGGCGAAATCCTCGCGTCGGGTCACGAAGCACAGCGTCTTGACGACGTGCGCGAGATCGGTGCCGGCCGCCTCGAGCGTCGCCCGCACGTTCTCGATCGCCTGCCGCACCTGGGCCTCGAACCCCTCGCGGACGGCGCGCGTGGCGGGGTCGACTCCGACGCAACCTGCGGTCCAGACCAGGTCGCCCGACCGGACCGCCTGGCTGTAGTGGCCTCCGGGCGCTGCCGCGCCGGCGGCCTCGACGACCTCACGCTCCACACCACCATGGTATTCGGTATGCTCGCCAGCCAGTGCGCCCGGCGGCCTTGCTCGCATGAACGTGGCGGTCCTCGGTTGCGGGACGATGGGACCGGGGATCGCGATCGCCTTCGCCGCCGGCGAGCACGCGGTGACGCTCTGGGGCCGGACACCGGAACGGCTGGAGCGGGCGCTTGCGGCCACGGCCTGCGACCGGATCCGGGGAACCGCCGAGCTGGCCTCGATCGGCGATGCCGACCTGGTGGTCGAGGTGGTCGCGGAGCACCTCGAGACCAAGCGCGAGTTGCTCTCCGCGGTCGAGGCAGTGTGCCGCTCGACCGCGCTGATCGCCACCGGCACCTCCGGCCTGCGGGTGAGCGACATCGCCGCGCACCTGCGCCACCGCGAACGGGTGGTGGCCATGCATTTCTGGAACCCGGCGCCACTCATGCCGCTGGTCGAGATCGCGGGCGGCGCCCATGCCGACCAGGCCAGCGTGGCGGCGGCGGTCGAGATCGCCCGCGGGATCGGCAAGGTGCCCGTGGTGCTGCGGCACGAGGTGCTCGGGTTCCTCGGCGTCCGCATGCAGCAGGCGGTGCTCCGCGAGGCGATCGCGCTCCTCGACGCGGGCGTGGCGTCGGCCGAGGACATCGACCTGGCTGTCCGCACGAGCTTCGGCATGCGGTTCCCCGTGATCGGCCCGCTCGCCTCGGCCGACCTCTCGGGCCTCGACGTGATCGCGGCCATCCACGACTACCTGCTTTGCGACCTCGACGGCTCGACGTCGTGTCAGGAGGGTCTCCGCGACCGGGTGGCCCGCGGTGAGCTCGGCGTCAAGTCGGGGCGGGGATTCCACGACTGGTCCGGCGACCGGGCCGCCGTCGTCGTCGCGGAACGGGACGCCGAGATCCGGCGGCGACTGGAGCAGATGGGCCTGTGAAGCCGTCGCCGTTCACCTATCACGCGCCGACCACGGTCGAGGAGTGCGCCGGCCTGCTCGCGCGCTACGGCGACGAGGCCAAGCCGCTCGCCGGCGGCCAGAGCCTGGTGCCGATGATGAATCTGCGCCTGGCCGCGCCCGGGGTCCTGGTCGATCTGAACGGGATCCCGGAGCTCGAGTACATCCACGAGGATGGGGGCACGCTGGTGATCGGCGCCATGACGCGCCACCGGGACGTGGCCGCCTCGGCGGAGGTCGCCCGGCTCGCGCCGCTGCTCGCCCACGCCGCGACCCGGATCGGCTATCCGCCGATTCGCGCCCGCGGTACCATCGGCGGAAGCCTCGCCCACGCCGACCCCGTCGCCGAGATGCCGTGCGCAGCGGTCGCGCTCGGGGCTGAGCTCGTGATCGCGAGCGCGTCGGGCCGACGCAGGGTCGCGGCCGAGGACTTCTTCGCCGGCTACTTCACGACTGCGATCGGGCCGGGCGAGCTGCTCGTCGAGATCCGCTACCCACCGGCGACGTCCGCCGACGGCTGGGGGTTCGCGGAGCTGCAGCGCAAGCCCGGCGACTACGCGGTGGTCGCGGCTGCAGTCGCGGGCGGCCGGATCGCGCTGGCCGGTGTCGCCGACCGGCCGGTGCGGGCCACGGCTGCCGAGGCGGCGCTGGCCGCGGGCGAGGGCTTCGATACCGCCGCCGCGGCCGCTGCGGGGATGGTCGAGCGGCCCTTCCAGCGCCACCTCACCAGCGTCCTGACGCGACGAGCCCTCGAGCAGGCGGCGGGCGGGGCATGACCGGGCACGCCATCTCGGTTGTCGTCAACGGCGAGGAGCGGACGGGCACGGCCGAGCCCCGTCGCCTGCTCTGCGACTTCATCCGTGAGGATCTGCGCCTCACCGGCACCCACGTCGGCTGCGAGCAGGGCGTCTGCGGCGCGTGCACGATCCTGCTCGACGGCGAGCCCGTCCGCAGCTGCCTGATGTTCGCCGTCCAGGCCGACGGCGCGCGCATCGACACGGTCGAATCGCTCGGCTCGCCCGAGGCGCTGCACCCGCTGCAGGTGGCGTTCTGGGAGAAGCACGGGCTGCAGTGCGGCTTCTGCACGCCCGGGATGCTCCTGACCGCGAAGGCGCTGCTCGACGGCAACCCGTCACCCAGCGAGGAGGATGTCCGCGTCGCCCTCGAGGGCAACATCTGCCGCTGCACCGGCTACGTGTTCATCGTCGACAGCGTGCTCCACGCCGCCGAGCTGATGCGGGGCCCGCGTGCCTGACCCCGTCCAGCCGAAGTTCTTCGGCGCGCGCGTGAAGCGCGTCGAGGACCCGCGCTTCCTGACCGGTCGTGCCCGCTACGTCGACGACATCGTCCGCCACGGCATGCTGCACGTGGCCTTCGCGCGCAGCTCGTTCGCACACGCCACGCTCGACGCCGTCGACGTCGCGGCCGCCCGCGCCCTCGACGGCGTTCACACGGTGGTCACCGGCGCGGATCTGGCCGGCGTGGCGAAACCGATCACCTGCAACTCGCTGTACCCGTCGTGGCAGGCTACCTCCTACCCGGCGCTGGCCATCGACCGGGTGCGCTTCGTCGGTGAGGGGATCGCCGCGGTCGTCGCCGTCGACCGCTACGTCGCCGAGGACGCGGTCGATCTCATCGTCCCCTCCTACACCCCGCTCGAAGTGCTGGCCTCCGTCGGCGCTGCCATTCGCGACGGCGCGATCCGGCTCCACGACGGCTGGGAGGACAACTTCTTCGTCAAGCGCCACCTCAAGGCGGGCGAGCCGGACCGGGTGTTCGCCGAGGCCCACGGCGTCCTCGACCTCGACCTGATCACGCACCGCCACAGCGCGATCCCGATGGAGAACCGCGGCTGCATCGCAGAGTACGACCCGGCCGAGGAGCTGCTCACGCTGTGGACGTCGACCCAGATCCCGCACCTCGTGCGCACGGGCCTCGCGGACGCGCTCGAGATGCCGGAGAACCGGATCCGGGTGGTCGCACCGGACGTCGGCGGGGGCTTCGGGATCAAGGGCCATCTCTTCCCCGAGGAGATCGCCGTCTGCGCGCTCGCGCGGCTGACCGGGCACCCGGTGAAGTGGATCGAGGATCGCCGGGAGCACCTGCTGGCGTCGATCCACGCGCGCGAGCACGACCATCACCTGCAGGTCGCGTACGAGGCGGACGGCACCGTCGTCGCACTGCGTGCCCGCATCTACGTCGACTGCGGCGCCTACTCGGTGTACCCGTGGACGTCGACGATGGACACCGGCATGGCGCTCGGGATTCTGCCCGGTCCCTACCGCATCCGCCACTACGAGTGCGAGGCCTACAGCGTCACCACGAACAAGTGCCCGCTTGGCCCCTACCGGGGCGTCTCGCGTCCGCAGGCCTGCTTCTCGATCGAGCGGGCGATGGATGCCGTGGCGGCGGCCCTCGACATCGATCCGCTGGACGTCCGCCGCCGCAACACGATCCAGTCCGACGACTACCCGTACGAGTCGATCACCGGCCTCGTCTACGACAGCGGCAGCATGCCGGAAGCGCTCGAGCGGGTGCTCGCGCTCGGCGACTATCCCGCCCTGCGGCGGCGCCAGGCCGAGGCCCGCGAGCAGGGCACGCTGCTCGGGATCGGGTTCGCCCAGTACACGGAGCAGACGGCGCATACGACGACCGAGTTCATCAAGCGGCACGTGCCGATCATCTTCGGATATGACTCCGCGATGGTCCGCATGGATCCGTCGGGCAAGGTGATGGTGCAGGTTTCGAGCCACTCGCATGGCCAGGGCCACGAGACGACCTTCGCGCAGATCGTCGCCGACGAGCTGGGCCTCCCGATGGCCGATATCCGCGTGACGTACGGCGACACGTCCGCGACGCCCTACGGGCACGGCACGTTCGCGAGCCGCAGCGCCGTCCTCGCGGGCGGCGCCAGCTACAAGGCGGCACGCAAGGTGCGCGAACTGCTGTGCGACTTCGCCGCCAAGGAGCTCGAGGCCGCGCCGGGTGACCTGGTGGTCACGGACGGACGCATCCACGTCGCCGGTTCACCCGACCGGAGCGTCGCCATCGCCGACCTCGCGCGCTGGGCCTACCACCGGCCCGAGCGGCTGCCCGACGGCATGGAGCCGCTGATCGAGGCAGTGGCGACGTACGACGCCGCGCCCGGGTCGGGCACGTTCGCAAACGCCGCCCAGCTGGCGCTGGTGGAGGTCGATGCCGAGACCGGATCCGTGCGGACGATCGGCTACTGGGTGGTGGAGGACTGCGGGCGGATGATCAACCCGCTGGTCGTCGACGGCCAGGTGCACGGCGGCGTGGCCCAGGGGCTGGGCGGGGCGCTGCTCGAGGAGTTCGTCTACGACGAGGACGGCCAGCTCCTGACCACGACGTTCATGGACTACCTGATGCCCGGCAGCACGGACGTCCCGCGGATCGTGGTGGAGCATCTCGAGACGCCGTCGCCGTTCACGATCAAGGGCATCAAGGGCATGGGCGAGGGCGGGGCGATCGGGCCGGGGCCGGCGATCGCAGCGGCGGTCGAGGACGCACTGCGTCCGCTCGGCCGCGTCTTCGTGAACGAGCTGCCGCTGACGCCCGAGCGCGTGCTCGGGTTCGCCGAGCAGGCGCGGGCGGCGGGGCCGTGATGCTCGACCTCGTCGACGACCGCTCGGGCGATCCGATCGCGTTCGAGATCCGCGACGTCGTGGCCGCCGGCTACACCGGGCGCGACCAGGGCGCCGTGCGCCGCCACATCGAGGAGCTCGCCGCGCACGGCGTGCCGGTGCCGCCGCACGTGCCGACGTTCTACCGCGTCACCCGCGACCGGCTCGTGGTCGCCGACCGGATCGCCGTGCTCGGCCGGGAGACCTCCGGCGAGGCGGAGTTCGCCCTGCTTCGCGCCGGCGGTGAGACCTACGTCGCGGCGGCCAGCGATCACACCGATCGCGCGCTCGAACGAGTCTCGGTCGCGATGGCGAAGCAGGCGTCCCAGAAGGTGCTCTCGCGTCGCACCTGGCGGCTCGCGGACGTCCGCGACGGCTGGGAGCGGATCGCGCTTTCGTCGCACAGCAACGGGTCGCCGTACCAGGAGGGGACGCTGGGAACGCTGATGGACCCCGACGAGATCGTCGCGCGCACGCTCACGCGGATCGGGGCCGATACATGGCCCGAGGGCCTCGCCATCCTGAGCGGCACGCTCGCCCTGGTCCGCGACCTCGAGTTCGGCGACCGCTTCGCCGTGGAGCTCGCCGATCCGGCGAGCGGCCGCAGCCTGACCGTCGCGTACGCCGTGGACGCCGTCGACACCCTCGATTGATCACCGCAAGGAGGAGCGCAGATGCCGAAGCCAGAGTTCGAGTTCTTCGATCCCGAGACGATCCCCTGGACGGCCGTGCCGGAGGTTGCCGGTCTCGAGATGAAGGTGCTCTCGCACGACCCGGACACGGGCGACTACACGCGCCTGCTGCGGTTCGCGCCGGGTACCGACACCTCACCGATGGGCGTGCAGCGGCACGACTTCTGGGAGGAGGTCTACATCGCCGCGGGTGGAATCCATGATCTCAACCTCAACCAGACATTTACTGTTGGCATGTACGCCTGCCGACCGCCCGGCATGGCGCACGGACCGTGGCAGTCGCCGGACGGCTGCATCTGCTTCGAGCAGCGGTACCACCGATGAGATTCGGCGTCTGGATCCCGTCGTACTGCTATCCGGGCATGGACTACGGCCGGGCCCAGCGCGAGGTCGGCGACTTCTCGCGGAAGGCCAACGACTACGGGCTCGATCTGTGGGTGATCGATCACTTGCTCCACGCCCACGGCCTCTACGGCATGACCTGGCTCGAGCCGATGTCCGTGCTCACCTACGCCGCCGGGATCGCGCCGGACGTGAAGCTCGGCACGGGCATCCTGGTGCTGCCGCTGCGCGATCCGGTGCTGCTGGCCAAGGAGATCGCGACGCTCGACTACCTGTCCGGGGGGCGGTTCCTGTTCGGGATCGGGCCGGGCTGGTACCCGGCGGAGTTCGCGGCCACCGGGACGAGCGTGAGGGAGCGCGGCCCCCGCACGGACGAGATCATGGCGGCCATCCGCCTGCTGCTGACCGAGGACGACGTGACCTTCGAGGGCCGCTACTACCGGTTCGAGGACGTGACCATCGAGCCGCGCCCGCCGAAGATGCCCGAGGTGTGGGTGGCGGGCGGCTCGCGGATTCCCGATCCGGAGTTCAGCGACGTACCGACGCTCGCGCCGACCGTCCTGCGCCGGATCCTCAAGGCCGATGCGTGGATCTCGCGCTGCTCCGGCAGCCAGGAGTGGGTGAAGCGTGACTACGACGAGATCAAGGCCGCGCTCCGCGCCGAGGGCCGGGCCGAGGACGAGATCCTGTTCGCCCACACGAACTTCACCTTCGTGGTCGACACCGCCGACCGCGAGCGGGCGCTGGCCGCCCAGCGGCCGAACTTCGAGGCCGTAATGGGGACGCACCGCACGTTCCAGCACCTGCAGGAGTGCTACCTGCTCGGCACGATCGACGACATCGTCGGGCGGCTGAAGGACCTCGAGTCGGCCGGCCTCGACTACGTCGTGCTCGGGCCGACCAGTGACGACCTCGGCCAGCTCGACCTGATCGCCCGGCACATCATGCCGGCCTTCGCATGACCGCGGGAGACGGCGAGATGCCGACGATCGTGGAGCCCGATCCGTACTTCGTCGCGTTCTCCGAGACGATCCCGGCGCGGGGCCGGACCGCCTTCGTGATGCGGGCGGGCCAGGTGCTGCGGATCGTGGACGTCGCGGGCCAGCAGGTCGCCGACCTGATCTGCTTCCGGCTCGACGATCACGCCGACAAGCTCTCGGTGCACAACACCTTGCTGCTGAACCAGACGATCTACATCACCACCGGCCACACGCTGCAGTCGACCGTCTGCACGACCATGATGACGATCGTCGAGGACACCGTCGGCGTCCACGACCTGATTGCCGGATCCTGCAGCGAGCAGACCAACGCCGTGCGCTACGGCGTGCGCGGGACGCCCAGCTGCCGGCGCAACTTCGAGCTCGCCCTGCAGCCGCACGGCATCCCGTTGCGCGAGATCCCGTACTCCTTCAACATCTTCATGAACGTCCCCGTCACGAGCGAGTCCACGAAGATCGTCGAGCCGGTCTCGAAGCCGGGAGACCTGATCGACCTCCGCGCCGAGGTCGATCTGCTGGTAGCGATCTCCAACTGTCCGCAACAGCGCAATCCGTGCAATGCGTTCAATCCGACCGAGCTGCACACGCTGGTCTACGAGCCGGCGCCGGCAACCTAGACTTCCGCCCTCGTTCAGGGCACGAGCGACTTCGATCTCACTGGCGAACGCCGGGAGCGCAACGAGTTGATCAACGAGATCCGGTGAGGTGGTCGGTGATAAGCCGAAGTAGCTCAGCTGGTAGAGCAACGCTCTTGTAGAGCGCGGGGTACGGGTTCGAGTCCCGTGATCGGCTCGCTAGGAGTCACGAGCACGTGCGGCGGCTCCACGACCAACGTCCAGGCCGAGGCCCTCGATGATGATCGGCAGGACTTCCGCCGGCGACTCCAAGTGTGGCCAGTGGCCAACCGCTGGGAGCGTGATCCGGCGGACGCCTGCAGCGAACCGCTCGTCGGTGCCTAGGAAGAGGGCAGCGCCGATGCAGCCGTCCTGCGCGCCGTGGATCACGGTTGCTGGCACCAGCACGTCGCCGAGCGCGAGATTGCTCTCCAGATCGCACCGGTACCAGCGGCAGACGGCCGCCGCCACCGCCGGCTCGGCGAGCAGTGCGAGCACCTCGTCCCAGTCGGCTCTGCGGAGGCCCGGCGACCAAAGCTGCTGGAGCTGGGTCAACCACACCGGGTCTGCGGCGAGCTCCGGACCGTTCGTCGCGTACGCGAGGAGCCACGCGTAGGCGGCGGTCTGCTGCTCGCGCAGCACGCGTCGGCGCAGACGAAAGCCGGACGGATGGGGCACGCTGAGTGCGACCACACGCCGCACCCTCGCCGCGTGTTGCGCGCCGAGCTCGTAGGCGAGCGAGGCGCCCCAATCGTGCCCGACCACCGAGAACTCGCCAACCCCGAGGGTGTCGAGGGTCGCCAGGAGGTCGTCCGCCACCGAGCCGACGCTGACATCGCCGTCCGACGGCATCGCGGACGGCATGTACCCAGGAAGGGCCGGGACGATCGCCCGCCCACCGGCGGTCGCGATCGCGTCCGCTACGGAGCGCATACCGGGCGCATGGTCGGGGAAGCCATGGAGGACCAGAACCGGTTCGCCGCCGCCAATGTCGAGGATACCGATCGGCGACCTGGCGCCCGAGATCATCTGCACGCGCCGATTATCCCCGACCCCTGCCGGACAGCACAAGAATGCTCCAGGCGCGGTGGCCGGCCCCGAATGCCCGCCGGCCACGGCGAGCCGATCGCTCGACCGCGACCGACGTTGCGCACGACCACGTCACGGACCGCGACCGTTGGCGACGCTGACAGGGTTGTCGCGGCCAGCCAGATCCGCGGCATAGGTCGTCAGTTCGCTCTCGTGAACAGGTCAGCGCCATCCCGCACGGCGCGCGGAGGCAGACATTGCGGTCATGCCAGGGATTCCTCAGGTTGGGCTCGAACTACTAACAGTCGAGCGCATCCGTCGCCGGTCGCTGGCGGGCGAACAGCGACCGCGCCGCATCGCGCTCGGCCGCGACGAGGCCCGCAAGACCTACCCCGTCGATGCCAAGCGGCGCCGCACCCTCCTCCGTCAGGAAGGCGACCATCGCGGGCTCGCGCAGCGCCCCGGCGATCGCCAACGCAAGCTGTTCGCGCTCGCAGACCGGCACCCAGGCCGCCACCCAGAACCCGTACCAGATCGGCGCATCGAACACCACGCCGGTCACTTCCCCGACGGTCGGAACATCTGGCAGCCTGCACGATCGGCGGGCCGTCGTGACCGCGACCGGCACCAGCGCGCCACGGTCGAACCACCCCTGCGCAAACGGAATCGGCGCCAGGGCGAGGTCGGCATCGCCTCGCTCGACCAGCGCCAGCGCGCCCGCCATCGGCGCCTCCGACGATGGCGCGGGCACGGCCACTGCCGATCGGGAAACCTGGCCAAAGAGCCGCGCCAGCAGCACGTGCGTTGCCGAGCCCAGCACCGGCACGGCATAGCGGACGACAGCGGCGCCATCGTCTGGCCCAAGATGGCGCCCGCCGGTCGAGCCGGCGGCAGCGGCCAGGACGTACGGCTGGGAACACCCACCAACCAGGGGCACGAGCGCGGCGTGAACAGCTTCCAGGCGAGGATCGAAGACCGGACGCGAGGCGAACGCTGCCGTATCGACAAGCACGGCGCCCGTCCGAGCTGCCAGCCCGACAGCCCCCTCGCCGGTCGCACACGCATTCTCAACCACGACGTCGCGGCCGAGCCGTCGTTCCAGCTCCGGCGCGAGCGCCCGCGACAGCCGATCCGGGCCGCCGCCACGCCCGAACTGCTCGACCAGACGCAGCACCCCACCAACCGGCTCAACGACCCCCGACTCGTCCCCCGGTGCCAACCGAATACCCGCACCCTGCGCAGCCTCCGTCGTCACTGGCTCGGGAACAAGACGAAACGCCGGAGGTGGATCACCCATCAGCGCCGATTGTCGCATCCACTGCCACCGGCCCGCCAGCCCTCGCACCAACGACAACCACCGCGAAAGTCGCCGACCAGTCGCGATGACCGACAACGCTCGTCCGCGGCAGCCTCCAACGGCCACTTGGCCACATCGTCCGTCCCTGCAGACTCACCGCACGCACGAGTTGCGACGGGACGGCCCGCGTTCGCAAGCGCGGACTAGCTCGTCGCGATGACGCCGAGGCTGAGGAGCGTGGTCGATGCGCCGCGCCCGGTGGCGGTCACCTGGCACGTCAGGACCCTGCCGGCATCGGCGGCGGCCACGCGATAGACAGGCTTGGTCACTCCCGTCCGCCTGCCGCTTCGCAGCCACGCGTACCGGAAGCTCGCCCGGGCCGCGTGCCACGGCGGCACGTCAGCTTGCGCCCGATCCGGGCCGTGCCGCTGATCCGTGGCGGCGCGGTGGCGGATGGCAGCGGCGGCGCGATCGTGCTGGCAGCGTGGAGGACCCAGCTCGCGCCGGGCGCATCCGTCAGGAGCACCGTCGCCGCGCCATCCGGCGCGACCGCGAGCACCGGAACGTCACCGACGGCGCCGCCGAGCGCAGTAGGCGCATCCGATGCACCTCCCCGAGGCCGCGATGCCGCCACGATGGTTCCGGACCTGGCCCACACCGCGTGGCGCCGCCGTCCGGCGCGACCGCGACGGCCCAGGCCACCACAGCCATGGGGCCGGGTTCACTTTGTAACATACGATGCAGATTGATAGTGGGCCACGCGGCCCGGCGCCATCAGCCGCGCGATCCTCGCGCAAACTACCTTGTCGTGTACGTCTGTAGGACGTACACTACGGGTATGGCTCGAACGACCTCAACGACCGGCCGGCTCTCACTTCGGATCGCCGACCCCGACCAGGAACAGATCCTGCGCCACGCCGCGCAGCTGCGCGGCGCGACCCTGACCGAGTTCGTGCTCGGCGCTGCGCTGCAGGCGGCCACCGAGGCGATCGAGCGCCAGGAGCGGCTCGAAGTCCGGGGCGCGGCGTTCGACGCCTTCGTCCATGCGCTCGACACCGAGCCGGCCCGCGAGCTTCCAGTGCTGCGCCGTTACGCCCACCCGGCGTGAGCGACGCGATCGCCCGCATCGAACTGCTCAACGACACCCACCAGACATCGGCTTTCCGGTGCGGCAAGCCGCAGCTCGACGACTGGCTGATCCGCGTCGCCCTCGGCGCCGCCCGCGCCGGCACGGCCGCCACCTACGTCGCGCTCGCCGACGACCAGCGCCTGATCGGCTACTACGCCCTCGCGATGGCCAGCGTCACCCGCGAAGACGCCCCCTCCTCCCTCGGCCGCGGCATGCCACGCGCCGTCCCGGTCATCCTGCTCGCCCGCCTCGCGGTCAGCAGCGACCTGCACGGCCACGGCCTCGGCGCCTCCCTGCTCGTCGACGCCCTCCGCCGCTGCGTCGCCGGCGGCGGCGCCTACGGCGCCCGCGCCGTCATCGTCGACGCGATCGACGACCAGGCCGCCGCCTTCTACCGCCACTTCGGACTCCGCGACCTCGACCCGCCCCGCCTCTGGGCGAAACTATCCGACATCAGCCGAAGCCTCGACCCCTGACCGCCGCACACGGGACGCGGCGGTCAGCGCCATGTCGCGAACGCGGCGTCGAACGGCGCCCTGGCACGCCAGTACTCGACGGCAATCTGGAGGATCGTCGAGGCCGGCGGGAGACAGTCGCTCACGGCCTGGAGATTGCCGTTCGCGATGCTGCTGGTCGGGATCGGGGCGGGTGCGGCCACACGTCACGTCCGCCGGACCCGGTTCATCGCCGAGGCCGACGCCGTATGCGCGGCCCACCTGCTCCCCCGCGGCTTGGTGACGGTGGAGATCGTCCCGACATCGACGCCGCCGACGAGCCCACCATCGCGGCGCTCCTCACCTCCACCAAAGTCTCCGCCGACGCGAACGAGCGGATCGCGCAGGCCATGGATCACGAAGCCCAGGCAACCATCGACGCCACCTCCCCGATTGGACTCGCCGCCCGCCGCGACACACAACACGAAGCCGCCCAGTATGGCTTCAAGGTGTGCTTCAGCTTGCCGCCGGCTTGACGGCGGCGGGGCGGAGGCTCATGCTCCTGGCGTCGGGGGTCGGGGAGGCTGTCGAGATGAGTCGGTGGGGTGCGTGCTTGGCGCTGCTCTCCCGTCGCCGCCGCCGACGTACCTCGGGACGACCCTCCTGTTCAGCGTCCCGGTGGCCGAGGGGCGGCGACATCTACGTCTCCTACCAGGGCGCCCCGCGCTATAACGCGGAGTTACGCGCCAAAGTTAGAGCCCGACGTGCAGCCTGTGCCGCGCACGGCTCCACCCGCGACCACGCCGTGACGTGCCAGCCGAACGGTCTCGCGGGAAGCCCGCACCGGCCACCGACGAGATACATGCCCGCCACCACGGCACGGCCCGACGCCGCCCAAGGCAGAGGCGTGATCATCGCGTCCGGCCACGACGCGCGCGGCAACCCGCAACGACTGCCCATCGCCCCGTCCCTGGAGCCTCCCCGCCGTGTGTGGCTGGTGTGTGGCAGACCGCGGTCCCCGCGACCCCCAGCGACCACCACCCGCGACCCCGAAACGCCCGATTTGCAGGGAAAACACGAAGCGCCCTCGCGGGCGCCTCGAACATCGAGTGAACCGTCGCTCAGGAACCAAAAAGGCCCGCATTTGCGGGCCTTTTGAGAGCCGACGCGGGGACTCGAACCCCGGACCCCATCATTACGAGTGACAATTCATCGCTCGAAATCGGCTCCGTTGAGCCAAATCCGAGGCTGCGTTGGGGCCGTGTGTGGCGCGTGTGTGGCAGAGCGTCCCGCGAGGCTCATACCGACTGCGAACCTCCTGATGAGATACGGTCGATCACGACCCTCGGAACATATCACTCCCGCATTGCGACGTCGAGCCTGAGGTTACATCATCGCCCGCTTCGGCCCCGGGTCGTCCGCATGGCCGAGTCGGCGAACCACAGCATGCGGCGGACGAGATCACGGTCGAACTCGACGAGCCACGCGTCGAGCGACAGGACGTCCACCCCATACGTCTGCGTGCGCCGCAGGATCACGCCCGACGGATCGCACACTTCGATCGACGGCAGTATCGAGGCCGGCGCGATCGGGAACATCGGGCACCCGAGGTCAATTCGCCGCTCCCGCGCCCACCGCGCCACATGATCGACGCCACGATGGACGTGGGGCCGAAGTTCGGTACCGGCGCGACGCCGACGCTCAACCTACTACGGCGAACAACCGCCGCTCGTCGGGCACGCCTTTGAGCGCGTGGAGGCCGCGATCGACCAGCTCGAGGCCGGCGCCGGCGGTGAGGTCGCGGACGGTGCTCGACACGAGCAGCTCGCCAGCGCCGGCCGCACTGCAGACCCGGGCGGCGACGTGCACGGCGATGCCGCTGACGCCGGCGCCATCGGTCTCGACCTCGCCAGTGTGGATCCCCGCCCTGGTGACCAGACCGAGCGCGAGCGCCTCGCGCTGGATCGCCTCGGCGCAGCGAACGGCGCGCGTCGGGCCGTCGAATACCGCGAGCAGGCCGTCGCCGGCACGATCGATCTCCCTGCCGTCGTGCGCGGCGAGCTCGCGCGTGGCACGCGCGTAGTGGCGGGCCAGCAGGTCCCGCCACGCCGGGTCACCGACCTCGACCGCCCGCTCGGTCGATGAGGCGATGTCGAGGAACAGCATCGTCAGCAGCCGGCGGCTAGCCAGCACTGGCGCCGGCCGCCCGGTGGCCGCCTCCTGGATGGCGGCGATCATGCCCGGCAGATGCTCGCGCCACAGGTGGCTCGTGGACGGGAACTCGATGAACCGGGCGCCGGGGATCCGCTCGGCCATCCAGCGAACCCCCGCCGCCGGGCGCCAGCGGATCGTGCGACGCACACATCACGACCGTCGGGACCCGAATCGCCGGCAGCAGATCGGTGACGTCGGCGATGGTGTTCATCCGCTCGAGCGCCACTGCGGCAGCCGGACTGGCACCGGCCTGCGAAAGGCGCAGGAAGAACGCGAGGAGCTCGGGATCCGCGTCGTCGCCCAGACCCGCGCCCCAGCCGCGGAGATACGCCTCGCTCGGCCAGTTCCGCTCGATCTCCGCGATCAGCGACGCCACCTCCTCGACCGACAGCGCCCCACGGATGGTCCGACGTCCGCGTCCAGCGGGCCAGCGCACCCCAGAGCGCCAGTACGCTCACGCGCTCCGGGTGCAGGGCCGCAAACATGCAGGCCATCTGACCGCCCTCGGACGAGCCGAACACGACCGCGCGCTCAAGTCCCACGGCATCCATCACCGCCCGGATGTCATCGGCGCGCTCCTCAAGCGTCGCAACGTCGACCGGGCGGTCAGACAACCCCGTCCCGCGCTTGTCGAACCGCACGAAACGCGCCACCTCGCTCCACATCTCAATCGCCCGCCGGAAGGCCGGGAACTCCCACATCAAGTCGAGGTGCGAGACGGTGCCGGGCGCCCAGATGACATCGAGCGGGCCGTTCCCGGTCACCTGGTACGCGATCTGGACGTCGCCGCTGCGGGCATAGCGGATCGGAGGTCGCTCCACCACGACATCATCAGCGATCGAGCTCGATCCGGCGACCGGGACAGGGGCGCTCGTGGCCCGTCGGGTCTTGCCGCTCTACGCCGTGACGCCGACGGGCGCGTGAGGGTCACCTGGATCGTGCAACCGCACGATGCGCTGAAAGGGGCCATCCCCGCGGGGATCGCGGCGCGCGGCGTCGAGCCGCACGTCGGCGCACCTAGGTCTGGACTCACCAGCCGGCCTTGTGAGGGGGCTACTAGTGGGCCACGAGCCGATCACGTTGCGTGACTCGAACCGCAGACCCCCTCCTCCCATTCGCGCGCCCGGGACGAATCGCCGCTACCGGTGACTACCGAAACCGGCCGATACGCAGGCAGACTCTCCCTTCCGCGACTCTGTTCCACGATGCTCCACTGCCGGCTTTCGACCGCTCGGGCGAGAATCGGGCGACAGCGGCGCCTGATCTTCGGTGCACTCCTCTTCATCGCGTCGCTCGACCAGATGATCGTGTCGACGGCCCTGCCGACGATCGTCGGCGGCCTCGGCGGTCTCGAGCACCTCTCGTGGGTCTACCTGACGGCGTCCGCCGTGATGGTCGTCGCGTTCGGCCTGGGTGTCGTCACGGCGGACGACGCGTGGCAGTTGATGCAGACCGTTGGGCGTGTCGCCCTCGGCACCGCGCGCCGGTCGCCCCACGTGTGGACGACGAAGGCGGAGTCGATTCGCATCTCGCTCGATCGCAAGGTGCCGTACGAGCTCGACGGCGGCGATCGCAGGAAGGTCCGCAAGTTGCGCGACGTCGAACGGCGAGCCGTCCACGTCTGCGTACCGATGAAGAGCTGATTCAGGCCTCCGGTTCGTCCAGTAGCAATGCCGCCTGAGGTGCCCGTCCGGCCAGGACGATCCTCAGCGAGCCGGACCGGCTGGAACCGAATGCCGAGTATGGCGATGTCGTCGGGGATCACGGCGCCCGCATGGTCGCGGACGGCGTCCACGATCGTGTCGACGAGCGCCGCGGCATCCAACGCCGGCACGCACTCCGCGATCAGCGCGTCGAGACGGTCCTCGCCGAAGCGCTCGCCAGCCTCGCGGCAGGCGTCGATCACGCCGTCCGTGTACAACAGGATCGTGTCACCAGGCTCGAGGGTGACCGCCGCGTCGTCGGTCACCCAGTCGTCCACGACGCCGATCGGCGGTCCGCGATGCTCGATTCGCTCGAGCGTCCCGCCGGCTCGCAGGAGGAAACGCACCCGATGTGGATGCGCATCTGGTTGCGGTCTCTGTTTGATGTTAGGAATCTGTCGGATCGGGGAGGAGTCATCGTGGATGTTGCCGACCTCCCTCCTGCGGAACAGCCGATGATGCCCCGGCTTCCGGTCTGGCGGTCAGGAATCTTCATCGTGCTCGGCGCGGCGCTGGTGCCCTGGACGTTGTGGCTGGCGGTCACGTTGCCGGCCAGACACGTGGCCGGCCATTACGACGCGGCCTGGTCCGGGTTCGACATCGCGCTCGCAGCGAGCCTCGTGGCAACGGGTATTGGCCTACTGCGGCGGTCGCTCTGGACGCAGGGAGCGGCAGTTGCGGCGGCCACGCTCCTGGTCTGCGACGCCTGGTTCGACGTGTTGCTTGCGACGCCAGGGTCCGAGCGCGTCGCATCGATCGCCCTCGCTCTCATGGTGGAGTTGCCGGTCGCGGCCGCCTGCATAGCCGCTGCCCGACGTGCCGAGCAGGCAGCTGCGTCGGCGGAGCGCTTCGCTCAACGAGTGGAACCGCAAACGCGACGAGGCTTGCCGAGACGATCGCCAGGAGCACCGGGCCACACGTCGGGTGCACGAAGTTGCCCAGGGCGTTGCCCGCACCGATCAGGATCCCAATAGGGCCGAGCGGGAACCAGAACAGGCCGGGCCGGTCGAAGAACGATGGGTGGAAGTTCATCCCGAGGATGCCGACGATCAGCATCCTGTAGCAGCGTGACCGACGCGATCGTGAGGACCGTCATGACGTTCTTTCGTGCCCTGGCCGGTGCGGGTCATACGCGTCCACTGGGCCTCCATTGGTCAGAACCGCTCGAGGAGCTCCGGCACCATGATCCGGGCGGCTGCCTCGATCAGCGCCAGGTGCGAGAACGCCTGGGGAAAGTTGCCGAGGTGCCGGCCGGTGTCGGCGTCGAACTCCTCCGCGTAGAGCCCGAGCGGCGAGGCGATCCGCAGCAGCTTCTCCATCAGGTCGCGTGCCTGCTGGAGCTCGCCGACGATCGCAAAGGCCGAGACGAGCCAGAACGAGCAGATCAGGAACGTCCCCTCCTTGCCGGAGAGCCCGTCGTCCGTCTCCTCGGTGCGGTAGCGCAGGACGAAGCCGTTCTCGGTGAGGTCGGCGTCGATCGCGTTCACCGTCGCCCGCATCCGCTCGTCGTCGCCGGGCAGGAACCCGAACAGCGCCGCGAGCAGCGTGGATGCATCGAGCGAGTCCGTTCCGTAGTGCTGGCGCAGGACGCCGTTCGCCGTGACCCCGCGCTCGAGGATGTCGGCCCGGATCTCCTCCGCCGTCGCCCGCCACGTCGCCTGCAACGCGGAGTCGCCGCGGATCTCGGCCAGTTGCGCTGCGCGGTCGAGGGCCACCCAGCACATGAGCTTGGAGGAGACGTAGTGCTGCGGCTTGCCGCGGGCCTCCCAGATGCCCTGATCCGGCTCGGTCCAGACTTTGGTCGCGCAGGCCGCCTGCGCCTGCACGATCGGCCAGAGGCGCCGCGGCAGCCGCTGGCTCTTGCGCGTATGGACCAGGAACGAATCCAGTACGGCGCCGAAGACGTCGTTTTGCCGCTGGTCGAACGCCCCGTTGCCCAGGCGCACCGGGCGCGCGCCGGCGTAGCCGGTCAGGTCGTCCCTGGTCGACTCGGCCAGGTCGCGGCGACCGTCGATGCCGTACATGATCTGGAGCGAGCCGTCTTCGTTCGGCTCGAGGTCGGCGACGAACTGCATGAACTCGTCGGCCTCCCAATCGAGGTTGAGCCAGTGCAGCGCCTGCAACGTGAACGTGGCGTCGCGCATCCAGGTGTAGCGGTAGTCCCAGTTGCGCTCACCGCCGGGCGTCTCCGGCAGCGACGTGGTCGGCGCCGCCACCGCGGCTCCGGTCGGCATGTACGTCAGTCCCTTGATCGCGAGCGCCGACCGCTGGAGCGGCTCGCGCCAGCGGTGATCGGGAATGCGGGACTCGTCGAGCCACCGCCGCCAGAAGCGGACCGTCCTGGCCACCCGCGCCTCCGCATCGGCGATGTCCGCCGGCGCCGCCAGCTCCTCCGCCCACGAGAGGGCGCAGAAGACCCGGTCGCCCTGCTCGAGGACGTGCCGCGCGCGCACCCGGTTGCCCTCGATGCCCATGGGGAGGTCGGAGACCAGGCGCATCGTGAAGCCGGCACCGCTGGCGTCGGCGACGGAGCGGCCGCCACCGGCCAGCACCCACGTGGCGGGCGTTCGGCCGTAGTCGAAGGCCGGCTCGCAGATGAGCTCGACCTCGACCCGCCCGTCGAGGCACTCGACCGTGCGAACGAGCATGTGGTCGGCGTCGTCGTCGGCGGGCGGGCGGGTGTGCGGCGTGACGGCGTCCTCGTGCGCGGTCGGCCCCATCGTCAGCGCGTCCCGCACCACGATCCAGCCAGATGGCGTCCGCCACGTCGTCTCCAGCACGTTCGTCCCGGGTACGTACGCACGCGAGGCGGGGTGGGTGATCCCGAACGGCCCGAGCCGGAACGAGCCGGCCTCGCGGTCGAGCAGGCTCCCGAACACGCTCGGCGAGTCAAAGGCCGGCGGGCACAGCCAGTCCACCGACCCGTCCGGCGCGACGAGCGCGCTGGTGTGGCAGTTCGAGAGGAACGCGTAGTCCGCGATCGGCGGGAACGGCGACGGCGCGGCGGCGCTCTGGGGCTTGCCCTGGGCGGCGGGTGCGGTCATTTCGCGATCCACGGCCCGTACCAGCGGCCGTGCCCGGCCACGAGCGTCTCCGCGGCTTCGGGCCCCCACGAGGCCGGGTGCGTACGGGTGCACGGGGGGCGGCGCGTCGAGCAGCGGCTGCATGATCCGCCACGTCTCCTCGACGCCGTCCTGGCGGGTGAAGCGGGTGGTGTCGCCGACGAGCGCCGCGTGCAGCAGGACCTCGTAGGGCGTCGGCCCCTCGCCGCCCTCCTGCGACGAACTCCATGTCGAGCTCGATCGGCGCCGACCCGCGGGCGTCCGCCCGGTGGGCCTCCACGAGGAACTGGATGCCGGTCGTCGGGTCGAGCTTGACCACGAGCTGGTTCGGCTCGAGCGCGCCGCCGAAGGCCACGAAGCCGAGCCGCGGCGGGTGCCGGAAGACCAGCCGGACCTCGGTCTGCGTCACGGGCATCCGCTTGCCGGTGCGGATGAAGAACGGCACGCCCGGCCCAGCGCCAGTTGTCGATGTCGAGGCGGAGCGCCGCGTAGGTCTCGGTGGTCGAGTCGGGTGCCACACCGTCGATATCGACGGTAGCCGTCGTACTGGCCGCGGACGTAGTGCTCGGGGTCGGCCTCGCGGATCGCGCGGAAGAGCGCCAGCTGCGCGTCCTTCATCGTCGTCGGGTCGCCACCCGACGGGCGCCTCCATCGCGCACGCGGCGACGACCTGCATCAGGTGGTTGACGACCACGTCGCGGAGCGCGCCGACGGGGTCGTAGAAGTGGCCGCGGTCCTCGACGCCGAAGTCCTCGGCCATCGTGATCTGGACGCTCGCGAGGTAGTTGCGGTTCCAGACCGGCTCGAGCATCGAGTTCGCGAACCGCAGGTAGAGCGATCTCCTCGAGGCCCATCTTCCCGAGGTAGTGGTCGATGCGGTACAGCTGCGACTCGTCGATCGACTCGTGCAGCTCGGCCGCCAGCGCGCGAGCCGACTGCTAGGTCGTGCCCGAACGGCTTCTCGACCACCACCCGGGCGTTCCCGGTCAGCCCGGCGGCGGCCAGGCCCTTGCACCACCGTGCCGAACAGGAACGGCGGGATCTCGAGGTAGAAGACGGGCAGCCGGCTGCCGTTGATCGCGTCGCCGACGCGCGCGTAGGTGCGGCGTCGCCGAAGTCGCCCTGGACGTACGAGAGGCGGGCGGCGAGGCGGTCGAAGATGGCCTCGTCGACGTGCTCGCCGGTGCCGACGATCGATTCGCGCGCGCGCTGCGCGCAGCTGGTCGACGGTCCAGTCGTCGACGGCGACGCCGACGATCGGGCAATCCAGCAGATCCCGCTTCTCCAGGCGGTAGAGCGACCGGAAGGTCATGACCTTCGCGAGATCGCCGGTGATGCCGAACACCACCAGGGTGTCGGCTGTGGCTTCGGTCATCGCCTCTCCTCGGCGGCCCGGTGTGCACCCGTCAGCGGTTGCGGGGTCCGCCGATCCGGCGGGACCGCACCTCGGGCATGGAGCGGTCATCTTACGACGGCTCCGGCCCATTGCAAGGCCGCAGACCCGCAGGGCGTATCAACTCGGATGACGTGTGGTGAAGACACGGCAACCTTCGTGCCGAACGCCGGCTCGCGTCGGCCAACGGCGCTTGTGGACCGGTCGGAACCTCGCTCCTCACCGGCGGTGTGGCGGTTCCCGCCGTCACGGCAAGGCTGGGCCCAGGGTCGGTTCCTGCGGAGCGCGGCGAGCTGACCGCGTCACTGATCGAGGTGCTGCGCGGCGCGCCAAGGCGAAGGCAAGCGACGCCATCCCGGGCAGCGCTCAGGAGGCGGCTGGCCGGGCCGAAGAGGGGTTCGCGAATGCCCGCACCGCCGTACGTGAACGGCCAACTCCGGTTGCGGCCGCCATCACGCTCGTTCTAGCCCTGTTCGTCGTTGCGCTCGTGATGCGATCGAGGCGCGGCAGGCCGGAATAGGGGAGCGCCGAGTACGCCGCCGAGCGCGCGAAGGATGTCTGTATCCGGATTGGGCGCTGCAGCAGGGATCGCCGAAGGTCGGCAGGATCCTTGGATGCCTCTGCGCTTCCTCTATCTGGCCCTCGCGGCGACTCTACGGCTGCTCGGCAGGCGCCGTCGCGGTCTGGCCCGCGACGCGGAGATCGTGATTCTCCGCCACGAGCTCGCGGTGCTGCGCCGCTCGGTGCCACGGCCACGGTTGGCGTGGTCCGACCGGGCACTGCTCGCGGCGCTGGCTCATTAGTGCCCCCGACCGTCGGGTCGGGCTCGCGCCGGCCGAAGGACCGATCCGCTGCCACAAGGGCCTGACGGTGATCGCCCGGCACAGGCTCCCGTCCGCGCCCCGACGGACGTCGTGATCGTCCCCGGCGGCGACGGGACTCTCGCGTTCGCGAATCACGAGCTCGGGCCGTGGCTCCGGACGTTGCATGGGGCCGGGCGTCTCATGACGAGCGTCTGCGACGGCGCGGTGCTCCTCGCGCAGGCCGGCCTCCTGCGTGGTCGCGCCGCCACCGCGCACCATCTCGACGTCGACCGGCTGGTCGCCGCCGACCCGTCGGTACAGGTCGGTGACCGCCCGAGTATCGTCGACAGCGGCGACGTGATCACTTCCGCCGGCGTGTCGGCGGGGATTGACATGGCGCTCCATCTCCTCGACCGGCTCGCTCCCGCCGGCCGGGCCGCGGAGGTCGCCGCGCGGATCGAGTATCGGCGCTGACGTGACCAAACGGTGCCAGGCAGGATTCGGACACGGCCGGGCATGGGCTGTCGGATCGCGCGCCTTTCGCGGCGCTCGCCCGACTGTTCCCACGGGTCGCCGCCGGCAAGCGTGCGATGCAGAGCTGGCGCTGCGGGCTCTCAGGCTCCCGCGGCTGCCGGGGCAGCCGTGGCGTCAGCTCCGAGGGCCGCAAATGGGGGCGGGCCGAGCATCTGCATGCCGCCGGAGCGCTCGGCCGCTTCGCGCACGCGGCCGAAGTCGACCGGTCCGGCCGGGTCGGCGTCGGCGGTCGCGGGCTCGCTGGCGCCGCGGTAGAAGGCCTCCGCGCTTCCAGGCGTCTGCAGTGTGAGTACGCGCGCCGTGGGCGAGGTGACGAGAAAGGCGTGGGGAACGCCGCGCGGGGCGACCGCGACGCCGCGGGCACCGACCCGGTGATTGGCGCCGTCGATGTGGACGAGGATCTCGCCTTCGAGTACGTAGAGGGTCTCGTCCTCGTTCGCGTGCGTGTGCAGGGGCGTGGTCTTTCCCTGCGCCATGACGTCCTCGAACAACAGGAAGGCGCCGCCGGTCTCCTCGGCGCTCGCCTTGATCGTCAGCAGCCCGCCACCCCAGAAGCGAAGCTGCTCTCCCTCTCCCTCAGCGCGGACGATCGCAACGGCGGGGCTCATGGCTTCGCTCCTTCTCCGACTTGGTGAACACTGAGTACCATTATGGGTATGACTGTACCATATGAGCAGGTTGGGCGGGTTAGCCAGAAGGCGCGCACGCGCGAGGCCCTGATCGTCGCCACGCGCGAGTTGCTCGCCCAGGGCATCACCCCGACCATGGAAGGGGCGGCTGCCGCAGCCTCGATCTCCCGCACCACCGCCTACCGCTACTTCCCGAACCTGCGCGCGCTGCTCGTTTCCACCTATCCGCACATCGAGGAACGCTCGCTGCTGGGCCCGGAACCACCGCAGGACCCCCTCGCTCGCCTGGAGATGGTGGCCGACGACCAAGCACGCAGAATCCTCACCTACGAACCCGAGATGCGTGCGGTGCTGCGGCTATCCCTCGAGAGCGACGCGACCGATCACCCACAACTCCCAATGCACCGAGGCCTACGGATCGGCTGGATCGAGGACGCACTGTCATCGCTGCACACGCAAATGCCCGAGCAACAGCTCCAGCGCCTCGTCTACGGCATCGGCGCCACACTCGGCATCGAAGCGTTCGTCTGGCTGACAGACATCGCGCAGCTACCACGCGACGAGGCGGTCGCGATCATGCGCACGAACGCCACAGCGCTGCTGCGATCCGCACTCGCAGAGGACACCTGAGCGATTCAACCGCGAGCGCTTGCGTCGTCCGCGTAGACCGGCACTCCTCCCAACACCTCATCAGGCCGACGTCAAGGCCCTCACCCAAGCGCTCGAGAAGGTCAGCGCGCACGCACATCCACTCCGCCCCAGCCGCATCAGCGGCTGACCCAACCCGACCCGACAGCGTGACGGCTGGCTCGTCGCGAAGACCGACAACGCTCGTCCGCGGCACCTCCAACGGCGCCGGACGCAGCCGGGCTCGCGAGCGCGGCGGGGACCTTCAGGGCGCAACGATTACGAGTTTGCGAACTCTGTTCGCCACGAAACGAAGTGGCGCATCGCTGCTGTACCTTCGGTGTATGGCCCCGCGCGAAGAGCCTCGTGAGACGCCGCCGTCGGGCTTGCCGCTGGGGCGGGCGACCTTTCTCGGCACGATCGCGGCCGGGGTGGGCGGGATCGCGCTCTTGTCGCGCTACGCCGGGTCTGTTCAGCGCGCCGTGGAGAGCGTCTCGAGCGCCGTGCCGGTGGTGAACGAGATCGTCCCGACGTCGGGCTGGCGGATCTACACGGTCGCCGACACGATGCCGAGGTTCGACCCGGCGCGTTTCCGGCTCAAGGTGACGGGCCTCGTCGACCAGCCCCTCGACCTGTCGTGGAGCGCCTTCACCGCCCTGCCGCAGGCCACGCAGGTGTCGAACTTCCACTGCGTGACGGGCTGGTCGGTCGACGGCGTGCACTGGGGCGGGGTCCGCCCGCAAACGCTGATTGATCTTGCTCGGCCGCAGGCGGCGGCGCGGTACGTGACCTTCGTATCGCTCGAGGACCCCTATGTCGACCAGTTGTCGCTGCAGCAGTTCATGAAGCCGGATGTCCTGCTTGCCTCTCACCAGGACGGGCTGCCGCTCCGCCGCGAGCACGGCGCGCCGTTGCGGCTCGTGATCCCCGAGATGTACGGCTACAAGAACGTCAAGTGGTTGGGCGAGATCCAGTTCGCGGCGCGCCCCGACCCGGGCTACTGGGAGGTGCGCGGCTACGACATCGACGCGTGGGTCGGCAGGTCGAATGGCCTCTGAGCGCGCGAGGGTCCGACGGTTCACCGCGACCGAGCGGCTCGCCCACTGGCTGCTGGCCGCCACCTTCAGCGTGATGCTGTTCACGGGCATGTGCCTCTACCTGCCGGCCCTGGCGCGGATCGTTGCGCGCCCGACCGCCAAGGCGTGGCACATCGACGCGGCAATTGCGCTTGGCGTCGGCCTCGTCCTGCTCGCGGTCGCCGGTAACCGCCGGGCACTGGGCCGCTTCGTCCGCGAGGCTGACCGCTTCGATGCGGACGACATCGCCTGGCTGAAAGGCGGACCGGCGCGGCTGCTCGACCACGATGGGGCTCCGCCGCAGGGCCGGCTCAACGCCGGCCAGAAACTGAACACGGCGCTCAGCCTCGGCCTGATGGGAGTGCTCGCGATCAGCGGCACGCTGCTCTACGTCGGCGAGCGAAACACGACCTACCGGTTCGCCGGCACGGTGCTCGTCCACGACTTCGCGTCGCTCGCGATCGGGTTCCTCGTGATGGGTCACCTGTATCTCGCGGTGTTCCACCCGGCGACCCGCCACGCACTGCGGGGGATGGTGCAGGGCGACGTCGACGTCGCCTGGGCCAGGCGCCATCACGCCAAGTGGGCCCCGGCGAGTTCGGAGCCTGTTCAGCCCGGCGTAACGGATCCGTAAGGAGACGAGACGAGCCTTGAAGGACCCGTACCGACCAGGAGGTCACCATGGTTCGTGTCCGAACGCTCGTCCTGCTCGTCGTCGTGCTCGCCTTCGCGGCGCTCGCGGCCACCGCATCCGCCCAGTCGACGATGACGGCGCGCTACAAGGGCACCGTACGCACCGTGAGCGTCGCCAGGCACGCGTTCAGCCTCAAGCTCAAGAGCGGCGTCGTCCGGATCTACACGAACGAGATGACCCACTACCACGGGATCACCAGCTTCATGGGCATCCACAAGGGCCAGCACCTCAAGGTCAGGGCGACGGAGCGGGCCTCCGACCATACCTGGTGGGCGACATCGATCGCCGTGACGATGTAACCATCGGCTCTCCGTCCGGTGCCGCAGCTCGCGCTCGGCGCCGGACGGAGAGCGGCTACGATCAGCGCGTGGTAGCGGACGCGCCGACGGTGCTCGTCGTCGACGACGAGCGCGTCGTCCGGGAGGTCGTCGCTCGCTACCTCGAGCGCGAGGGGCTCCGCACGATCGAGGCGTCCGACGGGACAACGGCCCGGGCGTTGCTTGCGAGCGAGCGCCCCGACCTGGCGATCCTCGACGTGATGCTGCCCGGCGTCGACGGCCTCGAGCTGCTCCGGCTTGCGCGCGCGAACGGGCACACGGCGGTGATCATGCTGACGGCCCGGGCCGAGGAGACCGATCGGATCGTTGGCCTCGAGCTCGGTGCCGACGACTACGTCGTCAAACCGTTCTCGCCGCGCGAGCTGGTTGCGCGCGTCCGCAGCGTCCTGCGGCGGACGGCGCCGGCCAAGGACGCGTCCGGCCGGCTCGAGTTCGGCGACCTCACGATCGACCCGCTCGCGCACGAGGTGACCGTCGAAGGGCGGCAGGTGCGCCTGACGGCGCGCGAATTCGAGCTGCTGCACCTCCTCGCCCGCCACCCCCGCCAGGTCTTCTCGCGCGAGCAGCTGATGCAGCTGATCTGGGGCTACGTCGCCGCGCGCGACAGCGGCACCGTCTCCGTCCACATCCGACGCCTACGCGGAAAGCTCGAGACCGACCCATCCACCCCGCGGTACATCGACACGGTCTGGGGCGTGGGCTACCGGTTCCTGCCGTGATCGGCCTCGCCGTCGAGGTCGCGATCGCGACGTTCGTGATCGGGCTGGTAGGCGCCGCGATCGCCGCTCGGCTGCGCTCGCTCAGGTCCCGGATCGCCGGGCTGGCGCTGGTCGCGTCCATCGTCCCCCTGGTCGGCGTGCTCGGATCGGGCATCGTCATGTTCGAGTCGAGCCACGACACCGGGCTTGCCCTCGTCGCGGCCGCCGCATCGACCGCGGCGCTGGTCGGTGCGCTGCTGATCGCCAGGTCGATCCTCCGACCCGTGGCGGCGCTCGGCGAGACCGCCGCCGCGATGGGCGCAGGCGACCTCACGGCGCGCGCGGCCACGACCGGGCCGGCAGAGCTGGCTGAGCTCGCGCGTACGTTCAACCACATGGCCGCCGACGTCGAGGCACTCATGGACGCGCGCCGCGACCTGATGGCCTGGGCCAGTCACGACCTCCGAACGCCACTGACGGCACTGCAGGCCATGATCGAAGCAGTCGAGGATGGCATCGTGCCTCCCGAGCGCTACCTGCCCCAGATGCGCGACCAGGTGCGCTCCCTCGCCGCGATCGTCGACGACCTCTCCCAACTGGCCCTGCCCGACGCGGACGCGATCGAGACCGCGCCCGTGCGCCTCGACTTGACCGTGCCGGCGCGGGTGCGGGCCTTCGAGGCCGATGCCGCAGCACGGAGCCTGACGCTCACGGCCCGCGTTCCCGCACCACCGGTGCTCGCGACCTGCGCCGAGGAACTCGTCGACCGCGTGCTCGACAACCTACTCGCAAACGCCCTCCGCCACACACCGGCCGGCGGCGCCATCGAGGTCACCCTCGCGCGCCACAACGGGCTCGTCGAAGTCGCGGTGAACGACACCGGCATCGGGATCGCGCAAGAGGACCTCGAGCGCGTGTTCGAGCCGTTCTACCGATCCGACCCGGCCCGCACAGACGGCGGCGCCGGGCTCGGACTATCAATCGCGCGCCGCCTCGTCGAGGCACAGCGCGGGCGGATCACCGCTCGCCGCCGCGACGGCGGCGGCACCAGCATTGCCTTTACGCTTCCCACCGCCGTAGACCACGGCCCGACGTGACCGGTACTCTCTGCGGCCGTCCCCACGGGGGCCTCGGCCTCATGTCGCGCCGAGTTCCAGCTCTGTTCAGCCGGGCGTAACCGATCCGTAAGTTCTGGCGGCGAGCCTTCACGGCAACCCCGAACTTCCAGGAGGAACTCATGCTCGCACGAGGTCTCGTACCGGCGCTGCTGGCGTTGGCCGCGTCGCCACTCGCAGCCGCTCCAGCGCTCGCGTCTCACGACGGCGGCGACACCGCCGCCATCTACACGCTCACCAACGCGCCCAGCGGCAACCGCGTTGCGATCTTCGACCGCGCGCGGGACGGATCGCTAACTCCGGCCGGCACCGTCGGCACCGGCGGCATCGGCACCGGCGGCGGGCTCGGCTCACAGGGAGCGATCGCCCTCACCCACGACGGGCGGCTGGTATTCGCCGTCAACGCTGGCAGCAACTCGATCGCGGAACTCGCCGTCCGTCATCATGGGCTGCGGCTGATCGCGACCGTCCCGTCCGGCGGCACCCGTCCGATCAGCGTCACCGTTCGCGGCGACGTCGTCTACGTCCTAAACGCCGGAGGGACGGGCGGCATCGCCGGCTTCCGCGCCGATAAGCACGGCCTCACACCGATCGCCGACTCGGTGCAGCCGCTCGGCGCCGGGAGCGCCGGCCCGGCCCAGGTCTCGTTCACGCCCGACGGATCAGCCCTCGTGGTGACCGAGAAGGCGTCGAGCACGATCGACACCTATCCCGTCGCACCGTCCGGCGCCGCCGGCGCCCCCACAGCGTCGGCGTCTGCCGGCGCCACGCCGTTCGGGTTCGACTTCGACCAGCACGGCCACCTGCTGGTCTCCGAGGCCGGCAGCGGATCGGCGTCCTCGTACAGCGTCGCCGCCGGCGGCGTTAGCGTCATCAGCGCCGCCGTCGCGACCGGCCAGGCCGCTCCCTGCTGGCTCGTCACCGCGCGCCACGGGCGCTTCGCCTATACCGCCAACGGCGGCTCCGGGACCATCACCGGCTTCACCGTCGGCCACGACGGGTCGCTCGCCCTGCTCGATCCGAGCGGCGTCACCGCCGACCTCGGCGCCGGCAGCCACCCGCTCGACGAGACCGTCACGCCGCACGGCCGGTTCCTCTACAACCTCACCGACGGCCTGCACCGGATCACCGCGTTCCGGATCGGCCCCAACGGCAGCCTCACCCAGATCGGCGTCACAACCGGCCTCCCGATCGGCGCAGCCGGAATCGTCGCTTCCTAACCACCCTCGCGCACCACCTCCCCAAGCCCGGCACCGGCTGCGACACGCACCGGTGCCGGGCACGGTTGTCGACCGCCTCCCCGTCCTAGAGGTCATCAGTAGTGCGGGCCGACAGCCTGGCCGGCGGCATGGTCGCGGACGTCCCGGCCAGCTCTGCTGAGGCGTATGGTCGGCCCGTCCGAGACCTGGCGGGCGTGTCTTCGAGCCCCGGCTTTGGTTAGTCGAGGCCCGACAACCAGCTGCGGACGCCCCCGTCGTGAGATGTCCCTTACGAATCTCTACGGTGGTGTTCAGCTGGGGCTGCTCGCGGGTCGGTGTCACGCCGGCCAAGCGGAGGGATGCCCTTCAGCAGGCGCTGATCGAACACGCCCTCACGATCCCGCGGCACCTCGAGCTCAACCTCGCCATGCTGGGTGGCGAGCGTCTTGCGGTCCGCCCCGTTGCGCCGATTGGTCTGCTCCGACGGCGCCGGCTCACCCGCCCGTAGCCCAGTTCGTCCGACAACTCCGCCGCCAACGCCCGCTGACCGCCACCGCTACTTACACGGCGGGCTCAGGCGGTCATCGCAATGAGGCCGTGTAGTGCTTCGGATGGTTTCATCCATCCGAGCGTTTGTCGAGGCCTCCCGTTCAGCTCGTCTGCGACCTGGTCGAGGTCGCGCTGGGTGATAGACAACGACGCCGGTGTCGATCGTGAACCGGGCGTGCTCTGCCATCTCCTTGCCCTGATCCCAGGTGATCGAGCGGATCATCGCCTGCGGCAGCCGCGTGATCTGGTCGCCGAGGCCGTCGCGGACGGCCTCGGCGGTGCGGCCCTGTTCGAGCCGCACGAGCATCGTGAACCGGGTCTGGCGCTCCACCAGCGTCGCGATCGCGGAGCGGCCCTGCTTGCCGACGAGCAGGTCACCCTCCCAGTGGCCGGGCACCGCGCGGTCTTCGACCTCCGCCGGCCGCTCGCGGATCGGCACCATCTCCCGCAGCCCACCACCGCGCTTTCCAGTGCCGCGGGCGCGGCGGTGCGTGCGCTTCGTGCGCAGGTGTTGTGCGAGCTCGCGACGCAGCGCGCCGCGGCTTTGCACGAACAGCGACTGGTAGATCGTCTCGTGCGACACCCGCATCGTCGGGTCGTCAGGATGATCGATCACGAGTCGCGCCGCGATCTGCTCCGGCGACCAGCGTACCCGCAAGCCTGCCTCCACCACCGCCCGCAGCTGCGCGTTCGCTGCCAGCTTCGCCGGCTTCGGCCGCCGCGCCTTTACCAACGCGCGGCGATCAGCGGCGACAGCGCGGTAGCGAGACCGCCCACCGTTCCCGGCGACCTCGCGGCTGACGGTCGACACCGCCCGCCCGATCTCCGCCGCGATCTGCGTGAAGGACTGGCCACGCGCAACACCGACGCTGATCGCCTCGCGTTCCGCCAGCGACAACCGGAACGCGCACCGATGCCGCTCGCGGGAGCGCATCCCACCCGTCCGGGCCAGCCAGCGGAACACCGTCCGCTCGGTACATCCGACCGCCTTCGCCGCCTCGGCCTGCGTCTCCCCCGCCGCGATCCGCAGCTCGATCTCCGCCCGCTGGCGGTCACTCAACCGCCACGGATGCGAACGCCGCTTCCGACCCGCCACGCTGCCCTCCGATCGTCGACCTGGACGGCAGCATTGCGATCACCCCCTGAGGCCACCCACAAACGTTCTGACAGTCCCTCCGCCGGAGATAGCGCGCGGCCCGTGCCGACGGCAACGCGGGTCGGGCGTGGTTCACGGCTGGTACTGCGCCTCGATACGCGAGATCGCGCCGTCCGGGCCGACGGTGACCTGGTAGGTCTCGGTCATCCCGAGGCGCCGGCGAATCGGCGAGGCCGGAGATGCGTCGAGCGCCTCGATGAAGTCGGCGACGGTCGCCCGCGCCGTCGCGTCCTGACCGATCCGCTTCGGGTCGAGGACCTCGACGTCGGCCGTGTCCGGGAGCGACGCCGCGGCCTCCTGGGGGCTGGTGTTGAACAGGAACGAGTCGACGGCGCAGTCGTCGACGCCGGCCTCGTTGCACCGCGCCCGGGCCGCGTCGCCGACGAGGCGCTCCATCGGGTCGAGGACCAGGCGGCGCGCACCGCCGTAACCCTCGACCCGGAGGATCGCGCCGAGGAACTGCCCAGGCCCCAGAGGAGTCGGTGCCGCGGCGTGCTGGGTCGGGGTGCCCGCGCGCGGGTCGAACCGCGGAACGAAGGAACAAGCCGACGACGACCTCGACGCTCGTCGCGTCAGAGAGATCGGCGAGGATTGGCATCCGACCGGTCCCCGGCACCGGCGCCGGCGCCGGCGCCGCGACGCGCCAGCCCGACGCTTCGTGCGCGGCCTCGTCGACGCCGACCGACATGACCGCTGAGGGCAGCGAGGTCCTGCTGCTCGACATGAGCGCGGCCGTGGCCCTCGAGGTCGAGGACCACGAGGCGCACACCGCAACCCTCCACGCTGTCCGCGACCACCGCCTGGGGCTCGCCGGCCACGCCTGGTTCGAGACCTACTCGGTCCTCACCCGGCTCCCCAGCGGGCTCCGCCGCTCGGCGCCAGACGTCGCCGCGCTGCTCGCTCACAACTTCCCAGAGACGGTGTTCCTGGCCGAACGCGAAGCCGCCAAACTCGGCTCCGAGCTCGCCGCCGCAGGCATCTCCGGCGGCGCCGTCTACGACGGGCTCGTCGGCGCAGCCGCCCGCCAACACGACCGCCCCCTCCTGTCCGGCGACACCCGCGCGCGCCCCGTATACGACGCGCTCGGCGTACGCATACAGCCAACAGCCTGAGCCACCCACAACCCGAAGGCGCAGTCACCACCTGCCCCCACGCGCGGCATGAAACGCGGGACCCACCAAACCCGGACCCGCGGAACCCAGTCCGGCTCAGACCGCGGACACGCCGAGCTCAAGGACGTGGCTCAGCATGCGCCTGCCCGATTGGTGCTGCCACGTCCGGCACCAGCTCGCCAATCCAGCGCAGAGCCCGTTGCCGCCAGCGCTGCGAGACTACACGGGCGATGGTGGTGATCGCCGGAGCGGGAATCGCCGGGCTCACGCTCGGCCTTACCCTCGAACAGCTGGGCATCGAGTTTCCGCATCGTCGAATCGGTGGCCGAGTTGCGGCCGCTCGGGGTGGGCATCAACCTGCAGCCGAACGCTGTCCGGGAGCTGTTCGACCTGGGACTCGAGCGCGAGCTCGACCTGATCGGCGTCCGTACCCGCCAGTACGGGTTCTACAGCCGCTTCGGGCGGGAGATCTGGGTCGAGCCGCGGGGGACGCGGGCCGGCTACCGCTGGCCACAGTACTCCGTTCACCGCGGCCGGCTGCAGCTGCTGCTTCGCGATGCGCTCGTGACCCGTGCAGGGCCCCGATGCATCCGCTACGGCGACCAGGTCGTCGGCTACACCTCACAGGCCACCGGCGCGACGCTCCTGCTCGCCTCCGGCGACCGTCTCGAGGGCGCCGTGGCGATCGGCGCGGATGGCATCCATTCGGTGGTGCGCGCGCAGATGTACCCGGCTGAGGGGCCGCCGGAATGGGCCGGCGCGATCATGTGGCGCGGCACGTCGCAAGCGCCGCCGTTCTTCGGCGGGGCGGCCATGGCGCTGGCCGGAAACGACTACCAGCGCATCGTCGCGTACCCGATCAGCGGCACCGATCCGGGCACCGGCCTGGCGACGATCAACTGGATCGCCGAGCGGCGCGTCGACCCGGCTCGCGGGCTTGCTCTTCGTAATACGTTCCTGTAGTGTTCGTATTACGATGAGGAATCAGTTCTTCATGCCAGGCGAGCTGCCGCTCGTCCTCCTCGATCTCATCTCCGATCGCCCGCAGGGCGGCTACGAGCTGTTGGGCGAGCTCGGCCGACGATTCGGCCAGGCGGGCTACCGTCCGTCCCCCGGAAGCGTCTACCCGGCGCTGTCTGCGCTACGAGCCGAGCAGCTCATCGAGCAGGAGTTGGGCGGAGCGAAGGCCGTGTATCAGGTGACGGCGAAAGGGCGCCGCATGCTCGCCGACCAGAGCGCCGTGTTTGCGCGGATCGAAGCGCGCACGGGGGCTTCGCATCAGGTCGACGCTTCGTGGCAGCCCGTTCTCGAGCGGCTCGTGGAGCGGATCAGCAAGCTGAACGACCGTGTCGACGGCGCCGCCGTTGAGCGCATCCTCGACAACGCCGCGAAGGCGGTCGCCGACCTGGAGGTCAGCCATGAACAGTGAAGATCAGTTCGATCAACTGGCGAGACGAGACCAGGAACTTCACGCGCTGGCTTCGCGAGGACGATGGCGATCACTGGTGATCATGGTTCTCGCCTTCGTGCCGGCCCCGTTCCTCGTCATGCTGACCAACGACGACCGAAGCCTGCTCGGCGTCATCCCCATCGGCATCGCCTGCGTCGTGGCCACCTCCTACTCATGGGCAAAGTGGCAGCGTCGACCGGAAGACACCCAGTTCGTTGCGTTCGTCGGACTCGACCGAAGGCGGCAATGGGCGACCTACCGCTCGATGCGACATGGAACCTGCATCGACGATCCGGTTGTACTGACCATCATTGAGTCGATCCATCACCACCTGCGTCGAAGCCTCCCAGCGGTCGTGGCCACAATCCTCGTGATCGCAGCGATGGCCGTCGCACTCCTCGAGGCCGCCGGGACCGGCGTCGGCCTCTGGGTCCCTACAGCCGCTCTTGTGCTGGCTGGTGGCGCCATCGCCGCAAATCGCTGGGTCATCAATCGAGCCGGTATCGTCATCGACCGCAGCCGGCAGCATTGAGACGGCTGTTTGTGGAGCAACCGCAGCCGCGCACCGTGCGATGTGAATCGCCCCGGGTTCGGTGGAGACTCGGTTTCTTGGCGCCGAGCGCTCCTCCCAAGTCGCCGCAGCGACAGACGGAACGGCAATCGCGGCGTGGGAGGCCATGGACGCGATGAACCACAACATCATCGATGTCGCCGTTCGTACGTCCGGAGGTGCGTGGAGCGCGCCCGAGCAGCTCTCAGCGCCCGCGCAGTACTCCTTCCGAGGCGAAGCAGGAATCATGGAACCAAGCGGCCAGGGCAGGCGGCCGACGTCGCGGCGGTATCCGGCGGCGTTGAAGGAGCGCCAACTCGATTGTGGACGAAGAGGCAGACACCGGACCGTCACACACGGCGGCGTCCCGCCTCGCAGAAAGTCGCTTCCCCCTCCCGCATAGCGGGCCGGGGCGACGCACAACCTCCGCGCGACAAGCAAGAGCGTTCGCCGCCGTACGCGACGCGTGCCTCAGGCTCGAGGACCTGGCGGCGGTGCCGCGTACGAATCCTCAGCGAGTCTTGACGTCGACCCCAGCGCGCACGGCGAGGACGCGCGATCAGCTCAGCGCACTCCCAGCCACGGTCCCAGCGCCGGCAGTCGATGCCCTGGTTCAACCACGACCGCCGAAGCTTCCCCAGCCGAAGCGATCTTGACGCCCGCCAGCTGCACCGACACGACATCCGTCCACACCACAAAGTCCGGCACGAGCGCCACGATCCCAAACCCTTCGCCAGACACATCAGCCCCGTACGTCGTTGTAAACCCCATTGGGAATTCGACGATCGCGCCGATCACGGCGCCCGCCGCTGCGATCGGGAGCGCCTGGTGTGTCGACTGATGCCGAGCCGCGATCGCGAACGTCGCGAGCAATCCGAAACCTCCGAACGCCGCCCACACGAGCGTCAACTTGAACGTATTGCGCGCGCGCGACGCCCGCCGGCGGTACGAGAGCGTCTCGCCGGAAACGACGCGCGCAGCCACCGCCTCGACGACAGACGCCCGTTCCGCCGCGTCGAGCGCCGCGGGCGGCAACCCGAGCATCTCCCTCGCATAGCTCACTCTCGACCACCTCCAATGCGTCGCCGCTGCGAGTGAGTCACTTGTCAGGGCGTTTCAGACGGACCAAACTTCAGACCCCTCGAACCCCGAGTTCACGCTTCGGGGTGACAACGAGACGAGGCCACGAGAAGCTGCGACGCGGCGGCCGCCATCGAAGAGCACTGAACACTGTCTCAGACTACACGTCCCCGACGCACCGATCGCGCGCGGCGGATCCGCTGCCTCCTCCGCAGCGCACGAACCGAGCCCGAATTTGCCCCACCCGGCTCGAACTGCCGCAGTAGCGCGGCCGCGAATATAGCACTCCGGACTCCGACGCACCGAGGTTCGCTTCCATGCAGCCGTCCAGAGGCCGAGCGAACACGGCGCGCGGCGACCCATGACAGATCCACGTCTAGCATGACAAGGCCGGATGGGTGGAATCGAACATCAAACCCGAGCACCTGCGAGAACGCCGCCACGCGGCGCGCGAACCGCATCGCCACACATCCGGAAGTCACACGCGGTATAGAGCTTAGAGGCGTGATGCACGTACGGATGTCCCGGCTTAGTGTCACGTGCCAAGAAGCATCGGGCCGGCAAATTGTCATTCCACCACCGCCGCCACCGACCTCGAACGCGCAGGCAGGAGGGGCGATTCTGGCCCCGCCGTGTGTGGCGGGTGTGTGGCAGGCCGCCGCCCCAGTGGCCCTCACTGACCAATTCGTCCCACAGCGAAATGGCCATTTTGGAGGGAAAACGCGAAAACGCCCTTCGGGCGACCAAACATCGAGCAGAGCGTCGCTCAGAGACAAAAAGGCCCGCATTTGCGGGTCTTTTGAGAGCCGACGCGGGGACTCGAACCCCGGACCCCATCATTACGAGTGTTACTCGCTTTTCGTCGGAAACGGCTCCGTTGAGCCGAATCGAGAGGCGATCGAGGCCGTGTGTGACGCGTGTGTGGCAGGCCGCAGCACGAGGCTGAACCGGCCGGGAATCTCGTGCTGGACGCTGCTCGTCACGACCCCTGGAACATATCACTCCCTCGTCTCATGTCGAGACACCGACATCGTGGAGCGCCGCTCCACGCGACCGCCGGCCTACCCAGCAGCTGCGTCTTCGAGCTGAGCTAGGTACGCCCGCGCCCGGCTCTGGTCTCGGCGCCGCGACCCTTCAAGGAACGCCTCAAGGGACGCGCGCGCTCGGGTCGGCCTTCCGGCGCGGGCCTGTGCTATGCCCTCCCACAACAACGGCTCGGTGGCCTCCGGCCAGAGTCGTGCCGCCCGCCGCGACGCGGCCACCGCGTCATCCAACCGACCCTGCCCGGTCCGCTCGTGCAACTCGACGATCGCCCTCGCCAACGACACCAGCGCCGCGGGATCGTCAGGCGCCTCACGGACCGCGGCTCGCGCCACCGCGACCTGCTCCGCCAACGCCCGATCCGAGCGGCGCCGGCGACGGCACCCGGCGCAGCGGACCGGCA
This sequence comes from uncultured Actinomycetes bacterium, assembly GCA_963779685.1. GTDB lineage: Bacteria > Actinomycetota > Thermoleophilia > Gaiellales > F1-60-MAGs149 > CAVZZG01. The sequence goes on from CAVZZG010000003.1 coordinate 2,464,956, forward strand.
CCGAATTGAAGTTGAAGCGGAGCGACTCGTACCAGTACTTCTGCTCCCGGCCGGAGAACACGAACACCAGCCCGCACTGCACGCAGCGCCGCTCCTCATCCACGTAGAAGTACTTCGGAACGTGGCAGAGCGGACAGAACTCCTGCCTGGACACGTCACCCGCAACAGCTCCCCGCGGAAGGCTCGGACGGTACATGGGATCACAAACCGGGTCAGCGCCTTGCTGGATCATGGGGATCTCGCCGAACAGAGGGTGACGCCGCGGATCGCGCCGATCCGGCTCCTCACCGCCTCGACCCGGCCCCGGCGTCTGCGCCCGCGATCCCGCGGATATCGCCGCTCCGCCATCGCCAAAGTCTACGTCCCGCCGCATTCCCGCGGCCGCAAGACCATCTCGGCGGGGCCGGCACTCCTGCTAGACCAGCGCCGCGCGGCGCGGCGCCGAGCCGCGGCCCGCGCGCAGGTGGCCTACCGTTCCGGCGTGGACGACGAAGCCCACCAGCGTGCGCGCTACCAGCCGGCGGCAGAGGCCGGCGACCGGGATGCGATGTTCAACCTCGGCGTGCTGCTTGAAGACGATGATCCGGCGGCCGCCCGGAGCTGGTACCAGCGGGCCGCCGAAGCCGGGCATGGCGGCGCGATGTTCAACCTCGGCGTGCTGCTCGAGGACGACGATCGCGTCGCCGCCCGAGCCTGGTACCAGCGGGCCGCCGAGGCTGGCGACCGCGACGCGATGTTCAACCTCGGCGTGCTGATGAAGGCCGAGGATCCGGCGGCCGCCCGGTACTGGTGGGAGCGGGCCGCTGAAGCGGGCGACAGCAGCGCGATGAATAGCCTCGGCATGCTGCTCGAGGACGACGATCGTGTCGCCGCCCGAGCCTGGTATCAGCGGGCCGCCGAGGCCGGCGACGCCAACGCGATGGCTAACCTCGGCGTGCTGCTCAGATCTGAGGATCCCGCGGCGGCTCGGCGCTGGTGCGCAGCGGGCGGCGGAGAACGGGGTTACCGGCGCGATGTTCAACCTCGGGGTACTGCTGAAAGCCGCGGATCCGTTTGCCGCCCGATATTGGTACGAGCGGGCCGCCGCGGCCGGCCATGCGAACGCGATGAACGGCCTCGCCGTGCTGCTTATAGACGAGGATCCGGCCGCCGCCTGGAGCTGGTACGAGCGGGCCGCGGCACTCGGCAACGGCAACGCGATGGCCAACCTCGGCGCGCTGCTCGAAGACGAGGACCCGGCCGCCGCCCGGTACTGGTACGAGCAGGCCGCTGAAGTCGGGCATAGCGGCGCGATGACCAGCCTCGGCGTCTTGTCCGAACCGCAAGATCGAAGGGCGGCTCGCTGTTGGTTCAAGCGGGCCGCCGAGGCCGGCGACAGCGACGCGATGTTCAACCTCGGCGTGCTGCTGGAAGCAGACGACCCTGGCAGGCGCCCGGTACTGGTACAAGCGAGCCGCGAACGCCGCAACTCATCGCGACGAGTAGGAGTCCGAAGCGGCGGGGCATCGACCATCTCGATGCTCATCGCTGAGCAGTCGGCCGCGCGGCTATCCTCGACGAGCAGCATCCCGCAGCGAGGCGTCTCCCCCGGTGGGGAGAGCCGAAGACGGGACTCGAACCCGTGACCCCCGCTTTACGAGAGCGGTGCTCTACCAACTGAGCTACTTCGGCGTACCAGACACCGACCCCTCAGGGGAGAGCACATAACTCCGGACCTCGTGTTACGAGTGACAATCGCATTTCGCCTAGATTCCGCTCCGTTGAGCCAAATCCGCCGTGGC
>CAVZZG010000004.1:0-18716 GCA_963779685.1 uncultured Actinomycetes bacterium
CGGTCAGGTCGGGCCGGACATCGGCCGGGCCCCCGGCCGCCGCCCGCTCCTCGAGGGTCAGCAGCCCGCGGCGCACCAGCCGTCGGATCGTGTCGGCGCTGGCTCCGGAGGCCTCGCGGAGCGCAGCCAGCGGCAGCGGTCCGTCGGCCAGGGCGTCCAGGACCGCCACCTGCCGCGCCGAGCGTGGCGGCGGGCCGGTGCCCGGAACCGCCCAGAGCGCTGGCCGGGCCGGCGCTTGGGGCGGCAGCACCAGCTCGAGGGCGCGCGCCGGGCTCGTCGCGTAGCGCTCGGCGAGGTCGAGGGCGAGGGTGACGAGATCGTCCGGAACCACCGCGCCGGTGGGCTCGGCCAGTCGCAGTCGCCCGGGGTGCTCGCCCGATCCGGGACCGACGACCACGCCGCGGACGCGGCGGGGGCCGAGCGGGATCGCGACGATCGCGCCGCGTGCGAGCGGAGCGGCGACCGCGTAATCGAACGGCCGGTCGAGGACCCGCGCCTGCACCAGCGGGACGACGGCGACCGCGTCCGTGGCGTCAGGCGGTCACCGCGGCGAGCCCGACGGCCGCGCGGAGCTCTGCCACCCGGTTCGTCGCCTCCCACGGGAAGCCCTCGTCCTCGCGCCCGAAGTGGCCGTACGCCGCTGTGGCACGGTAGATCGGGCGCCGCAGATCGAGATCGCGGAGGATCGCGGCCGGCCGGAGATCGAAGACGTCGCGCACGGCCTGCGCGATGCGCTCGGTGGGCAGCTGCTCGGTGCCGAAGCACTCGACCATGACCGAGACCGGCTGGGCGACGCCGATCGCGTAGGCGACCTGCAGCTCGCAGCGATCTGCGAGACCGGCCGCGACGACGTTCTTCGCCACCCACCGGGCCGCGTAGGCAGCCGACCGGTCGACCTTGGTCGGGTCCTTGCCGGAGAAGGCGCCGCCGCCGTGGCGGGCCATCCCGCCGTAGGTGTCGACGATGATCTTGCGGCCCGTCAGACCGGTGTCGCCCATCGGGCCGCCGATCGTGAACCGCCCGGTCGGGTTGACCAGCACGAAGTCGCCATCGCGGAGCTTGGCCGGGTCGTAGAGACCCTCCGGCAGCACCGGCAGCAGCACCCGTTCGATGAGGTCGGGCTTGATGTGGGTCTCGGCGTGGTAGCGCTCGTGATGCTGCGTCGAGATCAGCAGGCGCATGATCTCGACCGGGCGGAGGTTGCCGGTCGCATCCTGCTCGTAGCGCACCGTCACCTGGCTCTTGCCGTCGGGCCTGAGGTACGGGAGCTCGCCGGACTTCCGCGCCCGCGCGAGCTCGCGCGCGATGCGGTGGGCGAGTTGGATCGGAAGCGGCATCAGCTCCGGTGTCTCGCGGCACGCGTAGCCGAACATCATCCCCTGGTCGCCGGCGCCGGTGCGGTCGAGCGGATCGCCGTCGCCGTGCTGGGTTTCGAACGAGTCGTCCACCCCGCGCGCGATGTCGGGCGACTGCTCGTCCAGCGCGACCATCACGCCGCAGGTGTGAGCGTCGAACCCGTACTTGGCCCGGTCGTAGCCGATCCCGATGATCGTGTCCCGGACGAGTCGCTGGATGTCGACGTAGGTCGAGGTCGTGATCTCGCCGGCGACCACGACCAGGCCGGTGGTGATGAGGGTCTCGCACGCGACCCGTCCGAACGGGTCGTCGGTCAGCACCGCGTCGAGCACCGCGTCCGAGATCTGGTCGGCGATCTTGTCCGGGTGCCCTTCGGTGACCGATTCGGAACTGAAGATCAGATCTCGCATGGGCCGCCGGATGCTAGCAGCGCTCAAGACCGGATTCGTCAGGAAGCGTGCCCGCGGCGTGCCCACCAGCGTCCGATCAGCCGGAGGGCGGCGGCACCTCGAGGAAGAGGGTCGAGTCGCCGCCCTTGCCGAAGGCCAGCAGGCCGCCGAGCGCTTTCACGTTCGCGAGCGCCTCCGCGTCGGACGCCGTGCTCGGAGTCTGCTGCTGTCGCTGGGCCCAGGCCATGAGGCCGGGCACGTCGGCGTAGAGGAGCATCGCCTGATCGCCGCTCATGCCCGCCGCGCCCGCGACCCGCTGGAATGCGGCCGAGTCGGCCAGGCCGCCTGCGGGCTTCGCGCCGCCGGTCTGCATGCCGATCGAGACGAGGTCGCCGTCGTGCCGCCAGGCCACCTGCGCCCCCTGCACGTCGATCATGCCGCCCTCGCCGCCGTCGGGGAGGGGCTGGGCCGGAGGCAGACCGGCCTTCCCGAGACCGGTCACGATCTCCTCGAGCGCCGCGGCGGCAGCAGCGGGATCGGTCGGCTTCAGCAGGAGCTCGCCCTTGACGGGTGCGCCGTCGGCAACGGAGACTGCGAGCTCGCCCGACAGCAGCGCCGTCAGGTCGGCCCGGGCGTCGATGCCCGTGGTCGCCTTGATCTGATCGAAGGTCGAGCTGACCTGCGGGATACCGTCGTAGACGCCCATCATCTGCTTGAACGATGCGCCGAACCCGGCGACGTCCGCGAACAGGAGGCTGTTGGCCGGCGCACTCGCGAGCAAGGTCGCGGTACCCGTGCCGTTCCCCGGCAGATCGCCGAGCGTGACCGCCTTCACCTGGAAGCCGGCGTCGGCAGCGCCGACCGAGAACCCGATCGCCTGCAGCGCGTCGTACTGGCCGAGCATGGTCTTCATCTGGTCGGCGGAAATCCCCGCAGCCGCGGCGGCCTGCCCGGAGGCGGCCATCGCGAGGTCGAGCAGCGAGGCCAGCTTCGGGCCGTCGACGTAGCCGAGCGCGACGCTGCCGCCCGGCAGCCTGGCGACGGTCGCCTTGTAGGTCGGCGCGTCCGCGAGGCGCTCGCCGCCCTCGCGGGCGTCGATCGACCGGTGCAGCGACGCCGGTGTCGGTTCCGAGCAGGAGCGCGCCCTTGCCGATGGCCGCGACGCCGTCGCCCTTGGCCATTGCGTACTCGTCGTACCCCTTGTAGCTCCCGCTCTGGTGCGCCTTGCCCGGTCCCGTCAGGAATGCCGCCGCCTTCGCGTCGTCCTTCGACGCGACGTACGCGACGGCCTCGGGCTTGCCCGCGGCGACGGCGATCCCGTAGACCGCGGCGGCGGCCTCGTCACCGAGCCACGGCTTGACATCCGCATTGAAGGAGACGCCATCCGATGACGTGACTGCGAGCTTGCTCGTCAGGGCAGCCTCGGCCTTCGGCCACGAGGGGAACCGCGCCAGCAGCGTCCGCACCTTCTGCCAGCCGGCGGAGTCGACGTTCGCGTCGACGTCCACGAAGGCGAGCACGCCCGGCGGGAACGCCTCGGCGCCATGGCCGGGCAGGCCGCCGGCCCCTGCGTTCTTCGTCGCGCCGCCGCACGCCGCGAGCACGACGGCGGAAGCTACCAGCGCAAGGCTGGCGAGAGCACGTCGGGTCATGCTCCCACTGTAGCTACTTCCCCCGGAAAAGCCGTCTCGGGAGGCGGATCGGGTGGGCGGGGGAAGTAGCTTAGGGCCGCTCCGCAGCGGGGTTTTCGACTGGGTGGGTGCTACTGGACGCGGCGGGCGAGGGTGTCGAGGTCGTAGGCGAGGATCGCCCAGTTGGTGTGGGCATTCGCTCCGGCGTCTCAACCTGCGCTCCCCGCACCCGCAACATCCCGCCTCCAATCCCGTCAAACCGCAAGGTTACAGGGAAAACACGACTCTCGAGATCGAACACCAACACTGCGCGAAGCGCCCCAATCTAAGCTACTTCCCCCGCCCGACCGAGCCGAACCACGGGGGTCTTTCCGGGGGAAGTAGCTATCAATATTCGCTCGAGGGCTCTCGCGCCAACAGGACCTGCACGGCGTCGGCGGCCGATTCCCCCTCGAGCAGGGCACACACGCGCTCGGTGATCGGCAGGTCGAGCGCGCGCTCGCCGGCGTTGCGGTGCAGCACCGGCGCCGTCGCCAGCCCCTCGGCGACCATGCCGATGCGAGCCTCGACGTCGGCCGGCGCCGTGCCCGTGGCCAGCAGCTCGCCCGCCCGCCGGTTGCGGGAGTGCCGCGAGCAGCAGGTCGCGACCAGGTCGCCGAGCCCGGCGAGCCCCGCGAACGTGCGCGGGTCGGCGTCGTAGGCCGCGCCGAGCCGGCTCATCTCGGCCAGGCCGCGGGTGATCAGCGCCGCCTTCGCGTTGTCGCCGAAGCCGAGGCCGTCCGACACGCCGGCGGCGACGGCGATCACGTTCTTGGCGGCGGCGCACACCTCGACACCGACCAGATCGCTCCCGGCGTAGACCCGGAACCGCGGCGTCCCGACGACGTCCTGGAGCCGCTCGGCGAGGCTGAGCGAGTGCGAGGCGACGACGGCCGCGGCCGGCATGCCGCGCGCGACCTCCTCGGCGTGGTTGGGGCCCGAGAGCACCGCGACGCGGTCGTGGCCGACCGCGCAGCGCTCGGCCGCCACCTCCGAGAGGCGCTCGCCGCTGCCGGGCTCGAGGCCCTTCGTCAGGGAGAGCACGACTGCGCGACGATCGAGATGCGGCGCGATCTGCCCGCACACCGCGGCGAAGCTCCGGCTGGGAACCGCGAGCACCACCACGTCGGCGCCGGCGAGGACCGCGCCCGGATCGAGCGGCAGGATCGCGAGCCCCTCGTCGAGCACCACCCCGGGGAGGTACCGCTCGTTGCACCGGCTCGCCGCAACCGTTGCTGCGCGATCGCGCATGGCCAGGACGACGTCGCGGCCGGCGCCGGCGAGCAGGTTCGCGAACGCCGTGCCCCACGACCCGCCACCGATGACCGCGATCCGCGGCACGCTCACGTCAGGCCACTACCCGCCGGGCGGCAGCTCGTCGTGCTCGTGATCCGGTGCCGCCTCGACGTCGGGAGCCTCGAAGCTCGGGTAACGATCCGTCAGCAGCAGCGCGTACGCATTCGTCCGGACGATGAAGTTCTGGCAGAGCGCCTGGAAGTCCGCAAGACCCACCGGGCAGGCCGCCGTCACGAGGATGATGATCCACTGCAGGATCGCGATCAGCCCGCCGACGGTCGCGAGAATGCGCCCGAAGAACGCCGCCGGGATCACCAGCAGGCCGCGGAACAGCACCGTCAGGCGGCTCTGCTGCTCGGGGCGCGTCACCTGCACGGTGATCGGATACGGGTCGGTGCCGTTGAAGGGCGGGAAGGGATCGACCAGCAGGTTCGCGTAACCGTTGACCCGGCCGGTGTAGCGAACGGCGCCGGCGATGAACGTCCACAGACCCGCCGGGTGCGATCCCGTGATCAGGATCGCGACCCACGAGATGATCGCGACGATCGACGCGGCCGCCAGCCAGAGCGTCGCGACGATGGCATGCGGGATGACGAGGATGATCCGGAAGAACGTCGTCAGCCGGTCGCGCCGGTCCTCCATCTCGACGTGGTACTGGACGGGGTGCACGGCCTAGAGCATAGAGGCCGCACGGCGCGCGGCGCGCGACTGCGCGATCTCCGCCCCGAAGAAGGTCACGGCACCGGCCAGCTGGAGCAGGATGAGCAGCGTGGCCGTGCTCGCGAGCGATCCGTAGATGGCGCCGAGCCGGGCCGAGCGGGCGAGCACGGAGGCGTAGCCCAGCAGCAGGCCGACGAGCAGGAGCCCGGCGATCCACGCCCCGACCAGACGGTCGCGCACCGCCGGCCTGGCCCGCGGCACGACGGTGTAGGCGATCAGCAGCGCGACGGTGCACAACGCCCACAGGAGCAGCGGGCCGATGGTGCCCTCGGCCAGGTGGGCGAAGCGCCCGAGCGCGGCGGAGTGCTCGGCGATCCAACCCGCCACCGTGATGCTCACGCCGTAGATGGCGGCCGTGCCCGCGCACAGCAGGATCAGGAGCACGAAGAACGGCAGCAGCAGCAGGTCGCGCGCCCGGGCGACCATCCCGAGGATGTCCGACGGGTTCGCCTCGAAGGCGCGCTCCAGCCCGCTGCGCACCTGACCGATCGCGCTGGTTCCCGTCCAGGCCAGCAGCGCCGCGCCGATCAACCCCGTGCTGAGGCTCTGCTTCGACACTGCCGTGAGCGCTTCGGACACGCCCTTGGTGCCGTCGGGGGCCAGGGCGAAGAACTCGGAGATGCGGTTCGCGAGGTCGGCTCGCTGCGAGTCATCGAGCACGAGATTGGTCACCGACACGGTCAGGATCAGGAGCGGGAAGAGCGACAGGAAGCTCTGGTACGCCGTCGCGGCCGCCGCCTGGAACCCCAGGTGATCGGTGAACCGGCGCACGGCGACGGCGAGGGCGCCGACCCCCGGCGCCCGTTCGAGGCGTTCGAGAAGGGCGGTGGCCCGATTCCCGACCTCGCCGAGCCGCTGCCGGATCACGACCGCCAAGGGTAGCGGTCGACCCTATCTCCCCGCGATCTTGAGCCGGTTCTCGGCGTAGAGCAGGTCGCGCTCCGCCCGGAACCGATCGACCGACTCGTCCCCGGCCTCCGCGGCCGCGAGCCGGGCGCGGGCGTCCTCCTCGTCGGCCCGCGCAACATCGACGTCGATCGCGTCGGCCGCGACGGCACCCTCGACGAGCACCAGCGCCCGGTCGCGCTGCATCTTGAAGTAGCCCTCGTTGATGGCGAAGGAATGCCAGACGGTGCCCTCGGTGCGGATCCGCACCTCCCCCACCTTCAGACGCGAGACGATCGGCGCGTGGCGCGGCAGGACGCCGAGCTCACCCTCCACGCCGGGCACCACCACCATGTCGGCGGTGCCGCTGAACACCCGGCCCTCCGGTGTGACGATCTCGCAGTCCAGCTGCGCCATCCGTCAGACGCCGGTCTTCATGGACTCGGCCTCGGCCACGACCTGCTCGATGCCGCCCTTGAGGTAGAACGCCTGCTCGGGGAGGTCGTCGTGCTTGCCCTGGAGGATCTCGTCGAAGCCGCGGATGGTGTCTTCCAGCTTGACGTACTCGCCGTCGCGGCCCGTGAACACGGCCGCCACGTAGAACGGCTGGGACAGGAACCGCTCGATCTTGCGCGCGCGCTGCACGGTCACGCGGTCCTCGTCGGAGAGCTCGTCCATGCCCAGGATGGCGATGATGTCCTGGAGATCCTTGTACCGCTGCAACACCTTCTGCACGGAGGTCGCGACCCGGTAGTGCTCCTCGCCGACGACGCCGGGCTGGAGGATCCGCGACGACGAGTCGAGCGGGTCGACGGCCGGGTAGATGCCCTTCTCGGAGATGGCCCGGGAGAGCACCGTGGTGGCGTCGAGGTGCGAGAAGGTCGCGGCCGGTGCGGGGTCGGTGAGGTCGTCGGCCGGGACGTAGATCGCCTGCACCGACGTGATCGAGCCGCGTTTCGTGGAGGTGATGCGCTCCTGCAGCTCGCCCATCTCGGTCGCCAGGGTGGGCTGGTAGCCCACGGCGCTCGGCATGCGGCCGAGCAGCGCCGAGACCTCCGAGCCCGCCTGGGTGAAGCGGAAGATGTTGTCGATGAACAGGAGGATGTCCGCGCCCTCGGTGTCGCGGAAGTACTCCGCCATCGTCAGACCGGACAGCGCGACCCGGAGGCGTGCACCGGGCGGCTCGTTCATCTGGCCGTAGACGAGCGCAGTGCGCTCGATGACCCCCGACTCGGTCATCTCGAGCCACAGGTCGTTGCCCTCGCGCGTGCGCTCGCCGACACCGGCGAACACCGACTTGCCGGCGTGGAACTGGGCGATGTTGTTGATCAGTTCCTGGATCAGCACCGTCTTGCCGACGCCGGCGCCGCCGAACAGCCCGATCTTGCCGCCGCGGGTGTAGGGCGCCAGCAGGTCGATGACCTTGATGCCGGTCTCGAGGATGGCAGGCTTCGGATCGAGCTGATCGAAGTCCGGCGGCGCGCGGTGGATGGGCCACCGCTCGACGTCGGCGGGAATCGGGTCGCCCTTGTCGATCACCTCGCCCAGCACGTTGAAGAGCCGGCCCAGCGTGGCATCCCCGACGGGGACCGAGATCGGCCCGCCGGAGTCGATCACGGCGACACCACGGGCGATGCCGTCGGTGGCGTCCATGGCCACTGCGCGCACCCGGTCGTCACCGAGGTGCTGCTGGACCTCGGCCACGAGCACGCGGTCCTCTCCCGCGATCGGGATGTGAAGGGCGTTGTAGATCGCCGGCAGGCGACCCTCGAAGGCGGCGTCGATCACGACACCCTTGATCTCGACGATCCTGCCGACGTTCTCTGCGTCTGCCATTCCTCTCCCTCACGGCGCGGGCGCACGAACTGTACCGGAATGCCCGGATCGATGCGCCTCTGGCGTGTCACAAAGTCAGCGCAACGCGAGCTCCGCCGCGAACATCGCCGTCCCCAGTCCGAGGAGCCCCGCGCAGATCAGCTCGCGGTGCCGGAGCTCGGCCGGGCTGAGGGTCGACCGGGTCGTCAGGTAGACGCCGATCCCGGCGAAGAGCGGGATCAGCGCGGCGAGACTGAGTGACCACGCCACGGTGTCGCGCGCGTTGCCTCCCCGCCAGGCCCAGGCGGCGAGCCCGATCGCAACCGGGATGGCGAACGCGGCCACCGCGATGAGCGCGAGCCGGACGAGGCCGGCCCGGAACTCGGCGCGGTTCACGGGCTGTCGGTGGCCGCCGCCTCCGTGCGGCGCAGGTCGTCGGCGTCGCGCAACGGCCATCGCTCCACGGGGTAATGGCACGATGCCGAGTGGCCCGACTCGAACGTACGCGGCGCCGGCTCCTCCGTCGAGCAGATCTCGCGGGCACGGGGGCAGCGGGTGTGGAACCGGCAGCCGGACGGCGGATTCAGCGGGCTCGGGATGTCGCCGACCAGCACGACGCGCGCGGACTTGTTCGCCCGCCGCGGATCCGCCACCGGCACCGCCGAGAGCAGCGACGCCGAGTAGGGGTGCCGCGGGTGGCGGTAGAAGTCGGCGGCCGATCCCTCCTCGACGACCTTGCCCAGGTACATGACGTGGACGCGGTTGGACACGTGGCGGACGACGTCGAGGTCGTGCGCGATGAAGACGTACGTGAGGTCGAAGTCGCGCTGGAGGTCGGTGAGCAGGTTCAGGATCTGCGCCTGCACCGAGACGTCGAGCGCGGAGACCGGCTCGTCGCAGACGATCAGCTTCGGCTCCAGCGCGAGCGCGCGGGCGATGCCGATGCGCTGTCGCTGTCCGCCCGAGAACTCGTGCGGGAAGCGGTTGTAGTGCTCCGGGCTGAGGCCCACGCGGTCGAGCATCTCCTGGACGCGGCGCTTCTGCTCGGCCGCCGTGCCCTGACGATGGATCTGCAGCGGCTCGGCCACGATCTGGCCGACCCGCATGCGCGGATTCAGCGACGCCATCGGATCCTGGAAGACCATCATCAGGTTCCGCCGCAGCTCGCGCAGCTCGCTGCCCTTCAGACGGGTGATGTCCTTGCCCAGGAACTCGATCGAACCGCTGTTGGTGTCGAGCAGCCGGACGATGCAGCGAGCCAGCGTCGACTTGCCGCAGCCAGACTCGCCGACGATCCCGACCGTCTCGCCCTGACGGACCTCGAACGAGACGCCGTCGACGGCCTGCACGCGACCGATCTCCTTCTGGAAGACGATCCCGCGCCGCACCGGGAAGTACTTCACGACGTCCGTCAGCCTGAGGATCGGTTCCCCGGTGCTCATGCCCCCTGCACCGCCTCGGGAACCACGCCGGCGGCGACCTCCTCGCCCAGACGGCGCCGGGTGGCGTCGTCGAGGTGGCACGACACGAGGTGCGACCGGCCGGCAACCTCGACGAGCGCCGGCGGCGGCTCGAGGCCGCAGTGGCCCATGACGAAGGGGCAGCGGGGCGCGAACCGGCAGCCGGTGGGCGGGTTCAGCAGGCTCGGCGGGGCGCCGGGAATCGACGCCAGGCGGTCGCCCTCGCGCGCGCGGCCGGGCAGCGACGCGAGCAGCCCCCACGTGTACGGGTGCTGGGGCCGCTCGAAGAGGTCGAACACGCCCGCGCGCTCGGCGACGCGGCCGGCGTACATGACGACCACCTCGTCGCAGAGCTCGGCAACGACGCCGAGGTCGTGCGTGATCATGATGATCGCGGAGTCGAAGTCGGTGCGAAGCCGTCGCACCAGCTCGAGGATCTGGGCCTGGGTCGTCACGTCGAGCGCGGTCGTCGGCTCGTCGGCGATCAGGACCTTCGGGTTGTTGATCAGGGCCATCGCGATCATGACGCGCTGGCGCATACCGCCCGACAGCTCGTGCGGGAACGTGTCCATGCGGTCCTCGGGGGAGGGAATCCCGACCGCCTTCAGCATCTCGACGCCCCGCTTGCGGGCGACGCTCGTGGAGGCGTCGCTGTGGAGCTGGACGGCCTCGATCAGCTGCCACCCGATGTTGTACACCGGGTTCAGCGACGTCATCGGGTCCTGGAAGATCATCGCGACCTCGGAGCCGCGGACCTTCCGCATGTCATCGCCCGAGAGCTCGAGCAGGTTGCGGCCGTCCAGCAGCACCTCGCCGGACACCCGAGCCGACGCGCGCGACAGCAGCCGCATGATCGCGAGACTCGTGACCGACTTGCCGCAGCCGGACTCGCCGACGATGCCGAGCACCTTGCCGCGCTCGACGCCGAACGAGACGCGGTCGACCGCCTCGACGATGCCGTCGTCGGTCGCGAACGAGACCGAGAGGTCGTTGACATCCAGGAGTGCCACGTTCTGTCCCTACGCGAGCCGGATTCGCGGGTCGATGACGGCGTAGAGGAGGTCGACGACGATGTTCGCGATCACGATCGCGATCGCGGCGAACAGGACGACGCCGGCGATCAGCGGGATGTCGAACGAGCGCGCCGACTCCACCGTCAACCTGCCGAGACCCGAGATGCCGAAGGTGTACTCCGTCAGGATCGCCCCACCCAGCAGCGTGCCGAGGTCGAGCCCGAAGATGGTCACGATCGGCAGCAGCGCATTGCGGAGTGCGTGGCGCATCAGCACCCGCCGCTCGCTCGCACCCTTGGCCCGTGCGGTTCGCACGTAGTCCTCGGAGAGCGCACCGAGCATGTTGGCGCGCGTCATCCGGGCGTAGATCGCGGCGAACGACAGTGCGAGCACCATCCCGGGCAGGAGCAGGTGCGAGAACCACGGCCAGGGGTCGGAGGCCGAGAACGGGATGTAGCCGCCCTGCGGGAAGACCCTGACCTTGAAGGTGAAGAAGTAGAGGGCCAGCAGGCCGAAGTAGTACACCGGCAGCGCCTGGCCGATCAGGACGATGCCCGTGGCGGTGCGGTCGAACAGCGAACGTGGGCGGATCGCCGACAGGACGCCGACGGCAACCCCCACAGTGAGCCACATCACCGCCGCCACTAACGCGAGCGAGATGGTGGCCCCGGCCCGGTCGGCGAGGATCGAGTCGACCGACCGCGCCTTCAGGAACGAGCGCCCGAAGTGGCCGATCAGCTTGCTGCACTCGGCATCCGTCGACCCCGGGCACAGGCGGGCCTTCTCGTCGGCACTCGGCCCGAGCGCCAGACGCCGCAGCGCGATGAGGTACTGGACGTAGAACGGCTGGTCCAGCCCGAGCAGCTTGCTCGCCTGATCGACCTGCTCGGGCGACGGGTTCTTACCGGCATACGCCCTGGCGAGGTCGATGTGCAGCCGCCACGTCAGGACCGGCCCCGTGAGCGCGAACACGGCGAAGGTCACCGTGAGGATCACGACGAGGCCGAAGAGGAGCCGGCGGATGGTGTAGCGGAGCATGGCGTGTGAGGTGCGAGCCGGCCGGCGTCCGCGTGGCGGACGCCGGCCGGACTCGCGAGCGCACTACTGGCGAATGAAGTACGACGCGAAGTAGTACTGCTTGGCCGGGCCGTAGATGAAGTTCCCGACCTTGTTGCCGACGAGGTTGATCTTCCGCCGGTTGTCCATGACCCACCACGGCGCGGTGTTCTTCGCCGTGTCGGTGGAGAGCTGCGCAAAGGCGGCGGCACGATCAGGGCCGACCGGCTTGGCGTTGATCTCGGTCACCTTCGAGTCGAACGCCGGATCGCAGAAGTTGCCGTAGTTCGAGCCGGTCGGCGTGCCACCGGGGCACGTCAGCAACGGCTTGAAGAAGGTGATGGCGTCGTTGTAGTCCTGGCCCCATCCGGCCAGGGCGATGCTCCAGGTCGCCTTGTCGTCGTCGAGGACGCCGTAGAAGACGTCCGACGAGTACGGCTTCAGCGTCACCTGGAAGCCCACCGCGTCGAGCGCCTCCTTGATCGCCTGGGCCTGCTGCGGGGCGGGATCCTCGGCGAAGTGGGCCATCTCGATCTTGATCGGCGTCGCCACGCCCGAGTCCTTGACGAGCTGGGTGGCCTTCGCGACATCCGGGGTGTTCGGGTAGATGTCGGTCGGCTGGTCGCCCATCAGGTTCGACGACAGGAGCTGCGACCACGGCTCGCGCGAGAGCGCTCCGCCGATGATCTGGGCGTTCGTCGTGCGGTCGACCGCGTAGTTCACGGCCTGGCGGAGCTTGACGTTGTCGAACGGCGGCCGGTCGGTGCGGAACACGCCGTAGTCCGTGGCGGCGTCCGGCGTCGAGAAGAACCGGTCCTTGTAGGCCGGGTCGGCGGCGATGTTCGGGACGTCCGAGCCGACGATGGCGCCGTCGCCGATGTCGAGCTGGTTGTCCTTGAGCTTCTGGGTCGCGATGTCGTTCGGCATGGCGACGTCGGCGTCGATGCCGTCGATGTTGTTCTCATCGGCGGGTGCCGGCACGCCGGCGGCGACGTTGGCCTGCCAGGTCGGCTCGCGATCGATCTTGACCGACTTGTCGGGCGTGTAGTTGGTGATCTTGTACGGGCCGACGTACGGCGGCGACAGATCGGTGATCTTGTGCTCGGTCTTCGCTGCCTCGCGGATGTAGGCCCACCCCATGGCGAGGGCGCGCAGGAACGAGCCGTCGACGGCGGTGATCTTGAACTGGGTCGTGAGGTCGTCGGGCGTCGTGATGCCCGAGATACCCGGGTTGTCCTTGCCCTTGGAGTCGGTCATCGCCTTGGTGTAGGCGTCGTAGCCCTCGATGCCGGCGTAGTAGCCCGACGACGGCGGACCGCCCGTCGCGCACTGGATGTTCGGGTCGAGCATGTATTCGAACGTCGACTTGACGTCCTTGGACGTGACCGGCGTGCCATCCGGGAAGGTCAGGCCCGAGCGGAGCTTGACCGTGTAGGTGAGGCCGTCGGCCGACACGTCCGGCAGGGCCTCGGCGAGCGCGGGCTGCACGACGTCGAAGTCGGGCACGGCCACGGTGTTCGGGTAGTCGTACAGGCCCCGGGCCATGAAGTAGTAGTACGACCACGAGATGCCGTAGTAGGACAGGCCGTTCCAGCAGTCGATGTTGGAGTCGTACGCGATGCTGAGGCGGCCGCCCTTGACCGGCGTCTCCTTGGGCGGGAACCCGCCCTTCAGGTAGTCCGCCGACGGCGCGGCCGTCGAGGTGGGCGCGCTGCCGGTCCCGGAGCTCGTCGAGCTCGACGAGCCCGACCCTCCGCATGCGGCGGCGAGTACCGCCACCGCGGTCACCAGCAACGCTGGTACCAGTCTCTTCCTTGTCATTCGTCCTCCTCCGTGACGATGGACCTGGTGTAGTTGATGACGCTCGGTTGCATCAGAACGTCCCGCCGCGCGGGTCGAGGGCGTCGCGCAGGCTGTCGCCGAGCAGGTTGAACGCCAGGACGGTCAGCACGAGCAGCGAGCCGGGGAACAACATCAGGTGCGGGGCGTTGCGGTAGAGGCCGCCCGGCACGGCCTGGTCGATCATGCGGCCCCACGAGGCCGTCTCCACCGGCAGCCCGAAGCCGAGGAAGCTGAGCGCCGCCTCGGTGCCGATCGCGGCCGCGATCGAGAGCGACGCGAGCACGATCAGCGGGCCCACGAGGTGCGGGAACACGTGGCGGCCCAGGATCCGCGACGTGCGGGCACCGAGCATCTTGGCTGCGGCGACGAACTCCCGCTCGCGCAGCGACAGGACGTCGGCCCGGAAGATGCGCCCCGCGTAGTACCACGAGAAGAACGCGATCACGATGATCACGGTCTGCTGCGAGGGCCCGAAGGTGACGGAGGCGACGATCGCGAACAGCAGGAACGGGAACGCGGCGACGATCTCCATCAGACGCGACAGCGAGCCGTCGACGACGCCGCCGAAGTACCCAGCCAGCAGACCCGCGATCAGGGCGACGACCATCGTCACCAGGGTCGCGACGACCCCGATGAACAGCGACGTCCGCGCCCCGTAGGCGAGCTGGACGAGCATGTCGTGCCCGAGCGTGTCCGACGCACCGAGCAGGAAGCACCCCTTGTCGCCGATCTTCCACTGGCCGTTGACATGGCAGCCGTGGAGCGGCGTCACCGGGAGCAGCGTGTAGAAGTCGACGCCGGCGCTGTTCGACTTGTTCAGCTTGTGGCCCGTGAGGTCCTCGAGCAGCGGCGCCGACGCGGCGAACAGCACCAGGGAGACGATGAACGTGGTGCAGACCCACGCGGCCTTGTCGCGGCGCAACCGCGACCAGGCGAGCTGCCAGGGAGACCGGGCGACGACAGCCTTGGGAGAGGCCGGCGCCTCCGCAGCCACCACGCCCCCTGTCGCGCTCCCAGCGCCTGTCGTGCTCAAGCAGTTACCTCCACACCCCTCGGCGCCGGATCGTACACCACGGGCACCACGATGCACAACGCATAACCGTCATGCGCGGGAGGCGATAGGTCAGTGGCCGGGCGCGTGGTGGCGCCCGGGATTCAGGTCGATCACGCGCCGCCGCGGCTCCGCGAGGGACACCTGGTGCTTGACCTTCCACCGGTCGTGGAAGTCGATGCCCTGCAGGGCCTGGCCATCGCGCACGAAATCGCCGTTGTCCAGCAGGTACTCCGCGATGCCGTACAGGTAGGTCTCGAGCGCGTCGGGGTCGAGACCGTGGAAGTGGCACTGCAGGTCGGGAACGCCCAGCTGAGCCAGGCCGGTGGTGTCCATCAGGGTGGCGCCTGGCACGGACGGGCTGTCGAACCGGCGCACGTTCACGGCGAGCGCCATCGGCTGGCCTTCGACGCGCCGGGGATCCAGCACCTCGCCGGTGGCCCGCGAGACGACGGCGACCGGTCCGGAGAGCACGATCAGATCGCCGACCTGGCCGACGAGGCGGTCGAACCGCTCGCGCGGGGAGTCATCAGGGGACCCGGTCGCCGTCATCCGGAGCACGTACCGGCTGGCTCGCACCTGCTCACGGGCCGCCGGCCACCGCCCGCTCGCGGCGATGCAGTCCTCGTAGTCGGCCTCGGCCGGCGGCCGGTAGACGCGCTCGACCACGCCCGTCGCCTCGATCCCCGGATCCTGCACGTACAGCAGGTCGACGACGTACGGCTCCGCCGCGTCGACCAGCGGACCCTCGACCTCGGCCTGCCCGACCTGCTCCTCGTGCTTCTTCTTCCCGAATAGGCCCATTGGCTTGACTGTAGTACACGGTCCCGACGCGCGCGGGCGCGCCGGGTTACTCCAGCGCGTCCGCGCCGGCCACCACTTCCAGGATCTCCTGGGTGATCTTGGCCTGGCGGGCGCGGTTCATGTCGAGCGTGAGCTTGTCGATCATGTCGGAAGCGTTGTCGGAGGCGCTGCGCATGGCGGACATGCGGGCGCCGTGCTCGGAGGCGGCGGATTCCAGGAGCGCGCGGTAGATGGCGCTCTCGATCGAGGTCGGCAGGAGCGTGGAGAGCATGTCCTTCGCCTCGGGTTCGAACAGGAGCTCGCCCTCCAGCGCGATCTCGCGGCGGTCCTTCGAGGCGATCTCGCCGATGTCGATCGGCAGGAGCTCGACGGCGACGACCTGCTGGGACAGGGCGGAGCGGAACGCGTTGTAGATCATCACCACGCGGTCGACCTCGCGGGATGCATAGAGCTCGCAGACGCGGTGGGCGATCACCTCGGCGTCCTGGTAGGTCGGGCGATCGGTGAAGCCCGTCCAGCGGCCGTCGAGCTCGAGACCGCGGAAACGGAGCGTGCCCACGCCCTTCTTCCCGACGGCCAGCCACCGCACGGTCTCGCCGCGAGCGGTGGCCTCGCGACCCTCCTCGAGCGCCCGGCGCACGACGCCGGCGTTGAATCCGCCCGCCAGGCCGCGATCGCCCGTCAGGGCGAGGAGCGCCGTGGTCGAGACCTCACGCCGCTCGAGGAGCGGCTGCCCGGGAAGATGCGACCGGCCGGCAGCCTCGCCGATGAGCTCGGCCATGGCGTCGGCGAACGGCCGCAGGGCCTCGATGCGCACCTGGGCGCGGCGGAGCTTCGCGCCGGACACGAGCTCCATGGCCTTCGTCACCTTGCGCGTGTTGCGCACCGAGCGGATGCGCCGCCGGATGTCCTGGAGCGTCGCCACGGTCAGACGGCCGCCGCGGGCTCCTCGACGACGAAGCCCTGCTTGAACTCGGTGACGAGGCCGCGGAGCTTCTCGGCGGTCTCGTCCGGCAGGTCGCGGGCGGCCGTGATCTCGGCGAGGACGGTGGCCTCGCTGCGAAGGTGCAGGCGCAGGTTCTCGTTGAACCGCTGCACGTCCTCGGCGGGGACGTCGTCGACGTAGCCGTTGGTGGTCGCCCAGATGATCGCGACCTGGTCGGCCAGCGGCCACGGGTCGTACTGGCCCTGGTTGAGCGTCTGCACGAGGCGACGACCGCGGTTGAGCTGCTGCAGCGTGGCGGCGTCCAGGTCGGAGCCGAACTGCGCGAACGCCTCCAGCTCGCGGAACTGGGCGAGCTCGAGCTTCAGGCGGCCCGCCACCTTCTTCATCGCCTTCGTCTGGGCATTGGATCCGACGCGCGATACCGAGATGCCGACGTTGATGGCCGGGCGCACACCCTGGAAGAACAGACTCGACTCGAGGAAGATCTGGCCGTCCGTGATCGAGATCACGTTGGTCGGGATGTAGGCCGACACGTCGCCGGCCTGCGTCTCGATCACGGGCAGCGCCGTCAACGACCCGCCGCCGAGCTCGTCCGACAGCTTCACGGCGCGCTCAAGCAGCCGCGAGTGGAGGTAGAAGACGTCGCCCGGGAACGCCTCGCGGCCCGGCGGGCGGCGGAGCAGCAGCGACATCTGCCGGTACGCGTCGGCCTGCTTGGTGAGGTCGTCGTAGACCAGCAGGGCGTGCTTGCCGTTGTAGGTGAAGTACTCGCCCATGGCGCAGCCGGCGTAGGGGGCGATGTACTTGATCGGCGCCGACTCGTTGGCCGGTGCGGAGAGCACGATCGTGTACTCCATCGCGCCGTGCTCGCGCAGCTTCTCGACCACCTGCGCGACGGTCGAGCCCTTCTGGCCGACCGCGACGTAGATGCAGATGACGTCCTGACCGCGCTGGTTGATGATGGTGTCGACCGCCACCGCCGTCTTGCCGGTCTGGCGATCGCCGATGATCAGCTCGCGCTGCCCGCGGCCGATCGGGATGAGGGCATCCAGGGCCTTGAGGCCCGTCTGCAGGGGCTCCTTCACCGGCTGACGGTCGACGACGCCCGGAGCCTTGAACTCGAGCGGCCGGGTCTGCTGGGTATCGATCGCGGGACCGCCGTCGAGCGGGCGCCCGAGCGGATCGATGACCCGCCCGATCAGCGCCTCTCCGACCGGGACCGCCATGACGCGGCCGGTGCGCCGGACGGTGT
Source organism: uncultured Actinomycetes bacterium (assembly GCA_963779685.1). Lineage (GTDB taxonomy): Bacteria > Actinomycetota > Thermoleophilia > Gaiellales > F1-60-MAGs149 > CAVZZG01. Next base: position 17,556 of record CAVZZG010000004.1, read on the forward strand.
CGCCCTCGGCGATCTTCTGCCACTCGCCGAACAGCACGGCACCGACGTTCGACTCCTCGAGGTTGAGGGCGAGGCCGGTGACGCCGTGCGGCAACTCGAGCATCTCCATGGCGACGCAGTTCTCGAGGCCGTAGATGCGGGCGATGCCGTCGCCGAGTTGGATGACGGTGCCGACTTCCTCGACCTCTGCGGTCTGCTGGAAGCCGGAGATCTGGTCACGCAGGATCGCTGCGATCTCGTCTGGACGGAGCTTCACGCTTCTCCTCCGGAGGGGAGCCTGGTGGATGCAAGGGAGAGTCGCAGCCCGTCGAGGCGCCGCTTCAGTGAGGCGTCCACGAGCAGGTCGCGGACGCGCAGGACGATGCCGCCGAGGATCGCGGGGTCGACGGCGCGGGTGATCTCGACGCTCTGGCCGGTGGCCTGCTCGAGCTGGCGGCGCAGGCCGTCCGCCACGGCGTCGTCGATCGCCACGGCCGTCGTGAGGTGGACCGCCAGCTCGCGCTGGCGCCGCCGGTAGCGGTCGGCGAACGCCTCGTAGGCATCCGCCAGGAGCTCGAGCCGGCCGTGGTCGACCAGCACCCGCAGGAAGCTGCCGACGAGCGGGTCGCCCCCGGCCGCGACCTGGGCCAGGACTCGCCGCTTCGCCTCGACCGGGAACGCCGGGTTGAACAGCACCCGCGAGAGGTCGCGATTCTCGGCCACCGACCGGACCACACCGGACAGGTCGCGATGCGTCGCGTCGAGCGTTCCGGCCTGCTCCGCCGCGCGGAAGAGCGCGTCGGCGTACGGCGTGGCGGCGTCGTCGGCCACGGGCTACTCCTCCCCCGCGAGCCGGGAGAAGTCGACGCCCGCGAGCGCCTCCTCGATGAGGCGCCGGGACTCGGCGTCGTCGAGCTTCTTGGCGAGCACGGCCTCGGTCGCCTGCAGGGTGAGTGCGGCGATCTCGACCTTGATGCGGTCGAGCGACTGGCGGGTCTCGGCCTGGATCGCCGCCTGGGCAGCCGCCACACCACGCTCGCGTTCGGCCGTGAGGTCCTCCTGCATCCGGCGGCGCTCGTCGTCGCCCGTCCGGCGCGCGCGCTCCACGATCTCGCTCGCCTCCGCCCGCGCCGCCGCGAGCTGCTGCCGGTACTCGTCGAGCAGCCGCTGCGCATCGTCGCG